>NZ_CP081987.1:400000-2650000 GCF_023038235.1 Shinella oryzae | reverse complement strand
AAGTCGCAAGACGACGTATAGGGTCTGACGCCTGCCCGGTGCTGGAAGGTTAAGAGGAGAGGTGCAAGCTTTGAATCGAAGCCCCAGTAAACGGCGGCCGTAACTATAACGGTCCTAAGGTAGCGAAATTCCTTGTCGGGTAAGTTCCGACCTGCACGAATGGCGTAACGACTTCCCCGCTGTCTCCAGC
The DNA here is from genome assembly GCF_023038235.1 of Shinella oryzae. Classification (NCBI taxonomy): domain Bacteria; kingdom Pseudomonadati; phylum Pseudomonadota; class Alphaproteobacteria; order Hyphomicrobiales; family Rhizobiaceae; genus Shinella; species Shinella oryzae. Next base: position 2,649,810 of record NZ_CP081987.1, on the reverse strand, counting down.
AGAGACTCAGTGAAATTGAATTCCCCGTGAAGATGCGGGGTTCCTGCGGTTAGACGGAAAGACCCCGTGCACCTTTACTATAGCTTTACACTGGCATTCGTGTCGGCATGTGTAGGATAGGTGGTAGGCTTTGAAGCAGGGACGCCAGTTTCTGTGGAGCCATCCTTGAAATACCACCCTTATCGTCATGGATGTCTAACTGCGGCCCGTTATCCGGGTCCAGGACCGTGTATGGTGGGTAGTTTGACTGGGGCGGTCGCCTCCGAAAGAGTAACGGAGGCGCGCGATGGTTGGCTCAGACCGGTCGGAAATCGGTCGTCGAGTGCAATGGCATAAGCCAGCCTGACTGCGAGACTGACAAGTCGAGCAGAGACGAAAGTCGGTCATAGTGATCCGGTGGTCCCGCGTGGAAGGGCCATCGCTCAACGGATAAAAGGTACGCCGGGGATAACAGGCTGATGACCCCCAAGAGTCCATATCGACGGGGTTGTTTGGCACCTCGATGTCGGCTCATCGCATCCTGGGGCTGGAGCAGGTCCCAAGGGTTTGGCTGTTCGCCAATTAAAGCGGTACGTGAGCTGGGTTCAGAACGTCGTGAGACAGTTCGGTCCCTATCTGCCGTGGGTGTAGGAATATTGACAGGATCTGTCCCTAGTACGAGAGGACCGGGATGGACATATCTCTGGTGGACCTGTTGTCCTGCCAAGGGCATAGCAGGGTAGCTATATATGGAATGGATAACCGCTGAAGGCATCTAAGCGGGAAACCAACCTGAAAACGAGTATTCCCTTGAGAGCCGTGGAAGACGACCACGTTGATAGGCCGGGTGTGGAAGCGCAGCAATGTGTGAAGCTTACCGGTACTAATAGCTCGATTGGCTTGATCGTTCTCATTGTTCATGCTCATCAGCGCGCCAAGGCGCACTGATGATGCTGATCTTTTGTCCTCAAGGGCTGTAGGCCCTGCGGACGGCGCGCCATCTAGGGTGTTTTGCTGAAGCGAAAACCCGGGATTGGCGACGCGCCTTGCGCTTGCGGCCGACAGCGAAGGAGAAGATCGAAAAGACGTGTTCATGACCAGCGAAACCGGATGAAAAATAGCTATTCGCTATTCGCCACTCCCTATTCGCTCAAAATCCAGCTTCTCATTACATTGCCCTTAGCCGACCTGGTGGTTATGGCGGGGTGGCCGCACCCGTTCCCATTCCGAACACGGCCGTGAAACGCCCCAGCGCCAATGGTACTTCGTCTTAAGACGCGGGAGAGTAGGTCGCTGCCAGGTCTGCTAAAGGCAATGCGCTTCAAACGAAGCAAACAATCTTCTCGACACGCATTCGGCCCTGCCGAAACCAAAGGGCCGCATCAAGCGGTCCTTTTTTGTTTGCAGAATGAAACCGCATCTCAGGGAACGAAGCATCGAAACCGGTGCGCCCCTGACAGGAGACAAATCGCCTTCGGCAATTTGCTCCGGCACAGTCCGCCATCGCAACGCGATGGCGTAATCGCGATAAATCCCATAGGGATTTACGCTTGGCGCGGGGTGGAGCAGCCCGGTAGCTCGTCAGGCTCATAACCTGAAGGCCGCAGGTTCAAATCCTGCCCCCGCAACCAAATACCTAAAACCCAAAAGCCCTCTCGTCACGAGAGGGCTTTCTTGCGTTGGGACCGCCCCAATCATCCCCGCGTCCCGAAGCGGCCGTAGCTGTTCTGGATTGATGACCTTGCTTCGTTCCGACTCTCCAGTCACCGATCAAACGCCCACCGCCCACGCAATCACGCGGGGACTTTCAGGCTTGCCGGCGCGCTCGGTGTTTCCACTCCCGAGACCACCGCTTTGAGATATTGAAGCGCATTCTGAATTCCGTTCATCGTATACGGCTTCTCGATCGCCCCGATTGCGCCGGCGAAATCCTCGGGTATGCGCTTCAGATTGCCCGACACGAAGACATAGGGAATGCCCTCGGCGGCCAGCCGCTTCCCGACATCGATCCCGGTCGGACCATCCAGCAGGTGGATGTCGACAAAGGCCATGTCGGGCCTTGCCGACTGGATCAAGGCGATGGCTTCCTTGCTGTCCGCAGCAAAGCCCGACACCTTGCATCCGCTTGCCTCGACCTCACTCTCGAGTTCCATCGCCAGCAGAACCTCGTCCTCTACGATCAGTACATTCAACAATCGTTCCTCACTTATCGACCAGCAGTGTCACCTGGACGTCGGTCGTATGGCCGTCCGACGTCCGTTCAATTTTCGCGCGAAGCTGTCGTAGCGACGCATCGAGCATGGAGGCGGCGAAGGCGGCTTCCTCGGCGTCAACTTCAACCGGTGTCACCGTGTCGGTCACCCTGATCAGGAAATGTCCGTTCAGCCGGCGGATCTCGAGATGGATCGCGCCGCCGCCGTCGCTCAATCCGCGCCGGACGGCATCCCCTATCAACTCGTTGATGATCAGGGCGAGGGGGGAAGCCTTGGTCGCCGGTACGACGACCTCGTGCAAATCGGTTGTCAGCCTGATGTCGTCGCGTTTCAGCGCGTCAACGACATCGTGGACAAGGTCCCGTGCGAAATCCGCCACATCGAAGTGCCCGACGTCATCGTCGTTCAGCAGCTTTCGCTGAACGGTACTCAGCGCCTCCACCCGGTTGAGCATCGCGCGCACGGTTCGTCTCACGGTATCGTCCGAGGTGATGCGCGCCTGAAGTTTCATGATCGAGGCGATGGTCGCGAGGTTGTTTTTTACGCGGTGGTCCACCTCATGGACGAGGGCGGTCTTGACGCGCAGAGCCTCCGTGAGGTCCGCGGTACGACGGGCGACCTCGTCTTCGGCGAGATGCCGCGCGCGGGCCAGCTCCGCCTCGTTGCTCTTGATGTCGGTGAAGTCGAGTTGCGAGGCGAAGAAGTACATCACCTCGCCGCTGGCGCTCCGCACCGGGCTCACGAAGAGCGCGTTCCAGAAGGCGCTGCCGTCTTTCCTGTAATTGAGGATGTCGACCGAGACGTCATATTCGCCCTGGACCGCGGCCCTGAGCTTCGCCACCGCCTCACCGCTCGTTTCGGGGCCTTGCAGCAGGCGACAATTTCGCCCCACAAGCTCGTCCGGCGCGTAGCCGGTCAATTCGGAGAAAGCCTTGTTCGAGAAGATGATGGGGTTGTCGTCCTGGTGGGGATCGGTAATCAACATCGGCATACGCGTCGCCTTGAAGGCCGCCGAAAAGGGGTTTTCCGACAGCTGCGCCGCGATCAGCCTGTCGCCAGCATCGCGTGCATCGCCGACTTTGTCATTGCTCATGTTTGATCGTTCCAGAAGATGACATGTGCCCAATGGTTGAATTAGCGCTCCGGTTCCATTTCGAAAGACCGAAGGCGCCATCAAAACGATATTTTGGTGAAACGCACACGAACCCCGGGGTGCTCCCTTGCCGTCGCGGGGAAGTGCTATAATGTTTGTTTCCGTTTAAAATGAACGCCTTGGCGTATATCGAATATCGAACGAGGGATGACGGGGGTGGATCGCGAAGCGCAGCTGTCACCAATGACCTCGGTAACCGAGCTTCTCGATACCGTGGATTGGGCGTCGGGGCCGCTTGGTCCGAAGACGGAATGGCCTGCCTGTCTGCACGCCGCAATCGACATCATGGTGCCGTCGCAGGCTCAGATTGTCATGTTCTGGGGCCCTGAATTCGTCGCACTCTACAATGACGTTTACGCGCCCACGTGTTGATTTGCACTGAGAGCTGACCCGGGATTTGCGCCGAGAAGTGACCCGCCTTAGGTATCGTCCGTCGTGGTTGGGGTGGTCAAGTTCCTGCGTTTCTCCTTCGTCGTTTTGGGCTCATGGGCCGAACTGTTTTTGAAGCGGAAGCTGTCGTTGCCGGTTTCGAGGATGTGGCAATGATGTGTGAGGCGGTCGAGCAGCGCGGTGGTCATCTTGGCATCGCCAAACACGCTGGCCCATTCGCTGAAGCTCAGGTTGGTGGTGATGATGACGCTGGTGTGCTCGTAGAGCTTGCTTAGTAGATGGAAGAGCATCGCACCGCCTGAAGCACTGAATGGCAGGTAGCCCAGCTCGTCGAGGATGACGAGATCGGAGTGTGCCAGGCGGTTGGCGATCTGGCCTGCACGACCTTGGGACTTCTCCTGCTCAAGCGCGTTGACCAGTTCCACGGTTGAGAAGAACCGAACCCGCTTGTGATGATGTTCGATGGCCTGGACGCCGATGGCCGTGGCAATATGCGTCTTGCCCGTGCCGGGACCGCCGACCAGGACGATGTTGTTGGCGTCGTCGAGGAAGTCGCAGCGATGAAGCTGACGGACCAGTGCCTCGTTGATCTCGCTGCTGGTGAAGTCGAAGCCGTTCAGATCACGATAGGCTGGAAAGCGTGCCGTCTTGAGCTGGTAGGCCGTCGATCGCACTTCACGTTCCGCGGTCTCAGCCTTGAGGAGCTGCGATAGGATCGGGATGGCAGCCTCGAACGCCGGCGATCCCTGCTCGGTGAGTTCGCCAACGGCCTGGGCCATGCCGTGCATCTTCAGTTGCCGCAGCATGATGACGACAGCGCCGCTTGCCGGATTATGACGCATGGCGAACCTCCGTCTTTCTCAGCGCATCGTAACGTTCGACATTCGCCTTGGGCTCATTGGTGAGCGTCAAGGCCTGAGGCGCGTCGATGGTGGGCGGTGTGAAGGATTTGCCGTCGACGAGGCGATGCAGCAGGTTCAGCACATGCGTCTTGGTCGGAACGCCGGACTTCAGCGCCATGTCCACGGCCGACAACACGGCCTGTTCGTCATGCTGGAGAACAAGGGCCAGGATATCGACCATCTCGCGGTCGCCACCCGGCTTCTTCAGGAGATATTGCTGCAAGGCCCGGAATGCCTCCGGTAGCTCAACGAATGGAGCGCCATTGCGAAGAGCACCGGGCTTGCGCTGCACCACCGCCAGATAGTGCCGCCAGTCGTAAATGGTCTGTCCTGGCCGATCGTGAGAACGGTCGATCACGCGGCGATGCTCGCACACGATCTGCCCCTCCGCTGCGACGACGACACGATCCGGGTAAACCCGCAGGCTCACCGGTCGATTGGCGAAGGATGCCGGGACGCTGTAGCGATTGCGCTCCAGATGGACGAGGCAGGTTGGCGTGACCCGCTTTGTATACTCGACGAAGCCGTCGAACAGGCGGGTAACAGGCATCAGCGCCAGAGCTTCCTCAGCCCAGATGTCAGCAATGGTGCCGCGCATCTGTCCGTGTGGGGTCTTTGCCCAGAACTCCTTGCATCGACGCTCCAGCCAGTCGTTCAGGGCATCCAATGATGGAAACCGTGGAACAGGTTGGAAGAAGCGATGACGCGCATCCTGAACATTCTTCTCGACCTGTCCTTTCTCCCAGCCGGACGCGGGATTGCAGAACTCGGGCTCGAACACATAGTGACTGGCCATTGCCAGGAAACGGACATTGACGTCGCGCTCCTTGCCACGGCCGACCTTGTCGATCGCCGTGCGCATGTTGTCGTAGATACCGCGGCCGGGAATGCCGCCAAACACGCGGAATGCATGATTGTGGGCATCGAACAGCATCTCATGCGTCTGAAGGAGATAGGCCCGAACAATGAAGGCACGGCTATAGCTTAGCTTCGTATGTGCGACCTGCAGCTTGGTGCGCTCGTTGCCGATAATGGCCCAGTCTTCCGACCAGTCGAACTGGAACGCTTCGCCTGGTTCGAAGGCCAGAGGCACGAACGTTCCGCGCCCTGTCGTCTGGAATTCCCTCTGCCGGTCTGACTTCCATTCCCGGGCAAAGGCTGCAACGCGGCAATAGGAGCCGTCGTAACCGAGGCTCACCAGGTCGGCATGAAGTTGCTTCAGGGTGCGCTTCTGCTTGCGGCCCTTCTTCGATTCCGTCTTCAGCCAGGCCGACAGCCGATCCGCGAAAGGATCAAGCTTGCTCGGTCGCTCCGGGACCTTGAACTTCGGCTCCACGCCGTCCAGGCGCAGGTATTTGCGGACGGTGTTCCGGGACAGGCCGCTCCTGCGGCAAATCTCCCGGATCGATAGATGCTCTCGAAAATGCCAGCGTCGTATTACGCTCAGTAACGCCATGTCGATCACTCCAGAGCCCCCGCTGAAACCTCGCGAGGGATGATTGAAACATGGGTCAAATCTCAGTGATAATTTCCCGCAATCCCGGGTCAGCTCTCAGTGCAAATCAACATTCTGCTGAGTGTGTCGCCCATTCACGATGCCAGCGGACGTGTCGTGGGCGCTTCGAAATCGGCACATGACATCACGGTCAAAAAGGAAGCCGAGCGCCTTCAATCCGTGCTTGTCAACGAGATGCACCATCGTGTCAAAAACATCCTCGCGACGGTCATTGCGATCGCGAGGCAGACGATTGGAAGGGACAAGGCGAACAACGACGATATCGAGGCCTTCACAAGCCGAATTGCTTCGCTCAGCCGGGCGCAGGATCTTCTCGTCAACCGGGACTGGCAGAAAGCGGACCTCAGGGCGATCGTGGAACAGGCCACATCGCCATATCCGGCAGACGCATTCCGTATAAGCGGTCCGACGGTCTCGCTCCCGCCGAAAGCAGTGATTTCCCTTGCGCTCGCGCTTCACGAACTGGCGACGAATGCCGCAAAGTACGGCGCGCTGTCGAGCCCGGATGGACGCGTGTCCATCACCTGGCAATGCGATCCGCTGACCGACCCGTTCCTACGCATGACATGGAAAGAGTCCGGCGGGCCCGAGGTCGTTCCGCCCACCCGCAAGGGTTTCGGGACCACGCTGATCGAGCGTCTTCTGGCGGCCGAGCTGAAAGGGGAGGCCCGCCTGGCTTACGACACGGACGGCGTCATGTTTGTGCTCGAAGCCGATATCTCCCGGATTGCCGATGAAGCTGCAGCGGATCGGTAGCGGCTCTCCGGCTCAGCGCGACGGTGGTTCGATCTCGATCATGACAGGCGCGTGGTCGCTGGTGTGATCCCAGCCGCGTGGGCCGCGGCGCACGCGCGCCGTTCTCAGCCAGGGCGCCAGCGTCGGGCTCAGGAGGAGATGGTCAATGCGCAGGCCTGCATCGCGTTCGAACGCGTTGCGCCAGTATTTCCAGAACGTGTAGATGCGTTCGTCCGGATGGAGATGGCGGACGGCGTCGGTCCAACCCTGGGCGAGGAGATGGGCGTAGGCATCCCGGACCTCGGGCCGGAACAACGCGTCATCGCGCCAGCGTTGTGGCGCATAGACGTCGATATCCGTGGGCATCACGTTGAAATCCCCGACGAGCGCGACCGGAACGTCGAGCGACAGCAGATCGGCCGCATAGGACTGGAGCCGCTCGAACCAACGCAGTTTGTAGCTGAATTTCGGCCCGGGCGCGGGGTTCCCGTTCGGAAGGTAGAGGCAACCGACCAGGAGGCCATCGACAGCGGCCTCGATATAGCGGCTATGGGTATCGTCCGGATCGCCCGGCAGTCCACGTCGCGTCAAGATCGGCGGCGTGTCCCTGGCCAGGATCGCAACGCCGTTCCAGCTCTTTTGCCCGTGCCAGACGGCCTCGTATCCCATGCGCTGAAGCTCGCGCTGCGGAAACCGTTCGTTCGGCGACTTGAGCTCCTGCAGGCAGACGACATCGGGCGCATCCTCTTCCAGCCATCGCAACAGGACGGGAAGTCGGCCGTTGATACCATTGACATTATAGGTGGCGAGTTTCACGCGGCGGTCTCCGGCGTTTCAATTGTTCTGGTCAATCGTTCTGGCGCGCAAGTAGCTCAAGCGTGCGCTCGTCCGGTCGGCCGTCGTAATAGCGTTCCAGGGCAACCTGAAACCGCGCGTTTTCATGGTTCGAGGCTGCATCGAACAGCGTCATCGACGATCGGAACTTGAGGTCGTCGGGCGAGCCGAAGATGTCATGGGCCGATCGGTCGTGGTGGATGAGAACCGCATCGGTGGCCCGGGCCAGCCGGTCTGCCAGAAGAGGGTGCCGGAGATAGGCCCGTGCCTCGTCCAGAGAGGTTATGCCGTAGAATTCCGCGGTCGCCGAGCGGCCAAGCGCGCGCAACTGCGGAAAGATGAACCAGATCCAATGGGTCTGTTTGCGGCCGGCACGCAGCTCTGCAAGAGCGGTGTTAAAGACAAGCTCCTGAGCGTCGACGAACCGCTTGAGCTGGAAAGGATCATCCATAAAAATCGACAGCTCCACCTGGGGATTTGCTCGGCAGATAGCGCGCCCGTCATCTGCAACAAGATGGCAGAGCCGGAGAAGTCGACCGGCCATTGCAATGCGTCGGGGTGTTCCTATCTCTTGTGCACTCTCGTTGGAGATACCCGCGATGGCACATAATCAGACCGAAAATCTCTTCGACGGCTTGGTCGAAATCCTGCCGCCGCACCGGTGCAGCAAAGCTGCTCCAAGGGCCGCAGCCTGTATCTGTTGTGGGCGGGCCGATCAGGCGATTGACGACGATGGCTGTGGCATCTGCGATGCCTGCATCGGTGCTCCGGCAGGACCGGGCTTGGGTCCATTAACGACTGCCGACATCACGCGTTCCGATCCGTCGCTAGGAGAAAAAACTACAAGCTCCGGGTAGCTTTGGAATGGGCGTCCTCGAAAGAGAAAGAAATCTATAGATTATATGTAGTTCAAAGATTTCGGTACAGGGGAACGCCATGACGATTTCACGCCGCCTTTTCTCGACGGCTCTTGCCGCCGTGCTCGCCTTGCCGCTGTGGAGCGGAGGGCTGGCTCAAGCCGCCGACAAGACGGTCCGCATCGGCTACCAGAAGTACGGCACGCTTGTCCTGCTCAAGGGCAAGGGCCTTCTCGAAAAGAAGCTGGAGAAGATCGGCTATACCGTGACTTGGACGGAGTTCCCTGCTGGTCCGCAGCTCTTGGAAGCGCTCAATGTCGGCGCCGTCGATTTCGGCACCACCGGCGAAACGCCGCCGATCTTTGCGCAGGCCGCCGGCGCGCCGCTGGTCTACATCGCGCATGAGCCGCCGGCAGCACGCGGCGAAGCGATCCTCGTGCCCAAGGACAGCCCCATCAAGACGGTGGCTGATCTCAAGGGCAAGACGGTGACGCTCAACAAGGGCTCGAACGTGCACTACCTGCTCGTCAAGGCTCTGGAAGAGGCGGGTCTGAAGTATACCGACATCAAGACCTCCTTCCTGCCGCCGGCCGATGCCCGTGCCGCCTTCGAACAGGGCGCGGTCGATGCCTGGGTCATCTGGGACCCGTTCCAGGCGGCCGCGGAAGTGGCGATCGAGGCGCGTGAGTTGCGCAATGGTGAAGGCATCGTGCCGAACCATCAGTTCTATCTCGGTGCGAAGAGCTTCGTGGACAACAATCCCGAAGCGGTCGACGTGGTGATCGAGGCTGTCGGCGAGATCGACGAATGGGCAAAGGCCAATACCGCTGCGGCCGCCGCTGAACTGGCGCCGTCGGTGGGCATTCCCGAGGATGTGCTTGCCGTCGCGCTGGAGCGCCAGTCCTACGGCGTCAAGGCGATCGACGAGAGCGTCGTCAAGCAGCAGCAGGCGATCGCCGACACGTTCTTCGAACTCGGCCTGATCCCCGAGAAGATCTCGATTGCGGATGTCGTGCGCAAGGGTGGTGCCTGATGGCGGACACGTCGGTGGCCGGTTACGCTGCCGGCGATACCCGCAGCAAGCCCAATTTCAAACGTCTGGGAAGCGCCCTGTTACCCTGGGCCCTTCCTATCGTGCTTCTGGTCGTGTGGGAGATCGCTGCGCGGACTGGCCTCGTGACGGCCCGTCTCATGCCGGCGCCGACGACCGTTGCCGCTGCCTTCTGGAAGTCGCTGCTGAACGGCTCGCTCATCGTCCACACGCTCGCCTCCACGCAGCGCGCGCTGATCGGCCTTGCCATCGGCGGTGGGCTCGGTTTCATCGCGGGCGTCGTCAACGGGCTCTGGAAACCGGCCGAGACGCTGCTCGACAGCACGCTGCAGATGGTGCGCAATATCCCGCATCTCGCGCTCATCCCGCTCGTCATCCTCTGGTTCGGCATCGATGAGACGGCGAAGATCTTCCTCGTTTCGATCGGCGTCTTCTTCCCGATCTATATCAACACGTTCTACGGCGTGCGCACCATCGATCCGCAACTCGTCGAGATGGCCTCGGTTTACGGGCTCGACCGCAAGGCGATGATCACGCGGATCATCCTGCCGGGCGCACTGCCTTCTATTCTCGTCGGCCTGCGCTATGCGCTGGGCTTCATGTGGCTGACGCTCATCGTTGCCGAGACGATCTCTGCCACTAGCGGCATCGGCTACATGACGATGAACGCGCGCGAGTTCCTGCAGACCGATGTCGTCCTGCTGGGCATCATCGTCTATGCCCTCCTCGGCAAGCTTGCCGATGTCGCGACCCGCGCGATCGAAAAGCGCGTGCTTGTCTGGCACCCCGCCTACCAGGGCGGGCAGGAGGGCGGGCGATGAGTGCCGCCGACTTCTTTGTGCCGGAGAGCGAGGCGGGTCTTCCGATCTCGTTGTCGCGCGTCGGGAAAACCTTCGGCAAGCTGAGCGTGCTGGGAAATTTCAATCTCGACGTTCCGGCTGGCCAGTTCCTTGCCGTCGTCGGCCGGTCGGGCGGCGGGAAGTCGACGCTGATGCGCCTGATCGCCGGGCTCGATACGCCGAGCAGCGGCCGCGTCGCCATCGGTGGGCGCACGGTCGAACGCCTGCATCCCTCTGTGCGCTTGCTGTTCCAGGAGGCCCGCCTGGTGCCCTGGCAGCGTGTCGGGGAAAATGTCGGCATTGCCCGCGGCCCGGATTGGCAGGAAAAAGCGCGGCGGACGCTGGCCGATGTCGGACTGGAAGACCGCGAGAACGACTGGCCGAGCGTGCTTTCCGGCGGCCAGCGGCAGCGCGTGGCGCTGGCCCGTGCCCTTGTCAGCGAGCCGCAAATCCTGCTGCTGGACGAACCCTTCGGCGCGCTGGACGCGTTGACGCGCATCGAGATGCACCGTCTGTTGGAGCGGATCTGGACGGACCGCGGCTTCACCACGGTCCTGATCACCCACGACGTGGCAGAAGCCGTTGCACTGGCTGACCGGGTCGTCGTGCTCAGCGGTGGCGCCATCTCGCTCGATATTGCTGTCGAGCTCGACCGGCCTCGGCGGGAACTCGCGGATCCGCGTGCCGTCGATCTCCAGCGCCAGATCCTGGAGGCGGTATAGGCGGCGAGGTTCTGACGCCATTTCTTTATTTCAAGGGCTTTTCCGCATTGCAGGCCTATCGTGTCGGCCATTGGCTGTGGACGATGGGTCGCCGGCACCTTGCCCGCCACATCCAGAGCCGGATTTCGGAAGCCTTCGCGATCGATATTCATCCCGCGGCCGTCATGGGGCGCGGCATCATGCTGGATCACGGCAGCGGACTCGTCATCGGCGAGACGGCGGTCGTCGAGGATGATGTCTCCATTCTCCAGAACGTCACGCTCGGCGGAACCGGAAAGCAGACCGGCGACCGCCATCCGAAGGTTCGCCGCGGCGCGCTGATCGGGGCGGGCGCCAAGATTCTCGGCAATATCGAGGTGGGCGTCGGCGCGAAGATCGGCGCCGGCAGCGTCGTCGTCGCTCCGGTCGCGCCGTACACTTCCGTCGTCGGCGTTCCGGCGCGACCGGTGGGCAAACCTCACACGGCTCTGCCGGGCGTGACCATGGACCAGAGCCTGAGCGAGCCGGAATACATCATCTGAACGCGATGGCGAGTGCGGTGCGCAGTCAGGCCGGGCCAGATTTATCTGCTCGAACGGTTCAACGAATTAGGGGCCGACGATGCGGCCCCCGATTTTCGCAAAGTTTGCGCGTCGCTTCAGTTCGAGGGCGCGGCAGCCTTTGTAATCCACTCGGCCGTCACCGCATGTTCAAGCGCGAATTCCGGCAGCTTGGCGTTCAGCTCTTCTTCCGTCTTCACATCGTTATCGAGCAGGAACTGGCGCGTGATGAGGGTCGGCGGCAGAAGGATGTTGGTTTCCTTGAGTTCGCCCGTCAGCGACAGGGCAATGGCGCGCAGTGCAGCCGCGCCGGTTCCAGCGGCGCTGATGGCCGAGGTCGCGACCCACGGGCTGTTCGGTTCGCGGATCGCCTGGATGTCCGACGTCGAGACGTCGACGCTGTAGATCTTCACCTGGTCGTTGAGACCGGCTTCGTCCACGGCGATCTTCGCACCGCGCGCGAACTCGTCCCACGGTGCCAGAACGACATTGATGTCGGGATTGGCGCGGAAGACGGCAGCGGTCTGGTTTGCGACGGTCTGTGCCGGCGTGTCGTCGACCGCGCCCCACTGGGCGAGCTGGCTTACGCCGGGATGGCTCTTCTTGAAGGCCTGCCAGGCGACGTCGCGCTTGTCGAGGGCCGGGAAGCCTTCCACGTAGATATAGCCCGCCTTGAAGTCGTCGCCGTTGTCCTTGACCGCCTGCTCCAGCACGAGGTTCAGCTGCTTGCTTTCGTCCTGGTCGATGACGATGATCTCCTTCTGCGGCAGCGTGATGTTCTGCACGGCGATCTTAATGCCGGCGTCCAGGGCTTCCTGCACCACGTCGGAGACCGCCTCGCCCTTGCCGCCGGCGATGATGATGCCGCTGACGCCGAGATTGATGGCCTGGCGAATCTGCTCGCGCTGTTCGTCAGGCTTCTGGCGGCCCTGGAAAGAGCGCAGCTCGATGCCGAGTTTGTCGGCCTGGCGCTTCACGCCCGCTTCGTAGTTCTGGTAGTAGTCGCCGCCCGAGAGGTAGACGATGAGCGCGACCTTGACGCCGCCCTTGTCGAAGGGTGCGGGCGCGCCGCTGATGCCCTGCGCGCTGGCTATGCCGCTCATGATGCCGGAGGCGGCCAGAAGCGTGCCGGTTGCGAGACCGAGAAGAGTACGTCGTTTCATGTGTTTCTCCGATTTTGATGCCCGTCCGGGCTGATGTTGAGATGGCAGTGCGGTTGTCGTTTCAGTTTCGGCGATGCGACAGGCTGAAGGTGAGCGCGAGGGCACCGATCAGCACGAGGCCTTTCACGAAATCCTGGATGTAATAGGGGGCGTTGAGCATGGTCAGGCCGTTGAGAAGCACGCCCACGAAGACGGCGCCGACGACCGTGCCGAAGACATTGGGCCTGTTGGCGCCAAGCACCGCGTAGCCGATAAGGCAGGCTGCGACGGCGTCGAGCATCAGGGAGTTGCCGGCACTGACATCGCCGCGGCCGAGGCGGGCGGCAAGCAGGATGCCGCCGAGGGCCGCAAGAACGGACGAGACGATATAGGCGGTGAAGCGGTAGGTCTTCGTCGGCGCGCCCGCCAGATGGGCCGCCCTCGGCGAGCCGCCGACGGCATAGAAGACGCGTCCCCAGCGCGTTCTTTCCATGATGAACCAGAAGACCAGCGCGACGACACCAAGCACGATCACCGGAACCGGCACCACGCCGCCGACCCTGTAGCGTCCGAGCGCCAGGAAGAATTCGGTGAAGGAGCCCGTCGCGGCGCTGCCGTCGAGCAGCGCCATGCCGGGAGCGACGGAGCGCCCGCCTGTCGGGATGAGTTGGGCGCCGGCAAGCAGGAACAGCGTGCCGAGTGTCGCCAGCAGATCCGGAACGCGCAGGATGACGATGAGCAGCCCGTTGAACAGGCCGACCAGCACGCCGATCAGCAGCGTGCCGGCGATCGCCTCGAAGGCGGAGCCGTTGAGCACGATGAGAATGTAGGCCGCGGCCATCTGGCTGAGGGCCGCCAGCGCGCCGACCGAGAGATCGAAGCCGCCGATGGCGCAGCTTACCGTGACGCCGATGCCAAGCAGCGCCACGATCGCGACAGCCTGAAGGATGCTGAAGATGTTGGCGACCCTGAGGAACGCCGGCTCGTTCAGCTGGAAGATGATCATCATGGCCGCGAGCAGGACGAAGATGCCCGACTTTATGACGATAGTCTGCCAGGGCCAGCCGGGTGCCGCGCCGGTATGGTCGGGAGAGGACGATGCTGTGATGGACATTAGACTGTTTCCAACTGCGGCTCCGCCGCCGGGGATGATGCAGGGATGGCGGTCTCGGCGGCCGTATCGGCCTGGATTGCGCCGTTTTCGATGGTCAGGATGCGGTCGCCGACTTCCAGCGCCTCTTCGTAGTCGCTGACGAAGACGATCGTCGCGCGTCCGGCACTGCTTGTCCTGATGGCGCGGATGATGTCGTCGCGCGCGCCGACATCGACGCCCTGGAAGGGTTCATCGAGCAGCAGGAGCCGTGCGGGCTCCGCCTGCCAGCGTGCGAGCACCACCTTCTGCTGGTTGCCGCCGGACAGTGCCGTGAGCGGTACGTTGCGCGACTGCGCCTTGATGCCGAAGGTGGCGATGGCGTTGTCGGCAACCCTGCCTTCCTGGCGGATGGGGAGCAGGCCGAAGCCGCGCCAACGGCGCAGAAACGGAAAGCTGATCGTGCCGGCAACCGAGGCGAAGGGCACGGTGGAGGGAAAGAACGATGTCCGCCACCGATCTTCTCCGGCATAAAAGACGCCCGAGGTGATCGACTGGGCGGGTCCGGAAGGCCGCCACGGCTGGTCTTCCAACCACATTTGCCCCTCTGCAAGAGGCCACAGCCCGAAGATCGCGCCGGCAAGCGCGCTCTTGCCGGAGCCAAGCGGGCCGGTGATGGCGATGATCTCGCCGGCACCGACATCGAGGTCGAAGCTGGCTTCGCGCTTTCTCAGGCGGGCATTCCTGATCCGGAAAATCGGTGGTCCGTCGCTCGTCGCCCGTGGCCGCGCCGCCGGCAGGTCGTGACCGATCATGGCGCGAATGGCCGCATTGATCTCGATAGGGCGTTCGAAGCTTGCCGAAATGCGGCCGTCCCGCAGGACGACGACACGGTCGGCAAGACGGCGTATATCGGCGGTCTTGTGGGACACATAGATGATGGCGACCCCGCTTGCGCGCAGCCCTTCGATAACGCGGAAGAGCTTTTCCGTTTCACCTGCGGAGAGGCTGGCGGTCGGTTCGTCGAACAGCATGACGGTCGGGCGATGGCTGACGGCACGCGCTATCGCGATCAGTTGCTGGTCGGCCAGCGACACGTCGGCGAGTTGCGCATCGAGGTCGATGTCCAGGCCGATCCGTTCGGCCCGCTCCTGCGCGCGGCGGCGCACATTGGCGGGCGTGGCCACCAGCGGCCCCGCGCCGGTGCAGAAGAGATCCAGCAGCAGATTTTCCGCGACGCTGAGCGTCGGGACACCGACATCGGCGATCGACTGGTGAACGGCGACGATGCCGCGTTCCTGCGCCTGCGCGGGAGATGCGATATCGACAGAGCGGCCCTCGATTTCGATCGCGCCGGAATCCGCCCGCTGAATGCCGCAGAGGATTTTGATGAGCGTCGACTTGCCTGCGCCATTGGCGCCCATCAACGCGACGATTTCCCCGGCATGCACATCCAGATCGACCGAACTCAGCGCTCGGGTCGGGCCGTAGGACTTGTTGACCGAGCGCAACCGCAAAGCGGGCGGGACAGGCCGCGATGCCGTCATTCTCGAACTCCCTTCAGGGCGTATAGACTTTAGTCAAACCTAAAAGGAGCGCGCAGCCGGGATAAGAAACAATCTACTAATTTTATATATAATAGTGATTTTAGCTTGCGCGTACTACGGGGTTCGCTCGTTTCTCGTCACAAATCGCGAAGCGTCCGCGCCGAAATCAGAAGGCCCGGCAGGGTGATCCTGCCGGGCCTTTCACGCGTCGCGCCTGCGGAGGAGCGTCAGGCGGCGTCCTCGATGTGGCCGCCGAGGAAAAGCTGGCCCACCCGAGGATCCTTCAAAAGCGCATCGGCCTTGTCGAACATGCGTGTCTGGCCGAGTTCGAGCACGAGGCCGTAGTCGGACATCGCGAGCGCCGCCTTGGCGTTCTGCTCGACCATGAGGATGGTCACGCCCTGGTCACGCAGGCGGATGAGCGTCTGGAACACCTCCTGCACGAGATTGGGCGACAGGCCGATGGAGGGCTCGTCGATGAGGATCAGCTTGGGGTCGAGCAGCAGGGCGCGGGCGATCTCCAGCTGCTTCTGCTGGCCGCCGGACAGCTCGATCGCCTTCTGGTCCTTGCGCTCGCGTAACATCGGGAACTGGTCCATGACCTCTTCCATGCGGCGCTTCACCTTGGTCTGGTCTTTCGACGTTATCCCGCCGAGTTCGAGATTGTGCAGCACGGAAAGCTGCGGCACGACATTGCGACCCTGCGGCACGTAGGTGACGCCGCGGGCGATCATCTCGGCCGGCGACTTGCGCGTGACGGTCTCGCCGTCGAGCAGGATTTCGCCGGACTGGATGTTGAGCAGGCCGAAAATCGCCTTGAACACGGTGGACTTGCCCGCCCCGTTGGGGCCGATCACCGTGGTGATGGATGCCTTGGGAATGGTGAAAGAGGTGCCGTTGAGAATGGTGATCCGGCCGTAGCCGCCGGTGATGGTCTTCAGCTCCAGCATGTCAGCCTCCGAGATAAGCGTCGATGACCATCTGGTTCGACCGGATCTCGTCCGGGCTCCCCTCGGCGATGATCTCGCCCTGCGCCAGCACGATGATGCGCGTGCACAGCGACATCACGAACTCCATGTTGTGTTCGATGACGACGAAGGTCGTGCCGTGTTCGCGGTTATAGGTGATCAGCCGTTCCTTGAGGTGGCCGAGCATGGTGAGGTTCACGCCGCCGGCCGGCTCGTCGAGAAGGACGATGCCGGGGCCGGCCATGAAGGCCATGGCGGCGTCGACGAGCTTCTGTTGGCCGTAGGAGAGCGATCCCGCCGCCGTATCGCGGTAGGGCGTCAGGCGGAAGAACTCGATCAGCTGCTCGGCTTTTTCCGTGAGCCCCGCATCGGATTTGCCGAAGAGGCGCGAGAGCATCGAGCCCTCGTGTTCCTGCCCGGCAAGGATGACATTGTCGAGCACCGACATTTTCGGGAAGACCGAAAGCTGCTGGAAGGTGCGTCCGACGCCCATCAGGGAAAGGTCTGCGGGGCGCACGCCGTCGGTCGACCGACCTTCGATCTCGCAATGGCCTTCCGTTGGGCGCAGCTGGCCAAGGATGCAGTTGAACAGCGTCGACTTGCCGGAGCCGTTGGGGCCGATCAGGCCGAGGATCTCGCCGCGTTGGACATCGAAACTCACGCCGTTGACCGCGCGGATGCCGCCGAACTGCTTGGAAATATTGCGGACCGAAAGAATGGGGCCGTCGTGTTGCCTGGTGTGCATGTTCACAGCTGGACTCCCTGTTTGAGATCGCGACGGGCTTCGTGTTTCGGCTTCAGCTTCTCGAACAGCTTCTGCCCGAGGCCGATCAGGCCGTTCGGCGAATAGACCATGAGGACGATCACGAGGAAGGCGTAGATGATGAGGTAGTAGCCCTCGGTGAAGCGCAGCACTTCTGGCAGCAGGATGACCACCGCGGCCCCCAGCATCGGCCCGAAGAAGAAGCCTGCGCCACCGACGACGACCATGAGAAGCAGCTTCAGCGAATGCGTGAGGGCGAAGCTCGAAGGTTCGATGAACTGCACCAGCGGCGACTGGAGCGCGCCGGCGAGGCCACCGAAGGCCGAGCCGATGGCGAAGGCGAGCAGCGTCTGGCGGCGTACCTTCAGGCCGAGGCTTTCGGCGCGGATCGGGTTCTCGCGCAAGGCCTTGAAGGCGCGCCCCCAGGGCGAGCGCAGGATCCACCACATCGCGAAGGCGGCGATCAGGAAACAGACCAGCGAGAAGTAGTAGAAGGCGAGGTTGCTGTCCGTCGAGAAGCCGAAGAAGGACGGGCGCTCCATGCCGCTGAGGCCGAAGGAGCCGCCGGTAATGTCTTCCTCGTTGCGCAGCACGAGAAACAGCAAGGTGTTGAAGGCAAGCGTGACGAAGGCGAGGAAGTGATGCTGGACGCGCAGCGCCGGGTAACCGAGCAGCAGGCCGACGGCAAAGCTGGAGAGGATCGAGGCGATGACCGCCACGCCCCAGTGCATGCCGGCAAGCGTCATCAGCGCGGTGATATAGGCGCCGATGCCCATGAAGGCGGCCTGCGCCAGGCTGACCTGGCCGGCATAGCCGAGCGTCAGGTTCAGGCCCATGGCGGCGATGGAAAACAGGAGCCACGAGCAAAGCGTGTAGACGATGTAGTTGCCCTGGCCGATGGGCGCCAGGATGAGGGCCGCGACGCCGGCAAGCAGAAGAAGGGGGCGAAGACGGGTCATACGGTTCTCCCTTCCGGAGTGCCGAGCAGGCCCTGCGGGCGCAGCAGAATGATGACGATGAGCAGGATGAGCGGCATGGCCGAGCGATACTGGGCGGAGATGTAGACGGCCGAGAGATTGTCGATGACGCCGATCAGCAGTCCGCCGACGAGAGCGCCGCGGATCTGGTTGAACCCTCCGACGATGGCCGCGATGAAGGCGACGAGGCCGAGCGTTTCACCGTTCGAGAATTTCGCCAGATAGATCGGCGAGATGAGGACCGAGGCGATGGTGGCGAGCGTCGCGTTGATCAGGAACGTGTAGAGCACCATGCGCTTGACGTTGACGCCGAGGATTTCGGCGACGGCCGGATTCTGCGCGCTCGCCTGCATGCAGCGGCCCGTGCGGGTGCGGCTGAGGAAGAGCTGTAGGCCGCCGATGGCGAGCATGGAGACGACGAGATTGCCGATATCTTGCAGGGAAACGCTGGCGCCTGCGATGTGATAGACATCCTGCGGGAAGATGGCGGGGAAGGGCTGGGCGGTCGCGCCGTAGAATTCCTTCACGCTCTCCTTCATCAGAAGGCCGAGCGCGATCGTGGCGATGACCAGCGGCAGCGTGCCGTGCGGCAGCATGGGCTCGACGATCAGGCGCTTGAAGGCGACGCCGAGGATGAGGAGCGACAGCACCAGCGCGAGGATGACGGATGTCCACAACGGCAGGCCGAGCATGGTCATGCCGATGAGGACGAAGAAGGCCGGCAGCATGACGAATTCGCCCTGGGCGAAGTTGATCGTCTGCGACGCCTGCCAGAGCAGCGTGAAGCCGACGGCGGCAAGCGCGTAGATGGAACCTGCGGCGAGGCCGGAGATCAGGATTTGGAGAAGCTCGGCCATGATGAAGTCCTCAAGGGCTGGTGGTCGGCTTGGCGATGTTGGATAGGTATGCCGGCGGCGGAATGCACCGCCGGCCAGGAACCGGTCGGGCCGGTCAGTTCGCGGGCAGGATGGCCTCGACGACCTGCTTGCCGTTCTCGACCTTCACGAAGAAGCTCTCGCGCGACATTTCACCCGTTTCGTCCCAGCTCACATCCAGGAGGACGCCAGGATATTCGGCAGCTTTGAGGGTGAGGCCATGCATTTTTTCGGCAATGGCCTTGCTGTCCGGCGATCCGACCATTTCGGTGACGTATTTCAGCGTCCAGGCGGCGGTGTAGCCCTTGATGGCATTATGGTCCGGCGTGTACTTGAACTTGGTCTTGAAGCGCTCGACCATGTCCTTCAGGGCCGGGACATCGGCGTCCGGCGTCAGGCCGACATGGCCCATGGCGCCGTTCGCGGCATCGCCGGCAAGCTCGATCACCTTGTGGCCGATCAGGGTGGTTTCGCCGATCAGCGGCTTTTCGATACCCTGCTTGCGGGCCTCGCGCAGGAAGCGCGCGCTTTCTTCCTCGGTGTAGTAGACGAAGAAGGCATCGGCACCGGAATTCTTCAGCTTCAGCACGTCGGCGGAGAAATCGGCCTGGGCCTGTTCGGAGGGAACGTCCACGACGATCTCGAGGCCGGCCTTGGCCGCTTCGTCGATGAAGGCCTGATGGCCGCCCTTGCCGAACTCGGTGTTGGCCCAGGCGACGCCGACCTTCTTCACACCCATTTTCTCGACCATGTACTTCACCATCTTCGGCACGCCCTTCTGGGAGCCGAAGGCGGTGCGGAAGATGTAGGGATTGCCCTTGGCGGTGATGGAGGGCGCCTCGGAACCGGTGAACTGCGGAATGCCATACTGCTTGGCGACGATCATGTTCACGACGGTCGAAGACGAGAAGACGGTGCCCATGATGGCGTAGACTTCGTCATCGATCGCCTTCTGGACCATGGCGCGGGAAACCTGCGGATCGGTCTGGCTGTCATATTCGATGACGCTGACCGGCTCCTTGAGGATGCCGCCCTGGGCATTGATCTCCTCGAAGCCCATTTTCACGCCATCGCGGAAATTCGTGCCGGCGGCGGCGCCGGGGCCGGACAGCTCGACGATCGAGCCGACCTTGAGATCTGCGAGCGCGGGTGCAGCACCAAGCGCCAGCACCATTGCCGTTGCGGAAAGCAGTTTCTTGATCATCGTGTTCCTCCCTTGAATGATCATATGCCGAAAATCCGAAAGCGCACCCGAATGGTTCGTTTTCGAAACGCAGTCTCCAGGTCTCCTCCCCGGCAGGCCGCGATTTGCCTATTCTTGCCTTACCTTCTCTCTATATCCGCACACGGCGGTTCGTCTTGTCCGACAGGCGGTCGTCTTGATGATTGACAAGACCATGCCATCGGTGGCGGGGAAATGGACGATGGGGATTAAACATTGGACGATTCCACGGCCGCTGCGCCCGTCAGTTCGGCAAGCGACAGGCGGATGCCGGTCTTGATATCGGTGATCGGCTGAGCACCAAGCGCGGCCGGAACCGGGTCCGAGGCGAGGTCGGCGGGGATACGCAATGGCGGCCCGTCGATGGTGATGTCCGACCAGCCCGACTGCTGCGACAGCTCGGTCACGAAGTCATCCATTTCGGCGGTATCGCCGGCCATCGTGAGCGCGGTCGCGCCCGTCAGCGGCGCGGTCATCGCTGCGGTGAGCAGCCGGGCGACGTCATCGACGAAAACGAACCCGACACGGCCGGAAAAGCGGATTTGCGCCGGTTTGCGGTGCGCAGCCGCGGCAAGAGCGATCGACGGGCCGGCGGCGATGCCCGCGCTGATGCCCGGCCCGTAGACGATATAGGGACGCAGGCCCAGGCTCGGCACGCCATGGTCGAGGAAGAAGGCGCGGGCCGCGCCTTCCACCGCAAGCTTGGTCGCACCGTAGATGGTCATGGGCTTCGGATGGATGGCGTCTTCCGGACCGAACACGCCGGCCGTCGAGAGATAGGCAACCGGCAGGCGGCGGGCCTTTGCCGCCTCGAAGACATTGAGGCTGCCGATGAGATTGACGCGCGCACCGAGCACCGGGTCGCGGGCGCAGTCCACCGTCATCAGCCCCGCGAGATGGACAATTCCATCACAGCCATGCGCTGCCTCGATAACGGATGCGGTGTCCGTTATATCGCCCGCGACGATTTCCGCATCAAGGCCCGGCGGGAGCCGTTCGGGGCGGGGCGCGAGGTCGAAGACCCGCACGGAGTGGCCAGCGGCGGCGAGTGCAGCGGCCGCGCGCAGCCCGACGAAGCCGGTGCCGCCGGTGACGAGAACGCGGCTCACGCCCATATTCCGATGGTTCGGGCGCGGCGCGGCCGGGGCACGTCTGCTGTTTCAAACTGCTGCATGCGGCCTCCTCTTCCGGCAAGCGCGTTTCAGATCTGTCTTGATCATTGCAAAAAATGGAATGACGTTCAATATTAAACTTGAATTCCAATTTATTTTTGTTCTGTTACGTTTCCATCGTGGTCAGGGAGGACCTTATGAGAGAGAAGATCGCCGTAGCGGTTGTCGGTGCGGGCGTCATCGGCAAGACGCATATCGATACGCTGGCGCGCATGGACGGTGTGCAGCTTTCGGCCCTTGTCGATCCAGCACCTGCGGGGCGCGCGCTTGCCGAGGCGCATGGCGTGCCATGCCTGCCCGATGTGAACGCGCTGATCGATTCCGGGCTGGCACAGGCGGCGATCGTCGCAACGCCGAACGAAACGCATCTTCCGGTTTCCGAGGCGCTGATGAAGGCGGGCATCCCGGTCCTGCTGGAAAAGCCCGTTGCCGAGAGCCTTGCCTCCGCGCTGCGGCTTATCACTGTTGCCGAGGAAACCGGCGTGCCGCTCCTCGTCGGCCATCATCGCCGTCACAACCCGATCATCCGCGCCGCGCATGCCGCAATCCATGCCGGCCGGATCGGCGATCTCGTCATGGCGACCGTCACCTGTGCGCTGGCGAAGCCCGCCTCCTACTTTGAAGCGGGATGGCGGCGCGCGCCGGGCGCCGGGGGACCGCTTCTCATCAACCTCGTTCACGAAATCGACCTGATGCGCCATTTCTTCGGCGAGATCGCCACCGTGCAGGCGATTTCCAGCAACGCGCGGCGCGGCTTTGCGGTCGAGGATACGGCAGCGGTGGCGCTGACCTTCAAGCGCGGCGGGCTTGCCACGCTGTGCATTTCCGATGCGGCGACCGGTCCCTGGGCCTGGGACCTCACCGCGGGCGAGAACCTTGTGCGGTTCCCGGCCCATCCGGTCAGCGCGCATCACTATGCCGGCAGCCGCGCCGGGCTCTCCCTGCCCGACCTGACCCTGTGGGAGCCCGACGGCGAACCGGACTGGACGCGAAAGCTCAAGCCGTCCGTCCTGACGGTTGCGGCGGCAGACCCCTACGAGGCGCAGATCGCGCATTTCGCCACGCTGGTCCGCGATGGTGGTGCGCCGCTCGTCTCCGTGCGTGACGCGACCGCAAACCTCATCGTTCTCGATGCCATCCGCGCGGCTGCGGAAAGCGGACGGACGGTCGCGGTCGATCTCTCCGCGCTTGGCTGACGCAGCCGTGGCGTCCGGGCCGCGCATCGCTCAGCTCTTCGGCATGCCTTCGGGGCGCAGGAGGCGCCGTTGGGCGGCGATGCGGAACGGCGCGTTCATCGCGCCGTAGCCGGCATAGGCGCCGCGCCGCTCGACGATCTCGAAGAAGAAGCCTTCGCCGAAGGTACGGCTGTAGATCTGGAAATACTCGCCGTTGTCGTCGCGGTCGTAGAGGATGCTTGCCGCCCGAAGCGCGTCGGAAAATTCCGGCTCGAGGCCGAAGCGGGCTTCGAGATCGTCATAGTAGTTGCGTGAAATCGGCAGCGCCTGGAAACCGCGGGCCTCCAGCTGCTTTGCTGTGGTGAAGATGTCGTTCGTCGCCAGCGCGATGTGCTGGATGCTCGTGCCGAAGCCTTCCGCCAGGAACTTGCCGGCAAAGGTCTTGCGGCTGTCGGCGCCGTTCATCGTCAGCCGGAACGCCGGCTCGGGAACGCTCTCGATGGCCTGGCTGCGCACGAGGCCGCCCGGATCGACCACATCGACCATCGGCGTGCGCCGTGTCGAGAAGATGGACGTATAGAAGAGAAGCCAGGTCAGCATTTCGTCATAGCGCGTCGTCTGCGCCAGATGGTCGATGCGGGTGAGGCCGGCGCTCGCGGCGGTGTCGGATTTCGTGTCGACGGCGACGAACTCGTTGTTCCAGATGCCTGAGAGCGCCGGCGTGTCGTCGAGGAAATAGACCACCCCGTTGCCGACGCCCTGGATGGCGGGCACGGCGGCCTCGCCGGGCTGGCGCGGTTCGGCGAAGGTGGGCGCACCCAGTGCCGCTGCGCGCTTCAGCGCGTCGGCGGCATTCTCGACCTTGATCCCGAAGGCATAGGCGTTGGTGCCGTGCACGGAATAGGAGGCGCTGGCGAAACTGTCGCTGTCCGTGTCGGTGTTGATCACGATGCGGATGTCACCCTGCGTGTAGAGGTCCACGTCGCGGTTGCGGTGACGGGCCGAGCGGGAAAAGCCGAGCGTGGAAAGCAGGGCGGCGAGATCGTCCTTGTCCTCCGCCGCCGTCGTGAACTCGACGAACTCGACACCTTGCGCGTGAATGCGGTCGGGCATGTCGGGTGCCGTGATGGCGATATCGGGCTCCAGCCGCCGAACCTGATCCATGATGTAGACGAGCGAACGATGGCCGTCTTCGGCAAGTGCGCGCGCCGAGCCGCCGCGGAACTGGTCGTTGAAGATCTCGAGCGAGAGCGGGCCGGTATAGCCGGTGGCGGCGACGGCGCGCATGAAGTCGACGACCGGAAGGTCGCCTTCGCCCGGCATATTGCGGAAGTGGCGGCTCCAGTAGAGCAGGTCCATGTCGAACAGCGGCGCGTCGGCCAGCTGCACGATGAAGATCTTGTCGCCGGGGATCGAGCGGATCGAGTTGGGATCGATCTTGCGCGAAAGGGTGTGGAAGCTGTCGAGGATGATGCCGACATTGGCGTGGTCGGCGCGGCGCACCACTTCCCATGCGTCGCGGTGGTCGCTGACATGGCGGCCCCAGGCCAGCGCCTCGTAGCCGACCCGCACGCCGTGGCGCGCGGCGAGGTCGCCGAGCTCGTGGAAGTCGGCCGCGGCGCGGTCGATGCCGCCCAGCGAGATCGGCGAGACGTTCGAGCAGATCAGGATGAGATCGGTGCCGAGCTCGCCCATGATATCGAACTTGCGCTGGGCGCGGTCGAAGGCGCGGGCACGGTGCGGCTCGGGCATGCCCTCGAAATCGCGGAAGGGCTGGAACAGCGTGATGTCGAGCCCGTGATCGGCCGCCATCCGCGCCACTTCGCGCGGCGAGGCATCATAGGTCAGGAAATCGTTCTCGAAGATCTCGACGCCCGTGAAGCCGGCCTTCGCGATGGCCGCAAGCTTTTCGGGAAATTCGCCGCTGATGGAGACAGTGGCGATCGAGGTCTTCATTGCCACGCGAGCCTTGGCTGTGTCGACGGGGGCCATATTGCCTTCCTTTCGGGCGTTATGTACGATTCAGTTAATAATGTGACATGCGCCGGCGTGGCCGGCAATGGATGACGATGAAACAGGCCACCGCGACGCGCGAAAAGAAACAGGCCCGGCAGGCCAAGCGGGATCCTGAAGGCGTGCGTCGCGATATTCTGGCGGTTGCGATGGAGGAATTCTCGCAGAACGGCCTCTCCGGCGCGCGCATCGACGAGATCGCGGCACGCACGCGCACATCCAAGCGCATGATCTACTATTACTTCGGCGACAAGGAGGGCCTGTACCAGCGCGTTCTGGAAGAGGCTTATGCGAAGGTGCGTGGGGGTGAGAGCGAGCTTGAGCTGGAAGGGCTCGATCCTGTCGCGGCGCTGGTGAAGCTCTGTCGCTATACCTTCGACCACCATCGCCGCAATCCGTCCTTCATCCGCATGGTGATGATCGAGAACATCCATCATGGCCGGCACATGCAGCTTTCGGAAAACATCCGGGGACTGAACCGTTTGGCGATCGAGGCGCTGGAAGCCGTGCTGAAGCGCGGGCAGGAGGCCGGCCTGTTCCGCGAGGGGCTCAATCCGCTGGAACTGCACTGGCAGATCAGCGCGCTTTCGTTCTTCAACGTGTCGAATGCCGCCACCTTTTCCTTCCTCTTCGGCGACGCGCTCTTTACGCCTGATGGCCAGGACACGCTGTCCGGCCATGTCGCCGACATGGTGCTGCGCTACGTCAAGGTAGAGCATGGTCGTCCTGGCGCCTAAGCCGCCTCATCCCTCATGCGTTGCGCGCCCCAGCCGGTCGATCTGGCCGAGAAGGCGGATGGCCGTCGAAAGTGCGACGCCCGTCGCCGTCACCATCTGCGGCAGCACGAGCCATTCCAGCGTCCAGGCCGCGCCGGACCGTTCCTGTTCGTGCACAAGCGACTGGTGCATGGCGGAAAGCTGCACGGCGTTGAAGCGCGCGAGCGAGACGAGAAGTTCGGCCGCGACCGGGTTCTGCTTGTGCGGCATGGCGGAGGAACCGCCGCCGCCGGACAGGCGGATATCGCCGCCGACTTCTGCCAGCAGCGCCACATCCTGCCCGAATTTTCCGAGGCTTCCCGAGATGAGCGAGAGGATGCCGGCGAACTCCGCCAGACCGTCGCGCTGGCTGTGCCATTGCGGCCGGTCGGCAAGGTCGAGCCGGCGGGCCAGAGCCGCCCTCACATCCGCACCCTTGCCGCCGAGCTTTTCGAGGGTGCCGGCGGCCCCGCCGAACTGTACGGCAAAGCCTTCGGCGCTGAAATGCGCCAGCCGCTTTGCGCAGCGATCAAGCGGCGCGCGCCAGCTTTGAACCCGGTCCGCGACGGTGATGGGAATGGCCGCCTGCATGCGGGTGTGGCCCATCAGGGCATTTTCGCCGTCGCGCGCCTGAAGGGCGTCGAAGCCAGCGATTGCGGATGCCAGCCTGCCTGCGAGAACGCTTGTCGCGGCCTTCAGCCGGAGGATCAGGCTGGTATCGATGACGTCCTGGCTTGTTGCGCCGAAATGCACGTTTTCGGACGCCGCGCCGCCGACCGTCCGGCGCAACTGCCGCACGAACTCCGGGATCACGACGCCGTCGCTTGCCACCCCGTTTGCCAGAGCGTCCATGTCGGGCGTGAAGTCCGACAGAGCGGAGGCGATGGACGCAGCCGCGTCCCCGGGAATGACGCCGTGCTCGGCCTCGGCGTGTGCCAGCGCCGTCTCGAAACGCAGCATGGCGGCGATATCGGCCGCGGCCGAAAAGAGCGGCACGACCTCGGCGTCGCCCATCAGGCCGGAGAGGAAGGGGTGCTCGAACGGGGTGAGGCTCATCTTCAGATGTCGAAGAACACGGTTTCGCCTTCGCCCTGCAGCCGGATGTCGAAGCGGTAGGTGTTGTCGCCTTCCTTCTTCGCGATCAGCGTCGGGATGCGGTCCTTGTGCTCGATGCGGGCGAGAACCGGATCCTCTGCATTGGCCGCCTCGTCCTCGGGGAAGTACATGCGGGTATGCAGGCCGATATTGATGCCGCGCGCGACGATCCAGAAGGTGATGTGCGGCGCCATCCAGCGGCCGTCCTTGAAGGGCACGCGGCCGGGCTTGATCGTCTCGAACACGAACTCGCCGGTATCCATGTCGCCGGGCGAACGGCCCCAGCCGAGGAAATTCGGATCCGCTTCGCCGCGCGTTTCGCTCGGGCTGTTGTAGAAACCGGCATCGTCCGCCTGCCAGATTTCGACCAGTGCGTCCTTCAGCGCATAACCGCCGCCGTCATAGACGGTGCCGCGGATGGTGACGCGGGTTCCGCGCGTCTCGTCGTTATAGAGTGCGCCGGAACCGAGATCCCTGTCGAAGACGCCGTGAATGCCGACGAAGTTCGGCGTGCAGCCGATATGGACATAGGGACCTGCGGTCTGCGAGGCGCTTTCCCTGATATAGCCGAGCGGTTGAACCATGTCAGTTACCCTCCGGGCGGTTCTCGAAGAAGGTGGAGCGGCGGCCCCGCAGCACGATGTCGAACTTGTAGGCGCGCATGTCCATGGGAATGGTCGCGTTCATGTCGAGCGGGGCGACGAGACGGCGGATCGCATCCTCGTCAGGGACCGTCTTGACGATGGGACAACGCCAGATCAGCGGGTCGCCTTCGAAATACATCTGGGTGATTAGGCGCTGCTGGAAGCCGTGGCCGAAGATCGAGAAGTGGATATGCGCCGGGCGCCAGTCGTTGACGCCGTTCGGCCAAGGATAGGGGCCGGGCTGGATCGTCTTGAACCAGTAGTAACCGGTCTCATCCGTGATAGTGCGCCCGACGCCGCCGAAATTCGGATCGACCGCGGCCAGGTAGGTTTCCTTCTTGTGGCGGTAGCGACCGCCGGCATTGGCCTGCCAGAACTCGACCAGGGCGCCCGGAACACCTGCGCCGCGCTCGTCCAGCACGCGGCCATGCACGAGGATACGCGGGCCGATCGGCATTTCGCCGGGCTTGGCATAGTTCAGGATAAGGTCGTTATCGAGCGGGTTGAGCATGCCGTGGCCGAAAACCGGCCCGGTGATCTCGCTCTTGGTGCCCTCAAGCGAAATCAGCGCGCGCTGCGGGGAACGCAGGATGGAAGTCTTGTACCAGGGCGTGTAGGCCGGCGGGTGGATATCGCGGTCCCGTGCGAAGAAAGGCCCTGTCTCGGGCGGGCGGTTGCTCATTTCACTCCCTCCTTCTCGGTGTTTTCGGCGCGCATGCCGGCAAGCGTCTGCTTGGCGATCTTGAAGGCATGGTTGGCCGCCGGCACGCCGGCATAGATCGCGACATGCATCAGCGCCTCGCGAATGTCTTCCTCCGTGGCGCCGGTATTGGCGGTGGCGCGCACATGCATGGCCACTTCCTCATCCTGCCCAAGCGCGGCCAGAAGCGCGATCGTGACCATCGAGCGCTCGCGCTTGGTCCACTGGCTGCCCGACCAGACGGTGCCCCAGGCCGCTTCGGTGATCAACGTCTGGAACGGCTGGTCGAAGGGCGTCGCATTGGCGCTTGCACGGTCCACATGCGCATCGCCCAGCACGGCGCGCCGGGTCGCCATGCCCTCGGTGTAGCGTTCGGAGGGCTGCGTGGGTTCGGTCATGCTCGATGCTCCGGCAGGGATGTCAGAAAGGCGCGGACGGCGGCGCTGTAGGCGGCCGGCTGCTCGATACAGGGAATATGGCCGCAGCCGGGAATTTCGACGAAGGCGCTGCCGGCAATCAGGCCGGCAAGCGATCTGACCAGTTCGGGCGGGGTGGAGCCGTCCTGATCGCCCACGACGCACAGGGTCGGCACGGCGATCCGTGCGGCGGCCTCGGTATAGTCGGCATCGCGAATGGCCGCGCAGGTTCCGCAATAGCCGTCTACCGGTTGGCGGGCAAGCATGGTGCGGCAGCCGGCATAAAGCGCATTGTCGGCCGTGCGGAACGGCGGGGTGAACCAGCGTTCCATGATCGGGTCGATCATGCCGGAAAGGCCGTTGGCCAGAATGGTGTCGATGCGCGTGTTCCACATGTCGGGCGTGCCGATCTTGTGGGCGGTGTTGGACAGGACCAGCGCCTCTACGATCCCGGGGCGCTTGTCATGCACCGCCTGCGCGATGAGGCCGCCGACGGAAAGGCCCCAGACGATTGCCTTTTCGACCTTCAGGTGGTCGAGAAGGGCGATGAGGTCGTCTGCATGGCGGTCGATCGAATAGGGCGGCGTGCCGGTGCCGGAAAGCCCGTGGCCGCGCTTGTCGTGCAGCACATAGCCGTAATCGTCGCCCAGCGCGTCCATGACCGCATCCCATATGCGGAAATCGGTGCCGAGCGAGTTGATGAAGGCGATGACGGGCTTGCCCTGCGCGATGCCTGCGGTGCGATAGTGGATCGCGGCATCGCCGACGTGCAGAAACTTCATGATGGCGCTCCTCTTGATCCGGGTGTAGCAATTATAAAACGGTTAAGTAAAATGAGATTTTCGACGATAAATATAACCTGAGAGTTATGGTTTCACCAATCGACCCCCGGATCAAGTTTCGGCATTTGCAAGCCTTTCTGGAGGTGGCGCGTCAAAAAAGCGTCAACCGCGCGGCGGAACTCCTGCATGTCAGCCAGCCGGCGGTGACGAAGACGATCCGCGAACTGGAGGGCATTCTAGGCGTTGCACTCTTTGAGCGCGAGGGGCGCGGCACCCGCACCACGCGCTATGGCGAGGTTTTCATGCGCCATGCGGGCGCGACCTTGACGGCGCTTCGCCAGGCGGTGGATTCCGTTTCGCAGGAGGCTGCGCTATCCGGTCCCCCCGTGCGGATTGGCGCGCTGCCCACGGTCTCCGCCCGCATCATGCCGCAGGCGATGAACCGTTTCCTTGCCGGGGGAACCGTCGGTCCGGTCAAGATCGTGACGGGCGAGAACGCCGTCCTTCTCGAGCAATTGCGGGTCGGCGATCTCGATCTCGTCGTCGGCCGCCTTGCCGCGCCGGAAAAGATGACCGGCTTCTCCTTCGAACATCTCTATTCGGAGCGGGTGCTGTTCGTCACGCGCACCGGCCACCCGCTCCTCGATGCCTGTGCCAATGCCTTCGACCGGCTCGGTGCCTATCCCGTGCTGATGCCGACGCGCAACTCCGTCATCCGCCCGATCGTCGAACAGTTCATGATCGCGCACGGCATCCCTGCGCCACCCGTCCAGATCGAGACGGTTTCGGATGCCTTCGGCCGCGCCTATCTGCGCATGAGCGATGCCGTCTGGATCATTTCGGAAGGCGTGGTCGCGGGCGATATCGCCGACGGCGTGCTCGCGGCGCTCCCGCTGGAGACGGTGGAAACGCGCGGTCCCGTTGGATTGACGATGCGCGCCGACACGCCGCCATCTCTTCCGCTCTCCCTGCTGATGCAGGCGATCCGCACCGTTGCTGCCGAGATGGCGGCGACGGGCTCATAGCGCCTGCGGCACTATCGGCAGAAGAGACGATTCCCTCTGGACCTGATAATATTGGATGTGTATTCCATAATAGAATATCATTCAGTTTTATGGGAGGGATCATGAATCTGGAACTCGACGGCGCATCGCGCCTCCATTTCGTGATCGGTGATCCGATCGCGCAGGTGAAGTCGCCGGCGGGGGTCAGCGAGATGCTGCAGGCACGCGGCCATAACGCGCTATGCATTCCGGGCCACGTCTCGCCACAGGATCTCGATGTGTTCTGGGCGGGATTGAAGACGCTCAAGAATCTCGATGGCGTGATCGTGACCGTGCCGCACAAGATTTCCGCCGTGCACATGGTCGACCGGCTGTCGGAGCGTGCTGCGTTCCTCGGCGCCGTCAATACGCTGCGGCGCACGGAAACCGGCTGGGAAGGCGACATGTTCGACGGCATCGGCCATGTCTCCGCGCTGCGGAAGGCCGGTTGCGTGCTTGAAGGAAAGCGCGCCGTTCTGGCCGGCGCGGGCGGTGCGGGCAGCGCCATCGGGCATGCACTGGTGCTGGCGGGCGTTGCCGAGCTTGCCATCCATGAAATGGACGATATCAGGCGCACCGCGCTCATCGCACGTCTTTCGTCGCTCGGCATGGCGAAGGTCTTTGCCGGCAGTGCGGATCCGACCGGCTTCGATGTGGTCGTGAATGCGACGCCGTCGGGCATGAAGGACGGCGATCCGCTGCCCTTCGATGGCGACAAGCTGACACCCGACATGTTCATCGGCGAGGTCATCACCAAACCGGCGGTCTCGCCGCTGGTCAGGCGTGCGCGGTCTATCGGCTGCCGCGCGATTACCGGCGTCGACATGTTCGTCGAGGTCCGCGACCTGATGGTCGACTATCTGAGCGCGAGGTGAGGCCACCATGGAAAGACAGTATGCACTCGCCTTCCTGACGATACCGGACGTCGCACCCGCCGAGGCGATCCGCATTGCGGCCGAGACGGGATATTCAAGCGTCGGCCTGCGGCTGCTGCCGGCGGCAGCGAGCGGAGAGGCACCCTATCCCGTCCTGACCGACAAGGCCGTGCTCGCCGAAGCCCGCGCTGCGCTGGCCGACACCGGCATGCGGGTTGGCGACGTCGAGATCGTACGGCTGAAGCCGGAAACGAAGGCGACGGACTTCACGCCCTTCCTGGATTGCGCGGCCGCGCTCGGCGCCGCCAACATTCTGGTCGCGGGCGACGACACGGATCATGCGCGCCTCGCGCAGACCTTCGCATCCTTTGCCGAGCTTGCGGCGGGTTACGGCATGACCGCCGATCTCGAATTCATGCCCTGGACCGGCGTGCGAAATGCCGCCGAGGCCGTGGCGATCGTCAAGGCCGCCGGCCAGGCGAATGGCGGCGTGCTGGCCGATGCTCTGCATTGGGATCGCACGGGCGGGCGTGTCGAGGACCTCGCGCTCATCCCGCCGGAGACCATCCACTATTTTCAGCTCTGTGACGCCCCGGCCGAATACGACCCGAGCGACGCCGGGCTCATCGAAATCGCACGGGGTGGCCGCCTGCTGCCGGGGCAGGGCGGCATCGATCTTCGGGCGCTCATCAAGGCACTGCCCGAGACGGTGCCCGTGAGCATCGAGATTGCGAATGCCGGTTTCAATTCCAGCCTGTCGCCACGCGCACGCGCGTTGCAGGCACTTGCTGCCGGCAAGGCTGTCATCACCCGACTATGATTTAGAATGAAATTATTATTTTGAATATAATTCCATTTTGTGTATAGCTGGTCGTCGAAGGCGCAGAGGCGCGTGAACGACGGCCAGCGACACCTTCCGGACAAATCAGGATGCCGCCGCCCCGCAGGGGGGTGTGCAGCCACGCCTTCGGAGGAGGCAGGGATGAGGGCAATGGACGCGCGGTCCGATGATGACGGGCGTGCCGATAAGGCCGCGCCGCGCGCCGAGACGCCACGCCATGCGCAATGCGATGTACTGGTGATCGGCTCCGGTGCGGGCGGTCTTGCGGCCGCCGTGGCTGC
The DNA here is from genome assembly GCF_023038235.1 of Shinella oryzae. Classification (NCBI taxonomy): domain Bacteria; kingdom Pseudomonadati; phylum Pseudomonadota; class Alphaproteobacteria; order Hyphomicrobiales; family Rhizobiaceae; genus Shinella; species Shinella oryzae. The sequence continues at coordinate 2,617,704 of NZ_CP081987.1, read as the reverse complement.
CGCGCATCACGGCCTGGATGTGATCGTCGCCGAGAAGACGGAGACTTTCGGGGGCACAACCGCCTTCTCCGGCGGCTGGCTCTGGGTGCCGAACGCGCCGCATGCCGTTGCGGCCAACAAGGGCGAGAATCCGGAAGGGCCGCGGACCTATCTGCGCCACATCCTCGGCAACCGATACGATGCCGGCATGATCGACGCCTATCTGGAAGCCGCGCCGCGCATGCTGGATTTCTTCGAGAAGAACACGGCCGTGCACTTCCTGCCGGGCAGCGCCATGCCGGATTTCCACGGCAATCTGCCCGGCGCCGCCAAGGGATGGCGCTCCGTCGTCGCTGCGCCCTATGACGGGCGGGCGCTGGGCGGGCTCGCCGGGCGTCTGCGCCAACCCATTCCGGAGACCACGCTGCTCGGCATGGGCATCGGCTCGGGCGTGGACATGCGCATGTTCCTGACGGCGACCCGATCGCTTCGGGCCTTCGCCTATGTGACGGGCCGCGTGCTCAAGCATGCGCGCGATCTGGTCTTTCACCGCCGTGCCATGCAGCTCGTCAACGGCAATGCGCTGGTCGGCCGCCTCCTGCGGTCCGCCGCCGACCGGCGGGTCCGGCTGTGGCCGAATGCCGGGGCCCATGACCTGCTTCGTGACGGTCCCCGTGTCACGGGTGCCGTTTTGAAAACGCCCGATGGCCCCGTCCATGTCGTGGCCAAGCGCGGTGTCGTTCTGGCGACGGGCGGTTTTCCGAACGATGCCGATCGTCTTCAGGCCCTTCTGCCGCATGTGCAGGAGGGCACGCCGCATTATTCGGCCGCACCCGTCACCAATAGCGGCGATGGTCTGCGGCTCGCCGAAAGCGCGGGCGGCCGCGTGTCGCGTACCATGACCGATGCCGCTGCCTATGCGCCCGTCTCGCTGGTGCCGCGGCCCGACGGCAGCCTGGGACGCTTCCCGCACCTCATCGAACGCGGCAAACCCGGCATCATCGCGGTCATGGCGTCCGGCCGGCGTTTTGCCGACGAGGGCGGGCCCTACCACGACTATGTCCGCGAGATGATCGCGGCCACGGCGCCGGGAACGCCGGCCGTCTCGTGGCTGGTCTGCGACCGCCATTTTCTTCGCCGCTACGGCCTGGGGGCCGTGAAGCCCGCTCCGGTTCCGTTCGGCCGTTGGCTGCGCAACGGCTATCTCATCGAGGCGCCGACCATCGCGGAACTCGCGAAACGCTGCGGGATCGATTCGGTCGGGCTTGTCGCGACCGTCGAGGCTTTCAACCGCAATGCCGCGCGGGGCGAAGACCCGGACTTCCATCGCGGGACGACGCCGTACCAGCGGGCGCAGGGCGACCCCGATCATCGCCCGAACCCCTGCCTCGCGCCCATCGTCAAGGCGCCGTTCTACGCCGTGAAGATCGTGCCCGGCAGCCTCGGCACCTTTGCCGGCATCGAAACGGATGCAAGGGCGCGCGTGCTGGACGGGGCAGGGCGGCCGGTGCCGGGGCTCTATGCGACCGGCAACGACATGAACAGCATCATGGGCGGCCATTATCCGAGCGGTGGCATCACCCTCGGGCCGGCCATGACATTCGGTTTCCTGGCCGCCGAGACCATTGCCGCGGGCGATGTGGCGCAAGAGGCAAGGCATGAAGGAGAGCAAGATGCCGTCCAATCGCAATCCTGACGGTCTGGAGGAGGTTGATCTTCTCGTCTGCGGCGCCGGGGCCGGCGGCATGACGGCCGCTCTCGTCGCACGGCTGGAAGGGCTGGATGTCGTCCTCGCGGAAAAGACAGCGCAGGTTGGCGGCACGACCTCGACATCCGGCGGCACGACATGGGTGCCCGGTACGCATCTTTCCGAGCTTGCCGGCGTACCAGACCGTGTGGACGACGCCCGGGCCTTCCTGGAGTCCGTCGTCGCGAATCGTGGCGGCGCGCGGCTGCGCGAAGCCTTCCTCACATCCGGCCGCGTGGCAATCGAGGAGCTCGACCGCAGGACCGACGTGAAATTCGTAGCCGCCGCGGCCCATCCCGATTATCTCGACGGTCCCGGCGCCGCCTATGGCGGCCGGGCGCTCGGCCCGATCAATTTCGACGGACGTCTGCTAAGCCGGGAGGATTTCGAGCGCGTGCGCCCGCCGCGCGGCGAATTCATGGGACTGGGCGGCATGATGGTGGGACGTGCCGAGGTCGGCGCGCTGCTAGCGCCCTTCGCATCCCTCGCCAATCTTCGCACCACCATCGCCATCGTCGGCGGCTACATGCTCGACCGGCTGCGCTACAAGCGCGGCACGCGGCTGCTCATGGGGAATGCGCTGGTGGCCCGGTTGCTCTACAGCCTGCGCAAGGCGAAGGTTCCGATCCTGTTCGAAAGTGGCCTGAAGGAACTGATCGTCGAGAACGGGCGCGTCGTCGGCGCCGTTCTGGAGGGCGCTGCAGGCCCGCGCCGCATTCGCGCGCGCAAGGGCGTGGTGTTGGCCACCGGCGGCGTGTGCTGGAACAAGGCCCTCCGCGCGCGGCTGTTTCCGCAGGGGACGCGCGACTATGCGCTCGGCCCGGTCACGAATACGGGCGACGGTGCCGATGTGGCGATGGCCATCGGCGCGCGCTTCGAGGATGGCGGCGACAGCCCAGCCCTCTGGATGCCCTGCTCGTCCTATCGCCGGCCCGATGGAACGCTGGCCGTCTGGCCGCATATCATCCTCGATCGCGCCAAGCCCGGACTGTTCGCCGTCGATGCGAAGGGCCGGCGCTTCGTCAACGAGGCCAATTCCTATCATGACTTCGCCATGGGCCAGATCGCCACGGGCGCCATTCCGGCGCATCTCGTCTGTGACGCCGCGTTCATGCGCCGCTACGGCATGGGCATGATCCTGCCCGGCGCGAGGAACCTCAGGGCGATGGTGAAGGCCGGTTATGTCATCGAGGCGAACACGCTCACGGAGCTTGCCGGCAAGATCCAGTGCGACCCCGTGGCGTTGGCCGCCACGGTCGAGAGCTACAACCGCGCCGCGGCCTCGGGCGTCGATGAAGACTTCGGGCGTGGATCGAGCGTCGTGAACCGCTTCAATGGCGACGCCGCGTCGGGCGGCAAGAACCCCTGCCTCGGCCCGGTGGGCGCTGGACCCTATTACGCCATGGCGGTGCGTCCGGCCGATCTCGCCTCCAGCGCGGGTCTTTCCGGCGACGAATTCGGCCGCGTGCTCGATGAGGACGGCGAGCCGATCACCGGCCTCTATGCCTGCGGCAACGATCTCGCCTCGATCTTCCGGGGCACCTATCCTGGCCCGGGCACGACGCTCGGCCCGGCCCTGGTTTTTGGCTGGCGTGTGGCCAAGCACGCCGCCGGCACGCTGGCCGACAGCGCCGGCGCAATGACGGATGAAAGGAAACAGAATGCAACGCTATGAAATCGCGACACTCTCGACCACCATGGGCGCTGCGGCCAAGGCCGCGCCGGCCATCGAAGCCTTTGCCGGTGAGGGCAACGGCAGGCTGCTCGGCATCTTCTATGCCGATATCGGCGTGCTCAACCGCGTGCTCGTGCTGCGCGGCTTCGACACGGTGGCGGATTACGACGGAGAGCGCGAACGCACGCTCAGGGCTTCCAATCCTTTCGGTTCCGCCGAGTGGCTGACGGGGCTCACGCTGGAAGGATACGCGCCCTTTCCGTTCCTGCCGCCGGTCGAGACCGGCCGCTTCGGCCCGGCCTACGAGTTCCGCACCTATGTCCTGAAGACCGGCGGCCTGGAGCCGACGATCCGGGCGTGGGAAGCGGCGGTGCCGGCGCGCACCGAACTGTCGAAACTGATGATCTGCATGTACGGTATCGATGGTAAGCCGCGCATGACGCATATCTGGCCTTTCGCCTCGGTCAACGAGCGCGGGCAGGTGCGTGCGGATTCCGTTACGCAGGGCGTGTGGCCGCCAAAGGGCGGACCGGAATGGCTGACGACGGACATGCAATCCACCATCGCCTTCCCGACGGCGAACTCGCCGCTGAAATAAGGATCTGATGCCAATAAAAGCGCCCCTTCCGGCTGGAGGGGCGTCTTTCGTTGCGGGGTCAGTCCCGCTTGTGCAGTCCGGGAAAATAACGCGATCCGGTGGCGGACATGCCGATTTCTCGTGCGGCCTGTTCGAGATGCGGCGCAAGCTCCTTCATGCGCTCCGGCGTCATGCGCACGGCGGGGCCGGCAATCGACAGGCAGCTGATCACCCGGTCGTTGCCGAAGACCGGCACGGCCATGGCCGCCATGCCGACGATATAGCTGTCGATCGATACGGCATAGCCGCGCTTGCGGGTTTCGGCGAGAACGGTCAGCAGCTCTGCGATCGTCTTCGGCGCGCCCGGTCCCGTGGGCTTGGTGGAATCGATCAGCCCCTGCCGCGAAACCCTTTCCAGCGCTTCCTCGTCGCTCATCGCCGACAGCCAGGCCTGCCCGCCCGCGCTGGAGGCGAGATGCACCACCACGCCCTGCTCCTGGCCCGGGTCATAACGCAGGCCGCCGGTCGCACCCTGCGCCACAGCCACCCAGATGAGGTCGTCGCCGTCGATCACGGAAAGACGAATGAGTTCGCCGCTGGCCTGGGCGAGCCGGTCGAGAATAGGCTGCGCGACATCGCCGACGCCGGTCCTGCCCAGGAAGCCCACACCGAGGGCTGCAAGCTTCATGGTCAGCGCATAATCGCCCTGATCCTGCACCTGGCGGACATAGCCTAGCCGTATCAGCTCGTTGAGCGTGCGGTGCACCCCGCTTGCAGGCTGGTTGACCTTGCCTGCGATGGCGGAAACAGAAAGCCCGCCCGGCTTGACGGCCAAAAGCTCTATGATGTTCAAGGATTTTTCAAGCGTGCTCATGCGCGTTCCATTATGGATTGTTATTCCATTTTGACCTTGCGTGCTGTGCAGTCAAGGTCTTTCCTCACGGAAAGCGAGCACGAAAAGGCCGCACGCGGAAACCGTGTGCGGCGATCGATGGCACGGACTTGAAAAACGGGTGCTCAGACCCTTTCGAGGGCGATGGCAATGCCCTGGCCGACGCCGATGCACATGGTCGCCAGCCCCTTCGACTTGCCGGTGAGCGAGAGTTCGAGGGCTGCGGTGCCGGCAATGCGCGCGCCGGACATGCCGAGCGGATGCCCCAGCGCGATCGCTCCGCCGTTCGGGTTGGCGCGCGGGTCGTCATCGGCGATCCCGAGTTGGCGGAGCGTTGCAAGGCCCTGGGAGGCAAAGGCTTCGTTGAGTTCGATGACGTCGAGATCGCCCGCCGTCCAGTTGATGCGGTTGAGCAGCTTCTGCGAGGCCGGTGCCGGGCCGATGCCCATGATGCGTGGCGGAACACCCGCCGTCGCGCCACCGACGATGCGGGCGATCGGGGTGAGGCCGTACTTCTTCGCGGCCGCTGCCGAGGCGATGATGAGCGCAGCTGCGCCGTCATTGACGCCGGAGGCATTGCCAGCGGTGACGGTCGCGCCGTCCATGCGGTTCACCGGCTTCAGCTTGGCGAGCGCCTCCAGGCTGGTGGCGCGCGGATGTTCGTCCTGCGCCACGCTCAGCGGATCGCCCTTCTTCTGGGGAATGCTGACGGGCACGATTTCCCTGTCGAGACGGCCGTTGGCCTGTGCGGCGGCGGCTTTTTCCTGACTGCGGACGGCGAAGGCGTCCTGATCCTCGCGCGAGACCTTGTAGTCGATGGCGACATTGTCGCCCGTCTCCGGCATGGAATCGACGCCATAGAGCGCCTTCATGACAGGATTGACGAAGCGCCAGCCGATGGTCGTGTCATGGATCTCGGCCTTGCGGGAAAAGGCGGTGTCGGCCTTGGGCATGACGAAGGGGGCCCGGCTCATGCTTTCCACGCCGCCGGCGATCATCAGTTCGGCTTCTCCGGCCTTGATCGCACGTGCGGCGATGATGACGGCATCCATACCCGAGCCGCACAGACGGTTGACGGTCGTGCCGGTCACCGAGACCGGCAGGCCCGCCAGCAGCAGCGACATGCGCGCGACGTTGCGGTTGTCCTCGCCCGCCTGGTTGGCGCAGCCGAAAATCACGTCTTCGACGGCTTCCCAATCGACGGATGTGTTGCGTTCCTGCAGCGCCTTGAGCGGAAGGGCACCGAGATCGTCGGCGCGCACGGAGGACAGCGCACCGCCGAAACGGCCGATGGGGGTGCGGATGTAATCGCAGATGAAGACGTCGGTCATGATCTAGATATCCTCACAGTTCCGGGGCGACGAGGTCGGCGACTGGGCCATCGGTGTGCAGCTTTGCACCGGTCTTGGCCTGGAGATCCTCGAAGGAGAGGCCCGGCAGCTTTTCCCGCAGCACGAAGCGGCCGTCCACGATGTCGATCACGGCGAGGCTGGTATAGACGCGCGTGATGCAGCCGACGCCGGTCAGCGGGAAGGTGCAGGCTTCCACCAGCTTGGGCTTGCCGTCCTTGGTGACGTGTTCGGTGATGACGAAGACCTGCTTTGCGCCGTGCACCAGGTCCATGGCGCCGCCGACGGCGGGCACGCCCTTGGAGCCGACGCGCCAGTTGGCGAGGTCACCGTTCTGGGCGACCTGGTAGGCGCCGAGGATGGCGACGTCGAGATGGCCGCCGCGCACCATGGCGAAGCTGTCGGCGTGGTGGAAGAAGGAGGCGCCGGGCTTCAGCGTCACGGCCTTCTTGCCGGCGTTGATCAGGTCCCAGTCCTCTTCGCCCTCGGCCGGCGGTTCGCCGAAATCGAGGATGCCGTTCTCCGTGTGGAAAATGGCCTGCCGGCCGGGCGGCTGGTAGCGCGCGACCATTTCGGGAAAGCCGATGCCGAGATTGACATAGGCGCCGTCGCGGATGTCCTGCGCCGCGCGCCAGGCGATCTGGGCGTTGGAAAGCTTGAGGTCTTCGGTGGTTTCGACGGTCATACGTAGACGGCTCCCGACCGGATGAGGACTTCTTCCTGTTGCGCATTGGCGATTTCGACGACGCCGTCGACGAAAATGCCCGGTGTCACCACGTGCTCAGGGTCGATGCCGCCGAGCGGCACGATCTTCGAGACCTGCGCGATGGTCTTGGCCGCGGCCATGCACATGAGCGGATTGAAGTTGCGCGCGGCCTTGTTGTAGGTGAGGTTGCCGTGGATGTCGCCGACATGTGCCTTGACGATGGCGAAGTCCGCCTTGAGCCAGCGCTCCTGCACATAGGCCCGGCCATCGAATTCGGCGATGACCTTGCCTTCGGCCAGTTCCGTTCCGTAGCCCGTGGGCGTGTAGAAGGCGGGAATGCCGGCGCCGCCGGCGCGGATGCGCTCGGCGAGCGTGCCTTGCGGCACGAGTTCCAGCTCCACCTTACCGGCGAGATAGGCTTCCGTGAAGGCACGGGGGTCAGACGAGCGCGGGAAGGAGCAGATCATCTTCTTCACGAGCCCGGTATCGATCATCGCGGCAATGCCGATGCGGCCGTTGCCCGCATTGTTGTTGATGACGGTCAGGTTCTTCGGGCCCTTATCGATCAGGGCGTGGATCAGCTCGATCGGCGCGCCCGAGCCGCCGAAGCCGCCGATCATGACGGTTGCGCCATCGCCGATCCCGGCGACGGCCTCGGCCGCACTCGCGATTGTCTTGTCCATGTTCCAAACCTCCATGCGACGGCTGAGCCGCCGTTTTCGGCTGGGACTAAAGGCGCAAAAGCGTTCGACGGCAATCAATTTGTGCGTTATATGACTTTTGTTCGAATATCGCACAAACCAGGATGCGCCGATGACGGTGAAGGAACGGGACATGATGGGCGGCCTCGCCAAGGGGCTGAAGGTGATCGAGGCCTTCAGCGCCGAGCGCCCGCGCCTTTCCATTGCCGAAGCGGCCGACATCGCCGGGCTCGACCGTGCCACCACGCGGCGCTGTCTGCTGACGCTTTCCGAACTCGGCTATGCGGCCTATGACGGCAAGTTCTTCACCGTCACCCCGCGTATCCTGCGCCTCGGCACGGGCTGTCTTGCCACAATGCCGCTGCCGCGCATCGTCCAGCCGACGCTCGACCGTCTGTCGGAGGAGATCGGCCAGAGCACGTCGGTATCGATCCTCGACGAATGGGAAATCGTCTATGTGGCCCGCGCCGCCCAGCAGCGGGTGATGTCCATCGCGCTGATGCCGGGTTCGAGGCTGCCGGCCTATTGCACCTCGATGGGACGCGTGCTGCTCGCCGCGCGCGCTGAGGATGAGGCGCGGGCGCTGCTGGAGGCGTCCCCGCGCGTGGCCCGCACCGAGCGCACGGTAACGGAGATGTCCGCGCTGATGGCGGCGCTGGAGGATGTGCGCCGGCTCGGCTTCGCGACCATCGATCAGGAGGTGGAAACCGGCCTGCGCTCCATCGCCGTGCCGTTGCGCACGTCGCGCGGCAAAACGATCGCCGCGCTGAATGTCGGGCTTGCCGCGACCGCGGAACCGATGGCGGCCATCGTCGAGCGCTATCTACCGGCGCTCTTGAAGCGGCAGGCCGAACTCGCGTCGATGCTGGCCTGATCAGTAGGGCAGGCCGACATAGTTCTCGGCGAGCGCCGTCTGTGCCGCCGGCGAGCCTGCGAGATACTCCATTTCCGCCCCCTGCATGCGGCGAAGGAATTCGCCTTCGTCCGGGAAGACATGCAGCATGCGCGTCATCGCCCAGGAGAACCGGGAGGCCTTCCAGACGCGGGCGAGCGCGGTGGCGGAGTAGGACGTGAGATGACCATCGTCGCCGGCGTAGTGGGCGATCAGCGCCCGCGACAGGTAATAGACATCGGAGGCGGCAAGGTTCAGGCCCTTGGCACCGGTTGGCGGCACGATATGGGCGGCATCGCCGGCCAGATACAACCTTCCCCAGCTCATCGGTTCGGAGATGAAGCTTCGCAGCGGCGCGATGGATTTCTCGATCGAGGGGCCGGTTTCCAGGCTTTCCGCCAGTTCCGCCGGCAGGCGACGGCGCAGTTCCGCCCAGAAGGCGTCGTCGCTCCAGTCCTGCGGCTTGTCGGTCAGCGGCACTTGCAGGTAGTGGCGGCTGAGATGGGCATTGCGCATGGAGCACAGCGCAAAGCCGCGGTCCGAGCCGGCATAGACCAGCTCGTGCTGCAGCGGTTTCGTCTCGGAGAGGATGCCGAGCCAGCCGAATGGATAGACGTGCTCATAGTCGCGGCGCGTCGTCTCGGGGATCGTCCTGCGGCTGACGCCGTGGAAGCCGTCGCAGCCGGCAATGTAATCACAGTCGATGCGATAGCTCGTTCCGCCATGGGTGAAGGTCACATAGGGCGCGTCGCTATCGGCACCGTGAATCTCCACGCCTTCCGCCTCGTGGTAGACCGGCGCATCGGTGCGGTCCAGTTCGTCATAGAGGTCGCGCGTCACCTCCGTCTGGCCGTAGATCGTCACGGAACTGCCGGTCAGGGCCTTGAAATCGATATGGACCTGTGTGCCATGGGCGGCAAGCAGAGTGCCGTCATGCACGAAGCCCTCGGCATCCAGCCGCTTGCCGACGCCGGCCTCGCGCAGCAGGTCGCAAAGGCCCTGTTCCAGCACGCCCGCCCGGATGCGGGCGAGCACATAGGCGCGCGTGCGCTGTTCCAGCACGACGGCATCCACCCCCTTGCGACGCAGAAGAAGAGACAACAACAGGCCCGAAGGCCCGCCGCCGATGATGACGACCTGATGACGCATGGTGCATTCGCTCCCGAAATTACAGCGGTGAAAAGGCAAGCGGGCGCAGCACGATATGGCTGCTGCCCTCCGCCAGAGGGATGGACGGAACGGGATCGGGGCTGCGTGGCAGAAGCGAGAGGGAGCCCGCCGCCCGGCCGGAAATCACCCTCCATGTCGCAACCGCACCGTCGATCGGCTCGCCGGACACGAGCGCGGCGCAGGCCGGCGCAAAGAGCGGCGCGCCCGTCGCCCGCGCCGGATGCGGTTTTCGCCTGCCCGCAACGACGGCCTCGAAGGCAGCGGAAGATGCCACCGTTTGAAGGAAGCGGTTTTCCTGTTCCTCCACCAGCGTGAAGGCCTTGGGAATGAAGCCTTCAACCCAGGCCGCCTCGGTGGCGAGCGACGCGCGGCAGGCCTCGCGCTCGGCCCAGTCGGCATAGGACCAGAGGTGGTGGATGGTGTTGAGCGGGCCGGTCTCGCCCAGCCAGTAGCCGACAAGCGGCAGGTGCCGCGTGACCAGCGGCAGTCCCTCGTCGGCCAGCAGTGCAAGGTAATCGCCCGCCGCGCCCGGCTTCAGGCGGTAGCTTCGCCACTCATGGATCATGTCTGTCTCCCATGGTGCGCAAACTGACCATGGGGACCGATTTGGGAAATGGACGGAGCGTCGGAAAGATTGGACGATACCAGGTCGGGCCGTCAGCTGTCGTGATGCAGCGCCTGTTTGCGGAACGCCCCGGGCGAGAGGCCGACGCGCTGGGTGAAGAAGCGGTTGAAGTAGGCGGGATCGTCGAAGCCCGTGAGATGCGCCACCTGCGCCACGCTGCTTTCGGTATAGACGAGGTAACGTTTCGCCTCGATCACGATGCGCTCGTAGAGGAGATCGGAGGCCGTCTTGCCGGCCCTGGCCTTGCAGGCCGCATTCAGGCGCGCCTGGGTGACGGCGAGGTCGCCGGCATAGAAGGCCAGCGAGCGTTCGTTGCGGAAATGCTCCTCGAGAAGGCCCCGATATCGAACGAGGAGATCGTAGTCGCGGTCGGGCGCGGCAATGCCGGGATCGTCATGGGAGACACTCAGCCGGAGCACCACGACGAGCACGCGCATGAACTGCGCCATGATCGCCGTGCGTCGGCCGGGTGCCGACCAGATGAACTCGCGGTGCATCCACTCGAAGGTTTCCATGACGGCTGGTATGGAGACGCCGGTGCCCTCCAGCGGATAGACGGCCGGCCGTTCCGATGCGTGGGCCAGGCGTGCATCGGATGCCGAGGCGGCCTTGAGGCAGCCGAGCGCGGCGGTGACGACGAAGCCGTCGGTGCCGGGGTTGAAGTCGATCTGGTGCACGATCCCGGCCGGCACGACGAGGATGCCGGGGGCGGGGATCGACAGCACCTGTTCTTCCATGCGGATGGAGCCGCCGCCGCTTTTCACCAGCAGAACCTGCATGTGATCGGGGTGGGAATGCGGACGAATTCTCCAATCGTTGGGGCCGCTGCGGTCGCGGATCGGCTCGACATGCAGGAAGTCGAGTTCGACGTCTGCGCCTTGATCGCCATAGAGATAGTAGTGCGGAATGCTGCGCCCGGTGCCGTTCGCCATTTCTCCTCCCCGGTTTCTCCCGATCGAATTGTGCAACAATTCCACGGGTGCGTCCATTGGTTCGGCCCGGGCCGCGGCGTAGCAAGATGTCCTGCCATTCATGACAGGGAGGAACCGATGGAGCGGCTTGAGGAGAAGGGGCGCGTCTGCGATGTGCTGGTCATAGGCTCGGGTGCCGGCGGTCTCGCCACGGCCATCGTCGCGAAGAAACATGGTCTCTCCGTCATCGTCATCGAGAAGGAGCCGGTGTTTGGCGGAACCACCGCCTTCTCCGGTGGCGTTCTGTGGATACCCGGCAACCGCCACGGCAAGGTCAACAATCCCGCCGACACGCGCGAGGCCGCACGTCGCTACATGAAGGCGGAGACGGGGAACTGGTTCGACGAGGGCGCCGTCGATGCCTTTCTCGATGCCGGGCCGAAGATGCTCGACTGGTTCGAGAGGCAGACCGCCGTCAAATTCGTGCCGACGCTCTACCCCGATTACCATCCGACGGTGGATGGCGGCGCGGATGTCGGGCGCTCCGTGCTTGCAGAACCCTTCGACACGAGCGCGCTTGGTGACAACCTGAAGCGCCTGCGCCCGCCGCTCTCGACGATCACCTTCATGGGCATGATGTTCAATTCGTCCAATGCGGACATCAAGCACTTCTTCAATGCCACGAAATCGCTGACGTCGTTCGCCTATGTTCTGAAGCGGCTTGCCGCCCATGCGGGTGAAGTGGTGCGCCATGGACGCGGCGTGCAGGTGACGAGCGGCAATGCGCTTGCTGCGCGACTGGCGAAAAGCTGTTTCGATCTCGGTATCCCGATCCTGACGGAAACGCCGGCTCTTCGTCTCGTCAAGGAGGGCGACCGCGTGACTGGGGCGGAGGTCGGCGGTGCCGAGCCGGGCACCATCAGCGCCCGGCGTGGCGTCGTGCTGGCCTGCGGCGGCTATGCGCAGGACCTCGCGCGGCGGGCCGATGTCTTTGCCCATCTCAGGTCCGGCCAGGCGGGGCATTATTCGCCGGTGCCGGAGGGCAATACCGGGGATGGCATTCGTCTCGGGGAAACCGTGGGCGGTGCGTTCGACGCAGAATTTCCGCAACCCGCGGCCTGGATGCCGGTCAGCCGGGTGCCCGGACAGGGTGTCTTTCCGCATCTGCTCGACCGCTACAAGCCGGGCATGATCGCTGTGCTTTCCAACGGAAAGCGATTCACGAACGAGAGCGAGAGCTATCACGATGTGGGGGCTGCGATGATCGCCTCGGGCGAGGCCGCCGCCTGGCTGATTTGCGATCATCGCACCATCCGCAAATACGGCCTCGGCCATGCCAAGCCCGCGCCGATGCCGCTCTCCCTCTGGCTGCGCTCCGGTTATCTCAAGAAGGGCCGCACGCTGGCAGAGCTTGCGCAGGCCTGCGGCATCGATCCCGCCGCGTTGGAGGCGACGGTGGCCGACTTCAACCGCGGAGCACGGGAGGGACGCGACGAGGCGTTTCATCGCGGCGAGACCTCGTTCAACCGCTATCTCGCCGATCCCGAAAACAAGCCGAACCCCTGCGTTGCGCCCGTGGAACAGGGGCCGTTATACGCGGTGAAGCTGGAGATGGGCGATCTCGGCACCTTCGACGGCCTGAAAACCACCGTGCCCGGCGAAGTGCTGGATCGCGCGGGGGCCGTCATCCCCGGCCTGTTTGCCGTCGGCAACGACCGCGCGTCGATCATGGGCGGCAACTATCCCGGCGCCGGCATCACGCTCGGCCCGGCCATGACCTTCGGCTGGATCACCGGCCGCTACCTTGCGGGCATCGCGCCCGATGCGACGAAGAGGGAGGAAGCCGCATGAGCTGGCTTGGATTGGACGGAAAGACCGCCGTCATCACGGGCGCGGGAGGCGGGATCGGCCAGGCTCTGGCGCGGGCCTTTGCGGCCGAGGGCGTGCGTGTCGTGCTGCTTGACCGTAACGAGGAGCGCACCCGGCAGCTTGCGGACGAACTCGGCAACGGCGCTTTCGTGCTGTCTTGTGACCTCTCCAAAGGCGACGAGATCGCCGCGGCTGCGGAGACGGTAGAGGCAGAGACAGAGGGCGGGGCCGACATTCTCATCAACAATGCCGGCATCCTGCGGCCGGGCCCGCTCGAAAGCGTGAGCGAGGCCGACTGGTCGGCCATGCTGTCGGTCAATCTCAATGGCTATCTCGCGGCTGCGCAAGCCTTCGGCAGGAGCATGATTGCGCGCGGCGGCGGCACGCTCGTCCATGTGGCGAGCATTGCCGGCACGCATCCGCAGCCGGCGAGCGGCGCCTATTCGGCCTCCAAGGCGGCGATCCTGATGCTCTCGCGCCAACTTGCCTATGAATGGGGTCCGAAGGGGATTCGTTCCAACACCGTCAGCCCCGGCCTTGTGCGAACACCCCTCTCCGAACCCTTCTACCGCGATGCCGGGGTGAAGGCGAAGCGGGAGGCCATGGTGCCGCTCGGGCGGATCGCCGAGCCGAAGGACATGGCGGATGTCGCGCTGTTCCTCGCCTCGCCGCGTGCCTCCTATGTCACCGGGCAGGACATTGTGGTCGATGGCGGCCTGTCGCAGACGCTGATGGGGCTGGTGCCGAGGCCCGGCTATGCGTGAGGAAAAACACGCGCTCGTCACCGGCGGCGCCGACGGGATCGGGCTTGCCATCGTACAGGCGCTGGCGGGTGCCGGCTATCGCGTCACCATCGCCGATCTCGACGGCGAGAAGGCCGCGGCGCGGGCACTCGAGCTGGGCGAGGGGCATCGGGGCCTTGCCTGCGACATCACCGACGAGGCGCAGGCGATTGCGGCGGCGTCTACCGCACCCTTCGACGTTCTCGTCAACAATGCCGGCATCGGTGACAGCCACCTGCCGACGCTGGAGCAGGGCATCGATGCCTTCCGCAAGGTGCTCGACGTGCATCTGGCGGGCACCTTCCTGATGTCGCGTGAAGTCGGCAGGGGCATGGTTGCGCGGGGATCGGGCGCCATCGTCAACCTGTCCTCCATTGCAGGGATCACCGGCCTGCCGAAGCGCAACGCCTATGGCGCCGCCAAGGCCGGTATCGTCGCCATGACGCGGGCCATGGCCTGCGAGTGGGCGGGCAGGGGCGTGCGGGTCAATGCGGTCGCGCCGGCCTTCGTGGAAACGGCGCTTGTCCGCAAGCTCGCCGATGCTGGGCGCATCGACCTGCCGACGCTGCGCCGTCGCACGCCGATCGGCCGGTTGATCGCCGCGCAGGAAGTGGCGGCGGCCGTGGCCTTTCTCGCATCGCCGGCAGCGTCGGGCATTACCGGTGCCGTCCTGCCGGTCGATGGTGGTTGGACTGCCTTCGGTGATTTCGGGGATGCGTGGCGGGGCGACGCCTAGCCGGCCACGGCGGGGAAAACACCCGCCAGCTTGGCGGGCGGCGGCGGGGCGTAACCGCCGAGGCGGGAGGTGCGGATATTGAGGCCGGCCATCGCTTCGGCCAGCTTCACCGCGCAGGACACGCCGTCGAGAACGGGAAGCCCATGTTCGGCGGCAAGGTCCGCCGCGAGGCTCGCCATGCCGGCGCAGCCGAGCACGATCGCTTCCGCACGATCTTCGCCGATGGCCAGCCCGATCTCGGCGCTGATCTTCTGGCGGGCGTTGGAGCCAGGCTGTTCGAGCTCCAGCACGGCGACTTCCGAGGAGCGCACGCGGGCGCAACGCACATCGAGCCCGTAGCGGGCGAGATTGTGTTCCAGCGCCGGCACCGAGCGGGCGAGCGTGGTCACGACGGTGAACTTGTTCGAGATCATCGACGCGAAATGATAGGCGGCCTCGCCGATGCCGATCACCGGCTTGTCGGTCAGGCAGCGGGCGGCGTCGAGGCCCGTGTCGTCGAAACAGGCGATGACGACCGCGTCGCAATCCGGATTGCGGCGGATCGTGTCGAGCAGGCCGGCCAGGCTCATCGCCTCGTCGAAATAGCCTTCGATCGAGACGGGGCCGTGGACGGGATTGATTGCGGTCACCTGCGTGCCGGGAGAGGCGGCGGCACGCGCCGCCTTCCCGATATGCGCCGTCATCGAAGCGGTCGTGTTGGGGTTGACGACGAGAATTTTCATGTCAGAGTTCGCCTCCGAGGTAGGCAGCCTTGATGCGATCGTCGTTCATCAGTTCCCTGGAATTGCCTGACAGCGCGATGGATCCGGTGGAAAGCGCGTAGGCGCGATTGGAGATGGACAGCGCCATGCGGCTGTTCTGCTCGACGAGGAGGATGGAAACCTTCTCGTCGCGGCTGATCGCGACGATGGCGCGCGCGATATCCTGCACGAGCTTCGGGGCGATACCGAGCGACGGTTCGTCCAGAAGCAGGAGCTTGGGGCGGGCCATCAGGGCGCGGCCGATCACCATCATCTGCTGCTCGCCGCCGGACATGGTGCTGGCCTGCTGGTGATACCGTTCGCGCAACCGCGGAAACCGCGTCAGCACGCTTTCCAGGGTCTGTTCGATCTCGGCCTTGTCGGTGCGGGTAAAGGCACCCATCAGGAGATTGTCCTTTACCGACATCAGCGGAAAGGCGCGGCGGCCTTCCGGCACCATGGAAATGCCCCGGCGGACGATGTCCGACGCCGATGCGCCATCGAGCCGTTCGCCCTGGTAGAGGATCCGCCCGGACTTGAGGGGCCGAAGCCCGGTGATTGCCCGCAGGATCGAGGACTTGCCCGCACCGTTCGCGCCGATCAGCGCGACGGTCTCGCCTTCGGCCACATCGATGGACACGCCTTTCAGCGCATAGATGTGGTCGTAATAGAGTTCGATGTTCTCAACGCTCAATATGTTCGTCATGGCTTACATCCCGATCGCCGCATCTTCGGAGCCGAGATAGGCCTCGATGACCTGCTCGTTCTCCCGGATTTCCTGGGGCGTGCCTTCGGCGATCTTCTGGCCGAAATTGATGCACACGATCCGGTCGCTGATCTTCATGACCGCAGGCATGTCGTGCTCCACGAGCAGCACGGTGACGCCGCGTTCGTCGCGCAGGCGCCGCACGAGCGCGACCATCTTCATGGTCTCGTCGTGGTTCATGCCGGCGAAGGGTTCATCCAGCAGGATGACCTTCGGATCGGTGGCAAGGCCGATGGCCATGCCGAGTGCGCGCAGATGCCCCTGCGGCAGGTTGGAGGCGAGTTCGTTGCGGATGGCCTGAAGGCCGAGGAAGTCGACGATGTCGTCGGCCGAGGCTGCGAAGGCTTCCTCGTCTTCCTTCGCCTGTTTCGTGCCGAGGAAGAAGCCGAGGAGGCTCGCCTTCGAACGCAGGTGGTGGGAAACGATGATGTTTTCGCGCACCGTCATCGAGCGGAAGATCGTCGTTTCCTGGAAGGTCCGCACGACGCCCATGCGGGCCACCTTGTGCGGGGCGAGGCTCGATATGCGCTCGCCGTTGAAGATGACCTCGCCCGATGTCGCCGGCACGAAGGAGGAGATCAGCTTGAACAGCGTCGACTTGCCGGCGCCGTTCGGGCCGATCACCGAGAGGATCTCGCCCTTGTTGACGTGGAAGGAGACGTCGTTGACCGCCGTCAGGCCTCCGTAGCGCTTGGTGATGTTGCGGATTTGCAGGATCGGGCTCATGCGCGGCCCTCCTTCTTGTCGAGAAGGCTGAGCACACCGTTCGGCAGGACCAGCATGAGCAGGATCATGATGCCGGAATAGATGAGAAGCTGGTATTCGCGGGCGATCGACAGCAGGTCCCAGCCGAAATAGAGCAGCAGCGTTCCGAGCATCGGGCCGAAGACATAGCCCAGGCCGCCGAGGAAGCAGTAGAGCATGAAGTTCACGCTGTCCGCGACCACGAAAGAAGATGGGTAGATCGACTGGGCGATGGAGGCGAACATGGCGCCCGCGATGCCGCCGAAGAACGACGAGATCGCATAGGCGAGCACCCGGAGATAGGCAGTGTTGACGCCGATGGACGCCGAGAGTTCCTCGTTCTGCTGAAGGCTGCGGCAGAGATGGCCAAGCCTGGAGTTCACGATGCGCCAGAGCACCAGATAGGTGACGATCATCAGCACGACGGCCATGATGTAGAAGCCGAAACGTGGATTGGCGAGCGAGCCGAAGGCCGGGATGATCGTGATGCCGAAGAGCGAGAACTCGCCCGGCAGCGGAATGGAGGTGATGCCCTTGGCGCCGTTGGTGATCGGCAGAGCAAGCGCCGTGAGCCGCGCGACCTCGGTCAGCACCAGCGTCACCATGGCGAAGTAGACGCCGCGGAGGCGCAGGATCGGTAGGCCGATCAGGACCGAGATCAGCGCGCAGAACAGGCCGGCCAGCGGCAATGTCAGCCAGAACGAGACACCGGTCTGTGTGACGAGGATGGTCGAGACATAGCCGCCCACCAGCGCATAGGCGCCCTGGCCGATATTGATGCGGCCGATATAGAAGGTCAGCCAGACACCGGCGGCACCGACGGAGAGAAGGGCGACGGAGGTAAGAGTATAGTAGAAATCCGACCGTCCGGTCGCCTTGATGATGAGCGGCACCAGCACGAAGACGGCGAGAAGGAAGGCGGCGAAGCCGAGGAGTTTTTTCACGTTCATGGTCTCAACCCCACGGCTTGCCCATCAGCCCCTGCGGGCGGACGGCCAGGAACACCATCAGCGTGGCGAAGATGACGAGATAGGTGATGTCGCCATAGGCCGAGAGCACGGTCAGGCCCACGCTTTCCATCATGCCGAGGATGAAGCCGCCGGCGATCGCGCCCGAAATGACGCCGGCGCCGCCGATCATGATCATGAGGAAGGCCTTGACGGACGTCGGCCCGCCCATGCCGAGATTGACGCCGGTGATGGTGACGAGCAGACCGCCGACGAGACCGGCGAGCATGGCGCCGAGCGCAAAGCCGATCATGGAATAGCGCGCGACATTCACGCCCATGAGCTGGGCGGCCATCTTGTCCTGCGCCAGGGCACGCATGGCGCGGCCGGTGCGCGAATAGTTCATGAAGGCGATGAAGACGACGATCAGCAGGATGGCGAGGACGCCGATCAGGATGCGGTCGTAGGGCATGATGATGCGCATGTCCCAGTTGAATACGCCGTTGACGATCTTCGGCACGCCGCGCTGCTTTTCGCCGAAGGCGAGCAGGATGACGGCATCGAGGAAGAAGGCGATGCCGGCCGCAAGCAACATGGTCGATTCATCGCGCTTGGAGCGTCGTATGACCGGCGCGAAAAGGAATTTCTCGATGGCGGCGCCCAGAATTGCCAGCACGATGGCCGACGCGAAGAGGCCGACGACGAAGGGCAGGCCGAGCTGCACCACGACCGTATAGGTGACGAAGCCGCCGAAGACATACATCTGCCCATGGGCAAAGTTCAGCACGTTCATCAGCGAGAAGATCAGGGTCAGGCCGAGGGCGATCAGCGCGTATTGCGCGCCCAGGTACAGACCGTTGGCGATTATCTGTTCCATCGTGAGCCTCCAATGGAAGGTTCAGGCAAGGTGGGACCCGGCCGGACTGCGCGTGCGCTCCGGGTCCCGTTCTTGGGAATGCCTGGGCTCTGATCAGTCGACCTGGCCGACGAACAGCGTTTCGAACTTGCCGCCCTTGAATTCGTTGACGACGAGGGGAACGGAAACCTGACGCTTCTGGCCGAAGGAGGTCATGCCGACATATTTCAGCTTGGCGTCGCCCTTCATGAAGGGGTTGGCGGCCTCGAACGTGTCCATGGTCTTCTTGTATTCCTCGACATTGTCGATGGCCGCCGGGTTCGCCTTCAGCGTTTCGATGATGTATTCGAGGGCATAGACCTTGGTGTTGGACTCGTCGTTGTATTCGCCGAACATCTTGGTGTAGCGGTCGACGAATTCCTTCATCGTGTCGCTGGCGAGTTCCGGCGTGGATGCGCCGCCGACCGAGATGAAGCCTTCGGCAAGCTCGCCGGCACCTTCCTGCAGAACCGTGGCATCCTGCCCCGTCTCCGTGGAAATGAAGCCGGTATAGCCCAGCTCGCGGGCGGAACGGATGAGCTGCGGCGCGTTGGCGGGCGAGACGCCCGAGAGCACGAGCAGGTCCGGCGAAGCCTGGATGACGGGCAGAAGGACCGGCGTGAAGTCCGTCGTATCCACCTGGTATGTCACGTTGCCGGACACCACTTCGAGGCCCAGCGCCTGCGCGGCGGCAATGCCGGATTCACGCTGGCTGAGCGGATCGGACTCGTTGGCGGCGACGAAGGCCACCTTCTTCACTCCCTTGTTTTCCTTAAGATATTTGTAGATCGCCGGGCCGGACTGGTAGTTCGCCACCATGCCGAGGATCGCATTGGACGCCGGCGCGGTGAAGAGTTCCTTGGGGAAGGCGTAGGGGAAATACATGATGCCGTTCTGCTCGGCGACCGGGCGAACGGCGGCCGCGCCGTCATCGACGTTCGGGCCGACGACATAGTGCACGCCGTCCTGCGCCATCTTCTCCATGCCGGCGATGGCGCGCTTCGGGTCCTTCTGGTCGTCAAAGGGCACGATCTGGATGTTGTAGGTCTTGTCGCCGATCTTTACGCCGCCGAGTTCGTTCAGCCAGGCGGCACGCGTCTCCATTGAGCGCTGGTTGGAGATACCCCAGGCCGCAGCCGGGCCGGAGGTGACGCCGACGAAGCCGATCTTCAAGGTGGCGTTCTCGGCATGGGCCATCAGCGGCATCGACAGGACGGTCGCTGCGGCGAGGGCGGAAAATTTCAGGAATGTACGCTTGTGCATGATGTTCTTCCTCTGGGCCATTGATTATTTTCTATCGGCAAGCGGGCCGCAAACGGCGGTCATGCTCAGCCTTGGCCCGATCATTGAGCGTATTGTTAACAATCTTGTCAAGTGGGTGTAAACAAATCATGCGATGCCGTGTTGACGAAATGGACGCTTGTTGGTGAACCAAATCGGACCTATTTAGAGATATGCGATCCCGAGGCGCATGAGGTGAAATCGGTGGTGAATGTAGACAGGGACGACCTGGTCGAAGCGGACGAGATCGACGAGGGCGATATCGTCGATCGCATTTTCGAAGCGGTGATCGAGCAGCGATTGCCCCCGGGAACGAAGCTTTCCGAGTCCGCGCTGTGCGAGGCGTTCGGTGTCGGACGCATGCGCATTCGCCGCAGTCTGCTTCTGCTCGCAAGCCGCGAAGTCGTGGAACTGCACGCTAATCGCGGCGCCTTCGTCGCCTCGCCGACCGCCGAGCAGGCGCGCGAGGTGTTCGAGGCGCGCCTGGCGCTGGAGCCCAACATCGCCCGCCTCGCCGTTCAGCGTGCGACGGACGAGGATATCGCGCAACTCAACCGGCATCTTGAAATGGAATATGTCGCCCACAAGGAGCGGCACCGGCATGATGCCATCCGCCTGTCCGGCCAGTTTCATACCCTGATGGCGCAGATCGCCGGCAACGCCGTTCTCCTGCGTACGATGAAGGAACTGGTGACGCGGACGTCGCTGATCATTGGAATCTTCGGAGCGCCCGGCGTCAGCAACTGTCGCGACGACGACCACGCGGCCATTGTCGGGTCTTTCCACACGCGGGATGCCGAAAAGGCGGCGTGGATGATGACGCTGCATCTGCGCCATATCGAAAGCCATCTTCAGCTCGGCTCGCCCGAGACGGGCGCGGTGGATCTCGTCCAGCTCTTCGCCAAGGGCTGACCTGCTCGGCGCCCGGCTATTGCGTGATGCTACGCGGAGACCAAAAGCGCGACCGGATCCGTACGGAAGATGTCCGAAAGCGGCAACGCGCTGCCCAGTGTCAGGGTTCGGTCATCCAGGACGGAGCGGACTGTGCGGCCTTCGAATGCGGGCGGAATCGCAAGCGATATATCGCGGATCGCAGCCTCTGAGAGACACAGTGTTCCCGCACTCATCTTTCCGAAAGCGAGGCGCGGTACCACGGTGATGGCAAAGGCGTGCGTGTTTCCGCGCAGGAATGCCAGGGCTTGATGCCCGCCGTCCGAGAGCTCGAGTGCTTCGTAGGGGCCGTGAAAGACCTCTGCAAACTGCCCGCGGCAGCCAAGCACCTTGGCCGTCAGCCATTGTTTGTAATCGGCGAAATGCGCTCGCGTCGGGGCCGGCCTTGAGGGTATGCGCAGGGGCTCCGTCGCAAGCGTCGTCCGGTTGTCGGGATCGACCAGCGAGAAATCGCTGCGTTCGCTTCCCTGATAGATATCGGGAACACCCGGAGCCGTCAGCTTGACCAGGGTCTGGGCGAGCGCGTTCGACAGGCCCGCATCGATGAAGGGCGAAAGCGTCCGGATGAAATCCTCGATGAATGTCGTGTCCGACAGCACGTTCTCCACGTATCCGGCGACGCTGGCCTCATAGTCGAGATCCGGCTCGCTCCAGTTCGTCTGCAGCTTCGCCTCGCGCAGCGCCTTCTCGACATAGGCCTTCATGCGTTCCGGCAGCGCCGCCATCGCGGCGCGGTCATCGCGTCCATCGATCGGCCATGTGCCGGCAAGAGCCTGATAGATCAGCCATTGTATATCGGCTGCGGGTTCTATCCCTTCGTGTTGCGGGAGGGCGCGCCAGCGCTGCGTCGCCGCCACCCATTCTTCGGGTGCCTCGCTCAATGTATAGAGGCGTGCGCGCGCATCTTCGCCGCGTTTCGTGTCATGCGTGGAGGTCGCGGAGAGGCCGAGCGGCCAGTTCCCGGCACGATCCTGCATCGCTGCGTGGAATGCGGCCGGTCCCCCCGGAGGGTGTCCCGGATCGCCGCCCACCTCGTTGAGGGCGATAAGGGCATTCTCGCGGTAGAACAGGGTGTCCTCGAGCGCCTTGGCCATGATCGGCCCGGTCAATTGCTGGAAACGGGTGCGGAATTCGATGCAGTCCGGTATCTTTTCGCAGGTCTTCTCATCGGTCAGCAGTTCCCAGATGAGGTCGATCGCCTCGCGCACTTCCGGGCGTACGCGCACCTGTGCTTCGCACCGCGCCGTCGCCAGGATGTCATGATCGCGTGGATCGATGCTTCGCCCGGATGCGAGATAGGTGCGATAGACCGGCAGGGCGATGATCAGCGCGCAGATCGCCTCGGTCAGCGCGCTCCGCGAGAAATCGGCGTTCAAACGGTCGGCCACGCGCTTGGAAAGTCTGCCGAGACGGCGCACTTCGCCGCGGAAATTGTCGGCCAGCATCTGCCGCTTGCAGGCATACATCTCATCCGAATAGGCGTGCCGGTCGTCATCGTTCTTCAGTGTGTTGAACGCTACGGCCAGTCGCCCGTCTTCCTTCTCGTCGGCAAAGGCGTCGGCCAGCGCCGTGATGAATTCGTAGCCCGTCGTGCCGGCTATCGGCCAGTCGGAGGGGAGGGGCTCCTGCCGTTCCAGAATTTTCTCGACCAGGATGATGACGTCAGGTCCGACTTCCGCGCGCAGACGTTCGAGATAACCCTGCGGATCCGCAAGGCCGTCGATATGGTCGATCCGCAAACCATCGACCGTGCCGTCGCGAACGAGGTCCAGGATGAGGCGGTGGCTGTCCTCGAAGACCCTGTTGTCCTCGACGCGCAGGCCGGCAAGGCCGGCGATCTCGAAGAATCGCCGGTAGCTGAGGTTCTCGCTCGCCGTCTTCCAGTTCACCAGCCGCCACGGCTGTGCATCGTGGACGGCGGCGATGCGGGCGGGGTCGGATGCGATGTCCGCCAGCTGCGCCTCAAGCTTGGCGCGTGCGGAGCCGGATGCGAGGGCGTCGGAAAGGATCGCTCGCCCCTGCGGGTCGGTAGAAGGTGTAGCGCTGGTGAAAAATGCCTCGGCTGCGTCCAGCACATGCGGGTAGGTATTGGGATGAAGAGGGTAGTAGCTGTCGTGATAGCGAAGTGCCAGAGCGTTGCAACCGGGCTCCAGCGCGAGCGTTATCGTTCCATCCGCCAATTCCTCGGCGAAGTCCTTGCCGAGGAAGGGGAGGGTGAGTTTCTCCGTCCAGTCGATATCGAAGTGGTGCGCGAAGGGGCTTTCCGAGCCCCAGAGGACAAGGCTGCGCCACCAGGGATTCTCCAGGCTTGCGGCCATGTGGTTCGGCACGATGTCGAGGATCAGGCCCATGTCATGTGCATGAAGTTCGGCCGCGAGCTGCCGCAGGGCTTCGATACCGCCAAGTGTGGGATCGATTTCATCCACCCGCGTGGCGTCATAGCCATGGGTGGAGCCGCTGACCGCCGTCATCAAGGGAGATGCATAAAGGTGGCTGATGCCGAGCGAACGGAGATAGGGCACGAGCCGGACGGCTTTGCCAAGGGTCATGCCGTTGCGGAACTGGAGGCGATAGGTCGAGAGAAGGCGGGTCATGCTGTCCTTGATCGCCGGATTGGAACGCCGGATGGGCGGCCTGAAACGCGTGCAGGTCCGCTTGGTTCCGTCCGCTTCTAGAGGCCGTGCCGGGCGAAATCCGTCTGCGAAACGACGCCGACCAACCGGTTCTGCCGGTCGAGAACGGCAATCCGGCGCAGATGCAGCGCCTGCATGTTGGCCAATACGGTACGGGCCGACTCGTCATCGAAACAGTAGGTGATATCCGTCGTCATAATGTCGGAGACGAGCGTGGCTTCGGCATTCAAGCCGGGGGCGACGGCCCTCAGGATCACATCCCGATCGGTCAACGTGCCCACGAGGCCGCTTGCATCGACCACCGGCAGAAAGGCGACATCGCGTTCCGCCATGATACTCGCGGCAGACTGCAACGTTTCCTCCGGCCGGACGAGGTGGATGTGACGACTCATGATCTCATGGATCTGCATGGCGGCCTCGTGCTCGAATTCCCGATGTAAACAGATCAACCGGGGGTTTGGTTCCCGATCTGTCACGTCGGGCGGATCGAAACGGCAATGGAAGGACCGGCGTCACCAACAGCCGGAATTTCGAAAACCGTCTCGCCTGACGAGGATGGCCAGTTCCGTTTTTCGTTCGTGAAGTTCGCGCGAATGGAGAGGGTTTTTTCGGCAAAGTGCCAGTCTATCGCCAGAGTTCCAGGGTCTGGAGCGAGGATGGACGGTTCAGGCGCTTCGCCCTCGGCGAGCAGCGGCCTGATCTTTGCCTGCCGAAGCCGGATGAGAGAACGTACGAACGCTCCGTGCCGCTGCCCCTCCGGCGATGCGGCATGGCTCCAGTCGAGCTTGGACGCGAGGAAGGTCTGCTCGTCGTTCGGATCCGGCAGGTCGTCTGCCGTCTTTCCATCGGGAAGGCCGCCGAAATTCTCGGCTTCGTCGATACGGCCCGCCCGTGTCGCTTCGGCAAGTTCGCCATCGAAATCCGCAAAGAAGTGGAATGGGCGGCGCTCGCCGAACTCCTCGCCCATAAAGAGCAGCGGCACGGGCGGAGCCAGAAACAGGAGCGCGCTCATGACCCGGTAGAGCGCGGGATCGGTCAGCGTCAGCAGGCGCTCGCCAAAGGCGCGGTTGCCGACCTGGTCGTGGTTTTGCAGGAAATTGACGTTGACCTGCTGCGGCAGCGGCTTTTGCGGCAGCGGGCCGACGCGGTCGCTTTCCTGATCCTCCGAGACAAAGCCCCGGGCCGTTGCCCGGCGCAGCACATCATCGGTGTCGTCACGATATTTGGCATAGTGGCCGCCGTCTTCCCCGGTGGCGATGATGTGCAGCGCGTGGTGGAACACGTCGTTCCAGGCGGCCGTGTAATGATGGACATCGCCGCCGTCACGGTTCAGCAGGCTCTTGCGTTTCGCCTGGTCCTCGACGACGAGATGGACCTGCCGGTCGGTCACGGTCTGCCGGATGGTGGCGGCCATTTCGAGCAGCACATGATGGTGGCTTTCATCGACGATCTCCTCGGTGGCGTCGAAGCGCAGGCCGTCGAAGCGATAATCGAGCAGCCAATGTAGCGCGTTGTCGATGAAATAGCGCCGTACCGGTTCCCGTTCGAAGGCGAGTGCCGCGCCCCAGGGCGTGTGGCGTTCGGGGTGGAAGAAGGGGGGCGCGATGCGGTGCAGCATGTTTCCGACCGGACCGAAGTGATTATAGACCACGTCGAGCAGCACCATGATGCCATGGTCGTGCGCCGCATCGACCAACGCTTTCAGGTCATCGGGCGTGCCATAGGCCGGATGCGGGGCGTAATGCAGCACGCCGTCATAGCCCCAGCCGCGCTGGCCCGAGAAATGGGCGACCGGCATGATTTCGATGGCCGTAATGCCGATATCGTGCAGGTGCGGCAGGTGTTCGATGGCCGCGCGAAAGGTGCCCTGCGGCGTGAACGTGCCGATATGAAGTTCGTAGATGACGGCATCTTCCCAAGGCCGTCCTTTCCAGCCGGTGTTGCGCCAGGCGTAGCTTTCGTGATCCGTGACGATCGAGGGGCCTTCAACATCGGCCAGCTGCGCGTGGGACGCCGGATCGGCGATTTCGCTGTCGTCCGCCAGGCGGTAAAGATAGGGGGAGCCGGGCCTGACAAGGTCGGTCTCGACTTCGTGCCATCCATCCGCCTGTGCGTGCATGGCGATTTCATGTCCGCCTGCAATGAGCGTGACCCTATCCTCGGCCGGTGCCCATAGCCGAAACCTTACATGACCATCCTCCATCATGCTCGGCCCCCAGGTTCGTCGCGTCGGTGATGGTGACATCGCAGCCTTCCTTTCGTTTCAGGGCAGGGCTGCAACCGGGGCCGGCCTTAAAGGTTCCGGAACAATCTCGCTCTTTTCGCGTTGCACCATCGCTCTTTCGACTGCCTCCAGCAGAACCGCACACGAGCATATTTAAACTTCCTCGGGACTTCGCGCTGGGCGGCACCTGACTCCCCCGCGATGCCGCCGGCCGAATGAAGGGGACACACGACATGAGTTATTCGTTTTCCGAGCTCGATTTCATGAAACCGGAGCTCGGGGCCGCCTTTACGGGCGAGGGCACACATTTCGCGGTGTTCTCCGCCCATGCGGAACAGGTCGAGCTTTGCCTTTTCAGCGATGATGGGAAGGAGGAGACCGCGCGTCTGGCACTGCCGAAGCGTGAGGGTGATGTGTGGTCCGGTTATATTGCGGGGCTTCGGCCCGGCACGGTCTACGGTTACCGGGCCCACGGGCCCTATGATCCGAAGGCCGGGCATCGTTTTAACCCCAACAAGCTGCTGCTCGATCCCTATGCCCAGCAGGTGATGGGAGAACTCCAGTGGGACGATGCCCTCTACGGCTACAAGGTCGGCGATCCCCAGGAGGATCTGTCCTTCGATGACCGCGACAGCGCGCCCTTCATGGTCAAGGGCGTGGTGCAGGATCTGGAATTCGACTGGGCCGGGGATTCCGCCATTCGCCGGCCATGGACCGAGACCATCATCTACGAAACGCATGTGCGCGGGCTGACGATGACCCATCCGGGTGTTCCGGACGAGCTGCGCGGCACCTTCCTCGGCATGGCGAGCGATCCCGTCATCGAGCATCTCGTCGACCTCGGCATTTCTGCAATCGAGCTGCTGCCGATACAGTATTTCCCCGATGACCGGTTCCTCCTGGAAAAAGGCCTGCGCAATTATTGGGGCTACCAGACGCTCGGGTTCTTCGCCCCGCAGCCGCGCTTCCTTTCGGCAGGTGCGGTCACCGAATTCAAGACCATGGTGAAACGCTTCCATGCAGCCGGCATCGAGGTGATCATGGACGTGGTCTACAACCACACGGCCGAGGGTTCCGAGCGGGGGCCGACCCTGAGCTTCCGCGGCCTCGACAATCTCAGCTACTATCGTCTCTCGCCCGACGATCCGCGTCACTCCTACGATACGACGGGCACGGGCAATACGGTCAACATCGCGCATCCCATGGTGCTGCGCATGGTGCTGGACAGCCTGCGCTACTGGGTCGGCGTGATGCATGTCGACGGTTTCCGGTTCGACCTCGCCAGCACGCTCGGCCGTACACGGCACATCGAATTCGACCGCGAAGGGACCTTCTTCGATGCAATCCGGCAGGATCCGATCCTGTCAGGCGTGAAACTGATCGCGGAACCCTGGGATGTCGGTGACGGCGGCTATCAGGTTGGCGGCTTTCCCCATCCGTTCCGCGAATGGAACGACAAGTACCGCGACGACGTCCGCCGCTTCTGGAAGGGCGACGGCGGACTGGTGCCAGGCGTCGCCGCACGCCTTACCGGATCTGCGCAGCAGTTCAATCATTCCGACCGCGGTGCAACGACGTCAGTCAATCTTCTCAGCGCTCATGACGGTTTCACCCTTATGGACACGGTTTCCTATGACGACAAGCACAATGATGCCAATGGCGAGGAAAACCGCGACGGCCATTCCGACAATCACTCGCACAATATGGGCGCGGAAGGCCCTACGGACGATCAGGGTATCCGGGACGCACGCGATCGCCGCCGGCGCAACATGATCGCGACGCTGATGCTCAGCCAGGGCGTGCCGATGCTGCTTGGCGGTGATGAACTCGGCAACAGCCAGGGCGGCAACAACAACGCCTATTGCCAGGACAACGAAATCGGCTGGACCGACTGGAGCGGCGTGGACGATCCCTTTCTCGCATTCTGCAAGGGCGCGATCGCCTTCCGCAAGGCTCATCCCGTCCTGCGGCAGGAGCGGTTCCTGACCGGTGAACCCGGCGAAGATGGTACCGTCGAGATCGGCTGGTACCGTCCGGACGGGGCGGCCATGGACGACGCCGCATGGCAGGATGGTGAGCTGCGCACGCTCGGGCTCTTCCTTTGCAAGTCTGTCGACGATGAGCGCGCCGACCAGCTCTTCCTGGTCTTCAATGCGGGTGGAGACTGCGAGGTCACCCTGCCTGATGTGAACGGGATTCAGGCGTGGAAGCGTGTGCTGGACACCGGAGCGGCGGAGGAAGGCTTTGCTGAGCATCCCGCCGAAAGCCCCGCCATAGTCTATGGCGCCAGCGTCGTCGCCTTCGAACCTGCCTGATCGCGCATTTTAGAAGAGGCATAAGAAAAACACCGACTGGGTTTCCCGCAGTCGGTGTTTTTGCTTGAGAGGCCGTTCAGTTAGACGACGTTGCCGCGGCCGATGGTGGACTTGGATTTCTTCGGCGGGGTGGGTGATGTGTTCCGGGTGACGTTGATGGCGTTTCGGGTCGCATCATCCACTTCGCCCGATCCGGTCTTCTTGAGATGATGCGGCAGAGCGATGCGCTCGAGTTCATCGCGCTCCCGGGTCGCCTGTTCCCAGTGCTCCTGATCGTGGCCATGCTGGCGGCCATGCTGTTCCCACAGGCTGTAGGCACGCTTGTTGATCCATTCCTGACGTTCTTCGTTCACGAACTTGTCCCTTCGGATGGCGGTGATTTTTATTATGCCATCTTCAGTCTATTGCGGATTATGCCTCCGCCTCACTGCGTCATTATGTCGTCGTCCAGGAATTGACCCGGAAGCCCGCCTCCTTTGCTGCCTCGATCAGGGCTTGCCGGGCGAGTGAGGGGTCGTCATCGGTCTCCAGACCCCGTTCGCACGCGCTCATGGCCTGGGAAACCGCATCGGTGCGGTCCACCGGCCAATGATTCTTGAGGCACAGCAGCGCGTCGCGCGTGCTCTGGACACGCAGCACCTGCCTTTCGCCTTCGAGCACCACGGCTTCGTCCCACAGGCGGTCGGTGGGGAAGATCGTCATTGCCATTTCTCCTTCCCGGCTCCACCCGCTGACAGATCGACAAGGCTCACGATGCCGACCACGCGGTGGTCCGCGTTCACCACCACGAGTCGTCGCACGCCGCGCTCACGCATACGCTCGGCAACGGTGTCGGTGTCGTCCCGTTCATCGCAAACCTCGGGTGAAACCGTCATGAATTCCGCAATCGTGGTCGAGGTGGACAAACCGCGTGCGAGGACGGACACAACGATGTCGCGATCCGTGATGATGCCGACAATGGCGCCGACACCGGGAACCTCGACGGGCAGCGCCCCCACATCGGTTTCAAGCATCAACCGGGCCGCCGACTGCGCGGTGTCGCTGGGCGAGACCGTGACGATCTGCGCGGACATGACGTCCTGTACCTGCATCTGCCGGCCCTCTCAGTGACGTCCGCTGATGAGGCTTTTTCCCGTCACCATGGCGGGGACGACGACTTCGTCCTTTTCCGGACGGGCAAGCGGCATGTCGGAGCGATGTGGCATCATGACCTGCGGCTCAAGCGCATTGCGCCTTGCATAAGCCTTGCGGGGGTCCGCCTCGCGATCAACTTCGGGTTTGCGGGCGAGCGGCTTCTTTTTCTGACGCACGGTGCACTCCTGCTGAAGGTTGATTACGGACCCTAACGCTACGGGTACGGCTTGGTTCCGCGATAATTTCGGGAACCCACACGCCCGCGAGACATTGTGATCGTTAGCGCGCATTTTGGAAAGGAACAGCCATGCTCTTTGCCGACAAGGTCGCCTTGGTCACCGGCGGTGGATCCGGAATCGGCAGGGCATCCGCCCATGCCTTTGCCCGTCACGGCGCCAGCGTCGGCATTCTCGGGCGAACCGCCGATGAGATCGAGCATGTCGCGTCGGAAATCCGTGCGCTTGGCGGGTCGGCCTTGCCGCTCGTTGCGGATGTCAAGGATGAAGGCGCCATGCGTGAAGCAGTGGAAGCTCTCGCCGATATTTTTGGTGGGGTGGATATCGTCGTCGCCAATGCGGGTGTGAATGGTGTCTGGGCGCCGGTGGACGACCTGAAGCCGGCCGAGTGGGATGAAACCATCGCCATCAATCTGCGCGGCACCTTCTTGACGCTCCATTTGACGGTACCCTATCTGAGGAAGGCTGCCGAAGGTGCGATCATCGTCGTCTCCTCGATCAACGGGACCCGTACGTTCACGACGCCCGGTGCGCTTGCCTATTCTGCGACCAAGGCTGCGCAGCTCGCCATGGTGCAGCAGCTGGCGCTCGAACTCGGCAAGGACGGTGTCCGCGTCAATGCCGTCTGTCCCGGCGCAATCGAAACCAGCATCGATGAAAACACGGAGCAGCGGGGGGCTGGAACGTCGGGCATTCCCGTCATCTGGCCGGAAGGCGATATCCCCGTTTCGCACGGCAAGCCGGGAACGGCGGATGATGTCGCTGATGCCATCCTGTTTCTCGCCTCGTCCAAGGCGCGCCATATCACCGGCACGCCCTTGTGGATCGATGGCGGGCAGGGCCTGCTGCGCTAGGCCTTTATCGTCTCACGGGCGTTGAAAGTGCCGCTTGAGAATATCGAGCACCTCGTGGGCAAGCTCGCCGACGATACCGGTGCGCTCCCATGCATAAAGTGACGCGACGACCGGTGGCTCGGGGCCGATATCGCCGACCTGCGCGACGCGCCATCCCTTCGTGGCATCGATTGGCAGGAGCGACAGGCCGAGCCCGGCTTCCACCGCCATCAGCACATTGCGCAGGCTGGCGGAGGTAAAGGCGACGTACCAGCGCCGGCTCTTCCGCTCCAGCCGTTCGAACATCGCGTCGCGATAGAGCCCGCCCGGCGGGAAGGTGACAAGCGGCACGGGGTCGGATTGCTCCAATGGCGCATCGCTTGCCGTGAACCAGGCGATGGGTTCCATGAAGCTCGCCCAGCTGTCCGGACTGGGCGTGTCTTCCTTCAGAACGACAATATCCAGTTCGCCGGAACGGTAACGTCGCGTCAGATCCGAGCGCAGGCCGGTCGTGACATCCAGGCGCGCTTCCTTGTGTCGCCGCGTGAAGGCGGCGAAAGCGCGGGCCATTTCAGGCGTCGCGATATCATCAGGCATGCCGATGCGCACGGACGTCGTTCCGGACATCTCCGCCGCCAGCGTCAGCGCCTCCGTCTGCAGCGTCAGGATGCGCCGGGCATGGCCGAGCAGGCGCTCGCCCGTGACGGTGAGGCGCACCGGGCGTGCGGTACGATCGACCAGAGGGCGCCCGACGGCGTCCTCGAGACGCGCGATCTGTTGGCTCATGGTCGACTGGGTCATGTGCAGCCGATCGGCCGCGGCGGTGAAGCTGCCGGAATCGGCGATGGCCACGAAGGCCCGGAGAAGGCGCGGATCGAGCATGGCATCTCCATCGCAATCGGGAATGATATCTATCTGAACATCTAATTTGCGCATGATTCAAGCGAATGATAGCGCTGTCCGATCGGCCGGAGATATTCCCCGGACATATCCATTCGCACGAGACACCGGACATGACGCAGCCACGCCCCGGACCCGATATCGCTATGCTGGTGCTGGTCATCCTGATCGGGCTCAATCTGCGGCCTTTTCTCGCTGCGCCGGCGCCGCTCCTTGCCGACATCGTCGCCGATACGGGGCTGGGCTACGGCGGTATCGCCATGCTCACCCTGCTTCCGATGGTGTTGATGGGGCTCGGCGCCTTCGCCGCGCCGGGGCTACAGGCGCGGATCGGAACGCGCCGTGGTCTGCTGGCTGCGCTCCTCGTTCTTCTTGCCGGCTCCGCGTTGCGTCTCGCCGCCCATGACGGTGTGTCCCTCATCCTGACCGCGGCGCTGTGCGGCATCGGGGTTGCCTTCATACAGGCGGCCTTTCCGGGTATCATCAAGGCGTCCTTCCCCGCCAGCGTGCCCGTGGTGACGGGCCTCTACTCAGCGATGATCATGACGGGCGGCGCCTTCGGGGCGCGCCTGATGCCGGCCTTCATGCAGGCGGGTTACAGCTGGCGGGCGGCGCTCGCCTGGCTTGCGGTACCGGTGGCGATCGCACTTGTTGCAGCCTGGCGCATCCTCCCGGACGTTCGCTCGCGCATGCCGGACGGCGCGCTCACGCAGCACCTGTTGAGACGGCCGCGCACCTGGCTGCTGATGGCGGCATTCGGCCTCATCAATGCCGGCTACACGTCGATGATCGCCTGGCTCTCGCCCTATTACCAGGCGCAGGGCTGGACGAGCGGCGACAGCAGCAGCCTCGTCGCGGTCATGGCCGTCTGTCAGGCTTTTGCCGCTTTGGGGCTTCCGGTGCTCGCACGCCGCAAGATCGATCGCCGCCCGTGGCTGTTTCTCACGATCGCATTGCAGGCCGTGGGTTTTGCCGGATTGTCGGCCTTTCCCGCGTTCGCGCCGGTGGTCTGGGCCGGCCTGTGCGGTGCAGGTCTCGGCGGCGGTTTCGCGCTCGCCATCGTTGCGGCGCTCGATCATCTGCCGCGCCCTGAACAGGCCGGTGCGCTGGCGGCGCTGATGCAGGGCGGCGGCTTTCTCGTCGCGGCGCTCGGGCCTTACGCCATGGCCGTGCTGCACGACCGGACGGGCGGGTTTGCCGCCGGCTGGGCGCTGCACCTCGGCTGCGTGCTGGTGACCGCCTTGCTCTACCTGCGGCTCGACCCGCGATCCTATCCGCAGGCCATGCCGTCGACGCCGTGAAAAACCCGCGCCGGGAATGGCGCGGGCTGGATCGGATCGGCAGATGTCAGCGGCGAAGGCCGCCGGGCCGGAGCGTCATATGGCGGTTGACGTCCTTGTAGAGGAGATAGCGGAACGGGCCGGGGCCGCCGGCGTAGCAGGCCTGCGGGCAGAAGGCGCGCAGCCACATGAAATCGCCTGCCTCGACCTCCACCCAGTCCTGATTGAGGCGATAGACCGCCTTGCCCTCCAGCACATAGAGGCCATGCTCCATGACGTGCGTTTCGGCAAAGGGGATGACGGCGCCCGGCTGAAGCGTGACGATCGTCACATGCATGTCGTGGCGCAGGTCCGAAGGGTCGACGAAGCGCGTCGTCGCCCAGGCACCGTTCGTGCCCGGCATGGCGTTGGGCGTGACGTCCTTGTCGTTCAGGATCAGCGGCTCGGGACGCGGCAGGCCTTCGACGGCGTCATAGGCCTTGCGGATCCAGTGGAAGCGGGCATGCGCGCCCGAGCGATTGTTCAGCGACCATTTCAGGCCCGGCGGCAGGAAGGCGTAGCCGCCCGGCTGGAGAACATGCGTGCCCGATGGCAGCGTCAGCTCCACCGCGCCATCGACGACGAACAGCACGCCCTCGGCCTCGGGGTCCTGTTCCGGCCGGTCGCTGCCGCCGCCCGGTGCCACTTCCATGATGTATTGCGAGAAGGTCTCGGCGAAGCCGGAGAGCGGGCGGGCGATGACCCAGAGCCGCGTGTCGTTCCAGAAAGGCAGGTAGCTGGTGACGATGTCCTGCATCACGCCCTTCGGGATCACCGCATAGGCCTCGGTGAACACGGCGCGCCCGGTCAGAAGGTCGCTTTGCGGCGGATGGCCGCCGAGGGAGGAATAATAGCTGCGTTGCATCGTCGTCTCAGGCCCTTGGTGTTGCGTGTTTTCAGTTTTGCCGCGGAATGGCTTCCGAGTCTCAAGCAGCAGTCACGTCGCGCCGGCGTTTTCCAGCAGCGCCACGATGGCGGCATAGCCGCGGCTGCGGGCATGGGCGAGCGGCGTCACGCTGTCATTGTCGGCAAGATCGACGTTCGCGCCAGCCTTGATCAGCAGGTCGACGATCTCGACATGGCGCTGGCCGCCATCGCTGAGGATGATCGCTTCCAGAAGCGCCGTCCAGCCAAGCCGGTTGACGTGGTCCACATCGACACCGGCCTTGATGAGCGTGTCGACCGTCTCGACATGGCCGCGTTCGGCGGCGGGGATGAGGGCGGTGCCGCCATAGCGGTTGATGCTCTTGAGGTCGGCGCCATGGGTCAGCGTCAGCTTGAGGATGTCGAGGTGACCGCGTGCGCCGGCATACAGATAGGGGCTGTCGCTGATCTCGTCCTTGGCGTTGACATCGGCCCCGGCCTCGATCAGTGCCCGCGCGGCCTCCACCTTGTTGCCGTGCGTCGCCACGAGCAGCGGCGTTGCGCCGTTCTCATCGCGCGCATCGATCTCCGCTCCTTCTTTCAGAAGCGTGGCGATTGCCGCGGCGTCGTTTGCGGCGGCAGCTTTGTGAAGGTCGGAGGTCATGACGTTTCCGGCGGCGAGAAGGGGATGGCAAAGCGCTGCAAGAAATAGCCACGCGAAGAGCAGGACGGATTTCAGCATGCGTGATCCCGTTGACGTATGGGCGGGAAAGCTAGCAGGCATGAGGGGCATTAGAAAATTAAATATATAAATCCCCATCATTCGCATCGTGAAAGTCCGAATGGCCGGTCGCTATCCCCTCATACGGAGAACCCGGCACGGATCGCTCCGCACCGGGCCCAGCCCCCGCCGCAAAGAAAGTCGTTCAGAGACCCGCCGCAGCGATTTCAGCATCCAGGCGTTCACGTGCCTTCTTGGGCAGCTTGCCGGTCTTGACCGCGTCGAGATTGGCCGGTGCGTCACCGACGACCACGAGACCAACCATGCCCATGCCGACATGCGGCGTGCACTTGACGCCATAGGCGCCGGCCTTGTCGAAGGTGACTTTGTAGGTCTCGTTCATCTTGCTCTTGAAGGCCGCGGCCCCCTGCGGGATCATGTCCTTGATCGTCTCGACATTGTGCCCCTTGTCCGTCGGGATGAAGGTGACCGTGTCCCCCGGCGCAACCTTCACGAAGGCCGGCTCGAACACCATGGCGCCCGCAGCCCCCTTGTTGAGCATGTGCACCTCGAAATCCGCCGCCGCTGCCGGAAGCGCCAACGCCAGGATGACCGCTGCCGCGCCGACGATGCTCTTTGCCATGATACGCACTGGAATTCTCCTTGATGACGAACGTCTCTCGTTCATGCGCAAGAGGTACCGCCGCACGGGATGGCCTTCTTTGACGTTGATCAAACAGGCGAGCGGTCCCGGGCGTGGCGTGCTGTCGCAGGAGATGCCTTTTGTCAGATGACCGTGACGACGATGTCGTCCAGTCCATCAATATGCGCAGCCATGACATCGCCCCTGCTGATCGCTCCGACACCGGCGGGCGTGCCAGAGAAAATGAGATCGCCGGGCTGGAGGGTGAAAAGCCGGGAGAGATAGGCGATCATGTCAGGCGTCTTCCAGATCATCTGGTTGAGGTTGCCATCCTGACGTGGCGCGCCGTTGATGGTGAGCCGAATGGCGCCCTCGGCGGGGTGGCCGATAACATCGACGGGATGGATGGGGCCGCAGGGCGCGGAATGCTCGAAGGCCTTAGCAACCTCCCACGGCCGACCATGCTTCTTGGCCTCCGCCTGTAGATCGCGGCGGGTCATGTCGAGACCGACGGCATAGCCGTAGACGCAATCAAGCGCGCGCTCGGGTGCAATGTCGCTACCGCCGCTTTTCAGCGCGATGACCAGTTCGATCTCATGGTGAACGTCATTGCTGGCGGCGGGATAGGGGAAGCCCTGTTCCGGGGCGACCAGCGTATCCGGGTTCTTCTGGAAGAAGAAGGGCGGCTCCTTGTCCGGGTCGTGCCCCATCTCGATGGCGTGGTCGGCGAAGTTGCGGCCGACGCAATAGATGCGGTGCACGGGAAAGCGCGCGGTACTCCCCTTTATCGGCAGGCTGGGCACCATCGCCGGGGTGAAGACATAGGTCGGCTGGTTTGCGCTGTCCTGCATGATCGTGGTCTCCTGCGTGCCCTTGGATCGTAACGTGCGGATGTTCGCCGCAACGGTCATGCCTGTAGCACGCCGACGCGCTGTCCCGCCAGTTCGCCAAAGGGTCCGGTCAGCGCCAGGTTGCGGTGCGCTCGATCCATTCATGCGTTCGCGCTTCGGGATCGGCGTTCAGCGTGATGTCGGTGACGACCGCCGCGATATCCGCGCCGTTCTCGAAGACCGCCGCAAGCCTGTCCGGGTTCAAGCCGCCGATGGCGACGAGCGGCATGGGCCCGATGCGCGCCTTCCACGTCTTCAGCCGTTCCACGCCCTGTGGCGCCCATTTCATCTTCTTGAGGATCGTCGGCCAGACAGGGCCCAGTGCGATATAATCCGGCTGTGCGGCAAGCGCGGTTTCCAGCTCCGCTTCGTCATGGCTCGACAGGCCGAGCTTCAAGCCGGCGGCGCGGATGGCCGTAATATCGGCATCGGCGAGGTCTTCCTGTCCGAGATGCACGAAGTCGCAGCCTTCCTCGATGGCGATCTGCCAGTAGTCGTTGATAACAAGCACGCAGCCGTGCCCGGCGCAGACGGTCTTGGCGCGGCGGATGTGCTGGCGGAGGTCGTCTTCCGACACGTCCTTCATGCGCAGCTGAACGAGCTTGACGCCGATGGGCACGAGGCGCTCGATCCAGTCGGCGCTGTCGACGATCAGGTAGAACGGATCGAGTTTCATGCGAAGACGGCCTTTCCGATGACGGGGGTGGAGGGAACCGCCATGTCGCGCGGCTCGAGCGGACGCGCCGCATGCGCCAGCCGCCCGGCCTCGAGGGCAAGCGCGAAGGCCTCGGCCATGGCGACCGGGTCACCGGCGTTCGCAACGGCGGTGTTGAGCAGGACGGCATCGTAACCGAGCTCCATCACGCTCGTTGCATGCGAGGGGCGGCCGATGCCGGCATCGACGATCAGCGGCACATCGGGGAATTGCGCGCGGAAGCTGCGCAGCGCCTGCGGATTGACCGGCCCCATGGCCGAGCCGATCGGCGCGCACCAGGGCATCAGCACACGGCAGCCGGCGTCCAGCAGTTTTTCCGCCACCACGAGATCGTCCGTCGTGTAGGGGAAAACCTGGAACCCTTCGGCCGTCAGGATGCGTGCCGCCTCGACGAGGCCGAAGACATCCGGCTGGAGCGTGTCGTGGTGGCCGATGACCTCCAGCTTGATCCAGTCGGTGCGGAACACGTCGCGCGCCATCTTCGCTGTCAGCACGGCCTCCTGCACGCTGTGGCATCCCGCCGTGTTGGGCAGAACGCGAACACCAAGCGCGCGGATCATCTTGAAGAACGCGCCGCCCGCCTTGCCGCCCGCCGTCTCGCGGCGCAGCGATACGGTGACGATCTCCGTCTTCGAGCGCCGCACGGCTTCGGCAAGAATAGCGGGCGAGGGATAGCGGGCCGTGCCCAGCAGAAGACGGGACTGGACGGTAACGTCGTAGAGCTTCAGCATGTCAGCCTCCCTGCATGGGGGAGAGGATCTCGATCCGGTCCCGCTCGCCGAGCGTGAAGGCGGCGCGATCCTCGCGGTGCACGAGCTCTCCGTTCACCGCTGTCGCAAGCCACTCTCCCTCGTATTCGAGGACATCGAGCAGGGCGGCGAGCGTCGTTGCCGCCACGTCCTGTTCCTCGCCGTTGATGATGAAGGTCATGATGCCAGCCTCTCCGGTTGCGGGGCTTCCGCCAGCAGGCGCCGGGCCACCTCGCCCGCCATGGCGGGCGCCAGCAGGAAGCCGTGGCGGTAAAAGCCGTTGACATGGATGGTATCGCCGAGCGCCGTGACGCGCGGCAGGTTATCAGGGTAGGCGGGGCGGATACCCGCGCCGGTCTCGGCCACGCGCGCCTCGCCGAAGGCGGGATGCAGTGCATAGGCGGCGTTCAGCAGTTCCATCATCGAGCGGGCCGTCACCGGGCCGGCATCATCCGTCTCGATCATGGTCGCGCCGACCATGAACCGGTTCTTATCGCGCGGCACGATGTAGATCGGGTGGCGCGGATGGAGGAGACGGACGGGACGGGAGAGGTTTATCTCTTCGGTCTCGAGATAAAGCATCTCACCGCGCACGCCGCGCAGCTCCGGCAACTGGCCGATGCGGGCTGCACCGGTGCAATCGACGATCCGGTCGAAAGCGCCCTTGTCCTTGCTGTCGCCAAAGAGGAAGCGCATGCGTGCCTCCTCAAGCGCGGCGGTCAGGCCGGAGAGCGCCCGACGCGGATCGAGATGCGCCTCCTCGCGGAAGAACAACGCCTTGCGGAACCGGCCGGCGAGATCCGGTTCGAGCGCGCCGATCGCCGCCTCGTCCAGCCATTCCCAGCCGGTGGTGCGCGAGGCGAAGCGGTCGAGTTCGCCCGTATCGCGCCCGCCTGCGACAACCAGCGTTCCGCAGCGCTGGACCTGTCCGGGCAGGGCGGCCTCCCACCAGTCGGCCGCCATTCGCCCGAGCGAGAGCACCGGTTCTTCGGCATTCTCGCGCTCGCACCACGGCGCCAGCATGCCGCCGGCAAAACCGGATGCGCCGGTGCCGACAGCGCCGGCCTTTTCCTGCACGGTGACGTCGAAGCCATGGCGGTAAAGCTGCCATGCGACGGTGAGGCCGGCGACGCCGGCCCCCTTGACCAGGATGCGCATGGTCATTCTCCCGCAGGTGTCGTGCCAAGCGGCATGTAGAGGTCGCCGCCCTCACGGAACTTCGCCGCCATGGCCTCCAGCCCCTCCTTCTGCGCTTCCGCGCGGATGTCGTGGGAGATGCGCATGGAGCAGAATTTCGGACCGCACATGGAGCAGAAATGCGCCACCTTGTGCGCCTCCTTGGGCAGCGTCTCGTCGTGGTAGGAGCGGGCCGTTTCCGGATCGAGCGACAGGTTGAACTGGTCCTCCCAGCGGAACTCGAAGCGGGCGCGCGACAGCGCGTCGTCGCGGATCTTCGCCGCCGGGTGCCCCTTGGCGAGATCGGCGGCATGGGCGGCGATCTTGTAGGTGATGACGCCCACCTTCACGTCGTTGCGGTCGGGCAGGCCGAGATGTTCCTTCGGCGTGACGTAGCAGAGCATGGCCGTGCCGAACCAGCCGATCATCGCCGCGCCGATACCCGACGTGATGTGGTCGTAGCCGGGCGCGATATCGGTGGTGAGCGGCCCGAGCGTGTAGAACGGCGCCTCGCCACAGGTCTTCAGCTGCTTGTCCATGTTCTCCTTGATCTTGTGCATCGGCACATGGCCGGGGCCTTCGATCATGACCTGGCAATCCCTTGCCCAGGCGATCTGCGTGAGTTCGCCAAGCGTTTCGAGTTCGGCGAACTGCGCCGCATCGTTGGCGTCGGCAATCGAGCCGGGGCGCAGGCCATCGCCGAGCGAGAAGGAGACGTCATAGGCGCGGCAGATGTCGCAGATTTCCTCGAAATGCTCATAGAGGAAGCTTTCGCGGTGGTGATGAAGACACCACTTGGCCATGATCGAGCCGCCGCGCGAGACGATGCCGGTGACGCGATTGACGGTGAGCGGGATGTAATGCAGCCGCACGCCGGCGTGGATGGTGAAATAGTCCACGCCCTGTTCCGCCTGCTCGATCAGCGTGTCGCGGAAGACTTCCCAGGTCAGGTCCTCGGCGATGCCGTTGACCTTTTCGAGCGCCTGATAGAGCGGCACGGTGCCGATCGGAACCGGCGAATTGCGGACGATCCATTCGCGGATGTTGTGGATGTTGCGGCCTGTCGACAGGTCCATGACGGTATCGGCGCCCCAGCGGATCGCCCACACCATCTTCTCGACCTCTTCGGCCATGGAGGAGGTAACGGCGGAATTGCCGATATTGGCGTTGATCTTGACCAGGAAATTACGGCCGATGATCATCGGCTCGGCCTCGGGATGGTTGATGTTGGCGGGGATGATCGCCCGGCCACTGGCGACCTCCTGACGGACGAATTCCGGCGTGACGAAATCGGGAATATGCGCGCCGAAACTGTCGCCATCGCGCACGAGTGTATCCTTCGCGGCCTTGCGGCCGAGATTTTCCCTGATGGCGATGAATTCCATCTCCGGCGTGATCATGCCGGCGCGGGCATAGGCGAGCTGGGTCACAGCCTTGCCGTCCCTCGCCTTGCGCGGGCGGTTGCGAACGGGGAATTCCGGTGTCAGACGCTCGCCGGTCGCGAAGCCGTTGTCCTCCGGGCGGATGTGACGGCCTTCATAGTCTTCGGTATCGCCACGCGCGGCGATCCAGCTTTCGCGCAGCCGCGGCAGGCCGCTTTCGATGGCGACGATGTGGTTGGGGTCGGTATAGGCGCCCGAGGCGTCGTAGACGATGACGGGCGGCTCTCCCGAGGTCGGGTGGAGGGAAATCTCGCGCATCGGCACGCGGATTTCGGGATGCTGTTCGCCGGCAATGTGGATCTTGCGCGAGGCGGGCAGGGCGCCGGTGGTGACGGTCGGGGTGAGCTTTTGGGCGGCAATATTCATCGTGAGGCTCCAAGTTCGGTTTGGAGACCCAGTCCTAGAGCCGGAATGATGGAAGGACGCTGGACACGGAATCCGGGTTATCGGATGTCCTGCCACAGCGCTTGCACCGTCCCTACGCCAGTATGAACTGGATCAGGTTCAACGGGTCACTGCGCTGCGAAAGCCAGCAGTATCTCAGCCCCTTGTCGGGACCCCCCTGGTGAATGCCTTAAGCAAAAACGCTATGGGTCGATTTGTCAACGGGGTTCATAAAGTAAGTTCATACTTACTTTTTTCTGTGCCGCACACAAAAAGAAACGGCGGAGCAAGCCCCGCCGTTCCCTTTGAAACCATTCGCGAAAACTATTCGCGTTCGCCCGTGAAATTCAGCAGCAGCTGGAAGATGTTGACGAAATTCAGGTAGAGCGAGAGCGCGCCGAACACGGCCATCTTCTGCTGGGATTCCTGGTCAATGTTCTCGGCATATTGCGACTTGATGTTCTGCGTATCCCAGGCCGTCAGGCCGACGAAGACGAGGATACCGATCACGGAGATTGCGAACTGCAGGGCGCTGGAGCCCAGGAAAATGTTGACGATCGAAGCGATGATGACGCCGATCAGGCCCATGATCAGGAACGAGCCGAATTTCGAAAGGTCACGCTTCGTCACATAGCCGTAAAGGCTCGTGGCGCCGAACATGGTTGCGGCGATGAAGAAGGTTCGGGCGATGCTCATGCCGGTGAAGACAAGGAACACCGATGCGAGCGAGAGGCCCATGACGGCGCAAAACGCCCAGAAGGTCATCTGTGCCGTGCTGGCCGACATCGTCTGGATCTTGAACGAGAAGAAGAAAACGAAGGCGAGCGGCGCCAGCATCACCACCCACTTGAGCGGCGACGAGAAGATCGGCACGTAGAGCGCCGGCGTGGAGCCGACAATGAACGCAACGAGGCCGGTGATAACAAGGCCGGCGCCCATGTAGTTGTAGACGCGCAGCATGTGCTGGCGCAGGCCCTCGTCGAAGAGGGCAGCGGACTGCGCCTGTGCGCCGTAGCCGAATCGCTGTTGTACGGGTTCCATCTCATATCTCCTTATGGAAACGGTTGATCAGTAGAGCGTGCGGGAAAGTTCCCGCGCGGTTTGCGTCAGGTCGTCGGCCTTGCGGCTTTCGGACACCAGGGCATAGGCGACGTCGCCGATCTGCCAGTAGGCGGCCCGGGCGTTGTCAGCGTGGAACAGCAGGACATGCTGCACGGCAAACGAGCCCGGGCGCACCGCAAAGAGCGAGAGGCGTTCGTTCGCCTCCGGTTGCAGCACCAGCTCGACGCTCGGGCCATAGGCCGAGGGGAAGACCTGCGTATCGAGCAGGGTCCAGCCTTTCGGCAGGTCCGGCAGGACGATGGCGGTGGCCGAGCGGATCTCTGCACGGTCGAACGTTTCCGTCTCCGGCTGAGATGCCATCGTGTCGCGCAGAAGCGTCGTCCGGTGTGCGCGCACCGCTTCCTCCACGAAGGCCGGCGGCTGCACCGAGGCGATGACCTCGGTCGCGCCGAAGGGGCCGAAGACGGCATGCGCGACCCAGCCTGCCGCGACGAAGAGCGCGATCGCTGCAGCACGGCGGAAGACCGCAAGGATGCGGCGGCGCGACAGCGAACGCTCCAGCTGGCGCGCGGCCTCGCGCGTCTCCTGCCGGATCACGGTGCGGTGGTCCGCAAGCGCCAGGCGCAGCTCGTCGCGCACGCGCAGGTCCTTCATGATCTGCGCGGCGACGGCCGGGCGTTCCGACAGATAGGCCTCCACCTCGATGCGCCGCCCGACGGCCAGCTGGTCGTCGACATAGGCGTTGAGATCGGCTTCGAGGATGGGGTCATTGCTGGTCATCGCCAGTGCCTCCGACAATCCTGAGATGCGTGACGGTCGCGGACGGGCCGCTTTGTTCGAATGTGCGCAGGCGCTCGCGCGCCCGGGCGACGCGTGACATCAGCGTTCCCACGGGAATGCCGAGGGCGGTCGCCGCTTCCTGGTAGGAAAGCTCCTCGATGGCGACGAGGTGCAGGGCCGCGCGCTGCTCTTCGGGAAGCGTGAAGAAGGCGTTGCGCAGCTGCGTGAGGCGCACCGAATGATCCTGGTTGGCCGGTATCGCGGTTTCGGCGACTTCGGCCGCGCCATCGTGGCGGCGCTGCATCGAACGGCGCTGGCGCAAGCGGTCCACATGCGCATTGTGCAGGATCGACATCAGCCAGTTGCGCACATTCGCGCCAGTGCGGAACGTGCCCTGCCGTTCATAGGCCTTCACCAGCGCATCGTGCACGAGGTCCTCGGCATCATCCGGATTGCGGACGAGCGAAAGTGCGTAGCGCCTGAGCGCCGCAAGCTGTCCGATCACGTTGAAGCCGGGTGTCTTTGCGTTCATGCCCCAATATACGAGAGCCGCGCGGCTTCCATTCCATCGGCTGCCAAAAAAGTTCACAACCAGTGGAGAACGATGGCCGCAAGCAGGAGGTAGCGGCCGAACTTGGCGATGGAAACGACGAGCAGGAAACGGAAAAACGGCTCGCGCATGATGCCGGCTGCCACCGTCAGCGGATCGCCGATGATCGGTGCCCAGCTGAGAAGCAGGCTCCACCAGCCGTATTTGCGATACCAGTTGCCGGCACGCTCGAGGCTTGCGGCGTTGACCGGAAACCATCGCGCATGGCGGAAGCGCTCGATGCCCCGGCCGAGCAACCAGTTGACGACGGAGCCGAGCACGTTGCCCGTTCCCGCGACGATGATCAAAAGGCTGGGTGAATGGCTGCCGGCGGCAAGCAGGCCGACGAGCACCGCTTCGGATTGTGCCGGAAGGATGGTGGCGGCGATGAAGGCGGCTATGAAAAGGCCGCCATAGGCCGCAAGCGCGCTCATCCGGGCATCTCCGTCATACCGCTCTCCGTCCACGCGCGGAGTGCGCGCCCGCTTCCGATAAACGGTACGGCCGGCCTAGGAAAGGGTGTGACAGGTCTTTATCGCGGTATGGGCGGTCAGTCTGGCCTTTGCATTCGCGCTCAGCAGAGGGCGGACCGGTTCATCAGCAGGATGTCGTTCGACGTCAGCATGATGCGGGACGGTTCGTCGATCTCGTTCAGCACAGCCCGCAGTGCCGTATCGAGGCAATATTCGACGGCCTCGACGTCGAGGCCTTTGGCGGTTTCCACGGCGAAGGCGAGCATTCGCGCCAGCGCCATCAGTTCCGCGCCGCGGTCTTCCATTTCGATCGTATCGATTTTCATATGTGCTGGCCCCCGCCGCGTCGAATTTTACCCTGAATGTGAGTATAGGCGTGGGGACCGGCTTTGGCGCGTGACTCCAGCGTGACACACGCGGAATGCGAAATTGTATGACGAAAGCGGTTTAAGATTGATCTGCCGCCATACGCCACAGCGACGTGGCGCGGAACGTCCAGTCACCACGTTTTTCGGCCTTTTTGCCCGCCCAGAGTGTCATTTCCCGCACCAGCGCCAGGGCGTCCACGCGTTTCTGGTTCACGGTCCGCTCGGTCAGGAGTTGTGTCGTGGCCGTCCACGACACCCCGTTTTCACGCGCCTTGAGGATCGCTGACCATGTGCGCTCCTTGTAGAAAATCCGGCGCGCGGCGTCGCGAAGGCCCGCCACCTCAAGCGCAGCGACCGTTCGATCCGCCTCCAGCCGGTCGAGCGTCGCATCGACATTGACGAGCGGGAGGGAAAGCGCGGGATATCCGAGTTCCGCCGGGCCATGCAGAAGCGCGACATCGGCATCGTCCAACCGGCGCCCGCTCGCATAATCCTCGTAGATCCGTCCTATGCCCACCATGCCGAAGGCAGCGCATTCGGCGGCGCGCAGGGCGCCCATGCTGGCCGCGCCGAAGACGGAAACGCCCTCGTGCAAGGCATACAGGATTTCCTTGTGCCAGACGGGTGCGACATGTTCGAAGCCGCCGTCGATGATGCCGATTGCCGTTGCGCCGGCGCGCACGGCCGCCAGAACGTCGCCGTGAACGGCAGGCGGACGGACCTCCAAGACGTCGCCGCAGAGCGTGGCCGCATCCGGCAGGCTGGGGCCGGCGAAGAGGATTTTCATGAGGTTCCAAACAGCATGCGGGAGAGTGCGCGGGAGCCGACGGCGTGGCGACGCGCGCCCTCGGGGTTTTCCAGAGTGGGCACGACCATCTTGACCACCGAGACGGGCAGCGAGGCATCGGTCAGCGGCACCGCGACGACGGGTGTTATGCCGGATGCGGCGAGCACCTCCAGGCAATGCGCGAGCAAGGCTGCGGCGTCGCCCGAC
The DNA here is from genome assembly GCF_023038235.1 of Shinella oryzae. Lineage (NCBI taxonomy): Bacteria > Pseudomonadati > Pseudomonadota > Alphaproteobacteria > Hyphomicrobiales > Rhizobiaceae > Shinella > Shinella oryzae. Next base: position 2,573,325 of record NZ_CP081987.1, on the reverse strand, counting down.
GGTGCGCCATAGGCTTTTGGCGTTGTCGGCAATGCCCCGAAGAGGGCGCGCGTTTCCGGCGCCAGCGGCCGGGTGAAGGTTTCGGCAAAAAGGTCGTCCCGCGCGCCGCTGATATAGGTGAGGCGCGATTGTGCGACTTCGGTCAGCGCCCGGATGACGGCGCGCACGGCGACGGGATGGGTGCCGTAGCCGACCGTTGCATCGTGGAAGAGCGGCGCCTTCTTGTTGCGCATTCCCACATCACCGAGCACCGCTGCATAGGTCGGGATGGCGAGGTCGCTTGTAATATCGAAGAGGCGCAGGTCCAGCCCGGCGTCGCGAAAACGCCCCACGAGCACATCGACGACCGGATCGCCGAAGCCTGTCGGGTCGATGGCGGTCGCGAGGCGTTTTTCACGCGGCAGCAGGCGCCAGAGCCGGTCGGCATCCCGCTCGATGCGTTCCAGCAGGCCATGCAGGATCGCCTCTGTCTCGGAGTTGCCGGAGGCCAGGCCATCCGAAGACTGCCAGAAGCGCGGTGCAACATCGGTCCTGTCGAGGCAGATTGCGTCGCGCGGCACCCAGACACGGTCGCCGGTGACGACGTCGTGGCCGGTGAGCCAGTCGAGCTTCTCCTCCTCAGCGAGAAACGCCTGGCCGGCCGCAACGAAAATATCGAGCGGCAGGCAGGTTTCGCCGGCCTCCATGAAATCGCGCCGCGATGCGTGACGCGTCGCCACCAGGGGGGCGCCTGCCACGGCCCGCTCAAGCGCCTCCATGGCGGCGGAGACCTTTGCGTCGATATCGGTGATGCCCTTGCCCTGGTTGATGACGATCGAGCGGGCATTGGGGCTGACGGCGTTCCAGACGGGGATGCCGACGCGGTCCAACCCTGTCAGGCGCGAAAGCCGCGTGATGCCGAACCGGGGCATAAGCGCCTCGATCCGGCTCCAGGTCTGTTCTGGGCCGCAGATGCGGTCAGAATAGGCTGTCACAGGTTGAGCCGGATGAAGGCTCACTTGTCCATGAAGCCGCCCGAGGGGTCCATGAAGCCGCCGGACACATCCATGAAGCCGCCGGAGACGGCATCTGCCGATGTCGCAAGTGCGGCGAGGTTGACGCCCTTGATCACCGATGCGCCAGCTTTGCGAAGATCGTCAGCATTCTTCAACGCGCCGGTTGCCGGCACGCCTATCTGCGTGATCGTGCCAGCATCGAGATCCGCGAGCCAGAGGCCGTCATCTCCTTGAACGCCGAGTACAACGAGTCTTGTCATGTGAATCCCTCTCCTTGTTGTGCCGGATGGATCAGAACCCGGCTTTTTTCAATCCGTCGTAATAATGTTTGCGTTGCCACTCTTCCTTGAAGGGCACGATCGCCATCCAGGCATCGAAATCGAAATTCGGATTGATGTCATAGGTACGCCGAACGAAGAGCCGCGCCTTCTTCATGTCGCCGAGCATGGCCCAGCAGGCAGCCGAAAGCCGGTGTACCGGATCCTTATCCTTCATCTGTGAAATATAGGCGAGCGCCTCCTCATACCGTCCGAGCGAATAGGCGGCGCCCGCGGCCGTCCAGAAATATTCGTCGGGCGGCAGAGGATTGAGTTCGATCGCGTGCTCGATCTTCTTCAACCCGTCATCTGGCCGCGAAGCCTGGACAAGCGTGTCGGCATAACTCGCGATGACATTGGCATAATGCGGGCTGAGCGTCTCGGCGCGGTCTAGATAATGCGCGCTTTCATCGAACTGCCGGGAATAGAGTTTGACGACACCGAGTTCACGGTAGCCTGAGGGCAGACGGTCGTCGGCTCGTATGGCATCCTGCGCGTGGATCTCTGCCTGATGGAGAAGCGCCTCGTCGCCCCGGGCCGTTACCAGCCATTCGAGGAAGAAGCTGCGGGCAAGGCCGCTCAGTGCGGGCGCAAAGCCGGATTGCAATTGCAGGGCGTCGCGAAAGCTCTTGCGGGCGCGGCGGATGTCGCGCAGGTCGAGGTTTTTCAGCTGGCCCTGGCCGAGCAGGAAGTTGCGATAGGCATTCGCATCGCCCTCGTAGCCGTTGCGCACCAGTTCGTTGTCCTCGATCTCCGTGGCGATTGCGCCGGCGATCCGGTGGGCGATCATCTGGCGCGAGCGGGCAAGCCCTTCGGCCGACAGCGGAAAACGCTCGGCCCAGATCACCTCGTCGCTGCCGAAGAAGATCAGCTGGGCGAAAAGCGTATGGCTGTCCCCTTCGTCGCGCAGCCTCGTTTCGAGGATATAGCTGATCTTGTGGCGCTCGTAAGTGGCGGCCCGGTCGGCCTGGAGCGAAATCTGCGCGGCGGTGTGCGGGGCGATGATCGAGATGGAGCGCAGCGCGCAGAGCCCGATCGTCACGTCCTCGATCAACGCTTCAGAAAAACGCGCGGCGTTGCGCTGGGTGAGAGTGGTGACGGGTGGCAACAGCACGACACGCGGCGGGGTCTGGCGGGCCGGCGCAATCTCGACATGGTCCTGAACGGGCAGACAAGCGGACGGCTGCTGCACTGTCATGATGGCAGGGCGCGGCGTGACGACGCGGCCTGTCAGGACACTGCGGACTTCGTCATCGTCCGGATTTACCTCGAGCAGCCGCAACGCCGCGGCGGACCGAACCTGACGCGGGGCATCGGCCGGCTGCCGGCTTATGTCAAGCAGCGCATTTCGCAGCAGGGCCATGTGGGACGCCCTTTGCAGGGCAATCCACTTGGTCAGGGTCTGCGTGACCGGCCGAATGTTTTTCAGAAAGTCTTCGGTGAGCCGTTCGGCAAGCAGCGTGAGCGGGGCATTGCCGTCTATCGCATCGAGATCGCTCTCGATGGCATCAGGGCCGAGCGCGATCGTGCTGTCGGTAATCGTGAGGAAGCTGCGCGCAAGTTCGCGCTGGCGCTTCTGCACGCGCGATAGGGTCTGCCGCAGGCTGGCATAGGCGGCAGCCGGATTGGTGTCGTCCCAGAACAGGGCGGCAGCGTCGGCCCGCGGTATGTCCGGCAGGCCGCGCGCCGTAAGATAGCTCAGGATCAGCAGCGCCTTTTCCGGGAAGACGATATCCTCGCCGCTCTCATCGAGCAGGCGCAGATGGCCAAGCGTCTTCAGCCGGGCCGGCATGCGGCAATCAGATCCGCTGTTCCGGCGCGGTTTCCACGCGTTCGCCCGACAGCTCGCTGGCCTTGGAAAGCGCGGTGGCGAGCGAGATGATCGACTTGCGCACACCCGCGTCCTCGATCTTCAGGAAGGCGCGGTTGAGGTCGAGGCCTTCCTTCGACGAGACGAAGGTGGAGACGTCACCGGTATCGTGGCCGGCGCCCGTGGTCGCACCCGCAGTGTCGTCATCCTGGAAGAAGAAGCTCGGCGGCACACGGAAGACATCCGAAATGGCCTGGAGACGGCTGGCGCTGATGCGGTTCGTGCCCTTCTCGTACTTCTGCACCTGCTGGAACGTCACGCCGAGGCGGTCTGCAAGGGCTTCCTGGCTCATGCCGACCATCAGGCGGCGCAGGCGTACGCGGGACCCGACGAACACGTCGATCGGATTGGGGGTCTTCTTGTTCATGAGAGCTTTCTCCACCGTGATCATGCCCCGGGGCATGTCGTGGTCATAATAATCCAGGCCACTCTGCTTGAATCGCCCGGCCGATGCAACTGCTACAAGGTAATTTCATCGCTACCGTAACGTGAGGCGGCGTGTCCTCTAGATGTCGTAACTGTGTGGCGCGCTCAAGGATGCAATGAACTTCTTCGTGCGTTCCTGTTGCGGCGTCGAGAAGATGCCGCGCGGCCCGCCCTGTTCCACCACGACGCCGCCATCGAGGAAAACCACCGTATCGGCCACCCGCGAGGCAAGGCGCAGGTCATGCGTGGCCATCACCATCGTCGTGCCTTCGCGCGCGAGGCGGCTTAGGACCTCGACCACCTCTTCGGCGAGCTCAGGATCGAGCGCCGAGGTGGGTTCGTCGCAGAGCAGGACGCGGGGCGATGGCGCAAGCGCACGCGCGATCGCGACGCGCTGCTGCTGGCCACCGGAAAGCGTTGCCGGCCATGCATCCGCCTTGTGTGCCATGCCGACCTTTTCCAGGAGTTCCATCGCCCGGGCGCGGGCCTTGTCGGCCGGCCATTTCAACACCGTGACGAGACCTTCCATCACATTGCCGATGGCGGTCTGGTGCGGGAAGAGCTGGAAGTTCTGGAACACCATGCCAGTCTGGCGGCGCAGCTTCTGGATGGCATCCCAGCCCACCGGTTTTCCGGGGACGAAATCGATCTTCTCGGTGCCGAGGCGGATCGAACCCGAGGTCGGGATTTCCAAGAGGTTGATGCAGCGCAGCAGCGTGCTCTTGCCGCCGCCCGACGGACCCACCAGGGCCGTCACGCTGCCTTCGGCCAGCTGAAGGCTGATGTCGCGCAGGACAAGGTTGTCGCCGAAGCGCTTTTCGATGTGTTCGAGTTCGATCATGTCCTGGCCTCCAGGAAGCCGCCATAGCGGGCAAAACGCTTCTCCAGCCGCACTTGCAGCGCCGAAAGAACCGAGCTCAGCGCCAGATAGATCAGAGCTGCCTCGATATAGAGGATCAGCGGCTCATAGGTGGTGGCGACGATGCGCTGCGCCGTCTGGAAGAGTTCTGGCACGGTGACGGCGGCGGCGAGGGACGTGTCCTTCACCAGCGAGATGAAGGTGTTGGAGAGCGGCGGCACGGCGACGCGGGCGGCCTGCGGCAGGATCGTGCGGCGCATGGCCTGCGACCACGTCATGCCGATCGAATAGGCCGCCTCCCATTGGCCGCGCGGAACGGAGGAAATGACGGCGCGGATGATTTCGGAGGTATAGGCGCCGACATTCAGCGTGAAGCCGATGAGTGCTGCGGGGAAGGCATCGAGCAGGATGCCGACGCTCGGCAGGCCGTAGAAGATGACGAAGAGCTGCACCAGAAGCGGCGTGCCGCGAAACACCCAGACATAGAAGCGGGCGATATCGGAGAAGGGGCGTGGCGCAAAGAGCCGGACGACGGCCGTCAGCAGGCCGAGCGCCAGGCCGAGCACGAAGGAAAGAAGGGTGAGCGGAATGGTGAAGACGAGCGCGGCCCAGAGCAGGGGCGCAAGCGAGTCCAGCATCAGTTGAAGCCACGGCGGCACGGCGAAACCTCCGGAAATGCGACTGGCCGGGGGAATCCCCGGCCAGTCCGAACGCCTACCTATATGCGAGGAAAGGACCGCCGCGAAGCGGTCGCGGCAGAATTACTTGGAGACGTCCTGACCGAAATACTTGTCGGAGATCGTCTTGTAGGTGCCGTCGGCCTTGATATCGGCCAGCGCCTTGTTGATCGCCTCGAGCAGTTCCGGCTCGCCCTTGCGGATGATAACGCCGGAATAATCGGCATCGGCCTGCTCGGCGACGACCTTCACGTTCGCGTCGGGCTTGTGCTTCTTGAAATCGAGGAAGGACAGGCTGTCGTTGATCGTCGCGTCGGCGCGGCCGGTCAGCACGAGCTGGATGGATTGGTCGAAACCGTCGGTGCCGACGAGTTCCGCGCCCGCTTCCTGGGCGATCTTGCCGAAGTTGCTGGTCAGCGACTGGGCGGACTTTTTGCCCTTGAGGTCGGCGAAGCCCTTGATGCTGTCGTCGTCGCCGCGAACGATTAGAACGGCCTTGGAGGCGATGTAGGGCTCGGAGAAGTCGTATTTCTGCTTGCGCGCCTCGGTGATGCCGACCTGGTTGATCACGGCGTCGTAGCGGTTGGCGTCGAGGCCGGCGATCAGGCCATCCCATTTGCCTTCGAGGAACTCGGCCTTCACGCCGAGCTTCTTGGCGATGGCTTCGCCGATCTCGACGTCGAAGCCGACCAGCTTGCCGTCGGTATCATGGTAGGTAAAGGGCGCGTAGGTGCCTTCGGTGCCGATCTTCAGCGCGCCGGCCGACTGGATGGCGGCCAGGTTTTCGCCGGCATGGGCCGGGGCCAGGACGGCTACCTGAAGGGCTGCGGCGGCGGCAAGTGTCTTCAACCAGTTCATCTCGGGACTCCGTTTCTGGCTTGGATGTTTGATGGGCGATCAATCGCAGAAAACACTGCAAAACGATGGGCAGAAAACTGCGAATAGTTTCGGCAAATGCAAATATTTTTCTCATTTTCTGCGGCGCACATCTCTTTCGGACGGCGCGAAGAAGCGAGATATGGGCTCTGCGTCTGCCGTTTCCAGGGTGGTTGCAGACGATGGACCCGGTCCGCTTTCATTCTCAAAGGGCTACAGGATTGTCGAGGAGAGGCTGACGGATGCCATTTCCAGCGCGCCAAAGGCGGACTATACCAAGGTTCTGATCGGTGCGGCGTTCAACACAGCGCGACGAGCCGAAACGTAGGGAGACCGCATGGCCGAGGGCCGCCTGCCGCATATCGTTCTCTTTTCCGGCGGCACGGCCTGCCGCTCGACCAATCTTGCGCTCTGTTCCAAGCCGGTGCGGCTGACGCGCATCGTGCCCGCCTGGGATAGCGGCGGCAGTTCCAAGGTCATCCGCGAAAGCCTCGGTCTCCTGGCTGTCGGTGATATCCGGCAGGCGCTCATCACCATGGCCTATGGCGAGGGGCGATCCGGCGACGTGGTGAAGCTTTGCAACGCGCGGCTTACCACGGGTGCGCTGGAGGACGCCCGTACGGAATTCGCCCTTTATGCGGAGGGGCGGCACCCGCTGCTGGAGCGCATGGAGCCCGGCCTGCGGGGTGCGATCCTGAACTATCTGCGCACGTTCCAATCCGCAGTCGGTGACGACTTCGACCTGCGCAATGGCAGCATCGGCAACTTCATTCTCACAGGGGCGCATCTTGCCCATAACCGCGATATCAACACGGCCATCTTCGTGTTTCGCAAGCTGTGCGATATTACGGGCCATGTCTGGCCGTCGACGGTTTCGCCTGACGTCACGCTTTCGGCCCGGCTGAAGGATGGCAGGGTGGTCGATGGGCAGCATCGCGTGACGGCGCTGACCGATGAAGAGGGCGCGGCGGGCATCCGCGAGATCGTGCTGTCTGCGGGAGAGGATGGCGCATCCGCCAATGACGCGGTGATCGAGAGCATCGAAAGCGCTGACGCCATCGTCTTCGGGCCGGGCAGCTTCTTCACAAGCGTGCTTCCGCATTTCCTGGTGGACGGCATCGTTGCGGCCATCGTCCGCAACGTGCATGCAAGGCGCATCTTCATCGGCAACATCCTGCAATGTCGCGAGACACGCGGAATGGACCTGGCGCGCATGCTGGACGTGACGGCGCAGGTGTGGCACGCGCAGGGCGGCTCGGAGATGCGCCTCTTCACGCATGTGCTGGCGAACCGCCAGTTGCTGCCCTTTGAAAAGAGCGCCGGCGCCTTCGCCTATCTCGGCAACGGCGCGCTGGAGGAGACCTGCGCGCGGCTGGGCGCGGAGGCCGTCGTCGGGGAATTCGAGGATGCCTGGCAGCGGGGCCAGCACGACGGAAGCGTGGTCGCGGATACGCTCATTTCACTTCTGCCGAGCCAAGCAGCTGCATCACCGGCGAGCGCCTGATTTTCCATACCTTTCGAAGGTCGCACAAACATTCGCCCGAACGTTCCGGCGCGGTCTGTTTTTTGTCATTTGCCGCCATATATGGAATGCTTTGCCGAGACGGGCATTCCCGAACGTGATGAAAATGCCGTCACGGGTTTTTGCAATACGGAGAGGTTTCACATGCGCCCAGTCGTCAAGTTCATCGGAGCAGCTTTCGCCCTCAGCCTTACGGCCGGTGCAGCAAACGCCCAGGTCGTCGTCTCGTCGAAGATCGACACGGAAGGCGGCGTTCTCGGAAACATCATCCTTGCGGTTCTGAATGCCAACGGCATCCAGACGACGGATCGCGTCCAGCTGGGCGCGACGCCCGTCGTGCGGCAGGCGATCACAGCCGGCGAGATCGACATCTATCCGGAATATACCGGCAATGCCGCCTTCTTCTTCGAGAAGGCGGACGACCCGGCGTGGAAGGATGCGACCAAGGCCTACGAGCTTGCCAAGACGCTCGATTTCGACGCCAACAAGATCGTCTGGCTGACGCCTTCGCCGGCCAATAACACCTGGGCGATCGCGCTGCGCAAGGATGTCGCCGAGCCCAACAAGCTCGCCACCATGACGGACTTCGGCAAATATGTTGCCGACGGTGGCAAGATCGTGCTGGCGGCGTCCTCCGAATTCGTGAACTCCGCCGCGGCGCTGCCGGCCTTCCAGACGACGTACAGCTTCACGCTGAAGCCGGATCAGCTCATCACGCTTTCGGGCGGTGACACGGCTGCGACCATCGCCGCGGCGGCCAACCAGACGAACGGCGCCAACGCCGCCATGGTCTATGGCACCGACGGCGGCATCGCGCCCTCGGGCCTCGTCGTTCTCGAGGACGACAAGGGAGTGCAGCCGGTCTACCAGCCGGCGCCGATCATCCGCGAGGAAGTGCTGAAGGCCAACCCGCAGATCGAGGAGCTGCTGAAGCCCGTCTTCGAAAAGCTCGATCTCGTGACATTGCAGGACCTCAACGGCCGCGTGCAGGTCGGCGGCGAGCCGGCCAAGGCGGTTGCCGAGGACTTCCTGAAGAAGAACGGCTTCATCAAGTAATCCGACTTGCCCTCCGCCCGCCCGGGCGGAGGGCCTATCCGAAAGGGGCGCATGGGGTTCAGGATCGACAAGCTCGGCGTGGTGATCGCCGCATTGCTGGCCTATGGCGGCTTTCTGGCGCCCTTCGCCAATTTCCGCGCAAACCGTATCGTGCCGGGCGAGGCGCGATGGATCCTCGATGCGCTGCCGCCTGGCCACGGCGCGGCGCTGCTTGGCTTCATTGCCGTCGCCATCGTTCTCATCGTCCTGAAAACCCCGACACTTTTCCGGCTCGTGCTCGGCCTTGTCGCGCTGCTTGCCCTGGCCGTCCTCATCGGCGTCTCCGCCGGGCATCTGACGCCGCCCGAGAACAACTATGCCCGTGTCTCGCCGGCCTCCGGCTTCTGGTTGTCGAGCTTCGCTTTCGCGCTGCTGACGGCCGATGCGCTGGCGCGGCTGCGGCTTTCGCCGCTCGCCCGGATCGGTCTGCTGCTGGCCGTTGCCGCCACGGTCGCGGGCCTTCTCGTGTCCGGCATCTGGGACGGACTTTCGATCCTCAAGGAATATGGCAGCCGGGCCGAGACCTTCTGGCTGGAGGCGGGGCGTCACGTCGTTCTGGCGCTTGGCTCGCTTGCGGCCGCGTGCCTCGTCGGCCTTCCGCTCGGTATTCTCTGCCACCGCGTTCCCTCGCTGCGCGCCGGCGTGTTGAACGGGCTGAATATCATCCAGACGATCCCGTCCATCGCGCTTTTCGGCCTGTTGATCGCGCCGCTCGGCTGGATCGCGCTCAACGTGCCGGGGGCCTCGGCACTCGGCATCCGCGGCATCGGCGCCGCTCCGGCCTTCGTGGCGCTTTTCCTCTATTCGCTGCTTCCCGTCGTCGCCAACACGGTGGTTGGTCTTGCCGGCGTGCCGCGTGATGCCAACGATGCTGCCCGCGGCATCGGCATGACAGACCGCCAGCGGCTTTTCGGGGTGGAGTTGCCGCTGGCTTTCCCGGTCATTCTTACCGGCATCCGCATCGTGCTTGTCCAGAATATAGGCCTCGCCACCATCGCGGCGCTTATCGGCGGCGGCGGCTTCGGTGTCTTCGTGTTCCAGGGCATCGGCCAGACGGCCATGGATCTCGTGCTGCTCGGCGCGGTGCCGACCGTGGCGCTCGCCTTCGCCGCCGCCGTGGTGCTCGATGCGGCGACCGAACTTTCCAATTCCAAACGTGGCAGGGCGGCATGATCGAGATCGAGAACATCACCAAGCGCTACGGCGACAACACGGTCGTCGACACTGTCTCGATGACGGTCGAGCCGCGCACGATTACCGTCATCGTCGGCACGTCCGGCTCCGGCAAGACGACGCTGATGCGCATGATCAACCGCCTCGTCGAACCGAGCGATGGCATGATCCGCATCGACGGCGCGGACAATCGCTCGATCCCCGGTTATGAACTGCGCCGCCACATCGGCTATGCGATCCAGGGCCACGGCCTGTTCCCGCATCGCACGGTCGCCGAAAACATCGCGACGGTCCCGACCTTGCTCGGCTGGGACAAGAAACGCATCGCCGCCAAGGTCGAGGAGCTGCTGACGCTGTTCCAGCTCGATCCCGCCGCCTTCGGCCCGCGGTATCCGCATGAGCTCTCGGGCGGTCAGCAGCAGCGTGTCGGCGTGGCGCGGGCGCTCGCCGCCGAGCCGAACATCCTCCTGATGGACGAGCCCTTCGGTGCGCTCGACCCTGTCATTCGCGCCAAGGCGCAGGACGATCTTCTGGCGATCCAGAAGCATTTCGGCACCACCATCGTTCTCGTCACCCACGACATGGAGGAGGCGTTCCATCTCGCCGACAAGATCGCCGTGATGGACAAGGGCCGGATCGTGCAATGCGCGGCGCCGGACGAGATGCTGGTCAATCCCGCGACGGATTTCGTCGAAACCCTGATCGGCGCCGAGGAGCGGCCGTTCCGGCTGCTGTCCATCGGTACCGCGGCGGATGCCGCCGAGGCGGGCGAGGCGCAAGGCGAGCCGATCGCCGCCTCGGTCAGCCAGCGTGAGGCCTTGTCTTCGCTGCTCTGGTCGGGCCGCGAGGCCCTGCCGGTGGTCGGCGCGGATGGCGCGCCTCTCGGTCGTGTCACGCTTGCCGGTCTCGCCCGGCGTGCCGCGAGGCCGCAATGAAGCGGTTCCTGCCCAATCTGCTCCGGCTCGCAGCGCTGATCCTGCTGATTACCTTTCTGGTGCGCCCGGAACTTTTCGAGCCGTTGCTGAAGCCGCTGGTGCAGGCGAACGCGCCGGCGATCTACAATCAGGGCAGCCTGCTTTCGCTGACCCTGTCGCATCTCGCCACGGTCTTCACCGCAACTTTCGCCGCAACCCTCGTTGCCGTCGGGCTTGCCATTCTGGTGACACGACCGGTCGGCGCGGAGTTCCTGCCGCTCTCGCGCAGCCTCGTGAATATCGGCCAGACCTTTCCGCCGGTCGCCGTGCTGGCGTTGGCCGTGCCGATCGTCGGTTTCGGAGAGAAACCGACATTGATCGCCCTGTTTTTCTACGGCCTGCTGCCGGTCTTCGAGAATGCAATGACGGGTCTTTCCACACTGCCGAAGGCGATCGTCGAGGCGGCGCGCGGCACGGGCATGACGGCCTGGCAGCAGCTGACGCGAGTGGAATTGCCGCTGGCGCTGCCGGTCATCCTGGCCGGCATTCGCCTTTCCGTCACGATCAGCCTTGCCACTGCCACCATCGGCTCCACGGTCGCGGCCAAGACATTGGGCGAGGTCATCATCGCCGGGCTGCAATCCAACAACCTGGCCTTCGTGCTGCAGGGCGGCGTCGTCGTCGCGGTGCTGGCGGTGCTGATCTACGATGCCTTCTCGGCCGTCGAACGTGCACTCGCACGTCGGGCCGGGCGGGTCTAGAGTATTCGCAGCCGACGCGGGATCGCTTCGGCGTCGGACAATGCGGCTCTAATCGTCCGTTTCGAGATCGTAGACGAGGATGCCGGCAATACCGCCCTCAGCGGCGGCAACGAGCCGGCCGCCGGTCGCCTTGTGCTCCGGGTCTTCAAGATAGGTGTCGCGCGAGAAACTGTCGGCGAAATCGACGATGAAGCCATCCGAGAAGCCTTTGTCCATGCCGTCTTCTGGGCTGACATTGGTGCCGATGTGGACAGCAAGCATGCCCGGCAGGCGGTCCTTCAGGGCATCGATTTCGTTGAACAGCTCCGTCTTGTAGGCGGTGGAGATGGTCGGCTTGAAGCGGATGAAAACGCAGTGGCGGATCATGGTCTTCCCTATCGGATACTGGCGCGCGCTCTGGGGCGCGCATCGTTGCGCTCATGCTGAAAAACCTGGGCCGGCAGCGCCGGCAGGCCGCGGATGATATCGGCGCCCTTTTCGCCCACCATGATTGTCGGGGCATTGGTGTTGCAGGAGGGAACGCGCGGCATGACGGAGCTATCGCAGACGCGCAGGCCGTCAAGCCCATGGACCTTCAAGTCGAGCCCGACGACGGCATCTGCACCCGTGCCCATCTTGCAGGTGCCGACCGGGTGGTGGTCCGTCTTGGCATTTGCGCAGCCGTAATCGAAGAGGTCTTCGTCGGTGACGAATTTCGGCCCGGGCAACCGTTCCGCCATGACGAAGGGTTTCAGCGCCGCCTGCTGCATGATCTCGCGGGCGATCTTCAGGCCCTCGATCGACATTTTGCGATCGTGCGGGTCTTCCCAGTAGTTCGGGTCGATCAGCGGTGCGGCGGCGGGATCGGCGGACGAGAGCCGCACGGTGCCGCGGGAGCGGGGATGCAGGTAGGCCGAGTTCAAGGTCACGCCGGCATTCTTCAGCTTTTCGACGCCGGCCTCGATGCCGGAGCCGAGGCCAAGATGGAACTGGATATCGGGCGAGCGCGCTTCGGGATCGGCATACCAGAAACCGCCGGTCTCAAAGAGCGACGAGGCAACGGGACCGGAGCGGAACAGCACATATTGCAGGCCGGCCCAGAGCGTGCGGTGCAGCCTGGCCACCCCATCATAGGTGTGGTCGCCCGTGCATTCGGAAATGACGAAGAGGTCGAGATGGTCCTGCATGTTGGAGCCGACGCCCGGCAGGTCGTGCTTCACTGTAACGCCGACCGAACGCAGGTGATCGGCCGGGCCGATGCCGGATTGTTGCAGCAGTTTCGGTGAGCCTATGGCGCCGGAGGAGACGAGCACTTCGCGTTCGGCGCGAATGGTCTCGACGCTCGTGCCGGTCACCACCTCGACGCCGACGGCGCGCGTGCCCTCGAGCACGATACGGGCGACGCGGGCGCCGGTGCGGATCGTCAGGTTCTTGCGATCCTTGATCGGCGACAGATAGGCGAGCGAGGCGGAGGAGCGGCGGCGATTGCGCTGGGTGAGCTGGTAGAAGCCGACGCCCGCCTGCTGTCGCCCGTTGAAATCATGATTGTAGGGAATGCCGAGTTCCTGGCCGGCGCGGATATAGGCGTCGCAGATCGGGAGCGCCGAGACCGGCATGGAGACGCCGAGCGGCCCGCCATAGGCATGGTAGTCGTCGGCGAAGCGCTGGTTGTCCTCGGCGCGTTTGAAGTAGGGCAGGATCTCGCGGTAGCTCCAGCCCTCGCAGCCGTCTTCGCGGGCCCAGAGGTCGTAGTCGGCGGCGTTGCCGCGGGTATAGAGCTGCGCGTTGATCGAGGAGCCGCCACCGATGACCTTCGCCTGCGTATAGCGCAGCACGCGGCCCTTCATGTGCTTCTGCGGCACGGTCTCCCAGCCCCAGCTCGCGACGCCCTTGGTCATCTTGGCGAAACCGGCTGGCATGTGGAATAGCGGGTTCCAGTCGCCGCCGCCGGCTTCGAGCAAGAGCACGCGAACGCTCGGATCCTCGGAAAGCCGGTTCGCCAGAACGCAGCCCGCCGGGCCGGCGCCGGTGATGATGTAATCGTAGGTCATGCTCTGGTCCTCAGAGTTCTTGTGGGGCGCGCGGCGGCTTAGAGTCGGCCGATCGACAGCCCGCCGTCGAGATTGATCACCGAGCCGGTGGCAAAGGCGAATTTGCCGGATGCCAGCGCCGCTGCCGCGGAGCCGATATCGTCCGGTTCGCCCCAGCGCTTCATCGGCACCAGGCCGCCTTCGATGAGCGCGTCGTATTTGGCGGAGACACCTGATGTCATCTCGGAGCGGATGATGCCGGGGCGGATTTCGAAGACCGAAATGCCTGTATCCGCAAGCCGCAGCGCCAGGCCCTGGCTGAAGGCGGCGAGCCCTGCCTTGGTCATGCAGTAGTCGAGCCGTTCGGGAGAGGTCAGGCCGGCCGAGACGGAGGTGATGTTGATAATCGAACGCGGCCCGGCGGCCTGTTTCGAGCGCAGCATCGCCTTCAGCACGGCCTGCGTGAAGAAGACGGTGCCGCGCAGGTTGGTCGAGACGATCGTGTCGAAATTCTCCGGCGCCAGATCGAGGAAATCGCCGCGCACGACGGAGGCGATGCCGGCATTGTTGACGAGGCAGGCAATCGCGCCAAGCCGGTCTTCAATGGCAGCGACAGTCGCCGCATGGCCGGAGAGATCGGCAAGATCGCCCTTGAGATAGATCGCGCGGGCGCCGAGCGTGGCGAGGCCGGCGATCATGTTGTCCGTCGTCGCATCGCCATCGCCGATGCCCGTTATGGCTATGTAGAAGCCTTCGGATGCCAGGGCCTGCGCGATGCCGAGGCCGATGCCCCGGCGGCCGCCGGTGACGATGGCGACGGGACGGTCCGGGGTCATCATGCGGCGAGATCCCTCGATTGGATGTGATCGGCGACGCGCAGGGCCTGGGCGGCCACCGTCAGCGCCGGGTTCACCGCCGCCGAGGTCGGCAGGTAGGAGGCATCCACCACGAAGAGGTTCGGATGGTCATGGGCGCGGCACCAGATGTCGAGAGGGGCCGTCTCCGGGTCATTGCCGATGCGCACCGTGCCGCATTGATGCGAGGGGGTGCGCTTGTCGAAGGCACGGGCGAGCACGATGGGGAAGCCGGCCTGCTTCAGCGCGGTCTTCAGTTTGGTCACAAGGTCGAGATGGGCCTGCCAGTTGGTCCGAGTCCATTTCATGACGATCTTCTCGCCATCGACCGTGATGCGGCTTTCGGGATGCGGCAGATCCTCGCTCATTGCGTAGAAATCGATGGCGCGGGCGGCGACCTGCTCCAGCAGCCATTCCGGCGCGGAGGGCAGGTTGGCTTTCAGGATTTTGCCCGACACGCGGCCGAGGAGCTGGACATTGCCGAGCGGCGGGCCGCCGTTGCCGTCCGAAAGGTAATAGTCGTTGAAGCCGAAGCTCTTCTGATAGACGGAGGTGTTTCTGTAAAAGGGAGAAACACCGATCACGGCGCTCGAATTGTGGTTCATGAAGTTGCGGCCGACCTGGTCGGAGCTGTTGGCGAGGCCGTTCGGGAAAGCCTCCGAGGCCGAGCGCAGCAGCAGCACGGCGGACTGCACCGCGCCGGCCGACAGGATCACCAGCTTCGGCGAAACGCTCTCCGCCTGATCGCCGCGCATGTAATGCACCGTCGAGATGGTGCGGCCATGCGGGGCGGTGGCAAGCCGCGTCACCCGGCAGTTGGTGCGCAGCTCGACATTGGGATATTTCAGCGCCTCGGCCAGCGCCGTACTCTCGGCATCCATCTTGCCGTCGTTGCAGTTGGGGTGTGCATCCCATGGCGTCTTCGCCTTGGCGAGCCAGCGGTCGATATCGACGCCGAGCGGCAGCGAATAGGGATGAAGGCCGTTCGCCTTCATTCTCGCGCGGACTTTCGCGATGGCTGGCTCGTCCGGCACCGGCGGGAAAGGATAGGGCTTGGAATGAGGCGGCTCCGTCGGGTCTTCGCCCAACGCGCCGCGCACATTGTAGAGTTTTTCCGCGGCGGAATACCACGGTTCCAGCTCGTCATACGGGAATGGCCATGCCGGAGAAACGCCGTCGCGGTGACGCATCTCCTCGAAATCCTCGCGGCGGTAGCGCACGAGGACTGCGCCGTAGAATTTCGAATTGCCGCCGACATTGTAATAGTTGCCGGGGTTGAAGGCGGTGCCGTCGGCCTCGTACCACATCTCCTTCGGCCGGAAATGGCCGCGCTGGAAGATGGCGCGCTGGTCGCGGTTTTCCGGGCGGTCGGGCAGATGGTCGCCCGCCTCTAAGATGACGATCCTGGCGCCCGTCGGGGCAAGCGCGGCGGCCATGGTGGAGCCGCCGATGCCCGATCCGATGATGACGATGTCCGGCTGCGTTGTCATGGTTTTTCTCAGGCGATGCGAAGCTGGCTGGCCGGATCGAAGAACACGGCCTTGTCGAGGTTGAAGGCAAGGCGCGCCGTCTGGCCGGCGGCGATGCGCACGTCGGCGCGAAGCCGCGCGACGATCTCCTTGCCGCCGAGATGGGTGACGGCGAAGGTGTCGGCGCCCGCAGGTTCCACCACCTCGATCAGGCAATCGCCTTCGCCGACGGTCCGGGCATTGCGGTCCGCGCCGTCAGGGTCGGTCAGCGCTTCGGGACGGATGCCGAAGATCACGTCCTTGCCCTTGTAGGCGGCAAGTCCGTCCGGGGCGTTGGGCACGGACAATACCAGCGGCTCGGCCTGGTGGCGGGCGAGCGATACGGCCATGCCGGAGCCGTTCTGTTCGATGCGCGCCGAGAGGAGGTTCATCGCGGGCGAGCCCATGAAATCGGCGACGAAGGTGTTGGCCGGATTGTTGTAGATCTCGGCCGGCGAACCGAACTGCTGCAACACGCCGTCCTTCAGGACGGCGATCTTGGTGGCGAGCGTCATCGCCTCGATCTGGTCGTGCGTCACGTAGACGATGGTGGTCTTCATGCGATGGTGCAGGCGCTTGATTTCCGTGCGCATGTCGACGCGCAGCTTGGCGTCGAGGTTGGACAGCGGCTCGTCGAACAGGAAGAGTTTGGGGTCGCGCACCAGCGCCCGGCCCATGGCGACGCGCTGGCGCTGGCCGCCGGAAAGCTGGCCGGGCTTGCGGTCGAGCAGATGGCCGATCTGCAGCATGTCGGCGACCTGTTTGATGGCCTTGTCGCGCTCCTCCTTCGGCACGCCGCGGATTTCCATGCCGAAGGCGATGTTTCCGCCCACCGTCATGTTGGGATAAAGCGCATAGGACTGGAACACCATGGCGATGTCGCGCTTGGAGGGATGCAGGCCCGCAACCGAGCGGCCATCGATGGCGATGTCGCCGGAGGTGATGGGTTCGAGGCCGGCGATCGTGTTGAGCAGCGTGGACTTGCCGCAACCGGAGGGACCCACGAGCACGAGGAAGCCGCCCCGCTCGATCTCCAGATTGATGTCCTTGAGGATTTCCAGCGCACCATAGGACTTGCGCAGATTGCTGATTTTCAGGAACGACATGGGCTATCCTTTCACGGCGCCGGACATCAGGCCGCGCACGAAATAGCGTCCGGAGACGACATAGACGATCAGAGTGGGCAATGCGGCGAGGATCGCGCCCGCGAAATGCACGTTGTATTCCTTCACGCCCGTCGAGGACTGCACGAGGTTGTTGAGCGCCACCGTCATCGGCGTGGTGTTTGCGCCCGAGAAGGAGGCGCCGAACAGGAAGTCGTTCCAGATATTGGTGAACTGCCAGATGACGGAGACGACGATGATCGGGCCGGAGGACGGCAGCAGGATGCGGTAGAAGATCTGGAAGAAGCTCGCCCCGTCGATCTGCGCCGCGCGCACCAGTTCGGTCGGGAAATTCTCATAATAGTTGCGGAAATAGAGCGTCGTGAAGCCGATGCCGTAGATGATGTGCACGAAGGTCAGGCCCCAGATCGAACCGGCGAGGCCGACCATGCCGAGAATGCGCGCCATCGGAATGAGCACGATCTGGAACGGAATGAAGCAGGACAAAAGCAGCAGGCCGAAGAAGACATTCGAGCCTTTGAACTGCCACTTGGTCAGCACGTAGCCGTTCAGCGCGCCGATGATCGTGGAGATCGCCACGGCCGGCACGACCATCAATATGGAGTTGATGAAGAACGGACGCAGGCCCGTCGGCTGCACGCCGATCTGCGCCGTCGACCAGGCGGAAATCCACGGCTCGATCGTCCATTGCTGCGGCAGGTTCAGCATGCCGCCCTGGCGGATTTCCTCCAGCGGCTTCAGCGAGTTCACCAGCATCACGTAGAGCGGTAGCAGGTAATAGACCGCAAACAGGATGAGGGCGGAGTAGATCAGAGCGCGCGTCAGCCTGTTGTGCGAGATGACGTTATCAGGGCTGGAGACGCTCATCGGCCTTTGCCTCCGCGGATTTCGGAATAGAGGTAGGGGATGATGATCGAGAAGATCATGACCAGCATGATGATGGCCGACGAGGCGCCGATGCCCATCTGGTTGCGGGTGAAGGTGTAGGAATACATGAATGTCGCCGGCAGTTCGGTCGCCTGGCCGGGCCCGCCGCCGGTCAGCGCCACCACAAGATCGTAAGCCTTGATGGCGAGGTGGGCGAGCACGACGAAGGCGGACAGGAAGACCGGGCGCGTCAATGGAATGATGATGCGTCGGTAGATGGTGGCGGTGGAGGCGCCGTCGATCTGCGCGGCCTTGATGATCTCGTTGTCGACGCCACGCAGGCCGGCGAGGAACATGGCCATCACGAAGCCGGAGGATTGCCAGACGGCGGCGATGACGACGCAATAGATCGCGTAGTTGCGGTCCTTGATCCAGTTGAAGGCGAAGCTTTCCCAGCCCCAGAGATGCATGGTGTTCTCAAGCCCGATGCCGGGATCGAGGAACCATTTCCAGGCGGTGCCGGTCACGATGAAGGAGAGCGCCATCGGGTAGAGATAGATCGGCCGCAGGATGCCCTCTGCCCGAATCTTCTGGTCGAGCAGGATGGCGAGCGCCAGCCCCAGCACCGAGCAGATGACGATGTAAAGCGAGGCGAAGATCGCGAGGTTGGAAACCGCCCGCCACCAGTGCGGCAGGGCCCAGAGTTTGTAATAGTTGCTCAGCCCCACGAAATTGTAGGACGGCAACATCCTGCTGTCCGTCAGCGACAGGAAGCCCGTATAGGCGATGAAGCCGTAGACGAAGACGAGCACGATGAGGAAACTGGGTGCCAGCACGAGCTTCGGCAGAAGCTCCTGCAGCCGGCTTCGGCTATCCATGGTCGATACCACCGTTGAAGATCGTGTTGCAGGGCGGCGCGTGGCCCCCTCATCCGGCTGCCGCCATCTTCTCTCCACCAGGGAGAAGGGCTTTGCCGCGACGTTCAAGTCCCCTCTCCCCAGCGGGGAGAGGGTAGGGTGAGGGGGGCTAGCCCCTTACTTCGCGGCCTCGACGGCGGACTTCAGTTCCTCGACGGCTTCCTCGGAGGAAAGCTCGCCGTTGAACTGGCGGGTCACGACGTCATAGATCGCGTTCTTGACGGAAGCCGGATTGGCGTGGCCGTGGGCCATGGAGCCGTAAAGCGTGCCGTTGGCGTTCGCTTCCGCCAGATCCTTGATGGCCTTCTTGCCGCAAGCGTCGAAGGCCTCGTCCGAGACGTCGGTGCGGGCCGGTGCGGAACCCTTGACGACGTTGAAAGCCGACTGGAAGGTCGGGCTTTCGATGGCCGAGGCCATGACGAGCTGGGCCGGAACCTTGTCAGCCGCGACCTTGAACATCGCGAACTGGTCGGAGTTGAAGGTTACAGAGCCCTGCGTGCCCGGATAGCGCATGCAGACGAAATCCTCGCCGGGCTTCTTGCCGGCCTTGATGAATTCGCCCTTCGCCCAGTCGCCCATGAACTGCACGCCGGCCTTGCCTTCGATGACCATGGCGGATGCCAGGTTCCAGTCGCGGCCCGAGAAGTTGTCGTCCACGTAGGAGCGCAGCTTCGTCATGCGGTCGAAGGCTTCCTTCATCTGGGCGCTGCCCAGCGTTTCCGGATCGAGATCGATGAAGGCCTTCTTGTAGAAGTCGTTGCCGAAGGAGAGCACGACCGCGTCGAAGATCGTCGCGTCCTGCCACGGCTGGCCGCCATGGGCGACCGGCGTGATGCCCTGTTCCTTGAACTTGTCGAGCAGGGCGACGAGTTCGTCCCAGTTCGTCGGCTCCTTGCCGCCGGCCTTGTCGAGGGCCGCCTTATTGATCCACATCCAGTTGGTGGAGTGAACGTTGACGGGTGCTGCGATCCAGTGGCCGTCATACTTGGAGAACTGCTGCAGGGCCGTCGGGATGACCTTGTCCCAGCCTTCCTTGTTGGCCACTTCATCCAGGTTGCCGAGCGCGCCTTCCTTGGCCCAGTCGAGAATGTCGAAGCCGAGCATCTGCACGGCTGTCGGCGCATTGCCGGCCGTGACGCGGGCGCGCAGCACGGTCATGGCTTCCGTCCCGCCACCGCCGGCAACCGGCATGTCGGTCCAGGAGATGCCCTTGGATTCGAGGTCCTTCTTCAGGACTTCGAGCGCTGCGGCTTCGCCGCCCGAGGTCCACCAGTGCAGCACTTCCACATTCTCGGCGGCGCGAGCGGCGGTGCCGCCCAGGCCCATCATGACCGCGGCGATCGCGGTGGTCGTCACAAACTTGCGCATCGTTTTCCTCCCGGTTGCAAGTTCAAGGGCGAGAACCTCCTCCCGCCGATGTCCCCGACGCATGAGGCGTCGGAATTGTCTCTCTGGCTCAATGCCGGTGTAATTTAAAACGTTGTAAATTTCCGAAGTCAAGACGCCGTGGCTTAGCGTCGGGTCACGATTTCAGAAGCCCTGTCATTGGGGGTGGCAGCCCATTTTTAGGGCAGGGCCAAACATTGTGCACTGCATTGCAAACGTTATAAATCCTGTGCGCTGCAAGATTGCAGAGCTTCGGGCGCCTCGATATGGTGCGGGCGATTGATCGTCCCCAGCCGAAGAATTGCAGCCGTGTCTCCAACCGAAAAGTCCGCCCTCCGCGAAGCCATTTCGAATGTCTCCCGGGCGGGCAAGCCGACGCTGAAAACCATTGCCGAGATGACGGGCCTCGCCATCACGACGGTCTCCCGGGCGCTTGGCAATGCGCCGCAGATTTCGGAGAGCACGCGCCGCCGCGTTCATGCGGTCGCTGCCGAAATCGGCTACCTGCCGGATCGCGCCGCCCAGCGCCTCAAGACCGGCCGCACCAACGTCATCTCCGTGCTGCTCGACCCGCACGAGGAAATCCTCGGCTTCGGCACCTCGATCATGCATGGGCTTGCGCGCGCTTTGCAGGCGACGTCCTACCACCTTATCGTCACGCCGAACTTTCTCGACGGCAGCAATGTCGATGCCGTCAACTACATCATTCGCAACGGCATGGCCGATGGCCTGATCTTTTCGCGCACCGAGCCCTTCGATCCGCGCGTGCGGCTGCTTCTGGAAAACGGCTTTCCCTTCGTGACCCACGGGCGCACGGAATTCTCCACGCCGCATGCCTTCGTCGACTACGATAACTTCGCCTTCGCCTATGAAGCGACCAAGCGGCTGATCGCCAAGGGACGGCGCAAGGTCACGATCATCCTGCCGCCCCGGCGGCTGACGTTCCATCAATATATGCTGCATGGCTTCATGACCGCCGTGCGCGAGGCAGGCGTCGCTTACGAGATCCCCGAGACGCTCGATCTCGACAGCCCCGCCGACATGATCCGCGACCATGTGCGCCGCCGCAGCGCCGAGCCCGATCCGCCAGACGGTTATACCTGTCCCGGCGAGGTCTCCGCGCTCGCGACCATTACCGGGATGAGCGACAATGGCCTGACGCTCTGCGCGGAATACGACATCGTCGCCAAGCAGACCTCGCGCCTGCTCAGCCAGATCCAGCCGAAGGTCGAGACCATCTACGAAGACCTGCCGGCTGCCGGCGAAGCGATGGGGCGGTTGCTCTTGCGCCGCATTGCCGGCGAGAATGCCGAAGACCTGACCATGCTGCTGGGACCGCAATTCGGCTTCCCGACGCCCTGAGCGGGCGGCGAGGCCGGTCCCATTCCTGGTTGTCGGGGCCGTCAGGTTCATCGCGGCATCCACCAGCCGGTGCGTGCACCGATATGCATGTTGAGCGTCTTGGTCTCCGTGTAGTCCTCCACCGCATGGCGGCCGAGTTCGCGGCCGAGGCCCGATTGGCGGTAGCCGCCAAAGGGCAGTTCGGACGCACCGTCCATGAAGGTGTTCATCCAGACCGTGCCCGCGCGCACCTTGCGGCCGATGGTCAGGCAGGTGTCGAAATCGCGGCTCCACACGCCGGCAGACAGGCCGTAGTCGATCGCGTTGGCAATGCGGATCGCCTCTTCCGTCGTGTCGAATGTCAGCACGGACAGGACCGGTCCGAAAACCTCTTCGCGCGCGACGGCCATATCGGGCTTTACGCCGGAGAGGATCGTCGGCGCCATGAACTGGCCGAGACCGAGATCGAGCGCGCCGCCGCCGAGCGTGACCGAGGCGCCGGCCTTCGACGCGCCCTCGACATAGGCGCCTATCTTGTCGAGATGCTGCGGCGTGATGATCGCGCCGACCTGGGTCGTGGGATCGAGCGGATCGCCGACCTTGACCTTCTTCGCAAGCTCGGCCATGCGGGCCGTCACGTCGGCGGCGATGGATTTGTGCAGGATCAGCCGCGAGCCGGCGTTGCAGCATTCGCCGGCGTTGAAATAGGCGCCGAAGACGGCGGCGTCGATGAAGGCGTCGAGATCGGCATCCGGGAAGACGATCTGCGGGTTCTTGCCGCCGAGTTCCAGCGAGACCTTCTTCAGCGTCTGCGCCGCATTGGCCATTGTAAGGCGGCCGACACCGGTGGAGCCGGTGAAGGAGACCATGTCGACATCGGGATGCGTCGTCATCACGCTGCCGACCTCCGGGCCGGTGCCGGTGACGATGTTGACGACGCCCGCGGGCACGCCGGCCTCGATGAGGATTTCGCCGAGAACCAGCGTGGAGCCGGACGTCATCTCCGAGGGCTTCACGACCGTCGTGCAGCCTGCCGCCAGCGCAAAAGGTAGCTTCTGGCTTACGATCAGGAAGGGGAAGTTCCACGGCGTGATGATGGACACGACGCCGATGGCCTCGCGCAGCACGACACCGAGCGTGCCGTCGCCGAGCGTGTTATAGCTTTCGCCGTGCAGGTCGCGGGCAAGCGCCGCGGCATAGCGCCAGATATCGACGGCGCCGCCCAGTTCCGCCTTGGCCTGGCTGATCGGCTTGCCGCTTTCGATCGTGTCGAGAAACGCCAGTTCGTCCGCGCGTGCGGCGATGAGGTCTGCCGCCTTGAGCAGGATGTTGGAGCGCTCCGCCCCGGTCATGTTCGGCCATGGGCCGTTGTCGAAGGCGCTCCGCGCAGCGGCTATTGCGCGCTCGGCATCGGCCTTCGTGCCGGCCGGATAGCGGCTGACGACGACACCATGACCGGGCGCGACGCGCTCGATTGCGTTGCCAGCACCTTCCGTCCACGCCCCGTCGATCAGCATGCGGAAATCGCGTGCCTTGAAGTTCTCCAGCGCCTTCGGCTTCACATGCGCGGTCATCACCATTCTCCCTTGAAATCTGCGGGGCGCTTGCCCGTGAAGGCGGCGACACCTTCCTTGAGGTCCCCGGTCTTGGCGACGAGGATGGAGCCGAGCGCTTCCACCGCAGCCCCATTGTCCTCGCCATTCGCCACGGAAATCATCAGCTTGGAAATTTCCGTCGCGGCGGGCCCGCGTGCGGCGATGCGGGCCGCATAGGCCCGGGCCGCTTCAACGGCAGTGCCCGTTTCGACGACCTGATCGACGATGCCGAGCGCCAGAGCCTCGGCTGCCGTCAGCACCTCGCCGCCCAGCAACATGCGCCGCACGGCCTGTGCGCCGAAGCGCTTGACCAGCCGCTGTGTGCCGGACCAGCCGGGCACCATGCCGAGACCGGCTTCCGGCAGCCCGATCTTCACCTGGCTTTCGGCGATGCGGATGTCAGCAGCGGCCGCCAGTTCCAGCCCGCCGCCCAGCGCGTGTCCGTTGACGGCGGCGATCAGCGGCATGCGCAGCGTCGCCAGCCGTTCGAAGACCCGGTGGCCGAAGCGCACCCAGGCATGGCCGAATTCATTGGCTTCCATGCCCGCCCAGGCGCGAATGTCGCCACCGGCGGAGAACGCCTTGCCCTCGCCGGTGAGGATGGCGACGCGCACGCCAGCATTGGCCTCGACCGTGTCGCAGGCGGCGGAAAGTTCCTTCAGCATGTCGATGTCGAATGCATTCGCCTTTTCCGGCCGCGCGACGGTCATGATCGCAACGGCGCCCTCGATGCTGACCCTGATGCGCGGCTCAGCCATGGTTGTCCCTCGCCAGCGTGCGCGGGGTCTTTTGTGGCAGTGTCAGGCCGATCGGCGCGTCCGTGAAGAGCGCGGCGTCCATCACCTTCAGATCCGGTGAGACTATGAGATCGAATTCCGACTGGTCGAGGATATGGGCCTGGAGATCGACGCCGGGCGCGATTTCGGTCAGCACGATGCCCGCGGGCGTCAGCTTGAGCACGCAGCGCTCGGTGACATAGGTGATGTCCTGCCCCTGCGCCACGCCGCGCGGACCCGAGAAGGTGACATGCTCGACGGCATTGACCAGCTTCTTGAGCTTGCCTTCCTTCTCGATGACGAGCTTACCGTTCTCGACGGCGAGCTTCGCGCCGGCATTGAACATGCCGGAAAAGACGATCTTCTTCGCCCGCGCCGTGATGTCCACGAAGCCGCCGGCCCCGGCCGTCACATGCGGCCGGAAGGAAAGCTTCGAGACATTGACCGAGCCATCCTTGCCGATCTCCAGGAAGGACAGCAGCGACGCATCGAAGCCCGCGCCCTGGAAATAGGTGAACTGATAGGGCGAGGGCATGAAGGCATCGGCGTTCGAGGCGCAGCCGAAGGCGAAATCGAGCAGCGGCACGCCGCCGACGGCACCCTGTTCGATCACCCAGGTTACCGCGCCGTGCAGGCCCTCTTCCAGCAGGATGCGCGGCACGTTGGCGGAAATGCCGAAGCCGAGATTGACGGCACTGCCGGCCTCGAGCTCCTGCGCGACACGCCGGGCAATGACCTTCTGGATGTTGAATTCGGGTACGCGGAACGTGTCCAGCGGCCGGAAGATCTCGCCTGAAATGGCGGGATCGTAGAGCGTCTGCGTCGTCTGTTTCTGGTCCGGATCGACGACGATATAGTCGACCAGCACGCCGGGCACGCGCACGTCGTGCGGCTTGAGCGCACCATCCTTGGTGATGCGCTTGACCTGCGCGATGACGATGCCGCCATTGTTGCGGGCGGCCAGCGCCTGGTCGAGCCCGCCGAGATAGGCGCCCTCGTGTTCATAGGTCAGGTTGCCGCGCTCGTCGGCCGTCGTGGCGCGGATGATCGAGACCTGCGGTGCGATCGCCTTGAAGTAAAGCCATTCTTCGCCGGCAAAGGTGATCTTTTCCACCACCGGTTCCTGCGATGCGGCGGCATTCATGGCGCAGCCTTCGCGGGTGGGGTCGACGAAGGTTTCGAGGCCGACCTTGGTGATGACGCCGGGCCGCTTGGCGGCGGCCTCGCGGTGCATGTCGAAGAGAATCCCCGAGGGGATATTGTAGGCCGGAATCTCGTTGCCGGTGATCATCTGCCAGATCAGGGGCGGTTCGGACGAGGAGGGGCCGGAGGGATAGGAGCCGCTGATGATCTTCTTCAGGAGGCCCTTCCGGGCGATATGGTCGACACCCTTGATGCCGCTCATGTCGCCGGCCGCGATCGGGTGCAGCGTGGTGATGTTCCTGGGGTGGCCGGTCTCTTCGAAACGCGCGCCGATCGCCTGCAACATGAGGTCCGGGCAGCCGAGACCCGACGACGAGGAGACCGAAACGATCGCTTCGTCGGGAATGAGGTCTGCGGCCTCGCGCGGTGTGATGTGCTTGCTCATCGTTTCTTCCGAATTCCGTCTTAAAGGCCCGGCGCGATCTTGACCGCGCCGCCGCTGCGCGCGGCTTCCACCACGGCAAGCCCCGTCGCCAGCGACCAGATGCCGTCTTCGCCCGTCGCGGAGGGCTTTCCCTTGCCAGCGATGGCGGCATGGAAAGCCGAAAGCGCGGTTTCGTAGAGGTTTGCCTGGTCGAGCGGCAGGTCGTGCTCGCCGTTGGCATCCCGCAGCGTCACCGAGCCGGTCGCGCGCTGCGTCATGACGTTGCGGCCGATCAGCGAGCCTTCGGTGCCATGCACTTCAAGCCCCGTTTCAGCGAATTTCGTCGTGAAGCCATCGTGGAACTGGGCGATCACGCCATTCTGGAAGCGCAGCACGCCCATCACGGCGTCTTCCACCCCGGCCTTGCCCATGCCGCCGGCCTGCGAGAAGGCGATCGCTTCGACGGGGTCGCTGTCGAGAACGAAGCGCAGCGTATCCGCGTCGTGTACGGTGATATCGAGAATGACGCCGCCGCCGGCTTCGGGCTTTTCGAGGCGCCAGCCCTGCAGATGAGGCGGCAGGTAGACGGCATGGAAGACGCGGGCCGCCAGCGGCGTGCCGATGCGGCCTGCCTGGATGGCCTCGCGCATGGCGCGGTGCGTGGCCGCGTTGCGCAGATGGTGGTTGGTCGCCAGGACGATACCGGCATCCTTCGCGGCCTGCACCATGGCGCGGGCGTCGTCCAGCGACATGGCGAGCGGCTTTTCGCACAGGATATGCTTGCCGGCTTTCGCGGCGGCGAGCGCCTGGTCGCGATGCAGTTCATTGGTCGTGGAGATATAGACGGCATCGATCGCGGGATCGTTCACGAGGTCGTCGAGCGATGTGACGGCCTTGGCGATGCCGTGGTCGTCGGCGTATTTGCGGCCGCGCTCGGCACTCGTGCTCATCACGGAGACGACGTCGCCGCCGGTGGCGCGGATTGCGCCGATCATCCATTCACGGGCAATCGTGCTTGCCCCGATCAAACCCCACCGCGTCATGCAGACATCCTCCCTGCTTTTTCTCCCGCCCCGCAGCTCTGGCGCACGACGAGGCGCACGGAACCGACAATGGCTTCGGGCTCCACCTTGCCCGTATTGATCTGCTTCAGCAGCAGTTGCGCAGCACGCCGGCCCATGCCCTGCGGATCGACGGACACCGTCGTCAGCGCCGGCACGGCGGTCTCGGCCTCGATCACGTCGTCGAAGCCGACCACTGCAAAGTCGCGGCCGGGCTCCCTGCCGGCGGCGCGCAGTCCGTCACAGACACCGAAGGCGGCCGCGTCGTTGAAGCAGAGCGCGGCCGTCGGCGGAGCGGGCAGCGACAGGGCGCGCTCGATGGCGGCGACGCCACCGGCGCGCGAGGCCGTCGAGCCGATCACCAGCATATCCGGCGCCTCGAAGCCTGCTTCCACCAGCGCATCGCGCCAGCCCTGCACGCGTTCTGCAAAGACGGTGGTGTTGGCGATGCCGCCGAGAAAGGCGATGCGGCTGTGGCCGAGCGAGACGAGATGGGTGACGGCGGCCTTCGCGCCGGCATAGTTGTCGGAAACGAGGGAGGAGACCTTGGCGCCCACGACATTGCGCACCACGGACACGACCGGGATGCCGCTGGCGGCCAGCGGTTTCAGGTCGGCGGCTTCCGTTCCCCGGGCTGGCGAGATGATCAGGCCGGAAATGCCGTGTTCGCGCATCGAGGCGACGACTTCGCGCTGGCGATCCACGCTTTCGGCGGAATTCGACAGGAACTGCACATAGCCGGCGGATTGCATGACCATGTCCATGCCGACGGCGAGCTCGGCGAAGAACGAGTTCGTCAGGTCGTTCACGATGATGCCGATGATGCGCGACGAGGCGGACTGGCGCAGGTTGGCCGCACCGCGATTGTAGACATAGCCGAGTTCGCGGATGACCGCGTTCACCTTGGCGCGCGTCGCCTCGTTGACGAGCGGGCTTGCCTGCAGGACGAGTGAGACGGTCGACTTCGACACGCCGGCGGCGCGCGCAATGTCGACAACGGTCACCCGGCTTCTGCTCACTGTCATCCTCCCGAAATCGAGCTTTGCGCTCGCTTGTTGGCGGGTAATTAATTGGAACGTTCCAAGTATGTCAAGGGAATTTTCAGTGTCCTGGAATCGTCGATCTTCTTTAAGCATCGTAGAAGCAGCTTTCACGCGACGTCAGGCTAAACGAAGCGGTTTCGGTGGTTTTGATGGAGAGGGTCGCATGGTGACGCGGGTAGGCGCCATGGAAGCGAAGATCGCAATGCCACTTGAAATTTGGAACGATCTAAATTATTGCGCTTGAAAACCCTTGGGAGGATGTCGTGTCAATCAGCCTTTCCCTGCCGCTTGCCGATGGCGGAACAGAAGCCTATGCCTTGGTGGGCACGCCCACACTGCGTCCGGCAGCGACGCCGTCGTTCAACCGTATCGCCTATGCCGCCGCGCATGTGGTTTCCGATCCGCGCCGCGACGCCCGGCCCTGGGAGGCGCCGGCCATCGACTGGGATCGCACGATGGCCTTTCGCCATCACCTTTGGTCGCTCGGCTTTCGCATTGCCGAGGCGATGGACACCTCGCAGCGCGGCATGGGGCTCGACTGGGCCGGTGCGCAGGAACTGATCCGCCGCTCGCTTGCCGAAGCAAGGACGGTGCCCGGCGCGGACCTCGCCTGCGGTGCCGGCACGGATCACCTCAACCCGGCGGATGCCCGTTCCCTTGACGATGTCATCAGGGCCTATGAGGAGCAGGTCGGTTTTGTCGAAAAACAGGGCGGCCGCGCCATCATGATGGCAAGCCGGGCGCTGGCGCGCATCGCTCGCTCGCCGGACGATTACCGGATGGTCTATGGCCGCATTCTCGGCCAGGCGAAGGACAAGGTCGTGCTGCACTGGCTGGGCGACATGTTCGATCCGCAGCTGCGGGGTTACTGGGGCTCGCAGAATTTCGAGCCGGCACTCGATACGGTCATCTCGATCATCGAGGAGAACCGCGCCAAGGTCGAAGGCATCAAGATCTCCCTGCTCGACAATGCCTACGAAGTGGCGCTGCGCGATCGTCTGCCGGACGGCGTGCTCTGCTTCACGGGTGACGACTTTAACTATGCCGAACTGATCGAGGGCGACGGGGTGAAGTACAGCCACGCACTGCTCGGCATCTTCGATGCCGTCGCGCCGCAGGCCTCGCAGGCACTGGCTTCACTTGCGGCAGGTGACGTGGCAACGTTCCGCGCCGCCATCGAACCGACGGTGCCGCTCTCGCGCAAGATCTTCGAGGCGCCGACCCAGTATTACAAGGCGGGCGTCGTCTTCCTCGCATGGCTGAACGGCCATCAGGCGCATTTCACCATGCCGGCCGGCATGCAGTCCGCCCGCGGTGTGGTGCATTACGCAGATGTTTTCCGTCTAGCCGACAAGGCCAATGTGCTAGACAAGCCGGAGCTGGCGGCCGCACGCATGAAAAGCCTGATGACGGTGCTCGGCGTTTCCTGAGATAGCTGTGGATGACCGGCCGTTTGGCCGGTCGATCGCGCCGTCAGGCGTTAAACTCCCGGTCTCGAAATGTGTGACGGGAGCAGGATATGGCGGCTGGCGACGTGAAGATCGGCGAGAGCTGGAAGGCGCCGCTGGCGGCGGAATTCTCCAGCCCGTACATGGCGGAGCTGAAAGCCTTCCTGCTGGAACAGAAGCAGGAGGGCAAGCGGATCTTTCCGAAGGGCGCGGAATATTTCCGGGCGCTCGATCTGACGCCGCTCGACGAGGTGCGCGTCGTCATCCTCGGCCAGGATCCCTATCATGGCGAAGGACAGGCCATGGGACTGTCCTTTTCGGTGCAGCCGGGCGTGCGCATTCCGCCCTCGCTCGTCAATATCTACAAGGAATTGCAGGATGATCTCGGCATCCCTCCGGCGCGTCACGGCTCTCTGGAGCATTGGGCGCGACAGGGCGTGCTGCTCTTGAACAGCGTGCTGACCGTGGAGATGGGCCGCGCGGCCTCACATCAGGGCAAAGGCTGGGAACGGTTTACGGATGCGGTGATCCGGGTTGTGAACGAGCAGGAAAAGCCCGTCGTCTTCATTCTCTGGGGCTCCTACGCCCAGAAGAAGGCGGCCTTCGTCGATAGCCGCCGTCATCTGGTGCTGCGCTCGCCGCATCCTTCGCCGCTCTCGGCGCATAACGGCTTCTTCGGCACCAAGCCGTTCTCCAAGGCGAATGCCTTTCTCGAAAAACATGGCCGCAAGCCGATCGACTGGCAACTGCCGGCGATGCCTCAGTAGCGCGCCGGCTGTTTCTAACGCACCAGTGTCTCGTCCAGCAGGGCCATAACCTTTTCCGCGTCGATGCCGATGCAGGCGTGCTGGCTTGGCGGGCCGTCCCAATCGCCTGGCGGGAAAGCGCGGCCGTCCGGCTTCTGGATGGTCTGGCCGTCCGCAATGCCGCCGGTCACCACGCGGATCGCGCCGCTGCGGGTGGTGAAGAGTTCCGGGGCGACGAGGTAGACGCAAGCGCAGCTGTCATGCACCACCATGCCCTCGTCCTTCACATGCCGGCCGTAGAAATCGATATAGAACTGCGAGATATCCGAGAGCAGCTTGAGGTGCCTGCCGTTGGCTGCGGTGAGTTCAGCCAGGCGCTTGCGCGTCATCACGGTCTTCATCGTGACGTCGAGACCGACGACGACCACGTTCCAGGATGCGCCCATCACCA
This sequence comes from Shinella oryzae, assembly GCF_023038235.1. NCBI lineage: Bacteria > Pseudomonadati > Pseudomonadota > Alphaproteobacteria > Hyphomicrobiales > Rhizobiaceae > Shinella > Shinella oryzae. The sequence goes on along the minus strand of NZ_CP081987.1, from coordinate 2,543,147 downwards.
CGTCGGCCGCTTCCGGGTCACCATGGATGTTGGCCTCGGCGGCGGGCGTGATGTTGCCCGGCACGTCGAAGGCGCCGCCCATGATGATGACCTGCTTCACGAGCTTTGCGATGTCAGGGTCTTGCCTCAGCGCATCGGCAAGGTTCGACATGCGGCCGACGGCGATCAGCGTGACTTCGCCCGGATTGGCGCGAACGGTGTCGATGATGAAGCGATGGGCGGGACGCGGATCGACGGGAAGATCGATCGTCTTGGGCACGCCGATATTGCCCAATCCGTCATGGCCGTGGATCATCACCGGCCAGTCGGCCGTGTTGCGTGCGGGATCGTAGGTCTGGCCGTTGCCCTTGGCGACGGGGGCGCGGATGCCCCATTCGCGCTTGAGAAACAGCGCGTTGCGCGTGGTCGTCTCGATAGAGGCATTGCCGAAGACGGTGGTGATGCCGATCAGGTCGATTTCGGGGTGGTTGTGCAGGAACAGCAGCGCCATGGCGTCATCGACGCCAGGGTCCGTGTCGAAAATTACCTTATGCATATGGTTCTCTGTCTTGTTGTTCTTATGAGAGCTGCCGCTTACTGGAAGCGGGTGATGGAGAAGGGGGCAAGCGCATCGTCGCGTTCGCCGGCCAGCAGCCGGGCGACGTGGCGTCCGGTCGTGGCGGAAAGCGTAAGGCCGAGATGGCCGTGGCCGAAGGCGAAGGCAATGCGCGGGTCGCGCGGGTGCAGGCCGATCACCGGCAACGAATCCGGTGTGGAGGGCCGCCGCCCCATCCATTCCGTGCCGCCTTCTTCCTGAAGATCGGGCACGTAGCGGCGCATCTTCCTGCGCATGGCAGCGGCGCGCTTGTAGTTTGCAGGCGCTTCCGGCGATGCGAGCTCGACGGCGCCGCCGATGCGCAGCGCGTTCTCGAAGGGTGTGGCGACAAAGCCGTGTTCGGAGAAGAACACGGGCATTTCGAGCGTCGTCGACGGGTTCATGAAGGTCGTGTTGTAGCCGCGCTCCGTTTCCAGAAGCACCTTCAGGCCGAGATCGGCCACGAAGCGGCGCGACCAGACGCCGGCGGTGATCACCAGCTTGTCGAAGGTGAACTCCCGCCCGCCCTCGGTCCTGACGGTCACGCCGTCTGCGGCCTGCGCCACGGACGCGATCGTCGCGTCCAGCAACGTGGCGCGCTCGCGCAGCACCGCCTGCAAGCGGCGAAGGAAGGTCAGCGGATAATCGAAGGTGCGGTAGCCATCGTTGAAGATGGCACCGGCGAAGTTGCCTTGCAGGGCCGGCACACGGCGGCGTGCCTCGCCCGGATCGAGTTTCTCGACATTGCAGCCGATCAGCCGGGCATTGTCGGCCTCGTGGGCGAACGCCTTGTCGCGCGCGGCAACGCTGTCGAAGACGGTGAGCGCGCCGGTGTCGCGCATATGGCCGGAAATACCGGCGAGATGGCCGAGTTGCACATGGTCGGCCTCGGCCGTCTTCATGAGATGCAGCAGGGCGGTGCGGCTGGCGGCGACCTTGCCGGCGCGGGCGCAGAGCAGCAACCGGATGAGCCACGGGGCAAGTGCCGGCAGGTCCTGCCATCGCAGGGTGAGCGGGCCGAGCGGATCGAGCAGCCATTTAGGAACGGAGAGCAACATGTCCGGACGGGCGATCGGGTCGATTTCCGGCACCGCCAGGATGCCGGCATTGCCGACGGAGGCGGGAAGGCCGCCGGCGTCGCGCTCCAGAACGGTGACGCTGTGGCCTTGCTCAAGCAGATGAAGGGCTGTGGCGCAGCCGATGATGCCGCCGCCGACGATTCCGATATGCGCCATGCCGTCCCGTCTGTGTCGATTTCCACGCTGGCGGCCGAAGCATGCCGGCCGTTTGCGCGGGACGATAAACGCAAACGGCATGGCTGTCGACAGCGCGCAAAGCGCCTCGATCAGACCTGTTCGGCCGGCCTGCGGTTACGGGCGATCTGCCGCAGGAAGGCGAGAACGAAGAGGATGGACATCAGAAGCACGATGGTCGGTGCCGGTGCGCTGTCGATCATGAAGCTCAGCCATATTCCGCAGAACGAGGACCCGACGGCGACGAGCACGGCGACGGCCAGCATGGCCGGGAAGCGGCGCGTCAGGAGCGCGGCGATGGCTCCCGGCGCAACCAGCATGGCGATGGCGATGATGATGCCGACAGCTTTCAGCGCGCCGACGACGACGAGCGACAGCACGGCCAGCAGCCCGTAATGCAGCAGCCTGACCGGCAGCCCGATGGCCGATGCGTGCTGCCGGTCGAAGGCGTGGACCAGCAGATCCTTGCGGAAGGCGAGAATGAAGCCCGTGGAGGCCGCTGCGATGACGGCGGTTTCCAGAAGATCGGAAGCGCCGATGCCCAGCATGTCGCCGAACAGGATGTGGTCGAGGTGGATGTCGGGCTGGATCTTCACATAGAGCACCAGGCCGAGCGCGAACATGCCGGAAAAGACGATACCGAGAACCGTATCCTCCTTCACGCGGCTGTTGTCCTTGAGGTAGCCGGCCGCCAGCGCACAGAACAGGCCCGCGACGAAGGCGCCGGCCGCGAAGGGCAGGCCAAGCACATAGGCACCAACGACGCCGGGCAGCACGGCATGGGAGACGGCATCGCCCATCAGCGACCAGCCCTTCAGGACGAGGTAGCAGGATAGCAGCGCCATCGGCACGGCGATCATCAGCGTCACCAGAAAGGCATTCTGCATGAAGCCGAGCTGGAAGGGCAGGAGCGCGAGTTCAAGCGTTTCGCTCATGACGGAAGGCTTTCGGTGGTTTCAAGCGCCAGCCGGCTTTTGTGGCGGGCGGCGAGCAATCCGTGTTTCGGCGCGAACAGGAAGGCGAGAAGGAAGATCGCTGTCTGAAGCACGACGATGATGCCCCCGGTTGCGCCATCCAGGAAATAGGAAAGATAGGCGCCAACGAAGCTCGTTCCCGCCCCGAGCGCGGCGGCGATCACGATGAGACGCTGGAAGCGGTCCGTCAGGAGATAGGCGGTTGCGCCCGGTGTCACCACCATGGCGACGACGAGGAAGGCGCCGACGGTCTGCATGGCGGCGACCGTGGAGGCGCTGAGCAGCGTGAAGAACAGGATCTTCAGGCCCGTCGGGTTGATGCCGATGGAGCGGGCATGGCTCTCGTCGAAGAAGGCGACCATCAGGTCCTTCCACTTGAGGAGGAGGATGACCAGGGTGACGAAGCCGATGATGGCGAGCTGGATCGTGTCCTCGCGGGTGATGGCGAGGATGTTACCGAGCACGATGGTCTGGATGTTCACCGGCGTGGGCGAGAGCGATACCATGAACAGGCCGAGGCCGAAGAAGGAGGAGAAGATCATGCCGATGATGGCATCTTCCTTCAGCCGCGTCTGGCGGTTCAGGAACAGCATGGCCGCGGCGGCGAGCCCACCGGAAAGGAACGCGCCCACCGCGAAGGGCAGGCCGAGCATATAGGCGCCTGCCACGCCCGGCACGATGGAGTGCGAAAGCGCGTCGCCGATCAGCGACCAGCCCTTCAGCATCAGATAGGCCGAAAGAAAGCCGCAGATGCAGCCCACCAGCGCGCTCACCCACATGGCATTGACCATGTAGCCATAGGTGAAGGGCTCGAGGAGCAGGTCGGTCACGGCGCCTTCTCCTGCTCGCGCTCGCTGTAGATGACGAACGGGCGCTCATCGTCGGTGATGACCTTGACCGAACGCTTGTCCTCGTCGTCGTGCAGGTCCTGGCCACCGAGAATGAAGTGGCGCAGCACGCCGCCGAAGGCCTTTTCGAGATTGGCCTCGGTAAAGGCCTCGGCGGTCGGGCCGGAGGCGATGACTGTGCCCTTGACGAAGACGGTCCGATCGCAGAAATCCGGCACGCTGCCCAGATTGTGCGTGGAAACCAGCATGACGCGGCCTTCGTCGCGCAGCTTGCCGAGCAGCTCGATGATCTGCTCCTCGGTGGTGACGTCGACACCGGTGAACGGTTCGTCGAGCAGGATCACCTGACCTTCCTGCGCAAGCGCCCGCGCGAGGAAGACGCGCTTTCTCTGTCCGCCCGAGAGCTCGCCGATCTGGCGCTTGCGATAGGCGCTCATGTTGACGCGCGAAAGCGCCTCGTCGACCATCTCATGATCGCGCTTGGAGGGGATGCGCAGCCAGTTCATGTGGCCGTAGCGCCCCATCATCACCACGTCCTCGACCAGCACGGGAAAGGTCCAGTCGACCTCCTCGGCCTGCGGCACATAGGCGACGAGGTTCTTCTTCAAGGCTTCCTGTACGGAAAGGCCGAGGATCGTCACATTCCCGACGGCGATGGGCACGAAGCCCATGATCGCCTTAAAGAGCGTCGACTTGCCGGCGCCGTTGACGCCGACAAGGGCGGTGATGGTGCCTTTCGGCACGGAGAAGCTCGCCTGCCGAAGGGCGGTGTGCCCGTTGCGATAGGTGACCGTCACATTGTCGGCGACGATGCCGTCGACCTTCCTGGGCTTGCTTCCCATCATCATTTCGAGAGGCCTTCCACGATTGTCTCCGACGTCACGCGCAAGAGGTCGAGATAGGTCGGAACGGGACCGTCCGCTTCGCTCAGCGAGTCGACATAGAGCACGCCGCCATAGGCTGCGCCCGTTTCCGCCGCGACCTGCTTGGCCGGGTCGGCCGAGACCGTGCTTTCGCTGAAGACGACATGGATATTGTGTTCGCGCACCGCATCGATGACGGCCTTCACCTGCTTGGGCGTGCCCTGCTGGTCGGCATTGATCGGCCAGAGGAAGAGTTCCTTCAGGCCGAAATCGCGGGCGAGGTAACTGAAGGCGCCTTCGCTGGTGACGAGCCAGCGCTTTTCTTCCGGCAGCGCGCCGATCTTCGCCTTCATCTCCGCGCCGAGCGCCTTGATCTTCTCGCCATAGGCCTTGGCATTGGCGTCATAGGTCGCGGCATTCGCCGGATCGAGCGCGACCAGCGCCTTGCGGATGTTCTCGACGTAAACAAGCGCATTGTCCGGCGACATCCAGGCATGCGGGTTCGGCTTGCCCTGATAGGGGCCCTCGACGATGCTCATCGGTTCGATGCCGTCGCTCACGACGACGTTCGGCACGTCACCGAGATTGGCGAGGAATTTCTGAAACCAGAGTTCCAGGTTGAGGCCGTTCCACAGGACCAGCTTGGCGTCCTGCGCCTTGAGGATGTCGCGCGGCGTCGGCTGGTAGTTGTGGATCTCCGCACCCGGCTTGGTGATGGATTCCACGACTGCGGCATCGCCCGCCACGTTGGCAGCGATATCGGCGATGATCGTGAACGTCGTCACGACCTTCGGCTTTTCCTGGGCGAAGGCGGGCGCTGCGGCGAGAAGGGGCAGGCTGAGGATGAGGGCATTGAACGAACGGCGGAACATGAATGGTCCTGAACTGCTTTTGCGAATGAGTTGCATTAAACTATAGGGCGCTTTCGGCCGCTGTCAACGCTATTGCAAATCATTCGCAACTATGTGCCGAAATGAACCCGTCCCCCTTAAAACTTCCGAAACGCCCTGCTTGTAGAGTGCGCTCAGTTCGCGCGCTCTCGGCGCGTCCGTTGTTCTGCGTTCCAAGAGAAGTCCGTCGCCCGTGAAGCTGCTCCCGATCTCGTTCCGCTTGTCCCGGAAGCTTCTGATCATCGTTGCCGGTGTAACGGTGCTGACCGGTGCGTCCGGTGCGGCCGCGATCTTCGTCGGGCGCGACGTTCTGCTCGGCCCCTCGACGGAAACGGTATCGGGGGCCGCCTGCACGACGGTCACCACCGTGCGGCTTGATCGCGACGGGCAGCAGTGGCTGCGCAAATATGTGCGCTCCGACGCCAAGGACGGCGAGGTTCGCGTCAAGACGGCGCTACGTGTCGCCGGTGCGGTTTCCAATGCGGAGGAAGCCGATCTCTACCAGGTGATCATGCTTGATGCCGCCGGTCCGGTCTATCGCGCCGACATGCGCGGCCGTGCCATCGGCGCCGAAGTGCTTTTCGCGCGTGACCCCTCGGCCATTCCCGGCATGAGTGCGCCCTTCGTCGCCCGCTATACGGATGGAAAGCCGGCGGGCAACGGTGAATTCTACGGCGAACGCAAGGAGCTTTCGCTGGACGAGATCAAGACCATCGTCACCGCCATGACGGATCGGGAAGACTGTGTCGATCCCAATGCGGTGGCCGAGGCCGGCAAGTCCGGCGGGCATGGCGAGGCAAAGCCCGAGGAGGGCGGCCACGAGGCGCCGACCGATGGCCACGCCTCCTCCGACACGGCCGAGGAAGGCTCGCACGAGGTTGCCGCGAGCGGTCACTGAGGGCGGTTCCATCCGCGGCACGGCAACTTTGCCGTTGTACAGCACCGCCCAACTTTGCTAGCAGAAGCACACGATTTTGACCCCGTACCGGCCGGTGTGCCGACCTTCTCCTGGCGGAGAGGGTGAGGAAAGTTGACATGCCCGATCTTCTGCTTGAACTCCGCTCCGAGGAAATTCCTGCCCGCATGCAGCGCAAGGCGGCAGGCGACCTGAAGAAGCTGGTCACCGATGCGCTTGTCGAGGCGGGCCTGACCTATGAAGGTGCACGCGAATACTGGACCCCGCGTCGCCTGACACTGGATATCCGCGGCCTCAACGCCCGCTCCAGCGACGTGCGCGAGGATATCAAGGGCCCCGCGACATCCGCGCCGGAGCAGGCGATCCAGGGCTTTCTCCGAAAGGCCGGACTTGCCTCGATTGCCGAGGCCCATGTGCACAGCGATCCGAAGAAGGGCGACTTCTACGTCGCCCACGTCGTCAAGCCGGGCCGCGCGGCCGATGAGATCATCGCCGAGGTGATGCCCGGCATCATCAGGAATTTTCCCTGGCCGAAGCCGATGCGCTCCGGCGCGGAATCGGCCAGGCCCGGCTCGCTGCAATGGGTGCGCCCGCTGCAATCCATCGTCTGCACCTTCGGTTCGGAAACCGAGGAAACCCGCGTCGTGCCGTTCGAGGTCGGCGGCATCGTCGCGGGCAATGTCACCTATGGCCACCGTTTCCACGCGCCCGAGCCCATCACCGTGCGCCGCTTCGAGGATTATGCCGCCAGTCTCGAAAAGGCCAAGGTCGTGCTCGATGCCGAACGCCGCAAGCAGATCATCGCGACCGACGCCAACAACATCGCCTTCGCCAACGGCCTTGAACTGGTCGAGGACGAGGGGCTTCTGGAAGAGGTGTCGGGTCTCGTCGAATGGCCGCAGGTGCTGATGGGCACGTTCGAGGAGGATTTCCTGTCGATCCCGTCGGAAATCATCCGCCTGACGATCAAGACGAACCAGAAGTGTTTCGTGACCCGCAAGCCGGGCGCCGACACGCTCTCCAACCACTTCATCCTCGTTTCGAACATCGAGGCGAAGGATGGCGGCAAGGAGATCGTGCACGGCAACGGCAAGGTCGTGCGCGCGCGGCTCTCCGATGCCAAGCATTTCTGGCTGCGCGACCAGGGCGACCTGCCGGATCTCGACACGCTGAAGGCCTCGGCCGAAAAGTTCGGTCTCGATCTTTCGAAGCCGCTCGACCAGCGCATGGCCAAGCTCGACGCCCTCAACGTGACCTTCCACGCCAAGCTGGGCACGCAGGGCGAACGCGTCGCGCGCATCCGCACGCTCGCAGCCGAACTCGCCCCGATCATCGGCGCCGATCCGGCGCTGGTCGACCGGGCCGTGGTGCTCGCCAAGGCGGACCTGCGCACCGAGGCCGTCGGCGAGTTTCCCGAACTCCAGGGCATCATGGGCCGCAAATATGCGCTCCTGCAGGGTGAGGATGCGTCGGTGGCCGAGGCCATCGAGGATCATTACAAGCCGCAGGGCCCCTCCGATCGCGTGCCCTCGGGCAAGGTCGGCCTCACGGTCGCGCTGGCCGACAAGCTCGATACGCTGATCGGCTTCTGGGCGATCGACGAAAAGCCGACCGGCTCGAAGGACCCCTACGCACTGCGCCGCGCTGCGCTCGGCGTGATCCGCATGGTGGTGGAAAAAGGAGTGCGACTTCCTCTTCTGCAGAGCCTCGCATCTGGATTGTTCGGGCTCGTCTATAATGGTGGCGATCGTCTTTCCGTTATTTGGCAGGCGGATGATGGCGGGACGTTTACGACGGGCGTCGACGGAGTGAGTGATCTGATGTCCGCTAAGGCTGTTGGCCTAAAGCGCGAGAAAGCCGATCCCGGTGAAACAATATCCCCAAAGCAACTGGTTGCAGATTTGCTTACCTTCTTCCACGACCGTCTGAAGGTCTACCTGCGCGACATGGGCGCGCGCCATGACCTGATCGACGCGGTCCTGACGCCTGATGCCGACGATCTCCTGATGGTGGCCCGTCGCGTGGAAGCGCTGACAGCGTTCATTACTTCCGAGGAGGGGCGCAACCTGCTCGCCGGCACCAAGCGTGCGACGCAGCTGCTGGCGGCCGAGGAGAAGAAGGGCACGGTGGTCGAAGTCGCCGTCTCGCCCGATCTCCTGAAACTGGATGACGAAAAGGCGCTTTACGCGGCGATCGAGACGGCCTCCAGGGATGCTGCGGCCGCCGTGGCTGGCGAGGATTTCCGCTCCGCCATGGCCGCGCTTTCGACGCTTCGCGCGCCGGTCGACCAGTTCTTCACCGACGTTCTCGTGAATGACGAAGACCCGGCGGTCCGTGCCAACCGGCTGGCGCTGCTGTCTTCCATTCGTGCGGCGACCGGCACGGTTGCCGATTTCTCAAAGATCGCGGGATGAGGCGGTGCGCTGATGACAGGAAAGATCCTCATCAGCGCCTGCCTCGCCGGTCTGCCGGTCCGCTACAACGGATCGGCCAAGCCGCTGCTCCATGAGGCCGTGGACCGCTGGCGTGCGGCCGGGCGGCTGGTGACGCTCTGTCCCGAACTGGCCGGCGGCTTTGCCGTTCCACGGCCGCCCGCCGAAATCGAAAACGGTCTGGATGGCGACGACGTGCTCGACTGACGGGCGCGCGTGCTGGAAATTTCCGGCGGGGATGTCTCGGCTGCCTATATCGAAGGCGCGCGTATCGCGCTCGATGTGGCGCTCGCGCATGGCTGCCGGCATGCGCTGCTCATCGACGGAAGCCCGTCCTGCGGCTCGGGCTTTGTCTATGACGGCTCGTTTTCCGGCGTCCGGCATGTGGGAAAGGGCGTGACGGCTGCGCTTTTGCGCCGCAACGGGATCGCCGTCTATTCCGACGGGCAAGTGGATGCGCTGGCGCGGGATCTCGCAGAGACCGCCTGACACGCATACGCCCCTGCTTGAGGTCAGGGGCGCAACGTCCGCTTTCGCGAATTCCCGTCAGTCTGGAGGGACCGAGAGGCAGGGTTCTTCCAATATGGGGTCATTCCACGCGAAGTTCAAATTTTGTCGGATCAAACTCCCGTGAGGTGGCGACGGCTGCGGTCGCTGTCTCGCGCGCTGCATTGGTTCCCAGCGCGCTCGTCTTGGCGCTGGTGTCGACGGTTGCGGCCGCGGCGTTCTCATCCAGCGGCTTTTCAGCCTCGGCCGCCTGGACCGTCTCGGCTGGTGCCTTGTTGACGAACAGTACGGGCGACCCGCCCATCCACGCTTCCGTCCGGAAAACCTTGCGCTCGCCGTTCTGTTCGCGGATTTCGATCTTCTGCGTGCCGGGTGCGATGGCATCGACGTGATAGGTCGAGGTCTCTGCCTTCGGCTTCAGCGCGGGGCACCCATCGCAGCGCACCGTCGAGATGCTCGAGGATGATGTGGTGGCAGGCATGGTCTCGATCGAACCAGCAAAGGCAGGCGCGGTGAGCAGAAGCAGGCCAAAGGTCGGCAGCAGGGTACGCATCAACGGGTCTCCCTCATGGTTGAGGGAAGAATAGCCGTTACCGGTTACGGTACCGTCAGGAGAGATGGTAAAATTTGAGCAAACCGGCCCGTTGCGGCCGGGGTCTCAGGCCTGTTCGCGGGCGACGGCGCGCCAGCCGATATCGCGTCGGCAGAAGCCGTTGTCCCATGTCACGGCGTCGACGGCGGCATAGGCGGCCTTTTGCGCTTCCGCCACCGTCGGCGCGACGGCGGTGACATTGAGAACGCGGCCGCCTGTCGCGACCAGGTGTCCGTCCTTCAGGGCTGTCCCGGCGTGGAACACCTTCGTCGCCGCGTCATCCGTCGGCAGCGACAGGATCGGCGTGTTCTTCTCATAGGCGCCCGGGTAACCCTTCGATGCCATGACGACGGTGAGCGCCGGCGCGTCGCGCCATTCCGCGGTGACCTTGTCGAGCCGGCCAACGGCGGATGCGTGGAGGATCGGCAGGAGGTCGCTTTCTAGGCGCATCATCAGCACCTGGCATTCGGGATCGCCGAAACGCACATTGTATTCGATGAGTTCGGGGCCCTTGGCGGTGATCATCAGGCCGGCGAAAAGCACGCCCTGGAACGCATGGCCATCTGCCGCCATGCCGCGGATCGTCGGCTCGATGATTTCCTTCATCGTGCGCTCGACCATGTCAGGCGTCATGACCGGGGCGGGCGAATAGGCGCCCATGCCGCCCGTATTGGGTCCTGTATCACCGTCACCGACGCGCTTGTGATCCTGCGCCGAGGCGAGCGGCAGGGCGTTTAAGCCGTCGCACAGGCAGAAGAAGCTCGCCTCCTCGCCGTCGAGGAAGGCTTCCACCACCACTTCGGCACCGGCCGCGCCGAAGGCGCCGTCGAAGCAATCGTCGATCGCGGCAAGTGCTTCGTCCAGCGTCATGGCGACGGTCACGCCCTTGCCGGCGGCGAGGCCATCGGCCTTGATGACGATGGGCGCACCCTGCTCGTTCACATAGGCCTTGGCGGCGGCTGCATCGGTGAAGCGCTGGTAGGCGCCCGTGGGAATGTCGTATTTCGCGCAGAGATCCTTGGTGAAGCCCTTGGAGCCTTCGAGCTGGGCGGCGGCGGCCGACGGGCCGAAAACGTCGATGCCCTTGGAGCGCAGCACGTCGGCCAATCCCGTGACCAGAGGCGCTTCCGGACCGACGATGACGAAGGACACGCCGTTATCGGCACAGAAGGCGGCAACGGCTTCGTGGTCTTCGATATCGAGTGCGACGAGCGTCGCGCATTCGGCTATGCCGGGATTGCCGGGTGCGGCATAGAGCGTGGTCAGCAGCGGCGACTGCGCCAGCTTCCAGGCAAGGGCGTGTTCGCGTCCGCCTGATCCGATCAACAGAACCTTCATGCCCGTACCCTCGATCCGTCCGTGATTAGCAGGCGGGTTAAGGGGACGGGGCGCAAAGGTCAAGGGCCTGCGGCCTCACAGGGTGGCGGCGCCCTTTTCCGCGACGGGACGGCCGAGGTTTTCCAGTTCGTGTCGATCAGGTGCACGTCATCGTACCACCCCTCATCATCCACCATAGCGCTTTCGGTGGCGGCGCGCTGAAGGGCGCGCGCCTCTCCGCGCAGCTTCTCGAGCCTTGCGATCTTCTCCTGCCGGGAAAGCCCCGTTTCACTCCGGATTTCCTGGAGCTTCGGCTCCATCGTGCTCACGGTCATCGCAAACGCCTTGTTTCAGCGCGGCAAAAACGCAAACTGAAGCGAATCGTTCCTGTAACGGGCGGGAACACGATGGTTAGCGAATCGGTAATCAAACATGGATAATTCTAGGCAATCAAAGTTCACGGCGGCCTGCTGCGGGGCCGTCGGTCAAACGAGGATTGTGTTTTGAGTATCCGTGTTACGACCGCAATGACTGCGGCTGCGCTTCTGTTCGCGCCCGTATCCGCCAGTGCCGGCGATTACTTCTGGTCCGGCGACTGGTATCTTAAGGTGGGTGCGGCGGGCTTCTCCGCTCCACGCTACGAGGGCTCCAAGAAGTACCTTTTCCAGGTCACGCCGCTGATCTCGCTCGGCAAGGCCGGCAGCACGGTTCGTTTCTCCTCGCGCAACGACAACCCGTCCTTCGCGCTCATCGACAACGGCGCCTTCCGTGCGGGTGCGACCGGCAAGCTGATCATGCCGCGCGACGAGGGCGATTCGGACGATCTGAGGGGCCTGACGCCGGTGAAGTTCGGCGGCGAACTCGGCGCGTTCGCCGAGGTCTATCCGACGGATTTCCTGCGCCTGCGCGGCGAAGTGCGTCACGGAATCCGCAGCCATCATGGTGTGGTCGCCGATATCGCGGCGGATGCCTTCGTCGACGTCGTGCCCAATGTCCGCGTTTCGGCCGGCCCGCGCATGACCATCGCGTCCAAGGACTACATGAAGACCTACTATGGCGTGAAGCCGAGCGAAGTCGCCGCGTCCGGTCTCGCGGCCTATGATCCGGGGGGCGGCATCCAGTCCGTCGGCGCGGGCGCGGCGATCACCTGGCAGGTCAACGAGAAGATCGAGACCAGCGCCTTTGCGGAGTACAAGCGCCTCGTCGGCCCGGCGGCTGATTCGAGCCTCGTCAAGCAGCGCGGTGACCGCGATCAGTTCCTGATCGGCGTCGCGGCGACCTACAAGTTCGATTTCACGCTCCGCTAAACCGCAGCACGCCGCCGCCGCAGACTCACGGTTGCGACGGCGCGACGCTTGACCGGAACGTAAGCGCTTGCGATCAAGGTGCATGATCACCACCTCGACCGATTCCGGCCGCGTCGCCGACGCACCGTCCAACAACTGGGTCTATCGCGTGCTGCCGCGCGCGCTCTGGCCCTATGCGCAGCTTGCCCGCTGGGACCGGCCGATCGGCTGGCAGCTGCTCATGTGGCCGTGTTTCTGGTCGGCTGCGCTTGCCGCCAATGTCGCGGCCGCGGCCGGGACGTTCGACTGGACGCGCTTCGTCTTCCATCTCGTGCTGTTCTTCATCGGCTCCGTGGCGATGCGGGGTGCGGGCTGCACCTACAACGACCTCGTCGACCACGATATAGATAACGCGGTGGCGCGCACCCGCTCGCGCCCGCTGCCGTCCGGTCGCGTCACGCGCCGGCAGGCGAAGGTCTTCATGCTCCTGCAAACGCTGGTCGGCCTCGTCGTGTTGCTGCAATTCAACCGCTTCGCCGTGCTGCTCGCCATCGCCTCGCTGCTGATCGTCGCAATCTATCCCTTCGCGAAGCGCTTCACGGACTGGCCGCAGTTCTTTCTCGGCATGGCGTTTTCGTGGGGTGCGCTGATGGGCTGGGCTGCCGAGTTCGGCACGCTCTCCCTTGCCGCCGGCACCCTCTATGTCGCCGCCATCGCCTGGACGGTGGGTTACGACACGATCTACGCCCATCAGGACAAGGAAGACGATGCGCTGATCGGCGTGCGCTCCACCGCGCGCCTATTCGGCGATCGGACCAAGCCGTGGCTTGTCGCCCTTTACGGCCTCACCGTCGCGCTCATCGCCGTCTCGTTCTGGCTTGCCGGCGTCGGCTTCGTCGCCTGGCTGGGGCTTGTCGTCGCGGCTTTCATGCTGGCCTGGCAGATCAGGACGCTCGACATCGACGATCCGGAGCAGTGTCTGGCGCTCTTCAAGTTCAACGGCGTCGTCGGTCTCAGCATCTTCCTCGCGCTGGCCGTCGCCATTCCCTTCGCCTGATCCTTAAACCCGGCGCGCGCCTTCCTGCGGGCGAAGGCCCGTGCGGCGGAGCGTTGCAGGCTGCATGGCCAGCTCGAAGCCGCGGCGGGGCGGCCGGCCGTGCGAGACGAGGGCTGCATCCGCCTTGCGCAGATGGATGAGGAGTGTGGTGAAGAGCTTTGCCATGTGATCCGTCCCTTGCGCTCGTTCCCGGCCGGGCCGGTGTTGAACGCTATGTGGCATGGAGGGACGGAGACGGCTGTTCCTGCGGGAACAGGGGTACGCGAAAAAGCCGGCCGCAGGGAACGGCCGGCTTTTCATGGAGGTCAGCGCATGCTCAACGGCGGGCGATGATTTCCCGTCCGTCGATCTTCATCTGGACGCCGAGCTTGCCCGTCGTGCGGCGCACGAGGAAACGCGGACGGCGGTCCGCAAAGTAGGAATGGCGGCGACGCGGCTTGGCCGGGCGGCTGCCGACGGTGAGGTTCTCATCGAGGGGCCGGGCGATGCCGTCGGCCTCCACCATCAGCATGGGGATGCGGTAGGCATCCGACCAGCTGCGCCAATCGGCGGCGATATCGCAAAGATCGTGCGCCACCAGCAGCGGAATGCAGAGATCCGGATCGTCGTGGTGGAGTTCGAGGGTAACGGTCACGTCGCCGTTGCCGTGGTCGATGGCGCGGGCGGCGACGCCCTTGAAGGCGCGCGCAGGCAGCGCGATGGAAAGCGGAAGGCCGCTCGACGGCAGGACCTTGCGCAAAACGGCGCCGCGCTCGTCGAGAGTGATGGTGGCATCGGTTCCCTCGGCGCGCAGCTCGAACGATACCTGCTGCGGGAAGCGCTTGGGATCGAGCCGGAGCGTGTTGCCGGCCCATGCCGGCTTGGAAACGGTATTCAGCATGTCTTTCACCCTTGTTTTCCTTGAGAGCCGGTTTCCGGTCTTCTCATCGGGACTTTTCGTCCTCTGAGGGCGAGAATAGGCACAGCCCCTTCCGAGCCGCTTAAAAATTGCGGTTAAGAAAACTTTGCGGTTCCCGATGGTTAGCAAAACCGAACCGGCTAGGGTTTCGAACTTATGAATGCCTGGGGCGCGATGTGTGCCGCGCCGGACCGACAGGCCGGGACAAGGCTCGACAGCGACAATGACGCCGATCGGCTTGCCGATGACTGGAAGGAACGGTTCCCGATGCTGTCGACCTATACGAGCTACAACCTCATCGCGAAGGACCTGTTGAAGTCGCTAAACCGAACGGCGGCGGAGACGGTCAATGCGCGCGACGCCGCCTATTACAAGGAGAATATCGGCAAGGTTACCTCGGTCGACGCGTTCCTCGACGACCACCGGCTCTATTCCTACGCGGTCAAGGCCTATGGCCTGGATGACATGGGCTATGCCAAGGCCTTCATGCGCAAGGTGCTCGACAGCGACCTCGCCGATCCTAACAGTTTTGCCAACAAGCTGACGGACGAGCGCTACCGGAACTTCGCAAGCGCCTTCACCTTCAACACCTCCACGACGGCCACGGCCCAGACGGAGGCGCAGCTCGACGAGGTCATCGGCCTCTATACCGCGGGCGCTGCCAATGCCGGAGCGGCGATCAAGGAAGAGAGCCGGTACTACAATGCCGTGATCGATCAGATCACAAACGTCGACCAGCTTCTGAACAACGACCGCCTGCGGACCTATGTCTTCACGGCCTTCGGCATCGATCCCAACACCTATTCGCGCGAAGCCGTGCGTGGCGCGCTGTCGAGCGATCTGAGCGACACGTCCAGCTACATCAACACCCAGTTCGGTGGCAGCGTGACGGCGGCGCAGGAGGCCAGGCAGGTGGCGAGCGATGCGCTGGCGCCGCTACAGCTGCGCGAGACGCATCTTGCCCGTATCACCAAGCTCGAAACTGATATTCCGGCCTTGCAGACGCAGATCACCGATCTGGATGCCGAAATCGCGCGGCTTTCCACCAATCCGGACGGGCTTGGTGCCGCGGAGCTGCAGGCGCTCATCGACAGCAAGGAGGCGGCGAAGGCGACCCTCCAGACCCGCCGGTCGGATTACCAGGCGGAGCTGGTCGAAAAGCAGGCCGCCGCGGCCGATCTTGATGCCGTTCTGGTTCCGCGCGCGGAGGCGGCATCCCGCATCGCGTCGCTCAAGGCGGAGATCACGCGCCAGGACACGATCATTTCGAGCGCCGACAAGTACTTCATGCTCGCGGCGGCGTTCAACTTCGCAGCGGACGGGACGGCGGTGGCCGGAACGGTTCAGGATGCAAGCCAGAAGACGAGCACGCAGGAACTCTACACGCTCTCCAATCCGCGTGTGACGACGGCTGCGGCCCTGATCCATCAGGATTATTTCGAAAGCCGGATTGGCAGCATCACCACCGCGCAGGAACTCGCCGATGATGCGCGTCTTGTCTCCTATCTCAAGGTTGCCTATGGGCTCGACAAGCTGTCGGTCGGCAGCCTGACGATCCGCAACATCATCACGAGCGATCCGGATCCGGACAACCCGTCGAGCTATATCAACGCTTTCGGCGGTGCCGACAAGGCGAAATACATCGCGCTGCGGGCGGCCTTCAATTTCCAGGAAGACGGAACGCTTGCGGCAGGCGACAGCGCCCAGACGGCCACGCAGACCGCGAAAACCGCGAGCGCCTATCTCACACACTACAATGACAAGGACGAAGAGGCCGACGAACTCGCCATCAAGCGCTTCAAGGGGCAGATCGGCGCGGTGGAGACCGTGCAGGACTTCCTGGGCGAGTCCACGCTCTACAGCTTCGCGTTGAAGGCTTTCGGCATCGACCCGGCCAAAGTCTCGGCGTTCACGATCAAGAATGTGCTGAAAAGCGATCTCAACGATCCGAAAAGCTATGTGTACCAATTGAAGGACGAGCGCTTCGTCGAATTGGCGAAGGCGTTCAATTTCGGGCCTGATGGCAATGTCACGGCGCCCAAGTTGGCGCAGTCGGAAGCCGAAATTCTCGTGATGTCGCGCGCCTATCTGACGGCGAAATCCCGTTTCGGCACGGAAGACGACAAGGAGCTGGCGCAGAAGGAGGCGGAATATTACTCCGCCCAGATGCAGAAGGTGGAGACCGTCAAGGAATTCCTGTCGGACGAACGCCTCGTGGCTTTCGTGCTCACGGCAAACGGGATCGACACCCAAAGCGTCGATGCGGAGTTCATGGCGAAGATCTTCACCTCCGATCTCGATGATCCCAAGAGCTTCGTGAACCAGCAATCCAATCGCGCCTATCGCAAGATGGTGGCCTCCTTCAATTTCAATTCCGATGGCAAGGTCGCGCAGCCGGACGCCGATGCCGTGCAGTCGCGGCGCGGCATCTACGAGACCATCGACAGCCATGTCCGGCAGATGCTGGAAGAGGAAGCAGGCAGCGACAATGCCGGCGTGCGCCTCGCACTCTATTTCGAGCGCAAGGCTCCATCGGTCGGCAGCGCTTATGACATCCTTGCCGACGACGCGCTGTTTGCGGTCTTCAAGACGCTGTTCCAATTGCCTGATGAGGTCGGTAGCGCCGACATCGATGCGCAGGCCGACATGATCAAACGCCATCTCGATCTCAAGGACCTGCAGGACCCGGAAAAGGTCTCCAAGATGATCGTGAAGTTCTCGGTGCTCTACGATCTGGACAACCAGGCCACGACCGATCCGGCCCTGTCGGTGCTGACCGCGTCGGGTTCAGCCGGCATCAGCGCGGATCTCATGATGTCGCTGGCGCAGCTGCGCACCGGCGGCGCCTGACGTCAGGCCTTCAGGACCTTGCCGGGATTCATGATGCCGGCGGGGTCGAAGGCGCGCTTGACCCTGCGCATCAGGTCCATCTCGATCGGCTCGCGCACCGCGGCAAGCTCGTCGCGCTTCAATTGGCCGATACCATGCTCGGCTGAAATCGAGCCTTTGTATTTCAGCACGATGCCGTGGACGAGGTGGTTGATTTCCCGCCAACGGTCCAGGAACGCCTGCTTGTCGGCGCCGACGGGCTGGGAGATGTTGTAATGGATATTGCCGTCGCCCATGTGCCCGAAGGAGCAAATGCGCGCGCCGGGAATTGCAGCCATAACGGCGGCGTCCGCTTCCGCCATGAAGTCCGGGATGGCGGAAACCGGCACCGACACATCGTGCTTGATCGATCCGCCCTCCGGCTTTTGCGCCGGCGACATGCTTTCGCGCATGTGCCAGAGCGCCTTGCGCTGCTCCTCGCTTGCCGCGATCACCGCATCCTCGACCAGCCCTGCCTCGAAACCTTCGGACAGAAGCGCCTCCATCATGTGCGTGGCGGTCTCGGCGGCATCGGAGGTCGAGATGTCGATCAGGACATACCAGTCATGCGCGGTGGCAAGCGGGTCGCGGACGCCTGGAATGTGCCGTGTGGTGAAGTCGACGCCGAGGCGCGGCATCAGCTCGAACCCTGTAAGCGCGGTACCGCACCGGCTGGAAGCGCGTTCGAACAGCGCCAGCGTGTCCTTGACCGATTTCAGCCCGGCAAAGGCGACCTCGTGGCCGAGTGGACGGGGAAACAGCTTGAGCACGGCGCCGGTGATGACGCCGAGCGTGCCTTCAGCGCCGATGAAGAGGTCGCGCAGATCATAACCCGTATTGTCCTTCTTGAGGCGGCGCAGCCCGTTCCAGATCTCGCCCGTCGGCAGAACGACCTCGAGCCCGAGGCAGAGCTGGCGCATGCCGCCATAGGCGAGCACGGCGGTGCCGCCGGCATTGGTGGAAAGATTGCCGCCGATCTGGCAGGAGCCCTCCGAGCCGAGCGACAGCGGGAAGAGCCGGCCCACCGCCTCGGCTTGCGCCTGGATGTCGGCCAGGATGCAGCCGCCGTCGGCGACGATGACATCGCCGACCGGATCGACATCGCGAATGCGGTTGAGGCGGGAGAGCGAGAGCACGACGTCGGCAGCCCCTTCGCGCGGGACACTGCCGCCGACATGGCCGGTATTGCCCCCCTGCGGCACGATCGCCGTGCGCGTTTCCGTGGCGAGCGCCAGGATATCGGCAACCTCCTGCACGGTGCCGGGCCGCAGCACCAGCGGCGAGACACCGTGATACAGGCCGCGGCTTTCGATCAGGTAGGGGGCGATATCGCCGTCGTCGACAAGGGCTTGGGCCGGGCCGACGATCGCGGCGAACCGCGCGATGAGTTCGGGGGAAAGGGTCGCCTGGACCATGCGTCGTCGTTCCTTCCTGTGCATCTCCCGCCCACGCGCATGGCATCGGCGCCGGTAAATGCCGTCATAAATCTAGCCACGCGGCGCGGCGGCCCGTTGCAGGCGGTCGTTGATGGCCTCGCCGAGGCCGGTTTCCGGGATCGGCGAGAAGGCGATGGAGCCGGCGCCGGTCGCGTCCGCACGCTTCATATAGCCGAACAGGTTGGCGGCCGCTTCGGCCAGGTTGCCGGCCGGGCTCAGATCCAGCACGAGGGCTGCGGCATCCTCGCCGGGAAGCGGCGCGCCGCCGAAGCGAATGAGCACTTCACCCGGTTTGACGTCGCTTGCGTCAAGCCGCACGGGGGCCGCGGGTGCATAATGCGAGGCCAGCATGCCGGGGGCCTCGATGGCGGCACCCGCCTTTTCGTTCCGCTGGACGCGCCGGCCGGTCACGCGTTCGATCTCGCTGACGTCGAGGCCGCCCGGCCGCAACAGACGGATCGTGTCGCCCTCGACCTTAAGAATTGTGGATTCGAGCCCGACGGCTGCCGGACCGCCGTCGAGAACCAGCTCCAGCCTGTCCCCGAAGTCATCGGCGACGTGGCGGGCCGTCGTGGGGCTGATCCTGCCCGACGTGTTGGCGCTGGGCGCCGCCAGCGGGCGGCCGAAGGCGGTGAGCAGACGGCTTGCAAAGCCCGCCGGCACGCGGATGCCAACCGTATCCAGGCCGGCACGCGCCAGCGGATGGATGGCGCTTTCGGGACGGATCGGCACAATGAGCGTCAGCGGTCCCGGCCAGAAGGCTTGCGCCAGCGCCCGCGACATTGGATCGAAGACCGCATGTTGCTCCGCCATCGCGAGATCGGCCATGTGGCAGATCAGAGGGTTGAAGCGCGGCCTGCCCTTCATTTCATAGATGCGGGTGATCGCCAGCGGGTCGGTGGCGTCGGCTGCCAGGCCGTAGACCGTTTCGGTGGGAATGGCGACGGGCACGCCGCGGGACAGGGCCTCGCAGGCTCGCTCCAGGGCTGCCGTCGCATCCGTCCTCGTGTCCACGATATCAGCCATTTCGCGCTTCCGTTTCGTCGGCTTCCTTTACAGGGCTTTGGCAGCGGATGCCAAGAGGCCAGCCCATTGCCTAAAATTGCAACGACCTGATTAGACTGGCCGTAAGGGCGCGCTGATATGCCTGATGGTAACAGGTTGTGCCCACAGGTTCCGGTTGATGACACACAAGAAATCCTCCACGATCGATGTCGCGCTGCGCGTTGCGACGGCCATGAAGCAGATGGGCATCGAGGGCCTGCCGCGAAACTACGAGCTGGTCTATGAGGCCTATGCGGGCAACAATCCCGATCTCGTGCGCGAGTTCATCGCGCTCGGCAAATACAAGACCCAGGCGGGGCTCGACGAACTCGGGCGCAAATACCTGCCGCATCAGCATGAGGCGAGCGTGCTGCAGCGCTCGGCAGGCGCTATCACCAACGAGATGGCCAACTTCATGGACCTGCTCGGTCAGGAGCGCGCCTCGCTTTCCGACTATGGCCGCCTGATCGGCGAAGCGTCGCAGGTGATCCGCAATGCCAGCGGCATGGGCGAAGGCGCGCTCGGCAGTTCGCTCGAGGCCCTTCAGCGGGCAACAGAGCTGCGTGTCACGCATACGGCTGAAATGGCGAAGAAGGTCGCGGCGCAATCGGTCGTCATGGACGGCATCCAGAAGGAGATGGCGGAATTCGAGGCGATGAAGTTCATCGATCCGCCGACGAAACTCGGCAATCGCCGGGCCTTCAACAAAGCGCTTGCCAGCGTCTATGCCAATCCCGAACTGCCCATGCTGTGCGGCGTCGCCATCGCCGAGGTCGATGCGGGACGGCGCTTTTCTCCCGCGCAGATCGAAGCGCTTTCGGATCACCTTGTGACGTTCTATGGCGGGCTCATTCGCCAGGTGTTCCCCGGTGAAGACCTCGCGGTGCGTTTCGATGGCCTGCGCTTCGGGTTCTTGTTCCACACAGGGGACGAAGCGGAGATGCTGCGGCTCATCGATCAGTTGCGCAATACGTTCGAGACGGTGGCGTTGCGCGATCCGCGCACGGGCCGCAATCTCGGCCATCTCACCCTGTCAGCCGGTGTCTGCATGGCCGACCGGGCCGATAGCGCGCTGGCTCTGTCATCGGCCTGCGAGCAGGCATTGGCGGAGGCGCGGGCTGGCGGCGGTGACAGGGTCGTCGTGCACGGACCGGGCGAATCCGCCGCTTCCGGTCGCGACTGGATGATCTACCGGGCGTCCTGAGCCACCGGGCGCTGCCGGTTACGGCTACATCGCCCGGATGATCTTGCGCAGCGCCTCGTTGCCTGCGCTAAGCATGAGAACGTTCTTCATCGCCAGCTTCGGGTCATCGGTGCGGAACAGCACGCCGTTTCCGCGTATCTTGTTGTCGATCCTGAGCCGTCCGGCTTCTTCCGCAGGCGTGATCGCGACGGCGAAGTACATGCGGCCCGGCTTGCGGGAGATGCTATCGAAGAACTGCTCCCCGTGGTCGCTGTCGGCGCCGATCTCGGCCTGGAAATTGGCCATGTAGAAGGCCCATTGAACATTCTCGAATTCGGCAAAGCGGGACTTGGCGACGGTGATATGGCAGTAGCCGAGATGCGGCGTGCCGGCGAGCGTGCGGTGAAAGATGAGGCGGGGAAACTGGATGGACTGGTGGAAGCGGTTGATACGGCCGTGCGTGATGCTGCCGGCCCGTTCCAGCTTGCGGCCGGTACGCTCGGCGACTTCTTCGTAGCTGAGATAACGTTTTTCGGTAGCGCTCCAGGTCGGCGTGCGATCGATCCGCCCCGTGCGCAGGAATTCGGTATGCGCGGACCGGGGCGGGTTCGCGCGCTTGAAGGCGACAGCGTCGTAGTATCGGAAACCTGTCTGCTGCACCCGTCGCACCCCATCGTCGTGCCTTTATCGACGAAAGAGTATGGAAACGTCGTTAAGCTTTCCTTTCCGACAGGGTGCCTTTTCCAGGTGCATCCTTTATGGTCGCAATATGACAACCTGCCGTCACGCGGCCGCCTGCTGCCAAAACTATACGCATTGCGCCGCAAAATTAGGCGCATCACATTGAAACCTTTAACTTAATGAGAGCAATGCAGGTAGGGCCCATGCAAAGGGGGCTGTCGTCAAAACATGATGGCATGTCGTTTTCCGGCGTGCCGCCCGGTCTTTCTTGCGGTTAGATAAGAACACTCAAGGTGCCCGCCTCCAAGGGAGGGGTGGAGAATTGGGAAGCCGGTTTAAATCCGGCGCTGCCCCCGCAACGGTGTTGGAGCAAGGTGCAGCAGGAAGCCACTGGACGGGAGGTCCGGGAAGGCGCTGCACCAGGTCCGGAAGGCATGGTCCCAGGCGAGCCGCGAGGCTTTCTGTGCGGATCATGACCGGCCAAGGACACTCCTCAGCCCGGAAACCAGCCTGGAGTAACGATCGTGACTGGCTGCGGCGGGCGGCCGGGAAGCGTGCAGACCGTGCGGCTTGCCGCCCGGATGCCGTCTCCTCAGCGCGCCTCGGCAAATTATTGGATATTCTGAGGATCCGGCATGGACATTCACAGCGACGTGCTCCGCAAGCTCAAGAACCGGCGCGAAGGCCACAGCCTCGAGCAGGCTTTCTACATCGACCCCGACTATTACAAGCTCGATCTTGAGACGATCTGGTACCGCGACTGGCTGTTCATCGGCCACGATTGCGAGATCCCCAAGTCCGGCAACTACTTCACGGTGCAGGTAGGCGATTATCCCGTCGTCGTCACCCGCGACCGGACCGGCACCGTTCGTGCCCTTCACAATTCCTGTCGCCATCGCGGCTCGCGCGTCTGCACGCAGAACAAGGGCTCTTCCGCCAAGCTCGTCTGTCCCTACCACCAGTGGACCTACGAACTCGACGGTTCGCTGCTCTTCGCGCGCCACATGGCTGAGGATTTCGACAAGACCCAGCACGGCCTGAAGCAGATCCACTGCCAGACGGTCGGCGGCTATATCTTCATCTGCCTTGCCGATGAGGCGCCCGATTTCGCGCCCTTCCGCAATCTCGTCGATCCCTATCTCGCCCGCCACCGCCTTGGCGAGACGAAGGTCGCCTTCGAGAGCACGATCATCGAGAAGGGCAACTGGAAGCTCGTGTGGGAAAACAACCGCGAGTGCTACCACTGCGCCGCCAACCATCCGGAGCTCTGCCGCACCTATCCCGAAGCGCCGAGCGCGACGGGCGTACAGGGCGCCAAGGATGACCCCGTCATCGCGGAGCACTGGGCGAAGTGCGAAGCCGCCGGCTTGCCGAGCGAGTTCAAGATCTCGCCGACCGGCCAGTTCCGCGCCGCGCGCATGCCGCTCATCCAGGATGCCGAGAGCTACACCATGTCCGGCGCGCGCGCCGTGCAGCGGCCGCTGTCGAGCGACGTGCTGGAAAGCCATATCGGTACGCTCCTGCTCTTCCATTACCCGACGACCTGGAACCATGTGCTGGCCGATCACGCCATCACCTTCCGCGTCCTGCCGCTCGGCCCCGAGCTGACGCAGGTCACGACGAAGTGGCTGGTCAACAAGGATGCGGTCGAGGGCGTGGATTACCGGCTCGACGAGCTCACGCATGTCTGGACTGAAACCAACGACCAGGACCGCCGGATCGTCGAGGAAAACGCCTTCGGCATTCGCTCGCCGGCCTACCAGCCCGGCCCCTACTCGCCCGAAGACGAGGGCGGCGTGATGCAGTTCGTCGAGTGGTACACCAACTTCATGGTGGAGCGGCTCGACGGCGCCAAGAAGCCGCTGTCGCGGGTCGCCTGACATGACGGTCACGAGCGATTTCCGCCATTTCGACGAACTCCAGCCGTGGAACGATCGCCAGCATATGCTGGAATGCATTGCCGTCACGGTGGAGACGGCCGATGTGATGACCTTTACCTTCCGTTCCGATCGTGACAACTGGTTCCGGTACCTGCCGGGCCAGTTCGTCACGTTGGAACTGCCGGTCTCGGAAGACGATCCGGTCATGCGGACCTATACGCTGTCTTCGACCCCTTCGCGTCCCTTCTCCGTCGCCGTGACGGTGAAGGCGCAGAAGAGTTCGATCGGCACGCGGTGGATGTTCGATCATCTGCGTCCCGGCATGAAGCTGAAGGCCTTCGGCCCGCTCGGCGATTTCTCCTTCGTACGCTATCCCGCGGAAAAGTACCTCTTCATCTCGGCCGGCTCCGGCGTGACGCCGATGATGTCGATGACGCGGTGGATGTCGGATTGCAGCCCGCAATCGGACGTCGCTTTCGTCACCTGCGCCCGCAAGCCGGAAGACCTGCTGTTCAAGGCGGAGCTCGAATGTCTCGCGGCCCAGATGCCCAACCTGTCGCTGGGCTTCGTCGTGGAAGGCCATAATCCGCGCGACGGATGGCACGGCGTGCGCGGTCGCATCGATGCTGCCCGGCTGTCGCTGCTGGCACCGGATTTCCGTGATCGCACCGTCTTCTGCTGCGGTCCGGAACCCTTCATGCGTGGCGTGCGCGACATGCTCAAGGTCTGCGGCTTCAACATGGACCGCTACCACGAGGAAAGCTTCCAGCCGGCGGCCGCGCCGGCGCCGGAGGAAATCGCGATCCGCGCGGGTGCGGGTGAACAGGAGGTCGATGCCAACGCGGTCTCGACCGTCACCTTCACCATGGCGGGCA
This sequence comes from Shinella oryzae, assembly GCF_023038235.1. Taxonomy (NCBI): domain Bacteria; kingdom Pseudomonadati; phylum Pseudomonadota; class Alphaproteobacteria; order Hyphomicrobiales; family Rhizobiaceae; genus Shinella; species Shinella oryzae. The sequence continues at coordinate 2,518,773 of NZ_CP081987.1, read as the reverse complement.
AGGACGCGAAATGCCCGCCCGGCCAGACGATCCTCCAGACGGCGCGTTCGGCCGGGGTGCGTATCGGCGCGGCCTGCGAAGGCGGCCTGTGCGGCACCTGTCGGGTGATGAAGATTTCCGGCGAGGTCGAGATGAACCACAATGGCGGCATTCTCGATGATGAAATCGAGGAAGGCTATATCCTTGCCTGCTGCTCGCGGCCGATCGGCGACGTGTCCATCGAAGCGTAAGCCAGCGCTGCGCGATCTCGATAAAAAGCCCCGTCACCGACCGGTGACGGGGCTTTGCGTTTTCGGATTGTGATCCGGCCTCAGTCCGCCTTTGCGCGGCGCGCCGGAAAGAGGATGACGTCGCGGATCGACGGGGCGTTGGTGAGCAACATGATCAGGCGGTCCACGCCGATACCGAGGCCGCCGGCGGGCGGCATGCCCTGGTCGATCGCATCCAGGAACTCGTCGTCGAGCTGCTTGTCCTTCTCGCCGCGGGCATGGGCCTGGTTGAGCTGCTCGACCATGCGGGCGCGCTGCTCTTCCGGGTCGTTCAGTTCGGAGAAGGCATTGCCGAGTTCCCAGGCATTGCAATAGGTCTCGAACCGCTCGACGAGGCGCGGCTCGCCCGGTACTTCCTTGGCGAAGGGCGAGATGTCTTTCGGGAAATGGGTGACATGGCTCGGCTGGATCAGCGTGCCCTCGACCTTCTCCTCGAAGATGAAGGCAAGGCACTCGCCCCAGGTCCAGTCCTTTTCAACTTCGAAGCCGGCCGCCTTGGCGGCGGCGCGGGCTTCCTCGTCCGTCTTGATGGCAAGGAAGTCGATACCGGTGGCTTCCTTGACGGCATCGGGCATCGGCACACGCTTGAACGGGCCCTTGAAGGAGAGCTCCTTGTCGCCATAGGCGAATTCGGTCGAGCCGTGGATCTTGACGGCCAGCTCGGCGAAGAGGCGTTCCACGAGGTCCATCACGTCCTCGTAGTCGGCATAGGCCCAGTAGCACTCCATCATCGTGAATTCGGGATTGTGCCTCGTCGACACACCCTCATTGCGGAAGTTGCGATTGATCTCGAACACCTTGTCGGTGAGGCCGGAGACCAGCGTGCGCTTCAGGAACAATTCCGGCGCGATGCGCAGGTACATGTCGAGCTTCAGCGTGTTGTGGTGCGTCTTGAAGGGCTCGGCCGTCGCGCCGCCGTACACCGAGTGCAGCATCGGCGTCTCGACTTCCATGAAGCCGTCGTTTTCCATGAAGCGGCGGATGCCTGAGACGATCTTCGAGCGCTGCTGGAAGCGCAGCTTCGATTCCTCGTTGGTCATGATATCGAGATGGCGCTTGCGGTAGCGGATCTCGACATCCGAAACGCCGTGCCACTTCTCGGGCATCGGCAGCAGCGTCTTCGTCAGCATGACGATCTCTTGCGCGTTGATCGTCAGCTCGCCGCGCTTGGTGCGGCGCACGGTGCCGGTCACGCCGATGATGTCGCCGATATCGATCATCGGCAGCAGGTCGCGGGCCTCCTGCGGCGTCGTATCCTTGTGGCTGAAGATCTGGATCTTGCCCGAGGCGTCATGGATGTCCATGAACATGCCGGAATTGCGCGAGGAATAGACGCGGCCGGCGACCGTCACGACGTCGCCGCTTTCCGTATCGGGTTCCAGCGTCTCGTATTTGTCGGCCAGTTCCGCATTGGTCATCGTGCGATGAAAATGCGCCGGATAGACATCGCCGATCGTCTTGCGCAGCTGCTCGAGCTTCTGGCGGCGGACTTCCGTCGGATCGGAGGAAAGGGCGGTTTCTGTCTTCGTGTCGGTCATTTTTTCGAACTCTGTTGCGGCGCTTGCCGCGCAATTAATTGCAAAACACCGCCCCTGGCTACCCCCTCACCCTGGCCCTCTCCCAGAGGGGAGAGGGGACTGGAGTGTGTCGTGGGCGCCATATGCCCCTTCTCCCCTCGGGGAGAAGGTGCCGGCAGGCGGATGAGGGGGAACCCCTCTTTCTTACTTCCCGCTACCGACCATCGAGGCTACCACCTGCGCGGCGACCTTCAGGCGCTGGCGCACGACGGAGCGGCCGAGAATGGCCATCGAGTCGAACAGCGGCAGCGAGCGCGACGAGCCGGAGACGGCGACGAAGAGCGGGGCGACGACGACCTTCAGCTTCTTGCCGAGCTTGTCGGCGCTGGCGCGCAGTTCCGCCTCGATGCTCTCGACCGTCCATTCGGGCATCTTTTCAAGATCCGGCTGCACCTGGTTCAGCACTTCGAGGATTTCTTCCGGCGTGGACTTCACCTTGGCGAAGGACTCCGGCGTCAGGCCGAGATCGGATTTCAGCAGGAAGCCGGCGAGGTCGGGCAGTTCGCCGAGCTTGGAGATGCGCGACTGCGAAAGCTTCAAGCCCTGGCGGACGCGGTCGTTCTCCATGGCCCATTCCAGCACGCGCTGGGTGAACTGTTCCTCGGTCAGCTGCTCGCGCAACCAGCGGCCGTTCAGCCAGTCGAGCTTCTGGATATCGAAGATGGCGCCGGCCTTGGACAGGTTGTCCGGATCGAACTTTTCGGCGAGCTGATCCATGGTCAGCAATTCCTCACCCTCGGCGATCTGGATGAAGAACAGGCCGAGGAAGTTCATCAGCGCTTCCGGCAGGTAGCCGAGCGCCGAGTAATAGGAGATCGAGGTCGGGTTCTTACGTTTCGACAGCTTCGACTTGTCGTGATTGCGCATCAGCGACAGGTGCATGAAGACCGGCGGCTCGAGCCCGAGATATTGATAGATGAGGATGTGCTTCGGCACGGAGGCAAGCCATTCCTCGCCGCGCGCCACATGAGTGATCTTCATCAGGTGGTCGTCGACCACATTGGCCATGTGGTAGGTCGGCATGCCGTCGGCCTTGAGCAGGACCTGCATGTCGACCGCATCCCACGGGATTTCGACTTCGCCATAGACGCCGTCGACGAACTTGCAGGAGCCTTCGGTCGGGATCTTCATGCGCACGACATGCGGCTCGCCGGCTTCGACGCGCCTGGTCACTTCTTCCGCCGTGAGATGCAGGCAGCGGCCGTCATATTTCGGCGGCTTGCCAGCGGCGCGCTGGGCCTCGCGCATCTGCTCCAGCCGCTCGGGCGTGCAGAAACACTTGAAGCCGTGGCCGCTCTCGACGATCTTGTCGACGAAGGGACGGTAGAGGTCCTTGCGGTCGGACTGGCGGTAGGGGCCGTAGGGTCCGCCGATGTCAGGGCCTTCGGACCATTCCAGGCCGCACCATTTCAGCGCGTCCAGCACCTTCTGTTCGAACTCCGGCGTGGAGCGCGTGGCGTCCGTATCCTCGATGCGCAGGATGAAGGTGCCGTTGTGCTTCTTGGCGAAGAGATAGTTGAACAGCGCGATATAGGCGGTGCCGACATGCGGTTCGCCGGTCGGGGAGGGTGCGATGCGTACGCGAACGCCGGATGCGGTTCCGGAAGTGCTCATGATGTGGCCCGTCTTGACTTATGGAGGGGAGAGCCCGGTTTTGAGCCGTTTCACACGGCGGAAAGAGGCTTTCCATTGGGCTGGGTGAGACCATATTCAGCCCGGCGCGTCAAGAAAAACTCCGCCTGTCACTGCACGGGCCAGACGGCGAGCAGGGCCGGAACGCTGACGATGAGGATGAGGACCGAAAGCGGCAGGCCGACGCGTGGATAGTCGGAGAACCTGTAGCCGCCCGGCCCCATGACCAGCGTGTTGCACTGGTGGCCGACCGGCGTGAGGAAGTCGCAGCCGGCGCCGATCGCAACCGCCATCAGGAAAGCCTCGGGCCTGTAGCCCAGTGTGGCGGCGAAGCTCGCCGCGATCGGGGCCATCACGAGCACGGTGGCAGCATTGTTGAGGAAGGGTGTTACGGCCATCGCGGTCAGCAGGATCAGGGCTATGGCCCCGAAAGGCGGCAGGTGCACGGCGACTGCGCCAAGCCATTCGGCGATGAGTTCGCTGGCGCCCGTCGTGCGCAGGCTGTCGGACACGGGGATGAGGGCCGCGAGCATCACGAGGATCGGTCCGTCTAGTGCGGCATAGGCCTCACGCAGCGGCACGGCCTTGAACAGGACCATGGCGACGGCCGCGGCAAAGAAGCCCGTCGCGACAGGCACGATGCCGAATGCGGTGGCCGTCATGGCGGCCACCAGGATCAGCACGGGTATCATGGCGCGCCGTGGCGCACCGAGCAGGATTTCGCGCTGGGCGAGGGGCAGAAGGCCGAGTTCCGGCAGGAGCGACGGCAAGGTGCGGTTGTTGCCCTGGATGACGATGAGGTCGCCGGGGCGCAGGCGCACTTCCGAGAGCTTTTCCCGCAGACGCTGGCCCTGCCTGCTCACCGCCAGCAGGTTGATGCCATAGGAGTGGAAGAGGCCGATGCTGCGTGCCGAGAGGTCGACAAGGCGCGATTCCGTGCCGACCACCGCCTCGATCGCGCTGATTTCTCCGTCTTCTCCCCGTTCCAGGAGGATCGGCTTGCCGGAGAGCGCGAGCCCTGCTGCCGAAACCACCTTGTCGAGCCCGCCGGCCGTTCCTTCCATCAAAATGGTGTCGTTGGCCTGCAGGACGACATCGGGTAGCGGGTGCAGATGCACGTTGCCGCGGATGATGGCCGTCGCGATCACCTCGCCGTCGCCATTGCGCAGCACCTCGTTCAGGGATTTGCCGACGGAGGACGAGCCTTCTTCAACCGTCGCATCCGATGAATAGGGGGCGGCCTCCAGTGACTCTTCGATCGTGGCATTGTTCTTGCCGCGCTCGGGCACGATGCGGTTGAAGAACAGCATGAAAAGAATGCCGCAGACGGCAAGCGTCGCGCCGACCGGCGTGAAGTCGAACATCGTGAAGCTCTCGCCGGTGATTTCCTGGCGCATGCGGGAAACGACGATGTTGGGCGAGGTGCCGATCTGGGTCATGAGGCCGCCCAGCAGCGCCGCGAACGCCATGGGCATCAGGAACTTCGAAGCGGGCGCGCCGGATTTGCGGGCGAACTGGAAGGCGAGCGGCATCATGATCGCGAGCGCGCCGATATTCTTGATGAAGGCCGAGAGCACCGCGACCGATACGAGCAGCAGGGCAAGCTGGGCGCGCATCGCCGTGAGGTTCGGGAAGAAGCGCTTCACCGCAACGTTGACGATCCCCGAGCGCGCGACGGCCGCACTCACCAGAAGCGCGCTGCCGACGATGATCACGATATCGTCGGAGAACCCCGAAAAAGCCTTGTCGAAAGGCACGATGCCGAGTGCCAGCGCAAGAAGCAGCGAACAGCATGCAACCAGATCATACCGGAACCGACCCCACATGAACGCCGCCATCATCAGCGCGATAACGGCGAAGGCGAAGGTCTGCTCTAGGGTCATGTCGGGATCCATGCATGAGGCGAATGTCTGCGGAAATTCCTTCAGAAGGGCTGCGGTTCCACTGTGCACGTCGGGAAATATGTGCCGCCTCTTTCAGGAACAATCCGTCTCAGGCACGGTTTGCAAGGGGAGGGCGGGCCGTGTCAACCGGACCCGACGGCGATGGAGAACACGGGAATTTTTCCGGTTTCTTCCCGTGGCCAACGAAACGGCAGGCGAGCTCCCAACCCGTCCGGCCCGCCTTCAGCCTTCATCGGTACCCACAAAAAACCGGCGGGATGATTGTCCCGCCGGCTTCTCTGTCAGTGGTGGGTGGTGCCCTTGTTTTTCTGCCGTGCCCGGCGGGAAAACATGTTCAGAAGTTCAACGAGAGCCGAGAACGCCATGGCGGCGTAGATGTAACCCTTGGGTACATGGAAGCCCATGCCTTCGGCGATCAGCGTCGTTCCGATCATCAGCAGGAAGGCGAGCGCCAGCATGACGATGGTCGGGTTCTTCTCGATGAAGTTTGCCAGCGGCGTTGCGGCAAGCAGCATGACAGCCACGGCAAAGACCACGGCGACAACCATGATCGGCAGGTGCGGTGTCATGCCGACGGCGGTGATGATGCTGTCGACCGAGAAAACCAGGTCGAGCAACAGGATCTGGCCAATCGCCGCTCCGAAGTTCGCCGCCACCGTGCGGCCGACCATGTCTTCCTTGTGGTCGACGGGGTCCACATTGTGGTGGATTTCCTTGGTCGCCTTCCAGACGAGGAAGAGACCACCGGCGATGAGGATGACATCCTTCCAGGAAAAGCCGTGGCCGAAGAGTTCGAAGACCGGGGTGGTCAGCTTGACGATCCACGCCACCGTGCCCAGCAGGGCCAGGCGCATGACGAGCGCGAGCCCGATGCCGATGCGCCGCGCGCGTTCGCGCTGCTCCACCGGGAGCTTGTTCGTCAGGATCGAGATGAAGATGAGGTTGTCGATGCCGAGGACGACTTCCATCACGATGAGCGTGACGAGCGCGATCCAAGCGGCGGGGTCTTGCATGAGTGCAAGAATGCTGTCCATCCGATGTGTTCCTCTCCAAGGTACGGTGTGTGAACGGTTCCGTATGTATGAGGAAATCGCCGGCTGACAAGCGGTCGGACCATCCGGCGCACGTTATTTCACGAATTCGTTATAAGATTGCGACCATGGCGGGTGTTTTCAGGGCCTGGCGCCATAGGCGGCGGTGAAAACCCGGATCGCGGAGGCGACATTCTTCTCGATCGTCGCTTTCAGCGGCGCGTCTTCCATCACGCCGAAGATGCGGGGCTTGAAGAGGCCGACCGTGGTGAGTTCCATGAACTGCCGGGCCGCGTGAGCCGTGTCGTCGCAGACGAGGACACCCGCCGCGACCTGCCTGTCCAGATAGGCCTGGAGAACGGACATGGGGTTGACCGTCGAGGTGGAGAAGAAATTGCGGCACAGTTTCGGAAGGCGATGGTTGGCGGCGATCACCATGCGCATGGCGCGGATGGTGGAATCGTTCGTGACATGGGTGGCGAAGAGCGTACCGAACTCCTCCAGCGTCTTTTCCAGTTCCTGATTCGCATCAAGCACATGGCGTACCGACTCCGTGAGCTTGCTGCGCTCGCGCTCGACCATGTCCTCGAACAGGTCTTCCTTGTTCTGGAAGTAGACGTAGATCGTGCCCTTGGAGACGCCGGCCGCACGCGTGATGTCATTCATGCTCGCGGCTTCGAAACCTTGCTTCATGAAAACGCGTTTTGCGCCGTCGAGGATCTGTTCACGCTTCGCCGGGTCTTCTCCGGCGGCGCGCCTTCCCGGCTGCGTAACGGTCGATCTGTCTGCCGTCGTGTCCATCTGGCGTTGTGTGTCCGAAACCCTGGGTGAAACTATTTCGAACCGGTTGGTTCGATTTCACTTGATATGGGGGAAAAATAGCATTATGTCAAATCGAACCGAACAGTTCAGTTCGAATGGTTATCCAGAGAATGGTGACGCTCGCATGTCGACTTCCCATGGTGCCGGCACGGCAAAGGTCCGTCCAGTCAACGATGATTTCGAGGCGGAGACCGGCGAGGCCCCGCCGGCCGCCGCTGAAGTGTCCGCGTCCGCGGAAGCTGCGCGCGAGCCCGAGAAAAAGAAGGGCGGGCGCCGTCTGCTGCTGCCTGTTGTCGCGCTCGCCGTGCTGGCCGGCGCTGGCTGGTTCGGCTATGAGTGGTGGACCAACGGCCGCTTCATGATTTCGACCGATGACGCCTATATCGAGGGCGACATCGCCTCCATCTCGCCGAAGGTCTCCGGCTATGTGGCGGCTGTGAATGTCGTGGCGAACCAGACGGTGAAGGCCGGCGACCCGCTCGTCACGCTCGATGACGGCGACTACCGCATCGCCCGCGAGCAGGCGGACGCCCAGATTGCGACCCAGAAGCTCGCGCTCAACCGCATCGATGCGCAGATCGAAGGCGCCAAGGCCAGCCTTGCCCAGGCGGAAGCGCAGAAGACCGCTTACCAAGCCGCCCTCGAAGGTGCGCAGGTCGCCGAGACGCGCGCGAAGGAGCTGAATGCGAAGGCCGTCGGCACGACCGCCTCGCTGGACAGCGCCACCGTCGCGCTCGACCAGGCCAAGGCGAACCTCGTCGGTGCGGATGCCAACATTGTCTCGGCCAAGGCCAATATCGCCGTCTTGCAGGCGCAGCGCGCCGAGGCGGAAAGCACGGTCCGGTCGCTGCAGCTGGCAAGCGACAAGGCAGCGCGCGACCTCGGTTTCACTGTGCTGAAGGCGCCCTATGACGGCGTCGTCGGCAATGTTTCGGTACAGGTCGGCGATCTCGTCTCGGCCGGGCAGAGGCTTGCCGCGCTGGTTCCGGTCACGCAGCTTTACGTCGAGGCCAACTTCAAGGAAACGCAGATCGCGCATCTCGTGCCGGGCTCGAAGGTCCACCTGCATGTCGATGCCTTCGACAAGGACGATATCGTCGGTACGGTCACGTCGATTGCGCCGGCATCCGGTTCGGTCTTCTCGCTGCTGCCGGCTGAAAACGCCACGGGCAACTTCACCAAGGTCACGCAGCGCGTGCCGGTCCGCATCGCCATACCGCAGGATGCCCTCGATACGGGCAAGCTGAGGGCCGGGCTCAGCGTCGTCGTGGATGTCGACAGCCGAACCGCGCCGACGGACACGGCGGCAGTGGCGAAAGCCGAATAGGCCTCACGAACGAAGGAGCGCGGGCGATGGCCGCGACCGCTCAACCGACTGCTGGCGCCCTGACGGCGACGCCGGCGCAGTCCGACAAGGTTCCCGTCCGCCGGATGGTCGCGTTCTTCGCGATGGTCTTCGGCATGTTCATGTCGATCCTCGACATCCAAATCGTCTCCGCCTCGCTCGCCGAAATTCAGGCGGGCCTGAGTGCGGGCTCAGATGAAATCGGCTGGGTCCAGACCTCCTATCTGATCGCCGAAGTCATCATGATCCCGTTGTCGGGGACGCTGGCGCGCATCGTTTCGACGCGTGTGCTGTTCGCGACGTCGGCGGCGGGATTCACGATTGCGAGCGCGCTCGCTGCGACCGCGACGAATATCGACCAGATGATCGTCTACCGGGCCATCCAGGGCTTCATCGGCGGCGGCATGATCCCGTCGGTCTTCGCGGCCGCCTTCACCATCTTTCCGCCGTCGAAGCGCTCGGTCGTCTCGCCGATGATCGGCCTCGTCGCGACGCTTGCGCCGACCATCGGCCCGACCGTCGGCGGTTATCTGAGCCATGCCTTTTCCTGGCACTGGCTGTTCCTCGTCAACATCGTGCCCGGCATCATCGTGACGGTGCTGACCTGGAACTTCATCGATTTCGACAAGCCGCAGTTCAGCCTCATGAAGAAGTTCGACTGGCTCGGCCTTGCCGCCATGGCGGTCTTCCTGGGCGCGCTCGAATATGTGCTGGAAGAGGGCAATGCCAACGACTGGTTCAATGACGAATATATCGTCATGGGCGCCATCGCCTCGACGATCGGCGGGCTGATCTTCTTCTACCGGGTATTTTCAGTGGAATTTCCCGTGGTGGACCTGCGCGCCTTCAGCAATCGGAATTTCGCGTTCGGCTCGCTGTTTTCCTTCGTCATGGGCATTGGCCTCTACGGGCTGACCTATCTCTACCCGCTCTATCTCGGGCGCATCCGCGGCTACGATTCGCTGATGATCGGCGAGACCATGTTCGTCAGCGGCCTTGCGATGTTCTGCACCGCGCCCATCGCCGGCGCCTTGTCGAGCCGCATGGATCCGCGCTTCATGATGATGATCGGCTTCGCGTGCTTTGCCTACGGCACGTGGATCATGAGCAGCCTGACGACGGACTGGGACTTCTACGAGTTGCTCCTGCCCCAAATCCTGCGCGGCTTCGGCCTGATGATCTGCATGGTGCCGATCAACAACGTCGCCCTGGGAACCCTGCCACCCGACAAAATCCGCGGCGCCTCGGGGGTTTTCAACCTGACGCGAAACCTTGGCGGTGCGGTCGGGCTTGCGGTGATCAACACGATCCTGACGCAGCGGCAGCAGGAGCATTATGCCCGGCTTTCCGAGCATGTGCAGTGGGGCAACCCCGCGGCGATGGATCAGCTGCACAGCATGGCATCGAACTACAACGCGCACGGTCTCGACGGCAACACGATCGCCATCCAGAGGATGTCGGGGCTTGTCCAGCAGCAGGCCACGATCCTCTCCTTCGCGGATGTCTTCCTGTTGCTGACGGTCTTGTTCGGCACCCTTGTCCTGTGCGCCTTCATCATCAAGAAGCCGCAATCCGGAGTGGGCGGTGGCGGCGGGCACTGATTGCCCGTCATGCCTCTTGCCCGCGCCTGGGCAATGCCATCAGAATGCGGGCTTGGAATCGCTGTCCGGAGGCCCGCATGCCCATTTCCACGTCTCGTCGTCATCTGCTCGTCGCGGCCGGCGGGCTCGGCCTCTCGATGATTCTGCCGGGGCAGCGTGGCCTCGCGCAGGCGCAGCGCCCGGCGACGGACGTCACCTTCCTGTTTTCCTGCGACGTGCATGCCTGCCTCGTTTCCGCAGACGCCCTCAGCCCGAATTGCGCGGATGAGGGCAAGACGGACGCGGCATTGCTGAAGCACGTCGCGGCCGTAAACGGAATTGCCGGTCACGCCTGGCCTGCCGAGATCGATGGCAAGCCTACGGGCCTTGCCGGCGCGGGAAGCCCGATCGCCACGCCGCGCGGCCTCGTTTTCGGCGGCGACATGACGGATGATGGCGGCGGACAGGTGAAGGTGCCTGGCGAAGGGCGCCAGCTGCAGCAGTTCTCCAGCCGCTATCAGCAGGGTACCGGGCCGGACCGGGTGCATTATCCCGTCTATACCGGGCTTGGAAACCATGACCTCGATCAGGATGGCGTGCCGCCGCATGCCGACTGGTACCGCCGCGAGCTGCGCGATTACATCGAGCTGAACCACCGCTCCACCGTTTTCTACAAGGCGCCGGTTCCCGTCACCAATTACGATATCGATTCGGACAACTATTCCTGGGATTGGAGCGGGCTTCATCTCGTCCAGCTCCAGCGCTTCGGCGGCGACGGCACGAAGGGCGCGATCAGCGGTCTGCCCTGGCTTCAGCAGGACCTTGCCACCTATGCCGCAGACGGCCGGCCGGTCGTGCTGTTCCAGCACTATGGCTGGGACGATTTTTCCACCGAACACTGGGATCCCGTCGCCAAGACCTTCGATCCGCACGGCTCCGGTCCCGCGCACTGGTGGACGGACGAGGCGCGTGCCGCCCTTCTGGCAACGCTCACCAAGTACAATGTCGTCGGCATTTTCCACGGCCACGAACACCCGACGCCGATGATCTACAACCGCGACGGCCATGACATCTTCAAGCCCGTTGCGGCCTTCATGGGCGGTCTTGCCGTGGTGCGCGTGACGGACCAGTTCATGGATGTGGCGCTCGCCCGTGCCGGGACAAGCGCCACGGATATCATCTTCACCCACGCGTTCAGCAAGCGCCTGGGCGGTTAAAAAAGCCGCTTTCGAAGCGTCGATCCATTTTTTGATTTACGTACATCAAAAACTCCTCTAAGGGTCTGGCCACGGAGGAGACATGCGACCGACAGTTCACGACATTGCCGAACGGGCAGGCGTCAGCCTTGCGACCGTCGATCGGGTTTTGAACGATCGGCCGGGCGTGCGCGGCGTGACGCGTGCCAAGGTCGAGGGGGCCATCGCCGAGCTCGGTTATGTCCGCGACGTGGCTGCGGCCAATCTTGCCAAGAGCCGTGTTTATCCGCTCGTCTTCATCCTGCCCGAGGGCGACAATCCTTTCATGCGCGGGCTGGAGGACGAGGTCCGTCGCGCCGGCGCCCATTCGATGGTCGAGCGCACGCAGCTTTCCGTGGTGACGGTCCCCGCCTTCGATGGTCGTGCCCTTGCACGGGAAATCGACGGTGCGATCGAACGGGCGGTTGCCGGTATCGCTGCCGTCGCGGTCGATGCGCCGGAGGTGCTGGCTGCGATCGGCCGGGCGCGCGAGGCGGGCGTACCCTTTGTCACCCTCGTATCGGACCTTGCCAATTCCGGCCGCGATCATTTCATCGGCGTCGACAACATCGCCGCGGGCCGCACCGCCGGCAGCCTGATGGGGCGGTTCCTGGGCGAGAGGCCCGGGCCGGTCGCGGTGCTCGCGGGCTCGATGCGGGTACGCGACCACGGTGAACGCCTCGAAGGCTTCCTGGCCGCCATGTCGGCCATGCCGATATCCCGCGCGATCCTGCCCGTGCTGGAAGGACAGGACGATCCCGAGCTTTCCTTCGACCTCATCGCCAAATGTCTCGCCGACGTGCCCGATCTCGCCGGCATCTACAGCCTCGGCGCGGGTAACCGGGGCTTGGTGAAGGCGCTTGCTGCGGCCGGCGCGGACCGAAACCTCTGCGTCATCGCGCATGAAGTGACCGACGAGACCCGCGCCGCGCTCGAAGGCGGACTGGTCGATGCCGTGCTCAACCAGGATGCCGGCCATGAGGTGCGCAGCGCCATTCGCGTGCTGCGCGCCAAGGCCGATGGCTTGCCGGTCATTGCCGCTCAGGAGCGCATCCGGCTCGAAATCTTCATCAAGGACAATCTTCCGTCCGAACCGGGCACAGATGATACGCCCGGCGCGGCCGGCAATTAGGGAGAAGCGCATGTATCTCGGGATCGATCTCGGCACATCGGGCGTCAAGGCCATGCTGATCGGCGACGACCAGACCGTGGTCGGCTCGGCGTCCAGCAAGGAGGTCACGACCACGCGCCTGCACGACGGCTGGTCCGAGCAGGATCCGGCCGACTGGATCCGCGCGACGGAAGAGGCGATCGCCGGCCTGCGCTCGGCCCATCCCGACGCGTTTTCCGCCGTGCGCGGCATCGGTCTTTCCGGCCACATGCATGGTGCGACGCTTCTCGACGCCGATGACAAGGTGCTCCGGCCCTGCATCATGTGGAACGATACGCGCAGCTACCGCGAGGCAGCGGCGCTGGATGCCGATCCGCGCTTCCGCAAGATCACCGGCAATATCGTTTTTCCGGGCTTCACCGCGCCCAAGCTTGCCTGGGTGAAGAACAATGAGCCGGATATCTTCGCCAAGGTGCGCTGGGTGCTGCTGCCCAAGGATTACCTGCGCCTGTGGCTCGCCGGCGAGCATCTTTCGGAAATGTCGGATTCGGCGGGCACGTCCTGGCTCGACACGGGCGCGCGCAAATGGTCCACAGAGTTGCTTGCCGCGACGGGGCTCGATGAAAGCCGGATGCCCGGCCTCGTGGAAGGCACCGCGCCGGCTGGAACGTTGCGGCCGGAGCTTGCCGCGAAGTGGGGCCTTCGCGAGGGCATCGTCATTGCCGGTGGCGCCGGCGACAATGCCGCCTCTGCCTGCGGCATGGGAACGGTGCGCGAGGGCACGGCTTTCGTCTCGCTCGGCACATCCGGCGTGCTCTTTGCGGCCAATGCCCGCTACCTGCCCAATCCGGAAAGCGCCGTGCATGCCTTCTGCCACGCACTGCCCGACACCTGGCACCAGATGGGCGTCATCCTCTCGGCCACGGATGCGCTGAACTGGCACGCCCGTGTCACCGGCGCGTCCGCCGCCGACCTGACGAAGGAGCTGGGCGACGCGCTGAAGGCGCCGTCCCACGTGACCTTCCTGCCCTACCTCTCCGGCGAACGCACGCCGCACAATGACGCCACGATCCGCGGCGCCTTCCTCGGTCTCGGCCATGAGGCCGACCGCACGGTTCTGACCCAGGCCGTGCTGGAAGGGGTCGCCTTCGCCATTCGCGATAGTCTGGAAGCCCTGAAATCCGCCGGCACGGAGCTTACGCGCGTCACCGCCATCGGCGGCGGATCGCGTTCTCGCTACTGGCTGAAATCCATCGCCACCGCGCTCGGCCTGCCGGTCGACCTGCCAGCGGATGGCGATTTCGGTGCCGCCTTCGGTGCGGCACGCCTCGGCCTGATCGCTGCGACCGGTGCCAACCCGACGGATATCCTGACACCGCCGGCGACGGCGGAGACGATCGATCCGGAGGTAGGGCTGTCGGCCGCCTACGAGGATGCCTATCAGCGCTACCGCCGCTTCTACCCGGCGATCCGCGCTGCCTACTGACCAACGAAAACGAGAGGAGACACCATGTCCACCGGCTTCTTCGGCGATATCGCCAAGATCAAGTACGAAGGCCCCGAGAGCACCAACCCGCTCGCCTTCCGCCATTACAATCCGGACGAGATCGTCCTGGGCAAGCGCATGGAGGATCATCTGCGCTTCGCCGTCGCCTATTGGCACACCTTCGTGTGGCCGGGCGGCGACCCCTTCGGCGGCCAGACCTTCGAGCGCCCCTGGTTCGACGATACGATGAAGGCAGCCAAGCTCAAGGCAGACGTCGCCTTCGAATTCTTCCAGCTGCTCGGCGTGCCGTTCTACTGCTTCCACGATGCGGATGTGCGCCCGGAAGGCAAGGACTTCATCGAGAACACGAAGAACCTCAACGAGATCGTCGACTATTTCGAGAAGAAGCAGGCCGAGACCGGCGTTAGGCTCTTGTGGGGCACGGCAAACCTGTTCTCCAACCGCCGCTACATGGGCGGCGCCGCCACCAATCCCGACCCTGACGTCTTCGCCTTCGGCGCGGCCACCGTGAAGACTTGCCTGGACGCCACGCATCGCCTCGGCGGCGACAACTATGTGCTGTGGGGCGGCCGTGAAGGCTACGAGACGCTGCTCAACACCAATATCGGCCAGGAACTCGACCAGCTCGGCCGTTTCGTCAACATGGTGGTGGAGTACAAGCACAAGATCGGCTTCAAGGGCGCGATCCTCATCGAGCCGAAGCCCCAGGAGCCGACCAAGCACCAATACGACTACGATGTCGCGACGGTCTACGGCTTCCTCAAGAAGTACGGCCTGGAAAACGAGGTCAAGCTCAATATCGAGCAGGGCCATGCCATCCTGGCCGGCCACTCCTTCGAACACGAGCTGTCGTTGGCCAATGCGCTCGGCATCTTCGGTTCGATCGATATGAACCGCAACGACTATCAGTCCGGCTGGGATACCGACCAGTTCCCGAACAATGTGCCGGAAATGGCGCTGGCCTTCTACCAGGTTCTGTCCGGTGGCGGCTTCACGACGGGCGGCACCAACTTCGATGCGAAGCTGCGCCGCCAGTCGATCGATCCGGCGGATCTGCTGATCGGCCACATCGGCGGCATGGATTGCTGCGCGCGCGGCGTGAAGGCTGCGGCGAAGATGATCGAGGACAAGGCGTTGTCGGCGCCGCTCGCCGATCGTTATGCCGGATGGCAGTCGCCGGAAGCGCAGAAGATCCTGTCGGGCGGTTCGTCGCTGGAAGCGCTGGAAGCCTATGTGGTCAACGGAAACGTCAATCCGCAGCCGCGCTCCGGCCGTCAGGAATATCTGGAGAACGTCGTCAACCGCTACGTTTGATTGCGCTTTACAGACTATACGAAGGGCGCCGCTGGCGCCCTTCTTCGTTTCAGGCGGTTGAAGCCGCGCTCGTGACGGATGTACTGCCTCACGTAACGTTATGTAGACTTCTAGTCTTAGGCCGGTTGTATTCTGTATCGTTTCAGTTGTCCGCATTACGTTATAAAATTGATATCTATCAATTTTTGCGCGATTTTCCGTGGCGATATAGGCTTTATTTACCATCATTCCCAAGAATTAAAGGGAATCAGGGGTGTCGTGGCCTCAATCTCTGATTGATTCCGGGGCGGCCACCAGGACTATTTCCGATGACCGCGCAGGATGCCAAGACCAAGCAGCTGAATGACCGCCTCCAGTTTGTCGATCTCGACGTGACGCAGCGCGCAGCGCTGAAGCGCGTTCTGCCGACGATTTCCGCTTCGCTGGACGGTGCGCTCGACACATTCTACCGCAAGGCGCGCGCGACGCCCGAGACCGCGCGCTTCTTTTCCAGCGAGGCGCATATCCAGGGTGCGAAGGGTCGCCAGATCAAGCATTGGGAACTGATCGGTTCGGCGACATTCGATGCGCAGTATGTCGATGCGGTCACGATGATCGGCAAGACGCATGCCCGCCTCGGGCTCGAGCCGCGCTGGTATATCGGCGGCTATGCGCTGATCCTCGATTCCATTCTTCAGAACGTCATCGCCAAGCATCTTGAAGGCTTCCTCTTCCGCAAGAAGGCGGCGGCGCTGAGCGAGGAGGTTTCGTCCATCGTCAAGGCCGCGCTGGTCGACATGGACTATGCGATTTCGGTCTATCTCGAAGCGCTCCAGGAAGAGCGTGACAAGGTCGAGTCCGAACGGCAGGCGCAGAACGCCGAACAGGAGGAGGCGCTTGCCGCGCTCGATACGTCTTTGAACCGCGTGGCAGGGGGCGATCTGACGGCATCCATCACCAAGCCGCTTGCGCCGCAGTTCGAGCGGCTGCGATCCAACTTCAATGCCGCCATCGGCAAACTCGACGATACGCTGGGCTCCATTGCTGCCGCGGCCGAGGACGCTGCTGGCAATTCCAGCGAACTGGTCGCCGCGACGGACGACATGTCCAGACGGACGGAGCAGCAGGCGGCGTCGCTGGAAGAGACGGCGGCGGCGGTCGAGGAAATCACCACGATCTCACGCGAAGCCGCCAACCGCGCAGAGGAGGCGAGGCGTGTCGTGGGCAGCGCCACCGAGGAGGCGCGCCGCTCCGGCGACGTCGTCGAGCAGGCCGTGTCGGCGATGAGCGCGATCGAGGATTCCTCGCGTCAGATCACCCAGATCATCGGCGTGATCGACCAGATTTCCTTCCAGACCAATCTTCTGGCTCTCAATGCCGGCGTCGAGGCTGCGCGGGCCGGCGAGGCGGGCAAGGGCTTTGCCGTCGTGGCGCAGGAGGTTCGCGAACTCGCGCAGAAATCCGCCGAGGCCGCCAAGGAAATCAAGACATTGATCGACAAGTCCTTCGAGGATGTTTTGCTCGGCGTATCCCTGGTCAACAAGACCGGCGAGGCGTTGCGCCATATCGGCGAGCAGGTGGTCCATATCAACGGGCATATCGATGCCATCGCCAGCTCCGCGCGCGAGCAATCCGCCGGCATTTCAGAGATCAACACCGCCGTCGTCAGCATGGACCAGATGACCCAGAAGAATGCCGGCATGGTGGAAGAGACCAATGCCGCCACGCACAATCTGATGCAGATCAGCACGAAGCTGAAAGGGCTGGTCGACAGCTTCACGGTCTCGGGCGGGCGTGTCCGTGCGGCATCCTTTGCCGAAGAGCGGCGCTACCGCTGAGGTTTAGCGCTTCTGGAAACGCCGCGAGGGTGCCGAGACGGAGTTGCGCACGATGAGGTCCGGGCGCAGCAGGATTTCCGTTTCGGCCGGCTCGCTGTCCGACAGCAGTTCGAAGAGCAGCGCCATGGCGCTCTTGCCGATGGCCGTGCGCGGCTGGCGGATCGTCGTCAGCGACGGGCTCATGAAGCTCGCTTGCGGCACGTCGTCGAAGCCGGTGACGGAGAAATCTTTCGGAATGTCATAGCCGCGCGCGCCAAGCCCGATCATGACGCCGATGGCCGTCTGGTCGTTCACGCACATGAAGGCGCTCGGCAGCGTGTCGCGCATGAAGAGCTGTTCCAGCGCAAGCCGTCCGCTTTCGATGGTGCCGTCGCCCTCCAGCACGATCCGGTCGCTCTCCGGTACGCCCGCCGCGTCCAGCCCGGCGTCATAACCCTGGCGCCGGCGGGCATAGGCGAGGCGCGTGCGTGAATCGCCGACGAAGGCGATCTTGCGGTGGCCTTCGGCGATCAGCAGATCGATCGCCTTGCGTGCGCCCTCGATATCGTCGACGCCGACATAGGGAATTCCGCCGTTATAGACGGGCTCGAAGACACCGACGCTGGGCGGCAGCCGTGCCGTCATGGTCTGGTGTCCGAAGGGCAGGATGCCGGTGAAGAGGATCAGCCCGGCAGCCTGGTTCGAATTGAGGAACTTCAGATATTCCAGGCCGCGTTGCGGATCGTTCTGCGTATGGCCGATCAGAATGCCGTAGCCGTGCGCGCGCGCCTCGTTCTCCAGGCCGACGAGGATATTGGAGAAGTTCGGATCGCCGATGTCGGGCGCGACCACGAGGATCATGTTCGACCGGCCAAGCCGCAGGCTGCGCGCCATCGCATTGGTCGTATAGCCGGTGATGGCGATCGCCTGGTTCACCTTCAGCCGCGTCGAATTGGCCACTTTTTCCGGTGTGTGGATGGCCCGCGACACGGTCGCGATCGAGACCTGCGCGATACGCGCGACATCCTCGATCGTGGCTGGGCTGGACATCGACAAACTGGTTCTCACTCGGCGGCGGCGGTTCCAGATATGCGAAACGATTCTCTATCCGGAACGGCTGGTACAAACGATTTGCGGGACACTACACAGACTGGCCCGAGGGTCAAACGACGCTTGATGAAAATTCCTGATGTCCGATGATGTAAACCTTTACATAGATCGTGTAAAGGTTTACATAGTGCTCAAGCGGTCGAGGAGCCGCAGGGAGGAAGTCGATGAATCCGGACGTTGCCGACGGCGCACCCGTTGTCCTAGCCGCACGCCGTGTCTCCAAGTCGTTCAACGGCGTGCAGGTGCTGTTCAGCGTCAATTTCGAGCTGCGCGCCGGCGAAATCCATGCGTTGATGGGAGAGAACGGCGCCGGCAAGTCGACGCTGGTGAAGATCCTTTCGGGCTTCGAGCAACCTACCTCCGGTGAAATCCTTCTCGACGGCCAGCCGATCAAGCTGCCGCCGAACGGCCAGGCCGAGGCGCTCGGCATCGTCATCATCCACCAGGAATTCAATCTCGCGGAGCACCTGACGGTATCCGAAAGCCTTTTCCTCGGGCGCGAAGTCACGCGTTTCGGGGTGCTGGATCGCAAGTTCATGCGCGCGGAAACGCGTCGCGTGCTCGACCAGCTCGGCTCGCATGTCGATGAAAACGCGTTGATCAGTTCGCTATCCATCGCCGACAAGCAGATGGTGGAAATCGCCAAGGCGATCAGCCGCGATGCCCGCATCATCTTCATGGACGAGCCGACCGCCGTTCTCTCCCGCGAGGAGACCAATTACCTGTTCCGCCAGGTGCGCAAGCTGCGCGAGCGGGGCACCTCGTTCGTCTTCGTCTCGCACAAGCTGGACGAGGTGATGGAGCTGACCGATCGCGTCACCGTGCTGCGCGATGGCCAATGGGTGAAGACCGCGCCGACCAGCATTCTCGATGGCGAATCCATTGCCCAGCTGATGGTCGGCCGCGAGCTGTCCAGCCTTTATCCCGCCAAGCAGGAGCCGAGCGTCGACGAGGACGTGATGCTTTCCGTCACGGGACTGTCGACGCATTACGTGCAAGACGCCAGCTTTGATGTGCGCAAGGGCGAAATCCTCGGCTTTTCCGGCCTTATCGGGTCCGGGCGGACCGAATTGATGGAAGCGGTCGCCGGTCTCAGGTCCCGTACGGCGGGCGAGGTGTCCGTTCGCGGCACGCCGGTGCCGGCGGGCGATGTGCATGCCGCCAATCGCGTCGGCATCGCCTACATGACCAAGGACCGCAAGCACAAGGGCCTGCTTCTGAACTCCGGCATGACGGCGAACCTCACCTTGCAATCGTTGGATCGGCACGGTGACCATGGCTATCTGAGCCCGAAGAGCGAAGCGGCCGCCCTGGAGCGGGCGCGCCGACGCTTCGATATCCGCGTACGCGACGGCCGCGTCGTGGCCGGCCGCATGTCGGGCGGCAACCAGCAGAAGCTTCTTCTCGCCAAGGTCATGGAGACCGAGCCCGACGTCATCATCATCGACGAGCCGACGCGCGGCATCGATGTAGGCACCAAGCAGCAGATCTATCACTTCATCTCCGCGCTCGCGCGCGACGGCAAGTCGATCATCGTCGTCTCCTCGGAAATGCCGGAGATCATCGGGCTTTGCACTCGCGTCGCAGTGATGCGGGAAGGGCGGATCGTCGGCATTCTCGAAGGCGAAGAGATCTCCGAGCAGGAGATCATGCGCTACTCGGCCGGCCTCAAGAAAAAGACCGCTGCCTGAGCCTTAAAGGGCGGGCGGCACGACAACAACGCATTCACGTCGGGGACGAACATGACGGCAAGCGAAGACGCGGCAGAAACCAGCGCGAGGGGCCGCACCTGGCGAGATATCGACCTGAGAGCGGTCGCGCCCTTTGCGGCGCTGGCACTGCTTCTGATCGTCGGTGCGTTGGTCAATCCGAATTTCATCGGGCTCAACAATCTCGCGAACGTGGCGACACGCAGCGCCTTCATCGCGATCATCGCGGTTGGCGCGACCTTCGTCATCTCGTCGGGTGACCTCGATCTGTCGGTCGGGTCCATGGTGGCCTTCGTGGCTAGCATCATGATCCTTTTCATGAATTCCGGTGCGATCGCCGATCCGTCTCTCATGCTGGCGGCGGCGGTGGCGCTGACGATCATCATCGGCGCCGGCTGCGGCCTGGCGAATGGCCTGATCACCACCGTCGGCAAGATCGAACCCTTCATCGCGACGCTCGGCACGATGGGCATCTATCGTGGCCTCACCACCTGGCTATCGCAGGGCGGCGCGATCACGCTGCGCGAACCGGAATTGCAGGCGCTCTATCGGCCGGCCTATTTCGGCAGCATTCTCGGCGTGCCGGTTCCGATCGTCGTCATCCTGGCGGTGACGATCGTCGCAGCCTTCGTTCTCTACCGCACCCGCTACGGCCGCCATGTGGTCGCTGTCGGTTCCAACAGCGATGTCGCGCGCTATTCCGGCATTCCGGTGAACCGCGTGCGCACCATTGCCTTCGTCATCCAGGGTGTCTGCGTGGCGATCGCGGTGCTGCTCTATGTGCCGCGTCTCGGTTCCACCTCGGCCACGACCGGCATTCTGTGGGAATTGCAGGCGATCACCGCGGTCGTCGTCGGCGGTACGGCGCTGAAGGGCGGGGCAGGGCGCGTCTGGGGCACGATCTGCGGCGCCTTCATTCTCGAGCTGGTCGGCAACATCATGCTGCTTTCCAACTTCATCAGCGAATATCTGATCGGAGCCATCCAGGGCGCGATCATCATCATTGCGATGCTCGTCCAGCGCTCGCTGGTACGCAAGTCGTAAGCCCGAGCAATTCCGGCCACAGCACAAGGCGGCCGGGGTTGTGGGAGAACAGTCGGGTTCACAGGTCGCCCGGCCACGAAGCAAGACCTGCTTTTGGGAGGAAACTCATGCGCAAGAAACTATTGGGCCTGACGGTCGCCGCGGTTGCCGCCTTTGCCGGCTTCGCTCACGCCCAGGAAGAGAAGAAGGTCACGATCGGCGTCTCGATCCCGGCCGCCAGCCACGGCTGGACGGCAGGCGTGATCTATCATGCCGAGCGTGTGGCCAAGCAGCTGATGGAAAGCCATCCGGGCCTCAACGTCGTGGTCAAGACCTCGCCGGACCCGGCAAGCCAGGCGAATGCCGTGCAGGACCTTGCCACGCAGGGCATCGACGCGCTCGTCATCCTGCCGACCGATCCGGATCCGCTGGTCAACGCCATCAAGGAAATCAAGGGCAACGGCACCTTCGTCGCGCTTGTCGACCGCGCGCCGAGCGTCAACGACGGCACCGTGCGCGACCTCTATGTCGCCGGCAACAACTTCGCGCTCGGTGAAGTGGCCGGTCAGTACATCAAGGAGACAACGCCGGAAGCCGAGGTCGTCGTCATCCGCGGCATGCCGATCCCGATCGACCAGGAGCGCCAGAACGGTTTCGACAAGGGCATCGAAGGCTCGGGCGTCAAGGTTCTCGACCGCCAGTACGGCAACTGGAACCGCGACGATGCCTTCAAGGTCATGCAGGACTACCTGACCAAGTACCAGAAGATCGACGTCGTATGGTGCCAGGACGACGACATGGCCGTCGGCGTTCTCCAGGCCATCGAGCAGGCCGGCCGCACGGACATCCAGTATGTCGTCGCGGGCGCCGGTTCGAAGGACATGATCAAGAAGGTCATGGACGGCGACAAGATGATCCCTGTCGATGTTCTCTATCCGCCGGCAATGGTCGGTACCGCCCTTGAGATGGCGGCTGCCCACTTCTACGGCCAGGTTCCGGTCCGCGGCGTCTACACGATCGACGCGACGCTGGTGACGAAGGACAACGCGAAGGACTTCTACTTCCCGGACTCGCCGTTCTGATCCAATCCTGATGCGCCGCTCGGGACATTGCGTTCCGGGCGGCCTTTCATTGGCGGGCACATCGATTTCGCATTGCCCGCACTGTTAAAGGTCGATAGTTTTCAAAAATCTGCGGTACGTACCGCAAGAATATCTTCAACCGGTCGCGGGGAGCGGCCGGGTGCATGGGAGGAAGCCGAATATGAAGACGATCAAGGGCCCGGCCCTGTTTCTCGCACAGTTCGCCGGCGATGCGGCACCCTTCAACTCCTGGGACAGCATTACCAAGTGGGCCGCCGATATCGGTTACAAGGGCGTGCAGGTTCCCACTTGGGATGCGCGGCTGATCGACCTGAAGAAGGCGGCGGAATCCAAGACCTATTGCGACGAATTTGCCGGCAAGGCGCGCGAAAATGGCGTCGAGGTAACGGAGCTTTCCACGCATCTGCAGGGCCAGCTCGTTGCGGTTCATCCAGCCTATGACGAGGCCTTCGACGGCTTTGCGGCACCAGAAGTGCGCGGCAATCCTGGGGCGAGGCAGGCCTGGGCGGTGGAACAGGTGAAGATGGCGCTGACCGCATCTCGCAATCTCGGCCTGAACGCCATGGCGAGCTTTTCCGGCGCGCTCGCCTGGCCGTTCGTCTATCCCTGGCCGCAGCGCCCGGCCGGTCTCGTGGAGACTGCGTTCGACGAGCTTGCGAAGCGCTGGAAGCCGCTGCTCGACCATGCGGATGAGAATGGCGTGGACGTCTGCTACGAGATCCATCCCGGCGAAGACCTGCACGACGGCATCACCTATGAGATGTTCCTGGAGCGCACCGGCAACCATGCCCGCGCCTGCATGCTCTACGACCCCTCGCACTATGTGCTGCAATGCCTTGACTATCTCGACAACATCGACATCTACAAGGACCGCATCCGCATGTTCCATGTGAAGGATGCGGAATTCAATCCGACGGGCCGACAGGGCGTCTATGGCGGCTACCAGGGCTGGGTCAACCGCGCAGGCCGCTTCCGCTCGCTGGGTGACGGACAGGTGGATTTCGGCGCGGTCTTTTCCAAGATGGCGGCCAACGATTTTGCCGGCTGGGCCGTGGTCGAATGGGAATGCGCGCTGAAGCATCCCGAGGACGGTGCCCGCGAGGGCGCGGAATTCGTCAAAGCGCATATCATCCGTGTTACGGACAAGGCCTTCGACGACTTTGCCGACGGCGGTACCGACGAGGCGGCCAACCGGCGCATGCTGGGGCTTTAAGGCTGGCCCCTGTCCCTCTCTCCGCACGCGGGAGAGGGGACCTGCCCACACAGTGGTGAAGGTTGGGATAACGGTGCGGCCTATCTCCTTTCCCGCTTGCGGGAAGAAGGTGGCCGGTAGACCGGATGGGGCTTGCCCCACGAGAAACGTTAAGGAGGAACACAGGATGGCAATCGAAGGAAGCGCGAACGAAACGCGCGAACGCCGGATCCGGCTCGGCATGGTCGGCGGTGGTTCCGGCGCCTTTATCGGTGCGGTGCACCGCATGGCGGCCCGGCTCGACGATCACTACGAACTGGTCGCCGGCGCGCTGTCGTCCTCGCCCGAAAAGGCCGAGCAGTCGGCCCGCGAACTGGGCCTCGACCCGGCCCGCAGCTATGGCAGCTTCAAGGAAATGGCGATCCGCGAGGCCAAGCTGAAGAACGGTATCGAGGCGGTGGCGATCGTCACGCCCAACCATGTGCACTACGAGGCGGCCAAGGAGTTCCTCAAGCGTGGCATCCACGTTATCTGCGACAAGCCGCTGACCTCGACGCTCGGCGATGCGCGCAAGCTGAAGAAGCTGGCGGACGAAAGCGACGCCCTCTTCGTGCTGACCCACAACTATACCGGCTATCCGATGGTGCGACAGGCTCGCGAGATGATCGCAAACGGCGATCTGGGCACCATCCGCCTGGTGCAGATGGAATATCCGCAGGACTGGCTGACCGAGGATATCGAATCGAGCGGCCAGAAGCAGGCGGCGTGGCGGACGGATCCTTCCAAGTCGGGCGCGGGCGGCTCGACGGGTGACATCGGAACGCACGCTTACAATCTCGGATGCTTCGTCTCGGGCCTCGAGCTCGAAGAACTCTCGGCCGACTTGGACAGCTTCGTGCCGGGCCGCAAACTCGACGACAACGCCCATGTCCTGATGCGCTTCAAGGAGAAGGACGGTGCGCGCGCCAAGGGCATGCTGTGGTGCAGCCAGGTCGCGCCCGGCCATGAGAACGGCCTGAAGGTTCGCGTCTATGGCACGAAGGGCGGCCTGGAATGGGTGCAGGCCGATCCGAACTATCTCTGGTACACGCCCTTCGGCGAGCCGAAGCGCCTGATCACCCGCAACGGCGCCGGCGCCGGCGCCGCAGCCGGCCGTGTCAGCCGTATTCCGTCCGGTCATCCGGAGGGATATCTCGAAGGCTTTGCGAATATCTATTCGGAAGCTGCCCGCGCGATCTATGCCAAGCGCAATGGCGCGGCCGTCGATGCTGCCGTTGTCTATCCGACGGTGGACGATGGGCTGAAGGGCATGCTCTTCGTAGACGCCTGCGTGCAGTCATCAAAGAAGAACGGCGCCTGGATCAAGGTCTGAGACCCGCAATCCCGTGGCCGCCGCATCTTCGCGGCGGCTGCGATACTATCATGAGAACATGCTGCCGAGGCGCAGGACCAGCTTCGTATCGAACATCTGGTTGTGATCGAACATCCAGTTGATGGCGTCCTTCGTCGACCAGGCCTTCTTGTAGGGCCGGGCGCTCGTCAATGCCTCGAAGACGTCGCACACGGTGGCGAGGCGCACCTCGGCGCTGATCTTCTCGCCCTTCAGGCCGAGCGGATAGCCCGAGCCGTCAAGGGCTTCGTGGTGTAGCCGGCAGACATCCAGAACGATACCGGAAACATTGCCCTGCTGTTTGAGCATGCGGTAGCCGACTTCCGGGTGATTGCGGACCAGCTGGCGTTCGTTTGCGTCGAGCTTGCCGGTCTTGTTCAGCACGGCGTTGGGAACCATCAGCTTGCCGACATCGTGCAGCAGACCGGCGACGCCCAGTTCGCGTACGGCATCGTCATCGTATCCGAGCGCGCGGGCGAGTTGCATCATCAGGGCGCTGACGGCCAGCGAATGAACGTAGGTTCCTTCATCCTTCGTCTTGAGGCGCGTGACCTCGAGAAAGACATCGGGTGCGGCCTCGATACGCTCGGCAATCTCGTCGGCGATCGGCCCCAGCGTCTCGATCTTCAATGTGCCGGCTTGCGCCGCCACGAAGCTTTCGCGCAGGGAACGCGCCGATTGGGATACCGTTTCGAGTGTATGCTGGCGTTGTTCTTCCTGCGCCTTCGCAGCGCTGTGCATCACGGCATCCACGTCGATCGTGCTGTGTTGCTGATTGACCAAGGCGTGGGTGGCTGATGTGGCCAGAATGGCGCGAACCGCATCTTCGGATTTGATCAGAAAGCGTCGGGGCTGAAATTCGGTAACCGGACATTCCACCGTTTCGATGAACATGCCCTTGCGCACGAGATGCTTCGGAATTCTGAGTACCACGCCCTTATCCCCGCAGAACCTGACGCAGCTTAGGCGACGAAGCCTAATTACTGATTAAGCGTCATCTTATTTACATATGAATAGAAGATGGTCGTCAGCGCGCGCCGTGGCTCTTCAGAAACCGTTTGATTTTTCACGCTGCCACTTTTACGGCAACGTTGCAGTAGTTTCATCATACTGAAAGGGCCGCCATGACCGATCCCACGATTCTTGCCGACCGCTTCCCCGGCGATTTCGTCTTTGGCGTGGCGACCGCCGCGTTCCAGATCGAGGGCGCCACGAAGGCGGACGGCCGGAAAGCGTCGATATGGGATGCTTTCTCCAACATGCCGGGTCGGGTCCATGGCGGCCACAACGGCGATGTCGCATGCGATCACTACAACCGTCTGGACCAGGATCTCGACCTGATCAAGGATCTCGGCGTGGAAGCCTACCGTTTCTCCATCGCATGGCCACGGATCATTCCGGAGGGGACGGGACCGATAAACGAGAAGGGGCTGGACTTCTACGACCGTCTTGTCGACGGCTTGAAGGCACGCGGCATCAAGGCATTCGCGACGCTTTACCACTGGGACCTGCCGCTCATGCTGGCCGGCGATGGTGGCTGGACGGCGCGCCGGACAGCCTATGCCTTCCAACGCTACGCCAAAGCCACGATAGCCCGCCTTGGCGACCGGCTCGATGCCGTGGCGACCTTCAACGAGCCGTGGTGCTCCGTGTGGCTCAGCCATCTCTACGGCATCCATGCGCCCGGCGAGCGCAACATGGACGCCGCGCTGCACGCATTGCACGTCACCAACCTCGCGCATGGACTTGGCGTTTCCGCCATTCGCTCCGAACGGCCCAACCTGCCGGTCGGGCTCGTCCTGAATGCGCACAGCATCTATGCGGGCAGCGACAGCGACGAGGATAAGGCCGCTGCCGACCGCGCCTTCGATTTCCACAACGGCGTTTTCTTCGGGCCGGTCTTCAAGGGCGCGTATCCCGAGCGTTTCCTGTCGGCGCTCGGACATCGCATGCCGAAGATCGAGGCGGGCGACATGGAGACCATCGCCCAGCCGCTCGACTGGTGGGGGCTCAACTACTACACGCCGATGCGTGTCGCGCATGATCCGTCGGAGGCGGCGGTCTTCCCGGCAACGGTCGATGCGCCACCTGTTTCCACTGCGAAAACGGATATCGGCTGGGAGGTGTATGCGCCAGCACTCGGCGATCTCGTCCGCAAGCTCAACGCTGCCTACGCGCTTCCGGATTGCTACATCACGGAGAATGGCGCCTGCGACAACACCGAAGTCGAGAACGGGGCGGTGAATGACGGGATGCGGCTCGACTACATCGCCGACCATCTCGGCATCACCGCGGACCTGATCGGAGAAGGCTACCCGATGCGCGGCTATTTCGCCTGGAGCCTGATGGACAATTTCGAATGGGCGGAAGGCTACCGCATGCGGTTCGGCATCGTACATGTCGACTACGAAACGCAGGCGCGCACGATCAAGAAGAGCGGTCATTGGTACAGCGCGCTGGCCGGGCAGTTTCCGAAGGGCAACCATCGCGCCGGCTGATGCCGGCGCCGGCATTATTTGCCGAGGTGGCGCTCGCCGCGCTGCCGTGCCAGGTCCATCTGCTTCTGTCGCTGGCGGAAGCGCAGGCGATCGTCCTCGCTGCGCGTGGCGTGGCAATGCGGACAGGACACACCGGCCTCGTGGAGCGGTGACGCGATATCCTCCGGCGTGAGCGGATGACGGCAGGCGCGGCAAAGCCGGTGCTCGCCTTCCTCCAGGCCATGCGTAACGGAGACACGTTCGTCGAAGACGAAACACGCACCCTCCCACAGGCTTTCCTCCTGCGGAATCTCCTCCAGATATTTCAGGATGCCGCCCTTGAGGTGGTAGACCTCGTCGAAGCCCTGCTCCTTCATGAAGGCCGTGGCCTTCTCGCAGCGGATGCCGCCGGTGCAGTACATGGCGATCTTCGGCTTGTTGTGCAGGCCGGTGTTTTCGCGCACCCAATCGGGAAACTCGCGAAAGGTCTTGGTGTTGGGATCGACCGCGCCCTTGAACATGCCGATGGCGGTCTCGTAGTCGTTGCGCGTGTCGATGACGATTGTGTCAGGGTCGGAGATCAGCGCGTTCCAGTCCGCCGGCGCAACATAGGTGCCGACGGAGCGGGTGGGGTCGATATCCTCCACACCCATGGTCACGATTTCCTTTTTGAGCCGCACCTTCATGCGCAGGAAGGGCATGTCGGCCGCATGGCTTTCCTTGTGCTCAAGACCGGCGAATTCCGGCTGGCTGCGCAGGAAGGAGAGGACCGCGCGGATGCCGGGGACGCGGCCGGCAATGGTGCCGTTGATGCCCTCATGGGCGAGCAGCAGTGTGCCGCGCACGCCGTTTTCCTCGCAGAGTGCCTGCAAGGGCGCGCGCAGCTCCGCAAAGCGCGGAACAGAGACGAAATGGTAAAGCGCGGCCACCAGGAAGCCGCTCTCTTCAGTCGATGAGGCAATCTCGTTTGTCATGGTCGCCACATACAGCGTCGCCGCATTTCCTGCAATGCGGCGTGACGTAGCGGTTCAGGTGAGCTGGCGCAGGCTGGCGCCGTTGCTGATGCCGAGCGCCATCGACTGGTTGGAATACCGGCTTTCGCCGGTCACTTCGCGGCCCACCCAATCGGGCAGCTCCGGCTCGTCCAGGCGGGAGGAAAGCTCGACCTCGGCAATGACCAGGCCGCGATGGACGCCCTGGTAGACATCGATCTCCCAGACATGGCCCTTGTGGGGCACACGGTAGCGCACCTTCTCGATCACCTTGCCGATCGCATGGCGCAGCATGTCCTCGGCTTCGTCGCGATCGACGTCGTACTCGTATTCGTCGCGGACAAGGACGGCATGGCCGATCTTCAGGGTGATACGCGCGCGCCCGTCGCCAAAGATCCGCACCCGAAGAGAGCGGTCATCCTGCGCGACGATGTAGGCTTGTCTTATGGCTATGCCTTCGTCCGCGAAGGCGCGCCACCGCTGGCTCGACACAAGGAACTTCCGTTCGATCTCTTTTGCCATAGGCACGCTTTCGCTGTTGGAGACACGTCAGGAGCGGGCAAACACTACACGATACAGGTGCCATGACAAGTCCAAGAATTGCGCGTAAGGCTCGACACGTGGTCGCGGACGCGATATGCCCGATTTCAATTCAATCGTTTTAAAAGGTGGTGTCATGAGCGACAAGAATGCCAAGCTGCTTTCCGTCCTGAAGCTCCAGCCGGTCGTGCCGGTTCTTATTATCGACGACGTCAAGACCGCCGTTCCCCTGGCACGCGCGCTCGTCGCCGGCGGGTTGAAGGCCATCGAGATCACGCTTCGTACGCCCGCCGCCCTGGAGGCGATCCGCGCCGTGGCCAACGAAGTGGAGGGCGCTGTCGCCGGCGCCGGCACGATCCTCAATGCCGCGCAGTTCGAAGCGGCCGTCGAGGCCGGTTCGCAGTTCATCGTCAGCCCCGGCACCACGCAGGAGCTGATCGATGCGGCCTCCGATTCCGAAATTCCGCTCCTGCCGGGCGCGGCCACGGCAAGCGAGGTCATGGGCCTTCGCGAGGAAGGCTATGACGTGCTGAAATTCTTCCCGGCCGAGCAGGCCGGCGGTGCCGCCTATCTGAAATCGCTGTCGTCGCCGCTTGCCGGCACGCTGTTTTGCCCGACGGGCGGCATCTCGCTTGCCAATGCCCGCGATTATCTTTCGCTGCCGAATGTCGTCTGCGTCGGCGGTTCGTGGGTCGCGCCGAAGGACCTCGTCGCCAAGGGCGACTGGGCGGGCATCGAGAAACTGGCCGCCGAAGCGGCTGCCCTGAAGGGCTGATCGCAGTTTTCGGAATTTGCAGACGGGCGGCCCTGGCCGCCCGTTATGCGTTTGTAATCGGCAAAGGTCATTCCTATCTTGCCTGATAGTCGGCAGGAACAACGGAGACCGCCCCATGTTTGACGCGAAGAAGTTGCTTGATCAGTTCCTCGGTTCGCAAGTGCCCGGCGCCGGTGGAACCGTGCGGGATCGCGCGGGTCAGGTCACGCAGCTTGCCAAGGACAATCCGCTCGCCAGCATCGCCATTGCCGGTGTCCTGCTGGGCACGGACAGCGGCCGCAAGGTTGCTGGCTCCGCTCTGAAGATCGGCGGCCTCGCCGCGATCGCCGGCCTCGGCTACCAAGCCTACAAGAATTATCGAGATGGTCAAAATCCCGCCGAAACGGCGCAGGGCGGTACGCCCGAACTTCTGCCGCCTCCGGCCGATTCCGGTTTTCATCCCCAAGCGGTGAGCAGCGACTTCGCGCTCATCCTTGTGCGCGCCATGATCGCAGCCGCCCGTGCAGACGGCCATATCGACGATGCCGAGCGTGCCCGCATCATCGACAAGCTGAAGGTGTCGGGTCTCGGCGACGATGCCGCGGCGTTCCTGGAAACGGAACTTGCCAACCCGATCGATATCGATGCCATTGTCGCGGCCGCGCAGACCGAAGAACAGCGCGTCGAGCTTTATACGGCCTCGCGGCTTGCCATAGAGCCGAAGTCGCGCGCCGAGCGCGGTTATCTCGATCTCCTTGCCGGCCGTCTTGGACTGGCGGATGCATTGGTCGACCATATCGAGGCAACGGTTTCTGCCGCCACCGTCTGATTGTATCGGGGGGTGGCGGAACGCCGCTCCCCGCTTTGCGCATTGCGCGCAATCGCTCGCTGCTCTATCCCTTCGGCACGACCGATGGAGGATATCATGCGCGATCTCAAGGACTGGAAAGGGGCACCGCCTCCCGCTCCCGTTTTGCTCGAAGGCCGTTACGTGCGGCTGGAGCCCTATGAGCGTGCGCGCCATCTTAACGCGTTGTGGGATGCGTTCGGCGGCATGGCCATCAACCCTTTGCTACGCTATTTCGCGCAGCCCGACTTCACCGGCATCGAGGCGTTCGATGCCTGGTCGGAGGCGGTGATCAAATCCGGCTGGGTGCGTGAGGTCATCGTAGACAAAGCCAATGGCAAGGTCGTCGGCATGGCGCATTACATGCGGCCGGACCCGGCGAACGGCGTCGTGGAGATCGGCGGCATTGCCCACGGCAGCGGCATGTCGCGTTCGCCGCTCTCCACAGAGGCGCAATATCTGCTTGCCAGGCACGTCTTCGAAGACCTCGGCTACCGTCGTTATGAATGGAAGTGCAACAACGACAATGCGGCCAGCAAACGCACCGCCGCCCGTCTCGGCTTCTCCTTCGAAGGGGTCTTTCGCCAGCACATGCTCTCCAAGGGAGAGAACCGCGACACGGCCTGGTTCTCCATCATCGACGGCGAATGGCCCGTGATCGCAAAGGCCTTCGAGGCCTGGCTGGCGCCCGACAATTTCGATGCCGATGGCAACCAGAAGCGCCGGCTCGAGGATATACGGGCGGACATCATGGCAGGAGGTGCGGCATGAGCGGCGACAACAAGGGACGGTCGACGGCGATCGCCGCCATCCTCATTCTGCTGGGAACGGGCGTGGTGTTCTATTTCGTGCCCAGGATCATGATCGCGCTGGGCGATCTTTCGCCGTGGCTGGCCGGCGCCTTCGGCGCGGCGATGGTGCTGTGCTTCTTCCTGCTCTTCTGGCTGCGGGCGCGCTATCAGCGCAAACACGGAAACTAGAGCTGGAGCGAGGCTCCGAGCAGGAGCAATCCCAGGACCATGACCAGCAGCGCGCCGGCGATCTCGATCGCCGTGCCGACCCGCACGGCTGCCGAGCCGTTGCCGGCAAAGCGCACGGCGGCGCCCTTGGCCGTGACCGCGAGCGTGGCGAGGATCGAGACGGTGATGGCCGTGCCGATCGACATGGCCAGAACGGCGAGCATGCCGCCGAGATAGAGACCGTTGAGCAGCGCGAAGCTCAGGACGATCAAAGCGCCGGAGCAGGGGCGTAGCCCGACCGCGACAATGGCCGACCATGCTTCGCGCAGCGCGAAGCGGTCGCCTTTCAGGAGCGACGGGTCCGGCGCGTGCGCGTGGCCGCAGGTCGAGCAAACCTCGCCTGCGTGATGATGGTGCCCGTGCGAATGATGGTGGTGGTGGTCATGGACTTCCACGGCCTGCGCACCCAGCGCCGACGCGCGGCGTGCCGGACGCAGTTTCCGGAAGAGCAGCCAGGCACCGAAAAGCGTGATGAGCGCGTAACTCCCCGTCTCCAGCGCGCGGGTGGCGTCCGTCATCGAGACGGTCGTGCCGCGCAGGAAGAGATAGGCGGCGCCCACCAACAGGATGGCGACGACGCCCTGGAGGATCGACGAGAGGAAGGAGAGCAGCACGCCGCGCCGAAGCTCCACCTCGTTCGCCAGCATGTAGGACGAGATGACCGCCTTGCCGTGGCCCGGACCGGCGGCATGGAAGACGCCGTAAGCGAAGGACAGGCCGACCAGCGTGGATGCCGCCCAGGGATTTTCGCGCATATCCTTCAGCGCGCCGGTCATCATGCGATAGAAGCCCTGCTGCTGCGCATTGATCCAGGAGAACAGGCCGCCGAAAGCGCCGTTGGTGTTGAAACCGGGCTCCGCAGAGCCGATGCCGAGCGGCGACTGCGCGTGGGCAAGCGTTGCAGTAGCGGCAATGGCGAGCGTGACGGTGGCAAAAGCGATGGCGCGGTTGCGGGTCAGCATGTCAGCTCCAGACGGGTTGCGAACATCTTCGACATGTCGGTGCCGGCGGGATCGTTGAAGAATGCCTCGGTCAGGCTGGCCTGGTTCTGGGCCAGAACCTCGTCGGGGTCCGGACGCACGACCTCGCGCTTGCAGGCGGCGAACTTGTTTCCGACCACGACGAGATCGTCGTCGGAGGCGAAATCCATCGCGGCATACATGGTGGGATCGTAGACGCCGAAGGTGAGCTTGCCCTTGAGCGGCATGACTTCGCCCGGCTTCACCGTGAAGAACATCAGGAGCTGGCCGTCCTTGTAATCGACATTGATCGCATCCGGCTTGGCCACCTTCACGGTTTTTCCGTCCTCGGTGATGGTGGTGTAGTAGCTGAACTCCTCCAGCGATTCGAGCACCGTCTTGCCGACTTCGGCAAGCTCGTCCGGATCGAGCTGGTTGTTGCCGTTCTTGTCGAAGTCCATCACGACGCTGGCGGAGAACATCTCGTCGAAACGCCAGACATTGCGCAACTCGCTGATGGTGCCGTCCTCGTTTGCGGTCACCTCCAGCCGCGCCTCCGCGAAGATGTGCGGATGGGCGAAGGCGGTGGCTGGCGCCAGCAGGGCTGCTCCGGCGAGCAGGCGAGGCAGGAAGCGCATGAAGTTCAGTCCTCTCGGCGATAGGAATCGACCGGATGAATCTAACGCAAATGGGTCGGAATTGGGACCCTCAGGCCTCGATGCCCGGATTGCGGCGGAACCAGCCGTGCAGGAAATCGACGAAGGTGCGCACCTTGGCCGGCAGATAGCGTCTGTGCGGGTAGATCGCATAGATGCCGCGGTCGGTCGGCAGATAATCCTCGAGGATCGAAACGACCTGCCCCGCGTCCAGGCAGGGCCGCGCGATGAAGGCCGGCACCTGCGCGACGCCGAGGCCGTTCGCGGCCGCGCGTATGGCGGCGGTCGGGCTGTTGACCTCGATATGGCCGCTGACCGGCACGCTGAAGCCTGCGCCCTTGTCATCCACGAAGCGCCAGTTGCTGTGCGACTTGCCATTCGTGTCGATGATGCAGGGCAGGTGGGCGAGATCGCTCGGGTGATTGATCGGTCCGGTGCGGTCGAGGAACTCCTGCGTCACGCAGATCTTGAGAAGGAAATCGCCGAGCTTGCGGGCGATGAGGGCGGAATCCTCCAGCCGCGTGATGCGGATCGCCACGTCGAAGCCTTCCTCGACGAGATCGACGAAGCGGTCGTCGGCGACGATCTCAAGCGACAGTTCCGGATATTCCTTGCCGAAATCGATGAGCGACTGGCCGATCTCGGCATCGACGAAGGTGCGCGGTGCGGAAACCTTCAGCTTGCCGCGCAGGTCCGTGTTCTTTTCGCGCACGAGATCGGCGAGGTTGTCGATCTCCTTCAGGATATCGGAGGCGGTGCGGTAATAGGTGTGGCCGGGCTCGGTCATCGAAAACTGGCGGGTCGTGCGGTTGAGCAACAGAGCGCCGAGTTCGTCTTCCAGTTCGCGTACATATTTGGACAGAAGCGCCTTGGACCGGCCGGTCTTGCGCGATGCAGCGGAAAATCCCTCGGCGTCGACGACGTCGATGAAGGCCCGGATTCGGGTCAATGTGTCCATGTGTCCCCACTTAAATAGACGTGCCGCTGGATCGCGGGTGCGGCCGGCGGCTGAAGACGGCGCTTGGGTCGCCGATCGTAGAAAAAAGTTCCATCGAAAGCCAGTTTCGCGAATGTCGTGGCTGGCGGATTATTTTCAATAGCGCGAGGCAAAAAAACCTCTTGATTACGACAGCGATTCTTCTTATCTCCCGTGCTGCCCAAAGTCGCACGTGCCTGTGGGTGTCCGCCGACCCTCGATTTGGTGAGGATCATCGGTAAGGTACCTGGAACTAACCGCTCCAGTCGCTATTCCGGCCAACCGGGAAATGCGAGGACATCTTGAAGCAACGACGGTGCGGGCCTTTCTGGTGTCTGCCGGCTCTCCATCAGCCGGGGTTACTGAAGAGGCACACCTTCATTGCCGGACGTGCGGTCGGGTTTCCCACCAATCCAAGGCAGACAAAGCCGAATTGAAGCCTAGGCGGGCTTCGGTTCACCGTTCGCGCTGATGCGCATGCTTGGTACCGGGGTCTCCACCGGCTGGTTCCAGAGCGTGTTCGTATCCGCCCTTTGTCCTCCGGGATTTTCCCGGAGCAACCTGGATATGGGGAATACCGAGATGGCAACCGCACGTATCATCGACTTCCTGAACACCCGACGTCCCGACGGCCCGTGCCTCGTGGTCGACCTCGACGTGGTGCGCGACAATTTCAAGGCTTTCCGCCACGCCCTGCCGGACAGCGCGATCTACTATGCCGTCAAGGCGAACCCGGCGCCGGAAATCCTGCGCCTTCTCGCCAGCATGGGCTCCAACTTCGATTGCGCGTCCGTCGCAGAAATCGAGATGGCGCTCGATGCCGGCGCGACCCCGACCCGCATTTCGTTCGGCAACACGATCAAGAAGGAACGTGACGTCGCGCGCGCTCATGCGCTCGGTGTCTCCCTTTTCGCCGTGGACAGCCATGAGGAAGTCGAGAAGGTCGCACGCGCCGCTCCCGGCGCGCGTGTCTTCTGCCGTGTCCTCACGGATGGCGAAGGTGCGGAATGGCCGCTGTCGCGCAAGTTCGGCTGCGTGCCGCAGATGGCCGTCGACGTGCTTGTCTATGCACACCAGCTGGGCCTCACCTCCTATGGCGTGTCCTTCCATGTCGGCTCGCAGATGACGAAGCTCGACGCATGGGATGCGGCTCTCGCCGATGCCAAGCGCGTCTTCGTGCAGCTGGCCAAGCAGGGCATCGAGCTGAAGATGGTCAATATGGGCGGCGGTTTCCCGACGAAGTATCTGCGCGATATCCCGTCGGCCGAAGCCTACGGCAAGGCGATCTTCTCGGCGCTGAAGAAGCATTTCGGCAACCAGATCCCGGAAACCATCATCGAGCCGGGCCGCGGCATGGTCGGCAATGCGGGTGTCATCAAGGCGGAAGTCGTTCTCGTCTCGAAGAAGTCCGACAACGACGCGCATCGCTGGGTCTTCCTCGACATCGGCAAGTTCGGCGGCCTTGCCGAAACCATGGACGAGGCGATCCGCTACCCCATCCGCACGGCGCGCGATGCCGACGAGATGGAGCCTTGCGTGCTTGCCGGCCCGACCTGCGATTCGGCCGACGTGATGTACGAGAAGAACATGTATCCGCTGCCGATCACCCTTTCGATCGGTGACGAGGTTCTGATCGAGAGCGCCGGCGCCTACACGACCACCTATTCGGCGGTCGCCTTCAACGGCTTCGA
This sequence comes from Shinella oryzae, assembly GCF_023038235.1. Lineage (NCBI taxonomy): Bacteria > Pseudomonadati > Pseudomonadota > Alphaproteobacteria > Hyphomicrobiales > Rhizobiaceae > Shinella > Shinella oryzae. The sequence goes on along the minus strand of NZ_CP081987.1, from coordinate 2,483,212 downwards.
GCCGCTCAAGGCTTTTGTCATCTGACCGCCCCGGCGCTCCCGTCCCTGCGGGAGCGCCACCTTCACAATTCGTTCCGGATACCGTTTGAATCGGTTTTGAGCACGGGAGGCCCAGAGATGGCCACTGTTCTTGATTCTGTCCGCGCGTTCTTCGCGCATTCCGCCTTTGCCATCGACCAGGAGAATGCCGGCGATATCGTCGCGCGCGAGCGTCTGCTCGACCGTGTCATGGGCGAGGCGCGCTTCCGCAAGTCGTCCGAGACGTTGCGCCGCGGTCGCCTGCCGGCCGAAGGCCTTGCCTTCGTTGCGCGTGATGCCGAAGGGCATGTGATCGGCACCGTGCGTCTGTGGAATGTCGAAGCGGGCGTCGATGCCGATGGCAATGCCGTGCCGGCGCTTCTGCTCGGCCCGCTCGCCGTCGATTGCGAGCACGAGGGCAAGGGCATCGGCGGGGCGCTGATGCGGGCCGCCATCACCGAGGCGCGCGACCGTGGACACGGTGCGGTGCTTCTGGTGGGCGACCCTGAATATTACGAGCGCTTCGGCTTTTTCACCGCCAAGGCGCAGCATCTCGTCATGCCGGGTCCCTTCGAGCGCCGCCGCTTCCTCGCGCTGGAACTGAAGGACGGCTGGCTGGATGGAGCGGCGGGCGTGCTCGTTCCCAGCGGTCGCCGCCGCGTGATGCCGGCTGCGCGAAAGGCAGCCTGAGGAACGGCCGGCTGCGGGCCGGCCTTTCCATTCTTGACGCTTGTCATTGTTTTAATTGGACGTTTGACAACTCTCCTGTCGATTTCCAAGCAATCGTCCATTCGCATGCCTCTCACTTGATCCATCTCAAAGGCTTCTCCAGCGCCGGGCTCTCATAGTCGCGTCGCAAAACGAGTCGTGATGATGGAGAGACGACATGAAGAGAGATGGGATTGTGCGGATCAGGCGTGCGGCGCTTGCCGCGGCGGTGACGCTGATCGGCAGCGGGGCTTTTGCGGCTGATCTTGCAGAGCGCATGGCGCCGGCGGAGGCGCCGGTGGATATCGCGGCGCAGAGCCCCTGGCAGATCCGCGTGCGCGGGCTTGGCGTCATCACGAACGATTCGGGCTATGTGGATGCGATCCCGGGTTCGGGCCTGACCTATTCGGACACGGTCGTTCCGGAACTCGACATTTCCTACTTCTTCACGGACAACATCGCGGCGGAACTCATCCTCGGCACGACCTACGCGAATGTGAACGCGGCGGATTCCATCGCGGGTCTTGGCAAGGTCGGCAAGGCCTGGCTCCTGCCGCCGACCCTGACCCTGCAATACCACTTCACCGATTTCGGCGCATTCAAGCCCTATGTCGGCGCGGGCGTGAACTATACGCTGTTCTATAACCAGTCCGGTTCCGGTGATTTCACCGATCTCGACGTCAAGAACAAGGTCGGCGCGGCCCTGCAGGTCGGCTTCGACTACATGATCGACCAGCACTGGGGCGTGAACTTCGACGTGAAGAAGCTGTTCCTGGAGCCCGAATGGAAGGTCAACTACCAGGGGACGCCGCTGACCGGCAAGGCGAAGCTGGATCCGTGGCTGGTGGGCGCCGGTATCACCTACCGCTTCTGAGGATGAAGCCGCCCATGGCCGGGTGCTCACAGGTTTTCAACACTGCGTGAAACCCGGCCATCGGCCATGAAATTGCGCCGCCCGTCGCCTATCTGCCTTCCCATGAGGAAGCAGCTTTTCATTATTGGCCTTGCCCTGGCATTGCCGCTCGCCGGCGCCCGCGCGCAGGAACCCGTTATCGCCCAGCCGGCGCAGGCGATCGCCGAGACGCTGTCTGCGGCCTCGTCGCTGTCGCAGCTGAAGGCGGTCGTCGTCGCGCATAACGGCAAGATCGTCGCCGAGCGCGGTTATGGCGGGCATACGCCGGCCGAAAGCGCGAACATCAAGTCGGCGTCGAAATCGATCATCTCCGCCCTCGTCGGCATCGCCATCGCCAAGGGCCTGCTCGAAGGTGTCGATCAGCCGATCGCGCCCATCCTCGCCAGCGACCTGCCGGCGGAGCGTGACCCGCGGCTCGACCGCATCACTGTCGGCAACCTGCTTTCCATGCAGGCGGGGTTGGAGCGCACCTCCGGCGGCAATTACGGGCGCTGGGTCGCCAGCCGCAACTGGGTGCGTGCGGCGCTCGCCATGCCCTTCGTCGATGATCCGGGCGGGGCAATGCTCTACTCCACGGGCTCCACGCACCTTCTCTCGGCCATCCTGACGAAGGTCGGCGGCAAGTCGACACTGGCGCTGGCGCGCGACTGGCTCGGCCCGCTCTACGGTTTCCGCATCGGCGCCTGGGACCGAGACCCGCAGGGCATCTATCTCGGCGGCAACCAAATGGCGATGAGCACACGTTCTCTGCTCGCCTTCGGCGAGCTCTACCGCAATGGCGGGCGCACCGCCGATGGCACGCAGCTCGTGCCGGAAGACTGGATCCGCCAATCCTGGCAGTCGCGCACCAATTCGCGCTTTTCCAACGACGGCTACGGCTACGGATGGTTCGAGCGGGTGATCGGCGGCAAGACCGTCCACTATGCCTGGGGTTTTGGCGGCCAGATGCTCTATATCGTGCCCGATCTCGGCCTGACCGTCGCCATGACCTCCGAAGAGGGCGATCCTTCCGCCCGCTCCGGCTATCGTGACAACCTGCATGACCTCCTTGCGAAGATCATCGGCACGGCTGAGAGCTGATCAGTTCGCGGCTCGACGATAGAAAGCGAGTGAGCCCGCAAGCGCCAGCAATGCGCCGCCGCAGACGCGGTCGAGCCAAGCAGCGCCCGATGTCTTGAGCACGCGCGCGGCCTGCGAACCGAGTGCTGCGTAACCGAACATTACCAGGAAATCGATGGCTGCGAAGACCAGCGCGAGCAGCGCATATTGCTGCGTCTGCGGGGCTGCTGGATCGATGAATTGGGGCAGGAAGGCCGAGAAAAACAGGTAGCCCTTGGGATTGGTGACGGCGACCAGCAGGCTTTTGAAGAAGACCGCCCGCGACGTCGTGCGGTCGGCGGCCTGCATGTCGTCGAGAGTGCGGCCGAGCGAGCCGGTGGAACGCAGCATCTGGACGCCGAGGAAGGCGAGATAGGCCGCGCCCAGCCATTTGACGACCGAGAACCAGAATTCGGAGGCCGCCAGTAGCGCGCCGAGGCCAAGCGCGACTGCGCCGATCAGTACGAAGTCTGACAGAACGGCGCCAACCATGCCGGGAAGTGCCCGGCGGATGCCGTAGCGCGAGCCGTTGGTGAGGGCGAGAAGCACGGTGGGGCCGGGCGTGACAATGCCAATGAAGGCGACGGCGGCGAAGGCGATCAGGGTAACGGATGTCATGGTGGTTCCTCCTGGGAAAGTGCTCCCACGCTTCCGGCCCTCGTGCAAGCGGGAGATTTGACAGACGGGCCGCGAAGACCTATGTGCAGAGCAGGGTGAGAGCCCCTGCCGTCCGCGAGCGCAAGCTTTGGTGAAGTCTCTCTTAGAAATAATCGGTCTTCCAGCATCACGCATGCGAACCGGTGGCAATGCGGGCTCCCTCCGAAATGACGCATGCAGACACTGGAGTTCCGACATGCGTCCTCTCTCGACGCCCCTGCCTTCCCTCGATACCCTGAAAGACCAGGCGAAGCGGCTGCGTGCACGCTTTGCGGACGAGATGCAGCCCGTTTCGCATTCGCGCGCCCTGGAACTGATCGCGGCCCAATACGGCTTTCGCGACTGGAATACGTTGCATGCGGCGGTGGGCAACCGGCCGCCGTTCGATCCCTGGATGCTCGGCTCGCGCGTGCGCGGCACCTATCTTGGCCAGCCATTCGATGCCGAGGTCATCGGCGTGCAGGCGCTGACAACCCAGCCGGGTCGCTACCGCATGACACTGCATTTCGACACGCCCGTCGATGTGGTGACTTTCGACAGCTTCTCCGCCTTCCGCCAGCGTGTGAACTGCACCGTCGATGAAACGGGGCGGACGCTGGAAAAGACCTCGAACGGCCGGCCGCATCTGGAACTGGAGTGGTGAGGCTCAGAACGAGCCCTGGAACCGCGCGGCGAGGCCGTTGACCTTGAAGTCGGCGGTCTCGTCGGTCTCCTTGCGCACGAGGTGGCTGTATTCCAGCGCCACGGACGCGCCTTTCGCGAGCGTGTAGGTGAGGATCGCCGTCGTGGCATTCGTGCGTGTCCGATAGTCGTAAGCGAGCCAGTCGCTGTAGGCCTGCTCGAAGGCGAGGCTGAGCTTCAGCTTCTCCGTCAGCGCGGTTTCCAGCGCCAGGCTGAGCGTTCGTACATCCTCGCCCAGGGGATCATCGATGTCGGCAAGTGCGATATCCCGTGAGAGCTTTCCCTTGAGCGCGACCGTGTCGGTGATCGCCCAGGCGAGTTCGGTTTTCAAGAACGGACGGGTCGGATCGACGCTCGCGCCCAGGTCCGGGCTCTCAACGCGCACCAGGCCCGCCTCCGCCAGCAATGTCACGGCGCCGAACACGCGGCCGAAGGCGATCGAGCCGCGCAGGGTCTGTGCGGGGTAGCGCTCGAAATTGTCCTGGGGATCGCCCGGAATGCGGTTGGTGCGAAACTGCACCGTTGCGCCCACCTCGCCGCCGAGCAGGGGGCGGATATGCCCTGCCGTCACTTCATAGAGCGTGTTGCCGCCTTCAAGCTGCACGCGCGGCAGGCCCGGAATCGTTAATCGCGCCTTGCCGGGGCTGAAGCGGGCGAGCGATGCCGTGAGGTGGCTCTTGCCGCCGGCATGCTCGATCGTGAGGCCCGTGCTCGCATTGGCCAGAATGTCCGCCTGCCGGTAGCCGATGAGAAGGCCGGGCAGGGCGAGCAGGACATCGCCCGTCTGCCGGTGTTCTATACTGCCGCGAAGCGTGAACTTGACAGCCTCGCCGATATCGCGCGCAAGGCCGATCTCAATGCCTGCCGCGCGCTCGTCCGCAAAACGGTAGCGGGGCACCTTCCGCGCCCGCGTCGTCATCGCATAGGCGATGTCGGTTTCCTCAAGGTCGAAACTGCCGCGAAGGCTCAGCGCTGCTTCGGCAAAGGAGGCGGGAAGCCGCGTCGTGTCCTTGAAGATGTTCGATGTGCGGCCACCACCGAATGTGTAATCTATGGTTGAATCCGCCAATGACGGATTGCCGCCTGCCACCAGCAGGATCGTGGCCAGCATGGCCTGTGAAATACGCATTCGGTTCCGCGCCCCGTATCGGTTATCGGCTCGAAATCCTGGACTTATGTGGTTAAAAAACCCTCAAAGGTTGAGATATGGCAGGTAAATCCTGTCCGATTTCCGCAATGGTTGTATTCCGGAAGTATTCGTTAAACTTGTCTACGTTATGGTTAACTCTTTGCTATATCGGGCAAATACGGTTGTGTTGATGGGAGTTTATATTACCTTTGGTTGTGCATCTTTGAGGTGCGCAACCAAAGGAGAGAGACCATGAACAAGACCCGCATCATCGCAATCGCTACCGTGATCGCTCTTGCCGGTGCCGGCCAGGCGTCCGCCGGCGGCCTGCTCGGCCTCGGCATCCTCAGCGGCAACAAGACCAAGACCGGCGGCATCGTGATCGCCCCGAGTGTCGGCGTGGGCGTCGGCAACGTCCTCAGCGACAACAACGTCCTGAACGGTGTGCTGAACAACAGCCTGAACGGCACGCTTTCGGGCGTGCTCAACGGCTCGGCCCTCGGCATCCTGAGCGGCAGCGGCGGCAGCGATTGCGGCTGCAAGAAGCGCAGACACTGACCGTAATCCCCACCCTGTCCCTGCGGTCAGTGGCCCGGGAGAGCTTGCTCTCCCGGGTTTCTCATTTTAGGGGTGCGGAAGATCAGCCGGCCAGATCGATGACGCCGCAGTCGCCAGCCTCGCTGGCGAAGGCAAGCAGCTTGCCGTTGCGGTTCCAGCCCATCGATGTGATGGCACCCTTGCCGGGGCGGCGCAGCAGCACTTCACGGCTGTCGGCAAAGCGGGCCGCCAGAACCATGCCGTCGGAATAGCCGATGGCGACGACATCTTCCGCCGGGTGACACGAGACGCAGGTCACCATGACATCTGCGCGGGTGCCGAGTTCGAGCGGCGGCTTGCCCATCGGGCCGTCCTTGGCCGAGAAGGGCCAGACGATCGCGGCGGGCGCGCCGGAAGACGCGAGCCACTTGCCCTTGGCGGACCAGGAGAACGACTTCACCTTGGCAGGGTAACCCGTCATACGCATGTGACGAGTGTCGGCACCGGCTTTCGGATCGAGCTTCCAGCCGTGCAGGGCGTTTTCCTGCATGGTGGTGACGACGAAGCGGCCGTCCGGCGAGAAGGTGATGCCGTTATGCGCGCCCTTCCATTCCAGTTCGACCGGCTGGGCTGCCATTGCAACCCAGTGCAGGGAAACGCCGTTGTAACGGGCGATCCCGATGCGCAGGCCTTTCGGCGCGAAGGCCATGCCTTCGACGGAGCGGCTTTCGGAAAATTCCTTGATCGTCCCGTCGGCCAGCCGCACGCGCGCCGTGCGTCCCTCGGCGAAGCCGACGGCGCCCTGCGGACCGGCCGCCACGACGGATATCCACTTGCGCTGCACCTCCGCCAGCAAGGTCGCGGTGCCGTCGGCGGCAATGCGCTGCACCTTGCCGTCCTCGCCGCCGGTGATCAGCGTATCGTTCGCTTCGTCGCGCACGCAGGCCAGCAGGCCGTCATGCGCCTCCGTGGCCTTCTGCCCGTGATCGAGACGATGGATGACGCCGGAGGCGGAAGCGAAAAACGGCACGTCGCCGAGAAAGGCGGTCGCGACGACATGGCCGTCGAGATCGAGAGGGGCCACTGTCGGCATTACATGTCTTTCCTGCGTATGGCGTTATCCGAAAACCGCGTCACACTGTCCGGCGTCATGCCTTCTGTGCCTCGCAGGCCTTGAAGGTCCGTTCGATCTTCTCGCGATCGAGATCGCGACCGATGAAGACGAGGCGGCTTTCCCGCTTCTCGCCATCCTTCCAGGCGCGCTGGTGATCGCCCTCGACGATCATGTGCACGCCCTGCACGACATAACGCTCCTCGTCGCCGGCAAAGGCGATGATGCCCTTCAGGCGCAGGATGTTCGGACCGTCCGTCTGGGTGATCTTCTGGATCCAGGGGAAGAAGCGCTCCGGGTTCATCTCGCCGCCGCGCAGCGAAATCGACTGCACCGTCACGTCATGGATCGGCGAGACGCCGTGGTCATGATCATGGTGATGGTGGTCATGGTCATGATCGTGGTGGTGATGATCGTGGTCGTGCCCATGATGATGGTGGTCATGGCCGCAATCGGGGCCGCAGACATGGTCAGGATGATCGTGATCGAGGAAGTGCGGATCGTTTTCGAGCGCCCGCTCCAGATTGAACGCGCCCTGGTCGAGAACCTTGGTGAGGTCGATATCCGAGCGGGTCGTGCGATGGATGCGGGCGGACGGGTTGATCACGCGCACCGTTGCCTCGATCCTTGCAAGCTCTTCCGGGCTGACGAGGTCGGTCTTGTTGATGAGCACGACATCCGCAAAGGCGATCTGGTCCTCGGCCTCGCGGCTGTCCTTGAGGCGCAGCGGCAGGTGCTTGGCATCGACCAGCGCGACGACCGCGTCGAGTTCGGTCTTCTGGCGAACATCGTCGTCCATGAAGAAGGTCTGGGCGACCGGAACCGGATCGGCAAGGCCCGTCGTCTCGACGATGATGGCGTCGAAGCGGCCGGGGCGGCGCATCAGGCCTTCCACCACGCGGATCAGGTCGCCGCGCACGGTGCAGCAGATGCAGCCGTTGTTCATCTCGTAGATTTCTTCATCCGACTCGACGATCAGGTCGTTGTCGATGCCGATCTCGCCGAACTCGTTGACGATGACGGCGTATTTCTTGCCGTGGTTCTCCGTGAGGATACGGTTGAGCAGCGTCGTTTTGCCGGCACCGAGATAGCCGGTGAGCACGGTGACGGGAATGGGCTTGGGAAGAGCTGTTTCGGTCATGGGAACCTCGAGGGATGGGACGTCTGGTCCGTCGTCGCGACTGATATAGGAGATCGAACGGGCCAGCGCAAATGCCGTCAGCTAAGTGTTTCGACGTCGAATCCGTCAACATCCTCGAGAAGGCCGACAAGACCGCGCACGGCGTGCATGATCAGTTGCTCGCCTTTTTCGGCCGTCGCGGCACTGGCGTCTCCGGCCACGCCCAGCGGATTGAGGTCGGACATCTTCCAGCCGAAGGCGTGCGGGCCATAGGCGCGCAGATGGGCGAAACGCGCGGCGAATTCCGCCTGACGGGAACCGAAGCGCTCGGCCTTGTCCATGCGTACCTTTTCGGGGTGCAGCGCCAGCATCACGGAGGTCTCGATGTCGCCGCCATGGATGTCGATCGCCTTGTCCTCCGGCGTGATCCACCCGTCCGGCTGGCCGAACCGTGTCCAGGCCGTCGCCACGACAAGCATATCGAAACGCACGCGCGCTTCCGTCGCCACGATGGTCATCAGCGGCGCGTTGCCGCCATGCGCATTGAGAAGGACGAGCTTGCGCAGGCCGAAGCGGTTGAGATCTTCGGCAATGCGCAGCCATCGCTCGATAGCGACGGCATAGTCCAGCGAGCGTGTGCCGGGCACGTCGAGATGCTCGGGGGAATAACCGATGGGCTCTGCAGGCAGGAAGGTTACGGGCAGATGCGCCGGCAGGACGGCCATCAGGCGCTCCGCGATGCCCTCGGCGATCAGCGTGTCGGTTTCGAACGGCAGGTGAGGACCGTGGCTCTCATGGGCGCCGAGCGGCAACACGGCGATCCAGCCGGCGCGGTCTGCCGGCGCAAGCATCGGGTCGTTTTCGGTCCACCGCATCTTCGGATGCGCCATGCCTGCCTCCGATCCTCACTTGCCGCCAGCCTTCAACCTGAGTCATACAAGGACAGGCCCGTGATGCAAGGGCGTGGAGCGAGGCGATCGATGGGCAAGAAGCACAAAGACGGCAAGGACGGAAAGAAGGCCAAGAAGAAGAAATCGCACGATGCCGTTTCCGGCTCGGGTCTTGCTGCGGCCGTCGTGAATGCGGCACGCTCCATGCGTACGGTGCTTTCCCGCAATCTGCTCGCCACCGGCCTCTATGCCGGTCAGGACGGCGTGATCCTCGCGCTTGCCGAAGAGGGCGGGCTGACCGCCGGGGCGCTTGCCAACAGGCTCGGCGTCAAGGCACCCACCATGACGCGAACGATCGGGCGGCTTGAAGCGCAGGGTTTCGTCGAACGGCGGGCGGATGGCACGGATGGTCGCCTCACCGTCGTGCATCTCACCGAGGCAGGGCACGCCTCCATCGAGAAAATCACCGCGGCGGGCCGATTGAGCGAGCAGCAGGCTGCCGAGGGCCTGAGCGAAAAGGACGTTCGCAATCTCCTGAAGCTGCTGCGGGCCATGGACGAAAACCTGCACGGCGCAGGGCCCGACGAGGCGCGCGACAGCGAAAAGACAGTTGCCGACGAGATTTAAACTGTTTAAATAAACGGTTTTAAACGCGCAGAATGGCGCGGTCGTCGGGGAGGGGTCGTGGCACAGAAAATCAAGCTTTCCACCATCGCGGATACGCTGGGCGTTTCCACGGCGACGGTGTCGCTTGCGCTGAGAGACAGCCCGCTGGTGGCGGCATCGACACGCGACCGGATCAAGGAACAGGCCCGCGCGCTCGGCTATATCTATAACCGTCGCGCAGCGAGCCTCCGCACGTCGCGCTCCGGCATCATCGGGGTCGTGGTGCATGACATCATGAACCCGTTCTATGCGGAAATTTTGAAAGCCATCGAAAGCGAGCTGGACCGGGACCGGCAGACCTTCATCCTCTCCAACCATTACGATTCGGTCGAAAAACAGCGCAATTTCGTCGAGACGCTGCTTCAGCTCGGCGGTGACGGTGTCATCATGTCGCCGGCGATCGGCACGCCGCCGGAGGATATCCGGCTCGCCGAGGACAACGGCATGCCGGCGATCCTGATCGCGCGTTCCATCGAGGGGCTGGATGTGCCGATCTTCCGCGGTGACGACAGCTATGGAATCTCGCTTGCCACCAATCACCTGATCGGCCTTGGTCATCGCACCATCGCCATGGTGGGTGGCACGGACCAGACCTCCACCGGCCGCGATCGCTATCAGGGTTACGTGAACGCCTTGCGCAAGGCCAATATCGAGGTCGATCCCAGCCTGCGCATTCCCGGACCGCGCACCAAGCAGGGCGGTTTCGAGGCGGCGGTGCATTTCCTCTCGCTGCCGCAGAAGCCCACAGCGGCGGTCTGTTGGAACGATCTTGTCGCCATCGGCCTGATGAACGGCATCGCGCGCGCCGGCCTCGTGCCCGGCCGCGACGTCTCCGTCACCGGCTATGACGACCTGGAGGAGGCGGCAATCGCCACGCCTGCGCTCACCACGGTCTGGAACGGCCAGTCGGAAGTGGGACGCAACGCCGCGCGTGCGCTTCTCGACAAGCTGTCCGGCAGCCACGAGCCTGACGGCATCCACCTCATCAAGCCGGAAATGCGCATTCGCCAGTCCACCGGACCGCTGAAGCCGCATCCGGAAGGTTGAGGAGTTCCTTCATGAGCAGACCGCGCATCCTTATTCCGGGCATCATCCGTGAACGTGTCGTCGATCGCCTGAAGGAGGCTTTCGACATCGTGCGCATCGACAGCGCGGACCCGTCGCTGGTGGCGCGGTCCGAAGCCGCTTCGGTGTCCGGAGTGGCGGTTTCCGGGCGGTTCGACGCGGCGATGATAGCGCATTTGCCGGCGCTTGAGATCATCGCGAGTTTCGGCGTCGGTTATGATGGCGTGGACGTGTCGGCGGCTACTGAGCGCGGCGTCGTCGTGACCAATACGCCTGACGTCTTGAACGACGAGGTTGCCGATACGGCGATCGGGCTCCTGCTCAACACCGTACGTCGTCTCCCGCAGGCCGAGGCGTGGCTGCGCGAAGGGCGCTGGCAGCGCGATGGCGCCTTTCCGCTCTCCCCGCTCAGCCTTCGCGGTCGCAAGGCCGGCATTTACGGCTTGGGGCGCATCGGCCTGGCGATCGCACGGCGACTGGAAGGCTTCGGCCTCGACATCGCCTACCACACCCGCCGGCCGCGCGAAGGCGTGCCCTATACATACCATCCTTCGCTGATGGCCTTGGCGCAGGCGGTCGATATCCTGATCGCCATCGTTCCCAAGACGCCGGAAACGCATCGCACGATCGATGCCGGTATCCTCCAGGCGCTGGGCAGCAATGGGGTGCTGATCAATGTCGGACGCGGCTGGACTGTCGATGAGCCGGCGCTTATCGCTGCGCTGAAGGACGGCGTTATCGCCGCCGCCGGGCTCGACGTGTTCTATGACGAGCCGAACGTCCCTGACGGCCTGCTCGATCTGCCGAACGTCTCGCTTCTGCCGCATGTCGCGTCCGCCTCGGTTGCGACGCGCGACGCGATGGCCGACCTCGTTGCCGACAATCTCTTCGCCTGGTTCGAGCGCGGGCAGGCCGTGACGCCGGTGCCGGAAACGCCCTTTACCCGCAAATCAGGCCAGCATCCGGAAAGTCTTCGTTAACCATTCGGCAAGCTTGCGGGCGCAAGCTGTCCATGTCGAATCGCGCGAAGGAGATTTCCATGAAGACGCTCACAATCGCCGCTCTGGCCGCTGTCGTCTCCCTGGTGCTCTGGGCCGCCCGTGACCGGGCTCCGGACGTGGATCCGATGGTGTCGGGTTCCATTCCCAGCCCGTCGGCCGGTCACAGCTACACGATCACCAACGCCGTCGCGAAGACCGCCTGCCTTGTCGAACGCGGTGCGGCGATTTCGGGGCGCAGCACGCGCTTTACCGCCGGTCCGGATTGCGATGCCGTATGGCCCGGCCTTGCCGGTGCGCGGACATGGACGCAGAACGGCGACGGCACCGTCGATGTGCTGGATGCGCGCGGCGAGCCGCTTCTCACAGTCGTCGATGGCGATGGTCTGGCTTATGAGGCCGTCGAACCGGCCGACGCCATGGTCACCTTCATCGCGGCGGACTGAGCGACCTATTCGGCCGCCGTCCTATGCGCAATGCCGTGCCTTGTCGCGGCGTAATCGCGCACGGCCTCGCCGAAGGCGGCAAACAGCTTGTTGGAAGGCTGATCGGAACCGACCCAATATTCCGGGTGCCACTGTACGCCGACCGCAAATGCCTTCGCGCCGATGACGGAGACCGCTTCGATCGTGCCGTCTTCCGCGACCGCTTCGACGGCCAGGCGCGGCGCCATGTCCGAAATGGCCTGGCGGTGCAGCGAATTGACCTGGATTTCCCCGGCGCCGACGACGCCCGCAAGGCAGCTGCCTTCCTTGACGATCACCTTCTGGCGGATGCCATAGGCGACGTCGAGTTCGGGCGTGTCGGGCTTGCGGTGGTCCCATATGCCGGGCTGTTCCTGAATCTCGTTGGCAAGCGTCCCGCCGAGCACGACGTTGAGCTCCTGAATGCCGCGGCAGATAGCAAGCAACGGAACGCCGCGCTCCAGCGCGCGCTCGATGAGCGGCAGGCTGGTCGCGTCGCGGGCGCGGTCATAGGGGCCTTCCGCTTCGGTTGCCTCCTTGCCGTAAAGCGAAGGATGCACATTCGTGCGCGAGCCGCTGACGAGAAGCCCATCCACCCGGTCGAGGATGCCGTCGAAGTCGTTGTCCGCATCAAGCGCGGGCACGAGAAAGACGGTGACATCGGCGCCTTTCACGGCGGCGCGCACATACTGGTTCGGGGTTGCCTGCCAGACGTTGCCTTCGATCTCCCTGATATCGGCGGGAATGGCGACGACGGGTTTCGACATGCTGGGCTCCAGGGAAAGAAATACCAAAACAGGATTTGATATCAAATCCTCTCTCAGTCAATTCCTCTTTTCAGGCGAAATGACGACGGCCGCCGTTTCTCACCGGTGCCCATCATCCGTGGGACCACTATTTTCCGCGGGTGGATTCGAAAATAATTGTTAACCAAACATTTGTGAATTTAGGTTGTACTCAGCAGTTATTCGTGCGCTTTTTGGATAAATACTTTCGCGTATCCTCATCCCTATAGTTGCGCAATCAGCCTATGGAGGGTTGAGTATCTTTACTTTCCGCCTTTATTTTGCAATATTTGGTTGAAACTGTTCTTCCTGGGTTGGGGGTGCACGCGAAAATTGCCGGGTGAGTCCCCCGTTATTGGGTAATCTCCCGAAATCATTCATTAAATTTTGGCCGGTAACCCTCGCATGCCATAGGGAGTGCCGAGTCCATGACGGATAAGGGTCAAAACACACTGCCGGCTGATGTATACCTGTCGTTCGTCAGCTCGCTGTACGGAAACCGTCAGACCCTCTTCGTGGGCATGATTTCGCATGTCATCACGTTCGCCTTCGTATTCGCCAAGACCTCCGATCCCTTCTTCCTGCTGTGGAGCGCGTTCGTCGTGCTCATCTGGTCGCTGCGCGCGCACGGCATGCGCCGGTTCGACCGGGCCGACAAAACCGCGCTCGACATGTCGGGCATCCGCTATTGGGAGAACTGGTACAATCTGGGCGCAGTCGGCACCACATTCGCGCTGGGCACGGCCTGTTGCTACAGCCTGGTCGTCAGCCGCGACGCCTTTGCGGAGATCGCCTGTATCTCCGTGACCTTCGGCACCATGGTGTCGGTCGTCGGCCGAAACTATGGCTCGCCGAGGACCGTCAACTACATGGTTCTCGCGGCCTGCCTGCCGATCGCCGCCGGCTTCCTGGCTTTGCAGGATTTCTATCACGCGGTTCTCGCGACGCTCGTCCTGCCCTTCGCGATGACCACGCGCTCGATGGCCAACGGCGTCCGCACGTTCCTGTACGAGAACGTGCTTGCGGCGCGCGACCTCGCAACGATCGCCGACCGTTTCGATGCGGCGCTGAACAACATGCCGCACGGCCTGTTCATGCTGGATGCGGACCATCGCATTCTGGTGGCCAACCGGCGTGCCTGCGAGCTCCTGCATCTCGGCAGCCAGGACCGGCTGAAGGATTGCCATCTCGATCTCGTCCTGCGCTACGGCGTGCGCAACACGTTCCTGAACCTGGAGCAGAGCAAGGCGATCCTGCGCCAGCTCCAGGAGCTTCTGAGCGGCGACCGCTCGCGCGCGCTCTTGCAGGTGAGGGAGGGGCTGTACCTGGAGTTCACCGCGGCGCGCCGGGAAAACGGCGGCGCCGTGCTCATTTTCGAGGATGTCACAGCGCGTGTGCGGGCGGAAAACAAGATCCTCCACATGGTGCGTTACGACAGCCTGACCGGGCTTCCCAACCGCGCCTACTTCTCCGATCTTGTTCAGGACGCGCTTACGGAGCGCAAGAAGCCCGGCATAGTGGGCTTAATGGTGCTCGACGTGGACGATTTCAAACATGTCAACGACATGAAGGGGCACATTACGGGCGACCGCCTCCTTTGCGCGATCAGCGAGCGTCTGCGTCGGCTTACGACGGACAAGATCGTCGTCAGCCATCTGATGGGTGATGAATTCATCCTGTTCTTCCCGAACGAAGCCAATCGTCGCGATTTGGAGGCACGCATGCGCCGCTTCCATGAGCAGCTGCGCGGCACCTATGAGTTCGACGGCATGACCTTCCTCGTCTCGTTCAGCGCGGGATGCGTGATGGTGCCGAGCGACGAGTTCCGGCTGGATGAAATGCAGATCCGCGCCGACCTCGCGCTGTTCGAGACGAAGTCCCGCGCCAAGGGCAGCGTCACCGTCTTCGAAGAGGAGATGGACGCCCGCTACGTGGATCGCCAGAAGCTCAAGGAAGACCTGCGCGAAGCCCTGGCTGCCGATGCGTTGTCCGTCGCTTACCAACCGATGTTCGTCCCTGATGGCACAAGCATCGAATGCTGCGAGGCGCTGGCGCGCTGGACGCATCCCGAGCGTGGCCCCGTTGCGCCGAATGTCTTCATCCAGATTGCCGAGGAGATGGGCATCGTCTCCGAGATCACCCGTTTCATGATCAACCGCGCCTGCGCCGATTGCGCGACGTGGCCGCCGCATATGAGCGTCTCCGTCAATCTCTCCGTTCAGGATCTGCGTGGAACGTCGATCATCGGCGTTGTGACGGAAGCATTGGAGGCCGCCGGGCTTGCGCCGCACCGCCTGCATCTGGAGGTGACCGAAAGCTGCCTGATGGAAGAGCCGGTCAAGGTGCAGGCCATCCTGCAGGAACTGCGCGCCCGCGGCATCACCATCGCCATCGACGATTTCGGCACGGGCTATTCGAGCCTCAGCTATCTCGATCAGCTCCCGCTCGACGTCATCAAGATCGACCGGTCCTTCGTGCGCAACATCGGCGAGGATGCGCGGCGCTTCAAGCTTCTGCGCGGCACGGTCAACCTGTCGCGGGAACTCGGGCTGCGCATCGTCATCGAAGGTGTCGAGACGCAGGAACAGCTCGCGCTTATCAACAAATATCACTGCGCCGATCTGGTGCAGGGTTATGTCTTTGCCGCGCCGATGTCGCCCGATGCCCTTCGCGACCGCTATGAAAGCCTTGCCCGCAAGCCGGGTGAAGCGCGCCGCCGCGGCCGCCGCGTCGCCTGATCCATTCCCCTTTCGCCTGAAGAACCACTGCTTGCATCAGTTTATGCAAATTTAGCGTTAACCATATATTAAGGTTAATGAATGGTATTTTACACAAATTGTCTTATATCGCTGATTATCAGTCCGGGGATGTCGTATCGCCGGTGTGTATTCGGGGGTGTTGGGCTATGGCGAGCGTTGGAACGGTGGCCAATCGCTTTTCTGAGAAACTGCTGGGGCTGCTTGACGGGGTGGAGTACCGCCGCGTCGAGACGAGCGAGGACATGGAGGATATCGCCCGCATCCGCTACAAGGCCTACAAGGCCGGAAGCGTGATGCATCTGGGCGAGGAGACGCCGCTCCTCATCGATGAAGTCGACTTCGACAGCCATGCCTATGTCTTCGGCATCTACTACGAAGAGCGGCTGATCTCGACGGTTCGTCTGCATCACGTGACGCCCGATCACCGCGTGACGTCGTCGGGCAAGGTGTTCCCGGACGAGACCAAGGCGTTTCTCGATGCGGGCCTGACGCTGATCGATCCGGTGCGTCTGGCGGCCGATCCTGAAATCTGGAGCGAGATGCCGGCCATTCCGTACCTGACCTTGCGCCTGGCGACGATGGCGGCCGACTATTTCGATGCCGATCGCGTTCTCCAGATGGTGAAGCCGGCGCATGCAGCCTTCTACAAGCGGGTGTTCGACGGCGACTTCGTGGCATCGCCGAAAAGCAACCAGGGCAAGTTCATCATCGACCTGATGCTGATGGCGACGCGCTGCAAGGACGTGCGGTCCTCGCTCTATGCCCGTTTCCCGTTCTTCCAGTCCGAGCCTTTCGAGCGGCGCATGCTCTTTGCCCGCGGCGACGACATGCCGTTCAGCCCGCTGACGGTACGGCCGACGGCGCGCCTTGCCGACAGCCATCGCCGGATACAGCTATCGGGCGGCGCTTACGCTGGATGAGCCTTGCGCCCTTATGTCGCAGTGCAGGCCGGTTTCACCCGAAACCGGCCTGCATCGTTTCCGGAAGGAGAAAGTGGCCAGGGCTAAGTCACCCTTGCCGTTGCGCTTTGGCGATCCATTGTGTATGGCCTGAACAACGTGCGCTTCTGGCGCTTGGGGAAGAGCCGGGCCGCTACGCAGGCCCGACGGATGTAAGCGCTCATCGGATGGGGGATTTCCGGCTGGCGAGCGTGGCTGCTTAGGAGAAGGTGACTATGGCTGAACATCATACCGGACCGATCGAAATGGGCGCTCCGATGGATTATCCCGAGCACGAGAAGACCTACAATCTCTTCATTGCAGGCGCCAAGTACGGCACGCTGATCTGCGTCGCCCTGTTGATCGCCATGGCTGCCGGTTTCTTCACCAGCGCCGGCTTCTTCAGCGCCTTCCTGCTCTTCATCATTCTCAACGTCGCCGGTTTCTTCCTGCTTCGTTAATCCAGACATCTGCATTCCGCAGCTTGTTCCGGCGCCATCCGGCGCCGCGATTCTACACGGCCAGTCTCGGGGGGAGGACCACGGTTTGAGTCAGTGTGTTTTTGTAGCGCGTGAAAGTGATACGGCAGAAGGTCGTGTCGCGGCTTCCGTGGAAACCGTCAAGAGAATGAAAGGCCTCGGGCTGGATGTGCTCGTCGAGGCCGGAGCGGGGCTTAAATCCCGAATTCTCGATGCCGACTATGAAGCTGTCGGCGCGCGCATCGTCGGGGCCGAAGAGGCCAGGTCCGCCGATGTCGTTCTGAAGGTGCGCCGGCCCACATCGGGGGAAACCGCCACCTACAAGTCCGGCGCCATCGTCATCGCCACGATGGATCCCTACGGCAACGAAGTCGCCATCGCCGAGATGGCAAATGCCGGTCTCACCACCTTTGCCATGGAACTGATGCCGCGCATCACGCGCGCCCAGTCGATGGACATCCTGTCCTCGCAGGCCAACCTTGCCGGCTACCAGGCCGTCATCGATGCGGCCCATGAATTCGACCGTGCCATGCCGATGATGATGACCGCAGCCGGCACGGTGCCGGCCGCCAAGGTCTTCGTCATGGGCGCCGGCGTGGCAGGGCTTCAGGCCATCGCCACAGCCCGACGTCTTGGTGCCGCCGTTTCCGCGACGGATGTGCGTCCGGCCGCCAAGGAGCAGGTCGCTTCGCTCGGCGCCAAGTTCATCGCCGTCGAGGACGATGAGTTCAAGGCTGCCGAAACCGCCGGCGGCTATGCGAAAGAGATGTCGAAAGAGTACCAGGCGAAGCAGGCCGCCCTCGTGGCGGACCATATCGCCAAGCAGGACATCGTCATCACGACCGCGCTCATTCCGGGCCGCCCGGCGCCACGCCTCGTGACCCGCCAGATGCTGGCCGCCATGCGCAACGGCTCCGTTGCGGTCGACCTCGCCGTCGAACGCGGCGGCAATGTGGAGGGCGCCGAGCCCGGCAGGATCGTCGAGGTCGAGGGCGTCAAGGTCATCGGCTATCTCAACGTGCCGGGCCGCATCGCCGCCTCCGCTTCCGCGCTCTACGCCAAGAACCTGCTGACGTTCCTGGAGACCATGGTCGACAAGGAAACGAAATCGGTTTCGGTCAATGTCGAGGATGAACTCGTCAAGGCGACGATGCTGACCAACGGTGGCGCCGTCGTGCATCCGAACTTCGGCGGTGCGGTTCAGCAAGGGGAGGGCAAGTGATGGCGAACGAACTTCTCGACAAGGCAATCACCGATCTCGAACGTGCTGTCGAAGCCGTTCGCGCGGCATCCGAATATGTGCCGGATGCGGCGGCAGCTGCAGCCCATGGCGTTTCCGGCGGCGCGATCGATCCCTTCGTCTTCCGCCTGGCGATCTTCGTGCTGTCGATCTTCGTCGGCTATTATGTGGTGTGGTCGGTCACGCCGGCGCTGCATACGCCGCTGATGGCCGTCACCAACGCGATCTCCTCGGTCATCGTGGTCGGCGCGCTTCTGGCGGTCGGCATCTCGCTCTCGGGTGTGGCGACGGGCTTCGGCTTCGTTGCGCTCATCCTCGCCTCCGTCAACATTTTCGGCGGCTTCCTCGTCACCCAGCGCATGCTGGCGATGTACAAGAAAAAAGAGAAGTGAGGGCGGCCCGATGAACGCAAACTTCGCAGCCTTCCTCTACCTTGTCTCCGGGGTGCTCTTCATCATGGCCCTGCGCGGCCTGTCGCATCCCACGACCAGCCGCCGCGGCAACATGCTCGGCATGATCGGCATGGGTATCGCCATCGGCACGACGCTGCTTCTGGCGACGCCGTCCTTCGGCGGTCTCGTGCTCATCGTGCTCGGCATTGCCATCGGCGGCGGTGCCGGCGCCTATATCGCGCGCTCCATCGCCATGACCTCTATGCCGCAGCTCGTCGCAGGCTTCCACTCGCTCGTCGGCCTTGCCGCCGTGCTGGTCGCCGCTGCCGCACTTTACTCGCCGGTGTCCTTCGGCATCGGTCAGGTCGGCGAGATCCACGGCCAGGCGCTCGTCGAAATGGCGCTGGGTGCGGCCATCGGCGCGATCACCTTCACCGGCTCGATCATCGCCTTCCTGAAGCTCGACGGGCGCATGTCCGGCAAGCCGATCATGCTGCCTTACCGGCATGTCATCAACATCGTGCTCTTGGCCGCGATCATCTTCTTCATCGTTGGGCTCACCCTGTCGGAAAGCCACTTCGATTTCTGGCTGATCGTTATCCTGGCGTTGGCGCTCGGCGTGCTTCTGATCGTACCGATCGGCGGCGCCGACATGCCCGTTGTCGTCTCCATGCTCAACTCCTATTCGGGTTGGGCTGCGGCCGGCATCGGCTTCACGCTCGGCAACCTCGCGCTCATCATCACGGGTGCGCTGGTCGGCTCCTCGGGTGCGATCCTGTCCTACATCATGTGCAAGGGCATGAATCGTTCGTTCATCTCGGTCATCCTGGGCGGCTTCGGCGGCGACAGCGGTGCGGCGGCGAGCGACGACGGCGTGCAGCGCACGGTCAAGCAGGGCTCGGCCGACGATGCGGCCTTCCTCATGGCCAATGCCAGCAAGGTCATCATCGTGCCCGGTTACGGCATGGCGGTCGCGCAGGCACAGCACGCAGTGCGCGAACTGGCCGATGCGCTCAAGAAGAACGGTGTCGAGGTCAAGTATGCCATTCATCCGGTCGCGGGCCGCATGCCCGGCCATATGAACGTGCTGCTGGCCGAAGCGAATGTGCCCTATGACGAAGTGTTTGAACTCGAGGATATCAACTCGGAATTCGCGCAGGCCGATGTGGCCTATGTCATCGGTGCCAACGACGTGACGAACCCGGCCGCGCGCGACGACAAGTCATCGCCGATCTACGGCATGCCGATCCTCGACGTCGACAAGGCCAAGACCTGCCTCTTCGTCAAGCGCTCGCTCGGCTCCGGCTATGCCGGCATCGACAACACGCTGTTCTACAAGGACGGCACGATGATGCTGCTGGGCGACGCCAAGAAGATGACGGACGATATCGTCAAGGCGATGAACCACTAGACGGTTCGCGCCGGTCTGAAATGAAAAAGCCCGCGAGACGATCGCGGGCTTTTTGTTTGGGAAAGCGCAAGCGCCGTATCAGGCGGGCTGGGGCTTGTTGCCGGCGCCGCGCGTGCGGGCGAGGCCATCCTTGGCCGGCTTGTAGTTCGGGTCGAGACGCAGCGCCTGGGAGTAGGAGCGCGAAGCCTTGGCCATTTCGCCGCGGCGCTCGTAGATCAGCGCCTGGTTGGCCCAGGACTCGGCCAGCTTGCCATCGAGGTTGATGGCCGTGTTGAAGTCCGAGAACGCGTTGTCGTCGTCGCCCTGCGCCGCATAGGAAATGCCGCGGCCGTTATAGGGTTCGGCCGAGTTCGGCGACAGCGAGATGGCCTTCGAGAAATCCTCGATCGCCTTGGGATGCTGGCGGCGTGCCTGATAGATCAGGCCGCGATTATGGTAGGCGCGGGGATCGGTCGTATCGAGTTCGATGGCGCGGTTGAAGTCGCGGAACGCATCGTCCAGGCGGCCAGCCTGACGGTAGAGATTGCCGCGACCGATATAGGCCACGTCATAGCGCGGGTTGATCTGCAGCGCGGTGTTGTAATCGGAGACCGCCTGCGCCTGATCGCCCAGGCTGCGCTGCACGAGCGCACGGTTCGCATAGGCCTGGTAGAAGCGCGGGTTGAGTTCGATAGCACGGTTGAAATCGTCGAGCGCGCGGCGATTTTCGCCGGCGCGGCCATAGGCCGAACCGCGCACGTTGTAGCCTTCGGGATCCTGCGGATTGGCGGCGATTACGGCCGAAAGCGACGCGATGTTCTGCTGCGATCCCTGGGCGCGTTCGACCTTGAGGACATCCGTCGAGGTCGTCGACTGGCAGCCGGCCAGAAGAACGGCGAACGATGTCGCGGCAACCGCGGCCATCAGGGAGCGACGCATGTCAGCGGCGGGAAAGCGATTGTTCAGAAACCCGGTAGATGCAGCCATATTCAAGTGCGAGTCCTCAAAGTAAGCTTCTCTCACGCCTCATGCGCAAGGAAACCGCTACGGCTTTGTCAGCAATTCCGGCGGGGATTGTAGCGGGTGCGCCCGAAATTGCACGGAACGTCTTTCATAAGGGTGAAAAAACATCCGTTCACGTCAAAAAAGGCGGCGGCGATATGTTCGCCCCCGCCCGGTCTTGCATCCGAAAACGTCTATAAAGACGGCCGATTAACGGGCGCCCGGACGTGCGCTGACGAGGCCTTCGCGCTGTGCGCGCTTGCGAGCAAGCTTGCGAACGCGACGGACGGCTTCAGCCTTCTCGCGTGCACGCTTCTCAGACGGCTTTTCGTAATAGTCGCGCATCTTCATTTCACGGAAAATGCCTTCGCGCTGCATCTTCTTCTTGAGAGCGCGGAGAGCCTGATCAACGTTGTTGTCGCGGACAAGTACCTGCACGAGAATCCCGTTCCTTTGGTTGTTTTAAGCCAGGCGAGGACTGGTCGCGAGGCAAATGGATGACGTTCGCTCAGCCCAACGGGCCGGCAATTGGCGGGTCGGATATCAGATCGCTGCGGGAAAGTCCAGCCTGTCGGCGTGCGTGTTAAGGATATTTGCATGGGCCCGGCATAAATCCCCAGCAAAGCGCCGATGCCGGTCATGTCGCATGTGGTACAAGGTGCGCCTGAATGCGTCGCAAAGGATACGGCGCGAAACGCCAGGATTTGCTTTTTATCGGGGCAGGAAACAGCCGGCGCGACCGGCGAGATATTGAGGATACGGGATGCGCAAATATTCGGTTTTCGCCGTCGCCCGGGAGGCGATGCGCGGCCACAAGGGGTGGGAGGCGCAGTGGACCTCCCCCGAGCCGCGCAAGGAATACGACGTGATCATCGTCGGCGGCGGCGGCCATGGCCTGGGCGCAGCCTACTATCTCGCCAAGGAGCACGGCATCACCAATGTCGCCGTCATCGAAAAGGGTTGGCTCGGCGGCGGCAATACCGGCCGCAACACGACCATCATCCGCTCGAACTATCTCTATGACGAGAGCATGGACATCTACGAGCACTCGCTCAAGCTCTGGGAAGGGCTGAGCCAGGATCTCAACTACAACGTCATGTACTCGCCGCGTGGCGTGATGATGCTGTCGCACAACGTACACGACAAGCAGTCGTTCAGCCGCCATATCCACGCCAATCGCCTTTACGGCATCGACAACGAATGGCTGACCCCGCAGCAGGCGAAGGACTTCGTGCCGGTTCTTGATATCTCGGCGTCTGCCCGTTACCCGATCAACGGTGCGGCCCTCCAGCGTCGCGGCGGCACGGCCCGCCACGATGCGGTTGCCTGGGGTTATGCCCGTGCGGCCTCCGATCGCGGCGTGCATGTTATCCAGAACTGCGAAGTGAAGGGCATCCGCCGCGGGCCTGACGGCGCCGTGACGGGTGTGGAGACCTCGAAGGGTTTCATCGGCGCCAAGAAGATCGCGGTTTCGGCGTCCGGCCACAACTCGGTCATCATGTCGATGGCCGACGTCAAGCTGCCGCTGCATTCCGTGCCGCTGCAGGCGCTCGTTTCCGAGCCGATGAAGCCGATCTTCCCCTGCGTGGTCATGTCCAACTCGGTGCACGCCTATATCTCGCAGTCGGACAAGGGTGAGCTCGTCATCGGCGCCGGTACGGACCAGTATAATTCGTATTCCCAGACCGGTGGTCTGCAGATCATCACGCATACGCTGGATGCCATCTGCGAACTCTTCCCGATGTTCCGCCGCGTGAAGATGATGCGCCAGTGGGGCGGCATCACCGACAACACGCCGGACCGTTCCGCGATCCAGGGCGTGACACCGGTGAAGAACCTCTTCGTCAATTGCGGCTGGGGCACCGGCGGCTTCAAGGCCACGCCCGGTTCGGCACACCTCTTCGCGCATCTCATCGCGAAGGGCGAGCCGCACAAGCTGGCCGCCGGCCTGACGCTCGACCGCTTCCGCACCGGCCGCCTCATCGACGAGGCAGCGGCCGCGGCCGTCGCGCACTGATACCCCGTTATTCACCCGCGCGTCCGGCGGCTTGAGGCCTGCCGGCGCGGGACAGGAGAAACCCGATGCTTCTCATCTACTGCCCCTATTGCGAGGAAGAGCGCTCCGAGCTCGAATTCCGCCACGGTGGCGATGCGCATATCGCGCGCCCGACCAATATCGCCGACGTCACGGACGAGGCGTTCGAGGACTATTTCTTCCTGCGCGACAATCCGAAGGGCCTGATCTTCGAGCGCTGGCGCCACATTCATGGCTGCGGCCGCTTCTTCAACGCGGCGCGCGATACCGTCAGCGACAAGTTCTACCTGACCTACAAGGCCGGCGAGCCGAAGCCCGTCATTCCCGGTGTTTCTCCCGCCACCGAGAAAACCGTCGAAACCTATGAAGCCACGGAAGGAACCGCGAAATGAGCGGCGCCAATCGCATTGCCGGTCAGGGCCGCCTGACGCCCGCCAAGACAGCGCGTTTCACCTTCGACGGAAAGACCTATCACGCGCTTGAGGGCG
Organism: Shinella oryzae; assembly: GCF_023038235.1. NCBI lineage: Bacteria > Pseudomonadati > Pseudomonadota > Alphaproteobacteria > Hyphomicrobiales > Rhizobiaceae > Shinella > Shinella oryzae. The sequence goes on along the minus strand of NZ_CP081987.1, from coordinate 2,459,649 downwards.
ATACCGTCGCCTCCGCGCTGCTCGCCAACGGCGTTCATCTGGTTGGCCGTTCGTTCAAGTACCATCGTCCGCGCGGCATTCTTTCGGCCGGCCCGGAAGAGCCCAATGCACTGATCGATGTCTCCCGCGATGCCGCGCGCCGCCAGCCGAACGTCCGCGCGCCCGTGCAGGAAGTCTTCGACGGCATGAAGGTGGAATCGCAGAACCGCTGGCCTTCGCTCGCTTTCGATATCGGTGGCGTGAACAACCTGCTGTCGCCGTTCTTCGCTGCCGGGTTCTACTACAAGACCTTCATGTGGCCGAAGGCCGCCTGGGAGAAGGTCTACGAGCCCTTCATCCGCAAGGCCGCCGGCCTCGGCGTGTCGCCGACGGAAGACGATCCCGACCATTACGCCAACCGTTACGCGCATTGCGACGTGCTGGTTGCCGGTGCCGGCGTCGCGGGCCTTTCCGCCGCGCTTGCTGCGGCTGAAGCGGGTGCCCGCGTCATCCTAGTGGACGAGCAGCCGGAAGTCGGCGGTGCGCTGCACTTCGACACCTCCGTCAAGATCGATGGCCAGAACGGTTACGACTGGGCGCAGGCGATGGCGGCCAAGCTGAAGGCGATGGAGAACGTCACCGTTCTCACCCGCACGACGGCCTTCGGCTACTACAACCACAATTTCGTCGGCCTCGTCGAGCGCGTCACCGATCATCTCCCCAAGCCGGACAAGAAGCTGCCGCGCGAGCGTCTTTGGCAGGTCCGCGCCAAGCGCGTCATTCTCGCGACGGGTTCGATCGAGCGCCACATGGTGTTCGCCAACAACGACCGTCCGGGCATCATGCTCGCCTCGGCCGCGCGCACCTATCTCAACCATTTCGGCGTCGCCGTCGGCCGCAAGGTCGGCGTCTATACGGCAAGCGATTCTGCCTATGAGGCCGCCTTCGACCTGAAGCGGGCGGGCGTCACCATCGCCGCCATCGTCGATAACCGCGAGAAGCCCGGCGAGGCCGTCCTGGCCGAAGCCCGAAAGCTCGGAATTGAGGTTCTGACCGGTCATTCGGTCGTCGACACCAAGGGGAAGCTGCGCGTCTCCGCCATGTCGGTCGCCCGCAACGGCGGCGGCTCGGCGCGCTGGATCCCCATCGACGCGCTTTTGATGTCGGCCGGCTGGACGCCCTCCGTGCATCTCTTCTCGCAGTCGCGCGGCAAGGTGGCCTATGACGCCGCTTCCGGCCGGTTCCTGCCGGGAACCTATGCGCAAGATTGCCTGTCGGTCGGTTCGTGCAACGGCACGGACGGGCTTCAGGCGACCATCGAGGAATCGCTGGCTGCCGGCGAGCTTATGGCACGTGCCACCGGCAACGAAAATGGCGCCAAGGTCGAGCTTCGTGGCGAAAGCGCCTTCGAATGGACCGGCGGCATGGCAGGTAGTGCGGAAGGCGCCGGGGTCGACACGACGGTCAAGGCCTTCGTCGATTTCCAGAACGACGTCTGTGCCAAGGATATCCGCCTCGCTGTACGCGAAGGCATGCACTCGATCGAGCACATCAAGCGCTTCACCACCAACGGCATGGCGACGGACCAGGGCAAGCTGTCCAACATCCACGGCCTTGCCATCGCGTCCGAAGTGCTGAACCGTGAGATCCCGAAGATCGGCCTCACGACCTTCCGCGCGCCCTATACGCCCGTCACCTTCGGTGCGCTGATCAGCCATTCGCGCGGTGCGCTTTTCGACCCGGCCCGCAAGACGCCCATGCATGGCTGGGAAGAAGCGCATGGCGCCGTCTTCGAGGACGTCGGCAACTGGAAACGTGCCTGGTACTATCCGCGTTCGGGCGAGACGATGCACGATGCGGTCAACCGCGAGTGCCGCACGGTGCGTAATGTCGCCGGTCTCTTCGACGCCTCCACGCTCGGCAAGATCGAAGTCGTCGGTCCGGATGCCGAAGTGTTCATGAACCTCATGTACACCAATGCCTGGGACACGCTGAAGCCCGGCCGTTGCCGCTATGGCATCATGCTGCGCGAAGACGGCTTCGTCTATGACGACGGTGTCGTCGGCCGCCTGTCGCAGGATCGCTTCCACGTCACCACCACGACGGGCGGCGCGCCGCGCGTCATGCACCACATGGAAGACTATCTCCAGACGGAATTCCCGCATCTCAAGGTGTGGCTGACATCGACCACCGAACAGTGGGCGGTTATTGCGGTCCAGGGCCCGAAGGCGCGCGAAATCCTCGAGCCGCTGGTCGAAGGCATCGATATCTCGAACGAAGCCTTCCCGCATATGAGCGTGCGTGAAGGCAAGATCTGCGGCGTGCCGACCCGGCTCTTCCGCATGTCCTTCACCGGCGAAGCGGGCTACGAAGTCAACGTTCCCGCCGATTACGGCCAGGCTGTCTGGGAGGCCATCTGGGCACGGGCGGAGCCGCTCGGCGCCTGCGCCTACGGCACCGAGACCATGCACGTACTGCGCGCCGAGAAGGGCTACATCATCGTCGGCCAGGATACGGACGGCACGGTCACGCCGCACGACGCCAGCCTCAGCTGGGCCGTTTCCAAGAAGAAGACGGATTTCGTCGGCATCCGCGGCCTCAAGCGGCCGGATCTCGTCAAGGAAGGCCGCAAGCAGCTTGTCGGCCTGCTGACGAAGGACCCAAACGTGGTGCTGGAGGAGGGGGCGCAGATCGTTGCCGATCCGAACCAGCCCAAGCCCATGACCATGCTCGGCCATGTCACGTCGTCCTACTGGTCGGAGAATTGCGGCCGGTCGATCGCCCTGGCGCTGGTCGCCGGTGGTCAGGCCCGCCTGGGCCAGACGCTCTACGTGCCGATGCCGGACCGTACCATCGCGGTCGAGGTCAGCGACATGGTCTTTGTCGACAAGGAAGGAGGACGCCTCAATGGCTGATCAAGCTCTTCGCAAGCCGCCGCTTGGCCGCAGCCACGGTGGTTCCGCCGGTGCACGCGTCACGCCTGCCGCACCCGCAACCCGTCTTTCGCTGCGCGCCGGCGCGGATGCCGTCGGCACGCTCTCGCTGGCCTTCGGCCTCGAACTACCGCAGCGCCCCAAGACCTCCGCCTCGGTCGGTGGTCGCCACGCGCTCTGGCTCGGCCCGGACGAATGGCTGCTGATCGACGAGACCGGCGCGGACCTGATGGGCATTGCCGCCGGCGTTTCCGCGCTGCATTCGGCGACAGACGTCTCCCACCGCAATGTGGGCATCATCGTTTCCGGCCCGGATGCGGGCGCGGCGATTGCCAGCGCCTGCCCGCTCGATCTGAATAACGAGGCCTTCCCGGTCGGCGCTGCGGCACGCACCGTGCTCGGCAAGATCGAGATCGTCCTGCTGCGCACCGGAGAGGAAGACTATCGCGTCGAATGCTGGCGCTCGTTTTCGCCCTATGCCTTCGGCCTTCTCTCGGAAGGCGCCGAAGACGCCGGTCTCTGATGCAAAAATCCCGCCTTCGAGGCGGGATTTTTTTAGACGTTCTCCGGCCGATCCTTCGGATCGAATTGAATGATGGTGATCCAGTCGGCCGTGAGCGCCGGCTTGCGCTCGTCTTCGATCTCGACGGAAACATCGTAGCGGATCGTCACCATGCCCGCGCCGCGGAAGCGCGCTTCGTCGAGCACGAACCGGCCACGCACCCGCACACCGCTTTTCACCGGCGTGATGAAGCGGACCTTGTCGAACCCGTAATTGATGCCCATCGTCTGCTCGAGGATGCGCGGCACGCAATCGAAGTTCATGGCCGAGAGCAGCGACAGGGTCAGAAAGCCGTGCGCGATGGTTCCGCCGAACGGTGTTTCGGCCGCCGCGCGCACGGGATCCGTGTGAATGAACTGGTGATCCTCGGTGGCGTCGGCGAAGCGGTCGATCATCGTCTGGTCGACGACGAACCAGCGGGAAACGCCGAGTTCGCTTCCCACGAGTGCGGGCACATCTTTCAAATGAATATCTGCGGGCATAGGGCCTTCCATTGATCGATCGGGATTCGTTCTAGAGACGCGCTTTGGCCGGGCAATGAATTTCAGTAGTTTTCGACAAGAATTTCGACTGTGCGTGCGCCCACCATGACGTTGGACGTATGGCCGACGGTGAGCAGGCTGACCCATTCGCGGCCGTCCGGCAAGGGGAGGGCAAGCGGCTGTTCGCCATGGCTGCGATTGACGACAACCGCGAGGCGGACGGTGCGCCGCTGCTGGACATCCGGCGTCTTGAAAAGAGCCATGAAGGTTCCTGCCGCGGGCTGCTCCCAGTCCTCGACGGTCATCGGCGAGCCCGCAGCGGTCAGCCACTCCACATCGCCGTCTCCGTTCAGAAACGTCGTCTCCGTGAGAGCCGGAAAGCGCTTGCGGATCGCCGAGAGCATGGCGGTATGCTCGATCAGGCCTTCGTCCAGACCCTTCCAGTCCAGCCAGGTCATCGTGTTGTCCTGGCAATAGGCGTTGTTGTTGCCCTGCTGCGACCGGCCGCCCTCGTCGCCGGCCGTCAGCATCACCGTGCCGCGCGAAAGGAAGAGGCTGGACAGCAGGGCCTTTACATCGGCGCGCCGCGCGGAAAGCACCACGCCGTCCGTCGTCGCGCCCTCGGCCCCGTTGTTCCAGGAATGGTTCTCGCTGTGGCCGTCCCTGTTGTCCTCGCCGTTCGCCTCGTTGTGCTTGTGCGTATAGGAAACGAGGTCCATGAGCGTGAAACCGTCATGGGCGGCGAGGAAGTTGACGCTGCGTGTGCGATCACCGCCATGGCGGGAGAAGATGTCGGAGGAGCCTGCGAGCGCCGTGACGAAGGCCCCGAGCTTGTGGCTGTCACCGCGCCAGAACATCCGCGTGTCGTCGCGATAGCGGTCGTTCCATTCGAGAAAGGGAGCGGGAAAATTGCCGAGCTGGTAGCCGCCGGGTCCGATATCCCAGGGTTCGGCAATCAGCACGCGGTCTTTCAGCAGCGGATCGGCGCAGATGTCGGCTAACAGGGCGGCATTGGCGGAAAAGCCGTCGGCCTCGCGGCCGAGAATGGTTGCGAGATCGAAGCGGAAGCCGTCAACCCCGGCCTGACGCACGAAATGGCGCAGGCTGTCGAGCACCAGCTGACGCACCACGGGATGTTCGCCGGCAATGGTATTGCCGCAGCCGGTATCGTTGATCAGCTCGCCCGGCCGATCCGGCACATGGCGATAGTAGGTGAGGTTGTCGAGGCCGCGCATGGAGAGCGTCGTGCCATGACGGTCGCTTTCGCCGGAATGGTTGAAGACGAGGTCGAGGATCACGCCGATATTTTCGGCCCTGAGTGCGGCGACCGTATCGGCAAGCTCCTGCATCCCGCCGGGCACCAGACGCGGATCGAGCGCCATCAGCGCGATCGGATTGTAGCCCCAGCTGTTCGATAGGCCGAGCGGCGGCAGATGCCGCTCATCGATCCAGGCGGTGATCGGCATCAGTTCGACTGCATCGACACCCAGGCGCTTCAGGTGTGCGATCACCGAGGGATGGGCGAGCGCGCCGACGGTTCCGCGCATGGCCTCCGGCACGTCGGGATTGCGCATGGTGAAGCCGCGCACCGCGATCTCATAAATGAAGCCGCCGGGGCGGAAGATCGGCGGGTCCACCTCGACGGGGCGGTCGCGCGTCACGATGGCCTTGGGCACGATGTCAGCCGTTTCGGCGCCGAATTGCGTCAGGCGGACATCATGCACGAAGCGGCGGTCGAGTTCCTTCGCATAGGGATCGACGAGCAGCTTGGCAGGATCGAACCACAGGCCGTGGTCGGGCGAGTAGATGCCGTCGGCGCGAAAGCCGTAGCGTGTTCCTTCCTGCGCGCCCTCGACGAAGACGCGGTGAAAGCCGTCTTCGTCCCGCCCCATGGTGAGGCGGGCAAGTTCCTTGTCGCCGCTGCCGTCGAACAGGCAGAGCTCGATGCGGGCGGCATCGCGGGAATAGACCGAAAACTCCACTCCGTCCCCGGAGAGCGTGGCGCCCGGCGCGAAGGAAGGAGGGGTGAGGGCCATCTTACGTGATCACGCTCGGTTCTTGGCGGCCGGTGCGTGCCTTGATGCCGGCAATCTCGTCGGCAACGGCGATAAGGTCCGCCAGTGCTTCCTGCGTGTCGATGTCGTGGCGGGCCGCATCCGGCTCGTAGCGCTCGATGTAGACGCGCAGCGTCGCGCCCGACGTGCCTGTGCCGGAGAGGCGGAAGACGACGCGCGAGCCGCCTTCGAACAGGATGCGGATGCCCTGGTTCCGGCTGACGGACTGGTCGACGGGGTCGTTATAGGCAAAGTCGTCGGCGGTCTCGACCGTGAGCGCGCCGAAGCGCTTGCCGGGCAGCGTCGCGAGCTGGTCGCGCAGGTTGGCCATCAGGCCGTTCGCAGCCTCGCTGTCGACCTCCTCGTAGTCATGGCGTGAATAGTAGTTGCGGCCAAAGCTCGCCCAGTGTTGCCTGACGATGTCGAGCACGCTTTCCTTGCGCACCGCCAGGATGTTGAGCCACAGCAGCACAGCCCAGAGGCCATCCTTTTCGCGCACGTGGTTTGAGCCGGTGCCCGCGCTTTCCTCGCCGCAGATCGTGGCAAGGCCGGCATCGAGCAGGTTGCCGAAGAATTTCCAGCCGGTCGGTGTCTCGTAGATGCCGATGCCGAGCTTTTCGGCAACGCGGTCGGCCGCGCCCGATGTGGGCATCGAGCGGGCGATGCCGGCAAGGCCCTGCGCATAGCCGGGCGCCAGATGCGCATTGGCGGCCAGGAGGGCGAGGCTGTCGGATGGGGTGACGAAGATGCCCCGGCCGATGATGAGGTTGCGGTCGCCGTCGCCGTCTGAGGCGGCGCCGAAATCCGGCGCGTCATCGGCCATCATCGTTTCGTAGAGCGCGCGCGCGTGGACGAGATTAGGATCGGGGTGATGGCCGCCGAAATCCGGCAGCGGCATGAAGTTCAGCACCGAGCCCTTGGCGGCGCCGAGGCGGTTTTCGAGGATTTCCTTGGCATAGGGGCCGGTCACGGCGCTCATGGCATCGAAGACGATGCGGAAGCCGCCGGCGAGCAGGTCGCTGATGGCCCCGAAGTCGAAAAGCTGCTCCATCAGCTCGGCATAATCGGCGACGGGGTCAATGACGTTGACGGTCATCCCGGCGATTTCGTGCGTGCCTTCCAGGTCGAGATTGACGTCCTCGACATCGGCGATCTTGTAGCTGTCGATGGTCTTGGTGCGGGCGAAGATGGCGTCGGTGATCTTTTCCGGCGCGGGGCCGCCATTGCCGATATTGTACTTGATGCCGAAGTCTTCGGTCGGCCCGCCCGGATTGTGGCTGGCGGAAAGCACGATACCGCCGAACGCCTTGTTCTTGCGGATGACATTGGAGGCAGCCGGCGTGGAGAGGATGCCGCCGCGCCCGACGAGAACGCGGCCGAAGCCGTTGGCGGCCGCCATCTTGATGGCGAGCTGGATGACCTCGCGGTTGTAGTAGCGGCCATCGCCGCCGATCACCAGCGTCTCGCCCTCAAAGCCTTCCAGCGAATCGAAGATCGCCTGGATGAAGTTCTCCGCATAGTTCTGCTGCTGGAAGACCGGCACTTTCTTGCGCAGGCCGGACGTCCCGGGCTTCTGGTCGGTGTAGGGCGCGGTCGTTACGGTCTTGATGGTCATAAGCTGATACTCTTCAGGAAAGGTTGGCTCGCGTCAGGAGACTGGAAAAAAGCTCGGCATAGCGGGCGGCGCTGCTTTCCCAGGAAACCTCGGATTTCATGCCCTGGTTCTGGATGCGGCCCCAGACCTTCGGCTCGCGCCAGGCCTTGAAGACGCGGCGCAGCGCCTGGCGCAGACCATCCGCATTGATGGGCGTGAACTGGAAACCGGTGGCGACACGGGCGGACAGGGCGGCCTCATTCGCGTCGATGACCGTGTCGGCAAGGCCGCCTGTGCGGGCCACGACGGGGATGCAGCCGTAGCGCAGGCCGTAGAGCTGGGTGAGGCCACACGGTTCGAAGCGCGACGGGATGAGAATGGCATCCGCGCCGGCCTGCATGAGATGCGACAGCGGCTCGTTATAGCCTATGACGATGCCGATGCGGCCGCGATGCCGCGAGGAGGCGGCGAGAAGCGCGCCTTCCAGGCCCTGGTCGCCGGAACCGAGCACCACCAGCTTGCCGCCCTGCTCGACGATCCAGTCGGCGACATCGGCGATGATGTCGATGCCCTTCTGCCAGGTCAGGCGGCTGATGACGCAGAAGATCGGACCGCCATCCTGCTCGATGTTGAAACGCTCGGCGACCGCCTGCCGGTTGACCGCACGCTGTTTCAGCGAGCCCGCCGTATAGGGCCTGGCGATATGCGCATCGCTTTCCGGGTTCCAGACGTTGGTGTCGATGCCGTTGACGATGCCCTCCAGGTCCGCCGAACGGGCATTGAGCAGCCCTTCGAGGCCCATGCCGTATTCCGGCGTCATGATCTCCTGCGCATAGTTCGGGCTGACGGTGGTGATCGACCACGCCGTGCGCAGACCGCCTTTGAGGAAACCGACGTCGCCGTAATATTCCAGGCCGTCGACGGTAAAGGCTTCCGGCGGAAGGCGCAGCCGCCCGAAAATATCGGCACCGAACTGGCCCTGGAAGGCCAGGTTGTGCACGGTGAGAATGGTCGGGATGTGCTGCAGGCCGGTGTAGCGCATGTAGACCGTGGTCATCGCCGCCTGCCAGTCATGGGCCTGAACGATGTCGGGCCGCCAGTCCGGCAGCAGTCCCCGGGCGATTTCGGCGCCGGCGAAGGAGAGCGCTGCGAAGCGGTGCCAGTTGTCGATGAAGTCGTTTCCGTTGCCGTCGGTATAGGGACCGCCCGCGCGGTCGAAGAAGGCAGGCGCGTCGAGCACGAGGAGATCGAGCCCCTCGTGGGTCGCTGCGAGAACGCGGGCGGGCTCACCGAGCAGATCTTCGAAGGTGGCGACGACCCTTGTATCGGCGAGGCGCTGCATGACGATCGGATAACCGGGCATCAGCGTGCGTACGCGTATTCCATGTCCCGCCAATGCGAGCGGCAGCGCGCCGGCAACGTCGGCAAGGCCTCCCGTCTTGATGAGCGGGAACACTTCGGATGCCACCGAAAGGATATTCATGTCCGGGTTAGAGCTCCAGCTTGTCGATCATGTTCTGGGTGATGAGGCATATGCCGTTCTCGGAACGGCGGAAACGCTTGGCATCGAAGTCCGGATCCTCCCCGACGACAAGGCCCTCGGGGATGACGACGCCGCGATCGATGACGACATTCCTGAGCTGCGCGTGGCGCCCGATCATGACATTGGGCAGGACCACCGCACCATCGAGCCGCGAGTAGGAATTCGCCCGCACGCCGGTGAACAGAAGGCTGCGGTGCAGCGTCGAGCCGGAAATGATGCAATCGCCCGAGACGAGCGAGGAGATGGCCGAGCCGCGGCGGTTCTCGTCGTCATGCACGAACTTGGCCGGCGGCTTGATCTCGGCGAAGGTCCAGATCGGCCAGGAGCTGTCGTAGATGTCGAGTTCCGGCGTGATGTGGGTCAGGTCGATATTCGCCTGCCAGTAGGCATCGACCGTACCCACGTCGCGCCAATAGGCCTCGCGCTCGAAATCGGAACGTACGCAGGAGGCGGTGAAGCGGTGGGCCACGGCCTTACCGTGCTGCACGATATAGGGAATGATGTCCTTGCCGAAATCGCGGCTGGATGTCGGGTCGGCGGCGTCGCGGCGCAGCAGGTCCATCAGGAACTTCGTGTGGAACACGTAGATGCCCATGGAGGCAAGCGCCATCTCGGGATTGCCGGGAATGCCGGGCGGGTCCGCCGGCTTTTCCACGAAGGCGATGATCTCGTCCTTCTCGTCGACATGCATGACGCCGAATCCGGTTGCCTCCATGCGCGGGACTTCCAGGCAGCCGATTGTGACCTGGGCGCCGGAATCCACGTGCTGCTGAAGCATAAGCTCGTAGTCCATCTTGTAGATATGGTCGCCGGCAAGGATGACCATGTATTCGACGCCGTAATCCTCGATGATGTCGATGTTCTGGTAGACGGCGTCGGCGGTGCCTTCATACCACTGCGTCTCCGAGACGCGCTGGGAGGCGGGAAGGATGTCGAAGCTCTCATTGCGTTCGGGACGGAAAAAGTTCCAGCCGCGCTGCAAGTGGCGGATGAGCGAATGCGCCTTGTACTGGGTAGCCACGCCGATGCGGCGGATACCGGAATTCAGGGCATTGGACAGCGCGAAATCGATGATGCGCGCCTTGCCGCCGAAATAGACGGCGGGTTTCGCCCGCCGGTCGGTCAGTTCCTTGAGGCGGCTGCCGCGTCCGCCGGCCAGGACATAGGCCATGGCGTCACGGGCAAGGGGTTGAATGCGCTTCTGCTCCATAGGTTTCCTCCCGATTCTTGTTTTATGCATCCAGCTCGAGCATCAGCGTCGCCAGTGGCGGCAGCGTGATATTGGCTGTTATCGTTCCATCGCCGTGTCTTTTTGCCTGGACGGCGCCCCCGTTGCCCTTGCCGCTGCCGCCATAGATTTCGGCATCGGTGTTCAGTATCTCCCGCCACCGTCCCTCCGCCGGAAGCGGCACGCCGTAGTTCTCGCGGTAAACGGGCGTAAAATTCGTGACAATGGCGATCGGCTTTTCGCCCGGTGCCTTGCGCAACCATGCGAAGACGGAGTTCTCGCGGTCGTCGGCGATCAGCCATTCGAAGCCGTCGCCCTCGCAATCGCGCGCATGCAGCGCCGCCTTGCGCCGATAGGTGCCGTTCAGGTCGCGCACCAGCCGGCGCATGCCTTCATGCAGCGGGTATTCGAGCAGGTTCCAGTCGAGCGCGCGTTCCTCGCTCCATTCCTGCCACTGGGCAAATTCCTGCCCCATGAACAGGAGCTTCTTGCCGGGATAGCCCCACATGAAGCCGTAATAGGCTCTGAGATTGGCGAACTTCTGCCAGTCGTCGCCCTGCATCTTGGCGATCAGCGAGCCCTTGCCGTGCACCACCTCGTCATGGCTGAGCGGCAGCACGAAGTTCTCCGTGAAGGCATAGAGCAGGCCGAAGGTCATGTCGTTGTGGTGGAACTTGCGGTGAACGGGCTCGCGCGACAGATATTGCAGCGTGTCGTGCATGAAGCCCATGTTCCACTTGAACCCGAAGCCGAGGCCGCCGTCATGCACCGGCGCCGAGACCTTCGGCCAGGACGTGGACTCCTCGGCGATGGTCAGCACGCCCGGATGAGCGGCATAGACGCGCGCGTTCATCGTTTGCAGGAAGCGCACGGCCTCCAGGTTCTCGTTGCCGCCATACTCGTTCGGCACCCATTCGCCATGCTTGCGGGAATAGTCGAGGTAGAGCATCGAGGCGACGGCATCGACGCGCAGGCCGTCCAGGTGGAATTTCTCGGTCCAGTAGAGCGCGTTGTTGACGAGATAGGAGAGAACCTCGGCGCGGCCGAAATTATAGATCGCGGTGTTCCAGTCGGGATGAAAACCCTGTCGCGGATCTTCATGCTCATAGAGGGCGGTGCCGTCGAAACGGCCGAGGCCATGCGCGTCCGTCGGGAAATGCGCCGGCACCCAGTCGAGAATGACGCCGATGCCGACCTTGTGGCAGCCGTTGACGAAACGCGCGAACCCGTCCGGCTCGCCAAAGCGCGCGGTCGGCGAATAGAGGCCGGTGGTCTGGTAGCCCCACGACGGATCGAAGGGAAATTCGGAGATCGGCAGGAACTCGATATGGGTGAAGCCCATGTCGACGCAGTAGGGTATGAGACGTTCGGCCAGTTCGTCCCAGGTGAGGAAGCCACCGCCGTGCTGGCGCTGCCACGAACCGGCATGGACCTCGTAGATCGAGATCGGCTGACGGCGGGCATCCATCTCGGCCCAATGTTTGAGATGCGCCTCGTCTTCCCATTTCTGGTCGATCTGGCCGGTGGTGACCGACGCATTGGCGGGGCGCAGTTCCGAGCGGCGCGCGAAGGGGTCGGCCTTGAGCGGCACAAGCGCACCGTCCGGCCCGACGATCTCGTATTTGTAGGCGTGGCCGGGCCCGATTTCGGGAAGGAAGATTTCCCAGATGCCGGTGTCGCGGCGCAGGCGCATCATGTGCCGGCGACCGTCCCAGGCGTTGAAGTCCCCGACGACGGAAACCCGCTTGGCATTCGGAGCCCAGACGGCGAAGTGGAAGCCGTCGACGCCTTCCAGCGTCATGGGATGGGCGCCCATCTTGTCGAAGAGCCGCAGATGCGAGCCCTGACGGATGTAGTAATCGTCCATCGGGCCCAGAACCGGACCGAAGCTGTAGGGGTCGATCACGAACCATTCCCCGCCCTCATTGCGGGCGTGGTAGCGGATCGGCTGCAACTTCCTGATCGACACCTCGCCGGCGAAGATGCCGGCCGGGTCGAGCTGTTGCAGCGTGCCGATCTCCTTGCCGGCCAGCGTCTGGGCGGTCACTTCCGTCGCGCCGGGCAGGAAGCAGCGGGCGATGTAACGGTCGCCCGAGGCATGAAGGCCGAGCACGGCGAACGGGTCCCAGTGCCGGCTTTCGAGGATTGCATCGATGTCCGCCTTCGCCAGAAGCTCTAACGGTTGGTCCGTCGTGCCTTTGTTCGGCGGTGTGGTCATCAAGCTCTCCAGATTTCCTTGGCGTATTGACGTATGGTGCGGTCGGAGGAAAACCAGCCCATACGCGCTGTGTTCCGGATTGTTTTTGAATACCACGACGTTTTGTCGTTCCAGATGCCGTCCACCTCGCGCTGGGCCTTGGCATAGGCATCGAAGTCGGCAGCCACCATGAACCAGTCGTGGTTGTAGATGCCATCCACGAGACCGGTGAAACGATTGCGGTCGTCAGGGGAGAAGACGCCGGAGGAGATGGCGGCGAGCGCCTGCGAAAGCTCCTTCGACTGCTCGATGATGGCGCGCGGATTGTGCCCTTCGGCCCGCACCGTTGCGACCTCTTCCGCCGTCATGCCGAAGATGACGATGTTTTCTTCGCCGACATGATCGCGCATCTCGACATTGGCACCGTCGAGCGTGCCGATGGTGAGGGCGCCGTTCAGCGCGAACTTCATGTTGCCGGTGCCCGAGGCTTCCATGCCAGCGGTAGAGATCTGCTCGGAGAGGTCGGCGGCGGGAACCATGATCTCGGCAAGCGAGACATTGTAGTTCGGCACGAAGACGACCTTGAGCAGGCCGCGCACGGCCGGGTCATTGTTGATCACCCGGGCGACGTCGTTCGCGAGCTTGATGATGAGCTTGGCGTTGTGATAGCTCGGCGCCGCCTTGCCGGCGAAGAGCTTGACGCGGGGCGTCCAGTCGAGTTCGGGATGCGAGCGGATCTGGTCGTAGAGCGCAACCGCCTCGATGATGTTGAGAAGCTGGCGCTTGTATTCGTGAATGCGCTTGATCTGGATGTCGAACATCGCGGTCGGATCGATGCGCACGCCCATGCGGCTGCCGACGAGATTGGCGAGACGGTTCTTGTTCTCGCGCTTGATCGCCGCGAAACGCTCCTGGAAGTCCCTGTCGTCGGCGAAGGCGTCGAGCGCCGTCAGGGCCTCGGCGTCGTCCATGAATGCATCGCCGATCGCTTCGCGGATCAGGTTGAACAGGCCCGGATTGCACTGCATCAGCCAGCGGCGCGGCGTGATGCCGTTCGTCTTGTTGTTGATGCGGTCGGGATAAAGCTTGTGAAGGTCCGCAAAGACGGTCTCCTTCATCAGCTCGGTGTGGAGCGCGGAAACGCCGTTGATCGAGTGGGAGCCGACGAAGGCGAGGTTGCCCATGCGCACGCGCCGTTCGCCCGATTCCTCGATCAGCGAGATGCTGCGGATCCGCTGGTCCTCGAAGTCCTTTTCCTTACGGGCCTGCAGGAGGATCTTCGCGTTGATCGCGTAGACGATCTGCATGTGGCGCGGCAGCAGGCGTTCGAACAGCGGCACCGGCCAGCTTTCCAGCGCTTCGGGAAGCAGGGTGTGGTTGGTGTAGGAGAAGGTGCGGCGCGAGATGTCCCACGCCGTATCGAAGTCGAGGCCGTGCACATCGCTCAGAAGGCGCACGAGCTCGGCGACGGACACGGCGGGATGCGTGTCGTTCAGCTGGATCGCGACCGCATCCGGCAGCGATGTGAAATCCGGGTATTGCTGAAGATGGCGGCGCAGGATGTCCTGCAAGGAGGCCGAACAGAAGAAGAATTCCTGTCGCAGGCGCAGTTCCTGGCCGGCCGGGGTGGCATCGGCGGGGTAGAGAACACGCGTGAGGCTTTCGGCCTTGTTGCTTTCCTTCAGCGCGCCGATGTGGTCGCCGGCGTTGAAGGCCTCGAGCAGGATCGGGTCGATCGGGTTGGCGGCCCAAAGGCGCAGCGTGTTGACGCGCTTCGCCCGCCAGCCGACGGCCGGCGTGTCGTAGGCGGTCGCGATGACGCGCTCGGCCGGCTTCCAGACGAAGCGCTGCTTGTCCTCGCCGATATTGATCGTTTCGACGACACCGCCGTAACCGATCTCGTAGGAGCTCTCGCGCCGTTCGAATTCCCAGGGGTTGCCATGGGCAAGCCAGGTTTCGGGCAGTTCCACCTGCCAGCCATCGGCCATCTGCTGGCGGAAAAGGCCGTGCACGTAGCGGATGCCGTAGCCATAGGCTGGAACGTCCACCGTCGCCATGCTTTCCATGAAGCAGGCAGCCAGACGCCCCAAGCCGCCGTTGCCAAGGGCGGCGTCCGGCTCGAGTTCCGCGATGACATCGATATCGACGCCGAGCGAGGCGAGTGCCTGACGCATTTCCTCCATAATGCCGATATTGGTCATGGCATCACGCATCAGGCGGCCGATGAGGAACTCCAGCGACAGGTAGTAGACACGCTTGGCGCCCGTCGCATAGGTGCGGCGGGTCGAGTCCATCCAGGCGTCGGTGATACGGTCGCGGGCGACGAGAATGGCGGCCGTCAGCCAGTCATGCGGCTTGGCGACTTTCGGGTCCTTACCGATACGGTATTTCAGGCGTTCCAGAAGCTCGATCGCCAGCTGTTCGACATTTGAGGTGCGAAGCGCCGGAGCGAGGTCGTTGCTGTTAACCCGGTTCATCATCGGTGAACTATGCCCCTCGCGTCATTCTATTTTCAGTGCTTCGAAAAGCGCGTTTAAATCAATTTATGCATCTATCCGAAGCGCTTGCAATATGCGTTTTCAAGAAAGGACGCATGCATTTTCGAAGTGTCTCACATACCCTGAGAATACGGAAAACCCGTCTTGCAGGAGCAAGGCGGGCCCGATCCGAAGCAAAATTCGGGCTTATTTCGTAAGGCGCGACATGATGGCGGCGGCACGCTCACCGATCGCCTTGAATGCAGCGACGAGCTGGTCCATTTTTTCTGCCTCGAAATAGTTTCCGGGCTCGGTCACGCAGGCTTTCAAAAGCTGCTGGCCGCGCGTCGGCGCCATGAACGCTACGCCGTAGACAACCATCCCGTCAGCTTTGGCTTTCGCGCAGATGTCCTTGGTTTTTGTATCGTCGGACGCGTTGTTGTTGTTACCGTCCGTCATCAGGATGATGTATTTTGTCGGAACCTGGCCGTTCTTCTTTTTATGTTCGTCGTTCTCGGTGGATGCCTTCAACTTATTGTAGGCTGCTTCCGTAGCGGCACCCGATGCGGTTCCACCGCCAGCTGAAAGTGCGTTTACCTGAGTTAAAGAGGCTCCGGTGCCCCAAACCAGGTTTGCTGCCGTGGACATGGAGCTATTATAGGAGACGGTGCCTGTGCGGACGTACATCGTCTTCGGGTCCGCGGCGTTGAGCTGCGTGAACAAGCTTGCTGATGCAAGCTTCAATGCCTCGATCTTCTTGATGTAGCATGGTTTGGTCTGGGAAATCTTTGATCCGCTGTCGTTATATTGCGTGCAACTGGTGACAGACGCGTTCACCTCGTTGGTATTCGCAAGCATCGATCCAGATTTGTCGAGCACAAGATACATCGAGAGTGCGTTCTTGGATTCGGTCGCGCTTTCCGTGAAACTCTTTGCGGTAAGCGTGATACCGTCGTGACCGAGCATCCTCGTAAACGCGCTGAATTTCACGGAATAGGTGGCGGTGATATCGATGTTGTAGATCTTGCCATTACTCTCGGTCGTCTTTTGCGAGATGTTGATGATTGGGGCAGCGTCCACGATCGTGGTGTCCCCTTCCTTGACGACGCCGGACGTGCCGCTGATCTGCATGGCAAAGAGCTCTTCGGCGATCTGCTTTGCCTGCGTCGCGTTCTTTTTTTCGTTGGCCAGAGCGGAGGCCGCCGCAAGTGCCGCGGCATCGGTCGCATCCTGAAGCTCGGCTTTCGCCAGGACCATCTTGGTCATGTCGATGGCGACGCCGCCGGCGGCGAGGATGACGGGGATCGTGACGGCCGTCACCATGGCGAAATTGCCAAAGCGATCCTTCAGCAGCCGCGATAGAATCGTCGGTCCTTGCGTCTTCTTCGTCATGGGAGTCCACCCGCCATTGCCCTGATATGCGGTGAACCTATCAGCGAAGTCTTATTCAACGGTTGGAAGGCGTGGTATAGTTTTCGTAAAATTGCGCCGATGCCGCAATTCCGCGCGTGGTTCTGTTTCCAAACGGGAATTCAGGCCGACTGGCGCACCGGAACCACATCGACCGCCTGGCTGGTCTGGTGCTCGCCGTAGCCCTTGAGAACGCCGATGACAGGGGCCACATCGGCGTAGTCGCGGCCATAGGCGACGACGATATGGTCGTTTCCGGCGGGGATGTTATTGGTCGGGTCGAGTTCCATCCAGCCATTGACCCGGCCGCACCAGAAGCGCACCCAGGCATGCATGGCGTCCGCACCCTCCAGGCGCTCCTTGCCCGGCGGCGGAATGGTGCGCAGGAAGCCGCTGACATAGCCCGCGGGTATGCCGAGGCTGCGCAGCGCGACGATCATCACATGCGTAAAGTCTTGGCACACGCCGCGCTTCAGCTTGAAGGCTTCGCGCGGCGTCGTGTCCACGTTCGTCGCCTTGGCATCGTAGGTGAAGTCCTTGTGGATGCGTGCGCAGATCGCCGTCGCGATCTCGCGAACCGTCATATCCGGGTTGACGGTGTTCCGGGCGTAGTCGGCGATTTCAGGGCAGTCCTTCAGGCGCGGGCTGGGGCCTGTGTAATGATGCGGCGAGTTGGCATCGAGTGACCAATGGCCGGCGATCTCCGACGGCAGCGCCTCCAGGCGCGGCGAGAAGTCCGCGGCGGTTTGCGGCACGTCGACGTGAACGCGGGCCTGCATGCGGATGTCCAGCCGCTCGTGGTTGCTGCGAAACAGGATCGCGCTCATCGGATTTTCGAAGAAGTCGCTATGATCGACACGCTCGCCGGGCACCGGTGCGACGCCGATCGTCCCGGCGACCAGCCGCTGGCGCCGGCCCAGTGAAAGCGGCAGCACACGCACGATATGCCGACCGCCGGAAACCGGTGTGTCGTAGAGATAGCCGATGTGGAGGTTGACGTCGTAGAGCATGGTCACAGCGTCTTCCTCCCGCTCAGCTCAGATAGGTTTGCGCAAGAATATCGGACAGCTTTTCGAGCTCCGCCTCGAAGCGCTTGTAGACAGCGTCCGTCATCGTCTCCGGCGTCATCACGGCAAGGCCGGCATGCAGGCGCATCGCCTCGCGGAAGAACGGCGACATCTGGCCGTTGGCATAGGCGTTCGGCAGCTGCTCGACCTCGTTCTTGATCTCGTTGAGCTGGTAGAGGATCGAGCGCGGATTGAGCGGGTCGAGCGCGAGCAGGTCGGTCACGGTGAGGCGCGCCGTGGCGACGTTGTAGCGACGTCTGTGGGTCATCACGCTGTCGCCGATTTCCAAGAGCATGTCGAGCGCGCCGTCAGGCGCATCCTCACCCGACATGTGGCCGAGAAGGCGCGTCATGTGCAAGCCGCGTTCGAGATAGCGGCCGATCGACAGGAAGCGCCAGCCGGTGAAGCGGTACATGTTTTCATGCACGAGGCCCGCGAAGCCCGCGAGCTTGCGCAAAAGCACCGTCATGGCGCGCGTCGCGTCATCGCCCGGCTCGATGCTGACGTGGAAGCGACGGGCCGTCTTCGACAGGTCGTTCAGCGCCAGCCAGCCATCGGGCGAGAAGCGGTCGCGGATGTTGCTTGCGGAGAAGACGGCGCTGTCGATGTTGCGGATGAGGCTTGTCGGCACGGCTTCCGACGTGTCGATATCCAGCGCGTCGAGATAATCGGTGACATCCTTCAGCAGCGGCTGGGACGGATCGGCATATTCGGCGTAGCGGCCATGCCAGGCCCGCAGGATGCGCAGCGCGCCCTCGGCGCGTTCAATATAGCGGCCGAGCCAGAAGAGGTTGTCGGCCGCGCGGCTCGGCAGGCTGCCGGGCATGTTGCGGATGAACACCTCTTCCGCGGGCAGCAGGCTGGTGCGCTCCACCGGTTTTTGGCTGACGATCCAGACATCCGCGGCCGAACCGCCCTCCTGCATGGCGATCGCCGACACGTTGTCGCCGGCGCCGATGCGGGCGAAGCCGCCGGGCATGATCTGCCAGCCGTCGCGGGTGCGGGCGGCGAAGACCCGCAGCGACATCGGCCGCGGCACGAGCTTGCCATCGACGAAGGCGGGCGTGGTGGAAAGCGTGACGGCTTCCTGCCCGACAAGGCTCGGGCCATCGGTCTCCAGCCATTCCGTAATCGACTGTTTTGCCGTTTCGCGCAGCGAGGAACCCAGGACGGACTGCTCGTTGTCATCGAAGAACGGCCGGGTCGAATAGGCGGGGCCGACGATCATGCGTTCGATATGGGCTGCGACATGGGCGCGCTCGTCTTCCTGCCCGCACCACCAGGTGGCAATGGAGGGAAGGCGCTGATCCTCGCCGAGCAGATGGCGACAGATATTGGGCAGGAAAGAAAGGAAAGCGCGCGTTTCCACGATACCGGCGCCGAGCGCATTGACGAAGGTGACGGAACCGGCGCGCAACGCCTCCACCATGCCGGGCGTGCCGATATGGGAGTTCTGGTTCAGTTCGAGCGGATCGGCGAAAGCGGCATCGAGGCGTCGCCACAGCACGCCGACGGGTTTGAGGCCCGCGACGGTGCGCACCATGACCTTGCCGCCCACGACGGTGAGATCCTCCCCCTCCAGCAGCATGAAGCCGAGATAGCGGGCGATATAGGCGTGCTCGAAATAGGTCTCGTTGGCAAGCCCGGGTGTCAGGACGGCGATACGGTCTTCGGCCGGCTTTCCCGCTTGCAAGGCGTTGCGGAAGGCGCCGAAGAAACCGGCGAGCCGGTGCGCATGGGTTTCGGCATAGACGTCCGAGAAGGCGCGTGTCGTCGCCACGCGGTTTTCCAGCGCGAAGCCTGCACCGGACGGGGCCTGCGTTCGATCCGAAAGCACCCACCAGTTGCCGTCGGGACCACGACCGATCTCGAAGGATACGAAATGCAGGAAATGCTGTCTGGCCGGCTGCACGCCCACGAGCGGTCGAAGGAATTCGTTGTTGGATGCGACGAGAGCCGGCGGCAGGAGACCGTTCGCGACAAGATCGTTCTTGCCGTAGATATCGGCCACCACGGCTTCGAGCAGTTCGGCGCGCTGGGTCAGGCCGCGCGAGAGGTGTTCCCACTCGGCCTCATCGATGAGGACCGGAATATGGGAGAGCGGCCAGGCACGGTCGGTGATCGTCTCCTTGCCATAGGCGCGGTAGAACACGCCGGCATCGCGAAGGTAGCGGTCGGCGCGGGCGAAGCGACCGGAAAGCTCCGTCTCGTCCATCCGCTCCAGCGCCGAGAGGAAATGGCGCCAGACCGGGCGGACATGACCGTCCGTGTCGACCATCTCATCGGCGACGCCGGGGAGTGGCGCATAGCCGCGGGCCGGCTTTTCGGCCGGTCCGGTTTCGGGCTGTGCCTGCGCACTCGTGGTCTTCACTCACATTCTCCTACAGGCGGTTCAAAGCCCCGGCGGCCGACGCAGATCCAGCGTCAGCGGGAAATCCGCCGACGGCGTTTCCGGCCACAGCGTATAGCCGCCCGCCCGATGACCCCACGGTTCGAATCGCGCCAGCCGGCGCGCCTCGGCCTCGTTTCCGTTTACCGGGAAGGTGTCATAGTTGCGTCCGCCGGGATGGGCAACGTGATAAATGCAGCCCCCGATCGCCCGTCGCGACCATGTATCATAAATGTCAAATGTAAGCGGTGCGTTGACGGGCAGCACCGGGTGCAGGCCGGAGGCGGGCTGCCAGGCCTTGTAGCGCACGCCGGCGACCGAAACCCCTTGCGCGCCCGCCGGTTTCAGCGGGACGGGGCGACCGTTGCAGGCGACGGTGTAGCGCGCCGGGTTCGTTGTTTCCAGCTTTACCTGGAGGCGTTCGACAGAGGAATCGACATAGCGGACCGTCCCGCCGATCGCGCCCTGTTCACCCATGACGTGCCATGGCTCCAGCGCCTGGCGCACCTCCAGGCCGACACCCTCATATTCCACCTCGCCGCAGAACGGGAAGCGGAACTCGAGCTGGGCGGCGAACCATTCGGGCCTCAGGTCGAAGCCGTTGGCGCGCAGGTCGGCCAGCACGTCGAGAAAATCCTGCCAGACATAATGCGGCAGCATGAAACGGTCGTGCAGCGTCGTGCCCCAGCGCACGAAGCCGCCTTCGGCCGGGTTCAGCCAGAAACGCGCGATCAATGCGCGGATCAGCAATTGCTGGGCAAGGCTCATGCGGGCATTGGGCGGCATTTCGAAACCGCGAAACTCCACAAGGCCCAGTCGTCCGGTCGTCCCGTCCGGCGAGAAGAGCTTGTCGATGCAGATTTCCGAGCGATGCGTGTTGCCCGTGACGTCGGTGAGCAGGTTGCGGAAGAGCCTGTCGACCAGCCACGGCAGGGGCGGCGCGCCCTGGCCGGGCGGCGGAACCTGCGCGAGCGCGATCTCCAGTTCATACAGCGAATCGTGGCGCGCCTCGTCTATGCGCGGCGCCTGGCTCGTCGGGCCGATGAAGAGACCCGAGAAGAGATAGGAAAGCGAGGGATGGCGCTGCCAGTGCAGCACGAGGCTCTTCAGCAGGTCCGGCCGGCGCAGGAACGGACTGTCGTTCGGGTTCCTGCCACCCACGACCACATGGTTTCCGCCGCCGGTGCCGGTATGGCGGCCATCGATCATGAACTTGTCGGCGCCGAGGCGTGAAAGCCGCGCCTCCTCGTAGACCGCGGTGGTAATGTCGACGCAGTCCTGCCAGTCCGACGCGGGGTGGATATTGACCTCGATGACGCCGGGGTCCGGCGCGACGCGGATGACGTTGAGGCGCTCGTCCTGCGGCGGCGCATAGCCTTCGATATGGACGGCGAGCCCCAGGCGGGTCGCCGCCTGTTCGGCGGCCGTCACCAGTTCGAGATAATCTTCCACGCGCTCGACCGGCGGCATGAAGACGCAAAGCCTGCCATCACGGGCCTCGACGCTCATGGCCGTGCGCACGGTGCCGACGATATCGCTGCGCACCTGCTCGACGCGGGCCTGTCCGGCGTCGCTCGCCTGAAACGAGGCCTCGGCCATTGCGCGGCCGCCTTCTGCCATCACTTTGCCAGTCTGGGCAAAGTCTGGCAGAGGCGGCTTCGCCTCTGAGGGATCGGCGGGGTTGATGTAGGGATAGTCCGACGGCGCAAGGTAGGGCAGCGCGCCGAGCGGCAGGCGATAGCCGACGGGGCTGTCGCCGGGCACGAGAAAGATCTTGCCGCGGCGCGTCTGCCAGCGCTCGCTGATCCAGCGCTTGCCGCTTGCCTTCGCGTTCCACGCCTGCACCGGCAGGATGTGGCCCGTCGGCTTGGTCAGGCCGCGTTCGAAGACGCGCGCGATTCGGTTACGCTCCTCGGGATCTTCGAGTTTCGAATTCGATGGGTCGACATTGTCGGGCAGGTTGCCTTCCTTGATGATCCATTCGGCAGGATCCTCGTAGGCCGGCTGGACCAGATCGGGCGCTAGACCCAGTTCCTCTGCAACGGCACTGAGGAGGGCCGCCGCCTCGGCTTCACTTACGGCCGCATCACTGCCTTCCTCCGCAATCAGGTCCGGATTATGCCAGATCGGCTTGCCGTCGCGTCGCCAGTAAAGCGAGAACGTCCAGCGCGGCAGGCTTTCGCCGGGATACCATTTGCCCTGACCGTAATGCAGGAAGCCGCCCGGCGCGAAGCGCTCGCGCAGGCGCCGGATCAGCTGATCGGCCTTTTCGCGCTTGGTGGGGCCGACGGCATCGGTATTCCATTCGCCGGATTCGAAATCGTCGATGGAAACGAAGGTCGGCTCGCCGCCCATGGTAAGACGCACGTCGTTTGCCGCCAGCACGCCGTCCACATCGCGGCCAAGCGCATTCAATGCTTCCCAGCTTTCTTCGGAGAAGGGCTTCGTGATGCGCGGATGCTCGGCCACGCGGTCCACCGTCATGGCGAAATCGAATGTGGTGTTCGCCTCGCCGAAATAGCCGCCGCTGATCGGGGCTGCGTTGCGGTAGTGCGGCGTCGCGGCAAGCGGTATGTGGCTCTCGCCGGTCAGCAGGCCGGATGTCGGGTCGAGGCCGATCCAGCCCGCGCCGGGCAGATAGACTTCGCACCAGGCATGCAGGTCCGTGAAATCGACTTCGGTGCCGGAAGGGCCGTCAAGCGCCTTCAGGTCCGGCGTCAGCTGGATGAGGTAGCCGGAGACGAAGCGGGCCGCAAAGCCGAGATTGCGCAGGATCTGCACGAGCAGCCAGCTCGAATCGCGGCACGAGCCCAGGCCGATCTCCAGCGTCTCCTCCGGCGTCTGTACGCCCGGCTCCATGCGGATGACATAGCCGATCGTCTGCTGGAGGCGCGCGTTCAGGCCGACGACCATGTCCACCGTGCGCTGCCCGGGCGTGCGGTCGACCGTCGCCATGAAGGCTTCGAGCGCCGGGCCCATGGGCTCAGGGGTCCGGTAGATCTCGAGATCTTCGCGCAGGTCTTCCGGATAGTCGAACGGCCAGTGCTCCGCCTGCTCCTCGACGAAGAAGTCGAAGGGATTGTAGACGGTCATGTCGGCGACGAGGTCGACCTCGATCTTCAGTTCGGTGACCGGATCGGGAAAGACGTAGCGGGCAAGGTAATTGCCGTATGGGTCCTGCTGCAGGTTTACGAAGTGGTTTTCGGGCGAGACCTTCAGCGCGTGGCTGATGACCTTGGTCTTGGAATGCGCCGCCGGCTTCAGCCGGATGATCTGGGGTCCGAGGCGGACCGGTTTATCGTAGATGTAATGGGTTAGGTGGTAGATACCGGCCTTGATCGACATGCGCGCTCTTATTCCCCTCGGGCGGTCTCATGCCGCCATCGAGAGGATTTTGTGCGTTGCGAAGAAAGATTGCAAGCAGGATCGCAGCCGGGCGCGAGCGAAAGCCGCGCGCCCGGGAAAACCTTATTCCGGCAGGATGCGCACGGCGCCCTTGTCGGCGCTCGCGGCGAAGGCGGCATAGGCCTTCAGCGCGGTCGTGACATTGCGCTTGCGCGGCGCCGCCGGCTTCCAGCCGAGCTTGTCCTGCTCGGCGCGGCGCGCGGCGAGTTCGGCTTCCGGAACCGCGAGGTTGATCGTGCGGTTGGGGATGTCGATCTCGATCAGGTCGCCCTGGCGCACGAGGCCGATGGCGCCGCCCTGGGCTGCCTCGGGCGAGGCATGGCCGATCGACAGGCCGGACGTGCCGCCGGAGAAGCGGCCATCGGTGATCAGTGCGCAGGCCTTGCCGAGGCCCTTCGATTTCAGGTAGCTCGTCGGATAGAGCATTTCCTGCATGCCCGGGCCGCCCTTCGGGCCTTCGTAGCGGATGACGACGACATCGCCCGCTTTCACCTCGTTGCCGAGAATGCCCTTCACCGCCGCGTCCTGGCTTTCATAGACGACGGCCGGGCCGGAGAATTTCAGGATCGATTCATCGACGCCGGCGGTCTTCACGATGCAGCCGTCGAGCGCGATGTTGCCCGAGAGGACGGCGAGGCCGCCATCCTTGGAGAACGGGTGCTCCACGGAGCGGATGACGCCCTTTTCGCCGTCCGTGTCCAGCTCGTCCCAACGGGCTTCCTGGCTGAAGGCGACCTGGGTCGGGATGCCGCCCGGTGCGGCGCGGAAGAAGGTGCGCACGGTCTCGCTGGTGGTGCGGGTGATGTCCCAGCGGTCGATGGCGTCGCCCAGCGTTTCGGCATGCACGGTCGGCGTATCGCGGTGGATGAGGCCGCCGCGTTCCAGTTCGCCGAGAATGCGCATGATGCCGCCGGCGCGGTGCACGTCTTCCATGTGCACGTCCTGCTTGGCGGGCGCGACCTTGGAAAGGCAGGGAACCCGGCGCGACAGGGCGTCGATGTCGTCGAGATCGAAGTCGATCCCGCCCTCATAAGCGGCGGCGAGGATATGCAGAACCGTGTTGGTCGAACCGCCCATGGCGATATCGAGCGACATGGCGTTCTCGAAAGCCTTCTTGTTGGCGACGTTGCGCGGCAGGATGCTCTCGTCCTCCTGCTCGTAATAGCGGCGGGCGAGATCGACGATCAGGTGGCCGGCCTCGACGAAGAGGCGCTTGCGGTCGGCGTGGGTTGCCAGCGTCGAGCCGTTGCCCGGCAGCGAAAGGCCGAGTGCCTCGGTCAGACAGTTCATCGAGTTGGCCGTGAACATGCCCGAGCACGAGCCGCAGGTCGGGCAGGCGGAGCGCTCGATGACCTTGACGTCCTCGTCCGAAACCTTGTCGTCGGCGGCGGCCACCATGGCGTCGACGAGGTCGAGCGCGTGGGTCTTGCCGTGCAGCACGACTTTGCCGGCTTCCATCGGGCCGCCGGAGACGAAGACCGCGGGGATGTTGAGGCGCATGGCGGCATTCAGCATGCCGGGCGTGATCTTGTCGCAGTTGGAGATGCAGACCATCGCGTCGGCGCAATGCGCATTGACCATGTACTCGACCGAGTCTGCGATGATTTCGCGCGACGGCAGCGAATAGAGCATGCCGTCATGGCCCATGGCGATGCCGTCGTCCACGGCGATCGTGTTGAATTCCTTTGCGACACCGCCGGCCTTCTCGATCTCGCGGGCGACGAGCTGGCCGAGGTCCTTGAGATGCACATGGCCGGGCACGAACTGGGTGAAGGAGTTCACCACCGCAATGATCGGCTTGCCGAAATCCGAGTCCTTCATGCCCGTCGCGCGCCAGAGGCCGCGGGCACCGGCCATGTTGCGGCCGTGGGTGGTGGTTCGGGAGCGATATGCGGGCATGGTCAGTTCCTCGGAGATGGACGCGGCTGGCATATGGGGCCTTGGCGGCCGCATTGCGAGCCTTGAGAGGGTTCCCTAGCGCAAAACACCCCGCGCGTCACGAAAGGAATGATGATTTTTTGACGGCGCGGCGCAATTTCCTTGCCGGTGGCGGGCTCGGTGCTGACCGTTGTCGGCATGGTGCATTCGTGGCATGGTCCGCGCCATGAACGACAGCAGTCAGGGTTTGGCCGAGGCCGGCGGAGAAGGCGTGGAGACGGCGCTCGACAAGAGCCCTCTCTACCTGCGTATTCGCGACGTGCTGGCCGACGCGATCTCCGGCGGGCGCCTGCCGAAAGGCGCGCTCCTGCTGGAGGGGCCGGTCGCAACGCTCTTTGCCTCCACCCGCACACCGGTGCGCCAGGCGCTCGCCCTTCTCGAAGAGGGGGGAATGGTGCGCCGGTTCGACGGGCGTGGATTCCTGGTCGGACAGGGCCGCACCGGTCCGAAACGGGTGACGCTGACGGCCGACATGCTGGGCCTTGACGAGGAGGCGCCGGCGCTGCGCAAGGCGCCGGGCTGGGAGGCGATCTACGAGAGCCTAGAACGGGAGATGGTGCACCTCTCCGTCTTCGGCCGCTACCGCATCAACGAGGTGGAGCTTGCGCGTGCCCGGGGCGTGGGCCGGCAGGTGGCGCGCGATGCGCTGATGCGGCTGGAAGCGCTCGGGATCGTCGAGAAGGACGAGCGCATGCGCTGGACGCTGGTCCCGCTCGACGAACAGCGCATGCGCGACCTGCATGCCATCCGTGTCGCGCTGGAGCCCGTCGCATTGCTGCAGGCGGCGCCCCTCATTCCGCCCGCTGACCGGAAGGCGATGACGGAGCGGCTGGAGGAGGCTTTGGCCGTCTATCCCGCCCTGTCCGTCGAGGCGATGGACGATCTGGAAACGGACCTGCACATCACCTGCCTCGGCTATTGCCCGAACCGTGAACTGCTGATCGCGTTGCGCCGCGCCCATTTCATGCTGAATGTCAGCAAGCACGTCATCGGCGTCTCGCACCGCATGCCCGAAGACGAGCCCTTCATCGCCGAGCATCTCGCGGTGTTCCGTGCGCTCGACGTCGAGGATTTCGCCCGGGCGGCCGAGACACTGCGCCATCATATCGTGGTCTCGCTGCCCAAGGTGATCGGCCGGGTTGCGGAACTGCGCGGGGTGCATCGGCCGGACATGCCGGCCTATGCGACGCCGGTGGCGCGCGCCGGGGAACCCGCATGAAGGTGAAGCGCATCGTCGCCAATATCGCGACGACCGATCCCGCATTGGTGGCCGGCTTCTACAAGGATGTGCTGGGGCTGGACCTGCTGATGGATCACGGCTGGATCGTCACCTATGGCAACGAAAACCCGACATCGCCGCAGGTGAGCTTCGCCTGCGAAGGCGGTTCCGGTACGCCGGTGCCGGCGCTTTCGGTCGAGGTGGATGATGTGGAGGCCGCGTATCTGGCTGCTTGCGCGGGCGGTCATGCCATCGAGTACGGGCCGGTGGACGAGCCCTGGGGCGTGCGCCGCTTCTTCGTGCGCGATCCCGCCGGCACGCTGGTCAATATCGTCATGCACACGCGATGATCAGGTGATCGCGCCGACCTGCCAGGGCACGAATTCGTTGTCGCCGTAATCGAAGGCCTCGCTCGCCGTCTTGCGTCCGGATGCGGTTTCGATGACGAATTCGAAAATACGGCGGCCAGCCTCTTCGATCGTCTCGCTGCCATCGACGATCGTGCCGCAGTTGATATCCATGTCGTCCTTGATGTGCTCGTACATGGGCGTGTTCGTGGCGATCTTGATGCAGGGCGCCGGCTTGTAGCCGGAGACCGAGCCGCGGCCCGTGGTGAAGGCGACGAGATTGCAGCCACCGGCGATCTGCCCGGTAACGGCTGCCGGATCGTAGCCGGGCGTATCCATGAAGACGAAGCCCGGCTCCGTCACCTCCTCGGCATATTCATAGACGGCGTTGAGCGGCATGGAGCCGCCCTTGGCGACCGCGCCGAGCGATTTTTCGAGAATGGTCGTCAGGCCGCCGGCCTTGTTGCCGAAAGAGGGGTTGTTGTTGAGTTCGGCATCGTTGCGCGCCGTATAATCGCGCCACCAGTCGATGCGCGACAGGAGTTTTTCCGCGACTTCCGGCCGGGCGGCGCGGCGGGTCAGCAGGTGTTCGGCGCCATAGATTTCGGGTGTTTCGGAAAGCACCGTCGTCGCGCCCTCCTTTACGAGAAGGTCGGAGGCGACGCCGAGGGCGGGGTTGGCGGAGATGCCCGAGTAACCGTCCGATCCACCGCATTCGAGCGCGAGCTTGATGCCCGACAGCGGTTGCGGTGTTCGGCGGATGCGGCCGACATCCGGCAGCATGTCGTCGATCATCTCGCAGGCCGCCTCGATGGTCTTGCGCGTGCCGCCCTGGTTCTGGATCATCATGGTGCGGAAGGTCTTGCCTTCCTCAAGGCCGGCCTCTTCCACGAGCGGCCCATATTGAAAGGTCTCGCAACCGAGACCGATCATCAGGATGCCGCCGAAATTCGGATTGCGCGCATAGCCCTTGAAGGTGCGGGTGAGAATGCGCCCGCCCTCGGACTTGAGGTTCAGCGCGCAGCCGCCGCCATAGGTGAGCGCCACCACGCCATCGATATTGTCGTGGCCGGCCTCGCGGAACCGGCGGGCATAATGCTCGGCCACGTAGCGCGAGACCGTGGCGGAACAGTTCACCGTCGAGAGGATGCCGATATAGTTGCGGGTCCCGATGCGGCCGTTGCCGCGATCGAAGCCATCGAAGGTGCGCCGCTGCTCCTGCGGCACCATGACAGCAGGTGCATTGTCCACGCAGAATTCATGCTTCAGCGCTAGGTCGAGGATGGCGAGGTTCTGCAGATGCACATGTTCGCCGGGCTGGATGGCTTTCGTCGCATAGCCGATGATCTGGCCGTATTTCAGCACCGGCGCGCCTTCGGCGATATGTGAGATCGCAACCTTGTGGCCGCGCGGAATGCGCTCGGCGGCGACCACGCCGTTCACCAGCGCCCGGCCGGCATCGACATTGGCCGGCACGACGCCGACATTGTCTTTCGCGTTGAGTACGAGCACGGCGGGAAGGTCGGCAATCATCGCAGTTCCTCTGTTGCGTCTGCGCATTATGCACTTTGCCGGCAAAAGTCAATATTGCTGGCCGCCCCGTCGCGACGGTGTGTGGAGTATCGGCCGGCCCGATGCTTTCGCTGTGCTGCGGCGGTGGACGGATGCCGCCCGAGCGCCTATGTGTTTTGCGTACACCAGAAGGAGAGGTCCATGCGTCCCATCATCGGCGTCATCGCCGCCGCTTTTGCCGTTCTGTCGCTTGCGGGTTGCAACACGACGTCGTCGGCCGACAACACCACCTATGCACGCCCGCCGGTTTCGGACGGTGGCGTGCGGGTTCCGCTGAACTGATCATTCGATCACGACAATAGAAAAGCCGGCCCGCGATGAACGGGCCGGCTTTCTTTTTCGACTCATGGTTCAGTGGCTGTCGGCGAGCCTCGCGGCATCGATCGCCGAGGCCTGTTCGAAGCGCACGCCGTTGAAGAAGGCGTTGAGAACCACGGCGGCGATGGAAGCGAGCACGATGCCCGATTCGATGATCGGGTGGATCGCATGCGGCATCCACATCAGGTAGTTCGGCGCCAAAAGCGGGATCAGGCCGAAGCCGACGGACACCGCGACGATGAACAGGTTGTTGCGCGAGGACTTGAAGTCCACCGTCGAGAGGATGCGCACGCCCGTTGCCGCGACCATGCCGAACATCACCAGTCCTGCGCCGCCCAGAACGAATGTGGGCACGGCTTCCACCAGCGCGCCCATCTTCGGGATGAGCCCGAGCACGATCATGATGACGCCGCCGGCCACGCAGACATGGCGGCTCTTCACGCCGGTGACGCCGACGAGGCCGACATTCTGCGAGAAGCTCGTATAGGGGAAGGTGTTGAACAGGCCGCCGATCATGGTGCCGATGCCGTCGACGCGCAGGCCTGCCGTCAGTTGTTGCTGCGAAACCTGCCGGCCGGTGATTTCGCCGAGCGCCAGGAACATGCCGGTCGATTCGATCATGACCACGATCATCACGAGCGTCATGGTGGCGATCAGCACGGGATCGAAAATCGGCATGCCGAAATGCAGCGGGGTGACGACCGCAAACCAGCCGGCATCCGACACGCGGTCGAAATGCATCATGCCGAGGATGGATGCGGCGAGACAGCCGATGATCACCCCGCAGAGCACCGCGATATTGCTGATGAGTCCGCGGCCGAAACGGGCGATCAGCAGGATGGAGACGAGCACCAGCGCCGAAAGCGCGATATGGCCCGGCTCGGCATAGATCGGGTTTGGAACGCTCGGCGCGAGCGCCAGGCCATCCGGCACGGCCGGGCCGCCGGTTTCGGCGAGCGTCTTCATCTGGGCAAGCCATTCGCTATGGGCAGGGTCCACCAGCTTGGGGGCGGTGGGTCCGAAGGGATTGCCGAAGATCCAGTTGATGCCCACGCGCATCAGCGAAACGCCGATGACGAGAATGATCGTGCCCGTCACGATGGGCGGAAAGAAGCGCAGCAGTCGGCCCATGACCGGGGCAAGAAGCAAGGCAATGAAGCCGGCACCGATGATGGCGCCGAAGATCATGCGCGCGCCCTCCGTGCCGGGGAAGGCATTGGCCATGGAGACCATGGGCCCGACGGAGGCGAAGGTCACGCCCATCATGACGGGCAGGCGGATGCCGACATGACGTCCGAAGCCGAGGGACTGGATGATGGTAACGATGCCGCAGACGAAAAGGTCGGCGGAGATGAGGAAGGCGACGTCCTGCGGGCTGAGCTGCAAGGCGCGTCCGACGATCAGCGGCACAGCGACCGCGCCGCCATACATGACGAGCACATGCTGGATGCCGAGTGTGGCGAGCCTGCCCGTGGGCAACCTCTCATCCACGGGATGTATGCTGGATGCGTCGCTCATGGATACTCCTCCTATCACGTCGACCCCTCATGTCCCGTCCTCCAACGGGAGGGGGCATCTTTGGGAGCCGCGGTGCGGGCTGCAAGTATAGGCGGGCGATAAACACTTTACGGATTTCCGGGGTAATCCCGCACAGGCGGATCCACCGGAAACACGATGCACTGCTGAAATTCCATTTTTGCTTCAAGTGCTTGCGTGACTGTCGAGCCTGTCGCGCAAGCTGTATGCGATGCTATTTGAACGTCAAAGATCGCGTGCCGTCAACTTTTTCCTGCACTGCACAACTGTCTTGCCGAACATTACTCGGCCGCGGCGGGCGGGGCCGGTTCGGACAGCGTGTCGGCCGTTTCCGGCTTCTTCAGCTTCAGAATGATTGGCGCGAGCAGCGATACCGGCTCGTCTCCCATATCAGGCGTAAAGGTTGGGAAGGGCGCGGCACGATTGGCCATGTCGATGGCCACCGCATCCAGTTCGGGATGACCTGACGATGTGACGATGCGAATATCGGAGACCTTGCCATCGGGTGAAATCGTAAACCCGACGCTGGCCTGGAAATCACCGTCCAGACCGAGCTCGCGCGCTTTCATCACGGCAAGCGCGCTCTGGCGCTTGATCTTCGCGCCGACCGCCTGCGACCAGTCCTTCTTGTCGCTGGGAGCGGGGCGTTGCGACTTTGTATCCTGTGCGAAGGCGGGAGGAGAAAGCGAAATGGCCGCTGCGGCGAAGGCCGCTAGAATGAAACGTGTCGTCATGTCATCCTCGTTGTCCGGTGGACCATCGGTGGTGGCGACGAGCGTTCAATGCGTCATTCCTTCATGTCTCCGGCCTTCATGTCGCCGGCCTTCATGTCGCCGGATGGCTGCGCAGCTTTCAGCGCCTCGTCGGCGGCGTCGATCGCCTCGGCCTTGCTTGCGGCCGCGCGCGCTTCCGCATCCGCCTGTTCCTTGGCGGTACGTTCAGCATATCCACCCTGCGCGCGCTCTCCAATAGTCGGCGCGAAATCGACCGTCAGCATGGCCAGGAAGAGGGTGGCGGCGATGACCGCGATGAGCCAGACGGAAAGCCGCATGCGAACTCCGTTGCGCGTTGCCGGTCTCTCGGAAATGGGGTTGCGGGCCACCCCGTCTTCAAACCCGCAAAAACAAAAAAGCCCTGTGAAAACAGGGCCTTTTGGATCGAATGGTGGGCGTGACAGGGATTGAACCTGTGACCCCTACGATGTCAACGTAGTGCTCTCCCGCTGAGCTACACGCCCGTTCGATGAGGCGCATAGACCACAAAACATCCGGCGGCGTCAATAGGCTTTTTGAAGCTTTTTTTACGTGCCGTTTTCGTGGTCTTTTCCGTGGCTTAGGCCGCCAGCATCTTGTTGACCTCTTCCACGAGATCACGCAGGTGGAAGGGCTTGGAGAGCACCTTGGCGTCCTTCGGAGCCTTGGAATCCGGGTTCAGGGCAACAGCGGCAAAGCCGGTGATGAACATGACCTTGAGGTCCGGATCGAGCTCGGTCGCGCGGCGCGCCAGTTCGATACCGTCCATTTCCGGCATCACGATATCGGTCAGGAGAAGCGAAAAGGGTTCTTCGCGAAGCCGGTCATAAGCGCTGGCGCCGTTGTCATAGGACAGCACCTGATAGCCCGCCTTTTCGAGCGCCTTTACGAGGAAGCGGCGCATGTCGTTGTCGTCTTCTGCGAGGAGAATCTTTGGTGTCATGGGAATTCGGGAACCATTGCTGAGGTTATCTGCCCGCGGACGGGCGCTGTTGCTACAAGATCGTATTCCGGTAAATATCCGGTGAATGGGCCAGGACAAGCCCCATCCAGATGCCATCGAGTATGGACACGGCCCAAGCCCGCTGGCAACATGGGCGACGCAATGACTTTCAGGCATGGTAAAGGACGGCAATGGCGGAGGCTTTCAGCGAAATCAGCCACTTCGAAGTGCTGGAGCCGGTTTCGCAGAGCGTGCCCCTCGTTTTCAACTCGCCGCATAGCGGGCGACGTTATCCACAGGACTTCCTCGCCCGCTCGCGTCTCGACGCCCTCGGCATCCGCCGGTCGGAAGACCATTATGTCGACCAGCTCTTCTCCGTCGCTCCCGCACTGGGCGCGCCCATGCTCGTGGCGCACTTTCCGCGCGCCTGGCTCGATGTGAACCGCGAGCCCTATGAGCTCGATCCACGCATGTTCGACGGGCCGCTGCCCTCCTATGCCAATATCAGCTCCATCCGCGTCGCGGGCGGGCTCGGCACGGTGCCGCGGGTCGTGGCGGAGAACATGGAGATCTACAAAGGCCGTCTGCCGCTGGAAGAAGCGCTCGATCGGGTGGAAACCGTCTACAAGCCCTACCATGCCTGCCTGCGTCGCCTCGTGGTGCGAACGCATGTCGCCTTCGGCTTCGCCGTGTTGATCGATTGCCATTCCATGCCCGGCAATATCCGCGTTTCGGGCTCGGGCCTGCGGCCGGACTTCATCATCGGCGACCGGTATGGCACCAGCGCCTCCGGGGACCTGTCGCGCGTCGCCATGCGGCTGCTCGATGACATGGGATTTTCCGTCGTGCGCAACAAGCCCTATGCCGGCGGCTTCATCACCGAGCATTATGGCCGGCCGGCCAAAGGGCTGCATGCATTGCAGATCGAGGTGAACCGCGGGCTCTATATCGACGAGACGACGCTGGAGAAGAAACCCGACTTCCTGGTGCTTCAGACGGCCATCTCCGCCTTCCTTCAGGACTTTTCGGATTACGTCGAGGAATATGCGGCCGACCGGTCGCTGGCGGCGGAATAGGCCCTGTTTCCTCTCAAAAAAAACCGCGCTTGTGGCGCGGTTCAAGTCTAGGGAGGAAACACCCAAGGAGGGTATTACAGCCACAAGTGACTGCCAGAAGACCCTAATATTGCGCTGCACAAATGTCAAGTGCAACTGCGAAGAATTCAGCGCTTCGAACAACCGGGCCGACAGGCCGAGATTCTCCCCGGTTTCGTTTTGCGTTCCGATGTTTTATGGGGAGAGAGTTTCCTTCGCTTGAGAGAATTCCATGCTACCTGACCGTGCTTTTTTCGACCTTCTCGCCGAAGCGGCCAAGAAGGAAACCCTTCCGCGTTTCCGTGTCGGCGCCGATGTGGTCAACAAGGAAGCCGGCGGCTTCGATCCGGTGACGGAAGGCGACCGCGCCGCCGAAACCGCGATCCGCGCGCTGATCGAGCAGCATTTTCCCGAACACGGCATCCTCGGCGAGGAGCACGGCTCCGTCGGTCTCGACCGCGAATATGTCTGGGTGATCGATCCCATCGACGGCACCCGCGCCTTCATTTCCGGCGTGCCGGTCTGGGGCACGCTGATCGGCCTCTACCGCAACGGCGATGCCGTGATGGGGCTGGTCGACCAGCCCTTTACGGGTGAGCGCTATTTCGCTGACGGCAAGGCGGCGCATTATGCCGGCCCTGACGGCAGCAAGACCCTGTCCACCCGTCCGTGCGCCAGCCTTGCCGATGCGATCATGTTCACGACCTCGCCGCATCTCTTTACCGGCGACAGGCAGGCCAGCTTCGAGGCCGTCCAGGACAAGGTCCGCCTCTTCCGCTACGGCGTGGACTGCTACGCCTATGCGCTGCTGGCGGCCGGCCATGTCGACCTCGTCGTGGAATGCGGGCTGAAACCCTACGATGTCGGCGGCCTCATCCCCGTCATCGAGCAGGCGGGCGGCATCATCACGGCCTGGGATGGCGGGCCGGCGGAGCGCGGCGGGGAGATCATCGCCGCCGGAAGCCGCGCAGTCTATGACGAGGCGATCGCGCTGCTCCGCGGCTGAGCGGTTCAGGCGCCGAGGCTGGTATCCTCGGCGTCGCTGCCGGGAATGAATGCCTCGATGGCCGCCAGCACCTGGGCGCGATAGCGGTCGGCCTCCTGAAACAGTTCATGCCGTGCGCCGTCGATTTCGATCAGGCGTCCGGCGCGGAAGATGCGGGCAAGATGTCCGACAGCCGCGCGGGGCACGAGCGCATCGGAGGTCGCGCAGAGCAACAGCGTGGGGATGCGGATGCGGGTGAGGTGATCCTGCCGCGTCACCTTCGTCATCGTCGTCAGCGCCTGGTTGAGCCAGCGCGCGGTCGGCCAGCTGATCGACAATTCCGGATGCTCCGCGACGATGGCGAGATTGCGCTGGAAACGACGCTCGTCCGATGTGACGATATTGCGCGGAAAATCGAGACCGGGATCGCCCTTGCGGAAGGTGCGCTTGCCAAGGCCGGACCAGGAGGCGAGCCGCGCGATGATCGAAATCTTGCGCTGGCTCATCGTCTGTCCGTCGAGCGCGATGAAGGGCGAGGCCAGCACCATGCGTTCGATGCGGTTTTCCAGGCTCGGCGCCTGCGAGAGCGCAACCAGCGCGCCCGTCGAGTGGGCAACGATGAAGAAGGGCAGGCGGGCGTCCGGCAGCACGATCTTTTCAAGAAAGAGCGAGAGGTCCGCCTCATAGTCGGAAAAGCGTGCGACATGCCCGGCCCGGTTGCCTGCGATCAGGCGGTCCGAGCCGCCCTGGCCGCGCCAGTCGAATGTCGCGACCCACAGGCCGCGGGCGGTGAGGTCGTTGATCGTCTCGAAATATTTCTCGATGCATTCGCTGCGGCCCTGCAAAAGCACGACCGTGCCTTTCGCCTCCCGCGTGCCGGAGCGAAACACGGCGTAACGGATCTTCACGCCGCCGCGGCCTTCGAGAAAACCGGCAAAATGGTTCTCGGGAACGGGATTGTCGGTGCTGGCGTGGAGGATCGAATCCATCGGGCAGGCAGTCTCGAGGTTGCTACGGGATGGATAGGCGCTTGGTCTTGAGCCGTCAAAGAAAAAAGCCGGATGCATGTGGCAACGGGGGTGGCACACATGCAGCCGGCACAATTTAACCAGGGCGGAAGGGACGTTGCACCCCGGTCTTCGAAAGCTTTCGCTTCCGATGTTGCCTTTCTAGCAGGGCCAAGCTGAACGGTATCCGAAGTGCGCGTTCATCCGCCGTTCATGCCGGAAAAAAATCGGATAGCGGCCTTCGAGGCCGCGGCAACCTCTTGAACGGGCCAAAAACCGTTCCCATCTCATCGTCACGGGCGCCGAAAGGGCCCGTCGAGGTCTTCGTCGCCAGAATGGGGCGCGGACCGGATGAACCGGGCTGACCCTTCGGAAATCAGGGGCAGCTTTCAGAAAGATCGCAACCGTTGCTCTGAAGGAGGACACCATGCGTCACGTCGATTTCTCCCCCCTCTACCGTTCCACCGTCGGTTTCGACCGTCTTTTCACCATGCTCGACAGTCTCGGCCAGCCTGACCAGGCCCAGACCTACCCGCCCTACAATATCGAGCGCACCGGCGAAGATACCTACCGCATCACCATGGCCGTTGCCGGCTTCGATGAAAGCGAGCTTTCGATCGAGGCACGCGAACATGCGCTGACGGTCAAGGGTGAAAAGAAAGACGAAACGGCTGATGACAGCCAGTATCTCTATCGCGGCATTGCCAAGCGCGCCTTCGAGCGCCGCTTCCAGCTCGCCGATCATGTGGAAGTGCGCGCCGCTTCGCTGAAGAACGGCCTTCTCCACATCGATCTCCTTCGCGAGATTCCGGAAGCCGCCAAGCCGCGCCGGATCGAGATTGCGGCCGTCAACCGCGAAACCAAGCAGATCGAAGCCCAGAGCAACTAAGCCGGGCTTTATCGGCCGGATTTATCGGAATGAAGAGGGCGGTGCCGCAAGGCGCCGCCTTTTTTTGTGTCAGAGAGCTGAAAGGAAGGCGTCCACATCGGCCTCGCGGGTCGCGAAGCTCGTGACGAGGCGGACCAGGGTTTCGTCTTCGCGCATGGTGGCTTTCACGGCTGGGCCGGCGGGCCAGTCGTAAAAGGCCGCGCCCTTCTCCCGCAGCGTCTTCAGGGCATCGTTGCTGACGATGGCGAAGAGCTCGTTCGATCCGCTCGGCCAGGCAAGGCGAGCCTTGTCGGAAGCGGCAAAGCCGCTGGCGAGGCGGTTCGCCATGCCATTGGAGTGGCGGGCGAGGGTCAGCCACAAATCATTCCGGAAATAGGCGTCGAACTGCGCGGCGATGAAGCGCGACTTGGAAAAGAGCTGGGCGGAGCGCTTGCGCAGGAAATGCATCTGCTGGGCTTTCGACGTGTCGAAGAGGACGAGAGCCTCCGCACACCAGCAGCCGTTCTTCGTGCCGCCGAAGGAGAGAATGTCGACGCCGCGTTTCCAGGTCATCTCCGCAGGGCTCGCCCCCAGATGCACGAGCGCATTGGCAAAGCGGGCGCCGTCCATATGGAGCGGTAGCCCGGCTTTCCTGGCGATATCGGACAGGGCCGCGATCTCGTCCAGCGTGTAGGCCGTGCCGGCTTCGGTCGCCTGTGTTATGCTGACCGCCATCGGCTGGCCGCCATGCACGAAATCCGGTGGGAAGCGGCTGATGGCGGCGGCGAGCGCCTCCGGCGCGATCTTGCCTGCCGGGCCATCGACGGGCACCAGCTTGGCACCGGTCGCGAAGAATTCGGGCGCGTTGCATTCATCGACATTTATATGGGCCTCGCGGTGGCAGAACACCTGGCCGCCCGGCCTGTTGAAGCTCGCCAGGGCGAGCGAGTTCGCCGCCGTTCCGGTGCCGACGAAGAACACGGCCACCTCGTGCTCGAAAATCTCGGAGAAGGTCTTTTCCACATGCTTGTCGAGGTCGCTGGTGCCGTAGGCCGGGGCAAAGCCTTGGGCCGCGTCCACCAGGCTCTGTGCGATGTCGGGATGGGCGCCGGCCCAGTTGTCGGAAGCGAAAAACATTGGAATCTCTGTGCGGTTGGAGGCTGCGGAGACCATAATGCAGAAACGAGGGTGATCAATCGCCGGCTTGATCCGGCGACACGCCATCCCTGGAAAATGAAACGAACGGAAACAATGTGACGTTAAGCCGTAATTTAATTTCGGCCTTTCGCGGAAGGCGGCAATTTTTCTTCATAAGGTCGTGTTTATTTGGCATGATGGCCTTGCAGCCCAAGGGCGTTTCTGGCATAGAGCACATGAAATAGGACAGGGTTGCTGTCCTATTTCGGTCAAGAGACCGAGCGACGCCCCTCCCACGAGGCCGGGGCAGAGGCAACGGGCAGGGAGAGCCACTCTCCGGAACGCCCCGCCGCCCAGGACGGTCCGATGATCACAAGCTGATCGGTCGTCTTGTTTGACCGCGTCACGCTCAGGAACAGACAGTCATGGCCGAGGCTTGCCGCAACGCAGGCCGCGGCCATGTGGGTGGAAGCAGAAGCCGGCGAAATGCAGGCGACAGGAGAGAGACATGGTGAAGACCCAAGCACATGCTTATCGGCAGACCCGGGCGCAGACGACGACTGCGACGGGCGCCAAAACGCGCGCTTCCGCCCTGGGTCTGCCAAAAAAACAAGGACTCTACGATCCGCGCAATGAACACGATGCCTGCGGCGTCGGTTTCGTCGCGCATCTGAAAGGCAAGAAGTCGCACCAGATCGTCCAGGACGGGCTTTTCATGCTCGAAAACCTGACGCATCGCGGTGCCGTCGGCGCCGACCCGTTGATGGGCGACGGTGCGGGCATTCTCGTACAGATTCCGGACCGTTTCTTCCGCGAGGAGATGGCTAAGCAGGGCGTCACGCTGCCCAAGGCAGGCGAATACGCCGTCGGCCACATCTTCATGCCGCAGGACGAGAAGCTGGTCGACTATTTCAAGGAGGTAATCGGGGACGTCGTTGCGGAGGAGGGGCAGGTTCTTCTCGGCTTCCGTGACGTGCCGGTCGACAACTCCTCGCTCTCCAAGGCGCCCGAGATCGCCGCCACCGAACCGCGCCACGTTCAGGTCTTCATCGGCGCCGGCCGTGAAGCCGCGACGAGCGATGAGTTCGAGCGCCGTCTCTTCACGCTGCGCAAGGTGATCTCCAACCGCATCTACGACGAATATGAAGGCGAGGAGAGCAACTTCTATCCGGTCTCGCTCTCCGCGACGACGATCGTCTACAAGGGCATGTTCCTGGCCTATCAGGTCGGCGCCTATTACAAGGATCTCGCCGATCCGCGCTTCGAATCGGCCGTCGCCCTCGTGCACCAGCGCTTCTCGACCAACACCTTCCCGTCGTGGAAGCTCGCGCATCCCTATCGCATGGTCGCGCATAACGGCGAGATCAACACGCTGCGCGGCAACGTCAACTGGATGGCGGCCCGCCAGGCCTCCGTTTCCTCGCCGCTCTTCGGTGAGGACATCACCAAGCTCTGGCCGATCTCCTATGAGGGGCAGTCGGATACCGCCTGCTTCGACAACGCGCTCGAATTCCTCGTGCGCGGCGGCTATTCCATGGCGCATGCCGTGATGATGCTCATCCCCGAGGCCTGGGCCGGCAACCAGCTGATGAGCCCCGAGCGCAAGGCGTTCTACGAGTACCACGCTGCC
This sequence comes from Shinella oryzae, assembly GCF_023038235.1. Classification (NCBI taxonomy): domain Bacteria; kingdom Pseudomonadati; phylum Pseudomonadota; class Alphaproteobacteria; order Hyphomicrobiales; family Rhizobiaceae; genus Shinella; species Shinella oryzae. The sequence goes on along the minus strand of NZ_CP081987.1, from coordinate 2,420,983 downwards.
CTGATGGAGCCGTGGGACGGCCCGGCCGCCGTCGCCTTCACCGATGGCAAGCAGATCGGCGCGACGCTGGACCGCAACGGCCTGCGTCCGGCCCGCTATCTCGTGACGGATGACGACCGCGTCATCCTCGCCTCCGAAGCCGGCACGCTGCCGGTCAAGGAAGAGAGCATCATCAAGAAGTGGCGCCTCCAGCCGGGCAAGATGCTGCTCATCGACATGGAAGAAGGCCGCATCATCTCCGACGAGGAGGTGAAGTCCTCGCTCGCCGCCAAGCACCCCTATCGCGACTGGCTGGACAACACCCAGATCATCCTTGAGGATCTCGGCCCGGTCGAGCCGCGGGCGCTGCGCCGTGACGTGTCGCTGCGCGACCGCCAGCAGGCCTTCGGTTACACCCAGGAAGACACCAAGCTCCTGATGTCGCCCATGGCGACGACGGGGCAGGAGGCGATCGGCTCCATGGGCACGGATACGCCGATCTCGGCCATGTCCGACAAGACCAAGCTGCTCTACACCTACTTCAAGCAGAACTTCGCGCAGGTGACGAACCCGCCCATCGACCCGATCCGCGAGGAACTGGTCATGAGCCTCGTTTCCTTCATCGGTCCGCGTCCGAACATCCTCGATCATGGCGGTGCGGCCAAGGCCAAGCGCATGGAAGTGCGTCAACCGATCCTTACCAATGGCGATCTCGAAAAGATCCGCTCGATCGGCCATGTCGAGGATCTCTTCGACACCAAGACGCTGGACTTCACCTATGACGTGGCGCGTGGCGCCGACGGCATGCCGGAAATGCTGGAGCGGCTGTGCGAGCGCGCCGAGCAGGCGGTAACGTCGGGCTATAACATCATCGTTCTGTCCGACCGGCAGATCGGTCCGGACCGCGTGGCGATCCCCGCATTGCTCGCAACGGCGGCCGTGCACCATCACCTGATCCGCAAGGGCCTTCGCACCTCGGTCGGTCTCGTCGTCGAGACGGGCGAGCCGCGTGAAGTCCACCATTTCTGCCTGCTCGCCGGCTATGGCGCGGAAGCGATCAACCCTTACCTCGCCTTCGATACGCTCACCGACATGCACAAGCGCGGCGAGTTCCCGAAGGAAGTGGATGCCGAGGAAGTCGTCTACCGCTACATCAAGGCGATCGGCAAGGGCATCCTTAAGGTCATGTCCAAGATGGGCATTTCGACCTACCAGTCTTATTGCGGCGCGCAGATCTTCGACGCCATCGGGCTGTCGTCCGAACTGGTCGACAAGTTCTTCTTCGGTACGGCGACCACCATCGAAGGCGTCGGCCTGGAGCAGATTGCCCGGGAGACCTTCAACCGCCACAAGGCGGCCTTCGGGCGCGATCCGCTGCTCGCCAACACGCTCGATATCGGCGGTGAATACGCCTATCGCATGCGCGGCGAGGAACATGCCTGGACGCCCGACGTCATCGCCTCGCTGCAGCATGCGGTGCGCGGCAATGCCGCCGACCGCTACAAGGAATTCGCCGAACTGGTGAATGCCTCGTCGTTGCGCATGAACACGATCCGCGGCCTGTTCTCCATCAAGAGCGCGGAAGCGGCAGGTCGCAAGCCCATCTCCATCGATGAGGTCGAGCCCGCGGCCGATATCGTCAAGCGCTTCTCGACGGGCGCCATGTCCTTCGGTTCGATCTCGCGTGAGGCGCATACGACTCTGGCGGTTGCCATGAACCGGATCGGCGGCAAGTCGAACACCGGCGAGGGCGGCGAGGAGAGCGATCGCTACCTGCCGCTGCCGGATGGTTCGTCCAATCCCGAGCGTTCGGCGATCAAGCAGATCGCATCGGGCCGCTTCGGTGTGACGACGGAATATCTCGTCAATGCCGATATGCTCCAGATCAAGGTCGCGCAGGGCGCCAAGCCCGGTGAAGGCGGCCAGCTGCCCGGTCACAAGGTGGATGCGACGGTCGCCAAGACCCGTCACTCCACGCCCGGCGTCGGCCTCATCTCGCCGCCGCCGCACCATGACATCTACTCGATCGAAGACCTGGCGCAGCTCATCTACGACCTGAAGAACGTCAATCCAGAGGCCGATATCTCGGTGAAGCTCGTCTCCGAGGTCGGTGTCGGCACGGTCGCTGCCGGCGTTGCCAAGGCGCGCGCGGACCATATCACGGTCGCGGGCTTCGACGGCGGCACGGGCGCTTCGCCGCTCACCTCGTTGAAGCATGCCGGCTCCCCCTGGGAGATCGGCCTTGCCGAGACGCATCAGACGCTAGTGCTCAACAAGCTGCGTTCGCGCATCGCCTTGCAGGTCGATGGCGGCCTGAAGACCGGCCGCGACGTCGTCATCGGCGCGCTGCTGGGCGCCGACGAATTCGGTTTTGCCACCGCGCCGCTGATTGCGGCCGGCTGCATCATGATGCGCAAGTGCCACCTCAACACCTGTCCGGTAGGGGTCGCCACGCAGGACCCGGTTCTGCGCAAGCGCTTCAAGGGCACGCCCGAGCACGTCATCAACTACTTCTTCTTCGTGGCCGAAGAGGTGCGCGAAATCCTGGCCTCGCTCGGCGTTCGCTCGCTGAACGAGATCATCGGCGCCTCGGAACTGCTCGAGAAGGAGAAGATGATTTCGCACTGGAAGGCCAACGGTCTCGACTTCTCGCGTATCTTCCACAAGGTGGATGCGCCGAAGGAGGCGACCTACTGGACCGAGCGGCAGAACCATCCGATCCACGACATCCTCGACCGCAAGCTCATCGAGCAGGCGAAGCCGGCGCTTGAATCCAAGACGCCCGTTGCCTTCGAGGTTGACATCAAGAACGTCGATCGTTCGGCGGGCGCTATGCTCTCGGGTGAAGTCGCCAAGCGCTATGGCTTCAAGGGCCTGAAGGACGATACGATCTCCGTGAAGCTGCACGGCACGGCCGGCCAGTCCTTCGGCGCGTTCCTCGCCCGCGGCATCACCTTCGATCTGGTGGGCGCCGGCAACGACTATGTCGGCAAGGGCCTGTCGGGCGGCCGAATCGTCGTTCGTCCGCCGGAAGGCAACCGCGCGGTGCCGCATGAATCGATCATCGTCGGCAATACCGTGCTCTACGGCGCGATTGCGGGCGAGTGCTACTTCAACGGCGTGGCCGGCGAGCGTTTCGCCGTGCGCAACTCCGGTGCGGTCGCTGTCGTCGAGGGCGTGGGTGACCACGGTTGCGAGTACATGACGGGCGGTGTCGTTGTCGTCATCGGCCAGACGGGGCGCAACTTCGCGGCCGGCATGTCGGGCGGCGTTGCCTATGTGCTTGATGAAGCCGGCGATTTCGCCCGTCGCTGCAACATGGCGATGGTCGAGCTTGAGCCGGTGCCGGAAGAAGACGACATGCTGGAGAAGCTGCACCACCATGGCGGCGACCTCATGCACAAGGGCATGGTCGACGTGTCCGATGACATGACGCGCCATGACGAGGAGCGGCTTTATCAGCTCGTCTCGAACCACCTGCACTATACGGGTTCGCCGCGGGCCAAGGAGATCCTCGACCACTGGGCCGATTATCGTCCGAAATTCCGCAAGGTGATGCCGGTCGAGTACCGCCGCGCGCTCGAAGAGATGGAGCGCATGAGGATGGGGGTCGCTGCCGAGTGAGGCAGCGGTTCACCAACCTTCACCGGCTGGTTTCGCTGGGCTTGGTGGTCGCGGTCCCCGGGATCGCGGCCCTTGTGAACGGCGAGATCAGAATCGAATTCATCGTACTGGGATTGGTGGTTGGAGCCGCCTACTGGTACTGGGGCCCCGCGGGCGCCCCGCTCTGAGCAAGGATTACTGAAGTGGGCAAGGTAACTGGTTTCATGGAAATCGACCGGCAGGTGGCGAAGTATCAGCCGGCCTCCGACCGCATCCGCCATTTCCGCGAATTCACCATCCCGATGTCGGATGCCGAGGTGCAGAAGCAGGCTGCGCGCTGCATGGATTGCGGCATTCCCTATTGCCACGGTCCGACCGGGTGTCCGGTGCACAACCAGATCCCGGACTGGAACGACCTCGTCTATAACGGCAACTGGGAAGAGGCGATCCGCAACCTGCATTCGACCAACAACTTCCCGGAATTCACCGGCCGCGTCTGCCCCGCACCCTGCGAGGAGGCCTGCACGCTGAACCTCGAGGATGCGCCGGTTTCCATCAAGACCGTCGAGCAGGCGATTGCCGACAAGGCCTACGAGATGGGCTATATCGTGCCGCAGCCGGCGACGGTGAAGACGGGCAAGAAGGTCGCCGTCATCGGTTCCGGACCTGCCGGCATGGCCGCTGCCCAGCAGCTCGCCCGCGCCGGCCACGAAGTGCACCTCTACGAGCGCGAATCCAAGGCCGGCGGCCTGCTGCGCTACGGCATCCCGGACTTCAAGATGGAGAAGAACTTCATCGACCGCCGCGTCGATCAGATGCGGGGTGAGGGCGTGACGTTCCACTATGGCGTCAATGTCGGCGTCGACAAGCCGATGGACGAGATGTTCGCCGAGCATGATGCCGTGCTCTATTGCGGCGGCTCGGAGACCCCGCGCGATGCCGGCATTCCCGGCGTCGATTTCGCCGGCGTGCACGATGCCATGCCCTATCTCGTGCAGCAGAATCGCCGCGTCGGTCGGGAAAACGTCGACAGCGTCGGCTGGCCGTCCGATCCGATCCTGGCCGGCGGCAAGCATGTCGTCGTCGTCGGCGGCGGCGACACCGCATCGGACTGCGTCGGCACGGCGTTCCGCCAGGGGGCGGTGAAGGTCACGCAGCTCGACATCCGTCCGCAGCCGCCGGAAAAGGAAGACAAGCTGGCCGTCTGGCCGTTCTGGGCAACGAAGATGCGCACCTCCTCCTCGCAGGCCGAAGGGGCCGTGCGCGAGTTCCAGGTCGGCACGCTCGAATTCGTCGGCGATGAAGATGGCGTGCTGACGGGCGTGAAGTGCTGCCAGGTGGATGACCGCCGCAAGCCGATCGCCGGTACGGAGTTCATCATCAAGGCGGATCTCGCCTTCATCGCCATCGGTTTCCGCGGTCCCTTCACCGACAGCGTGCTGAAGGATCTCGGCGACAAGCTCGCGATCAACACCGACAAGCGCGGCTCGTCGAACGTCATCGCCAATGACCGCGACTACAAGACCTCGGTCGACAAGCTCTGGACGGCCGGCGACGTGCGCCGCGGCCAGTCGCTTGTCGTCTGGGCGATCCGCGAAGGCCGTCAAGCCGCGCGCGCGATCGACGAGGCGCTGATGGGCACGACCACGCTGCCGCGTTAAGGCAAACGGGAGCGCGCAAGAAAGCCGCGCTCCCGACTATTCGGGATAAGGGTATTCACCGATCCCGCTGTGGTCATGACAGATGACCGCGGCCATTTCCTGGTTCAGGGCGTCGCGGTCTTGTCGAGGCGGAAATCGTCCACACGGCCGAGCGGTGCGTCGGCGGTCTCGCCCTTGTCGACCAGCTTTTCCCTCAGGCTCTTGCCGTTCCCCTTGATGGCGGCCCCGCCCAGAAGCGCGGTACCACCGTCGAGCGACGGGTCGGACAGGCTGATCGGCTGGGTCTTGGTGATCTCGGCATCGACCGGCGGCGTGGCAACAACAAGGTCTTTTAGATCGTTCTGCAGGCTCGGGCCGTCGGCCGCCGCATCGCCCAGGATACGGCGGATTTCCTTTTCCACATAGAAGGCGAGCTTGCGCTTGCCGGCGGGTGTGAAATTGATGCCGTCCGAGCCGCGCAGGCGAACCTGCTGGCCGTTGATATCGGAGCCCGAGGTCACAAACTTGCCGGCCTCGTCGACGAAGCCGTCCCAGATATCGACGAAGGTTCCGCCGGTCTTTTCGGCACTGGCGCGATAGATGCCGTTCAGTGTGGTCATGTCGGCGGTGAGTGCGGAGGACTGGAAGGCCGGCATGCCCATCCAGAGCGTCGGCTTGTTGCCCTCATGCGCGATGGCGGCGATACGCTCGACCCGGCTTTCGTATTCCTTCGTCCAGGCGTCGGAGCGGAATTTCTCCTTCTCGCCTGCAATGGTCATCTGCTGCCGGTCGTTTGCGCCCAGGCTGATCACGACGAGCGCCGGTTTCGTTTCCGCAATCAGGCCGGGCAGCGAGGCCGGCCAGTCGTAATAATCGTCTCGCACCAAACCCGACGAGCCGTTCGTGCGCTTGTCCACGATGATGCCGGGAGTTGTCTTGAAGGCCTCGATCAGGCCGTCACCGAGGCTTCCTGCAATGAAGTCGCCGACCACGAGCACGACCTTCGCGTCCGCCAGCTTTTCCACCGGCGCGGGTTCGGGGCTCTTCGCCACCGTCGCTGCCGGGCGCTTTTTCCTGACAGCGGCGCGGGGTTTGCGAATGGTCGGTTCGGGCGCGACTTCCCTGGGCTTTTTCTTGCCGAAGAGGAATTCGAGGATTGACCTGCGCTCGACACGTTCCTGCGCGCCTGCCGGCGTCGCCATGGGGATCGCGAGGCTTGCGGAGACGGCGAGCGCAAGCCCGAGGCGGATGATCCGGATCGTCATGCTCATTGCAGGGCTCCGCGATTTCTACGCATTCTGCGGACGGTCGATGGCGGCATGATGGCAAATGCCGGTGGCGGGGGAAAGCAAAAAGGGGCGCCGAAGCGCCCCTCATGCCGGATCGTTGCCATTTTCAACGCTGGAGCGCGCGCAGGACCTTCTGGCTCGGCTCACCATCGGCGGGCAGGCCCATGCGGTTTTGGAAGGCCTGGATGGCGGCCTTCGAGCCGGAGCCGAAGTTGCCGTCAACCTCGCCGTCGTAATAGCCGAGTTCCTTCAGGCGCGTCTGGAGTTCGAACTTCTCGGTGATGTCGAGCGTGCCGTCGGGCCGCGGCCAACGCTGCTTGACGCCACCGTAGCCGGCGATCTGGTCGGCGAGCATGCCGACGCCCATCGCGTAAGAATCCGAGGCGTTGTAGCGCTTGATGACGAAGAAGTTCTTGGTCATCAAGAAACCCGGCCCGCCATTGGCCGGCATCTTCAGCTCTGCACGGTCCGAGCCGTTCTTGAAGCCGCTGCCGCCCGGACGCGTGAAGCCGAGCTTCGCCCACTGCGCGAGCGTCTTGGTCTGGCCGGAATATTTGCCGCCACCCGGCGGGACGACGATCTCGTAGCCCCAGGTCTTGCCCGATTGCCAGCCGTTCTTGGCCAGAAGGTTGGCGGCGGTCGCGAGCGCGTCGGGGATGGAGTTCCAGATGTCGCGATGGCCGTTTCCGTCGGCATCCACCGCGTAGAGCATGTAGCTCGTCGGGATGAACTGCGTGTGCCCCATCGCACCGGCCCAGGAGCCGGTCATGTCGCGCGCGGCAATGTCGCCGCGCTGGATGATCTTCAGCGCCGCGATCAGCTGCGTGCGCGCATACTTTGCCCGCTTCTTGTCTGCATAGGCGAGCGTGGCGAGCGCGCGCGGCACGTAGTGCAGCCGGTCGTCCTTGGCCAGCACCGCGCCGTAGTTCGATTCCATCGACCAGATGGCGAGCAGGATGTTGCGGTCCACACCGAAATGACGTTCGACCGCCGCGAGCGTGCGGGCATGCTTCTTGGCCATTTCGCGGCCGATGCGCACCGTGTAGGGATTGACGCGGGAATCGAGGTAGTCCCAGATCTGGTGCTTGAATTCCGGCTGGTAAGCGGCCTTCTCCAGCACATCCGGGTCGGGCGTCTTGATGCCGGCAAAGGCCTGCTGGTAGGTCGATTTGCTGATGCCCGCCTCTGCTGCCGTCTGATAGAAATCGGCGATCCACTTCTGGAAGCGCGCGTCCGCATGTGCGACCGCGGTCTGGGCAAAAAGGCCGGCCGAGAGGAGGAGGGTGAGCGCGGATCGGCGCAGAACGGTTTTGAGATTCTGTGTCATCAGCTGTTTCCGTTTTCAAATTTCGGTTCGGTGGCCGGGAACCACCGGCGAGGACGCAAACTTATAAAAACGAAGTCAACAAATTCTTTACCATCAAACTTTTGCCGCGTCTCTCTTTGCAAAAAAATAGCAATTGGACACTATTCCGGCACAGTGATGGCTAGCCATGAGGGCAATTGGCTTAACGAGGTGAAAAATGTCGCAGACACGCAAGGTTCGCAAAGCAGTCTTCCCGGTGGCCGGTCTCGGCACCCGCTTCCTTCCGGCCACCAAGGCCGTGCCGAAGGAAATGTTGACCGTGGTGGACAAGCCGGTGATCCAATACGTGGTGGATGAGGCGCTGGACGCCGGCATCGAGCACCTCATTTTCGTGACGGGCCGCTCCAAGGCCGTCATCGAGGATTATTTCGATATCCAGGTCGAGCTGGAGCAGACGCTGCGCCAGCGCAACAAGACCGCCGAGCTCACGCTTCTGGAAAGCATCCTGCCGGTTGCGGGCTCGACGAGCTTCACCCGCCAGCAGGAGCCGCTCGGCCTTGGCCATGCAGTGTGGTGCGCGCGCGAATTGGTCGGCAACGAGCCTTTCGCGCTGCTTCTGCCCGATATGATCATGAAGGCTGAGAAGGGCTGCATGAAGGGCATGGTCGAGCTGTTCGAACACAGCGGCGCCAATGTCATCGCCGTCGAGGAATGCGCGCCGGACCAGGCGCACAAATACGGCATCGTCGGCGTCGGCGAGAAGGTCGGCGAGGGCTTTGCCATCACCGAGATGGTCGAGAAGCCGCCGAAGGGCACCGCGCCCTCCAACTTCTTCATCAATGGCCGTTACATCCTGCAGCCGGAAATCTTCCCGATCCTGTCGACGCAGGAGCGCGGCGCCGGCAATGAGATCCAGCTGACCGACGCCATGGTGAAGCTTGCGACCGAACAGAAGTTCGCCGCCTACCATTTCCGCGGCGAGACCTATGACTGTGGCGCCAAGGATGGTTTCATCCTGGCCAATATCGCGTTTGCGCTGGCACGCGCCGATATTCGTCCTTCGGTCGAAGGTCCCCTGAAGGAACTCGTCGCGGGTCTGAAGTAAGGCTCAGCGACGCAAGACGAGACCGATGCCGGCACGCGTGATGCCGGTATCGTCCGCACCGCGCTGGCGGGTCAGTTCGTAGGAGACGTCACCCGTGAGCGCGAGCCAGCGGTTGAGGTTCCATGTCAGGCCCGCACCCGCGAGGTAGACGCTCTGGTTGGGGATGGCCGTAGAGGACTTGAAGTCGCGCCACGTATAGGCGCCGGTCAGCCGCGCCACGAGGTTGTCCCGAAGTTCGTGGGTCAGTGTCGCGTCGGTCGTGTATTCGACATAGCCGCTCTGGCCGGGCGCGGTCGACGGCTCCAGCTCCGTGCGCAGGCCAAGCCGCAGATCGGTACCGCGTTGCGGCGACCAGAACACGGCGCCGTCCAGCGCGATGCCCTGGAGTGCGGCGAGGCGACTGTCATCGAACGACGCGCGCTTGTAGCCGAGGCCGAGATCGCCGCGCAGCTTTTCGCCGAGATCGACTTCCACGCCTGCGCGGCCGCCGAGGGTGAGGGCAGAGCGTTCGTAGCCGAGCGAATCTCGCTTCTGGTCGTAGAACGACCGTCCGACGGAGGCTTCGAGATAGGGGATGAGCGCAGGCGACAGCGCATAGCCGACCCGGCCGGTCAGCGTTCCCGCCGAGAAGTTGCGGTCCGAGAGGTCCAGCTTGCTGCCGTCCTGAAGGGCTGCGTCGCCATAGACCTCGCGGTCGAAATCCGCGCTGATCGTGCCGCGGATAAGGCCGAAATCGCGCTTCAGGCTCGCGCCGGCGGCGAATTTGTGCACGCCGGACTGGGTCGTGGCGCCGTTGATCGCGTTGGGATCACTAGAGCTTTCGCGCTCGAACGCGTAGCCGGCGGTCAGGTTGGCGATCGTGTCGTTGCTGAGGTCGAGCCGCAGGTCGGCATTGACATTGACCTTGGGCTCGGTTTCGCCCGTGCCGCTGATATTGCGCTGGTGGATACCCTCGGCATCGATCGTCAGCTGATGGCGCGACCAGTCGGAGGTGAGCGACCCCTTCAGGCCCGTCTGCCAGAAGGAACGGCTTGTCGAGACGGAGCCGGTCTTGGTCTTTTCGTGGTTGATGCCCTGCGAAAGCGAGGGCTTCAGGATGAAGGTTCCGAGACGGATACCGATCGGCTCGTAGGGATTGCCGAAATTGCTGCGCACATTGTCGAGGTCGGCCTCGCGCTGGTTCAGCCGCTCGGTGCGACGTTCGGCGGGCAGGAAGGCGCCGTTTTCGCCAGGTGTCGTCTCCACCAGTCGGGCCGCCTCCTCGTCGGACATGGGCGCGCGCGCCGGTATCGCACCGGTGGTCGCAGGTGTACCGGATGTGCTGCCCGTCGCACTCGTGTCCGTATCGGTTTCCGTGTCGGTCGAGGCCAGGGGGTCCTGAAAGGCGCTCGAAGCGGGGACGACCTTTTGCTGGGCCATCGCCGGCATGGCCGCAAGCATGGTGCCGGCAAGCAGCAACGCGGCCAGACGCCGTGTCGGGCGTGACCACGGGGTCCCGCGTGCCTGTAGCTGTGCCTTCACCATGATCGGCCCTGCGATTCTCGAATTCCTAAGCGAACGTAAATCACCATGGTTAACGCTTGGTTTCCGCGGCGGCGCAGGCGCTGCACGGTTCTGCATGGACAGGTTCGGACAAAAACGCTAACGAGGCGCCATGATCAAGAGACAGGCAAACGTTGATGGCGAGGGCGCTATTGCCTCTGCGCTGAGGACCGTCGAGACGGAAAAGGCGGGGCTGCTTGCCCTTTCGACGGCATTGCAAGGCGATCTGCACGATGCGTTCTGCGAGGCCGTGCGGCTGATCGGCAGCATTGCAGGCCGGGTCATCGTCACCGGCATCGGCAAGTCCGGGCACATCGGCGTGAAGATCGCCGCGACCCTGGCCTCCACCGGCACGCCTTCCTTCTTCGTCCATCCCGTCGAAGCCAACCATGGCGACCTCGGCATGATCGGCCGCGACGATGTCATCCTGGCGCTCTCGTGGAGTGGCGAGACGGCAGAGCTTCAGGGCATCGTTTCCTATTCGCGCCGCTTCTCGATCCCGCTGATCGCCATGACGTCAGGCGAGCGCTCGGCGCTGGCGCGCGAGGCCGATACGGTGTTGCTGCTGCCCAAGGTTCAGGAAGCCTGCCCGCATGGGCTCGCACCGACGACATCGACGCTCATGCAGCTGTCGCTGGGCGATGCGATCGCCGTGGCACTTCTGGAGGCGCGCGGCTTCACGGCCGTCGATTTCAAGACGTTCCACCCCGGCGGCAAGCTGGGCGCGAGCCTCTCTTATGTCGGCGATATCATGCACAGCGGCGAGAACATCCCGCTGGTGGGGCTCGGCACGTCGATGCCGGATGCAGTGCTGATGCTGGCGCAGAAGCGCTACGGCTGTGTCGGCGTCGTCAATGACGAGGGCCTTCTCGTGGGGATCGTCACGGATGGCGATATCGCCCGCAACCTGTCGCGCAATCTCTCCGAACTCATCGTCGACGAGGTGATGACGCGCAGCCCGAAGACCGTGAAGCCGGGCACGCTTGCGACATCGGCGCTGGCGCTTCTCAACCAGCACAATATCTCGGCGCTGATCGTGACCGACGAGGCGTTTCGCCCCGTCGGCATCGTGCATTTCCACGATCTCCTGCGGATCGGCGTCGTTTGACGTTCAGGCCGGCTCGACGGTGAGGTCACGGCCATTGCTGGCCGTGACGCGCACGCGCGTGCCGATCGGCAGGTCCGGTCCCTGCACACTCCACATCGTATCGTCCAGCCGGATGCGTCCACGCCCTTCGGCGATGGGGTGCTCGAGCGTGGCGGTGCGGCCAACGAGGCTCTGGCCCCGCTGGTTCAGGTAGGGCTGGTCGCTCGCCGTGTCGCTACGGCTGACGATGCGCCGGCCAAGGACGGCCGCGACCAGCGACAGAACGGCGAAAACCAGCCATTGCACCTGCCAGACCCAGAAAGCCTCACCCCACAGGAGAAGCGACAGCGCGCCCGTTATGACGGCGGCAATGCCGATCCAGACGAGGAAGACGCCGGGCAGCAGCACTTCGAGGATCAGCAGGACGATGCCGAGCACCCACCACGCCCAGGGGCCAAGCTCGGTGACGATGCGCTGGATCATGCTCAGCTTCCCTGCGGCGTGTCGAAGGGGTTGCGGAAGGCGGGTGTAGCGGCGGTCGTGGTCGTCGCTGGCGTCGTCTGGCGCGTACGCTGCGGATTGCCGCCGGCCGGGGCGGGGCCGTTTCCGAACACTTCCTTGGCGATGGCGCCGATGCCGCCGAGCGAGCCGATGAGCGACGATGCTTCCATGGGCATCAGCACGATCTTCGAGTTCGGCGCCTTGCCGATCGCGGCCATGGCTTCGGTGTACTTCTGCGCGACGAAGTAGTTGATCGCCTGCACGTCGCCGGCGGCAATGGCTTCCGATACCATCTTCGTCGCCTTGGCTTCGGCTTCGGCAAGGCGTTCGCGCGCTTCTGCATCGCGGAAGGCGGCTTCGCGCTGGCCTTCGGCCTCGAGGATGGCGGACTGCTTGGCGCCTTCCGCGCGCAGGATCTGCGCATTGCGGGCGCCTTCGGCTTCCAGAACCTGCGCGCGCTTCTCGCGCTCGGCCTTCATCTGCCGGCCCATCGAATCGACCAGATCCTTCGGCGGTGCGATATCCTTGATCTCGACGCGGGTGATCTTGATGCCCCACGGATTGGCCGCTTCATCGACGACGCGCAGCAGCTTGTCGTTGATCACGTCGCGATTGGACAAAAGCTCGTCCAGATCCATCGAGCCCATGACCGAGCGGATGTTGGTCATGGTGAGGTTGAGGATGGCGTTTTCCAGGTTGGCGACCTGATAGGCCGCCTGGGCCGGGTTGAGAATCTGGTAGAACGCGACGCCGTCGGCCGAGACGCTAGCATTGTCACGGGTGATGACTTCCTGCGTGGGAATATCCAGCACCTGTTCCATCACATTCATCTTGGCGCCGATGCGATCGATGAAGGGGATGATGAGGTTGAGGCCGGGCTGCAGGGTGCGGGTGTAGCGGCCGAAGCGCTCCACCGTGTACTGGTAACCCTGCGGGATCGTCTTGATCCCGGCGAAGACGATGAGGACAACCAGCACCACGAGGGCGATGACGACAATATCCAATCCTGCAAAATTCATTCTTCTTCTCCTGACAGCCCTGTATCGCGGCGCACTGTAAGCAATACGTGCCGCGATACCAGTCTATTTGCTCAGGGCGAAGATTTATCCTGGCTCAGACCCAGCCGGAAAGCTCGCGGCGCACGACCGTTTCCAGCACGGCCATGCCTTCGCGACTGTCATTGAGACAGGGAATATGCGCGAACTTCTCGCCACCATTGTGCAGGAAGCTTTCAGCGGCCTGCTCGGCGATCTCCTCCAGCGTCTCCAGGCAATCGGAAACGAAACCCGGATTGAGCACGGCGATCCGCTTGATGCCCTCCTGCGCCAGTTTCTCGACCGTCTTGTCCGTATAGGGCTGCAGCCATTCTTCTGGCCCGAAGCGGGACTGGAACGTGACCACCAGCTTTTCCTTCGACCAGCCGAGCCGTTCGCGCAGCAGGCGCGCGGTCTTCTGGCACTGGCAGTAATAAGGGTCACCCTTGTCGAAATAGCTTTGCGGAATGCCGTGGAAGGAGGTCAGCACGCGCTCCGGCTCCCAGTCGAGCGTGGCGAGGTGCTTTTCGATCGAGACGGCGAGCGCGTCGATATAAACCGGGTCGTCGTGATAGGGCGGCACGGTGCGCAACGCCGGCTGCCAGCGCTGCTTGAGCAGGAACTCGAAGGCCTTGTCGTTGACCGTCGCGGTCGTCGCGGCCGCATATTGCGGATAGAGCGGGAAGAGCAGGATGCGTTCGCAGCCCTGCTTCTGGAGGGCCTCCATGCGCGACGCGATGGAAGGCTGGCCATAGCGCATCGCCCAGTCGACGATGACGTTGGAATGTTCGGCGAGCGAGGCGGCCATCAGCTCGGCCTGGCTGCGCGTGTAGGTGCGCAGGTAGCTCTCGTTCTTGTCTTTGTTCCAGATCATCTCATAGGCCTTGCCGACCTTGCCGGGGCGCGTGTTGAGCACGATGCCGAAGAGGATCGGATACCACGCGATCTTCGGCCACTCGATGACGCGCTTGTCCGTCAGGAACTCCTTCAGGTAGCGGCGCATGGACGTGTAGTCGGTGCCGTCGGGCGTGCCCAGGTTGACAAGCAGAACGCCCACCTTGCCGTGCTTGACGGGCGGATGACTGGTGGGCTTGGCGGTGGCGCTGTCCTGCATGGTTCGGTCCTGTGCGTGCGGGGTTTCGGTCGTTGTTCTTCTACGCGGCGGTGGGCCGTTCGGTTCGGAATGGTTCTAAAAAGAAATGCCGGCCCGGAAAAGACCGGACCGGCAGAAAATGTGGAGACAAATTGTCCTTATTTTCCGGGAATGGAAAGTTCGGTCCCGATATGCAGGGCGCGCGGTCGCGGATTGCCGTTGGCGTCCGCGATCCGGCGCCACAGCGTTCCATCGCCATAGGCCGCCTTGGCGATGTCCCACAGCGTATCGCCTCGCGCGATGACGTGTTTGCCGCCGGCGGCGACGGTTCCGGAAGCGCTCTCGGCCGGTGTCGATGCGGCTGCGGCAGTGGTGGTCTTCTCGCCTTCCGACGCGGGTTGCGCCGCTGTCGCCGCGGCGACCTCGGCGATGCGGCCATCGGTATAGGGCTTGTAGGGTCGGTGCGCGGCAAGATAATCGGCAACGACCAGTTCAAGGTTCGGGCCGAAGTCGTAGGCGTTCTGCCCTGCGGTCGCGAAGACCGAATAGCCATCGCCTCCGGCGCGCATATAGTTGTTGGAGACGACGCCATAGGTCTTCGCCGGATCGAGCGGGACGAAGGTCTCGCCTTCCTTCACCTCGGCGGAAACGACGCGGCTGCCGGCCGGCTTCGACCGGTCGAAGGTGTATTTCAGGCCGGAGACCTGCGGGAAGCGGCCCGCGCCCTCCTCGATCTCGCTGAGCCCGTTCTCCAGCGCCAGGATCACGTCGGATCCCTTGAGCTGGAACGTCGCAAGCGAGTTTTGGAAGGGCAGCACGGTCAGCACCTCGCCCATGGTGACGACGCCCTTGTCGATCGATGCACGCAGGCCGCCGCCGTTCTGGATGGCGATCGATATGCCCTGCGCCTTGACGCGATCGAGGATGGCATCGGCGACCAGGTTGCCCATGGTGCATTCCTGCGCGCGGCAGGTCTCGCGTGAACCGTCGATGGTGTCGGTCGTCTCGGCGACCTCCTTCTTCTTCAGTTCCTCGATCGGTGCGCCCAGCTCCTTCACGCGTGCGGCAAAGCCGGTATGCGGTTTTACTGCGGCGTCGAGCAGGAGGGGCGCCCCGCTTGCCGCCTTCACCTTGCCGGCATCGTCGAAGACGACCTTCAGTTCACCGAGATATTTCGAATAGGCATAGGCCTGCACGATGGGAACCTCGACGCCGGCCGGGTTCTTCACGAGCGTGGGATAGGGGCCGGCCGCCTTGTCGTCGGTGCTGGAAAGCAGCGTATGGCTATGGCCCCCGACGATCACGTCGATGCCGTCGACGGCGGCGGCGATTTCCTGGTCACGCTTGTAGCCGACATGGGAAAGCAGGATGATCTTGTTGACGCCCTCGGCTTCGATCGTCGGAATGACGCTCTTGAGGTAGGTGATCTCGTCCTCGAAGAACACGCCCTTGCCGGGCGACGAGGTCTCGCCGGTGTCCGTCGCCAGAACCGAGACGACGGCGACCTTCTCGCCGCCGATCTCCTTGACGACATAGCCCTTGATCCGGTTGGCGATGGGCGTGTCGGCGCCGGCGACCGTGTTGCCCGAGATGACCGGGAACTTCACCTGGTCGAGGAACTTCGCGAGTTCCTCCGGGCCGTCGTCGAATTCGTGGTTGCCGACTGCCATCGCATCGAAGCCGATACCGTTCATGAATTCGGCGACGGCCTGGCTCTTGTAGGTGGTGTAGAAGAGGGAGCCCTGGAACTGGTCGCCGGCATCCAGCACCAGCACGTTCGCCTTCGCGTCGGTCAGCGCCTTGCGCGCATTGTCGATGGCCGTCTTCACGCGGGCGATGCCGCCGAAGCATTCGTTCTTGCCATCCTCCTCCGCCGTGCAGGTGGAATCGTACTTGTTGATGGCCTCGATGCGCGAATGCAGATCGTTGATATGCAGGATGTTCAGCTCGTAGTCGGCGAGAGCCGAGCCGCTGGAAAGCGCGATGAGGGAGGCGGCCAGAAGGCCGGAGCGGAAAATCGTCATGGTCCTCTTCTCCTTGTTTGCCGCGCCTCTCGGCACGGAACGCTGGCCGATCCCAATAGACCGCGAACATGACAGCCAGCCGGTGAATGTTTTCACCGGTCAGCGGCAACTTCAAGAAAAAACCGGGCGCGTGCGGCTCTGCCGGATCGGTGCGCAAACGAAAAAGGGGCCTTTCGGCCCCTCGATCGTAACCAGGACAGCGCGTCTCAGGCGCGGCGTGCGAGCGAGAACTGTGCACCGGCGGAGGTGGTGCAATTCAGCTGCTGCTGGCTGACCAGCGCGCAATTGACCTTCGACTGCGTGTTGCGCACGAGCGAGGTCATGTTGATCTCGACGAGCGTCGGCGACGTATTGATGTAGGTGCCGGATGCCAGGAGCTGGTTGGTATCGGTCGTGCGGGTCGTGAACGTACCGGCCGCGAAGGTCGATACGATACCGTTCGGATCTACCCATGCGCCTTCGACGCCGGTCGGAGCCGGGCGGTGCGCCATCGGCATCTCGCGCGGTGCGCGTTCCGTCTGGCAGGAAGCGAGTGCTGCTGCGGCGGCAAGCAGGCCCAGGACAGCGATTGGTTTCATCTGAAGTCTCCCGAGGTCGTGGCCGGCGCGAAGCACCCGTCCATTTTGCCTGAACATGCCGCGAAGAGACGTTGAAAGCAAGACGCGCAGCCCGGCGGATCGGCATTATCCCATTGAAAGCGAAGACGCCCGCGGCAGGCCGCGGGCGTCTTTGAAGCGGGTGACGGGTTGCGGATCAGCGAACGAGAATGTTCTTGAACTGCCAGGGGTCCTTCGTGTCGAGGTCTTCCGGGAAGAGGCCCGGGCGGCCATCGAGCGGGGTCCAGTCGGTGTAATGGCCTTCGACCGGGCCGAGATAGGGCGTCTGCACTTCCAGGCAGCGCTTGTAATCGATCTCGTCGGCCTCGACGATGCCGGCCTTCGGGTTCTCGACCGCCCAAACC
Organism: Shinella oryzae; assembly: GCF_023038235.1. Taxonomy (NCBI): domain Bacteria; kingdom Pseudomonadati; phylum Pseudomonadota; class Alphaproteobacteria; order Hyphomicrobiales; family Rhizobiaceae; genus Shinella; species Shinella oryzae. The sequence goes on along the minus strand of NZ_CP081987.1, from coordinate 2,403,819 downwards.
ATGCCGGCGAGCACGGCCGATGTCACCTGCAGGCCGGTGGCGTTCTGGTAGGGCGCGATGCGGCGGGTCTCCTCCAGCGAGAGGCGCGAGCCGTACCAGTAGGCATTCTTGTCGTGGCCGTAGAGCAGGACGCCGAGTTCATCGACACCGTCCACCAGCTCGTTCTCGTCGAGAACGTGCAGGACGGGCTGCTGGTTGCCGCCGTTGCCGAACATCTCGTGCAGCGAAAGCACGGCGTCGTTGCAGGGATGATAGGCGTAGTGGCAGGTCGGCCGGTAGGTCACGTCACCGTCCTTGTCACGCACCGTGAAGTAATCGGCAATCGAAATGGACTCGTTGTGTGTCACCAGGAAGCCGTATTGCGGGCCGGGCGTCGGGCACCAGGTGCGCACGCGCGTGTTCGCGCCGGGCTGCTCCAGATAGATCGCCGCCTTGCAGCCCTTCTTGTGCTTCTTGGCGTTCTTCGGCATCCACTTTTCGTGGGTGCCCCAGCCGAGTTCGGACGGCTGCAGGCCTTCGGAAATGAAGCCTTCGACCGACCAGGTGTTCCAGAACGTATTGAGGGGCTTCGGGTTCTTCGTGCGCTGGGTGTCGCGCTCGGCGATGTGCACGCCCTTGACGCCGATCTTCTTCATCAGCTTCGCCCAGCCTTCGCGGTCATGCTGCGCGGGCTCTTCGAACTTGATCTCGAGGTCTTTGGCGAGGTTCAGGAGGGCCTGCTTGACGAACCAGGAGACCATGCCCGGATTGGCGCCGCAGGTGGAGATGGCCGTCGTGCCGCCGGGGTGCTTTTCCTTCTCCTTGCGCAGCGTCTCGCGCAGGGCGTAGTTCGTGCGGTCGGCATTCTTCATGCTCTTGTCGAAGTAGAAGCCGAGCCAGGGCTCGACCACCGTGTCGATGTAGAGCACGTCGAGCTTGCGGCAGAGCTTGATGAGGTCGACTGAGCCCGTATCGACCGAGAGGTTGACGCAGAAGCCCTGGCCTTCGCCTTCCGTCAGCAGCGGCTTCAGGAGGGTCTTGTAATTGTCCTTCGTGACATGCGCCTTGATGTGACGGACGCCGTGGCGCGCGTAGATTTCCGCATCGGCGGCATCTTCACGCGGCTCGATGACGATCAGCCGGTTCCGGTCATATTTGAAATGGCGCTCGATGAGCGGCAGCGTGCCGCGACCGATGGAGCCGAAACCGATCATCACGATCGGACCGGTAATTTCGCCATGTACCGGGTAGGTGCTGTCTGCCATTTGGTTCTCCTGCGGGGCGGCCGCTTTGCGCTCGAAAAAAGGGCCTCGAAGGCCCCCATACCATAATATGTCAGCGCTAGAGCACAGTTTTCTGTCACAATAAAGATTGCTACGGAATTCCTTGGCGATATTCTTAACCGGTTGGAAGCACCGGCAATTCCAGGCTCAGGCGAGGCGTGCCCGGATGAGGCCGCGCAGCGAATTGCCTACCAGGACGTCGCCCTTTTCGATGTCCTCGGGGCGCAGCACAGTTTCGACGGCCCGGCCGCTCTCCAGCAGCTCTTCCCGCAGCACGCCCGCAAGCAGGCCCGATGCCAGCGGAGGCGTTTTCAGGATGCCGGAGCCGTCATCGAGGAAGAGCGAGGTGATGGTGCCCTCGCAAAGCTCGCCGCGCTCGTTGAGCAGGATGACCTCGTCGGCCTCGCCTGCGGGGAATTCGGCGCGGGCCGCAGTGTAGAGGCCACGGCGGGAGGTCTTGTGGCGCAGCAGCGGGTCGTCGGAAGCCAGGCGAGTGGTCGCGAGCTTGACGCGCCAGACGGTATCCGCCGGAAGAGGTGCGAAGGCTGCGGTCTGCACGTCGATGCGGCCGTTGGCGAAGAGTTCGAGGCGCACCCGCAACGCTGTTTCGGCGATAGCGACGCCTGCAGATAGCGCGTCACCTGCGTTCTCTGAATCCGGTAGCCCCAAAGCGTCAGCAGAACGTGTGAGGCGAGAAAGATGCCTTTCCAGCCGTACGAAACCGGTGCCGGGTTCGAAGCGCAGGGTCTCGATCAGCGAGATATCCATTGGTCCCCCACGGCGAAGCGTGCCTTGAGCAGGCATTCCTCATATTCCGATTCCGCGGTGGAATCGAAGACGATGCCGCCGCCGACATTGAAGACCGCGTTGCCGTCCTCGAACAGCGAGATCGTCCGGATGGCGACGTTGAAGCGCATGGTTCCATCGGGAGCGATGAAGCCGATTGCGCCGCAATAGGCGTCGCGCGGGCCGTCCTCCAGGTCGTGCAGGATTTCCATTGCGCGCATCTTCGGCGCGCCCGTGATCGAGCCGCAGGGAAAGAGCGCAGCGAAAATCTCGCGAATGGTGGTCCCCGGCGTGAGCTTCGCCCGCACATGGCTCACCATCTGGTGCACCGTCGGATAGGTCTCGACGGCAAAGAGTTTCGGCACATGCAGGGTGCCGACCTCGGTGATGCGCGAGATATCGTTGCGCAGGAGATCGACGATCATGCGGTTTTCCGCCTGCGACTTCGGATCGGCCTGCATGGCGGCGATGATGCCGGCGTCTTCGGCCGCACTCGCCCCGCGCGCGGCCGTGCCCTTCATGGGATGGGTCTCGATCCAGCCGTCGCTGTCGATGTCGAAGAAGAGTTCCGGCGAACGGGACAGCAGTTGCGGGCCGTCGAGGGAGACGAAGGCGCCGTAGCGCACCGGCTGGCGTTCGATCAGCGACCAGAAGGCGGCAAGCGGATCGCCGTTCCAGCGCGCGCGGATCGGCATGGTGAGGTTGGCCTGATAGCAGTCGCCCTGCCGCAGATGCCGGTGCAGTCGGTCGAAGCGGCTGCGGTAGCTCTCGAAATCCCAGTCCGCCTTCGGCTCGGTCAGGAACGGCTCGTTTTCGGTGCGCTGGCGTGGTTTTACCAACGGGTGGCCATCCGCCGGTTTTTCGAAGATGCCGAAGCTCATCAGCGGCGTCGGGCGGTGTTCCTCTGCAAAGGGGGCGAGCTTTTCCTCGAAGAGATGGCCGGCCTCATAGCTCATGAAGCCGGCGATCCAGTGGCCTTTCGCCTGCGCGGCCTCAAGCGCCGCGAAGGCCGGCTCGAACCCGGCGCGGTCCCGCACGGTCACGACGGCGAGCGGATCGGCGAAAACCACCGTCCGGTCCTCGCGGTCGTCCCTGAGGAGCACAAAGCGTTCGCGGTCGGTCATGCGGGCGGCGTCCGGCTTCCGTTTCGATTACGCCTTATCAAGCGCTTCCAGTTTGTCGATCAGCCCCTCGATCATCGACAGTCCCTTGCTCCAGAACGACGGATCGCTCGCATCGAGGCCGAAGGGCTTGAGAAGCTCCGTGTGATGCTTGGTTCCACCGGCTTTCAACAAGTCGAAATATTTCGCCTGGAAGCCCGCCTCGGCCTGGCTGTAGACGGCGTAGAGCGAGTTCACGAGGCAATCGCCGAAGGCGTAGGCATAGACGTAGAACGGCGAGTGGATGAAGTGCGGGATGTAGGCCCAATAGGTCTCGTAACCCTCGGAAATGCGGATCGCCGGGCCGAGGCTCTCTTCCTGCACGGAGAGCCAGAGTTCGCCGATCTGGTCGGACGTGAGCTCGCCTTCCTTGCGGGCGGTGTGCACCTTGCGCTCGAATTCGTAGAAGGCGATCTGGCGCACGACCGTGTTGATCATGTCCTCGACCTTCTGGGCGAGCATGGCCTTGCGTTCGCGCTTGTCCTTGGTCTTGTCGAGCAGGCTGCGGAAGGTCAGCATCTCGCCGAAGACGGAAGCGGTTTCGGCCAGCGTCAGCGGCGTGGACGCCATCAGCGCGCCCTGGCCGCCGGCCAGAACCTGATGCACGCCGTGCCCGAGTTCATGGGCAAGCGTCATCACGTCGCGCGGCTTGCCCATATAGTTGACGAGCACATAGGGATGCGCCGACGGAACGGTGGGATGGGCAAAGGCGCCCGGCGCCTTGCCGGGGCGAACCGGTGCGTCGATCCAGCCCTTGTCGAAGAACTCCTTAGCGATATCGGCCATTTCAGGCGCGAAGGCGCCGTAGGCGGCAAGAACGGTGTCGCGAGCTTCGTTCCACGGAATGACCGCGTCGGGCGTTTCCGGCAGCGGCGCATTGCGGTCCCAGAACTCCATCTGCTCCATTCCGAGCCACTTCGCCTTCATCGCATAGTAGCGGTGGGACAGGCGCGGATACGCGTTGCGCACGGCTTCTGCCAGTGCCGCGACAACTTCAGGCTCGACGCGATTGGCGAGATGGCGGCTGTCGGCGATGTCGGCGAAACCGCGCCAGCGGTCGGAGATTTCCTTGTCCTTGGCGAGCGTGTTGGTGATCAGCGTGAAGGTGCGGATGTTGTCCTTGAACGTCTTGGCCAGCGCTTCGGCTGCCTTGCGGCGGGCGTCGCGGTCGGGTGACTGCAACTGGTTGAGGGCGATTTCGAGCGGCAGTTCCTCGCCGTCGATCGTGTAGCGCAGCGATGCCATCGTCTCGTCGAAGAGGCGATTCCAGGCGGCCGCGCCGGTCATGGACTTCTCGAGGAAGAGCTGTTCGGTCTTGTCGTCGAGCTGGTAGGGCTTGTCCTTGCGCAGGTCCTCTATCCACGGGCGATAGTGTGCGGCCAGCGCATCGTTTTTCAGCGCCGCCTCTAGGCGGTCGTCGGCTATCCTGTTGAGTTCAAGGGAGAAAAACAGGAGATGCGCGCCGAGATCGGTCAGCTTCGCCTGGATGTCGCCGTAGAACTTGCCGTTGGCCGGCTCGGTCGTATTGGTGAAATAGGTGAGGCCGGCAAAGGAGATGAGGCGGCCCATCACGTCTTCCAGCGCCTCGAATTCGCGCACTGCGGCGCCGATTCCCTCGTCATCGGTCTTTTCCGTGGCGGCGTCCAGCTTGCCCTTCCATCTGGCCTCGAATGCGAGCGTATCGGCTTCGGCCTTCTTCATGTCGGCCTGGAATTCGGGCGACGTCTGCGAAGGATAGAGATCGGTGAGGTTCCAGCCGGGAAGGTCGCCCAGCTCGGCGCTTGCGGCGGCTTCGGCCGGGGCGAAGGTGATCCGGGGCTCGGGGAAATTGCGGGTCATCTCTATCTCTCTTCCAGAATGGGCAGATCGGCGTCCTGCTTGCGTCGGCAATGGTTAAAATGCAAGCCTTTCTCAAAACGGCATGTTCAACCCTTTCTGCCAAGGTCCACCGGTATTCAGTTTCCCGTGGCACGCATGACGCATGCCTTAGGCAAGGAGGTTCCAGTGACGGCCCATATTCTTGTCATCGATGACGATCCTGTCCAGCGCCGGCTTCTCAAGAACATGATCGAGCGTTCCGGCCATGTCGCCCATATGGCGGAAAACGGCCGTGCGGGCCTCGATCTGCTCGATCGCAAAGGCGGCCTAATCAATGTGATCCTGCTCGACCTGATGATGCCGGAGATGAACGGTACCGCGTTTCTCGAAGTGCTCGCCGAGCGCGAGAACACCATTCCCGTCATCGTGCAGACGGGGCAGGGCGGCATCGAGACGGTCGTCATGGCCATGCGCGCCGGCGCCTTCGATTTCGTGGTGAAGCCGGTGTCGCCGGAGCGCCTGGGCGTCGCCGTCGGCAATGCGCTCAAGATGGACCAGCGCGAAGGCCGCAGCCGCGCCGGGCGCCGCAACCGGGCCGAGACGATCCATTTCGAGGACATCATCTCGGCGAGCCCGGAAATGCTGCGGGTCATCGAGCTTGGCCGCCGCGCCGCGCAGTCCAATATTCCGGTCGTGCTGGAAGGCGAGTCGGGCGTCGGCAAGGAAATGGTGGCGCGCGCCATCCAGGCCGCCAGCGACCGGGCCAACAAGCCTTTTGTCACCGTCAATTGCGGCGCCATTCCGCACAATCTGGTCGAGAGCATCCTGTTCGGCCATGAGAAGGGTGCCTTCACCGGCGCGACCGAGCGACATACCGGCAAGTTCATGGAGGCCGACGGCGGCACGCTGTTCCTCGACGAGATCGGCGACCTGCCGCTCGAAGTGCAGGTGAAGCTGCTGCGCGCCGTGCAGCAGGGCGAGATCGAGACGATCGGCGCCCGCTTCCCGCAAAAGGTCAATGTGCGCCTGATCTCGGCAACCAACCGTGACCTGATCAACGAGGTGCGCGAGGGGCGCTTCCGCGAGGACCTCTACTATCGCCTGAACGTCTTCCCGATCACGATTCCCGCGCTGCACCGCCGCAAGGAGGACATTCCGGTCCTGGTGCGTGCCTTCGTCCAGCGCTTCGCAGGCGAGCAGAAGCTTGCCCGGCCGCTTGGCGTATCGGCCGGCGCGATGGCGCTTTTGACGGCCTATGACTGGCCGGGCAATATCCGCCAGCTGGAAAATGCCATCTTCCGCGCCGTGGTTCTGGCGGAAGGCGATGAGCTGACGGCCGCGGACTTCCCGCAGATCGCGGCGCAGGTTCCCGGCTACGGCCTTGCGGAAAATGGCGGGGTGAATTTCGAAGCCGTAGCCGCCCGTGCGCCGGAGCATTCCATGGACAGCCGCCTGCCCGGCGTCTATCCGGATTTCCGCGCCGCCGAGCCCGTGGAGACGACGCCCGACAATGCCATTGCGAGCGTCGACAGGGGCGGCCATGTGCGCAAGCTGGCCGATGTGGAGGAGGAACTGATCCGCTTTGCGCTGAAGTTCTATCATGGCCAGATGAGCCAGGTTGCCCGCAAATTGGGCATCGGGCGTTCGACTCTCTACCGGAAACTGAAGGACTATGGCATCGATCCTGACGATCCGATGAAGGAAGCTGCGTAAAAACTGCTGGAATCCCCGTTACTTGAGATTTCCCAATTGCCGTTTATTCCCTGTTAGTGGATTGTTCACTATAACGGGTGCGCGAGGATGAGTGTGGCCGATTTGCCATGCTCTCACCGCATTTGACATTCATCTGAGGCAACGGACGCTCGTTGTCCTTCGGACGGGGAAAGAGTTGGCAAATTTGTTCGCATCGATGAAGCGCACGGGGACCTCCCTGAGCAGCCTGTGCAGGACCGTATTGCATAAGCTGCCCAAGGTCGTGACCACGGCTGTGCTCTCGGCTGCCCTCGTCCTGCCGGCGGCCATTCCTGCGACGGTCCAGGCCGAAAGCGGCAACCGCACGCTCAAGCTCTATTACATCCATACGAAGGAAAAGGCCGAGATCACCTTCAAGCGCAACGGGCGCTACGATCAGCGCGGCCTCAAGCAGCTCAACAACTTCCTGCGTGACTGGCGCCGCAACGAGCCGACGAAGATGGACCCGCGCCTCTTCGACCTCGTCTGGGAGGTCTACCGCAAGACCGGCGCGACGGGTTATATCAACGTCGTTTCAGCCTATCGTTCGCCGGCCACCAACTCGATGCTGCGCACGCGCTCGAAGGGCGTCGCCAAGAAGAGCCAGCACATGCTCGGCAAGGCGATGGACTTCTACATTCCCGGCGTGAAGCTCTCGACGCTGCGCGCCACTGCCATGAAATTCCAGGTGGGCGGGGTCGGCTACTACCCGACGTCTGGTTCGCCTTTCGTGCATCTCGATGTCGGAAGCGTGCGTGCGTGGCCGCGCATGAGCCGCCAGGAACTCGTCCAGCTCTTCCCCGATGGCAAGACCATGCACGTTCCGACGGACGGCAAGCCGCTGCCTGGCTACGAGCAGGCCGTCGCCGATTACAAGCGCCGCGTCGGTTCGAACGCCATCCAGGTGGCGGGCGGCGGTTCGTCGCCGACGGCATCCAAGCGCAAGGGCGGCTTCCTTGCCGCTCTCTTCGGTGGAGGTGGCGACGAGGACGAAGAACCCGAAATGATCGCAAGCACCACGGCGATCGCCGACGACTTCGACGAAGGCGCGGCATCCGGCCGGAAGTCGACGCAGCAGGCCGAGCAGCCTGTCGCCGTCGCAGCCGAAACGGAAGTCGCCTTCACCGCGCCGGTTCCGGGCAGCCGCCCCGCCTTCAAGTCGAACGAGACCGCAAGCGAGCTTGCCCTTGTCGCGCCGACGACGAGCGGCGCCGTGGCAGCCCTCGAAGCCGCGACGACGGAAGGCCAGAAGCCCGAATTCGAAGATCTCACCGCCTACAAGATTCCGCTTCCCGTATCGCTCGGTGCGCGCGGCCAGGCGGGCGACGCCCAGCCTGCCCAGACTGAAAGCGTCATGACCGCCGAGGCGACGACGGAGGATGCGGAGGAACTGGCAATGGTTCCCGTGCCGGGCCTGCGTCCGCAGGTCGAGCTCGACAAGTCGCAGACGGCGCTGATGGCTGCTGCGGAAGCGGATGTCGCGCTGCCCACGTCCGCCGACCGTTCCGGCCTCGCCGCGCTCGGTTCGCCAGCCACCGGCGTGGAGGGTGATCCGGTCGAGATGGCCGCGCTCGCATCCGATCGTAGCGCGACCCGTTCGCTTTCCGGCGTCGACGCCTTCGAAAACAATGCCGCGGCTGAGGAAATCCCCACGAAGGGCGGACGTCCGAAGAAGAAGGATGCCGAAGCCGCAAACCGTGGCGCCATTCGCACGGAGCCGAAGGCAACGCAGAAGATCCTGTCGCAATGGGCGCTGGCCCAGGACAGCGTCTCGACGAATGCCAAGCCGGTCAAGGCGCCCCGTTTCGTCAGCCGCACGCTGCGTGCCGCGCCGACGACGGTCTATCTCGCCGGCTTCCAGCCGGAAGGCAGGTCCGTGGACTCGGGCCGTTTCAGCGGAACGGCGGTGAACTTCATGGAAGTGCGCAAGTTCGAGCGGGCTGAAAACTAGGCCCCGTCCCACGCCGCAAAGAAAAACCCCGCTGGAGCGATCCGCGGGGTTTTTTCTTGCGCTGACGTCGCGGCTTATTCGGCGTTCGGCGGCAGCTCGATCATGCCGAGGGCCTGCAGGTAGGTGTCGAGGATGGCTTCCTGCTCCATGCGCTCGTCCTTGTCCTGCTTGCGGATCTGAATAACCTTGCGCAGGATCTTGGTGTCGAAGCCGGTACCCTTGGCTTCGCCATAGACGTCCTTGATGTCGTCGGCGATGGTTTTCTTTTCTTCTTCGAGACGCTCGATGCGTTCGATGAAAGCGCGAAGCTGGTCGCGTGCGACGCCGTGGGCATCCGACATGATGTTCTCCTTGGGTGGGCTAGAAATTCGTGAGCGCCGTGACTTGCCGCGAACTTCCGGCAAGATCAAGACCTATCGCGCAGTCCTTCAGGATTTTCGTAGCGGCGTCGCCTATTCCTTCGGGCGGTTGGCCTCGAAGGCGGTCTTCTGCGCGTCGGAGGCGTCGCGCTGATAGCGGTCGCGCCACTCCTCATAGGGCATGCCGTAGACGATCTCCCGGGAGCTTTCCTTGTCGAGCGGCACGCCGGCTTCGTTCGCCGCATCGCGATACCAGTTCGACAGGCAGTTGCGGCAGAAACCGGCGAGGTTCATCAGGTCGATGTTCTGCACGTCGGTGCGCTCGCGCAGGTGCTTCACCAGCCGGCGGAAGGCGGCCGCCTCGAATTCGGTCTGCTGCTCTTTGCTCAGTTCGGTCATGGTCTCGGCCTCAGTAAGGTCCCGTGCGGGACGGGAATATCTCGTATGTGTGCAGGCGTTCGTCTGCATTCAACCGCGCAAATATCGGTGCCAGGCGATCGATCCACCGCGCGATCCCCGCGGCATCGCCGATCTCGTCCTGGCGGATCTCGATGAGCGCGTGCGCGATCCCCGGCTTCATGCAGTGGCGGAACATGGTGTCGCCGCGCAGCGCGCCGTCATAGGGTTCGTTGTCGCCGATCACCACGTCGCCCGGTGCCTCCAGCGCCGCGAGCAGCGGGCGCACCGCACGATGGTCGTTGTCCCACAGCACCGTAACCTGCCAGGGTCGCGCGACGCCTTTCCAGGCGGGTGTGAAGGAGTGCATGGACAGGACGAGCGGCGCCTTGCCGGTCTTCTCGGTGACGGCCGCGATCGTGCTGGACACCGCATCGTGATAGGGGCGATGATAGGTATCGAGGCGATATTGCCATTCTTCCGGCGTGATCGGGTGATTGCCTGGAACGATCGCGCCGTCGGAAATGCGCATGACGAGCGTCGGGTCGTCCTCGCCGCGATTGGGATCGATCAGCAGGCGGGAAAAGCGGCTCATGACCACAGGCGCGTTCAGGCGCCAGTTGAGGCCCCGGACGACGCCCTCGACGCCGATGTCGTAGGCGATGTGGCGTTCGAAGGCGCTTTCCGGCAGGCCGAGGCGGCCGTAGCGCGCGGGCAGGAGATTGGTGGCATGGTCCGCCAGGATGACGAGCCCGAGGGAAAGGTCGCCATCGATGATTTCGAAAGGAGGATGGTCCTGCATGTCTCTTGCCGTCTGCGTATCACACAAGCCGATTGATCGCACGGGGTGGTGTTGCCCGCAAGAAGTGTGGCCTCGCCCGCCGGAAGGATTCACTGCGTTGTCGTTAAAATGTAATCGATTAGTGTTGCGTTGACATTCATGCCCCGCCGTCGCAAGAAAGCGCATATTCAAATCAACGGAGTTCCATTGGAAGCCGTGAGAACCAAGAGCAAACGCCCGTTTTTCCCGAAAGCCAGCGGCCTTCTGCAGGCCGGTCTTTTTCTCGCATCGGCTTTTTTCGCCCTTTCCGTTCCCGATGCCGCAAAGGCGGAGTTCCGTGTGTGCAACGGAACCCAGAACCTGGTGGGCGTCGCCATCGGCTATCGCGCCAAGGAGGGCTGGATCAGCGAAGGCTGGTGGCAGGTGCCCGCTACGACCTGCGCGACGCTGATCGAGGGCGAGCTGCAATCGCGCTACTATTATCTCTATGCCGAAGACGCCGCCCGCGGCGGCCGCTGGACCGGTGACGTCAACATGTGCGTTGCCGAAAACGAGTTCAAGGTCACCGGTGTCGAAGACTGCTTCGCACGCGGGTTCCAGCGCATGGGCTTCAAGGAATATGACACGGGGCGGCAGGGAAGCTGGATGGTACAGCTTTCCGATACGCCCGGCACGCAGGAAAGCCAGAACTGATGAGACGGAACAGAAAAGTCAAAATCCTCGCCACGCTCGGACCCGCATCGGCTGAAGAGCAGATGATCCAGAAGCTGCACGAGGCGGGAGCAGACCTGTTCCGCATCAACATGAGTCATGCCAGCCATGATCTCATGCGCACGCTGATCAGCCGCATCCGCGCTGTCGAGGCCCGCTGCGGCCGCCCGATCGGCATTCTCGCCGACCTTCAGGGCCCGAAGCTGCGCGTCGGCAAGTTCGCCAAGGGATCGGAAGAACTCACGCCCGGACAGACCTTCACGCTCGACAATCGCGACGAGCCTGGCGACAACACCCGCGTTTTCCTGCCGCATCCGGAAATCCTGGAATCCGTCAAGGCCGGCGACCGGCTCCTCATCGATGACGGCAAGCTGCATCTTCGCGCCGAAAGCGCCGACGGCAAGGCGATCGTCTGTACTGTGGTGTCCGGCACCAAGATTTCCGACCGCAAGGGCGTGAGCCTGCCCGATACGCTGCTCGGCGTCGGCGCGCTCACGGAGAAGGACCGCGTCGACCTCGATGCCGTGCTGGCGACAGGCAGCGTCGACTGGGTTGCGCTTTCGTTCATCCAGCGTCCGGAAGACCTTGTGGAAGTGCGCAAGATCGCGCGTGGCCGCGTCGGCCTGATGTCCAAGATCGAAAAGCCGCAGGCCGTCGAGCGCATCGATGAAATCATCGAGCTTTCCGATGCGCTGATGGTGGCGCGTGGCGACCTCGGCGTGGAAATGCCGCTTGAAGCCGTGCCGGGCATCCAGAAGCAGCTCATCCGTGCCTGCCGCCGCGCCGGCAAGCCGGTCGTCGTTGCGACCCAGATGCTGGAATCGATGATCTCCGCGCCGGTCCCGACCCGCGCCGAGGTTTCCGACGTCGCGACCGCGGTGTTCGAAGGCGCCGACGCCGTGATGCTTTCAGCCGAGTCCGCGTCCGGCGCCTATCCGATCGAGGCTGTCTCCACCATGGCGTCCATCGCCAGCACGGTCGAGCGCGATCCGCATTATCCCGGCATCATCTACGCGCAGCGTTCGACGCCGGAAGCCACGGGCGCCGACGCCATCTCGCTTGCCGCGCGCCAGATTGCCGAGACGCTGCAGCTGTCGGCCATCGTCTGCTACACCTCGTCGGGAACGACGGGACTGCGCGCCGCCCGCGAGCGGCCCGAGGTTCCGGTCCTGGCGCTGTCGCCGGTCATCGAGACGGCCCGCCGTCTTTCGGTCGTGTGGGGTCTGCACTGCGTCGTCACGGGCGATGCCGAAGACCTCGACGACATGGTGAACCGCGCCTGCCGCATCGTCGTGGCCGAGGAATTCGGCAAGCCGGGCGACCGTATCATCATCTCGGCCGGCGTTCCGCTGCGCACCCCGGGCGCCACGAACATGCTGCGCATCGCCTATATCGGAGCCGACGGCGTCAGCGGCGTCTGAGCCGCACGGGTTAATCTGCGATGTCCTTTGCAAGGCGGGCTTCGGCCCGCCTTGCTGATTCCTGGAGGTCGCGATCGCGACCGGCGATCTTTTCGATGGCCTCGATCGCGAGGTCGGTCACGATGTAATCCGGCTTGTGACCGAGATTGCGGATCCAGACGAGTTCCGATCCGGCAATGTCGCGGGCCAGACCGCGGGAATGGATTTCCTCGTAGACGATTCCGTCCGAATCGCCCGTGACGATAACCGTGGGCGTACGGATTTCCCGATAGCGGGGCTGCACGCGGCGGACATAGTCCAAGAGGCTGGCAACGTCGATCGCATTGTTGCGGAAGGTCGCCGGACGCAACACCAGGGCCGGGGCCGTCGCATCGACATAATCCGGCGGCCGCGGGTTCGGATCGAAGACGGAAAGCGTTCCGCTTTCGATGCGCGTAAGGCCGGCCGGCATCGCCACGATATTGCTGAACAGCCAGCCGGCCACCGGCAGCTTCGCGATGTCATAATACCAGTCGACGCCGCCCGGCCAGGGATGGGTCGCGGGTGCAAGGAAAAGCAGGCCGGCGGTCTTCTCAGGATGTTCCAGCGCGAAGCTCGCAGCGATGGCGCCGCCGAAAGAGTGGCCGACGATGATCGCCCGCTCCATGCCGCGCGCCTCCATCAGGCGGGCAACGGCGTGGGCCTGCCCGTCGGGCCGGGCATTTTCAGGGCCGCCACGGTCGGAATAGCCATGGCCGGGCCGGTCGAGAAAAAGCAGGTCGGCCCGGCCCTCCAGCGCCGGACGGAAGGCGTGCATGGGGTCGCGCAGATTGCCGCTTGCGCCATGGATGAAGACGATCGGCGGCAGGTCGGCCTCTCCACCGGCGGGCACGAACACGCTGTTCATGCGCATGCCGCCGATATCGATGCGTTCGCCGACATTGCCGTAACGCCGCTCGAGAGACTGCGTCTGCCATGCGCTGAAGAGAAAGCCGGCAAGCGCCAGGGCAAAGGGGACGGCGAGGAGAGCTGTCAGCATGGAGGCGCGGCGCTGCATGGAGAAGGGGATAACGCTGTCTGGTCTACAGCGATTCTACGAGGACGGAGCGATGACGGATCACCCGCGGGTCAGGTCCTCTGTCCCGTCAGCTTTTCGGCGAGTTCACCCAGCGCCTTCTGCGCCTGCCGCTCGGTCGGATATACAAGGAGAAAACGCTCCCAGGCCTTCAGCGCCAGTTCGTCCCGCCCGGTCTGGGTCATGATGCCTGCCATGCCGGCGAGCGCGCCGAAGTGGCGGGGCTCGAGCCGCAGGACCTGGTTGATATCGGACATCGACTTGCGATAGTTGCCCATCTTGAAATGCAGCGTGGCGCGCCGGTTCCAGCCCTCCGCATAGTCGGGCCTCAGGCGAATCGCCTCATCGAGGAAATCGAGCGCGGCGGCGTTCCGGTTCTCTTCGACGGCCTTGTCCGACTGCTGGATGAGGAAGTTGATGGTGGCACTGCCGGAATCCTGCCACTCGCGGCGGATCTGGTTGGCGATGCCTTTCGCCTTGTCGGGATCGCCCTCGCGCTTCAACTCGCCGAAAAGCTTGTCTAAACGCTGTGCCTGGGTCGTGAAGGCGCTGCCGGACGATGGATCGACGGAGACCTTGTCGGGCTGCTGTGCCCATGCCGCGGCCGGAGCCGTGCCGGCAACGGCGAACGAAAGGAGCAATATGGGAAACGAGAAAAAGCGCATGGCGGTCATGGTAAACCGCCAGCGCGCAACTTCAAACAGTTTTTCGATCATCACTGTCCGCACGAGGGGACAGGCAGACGCGATCAGCCCTGACGAGCCTTGAAGCGCGGGTTCTGCTTGTTGATGATGTAGATGCGGCCCTTGCGGCGAACAAGGCGGTTCTCGCGGTGGCGAGCCTTGAGCGACTTGAGCGAATTCTTGATCTTCATTTTTCTGATCCGCGTATTGCAGGGCGATGGACTCGCCGGATTTCCTCAATCAAAAACGCGCCGTTTCGGGCGCGCTTTCAGGTTGGGCAGGCATGTAACCCGTGACATTTCCGCTGTCAACCACAGGCACCGGGTTTTCCGCGACGATGGCCGGTTTTCCAGCCTCTCTCAATCGAAAATCTGGGTGACATGCCCCATCTTGCGGCCGGGACGGGCTTCCGTCTTGCCGTAGAGATGCACGAGCACGCCGGGGCGGGCGAGCCAGGCGGGAACGTCGTCGATATCGTCGCCGATGAGATTCTGCATCACGCAATCCGAATGGCGGCGCGGGTCGCCGAGCGGGTGGCCGGCGATCGCGCGGACATGCTGCTCGAACTGCGATACCACGCAGGCCGCTTCCGTCCAGTGGCCGGAATTGTGCACGCGCGGCGCGATTTCGTTGGCCACGAGCCCGCCGTCCGGCAGCACGAAAAACTCCACGCCGATAACGCCCACATAGCCGAGATTGTCGAGAATGGCGCGGGCGGCCTTGCGGGCGAGATCCGCCGTCGCCTCGCTCACCCGGGCGGGCAGGGTGGAGGTGTGGAGAATACCGTTGGTATGAACGTTCTCCGCCGGATCGTAGCAGGCAATGGTGCCGTCACGATCGCGCGCGGCGATGATCGAGATCTCGCGCTCGAAGGGCACGAGGCTTTCGAGAATCAGCGGTACGCCGCCCAGCGCCTCGAAAGCGCCATCGCGGTTTTCGGCCGGCGAGCGGAAAACGCGCTGCCCCTTGCCGTCATAGCCGAGCCGTCGCGTCTTGAGCACGCCGACGCCGCCGAAGCGGTCGAGGGCGGCCTCGAGGTCGCCCTGGCTGTCGACGGCAGCGAAATCGGCAGTGAGGATGCCGCAGTCACGGATGAAGCTCTTCTCGACCAGCCGGTCCTGCGAGACTTCCAGCGCGCGCGGCGGCGGGTAGACCGGAACGGCGGCGGCCAGCGCCTGGGCGGCGGCGACGGGCACGTTCTCGAATTCGTAGGTGACGACGTCGCAGATGCGGGCGAGCTCGGCGAGCGCGTCGGCGTCGTCATAGGCCGCGACGATCTGGGCGTTCGCCACCTGTGCCGCCGGACAATCGGCCTGCGGCTCAAGGATGACGGTGCGCAGGTTGAGACGTGCGGCCGCCATGGCGAGCATGCGGCCGAGCTGGCCACCGCCGATGATGCCGATCGTGCGTGCAGTCATAGCGGGCCGTCCACGGGATATTCCGCCACCGTGTTCGTCTGCGCCTCGCGCCATTCGTCGAGGCGATGGGCGAGTTCAGGGTCATTGAGCGCCAGGACCGCAGCCGACAAGAGTGCCGCATTGACCGCACCGGCGCGGCCGATGGCGAGCGTGCCGACGGGAATGCCGGCCGGCATCTGGACGATCGACAGCAGGCTGTCCTGGCCCGAAAGCGCCTTGGACTGGACCGGCACGCCGAACACCGGCAGCGGCGTCATGGCCGCGGCCATGCCGGGAAGGTGCGCTGCGCCGCCGGCACCGGCGATGATGATCTTGAAACCCTCGGCCTTGGCGCCGCGCGCGAAGCTGTAGAGCCGCTCGGGCGTGCGATGCGCCGAAATGATACGAGCCTCGTAATCCACGCCGAGCGCATCGAGCGTGTCGGCGGCATTCTTCATCGTCTCCCAGTCGGACTGGCTACCCATGATGATGGCGACGGGGGGCGTTTCTGTGGTGTCCAAGGCGTCTCGTCCGGTTCAGGCGATGATATCGGGAATGATCTGGTCTTCCAGCTTGGAAATCTTGTCCTTCAGGACCAGTTTCTTCTTCTTCATGCGCTGGATTCTCAGGGCTTCGCAGCCGGTCTGGATCATGGCGTTGATGGCTGCGTCATAATCTTCATGCTCCTGGCGAAGCCGTGCGACCGCAAGCCGCAATTCCGCCTGGTCCTGATCTGCCATGCTGCTTTTCCCCGTCGTCGGAAACAGCGGTTGGCCCGCTTGCCTCCATTCTCAATCAATCGTGCTCCTATCACGAAACCCGTGGTAACGGGAAGTTATCCCTTGCCACGTTTTCGCCTTCGACAAATGAAAAATGAAATGGCACACTGACTTTGTTGCAACCTGGACCATCCGGTCCGTGCTGGACCGGGTGAAAACAAAAGGAAGGAACTGTCACATGACGATTGAGGCTCACCTGGCTACGCTGGAAAAGAAGCATTTCGCTCTGGAGGAAGAGCTGCATGCTGCGGTCACGCGTCCCTCCTCGGAGGATCAGACGATCGCGGAGATCAAGCGTCGCAAGCTGCGCATCAAGGATGAGATCGAGCGGCTTCGCTCGGCACACTGAAGACAGGAATTCCACGGAGAATACTCGGGAGCACGTCGCGGAACAGACGGTCTGTATGGGAAGATCAGGGTAGGAGCCCGTTCCGCGAAACCGCTTCCCGCAAGGCAAGCACAGCAGTAGATACCATCGATGTCGTGACGCCCTGGCACCGGATTTCCGTGCCGGGGCGTTCTGTTTCAGGACCAGAACTGGTCGAGCCAGAGATTGAGCCTGTCGAAGCCCCTCGCATTAATCGCGTAGATGCGCTTCGTGCCCTCGGATGTCACGCTGACGAGATTGCAATCCAGCAGCGCCCTCAGATGTTGCGACACCGCCGGCCGGCTGATCGGCAACCCCTCGGACAATTCATTGACGGTGCGCGGCGCCCGGCGCAATTCCTCCAGCAGGAACCTGCGGTTGGGATCGGCAATCGCCGCAAAGGGGTCAGGGTTCGCCATGGCCGAACGCTATGGCAAAGCAGCATTTCCGGCAAGTATTTTGTGCGCTGCGGCAATTCTCAGGTGAAGGCGAGGATGCCGTCATAGACGAGCTTCGTGCCCGCGATCAGCGCCATGGAATACATGAAGGGATAGAAGACTTCGGGCTTCATGCGCTTGACCATGAAGCCCCCGAAGGCCGTGGCGGCAATTGCGAGCGGCACCAGGGTCGCGGAGATGGTCAGGTTCGTCGTGTCGAGCTGGCCGAGCGCGAAATAGGGGCCGAGCTTGATGAAGTTGAGAATGGCGAAGAAGCGCACGGCTGCACCGGTATAATCGCGCGGCGGCAGTTTGAGCGGCAGGCCGTAGAGCTGGAAGGGGGCCCCGCCGGCATGGGCGACGAAGCTGCCATAGCCGGAAAGTGTGCCGAAGAAGGCCGCGGGCAGCAGGCGATGCGGCTTCGGTTCGATGATGTGGCCGTGGCGGACGCGCCAGCTGTTGTAGAAGTAGCGCAGCACGAACAGCACGGTGATGAGGCCGATGATGAGGCGCAGCGCATCGCGCGGCACATAGGCGGAGGTGGCCCAGCCGATGGCGATGCCGAGCAGGGCGCCCGGTAGCATCATCTTCAGGAGCTGTCGGTTGTTGTGCTTACGCCATATCCAGAGCGACACCCAATCCATCACCACGAGAATGGGCAGGAGGATCGCCGCGGCCTGGACCGGCGGCACGGCCATCGCGAGCAGCGGCACGCCCATGAGGGCAAGCGCCTCGCCCATGCCGCCCTTGGTGAGGCCGACGAGAAGCACGGCGGGAATGGCGGCGTAATAGATGGTAGGGTCTATGGACATTGCGGACGGTTGATCCTGTTCGTCCTTCCGTCTATCCGCTTTGTTCTGTTATGACGAGCCTGGCTATCGCAAATCCTAGGAAAGTGCCTTTCATGTCCGATGTCGAAAACCGCTGCCGCCTGGTGCTGATCCTTCCGGAAGGCGATGACCTTTCCGCGCGGGCGGCGATGCTGGAGGGCGCGCTGAAGGGCGGTGACGTGGCGTCGGTCATCCTGCCGCAATACGGCCTCGACGACAGCGCGTTCCAGAAGCACGCGGAAGTGCTGGTGAAGATCGTGCAGGACGCGGGCGCAGCGGCCCTCGTTGCCGGCGACACGCGCGTCGCCGGCCGTGCGAAAGCCGACGGCATCCATGTGACCGGCGGACTGGAGGCATTGGCCGAAGCCGTCGAGAAATTCACGCCCAAGCTCATCGTCGGCGGCGGCAATGCCACTGATCGCCACAAGGCGCTGGAAATCGGCGAAATCCAGCCGGACTACATCTTCTTCGGCAAGATCGGCGGCGACATCAAGCCGGAAGCGCATCCCAAGAATGTTGCGCTCGCCGAATGGTGGGCGTCCATGGTGGAAATTCCCTGCATCGTTCTGGGCGGAACGGACCCGCAGTCCGCGCTGGCTGTCGCCGAAAGCGGCGCGGAGTTCGTGGCGCTCGACAAGGCCGTTTTTGCCGAGCCGGCACAGGCGCCCCACATCGTTGCCGCCGTAAATGCACTGCTTGACGAAAAAGCGCCACGGTTTGGGGAATAGTAGCCGCTCATGATCAGGGTCGTCCTTTCGCAAGCTTGCCGTATCGTGCCGGTGGCGCTTCTTGCCGCGGGCGTTTTCACGTGCGCGCCGGCCTTTGCGCAGGTCGCGAAAAAGGGGCCGGCTGTGACTGCCGGCGATACCGGAAAGGAAGATCGGCCGGCGGCGGGGACGGAGTCTGAGAAGGGCACCGAGGCCGATGGCCCTTCCGGCGGCCTGGGCGTTCTGGACCGCATGGGCGCGGAGCTTCCCGACCTTCCAGCGGAAAAGCCTTTCACCGGAAAAGTCGACGAGGCCTATGGCGCCTTCCAGCGTGGCCGATACCTGACGGCGATGGAGCTGGCTCTGCCGCGTGCGCAGCTGGGAGACCCGGCCGCACAAACGCTGGTCGCCGAAATCCTCGACCGCGGTCTTGGCGTGAAGCGCAACCGCGACCAGGCGATGTTCTGGTATGAGCAGGCCGCCAATGGCGGCGACCCGACCGGCATGTTCAAATATGCGGTGCTCCTAATGGAGCGCTCGCGCTCGAAGGAGGATCGCAAGAAGGCCGACGAGCTGATGAAGAAGGCGGCCGATCTCGGCAATGCGTCGGCGCAATTCAACTACGCGCAGGTCCTCGTGGCCGACAGCCCGGGCGAGAAGGGCTTGCGCGAGGCTATGCCCTATTATGAGAAATCGGCCGAGCAGGGCATTGCGGATGCGCAATATGCGCTGTCGCAGATTTATATCAGCCTGAAGGACCTGCCGGAAGAAAAGACCAGGCGTGCCCGCGAATGGCTGTTGCGCGCCGCGCGCGCCGGCTACGATACCGCGCAGCTGGACCTTGGCATGTGGCTGGTGAACGGAACGGCCGGCGAGCGCGATTACGAGGCCGGTTTCAACTGGCTGAAACGCGCCGCCGAGGGCGGCAACGCCGTCGCCCAGAGCAAACTTGCCCAGCTCTATATCCATGCCATCGGTACGAAATCCGATCCCGTCGAGGCGGCGAAGTGGTTCGTTTTGGCGCGCCGCGCGGGGCTGAGCGACCCCTCGCTGGAGGACTTCTATCTGGGTCTCGAAGAGTCGCAGCAGAAGGCGGCGATTACGGCCGCCAACAAGTTCCGCACCGGGTCCTGAGCGGTCCCATTTACCCTGTTGCACGATCGGTGCCCCTGCTTTGCGTGCCGTGCAGAGGCTTGAGGCTTGAAACTTCGGGGGATTTGTGGTCTTGAGGCCCCACATCCGGTCCCGGTACATTTTCGCGCTGCGGCTTTTGCCGCCCGATGCGCCGGACATTCCCGAAGGACATTCATTTCATGGCACGTTCCGCTCTTCTCAACGTCATGGTTCAGGCCGCTTTCAAGGCCGGCAAGTCGCTCGCGCGCGATTTCGGTGAGGTGCAGAACCTGCAGGTTTCGCTGAAGGGGCCGGGCGACTACGTCTCGCAGGCCGACCGCAAGGCCGAAAAACTCATCCGCGAGGAGCTGATGAAGGCCCGCCCGACCTACGGTTTCCTCGGTGAGGAATCCGAGGAGATCATCGGCACGGACGGCGCGCATCGCTGGATCGTCGATCCGCTCGACGGCACGACGAACTTCCTGCACGGCATTCCCTTCTTCGCGATTTCGATCGCGCTCGAGCGCAACGGTGAGATCGTCGCGGGCGTCGTGCTGAACCCCGGGACGGACGAGCTCTTCACCGCCGAGCGTGGCGGCGGCGCTTTCCTCAACGATCGCCGCCTGCGCGTTGCGGCCCGCAAGAACCTGTCGGATGCCGTCATCGGCTGCGGCGTGCCGCATCTGGGCGACGTCAACCACGGCAAGTTCCTCATCGAGCTGCGCCATGTCATGGGCGAAGTGGCCGGCGTGCGCCGCCTCGGCTCTGCCTCGCTCGACCTCGCCTATGTGGCAGCCGGGCGTTTCGACGGTTTCTGGGAGCGCGACCTCATGCCGTGGGACATCGCCGCCAGCGTTCTCCTGATTCGCGAAGCCGGCGGTTATGCAACCGATCTCGACGGCAGCAATGCCGTGCTGGCGAGCGGCACTGTCGTTGCGGGCAACGAATATATCCACAAGGCGCTGCGCGAGGTCGTGCAGCGGCCCGTACCGGCACGCTAAAGGGTAAAACGTGCGGTGCAGGAATGCACCGCTGTTGCCGCCAAGCCCTTCAATTCGGCTCAATCTTCCACTAGTCTCCGCCCCGACGAGGAAGCGGAGATGCGACTATATGGCTAAGCTGGCGCTGTCGGGCTGGGGCGGAAGCGACGAGACCGGGCACGACGACCCGCACAAACTCTCAAGCCCCATGGCCTTCTTCTGGACGATGGTGATCTTCCTCATCATCGTCGGCTTCGTGGCCGCCATCCTCTTCCGGCAGGCGCAGACGGCGTTCCTCAGCAATCCCGGCCTCAACGGCCTTATCCTCGGCGTCCTGCTGATCGGTATCCTGCTGGTGTTCAATCACGTGCTGGCGCTGCGGCCGGAGGTGCGCTGGTTCAACTCCTTCCGTGCGGCCGGCAGCGCTGAGAAGGTCGGGCGCGATCCGGTGCTGTTGGCGCCGATGCGCGCCCTGATCGGCCGCCGTCATTCGATGACGCTGTCGACCACGACCCTGCGCTCCATTCTCGATTCCATCGCCACGCGCCTCGATGAATCCCGCGATACCTCGCGCTACCTCATCGGCCTGCTCGTCTTCCTCGGCCTTCTCGGCACGTTCTGGGGCCTTCTCGGCACGATCGGCTCGATCAGCTCGGTGATCCAGTCGCTCGATGCAGGTGGTGGTACGGCGAACGACATTCTCAACGCCTTGAAGGAGGGGCTGTCCGCGCCGCTGCAGGGCATGGGCACCGCCTTCTCCACGTCGCTGTTCGGCCTGTCCTCCTCGCTGGTGCTCGGCTTCCTCGACCTTCAGGCCGGGCGCGCGCAGAACCGCTTCTATACGGAGCTGGAAAACTGGCTCTCGTCCGTAACCGATGTCGGCTCCGAACATCAGCCGATCGCCGGCGCGCTCGAAGCTTCGTCCTCGGCCGACGTGCAGGCGCTGGCCGAACAGATCCTCAAGCTCGCGCAGGATGGCGGCGGCAACCGTTCGACGGCGGCGATGGCAAATCTTGCCGAGGGCATCCAAGGCCTCGTGAAGAACATGCGCAGCGAGCAGCAGATGCTGCGGGACTGGATCGAGGCGCAGCAGGAGGAATCGAAGGCGCTGCGCCGCACACTCGACCGCCTCGTCGCACGCACGGCCGAGAAGGCTGAAAAAGCCAAGATTCCAGGGGGCGAATAGACATGGCGCTCGCCCGAAACAGGCGCAGCCAACGCACGGTGGATTACTGGCCGGGCTTCGTCGATGCCCTGTCGACGCTGTTGCTCGCCATCATGTTCCTGCTCACCGTCTTCGTGCTGGCGCAGTTCTTTCTCAGCCGCGAGATTTCCGGCAAGGACGATGTGCTGAACCGGCTGACGAGCCAGATCAACGAGCTGACGCAGCTTCTGGCGCTGGAGAAGAGCGGCAAGCAGGACCTTGAGGATGCGCTGGCCAATCTCCAGGTTTCCCTTGCTCAATCGGAAAGCGACCGCACACGCCTTCAGCAGTTGCTCGACAGCGGCGCCGGCGCCTCCGATGCGGCGAGCGCCCGTGCGACGACGCTCGAAGGCGAGCTGGATGCGGAAAAGCAGGTGTCCGCCCGTGCGATGAGCCAGATCGAACTGCTCAACCAGCAGATCGCCGCCCTGCGCAGCCAGATCGCCGCCGTCGAGGAGGCGTTGCAGGCGTCGGAAGCCAAGGATCAGTCATCGCAGGCAAAGATCGCCGATCTCGGCCGCCGCCTGAACGTGGCGCTGGCGCAGCGCGTGCAGGAACTCAACCGCTACCGTTCGGACTTCTTCGGCCGCTTGCGGGAAATCCTGTCGGATCGCGAGAACATCCGCATCGTCGGTGACCGTTTCGTGTTCCAGTCCGAGGTGCTGTTCCCTTCGGGCGGCAGTGATCTCAACGAGGAGGGACAGGTGGAAATGCGCAAGCTGGCCGCCGCCCTGCTCGATCTCGCGCGGGAGATCCCGCCGGAGATCAACTGGGTGCTGCGGGTCGACGGACACACGGACAATGTGCCGCTTTCCGGGACCGGGCGGTATCGCGACAACTGGGAACTGTCGTCTGCCCGCGCCACGTCGGTCGTGAAGTTCCTTATTGCCAATGGCGTGCCGGCCAACCGGCTGGTGGCGGCGGGCTTCGGCGAGTTCCAGCCGATCGCCGAGGGCGACGATACAACCGCGCGCGCCACCAACCGGCGCATCGAACTCAAGCTGACGGAGAAATAGCGGCCGGCACCTTTGGTGCCGATCCGATGTTTCAGGCCGTCGCGGTCAGCTCGCGGCGCGCGCTTCGCCCAGGAAGGCCTGGCCGCCGTGGTCGAATTGCAGCCTTGCGAGGCGGGCGTAAAGTCCGCCCTGCTGGATCAGCGACTGGTGCGTTCCCTCTTCCACCAGGCGGCCGCCATCCATGACCAGGATACGGTCGGCCTTCAGCACGGTGGCGAGACGATGCGCGATGACGATGGTGGTGCGCTTGCCCATCTGCCCGTCCAGGGCGCGCTGCACCAACGTCTCGCTTTCCGCGTCGAGGGCGGAGGTAGCTTCGTCGAGCAGCAGGAGCGGCGCGTCCTTGAGGATGGCGCGGGCGATGGCGATACGCTGGCGCTGGCCGCCCGAGAGCGTCACACCGCGTTCGCCCACCATGGTGTCGTAGCCCTTGTCGAGGCGCGCAATGAACTCTTCGGCCTGAGCGGCGCGGGCGGCGGCATGGATCGCGTCGTCGCTGACATCAGGCATGCCGAAGGCGATGTTGTCGCGGATCGATGCGGCAAAGATCGTGACATCCTGCGGCACGAGCGCCATGCGGCGGCGGATTTCTTCCGGATCGGCGGCGCGCAGGTCCACGCCATCGAGCAGGACGCTGCCGGAATCGGGATCGTAGAAGCGCTCGACCAGCGACAGGATCGTGCTCTTGCCGGCACCCGAAGGGCCGACGACCGCGACGGTCTCGCCCGGCTTCACCGCGAAGGAAAGGCCGTTCAGGCTGCGGTAGCCGGGGCGGGCCGGATAGGAGAAATGCACATCCCGGAAGGCCAGTTCGCCGCGTGCGGGCACCGGCAGTGCGACCGGATTGGCGGGCGCCGTGATGGCAGGCCGCTCCTCCAGCAATTCGGTCAGGCGTTCGGCGGCACCTGCGGCCTGCGAGAGTTCACCCCAGACTTCCGAGAGCGCACCCAGGCTGCCGGCGGCAAAAACGGCATAAAGCAGGAACTGCCCGAGCGTGCCGGCCGACAGCGCGCCCGCCAGCACATCGCGCGCGCCGAACCACAGCACGGCGACGACCGAACCGAAGATCATGGCGATGGCGAAGCCGGTCAGAAGCGAGCGGGCGCGGATGGCGCTGCGGGCCGCTTCATAGGCGCTTTCCACTTCGCCGAAAAAGCGGGCGCGGGCCGCATTCTCGGCATTGAAGGCCTGGAGCGTGCGCGTCGCACCGATCGCCTCGCCGGCATAGGCGGATGCGCTGGCAAGCGTATCCTGCGCCTCGCGCGAGCGGCGGCGCACCGAGCGACCGAAGGCCACCAGCGGAAAGACGATGACCGGGATGGCGGCGATGACCAGGCTCGACAGTTTCGGGCTGGTATAGACCATCATGGCGATGGCCCCGAGACAGAGGATGAGGTTGCGCAGCGCGACGGATGCAGTGGCGCCGACGGCGGATTTGATCTGCGTGGTGTCGGCCGTCAGCCGCGAAACGATCTCGCCGGACTGGTTGACGTCGAAGAAGGCCGGGGAAAGCTTCGTCACATGGGCAAAGACGTCGCGGCGCAGGTCGGCGACGATGCGTTCGCCAAGCGTGATGACGAAGTAGTAGCGCAGGCCGCTGGCCAAGGCCAGCAGGCCGGCCAGCACGAAGAGCATCGAGAAGTAGGTGTTGATGAACCCGGCATCGGCGCCCGAAAAGCCGTGGTCGATCATGCGGCGCACCGCGATCGGCAAGACCAGCGTCGTGACGGCCGCCAGCACGAGGGCGACCAGCGCGCCGCCGACGAGGCCACGATAACGGCCGATATAGGGAGCCAGCCTGCCCAGCGGACGAATATTGCGACGCGCGGTTTTCTGTGCCGCGTTTGTCTCTCTGTCTGTGGACACCATACCCCCGTTTCCAGTGCCTGGCGGCACGAATTCTCTTTCGGCTCTTGTTATCCAGACGGCCTTCATGTATAGGCTCGCCATCGAATTGGGAAGCCGTAGGTCTAGCCGACTGCGGCTTCATTTACGTCTTTGGCTCCGCTGTCGCAATGCGTTGCGACAAATGGCCCCCGGAACAAGCAGGAAGAGTGTCATGAAGGCTGATATCCATCCCGACTACCACGTCATCAAGGTCGTCATGACCGATGGCACCGAGTACGAAACCCGCTCGACCTGGGGTTCGGAAGGCGCCACGATGAACCTCGAAATCGATCCGAAGTCGCACCCGGCCTGGACCGGCGGCAACCAGCAGATGCTGGACCGCGGCGGCCGCGTTTCCAAGTTCAAGAAGCGCTTCGAAGGCCTCGGCCTCTAATCTGCCTTTCGCAGACGGTTTTGAAGAACCCGGCTTCGGCCGGGTTTTTTGTTGCCTGCTGTTCGGCGCTGCTCCTCACCTGCCTGCCGGCATCCTCTCCCCGCAAGCGGGGCGAGGAGGGCAGGGCGCACCGTTTCCTGCATTCTCAGGCTGGAGAAGAGCGGCGCAACATCCCCTTCTCCCCGCTTGCGGGGAGAAGGTCCCGGCAGGGGGAGGAGGGGCAGCAACACGCAATACAGCCAACAAAAAACCCGGCCGAAGCCGGGTTATCGTGCGTTCACCTGCGTCGCCTTCAGCTGTTGCCGAAGGCCGTCTGCAGCAGGTTGAGCTGGGCCTGGACGCTGTTCTGGTTGTCCGGCTGGAAGGTCTGGACATCCTCAGGGCGGTAGATTTCGCGGTCGAGCAGGGCGATGCGGTTCTGCAGGCGAAGCGAGCGCTCGATCAGGTCGCGGAAGGCTTCGGGCAGGTCGTTCCAGCCGGGAGCGGTCTTGTCGACGTTGAAGCTGTCGAGGCGGACCTTGCTCTTCTCCGACAGGACCTGGTCGCGGCTCATCTCGCCATTGTTGACCGCGCGCTGGAGCAACAGCCATGAGGCCATCTGCATCAGGCGTGTCGTTAGGCGCATCGACTCGGCCGCATACAGCACCGAGGCCATCCGCGGCAGGACCTTGGAAGCCTGGCGACCGACACCGTCAAGATAGCTCGCCGTTTCTTCGACGAGACCCATGCCCTCGGCATAGATGGACTTGAATTGTGCGGACGACGCCACATGGCCAGCGAAGCTGACGGTATTCAATCCTCTTTCGGACATGGTTCTTTCCCTGTTGAACGCATCACTTGCAGGTAACGGCAGGTCGGACGCTGGTGTTCCAGCTCTTCGTTCCATGGCGTAAGGATGATCTCTTAGCCTACTTCGCGCAAGGGTATTCTTAAGAAAGGGTTAATCTCCACAATTGTTTCCGGACACTTTGCGGCGGCTTTGCGGCAAACAAAAAAAGAGCCGCGAAAAGCGGCTCTCAAGGTAAAACAGGGAGAAAATCAGACCGATTCGCCAAGCGGTGAAAATGTCTGAACCCGGAAGGACCGGATGTGCAAGTAATAGGCTGTAAGGCTTAATGGCCGGTTAACTTTATTGCAGCTTTGCCGATAACTGTGCCTTTTCGGCCAGTGTGCGACGATTGGTGCCTAGCGGAACAGGTTTTCGGCCGCCGAACGGCTGGCACCCTTCTTCTGCCGCTCCGCTTCCATCCGGGTGATTTCCTGCTTCAGCAGGTCGATTCTCGCCGTCAGCTCATCCACCGAAAGCAGCGACAGGTCGCTGCCGATCTCATGCGCGATCTTTTTCTTGGGGCGGTCGTCGTCGAAGAGGCTCATGCGGTCTGCTCCTCCTGGGGCGCGTCGGCGCCGGCCTGCACCGGCGGCAGGGCGCGCGGCGACAGCTGCAGGCTCTCCGGCGTGGTCATCGTGCCGGGGTTGATGGTGGTGTAGGCGTCGCGCATGTCCGCCGGTAGGGCGGCGCGGCGGCGGCTGCGCAGGATCGCATAGGCGGTGATCAGGATATGGGCGCAGCAGGTGACGGCGAAGAGGGCATAGGGCCCGACGGCCGACATGATCGGGCCGCCGATGGTCGGGCCGATGATTGTGCCGACGCCATAAAGCAGGAGCAGGCCGCCGGAGACCTTCACGAAATCCTCGGCGCTGGCAAAGTCGTTGGCGTGCGAGACGGCGATGGGATAGAGCGCGTTTGCCATGGCGCCGTAAAGTGCCGTCAGCACAAGCAGGAGCGTGACGGAGGCCGGCTGGAAGACGAAGATGGCGAACCCTGCGCCGGCGGCGATCGCCGAGAGCACGGCGAGCACGATGCGACGGTCGACGCGATCGGAAATGCGGCCGGCCGGCAGCTGCATGATCGCACCGGCGAAGATGGCCACGCTCATCATGATGGCGATGGTGCCGGACGTCAGGCCCGCATTGGCGCCGAAGACCGCGCCGAGCGTGCCGAAGGCCCCGTTGGCGATGCCGATCAGCACGATGCCGACGCAGGCGATGGGCGAGGTGCGGTACAGGGCGGGGATATCGAGTCTGACCTGCTTCAGCGGCTGCGGCGATGCGGCGGTGGAGAGCGTCGTCGGCAGCATCGCCAGGCAGTAGAGGATGCCGGCGAACATGAAGAGCATCGGCGTGGTGACGTCGCCGAGCGCGACCGTCATCTGGCCGCCCACGGTGCCGACCAAAGTGATGGCGATGTAGAGGGAGAAGATGAGGCCGCGGCTCTCGTTCGTGGCGCGCTCGTTCAGCCAGCTCTCGATGATCATCGACGTGCCGGCAATCGAAAAGCCGGTAACGGCGCGTAGCGCGATCCACCAGACGGGATCGACGAGCATGCCGGTCAGCAGCGCGATGATGGCGATGAGCGAGGCGAAGCCAGAAAAGGCGCGCACATGGCCGATGCGTTTCACCACCGTCGGCGCCAGCAGGCAGCCCAGCACGAAGCCCGTTGCCCATGACGTACCCAGGAGGCCGAGCATGGTCGTCTCATATCCCTCGAAAGCACCACGCATCGGCAGGAGCAGGCCGTGCAGGCCGTTGCCGAGGAAGAGGAACAGGGTGCCCATCAGAAGCGAGAAGACGGATATGAGGTTTTTTCGCATGAGCTCTTCACAAATTCATCGATAGCAAAGCAATAGCGCACCTGTTGCTGATTGCCAGATGCAAAGACGGCGGCGGGGCGAATTTGACCCTACCGGCTGATCGCTTGGAAAAGTGTCTGAGGTGTGACAGGAAGGGACAAGAAAGGCCGCCATGTCGAAAATCCTGCCAGCACTTCTCCTCGCCGTCATGCTGCTTCATGTCATCCGGCCGCTCGGCCTGCCGGGGCTGCGTCGGCGTGCGGATTTCTGGAAGATCGCGGTGGGCGCCATCGCCCTGATGATGCTGACGGTTCTCATCCGCCCCTGAAACGCAAAAGGGCCACCCGAAGGTGGCCCCCATGAGGTTTGGTCCGGTGCGGACCCGAGCCTTGCGGCTCGAAGGAAGGCGGGATCAGAACGAGGGCTGCCTCGTTTCGTTCACCACAATTCCCATGCCCGAAGCCAAGACCGAAATCTCATTAGACATTGGATCACCTTCCTTTCTGTTCGTTGACGATAACAGCAATGTAGGTGATCCGGCGCGCGACACAAGCCCTTCTCGTTATTTCTGCTGATTGAGGACGTCGACGCCCGGAAGCGGCTTGCCTTCCATCCATTCCAGGAACGCCCCGCCGGCCGTCGAGACATAGGTGAAGTCGTCGGCGACGCCGGCATGGTTGAGGGCAGCCACGGTATCGCCGCCACCGGCGACGGAAACGAGCTTGCCTTCCCTGGTGCGGGCGGCGGCATGTTTGGCGGCTGCCACCGTGGCGGTGTCGAAGGGGGCGATCTCGAAGGCGCCGAGCGGCCCGTTCCAGACCAGCGTCGAGGCGCGCGAAATCCAGGCATTGACGGCTTCGATGGTCTTCGGGCCGACGTCGAGCATCATCGCGTCCGCCGGGATCGCGCTGACATCGACGACCTCGTTTTCGGCATTGGCCTTGAATTCGCGGGCGACGACGCCGTCTTCGGGCAGCACGATGGCGCAGCCGGCGCCCGCCGCCTCGATCATGATCTGCCTGGCGGTGTCGGCGAGGTCATGCTCGCAAAGCGACTTGCCGACATCCGTGCCGCGGGCGGCGAGGAAGGTGTTCGCCATGCCGCCGCCGATGACCAGCGCGTCGACCTTCTTCACGAGGTTCATGAGCAGGTCGATCTTGGTGGAGACCTTCGCGCCGCCGACGATGGCGACGACGGGCCGGTTCGGATTGCCGAGACCCTTTTCGAGCGCTTCCAGTTCGGCCTGCATGGTGCGGCCGGCATAGGCGGGCAGAAGATGGGCGAGGCCCTCGGTCGAGGAATGGGCGCGATGCGCGGCGGAGAAGGCGTCGTTGACATAGATGTCGCCATTGGCGGCGAGGGCGGCGGTGAAGTCCGGGTTGTTCTTCTCCTCGCCCTTGTGGAAGCGGGTGTTTTCCAGAAGCAGGATGCCGCCGTTGCCGAGCGCTGTGATGGCGGATGCAGCGGCGTCACCGATGCAGTCGGATGCGAAGGCGACGGTCGTGCCTAGAACCTCGTTCACCGCCGGCAGGATCTGCTTGAGCGACATGTCGGCGACCACCTCGCCCTTCGGGCGGCCGAAATGCGCCAGCAGGATGACCTTCGCGCCCTTCTTCGACAGTTCGAGGATGGTGGGCGCGACGCGCTCGATGCGAGTGGCATCGGTGACCTTGCCGTCCTTGACCGGCACGTTGAGATCGACGCGGACGAGCACGCGCTTGCCGGCGATGTCGGTGAGGTTGTCGAGGGTCTTGAAGGTCATGGGAGGGCTCCCGTCAGAGTCTTGCGAATAGGGTGGGATAGTCGGTCACGAGGCCGTCTTCATCGACAGGCAATTCCGCTTGGAAGGTCCGGTCATCGGCCTGGTAGAGGTAACGTCGTGCCGGGTCGAGGCACGTGTAGTTCTGCCCGTCCGGAAACGGAGAAAACGTGTCGAACGGCACATAGACCATTTTCAGCCGCACTGTTCCGGCTTCGGGTGCAAGCCCCAGCCGGCGGATCGGCAGGGTATTGGTGAAGGGCGTTCCCGCCAGATCGATATCGATGCAGCCGTCGAAGGCCGCAAGCGGTTCGCCGCTCTCGCTTCGCCACCGGCCTTCGCCGTCAGAGGTCATCGCGACGCCGCTACCGTCCGTCTCTTCCACGCGAAAGGAACGCACGCGCCAGCCGGCGTCGAGATCGATACGATAGTGCACGCCATAGAGACGCCCGTCGCCGCGGTCGCCGATAACGGCGCTTTCGGCGCGGATGCCGCCTTCGAAGGCACGCACGGTCAGATGTTCCAGCCCCTCGCCCTCCAACGGACGCCAGCGGGCCGTCTTGAAGGTGAGGGGCGGAAACATGATGAGCGTCCTTAGATCAGCTTCGCGAAGGCGACAGCCGTGTCTGACATGCGGTTCGAGAAGCCCCATTCGTTATCGTACCAGGTAAGGATACGAACGAAGTTGCCTTCGAGAACCTTCGTCTGGTCGGTCGCGAAGATCGACGAGTGGCTGTCGTGGTTGAAGTCCTTCGAGACGAGCGGCTCGTCGGTGTAGCCGAGGATGCCCTTCAGCTTGCCGTTGGAGGCAGCCTTGATGGCTTCGTTGATCTCGGCGGCCGTCGTGTCGCGCTTGGCGACGAACTTGAAGTCGACGACGGAGACGTTCGGCGTGGGAACGCGGATCGAGGTGCCGTCGAGCTTGCCCTTGAGGTGCGGCAGGACGAGGCCGACGGCCTTTGCAGCGCCCGTCGAGGTCGGGATCATCGAAAGGGCGGCAGCGCGGGCGCGGTACAGATCCTTGTGCATCTGGTCGAGCGACGGCTGGTCGTTGGTGTAGGAGTGGATGGTCGTCATGAAGCCATGGTCGATGCCGACGAGGTCGTCGATGACCTTCACGACGGGCACGAGGCAGTTCGTCGTGCACGAGGCGTTGGAGATGACGAGGTGATCCTTCGTCAGCTGGTCATCGTTGACGCCGTAGACGACGGTCAGGTCGGCGCCATCGGCCGGAGCCGAGACGATGACGCGCTTGGCGCCGGCCGTCAGGTGAGCGGCGGCCTTGTCGCGGGCGGTGAAGATGCCCGTGCATTCCATGGCGATGTCGACGCCCATGGCGCCGTGTGGCAACGTTGCCGGGTCCTTGATGGCGGTAACCTTGATCGGCTTGCCGCCGCCAACGGTGATCGTGTCGCCGTCGACCTTCACTTCAGCCGGGAAACGGCCATGGATGGAATCGTAGCGCAGAAGGTGTGCGTTGGTCTCGACCGGGCCCAGATCGTTGATCGCCACGACCTCGATGTCGGTGCGGCCGGATTCGACGATGGCGCGCAGGATGTTGCGGCCGATGCGGCCGAAGCCGTTGATGGCAACTTTCACAGTCATTTGGGGTCTCTCCCTATGGATAAACGTTTTGGCGGTGAGAGGCGCGGCGGGGCCGCGCCCTCGGGCACTCAGCCGAGCTTGGCTTCCGCGGCGGCGACGACAGCTTCCGGCGTGATGCCGAAATGCTTGTAGAGCTCCTTGTAGGGGCCCGATGCGCCGAAGGAGGACATGCCGATGAAGGTGCCGTCCGAACCGATGAAGTAATCCCAGCCCTGGCGGATGCCGGCTTCGACGGCGATCTTGACCGGCGAATTGCCGATGACGGCCTTCTGGTAGGCTTCCGGCTGCTCGGCGAAGAGCTCGAAGCAGGGAACGGAGACGACGCGGGTCGAGATGCCCTTGGCCGTGAGCGCCTGCTCGGCCTTCACCGCGATCTCGACTTCCGAGCCGGATGCGAAGATCGTCACCTGGGCGTCGCTGGCCGACACGAGGTCATAGGCGCCGCGCGCGCAGAGGTTTTCCTCTTCGTATTCCAGGCGGACCGGCATCAGGTTCTGGCGGGTCAGCGCCAGGCCCGACGGGCGGTTGTGGCTTTCAAGCGCCAGCTGCCAGCACTCCGCCGTTTCCGTGGCATCGGCCGGACGGAACATCAGCAGGTTCGGAATGGCGCGCAGTGCCGCCATCTGCTCGACCGGCTGGTGCGTCGGGCCGTCTTCACCCAGACCGATGGAATCGTGGGTCAGGACGTGGATGACGCGGATGCCCATCAGCGCGGCGAGGCGGATCGACGGACGGCAATAGTCCGAGAAGATCAGGAAGCCGCCGGAATAGGGGATCAGGCCGCCATGCAGCGCGATACCGTTCATGGCCGCGGCCATGCCGTGCTCGCGGATGCCGTAGTGGATGTAACGGCCCGAGAAATCGGTCGGGGTGATCGACTTGGTCTGGCTCGTCTTGGTGTTGTTCGAGCCGGTCAGGTCGGCCGAGCCGCCGATCGTTTCCGGGAGAACGCCGTTGATGACTTCGAGCGCATCTTCGGAAGCCTTGCGGGTCGCCGGGTTCGGCTTCGTTTCGGCGAGCTTCTTCTTGTAGGCGGCGATTGCGGAATCGAGGCTGCCTTCGAGCTCGCCGGCAAAGCGGCGGACGAACTGGGCCTTCTTTTCGGCATCCGTCTTTTCGAGACGGGCTTCCCACTCCTTGTGCGCCTTGGCGGAGCGGAGGCCGGCGAGACGCCAAGCGTCGAGCACGTCGGAGGGAACCACGAAGGCTTCCGCTTCCCAGTTCAGCGCCTTGCGGGCGGCGGCGATTTCTTCCGCGCCGAGCGGCGAACCGTGCACCTTGTGCGTGCCGGCCTTGTTGGGGGCGCCGAAACCGATGGTCGTCTTGCAGGCGATCATCGTGGGCTTGTCGGACTTGTGGGCTTCCTCGATGGCGGCGGCAATCGCGTCCGGATCATGGCCGTCGACCGCGATCGTGTGCCACTGGCTTGCACGGAAGCGGGCGTGCTGGTCGGTCGAGTCGGCCATGGAGATCGGGCCGTCGATCGAGATGTTGTTGTCGTCCCAGAACACGATCAGCTTGTTGAGCTTCAGGTGGCCTGCGAGGGAGATTGCTTCCTGGCTGATACCTTCCATGAGGCAGCCGTCACCGACGAGCGCGTAGGTGTAGTGCTCCATCAGGTCCGAGCCGAACTCGTCGCGCAGCTTGCGCTCGGCGATCGCCATGCCGACGGCATTGGCAATGCCCTGGCCGAGCGGGCCGGTCGTCGTTTCGATGCCGGCGGCGTGGCCGTATTCCGGGTGGCCGGCGGTTTTGGCGCCGAGCTGGCGGAAGTTCTTGATCTCGTCGATCGTGATGTCCTCGTAGCCCGTCAGATAGAGCAGCGAATAGAGGAGCATCGAGCCGTGGCCGGCCGACAGGACGAAACGGTCGCGGTTCGGCCAGTGCGGGGTCTTCGGATCGAAGGAGAGAAAGCGGGTGAAAAGAACCGTTGCGATGTCTGCTGCGCCCATGGGAAGGCCGGGGTGGCCGGAGTTCGCCTTTTCCACGGCATCCATGGAAAGGAAGCGAATTGCGTTCGCCATCCGGTCGTGTTTTTCGCGAGAGATCATGACTGTTCCGTATTCTTCGGGGTGTCAGGGCCGGTGTCCCTGAGGGGCGCCGGTTGGAAGCGGCTGACACATAGCAGGTGCACCGTCTAAGTCAACGAATTCGGCGGTTCCTGCGGCCTTTGAGCGCCGAATCCGCCGGGTTTTTTGGCGTTTTCGGGCGAGGTGGAATGCCACCATGCACCATAGGTCGCGAAGCTGATCCACAGCGGCTTTCCGGCGGGTGCGCCCGCGCTGTTGACGCTCTGCCCCGCAGTTGAATACTGTCAATGCGTGGGAACCGGCGCCGGCGGCGGCGATTCGTGTTTTTTGAGAGTGCCGGTGAAGGCTTTATGACACACGGGGAAACAGTCAGGGCTGCAATCGAGGAGCTTCGCAAGGCGCTTGGCAGTCTCGAGAATGCGCTCGACATGCGCTTTGACCGTGAACGGGAACACGGTGAGGTGGAAGGCGAAGTGCGGCGTGTCAATGCCGACCGTTCGCGGCTTGCCCAGGAGCTGGACCAGTCCGAATTCCGCGCCAACCGGCTGGAAGAGGTCAACCGCGAGGTATCTCGCCGTCTCGTCACGGCGATGGAAACCATCCGCGCCGTTCTCGACCGATAGGCGCAACAGAAAGAATCCGCATGGCTCAGGTAACCGTTCAGATCGATGGCAAGGCCTATCGCATGGCATGCGAGGAGGGGCAGGAGTCCCACCTGGAAGACCTCGCCGCCGGGTTCGATCGCTATGTCGGGCACCTCAAGGCGCAGTTCGGCGAGATCGGCGATCTCCGCATCACCGTCATGGCCGGCATCATGGTCATGGATGAACTGAACGACGTGACCCGCCGGCTTGAAAAGCTCGAGAAAGAAACCGAGCAACTGCGCAGCGGCCGCGAAGGCGTGCTGGTCGAGGTCTCGCGCAGCGAAGAGGCGATCGCCCAGGCGCTCGGCGAACTCACCAACCAGATCCAGGGCATGGCGGCAAAGCTCAACGGCAAGCCGCAGGTCAACTGATCCCGACGCAGTTTTTCGTTTCAGCCAGCCAACGCCTGGTCGATTGCCACTGGCGAAGACGCTGCTTTCGGCCTATATGTCATGAGCGATCTGCGCTTCCCGACAGGAACCACAATCCCTGGGGCCATACTCGATCCAACGGGAGCTGTCCCTGACCAGGCTCGTGGGCCTGGACATATGGCGCCCACCTACGTTTGTAGGCACCCAGGATCGTAAATCTCCATCGGTCGCCGCGGATCGCACCTCTCTGTTTTGTCGGCATGCACTGTGCGACCGGCGCGCGTTCAGCCGCAGGAAGCGACCGGCGTGAAGATCTTGCGCAGCTGGGAAAGCGGCGCGGCACCGGGATTGACTTCCTGGTAAACCTCGTTGTCGAACCAGGTGTCGGATGTGCCGATCTCGATGGCGCTGTCCGCCCACCACGGCTTGAAGACGCCGCTGATCAGCTTCATTTTCACTTCACTTGCGCTGACGCTTTCCACCAGCCAGCATCCGTCTCCTTCTCCCTCTTCCGCGCCGGGCAGGAAGCTGTTCGTCTTGGAATCCCAATGCTGGGTTTGCCGCACGAAAAGCCCGGGCTTGAATACCGTGTCGGCATGGGCTGCCGATGATCCGCAAAGGATGAGAGCAAGCGCGAGTGCGCAAGGAGACGGTGTCATCGGTTTCATGAAAACCCCTTCATGCCATGGCTAGTCTGTCTCCACCTATGGCACGAGCCGCCAAAGTCAAAGCCGAAAGCAGCCTGGTCCCGCACATGAAAAAGGCCGCCCGTTGGGCGGCCTTTTGATAACATCGGCTTGAAGGTTCTCGCTTACGCGGCTGCCTTCAGTTCCTTGTCGATCATGGCACGCAGCCCGCCGAGGTCCTTTGCAAAGGCGCGGATGCCTTCGGACAGCTTGTCGGTGGCCATGGCGTCTTCGTTCAGCATCCAGCGGAAGGTCTTCTCGTCGATCTTGATCGGCGAGACCTTGGCTGCCTTTTCCGGCGAAAGCTTGCGCTCCAGCGTGCCTTCGGCGGCGTCCAGCTCCTCGAGCAGGGCCGGGCTGATCGTCAGGCGATCGCAGCCGGCCAGCGCCTCGATTTCACCGGTGTTGCGGAAGGAGGCGCCCATGACGATCGTGTTGATGCCGTTGGACTTGTAATAGTCGTAGATCGAGCGGACCGACAGCACGCCCGGATCTTCTTCGGCCGTGAAGGTCTTGCCCGATGCCTTGACGTGCCAGTCGAGGATACGGCCGACGAAGGGCGAGATGAGGAACGCGCCGGCATCGGCGCAGGCGATCGCTTGGGCCTTGTTGAAGAGCAGCGTCAGGTTGCAGTCGATGCCGTCCTTCTGGAGAACTTCCGCCGCGCGGATGCCTTCCCAGGTGGAGGCAAGCTTGATGAGGATGCGGTCACGGGTGATGCCGCGTGCTTCATAGGCCTTGATGATCTCGCGACCCTTGGCGATCGAGGCTTCGGTGTCGAAGGAAAGGTCTGCATCGACTTCGGTCGAAACACGGCCGGGGACGAGCTCGGCCAGTGCTGCGCCGACGGAAATGGCGAGGCGGTCGGCAACGGCCGCCACGACGCCTTCACGGTTTCCGCCCTGGGACTGGCCCCAGCGGATCGCTTCTGCGACCGTGTCGGCAAACATCGGCGTGCCGAGCGCCTTGAGGACGATCGTGGGATTGGTGGTGCAATCGACCGGCTTCAGGCGGCGCACGGCTTCGATGTCGCCGGTGTCTGCCACGACGGTCGTCATCGCGCGGAGTTGTTCAAGCTTGGACGTCATATCCGAAATCCCGAAATGGTTGTTGCTGGGCGGCGTTCCAGCGGAACGCCAAACCCTCCTCCATGTTCCTCGTCGGCAAACGCGTGCGGCGACAGTGCTTCCTTTTCCGTCGCCGCGCGTGCCCGCACAACCAATCCGCCGACGGAGTGCCGCCAGCCGATATGAGCGGACTATCGTCCTTTGCGCGCAGAAAAGCAAGTACTTTTGCTGATTGTTTTGAACATATGTCGCATTTTTTGCGGGACGTGTTATGGTGCCCGCAGGCTGCCAGGCAGCACATGTAATGGCGGAAACGGGAGGCGACGTGGCACGGCTTCGGCGCGACACACATACGGCCTATTCGGAATCGGCGGCACTTCGGCTGCGCGCCGCATGGCTCTATTACAATCAAGGCCTTACCCAGAAGGATGTTGCCGAAAAGATCGGCGTCAGCCGCTCGACGGTCATCCGCATGCTCGACGAAGCGCTGAAGCGCTCGGAAGTTCAGATCTGGATCAACGAGGGCATCGCCGACTGCGTGGAACTGGCCGTGCGGCTCGAAAAGGCCTACGGGCTCGACGAGGCCGTGGTGGTGCCGGCGGCCGACAGCGCGGAGGCGACGGCCAAGAGCGTGGGGCTGGCGCTCGGGCAGTTCCTGACCGAGGCGATTCCCGACGACTGCACGGTCGGCGTCGGC
Source organism: Shinella oryzae (assembly GCF_023038235.1). Lineage (NCBI taxonomy): Bacteria > Pseudomonadati > Pseudomonadota > Alphaproteobacteria > Hyphomicrobiales > Rhizobiaceae > Shinella > Shinella oryzae. Next base: position 2,367,106 of record NZ_CP081987.1, on the reverse strand, counting down.
TGGGGCCGGACGCTGACGGCGTCGCTCGCCAGTTTCCGCCCGGCGCGCCGCGAGCGCGTCAAGGTCGTCTCGCTGCTCGGCGGCGTGGTGGAGGCGCACCACATCAACCCGATCGAATACACCTGGCAGCTCGCGAGCCAGCTCGGAGCGGAATGCTATCTGTTCCTCGCGCCGCTGCTCGTGGATTCACGCGAGACCAAACGGAGCCTCATCGAGAAATGCGGCCTGAAGACCCTCTTCGACCTTGCGGAGAACATGGACATCGCCGTCGTCAGCTGCGGCGATATCGGCCCGCGCTCCAGCTCGCTGTCGCGCGACTTCATCGCCCGGCATGAGCTGGAGGAACTGGTCGCGGCAGGTTGCGTCTGCGATACGATGTGCAATTTCCTCGATGCAGAGGGGCGCACGATCGATCATCCGATCCGCGACCGGGTCATGTCGATCGATCTCGATACGGTGAAGAAGGCGCGCCACATCGTGCTCGTCTCGGGCGGCGCGCACCGGGCTCCGGCTATCCGGGCGACGATCCGGCGCGTCGGCTGCAATACGCTTATTACCGACGAAGGCGCGGCGCTCGCCATGCTGCAACTGGCCGAAGACGCGGCGGCCGCCGATATCAAATCAGGTTGAGACGCAGCGCGCGGGTGATCGCGCCCGTTATGTTGCGGGCGCCGAGCTTGTCGGTGGCGCTGCGCATCGCTTCCGCCACGCGCTGCGACGACAGGTCGGTTTCCAGCACGATATCGCTCGGGCTCCTGCCGAGGGCGGCGAGCTCGAGACATCTCTTCTCGATTTCCGTCAGTTCGGGGAAAGGGGGGCGGTCGTTCTGCGCAGGCATGCGGCCCGGTTAGCGGCTTGGCCTGCCTGCGGAAAGTTCAAACTGTCGCAATGCTTAACGCCTCTCCTCGACCCTGGTCGCGTTTGCGCCATTCCGGGACTGGGCTTCGCCGCCACGTTTGGCTCGATGAGGGATTTGCCTTTGCGCACTTCCACCTGATAAGGCACGGCAAAATGCTGGAGATACCCGTGACATCTTCCATGACGGCGAAGGAACTGAAGGCGGCGATCCGCAACGAACGGCTCGCCTTGCGCGACGCGATGACGCCGCAGGCGCGTCTCGAAGCGGGACAGGCAATGACCGACCATGCCGGCGAAAGTATCCTCTTTGCGCCGGGGGCCGTCATTTCGGGTTTCTGGCCGATTCGCTCGGAAGCGGATATCCGGCCGCTCATGGCGCAGCTGCGCGCGCGGGGCGCCAGGCTCTGTCTGCCGGTCGTGCTCGACCGGGAGACCATCGTGTTTCGGGAATGGGAACCGGATGCACCCGTGGTCAAGACGGGCTTCGGGACGACCGGGCCGGGGCCGGAGGCCGCCGTGCTCGAACCCGATATTCTCCTCGTGCCGCTTTCGGCGTTCGACAGGGCGGGCAACCGCATCGGCTATGGCGCCGGTCACTATGACCGCGCCATCGACCGGCTGAAGGCGAAAGGGCGGACACCGAAACTGATCGGCATTGCGTTCGACTGCCAGGAAGTGGCATCAGTACCGGCGGAACCGCACGACGTCCCTCTCGACGCCATTCTCACGGAGAGCGGTCTCCGCACGGTCCAACAGGTTTCTTAAGGCAGTTCGATGCGTTTTCTCTTTCTGGGCGACATGGTGGGCAAGACCGGGCGGACGGCCGTCTGGGAGCGCCTGCCGGGATTGATCAGCGATTTCAAGCTGGATTTCGTCGTCGTCAACGGGGAGAACGCGGCCGGCGGCTTCGGTATCACCGAGGATATCTTCCTCAGCACCATCGATGCCGGCGCCGACGTGGTGACGACCGGCAACCATGTCTGGGACCAGAAGGAGGCGGTGGGCTTTGCGGGCCGGCACGACCAGTTCCTGCGACCCGCCAATTATCCCGCCGGCACGCCCGGACGCGGCGCGAACCTGTTCATCGCCCGCAACGGTGCGCGCGTGCTCGTCGCCAACATCATGGGGCGCGTCTTCATGCATCCCGAGCTGGACGATCCCTTCACGGCAGGTGAGGCGATCCTCGCATCCTGCCCGCTCGGCGAGCAGGCGGACGCCATCATTTTCGATTTCCATGCGGAAGCGACGAGCGAGAAGCAGTGCTTCGGCCATTTTGTTGATGGCCGCGCCAGCGTCGTCGTCGGCACACATACCCATGTGCCGACCGCAGATTGCCAGATCCTGAACGGCGGTACGGGTTATCTCTCGGATGCCGGCATGTGCGGCGACTACGATTCATCGCTCGGCATGGAAAAGGAAGAACCGTTGAACCGGTTCATTTCGAAGATGCCGAAGGGACGGTTCGAGGCCGCGTCCGGCCCGGCCACGATCTGTGGCCTCGCCGTCGAAATCTCTGATCGCACCGGCCTTGCCGAGAAGATCGCACCGCTTCGCCTGGGGCCGCGCCTCAGCGAAACGGTGCCGAGCTTCTGGTGACGTCAGATCATGCGGCGCAGCTGATCGGCTGAACCTTCGTTGAAGCGCAGATGCGCCTTCACGCCGACATCCGGCTCTTCCTCCGGATTGAAGTTCGCCTTGGCGATCTCCCAGCCGAATTTCAGCTTGCTGCCGGTCGAAGCCCAGATCTCGGCATCGTCCATTTCCAGCGCGAGCATGGTTAGCTTCGGGTCGCTCTTGCCGTGGTCGAACCACGCCTCGACGATGGAGCTCCAGTATTCGTCGATCTTCACCGGATCCTTTCGCACGCTCAGGCGGCCAGCGACGCAGGCATGATAATCGTGATCCTTGCCCACGACGCAGAAATGCGCATGTGCGCCCGGTGTCAGCGCCTTGACGATCTCCGCATCCGTCCGGGTGAAGAACCAGATCGTCGCGGTCTGGCGGTCGAGCTGCGGCGACATCGGCTGCATGTGCATGTGCGCGCCTTCTATGCCGAGCATGCCCGCATGGATCTTGTCGATCTCGTCGAAGAGCTGTTCTTTCGGATTTTCGCGCGCACGGGTGATGTTGGACATGGTGTTCCTCGCAATCGTTGGTTTGTTCCCGCAGAAAACGTGAGGTCCCCGGCGAAGGTTCCGCTCAACGGATTGTGATCGCGCTCCCGGCATCGCGGCCTCGACCTGCGGAAGCGTCGGGCGCATAGTCGCGCCGACCAATGAACGGAGCAGCTCATGCCGCATCTCCTGCTCATTCCGTTGATCGTGGCCGCCGTGTACCTCCTGGCGCCGCGCCCATCCCTTGCCCAGACGGAGACGCCACCGGTCAGCCAGTGCCAGATGATCGCGCGCGCCTTGCCGTCCGTCACCTTCGCGAGCTTCTCAGCCGATCCGGTGCTGAAGGTGCAGGCCAAGGCGGATGAGGAGGTGCGCATCACCTATGTCGGCCATTCGACCTTCTTCATCGAGACGCCCGCAGGCGTGCGGATCGCCACCGATTATAACGGCTGGTATGCGCCGCCGGCCTTGCCGGATGTGGTGACGATGAACAAGGCGCATTCCAGTCACTACACGCTGAACCCGGATCCCGGGATCGACCACGTCCTGCACGGCTGGGACGAGACGTCGGAGAATGGTGCCGACCACGATGTCGTCGTCGGCGATGCCTATATCCGCAATGTGCCGACCGATATCCGGGGCTGGGGCGGCGCGATGGAACCGAACGGCAATTCCATCTTCATCTTCGAGGTCGCGGGCCTGTGCATCGGCCATCTCGGCCACCTGCATCATGAACTGACGGAAAAGCAGTATGCCGAGATCGGCCGGCTCGACGTTCTCATGGTGCCGGTCGATGGCGGCTTGACCATGGGCGCGGAAAGCATGAGCCGCGTCGTGCAGCGGCTTCGTTCGGCGCTCATTCTGCCCATGCACCGCCGCGGGCCGCCGATCAGCCAGTTCCTCTCGATGTTCGGCAGCGGCTTCGATGCCGTGACCGACGATGACGCCACCGTCACGGTCTCCATCCGCAGCTTGCCGAAACGGCCGACGATTCATATTCTCTCCGGCGTCTGATGCCGGAGTAGACCCGCATGCGTCTTGTTCTTGCCCTGCCTGCACTGCTGCTTTCGTCGGCTCTTGCCTTCGCAAGCGGTGCGCCGACACCCGTCGGTCCTGCGGGTGATGCCGGCAAGCCCCGCCAGACGGAAACGAAGCCGGCGGAAAAGCTGCCGACGCGCGCCTTGGGCGTGGCGGAACATTTCGTCATGCCCTCCGGCAATATCGGCTGCACCTACATTCCCGAGGGCGGGACCGATGTCTATCAGCCGCCCGACGGCGGGCCGGAACTTTCCTGCGATCGTATCGAGCCGAAATATCTGCGTGCGACCCTCGGGCGCGGCGGCAAGGCGACCGTCTTGTCGGATCCCGGCCATCAGGGCTGCTGCAGCGCGGACCGCACCATCGCCTATGGCGACGTGTGGCGCGGCGGCCCGTTCACCTGCTACTCGCAGCGCACGGGGCTGACCTGCGAGCGCGCCGACGGGCATTCCTTCCTGCTCAGCCGGGCCCATGTGCGCGCCGACTGAACCGCCCTCGCTTTGTTCCGTGGCCCTGCTGGACGTGCGGCGGCAATGAAATTATAAGGCGGCATTCCGAAAATCGGGGCGGCAGGCCGGCGCGATACAGCGCCCTTGTGCTCCAGCGTACAGACCGGCGACCGAAACGACGGGCGCCAAACGAGACAGGGGTGCCATGGCTGGCCATTCACAGTTCAAGAATATCATGCACCGCAAGGGTCGGCAGGACGCCGTGCGGTCGAAAATGTTTTCCAAGCTCGCCCGTGAAATCACGGTTGCGGCCAAGACGGGCCTGCCCGACCCGGCGATGAACGCCCGCCTGCGTCTGGCGATCCAGAACGCTAAGGCGCAGTCCATGCCGAAGGACAATATCGAGCGCGCCATCAAGAAGGCGTCGGGCGCCGACAGCGAGAACTACGAAGAAGTCCGCTACGAAGGTTATGGCCCGGGCGGCGTCGCCGTCATCGTCGAGGCGCTGACGGACAACCGCAACCGCACGGCTTCCTCCGTCCGCTCGACCTTCTCCAAGGCCGGCGGCGCGCTGGGTGAAACCGGTTCGGTTTCCTTCTCCTTCGACCGCGTCGGCGAAATCACCTACAAGCTTTCCGTCGGTGATGCCGACGCCGTCATGGAAGCCGCCATCGAGGCCGGCGCCGAGGATGTGACGACGGACGAGGACGGCCACACGATCATCTGCGGTTTCGAGGATATCGGCGACGTCTCCAAGGCGCTGGAAGACAAGCTCGGCGAAGCCGAGACCGTCAAGGCGATCTGGAAGCCGCAGAACACGGTGCCGGTCGATGAGGAAAAGGCGCAGTCGCTGATGAAGCTCATCGACACGCTGGAAGACGATGACGACGTGCAGAACGTCTATTCGAACTTCGAAGTCTCCGACGAGGTCATGGCCAAGCTTTCGGCCTGATTGGATCCTCGATCTCTTCCGTCGCATCGGGCCGGGCCCGAGAATGGCGTAGGGAGTGATTGCGAACAGCAAAAAGGCCGGGGATTTTGTCCCCGGCCTTTTGTTATGCTGCTTCGGCCAATTCCCGCTGTGCCTGCGCAAACAGCCGTACCGATTTCAGCCGCGCGTCCATGTCGTAGATCGGCATGGATATGATGAGTTCGTCGGCCTTGGTGAGATCGAGGAAACCGGCGATGCGCCGGCGGATTTTTTCCGGGCTGCCGACGACGGCATATTGCAGCGTATGCTCGACATTGATGTGCTCCTGCTCGCTCCAGAAGCCGTCCATGCTGTCCACCGGTGCCGGGAAGGCGCCAGGCGTGCCGCGGCGCAGGCGCACGAAGGATTGCTGCATGGACGTGAAGAGGTAGTTGGCTTCCGCATCCGTATCGGCAGCGGCTCCCATTACACCCACCATGGCATGAGGCTTGTCGAGATACTGCGACGGCTCGAAGCGCTCACGGTAGATTTCAAGCGCCGAGAGCAGCATGTCGGGTGCGAAATGCGAGGCGAAGGCGAAGGGCAGGCCGAGCATGCCGGCGAGATGCGCCGAATAATGGCTGGAGCCCAGCAGCCAGACAGGCACGTTGCTGCCCACACCGGGAATGGCGATGACCTTCTGCTCCGGGCTGATCGGCCCCATGAGCTGCATCAGCTCGACAACATCCTGCGGAAAATTGTTGGAACTCGTTTCGAGATTGCGCCGCAGCGCCTGTGCGGTGCGCATGTCAGTTCCCGGCGCACGGCCGAGGCCAAGGTCGATACGGTCGGGGAAGAGGGCCGCAAGCGTGCCGAACTGTTCGGCGATGACCAGCGGCGAATGGTTCGGCAGCATGATGCCGCCGGAGCCCACGCGGATCTTCTCGGTACCTGCGGCAACGTGTTGGATGACGAGCGCGGTGGCGGCGCTGGCGATGCCGCGCATGCCGTGATGCTCCGCAAGCCAGAAGCGCTTGTAACCCTGCGCTTCGGCTTCCTGCGCGAGGCGTCGGGAACTGGCCAGCGATTGGGCGACGGTGCCGCCTTCGATGACCGGTGAAAGGTCGAGGATGGAGAAGGGCACCATGATGCAGCCTCATGTAAGGGAATTTGATCGTCCTCCCATGTAGGTTCAGTTTCCTGAAATCCAAGCGACGCTTTCCGAGTTTATGACGACGGCTTGAATGTTTTTGTTTTGTTCACATTTGACTGGCAGGGTCCGTCCGAGAGGATTAGGATTCACCCATGCAGGAAACGATTCGCATCATCGGCATCGATCCGGGGCTTCGCCGCACCGGATGGGGCATCATTGAGTCACTCGGCAATTCGCTGCGCTTTGTTGCGTCCGGAACCGTGACCTCCGATGGCGACATGGACCTCGCCTCACGCCTCTGTCAGTTGCATGATGGACTTGCTGACATCATACACAGTCACCAGCCGCACGAAGCCGCCGTCGAGCAGACCTTCGTCAACAAGGATGCGGTGGCAACGCTGAAACTTGGCCAGGCCCGCGGCATCGCCATGCTGGTGCCGGCGCGTGCCGGCCTGCGCGTCGCCGAATACGCCCCCAATGCAGTCAAGAAGGCGGTGATCGGAGTCGGTCATGGCGAGAAACAGCAGATCCACATGATGCTGAAGGTCCTGATACCCAAGGCAACCTTCGTGGGCAACGATGCCGCCGACGCACTGGCCATCGCCATCTGCCACGCGCACAATCGCCAAGGCCTTTCCGGCCGCCTCGCCAAGCTCGTCGGCTGATTTGTTCTTGACTTGTTCCCATGCGGGAGCTAAGTAATACCGAAGAGGTATTACCATGCGTGTGACGGAAAAAGGTCAGGTGACCATCCCCAAGGAGATCCGCGATCGATTGAATATCGGTCCGGGATCGGAGGTGGATTTCGTGGCGGACGACAAGGGCGCGCGGCTGATCGTCGTCGCTGGTGGCAAGAGTGCGGAGCCGGACGATTTCGAGGCCTGGCTGAAGAGTCGAAGCGGTATCTTCGATACCGGCGGCATGACGACCGACGAATATATGGAATGGCTCCGTGGACCCCGCGATGACCTCGGTTCTGATTGATACGAACATCATCATCGATGTCTTTGGGCTCGAAACGCCGTTCAAGGACTGGTCGTCGCGCACCATTCTCGCGCTCAAGCCGGATGTTCAGTTCGTCCTCTCTCCCATCGTCTGGGCGGAGCTTGCCGGGATGATGGCGAGCGAGGACGCCCTTGCGCAGACGCTTTCACGGCTCAACCCGGTGCGCGAGGCGTTGCCGTTTTCCGCCGCCTACCAGGCGGGGCTGGCGCATCAACGCTATCGGCGAGCCGGCGGGCTGCGCGAGCGCACGCTTCCCGATTTCCTGATCGGTGCGCACGCCGCGGTGCGGGCCCATCGGCTTCTCACGCGCGATGCCGCCCGTTACCGCAGCTATTTCCCGGCGCTCGACATCATCTCTCCCGAAACCCATCCCTGACGGATCCTTCCATGATCGGCAAACTCAAAGGCACCATCGACGAGATCGGAGAGGATCATGTGGTTCTCGACGTGCACGGGGTGGGCTATGTCGCCCATTGCTCGGCGCGCACGCTCGGCAAGCTCGGTTCGGCCGGCGAGGCGGCTGTCCTGTTCATCGAGACCTATGTGCGCGAGGACCAGTTCCGGCTGTTCGGCTTCCTGACGGCGCTGGAGCGGGAATGGTTCCGGCTGTTGCAGAGCGTGCAGGGCGTCGGCTCCAAAGTCGCGCTCGCCGTTCTCTCCACGCTTACGCCGGGCGAACTGGCCAATGCCATCGCGCTGCAGGACAAGACGGCGGTGTCGCGTGCGCCGGGTGTCGGGCCGAAGGTGGCCGTACGCATCATGACGGAACTGCGCAACAAGGCGCCGGCCTTTTCCGGCGAGGCCGGCGCTGCGATCGGGCTCAAACAGGAGCTCGGCGAAGGCGTCGCCTCCGCGCCCGTCTCCGATGCCGTCTCGGCGCTCACCAATCTCGGCTACTCGCGCGACCAGGCCGCCAATGCCATCGCGGCCGCGCTGAAGAACGGCGGGGAGGGCGCCGACAGCGCCAAGCTCATCCGTCTCGGCCTGAAGGAATTGTCGCGGTGATGCGGTTGCCTTCCGCCGTGGACAATGGGATTAGGGCGCGATGAGCGACGAAAACAGACTGCTTTCGCCGGACAAGCGCGGCGAGGACATCGACACGGCCCTGAGGCCGCAAACGCTGGACGACTTCACCGGCCAGGCGGAGGCGCGCGCCAACCTCAAGATTTTCATCGAGGCGGCGAAGAACCGCGGCGAAGCGCTCGACCATGTGCTGTTCGTCGGCCCGCCCGGCCTCGGCAAGACCACGCTTGCCCAGATCATGGCGAAGGAACTCGGCGTCAATTTCCGCTCGACCTCCGGCCCTGTCATCGCCAAGGCTGGCGACCTTGCGGCGCTACTCACCAATCTCGAGGAGCGCGACGTGCTCTTCATCGATGAAATCCACCGCCTCAACCCGGCCGTCGAGGAAATCCTCTATCCGGCCATGGAGGATTTCCAGCTCGACCTCATCATAGGCGAAGGCCCGGCGGCGCGTTCGGTGAAGATCGACCTGTCGAAGTTCACCCTCGTGGCTGCGACCACGCGCCTCGGCCTCCTGACGACGCCGCTGCGTGACCGTTTCGGCATTCCAGTGCGGCTCAATTTCTACACGGTCGAGGAACTGGAATCGATCGTGCGCCGCGGCGCCCGGCTGATGGGGCTCGGCATGACGGATGATGGCGCGCGCGAAATCGCGCGTCGTGCCCGCGGGACCCCGCGTATCGCGGGCCGGCTTTTGCGGCGCGTGCGCGATTTCGCCGAGGTCGCACGCGCGGAGGCCGTCACGCAGACTATCGCCGACGAGGCGCTGACGCGGCTTCTGGTCGACAATATGGGCCTCGACCAGCTCGACCGGCGCTATCTGTCGATGATCGCGCATAATTTCGGCGGCGGGCCTGTCGGCATCGAGACGATCGCGGCGGGGCTCTCCGAGCCACGCGACGCCATCGAGGATATCATCGAGCCCTACATGATCCAGCAGGGCTTCATTCAGCGCACGCCGCGCGGGCGGGTTCTGACGGCGAATGCCTGGAAGCATATGGGCCTCACACCGCCGAAGGATCTGGAAGCCACGCAGTTCCGGCTGGGGCTGGAGGATGAGTGAGCCGGGTCGCCACATGATCCGCATCGAACGCAAGCCGCAGCTTTTCAATTTTCGCGTGGCGGGCCTGATTTTTCGCGACGGTTACGTTCTTGCGCAGCGCGCGGTGAAGGACGATTACTGGGCGCTGCCCGGCGGGCGCGCCGAGATCGGCGAAAGCTCGGAGGAGACGATCCTGCGGGAAATGCGCGAAGAACTTCATAGGGACGTGCGTATCGAGCGCCTTCTATGGACGGTCGAGAGCTTCTTCACCTATGAAGGTTACGCCGCGCACGAACTCGGTTTCTATTATCTGCTGTCGCTGGACGAGGCGTTTCCCTTCCACGAGACCGACACCGTCCACCGTATCGTCGATGGTGTCGAGGTCGAGTTCCGCTGGTTGCGCGCCAACCGCGCAGCACGCGGCGATCACGTGCTGAAACCGCAATTCATTGCCGATCACCTGGATCGGCTGCCGGCCGTAGTCGAACATGTCATTCTTCGGGAAGGATTGCCGCGACAGGCCGCAAAGGAGACCGCAGCTTGACGGATACCCCTCACCACCTCTCGGGTGAATTGACCGAAACGGGTCATCGTCTCATTCAACGTGTCTATTACGAGGACACGGATTTTTCCGGCGTGGTCTATCATGCCCGCTATCTGCATTTCCTGGAGCGCGGACGCACCGACTATCTTCGCCTGCTCGGCGTCGAGCAGGGCAGTCTCGTGCTGGAGGAAGACCGCGAGGGCCTCGTCTTCGTCGTGCATCGCATGGAGATCGACTTCAAGGCGCCGGCGCGCATGGATGATATCCTGACAATCCTCACCTCCACCGAGAAGGCGGGCGGCGCCAAGATGATCCTGAAGCAGGAGATCCGTCGCGGCGAACAGCTTCTGATTGCCGCGCGCGTCATCATCGCCGTCATCAATGCGCAGGGCCGGCCGCGTCGTCTGCCGGAAGCGCTCGCTACCCGTTTCCTTGCCAGAGCGCAAGAATTGACCGGCGTGGTTTAACGGTAACGCTCCCTTAACCATAATGATGTCTTACTCGGTTGGTGAGGATTTTGTGCACTGCACGTCATCCTTTAACCAAATTTGCCGTGAAGAAGGCAGGTTGTAAGCGTTTGACCGGCATGGCGGCCGGCAGCATCAACCGGACATTCTTGACGGGCTGCGAAGCGGGTGCGGATCGAGATCCTGGCTGCGACGTGCGTTTGTGAATGCCCTAGCGGTCCCACCTCCCAGGCGGTCGCGACGGCGGAATGTTACCCGGTCGGGCTGCGATGTGCCCGTGCCGGGTATTTGGATTCGGGGACATAGGTCTATGGAACAAGTGGGTTTGGATGCCGCGCACAGTGTGACCCTCTGGGGTCTCTTCATGCAGGCCGGTTTCGTCGTAAAGCTCGTCATGCTCGGCCTGATCGCCGCGTCCGTCTGGACATGGGCGATCGTCGTCGACAAGACGGTGACATATGGGCGCGCCCGCCGGCAGCTCGACAATTTCGAGCAGGTCTTCTGGTCCGGGCAATCGCTCGAGGAGCTCTATCGCACGCTGTCCGACCGTCAGACGTCGGGCATGAGCGCCATCTTCGTGGCGGCGATGCGCGAGTGGAAGAAGAGTTTCGAGCGTGGTGCACGTTCGCCCATCGGCCTTCAGATGCGTATCGACCGGGCAATGGACGTGACGCTGTCGCGTGAATCCGAAACGCTGGAAGCGCGCCTGGGCTCGCTGGCCACCATCGGTTCGGCGGCTCCGTTCGTCGGCCTTTTCGGTACGGTTGTCGGTATCATGACGTCGTTCCAGGCCATTGCCGGTTCCAAGCAGACGAGCCTCGCAGTCGTGGCGCCCGGTATTGCTGAGGCGCTTCTGGCGACGGCAATCGGCCTTCTTGCCGCAATTCCGGCGGTTATCGCCTACAACAAGTTCTCCGCAGATGCAGGCAAACTGACCTCGCGCATGGAAGGTTTCGCCGACGAGTTTTCGGCCATCCTCTCGCGCCAGATCGACGAAAAGCTCCAGCCGCGCGCCGCAGCGCAGTGACGGCAGACTGAAACGGAGACGACGCCATGGGCATGTCAGTCGGTGCAAAGAATTCGGGTGGCGGCCGCCGCCGTCGCGGTGGTGGCAAGAAGGCCCCGATGAGCGAGATCAACGTGACGCCGTTCGTGGACGTCATGCTCGTTCTGCTCATCATCTTCATGGTCGCCGCGCCGCTCATGACGGTCGGCGTGCCGATCGACCTGCCGAAGACGCAGGCCGCGGCCCTCAATGCCGATACGCAGCCGATCACCGTTTCGGTGAAGTCGGACGGGCAGGTCTACCTGCAGGAAACGGCAATCCCGATCGACGAGATCGCCGCCAAGCTGCAGGCCGTGGCGACGACGGGTTACACCGAGCGCGTCTTCGTGCGCGGCGATGGCAATGCGCCCTATGGCGTTGTCGCCGATGTCATGTCGCGCATCCAGGCCGGTGGTTTCACCAATATCGGCCTCGTCACCGAGCAGAAACCGGATAGGTAACAGCACGCCATGAAGGGCAGCCTTGCCACATCCGCCGTGCTCCACTCCCTGGTTCTGACCTGGGCGTTGGTCTCGCTCGGCTCTCCCGAAAGTTTCGACGTGGCCAATGTCGAAGCGATGCCGGTCGACATCGTGTCGATTGAGGAACTGACGCAGATTCAGCAGGGCGACAAGAAAGCCGAAATGAAGGAAAAGGCCGCGCCGGTTCCGACGAAGAAGGAAACGCCGGTCGAAAACGCGGAAAATGTCGGCGACAACGAGGTCGACCTGAAGAACCTGCCGACGCCCGGTGAAAAGCCGCGTGATATCGAGACCGCGGCAGCGCCGGAAAAGGCCGAGAAGGTCGTTCAGACGCCCGATTCCAAGCCCGTCGAACAGGTGCAGGACGAGCAGAAGGCCAGCGAGCCCTCGACCGAGGTCGCGGCCATTGCCGAGCCCAAGCAGGAGGTCAAGCCCGACCCGAAGCCGGAGGCCACGCCTTCCGAGGACAAGCCCGCCGCAGACCCGGAAGCCGAAGCGCTGCCGGACAAGATTCCGCTGCCGGAAATGAAGCCGAAGGTCGAGACGAAGAAGGCCGAGCCGGCCGAAAAGCCCGCCGAGAAGAAGACGGAGACGGCCAAGGCCGAGACCGCCAAGACGCCGGACCGCAAGAAGGACGAGAAGAAGAAGCAGGAGAAGGCGACGTCGCAGAACGACAGCGACTTCAACTCCGACGAAATCGCGGCGCTTCTCAACAAAGAAAAGGCAGCCGGTGGCGGCGCCAAGCGTTCCCAGGAGCAGGCGGCGCTGGGTGGCAAGAAGACGACCAGCGGCACCAAGCTGTCCATGAGCGAGATGGACGCCCTGCGCGGCCAGATCCAGAACAACTGGTCGATCACGCCCGGCATGTCGGGCGCCGAGGATGTGCGCATCAAGGTGACGATGCAGCTCGACCAGAACGGCGACATTATCGGCGAACCCGAAGTCGTCGCGACCGGCGGCACGGACTCCGCGCGCCGGGCCCTTGCCGGCGGCGCGCGCCGCGCCATCATGAAATCGCGGCCGTTCAAGGGACTGCCGCCGGAAAAATATGATGCCTGGAGCGAAGTCGTCGTGAACTTCGACCCCAGCCAGATGATGTAAGAACTAGGGAAGGCCTAGATACATGCTGAGACGTAACCTCATTCGATTTCTGATCGTGCTGACCGGTCTTGCGGCGTCCATGCCGATCGCGTCGGCAAGAGTCGAAATCAACATCAACAAGGGCAATGTCGAGCCTCTGCCGATCGCCGTGACCGACTTCATCGCCAGTGGTGATCTCGGCCAGCGCATTACCGATGTGATCGCGGCGGACCTGAAGCGCTCCGGCCTTTTCGCGCCTGTCAACAAGCAGGCTTTCATCGAGAAGATTTCCAATCCCGACCAGCCGCCGCGCTTCGAAGACTGGAAGGTCATCAATGCGCAGGCGCTTGTGACGGGCCGCGTGACGCAGGAAGGTGACGGCCGTCTGCGCGCCGAGTTCCGCCTGTGGGATACGTTCGGCGGACAGCAGCTTACCGGCCAGCAGTTTTTCACGCAGCCGGAAAACTGGCGCCGTGTCGCCCATATCATCGCCGACGCGATCTATGAGAACCTGACCGGCGAGAAGGGCTACTTCGATACCCGTATCGTCTATGTCGCCGAAAGCGGCCCGAAGACCGCCCGCAAGCGCCAGCTCGCCATCATGGACCAGGACGGTTTCAACCGCCGCGCGCTGACCAACGGCAACGATATCGTGCTGACGCCGCGCTTCTCGCCGAACCGCCAGGAAATTACGTACATGTCCTTCGAGGGCAACCAGCCGCGCGTCTACCTGCTCCAGCTGGAGACCGGGCAGCGCGAAGTGGTGGGCAACTTCCCGGGCATGACCTTCTCGCCGCGGTTTTCGCCGGATGGACAGAAGGTCATCATGAGCCTGCAACAGGAAGGCAACTCGAACATCTACACGATGGATCTGCGGTCGCGGACGACGACGCGCCTGACCTCGACGGCAGCGATCGATACCTCGCCGTCCTATGCGCCTGACGGCGCGCAGGTTGTGTTCGAAAGCGACCGCGGCGGCCGCCCGCAGCTCTACGTCATGGGTGCCGACGGTTCCAACCAGCGCCGCATCTCCTTCGGTGACGGTTCCTACTCCACGCCGGTCTGGTCACCGCGCGGCGACCTCATCGCCTTCACCAAGCAGTCGGGCGGCAAGTTCTCGATTGGCGTGATGAAGCCGGATGGCTCGGGCGAGCGCATCCTGACGACGGGCTTCCACAACGAAGGCCCGACCTGGGCGCCGAACGGCCGCGTGCTGATGTTCTTCCGCCAGGCAGCCGGCGCCGGCGGCCCGCAGATCTATTCCATCGACCTGTCGGGCTATAACGAACAGTTGGTCCAGACGAAGGGCTTTGCGTCCGACCCGGCCTGGTCGCCGCTTCTGGAATAGTGACGTTTATGCGACGGGCCTGCCGCGTTCTTGCCGCAAAGTCCTGCAAGGCAGTGACGAGGCGAGATGCGGCAGGCCCGTATCCACTGGAATGCGAGGGGCCGGGGACGGTCTTGCAAGCAATCATTAACCATAATCGTTGAATGCGGATTAACCGCTCGCGGTTACAGTCTGGCAACCCTGATTGAAACCGACGCTTCAACGAACTTGACGCTAGACCTGATGCAAGGAGACCGGCTCATGAGCCGCATTGATACCCCGGCCGCTGGCCGCATGCAGACCATCGCCCGTAACCCGGCCGTTATCGCCCTGTTCATGACGCTGGCTCTCGCCGGCTGCGCTTCCAAGAAGAACCTGCCCAACAGCGCCGGCGATCTCGGCCTGAACGGCGGCGCCGGCTCGGCCACGCCCGGCTCGCAGCAGGACTTCACGGTGAATGTCGGCGACCGCATCTTCTTCGACACCGACTCCTCGTCGGTTCGCGCCGATGCCGCCGCGACGCTCGACCGTCAGGCCCAGTGGCTGCAGCGCTACCCGAACTACGCCATCACGATCGAAGGCCATGCTGACGAACGCGGTACGCGTGAATACAACCTCGCGCTCGGCGCACGCCGCGCGGCCGCGACCCGCCAGTACCTCGCTTCGCGCGGCATTCCGGCGAACCGCATCAAGACGATTTCCTACGGCAAGGAAAAGCCGGTCGCGGTTTGCGACGACATTTCCTGCTGGTCGCAGAACCGCCGCGCCGTCACAGTTCTGGGTGGCGCAGGCATGTAATCTCCCGCCAAGGGGACGAAACGGAGAGGCGGCCGCGAGGCCGCCTTTCTTTTTTCAACACACTTTGGCCGAACTCCGTTGCTTTTTAAGAGCATTTGGAAAACTCTTGCGCCTGTGCTTCGGCGCATTTTTCGATCAACAGGACGACGATAGATGAAGAAACTTGTCGCGGCAGGCGTTCTCAGTCTGGCAGCGGTTGTGGGCATTGTCGGGCCGACCGGCGCATCGCCGCTCTCCACGCTGGCAAGCGGCCTCTTTCCGGCCAAGGGCGAGCGGGCAGGGACCGGCAATGTCATTCTCGCACAGGCCATGGACCCCCGGGTCGGCCAGCTTGAAGAGCAGATCCGCACCCTCAACGGCCGCATCGAGGAGATGAGCTACCAGCTTCTCCAGATGCAGGAACAGATCCGCAAGGCGCAGGAAGACAACGAATACCGCTTCCAGGAACTGGAAGGCGGAAAATCCGGCGCCAGCGGAAAGAGCGGCTCGCTCGACAGGCCGGTCAACGGCGGAACGGCCGACAACCAGATCGCAACGAACAACGTGCCGGCGGATGATACCGCCGGTGCGAACACCCGTACCAACACTGGCGGCGGCGCGCTGCCGCAGGAGCTCGGCTCCATCAAGTTCGACGAGAACGGCAATCCGATTGGTGCGGACACCAATCCCGATCTCAATAACCAGAGTGCTTCGATCGGCAACGACAATGCACTGCCGGGCGTCGATAGCGGCCAGTCTCAGGCGACGCAATCCTCGACGGCTTCGCTCGACAACCCCGACGATCTCTACAAGGTCGCCTACGGGCATGTGCTTTCCGGCGATTACCAGCTCGCCGAGCGGGAATTCCGCGATTATCTCGACATCTACCCCAATACGGAAAAGGCCGCCGACGCCAATTTCTGGCTTGGCGAAGCCCAGTATTCGCAGGGCAATTTCAACGACGCGGCCAAGACCTTCCTCAACGCGCACCAGACGTTCGGCAAGTCGAAGAAGGCGCCGGAAATGCTGTTGAAGCTCGGCATGTCGCTCGCTGCTCTCGACAATCGTGAAACCGCTTGCGCCACGCTGCGCGAGGTGAACAAACGCTATCCGGACGCGTCCAAGGCCGTGAAAAGCAAGGTCTCTTCCGAACAGAGCCGGCTGTCCTGCTGATTGCGGGGCGTGTAAAGGTCGTGGCCCGCGCGGACGATAGCGTCATCGAGGCAGCCGACCGCCTTCTCAAAAGTTTCAAGCGCCCCGCGACCCTGCTGGTCGCCGTTTCCGGCGGCAGCGATTCGCTGGGGCTTCTCCTCTCGCTCGCGGAGCTTCGCGCAACACGGGATTATCCGGGCATCCGGCTTTGCGCCTGCACCGTCGACCATGATCTGCGCGCCGGCTCTGCCGAAGAGGCGCAATGGGTCGCCGGCATTTGTGCGCGTCTTGGCGTGCCGCATGTCACGCGCCGCTGGAGCGGTCAGAAACCTCAGGCGGGTTTGCAGGCCGCCGCCCGCGCTGAGCGCTATGCGCTGCTCGTCGATGCTGCAGGCGAGACGCGCGCCGATGCGATCCTGTCGGCCCATACCCTGGATGACCAGCGCGAGACCGTCGCCATGCGCGCCGCCCGGTCAAAGGAGGGGATCGGGCTTTCCGGCATGGCGGACGCGGTGCTGCTGGAGGGCGCCATCTGGCTGCTTCGGCCGTTCCTCGGCATCGGCCGCGCCGAAATCCGCTCGTTTCTTGGAGAGCGCCAACAGGGCTGGATCGATGATCCCAGCAACAGCAATCCGAAATTCGAGCGGGTACGTGTACGGTCTGGCGACGACCCGTGGTTTTCCGCCACCGAGCCGGGCCAGCGGTTTTCCCTCGCACTGCGCGGCGCGGATTTCCTGCGCGACCATGTGCAGGCCACGGATGAGACCTTCACGCTCTCGCCGAACGGTGTTCGCGCGGCGTTGGACGATCCGGCTGCGCGGCGGGCGCTGCTGCTGCTGGCCGCGACGGCGGGCGGGCGCCCTCATATCATCGAGGCGCGTGCGGCGGGCCGGTTGCGTACTTTCCTTGCCAGCGACACGCTGTCGCGGCTGACGGCGGGCCGCGTGGTCTTCGATCGTCGCCGTGACGGTCTTCATCTCTATCGCGAATGCCGTGACGTTCCCGTGTCGACCGTTCCGGCGGCGAGCGTCGCGCTCTGGGACGGCCGGTACCTGCTTGCCAACCGCACGGACCGCGCCATTGTCGTCACAGCCTCCGGTGAGGGGGCCGGGCAGGGGCTGCACGGCCCGGCCTTGCGGGCGGCAAGTGCTGCGCCACGCCTCATTTTCGAGGATGGCGATCGCGTGCCTGGCGGCGCCGTATGTCTGGAGCGGGTGATCGCGCCTTACACGCATTTCCTGCCGCGGTTCGACTTGCCGCTGGCGCAGACGCTGGCGGCGCTGTGCGGCCGGCTGCCGTTTCCCACGCCGCCCAACGAATGAAGGCCGTGCGTCAAGCGTCGTACCGGAATGCAGCGATGCGGACGCAAGGCAAGACAGCCGCTATCGCGCGCTTATTGACGATAGTTCGAGAAATGCCCGCTTGCCGTGCTCTTTGCCTTGGCAAGGCGGCGTCGCGACCCTATGTTAGAGACCAGAGAAGCGGCCGGGACAGCCCGGCCGGGAAAGTACCCGGACCATTCGATGAATCCCAATTTCCGAAACTTCGCCCTCTGGGCGATCATCGCCCTCCTGCTGATCGCGCTGTTCAGCATGTTCCAGACGAGTCCGACGCAGACGGGTTCGCGGGACATCCCCTATTCGCAGTTCCTCAAGGAAGTCGATGCGAGCCGGGTGAAGGAAGTCGTTATCACCGGCGAGAAGATCGTCGGCAGCTATGTCGAGACAGGCGCCACCTTCCAGACCTATGCGCCGAACGGCGACAACTCGCTTGTCCAGCGACTGGAATCGAAGAACGTCGTGGTGAGCGCGCGGCCTGAAACGGATGGCTCGTCGGGCTTCCTCAGCTATATCGGCACCTTGTTGCCCATGCTGCTCATCCTCGGCGTCTGGCTCTTCTTCATGCGCCAGATGCAGGGTGGTTCGCGTGGCGCGATGGGTTTCGGCAAGTCCAAGGCCAAGCTTCTGACCGAAGCGCATGGCCGCGTGACCTTCGCGGACGTCGCTGGTGTCGACGAAGCCAAGCAGGACTTGGAGGAAATCGTCGAATTCCTGCGCGATCCGCAGAAGTTCCAGCGGCTTGGCGGCCGTATCCCGCGTGGCGTGCTGCTCGTCGGCCCGCCCGGTACGGGTAAGACGCTTCTTGCGCGCTCCGTCGCCGGTGAGGCCAATGTGCCCTTCTTCACCATCTCCGGTTCGGACTTTGTCGAAATGTTCGTCGGCGTCGGTGCCAGCCGCGTGCGCGACATGTTCGAGCAGGCCAAGAAGAACGCGCCTTGCATCATCTTCATCGACGAAATCGATGCCGTCGGTCGCCACCGCGGCGCCGGCCTCGGCGGCGGCAATGACGAGCGCGAGCAGACGCTGAACCAGCTTCTCGTCGAGATGGACGGCTTCGAAGCCAACGAAGGCATCATCCTGATCGCCGCGACCAACCGTCCTGACGTTCTCGACCCCGCACTTCTGCGTCCGGGCCGCTTCGACCGCCAGGTCGTGGTGCCAAATCCTGACATCGTCGGCCGCGAGCGCATCCTCAAGGTCCATGTCCGCAATGTGCCCCTGGCGCCGAATGTCGACCTCAAGGTTCTCGCCCGCGGTACGCCCGGCTTCTCCGGTGCGGACCTGATGAACCTCGTCAACGAAGCCGCCCTCATGGCTGCGCGCCGCAACAAGCGCCTCGTCACCATGCAAGAGTTCGAGGATGCGAAGGACAAGATCATGATGGGCGCGGAGCGTCGCTCCACGGCCATGACCGAGGCGGAAAAGAAGCTCACCGCCTATCACGAAGCCGGCCACGCCATCGTCGCGCTCAACGTTCCGCTCGCCGATCCGCTGCACAAGGCGACGATCATTCCGCGCGGCCGTGCGCTCGGCATGGTCATGCAGCTCCCCGAGGGCGACCGCTATTCGATGAGCTACAAGTGGATGGTCTCGCGCCTCGCCATCATGATGGGCGGCCGCGTTGCCGAGGAAGTGACCTTCGGCAAGGACAACATCACCTCCGGCGCCTCCTCCGATATCGAGCAGGCGACCAAGCTTGCGCGTGCGATGGTGACCCAGTGGGGCTTCTCCGACCAGCTTGGTCTCGTCGCTTACGGCGAAAACCAGCAGGAGGTCTTCCTCGGGCATTCGGTGTCGCAGCAGAAGAACGTATCCGAAGCCACCGCGCAGAAGATCGACAATGAAGTGCGCCGCCTGATCGACGAGGCCTATACCGAGGCCAAGCGCATCATCACCGAGCAGCACCATGAGTTCGTGGCGCTTGCCGAAGGCCTTCTCGAATACGAGACGCTGACGGGTGACGAGATCAAGGCGCTGATCCGCGGCGAAAAGCCCGCCCGCGACCTTGGCGACGATACGCCGCCCAGCCGCGGCTCCGCCGTTCCGAAGGCCGGCCACAAGAAGGGCGGCGAGCCGGAAGGCGGCCTGGAGCCCCAGCCGCAATAAGACGGTTCGTCTCGATAACGTATGCCACACGGCCGGGAAGCAGTTCCCGGCCGTTTTCTTTTGGTAACGGGCTGTAATGAATTCTGATGCACAGGTGGATGTGCTTTGCGCGCATTTGTGGCAAAGAAGCGCGATGGCCGCGCGCATTTAAGGATAATATGATGTTGCGCGCCTGAACGGTTTCCGTCGCGCCTGCCTTGATATATGGCATAGCGACAACTGCAGGTGGAGCCTTTTGCGGGTGGAGAGCGCCGCACCGGCCTGCGCTATTTTCAGGAGCGAACATGAAACGTCGTTATTTCGGCACGGATGGTATCCGGGGACAGTCCAACATCTTCCCGATGACGCCGGATCTCGCCATGCGGGTCGGCATTGCCGTCGGCACGATTTTCCGCAACGGCGACCACCGCCACCGTGTGGTGATCGGCAAGGACACACGCCTTTCCGGCTACATGCTGGAAAACGCCATGGTGGCGGGTTTTACTGCCGCCGGCCTCGATGTCTTCCTGCTCGGCCCAATCCCCACGCCTGCGGTCGCCATGCTGACCCGTTCGCTGCGCGCGGATATCGGCGTGATGATCTCTGCGTCGCACAATCCCTACCAGGACAACGGCATCAAGCTGTTCGGCCCTGATGGCTACAAGCTCTCCGACGCCATCGAAATGCAGATCGAGGAGCTGCTCGACAGCGACCTTTCCACGCAGTTGGCAAAGCCTGCCGATATCGGCCGGGCCAAGCGCGTCGAGGGCGACATCTATCGCTACATCGAGCAGGCCAAGCGGACGCTGCCGCGCGATGTCACGCTTCAGGGCCTGCGGATCGCCGTCGACTGTGCCAATGGTGCGGCCTACAAGGTCGCACCGCTCGCGCTGTGGGAACTCGGCGCCGACGTGGTGACGATCGGCGCGGAGCCGGATGGACGCAACATCAATCTCGAATGTGGCTCGACCCATCCCGAAACGCTCCAGCGCAAGGTGCACGAAGTGCGCGCCGACATCGGTATCGCGCTCGATGGCGACGCCGACCGCGTGCAGATCATCGACGAGAACGGCAAGATCATCGATGGCGATCAGCTGATGGCCGTGATTGCCGAAAGCTGGGCGGCGGACGGCATGCTGCGCGGCAACGGCATCGTCGCGACCGTCATGTCCAATCTCGGCCTCGAACGCTTCCTCAAGGGCAGGGGTCTCGGCCTCGAGCGCACCAAGGTCGGTGACCGCTACGTCGTGGAGCATATGCGCCAGAACGATTACAATGTCGGCGGCGAGCAATCGGGCCATATCGTGCTTTCCGATTTTGGCACGACGGGCGACGGCCTTGTCGCCGCCCTGCAAATCCTCGCCTGCGTCAAGCGCAGCGGCAAGACGGTCAGCGACGTGTGCAACCGTTTCGAGCCGGTGCCGCAGGTCCTGAAGAACGTCCGGGTGAAGGCGGGTGCACCGCTCGAAGATGCGTCCGTCCTGCAGGCCATTGCCGATGCTGAAAGCGAACTCGCAAAGAACGGCCGCCTGCTGATCCGCCCGTCCGGCACCGAGCCGCTCATCCGCGTGATGGCCGAAGGCGATGACCGCGCCCAGGTCGAGCGCATCGTGGATGAGCTAATCAGCGTGATCGGCGCCGTGCGCAACGCCGCCTGAGACGTCTCCTATCGAATGTTCTCGAAGGCCGGAGCCGATGCTTCGGCCTTTTCTTTTTCGAGGAAGTGGATCCGGACGTTTTATTTAAAAGTTTACCGAATTGATGAACGACTGTTAATGAACAGGGTAAATCTTTGTAGTTAATCGCCGCTTAACCTTTCTTCTTCATTATCCATGCCTGATCGAAGGGCTTGGGGACCGGGGTGCCGGGCGTGCCAAGCGCAAGCCTATTGGAGTCAGGCGATGAGGAAAGTTTTGAGTGGCGTCGCGGCCGTCCTGCTGACAGGCACGTCGGCCTATGCGGCCGATGTCTATCAGCCGCAGGTTATCGAGGCGCCGGTCCAGGAGGCCGCCATTGTCGAGACGGGCGGCTGGTATCTGCGCGGTGACGCAGGCTGGTCCTACAACAGGCTGCGCGGGGCGCACTACTTCCAGGGCTCCAACAGCCTGGATCGTGATTTCGACACGACCAAGCTGAAGAGCGGCTTCATCATCGGCGGTGGTGTCGGTTACCAGATCACCGATCATTTCCGTACGGACGTGACGCTCGACTATATGTTCAAGTCCAAGTTCCGCGGCAGCACCAGCGGCGTGTGCGGCGGTTTCCCCTGCACGTCGAGCGACGAGTCCTCGCTGACGGCCCTGACCCTCCTCGCCAACGCATATGTCGATATCGGCAAGTACGGCGTCTTCACGCCGTATGTCGGTGGCGGTATCGGTGGCTCCTACGTCAAGTGGAACAAGCTGCGGAACACCATCTGCGACGATCCGGGCAATCCGGGTTGCAGCACCACCGAACATGGCGGCAAGAAGAGCTGGCGCTTTACCTATGCCCTGATGGCCGGTACGGCGATCGACCTGACCTGCAACCTGAAGGCTGATGTGGGCTATCGGTTCCGCCATGTCACCAAGGGCGACATGTTCGGTTACGCCGCGAATGGCGGCCCGGGTTACGACAAGGGCTTCTACAGCCACGAAGCGCGTGCGGGTCTTCGCTACTCCTTCAACGGCTGCGAAACGGCGACCTACATTCCGCCGGCCGAGATCCCGATCGAGCAGCCCGTCTACAAGTAAGCGACGTCAGCCATCCGAAATTCGAAGGCCGCCCGAAAGGGCGGCCTTTTTGCGTTTAACCGTTTTTTCACCGGTTAACGAATATGGTTAACCAACGGTGTAGCGTGTCGGATTCGGCCTGCGCCGATGGCTCAACCGCCGGCTTTCGGCTGCAAGGATAGAGATCATGGTCCGTCGCATCGCATCGCCCGTCATCGCGGCTTTCGCCGGCCTTTTTGCCACGGGCGCCCTTGCCAGCGACCTCGATATCATCAATGCGCCGGAGATCGACGTCTCCCAGGCGACGCTGGCGCGGGGCTGGTACATTCGCGGCGACCTCGGCTATTCCGGCTGGGGCAGCACCGACAGCCCGGATTATACGGCAGAGCGGGCAGGCGGCGGCACCTTCTCGCAGCCGTTCGACAGCGCGCGCTTCTCCAAGCCGGTCTCCTATGGCGTCGGCGTGGGCTACCAGTTCAGCGATTTCAGCCGTGCGGACCTGACGACGGACTTCTTCAGCGGCGACATGTCCGGCAACTCGGCTACCGGCGGCGGCTGCGTGGCGGGCGCGCCAGGCGGCACGAACTGCCGCTTCGATTACAAGGGCGACTATTCGGCCGTGAACGTCATGGCCAACGGTTATGTCGATCTCGGCACGGTCGCGGGCATCACGCCCTATGTCGGCATCGGTGCCGGCGCGACCTATGTGAAATGGAGCGACACCAGCGTTCTGCCGGTCTGCCTCGATGGCGCCGGGAGCTGCGCGGGCGCGAGCAATGGTGTCATCGGCCTCCAGGGCGAGGACAGCTGGCGCTTCACCTACGCTCTGATGGCCGGCGCATCCGTCGATCTGACCGAGCGCGTGAAGCTCGACTTCGGCTATCGATTCTCCGACACGGCCGGCGGAAAGGCCTTCAGCGGGCGTGGCCTGGGAACCTCCATCGACGCCGTCAACGGTCGTGACGACGGTTTCCAGAAGCACGAGATCCGCGCTGGTATCCGCGTGACCACCTGGTAAATTCGGACAATTCACTCTGTTTTGCGGCGCGTCGGTCAACCGGCGCGCCGTCTTCGTTGCGCCGGATTATTTTTCGATAGCGACAGAATCCACTTGACGAGAAAAGAGGCTTTCCATATTCACAGCGGCGGGACACTCCTCCCCAACGAGGAGCTATCTATCTGGAAGGATAGCGATCATGACGAAGACCGTCACCGCGCCGGACGTACGTCCGAACAATACTCATTTCTCTTCTGGCCCTTGCTCGAAGCGCCCCAACTGGTCGCTCGACGCGCTTTCCGATGCTCCGCTCGGTCGTTCGCACCGCGCCAAGATCGGCAAGACCAAGCTCAAGCAGGCCATCGATCTCACCCGCGACGTCCTGGAAGTGCCTGCGGATTACCGCATCGGCATCGTGCCCGCTTCCGATACCGGCGCCGTCGAAATGGCGCTTTGGTCGCTGCTCGGCCCGCGCGGCGTCGACATGGTCGCCTGGGAAAGCTTCGGTTCGGGCTGGGTGTCGGATGTCGTCAAGGAGCTGAAGCTTCCGGACACGCGCAAGATCACGGCCGACTACGGCCTTCTCCCCGACCTTTCCACGATCGATTTCGACCGTGACGTGGTCTTCACCTGGAACGGCACGACCTCCGGCGTGCGCGTCCCGAACGCCGACTTCATCCCTGCCGATCGCAAGGGCCTGACGATCTGCGATGCGACCTCGGCCGCTTTCGCGCAGAACCTCGATTTCGCCAAGCTCGATGTCGTCACCTTCTCCTGGCAGAAGGTTCTCGGCGGCGAGGGCGCCCATGGCGTCATCATCCTGTCGCCGCGCGCCGTCGAGCGTCTGGAGAGCTATACGCCGGCCTGGCCGATGCCGAAGATCTTCCGCATGACCAAGGGCGGCAAGCTCATCGAGGGCATCTTCCAGGGCGAGACGATCAACACGCCCTCCATGCTGTGCGTCGAGGATTACATCGATGCGCTGCTGTGGGCCAAGGAAGTCGGCGGTCTCAAGGGCCTGATGGCCCGGGCCGATGCCAATGCCAAGGTCATCTTCGATTTCGTCGAACAGAACGACTGGATCGCCAACCTTGCCAAGGACCCGGCGACCCGCTCGAACACCTCGGTGTGCCTGACCATCGCCGACGAGGACGTGCTGGCGCTGGACGCCGATGCGCAGGCAGCCTTCGCCAAGGGCCTCGTGTCCCTCCTCGACAAGCAGGGTGTCGCCTATGACATCGGCGCCTATCGCGATGCCCCTTCGGGCCTGCGTATCTGGGCCGGTGCCACCATCGACACCGCCGACCTCGAGGCGTTGATGCCCTGGCTGACCTGGGCTTTCGAGACCCAGAAGGCGACGCTTTCCAAGGCTGCGGCCTGATCTCGCGACCGGCTTCGTCCCCTGGGCGAAGCCACCTTTGATCTCATCTTTTCTGTTTCATTGAAGGAGGCCTCTCATGGCACCTCGCGTACTCGTATCCGACGAACTGTCGGAAACCGCCGTCCAGATCTTCCGCGATCGCGGCGTCGACGTCGATTTCCAGCCGAAGCTCGGCAAGGACAAGGAAAAGCTTGCCGAGATCATCGGCAATTATGACGGCCTCGCCATCCGTTCGGCCACCAAGGCGACGGAAAAGCTGATCGCCGCTGCGACCAATCTCAAGGTCATCGGCCGCGCCGGCATCGGCGTCGACAATGTCGATATCCCGGCCGCCTCGCGCCGCGGTATCATCGTGATGAACACGCCCTTCGGCAACTCGATCACGACCGCAGAGCACGCCATCGCGCTGATGTTCGCCGTCGCCCGCCAGCTGCCCGCCGCCGATACCTCCACGCAGGCCGGCAAGTGGGAGAAGTCCAAGTTCATGGGCGTCGAGATCACCGGCAAGGTGCTGGGTGTCATCGGTGCCGGCAATATCGGCGGCATCGTCTGCAAAAAGGCCATCGGCCTCGGCATGCATGTCATCGCCTACGATCCCTTCCTCTCGGCCGAACGCGCCCAGGAAATGGGCGTCGAGAAGGTCGAGCTGGACGACCTGCTCGCCCGCGCCGACTTCATCACGCTGCACGTTCCGATGACCGACAAGACGCGCGGCATCCTGGGCAAGGAAGCGCTCGCCAAGACCAAGAAGGGCGTGCGCATCATCAACTGCGCCCGCGGCGGTCTCGTCGATGAAGCAGCGCTCGCCGAAGCCATCAAGTCCGGCCATGTCGCAGGCGCCGGCTTCGACGTGTTCGAGGTCGAGCCCGCAACCGAAAGCCCGCTCTTCGGCCTGCCGAATGTCGTCTGCACCCCGCATCTCGGTGCGTCGACCACGGAAGCGCAGGAGAACGTTGCCCTGCAGGTTGCCGAGCAGATGTCGGATTACCTCGTCAAGGGTGCGGTTTCCAACGCCATCAACATGCCGTCGATCACGGCCGAGGAAGCGCCGATCCTGAAGCCCTTTATTCGCCTTGCGGACGTGCTCGGCGCCTTCGTCGGCCAGGTCACGGAAAGCGCGATCAAGGAAATCGAGATCCTCTATGACGGCGCGACTGCGTCGATGAACACCAAGGCGCTGACCAGCGCGGTGCTTGCCGGCCTCATCCGCCCGCAGGTGGCCGACGTCAACATGGTCTCGGCCCCTGTCATGATCAAGGAAAAGGGTGTCATCCTGTCCGAGGTCAAGCGCGACAAGTCGGGCGTGTTCGACGGCTATATCCGCCTGACCGTCAAGACGGAGAACCAGACGCGTTCGATCGCCGGCACGGTCTTCTCCGATGGCAAGCCGCGCTTCATCCAGATCAAGGGCATCAACCTCGATGCCGACGTGGGCAACCACATGGTCTACATCACCAACACCGACGTTCCCGGCATGATCGGCTTCATCGGCACGACGCTCGGCGAAGCCGGCGTGAACATCGCGAACTTCCAGCTCGGCCGTGACAAGCAGGGCGGCGACGCGATCGCTCTGCTCTATGTCGATGCTGCCGTATCCGAGGATGTGCTGAACAAGCTGCGCGCCAATTCGGCGATCCGCCAGATCAAGCCGCTGGTCTTCAACGTCGACTGATCTTCGTCCTCCCAAGACGAAAACCAGGGCCCGCAGATCCGCTCTGCGGGCCTTTTGCGTGACTTAGGCTGCCTTTTCCTTGGGGCGGCCCCATTCGGCTATCGCGATGCCGCCCAGCACGAAGAGCAGGGCGATCACATGGAACAGGTGGAGCGTTTCGCCGATGAGCAGCACCGAGAGGATCGTGCCGAAGATGGGAATTGCGTTTATGAACAGGCCCGCGCGGTTGGCGCCGATCATCTCGACCCCGCGGACATAAAGCACCTGCGAAAGCAGGGATGGGAAGATGCCGGCATAGAGCACCACCGCCCAGCCGATGGTGTCCGGAAAGATCGCGGCGCCCCGAGAGAGTTCCCAGAAGAAGAGGGGGATGGCGCTGAGCAGGGCGCCGAATGCCGAGGCTGCGATGAGCCCCTGCCACTGCACGTCCGGTTTCCAGCGCAGAGAAACGGTATAGGCGGCATAGACGATGCCCGCCACCAGCATGAGCGCATCGCCGAAGTTGAACTCCAGTTCCGCAAGCGCTGAAAAATCGCCGTGCGAGGCGGTGATGAGAACCCCGATCAGCGTCACGCTAAAGCCCAAAACCTGTGCGAGAGACGCCTGTATGCGAAACAGCACGAAGTTGAAGACGAAGATCAACATGGGAATGCCGGCCTGTTCGATGACGGCATTGATGGCGCTGGTATAGCCGAGTGCCGTGTAGAGCAGGGCGTTGAAAGCGGTAAAGCCGAACGCGCCGTAAAGCAGGAGCTGGAGCCAGTGCTTGCGGATGACCGGCCAGTCGCGCTTCACCTGCGGCAGCAGGAACGCCAGGATGATGAGGAGCGCGATGATCCAGCGGTATGTCGTCAGAACCATCGGGCTCACATGTCCCACGGCTATTTTGCCCGCCACGGAGTTCGCGCCCCAGAAAAGCGCGGTGACAGACAGGTAGAAATAGGCTCTGCTGTTCACGGCTGTATTGTCTCGATGGAGGAAGGGCGCGCGAACGGGCGCCGGCGGGTGCCACAGATAAGGCGAAAAAGCGCGGGAAGTCACTCAAAAAGCGGATGCCGGCCGTCATAACAGGGTCGCATTCCCAAAGACAACACAGTATAGATGCGCGGGTTTGAAGTCTGGCGCCCACGCATGTATCCATGCGTTTTCGCGCGAAAACGGGAAAGATGAAATGGCAAGTGTGGTGGTTGTCGGTTCGCAATGGGGTGACGAAGGCAAAGGCAAGATTGTCGACTGGCTTTCGGAACGGGCCGAGGTAATCGTTCGCTACCAGGGCGGTCACAATGCCGGCCATACCCTTGTCATCAACGGCATCAGCTACAAGCTGGCCCTGCTGCCCTCCGGTCTGGTGCGCGGCAAGCTCAGCGTCATCGGCAATGGCGTCGTTGTCGATCCGCACCATTTCGTCGCCGAAGTCGAGAAGCTGCGCGCGCAGGGCGTCGCCGTGACGCCGGACGTGCTGCGCATTGCCGACAACGCGCCGCTCATCCTGTCGCTCCACCGCGACCTCGACGCGCTGCGCGAGGATGCGGCGTCGGCCAGCGGCACCAAGATCGGCACCACCCGCCGCGGCATCGGCCCGGCTTATGAAGACAAGGTCGGCCGTCGCGCCATCCGTGTCATCGATCTCGTGGAGCCCGAGACGCTGCGCCCGAAGATCGAGCGCCTGCTGACGCACCACAACGCGCTGCGCCGCGGCATGGACCTTCCGGAAATCTCCGTCGAGTCGATCGAAGAGGAGCTGTCCGCCGTCGCCGCGCACATCCTGCCCTATGTCGACCGGGTCTGGGACCTTCTCGACAAGCAGCGCAAGGCCGGTGCCCGCATCCTGTTCGAAGGCGCCCAGGGCGCGCTGCTCGACAACGACCACGGCACCTATCCGTTCGTGACCTCGTCCAACACGGTCGCTGGGCAGGCCTCGGCCGGTTCGGGCCTTGGTCCCACGGCGATCAACTATGTATTGGGCATCACCAAGGCCTACACCACCCGCGTCGGTGAAGGCCCGTTCCCGTGCGAGCTGGAAGACGAGATCGGCAAGCACTTGGCGACGGTCGGCCGCGAGGTCGGCGTCAACACGGGTCGCCCGCGCCGTTGCGGCTGGTTCGATGCGGTTCTCGTGCGCCAGACGGTCAAGACGAACGGCATCACCGGCATCGCGCTCACCAAGCTCGACGTTCTCGATGGTCTGGACGAGCTGAAGATCTGCGTCGGCTACAAGCTCGACGGCAAGGAGATCGACTACCTGCCGGCCAGCCAGGGTCAACAGGCCCGCGTCGAGCCCATCTACATCACGCTGGAAGGCTGGAAGGAATCGACCGTCGGCGCGCGCCGCTGGGCGGACCTGCCGGCGCAGGCGATCAAGTATGTCCGTCAGGTCGAGGAGCTGATCGGCGCGCCGGTCGCGCTGCTTTCGACCAGCCCGGAACGTGACGACACCATACTTGTGACGGACCCGTTTGAGGATTAATCTCAAAATCAAAACAAGTTCCGCAACCTATTCCAATGGGATAGAGCGCGGGCACGATGGAAAGTTCTGATGGCGGATTTTGTAGCAGTCATTCGAAGGGCCGTTGACGGCCTCTCGGACAACAATGCCGAGATGCGGCAGAAGGTTTATGACAAGGCGCGCGGCGCGGTTCGCCGTCAGCTTGAATCCATGAACCCGCGCCCTTCCGATGACCTCATGAAGCGCCAGCTGGACAAGCTGGAAGCGGCGATCGAAAGCGTGGAAATCGACCATGCCGAGGCGCTGCCGGTCGAGGAGACCGTGCCGGAGCCCGTCGAGGAGATTGTCCCGGTTGCGGCAGTCGAGCCGGAACCCGTCGTCGAGGATCCGGCTCCCGCCGTCGAAACCGTCGAAGAGCCGGCAACGATCGAGGCCGAGCGTTATGACGCCCCGCCTGCGATCATCGACGTCTCGGAGCCGGAAGAGCCCGTCGAGGCCGAGACGCATGTCTATGAGCCCGAGGCTTATCACCATGAGCCGGTGGCCGAAGAGCCGGTTCACGCGCCGGTAGAGGAGCATCGTGAAGATGCTTTCGTCGAGGCCGCGCCGGTGGACGAGCCGGTCGCGTATGTCGAGCCCGAACCGGAAACGGAACCGCAGGTCGTCGAGGCCCGGTCCGAGCCGTCCTGGCAGGTGGAAGCCACGCCCGCAGACGATTACGTGCCCTCCTGGCAGGAGCCCGAGAGCGAGCAGCATTCGGTGGTGACACCTGATGCGGTCGAGGCCACCGAGGCTTTCGATCCGGTCCCGCATCAGGACTACGAGGTGCACGACGCGCATGTGCCCGAGGCCGATCCGGTGGCCGATGCGCACCTGCCCGATGTCGATGCCCAGTGGGAATGGCACGAACAGCCTTCCATCGAAACGCCGGCGGAAAAGTCGGTACCGGCCGCTCAGGAACCCGACCTGCTTGCCTGGGAATGGCCGCAGGACAAAGGCGCCGATGCCGAGAGCCAGCCCGAAAAGCCTGCCCGTGCCGACAGCTGGGGCGATCTCGACACGCTGCTCGGCAGCACGCCGGCCGCCGCCGCGACGGCCGCTGCCGCATCGCAGGCCAATATCGCCGGGGATGCATCTTCGCCGGCTGCGAGGTCGTCCATTTCGACGGCGGATACCGCCCGCGCACCGCAACGTTCGTTCCGCGCCGAGCCGCGCAAGTCCCGCCTCAATCTCGGCGCGCTTGCGGCAACCGTCGCGCTGCTGGCGATCGTCGGCGGTGCCGGCGCTGCATACTGGTTCAACCGCGATGCGGTGAATGTCTGGGTCAACGATCTCGTGGCGTCGGTTTCCGGCTCTGCGAGTGATGACCAGCCTGTAGACACGGCCGAGGGCACGCGCGACTTGTCGGCCGAGACGCCGCCGGCCGAGACGGCGCAGACGCCGCAGGAGAATACGGCGGGCGGCACGGAAGTCGCTGCCGTCACGCCGTCGAGCGGCGGCAAGTTCACCCAGCGCCTCCTGGCGGACGGTACGGAAGTGGACAACGGCCCCGCGCAGGCACTCGATGGCACGGCGGAAGAAGGCAAATCCGTTGCCGCGCAGACGACGGAATCGGCGTCCGCAGCTGCTGGAACCGGCACGCCCGCCGCTGGCAGCGAGACGGCAACGGCCGCGACCGAGGGTGCCGCGCAGACGCCGGCAGGCGGTACGACAGCTGCTGCCGGGACCGACACGCAGACGCCGGCAGCCGGGGGCGAGCAGGCCGCTGCCATCGGCGTGACGCAGAAGATGTTCCTCTACGAGGAGCGGCTCGGCCAGACATCGCCGACGGCGATCGAAGGCACGGTTGCATGGTCGTCCGGTGAGGAATCGCCGGGCGGAGACGCCAAGCCGGAACCGGTCGTGCGCGCGCAGATCAATGTTCCCTCGAAGGGCCTGACGGCGCTCGTCACCTTCCGCCGCAATGCCGACAATTCTCTGCCGGCAAGCCACATCATCGAACTCGTCTTCTCCTTGCCGGAGAACTTCGAGGGCGGCGGCATCGAAAGCGTGCAGCGCGTGGCGATGAAGCGCACCGAGCAGGATCGCGGCGATGCCCTCATCGCTGTGCCGGCGAAGATCACCGACGATTTCCACATGATCGCGCTGAACGACTTCCCCGAGGCGATCGCCAAGAATACGGAACTGCTGCGCACGCGGCCGTGGATCGATATCCCGATCACCTACCGCAACGGTCGTCGCGCCCTGCTGACCCTCGACAAGGGAACGGCCGGCTCCGAGGCCTTCGATAAGGTCATGCGCGCCTGGGCAGCGGCGGGCACCAGCCAGTAACGGCCCGCAGTCCGATTGGAACGAAAAAAGGCCCGGCATTTCTGCCGGGCCTTTTCGTTTCTGATATCGCTTGTGGGTCAGGCGTCTTCGATCACGCGGACGGCGTTGGCCTGCTCAGCCGCGTATTTCTGGACGGCCTCCTGCACCTTCTCGAAGGCGCGGACCTCGATCTGGCGGACGCGCTCGCGGCTGATATCGAACTCGGAGGAGAGTTCTTCCAGCGTGACCGGATCTTCCGCAAGGCGGCGGGCCTCGAAAATGCGGCGCTCACGGTCGTTCAGCACGCGCATGGCGCGGTCAAGCATCGCACGGCGCGTTTCTAGTTCGTCCTGCTCGATGAGCGTCTGCTCCTGGCTGTCGTGATCGTCGACGAGCCAATCCTGCCACTGGCCGGAATCGCCTTCGGATGCCTTGATCGGCGCGTTCAGCGATGCGTCGCCGGACAGGCGGCGGTTCATCGAGACAACTTCTTCCTCGGAGACCTTCAGCTTGGTCGCGATTTCCTTGACCTGATCGGGCCGCAGATCGCCGTCGTCGATTGCCTGGATCTTGCTCTTCATCCGGCGCAGGTTAAAGAACAGGCGCTTCTGGTTGGCGGTCGTGCCCATCTTCACGAGCGACCACGAACGCAGGATATATTCCTGGATCGACGCCTTGATCCACCACATGGCGTAGGTCGCCAGGCGGAAACCACGCTCGGGATCGAACTTCTTGACGGCCTGCATCAGGCCGACATTGCCCTCGGAGACGACTTCGCCGATCGGCAGGCCGTAGCCGCGATAGCCCATGGCGATCTTCGCCACGAGACGAAGGTGGCTCGTCACGAGCTGATGGGCGGCGTTGCGGTCGTCGTGTTCCTGGTAGCGCTTGGCGAGCATGTATTCCTGCTGCGGCTCAAGCATCGGAAATTTACGGATTTCGTCGAGATAGCGGTTGAGACCACCTTCTCCAGACGTAATAGACGGCAGTGTATTGCGGGCCATTCAGCACCCCTTTCTGAGACGGCTTCCATCGAGGCAAGCCTTGGTATGGAGCTTGATCCTGAAACAGGCTCCCCGTCAGCAACCACGCTCCCTGTGGGACATGGCGTCCCCACGATCCTAAAGATAGGTATGGCGAAACAATGGTTCAAGACGCCGCGCGCTTCACGGCTGCGTGAAGGCGGCGATGACGGACGGCTTTGCGCACTGTGCTGAGATGGTGCGCAAAGCCGGAAAATCAAGGGGTATCGGCGTCGTCCATGCCGCGCAGCGCGTTGATCAACTGCTCCATGTCGGCCGGCGGCGGCGCTTCGAAATGCATGGTTTCACCTGTTGTCGGGTGCTCGAACTGCAGCATGAAGGCGTGCAGCGCCTGCCGATGGAAACCGTTGACGACGGCGCGGGCCTTTTCGGGCAGGAGGTTGGCCTTGGTGCGGAAGGCCGCGCCATATTCGGGATCGCCAATCAGCGGATGGCCGATATGGGCCATATGCACGCGGATCTGGTGTGTGCGGCCCGTCTCCAGGCGGCATTCGACAAGCGAGGCGAGGCTGGTCGCCGCCTCCGTCTCCATATAGCGCTCGACCACCGTATAGTGCGTGATGGCCTCCCGGGCATCGTCGGCGTCTTCGCGCTTGACGGCCCGCTTGGTGCGGTCATTGCCTCGGCCCAGCGGCGCATCGATGGTGCCCTTCAGCTGGCGGGGGCGGCCCCAGACGACGGCCTGGTAGGCCCGTTCCAGCGGGCCGGAGCGGCCGTGGTCGGCGAACTGGTCGGAGAGGTGGCGGTGGGCGGCGTCGTTCTTCGCGGCGACCATGACGCCGCTCGTTTCTTTGTCGAGGCGGTGCACGATGCCCGGGCGGCGCACGCCGCCGATGCCGGAAAGGCTCGTTCCACAATGGGCGATCAGGGCATTGACGAGCGTGCCCGTCCAGTTGCCGGCGCCGGGATGCACGACGAGCCCCGCAGGCTTGACGAGCACGATCAGGTCGTCGTCCTCGTAGAGCACGTCAAGCGGGATATCCTCGCCCTGGGGTTCGGGGTCTCGGGGAGCGGGGAGCGCCAGTTCCACCACGTCGCCCGGCTGGATCTTGCGCTTCGGCTCCGTCGTGACCTTGCCGTTGACGACGGCCGCGCCTTCCTCGATCAGCGCCTTGATGCGGCTGCGCGAAAAGTCGCCTGCAAGGGTCGCGGCCAGCCACGCATCCATGCGTCCCTCGGCGTCTTCGGGCACGGTCAGGACTTTTCTTGTGGCGTCGGCTTCTTTAAAGGGGTCGGTCATCGTTCAATCATACTCATTGCCGGAAGGGCGCCGCCATGTCCAACATCGAAAACGACGATCAGGAAGACAAGCCGCTCGACCCGGTCATGGAAAACGTCCGTCGCAAGATGATGCGCCTGCAACTGATCTCCGGCGGCATCATGTTCCTGATGTTCCTGGCGGTGCTTGCCGCCATTGTCTATAAGATCAACACGCGGGATGGCAAGCCGGAAGCGGTGGCAACCTCCAGCGGCCTGTCCGTGCCCAGCGATGCGCCGGTCAAGGCGACGGCGGTGCTGCCTGACGGCTTTGCCGTGTCGGCCGTATCGCAGTCGGGCGGCCAGATACTCTTCTACGGTGTGATGCCCGGCGGCGCGCGCAAGGCTCTGGTGTTCGATATCGCCGCTGGCCGCATCGTCGCCGAGATCGATGTCGCGGGCAACTGAACCGGATGGCCGCGACACCGGTCCGCATCGATGATCCGGCCGATCCGCGCATCGCCGGCTTCGTTTCCATCCGCGAGCGTGACCTGACCGGCCGGGACGGCCTTTTCATCGCCGAGGGCACCGTGGTGCTGCGCATGCTCGGCCAGCCCGCAGCAATGGCCAACGGTTTTGCCGCCGAGTCGATCCTGCTTCTGGAAAATCGCCTTTCAGGCGTTGCGAATATCCTGGTCTCGTTTCCCGACACCGTCCCGGTCTATGTCGCGTCGCAGGCCGTGTTCGATGCCGTCGCCGGTTTCAACATGCATCGCGGCGTGCTTGCCCTCGGCCGTAAACCGTCCCTGGACCGGACGGCCTCCCTGATGGATCGCCTGCCGGAAACGAGCCTGGTTCTCGCCGGCTGCGGCCTTTCCAACCATGACAATGTCGGGTCGATCTTCCGCAATGCCGCTGCCTTCGGGGCCGATGCGGTGTTTCTCGACGAGACGTCCTGCGACCCGCTCTATCGCAAGGCCATCCGCGTCTCCGTCGGCTCGGTTCTGAGCGTGCCGTTCTCGCGCGGCCTTGCGGCTCAGGTCATGCTGGAGCGGCTTGCGGCGGAAGGCTTCGAGATCTGGGGACTTTCGCCGCGCGGCGGGGTTTCCGTGTCGGCCATTCCGGCGACGAGGCGCATCGCGCTGGTGCTGGGCACCGAAGGGGAGGGGCTGCCGGAAAACATCCTGTCCTCCTTCCGCACGGCCCGCATTCCGCAACGGCCGGGGCTCGACAGCCTGAATGTCGCGACGGCCAGCGGAATCGCGCTTTACCAGATCGCGCTTGCGATGGGCCGGGTCGGCTGAGGAGCCGATCAGCTCTCGTCGCTGCCGAGCCGTTCGCGGACCCGGCCTGCGAGGCTTTGGTCGTCGCCTTCGAGTGACGGGTCGATCGTTGCGATCAGATCGTGGACGGGTGAACTGGCCCCTTCGCGCGCCGCGGTCAGCACGATCATCTTGCTGGCGAGATCCGCCATTTCCTCGCGAAGCGCCGCGTCGTTGCCGCCGTTGCCCGCTGCCATAAGCCGTTCCGTCAGCGCGGTGCCCTGGTTCCGGACGTCCTCTTCCAGCGTGGCGATATCGATTGGCGGCACCGACTTGGCCTTGACCGGGCGGTGGGGCGTGATCCGGTTGGCGGCGATCGTATGGGCAAGCCCGGTGGTGCGCGCGGCCTTGGCCGCTTCTTTGTTTTCCGCAGTCAATGTCTTCACCTTGTCCCGAAGACGATCGATTTCGGCGATACGCCGCTCGATGGCGTTGTCCTTGTCGGCGCTGCCGGCAAGCTCGCGTGTCAGCCGGGTTTCCAGCTGGCGCGCGCGGCCTTCCTCGCGCGACACACGAAGCTCCAGCGATTTTGCCTTCTCGCCAGCCGTCTTCAGGTCTTCGCGCGCCTTGTCGCGCTCGTCCTTCAGGTTGGTGATGCGGCTCTTCAGGGCTTCGATCGTGGTGTCGCGCGTGGCGACATCGATCTTCATGTTGTCGATATCGGCCTCGAAATGCGCGATCGTGGCGTTGAGGCGTTCGATCTCGTCAAGTCGTGCACGGATCTCGCGGTCGGCATTGGCGACGGCGGCGCGCAACTGCTCGCTCTTCATCTCCTCGCGGCGCAGCGCCGAGCGCATGTCGCCGGCCTCGATGTTCATATCGGCGATCTGGGCGTGCAGTTCGGCATTTTCCGTGCCGACGGCGGCGGCATCCGCAAGAAGCTTTTCGCTGCGCACCATCTCCTGCGTGCGCTTCTCGCGTTCGCGGCGCACGGTCTGCGCCAGCCGCGCATTTTCGGCGGCAAAGGCGGCGCGGGCCATGTCCTTCTGCGCACGCACTTCCTGCGGGCTGAGCGGCATGGTGGCGCGCATGCGGTCTTCGGTGAACTTGACGACGCGCTTCTGGACGGCCGGCGCGACAAGGAGACCGGTCAGCGTGGCGGCGAGGAAGCCGAGCGCAAAGAGAAGGGCATACTCGATCACGGATCTACCTAACAGCGCCAAGACGGAAGCCCGGCGCGGGACCGGGCGGCTCACTATAGCGGCTCGCCCGGATTTGCGGGAGGGGGTGTCCCGGCGAAATCAACTTTCGATTAACCAGGCGGGCCGGGACAGGTTTTCCTTCGATCAGAAGGGGTTCCAGGTCGGCTGGCGTGTCAGTTTGAGATAGCCGGCATTGATGCCGAGGCGCGCGCCGACGCCGGTGCGGATCGGCACCAGAACGATATCGCGGTTGACGTTCACCTGCATGCCGACGCCGGCAATGACATAGGCCGAGCCGGAAACGCCGCCGAAACGATCGTAAAGCGCATTCACGTCAGGCAGATTGTAGACGAGCATCATCGTGCGGCTGCCCTGGCCGCCCCAGTCGAGGCCCAGGGACGGGCCCTGCCAGAAAACCGGATGCTGGCCGGCATTCTTGGTGTTCAACGTGCCTTCGCCATAGGTCAGGCCCGCGACGAAGGCGCCGGATCCTTCCTGGCCGAGGATGTAGCCATTGGGCAGGCCGTAGGATTCGAAGGCGCGTTCCACCACCTTGGCCAGCCCGCCGGAAGCCTCACCGAAGAAGCCGTGCCCGGCATCGATGATTTCCTGCATGCTGTACTGATTCGATTGCTGCGCGGCGGCAGGTCCTGCGAGGACGATTGCCATGGCCGCCGCCGTCACGATCCTGAACGCCGCGGTGAGGAGATTTGAACCAATCATATCCCGTTCGCCTTCCTTTTGTTCTAGGCTCCGTTCCTTGCAGCAATTTGATCCGAGGGTATTAACAATCGGTTTACCAAATGTGGTGTCATTATGGCTGTCTTTAAATGGAACACGCCTCGCGCAATTCAGGCGTGCTATGCGTCGCGCGGAATGTATCCGCGTGCGCCTTTGACGAGGCGTCCCGCGATGAATGAATGCGTGGATCTGGGAGAATTTTATGGCGAAAAATCCGAACCTTACGCTGACAGGTCCCGATCTGGCAGCGCTTCTTTGCAGCCGTGTCTGCCATGACGTCATCTCGCCCGTCGGTGCGATCAACAACGGGCTCGAACTGCTCGACGAGGGCGGCGCCGATGCCGAGGCGATGGATCTCATCCGCGCCAGTGCGCTCAACGCGTCCGTCCGGCTGAAGTTCGCCCGCCTGGCCTTCGGCGCCTCCGGCTCCGTCGGCGCTTCGATCGATACGGGCGAGGCGGAGAAGGCCGCGCGCGATTTCGCGGCCGCCGAAAAGAAGACGGAAGTCACCTGGACGGGCCCGCGCGCCATCATCCCGAAGAACAAGGTCAAGCTCTTGCTCAACCTGTTCCTCGTGGCCTACAGCGCGATACCGCGCGGTGGTTCGATCGATATCAGCCTTGAGAATCCCGAGACCGACACGGTCTTCAAGCTCGCCGCCAAGGGCCGCATGCTGCGCGTTCCGCCGAAGTTCACGGAATTGCTTTCCGGCACGCCGGAAGAGGCGGTCGATGCCCATTCGATCCAGCCCTATTATACGGTTCTGCTGGCCGATGAAGCCGGCATGGAGCTCGCCGTTGAGCCGGGTGACGACGAGATCGTGTTCTCGGCCCGCTCGATTGTTGCTTCTGAATGATCCGCGTCGGCGGCCGTGGCGTTAACCATGGCCGCTAACGCTTTGTTTGCCAGCCGACGGTAAGCTGCACCTGTATCGTTCCTGCCGGATGGCGGGAGACCTAGGAGCAGATAATGCAGCGGTTGATGATCGCCGACGGTTCCGATGTCGTCCGGAAGGTCGGCAAGCGTATTCTTTCCGGTTTGGATTTCCTCGTTCTCGAAGCGTCCAGTGCACTTGAAGCACTCGTGCGCTGTGAGGCGGAATTGCCCAATATCCTCATCGTCGATGCCACCATGGACGGCGCGCTCGAGTTGATCGGCAATGTCCGCAACCTGCCGCAGGGCAAGTCCGTCCGCATCTTCTATTGCGTGGTCGAGGCCGACCTGAAGAAGATGATGATGGGCAAGCGCGCCGGCGCCGACGATTTCCTGCTCAAGCCCTTCGATCGCAAGATCCTGACGCAGGTCTTCGGCAGCCTCTCGATCGCTGCCTGATCAGACGTCCCGTTCAGACATGTCGCGACGCGGCCGCTCCCCGGAGCCGGCCGCGTTCTGCTTTTCGCGACACAGAAGGCGGGAACCGCGGCCAAAAGAAAACCCGCCGGCAAGCGGCGGGTTTCGAAATACGTGAGCGGGGAGGGGGATCAGGCGCTTTCGGCGTAGTCGCCGTCCGGTTCGCGCAGCACATAGCCGCGGCCCCAGACCGTCTCGATGTAATTGGCGCCGCCGGCGGCGTTTGCGAGCTTCTTGCGCAGCTTGCAGATGAAGACGTCGATGATCTTCAGTTCCGGCTCGTCCATGCCGCCATAGAGGTGGTTCAGGAACATTTCCTTGGTCAGCGTCGTGCCCTTGCGCAGCGAGAGCAGCTCGAGCATCTGGTATTCCTTGCCCGTCAGGTGCACGCGCTGGCCGCCGACTTCGACGGTTTTGGCGTCGAGGTTGACGATGAGCTCGCCCGTCGAGATGACCGACTGGGCATGGCCCTTGGAGCGGCGCACGATGGCGTGAATGCGGGCGACTAGTTCGTCCTTGTGGAACGGCTTGGTCATGTAGTCGTCGGCGCCGAAGCCCAGGCCGCGCACCTTATCCTCGATACCGGCCATGCCGGAGAGGATGAGGATCGGCGTCTTGACCTTGGACAGGCGCAACGTGCGAAGAACTTCGTAACCCGACATGTCGGGCAGGTTCAGGTCGAGCAGGATGATGTCGTAATCATACAGCTTGCCCAGATCCACGCCTTCCTCGCCGAGGTCGGTGGTGTAGACATTAAAGCTTTCGGACTTCAGCATCAGTTCGATGCTCTGCGCTGTCGCGCTATCGTCCTCGATGAGTAGAACCCGCATATCTGTCCCCTTTTCCGCCGCTCAAGGTATCCTGGCCCCCTACGCGATACGGATCCAGTCGTTGCCTGATTTGGAGGCTGCCACGAAATGGTTAACAAATCCTGATTCACTTTGGCAAGGTGTATCGATCTGTTAATTATTTCGGGCAGTCCCCTGATTTTTCATATGAATCAGAATTGTGACTCTTAACATACAAAGTGAAGAAACACAGCTAACCGACTCTTTAGACTCGTCAATGCGGAACATGTCGTTTTTTGCGAACCGCATTTACCGAGCCTTAAACCATGGTCCCTATGATTAACGATGCCCGTAAACGAAAGGTTACCAGCGGTAGGATTTCATTAATCTCGCTGAATTTTTTTTAAGGTCCGGCACTCTGGCCGGTCTGCGGGCGAAAATGGCGGTGCGCGGCGCGTGGTGATTCACCATGGTTCGTGTGCCGATTTGGAGTGCCGGTGAGCGGTCGGATGTGTTTTTCGGCGATCGTTCACTTCAATGCCGGGGTCTCGCTATCCACGGGAGTATTGCGTATGAAGTCGCGTGAGAGCCTAGTTCGCCTGAAGGAATTTCAGGTCAAAGACAAGAGACGGCAGCTGGCCCAGCTTCAGTTGATGATGTCCGAATTCGAACGGATGTCGAAGGAACTGGAAACCCAGATCGCCATCGAAGAGAAGAAATCCGGGATCACCGATCCCACCCACTTCGCCTATCCCACGTTTGCCAAGGCAGCACGGCAGCGCTCCGACAACCTCCAGGTCTCCATTCGGGAACTGAAGGTGCAGCAGGACGCGGCCGAACTTTCGCTGGAAGAGGCGGAAGCGGAGTTCGCCAAGGCGGCGGCGCTGGAAGAGCGCGACAACGCGGTGCGCCTGCGCGCCTGAGGACAAGACCTCTGAAGACCCCTCGCGAGTGGCCGCAAGACCGCTCACGAGGGTTCTTGGTGTTTTCAGGCGTTGACGACGTCCGCCCACTCCTTGTGGCGAAGCGCCTGAGCCCGGAAGAACGGGCAGAGCGGCATGATCTTCCAGCCGCCTTTGCGCGCTTCTTCGACGGCATGGGCCGCGAGCGCCTGCCCGACGCCCTTGCCGCGCAGCGCATCGGGAACACCCGTGTGATCGATGATGACGAGCTGCGCGGATGCGCGGGAATAGGTCATTTCCGCTTCGTGCCCCTCGACGACGGTGTAGTAGCGGCCCTTCGAGCCGGTGTCTTCGTGCCGGATGTCCATGATGATGTCCTCGCTCCTTTGCGTTGACGCCATATTTTCCTCTTCGGGGGCAGACGGCAAGCTCCGCTGCGGTGAACAGTTCGTGCTGCATCCGGATGCGCCGGGTGGTATCGAAGGCAATTCGAAACGCGAAACCGCCCATGATTCTCGTCGTGCCCGTTCTCCTGGTTCTCTCAGCGATGTCGCTGGCGCTCGGCCTCGTCCTGCCGCTCGTGCATTTCAAGAAGCTCTACTTTTTCAGCGAAACACCCTCGCTGATCGACATCGTCGTTTCGCTCTGGGGGCAGGGGAGTGGCGGCCTGGCGGTGCTGA
Source organism: Shinella oryzae (assembly GCF_023038235.1). Taxonomy (NCBI): domain Bacteria; kingdom Pseudomonadati; phylum Pseudomonadota; class Alphaproteobacteria; order Hyphomicrobiales; family Rhizobiaceae; genus Shinella; species Shinella oryzae. The sequence goes on along the minus strand of NZ_CP081987.1, from coordinate 2,326,533 downwards.
TCGCGCTGTTTTCCATCGTCTTTCCGGTGGTGAAACTGTTCGCCATCACGCTGGAGGCGACGGCACCCGCCTCGAGCGGTGGCCGGAAGACCTGGCTTGCGCGATTGCTGCCGGTGCTCGGAAAATGGTCGATGATGGATGTCATGCTGGTGGCGCTGGTCATCGTCGCGGCGAAGACGAGCGGCATGGCCTCGGCGTTCACGCAGCCGGGCCTCTGGTTCTACGCAGCCTCGGCCATCATGACAGGCCTTCTGCAAACGACATTGCGGCCGCATTGAGCGGCCGCTGTCGGTCTTGACGGATGATGGAATTGCCTAGTGGCGGTACTGCTGGATGCGCGTGGTGCGCAGGCCCGCGAGGCCATGATCGTTGATGGAGGACTGCCAGGACAGGAATTCTTCGACCGTCAGCGTGTAGCGTTCACAGGCTTCCTCGAGGCTGAGCAGCCCGCCACGCACGGCGGCGACGACTTCGGCCTTCCGGCGAATCACCCAGCGCCGTGTATTGGCCGGCGGCAGATCGGCGATCGTCAGTGGGCTGCCATCGGGGCCGATGACGTATTTAACGCGGGGTCGTATCAGATCGGTCATTGTACTCTCTACATAAACGCAAGACCATATGAGCGAACTGTAGCCCGCCACATTTAAGATTTGCCTAAGCGCATGCTAACAATTTTCTAATCTTTTGAGCGGCTTCGCAGGCAAAGCTGCCGTTGGAAACGCTTTACTTTCCGCAACGTCGGGCGGATTGCCCGCCGCATGGCCCGCATGGGAGCCATGCAAATATTTCATTTCTATTTTATTCAAATACTGCTAATACGCGCAAAAATTCGGAGGCGGCTATCGGATCGATGGCACCGGAAGCCTCCAGGAAGCACCCAATCGCATACCATCCGCAAGCTGTTTCCCTTCGGGAGATGGCTTTAAGCGGCGTTTTTCGCCGCCATTTGAACGCCGGGTGCCCCTGAAATTTTCCGGACCGAGAATACACCCGAGCCCGGTGCGCAAGCGCCGGCGTTGGAAACGGAAAATGAGAGACCAAGACAACATGCTCGTGCGGCAGGGCTGGTTGCCCGAATTTCTGGCCGCGGCACACATCGAGACCGTGCAGACCGAATACGAGGTGCTTCACCTCATGCGTCAGTGCGCCGACCATTTCGCCTTCACGCACTTTCTCGTGACGCGCTTTCCCGCGAATGCACAGCAGCGTTTTGCCGAGCGCCTGATGGTCAGCAACTGGCCGGCCGATCTCGTGCGCAAGTACGATGCGATGAACCTCTTCCATATCAGCCGGCTTGCGCTCGACACGGGTGCGACCAAGCTGCCGGTGCAGGGCGACAGCTCGCTGCTCGCACCCGTCGACTGGGAGAACACCCAGGCCGGCGAGGCGGTCGCGCTTGCCGAAAGCCACGGGCTTTCCACGTCGACGGCGTTCCTTTTGCACTCCACGACGTCGGATCCCTATCTCATGATGTTTTCCGGCATACGCAAACCGTTGTCGCGCCCGGAGCTCGCGGAGCTGCATTTCGCGGCGTTGCAGCTTTTCGAATGTCTCGAGAAGACCTTCACGGCGGCCACCGCCGGACGCGAAAAGCTCTCCAGCCGTGAGGTCGAGTGCCTGCGCTGGGCTGCCGCCGGCAAGAGCAGCGACGAGATCGCCGTCATCCTCGGCATCTCCGTCTATACGGTCAGCAGCTACTTCAAGAGCGTGACCCGCAAGCTGAAAGCGGTCAATCGCATGCAGGCCATCGCCATCGCCATGCGCCTGCGCCTCATCTGAGGGCGTCGGACGCGCTGGTGGTCCGAACGAGGCGGTTTCAGGCCTTCTCTTGCCCTTGGAGCGGCAAGTTTCTATATGTCGCCCGAAAGGCACTCCGGCTTGACGGGGCGCCGTAACGGCCGGTTTCGGCCCCAGGACAAGGTGTCCGGTGACAAGGGTCCCGCGGCACCGGAATGGACCTCGCGTGAACAGTCTCGATTTCGATCGCAAGCCGGAAGATACCCGCGTCGTCGTCGCCATGTCCGGCGGCGTCGACAGTTCCGTCGTGGCCGGCATCCTGAAACGCGAGGGCTACGACGTTCTCGGCATCACGCTGCAGCTCTATGACCATGGTGCGGCCGTGCACCGTGCCGGCTCCTGCTGTGCCGGCCAGGACATCGACGATGCACGCCGTGTGTGCGAAACGCTGGGCATTCCCCATTACGTGCTCGACTACGAGAAGCGTTTCCGCGAAACGGTGATCAATCCCTTCGCCGAGAGCTATGTCGCCGGCGAAACGCCGATCCCCTGCGTCGCCTGCAACCAGACCGTCAAGTTCGCCGATCTTCTGGCGACCGCCAAGGATCTCGGCGCCGACGCACTGGCGACGGGGCATTATATCCGCTCGCGACCCAACCCGGTGCCGGGCGCCCCGGAGCGCCGCGCGCTCTACCGCCCCGTCGATGCGGAACGCGACCAGAGCTATTTCCTTTTCGCCACCACCCAGGAACAGATCGACTACCTGCGCTTTCCGCTCGGCCATCTTTCCAAGGCTGAAACCCGCGCGCTGGCTGAAGAAATGGGCCTTGTCGTCGCCAAGAAGGCGGATAGCCAGGACATCTGTTTCGTTCCGCAGGGCAAGTATTCCGATATCGTCAACAAGCTGAAGCCGAATGCCGCACTGGCCGGTGACATCGTGCATATCGATGGCCGCCATCTGGGGCAGCATGACGGTATCCTGCACTACACGATCGGCCAGCGCCGCGGCATCGGCGTGGCGACGGGCGAGCCGCTTTATGTGGTCTACCTCGATGCGCGCTCGCGGCGCGTGATCGTCGGCCCGAAGGAAGCGCTCGAAACGCGCCGGCTTTATCTGCGTGACATCAACTGGCTCGGAGACGGCGATCTCGATGCGGTCGCCGCGGCCGGCTTCGATTGCTACGCCAAGGTCCGTTCCACCCGACCGCCGCGCCCGGCGCGCCTTCAGGCGAACGAAGGCGGCATCTATGTCGAGCTCGAAGAAGGCGAGGCCGGTGTCGCTCCGGGGCAGGCCTGCGCGCTTTACTCTGGCGAAGGCGAGGACGCCCGCATCTATGGCGGGGGTTTCATCCAGCGTTCCGAGCGGGAGCCCGCGGCCGAAGAGGCGCTGAAGCGCATCCTGTCGACCCCGGTGGCCGCCTAGCGCCAAGCACGTGCCAAGGCCCTTGCGGACAAAGCGATTTTTCCTGCGAAGGTCGCTTGACACCCGCAGGAACAGCGCCTTATAAGCCGCGCACCGGACGCGAACGCACATCGTTGTCGATCGTCCCGTCGGGCGGCGGAGTAGCTCAGTAGGTTAGAGCAGAGGAATCATAATCCTTGTGTCGGGGGTTCGAATCCCTCCTCCGCTACCATCGAATTTTCCCAAGAAATCAGATCGAGAATGCGCCGTTATAAGGACGGCATGCGTCGACACCGTCCGTTGTTTAACGAACGGGGAAGCTCTCCCGTATAGGATGCGGCCAGTTTATTCCGGCCCGTTGCGCGTTACCGCGCAGGCGGCGTGTAACCTGCGAAATGCATCATGACCGAAACGCCGTCCTCATCTCTCCTGTCGATCGTCCGGCTTTCGGATTTTTCGCCGTTCCAGCGGGAGCCGCAGCGGCCGGCGGAATTCAGGACGGATGATTTCGATCGCAAGTTCGATAGCGATATCCTGATCTACGACGCGTTTCGTCGGCTGGATGGCAAGGTCGTGCTGCTCGGGCCGCCGCTTTTCAATCTCGAGCCGCTGCTTCGGCCCGACAGCATCCGTGCGCTTCCCGGCAACGGCGTCTGTGCTTTTCGTTACCGCAAGCTCGACCGCCACATGCAGATCATCGTGGACGCGCCGGCCGATTGCACGGCCCTCTCGCTGACCCTCGGGGGGCACCGCGCCGAGGTGGTCGTCGGGGCCAATCTGTCCGAACGCTTTGCCGGGCGTCGCGTGCTTTTCACGCTGTCAAAGAACAACGACCCGGTCTGGATACGCGATTGGGCGCGCTTCGCGCATCGGTTCCACGGAGCCGATGCCGTGCTGTTTTACGACAACCTGTCCGACCGATACGGGCTGGATACGGTGCGGGATGCGCTCTCCGGCGTTGCGGGCACCGAAATCGCCGAAGTCGTGTCCTGGCCTTTCAAATACGGGCCGCAGGGGCTGGATGCGTGGCGCTTCTGGGACTCCGATTTCTGCCAGCTGGGTGCCTGGGAGCAGGCGCGATGGCGTTTCCTGGCAATGGCGCGCTCAGTACAGGTCGGGGACATCGATGAATTGGTCTTGTCGAAGACCGGCAAGAGCGTTTTTGCGGCTGCCGAGGACGATTTCTTCGGCACCGTGCGCTACCGCGGTCGGTGGGTCTTGGGAACGGACAGAATGCCGCCGCTCGACACTGATACTCCGCGGCGGCATACGGATTACGACACCGTGTTGAAGCCGCTGGAGCGTCGGCGCTTCGGCATCTTGCGGCAGGATGCGAATGCTTCCCCGCCGAAATGGACGGTTGTACCGCGCCGCTGCCCTGAAACGGCGCAGTGGGGGGTGCATCGCATAGCCAACTGGCTGCCTGCCGCGAGGGTCAGTTCGGCCTTCTGTTATCGCCATTTCCGCGAGATCAACAGCAACTGGAAGTACGATCGCCTGGGTCGCGACGCCTTCGATCCCGCCGTGCATGAGATCGATCAGGACCTGATCGATTATTTCGCGCGGTGGAAAGCGAACTGACGTCGTTCGGAATCAGGCCAGCCTGGCGCGCAGGCGCGCGAGCATCGTCCATGCCGTCGCGCGCAGCGAGAGCACGTCGAGCAGGATGGCCGAAAGGCCATAGGCGGCGATGCCGACGCTGACGGCGAGCAGCAGCGACAGGGCGGGTCCGAAGGGGCTCATCGCCAGCACGGAGAATGTCGATCCGGCCATGATCGCCGTGGCGAGCGTCACCTTGCCGATATCCGTCAGCTTGAAAGATAGCGGCTGGGCCCGGAACGACAGAATATAGCCGAGAACCATGCCGCAGAATTCGGTGAAGACGAGTGCCCAGGCTGCGCCGACGAGGCCATAGGACGGTACGAGCAGGAACATCGCGCCCAGATTGACCGCGAGCATCGCCAGCCCCTGATAGAGCATCAGCGACGGCTTTCGGCCGAGATGGAAGCTTGCATGGACATATTGCTGGGTGATCGCCTGGAACAGCCAGGAGAAGGCGAGGATCGGCATGACCGTTTCGCCGGCCTCACGAAATTCTGCGCCCAGCATCAGCTGCGAGAGCGGGCGCGCGACAAGCGCCAATCCCACGACCGCCGGCAGCACAACGGCCAGCAGCAACTCGGCGCTGCGCTCCAGATGGTGGCGGGCAGCCACGGGCTCGTCGTTCGCCAACAGCCTTGCCGCGACGGGAATGATGGCCGAGCCGATGGCGATGGACGGGAAGAGAATGATTTGCCGCACGAGATCGGCGACGGCGCCGTAGGTTCCAGCACCGGCCTCGCCGAGATAGGCGAGGATGATGAGGCGGTCGAGCAGCGCATGGAGCGCAAAGGCGCCGCCCGAAATGGTCATCGGCACGCCGAACTGCACGAGATTGCGCAGGATCGCCTGGTCGAAGCCGCGGCGGGGCGCTCGCCAGACGCTGCGCGCGGAAACCAGTGCCGCCAGCGCATAACCGAGACAGATGCCGATCAGGAAACCTTCCCCGCCGTAACCGGCAAGCACGAAGACCATGGAAAGCGCGAAGGAGGCGATGGACCGCAGGATGACGGCGCGGGCATAGGAGCCCGCTTCCTGCCTGACCCGGAATATATCCTGGCCGAATTCGAAGAAGGCGAGGAGGAAAGCGACGAGAACGGCGAACGCACCCTGCCAGAACGGCACATTGGCGAGGACGGAGGCGATGCCGGCCGTAACGGGAGCGAGCAGCAGCAGGCCGAGATAGCAGACGAGGGCGGTGCCGCGCATATCCGTTTCCGGTCCGCCGTGATTGAAGCGGACGACGGAAAGCCGGATCCAGGAGAAGGCGATTGCCGAGATCACGCCGGCAAGGCCCATGACGACGACGTAGAGGCCGTATTGATCGGGCGTCAGCAGATGCGTGAAGACGACGATGGACAAGAAGCCGAGGATCGCCGACACCATATGCGCCGCAAGATATGTGGAAGCCTGCCGCAACATGCCTCAGGCCCCCGCGACGGCCTGTTTGATCGTCCGCATCATCGGCTTTTCCCTGTAGTCCTCGTCCAGCGGCAGCGGTCGGTTGGCCTGTCCGTCCGCGCGCTTGTACCAGATGGGAACCCAGGTATAGCGATCCGTTATGCCCCAGGTGACGACCGCGGTCGGCCGAGTGACGTCGAGGATTGCGCCCAGGAGAGCGCCGACGCGCTTGGCGGCGATCGCGTCTCTCTCCTTGATGTCGGCGGGAAGCTGGTCGTCGATCACGTCGAGTTCCGTCACCAGGACGTCGAGACCCATATCCTTGACGTCGGACACGAAACGCGAAACCTCGTCCTTGTCGATCTCTTCGTTGCCGGGAAGGTGGGCCTGCAAGCCGAGCGCCTGAACGGGCACGTCGCGGTCGCGCAAGCGGCGCAACAGATCGAGCATCGCCCGGCGGCGCGCGCTGGATTTCGCCGTCGCTGCCTCCAGCCCGTAGTCGTTGATAACGAGCTGGGCGGCCGGATCGGCGGCGCGGGCGGTGTGGAACGCGAGGTCGATGTAATATTCGCCAAGATTGGCCGACCAGACGGAGTCGCGCAGGCCGACACGCGGTCCATCATCGGAAAGCGCCTCGTTGACGACATCCCAGCTCGGGATGCGTCCCTTGTAGCGCCCGACGACGGTTTCGATATGCGTCATCAGCTCCCGGCTCGTCTCGGCCTCGCCCTTCAGTTGCAGCGCCCAGTCGGGCATGGCGGCATACCAGGCCAGCGTATGGCCGCGCATCTTCATGCCGTTGGCTTCTGCAAAGGCGATGAGGCGGTCGGGCTGGTCATAGACATATTGCGAGGGGGAGGGGCGCAGGTCCGCCCATTTCATCCCGCCTTCACCCACGAGGAGCTGGCAGTGCTCGATGAGGGCCTTCTGGTAGGCGGCGTCCGTCTGGAGCGGCCCGTCGCTGACGGCGGCCCCGAAGGGAATGGCCGAATGCGATGCGGCGGCGGCGCCCTCGAAGAGCCCGCGGGTCCACAGTGCAAGACCGGCGGCACCAGCTGCCGTGACGAAATCTCGTCTGCGCATTCAAGCCACACTTTCCGTTCGACCCGCGGCGCTTCATGCGCGCAAGGCTGCGCCAGCGGGGCTGGCTTGTTCCCGCGATCATAGGGCCGACGGGTAATTGCAACGTTAAGAGTAGTCCTTAACGCGTTCTTCAGACGGCAAGTCTACAGTCGGGACCATCGTCGCGATCCTTGCACCGGTCGCGCGCGGCTCGATTTCGCGGAAAATGCAATGAACAGCACCCCTCTCGACAGCAACGTGGAAGCCGTGGTCTGCATCCCGACCTTCCGCCGCCCGGACTGGCTGCGCCAGACGCTCGAATCCGTGCTTTCGCAGGAAACCGACTTTCCCTTCGCCATCGTGGTCGTCGACAACGACGCGGCCAATCCCGCTGGCCACGCCGTGGCGAAGGCGATGCTCGAGACGAACGGTATACCGTCGACGCTGGAGATCGAGCCCTCGCAGGGCAATTGTCATGCGATCAATCGCGCCTTTTCTTCCGCGCTCGACACCTATCCGTCGGCGCGCTGGTTTCTGATGATCGATGACGACGAGATCGCCGAAGCCGGCTGGCTGCAACATATGGTGGAGACGGCGCGGCGCACCGCGGCCGATATCGTCGGCGGCCCCGTCACGCGGACATTCGATGCGGACGTGCCCGCGTCCATCCGCAACCATGCGATCTTCGGTTCCATCGAGGGCGCGACCCGTCAGGTCGATATGATCCACGGATCGGGAAACTGCCTGATCGCGCGGCACGTCTTCGAACGCTTCGGAGCGCCGTTCTTCGACCTGCGGTTCAATTTCCTGGGCGGCGGCGACATGGAGTTCTTCACCCGCTGCCGGCTCGCCGGTTACAAGGCCTGGTGGTGCGCCGAGGCGATCATCCACGAGACGGTTCCGTCCGACCGGTCCAATCCGAAGTGGCTCATGAAGCGGTCGATCCGCATCGGCAGCATCAATTTCGTGATCGACCGGCTGCATATGGGCGCTTTTGCCGGCGTGAAGGTTTTCGTGAAGAACCTCGTCAGCCTCAGTCTCGGCGTCGTGCGCTCGCTGGTGATCCTGCTGCGGACGGGCCAGATCATTCCGGCGACACATCCGCTGCTGATGTCGGTCGGCCGCATGGCGCCGCTTCTTGGGCTAACGCCCCGGCCGTATGAGGCGAAGGCCTGAGGGTCAGCCGCGTCGCGTACGTTTGCCGGCAACGGCCGGGCTATCGCCCTTCACTAGCTTCGAGCGGGCCTGCAGGCCCAGGCCGAAGACGCTGAGCAGGATGGTGAACCACACCGGGCCGGTGTTCACGTAGAAAGCGCTTTCCAGGCACGACAGGAAAAGGCCGAAAAGCCAGATCCGCAGGAAGAGCCGCGTGAGGCGGATGTCGTTTTCGCTTTTCAGCGCTGCGGTGGCGTTGCGTAGCGGCGAATACACCATCCAGACCAATGTCAGGATCAGGCCGGGCAAGCCGGCGTTCACCATTGCTTCCACATAGGCATTGTGGGCGTTTGCCGCCGTCACGGCCCAGGTTTCGAGGGCGGCGTCGCTATCGAACAGCGCCTGGGTCTGCCAGAAGGACTGGAAGCCGTAGCCGAGCAGCGGCCGCTGTTGGATTGCGTCGATGGAGAGCCGCCAGATGGAGCTTCGGTCCGTGAAGGTCGCATCGACGCCGAGGCTCGTCAGCGTGTCCGCGACCGAGGGCGACAATGCCGAGCCGAGGAGGATGGTGTTGGCGACGATGAGGATGCCCCACACCATCAGCCCCCGGATTTTTCTGAACCGCTCGAAGGCCCAGGCGACGAGCAGGGTGAAGGGCACCATGATCGTCGACGTCTTGCCGCCGGAGAAGAGGACGAAGAGCAGCGCGCTGATGGCCAGTGCCCAGCCTAGGCGTTTCGATCCGGTGGACGCGATGTAGAGTCCGATGAAGACGGCCATCGCCATGGCTGCGGCGGTGATGTTCTTGTGGCTGTAGATGCCGCGCCAGCTGCCGGCGAGCGAAGCTTCGAGCCCGTCCGTCGCCTGGTGGATGGCGCGCACCGGCAGCGCGATCACGCCGATATAGGAGAGGCCGACGACGATGCTGACGATGCAGGCAAGGGTGAAGGTGAAGTCAGCCTGGCTGCGCGGCACGAGCAGGAAGGCGTTCGCGCAGAAGCAGACGATGACCACGAACATCATGCGCCGGAAGCCGGCCGAAGGATCGTTGCCAAGCAGGGCCGTTGCCGTGAACCACACAAGAATGAGCGTCAGGAGAAGGCGCTGCTGGAAGACGAGCTTCCACGCCTTGGTGGCCGCAAGGCTGGCGAGGATACCGCCAGCCATGAGCAGCACGATGATCTGGTTGAGCGCACTGGAGCTTGTGCCCCATCCGGCGTCCGATGTCAGCTCGGACATGTCGGGCAGCGGCGACAGCGTGATCCAGAAATACGCCATAACGATGAAGAGGATGGGCCTGACCGAGCGGCGGCTTGCGGAGGTGTCGTGCTCGAAGGGCTTGATGACGACGGTCGTTGCCATGCCGGTCTTCCCCGACATTACCCTGCCCGGCGTGGCGAAAGGCTTCGCCACAGGCCGAAGAGGATGGCAAGGCCTGCGCCGGCAATGAACCCGGCCATCAAGCCGGCAGCGAGGATAATGACACCCCGCGGCGGATAGCTGCGATGGATCGGTGGCATCGGCTGGGTCACGACGCGCACGTTGGTGGCATCGATGCGCTGGCGTTGTGCGGCTTCACTCGCGCGGTTCATGTAGCTTTCGTAGACGGAAGACTTGGCCTGCGCCTCGCGCTCAAGCTGGCGCAACTGGAGCTGCGCTTCGGATTCCTTGAAGACGACGGACTGAGCGGTGCCAAGCTCCGCATTCAGCCGGTCATACGCGCCCTGGGCCTGTTCAAGCTCCGCTTTGCTGGACTGGACGACACGCTGGATTTCCGCCTGGATCTGCGCCTGGATCGCGTCGGCGCGCGGTTTCAGCGCCAGAAGGCTCGGATGACGGGGACCGAGAACCGCCGACTGCGAACGGATCTGCTGCTGGATCAGCGATTGCTGCGTGAGCAGGGCGGTCATCGTTTCCGATTGGGCGCTTGCGGCGTTAAGGCGGCTTTCCGGATCGTTCGAGGTCAGGTCCTTGTGGCGCGCCTGTGCGAGGATGAGCCGTGCGCGTGCATCGATGACCTGGCTGTTCACGCGGGTCGCGCTTGTCGAGCTTGCCAGTTCGCCGGCGCTCGACCGCAGGCCGTTTTCGCGCTTGAACGTCTCCACCTTGGCTTCGGCCTTTTCCACCTCGACCTTCAGGTCGTCGATGCGGGCTACCAGTGCCTTGGCGGCACGGCCGGCGCCTTCGACCTGGGCATTGCCGAGTTCATCCTGGAAGGATTCAATCAGCTTGTTTGCGATCTCGACGGACTTGTCAGGATTTCCGCTCCAGATACTGAGGCTGACGAGGAAGGAGCGCGTGTCGCGCCGGGCATCGATGCGCTTTTCAAGCGCCGCAAGGGCGTTCCGGTCTGCGTCAGATGCACGGTTTCCGCCGAATTCAGGATCTTTCGCAAGGTTGAGGCTCGTGACGACACGCTCGAGGACATTGCCTGATGTGATGAGGCGCAGCTTGCTTTCGACCGCCAGCAATTGGGAGTCGCGCTGTGCGTTCTGCGAGAAGATGTCGTCGGCCACGACGTTCAGATCCGTTGGCTCGACCAGCAGTTCGGCATAGGTCGTGTAGCGTGGCGGTGTGATCTTGAGGAAGGCCACGGCCGCGAGGCCGCCGAGAATGACGGTCGCGAGGATGATCAGCTTATAGGCAAGCAGCCACCCGAAAAGATTGGAGACGGTGAAGAGGTCCAGCCAGCCGGATGTGCCGGCTACTTCTTCTTCCCGCGTATCGCGTTCAGCGGAATAGCCGGGCTGGGCAAGGCTGTAATCGTTCGTGTCGCGGCGTTTGAGATAGTCGCGTGCGCTCACCCGCGGCTTTGACGCGTGAACGGCGACGGCCGGCGGCGATGCACGCAGCCGCTTCCTGTGTCCCCGGTCCGGGTGATCGTCAGTGTACATCGTCGAGCTCGCAGCGAATCCACGCTCGTTTAGAACAAATCAACCTTAACAGTCGATTAAAATGCCACCTCGACGGGAGCCCGGAGCGCGCAGATCCTGATGACGTTGCGCGCTGGAGTGTCGCGTTCCGATGCACTGAAACTGAAGGTTTCTTAACTTTAATCCCAGTTTGCCGGCCTCAAACGTCGCGGCGGCCTATCCCATTAACGGGAGTTTCCGATCTTTCCATCTAGGGTTTCGGCGAATTCCACGGAGGCAAACCGTCCTGCGGCCCGCATCATGGGCACGGGCGAGGGGCCGGGGGCTGATTGAGACGATGAACGCGCCTGTACACCATAGAATGGATTTACCGCTGGCGGTCGACCTGGACGGGACGCTCGTCTCGACGGACATGCTGTGGGAAACCGTCTTCCTCCTCCTCAAGAAGAATCCGCTTTATCTCTTCCTGCTTCCCGTCTGGTTGTGCTCCGGCAAGGCGCGGCTGAAATGGGAGATCGCACGGCGCGTTACCGTGGATGCCAGCCATCTGCCCTATCGCAGGGACTTTCTCGCCTTCCTGCGTCGCGAGCACGCGGCGGGGCGGCAAATCGTGCTGGCGACCGCATCGGCTGAGCCGATCGCCCGGGCCATCGCGGATGAGTTGAAGATTTTCAGCGCGGTTTATTCGACAAGTGCGGGAAACAACCTGTCCGCCAGACGCAAGGCGTCAGCGCTCTGCGCCGCCTATGGCGAAAAGGGCTTCGACTTCGCCGGCAACGACCGTGCGGATATTCCCGTGTTCGACGTCGCGCGCAGCGCCATCATCGTCGCGCCGGATCCTGCCGCCGACCGCTATCAGAGACGCCACGGCACCCAGCGCTTCGATTCCCACAAGGCGAGCCTGAAGACCTATGTGAAGATGCTGCGGGTGCATCAGTGGCTGAAGAACTTGCTCGTCTTCGCCCCTGCTGTGCTCGCCCATACGATCGCCTATTCGGAAACGATCATCGCCTCCTCTATCGCCTTCCTGGCGTTTTCGTTCTCGGCCTCGGCGATCTATATCCTGAACGATATTATCGACCTGCCGCTCGACCGGCGTCATCCCACCAAGCGCAACCGGCCGTTTGCCTCGGGCGCGCTGTCCATCCCGTTCGGGCTGACCATGTCGGCATGCTTGCTGCTTGCCGCAGCGTCGCTGTGCCTGCTGCTGCCGGTGGGCTTCGCTTTCGTCATCGTGATCTATCTCATCGCCACGACCGCCTATTCGCTGGCGGTGAAGCGAATGCTTCTGATCGACGTTCTGTGCCTCGCCGGCCTCTACAGCCTTCGCCTGCTGGGCGGAAAGGCTGCGACCGAGCTGCCGCTGTCGTTCTGGCTCGTGGCGTTCGCGCTGTTCTTCTTCCTCTCGCTCGCTCTCGTCAAACGCTATGTCGAACTGCAGGGCGCGACCGTTGACGAGCGGGACAGGATCGCCGGCCGCGGCTATCGCCCGGAGGATATCCAGGTGGTCGGCCAGAGCGGTTTGGCATCCGCCTTCGCGGCGGCGCTCGTTCTGTCACTCTACATCCAGTCGCGGGAAATCGCCGAGCTTTATACACAGCCGTGGCTCATCTGGCCGATCGTGCCCATCGTCCTCTACATCAATGTGCGTGTCTGGATCCTCGCACATCGCCGCGAGATGCATGACGACCCCGTCGTGTTCATCGCCACCGACTGGCGCAGCCAGGCCTTTATCGTGTTGGGCGCCTTCCTGCTCCTCGTTGCGAGTTTCATGTGATGCGGGGAGCGTTCGACAGTTTCGGTCGCGTGGACCGGCACGAAAGACAGGGCCTCGCGCTCGATTTCGCGCTGAACGCGCTGCGTCGGCCGACGGGCACGCTTCCGAGCCTGCTCGCTTATGGCAACGGCCGTTCCTATGGTGACAGCTGCCACAACGATGGGGGAGCGCTGGTGGCGATGCGTTCGCGCCACGCGATCATCGATTTCGATCCCGCGACGGGCCTCATTGAGGCGGAGGCGGGCGTGAGCCTTGCCGAGATCATCGCGCATGCGGCCCCCTTCGGCTATTTCCTGCCGGTGACACCAGGCACGCGTTTCGTGACGCTGGGCGGCGCGATCGCCAACGACGTGCATGGCAAGAACCACCATGTCCGCGGCACCTTCGGCTGCCATGTCGAGAGCCTGGAGCTGCTGCGCTCCGATGGTGTCGTGCATCATTGCTCGTCTTCGGAGAATTCCCGTCTCTTCGCCGCCACGATCGGCGGCATGGGCCTGACCGGTCTGGTGCTGAGCGCGAGGCTTCGCCTCATGCCCGTCGGCTCGCTCGACATCGAGGAACGGATCACCGCCTTCGCCAATCTCGACGGCTATTTCGATCTGGCCGAGGCCGCCGACGCCGAAAACGAATATGCGGTCGCCTGGGTGGATCAGCTTGCCGCCGGTGCGTCCGCCGGCCGCGGCGTGCTGATCACCGGCAATCACGCGAGAAACGGCAACTTCAAGACGGACGATGGGGCAGCGCGCCTGAGCGTGCCCTTCGACCTGCCGTTTTCCATGCTCAACGGGTTGAGCCTTCGGCTGTTCAACGGCACCTATTTCCATGCCAAGAAGCGCAAGCACGCGCCGCATCTCAGCGGTTACGGCGCATTCTTCTACCCGCTCGACGGCATCGGCGACTGGAACCGGCTCTATGGACCGGCCGGTCTCTACCAGCACCAGAGCGTCATTCCCTTCGATGCGGCACGTACAGTCATTCCGGCGATGCTGGAAGCCAGCCGTACGGCCGGTCATGCCTCGTTCCTGACCGTGCTGAAGCGGTTCGGGGCTGTGCCGTCGCCGGGCCTGATGTCGTTCCCGCGGCCCGGTTACACGCTGACGATGGATTTTCCCAATCGCGGTGCCGCGACCCATGCCCTGCTCGAAACCCTCGACCGGATGACGGTCGCGGCCGGCGGACGGGTCAATCCCTACAAGGACGGACGGATGCGTGCGCAGACCTTCCAGGCCGGATTTCCGGAATGGGAAGCGCTGGAAACCATGCGCGACCCCGCCTTCTGCTCGGATTTCTGGCGGCGCACCGCGCTGACGCTAAAGGGCCGCGACGATGCCGCCGGCCGCAAGGACATATGAGGACACCATGAAGTACATTCCGTTCATCCTGTTCACGGTCATGACCAATGCGGCCGCGCAGCTGCTCCTGAAATACGGCATGATCACGCTCGGTCCGCTCAGCTTCTCCTCGGAATCGCTGATCCAGAAGATTTTCCAGATCGTGTTCAATCCGTGGGTCTTCGCCGGGCTGGCGATGTTCGTGATCTCCATGGCCTCGCATCTCTACGTGCTGTCGAAGGTCGACCTTTCCTTCGCCTACCCGTTCCTCAGCCTTGCCTATGTGGCCGTCGCGCTCTGCGCATGGCTGCTGTTCAAGGAGGAACTGGGCACGCTGAAGATCGCGGGCATCGCCTTCATCTGCGTCGGCACGATCCTGATTGCGCAGAGCGGCAGCAAGCCGGCCGAAGCCGAAACCGCGGCGGCGAGCTACAAGCTCAACAAGACCTGACAGCGATCCACAAACAAGAACTCCATCAGATAAGACAGGGATAGGACCATGAAACACATTATTTTCGGCGGTGACGGTTTTGTCGGGCGCTACCTCGCACCTCGCCTCGTGGCCGACGGCCATGAGGTCGTCGTCGCCGACATCGTGAAGAGCGATCTCGTCCATTATCGCGACGTGCGTTTCGTGGAGACCGACGTCACGGACCCGGCGTCCATCGCCAGGCTCGGCATCGGCGCCGACGACATGGTCTACAACCTGTCCGCCAAGATGCTGTCGCCCATCCAGGTGCGCGCCAAGCGCCACGATTTCTTCTTCCCGGTCAACTATTACGGCACCGAGAACATCATCAAGGCGATGGATGCGGCGGGCGCGAAATCGCTCGTGCACTTCACCACCGACATGGTCTACGGCCACACCTATACCTGGCCGCAGACGGAGGATCACCCCTGCGCGCCGCTGGGCGAATACGGGCTCTCCAAGCTCAAGACGGAGGAACTGGCGGCCGAGTGGCGCCAGCGCGGCATGAACATCTCGCTCTTCCGTCCGCGCCTCATTATCGGTCCCGGCCGCCTCGGCATCCTGTCCAAGCTGTTCAAGCTGATCGACAACAACCTTCCGGTGCCGATGATCGGCTCGGGCAAGAACCCCTACCAGTTCATCTCGGTGTTCGACTGCGCGTCGGCGGCGCATGCCGCCTTCAAGGCCGGCGTGCCGAACGAGGTCTACAATCTCGGCTCGCTGAACCCGCCGCCGGTGCGCAAGCTGCTCGGCGACCTCGTCAAGCATGCCGGCTCGAAATCGATCCTGCTGCCGACGCCCGCCTGGGCGGTCAAGCAGGTCCTCAACATGCTGGATCTCGTCAACATGCCGCTGATGGATCCCGAGCAGTATCTCATCGCCGACGAGATGTGCGTTCTCGACGTGTCCAAGGGCGAGCGGGAGCTCGGCTGGGTACCGCAGTATCGCGACGAGGACATGCTGATCGCAGCCTATACGGAATATCGCAAGAAAATCGGCGGCAACGTCGAAGCCCATGTCGGCCAGTCCAAAGCGGCCTGAGGAGAGCACCATGAACAGTCAAGTCCGCCTGGCCCACACCGAGGTCTCCACGCCGGTCACGCCGAAGCCCGCCCTTCTTTCCGTCGAGGATGCCAAGGCGCTCGAGCTTGCGAAGATGACGGAGATCTTCACCAGCCATCTCAACCCCGGCCAGCTGCATTTCATGAAGCTGCTCGGTTTCCACAAGATCAAGGTCGAGCGTGCCGACGGCATGTACTACTACGATCAGAACGGCCGGAAGATCCTCGACTTCTTCGGCGGTTTCGGATCGCTGGCCTTCGGCCACAACCATCCGCGCATCGTCGCCGCGCGCCAGGCCTTCCAGAACGAGAAGCGCCACGAGATCGCGATCGCCTTCATGTCGCAATATGCGGCCGCACTCGCCCATAACCTTGCCGCCTGCTCGCCTGGCGATCTCGACATGGTGTTCCTCGGCTCGTCCGGTTCGGAGGCCATGGAGGCCGCCATCAAGGTGGCCGAGCGCGCCGCCGGCCCCGCCAGGCCGAAGATCGTCTATGCGACGAACTCCTTCCACGGCAAGACCAAGGGCGTGCTGTCCATCACGGACGGCCAGCTCTACCGCGGCGAATTCAAGCTCGTCGAAAACAATGTGCGCGTGCCCTTCGGCGATATCGAAGCCATCGAGAACGCCTTCCGCTCCGATCCGCAGATCGGCGTGATCGTGCTGGAAACCGTGCAGGGCGGCGGCGGCATCATCCAGGCAGACGAGGCCTTCTGGAAGAAGCTGCGCCAGCTCTGCGACCAGTACGGCGTGCTGTGGGTGGCCGATGAGGTCCAGTGCGGTTTCGGCCGCACGGGCAAGTTCTACGCCTTCGAACACTACGGCGTCGTGCCCGACGTGACGGCGCTTGCCAAGTCGCTCGGCGGTGGCAAGGCGGCCGTGGGCGCGATGATCGCCCGCCGCGAGGTCTATATGAAGGCCTATGGCACGCCGAAGACGGCGATGATCCATGCCATGGCCACCTTCGGCGGCATTGGCGAGGCCTGCATCACGTCCATCGAAGCACTGAATGTGCTTTACGACGAGGGCCTGATCGACAACTCGGCAGAGGTCGGCGACTATCTGCTCGAGCGGCTGAGGGCCTTGCAGGCACGTTATCCGACGCTCCTGAAGGAGGTGCGCGGCAAGGGCATGATGGTGGGCCTGGAGTTCCACGATTTCTCCCAGGCCATGCCGATGGTCCTGCGTCCGCTCCTTTCCGTGCTGGACGAAAAGCTCAAGGGCTCGCTGCCCGGCTTCATCGGCAGCCATCTGCTGCGCGATCATGGCGTTCTTGTTGCTTTCACGGAGTACAACCGCAACGTCATCCGGCTGGAGCCGCCGCTCATCTGCGAGCGCAGTCATGTGGACGATTTCATCACCGCGCTGGACGAGGTCCTGTCGCGCGGCATCGTCAAGATCGTCCGCGATTTCGTGACGGCGCAGATGAAATAACCGGCAAGACCGAGGGGAAGAGAAGGCCGGGGAAACCCGGCCTTTTTTATTGCGCTTGTATGTCGGGCCGCAGCAGCAGATCCCAGCAGGGCGTGAGCGCGATGACCTTGCGGCCTTGGAGCGCCTGGGCATAGGTGGCCTGAAGGTCGCGGCGCGCCCAGGTATAGGGGCAATTCGGCTTCAGCACGCCCGCCGTCGCCTCGATGGCCTGCCGGGTCTCCGGTGTCATCTCACCGACGGTTCTCGACGGGTCGCGACCGATCTGGACATGGCGGGTCGGCGTGCGGTTCAGGATCCAGGGGAACGGGTCGGTGAAGTCGAGCGTCATGACGCTGTCGAGCCGGATGTTGTTCGATGTCTCGAACGTTTCCAGCGCCGCCAGCATCCTGTTTGCCGAGAGCAGCCATTGCAGCTGGTTGTCCGGTTCGGCGTAGTATTGCCAGCCGGGCATCTGCTCGTGCCGGGCAAGGTCTTCGTAGGCCGGTTCGAAGCTGGCAAAGTGGTCATCGAGCATCTCGGCACGCGCGAGGATGTCATGGCGTGCCGAGACCTGGCCGACATTGCGCAGGCGTGACAGGTCGGGCTGCTCGTAAAGCGGCATCACCGCGACGGCCCTGAGCGTCTTGGCGCTGATCGCCGATGCCGTCGGAATGGTGCAGAAGGCGGCGAGCGCGACGAAGATGACGCGTGTCCGCTTTTGCAGCGGTGCGACGCGGCGATAGATCATCAGCAGGACCGGCCAGATGAAGATGAACTCCTGGCTGCCGGTGTTCTGCGTCTCGTAGATCACGCCGCCGGCCATCGCCGCGCAGAACCACACCGTGCTGCTGTCGAGGAGGCGTACGGAACGATCACGATGACGCAGATCGAGCCAGGCGAGAAGAACGGCAAGGGCCGCCGCCGGCACGATGACATCGAATTTCGCCGAAACCACCGTGCGGAAGCGCGGCAGGAAAGTGCCTTCGTTGAGCGCGGCGAGTTGCAGGATATCGCGGATATAGGCGGAAACCATTCCGGTGGCGAGTTCAAGCGCTGCGAGCGGCACCGCAAAGGCAACGGCCGCAACAAGCGCGGTACGCACGGAAAGCCTGCCGGACAACATGGCAACGACACCAAGCAGGCCGCCGACGAGAAAGCCCGTGATCTTGATCGTGAACAGGGCGAGGCCTGCGACGGCGCAGAACAGCGCGAGCCGGCGCCCATCCGGCAGGAAGAGCAGCCCGCAGGTCAGCACGTAAAGCAGGATGACGCCCTGCCGGTTATAGATGCCGAAGCCGTCCACGCCGGGCAGGGGATGGTAGAATTGCGCATTGGCGGGGAAGGCGGCAAAGGCCAGCGCCGGGATGAGGAGCGCGAAGGCAAGGCCGCGATTGGTCTTCGACACCTCCGCTACGACCACCGCCATCAGGGGGGCGATGACGACGAGGAGCGACCACTGTGCCAAGAGGAGCGGCTGTGCCGCCGGAAAAAGCTTCAGCCCCCATGCGAACAGGTAGTAGCCGAGGGGCCCGACCGGCGCGGCAAAATCGACGCTCGGCATCTGGCCGACGGCAATGCGTTGCGCCGCATCGATATACAGGAACGTGTCCCAGTACATCGGGCCGATGGGCAGCACGAGCCGGATGCAGAGCAGTGCGGCCAGCAGCGCGACGGTCAACCAGAGCCAGAATGCGGGCGCGCCGAGGGCGCGCAGGATGGCGGAGGGCTGCTGTTCTGTCGGCGTCACGGTCGATCCAATCGTTCTTGGGCAAGGCCGCATCGGGCCCGGCGGAAGGGAGATGCGAAACTCGCGCGAGTCGATGGGCCGTTGCAAGCACTGGCAGTGGTCTTCACGTAAAAAGAACGCCCGGCGCCTCAGATTCCCGCCAGTGCTGCCGCCGACAGCAACATCGCGCGCGGGCTTTGTCGCGGGCGGTTCAGCATCGTGTCGGCAAGCGAAAGGAAGGCATCGCGATAGCGGTGCGCGCGGAACGCCTGTGCCACGACATAGGCGTTCATGTGGGCCTCTGCCTTGCGGCGCAACTCCGCCAAGCGATCGGCTGCGACGGCCGCAACGATGGCCGGGTCCGTAAAGACCGCGTCGATCGCGGGGCTGCAATCCGCATAGGTCAGAAGCTTCTTCATCATGACGCTTGCGGTGTGCACCCGGTAATCGAGCACATAGCAGCCCGGCAGGTAGACGAAGGTTCCGAGCGCGGCCAGCCGGCACCAGCCGTGCCAGTCCTCTGCATAGCGCAGGGTCTCGTCGAAGCCGCCGATCGACCGGAACGCTTCCGTCCGCACCAGCATGATGCCGCCATTGACGATGAAGTTGCGGCCAAGCAGCGTCTCCAAGACATGCCCGTCGCTCTTGCGCCGCGCCCGGATCAGGTTGCGGCGGCCGATCTTGGCGCCGGTTTCGCTGATGCGCTCGTAGTCGCCATAGACGGCCACCGTGCCCGCGTCGCCCGCACCCTTGTGCAGCGCGGCAATCGCGCCGTCGCGCAGGCGGTCGTCGGCGTCGAGGAACATGGTCCATTCGCCGGTCGCCTGCAAAAGCCCGTCATTGCGCACGGCCGAAACGCCTTGCCGCCCTGAAGAGTGGTCGAGCAGCCGGATTCGGGGATCCCTCATCGCCGCCACCTTCGCAGCGGTGCCGTCGGTGGAGCGGTCGTTGACGACGAGGACTTCGCTGACGAGCGGGCCCTGCCGCAGCACGCTCTCGAGCGCTTCTTCGATGTAGCGCTCGCCGTTGCGAACCGGGATGACAATCGAGACGGACGTCAAGGCCTTGCTCCGTAACCGTGGCTCATCGAGCATTCGCATCGCCGGGTTACCATGCTGTAAATACACACGCTGCATTTGTATTCGGTTGTAAAATTCGGGCACGCGAGGATGCGTGTGCCTCACCGCGAGTTGAACATGATCTGCCACAGCGCGATGGGGTTCGTCTTCAGGTATCGCGACAAGAGCCGGCGCGGTTCCAGAATGGTGCGGTAGAGCCATTCGAGGCCGACATTCTGCATCCAGGCCGGTGCGCGGCTGTTCTTGCCGGAGATGAAGTCGAACAGGCCGCCCGAGGTCTTGATGACGCCGACGCCGGTGAGCTTGTCGATGTTGCGGGCGACGAACTGCTGCTCCAGCGGCACGCCGAGCCCGATCCACAGGATATCGGGTTTCAGCGCGGCGATCTCGGCGACGATGGCCGGTTCCTTGTCGGCGGTGAAGTATCCGTCACGGGCACCCGCGAAGCGCAGTTTCGGATAGGCCTCCTGAAGGCGCGCGACGGCCGTGCGGTTCACGTCGGGCGTGCCGCCGAGAAAATAGAAGCTGAGCCCGGCCTGTTCGGCCTGCGCGGCGACGCTGTGCACGAGGTCCGTAGTGGCCACGCGTTCCTTCAGCGCCTTGCGGGAGAAGAAGCGCGAGAGCAGCACCATCGGCATTCCATCTGCATGGATCTGGTCGGCGCCAAGCAGCAGAGCCTTGAATGGCGCATCGCTGCGCGCGAGCGCGATGACCTGGCCATTGGCGGAGGTGGAATAGTAGGGACGCTTGTTGCCGGTGCGCGCCGAAAGCGCGGCCTCGACGAACAGGCGCGCGGATTCCTCCAGATCGAGAAGCGTGATCGGCAGACCGCCAATGATCGTGGTCTGGTCGACCCGATCCTGCCGCTCTCCTCCGAACCCCTCCGTCTCCATTAGGCACACCTCTGACATTGCAACGTCTGCAAAAGCACTGGCACAGGGGGCATGGGGGTGCAAGCGCGTTCCCTTGTTATTACTAATTTGCAGTGAAGCCCGGCAGGCCGGGAAAGCCCGGGAAATCGGGGATTCCCGCGCGCGTTGAAGTCGCGTGTAGGGCGAGGCGCTCGCTTTTCAGCGCTCTCTACGCCTGTCGCACGCTTCCCCTCCTGCGCTGCGCCTTTGCATTTTCCGGTAACCATATCTTCAAGAGATCGTCGCACTGTCTCGGCCAGGAGAAGGCCATGGCAAAGACGACGAAAAGAAAGAAGCGGACGGGTGCGCGGCGAAGCGCGGCGGGCGGGCGCAAGGGCGGCATGGCGCCGTGGTATGTGCTCGGCGCGTCAATCGTCGGCGGCATGCTTTATATGGACAACATGCCTCCGGGGCCCGAGAAGGGGGCTTCGGCGGTTCGCACCGCCTCCATCGAGCGCAAGGACAAGGATAGCCGCAAGGCCGAGCGCCGCGAAGCGGCCTTGCCGCGCCCCAAGCTGGCCGTCGGGGAGAAAAAAGCCGAAGCCGTGCCGGTGCCGGAGGCGCTACCGGCATTCTCCGGCAAATGGTTCATCTGCACCACGCAGACCGATTACTGCGTGCTGGACGGCAGCACTATCCTCTATGCCGGCCGCAAGGTGCGCCTTGCCGATATCGACGTGCCGGCCATCGACAAGGCACGCTGCGAGGCCGAGCGCCTGCGCGGCGGGGACGCGAAGCTGCGCCTGCGGGAAATCCTCAACGAGGGCAACGTGACGCTTGTCGCCGCCCACGGCGCGGGCGCGGGAAAAACCGGCGCTGCACCGCATCTCGTGCTGCGCGGCGGCCAGTCGGTCGGCCACCGGCTTGTCAGCGAGGGCCTGGCAAGGCCGTGGAAGGGACAGCACCAATCCTGGTGCGGCTGAGGGCTTTTTGCCTTGCCTCTCTTGTGCCTTTCCGGCACAAGCCATGCGCAAGCCTGCGTTCCTATACTTTCCGTTAACCGGGATGGTGCCGGCTGGAATGGGGACAATGATATGTCGAACGACCTCGAACACTACAGCGATCCGGACGATACGGCGGTCGCGCTCTTCCTCCTCGAAAACGAGGCCGATGAATTGACGGATATTCTGGTGGCCGCGCTCAGCGAAGCCTTCCGGATTCTCGAGGACGAAATTTCTCCCGCAACGGTGCACTGAGCGCCGGCACGAAAAGGGGCCCGCGGGCCCCTTCCGAATCATCTCGACGACATCAGCTGGCGGCGACGTTCTGGCGCTGCACGCCGAGGCCGGCGATGGCAACTTCCATCGTATCGCCGGGCTTGAGATAGCGCGGCGGCTTCATGCCCATGCCGACGCCCGGAGGGGTGCCTGTCGTGATGATGTCGCCCGGCTCCAGGATCATGAACTGCGAAATGTAGTGGACGAGGAACGGCACCTTGAAGACCATGGTGCTCGAAGAGCCGTCCTGCACCCGTTCGCCGTTGACGCTGAGCGTCATGGCAAGATCGCTCGTGTCCACCTCATCGGTCGTCACCAGCCATGGGCCGATCGGCCCGAAGGTCGGGCAGCCCTTGCCCTTGGTCCACTGGCCGCCGCGCTCGGTCTGGAAGGCGCGTTCCGAAACATCGTTGCAGATGCAGTAGCCCGCCACATAGTTCAGCGCGTCCGCTTCGGAGACGTAGGAGGCGCGCTCGCCGATGACGACGGCAAGCTCGACCTCCCAGTCGGTCTTTTCCGCGCCGCGTGGGATGAGGACCGTGTCGTCGGGGCCGACGATGCAGGAGGGCGCCTTGTTGAAAAGCACGGGCTCGCTCGGCACGGCCATGCCGCTTTCGGCGGCATGGTCGGCATAGTTGAGGCCGACGGCGACGAAATTGCCGACGCGGCCCACGCAGGATCCGAAGCGGCTGCCTTCCGGCGCGAGCGGAAGGCTCGCGGGATCGATTGCACGCAGACGCGCAAGGCTTTCGCGGCTAAGGACATCGCCGGCGAGATCGGGAACGACGCCCGAAAGGTCGCGGATCTTGCCGTCCGCATCGATGATGCCGGGCTTTTCCGCGCCCGCCGCGCCAAAGCGCACCAGTTTCATGACGATCTCCTTGATTGCCGGTCCTGCCGATTTCCATTGCGGACACCATCCCCGCTGCCGTACATCGAGTCAACGATTTTCGAAAATCCTTCAGATTTTGCACAGGAGGTGTCGATGACGCAGAACCGGGACGGCGCAGGTACGCGCGCCGGCGATGCCTATGATGCTATTCGGCAGGCGATCCGCACCGGGTATTTCGGTCCGGGCGAACGCCTGCGGTTCTCGTCACTCCAGGCCTTGTGCGGTATGAGCGTGACGCCGGTGCGCGAGGCCCTGACGCGGTTGACGGCGGAAGGCTTCACCGTGCTGGACGATCATCGCGGCTACAGCGTCGCGCGCCTGTCGCTTGCCGAGTTGCGCGACATCACAGCGACCAGGCAATTGTGCGAGGGCGAGGCGTTGCGTCTTGCGGTGATGAAGGGCGATGCGGACTGGGAAGCGCGTGTCGTGGCCGCCCACCACCTTCTGGCGCGCATTCCGCAGGGTCGCGAGGACATGCCCTCGGTCATGCGCGAGGACTGGGAGGTGCGGCATGGTGCGTTCCACGCTGCGCTGATCTCGGCGTGCGGGTCGCCGACCTTGCTGGAAATCTGCGGGAAACTGTCGTTACAGGCCGACCGCTACCGCCGCATGTCCGTCAGCGTGTCGGGCGCGGCGCGGGATGTGCTGGGAGAGCATCGCGAACTGCTGGAGAGTGCGCTTGCGCGCGATGCGGACGGTGCCGCGGAGGCGCTTCGCGAGCATTACGGCAGAACCGCCGCGATGCTCGCGAATTTCTTCGAGCCCTGATCGCTTACTTGCTGGCGACCGTTGCTGGTGCTGCGCCGATCTCCGCGCCACCGCCGATCGCCACGTTGAGGGCGACGTAGTCGCGCGCCAGCTGGCGGATTGCGGATGCAAGCGACAGACGGGCCGAGGCCACGTTGCGTTCGGCATCGAGCACGTCGAGGATGGTGCTGGCGCCGCCGCGGTAGCTTTCGCGGGCGAGGTTCAGCGTCTGCTCGTAGGAATTGACCACCTTGCGCAGGGCAGCCACCGTCTGGCCGTCGCGAATGAGCGCGGTCTGGGCGTTCTCGACTTCTTCGACCGCGTTCAGCACCGTGGACTTCCAGGTCAGGTACTGCTGTTCCGCATTCGAGCGCGCGGCCTTTACCTGTGCCTTGAGCGCGCCGCCGTTCAGGATCGGCAGGCTCAGCGAGGGACCGAACGACCAGTTCGAAACGCTGCCGGTCACGAGGTTGAAGTTGCGGGACGCGCCGATCGAGCCGCCGAGCTCGATGCTCGGGTAAAGCTGCGCTTCGGCCACGCCGATTTCGGCCGTCGCGGCCTGCAGGCGGCGTTCGGCGGCACGAATGTCGGGGCGGTTGCGGATCAGGTCGGCCGGAATGCCGACGCGGGTCGAATAGCGCGGCATCGGCTGGGCGGAGCCCTTGATCAGGCTTGCCGTGATCGTGCTCGCGGGAACGCCGAGAAGGGTCGCGATATGATTGGCAGACTGGTGGAAGCCGGTTTCAAGGCCGGGCAGCTCGGCGAGCGTCTGGTTGACGAGGCCTTCGGTCTGCAGCACGTCGAGGCTGGAGGCCGCACCCGCTTCCTTGATCTCGTTGGTCAGCTTCAGCGTCTCGCGGCGCGACTGAAGGTTCTTGCGGTTGAGCGCCAGCGCTTCCTGATAGTAGCGCGCGTTCACATAGCTCGACACGAGATCGGAGAGATAGGCGAGGCGTGCGACGTTCACGTCGTCATAGGCAGCATCGAGCGAGGCGGTCGCGGCTTCCTTCGAGCGGCGGTACTGGCCGAAGAAGTCGAGCAGCCAGGATGCGCTCAGGCCCGCGCTGATGGATTTCGTTTCCGAATGGTCGTTGCCGGTCGTGCGGCGCAGATAGCTGCCGTCCTGACCGGCCACGTTGCCGTCTGCCGACGCGCCGAGGCTCGGCAGGGCGCCGGCGCCCGCAATAACGACATTCGCTTCGGCGGCCGTGATTCGCTCGAGCGCCTGGCGGACCGAAAGGTTCTCGGCGAGGCCCTGGTGCACGAGGTCGTTCAGGCGCCGGTCACGGAAGGATTCCCACCAGGGGTTCAGCGTGACGTTCTCGGCGCTGGCTGCCTTGCTCTCGGAGAATTTGGCCGGCAGCACGGCATCCGGCTTCTGGTAATCCGGACCGACAACACAGCCGGACAAGAGAATCATGCTCAGCGGAAAAAACGCTCTGGTGAAATTCATTGCCACACTACCCTGCCGGCCATCTCGGCTTATCTTAACGGAACGGATTGCTGATTCATCCTTTATTTATAATTGGCTCGAAGATCGAGCCTCCTTTCAAAAAAAGAATGGTCCCACAGCGTTTTTCCCCCGCTTCGCAAGGGCTGTGTGTCCGCCCTGCAACGACTAGGGAGGATTTTATACGCGCCTCGCGAAAGTTGACAAACCGCACGACGCCGCTGGGTTGCGTCATCGATATGCCCGCCAATTTTCGTCTTTGTGACATATTTTTCTGCATAATGCTGCGAGCGCGAACATTATTTTGTGTTTCGCGTTGTCTGGTGGATTCGATGGTAATTTTTTTCAAAATGCTGCGAATTTCCTTGACAGGAGCCACACCGACGATTAACTATCGCAGCATCGCATGAGGGCCGCATGCTGTTTTGATCCGGTCCGCCTCTGACATCCGGTTTTGGGTGTCAGCGCCAACCAAAGGGAGTGTGTCATGTACGATATCGAATGCATCGCCTCCGTGCGCGTGGCGAGCTCCTGTCGTGAAACGATTACAGGGAAAGTGCATACGGCGTTCTGCCGAATGTGATCCGAGTACCCTCTTCGAATTCATCGCAAAGAGAATTGGCTGTGCCTCCGGTACGGCAGGAGTTGTTATGCAAAAGCAGGTTATCGAAATCGGTGGTGAAGCCGTCGGCGTCGTCGTTCCGGATGAGGATCGGCTGAAGTTCGTTGCCGTCAAATATTCCGTCTGGGATCTGGATTCCCAGCGTTTTTCCTCGGCAGAGGAAGTGCGGGCGGCCATCCGCCGTCTCCTCAGCAATCCATCTGCCGCGACGCGGGCACTGCCGCCGGAGCGAATCGCGGCTGCCTGACCGATCCATATCGGATGGACCGGCACTGTCTTGTGTCGGTTGACGACCGGCCTCGTTTAACGCGAGGCCGGTCGCTTTTTGTGAACAATGCATTCACCGTCACTCGGCTGGCGCGACCCGGCAAATCCTGATTTTCTCACCGTGAAAGGAGGTGCCCAATGACCAGCGGCATCCATCACATCACGGCGATTACCCGGAAAATCCAGGAGAACGTCGATTTTTATGCGGGGTTTCTCGGCCTCAGGCTCGTCAAGCGGACGGCCGGTTACGAGGACGCCGACCAGCTTCACCTGTTCTATGGCGACGCGGCCGCCAGCCCCGGCTCGCTGATCACGTTCCTGGCGTGGGAGGATGGTTCTCCCGGCCGGGTCGGGCTCGGCCAGCCGTCGGAGATCGCGTTTTCGATCAAGCCGGAGGCCATCGGCTTCTGGCTCACGCGCGCGCTTCGCTACAATGTGGCGATGACCGGCCCCGTGCAGGAATTCGGCGAAGCCGTGCTGCGCCTTAAGGATCCCGACGGCATCATCGTCAAGCTTGTCGGCGAGGTGGATGTCGAGGGGCCGGCCCCGCATATCCTGAAGGATATCGCGGCGGCGGATGCGATCCAGCGTATCAGGGGTGCAACCATCCTGTCGGAGGCGCCGGCGGCGACGGCTGACTTCATCCAGCGCCATTTCGGTTTCCGCAAGGTGGCCGACGCGAACGGCATCCTGCGGCTGGCCGGAGATGCCGGCGATATCCTGGATATCCGCGATGCGAGCGGTTTCTGGACGTCGGCGCCGGGCACGGGGACCATCGACCATATCGCGCTGCGCGCGCCCGATCGCGCCACGGTGGAAGCCGTGGCCGGCCGGCTGGCGAACGAGGACGCGGGCGACACCAACATGCACGACCGCACCTACTTCTATTCGCTCTATGTCCGCGAGCCGGGCGGTTCGCTTCTCGAATACGCGACCGATGGCCCTGGCATGACGGTGGATGAACCGCTTGAGACACTCGGCACACGACTCTTCGTGCCGAGGCATTTCCGCGCCGACCCGGAGGATGTCCGGGCACGGCTTCCGCAATTTTCACTGCCGGGAGAAGAAAGAATGCGTGAAAGAGACCTTCCCTTCGTCCATCGGGTACACAATCCGGAAAATCCCGATGGCACCGCCGTCGTGCTGCTGCACGGCACGGGCGGCAACGAAACGAGCCTTCTGCCCTTCGGTGCGCGGCTCGCACCGGGCGCCGTGCTGCTGAGCCCCCGCGGCCGCAGCGCCGATGAGGGCTATCCGCGGTTCTTCCGCCGCCTGACGGCCATCACCTTCGACCAGAAGGATATCGTTCAGGAGGCGGAAGCCTTTGCGGCCTTCATGGAGGGTGCGAATGCCGCCTATGGGCTCAACCCGGACAAGACGCTGTTCGTAGGCTATTCGAATGGCGCCAACATGATCGGGGCCGTGATGCTCCTGCATCCGGGCCTCATCCGCAACGCGGTGCTGCTGCGTGGCATGAATGTGCTGGAAACCGTGCCGAAGGCCGATCTATCGGGCGCCAACGTCCTGATGATCACCGGCCAGTCGGATCCCTACGGCCGCTATGCGGGCGAGCTGGAGGCACATTTGAAGGCCGCCGGCGCAACGGTGGAAAACACCTTGCTTGGCGCCGGCCATGACATCGGCGCCGCCGATCTCGAATTGGCGAAGGCCTATAAGGAACGCGTCATCGGCTGATACCGACGCAGAAACGGAAAGGGGCGTGTCGCAGGACACGCCCCTTTTCGATTCGGTGGATTGAAGAATTCAGCTTTTGTAATCGCGCACGAAGGCGGCAAAGCCCGCCACGAAATCACGCAGCTTCGTCTCTGTCGCTTCGTCGGCGATGGCGCCGTCCTGGATGACGGTGCCGGCGCGCGAGACCATGAGCTTCGCGCCGAACCACGGCACCGTGCCGAGCGTGCGCATCACGGGCAACCATGCTTCCTGCGAGAGGAGCGTGCCGAAATTGCCGGGGGAGGCGCCGGTGATGGCGAAGGGCTTACCGCCGAACACGCGCGGGATGTCGGAAGAGGGGCGGCTCAGCCAGTCGATGGCGTTCTTGAAGACGCCGGGAATGCCGTTGTTGTATTCGGGGGTGAACAGCAGGACGCCGTCGGCCTCGGCGATCTGGTCTTTGAGGCGAACGACGGCTTCGGGAATGCCGTCGGCGGCTTCCGCATCGCCGTCGTAGAGCGGGATGCCATGGATGGAGCCCGCCGTGATGGTGACACCCTCCGGCGCCATGCCGAGGGCGGCGCGCAGCAGCGCGGTGTTGAAGGATCCCTTGCGCAGGCTGCCGGAAATAGCGACCAGTTTTGTCATCTCGTGTCTCCGTTCATGGATAGAAAAACCCCGGCGGATTGTTCGTCGCGCCGGGGTCTGGGTCAAGTCAGGCGAGCGGCTTCAGCCGGGCCTCGATTTGCGCGCGGCGCGGTTCGAGGAAGGGCGGCAGCGAGAGGCTTTCGCCCAGCGTTTCGAGCGGTTCGTCCACGGCAAAGCCGGGGCCGTCCGTCGCGATCTCGAACAGGATGCCGTTCGGCTCGCGGAAGTAGAGCGAGCGAAAGTAGAAGCGCTCGACCTCGCCGCTGGAAGGCAGGCGGAAGCCGCGCAGCCGCTCCGTCCAGGCATGCAGCGCTTCGACATCAGGCGCGCGGAACGCGACGTGATGCACGGCACCCGCGCCCTGGTGGGCTGCCGGCAGGTTCGGTTCGACAGCCACGTGCAGTTCGGCTGCCGGGCCGCCGTCACCCATCGAGAAGACATGAACATCGCCCTCGCCATCCGGGTTGGGATAGGTCGAGGTTTCCCGCATGTTCATCACCTGCACGAGCACCGCCTGCGTGTTGCGGATATCCGGCACGCTGAGCGTGATCGGCCCAAGACCCTTGATCTGGTGTTCTGCCGGGACCGGGCTCCTGTCCCAGGGATTGGATGGCGCGCCGGCGTCGTCGACGGTCAGGCGGAAGCGCTGGCCTTCGCCATCCTCGAAGTCGAGCGAGGCGCGGCCCGCGACGTCGCGGATGTCGCCGGCCTTGACCTTGTGTTCGGCAAGGCGTGCCTTCCACCATTCGAGCGACGTCAGGCTGGCGACGCGCAGGCCCGTGCGAGAAACGCTATGCGTGCCGCGCCGCTCATGGCCGACCGGCCAGTCGAAGAAGGTGAGGTCGGAGCCCGGCGAGGCAAGGCCGTCGGCGTAGAATAGGTGGTAGGCGCTGGTATCGTCCTGGTTGACCGTCTTCTTGACGAGGCGCAAGCCCAGAACCTTCGTATAGAAGCGCAGGTTCTCGCGCGCATTCGCGGTGATGGCAGTCAGGTGATGGATGCCTGTCAGTTGCATGGTCATGTTTGAACTCCTCTCCGGAACTCCGGCACATCGGGTGGCCTCGGGGCGAGGCCTGTCGTTGGTCCGAATATCGTTTGTCGCCGCTTCTCCCGAAAGCCCGGGCGGGACGAACGGATTGTTCACTTTTATTGAACGGCCGTTTTTGCCGTATCATCGGTTAAGGGGAAATCCGGTCGTTGCGTTCCCGTGCAAGGGCATGTTTTTGGTGCGACGCAGATCGTTTCGTCAAATTTTATCGTTTCATAAACCAGCACATGCTTACGTTGATCGTTGCGAAATGAATTTCGTCTCTCCGGGCCGCTTGTGGCGGCATGTCCGACCCTTCCCACCGATCGCCGATGCGCCCAATTCAGGAGACGATGTATGCTGCCCAAAACTGCGACCGCCAGAAACATGCTCGCCATCGTGGCGGCGGGTGTCGCCACGACGGTGGCCACCGCAGGTGTCCTGGTCTGGCTTTCCTATCGGGCGGTTGAGGAACGGTCGATTTCCGAAATGGTCAATGCCGCCGAGGCCAGCGCCGGCAAGGTCGAGACCTATTTCGCGCAGGTGAAGGCGTTGAGCTGGAACATGCGCTCTACCCTCTATGCGATGAAGGCGACGGGCGCGCCGAGCCGCGAGACGATGAACCTGGTCTTCGAACGGCTGATGGCCGACAATGCCTTCGCCGTCGGCGTCAGCACCGGCTGGGAGCCGAATGCCTTCGACGGCAAGGACGATGCCTACAAGGGCAAGCCCGGCCATGACGCCACGGGCCGCTACGTTCCCTATTTCGCGCGCAGCGAAGGCAAGGTCGGCCTCGAAGCGCTGATCGATTACGACAAGCCCGGTCCGGGGGATTATTACCAGGTGCCGAAGGCCACGGGTAAGGACTTCCTGACCGAGCCCTACAGCTATGCCGTCGGCGGCAAGAACGTGCTGATGACGTCCTTCATGGTGCCGCTGCTGTTCGACGGCAAGTTCCTCGGCGAGACCGGCGTGGATATCGCGCTGGATGCGTTGGCCGGCGATGTCATGCAGCTGAAGCCGCTGGGGGCGGGTTACGTTGCCCTGCTCAGCCAGAACGGCGGCATCGTCAGCCATCCGGATACTGCTCTCCTCGGCAAGTCGCTGGCCGATTCGGGGCTCGACACCGCCGCATGGCAGGACCTGATCGCCAATCCGAGGGCGGTGAAGGAGATCGCGGATCCTGCCGGCGTCGCGCTCGAGGCGGTGGCCGTACCTATCCCGCTGACGCCCGATACGACATGGTTTGCCGTGGTCGTCGTTCCGAAGTCGGTGCTCTTCGCAAGCGTGTCGTCGCTTGCCACCACGTCCATCGTCGTGATCGCCATCGCGGCGGGCTTCATGGCGGCGATCGGCTGGGCTCTCGCCGCGCGCTTCCGCAAGCGCCTCGCCAAGGTGATCAACGCGACGAGCGCGATCGCCGCGGGTCGCGTGGACGCGGACCTTTCCGAATCGACGCGTCAGGACGAAATCGGTGAAATGGCGCGCTCGCTTGCCGTGCTGCGCGATGCGGCTCTCGCCAAGGTTCGCCTGGAAGGGGAGGCGGAACAGAGCCGCGCCCTTTCCGAAGAGGAGCGCCGTCAGCGCGCCGAAGAGGCCGCCGAGCGCGAACGCCAGACCCGCGTGGCCGTCGAGGCCCTAGCCGATGGCCTGCAGAAGCTGGCGGACGGTGACATGACCTATCGGATCGAGAAGAGCTTTTTCGGTTCGCTCGATCAGGTCCGCCACGATTTCAACGCTTCCGTCGAAAAGCTCCAGGTCGTGCTGCGGTCAGTGGGCGGCAACGCCAATGCGATCCAGGCCGGATCCGCGGAAATCCGCACGGCCTCCAACGATCTTGCCCAACGCACCGAACAGCAGGCGGCCTCCGTCGAGGAAACCGCGGCGGCACTCGAGCAGATCACCACGTCGCTCAAAGATGCGACGAAGCGTGCGGAAGATGCCGGCCAGCTGGTCGAGCGCACCCGCATCGGTGCGGAAAAGTCCGGCGACGTGGTTCGCCGGGCGGTGGGCGCGATGAGCGGCATCGAGACCTCGTCGCGGGAGATCTCCAACATCATCGGCGTGATCGACGAGATCGCCTTCCAGACCAACCTGCTGGCGCTCAATGCCGGTGTCGAGGCCGCGCGTGCCGGGGAGGCCGGCAAGGGCTTTGCGGTCGTCGCGCAGGAAGTCCGCGAGCTCGCCCAGCGCTCGGCCAATGCGGCCAAGGAGATCAAGGCGCTGATCACCAAGTCCGGCGAGCAGGTCAATCTCGGGGTGGCGCTCGTCGGCGAGACGGGCTCGGCGCTGGCGCAGATCGTCAACCAGGTGCAGGAGATCGACGAGAACGTTGCGGCCATCGTGCGTTCGGCACGCGAGCAGTCGACGGGCCTTCACGAGATCAACGCCGCCGTCAACTCCATCGACCAGGGGACGCAGAAGAACGCGGCCATGGTCGAGGAACAGACCGCCGCAAGCCACGCGCTGGCAAGCGAGGCCGCCGCACTCAACGAACTCGTCGCGCAGTTCCGTCTGGGCACGGGCGGCGGCATTGCGGCGCGCCCGACGATCGCATCGGCGGGCGAACACCGCCCCGTCGCATCCGGCGCCCGTGCGCTCGGCAACAAGCTCGTCGCGGCGATGGGTGGCGGGCAGGCCGCCGCGCAGGATTGGGAAGAATTCTGAGATTTGCCGTCAGGCGTCAGGAGGGCGGCCACGGAAGAGCCGCCTTTCGCAACTGCATCGAAAAGCGTGCTTAAGTTTTGTGCGCTGCATGAATTTTGGTCTGTTTTGGTGCGAAGGCACTAGTGGCACTATTTTAGAGTCTCATCTATAACATTGAATAATTTATATTTTATGGGTTATAATGAAGCTGGCACGCTTCCTGCTTCCTTTATTTCAGGTCCAGAGGGGACCGAGATAGAAGCGTCCGAAAAACGGTGCTCCGATCAAGCCGCCGCGCAGCCTGAAGGAACCAGCAAGGTTCCGGGATTGCCGGCGGCTTTATTGTTTCAAGCCATGGCGGCGTGGCCCTTCAGGGACCAGTATGAAACGCCCGTTTCCCAAATTTCCGGCCCGTGCGTTTCGCCGTTGGAGTTTCCTCAAGACTGCGTCAAAATTCATCAACATGGAACGCGACGTCCAGTTGTGTCGTCGCTTGCCAGATTGTTCTTCTCGATATAATGAGGACCCATATTAAGTGGGTGTTCCGCAGTTGGAGATGACGATGACCCGATCCGGCAGGATGATGTTGACTGTGCTGGCGCTGTCCTTGGTCTGCCTGCCTGCCCGTGCGGATGGCCTGGCGCGTCCGGTCCATGTTGCGCCTATTCATTTCGAGGAGCGGGAGCAGACGGTCTCCATCACGGGAGAAGTCACCGCGCGGGTGGAAAGCGATCTCTCCTTCCGCGTCGGCGGACGTATCACGGGCTGGTTCGTGGATGTCGGCGATGCCGTCCGCGCCGGCCAGGTCCTTGCGCGGATCGATCCCGAGGAACAGAAGGCGGATGTCGAGGCGGCCGAAGCCGGTGTGCAGGCGGCGGAAGCGCAGCTCAAGCTCGCCCGCGCCAATTTCGACCGCCAGAAATCGTTGCTCGATGACGGCATCAGCACACAGCGCGATTTCGACGATGCCGAGGCAGCGCTGCGCACCGCCGAGGGCGCGCGCGAAACGGCCATTGCCCAGCGTGATACGGCGAAGGATGTGCTCTCCTATACGGAGCTTCGCGCGCCGGCCGATGGCATCGTGACGGCACGTCTGGCCGAAGCGGGCCAGGTGGTGCAGGCGGCGCAGACCATGTTTTCCGTCGCCGATAACGGGCCGCGCGATGCGGTGTTCAACGTCTACGAATCCCTGTTCTTCGAACAGCCGTCCAAGCATTCCGTGCACGTGACGCTGCTCAGCGACGACAAGGTGCAGACCACGGGCAATGTCCGGGAGGTCTCGCCGACCATCGATACGCAGACCGGCACGGTGCGCGTGAAGGTCGCGATGGACCGTACGCCGCCGGAGATGACGCTGGGCGCGTCTGTCCTCGGTGTGGGCACGCTTGCGCCGCGCCGCGTCGTCGTCGTGCCATGGCAGGCACTCGCTGAATCCGGCGGCAAGCCGGCCCTCTGGATCGTCGACAAGGCGGACAACACCGTAAACCTGCGCCCCGTCGAAATCTTCTCCTTCGAAACGGGCTCGGCACTGGTTTCCGGCGGCGTCGAGGAAGGCGAGACCTACGTCACCGACGGGACAAAGCTGCTGCGGCCCGGCCAGACGATCACCGTGACCGAGGAGAAAGCCCAATGAAACGGTTCCTTGTCCTGAGCGCGGCTCTCATCGCCGCGACGGCGCTTGCCGGCTGCAAGAAAGAAGAAGAGGCCGCCGCGCCGCCGCGGCCCGTGCTGTATTCCGTGGTCAAGCCGGTCGCGCTACCGGGCACCCGCTTCGCCGGCACGGTGCAGGCGAAGGTGCAGTCCGCACTCGGTTCGCGTGTCGCCGGGCGTCTGGTTTCGCGCAGCGTCCACGTCGGCGATCTCGTGGCGAAGGGCGACGAACTCGCCGTGCTCGACGCGACGGCCTATGAACTGGCGGTTCGCTCCGCACGGGCCGAGCTGTCCAGCGCCGAGGCGACGCTTGCGAGCGCGGTGGCGGCCGATGAACGGCAACGGACGCTGCTTCAGTCCAACGCTGCCGCAAGGGCGGCCGTTGAGAGCGCCGAGCAATCGCGCGCTGCGGCGGAAGCCGGTCTGACCCGGGCGCGGACGGCGCTCAAGAAG
The DNA here is from genome assembly GCF_023038235.1 of Shinella oryzae. Lineage (NCBI taxonomy): Bacteria > Pseudomonadati > Pseudomonadota > Alphaproteobacteria > Hyphomicrobiales > Rhizobiaceae > Shinella > Shinella oryzae. Next base: position 2,292,242 of record NZ_CP081987.1, on the reverse strand, counting down.
GCCGAGGAGCAGCTTTCCTATACGAGGATCCAGGCCGAGTTCGACGGCGTCGTCGTCGCCACGGGGGCGGAAGTCGGGCAGACCGTGTCCCCGGGTGAGGCGATCGTGACCATTGCCCGCCCGGATGAGCGCGATGCGGTGGTGGATATCCCCGAGACCGCGGTCGCGATCGCGGTTGGCAGCCGGTTCCGTGTCTCGCTCCAGATCAATCCCGCCATCACCGTCATGGGTGCCGTGCGCGAGGTCGCGCCGTCCGCCGACGCGGTCACCCGCACGCGGCGTGTGAAAATCGCCCTGGAAAGTCCGCCGGACACGGTGCGGCTCGGCACGACCATTACGGCCGAACTGGAGGGGCCGGACCTCACGGCGATCATGGTGCCGGAGACGGCCATCCTCGTGAAGGACGGCAAGCCGCATGTCTGGATCGTCGATGCGCAGAAGGGCGAGGTGCACCTCGCCGCCGTCGAGACGGGGGCTGCCGCCGGTCGGTACCTCTCCGTCTCAAGCGGGCTCAAAGAGGGCGACCGCGTGGTCACCGCCGGGGTGAACAGCCTGGAGGACGGCCAGAAAGTGAAGATCGAAGACGAGGCAAGCCTATGAAGAAGTTCAACCTTTCGGACTGGGCGCTCGATCATGCGTCGCTTGTCTGGTATTTCATGATCGTCTTCGCGCTGCTCGGCTTCTTCACCTACCAGAATCTTGGACGGGAGGAGGATCCGTCCTTCGTCATCAAGACCATGACGGTCAGCGCCGCCTGGCCCGGCGCCTCCGTCGAGGAAACGACACGGCAGGTGACGGAGCGCATCGAGCGCAAGCTGGAGGAGCTGGAATCGCTCGATTTCACACGCAGCGTGACGACGCCCGGCCAGACGCTGGTCTTCGTCAACCTGAAGCCGACGACGCGCGCCCGCGACGTGGCGCCGACGTGGCAGACCGTCCGCAACATGATCAACGACATCAGGGGGGAATTTCCCTCCGGTGTGGTCGGTCCCGCCTTCAATGACCGCTTCGGCGATGTTTTCGGCAATATCTATGCCTTCACCGCTGACGGCCTGACCCAGCGCCAGCTGCGCGATTATGTCGAGGATGCCCGCAGGCGCGTGCTGACGGTGCCGAATATCGGCAAGGTGGATCTCATCGGCGCGCAGGACGAGGTCATCTATCTCGAATTCTCCACGCGCCAGCTTGCCGCGCTTGGCATTTCCACCCAGCAGGTCGTCTCGACGCTGCAGGCGCAGAACGCAATCGCACCATCTGGCGTCGTGCAGGGCGGTGGGGAACGTGTCAGCGTGCGCGTCGGCGGGCAGTTCAGCTCGGAGGAAAGCCTGCGCGAGGTCAATCTGCGCGTCAACAACCGCTTCTTCCGGCTGAGTGACATTGCCACCATCACGCGGGGTTACGAAGACCCGCCGTCCGCACTGTTCCGGTTCAACGGCCAGCCGGCGATCGGTCTGGCGATCGGTATGAAGCAGGGCTCGAACCTGCTGGAATTCGGCGCGGCGGTGGAGAAAAAAATCGAGACGCTGTCTGAGGAGCTGCCCGTCGGCGTCGATGTGCATCTCGTCTCCGACCAGCCGAAGGTCGTCGAGGAAGCGGTGTCGGGCTTCACGCGTGCGCTGTTCGAGGCGGTGGCCATCGTGCTCATCGTCAGTTTCGTGAGCCTCGGCCTGCGGGCGGGCCTCGTCGTGGCGCTCTCGATACCGCTGACGCTCGGCATCACCTTCGTCTTCATGTATTATGATGGTATATCACTCCAGCGCGTGTCACTGGGCGCACTCATCATCGCGCTCGGGCTTCTCGTCGACGATGCCATGATCGCCGTGGAGATGATGGTGGCGCGGCTGGAGGCGGGGGATACGCTGCGCAAGGCGGCGACCTACGTCTATACATCCACCGCCTTCCCGATGCTGACGGGCACGCTGGTGACCGTGGCGGGTTTCATCCCGATCGGCCTCAACAACAGTGCTGCCGGCGAATTCACCTTCTCGCTGTTCGTCGTCATCGCGATTTCGCTTGTCGTGTCATGGGTCGTAGCGGTCGTGTTCACACCACTGCTCGGCGTGACGATCCTGCCCAAGAGCATGAAGCAGCACCACGAGCAGAAGGGCTGGTTCGGGCGCATCTTCGCCCGTATCCTCGATGTCTGCATGCGCTGGAAATGGACGACGATCGTCGCGACCATCGCTGTCTTCGCCGTCTCGGTCTTCGGCATGGGCTTCGTGCAGCAACAGTTCTTCCCGTCGTCCGACCGCCCGGAACTCGTCATCGACTGGGCGCTGCCGCAGAACGCCTCGATTGCCGAAACGAATGCACAGATCGCCAAGCTCGAAGAGGAAAAGCTTAAGGGCAATCCCGATATCGAGCGCTGGTCTTCCTATGTGGGCGAGGGCGCGGTGCGCTTCCTCCTGTCCTTCGACGTGCAGCCCCCGTCGCCGGCCTTCGGCCAGACGGTCATCGTCACCAAGGACCTCGAAGCGCGCGACAGGGTCAAGGCGGATCTCGATGCCTATCTGCGCACGACCTTTGTTGGCACGGATGCGCTCGTGAAGCTGCTCGACATCGGCCCGCCGGTCGGCCGTCCGGTCCAGTACCGTGTCAGCGGTCCCGACATCCAGGAAGTGCGCAAGCAGGCGCTGGCTTTCGGTGAGATTCTGGGCCGCAACGACCGGCTGGGCGATATCGTCTACGACTGGAACGAGCCCGCCCGCGTCGTGAAGGTCGATGTTCTCCAGGACAAGGCCCGCCAGCTCGGCGTGACCTCGCAGGATATCGCCTCGGCGCTCAACGGCGTCGTCGGCGGCACCACGGTCACGCAGATTCGCGACGATACCTACCTGATCGACGTCATCGGCCGGGCGAAGGCCGGCGAGCGCCAGTCCATCGAGACGCTGCGCCAGTTGCAGCTGCCGACGGCCAACGGAACCTCCGTGCCGCTCGCCGCCGTCGCCAACTTCCGCTACGAGATGGAGCAGCCGGTGGTGTGGCGCCGCTCGCGCCAGCCCACCATCACGGTCAAGGCCAGCGTGACCGGCGGCGTGCAGCCTGCCACCATCGTCTCGCAGATGGAAAAGCAGGTCGATGCCTTCCGCGCCGAGCTGCCCTCCGGTTATGACATCACCGTCGGCGGTGCCGTCGAGGAAAGCGCCAACAGCCAGGCGCCCATCGTCGCCGTCGTGCCGCTGATGCTGTTTGCCATGGCGACGATCCTGATGCTGCAGTTGCAGAGCTTCTCACGGCTGTTCCTGGTCTTCGCGGTCGCGCCGCTGGCGCTTATCGGCGTGGTCATCGCGCTGCTCGGCAGCGGAGCGCCTCTCGGCTTCGTCGCCATTCTCGGCGTGCTGGCGCTGATCGGCATCCTCATCCGCAACTCGGTGATCCTCGTGGTGCAGATCGAGCATCTGCGGCTGGAGGGCAAACATGCCTGGGACGCGGTGCGGGAGGCGACGGAACACCGCATGCGTCCGATCATGCTGACGGCGGCGGCCGCCAGCCTCGCGCTCATTCCGATCTCGCGGGAAGTGTTCTGGGGGCCGATGGCTTACGCCATGATGGGCGGCATCATCGTCGGTACGGTGCTGACGCTGCTCTTCCTGCCGGCGCTTTATATCGCCTGGTTCCGCATCAAGCCGGAAGACAAGGACGAGGCGACGCCGGGACCGGAGCCAGAACCCGCTACCGCCGCCTGACGCAACCTGCAAATGACCTCGCCGAAAGCGAGGTCATTTCGTTTCGGGTGACGGGGCTCTGTTCCAGTCGGCGCGCGCAGCGATGAAGTCCGGATTGGCGAAGTCGGTGTCGTGCTTCTGGTTGCGTTTGCCATAGACAAGCGGCTCGCCATCCAGCGTGCGCGTGCCGCCGCCGGCCGCGCGCAGCACGGCGTCGCCCGCCGCCGTATCCCATTCCATGGTGCGGCTGAAGCGCGGATAGACGTCTGCCACGCCTTCCGCCACCAGGCAGAACTTCAGCGAGGAGCCGATGGCCGTGCAGGCGTCGATGCCGTGATCGTCGAGAAAGCGGGCGGTCTGCGGCGTGTCATGCGATCGGCTGGCGACGGCGGTGATGGCCGCACCATGCTTGCGACAGCCGATGGCCTGTCGTTCGGCGATTGTCTGGCCGTCCGTAACCGTGAAGCGTTCCGCCCGGTTATCCACCGCCACGAAGCCGGAGGAGAGCGCAGGCGCGAAGACGATGCCGGCAATCGGCACGCCGTTTTCGATGAGAGCGATGTTGACCGTGAATTCGCTGCGGCCCGCCACGAATTCCTTGGTTCCGTCGAGCGGATCGACAAGGAAGAACCGGCCGCCAGAAATGTCCGGCACGATTCCCGCGGCGACGGCCTCCTCGGCGACGACGGGTATTGCGGGAAAATGCCGGCGGAGCGCCGCGAGGATCACCTGCTCGGCCTCTTCGTCCGCTTCCGTCACGGGGGAACTGTCGGGCTTGTGCCGGATATGGGCGCCCGCATCGTGAACGACCATGATGGCGTGGCCGGCGGCGAGCGCCGCGGTCTCCAGCACCTGTTTCAGTTCTGCAAGATCCGTGTGCATGATGGAATGGCTTAATCCCGGTACGCTCCGAAAGCAAATGCCAAGACATCGCCGACTGCGGGTGTGGAAAGATCGGCGCTGCGGGCAGGGTGCGGCGATCTCCTGTCTTGCCGTTTGCGCGCCATGTGCGAAGGTGGCGCATCTCATATGGGACATCGCATGCGCTACTCCGCCCTTTCGATCTTCAAGCAAGCCTTCGCCGGCAATCTCGGCTGGAAACCCGCCTGGCGGGAGCCGGATCCGAAGCCGCATTATGACGTGATCATCGTGGGCGGCGGCGGCCACGGCCTTGCGACGGCCTATTATCTCGCCAAGGAATTCGGCCTGCGCAACGTCGCCGTCATCGAGAAGGGCTATCTCGGTTCCGGAAATGTCGGGCGTAACACTACCATTGTTCGCTCCAACTACATGCTTCCCGGCAACGAGCCGTTCTACGAGTTCTCGCTGAAACTGTGGGAAGGGCTGGAGCAGGACCTCAACTACAATGTCATGTTCTCGCAGCGCGGCATCATCAACCTCTATCACAATGACGGCCAGCGCGATCAGTATATCCGCCGTGGCAACGCCATGATGATGGAGGGCGTGGCGGCCGAGCTTCTCGACCGCGACACGCTGAAGAAGATGCTGCCCTTCCTCAACTTCGATCATGCGCGCTTTCCCATCATGGGCGGCCTCCTTCAGCGTCGCGCCGGCACGGCGCGGCATGACGCGGTTGCCTGGGGCTTTGCGCGCGGTGCCGACCGGCATGGCGTCGATCTCATCCAGAACTGCGAGGTCACGGGGATCCGTCGGGAAAACGGCGTGGTCACGGGCGTCGAGACGACGAAGGGCTTCATCGGCTGCAACAAGCTGGCGCTGGCGGTGGCCGGCAATTCGTCGCGCGTCGCCGAAATGGCGGAGCTGACGCTGCCGCTGGAAAGCCATGTGCTGCAGGCCTTCGTGACGGAGGGGCTGAAGCCCTGCATCGACCATGTCATCACCTATGGCGCGGGACATTTCTACATCTCGCAGTCCGACAAGGGCGGGCTGGTCTTCGGCGCGGAAATCGACGGTTACTCCTCCTATGCGCAGCGCGGCAATCTCGCGACGGCCGAGCATGTGATGGAGGAGGGGGTGACGATGATCCCTGGCCTTTCGCGCGTGCGGGTGCTGCGCTCCTGGGGCGGCGTCATGGACATGTCGATGGACGGCTCGCCGATCATAGACCGTACGTCGATCGACAATCTCTATCTCAACTGCGGCTGGTGCTACGGCGGCTTCAAGGCGACGCCGGCCTCGGGCTTCTGCTTCGCGCACCTGATCGCCAAGGGCGAGAGCCACCATGTGGCGCGCGCGTTGCGGCTCGATCGCTTCGAGCGCGGCTTCCCCATCGATGAGGCGGGTGCCGGCACCCAGCCCAACCTGCATTGAGCGCGCCATGGCCAGCCTGATTTCCTGCCCGCACTGCGGCACGCGCCCCAAGGAAGAATTCGCGATCCGAGGCGACGCCACGCCTGTCCGCCCATCGTCCATGGCATCCGACGAGGCATGGCACGACTATGTGCATTTGCGCACCAACCCGCGCGGCCGCGTGCGGGAACACTGGCAGCACGTCGCTGGATGCCGGCGCTGGCTGGTGGTGGAGCGCGACAATCTCAGCCATGCCGTCTTTTCCGTGACCGACGCCGCGACGGAGGTCGACCGATGACCGCGTATCGCCTTCCGGCCGGCGGCCTGATCGACCGCAGCCACACGCTCGCCTTCTCCTTCGACGGCAAGAGCCTGTCCGGCCATGCCGGCGATACGCTCGCCTCGGCGCTTCTGGCCAACGACCGGCTGCTCGTCGGCCGCAGCTTCAAGTATCACCGCCCGCGCGGTATCGTGACGGCCGGTCCCTCCGAGCCGAATGCGCTGGTCACGGTCGGCAGCGGCGTGCGGCGGGATCCCAACACGAAGGCGACGGTTGCCGAGCTCTATGACGGCCTCGTCGCCACCAGCCAGAACCGCTGGCCGAGCCTCGCCTTCGATATCGGCGCCGTCAACGGCCTGATGGCGCGCTTCCTGTCGGCCGGCTTCTACTACAAGACCTTCATGTGGCCGGCGGCCTTCTGGGAAAAGGTCTACGAGCCGCTTATCCGGCGCGCCGCCGGGCTTGGCCGCACCGATCTTTCACCCGATCCCGATTCCTACGAGAAGAGCTGGGCGCATTGCGATCTGCTGGTGGTCGGCTCCGGGCCCGCCGGTCTTGCGGCCGCCCTGGTCGCGGCGCGATCCGGCCTGCGCGTCATTCTCGCCGAGCAGGATTTCGCCCTCGGCGGCACGCTGCTCTCCGAAACGACGCGGCTCGACGGCGAGGCGCCCTATATCTTCGCCCGCCGCGTGCTGGACGAATTGCAGAACAGCTCGAATGTGACCTTGCTGCCGCGCACGACGGTTTTCGGCTGGTACGACGACAATGTGTTCGGTGCCCTCGAACGGGTGCAGAAACACGGTGCTACGGTTGATGCGGGCAAGCCCGTCGAACGCCTGTGGCGCATCGTGGCGAAGCACGCAATCCTGGCCTCGGGCGCAGAGGAACGGCCTCTGGTCTTCGGCGGCAATGACCGGCCGGGCGTGATGACTGCCAGTGCTGCCGCCACTTATGCCAACCGCTTCGGCGTGGCCGCCGGCAAGGCCGTCACGATCTTCACCAACGGTGCCTCGGGCTATCGCACCGCGCGCGACCTCGCCGCGCAAGGTATCGGGATCGCCGCCCTCATCGACAGCCGGACGGATGCCGCCGAAGCGGCGCCGGCCGGCGTTCGTCTCATCCGCGGCGGGTCCATCATCGACACGAGAGGCGGTACGCGCCTTCGCGGCATCGTCGCGGACCGCGGCGGTTTCGAGGACCTGATCGCCTGCGATGCCGTCGCGATGTCCGGTGGCTGGAGCCCGGTCATCCATCTTGCCTGCCAGCGCGGCGGCAGGCCCGTCTGGTCGGATGCCTTGCAGGCCTTTCTGGCGTCCGATGTCGGTGCCGGTCTCGTGCCCGCCGGTGCGGCGGCGGGACAGTACCGCCTGTCGGCCTGTTTCGAGGACGGTGCGCGCAAGGCGGCTGATATCGTTGAAGCGCGCGGACGGCAGGCTGCCGGCTTCAAGGGGCCAGCGGTCGGCGAGGAACCCGATCCCTCGTTCACGGCGCTCTGGCATGTGCCGGGCGCGAAGTCGAAGGCCTTCGTGGATTTCCAGAACGACGTGCATCTCGGCGATCTCGGGCTTGCCGTGCGCGAGGGCTTCGGCCATGTCGAACATGCCAAGCGCTACACGACGGGCGGCATGGCGACGGACCAGGGCAAGCTCGGCAATATCAACGCCATCGGCATTCTCGCCGCCATGCGCGGCGTTAGCCCGGCGGAGGTCGGTACGACGACGTTCCGCCCGTTTTATACGCCGGTCTCCTTCGGGGCGCTCGCCGGCACGTCGGTGGGCGAGCACGCCATGCCCGTTCGCCGCTCGCCGCTGCACGGCTGGGCGGCGCGCAACGGTGCTGCCTTCATCGAGGCCGGCCTCTGGTATCGTTCGTCGTGGTTTCCCAAAGGCGAGGAGAAGACGTGGCGGGAGAGCGTCGACCGTGAGGTGCGTACCGTTCGCGAGAATGCCGGCCTCTGCGATGTCTCGACGCTCGGCAAGATCGAGGTGTTCGGGCCGGATGCGGCCGAATTCCTCAACCGGCTCTATTGCAATCCGCTCCTGAAGTTGCCCGTCGGAAAGGCCCGCTATGGGCTGATGCTGCGTGAGGACGGCATGGTTTTCGATGACGGCACGGTGAGCAGGCTGGGCGAGGCGCATTTTCTCATCACGACCACGACCGCCATGGCGGGGGGCGTGCTCTCGCATATGGAGTTCGCGGCGCAGGTGCTGTGGCCGCAGCTGCGCGTGCGTTTCCTCTCCGTCTCCGACCAATGGGCGCAGATGTCGATTGCCGGGCCGAAGGCGCGCGTCATCCTTCAGTCCATCGTGGAGGACGACATCTCCCATGCGGCTTTCCCGTTCCTGGCCGCCCGCGAGGTCCGTCTCAAGGGCAATCTCAAGGGGCGGCTCTTCCGCATCTCCTTTTCCGGCGAACTCGCCTATGAGCTTGCGGTGCCGGCCGGCTATGGCGAGGCGGTGGCCGACGCGCTGATGCGCGCAGGCCTGCCGCACGGCATGTGCGCCTATGGGTTGGAAGCGCTCAACGTGCTGCGTATCGAGAAGGGCCATGTCACGCACGCCGAACTCGACGGCCGTGTGACGCCCGACGATGCCGGGCTCGGCCACATGATGGGGACGGGAAAGGCGGATTTCATCGGCAAGCGGCTCTCCAATCGCTTCGGCCTGACGGCGGCGGACCGGGCGCAGCTCGTCGGCCTCAAGGCGCTGGAGGCGGACCAGGAGATGCGGGCCGGTGCGCATCTCCTGAAGGACGGCGCCAAGCCCTCGACGATCAACGACCAGGGCTGGGTGAGTTCCGCCTGTTTCTCGCCGACGCTCGGCATGCCCATCGCGCTTGCCTTCCTCAAGTCCGGCCGCGAGCGCTACGGCGAGAAGATCGTGGTGTGGGACCGGCTGCGCGGTGTCGAGACCATGGCGGAGGTCTGCCATCCGGTCTTTGTCGACCCTGACAACAGCAAGCTCACGGCATAGGGGGCAGGCATGGCTTACGACTATCACGCGGTTCATGCTCTGGACGGGACGATCGGGGCGATCGCCGAGCGGCGGGCCAACCATCTGGCCGTCCACCGTGCGACGGCAATGGCCATGGTGCTGGCCTCGCCGGGCCGGGTGCCCGAGGCGGCTGGCATTCTGGTCGCGAACGGCGACTTCGAGGTCCGGTTTTCCGGCCCCGGCGAGTGGTTGGTCCTGTCGGAGGTCCATGCGCCTGAAACGCTTGCTGCCGAACTCGGCGTGCGGCTCGGCGATGCGGCTTTCGTCGTCGACCAGAGCCACGGCCGGGTCGCACTTTCCCTGTCCGGGCCGGATGCTGCGCGCATCCTGGCCAATGGCGTCGCGGTCGATCTTCACGCCGACAGCTTCCCCGTCGGCCGGGCCGCGAACGTCCTGTGCCATCACATTTCGGTAAACCTGGCCCGCACCGGTGCGCAAAGCTTCGATCTTGTCGTCATGCGCAGTTTTGCCGAGGCGCTGGTGGATGACATCAAGGTCATGGCGCGCAGCCACGATCTGTCGGTCGATTTCGCGACGCGCTGACAGGCTTGCGCGCCGCCCGCCGACATCGGAAATCGATAAAGCGACATGAGGTTTCGCAACCCGGTCTTGCCGGGCCGGCGAGGGACAAAATAGGCTGCCTTCACGCACTGCCTCTCGTTCCTTGAACCGTCACAAGCCGGAGATTTTCATGAAGAGCCATGCCAGGGTCGTGGTTATCGGGGGCGGCGTCGTCGGCTGCTCCGTCCTCTATCATCTCACCAAGTTCGGCTGGACCGATGTCGTGCTCGTGGAACGGTCCGAACTGACCTCCGGCTCGACCTGGCACGCCGCCGGCGGCATGCACACGATCAACGGCGATCCGAACGTCGCCAAGCTCCAGAAGTACACGGTCGAGCTCTACAAGGAGATCGAGGATTATTCCGGCCAGGATATCGGCCTGCACATGACGTCGGGCATGATGCTTGCGGCGACGAAGGAACGCTTCGACTGGATGAAGTCGATCCTCGCCAAGGGGCGCTATATGGGGCTGGAGGCGGAACTGCTGACGCCCAAGGAGGCGCACGACCTCATGCCGCTCATCGATCCCGACCAGTTCGTCGGTGCGGTGTTCGATCCGGTGGAAGGCCATCTCGACCCCTACGGCACCACCCATGCCTATGCGAAATCGGCCAAGAAGAACGGTGCGGAAATCTACCTGCACACCAAGGTCGAGGATCTCGTGCAGCGCGAGGACGGCAGCTGGCGCGTCATCACCAACAAGGGCGAGATCATCGCCGAACACGTGGTCAATTGCGGCGGCCTCTGGGCGCGCGAGGTGGGCCGCATGGTCGGGCTCGAGCTGCCGGTTCTGGCCATGGAGCACATGTATCTCATCACCGAGGACATGCCCGAGGTCATCGAATTCAACCAGACGCGCGGCAAGGAGCTGATGCATTGCGTGGATTTCGACGGGGAAATCTATCTCCGCCAGGAACGCAACGGCATGCTGATGGGCACCTATGAAAAGGCCTGCCGCCCGTGGTCGCCGCTGACCACGCCGTGGGATTTCGGTCACGAGCTGCTGGAAGAGGATATCGAGCGCATCACGCCGGAGCTGGAAGTGGGCTTCCGCCATTTCCCGGCCTTCAACAAGGCGGGCATCAGGAAGATCATCAATGGCCCCTTTACCTTCTCGCCCGACGGCAATCCGCTCGTCGGGCCGGTGCGCGGCATGACGAATTTCTGGTCGGCCTGCGCCGTCATGGCCGGCTTCAGCCAGGGCGGCGGTGTCGGGCTGGCGCTTGCCAACTGGATGATCCACGGCGATCCCGGCTTCGACGTCTTCGCCATGGACGTGGCGCGCTACGGCGATTTCGCCACACTCGGCTATACCAATGCCAAGGTGCGCGAAAACTATTCGCGCCGGTTCTCCATCCGCTATCCGAACGAGGAGTTGCCGGCTGGGCGTCCGCTTCTGACGACGCCGATTTATGACAGGCTGAAGGCCGCCGGTGCCGTCTTCGGCGCGTCCTACGGCCTGGAGCAGCCGCTGTGGTTTGCGCCCGCAGGTGTCGAGGACCATTTCTCCTGGCGGCGGTCGACGGATTTCGAGACGGTCGGTGCGGAGGCCAGGGCCGTGCGCGAGAGCGTCGGCCTGATGGAAACGTCGGGTTTTGCCAAATATGCCGTGAAGGGCAGGGGGGCGGAAGCCTTCCTCGACCGGCTGCTTGCCTGCCGCATGCCCGCGACCGGCCGCATGACGCTCGCCCCCATGTTGAAGGCGGACGGCAAGCTGATCAGCGATTTCACGCTGGCCAAGCTCGGCGAGGGCGATTTCCTGCTCATCGGCTCCGGCATCGCCGAGGACTATCACATGCGCTGGTTCGAAGCGCATCTGCCGAAGGACGGGTCCGTCACGCTCGAGGCCCTCAATCTCGGCCTGGTCGGCCTCGCGATCGCCGGCCCGAATGCCCGCGAGGTCTTGCGCAAGCTGACGCATCAGGACCTGTCGACGGCGGCCTTCCCGTTCATGGCGGTGCGGCGCATGGATCTGGGCATGGCGCCCGCCATCGTCGGCCGCGTCAGCTATACCGGCGATCTCGGCTACGAGATCTGGATGAAGCCGCAATACCAGCGCTACCTCTATGACCTGATCCTCGAAGCCGGTGAGGAATTCGGCATTCGCCTGTTCGGGCTGCGCGCGCTTAACGCGCTGCGGCTCGAAAAATCCTATGGCAGCTGGTCGCGGGAATATCGCCCGCTCTACGGTCCGCTGGAAGCGCGGCTGGATCGCTTCGTCGCGCTGGACAAGGCGACGGACTTCATCGGCAGGGCCGCCGCCAGATCAGAGCGCGAGAACGGCGGCACGTTGCGGCTGTGTACCTTTATCCTCGAGGCGAAGGATGCCGATGTCATCGGCGACGAACCGATCTATCTCGACGGCGTCGTGCGCGGCTGGGTGACATCGGGTGGATACGCACATGCGGCCGGCGTGTCGGTCGCGGTGGGATATGTGCCGAAGGACATCGCCGACGTGACCGAAGGCTGGTCGGTCGAGCTCCTCGGGGAGATGCTGCCCGCCCGCCTGCAGCGGGAGCCGCTCTTCGACCCTACGGGGGCGATGCGGAAATGAGACCTGCCGCGGCGTCGCGACGGTGTTTCGTCATGAACCACCCGTCACGCCGCCGCGGTGCTTCATTTTGCACCGGCGGGCTGATTTTCCTGCCGCTTTTTTGGATATCGTGGCGTTAATAACGTCATTTTCCGCTTTCGCCCAAAGAAATTGTCGATCCGATTTTTTTTGGCTTCCCTTTTGTATCGAAAGCGGTATGGAATTCATTTGTCTACACAAGCTCAAAAAATGAGCGCAAGAACAAGAGATGTGGCCAAAGCGGACTGCATCCGGGGGATTGTATATGGAGTATTTCGTCCAGCAGCTCGTTAACGGGCTGACTCTTGGCTCGATTTATGGTTTGATAGCCATTGGCTACACCATGGTTTACGGCATTATCGGCATGATCAACTTCGCCCATGGCGATATTTTCATGCTGGGTGGGTTTGCCGCTCTCATCACGTTCCTGATCCTGACGAGCGTGTTCGTCGGCCTTCCGGTCGTGCTGCTGCTTCTGGTGATGATGGTGGCCGCGATGCTGACGGCGTCGCTTTGGAACTGGACGATCGAGAAGATGGCGTACCGGCCGCTGCGCGGTTCGTTCCGCCTTGCGCCGCTGATCACGGCGATCGGCATGTCGATTGCGCTGTCGAACTTCATCCAGGTCACGCAGGGCCCTCGCAACAAGCCGATCCCGCCGCTGGTGTCGTCGGTCTACAATGTCTTCGGCATCGCGATCTCGCTCAAGCAGATCATCATCATGCTCCTGACGGCGATCCTGCTGACGACCTTCTGGTACATCGTCAACAAGACGGCGCTCGGCCGCGCGCAGCGTGCGACCGAACAGGACCGCAAGATGGCGGCGCTGCTCGGCATCGACGTCGACCGCACGATCTCCGTGACCTTCGTCATGGGCGCATCGCTGGCGGCGGTCGCCGGCACCATGTACCTGATGTATTACGGCGTGACCGTCTTCACCGACGGCTTCATCCCGGGCGTCAAGGCCTTCACGGCCGCGGTCCTGGGCGGCATCGGCTCGCTTCCGGGCGCGGTTCTCGGCGGCATGCTCATCGGTCTCATCGAGAGCCTGTGGTCGGCCTATTTCACCATCGACTACAAGGACGTCGCGACGTTCTCCATCCTCGCCATCGTCCTGATCTTCAAGCCGTCCGGCATTCTCGGACGACCGGAAGTCGAGAAGGTTTGATCCATGTCCAACATTTCCCACTCTCCCGAGAGCGCCGGCGGTAACCTGACGGCGCGGGCTCTGCGCGAGGGCATTTTTGCCGGCATCGTGGCGCTCGGCCTGTTCGTGCTCTTCGTCGGTCTGGAGACCACGCAGAACATCCGCAACGAGCTGGTGTTGAACCAGCGCTGGGGCCTGCTTGCCATCTTCGTCGCGGTCGCCGCCGTCGGGCGCTTCCTCACGGTCGCCTATATCCGTCCGTGGATGGAGGCCCGCAAGGCCGCCGCCAAGGCGCCGGCCGAGGCGGACGAAAGCTTCTTCAAGCGCAACTTCAGCAAGATCGCCATCGTCGCGCTCCTGATCTATCCGCCGCTGATGGTCATGCTGTTCGGCGTGCAGGGCTCGCTGAAGTGGGTCGACAATTTCGGCATCCAGATCCTCATCTACGTGATGCTCGCCTGGGGCCTCAACATCGTGGTGGGCCTCGCCGGCCTGCTCGACCTCGGCTACGTCGCCTTCTATGCGGTGGGCGCCTATTCCTACGCGCTGCTGTCGCAGTATTTCGGGCTGTCCTTCTGGATCCTGCTGCCGCTCGCCGGCATCCTGGCCGCCTTCTGGGGCATGATCCTCGGCTTTCCGGTGCTGCGCCTGAAGGGCGACTATCTCGCCATCGTCACGCTCGCCTTCGGTGAGATCATCCGCCTCGTGCTGATCAACTGGACGGAAGTGACGCGCGGCACGTTCGGCGTCTCGGGCATTCCCAAGGCCTCCGTCTTCGGCATCTGGTCGTTCGACGTCAGCGCGCCGAACAACTTCGCCAAGGCCTTCGGCCTGCCGATGTCGTCGGCCTATTACAAGATCTTCCTGTTCTACCTCATCCTGGCGCTGGCGCTACTCACCGCCTATGTGACGATCCGCCTGCGCCGCATGCCGATCGGCCGCGCCTGGGAAGCGCTGCGCGAGGACGAGATCGCCTGCCGCTCGCTCGGCATCAACACGGTCACGACCAAGCTGACGGCGTTTTCCATCGGCGCGATGTTCGGCGGCTTCGCCGGCTCCTTCTTCGCCGTGCGCCAGGGCTTCGTGTCGCCGGAAAGCTTCGTCTTCCTGGAATCGGCGATCATCCTGGCCATCGTGGTCCTCGGCGGCATGGGCTCACTCGTCGGCATCGCGGTTGCGGCCGTCGTGATGGTCGGCGGCACGGAACTGCTGCGCGAGATGACCTTCCTCAAGGCCATTTTCGGTCCCGACTTCACGCCGGAACTCTACCGCATGCTGATCTTCGGCCTCGCCATGGTCATCGTGATGGTCTGGAAACCGCGTGGCTTCGTCGGCAGCCGTGAACCGACCGCCTTCCTGAAGGAACGCAAGGCGGTCTCCGGCAGCTTCACCAAGGAAGGACACGGCTGATGGTGTCCGCAACCATGACAACGAACACGATGACGGCTGACCCCATTCTCAAGGTCGAGCATCTCTCGATGCGCTTCGGCGGCCTCATGGCCATCAACGACTTCTCCTTCGAGGCGCAACGCGGCGAGATCACCGCGCTGATCGGTCCCAACGGCGCGGGCAAGACCACGGTCTTCAACTGCGTGACCGGCTTCTACAAGCCGACCATGGGCATGATCACCATGCGCCAGAAGGGCGGCAAGGAGTTCCTGCTGGAGCGCCTGAACGACTTCGAGATCACCCGCGATGCCAAGGTGGCGCGCACCTTCCAGAACATCCGGCTCTTCTCGGGCCTCACCGTTCTGGAGAACCTGCTCGTGGCCCAGCACAACACGCTGATGAAGGCGTCGGGCTATACCGTCCTCGGCCTTCTAGGCCTGCCCGGATACAAGAAGGCCGCGGCCGAATCCATCGAGGTCGCCCGGCACTGGCTGGAGAAGGCCGACCTCATCGCGCGTGCCGACGACCCGGCCGGCGATCTGCCCTACGGCGCCCAGCGGCGCCTGGAGATCGCACGCGCCATGTGCACGGGACCCGAGGTCCTGTGCCTCGACGAGCCGGCGGCGGGCCTCAACCCGCGTGAATCGCTCGCGCTCAACGAACTCCTGCGCTCCATCCGCAAGGACAGCGGCACGTCGATCCTGCTCATCGAGCACGACATGTCGGTGGTCATGGAGATCTCCGACCATGTGGTCGTGCTCGAATACGGGCAGAAGATCTCCGACGGCACGCCGGACCATGTGAAGAACGATCCGAAGGTTATCGCGGCCTATCTCGGTGTGGAAGATGATGAGGTCGAAGAGGTGATCGAGGAAATCGAGGAGATCGAGGGCACGGCGGGAGGGTCGCACTGATGAGCGATACGCTTCTCAGCGTCCAGGGCGTTGAAACCTATTACGGCAACATCCGCGCGCTCGCCGGCGTCGATGTCACGGTGCAGAAGGGCGAGATCGTCAGCCTCATCGGCGCCAACGGTGCGGGCAAGTCGACCCTGATGATGACGATCTGCGGCAGCCCCCAGGCGCGCAACGGCACCATCACCTTCGACGGCGAGGACATCACCCGCCTGCCGACGCATCTCATCGCGCGCCGCCGCATCGCGCAGTCGCCGGAGGGACGCCGCATCTTCCCGCGCATGACCGTCTACGAAAACCTCCAGATGGGCGCGAGCCTCGACAACCTGAAGTATTTCGACGAGGACGTGGAGAAGATCTTCACGCTCTTCCCGCGCCTCAAGGAGCGCCAGTCGCAGCGCGGCGGCACGCTCTCGGGCGGCGAACAGCAGATGCTGTCGATCGGCCGCGCGCTGATGGCGCGTCCCAAGCTCTTGCTTCTCGACGAGCCGTCGCTGGGCCTGGCGCCGCTGATCGTCAAGGGCATCTTCGACGCCATCAAGGTGCTGAATAAGGAAGAGGGCCTGACCGTGTTCCTCGTGGAGCAGAACGCCTTTGCCGCGCTCAAGCTGTCGGACCGCGCCTATGTGATGGTCAACGGCAAGGTGACGATGAGCGGCTCGGGCAAGGAGCTTCTGGCCAATCCGGAAGTGCGCGCGGCCTATCTCGAAGGCGGCAGGCACTAGGACAAGGAGACGGACAATGCAGGGAATTCTCTACGAGGAGCCGTCTGTCTGGCAGTTCCTGTTCATCACCGTCATCATGGGCGGCTGGACCGCATGGCGTACCGGAAAGAGCGTCGCCGAGGGCTGGCAGCCCTACCGGACCCTCGTCATCTACACCCTCCTCCTCGGCGTCGCCATCCGCTTCATCCACCACGCCCTGTTCAACGGAACCATGCTCACCCCACAGTACTATCTCGTGGACACCGCCGTGCTTTTGTTGTTTGCTACGCTCGGTTACCGCTACTACCGGACGCGGCAGATGACCAACAATTACTACTGGCTTTATGAGAAGGTCTCGCCCTTTTCCTGGAAGTCGAAATAATCAAGGGAACACCCGTCCGCCCGGACGGGCAAAGGATACCGGCGCAATGAATGCGGGTGTTGCGCCCGGTTGAAACCAGCCCGCTATAAATCTGGGAGTAACCAAATGAAGAAGTCTCTCATGTCGGCTGTTGCTTTGGCTGCAATGGTCGCTTTCAGCGGCAGCGCTTGGGCCGACATCCTGGTCGGCGTCGGCGGCCCGCTGACCGGTCCGAACGCCGCTTTCGGCGCGCAGATCCAGAAGGGCGTCGAGCAGGCTGCTGCCGACATCAATGCGGCCGGCGGCATCAACGGCGAGCAGATCAAGATCGTTCTGGGCGATGACGTTTCCGACCCGAAGCAGGGCGTTTCCGTTGCCAACAAGTTCGTCGCCGATGGCGTGAAGTTCGTTGTCGGTCACTTCAACTCGGGCGTTTCCATCCCGACGTCGGAAATCTACGCCGAAAACGGCATCCTGCAGGTTTCGCCGGCGTCCACGAACCCGACCTACACCGAGCGCGGCCTGTGGAACACGTTCCGTACCTGCGGCCGTGACGACCAGCAGGGTGCGGTAGCCGGCGCCTTCATCGCCGCCAACTTCAAGGATGCGAAGCTCGCCGTTCTCCACGACAAGAGCCCGTATGGCCAGGGTCTCGCCGACGAAACCAAGAAGTCGGCCAACGAAGCCGGCGTCAAGGAAGTCATCTACGAAGGCGTCAACATCGGCGACAAGGACTTCTCGGCCCTCATCGCGAAGATGAAGGAAGCCGGCGTCTCCGTCGTCTACTGGGGCGGCCTGCACACCGAGTTCGGCCTGATGGAACGCCAGGCTGCCGACCAGGGCCTGAAGGCTACCTTCATCTCGGGCGACGGCATCGTTTCGAACGAGCTGGCTTCGATCGCCGGCGACGCCGTCGACGGCACGCTGATGACCTTCGCGCCCGATCCGCGCAAGAACCCGGCTGCCAAGGAGCTCGTCGAGAAGTTCCGCGCTGCCGGTTTCGAGCCGGAAGCCTACACGCTCTACTCCTACGCCGCACTGCAGGTCATCGCTGAAGCCGCCAAGGCTGCCGGCGGTAACGACGCGCAGGCCGTTGCCGAAGCGATCAAGGCCAAGGGCCCGTTCAACACGGCGATCGGCGAGCTGTCCTTCGACGAGAAGGGCGACATCACCCGCCCGGACTACGTCATGTACACCTGGAAGAAGGGTGAAGACGGCAAGTACACCTACTTCGAAAACGAGTAATCGTTTCATGGAACGGGCGGCGCACGCACGCCGCCCGGCCGTGTCGACTTCAAGCCCGGCCCTTGCGCCGGGCTTTTTCGTGAAGGCCTGCACAGTGTCCGGGCCAAGACATATCGGCAGGGTGAAGACGAAAGGAATGGCAGCATGGACGCAGCGCTTGTCCGGGATGAGCCCATCGGCCGCCAGCAGCGGGCGCGCGGCGTCGGACGCTTGGTGGCGAAGCGGTCTGCGCAGAGCACCCGGCTCGACGTGCTCTATCAGGAAGGCTGCGCCAAGATCCGGCTACCCGCCACGTTCGACGGCGCGATGGAGGCCGTCCTCATCAACACGGCCGGTGGCCTGACGGGCGGCGACCATGTGGAATGGTCGCTTGCAGCCGGCGCCGAAACGCGCCTGACCGTGACCACGCAGGCCTGCGAACGTGTCTACAAGGCGACCGCCTCGACCGCACGGCTGGAAACACGCATCACGGTGGCCGACGGCGCGCGTGTCGACTGGCTGCCGCAGGAGACGATCCTGTTCGACCGGTCGTCGCTGAACCGCCGGCTGGAGGTGGACCTGGCTGCCGATGCCATCTTCCTCGCCGTGGAGGCCGTGATTCTTGGCCGCAAGGCGATGGGCGAGACGGTGGAGACGGGGTTCTTTCACGACCGCTGGCGTGTTCGCCGCGCCGGCAAGCTGATCCATGCCGAGGAAACGCGGCTTGACGGCGATGTTGCCGCCCTTACGGGCGAGCTCGCGACGCTGCGCGGTGCGCGCGCCTTCGCAACGGTGCTGTTGTGCGGCCCCGATGCCGAAGGGCATGTCGAACCGCTGCGTCGGCTGATCGGCGCGGGCGCGGCAGGCGTCAGCCAGTGGCAGGACAAGCTCGTCGCGCGTGTCGTGGCCGACGACGGGTTCTCCCTGCGAAAAATGCTCATCCCGATCATTTCGCACTTGCGCAAGGGCGCGAGCGTGCCGAAACTCTGGTCACTCTGAAATCGGCAGGCCCGGCCCGATCCGTGGTCGCCGCCGGCTTCCTGTTTTGCGTATATCGCGCGCGCAAACAGCCGCCTATTCTCGCGCGACGGAACCAGCGACGGACCACTCATGAACCTGACCCCCCGCGAAAAAGACAAACTGCTGATCGCCATGGCCGCGATCGTGGCGCGCAAGCGTCTGGAGCGCGGAGTGAAGCTCAATCATCCCGAGGCGATCGCGCTCATCACCGATTTCGTGGTGGAGGGTGCCCGCGACGGCCGGGCGGTTGCCGACCTGATGGAGGCGGGCGCGCATGTGCTCACCCGGGACCAGGTGATGGATGGCATCCCCGAGATGATCCACGACATCCAGGTGGAAGCTACCTTCCCCGACGGTACCAAGCTCGTGACCGTGCACGAGCCGATCCGGTAGCCCCATGCTGGCGCTCAGGCCCAATTGCGAATGCTGCGACCGCGATCTGCCGCCCGAAAGCGGCGAGGCGATGATTTGCACGTTCGAATGCACCTTCTGTACGGAATGCGTGCGCACGGTTCTGCACGGCGTCTGCCCGAACTGCGGCGGCGGGTTCATGCATCGTCCGGTGCGGCCGGCCGCGATGCTCGCAGAATATCCGGCATCGACGAAACGTATCGTGAAAGCGGAAGGCTGCGGCCCCGCGCAAGCTGCGAGAGGAAATCCATGATCCCGGGAGAAATCATCGCCGCCGACGGCGATATCGAACTCAATGTCGGGCTGCCTGTTACCGTGCTGGACGTTTCCAACGCGGGCGACCGCCCGATCCAGGTCGGCAGTCATTATCATTTCTACGAAACCAATCCCGGCCTGTCGTTCGAACGCGAGCAGACGCGGGGGCTCAGGCTCGATATCCCCGCCGGAACCGCCGTGCGTTTCGAGCCCGGCCAGACGCGCAGCGTGAGGCTCGTGCCGTTTTCCGGCAAGCGGGAAATTTACGGCTTCCGGCAGGCCGTTATGGGAAAACTCTGACATGACTTTGCGACATTCACTACTTCTGGCCGCCGCCTCGCTCATCGTTTCGGCCACGGTTACCATGGCGCAGGAGCCCGAAGTCGACTGCGACAACGCGGAGACGCAGATGGACATGAACATCTGCGCCGGACGCGACTACAAGGCGGCCGACGAAGAGTTGAACGCCGTCTACAAGAAGGCCCTGGCGGCCGCTGTGGAGACCGATGAAGGGTTCAAGGATATGGGCGACCAGTATGTCGGCGCGGTCGATGCACTGAAACGTGCCCAGCGCTCGTGGATCGGCTATCGCGACGGCCAGTGCGATCTTGCTGGCTTCGAGGCACGCGGCGGCTCCATGGAACCCTTGCTGGTTTCCAGCTGCCTTGCGGATCTCACACGCAAGCGGACGGCGGAGCTCAAGACGTTCTACGAGCAGGAAAACTGAGGAGCGGCGGTGTCACGCAGGATCGTCATCGTCGGCAATGGCGCCATCCCGCAGGGGCTGGCTGCGACGATCGATGCGGCTGACATCGTGATCCGTTTCAATGGCTGCCGGTCGGCGGGCGCGGGCGGCGTGAAGACGGATATCATCGCCGTGTGCAACACCGGCCGCCCGGCGCTCGACATGCTGGGCGGCGGTCGCTGGAAGGACAGCGAGACCGTGCGGCAGGCCGGCGAGATCTGGTGCGTGCGCTCTTCCGATGTGTTTGCGGCCATGCGCGCGCCGCTGGCCATCAGCCACCCCGATCTCGACGACTTCTGTGACGATTACACTGATGGCTTCGAGGCCTTCGCGGCGGCGACCGGCCGTCGGTTGCGTGTCATCCCCGCCGCCCTCCATCGTGCCGTCGACGCCGGATTGGCCGCCTTCGATCCCGCGCCCTACGTCGTACCGAGCTCGGGCCTCGTCACCATTGCGCATGCCCTTGAAAACCTTGCCGAAGAAGGCGACCGCGTTTCCATTGCCGGCTTTAGCCACGAAGGCTGGGAATGGCATCCTTTCGCCGCCGAGCGGCGCTGGGTCGATACGCTCGTTATCGCCGGCCGCCTCGACCGCCTCGATCATCCTTCCGCCTCCCGGAGAAGCTGACCCATGTCCTACACCATGTCCCGCGCCGCCTATGCCCGCATGTTCGGTCCCACCACCGGCGACAAGGTGCGCCTTGCCGACACGGAACTCTTCGCCGAGGTGGAGAGGGACTTCACCAGCTACGGCGACGAGGTGAAGTTCGGCGGCGGCAAGGTCATTCGCGACGGCATGGGCCAGAGCCAGGCGACGCGCGGCGAGGGCGCGGTCGATACCGTCATCACCAACGCGCTCGTCATCGACCACAGCGGCATCTTCAAGGCGGATATCGGCCTCAGCAACGGCCGCATCGCCGGCATCGGGAAGGCGGGCAATCCCGATACGCAGCCGGGCGTGACCATCATCGTCGGTCCCTCGACCGAAGTGATCGCCGGGGAGGGCAAGATCCTCACCGCCGGGACGATGGATGCGCATATCCACTATATCTGCCCGCA
The DNA here is from genome assembly GCF_023038235.1 of Shinella oryzae. Lineage (NCBI taxonomy): Bacteria > Pseudomonadati > Pseudomonadota > Alphaproteobacteria > Hyphomicrobiales > Rhizobiaceae > Shinella > Shinella oryzae. Next base: position 2,270,672 of record NZ_CP081987.1, on the reverse strand, counting down.
GCAGATCGAGCATGCGCTGGCGAGCGGCGTCACGACGATGCTGGGCGGCGGCACGGGGCCTGCCCACGGCACGCTCGCCACCACCTGCACGGGCGCCTGGCACATCGAGCGCATGATCGAGAGCTTCGATGCCTTTCCGATGAACCTGGCACTGGCGGGCAAGGGCAACGCGTCGGTGGCCGCGCCGATCGAGGAGATGATCCGCGCCGGCGCCTCATCGCTCAAGCTGCACGAGGACTGGGGTACGACACCGGCGGCCATCGACTGCTGCCTTTCGGTGGCCGATGAATACGATGTGCAGGTGATGATCCACACCGACACGCTCAACGAAAGCGGCTTCGTGGAGGACACGGTTGCGGCGATCGGCGGGCGAACCATTCACGCCTTCCACACGGAAGGGGCCGGCGGCGGCCACGCGCCCGATATCATCAAGGTCTGCGGCCACGCCAACGTCATCCCGTCTTCGACCAACCCGACACGGCCCTATACGGTCAACACCATTTCCGAGCATCTCGACATGCTGATGGTCTGCCATCACCTGTCGCCATCCATCCCGGAGGACATCGCGTTCGCTGAAAGCCGCATCCGCAAGGAAACCATCGCGGCGGAGGACATCCTGCACGATATCGGCGCCTTCTCCGTCATCTCCTCCGACAGCCAGGCCATGGGCCGTGTCGGCGAGGTCGCGATCCGCACCTGGCAGACGGCGGACAAGATGAAGCGCCAGCGCGGCCGCCTTGCCGGCGAGACCGGTGACAACGACAACCTGCGCATCCGCCGCTACATCGCCAAATATACGATCAACCCGGCCATCGCGCATGGTTTGAGCCACGAGATCGGCTCGGTCGAAGTGGGCAAGCGTGCCGACCTCGTGCTGTGGAACCCGGCCTTCTTCGGCGTGAAGCCCGACATGGTCCTGCTCGGCGGCGTCATCGCCATGGCGCCGATGGGCGATCCGAACGCATCGATTCCGACGCCACAGCCGGTCCATTATCGCCCGATGTTCGGCGCCTATGGCAAGATGCGCACCAATTCGTCCGTCACTTTCGTTTCTCAGGCGGCCATCGATCTCGGGCTTCGCGAGCGCCTCGGCGTCGCCAAGCAGCTTCTGCCGGTCCGCAACACGCGCAACATCTCCAAGGCGTCGATGATCCTCAACGATCTCACGCCGCATATCGAGGTCGATCCGGAAACCTATGAGGTGCGTGCGGACGGCGAGCTGCTGACCTGCGAACCCGCGACCGTGCTGCCCATGGCGCAGCGCTATTTCCTCTTCTGATACTCTTCCGCCCCGAAAGTCCCTTATGCCCTATCGCTCCACCCAGATCCTGCCGCAGGGAACCGCCATCGACCAGACGCCCATCGATGTCGTCATTCTCCCGCACGACCAGCGTCATATTCGCCGCAAGCTCCTGCACATGCAGCACGACGATGTCGTGATGGTCGACCTGCGCGAACCGGTCCAGCTTTCGCATGGCGATCTGCTGTGGACGGAAAGCGGCGAGACGATCGAGGTCGTGGCGGCGGAAGAACTTCTCTACGAAGTCACACCGAAGGGGCCGCTTCATCTCGTCGAGCTCGCCTGGCATCTCGGCAATCGCCACCTGCCGGCGCAGATCGAGGAGACGCGCATTCTCATCCTGCGCGATCACGTGATCCGCGACATGCTGAACGGGCTCGGCGCGACGGTACGGGAAGTCTCGGAGCCGTTCCATCCGGTGCGCGGCGCCTATCACGGTTCCGGCCACGGGCATCACCATCACGGCCATGACTGAGCCGGCAGCCCTCGTGCGGCTGATGACCTGGTTGTCACCGGCCTTTCCCGTCGGCGCCTTCTCCTATTCGGGCGGTCTCGAGCAGGTGGTGAGCGACGGTGACGTGCGCGACGTCGCGACGCTTCGAGACTGGCTCTCGAGCCTGCTTTCGCACGGCAGTCTATGGAACGATGCCGTGCTGTTTGCCGAAGCGCATCGCGACGTCGATGCGGAGGAGCAGTTGAAGGCGGTCGCCGCGCTCGCGGAGGCGCTTGCGGGCTCGGCCGAGCGGCACAGGGAAACCATGCTTCAGGGCGGCGCATTCCTGGCGGCGGCATCGGGCTGGCCCCATCCGGTTCTGGACGTGCTGGGCGAGGCGACGGCCTATCCGGTCGCCGTGGCCGCGGTTGCAGGCGGGCACGGCATTGCGGCAGAGGCGGCGCTGGCCGCCTTTCTCCACGCGGTCGCCTCCAATCTGGTATCGGTGGCGATCCGTTGCGGTGTCATCGGCCAGCGCGATGGCGTGGCTGTTCTTGCCGGGCTGGAGCCGCAGGTGATCGCGATGGCCGAACGGGCCGCGGGCTCGACGCTCGACGATCTCGGTTCCGCCACCATCCGCGCGGAGATTGCCAGCCTGCGGCATGAAACATTGACGACGCGGCTGTTCCGTTCATGAGCAGGTCGGCCGCCAAACCCTGCTGGGCGAAGATAATAGATAGAGGTGGACCGATGGCGTTGCCGTCCGTCTGCCGCGAAACTCTTGGAGAGTGACGATGACATCGAAAAACGGTCCCCTGCGTGTCGGCATCGGCGGCCCCGTCGGTTCGGGCAAGACGGCGCTGACGGAGAAGCTCTGCAAGGCCATGGCCGCGCACTATTCCGTGGCCGTTGTGACCAACGACATCTACACCAAGGAGGATGCGGAGGCGCTGGTGCGCATGCAGGCGCTGCCGTCCGACCGCATCGTCGGCGTGGAGACGGGTGGCTGCCCGCACACCGCCATCCGCGAGGATGCCTCGATCAACCTCCAGGCCATCGCCGATCTCAACCGGCGTTTCCCCGATCTGGATGTGGTCTTCATCGAGTCGGGCGGCGACAATCTCGCGGCAACCTTCTCGCCCGACCTCGCGGACTTGACGATCTATGTCATCTCTGTCTGCCAGGGGGAGGAAATCCCGCGCAAGGGCGGGCCGGGCATTACGCGCTCGGACCTTCTCGTCATCAACAAGAAGGACCTCGCGCCGTATGTCGGGGCGGATCTGGACGTGATGGAGGCGGATGCCGGGCGCATGCGTGCAGCGCGGCCCTTCGTTTTCTCCGACATGAAACGCGGCGAAGGGGTCGACACCATCGTCGATTTCCTGCGCGTGCAGGGCGGGCTCTAGCTTACACCCTCTTCAGCGCCTCAGGATCGCCGATATGGACGAGCCGGCCGCGGACATTGACGCCGTGGTTGCGCAGGAGGGAGAAGGCGCGCGACAGCGCCTCGGGTGCGAGGCCGAGCTTCCCAGCGAGCAGGCTCTTCTGGTAGGGCAGGCGGAAACTCGTTGCCTTGCCGTCCGCCGGGCAATGATCGAGCAGATAGCGCGACACGCGCTGGGGCGCGGTGTGCAGCCGGTCATCGGCAAGGCTGGTGAAGCTGGCGGCAAGCTGCGCGGACACGATGTTGACGAGCGCGAGTGCCAGGTCCGCTCGCCGGCTTGCGATGTCGCGCACGCGCCTCAGATCGAAGCGGGCAAGCAGCGCCGGCTCGGCAGCCTGTGCCGTCGCGGCATAACGGCCGCCGTCGAGCACCACGCTCGCGCCGATCAGGTCGCCGGGGCCATAGAGGCTGACGTCGGCCTCGCGGCCGTCGGGGTCGAGCTTGTAGAGGCGGATGTAGCCGGACAGAACGCAATGCAGCATGTCGGCGGGCTCGCCTTCCCGGAACAGCATCTGCCGGGCCGGCAGGTTGCCGATAACGGCGATTTCCATCAGCGCCGCGACACTCTCCACGCCGAGCGAAGCCAGAAAACCTGAATTCAGAAGCGTTTCCCGTTCCCGTGCGCCGGGTTTCATCAGCCTGTTCATCGATCTCACTCCATGCTCCCGCAGGCTTCGTTCGTTCGTCCAGCTGAAACGATAGTCCAGGGCGGGAATACGCGTCTTGATTTCGATCAAACAACGCAAAACGGCCGGCGGGGCAAATGATGCCGCGCCGGCCGTTCATCTGTGAACGCAGCGGTTACTCTGCCGCGAGCGTGGAGTGATGCACCACGGTGAAGGGCTTTCGCTCGCCGTTTTTCTTTTCGAGCGTCTCGATGCGCTTTTCCAGTTCCGTGACGGTGCGTGCCGTCTGGTCGGCGAGCTGTGTCAGCGCCTGCGGTTCCATGGCCAGCAACTCGTCGTCCTTCTTTCCGACGAAACGGCCGAAGGCCCAGCCGAGGAAGCGCGAAAGGTCGTCCATGATCAGGAAGAAGGACGGCACGACGACCAGCGAGAGAACGGTCGAGACGATGATGCCGCCGATCACCGCGATCGCCATGGGCGAGCGGAAGGCGCCGCCTTCGCCGACGCCGAGCGCAGACGGCAGCATGCCGGCGGACATGGCGATGGACGTCATGACGATCGGACGCGCGCGCTTGCGGCCCGCCTCGATCATGGCTTCCACGCGCTCCATGCCGGCATGGCGCATCTCGATGGCGAAATCGACGAGCAGGATGGCGTTCTTGGTCACGATGCCCATCAGCATGAGAATGCCGATGAGAACGGGCATGGAAAGCGCGTTCTGCGTGAGGATGAGACCGGCCGCCACGCCGCCGATGGCAAGCGGCAGCGACAGAAGGATGGTGAAGGGCTGGATCACATCCTTGAACAGCAGGATCAGCACCATCAGCACGAGCAGCAGGCCGAGCAGCATGGCGTTGCCGAAGGATTGCTGCATCTCGGCCTGGATTTCCGCGTCACCGCTTTCGGCGAACTGGACCGTCGACGGCATGTCGATGCCCGAGGCGATCTCCTTGAAACGGGCGGTTGCGGTGTCGAGCGCTACGCCCTGCTGGAGATCGGAGCCGATCGAGACGACACGATTGCGGTTGTGCCGCTTCACGGCGCTCGGGCCTTCCGAATAGTCGATATCGGCGACGCTGGAGAGCGGCACGAACTGGCCGCCCGCGGTCTGGATCTTCAGGTTGCGGATGGCGGCGAGATCGGTGCGGAACGCGCGGTCCACCTGCACGCGGATGGGGATGAGGCGGTTGTCGAGCGAGACCTTGCTGAGCTGCGAGTCGATATCGCCGATGGTCGCGACGCGCACGACCTCCGATATCTGCGCGGTGGTGATGCCGAAGCGGGCCATCTGGTCGTCGCGCGGGCGGATCTGCAGTTCCGGTCGCGGTAGCGAGCCTTCCGAGCTGACATTGGCCAGCAGCGGGTCGGCGCGCAGCTTGGCTTCCAGCACCGCGACCGTGTCGTTCAGGTCCGCCTCGTTGTTGGAGAGCAGGTTGAAGGCAAGGTCGCGCTCGCCGCGATCGTTGAGCTTGATGATGCGCACGTCGGGGATATCGCGAAGCTTGGCGAAGATCTCCTTCTCGATATCCCATTGCGGCCGCAGGCGGCCATGCGCTTCCATTTTCGGCAGGTAGGGGCCGATCACGGGAATGCCGCCGAGAACGTCGTTCACCAGCCGGTAGGCGAGGGAATGCTCCAGTCTGTCGAGGATGACGGTGACGGAGGCGCGGCGCAGTTCCAGATCGCCCTTCGGTGAGGAACCGCCCAGCACGAAGACGCTTTTCACGCCGTCGATATCCTTGACCTTGTCATAGACCTGCGTGGTCGTGCGGTCGGTATCGTCGAGCATCGCATCCGGCGGCAGTTCGACCGACAGCACGACGCGGGACGCGTCTTCCGGCGGCATGAAGCTGCCGGGCACCGTGAAGAGCAGCATGACGGAGGCGATCAGGAAGGCGAAGGCGCCGAGAAGGGTGGCGTAGCGGGCATACCATGTGCCGGTCGTCTTGCTGACGAGCCAGGTGTAGCCGCGCATGAAGCGGCCTTCCTTCTCTTCGCCATGGCCGTCGGCATCGCTGGAGCGCATCAGATAGGCCGCCATGACCGGCGTGATCAGGCGGGCCACCGCAAGCGAGAAGAACACCGCAACAGCCACGGTCAGGCCGAACTGGATGAAGTACTGGCCCGGTATGCCCGGCATGAACGACACCGGCACGAAGACCGCGATGATGGTGAAGGTGGTCGCGATCACCGCAAGGCCGATCTCGTCGGCCGCCTCGATCGCGGCGCGATAGGGCGATTTTCCCATGCGGATGTGGCGCGCGATGTTCTCGACCTCCACGATGGCATCGTCCACGAGGATCCCCGTCGCGAGCGTCAGCGCCAGGAACGACACGAGGTTCAGCGAGAAGCCCAGCATGTCCATGACGAAGAATGTCGGGATCGCCGAGAGCGGGAGCGCGACCGCGGAAATCAGCGTCGCCCGCCAGTTGCGCAGGAAGAGCAGCACGACGGCGACCGCCAGCAATGCGCCTTCGATCAGCGTGTGAAGTGCTGCCTCGTAGTTGCCGTAGGTGAAGTAGACGGCATCGTCCACCATCTCGATCGACACGTCGGGATTTTGTGTGCGCACGCTGCCCAGTGCCTTCTCGACGGAGCCGGCGACGGTCACCTCGCTTGCCCCTTTCGAGCGGAAGACGGCAAAGGTCACGACCGGATTGCCGTTGAAGCGCGAGAAGGAGCGCGGCTCCTCGTAGGTATCGGAAATCTTGCCGAGTTCGGAAAGCCGCACGAACCGGCCGTTCGGCAGCGCGATCATCGTGTTCGTCAGCTTCTCGACCGAGCGGGCGTCGCCGAGCGTGCGGATGGCCTGTTCGGCGCCGGCGATCTGGCCGCGGCCGGAGCCGGCATCGGCGTTCATGCTGCGGATCTGGCGGTTCACGTCGGCGGCGGAAATGCCGTAGGAATCGAGCTTGTCCTGGTTGAGGTCGACGCGCACCTCGCGGTCGGCGCCGCCGAAGCGGTCGATCTTGCCGATGCCCGGCTGGCCCTGAAGCGCGCGCTTGACCTTATCGTCGACGAACCATGACAGCTCTTCCAGCGTCATGTTCGGCGAGGAGACGGCGAAGGTCTGGATCGCCTGGCCCTCCACGTCGATCTTGCTGACGACCGGCTCCTCGATGGAGGCCGGCAGGTCGCTGCGGATGCGGTCGATCGCGTCCTTGACGTCCTGCAGCGCCTGGTTCGTGGGCTTTTCGATCTTGAAGAGAACGGATGTGACGGAGCTGCCGTCCGTGACGGTCGACACGATGTCGTCCACGCCTTCGATGCCGGCGACGGCGTCCTCGATTTCCTTGGTGACCTGGACCTCAAGCTCGGCCGGAGCAGCGCCGCTCTGCGTCACCGAAATGGCGATGACGGGAACGTCGATATTGGGGAAGCGCGTGATCGGCAGCGAATAGAAGGACTGGATGCCGACATAGAGCAGCAGCGCGAAAGCGAGCAGCGGCGCAATCGGGTTGCGGATGGACCAAGCTGAAAAGTTCATGTCCCCAAAGTCCTCGATAAGAGACCAGACGCTTCCGGGGAGGGGCTCCGACCCTGTTGCCCGGCTGCCGGCTCCGCTTGCGGCGGAGCCTCTTCGTCATTTCGTGGCCGAAGCCTGTTCGCCCTTGACCGGATTGATCCGGTCGCCATCGCGAACATAGGCGCCGGCCTTGGCGACGACCTCGTCGCCGGCTGCAAGCCCGCTGACGATCTCGATCCCCTGGCCGTCCTGAATGCCGGTCTCGACCGGCACCAGCCGGACGACACCGTTCTCGACCTTTCGGGCCACCGTCTTGCCGTCCGCCGTCGTGACGGCGGAGAGGGGAAGGACAATACCCTGCTTTTCCTCCACGACAATGTCGGCGCTCGCAAACATGCCGGCGCGGGCCCGCTCCGGCTTGTCGAAGCCGATATAGACGCGGCCGAGGCGGCTTTGCGGATCGAGCGTCGGTTCGACCAGGCGGATGGTGCCGGTCAGCGTCGCCGCTCCGCCCGCAAGCGAGACCTTGGCCTTGAGGCCGGGCTTGAGCTTGAGGATCGTGTCTTCCGATACGTCGGCCTTGAGTTCGATGGCGCCGTCGCGGATGACGGTGAAGAGCGGCGAGGCCGATCCGCTGGCGATGGCGCCGATCTTGGCGGTGCGCGCGGACACGACGCCGGCGACCGGCGACTTGACGGAGGTGCGGGCAAGCCTCAGGTCGATATCGTCGATCTGCGACTGCGCGACATTGATGTCGGCCTCGGCGACGGCGACAGCCTGCTCGGCGGAATTGACGCGGGCAAGTGCTGCGTCCGCTGCCGCAATCGCCTGGTCGGCACCGGCCTGCGACTGGGAGCCGGACTTCACAAGCCGCTGCGCGCGGTCGCGGGCCCGGACGGCCTCGTCCGCATTGGCCTTCGCTTCCACGAGCTGTGCCTTGATCTGTTCGAGGCCGGCGCGTGCCTTGGCAAGCGAAGCCTCGGTCTGGCTTTTCTGGAGAAGGAGCGCATCGTCGTTCAGCGTGGCGAGCGTGCCGTCCGCCGCGACGCGATCGCCGACATCGGCTTCAAGCGTGCGGATCGAGAGGCCTTCGACGAGCGGCGTCACGTAGACTTCCTCGACGGCCTGGATCGTGCCGGTGGCGATCACGCGATCGACGAGGCTGCGCTGTTCGGCAGCGGTAACGACAATGGCGGGCAGGTTCTGGACCTGCTGGGCGCCATCGACACTGCTGGTCGCCGCATCGGCGGCAAAAGCGGATGTCTGCGCGACAGCCATTACGACCGCGGCAGAAATGAAGCGCATTGTCCCGTGTCCAAAAGCCATAGGCGGAGCTATCCCAAAAGCGTGACTGCGTGTTTCGTGTACGGGCGCTTTTCTGGTTTCCGCCGAACCTGTTCCTGCCAGTGTGGAGGGCATGGATGGCGCAGCGGCCTCCCGTCCGTCTGTGCGGTCTATGTAATCGGGGCCGGCCAACCATACAAGAGGCAACGGAATGGTGCCTCATTATTCCAGGTGTTTGGCCTTTCCAAGGCAATGGGCGCGTGGCCGCCTCCTGCCGTCTGCTCAAAGATGCGCGGGGCCCTGGGGGCCCCGCACGATGTCGTCAAGCGGTGCGATTATTTCAGCGCTTCGTCCGTCACGGCATGGGTCCAGGCGCCTTCCGGCTCCTTGGAGATGACCGGGTCGGAACCGCCGCCGAGCAGCGTTGCGACGGTGCGCTTGTAGTCGGCTTCGTCGAGCGCGCCGTTGGAGCCGGCGGTCAGCTTGGCGACTTCGGTCATCATGCGCTTCTGGTGCGCTTCGGTCTGGGCACCGGTCGAGTCGTTTTCCAGCACGATGTCGGCGGCTTCGTCCGGATGCTCCTCGGCATATTTCCAGCCCTTCATGGAGGCGCGTACGAACTTGACCATCTTCTCCTTGAAAGCGGGGTCGGCGAGCTTGTCTTCCAGCACGTAAAGACCGTCTTCCAGCGTGGCGACGCCCTGGTCCTCGTACTTGAAGGTCACGAGGTCCTCGGCCTTGATGCCGGCATCCAGAACCTGGCCGTACTCGTTGTAGGTCATGGTCGAGATGCAGGCGGCCTGCTTCTGGATCAGCGGATCGACGTTGAAGCCCTGCTTCAGCACGGTCACGCCATCCGGTCCGCCTTCCGTCGGGATCTTCAGATGCGCCATCCAGGAGAGGAACGGATATTCGTTGCCGAAGAACCAGACGCCGAGCGTCTTGCCCTTGAAGTCCTCGGGCGTCTTCACGCCGGATTCCTTCAGACAGGTGAGCATCATGCCCGAGGATTTGAACGGCTGGGCGATGTTGACGAGCGCGACACCCTTTTCGCGGGTGGCGAGAGCAGACGGCATCCAGTCCACGATGACGTCGGCGCCGCCGCCGGCGATGACCTGCGCGGGAGCAATGTCGGGACCGCCCGGCTTGATGTCGACGTCGAGGCCTTCTTCCTCGTAAAAGCCCTTGTCCTTCGCAACGTAGTAGCCGGCGAACTGGGCTTGGGTAACCCATTTCAGCTGAAGCGTCACCTTGTCGGCGGCCTGCGCCTGGAACGCGGCAAGCGAGAACGCGCTTGCCAGAAGCATCGATGCAATCGTCTTTTTCATGTCAGTTCCCTCTTTCTTCTTTGTTTTACGTCTGCCCACCACGGACAGACGGATGCCAGAACGTGACGATGCGCTCGAAGAGCGCGACCGCCCCGTAGAATAGGGAGCCAGCCACCGCGGCCACCGCGATTTCGGCCCAGACCATGTCGACATTCATGCGGCCCACTTCCGTGGAGATGCGGAAACCCATGCCGACGATAGGTGTGCCGAAGAACTCTGCGACGATGGCCCCGATCAGCGCCAGCGTGGAGTTGATCTTCAGCGCATTGAAGATAAAGGGCCAGGCCGCGGGCAGGCGCAGTTTGACGAGCGTCTGGAACCAGTCGGCGGCGTAGGTCCGCATCAGGTCGCGCTCCATATGGCTGGTCGCGGCAAGGCCCGAGACCGTGTTCACCAGCATGGGGAAGAACGTCATGATGACCACGACCGCGACCTTAGACTGCCAGTCGAAGCCGAACCACATGACCATGATGGGCGCCACCCCGATGACCGGCAGGGCGGAAACGAAGTTGCCGAGCGGCAAGAGCCCCTTTTGCAGGAACGGCGAGCGGTCGATGAGGATGGCGACGAGAAAGCCGAGGCCGCAGCCCAGCGCATAGCCGACCAGCACGGATTTGAGGAAGGTCTGGCGGAAATCCGCCCACAGGGTCGGTATGGAGCTGATCAGCCGCGCCCAGATCATGCTCGGCGGCGGCAACAGCACGGAGGGCACGTTGAAGCCCCTGACGATGCCTTCCCACAGCACGAGAATGGTGACGCCGAAGATCAGCGGCACGGCGAGGCGGGCGGCCCTGTCGGCCGCCCCGGTGAGTTTGCGCCGCACCAGCCACTCGTTGAACGCCCATGCGGCGAGCCAGAAGACGATGGCGGCGATCAGGATGGAAAGGTTCATGCCCGGGCCCCCATGCGCTTGAGGACAAGGCTGTGCGCAAAGCCGACGACGATGACCAGCAGCGCCGCAACGGCCGCCGCCATGAAGAGCGCCGCCCAGATCTGCACCGTCTGGCCATAGTACGAGCCGGCGAGCAGGCGGGCGCCGAGGCCCGCGACGGCGCCGGTCGGCAGTTCGCCCACGATGGCGCCGACCAGCGAGATGGCGATCGCGACCTTCAGCGAGGTGAAGAGATAGGGCATCGAGCAGGGCCAGCGCAGCTTCCAGAAGGTCTGGGATGCCGAGGCATTGTAGGTGTGCATCAGGTCGAGCTGGATCTGTTCGGCGCTGCGCAGGCCCTTCACCATGCCGACGACGACGGGGAAGAAGGACAGGTAGGTCGAGATCAGCGCCTTCGGCATCAGCCCGGAAATCCCCACCGCGTTCAGCACGACGATGATCATCGGCGCGATGGCGAGGATGGGGATTGTTTGGCTGGCGATGACCCAGGGCATCAGCGAGCGGTCCATCGCCCGGTTGTGCACGATGGCGATGGCAAGCAGGATGCCGAGAGCGGCGCCCATGCCGAAGCCCATCAGCGTGGCGGAAAGCGTGACCCAGGCATGGTAGACGAGGCTACGCTTCGAGGTGATCGCCTTGTTGACGGTCGTGTCCCACAATTCGGCGAGGACCTGGTGGGGCGCCGGCAGCACGGGCCGCTCCTGCGCCATCGTTCTCGGCAGGAGTTCCGAGAAGCTTATGGTCGTTCCGGCGCGCGCGGCCGTATCCCGCTCGAAGGGTGCATTCAGCACCACCACGAAGACATACCAGAGCACGATGAGAAAGAGCACGACGGTGCCGATGGGCAGCAGGCGGTCCTTGAAGAAGCTGGCCCGTTCCATCGTCAGCTCCGTGCCGGGGAGGGCAGGAGCATCAGCCCCATGGCGACGATGCCGAGGCCGACGCCTGCCATCTGGGTGGTGCTCAGCCGTTCGCCGAAGAACAGGAAGGCGATGACGTTGACGAGCAGCAGCTGGGTGATGGCGGAGAGCGAGATGGCAAGACCCAGTCCGCCTTCACGCATGAGCTTCAGCATCATCAGGTTGCCGACGATATAGAGGGCCAGCGACAGCAGGAGATAGAGGATGTTCGTTGTGCCGATATAGGCGCGCGATGCGGTCGCCGCGCCGATGAAGACGGCAGTGGCGCCAAACAGCCAAAGCACGAAGGGCAGCTTCATCAGGCGTGCTCCTCATAGCTGTGGCCGGCGCGCAGGCCCTCCCGCACGCGGTGCGCGACCGCGAGGAATTCGGGTGTCTCGCGAATGTCGAGCGGGCGCTCCTTCGGCAGGGGCGACTCGATGATATCGGTGACGCGGCCGGGCCGCGGGCTCATGACGACGATCTTCGTCGAGAGATAGACGGCCTCCGGGATCGAATGCGTGACGAAGCAGATGGTCTTTTGGGTGGCGGCCCAGAGTTTCAGCAGCTGTTCGTTGAGGTGGTCGCGGACGATCTCGTCCAGCGCGCCGAAGGGCTCGTCCATCAGCAGCAGGTCTGCGTCGAAGGCGAGCGCACGGGCGATGGACGCGCGCTGCTGCATGCCGCCCGAAAGCTGCCAGGGATATTTCTTGCCGAAGCCCGCGAGGTTGACGAGGTCCAGCGTGCGCTCGATGCGGGCCTTCTGGTCCTGCCTGGAATAGCCCATGATCTCGAGCGGCAGCGCGATGTTCTTCTCGATGGTGCGCCAGGGATAGAGCGCGGCCGCCTGGAAGACATAGCCGTAGGCACGTTGCCGGCGGGCTTCCTCGGGCGTCATGCCGTTGACGGTGATCGTGCCTGACGTCGGCTTTTCGAGATCGGCGATGACGCGCAGGAACGTGGTCTTGCCGCAGCCGGAGGGACCGATGAAGGAGACGAAGTCGCCCTTCTCGACATTGAGATTGACCCCCGTCAGCGCCGTTACGGGGCCGTCGGCCGTCTGGAAGGTGAGGCCGAGATCGTTTGCGGAGACGACGGTATTCGCTGGGGCCATGCTCAACATCTTTCGGCGCCTCGCAGGGCGCGGTTTCCGGCAGACTGCATGTCCCTTTCCGGCATTGCAATCGGCATTGTCTGCGGTATCAATCTGCGCACGGAATTCTTTCTTGGGAGAGAGACATGACGCTTGAAGGGAAGGCCGCGTGCCACGTCGTGCGCCCCGGCAGCACCTACGATGGAAAGCAGGGGTTCAGCTATTTCGAGGGCATCGCTCGCGAGAGCGTCGGCGCCACCGGCATCTGCATGCATCTCCTGACGATCCCGCCGGGCGGGCGCGCGAAGGCGCATATGCACGAGAGCCACGAGACGGCGATCTACATGCTCTCCGGCGAGGCGCATACCTGGTACGGCGAGCGGCTGGAGAACCATGTCGTCGTCAGGGCAGGGGAGATGTTCTACATCCCCGCCGGCGTGCCGCATCTGCCCGCCAATCTCTCCGATCAACCGGCCTCGGCCGTCATTGCGCGGACAGATCCCCACGAGCAGGAGAGCGTGGTGCTTCTGCCGCAGTTGGACGCGTTGATCGAGGTTGGAAGTTAGAGAGAGGCTCATCATGTGTCTCCAGCAAAGAACCTCATAAGTCCACCTGTATCTATGTGTCGCCCTTCGTCCAATAAATTCCGACGCCGTTCTCGGAATGCGGCTTGGTTGCGTCGGATTTCGTCAGCTTCTTTTTTTGGATATCCGCCATCCAGGATTTCAAGCCCAGTTCTCAGGAATGCTTTGAGATATGAAATGCCACCTAATAAATGCACAATCGCTGAGCGGCTAATTTTGTATGCCACTTCTTCATACTCGTTGCGAATAACTCTTGTGTATCGAGTCGAATTAAAAGAGAAATCTCCGTCTTTATGTCTTGATAAATATAATCTGCCATGGATTAGGTGGTTTCTAGCTTCCCAAACCTCGTCCATTAAATAGCCTATTGAATTTAGATTAATTTTATCGTCCGCATCTCCACAGGTTCGAAGATTTCTATTTTCTAAATAAGCCTTAATCAAGAATTCTGTTTTTTCTTTCATGTTAACTGGGAATATTCTTGTCCCTCTTGCAAGAGGAGTCTTCAGTTTTCCGTATGTGAAAATGAATTTATCAAGTATATTTTCTAGACCAGCGCATTGCGTAGTGAAATAACCAAGTGCGGCATACATTTTCTCGTCTGTCTCAGACAGATCAAGAGCGTCTTTCGGAAATTTTATTGACACTTGGAGTGCGGGAGTAACGTCAGACATCGCATATCTCACACGCCGCTCGCCGGAATGCCGCTGCGTTCCACCTTGCGCGGCGCGGTGATCTCCTTCCAGGTCGACAGCGCCTTGTTCACGGCGGCGAAGGGTTCGCGCTTCACGAACTGGCCGTGGCCCTCGCGGGTCTTGACGGTCGATTCCTCGATGGCCACGACACCGCGCGTCAGCGTGTAGCGCGGCAGGCCGACGACCTCCTTGCCCTCGAAGACATTGTAATCGATGGAGGACTGCTGGCTCTTCGCCGAAATCGTCTTCGACCGCTTCGGATCCCACACCACGATATCGGCATCCGCGCCCACAAGGATCGCGCCCTTGCGCGGATAGACGTTGAGGATTTTGGCGATGTTGGTAGAGGTGACGGCGACGAATTCGTTCATCGTCAGGCGGCCGGTGTTGACGCCATAGGTCCAGAGCATCGGCATGCGGTCCTCAAGACCGCCGGTGCCGTTCGGGATCTTGCGGAAATCGCCCACCCCGGTGCGCTTCTGGTCGGTGGTAAAGGCGCAATGATCGGTCGCCACCACCTGCAGCGAGCCCGCCGCAAGACCGGCCCACAGCGAATCCTGGTGCTGCTTGTTGCGGAAGGGCGGGCTCATGACGCGGCGCGCCGAGTGATCCCAGTCCTTGTTGAAATATTCGCTCTCGTCGAGCGTCAGGTGCTGGATCAGCGGCTCGCCATAGACGCGCATGCCGTTCTGCCGGGCGCGGCGGATGGCCTCGTGCGCCTGTTCGCAGGAGGTGTGCACGACATAGAGCGGCGCGCCCGCCATATCGGCGATGATGATGGCGCGGTTCGTCGCCTCGCCTTCGACGGACGGCGGGCGCGAATAGGCGTGGCCTTCCGGCCCGTTGTTGCCCTCGTCCATCAGCTTTGCCTGCATGGCGGCGACCACATCGCCGTTTTCCGCATGCACGAGCGGCAACGCGCCGAGTGCTGCGCAGCGCTGGAACGACGCGAACATCTCGTCGTCGTTCACCATCAGCGCGCCCTTGTAGGCCATGAAATGCTTGAAGGTGTTGATGCCCTTGTCCTCGACGATCGTCTTCATCTCGTCGAAGACCTGCTCGCCCCACCAGGTCACGGACATGTGGAAGGAATAGTCGCAATTGGCGCGCGTCGACTTGTTGTCCCAGCGCTTCAGCGCATCGAGCAGCGACTGGCCGGGGTCGGGCAGGCAGAAATCCACCACCATGGTCGTGCCGCCGGCGAGGCCCGCGCGGGTGCCGCTTTCGAAATCGTCGGCCGAATAGGTGCCCATGAAGGGCATTTCGAGATGCACATGCGGATCGATACCACCAGGCATGACATAACAGCCCGCCGCATCCAGCACCGCGTCGCCGGAGAGGTTCGGCCCGATCTCGACGATCTGCCCGCCCTCGATCTTGACGTCCGCCTTGTAAGTGAGGTCGGCGGTGACAACGGTTCCGCCCTTGATGACTGTGCTCATGTTGGTTCGTTCCCTGTCTTTAACTTTTGCCGGCGCCTGGAGCGGAAGACCGCCCGGCGTGCCGGGCGGGAAAGATCACTCCGCAATCCCCGCCGTCTCGATCACAGCATGCAGCAACACGTCCGCACCGGCCGCGGCCCATTCCTTGGAAATCTCCTCCGCCTCGTTGTGCGAGAGGCCGCCGACGCAGGGGCACATGATCATGGTGGCGGGGGCGACCTTGGCGGCCCAGCAGGCGTCGTGGCCCGCGCCGGAGATAATGTTCATGTGGCTGTAGCCGAGGTCTTCGGCGGCCTTGCGGACACTGGCGACCAATGTCGGATCGAAGGTGACGGGATCGAAATGGCCGACGGCCTCGACGGAACAGCCCACGCCAAGCGCGTCGCAAATCTTAGGTGCTTCCGCCTCGATGCGGGCGCGCATGCCGTCGAGTTTCGCCTGGTCGGGCGAGCGGATATCGACGGTGAAGACCACCTTGCCGGGCAGCACGTTGCGCGAGTTCGGCGAGAAAAACACCTGGCCGACGCCACCGACGGCGCCTGGCTGGTTCTCCATGGCGACGGTCTGCACCATTTCGAGGATGCGCGCCATCGCAAGCCCGGCATTGACGCGCAGGTTCATCGGCGTCGAGCCGGTATGCGCCTCGCGGCCCGTCAGCGTGAACTCCAGCCACCAGAGGCCCTGACAGTGGGTGACGACGCCGATCTGCTTGTCTTCGGCCTCGAGGATCGGGCCCTGCTCGATGTGATACTCGAAATAGGCGTGCATCTTGCGCGCGCCGACCTCTTCATCGCCGACCCAGCCGATGCGCTTCAGCTCTTCACCGAACGTCTTTCCCTCGGGATCCTTGCGGGCATAGGCGTAATCCTGGGTGTGAATTCCCGCGAAGACGCCGGAGGCGAGCATGGCCGGCGCGAAACGGGCGCCTTCCTCGTTCGTCCAGTTCGTGACGACGATCGGATGCTTCGTTCTGATGCCGAGATCGTTCAGCGAGCGGACGACCTCCAGCCCGGCCAGCACGCCGAGCACGCCATCGTATTTGCCGCCGGTCGGCTGCGTATCGAGATGCGAGCCGACATAGACGGGCAAGGCATCCGGGTCGGTGCCGGCGCGCGTCATGAACATGTTGCCCATGGTGTCGACGCCCATCGAAAGGCCCGCGTCGTCGCACCAGGTCTGGAAGAGGCGCCGGCCTTCGGCGTCCGCGTCGGTCAGTGTCTGGCGATTGTTGCCGCCGGCAATGCCGGGGCCGATCTTCGCCATGTCCATGAGGGAATCCCACAGGCGGTCCGCGTTGACACGCATGTTCTCGCCGGGTGCGGCCATGTCTTATGCTCCCACGTCTTCGGGCTTTGAAAGCCTCAATTTTGTTCCCACCGGCGGTAGCGCTCTTGTTTGTTTTGCGCCTACCGTTCAGATTCGTCGTCTTTACTTGACAACGCCCTGATAATTTGACCGGTTGGTAAACATTACAGCTTCCGGGGCGGCACTCAAGCCGAAAAACCAAAAACCTTGAAGCTTCGCCCCAGAAAATGGCGGCGCTTAAACTGGTGAATTTTGCGGCACTTTTCCAGCAGGAGCAGGCCGGAGGGGCACGATGGCATTACCGAGGGCGGCAAGGACACAACGGCGCACGCGCATCCAGGAGGCCAAGGAGGAGCAGATCCTCGAAGCCGCTCTGGAGGTCTTTTCATTGCACGGTTTTCGCGGGGCGACGGTGGACCAGATCGCCGACGTGGCCGGCATGTCGAAGCCCAACCTGCTCTATTATTTCCGCACCAAGGAGGCGATGCACCGCGCGCTCATCACCCGCGTGCTCGACACGTGGCTCGATCCGCTGCGCGAGTTCGACGCCGGTGGAAATCCCGTCTCGGAAATCCGCTCCTATATCCGTCGCAAACTGGAAATGGCGCGTGACTTTCCGCGCGAAAGCCGGCTCTTCGCCAACGAAATCCTCCAGGGCGCGCCGAACATCGAGGACGAGCTGAAGGGACCGCTGAAAGCGCTGGTGGACGAGAAGGCAGAGGTCATCCGCGCCTGGGCCAAGG
Organism: Shinella oryzae; assembly: GCF_023038235.1. Classification (NCBI taxonomy): domain Bacteria; kingdom Pseudomonadati; phylum Pseudomonadota; class Alphaproteobacteria; order Hyphomicrobiales; family Rhizobiaceae; genus Shinella; species Shinella oryzae. The sequence goes on along the minus strand of NZ_CP081987.1, from coordinate 2,253,138 downwards.
CCGGCAAGATCGCCAAATGCGACCCGTACCACCTGATCTTCTCGATCTGGTCGACCACGCAGCACTATGCGGACTTTGACGTGCAGGTGCGCGCCGTGCTCGGCCAGGACCAGTCCGGCGACGGGCGGTTCGAGGATGCGGCCCGCTTCCTCGAACAACTCTTCCTCACCGGTCTCCACATCAACGAGCAGCCGAGCTAGGCTTGCTGCGCGCCGGCTCCGCCTTCGGCTGGCCGAAGAGGCTTGCACCGATCCGATCGCGCTCGCGCCACAGTGCGGGCAGGGCAAGCAGGCCGATGCAGACGACGGCAATCGTCGTCTTGGTGAGCTGGGACAGCTCCGGGGTGCGCCCGTCGGCGTAATAGACGGCATAGACGATGGCCACGTGCCAGACATAGACCTGCAAGGAATGCCGACCGAGAAGGCGCAGGAAGCGGAAGGTGAAGACGGCCGTGACGATGCCGGCGAGCTTCCGGATCCACAGATTATGGTGTTTCGGCCCGGCGATCAGCAGCCAGGCGAGACCGGTGGCGACGGCGGCGAAGTTCAGGAGGTAGACCGGGCCGAAGTCGGCGCGGATCTCCATCGTCGCGAACTTGTCCAGCACGGCCTGCGGCAGCAGATCCCAAGCTGTCACGATGCGCAGCGGCAGGAAGAACAGGCACACGGCCAGGGCGACCTTGGGCAACATCGTCTTCTCGGGCGAGAAGATCCGCGTCCACGCGATCTTGTTCTGCGCCGTCAGCACGCCGATGACCATGGCGGAGAAGAACACGATCTGCCAGCCGAGCATGTTGAAGCTCGCGCGGATGCCCTGCTCGTCCGGGCCCATGACGAGCGCGTTCAGCGGTTCGGTGAGGAAACGCTGCAGTCCTAGCTGCGCGGCCATCCAGACGATCAGCGAGCCCGCAAGCACATGGGGCCACTTTCCGCGAAGGCAGAGCCAGACGAGCGGCGGGGCAAACAGCATGTAGACGATGTATTGCGGCAGGATATCCATGAAGGTCGGCTGGAACAGGAAGGTGGCGATCGCCGCCAGCCGGAGCGGCTCATCGAAATTCGTGGTGCCGAGCCAGTTGTACCAGAGCCTTTGGGCATCCGGCAGGATCAGCTGCACCACGAGCACCGCCATCACCGTGCCCATGGCGTAGCGGTAGAGTTCGAAGGCGCGGTCGAACAGAAGCTGCCGGCCCTTCTCGTAGCCGTTCTTGATCATCTTGCGGGCATAGACCATGCCAATGAGCAGGCCGGACAGGAAAACGAAGCCCTGTGCGTCCTCGACAAAGGCGAACTGGCGATGGTTGACCTCCATCATCCAGTAGCCGCCGACGAAGACCAGGTGATTGATGAGCATGAAGACGAGGAAATAGCCTCGCATGCCGTCGATGATCTCAAATCGCTTCAAAATACGCGCTCCGCTGAAAACATGGTGCGCCCCAACGGGAGCCTAAACGCATGGAGCGGATGATGGTTCCCGATAAATTTACCGGCGACGGCGCTTTCGGGCGGTTTTTGTGATCATGAACGACCGTGAGGGGCATGTTTCGTCAAGGAAATCGCCCTATCGTTCACCCTTCGTCGATATGGCCGATGGCGAAAATGCGCCGTCATGCCGGTCGCGGCGGCACAGGAAAGCCGCAATAACCGCCTAGGCAGCGGCATCGCAAAAGGAGAAGCAATGACGACAGGAATCGGTTTCAGGGACACGGACCGCAAGACGAGCGAACTGCTTGAGGACATCCTGCATTCCATCAAGGGCGACCACATCACGCTGCGCGATCTTCTGGCGATGATGGGCGAAAGCGGGCTGCTTCTGCTTTGTGCCTTCCTGTCACTGCCCTTTCTGTTTCCCGTCTCCATTCCGGGCGTTTCCACCGTCTTCGGTGCCGGGATCGTGCTGATCAGCGCTGCGATCACGCTCAATCGCCTGCCCTGGTTGCCGCGGAAAGTCGCCGACCGGCGGCTAGAAAGCGGCAAGCTGCGCCCGGTGCTCGAGCGTGGCGTGACGTTCCTGCGGCGGATCGACCGGTTCTTCAAGCCGCGGTTCTCGGGCCTGACGAACGGTGCGGCCATGAACCGGCTCAACGGTCTCGTGCTGATGGGCGCGGGCCTGCTGTTGATGGCGCCGCTCGGCCTCATTCCCTTCTCCAACACGCTTCCGGGTGTCGCGATCCTGCTGATGGCGGCAGGCATTTCGCAGCGTGACGGGCTGGTGGTGCTGGGCGGTTATGTGATGGTCGTGCTGACCATCGTCTACTTCTGCGCCATTGCGCTCCTGGCCTACAGCGCGGGCCGCAGCTTCAATCTTTTCGGCTGAGGGGCCAGCCGGGGCCTGTGGCGGCCCCGGCTCGCGCCTTTACTCGGCGGCCTGACGGGCCATCGGGTTGTTCGGGTGTGTCGTCCAGTTGGCGTAGTTCGGATCGACGATCTTGCCGGTGCGCTGGTCCAGCGTGCCGGGCTCAAGGCCGACCATGGTGATGCAGTTCTCGACCGGGCAGACGTTGACGCAGAGATTGCAGCCGACGCACTCGTCCTCCATGACCTCGAAATGTCTTACGCCATCGACGAACTGCGTGATCGCCTGATGCGAGGTGTCCTCGCAGGCAATGTGGCAGCGGCCACACTTGATGCAGGCATCCTGGTCGATATGGGCCTTGGCGATGTAGTTGAGGTTGAGATACTGCCAGTCCGTAACATTCGGAACGGCGCGGCCGCAGATGTCGTCGAGCGAGCGGTGGCCCTTGGCGTCCATCCAGTCGGACAGGCCCGATATCATCTCCTGCACGATCTTGAAGCCGTAGGTCATGGCCGCGGTGCAGACCTGCACGTTGCCGGCCCCCAGCACCAGGAATTCCGCGGCGTCACGCCACGTTGTCACGCCGCCGATGCCTGAAATCGGCAGGCCATAGGTTTCCGGATCGCGCGCGATTTCCGCCACCATGTTGAGCGCGATGGGCTTGACCGCCGGGCCGCAATAGCCGCCATGCGTGCCCTTGCCGCCGACGGTGGGGTTCGGGGCGAAGCTGTCGAGATCGACCGACACGATGGAGTTGATCGTGTTGATCAGCGACACGGCGTCGGTGCCGCCGGCCTTCGCCGCGCGGGCGGGCTTGCGGATGTCGGTGATGTTCGGCGTCAGCTTGGTGATGACGGGCATGCGTGTGTACTGCTTGCACCAGCGCACGACCATTTCGATATATTCCGGCACCTGTCCGACGGCCGCACCCATGCCGCGCTCGGACATGCCGTGCGGACAGCCGAAGTTCAGCTCGATGCCGTCGGCGCCGGTCTCTTCCACCAGCGGCAGGATCGCCTTCCAACTCTCCTCCTCGCAGGGCACCATGATCGAGGCGATCAGCGCCCGGTCCGGCCAGTTCATCTTGACCTGCTTCATCTCGCGCAGGTTGGTGTAGAGGTCGCGGTCGGTGATGAGTTCGATATTGTTGAGGCCGAGGAGGCGGCGGTCGGCGCCCCAGATCGCGCCGTAGCGCGGGCCGTTGACGTTGACCACAGGCGGGCCTTCCTCGCCCAGCGTCTTCCAGACCACGCCGCCCCAGCCCGCCTTGAAGGCGCGCTCGACATTGTAGGCCTTGTCGGTCGGTGGCGCGGAGGCGAGCCAGAACGGGTTTGGCGACTTGATGCCGACGAAATTGTTGCGAAGATCAGCCATGTCTCATCTCCCTCAAGCGACGGCAACGGCGGGCTGCGCACCGGCAGCCAGCATGCGGTTGATCGAATCGGCGGCATCGCGGCCCTGCGCGACGGAGGTGACGGTCAGGTCTTCGCCGGCCTTCACGCAGTCCCCGCCCGCCCAGACATTGGCGATGGAGGTGCGGCCTTCCGCATCAATGGCGATGCGCCCGCCCGCCATGGCGAGCGAGCCGAGGCCGGCCGGCTCGAAGGTCTGGCCGATGGCCTTGAAGATCTGGTCGGCGGCGAGCACGCCGGTTTCGCCGGTGCCCGTCAGCTTTCCGTCGCGTATCTCGGTATATTCGACCTCGATGCCGGCGACGTGGCCGTCACGCGCGATGACGCGCCTGGGCTGGAGCCAGTGGCGGATCATCACGCCTTTGGACGCCGCGAGATCCTGTTCGAATTCCGAGGCGTTCATGTGCTCCTTGCCGCGGCGATAGCAGATCGTCACCTCTTCGGCGCCGAGCAGCTTGGCCTGGACGGCGGCGTCGATGGCGGTCATGCCGCCGCCGATCACCACGACACGCCGACCGACCGGGACGGTCGCCTTGTCGGCGGCCTGGCGCAGTTCGGCGATGAAATCGACGGCGTCGACGACACCGGGCAGGTTCTCGCCTTCCGCCCCGAGCGCGTTGACACCGGACAATCCCATGCCAAGGAAGACGGCGTCGAAATTGGCGGTGAGGTCGGAGAGCGTGAAGTCCCGGCCGAGCTTCAGGCCGTTTTTCACCTCGATGCCGCCGATGGCCAGCACGTAATCGACTTCGGCCTGCGCGAAATCATCGACCGCCTTGTAGGTGGCGATGCCGTATTCGTTGAGGCCGCCAGCCTTCTCGCGCGCTTCGAAGATCACCACGTCGTGGCCCGCCATGGCAAGGCGATGGGCGCAGGCGAGGCCGGCGGGGCCGGCGCCGACGACGGCGATGGCCTTTCCGGTGCGCGCGGCGCGCTCATAGAATTGCGTGTTGCTGGCGATTGCAACGTCGGTGGCGTAGCGCTGCAGGCGGCCGATCTCCACGGGACGATGCTCGGCGGTGTTGCGCACGCAAACCTGTTCGCAGAGCGTTTCGGTGGGACAGACGCGGGCGCACATGCCGCCTAGAATGTTCTGGTCGAAGATCGTCTTGGCCGAACCGATCGGATTGCCGGTCGAGATCTGGCGGATGAACAGCGGAATGTCGATGGAGGTCGGACAGGCCGTCATGCACGGCGCGTCGTAACAGAAGTAGCAGCGGTCGGCTGCGACCAGCGCCTCGTGATCGTCAAGGCGCGGGTGAAGGTCGGAAAAGTTCGTTTCGTATTCGGCAGGCGCAAGACGCCCCCGATGTATCCCAGACTGCGTCGTTCCCATTGTTATCTCCCATTCGCGTGGGCTTTTTGAATAGGAGAACGGTAACTCAGCTTTATTTTTTTATCAAACGGTAAAATTTCAAAAGAAATGCTGGTTTTTCAAGGATTGCCGCAAAAATAAACATGAGTTTTCCGGTATTCTTTAGGCGTCTCCAGTAATGATGGCCGCGCTTGCCGGCCGCGCCTGTGCCAGTACATGAGATTTGACAGAATGGCCGAAAAGATGCAGCAAATCGCGTGAAACGATCGGGGTGAGCGATGGCAAAGCGGACGGAAACAGCCGGACGGCTGGACGATGCGGCGAGAGCCGGATGGCTCTACTACGTCGCCGGCCGCACGCAGGATGAAATCGCCTCCGCCATGGGCATTTCCCGCCAGTCGGCGCAGCGCCTCGTGTCGCTGGCCGTCGCCGAACGCCTGATCAAGGTGCGCCTCGACCATCCCATCGCCGAATGCCTGGAACTGGGCGAGGCGATGCGCGGCAAGTTCGGCCTGACGCATGTCGATATCGTGCCGAGCGATCCGGGCTCGTCCTCCACCACGATCGGCATCGCCGAGGCCGGGGCCGCGGAAATCGAGCGCTGGCTGAAGAAACCCGATCCGATCGTGCTTGCGGTCGGGACCGGTCGTACGCTCAAGGCTGCGATCGACCAGCTCCCGGCCATGGAGTGCCCGCAGCACCGTATCATGTCGCTGACCGGCAATATCGGGCCGGACGGCTCGGCCGCCTATTACAACGTCATCTTCTCGATGGCCGATGCGGTGAAGGCGCGGCATTATCCCATGCCGTTGCCGGTGCTTGTCTCCTCCAGCGAGGAGCGCGACCTCCTGCACCGGCAAAGCCTTGTCCAGTCAACGCTCAAGCTTGGCCGTGAGGCGGATGTCGCCTTCGTCGGCATCGGTGAACTCGGCGTGGATGCCCCCCTCTGCCTCGACGGCTTTCTCGATCCGGACGAGATGATGCGGCTGATGGAGGAGGGAGCAACCGGCGAGATTTGCGGCTGGATGTACGACGGCGACGGCCGGCTCCTGGAAGGCAGCATCAACGAGCGCGTCGCGTCCGTTCCGCTGCCGTCGCGCGAAACCACCACTGTCATTGGCCTCGCCAAGGGCAAGCGCAAATATGCCGCCCTGCTTGCGGCGCTTCGCGGCCATATGATCAACGGTGTCATCACGGACGAAGCGACGGCCCGCTATCTGCTTGCGGCCTGACCGGGCTTTTCCGGGCCTCGCGCTTCATAGCTCTCCCAGAAAAATTCCATGAAATTCAACGGGTGTCTGCCTGCATTGTGCGGCGCAGCAACGAATGCCCGTTGACTTTTTGCGCCAGTTTGTGAGTAATTGCCCATGAGCGAAGCAAATGCTCATAAGCTTTCTGGGAGGAAGATGATGAATTTGAGAACCCTTCTGCTGGGCGTCAGCTCGGCTGCTCTCCTGTGCGGTTTTGCCAATGCCGAAACCCTGACCATTGCCACCGTCAACAACGGCGACATGATCCGCATGCAGGGCCTGACGGACGATTTTGCCGCGAAGAACCCGGACATCCAGCTCGAGTGGGTCACGCTCGAGGAAAACGTGCTGCGTGAGCGCGTGACGACCGATATCGCGACGAAGGGCGGCCAGTACGATATCGTCACGATCGGCAACTACGAAGTGCCGATCTGGGCCAAGCAGGGCTGGCTCGTCGCGCTGGACGACCTCGGCGCCGACTATGACATCGACGACCTGCTGCCGGCCATCCGCGGCGGCCTTTCGGTCGACGGCAAGCTCTATGCCGCGCCGTTCTACGGCGAATCCGCCATGATCATGTACCGCAAGGACCTGTTCGAGAAGGCGGGCCTCACCATGCCCGATTCCCCGACCTGGGAATTCATCGGTGAAGCCGCCCGCAAGATTACGGACCGCAGCGCCGACATCAGCGGCATGTGCCTTCGCGGCAAGGCCGGCTGGGGCGAGAACATGGCGTTCCTGACCGCGCTCAACAACTCGTTCGGCGGTCGTTGGTTCGACGAGAACTGGCAGCCGCAGTTCGACCAGCCGGAGTGGAAGACGTCCCTCCAGTTCTACGTCGACCTGATGAAGGATGCGGGCCCGCAGGGTGCCTCTTCCAACGGCTTCAACGAAAATCTGACGCTCTTCCAGCAGGGCAAGTGCGGCATGTGGATCGACGCGACCGTGGCTGCGTCCTTCGTGTCCAACCCGAAGGACTCGACGGTTGCCGACAAGGTCGGCTACGCGATCTTCCCGGACACGGGCAATGGCAACCATGGTCACTGGCTGTGGTCCTGGAACCTTGCCGTTCCGGCAAGTTCGACGAAGGCGGAAGCCGCGCAGAAGTTCATCGCCTGGGCAACCAGCAAGGGCTATACCGAGCTCGTCGCCAGCAAGGAAGGCTGGGCAAACGTTCCTCCGGGCACGCGCACCTCGCTCTACAAGAACGCCGACTACGAGAAGGCAGCACCGTTCGCAGCGCCGACGCTTGCCGCCATGGACGCGGCCGACATCACCAAGCCGTCGGTCAAGCCGGTGCCCTATACGGGTGGCCAGTTCGTCGCCATTCCTGAATTCCAGGGTCTCGGCACGACGGTCGGCCAGCTCTTCTCGGCGGTGCTTGCCGGCCAGTCGTCCGTGGACGACGCGCTTGCACAGGCCCAGACGGCGGCCGTGCGTGAAATGACCCGCGCCGGCTACATCAAGTAAGTACGCCTCCTCCCCAAGGACAGGCTGCCCGGAATGCGTTCCGGGCAGCCGCTGGAAGGCAGTCTCTTCCAGCGCGGGCTGCTTGCAGCCGTCCGCGCCGGCTCAACAAAAACAAGTGACAAGAACATTTGGGTTCCACCCAATGCGGGGAAGCGAAACCTGTCCGGCGTTTTGGCGCGCCGGCAAACCGGGAGGTCACGATCATGGCGACGGAGAATACGCGCGGTTTGGCGCGTCTTATGTTGGCACCCTCTGTGGGCTTGCTTCTGATCTGGATGATCGTGCCGCTGGCGATGACATTGTGGTTCTCGTTCCAGAACTACAATCTCCTGAACCCGGCGAATGTCAGCTGGACAGGTCTCTTCAATTACAAGTTCTTCTATACGGATCCGGCCTTCTTCCAGTCGATCTGGAACACGCTGCTGATCGTCGGCGGCGTGCTCTTGATCACCGTCATCGGCGGCATCGGCATCGCGCTGCTGCTCGACCAGCCGATGTGGGGGCAGGGGATCGTGCGCATCATGATCATCTCGCCCTTCTTCGTCATGCCGCCGGTGGCAGCGCTCGTGTGGAAGAACATGATCATGCATCCCGGCTACGGGGTGCTCGCGGATATCAACCGCGCCTTCGGTTTCCAGCCGATCGATTGGTTCGCCCAGTTCCCGTTGTTTTCGATCATCATCATCGTCGCCTGGCAATGGCTGCCCTTCGCCACCCTGATCCTGCTCACGGCGCTGCAATCGCTCGATGGCGAGCAGAAGGAAGCGGCGGAGATGGATGGCGCGGGCTTCGTGAGCCGCTTCGTCTACCTGACGCTGCCGCATCTGTCGCGCGCCATCACGGTCGTCATCCTCATCCAGACCATCTTCCTGCTTGGCGTCTACGCGGAAATCCTCGTCACGACCAATGGCGGGCCGGGCTATGCCTCCACCAACCTTGCCTTCCTGATCTATCGCACCGCGCTTCTGGGCTATGACGTGGGCGGCGCATCGGCAGGCGGCATCATCGCGGTCGTGCTTGCCAATATCATCGCCATCTTCCTGATGCGCGCCGTCGGCAAGAACCTGGACAAGTAGGGAGAAACGTCATGGCACGAGCAGTCTCGACCCGCCGCATGGCCGTGGCCACCGCCGCCGCCTGGATCATCGCCCTCATCATCTTCTTCCCGATCCTCTACACCGTCATCACCTCGCTGAAGACGGAGACGGAAGCGATCAAGGGCTTCAACCTCATCCCGTCCTTCACGCTGGAAAGCTATGTGTCGGTTCAGACGCAGAGCGGTTATCTGAAGCCGTTCATGAATTCGGTGATCATCGCGGTCGGCTCCACGATCCTCGCGCTCTTCGTCGCCATACCGGCTGCATGGTCCATGGCGTTTTCGCCGACGAAGCGCACCAAGGACATCCTGATGTGGATGCTCTCCACCAAGATGATGCCGGCGGTTGCCGTGCTCGTGCCGATCTACCTCATCTTCCGCGATTTCGGCCTGCTCGACACGCGCATCGGCCTGACGGTGATGCTGACGCTGATCAACCTGCCGATCGTCGTGTGGATGCTCTACACCTATTTCCGCGAAATCCCGGGCGAAATCCTGGAAGCGGCCCGCATGGACGGCGCCTCGCTGTTCGACGAGATCGTGCATGTGCTCACACCCATGGCGGTGCCGGGCATCGCCTCGACGCTGCTGCTCAACATCATCCTCGCCTGGAACGAATCGTTCTGGACGATCCGCCTGACGACGACGAACGCCGCGCCGCTGACGGCCTTCATCGCCTCGTTCTCGAGCCCGCAGGGTCTCTTCTGGGCGAAACTATCGGCGGCCTCGACGCTCGCCATCGCCCCCATCCTGATCATGGGATGGTTCTCGCAGAAACAGCTCGTCCGCGGCCTGACCTTCGGCGCCGTGAAGTAAGGGGAGGGAACACATGGGCAAGATCATCCTGAAAAAGGTCAACAAGTCCTTTGGCGCCACGCAGGTCATTCCGGGCATCGACCTCACCATCGAGGACGGCGAGTTCGTCGTCTTCGTCGGCCCGTCCGGCTGCGGCAAGTCCACGCTGCTGCGCCTCATCGCGGGCCTGGAGGACACCACGTCCGGCACCATCGAGATCGACGGCAAGGACGTGACGTCGGCGGCACCCGCCAAGCGCGGCCTGGCCATGGTGTTCCAGTCCTATGCGCTCTATCCGCATATGACGGTGCGCAAGAACATCGCCTTCCCGCTCAAGATGGCGAAGGCGAGCCCGGAGGTGATCGAGAAGAAGGTGACGGAAGCCGCCCGCGTGCTGAACCTCACCAACTATCTCGAACGCCGCCCGGGCCAGCTTTCCGGCGGTCAGCGCCAGCGTGTGGCCATCGGCCGCGCGATCGTGCGCGAACCGTCGGCTTTTCTGTTCGACGAGCCGCTGTCCAACCTCGATGCGGCGCTGCGCGGCACGATGCGGCTGGAGATCAGCGAGCTGCATCACCAGCTGAAGACCACGATGATCTATGTCACCCACGACCAGGTCGAGGCCATGACCATGGCCGACAAGATCGTGGTGCTGAATGCCGGCAATATCGAGCAGGTCGGCTCGCCGCTCGATCTCTACAACAAGCCCGACAACCTCTTCGTCGCCGGCTTCATCGGCTCGCCGCGCATGAACTTCGTCAAGGGCGAGTCCGCAAAGCCGTGGAACGCGCCGACCGTCGGCATCCGTCCCGAGCATATCAAGCTCTCCAAGGATGCCGGCACCTGGAAGGGCGTCGTCGGCGTGGCCGAGCACCTCGGCTCCGACACGTTCCTGCATGTCAATGTCGAGGGCGTGGGCATGCTCACCGTCCGCGCCGACGGGGATTTCCCCGTCACCCACGGCGACATCGTCCATCTCACACCCGACGTCAGCCGCATCCACCGCTTCGACGAAAGCGACAAAGCGGCCCGATAGGGGCGCCTGCCGGATGGGCGAAAACCGCTTCGCGGCGGACCTGCACAAGCGTTGACCGGAGCAAACCGGAAGGAATGACCATGACCACGAAACTGTCGCTTGCCACCCTCAAGGATGTCTCAGGCACCGCCAGCGTGCCTTCCTATGACCGCGGCAGCCTCAAGGCCGGCATCGTGCATTTCGGCGTCGGCAATTTCCACCGCGCGCACCAGGCGATCTATCTCGACGATCTCTTCAACCTCGGCCGCGATCATGACTGGGCGATCGTCGGCGCCGGCGTCCTTCCGTCCGATGCGGCCATGCGTGACAAGCTGGCCGGGCAGGATTTCCTGACGACGGTGGTCGAGCAGGACAACAACAGGTCCGGCGCACGCGTAACCGGCGCAATGATCGATTATCTCGCACCCGGCAATGCCGCCGCTACCATCGCGGCGCTCGCCGATCCGGCCATCCGGATCGTGTCGCTGACGATCACCGAGGGTGGCTACTTCATCAACCCGGCGTCCGGTGTCTTCGATCCGACCCACCCGGCCATCGCCGCGGACGCGGCCGAGCCTGCCGCGCCGAAGACCGTGTTCGGCCTCATTCTGGCCGGCCTGAAGGCCCGGCGAGACAAGGGCATCGCGCCCTATACGGTGATGTCCTGCGACAACATTCCCGGCAATGGCGAGGTCACGCATGCGGCGGTCTCCGGGCTCGCGCGCCTTTCCGATCCTGCTCTTGCCGACTGGATCGATGCCAGCGTCGCCTTTCCGAACGGCATGGTCGACCGTATCACGCCGGCCACCGGCCCGCGCGAGATCGGCATCGTTGCAGACGAATACGGTATTGCAGATGCCTGGCCGGTCTTCTGCGAAGAATTCAAGCAATGGGTGCTGGAGGACAATTTCCCCGAGGGACGCCCGGCGCTGGAAGAAGTCGGCGTGCAGTTTGTGGCTGACGTTGCGCCTTACGAGCACATGAAGATCCGCATCCTCAATGGCGGCCATGCGGCAATCGCCTATCCCGCCGCGTTGCTCGACATCCATTTCGTGCACGAGGCGATGGAGGATGCCGATATCCGCGCCTTCCTGGCCAAGCTGGAGCGCGAAGAGATCATTCCGGTCATTCCGCCGGTGCCGGACACCGACCTCAACGATTATTTCGCGCTCATCGAGCATCGCTTCTCCAACCCCAAGATCGGCGACACCATTCCGCGGCTTGCGCAGGACGGCTCCAACCGCCAGCCCAAATTCATCCTGCCATCCACCGCCGACCGGCTTTCACGCGGCGAGGATGTCGTCGGCCTCGCGCTGGTTTCGGCGCTGTGGTGCCATTATCTGGCCGGCACGACGGACAGCGGCAAGGCGATCAGCTTCAACGATCCGAATATCGACCGCATCCATGCAGCAGCCCTGGCCGCCAGGGACAACCCGGCTGCGTTCCTCGAATTGAAGGAGATTTTCGGTTCGGTGGCGGATTCCGATCTCTTCCGCCGGCGTTTTGCAGACGCGCTGCAAACCCTCCAACGCGATGGAACGCGGGCCACCCTGAAGCGCTATCTGGAAGGCAATCTCGCAAATTGAAGGATCCCGGTCGATCCGGGCCTTTTCATCGCATTTGGCAGGAAGTAGGAGGGGGCTCTGAACACGGAACGGAACCTCATGGCCGCCAAACCGACGGAACTGGTCATCTTCGATTGCGACGGCGTGCTTGTGGACAGCGAGCCGATCTCGCTTGCGGTTCTCGTCGAGGCGCTGGCGTCGGCCGGCGTGGTGATGAGCGAGGCGGAGGCGCATGCCCGCTTCCTCGGCCGCAGCCTCAAGAGCATGTCGGAAATCCTGCATGACGAATATGGTCTTGCGGTGGATGCGGCCTTTCTGGAAGCCATGCGCACGGCGCTTTATGCGCGCTTCCGTGCCGAACTCCAGCCGATCGAGGGTATTGCCGAGACGGTCGACAGGCTCGGCATCGCCCATTGCGTGGCCTCGTCCAGCCAGCCCGAGCGCATCCGCCTTTCGCTTGCCGTGACGGGCCTTATCGACCGGTTCGAACCGAACATCTTCAGTGCCACCATGGTCTCGCGCGGCAAGCCGGCGCCTGATCTTTTCCTCCACGCGAGTGCTGCGATGGGCGTCGAGCCTGCGCGCTGCGTCGTGGTGGAAGACAGTCCGGCCGGCATTACGGCGGCCAAGTCGGCCGGCATGCGGGTGGTGGCCTTTACCGGCGGGTCGCATGCGCGCTCCCCGGAGCACCGCGACGCGCTTTATCGCCTTGAACCCGATGCGCTGTTTGACGACATGCGGGAATTGTTACAGTTTGTCCGCAACGAAAAGGGCGACGGGAAAGAGCATTGATGCGCGATCTGATCGTTGCGGTGGACATCGGCACCGGCAGCGCCCGTGCGGGCGTGTTCGACCGGAGCGGTGCATTGCTCGGCCGATCCGACCATGCCATCGCGATGCGCCGGCCGGCTGCGGATTTTGCCGAACACGATTCCGAAGACATCTGGAAGGCGACCTGCGCCGCCGTGAGGGGCGCGGTGGCGGCAAGCGGCGTGGTTGCGTCGCGGGTCGCAGCGCTCGGCGTGGACGCCACCTGCTCCCTTGTCATGCGCGACACGCAGGGACGGCCTCTCGCCGTCTCCGACGCGGACGACAATTGGGACACGATCGTCTGGCTCGATCATCGTGCCCTCAAGGAAGCGGATATCTGCACGGAAACGGCGCATCCGGTGCTGGCGCATTCGGGCTTCGTGATGTCGCCGGAAATGCAGATGCCCAAGCTGATGTGGTTGAAGCGCCACCAGCCGGCGCAATGGGCGCGGGCCGGATACTTCTTCGACCTTGCCGACTTCATCACCTGGCGCGCGACGGGATCGAATGCGCGCTCGCGCTGCACCATGACGGCGAAGTGGTGCTATCTCTCCCATGAGGCGAAACCTTGGAACGACAGTTTTCTCCAGGCGATCGGCCTGGAGGACATGGATCCGAGGGGCCTGCTGCCGCACGATATCCTGCCCGCAGGCGAAGCCATCGGACAGCTGACGCCGCAGGCGGCGGCGGATCTCGGCCTCGATATCGGCTGCGTCGTGGCGACCGGCCTCATCGATGCCTATGCCGGCACGCTGGGCCTTCTCGGTCCCTTCGCTGGTCAACCCGAAACGATGGAAACGCAGCTTGCGCTGATCGGAGGCACCTCGAGCTGCATCGCAGCCTTTGCGCGGGACAAGAAGTTCGGCCACGGCACATGGGGCCCTTATTATGAAGTGCTGCTGCCCGGGTGGTGGCTTGTCGAGGCAGGACAGTCGGCTACCGGGGCACTGCTCGACCATATCGTGCGTTCGCACAGCGCCGGTGGAGAGCCGTCCACTTACAACCATGCCCGCATTGTCGCTCGCATTCGCAAGATGCTTGAGAACGAGGGCGGCGCGCTCGCCGGGCGCCTGCATGTCCTGCCGGATTTTCACGGCAACCGCGCGCCGCTGGCTGATCCGCATGCGCTGGGCGTCATCAGCGGCCTGACGCTCGACGCATCCTTCGACGGTCTTTGCCGGCTGTACTGGCGGACCTGTGTCGGGATTGCGCTCGGCATCCGGCATATCCTGGAAACCTTCAGCGAGCGGGGCTATCGGTTCAATACGCTGCATGTCGCAGGCGGCCATGTGCGCAACCCGCTGCTGATGGAACTCTATCGCGACGTCACGGGCTGCCGTGTCGTCGTGCCGGAAACCGAGGATGCCGTGCTTCTCGGCACCGCCATGGTCGCGGCCGTTGCAGGCGGCCTCTACGCCGATCTTCCAGCAGCCGGCGCCGGCATGTATCCGGGCGGGCCGGCCTTTCTGCCGGATCCCGCTCGCAAGGCCGGATATGACAGCGATTACAAGCGGTTCCTGGCGCTCCACCGGCACCGGGCGGAGCTCGAAAGCCTCGACGCATAATTTCTCAATAAATCTGCGACACGGCGGAACCAAATCCCGGGCTACGGGTTTTTATCCTCGTAACCGGTCTGCGCATATCCCCCAAATGCGAGGCCCTCGACCGGTTCACGACCACGAGACCGTCCCCCCTCCGGTTCGTGGACAGTCAAACAGCCAGTGCCGCAACGGCACTGGCTGTTTTTTTTGACAAAAATTCCCGAACAAAAAGCGGCGGTGGGCGTGCCATCCCACCGCCGCCCAGCCGCGCCGCCGCTACAGCTTGTCCGGGAGCAGGATCAAGCTGCTACGCGGGGCTGCGGCGTGAAGAGCAGAGCCTGATTGATGAGCACCTTTACCTGTTCGGGATCGAACGGCTTGGAAACGAGGAAGGCGGGTTCCGGCCGCTCGCCCGTGAGAAGGCGTTCCGGATAGGCGGTGATGAAGATGACGGGAATGTCGACCCTCGACAGGATGGTGTTCACGGCATCGATGCCCGAGGAGCCATCGGCGAGCCGCACGTCGGCGAGAACGAGGCCCGGCTGGCTGTCACGCCACAGCGCCTCGGCTTCGTTCTGCGTCCGGGCGATGCCGGCGACGCGGTGGCCCATGCCGCTGACCATATGCGCGAGATCGAGCGCGATGAGGGGCTCATCCTCGATGATCATGATGCCGGTCTCGGCCTGTGCCGCGATATCGGCGAAGGTTGCGTCGAGCAGGCGCCTGACGGTTTCGATTTCCTGATCGAGGATTTCGGCGGTGACTTCGACGGGGAAGCCCTCGACGGTCGCAAGAAGCAAGGCCTGGCGCGCGAGCGGCGGGACGGTGGAGAGGTCGAAGGGGTTTGCGACGCCCGGCAGCGGCGCATCCATACCACGGCTGATCGATACCGGCAGCGAAGAAATAATGCGGCTGAGAAGGCAGAAGAGGCGTTTTTTATCGTCGCCCGTCTCCGTCATCGCAGAAGGGTCGATGAGTATAGTCTCCAGCATTGCCGCCACATAGGCATCGCCGGAAGACTGGGTTCCCGTGAGCGCGCGCGCATAACGGCGCAGCGCCGGCAGGTGTGGCCCGATGCGGTCGGAAATCGGCATGATTTATCCCCTGTTCTTGGAATTGCGACAATCGCAGTTGACGGCATTAACGCGCTCGCCGAAATTAGGTTCCGAACCGTGGAACTTTTTTCAGTGTCGGGCATTTCCAAGCCAAATCCGCCTGACGGGCGCCAGGAACAACGAAAGTGGGCCGTGAGTGAATAGCTTGGAAAAGAAAAAAGAAACGAGACAGCCTCCCGCGAAGGTCAATGGCGCCAATGCGCAGATCGCGGTGAAATTGCGTGCATTCTATCATTCGGTGCAGGAGGAGACGCTTCCCCAGAAGTTTCTGGACCTCCTTGAGAAGCTGGACGCTGTTGAAAACAGCGCCCAGCGGGTCGAGTGAGGGCGCGCATATGGAGCAACCGACCACGTTCAAGCGGGAACTGCTGGCAGTTCTTCCCAGCCTGCGCGCCTTCGCGATTTCCCTGATCGGCCGGCACGACCAGGCCGATGACCTCGTCCAAGACACGATCATGAAAGCCTGGGCGAAACAGGAACAGTTCGAGATGGGCACGAACATGAAGGCCTGGCTCTTCACGATCCTGCGCAACGAACTTTACAGCAAGATGCGCAAGCGCGGCCGCGAGGTGCAGGATTCCGACGGAATCTTCACGGAGAACATGGCCCAGCATCCCTCGCAGTACGGCTCCCTGGACATGCAGGACTTCAAGAAAGCGCTGGAAAAGCTGCCGGATGAGCAGCGCGAGGCGATTATCCTTGTCGGCGCGTCCGGGTTCTCCTACGAAGAGGCGGCCGAGATTTGCGGTTGCGCGCTCGGTACCATCAAGAGCCGCGTCAATCGTGCCCGGCAGCGCCTGCAGGAGCTCCTCCAGGTGAGCGGGGAGAGCGACTACGGTCCCGATGCCGTGTCGGCGCCGATCACGTCGCGCGCCTTTGCATCGTGAGATGGTAAGGGGGATGCCGTCACGATGGCGGGAAAGGTAGAGGGGTAGGCGAAACGCGGCTGTGCCGGGCCTTCGGGTGCGCTCGGCGCGAGGCGCGATTGCCTGATGAGAAGGTGTATGAAGGACACGGTTCAAGCATTGCCGGTGGCTGACGCCGCGGTTCTGGACGTTCCAGACCGCTTGCCGGCGCTCGGCAATGCGACGCCGGAATTCTTCGGCCCCGACGCCGATTTCGACGGCATTGCTACACTTGCAGCGGGTTTTGTTTCCGCGCCGGTTTCAATCGTCAGCCTGTTTGCTGATCAGGACCAGTGTTTTCTGGCCCGGCTCGGCACGTCGGAGATACGGGTGCCTTTGAAGCGGAGCTTCAACGCCTCTCTCATGGCCCACGGCGGTGACGCGCTGCTGGTGCCGGATGCCGGAGCGGACCCACGCTTTTCCGATATCGAGACCCTTGGCGGTGCCCCCGATCTCTTGTCCTACGCGGGTGCGCCGATCATGATCGACGGCCGGCCGGTTGGCTCCGTCGTCGTCGGTGATGTGGCTGCCCGCCCTGATTGGCCGGAAGACCTGTTACAGCGGCTGGAGCAACTTGCTTCGCTCGCGGCATCGCTGATCAAGCTTAAGGAAGAGACCCGCCGCCGCACACTCGCTGCGGAGGCCATCTCGCGCGATGAGAAGCGCCATGCGCTGGCGCTGGATGCAGCCAATGTCGCAAGCTGGCTCTGGGACATTTCGACCGGGCTCATTTCGGGCAACGACACGTTCTATCGCATGTTCGGCGTGCAGCCTGCGCGCCCGCTCAGTGCGCGCAAGTTCTTCATGACCGTCCACGGTGCCGACCGCAAGCTTGCCATCGGGCGGCTGCGCCGCGCGCTGGCCTCTGGCAAGGAATATGACGGTCTCTTCCGCACCGCCAAGTCCGGTCGTTGGCTGCTGGGGCGCGGGCGGGTGCATGAGCGCGATGCGAACGGCAAACCGACGGTTTTCCTTGGCATCAACGTGGATGTGACCGATGCGCAGATTGCAACGGATCGCACGCGCCTTCTGCTGCGTGAATTGAATCACCGCGTGAAGAATACGCTGGCCATGCTGCAATCGCTCGCGCGGCAAACGCTGCGCCAGACGAGCGATCCGGCAGCCTTCATGGATGCGTTTGCCGGGCGCCTGCAATCGCTCTCAGAGGCGCACGGGCTGCTCAGCGATCATGAATGGGGTGTCATCCGGCTGAAAATGCTGCTCGAAAAGCAGATCGCGCCCTATGCCATCGATTTCGACCAGCAGGTGGAAATCCACAAGGACGAAGTGCAGCTCGGGCCTGACCAGGCCGTTGGACTCGGTCTTGTGCTGCATGAACTGGCGACCAATGCGCGTAAATACGGCGCCTTCTCGGTTCCGTCGGGCAAGGTGGTCATCACCGCGCGCGTCGTTGCCGAGGAAGGGCAGGGCGTGCTCAACATGACCTGGCATGAGATGGGCGGCCCGCCGGTCGCTCCCGCGTCTCGTCGCGGCTTCGGCTCCGTGCTCATCGAGCGCAGCCTCGACAAGATCCTCGGCAGCAGCGTGCATGTGGAATATCTGCCGCAAGGCGTAACGGCAGTCATACGACTGCCGCTTTAAACCTCACGCCTTTTTGGAAAATGCCATGCTCAGTCGTCGTCGCGGCGGGATTTCGGAGCGAGCATGAAACCGAGCGCGAGTGCGATGGCCGTCGCAGCAAAGGGTTTGCGTGTCGCCATGGTGGCGGCAGCCGCCATGAGGTCACGGCGTGCGGCGAGCTGCTGGCGCCGCAGGCGGCGCAATTCCCGCTCGCGCTTGTTGCGGGCGGCGACGATGCCGAGAATGATCAGCGCCAGGACGAGAAAGCCGCCCGCCAGTCCGAACAGGGCAGGGCCGGCGCCGTAATGCCGCGCAAGCAGGATGGCAGCGCCAACGATCGTCAGGACATAGGCGGTCAGCAGAAGCAGCCCGATCACAAGGCCGGCGATTGCACTTCGCTTGGCGATGTCCACGGTCTCGTCGACCCGGTCGGTGACGCGGCTGACGAGATTTTGGACGAGAACGGCCCCCAGTGACAGCATGCTTTTGCGCTCCGCAAAATAACAGGCGGGGAAGCCGCGCGGCCTCCCCGTTTAAAAGACGTGTTCGATCAGCGGCGCAGCAGGCCGGCCAGCAGGAAGCCGGCGGCAGCAGCGATGCCGAGGGTCGCCAGCGGATGCTCCCGCACGGCTTCGCGCGCCTTGCGGCCAGAATCCTGGTAGCGGGACTGGAATTCCGAAAGAATATCCTCGCCGGCGGCAATCATGTCGCGAATATCGGTGTCTGCGCGGTTCTTCAGGCCACGAACGGTATCGCGCGCATCCGCCTTGGCGGCGCGCGCCTTTTTGCGAATGCTACTTGCGCCGCTTGCGGCATCGTCGGCCATGCTGCGGGCCAGCGCGGCGAGCTCTTCGCGCAGTTCGGCAATCTGGTCCTCGACGGCGCTTGCCTTGTCGTTCAGATCTTCGCGGATGCTCTTCTTTCGCGATGAAAACATTCCGTTGGCCATACCGTTTCTCCTTTTTCGGTCGCCTGCGTCAGGCGCGTGCGATACGCGCTCCACCCCCTTGGCGGAACGGTTTTCCGGCAACTCAACGTGGCAGGCAGAAAAAGGTTCCGAGAAATCAGTACGACGCGGTGTGCGGAAGGACGAAAGGCACGCCTGGACCCGGCACGCCGTTGATGCGCATGCGGCAGCCGAAAACCGCTTCCATGGCATCGTCCGTCATCACGTCGGCGGGGCGACCGGCATGGGCGACGCTGCCGTTCTTCATCATCACCATATGATCGGCGAACATCGCCGTCAGGTTGAGGTCGTGCATGACCGCGATCACGCCGCCACCGCCCTCGCAGTAGCGCCTGGCCAGCTGCATGATGGTGAGCTGGTGGCGGATATCGAGCGCGGAAACGGGCTCGTCGAGCATGAGGAAGCAGGGCTCGCCGTCGAGCACCGGCTCCCAGATCTGCGAAAGCACGCGGGCCAGCTGCACGCGCTGCTGTTCACCACCGGAAAGCTCCTGGTAGAAGCGGCCGGCAAAACCGCCGAGATCGACCGCCGCGAGCGCTTCGGACGTGATGGCGTCAATGCGCTCGGCATGGCGGTTGGGACCGACGGTGAGGCCGAGACGCACGATCTCCCGCACCGTGAAGGGGAAGGCGATGGCCGCGGCCTGCGGCAGCACGGCGCGCTTGACGGCAAGCTGCAACGGCTCGAGCGCGCGGATATCGTGGCCGTTCAAGGTGATCTCGCCCTTGCTGGGCAGTTCACCCGCAATGGCCTTCATGGTGGTCGTCTTGCCGGAGCCGTTGGGGCCGATGATCGCGGTGATCTCGCCGGCTTTCGCGGTCAGCGAAACGCTGTGCACGATGGTCTTGCCGGAGAGGCTGACCGTCAGGTTTCTGGCGTCGATCATCTTGTCCTACCAGCCGTTGCGTCCGCGGTGGCGCAGCAGCACCCAAAGGAAGAAGGGCGCGCCGGCGAGCGCGGTAATGATGCCGATCGGCACTTCGGCCGGCGCGACGATGGTGCGCGCCAGCATATCGGCGCCGAGCAGCAGGACACCGCCCAGCAGGGCTGACGCCGGCAGGAGATAGCGGTGGTCGGGGCCGATGACGAGGCGCAGCAGATGCGGCACCACGATGCCGACGAAGCCGATGCCGCCGCTGACGGCGACCGATGCGCCGACCGCGCCGGCGACGGCGACGATGGCGGTGTATTTGAGCCGCTGCACCTTCACGCCCATGTGGAAGGCGGCGGCCTCGCCGAGCGTGATGGCGTTGAGCCCGCGCGACAGGAAGGGCACGACGACGAGGGCGAGAAGGATGATCGGCGCCGCGGCGGCAACCTTCGTCCAGGTCATGCCGGAAAGCGAGCCCAGGCCCCAGAAGGTGATGTCGCGCAGCTGCTTGTCATCGGCCATGTAGATGAGGATACCAGTGACGGCGCCGGCCAGCGCGGAAATGGCGATGCCGGCGAGCAGCATCGTGGCGACCGACGTCTGGCCGCCGCGCGTGGCGATGCGGTAGAGCAGCAGCGTGGTCAGGAGACCGCCGACAAAGGCAGCCGCCGGCAATGTGAAGGCACCGAGCGAGGCCATGAGGCCGGCGGGCATGCTGGCGCCGAGCACGATCATCAGGACCGCGCCGAGGGCGGAACCCGAGGATATGCCGACAAGGCCGGGGTCGGCGAGCGGGTTGCGGAAAAGCCCCTGCATGACAGCGCCGGACATGGCGAGCGCAGCGCCGATCAGGAAGCCGAGCAGCGCGCGGGGCATGCGGATATCGAGCACGATGATGCGGTCGCGCATGCTGAGAACGGTATCCTCGGTGCCGCCGAGCAGCGCACCGATGACGCGCAGCGCGGATGCATCGGACGCGCCCGTGGCGATCGAGAGCGCGAGCGCGATCAGGGACAGCCCGACGAGGACAACCAGCGTCAGGCGCGCGACCGCGCTTCTGTCGCCTTCGGCGCGGGGCCGCGCGGTCCGCATCAGGCGGGAACCGTGCGCAGGGTTGCGCAAGGCATCATTGAGAGACATTGCCGGTCTTGCCGTACAGTGCTTTGTTCAGGTCGCGGATGGCGGAAGCGGTGCGCGGACCGAAGCCGAGCAGGTGCAGGCCGTCCATGCGCAGGATCGCCTTGTTCGCAGCGGCCGGCGTCAGCGAGATCGCCGGATGCTTCAGGACCTCCTCGTCGCTCGATCCGTGGCCCGGACGATCCATGAGCATGATGACATCCGGCTTGGCGTTGACGACGGCCTCGTCGGTCAGCGGCTTGTAGCCTTCGAAAGCGCCGTCCGTCGCGTTGATGCCGCCCGACAGACCGATGATGCCGTCCGCTGCCGTGTGGCCGCCGGCCGCCATGACCTTGCCATTCTGGAAGCTCAGGACGAAGAGGACGCGCTTGCGCTCGCTTTCGGGCCGCTTGGCGGCTTCGGCGATGGCGGCATCCAGATCGGCGCCGACCTTTTCTTCCAGCGCCTTCGCCTTTTCCGGCACGCCGAGGAAGGTGCCGACGATATCGATCTTCTTCATAATGGCCGCGCGGTCGAAGCCCTCCGGAACCGTTTCGAAGGGAATACCGCTGCTCTTCAGCACCGCCAGCGCATCGGCGGGGCCGCTGCCTTCGATGGCGAGGATGGCTGTCGGGTTGACGGCCATCACGCCTTCGGGCGAAAGCGCGCGCATGTAGCCGACATCGGGCAGCTTCATGGCTTCCCGGGGATACATGCTGGTGGAATCGCGCGCCACGAGGCGGCCTTCTTCGCCCAGCGCGTAGACGATTTCGGTGAGCGCACCGCCGATCACCACCACCTTGGAGGTGTCGACCTGCTGCATCTCCTGCGCGACCGCCTGGCGGACGAAGCCTTGCGAGCCCGCCGTCGACAAGGGCAGAAGCAGCGGGGCGGACAGCGCGAAGACGGTCAGGGCCACTTCCCAGGGGCGGGCGCGGCGGAAGTCGAAGCTCTTGCTCATGGTCTTATCCTCGGGTGGTGATCCTGCGGCGAAAGGTCCTCAGGCGGCGGCACTGTCGGGGCGCGGCAGGCTTTCGAGAATCTCGCGCCAGTCGGCGCGCTCCGTCATGCCTTCCTTCCGCTTGCCGAAGAACTGCACGATCATTTCGCCGCTGGCATCGTAGGCCTCAAGCGACGTGACATGGCCGTCGCTGGTCGGCTTGCGCACGACCCAGCATTCGGCGACGTGATCGGTGCGCAGATGCATGTGGAAGGTCGGATCCATGACGTTGATCCAAGGGCCCATCGGCTGGATGTTGTGGACGGGCCCCGTGTGGATCTGGATCGTGCCATGGTTGCCGACGAAGCACATGATATCCGCGCCGCGCTCGGCGGAGGCATGCAACAGGGCGCTGACGGCATCGGCGCGCACTTCATGGGCAAAGTCTTCACCGACGCTGCGGACAGCATCCTGACGGGCGATCTTGAGCTTGCGCAGCATGCCGAAGAACTGGTGCGTATCCGTCATCGCGCTCCAGTTTTCGCGCAGCGCCTCCACGTCGACCGGGCCGGTCTCGACGGTCTTTTCCGAGATGACCTCGACGAATTCCTGCGACTGGTCGTCCAGGCGGAAGTCGGCGACGATCGCCTCATAGGCATCGAGGTTGGAAGCCGGACGCAGATGCACCTTGTGGACCGCGTTGCCCGCCTTGTCGAAGAACTGGAGGCTGCGGCGAACCTGGTCGCCGTCGGTCTTCGTCACGGCGAAGCCATGCGCCCAGGTACCGGGGAAGATGCGCAGGTCGATGTTCTCGCCGAGCACGATGGAGGCATGCTTGCCGGTGTTGATCTTCTCGAAGACGCCGATCTTTTCGTGCACCACGCTCTCGTTGCGGGTCAGCGCCATGACCTCGCCCAGCGCTTCGGAGCGCTCCAGGAAGCGGTTGGCGTCGCCGTCGATGCGCACGGCCGTCAGCCCGACCTCCGCCGCCACGAGCGCCGCTTCCGAAATGCCGAGCTGGGCGGCGATGTCGCGCTCGCGCATCTTGGGATTTTCGGCGCGGAAGGCGCGGATTTCAGCAGGGGTCGGTCGGGTCGTGTTGGTCATTGGGCGCGGCCTTCGTCGATATGCGTGTTACAATTTCTTGGGCCTGCTTTTTTCCCGGGATTTTTCTCGGTGGAGCAGGGGTTTGACAGGAATTCTGGCGTTTACTATCTTGACTTGCTTACTCATATTTATCTATTGACGCAATACCAGTCTCAAGAAGTCATGTTAATTGTTCGGACTGGGTGAAATGGCGATGGCCGCGCGAGCCGGCCGACAATGAAGCAGGCGAGACCCATGATCCGACGCACCCTTCTGATTTCCGCGATGCTGTCCGCTGCCGCCGTCACCGGTGCCGCAGCCCAGGAGGCCGCAAAAGCCAAGGGGCTGGATGTCGAGTTGAACGCACTGGCCGCTTCTCAGAAGGGCTGCCTCTTCACCTTCGTCGCCGGCAACGGATTTGCACAGAACGTTTCGAAGGTGTCGTTCGAATTCGTGATCTTCAACGACAAGGGCACGGTGGAGCGCCTTGCGCTGCTCGACTTCCGCGACCTGCCGGCCGGCAAGTCCAAGGTGCGCCAATTCGACGTGCCGGGCATCAAGTGCGAGACTGTGAAGAACCTGCTGATCAACGACGCCCCGGTTTGCGAGGGCGAAGGGCTGGACAAGGGCCGCTGCATGGATGGCATCGTCACGCGCAGCAAGACGCCTGCCGGTCTCGACGGTTGAACTGAAGGCATTGAGGCGAATGCGCGATGCATGAAACGGAAATACGGGTGACGTGATGGCTGGAAGCAAGTGGCTCTGGGGCGGTGCGGGCATTCTTTCCCTGCTTGCTCACGCGGGCGCGGCTGCAATCCTCACCATGGCGCCGCAACCGCCGGAGGAAGAGGCCCTGGTTGCCGGCGGCGTCGTCGCCGAGGTGGCGATGCTCGGCAATGGCGCATTCGAGGCCGTCGAATCGGGCAAGCCCGACGACACGATCACGCCCGAGACCATCCAGCCCGAGGTCACGGAGCCCGAGCCGCAGGAAGTGGCTGAAATCCAGCCGACGGAAGTCACGCCCGAGACAAGCGAGATCGAGCCCGTCGAGCCGATCGTGTCCCAGCCGGTCGAGGAAATGATCGTTCCCTCCGCGGAGGTCGAGATCGCAGCCGTGCCTATCCCGGAGATCAAGCCGGAAATCGAGCCCGAGCGCGAGATCAAGCCGGCTCCCGAGGTGAAGAAGGAAAAGCCGGTCAAGAAGGTCGAGCGCAAGAAGCCCAAGCAGAAGGTCGTGCGCAAGGCCGGCGAGGAAGGCAAGGCCCGGGAAAATGCGACGCGCGGCGAGGTGGATGGTTCCGCCGATGTGAAGGTCGGTGCCGTCGGTGGCCAGAAGAAGGGCAATTCGACGATGGCCGGCAATGCCGCCGTCAGCAACTATCCGGGCAAGGTGCGCAGCAAGATCAACCGCGCCAAGCGACGCGTGTCGGGTGGTGATCGCGGCAGCGTCGTGGTGAGCTTCACCGTGGGCGCCAGCGGCCAGGCGAGCGGTGTGAGGGTTGCGCGCAGTTCCGGCAGTGGCGCGCTGGATAATGCAGCCGTGGAGGCCGTGATGCGTGCTGCTCCCTTCGCCAAGATTCCCGAGGCGGCAGGGCGTTCGTCCTGGGCGTTCACGGTCCCGATCGTCTTCAACTGACGCTGTTATCCCGCCGTCCTGCGACAGGCGGGATTCTTTTGCCATAAAATATGAGTTTTATGGTCATGTTTATACTTTACTATGAAAATCAAGTTTTGTAGGTTGCGTCCGACTGAGGCTCTGCAGCGGCAGAGTACCAAAGGGGATGTTGCATGAACGGAATGACTGCTGGGCGTATGGAATCGATCCTGAAGGCGAAGATTGCCGAGCGTGACCGGCGTATCGCCGACCTGGAGCGCCAGTTGGCCGCGCTCAGGAAGCAGATGGCGGCAGCAGCGGATGCCGTTGCCCCAGCAGTGGTGGCGGTGCAGGCCGAGGTGAAGACGCCGCACAACGTGGAAGTGACCACGATCAAGCGCAGGACGGGTGAAGCGGAGAGGAAAGCCATGCGTGAGAAGAACAGGCAGAAGCATCAGGCCCGCCGGGATGTCGAGACCGACCAGAAGTCCGACGGCAAGGCCGAACTGAAGGGGCGCAGTTTCCTGTATGTCGGCGGCCGTGATTGCCAGGTCGCGCATCTGAGGCAGATCGCCAGTTCCTACGGCGCCAACCTCATCCACCATGACGGCGGTCTGCGCGAGGCGGTTTCCCGCATCGACAATGTACTGCCCTCGGTCGACTGCGTGTTCTGCCCCATCGACTGTATCAGCCACGATGCCTGCATCCGCGTGAAGACGGGCTGCAAGAAGTGGGAGAAGGCCTTCGTGCCGCTGCGCAACGGCAGCAAATCCTCCTTCGAGCGCGCTTTGCAGAGCATGAGCCAGGGAGACAACGTGCAGTGAGTGACGAGAGACCCGAGCCCTTCATGATGATCGGCCTTCACAAGCTCGCTGCGCAGAATGGCGACGGCCTCGTGCCGGAACTCTACGAATGGATGGCGAACCGGGCGGAGATGCTGGAGAGCGGTAATGTGACGGCGTTTCCCTTCCGGAATGTCCGTCCCGTCCGCGCAGCCGGTTTCGAAGGCTAGCCCGGTCTTGATGCGCGCAACGACAATGTCGTAGCTTTTCCCATGCCGCATCGCCTGCGGCGGGAAAAGCATTGAGAGGTCCCGCATGTTCGTCGCCATGAACCGCTTTCGCATCGCCATCGGCCACGAGGAGGCTTTCGAGACCATCTGGAAGGGGCGCGAATCGAGCCTTGCCGAAATGCCCGGCTTCAAGACCTTCCACCTGTTGCGCGGCGATACCGATGCGGAGGAAGGTTATACGCTGTTTGCCTCTCATACCGTGTGGGCGAGCAAGGACGACTTTGTCGCCTGGACGAAATCGGAGAATTTCCGGCAGGCCCACAAGAATGCCGGTGACAACAGGGCCATGTATCTCGGCCCGCCGAAATTCGAAGGTTTCACCGCCGTCGTCGGCGCCTGAGACGATTTTCGCCGGCGTGAATTCGTGACGGCCCGGTGTTACGACGCCGGGCCTTTCTCGTTCGCGGACGCGTGCTTTTCAGGCGTCGTTGCGCGGCAGAAAGGCACCCAGCGCCACGGCGAGCCATCCCGCCATCATGATGACGCCACCGGTGGGCGCGGACATCGGAAACAGCCCGTGGCCGGCGAAGTGGCGCATGACGAGATCGCTCGCGAAAAGCGCGGTTCCGACGATCATCAAAAGAGCGGCAACCGGCGCGGTGCGCACGGACCCCCAGGCAGCGTAGAGTGCGATCAGCGCGGGCGCATGCGCGAGACACATGGCCGACGCGCCCGCCATCAGGCGCGGATCGCTGCCATGGGATGCGGCCGCCGCCGCCACGATGCCGGTGAGGCCCATGAGGCCGGCGATCAGAAGGCTCGTCGAGCGAAACGAAAACGACATTGGTTCAATCCCGGGTTCAATCCTGGTTCTGCATGTGGTGGGCGAGGCGCGTTACCGGTTCGAGGATGATCTTCCGCAGGCCCTCGCTCGGCACCGTTTCCTCCAGCGCCTGCACGAAACAGAGCAGCCATTCGTCGCGCTCCGCCGGGCCGATCGCCGCATCGAAATGCCGGCGGCGAAGCATCGGATGCCCGCGCTTTTCGGTATAGAGCGGCGGGCCGCCAAGCCAGCCCGTCAGGTATTCGTAGAGCTTTTCCTCGCTGCCGGTGAGGTCCGCCGGGTGGATGGCCCGGCACCGCGCGGCTTCCGGCAGGGTATCCATCAACTGGTAGAAACGACGCGTCAGCGCGCGCACGCCGGCGTCGCCGCCGACGGCCTCGTAAAGGGTGATCGTCTCTCGTCCCTGACCGTCGTGTTCGTCCGTCATGGCGCTCTTCCGTTTGGTCGGTCTTAGCGCCTGCCCGCGGGGCTGACAACGGCGGCGCGACGCCTGCGACGAAGCGCGCGTTAGCGCGGCCGCACGAGCTCGATTGACAGAAAACCGTCCAGACGGTATGTTTTCTCATGAGCAAGGCGCATCATCGAAAGAAACATCCCGAGGCCGTCCGCCGGCAGGTGCTGGCGGTGGCGGCGCGCCTCTCGCTGGAAAAGGGGCCGGCGAGTGTGACGCTTGACGCAGTCTCCCAGGCGGCAGGTGTTAGCAAGGGTGGCCTGCTGCATCATTTCCCCAACAAGCTTTCGCTGCTCGATGGCCTGTTCGACGATGTGACGCAGAACCTCGATCGCGTTCTAGCCGAGCGGATGAAGGTCGATCCGGAGCCGAAGGGACGGTTCACGCGCGCCTATATCGGCGCCTTCTTTCAGCCGGAAGGGCTGGAAGATGGCGAGAGATGGAAGGTGCTGACCGTTGCGCTGATTTCCGAGCCGCATCTGCGCGACCGTTGGCGGGAATGGTTCGACCGGCACCTTGTCGAGAATGTCGGTACGGACTCGTCACTCGATGCCACGCTTGCCCGCTACGCGGTGGACGGCCTTTGGCTCGACGACCTGCTCGGCGTTTCGGTCATAGACACGGCGACGCGGGCGACCCTGTTGAAGCGGTTGCTGGATATGTCCCGCCTCTGATCTTCTGTTGGCGCCTGCGCGCCGGAGCAAAGCCATGAACCCCGCCATCGTCTACGCCGTCCTCGTGGTTGCCATCGTTTTCGAGGTGCTCGGAACCTCCGCCATGCAGGCCGCGCAGCATTTCACCCGCCTCGTTCCCACCATGGCGATGGTCGTCTGCTACGCCATCGCCTTCTTCTTCCTGTCCTGGAGCCTGCGCTATGTGCCCGTGGGTATCGCCTACGCAATCTGGAGCGGTCTCGGCATCGTTCTGATCTCGCTCGTCGGCTATTTTTTCTTCGGCCAGAAGCTCGATCCGGCCGCCCTTGTCGGCCTCGGTCTGATCATTGCCGGCGTTCTTGTGCTGAACCTTTTCTCCAAGTCGACATTCCACTGAAGGATACCGGAATCCGCAGGGCATCCCGCTTGCAAAGAATCGGGACTGGTTCTAACGATTCGGAAAAATTGAAAGCGGTTTCAATTTTTGGCTTCAGAGGAACGACACATGGCGATACGCACCATTGTATGGGGTGAAAATATCCACGAGCAGACGAACGAGATCGTACGCTCGATCTATCCCGACGGCATGCACAACACGATCGCCGATGCGCTCAACAGGGATGCCGCTATCGAAGCCACGACGGCCACGCTTCAGCAACCGGAGCACGGCCTCAGCGAACAACGCCTTGCCGAGACGGATGTGCTTTTGTGGTGGGGCCACAAGGACCACGGTGCCGTCGATGATGCGGTCGTAGAGCGGGTGGCCCGACGCGTCTGGGAAGGCATGGGGCTGCTCGTCCTCCACTCCGGCCATTTCTCTAAGATCTTCAAGCGGCTGATGGGCACGCCCTGTGCGCTGAAATGGCGCGAGGCGGGCGAGCGCGAGCGCCTTTGGGTGATCAATCCGCGTCACCCCATCGCCGAGGGTCTGGGCGAAAACTTCGTCCTGGAAAACGAGGAGATGTACGGCGAGCAGTTTTCGGTGCCGGAACCGCTGGAGACGGTCTTCATCTCGTGGTTTGCCGGCGGTGAAGTCTTCCGCTCTGGCATGACCTGGCGACGCGGCGCCGGCAACATCTTCTACTTCCGCCCCGGCCACGAGACCTATCCGACCTATCACGACGCCACCGTGCAGAAGGTGCTGGTCAACGGCGTCAAGTGGGCCTTCAATCCGCAAGGCACCTATGCGGCCATCCACGACGCGCCGAACGTGCCCGTCGAACAGGCGCTGGAGCCGATCGAGGAACGCGGACCCAAACTGCATGAAGCCGGCGAAGCCGGATATCGTTGAGGTTTCCATGCGTCTTCTCATTCTCGGAACCGGCGGCATGGCAAAGGCCCATGCCCAGCATTTCGCCGCGATCCCCGGCGTCACCCTCGTCGGTGCCGTCGATGTGGATCCCTTGCGTGCAAAAGCGTTTGCCGATATGCACGACATTCCCAATGTCTTTACTTCGCTGGACGATGCCATAGCGTGGAACGGTTTCGATGCCGCGACAAACGTAACGCCGGACCGGGCGCACCACCCGACCACCCTGGCGCTGCTGGCCGCCGGCAAGCATGTCATGTGCGAAAAACCGCTGGCCGAGACCTACGCCAAGGCCGACGAGATGGCGCGTGTCGCCGAGGCATCCGGCCTCGTCAACATGGTCAATCTCACCTACCGCAATGTCGCGCCGCTTCAGGTGGCGCGGACGATGGTTCTGGCCGGCGAGATCGGCCATGTCCGCCATGTCGAAGCCTCCTACCTCCAGAGCTGGCTGGTCTCGAAGGCCTGGGGCAACTGGGCCACGGAGAGCCAGTGGCTCTGGCGCCTTTCCACGCGCCACGGTTCCAACGGCGTCCTGGGGGATGTCGGTATCCACATTCTCGACTTCGCGAGCTACGGCGCGGCGAGCGATGTGGAGCATGTGTTTGCCCGGATGAAGGCTTTCGACAAGGCGCCGGACAACCGCATCGGCGAATATGATCTCGATGCCAATGACAGCTTCACCATGACCGTCGACTTCGCGAACGGCGCGCTCGGCGTCATCCATGCCAGCCGCTGGGCGACGGGCCACCTCAACGAGTTGCGCCTGCGCATGCATGGCGACAGGGGCGCGCTCGAGGTGGTGCACTCGACGGAGGGATCAAGGCTGCGCGGCTGCCTGGGCGAGGATGTCGAAAAGGCCATCTGGCGCGATATCGATGCGGGTTCGGTCGTGACCAACTATCAGCGCTTTGCCGCCGCGGTCGAAGCGCGCACCATGATCGAGCCGGGCTTCCGCCACGCCGCCGACCTTCAGAAAGTGCTCGATCTTGCCATGGAGACCGAGCGGGAGCGGCGCGAACTCGCGGTGTGATCTCAGGCCGGGGCAGGGCGCGTGGAGTCGCGCACGATAAGCTCCACCGGCCAGACCTCCTGCAACGTCTCCGGCGGTTCACCCTGCAGCAGCCGCAGCGCCATGTCGCCGATACGCTCGCCGGCCGCACGCATCGGCGATTGCGTGGTCGTGACGGCCGGCACGAGGTTATCGGGGCTGAGATAGGGAAAGACGTCGTCATGGGCGACAATCGCGATATCGCTTCCCGGCGAGAGCCCGGCGATGCGGATGGCCCGCATGGCGCCAAGCGCCGACATCATGGAACCCGCAATGACGGCGGTCGGCGGGGCGGGCAGAGCGAGAAAGCCCTGCGTGAGGCGGAAGCCGGTTTCATCAGTGAATTCGCCACGGCTCATCAGCGCGGTGTCGGGCGTCAGGCCATGCTCCTCCAGCGCCGTGCAATAGCCGTCCTCCCGGTCGCGGGCGTAGGTGCTTGCCGTATCGCCGTTGATGAGGGCGATGCGGCGATGGCCAAGCCCGGCAAGATACCGCGTCGCCTCTACGATAGCCCCGAAATTGTCTATATCGAGAAAGGCGAAGGGTTTTTCCGCCTCGCTCCGCCCGTGCACGACGAAGGGAAGACCGAGCGTCTGGAGCAGTGCGATGCGCTCGTCCTTGCAGGCCGGCGTATGGAGGATCACCGCGTCGACCCGCTTGCTGGCGGCAAGCCGGCGGTAGGCCGCCATCTCGTCCTCTTCCGTCTCCACGGTCGAGACGAGGATATCGATGCCGTCCCGTTGCAGGCGCGTCGACAGCCCGCCCATGAGTTCGCTTGAATGCGGGCCGAAGCGTCCGCCGCCCTGGAACACGATGCCGATGGCGCCCGCGCGACCCGTCGCAAGGCGTTGCGCGCTGATATTCGGCCGGTAGCCCAGCTTCTCGGCGGCCTCCAGCACCCGCGCGCGCGTTTCGGGCCGCACTTCCGGATAGCCGCTCATCGCCCGGCTCACCGTCGTCGCTGACAGTCCGATGCGGCTGGCGAATTCCTTGAGGTTCATGCGGATCCCGGTTGCTTGGGTGAGGGATCTTTATGGACGCTGCGACGGCGCGCGACAAGCATGCAACCGGATATGACGGAATGCCTTTTCAGGTTGTGGAACGCGCTTGATCTTTGTTAAAAACAAGTTAAAGTCTCATTATTAGCGATAAAGTTGCATTCCAAGGTGTCTCACCTTCGGATGAATTGTTTTAGCGGCAGGTCGGGGAACACGGCGTGCCGGGCGGTTTCCGTGTGCGCCGAAAAGCACGCTGCGATGCATCCGGGGGAAAGGCATGCAGGCTGACGCAGGACAGCCGGCGGCGTCGGGTACGCTTGCGCGGTCGGAAAGTATGGGGGCGTGGGGCGCCTGGCTGGGGGGGCGGCAAGGGACCGGCGGGAGGGCTGACTGTCCCGCCGGTCCTGTCGTTTACATACACAGCGAGACGGGGCGACGACCGGCCTATCTGCACGTGCTGGAACGTCTTTTCGGTGCGCGCCGCGGGCGTGTCCGCGATCTTTTCCTGTCACGGGCGGCGGTGATTTTCCTCGCGGTCGAGGAGACATTCCTTCTCTATATCCTGGTCGCCCTTGTGCGCGCCCTGGTCGGCCGGCGAACCGTTGGGCTGTTGTTGCGGCCCATGCCGATTGCCGTTTCCCCGCGCCTGCGCTGTCGCTTCCGGCGCATGGTGCTGCGCGCGATGAAGCGCCGTCGCACGGTGCGTACGCTCACGATCGTGCCGTTCAATGTCTTTCCGGCCTTCGCGACGATCGCAGACGACTGGATATACGACTTCCAGCTCTGGGACGTGACGGAAGAGGAGCGTGACGCGGTGGAGCGGCTGCGCCGGGAACGCCGGCCGGGAAACCGCTTCGTGATGACGGCACTCGGCACACAAAGCCGCGCCAAGGGCTTCGATCTCTTTTCCGACGCCTTCGCGCGCTTTTCTGTCCTTCGGAAGCGCTTTACCTTTCTCGCCTGCGGCAAAGTCGCGCCTGATATCGCCGAATACGCCCTGGTGCTGGAAGAGGCCGGCGGTGTCGCGGTGGATCGTGCGCTGTCGCATGCCGAGCTGCTGGGCGCCTATGCGGCGAGCGATGCGATCTGGTGCTTCTATCCGCGCGCCGGCGATCATGCCAGCGGCATCCTGGGACGGGCCGTGCAGCTCGGCATTCCCGTGGTGGTGCGGCAGGGCTCGCTTGCCCACCGTCTGTGCACGGTTGAAAATCTTCTGCACATCGCCGTCGCGCCGGAACAGATCATCGAACGCCTGACCGGCCCCCTGCCACCGCAAAATATTGCCTGGGGTCGTTACGCGGCCCGGCGGTTCGCCCAGAGAAGCGAGGCGACGCTCAGAGAAGCATTCGGCATGGCGCTGGAGCCGGCGGCGAAAACTGCCGATGCCAGCCAAGCGGCGCCTCTGCCAGGATCTCCATCACGAGATCCGACGACCACCACAGCCGCGTTTCAAGAGCCGCCCTGACAAGCAGGCGCTTGATCACGGTGGGCATGGCCTCGGATGACCCTCGATACATCCTTACAGCTCATCAGCCTCGTGGCGCTGCTGGCGGGCGGGTTATTTATGTAGCCAGTGTGAACGCGATGTGGACGGGCTGCAACGATGATGCATGGCCGCGCGCGATGCCACGAGAGGTGGCCGCCGAAGTCGTGGCTGGCTGGTGGTTGCGTGGAATACGGAAAACCCCGCCGAAGCGGGGTTAACATTGAAGTCCTGCGAGAAATTAGAACTTTACGCCCAAGCCGAATTTGACGACGCTTTGGTCGAAGTCGACGTTGATGATGCCGGGACCGACGTCGATGTCCTTATCGCCGAAGTTGTTGTAGCGATACTCACCACGGACAAAGACGTTGTCGGTAACCGCATATTCAACGCCTGCGCCGATGGTCCAGCCGCTGAAAGTCTTCGAGAACTCCTGACCCGACGGAATGTCCTTGACGAATCCGCGTGTTGCGGTCCAGCCGCCAGCGCCATAAACGAGCGCGCGGTCAATCGCGAAACCGACCCGTCCCCGCACCGACCCGGCCCATTCCGTGCCGGACTCGCCGTTGTTGAATTCCTTGTCATTCCAGTTGTACGATACGTCGCCCTCGACGCCGGTTACGAAGCCGTTCGAGAACTGCCAGTTGTAGCCAACAAAGCCCCCAAGCGTCGCGCCATTGAAATCTTCGCTGATGGACGTTCCGAGAGCGGAGAAATCCCCGTTGAGCCAGCCATGACCGATATCGGCACCAACATAGGCGCCGGACCATTGGAACGGCGTTGCATAGTCAGCTTCGGGGGAGGTCATCGGACTCGCCATGTCCGCCGCATAGGCGCTCATCGTCATCAGAGACATAGCAATTGCCGAAAGTACTGCTTTGCGCATTCGTTGATTCCCCCGTGGCCGGCTTGCGTTTTGATGCTTCTAACCCCGATAACGCCGATTTGCTGTAGCCGGCACGCAACAGTTGTTATTCTCGTTGGATCCGGTTGGCTATCTCCGATGCTGGCGTCTCGGGATACGCCACCGGAAACGAATAAAATCGACAAAGCTGCGCAAGAACAGGTGAAAAGGAAGAAAGGCCTTTCCGCATTTTGAAGAACCAAGGAAAAGTCGCTCCCTGCCGGCAAAATTGCTGACGCTCCCTGAACTGGAGAATATTCTTGAACGATATGTTGAACGGCGACGAAGATTTCGAAGACCTGTACGGCAAATGGGAGCCCAAACTCTACCAGTCCAGCATGGCGGGCACTGACCGTCATTTCGCTGCTCTGGTGGGCGGACCGCGTTGGGACGATCCCTACACGATCATTCTCATGCACGACGCCGTCGAACAGACATTTTCGCGGTCGGATGTTCGCAGGGAGTTGCGCGACATCCGCCCGCTACCGTCGTTGAGAGACGATGCAGCGCCGTCCTATGTCACGATCAGCCTGCAGGGCGATATTTACGTTGTCGGCCCGGATGGTTCTCAGCATTTCATCATCCCCGGCACTCAAGCCGAATCGGATACCGCCGCCGAAATCGATTTCCGCTCGATTTTTCCTTACAACGATCGTTGGCTGGTCGCAGGCAGCGGGAACTTCCTGAAGCTCGGAAAAGGCGAGAGCTGGGAGGACGTATCGCCGTCTCTTCCAACGGAATATCCTTATTCCGAGGCTGAATGGGCCATTCTCGGCCAGAACATCAGGGGTGAAATCTTTATCGTTGCGATTCAGAGACCGAACCAACGATACTTCAACCTTTACCCGGGCCATCCCCTGTATCGAAGTGACATGCCGGAAGACGAACGCTTCGAACTGAAGAAAAGATTGAGAGCTGAGAAGGGTACGCATCCGGTCCTGACCGCGCTTTTCACGGGAACACCCGGCCGCTGGAAACGACAGGTATTGCCTGAACGGATTGCCAGGACGTCACCACCATACGCGTGGTTAGCTGCCGTCACGTCGGACAATCGAGGCAACGATTACTTGGTGGGCTCCGACGGTCTGGTCATGATCGGAACACCCGAGAACGGTTTTTCGGAGATTTCATCGTCGCCGGACCGCGAGAAACATTATTCTGGCGCTGCTTATCTCGATGGCGAATTGGTCCTCATCGCGGACTCGGAATTGTTTCGTTTCGATGGACATTCAGCAAAAACCTTTACACCAAAGGTGACGCTCCAACTCGGCAGCAAACGGGTTCAGCCATCGGCAGTTTTTGCCCGGGAAGACAGACTGTACCTGTTCGATTACGGAAACCGCATCTTTTCTTTAGTCGAGGGAGAATGGAGAGAGCATTCGATTCCAAACGAGTTGCTCGAGCGTCCATTCAAAGCCAAAAAGCCGTAGCCTGTCGGAGGCACGCACGGTGCTGATCGAATCTGGGTCGACGAAAAGCACAAACTGATGGAATAATGATTTCAAACAGTTATATGGCGCACCCGACAGGATTCGAACCTGTGACCTTTGGAATCGGAAATGGTTGTCCATGGTTCTAAGCTATTGTTTTCTATGAGGCGCGCTCAAAACTGGACTAGAACTGCGCTACCTTGCGCTCCTCGGCGACCGAGGGGGAATTAGCTCAGTGCAGAAAATTTTAGCACGGCAAATCCGCGTCATCGGAATTGGAAGATTGCAGTTCTAAGTACTTGTCCTCGAAGTTTGAGAAAACGATGTTGTGCTGGAACAAGATGAGGTTTTGCCGCACGAATATGCCTACTTTCTAATGCAGATTGTCGTATTAGGTGGCGTCGGTATCGAGCGCTGTAATGTTTCTGAGTATGTTGCCTGCGGCGATTGAAAACTCATCCTCATTTAGTCTCGAAACCATGTCAGCCAGCCTGTTGAGTGCGGAGGCATGTGGTCGTGTATCCGCAGCTTCCGTAAGCATGTGTCCGCGACTTTGCTCCACAAACATAAGCATAAAAATGTAAACGCAACGAGACGCGAAATCTGTATCGCGGATACGTTTTTGCCGTACTAAGAAATCAAGATAGTGCATTAGTTCGCCGGCAAAAATACGACGCATTTCATCCGTGCCGCTAAAAATTGCCGCTTGCGCTTTGTCCGCCTTATCAAGCTTCAACAAGTCGTCAGAGATCGCGTTTATTATAGTTGAAGCCTGCTGGCGCGTCAGCTCAAGTTCCGAAAAACGCGGACCGTGTCGTCCACTACTGCTTATGCGCAAGCCTTCGCCGAGAATGAAGAAAGGAAGCCTATATATTTCGATGGGAAGTAACGCCGAATATGGTGTAAAAATAAGGCTCAGCCCATATAATTTATAAAGCTCTTCGATTTTCTCTTCATAAATGTAGACGTAAAAGCGTGCCTCGCTAACATTTTCGCATGCTCGGCGCCACTGATCGTCTTTAACGGAGGCGCGAGCATCGTGCAGCGCCCGCCAAATGTGCTGAAGGGCATATTGAGGGAGACGCCGATTGCGATAGCCTGAATAGCGTATACCGAGGAGATAGGTAAGAAACCGACGCTGCTCGGTAGATGGGCCAAACAGGATCGGAGCAGAAATTTTGGTGAGTAATTCTTGAACGTATTCTTTCCGACGATCACAGGCGTGCAAAACGTCATGGATCACCTCCGCGGCTTCCAAACTGTAAGTCGCGCCCAGATGTAGAACACGGCCAAAAATATATTCAATCGCCTCTCTGAGACGGGCCTCAGCTATAGTCAAATACTCCAATGCACGTGCACAGAATGTCAAAAAGTTGATTTCTTCTTTTGGTTCAAACCTAATCTCGGTCGCGGACCTGAGCAGCGCCTCAAGGGCCTGCAAGGATTTTGGGCCGCTCCGAAATGTCGTTATCTGAAGAGCCAAATGGCTTACCACGTCCCACTGGGCTTGTGATATTTTTGCGACGAGGTGGTTCTGGATCAAGACCGCGACCCCGCCAGCTTCCTCCTCGAGCCTCCGAGCAAAAAAATACTCCAAGAAAGTGCGGTGAGTAAATTTAAAGACACCTGGCCCGATTTCGCACATGACCCATGCGCGCCCGGTTATGAACTCTACGAGGATGCGAGCTGCTGCGACGGATCTCGCACGGTCTTCATACCAATTATTGAAGAACAATCTCAGTCGTTGTATCAGCCACTCCTCAGATACGCCATCTTCGGTGTCAGCATTTCCGAAAATCTGAGATGCTAAGAAACCAAATAGATCCAGCATGTCAAAGTCAGTAGGTAACTCAAAAATAATATCTCGGCGCTGATCCCATTTCTCAAACATCAGAAGCGAGCATTCTTTATATATTTCAGGCCTATTATTTGGAACATCGCCGCGGATATTGAAGATATAAACCATAAGACCTAGCAGAAGCGGGTTTTCTCTAAGGTCTCCAGCCGTATTATCCGTTTGATTAAGAAAAATGTTGGCTTTAATTTTGGCCGTTGCTACTTTTTCTCCAGTCACTGCACGGATCAGCAACTCGGAGAAACGACGAACCTCGTCTTTATTAAAACGAGACAAGGTGAATATCTGAAAATCGTCCGATAATGGTGCGTCCGAATATCCAACAATGCGAGACGTGACGAGGCTAGGGCATG
The DNA here is from genome assembly GCF_023038235.1 of Shinella oryzae. NCBI lineage: Bacteria > Pseudomonadati > Pseudomonadota > Alphaproteobacteria > Hyphomicrobiales > Rhizobiaceae > Shinella > Shinella oryzae. The sequence goes on along the minus strand of NZ_CP081987.1, from coordinate 2,216,056 downwards.
ACGCGTATGCGTTTGAGAACTGCTCAATCAACACGGTCATTGTTCTACGAGCCGCGACGTCGAGGATTTCGTCTAGGCCGTCAAAAAGTATGACAATCTGACCTATCGTTAAGGTCTGCTTGAGAAAACGAGTCGCCAACTGCGTGTCATTATCGCAATAAACCCTGATTTCATCGATCAAATAATCGAATATTTGGTACGAAGGATCTTGCTGTTGGCGTTTTTCTAGCGCTCGAAGAATTACTCTTATTGGAAGCCGCAAATCACGAGTGTCGAAACCAGATGCGCCGGGATTCGCAAATTCTAAAACGATTTGATTTGCAAGATCATAACATAAAAGCTGCGTCAGTGTTGATTTTCCGCCACCTGGATCACCCAAAATTACTGCTCTGTCGAAGGAGCGCCGAAATGGAAGGTAGCTGACTGTGTTTTCTTTCTCGCTAACACTTTCACGATGGGGCGCTGGTACCTTGTCTTTTGTTCCAAGCGGGCTTAGTCGCGCTGGGATGACGAGTTTTTTAACGTTAACCTTACGCGCACCCTGAGTTGTCTCGACATTGACTTGTTTGTTAGATTGCTCTGCTCCTCGAGCAATTTTCAGTTTAATTTCGGTAATTGTTTCTGCATTCAATGGGTCTTCAATTGAAACGGCATGGCGTAGAGATGCGGCTAATCCTTCGATCCTCGCCGCTAGATCACCATTCTGTGCCTTAAGGGCCTCGAATAGAACTTTCTCGTCCAAGGCTTGTTCTATCCGAGTTTTAATGGCAACAGCCAACGCATCGAACAAGGCTTTGCTTTCAAAGGGCAAAGGTGCGTGCGTTCTGTATAAGAGATCGAACGCCGGAAACGCAGGCGATGTTTCTTTTCCGCACAAGACAAACTGCTTCAAGGCATCGGGTATTGCGCTACGCTCGACGTCGGTAAGAAAAGCTGCGACGCTATCGTTATATTTACCGTGGTCGTTGCCAATAATACGAACAAGATCGTTTATTGCGGTATTTACATCACCTTGGTTGGGGGTGTCTAACGTCGCGGTTTGTTGAAGTGCGCGGTTTATTTGTCGTCTACGCACAAACATTTCCGAAACGCCCTTATACGGGCGTTTCAGTCCATCGTAGACGATCGAGCTAAGAACTCCGACAACGACCTCAATGCCAACAGCCATTTATAACGCATCCCCGTGGTTGAAGGGGGAATTGATCAATGCGCGGGATCTAGGTCAACCGGGTGCCATCTGTTTGCACCAATATATTGCTCGCATCAGTTGTTTTTTGTCTTTTGGTTCCGATTTAAAGCATGAGTCTATGCGAGCAGAGCAACTGAAAAGCGAAAACTTCATAAAATGCACATTTCCTGAGGTCCGATTCGAAAGCTGCACCCGCCGAAAATATCTCGGGATATCGACAAACCTTAATCAACCATCCCTTGTAACGGAGCATCGCCCTGACTAAATTCTAGGCAGTGGGCATAACTCTTTTTTGGGGGCGCTGATGACCCGGCGAATGACACCGCAGCAGTACAATGCTTGGGTCCGGCGTTACAATGCCGAGGTGGACCGCGTTAATCGAGCTAATCGCCAAGCTGCCGAAAAATACGTTCGCGAAGTGAATCGCGAAATTGATCGTGTCAATCGGCACAATCAGAAGGTCGTGAACGACTACAATCGCGCTGTGCGGCAGCAAAACCAGAAGAACGAAGCAGCCGTCAGGAAATATAACCAGGCGGTTAATTCGCACAACGCAAAGGTTCGTCAGAACCGGCAGGCTCTCGCTCGGCAAATCGCCTCGCTGAAAAGCCAAACATCGACAACTACCCGCTATGTTGAAGTGCGGAACTCCGCCTACGATGTCTACGACAGTTTCGAACGTGTTGAGAGGTCCGCACAAAATTCACCGGGTGTTTCTGATCTTCTGGAACTGACAGAGAAGGAAGCCAGCAACAGCGCCAGTGTCGCAGAAGCATTGACCTCTGAAGCGCCACTTACACCGGAGCAGATGGATGACAGCGGCATCCTCGAATACCTTTCTGGATTTTCTGACGATCTCTGCGATCGTTGGAAAGGCGCGCTTTACGCCCTCAATCCGATGAATACGGACGCCGCTCGTCACTTTTGCACCAGTGTCAGGGAGATTTTCACCGAAATTCTCGAAAAGTGGGCGGATAATGCCGACGTGATTGCGGCGGACAGCAATTGCGACAAGACCCCCAATGGAACACCGAGCCGCCGTGCGAAAATCCGTTATCTCTTGAAACGCAAGGGCGCTGACTCTCCCGAGATGCTGGGTTTTGTGGAAAAGGATATCGATGACATCCTTCAGTTGTTCCACGTGTTCAACGAGGCCACCCACGGCGCGGCCGGGAAGCATGGCTTTGCCAAGCTCCAGAGCATCCGCCAGCGCGTAGAGGGCGGTATCATGTTTCTTGCAGCAATCGCCCTCTAAACGCACAGAGCGAGGGGTAAGCCGTGACTGAGAGGGAAGAGCAGGCTAAGCCATATCGCATTCTCAGCCTTGATGGCGGCGGCGCCAAAGGCTTCTATACCCTTGGCGTCCTCGAAGAGATCGAAGGCATGATCGGTTGCCGCCTCCACGAGCGGTTTGACCTCATCTTCGGTACAAGTACTGGCTCTATAATCGGTTCAATGATCGCTCTTGGTATGTCGATTGGCGAAATACACGACCTCTATAAGAAGTTCGTGCCAGATGTAATGCGGTTGAAGAAACCTTCCCAGAAGTCCGCCAAGTTGGCCGAACTGGCAGCAGAAATCTTCAAGGACACGACGTTCGATGACGTGAAAACCGCGGTTGGCGTCGTCACTACGAAGTGGGTGATTGAGCGGCCCATGATCTTCAAAGGGAGCATCGAGCAAGCTCATGGCCGCAAGGGCACATTCAAGCCTGGGTTCGGCGTAAAAATCGGGGATGCCGTCCAGGCGTCCTGCTCTGCATTTCCGTTCTTCGAGCCGACCACTGTAACCACCGCCGCCGGCGATGAGGTGAAGCTTGTTGATGGAGGCTATTGCGCCAACAACCCCACCCTCTATGCCATTGCGGACGCGTCCCGCGCCCTGAATCGTGCACACAAGGATTTGAGGGTGGTCAGCATCGGCGTTGGCGTTTATCCCAGCCCGAAGAAATCGATGTTTAGCATGATGTACTGGGCAAAGTATCTTCAAAGCGTCCAGCTTCTCCAGAAGACGCTTGAAATCAATACGCAATCCATGGACCAACTTCGCGCGATCCTGTTCAAGGACGTACCTACTGTGCGGATCAGCGATACCTTCGAGCGGCCGGAAATGGCGACTGACCTATTCGAGCACGATTTGAAGAAGCTCAATATTTTGCGACAGCGCGGGCGAGAATCGTTCGCGAAAGTCGAAACGACTCTGAAAGACTTCCTTCTGTAACGGATGCGATAATGGCCGTCGGTGAAGCACAATTGGAAACGTGGTCGGCGCAGGGCAGCGTCCAGCAGTCAGCGGCCACCTACAAGAGTATCAGTGGCGTCCTGAACGATTCCAAGTCCCCCTACTATCCAAAGAATTTCGACACGTTCCTCCAGGGATCGTATGGCAACGATACGAACGTATGGGCTGATAGTGACGTGGACATCGTCATTCGCCTGAGTTCAGTCTACTATTACGATACCAGTGAGCTTTCAGTGAACGATAAGGCGAACTTCGACAAGGGCTGGACAAAGGCGGAGTACTCCCTCACCAAATTCAAGGAGGAAGTGACGGATTGGCTTAAAAAAAATTATGGAAATGGCGTCGATGGAAGCGGCAAGGCCATCTACGTGCCGGGCAATGCAAGCCGCCGGGATGCTGATGTCCTCGCTTGTGCCGAACATCGCCACTACACGAGCTATCCGACCTACGGCCAACCAATTTATCGCGAAGGCATCGTGTTCTGGACCAAGGACGGCACAAAAATCGTCAACTATCCCAAACAGCATTCCGCCAATTGCACGGCGAAGCACCAGCACACAAACAACTACTTCAAGCCGACCGTTCGAATCTTTAAGAACATCCGAAACCGCATGATAATAGACGGCAGACTGAAAGAGGGGGTTGCACCATCATACTTCCTAGAGGGGATGCTTTGGAATGTGCCGCATGCCCTTTTCGGAACCAGCTATCAACAGACGGTCGTCAACTGCTTCAATCACATCTATAACATGCAGGATAAGTCGCAGTTAACCTGCGCAAATGGTATCCATTGGCTGCTCCGGCATGGGCATTCCGTGTGCTGGTCGCCTGACAACCACAACACCTTCATGGAAGCGTTCAAAAAGTGTTGATTTGCACTGAGAGCTGACCCGGGATTGCGGGAAATTATCACTGAGATTTGACCCATGTTTCAATCATCCCTCGCGAGGTTTCAGCGGGGGCTCTGGAGTGATCGACATGGCGTTACTGAGCGTAATACGACGCTGGCATTTTCGAGAGCATCTATCGATCCGGGAGATTTGCCGCAGGAGCGGCCTGTCCCGGAACACCGTCCGCAAATACCTGCGCCTGGACGGCGTGGAGCCGAAGTTCAAGGTCCCGGAGCGACCGAGCAAGCTTGATCCTTTCGCGGATCGGCTGTCGGCCTGGCTGAAGACGGAATCGAAGAAGGGCCGCAAGCAGAAGCGCACCCTGAAGCAACTTCATGCCGACCTGGTGAGCCTCGGTTACGACGGCTCCTATTGCCGCGTTGCAGCCTTTGCCCGGGAATGGAAGTCAGACCGGCAGAGGGAATTCCAGACGACAGGGCGCGGAACGTTCGTGCCTCTGGCCTTCGAACCAGGCGAAGCGTTCCAGTTCGACTGGTCGGAAGACTGGGCCATTATCGGCAACGAGCGCACCAAGCTGCAGGTCGCACATACGAAGCTAAGCTATAGCCGTGCCTTCATTGTTCGGGCCTATCTCCTTCAGACGCATGAGATGCTGTTCGATGCCCACAATCATGCATTCCGCGTGTTTGGCGGCATTCCCGGCCGCGGTATCTACGACAACATGCGCACGGCGATCGACAAGGTCGGCCGTGGCAAGGAGCGCGACGTCAATGTCCGTTTCCTGGCAATGGCCAGTCACTATGTGTTCGAGCCCGAGTTCTGCAATCCCGCGTCCGGCTGGGAGAAAGGACAGGTCGAGAAGAATGTTCAGGATGCGCGTCATCGCTTCTTCCAACCTGTTCCACGGTTTCCATCATTGGATGCCCTGAACGACTGGCTGGAGCGTCGATGCAAGGAGTTCTGGGCAAAGACCCCACACGGACAGATGCGCGGCACCATTGCTGACATCTGGGCTGAGGAAGCTCTGGCGCTGATGCCTGTTACCCGCCTGTTCGACGGCTTCGTCGAGTATACAAAGCGGGTCACGCCAACCTGCCTCGTCCATCTGGAGCGCAATCGCTACAGCGTCCCGGCATCCTTCGCCAATCGACCGGTGAGCCTGCGGGTTTACCCGGATCGTGTCGTCGTCGCAGCGGAGGGGCAGATCGTGTGCGAGCATCGCCGCGTGATCGACCGTTCTCACGATCGGCCAGGACAGACCATTTACGACTGGCGGCACTATCTGGCGGTGGTGCAGCGCAAGCCCGGTGCTCTTCGCAATGGCGCTCCATTCGTTGAGCTACCGGAGGCATTCCGGGCCTTGCAGCAATATCTCCTGAAGAAGCCGGGTGGCGACCGCGAGATGGTCGATATCCTGGCCCTTGTTCTCCAGCATGACGAACAGGCCGTGTTGTCGGCCGTGGACATGGCGCTGAAGTCCGGCGTTCCGACCAAGACGCATGTGCTGAACCTGCTGCATCGCCTCGTCGACGGCAAATCCTTCACACCGCCCACCATCGACGCGCCTCAGGCCTTGACGCTCACCAATGAGCCCAAGGCGAATGTCGAACGTTACGATGCGCTGAGAAAGACGGAGGTTCGCCATGCGTCATAATCCGGCAAGCGGCGCTGTCGTCATCATGCTGCGGCAACTGAAGATGCACGGCATGGCCCAGGCCGTTGGCGAACTCACCGAGCAGGGATCGCCGGCGTTCGAGGCTGCCATCCCGATCCTATCGCAGCTCCTCAAGGCTGAGACCGCGGAACGTGAAGTGCGATCGACGGCCTACCAGCTCAAGACGGCACGCTTTCCAGCCTATCGTGATCTGAACGGCTTCGACTTCACCAGCAGCGAGATCAACGAGGCACTGGTCCGTCAGCTTCATCGCTGCGACTTCCTCGACGACGCCAACAACATCGTCCTGGTCGGCGGTCCCGGCACGGGCAAGACGCATATTGCCACGGCCATCGGCGTCCAGGCCATCGAACATCATCACAAGCGGGTTCGGTTCTTCTCAACCGTGGAACTGGTCAACGCGCTTGAGCAGGAGAAGTCCCAAGGTCGTGCAGGCCAGATCGCCAACCGCCTGGCACACTCCGATCTCGTCATCCTCGACGAGCTGGGCTACCTGCCATTCAGTGCTTCAGGCGGTGCGATGCTCTTCCATCTACTAAGCAAGCTCTACGAGCACACCAGCGTCATCATCACCACCAACCTGAGCTTCAGCGAATGGGCCAGCGTGTTTGGCGATGCCAAGATGACCACCGCGCTGCTCGACCGCCTCACACATCATTGCCACATCCTCGAAACCGGCAACGACAGCTTCCGCTTCAAAAACAGTTCGGCCCATGAGCCCAAAACGACGAAGGAGAAACGCAGGAACTTGACCACCCCAACCACGACGGACGATACCTAAGGCGGGTCACTTCTCGGCGCAAATCCCGGGTCAGCTCTCAGTGCAAATCAACAGTCTGGCGATAGCGGAGAATGTTGCTCCATTTGAGGTTCTTTGCCTCTGTGGGTCGCAGGCCCGAACTAGCCATGAACTCTATAAAGGCGTGCAGACGAACGCGATCCGACCGCACGCGGCTAGTAAGCGTGCTTTGCGTCCAGACCCGACCGTCTTTCGCCTTGATGAGCCTCACCGATTGCTGGGGCTCGCTGATCCGCTCCAGGCTCTTACCGAGCAGACGTTCGTATTCCTCCGGTGCGAACCCCGGACGGCGCGTGTCGGGTTTCTTTTTCGCTCTAACAGCCGGGATTATGATTGGCTTGCAATAGCCCCATTTCGCAGCCTGCTCAAATAGCTCGCGGATGATGACCATCTCGCCCTTGACCGTGCTCAGGGCTGCAACCTTGCGCGGTGCGGGGCGAATGAAAACCCGGCCATCTTCGCGTTCGCATCGTATTTTTTGAATGTGAATGCCGGGGCCGTTCGTCCAATAGGTCTTGCGCCACTCCAGATAGCGCTCGATGTCGGCGGTGGTGATCGTCTCGATGGCTCGATCCCCGAAGTAGCCGACCGGGAAACGGCGAATGATCGGCGGCCAATAGATCGGGTGGTATTTGCTGCGTTCGTCGCGCTCGGCCTCAGCTACCACCTTCTCAATGAACTCTTCCGCCACCTCGACAAAGGAGCGGCTATCCAGCGAAAGGCCCTGCTTGTTGCGAAAGCTTTGCTCGTGCCAGATTTCATAGGCCCGTTGCAGCGCCTCTTCCTCGTTCGCGGTTCCCAGCGTCCTCTTGTATTGCTTGCCGCCGAGCGAATATCGCATCGACCAGTTCCGCGTACCTTCTCGCTGGAAGAGCGAAAACGGGGTCTTCTTCGTTGAGGCCGGGCTTTGCAGCATAACGTGGGGCACCTTTCGAGTTGCTATGGTCGGTGCGCTGCGCTGAAACTGCGCTAGCGACGTGTCCAAGCCTCGGAAAGCTACCTTGGAATCATTGAAGAATTCCCAAGCGCATGCGCTACTGGGCTAGGACTGAGCTAGCTTATTTCCAGCGCATACGAGGACAAGAAAAAGCTGATAAATCAATAAAATCAAGCAGTTCAGTGGCGCACCCGGCAGGATTCGAACCTGCGACCTTTGGAATCGGAATCCAACACTCTATCCAGCTGAGCTACGGGTGCATCCAGGGCGATGAATCGCCTGTCCGATGAAGGGTTCTTAGCCCAGGTGGGGGCGGGCTTCAATCGGGAAATTGGAGAAAAGGTGAACTGATGGCTGGCTGTGATGCCAGGGGGAAGCCGCCGGGGGGCGGCTTCCTTTGTCGGGCGGATCAGGTCGTCTGCATGGCGCCGGGGCCGGGGATGGCCTTTTCGGGCACCTTGCCGAGGATGATCATGCCGAGCACCTCGTCCTTGGTGACGTCCTCGGTGCGGGCGTGCCCCACGACCTGGCCGTTCTTCATCACCGAGACGCGGTCGGCGAGGTCGAAGACGTCGTGGATGTCGTGGCTTATCAGGAAGATGCCGATACCCTCCTTCTTCAGCTGCTTGATCAGTTCGCCGACCTGCGCGGTCTCCTGGGGGCCAAGCGCTGCCGTCGGCTCGTCCATGATGAGGATGCGGGCGTTGAACAGGATGGCGCGGGCGATCGCCACCGACTGGCGCTGGCCACCGGAAAGCGCCTTTACCGGCTCCTTGAAGCGCTGGAAGTTGGGGTTGAGCCTTCCCATCACCTCGCGCGTCTTGGCCTCCATCGCCACGTCGTCGAGCGTGCCCCAGGGGGTGCGCAGTTCGCGGCCGAGATAGAGGTTGGCGGCGGCGTCGACATTGTCGGCGACGGCGAGCGTCTGGTAGATCGTCTCGATGCCGTATTTCTTGGCGTCGCGCGGGTTGTTGATGTCGGCGGGCTCGCCGTTGATCAGGATGTCGCCGCTGTCGCGCTTGTAGGCGCCGGAGAGGATCTTGATGAGCGTCGACTTGCCCGCGCCGTTGTGGCCGAGCAGCGCCACGACCTCGCCGGGATAAAGGTCGACGGAGGCGTTGTCGACGGCGTGGATGCCGCCGAAGGAAATGGAGATGTTCTTCATCTCCACGAGGGGCGTACGAGTGTCCGTCATTGGTGCGGCTCCTTACTTGGCGCGGGCGCGGTAGACCGTGTCGAGCCAGACGGCGACGACGAGGACCATACCGACCACGATGCGCTGGAACGGGGTATCGATGCCAACAAGCACCATGCCCGACTGCAGCGATTGCATGACAAGCGCCCCGAGCATGGCGCCGGCGATTGTGCCCATGCCGCCGGCAAGCGACGTGCCGCCGATCACGGCAGCCGCGATCGTGTAGAGCTCGTCGAGCTCGCCCTGCGCGTTGGTCGCGGCATTGAGGCGGGCGGTGGAGATGGCGGCGGCGATGGCGCAGAGCATGCCCATCAGCGCAAAGATCTTGACCGTCACCCAGCGTGTCTTGATGCCGGCGAGCTCGGCCGCCTCGGGGTTGCCGCCGAGCGCGAAGACATAGCGGCCGAAGCGCAGGCGCGTGGCAATGAAGGTCATGACGATGCCGACGACGATGGCGATCAGCACGGGAATGGCGATGCCGTGCGGAATGAACAGCCCGCCGTCAGGCCAGGCGATGCCGTTGGCATCGGCATATTTGCGGGCGATGGCGACCGGCCAGGGGTAGCTGTTGACGACGGCGATGGCGCCGAGCACCAGCGCGCAGCCCACGGCGGTGAGGAAATACTCCGCCCACATCGGCCGCTGCGGGAAGCCGAAGCGCTGGCGCTGCTTGCGCGAATTGATGATGGTGGCGACGATCGCGATGCAGGCCAGCGCGCCGACGATCCAGCTTGCCGTGGCGCCGATCGAGCCTTCGGTGCCGCCACCCATCAGGCGGAAGGTGGCGTCCATGGGCGCGACCGTGCGGCCGCTGGTGACGAACCAGGTGGCGCCGCGCCAGACGAGAAGGCCGCCGAGCGTGACGATGAAGGAGGGAACGTTGAGGAAGGCGATGATCGCGCCGTGCAGCGCACCGATGGCCGCGCCGAGCAGCAGGCCCGCGAGAAGGGCGAGGATCCAGGTTGCCGGGTGGTTGAAGCCCAGCACCTGCGGCAGGATCTCGGCCTGCAGCACGCCCATGATCATGCCGACGAAGCCGAGGATGGAGCCGACCGAGAGATCGATGTTGCGCGTGACGATGACCAGCACCATGCCCGTTGCCATGACGGCGACGGACGCGGTCTGAACGGAGAGGTTCCACAGGTTGCGCGGTGTCAGGAACAGGCCGCCCGACAGGATGTTGAAGCCGATCCAGATGATCAGCAGGGCACCGACCATGCCGAGCAGGCGCGTGTCGATTTCGGTGGCGCGAAAGAAGCGCTTCACCGGGTTCTCGCTTGCCGATCGCGCGCGATTGGCGGCGGTAGTGGTGATGTCGGCCATGGCTTTGCCGTTCCCCTCATGTCTGTTTAACGTATCCGTCCGGGCGGTTTTTCAAGGATCGATTGCCGTCTCGTCCCGCGCCCGCTGCCGATCTCGCACAGGCGCCGCAACGTGTGGGTCGCGGCGCCTGGTCAATGGTCAGCTTGTTGCCCGGATGCGGGCGGTCAGTTGCAAGCCGCGACGGAACCGGCGGCAACGCCCTGGCAGGCTGCTTCCTTGGAGATCCAGCCCGCGTCGATGACGACGTTCAGGTTGTCCTTGGTGATGGGCAGCGGTGCGAGGAAGACAGACTTCATCTCGACGCCCTTCGGGCCGTCGTTGAAGGTGGTGACGCCTTCGATTTCGTCCATGGTCTTGCCACCGGCGAGCTGGGCTGCGATTTCCGCGGCGCGCTTGCCGAGTTCACGCGAGTCCTTCCAGACGGAGACCGTCTGCGTGCCGAGCGCGACGCGGTTGAGCGCGGCGTGGTCGGCATCCTGGCCGGAGACCGGAACGGAACCGGCGAGGCCCTGGGCTGCGAGTGCGGCAATCGCACCGCCGGCGGTTCCGTCGTTCGAGGCGACGACCGCGTCGACCTTGTTGTCGTTCGCCGTCAGGAACTGCTCCATGTTCTTCTGGGCATTTTCCGGCTTCCAGCCATCGGTGTAGGCTTCGCCGACATTCTTGATCTTGCCGGCATCCATCGCTTCCTTCAGCACTTCCTGCTGACCCGCGAAGAGGAAGTCGGCGTTCGGGTCGGCCGAGTTGCCCTTGATGAAGACGTAGTTGCCTTCCGGTTTCACCTTGAACACTTCTCGGGCCTGCATGCGGCCGACTTCCTTGTTGTCGAAGGTGATGTAGAAGGCCGAGGGGTTCTCGATCAGGCGGTCGTAACCGACGACCGGGATGCCTTCTGCCGCGGCCTTCTCGATGGCCGGGCCGATGGCGTCGCTGTCCTGGGCAAGCACGATGATGGCGTTGGCGCCCTGGGCGATCAGCGACTCGACGTCTGTCAGCTGCTTGGCTGCCGACGACTGGGCGTCAGCGGAAATGTACTTGTCGCCGGTTGCCTCGAGAGCGGCCTTGATGGCGGCTTCGTCGGTTTTCCAGCGCTCTTCCTGGAAGTTGGACCAGGAAACGCCGACCACGAGGTCCTTGGCGTGAACAGCGGAATGCATGGAAACGATGATGGCAGCCCCTGCCATCAGCTTCAAAACGGACTTCATAATATCCTCCCAAGTGAACGCCGGCCGCCGGGCGAACCTCCCGCCCCATCAACGACCGGTCACGATAACACTGCCTCGATGCCCCTCCCGACCATGCCGGGACTTTTTTCTCGACAGTCGAGAAAATAAATGTCAGAAGTTTTCCAGGCTGTCAACCAGGGCGTGAAGGCCTTGAACGACAGCGTGACAGATGCTTTGGGAGGAGCATGTGTTGCCGCCTGAAAGAGCGAATGGAATCGGAAGATGCTGACAAAATCGAGCACGGAGCTTGTGCGTCAGCAAAACAGCGCGCTCGTTCTGGCATCGCTTCGCCGGCATGGCCCGCTCGCCCACACCGACATTTCCCAGCATACCGGCCTGGCATCCGCCACCGTCTCCGCCATCACCGCGGATCTGGAGAGGGCGGAGGTTCTGGAGCGCCGCGAACAGCAGGCGGCGGCCTCGCGCGGACGCCCCCGCGTCATCTTCGGGCAGCGACGCGAGGCCGGTTATCTCATCGCCGTGCGCATCTCGTCCGATATGGTGCAATATTCGCTGGCCGATTATGGCGGCACGCTGCTCGACCGCTTCGAGGAGCCGCGCAATCATGCGGATGTCTCGACCGGGCCCTTCGCGGCCGCCTTTGTGGCGGCGCTTGAAAGGCTGGTGGAGCGGTCGCAGATCCGGCGCGACGATGTGCTCGTCGTCTCCATCAGCAGCAAGGGGCTTGTCGATCCGGCATCGGCGCGGCTGGTCTGGTCGCCGGTCTTCGGGGCGCAGCAGGTCGATTTCGCCGCTCTGCTCCAGCCGGCCTGGCGGGCGAAGATCCTGCTCAGCAACGAGACGCTTCTGGTGGCCCATGCCATGGCCTCGCGCATGGAAAAGGCGCGCGTGAACGATCTGCATGCCGTGGCGGCCCTGTCGCTCGGGCACAGTATCGGGCTTGGCATCGCCCGTTTCGATCACATGGGCGAACTGACCGTCACGGCACCGAATTTCGGCCATATGCTCAATTCGGCGGATGGCAAGCTGTGCCGGTGCGGCGCGCAGGGCTGCATCGAGGCCTCCGCAGGCTTTTACGGCATCCTGCGCACCGCGTTCGAAGTGCCGCCGGACACCATCCCGGCCAAGTTCGTGCCGCTTGCGGAAATGGACAAGATCGCGCTCAGGGCGCGCCAGGGCCATCGCATGTCGGAATACGCTTTCCGCCAGGCGGGTCTTGCGCTGGGGCAGGGGCTCTCGCGCATGGTGAGCCTCTACGAGACCATGCCGATCGCCATCACCGGGCCGGGCACGCGCTATTTCGATCTCATGCAGCGCGGCGTGGAGGAGGGACTTGCGCAATCGCAGCAGGTCCGCCTTTTCGGCGCGCCGCCGATCTCCATCGTGCCCGAGGAGGCAACGCTGGCGCTGGAAGGGCATCTCGCCCGCGCGCTTGCGGAGATGGATCACGACATCATCGCGACGAAGGCCGCGGAATGAAGCCCGACAAAAAAGGCCGGACGACGAAGCGCCCGGCCAGTTGCTTGGGAGGAGACGGCCGTCAGACGACGGCGATCTGCCGTTTCTCTTCCACGGATTTCACGGCGGCGTCGGCGAGTAGCAGGGCCGCAAGGCCATCGGCGCCGGACGGCGTGATCGTGGCACCCTTCTCGATTGAGGCAATGAAGCTCGCGATCTCGTTGGCATAGGCTTCCGTATAGCGGGTCATGAAGAAGTCGTGCAGCGGCGGGCGCGTATAGCCGTCGCCGTTGGCGATTTCGATGGAGACCGGGCGCTGGTTTTCGGCCGAGACGACGCCCTTGGAGCCGTGCACCTCGATGCGCTGGTCGTAGCCGTAGGTGGCGCGGCGCGAGTTGGAAATGATGGCCTGCCTGCCGGACTTCGTCTGAAGGATGACGGAGACGCTGTCATAGTCGCCAGCCTTGCCGATTTCCGGGTCGACCAGCACGGCGGCAGTTGCCGAAACCGTCGCCACCTCTTCGCCGAGCAGGAAGCGCGCCATGTCGAAGTCATGGATCGTCATGTCGCGGAAGATGCCGCCCGAACGCTTGATATAGTCCACCGGCGGGGCGCCGGGGTCGCGCGAGGTGATCGTCACCATCTCGACGTCGCCGATGCGGCCGTCTTCGATGGCCTTGCGCACGGCCATGAAATGCGGATCGAAGCGGCGGTTGAAGCCGACCATCAGCTTGCCCTTGGTCTCCTCGACCACCTTCATGCAGGCCCTGACGCGCTCGACGGAGAGATCGATCGGCTTTTCGCAGAAGATGGCCTTGCCGGCGCGCGAGAAGCGCTCGATCAGATCGGCATGGGTGTCGGTCGGCGTGCAGATCACGACGGCATCGATGTCGCTTGCCGCCTCGATGGCCTCGATCGTGCGCACGTCGCAGCCATATTGCTCGGCGATGGCCTCGGCCGCCGCCGGAAAGGCATCGGCGACCGCGACCAGCCTGGCATCCGGATTGCCGGTCACGGCCTTGGCATGGACCTTGCCGATACGGCCGGCGCCGAGAAGACCAAATCTTACAGTCATGTTGTCCTCATGTGAGTGAGTAGCGAGTAGGGAACAGCGAATAGTTTTTGAAAAGGCATAGCTATTCGCTACTCCCTATTCGCTCTTTTAATTCACGTCTTGCGCTTCTTCTGTCTGTAGACGTCGACGACCACGGCGGCCACGATGATCACGCCCTTGACGATTTCCTGATAGTAGGCGTCGACGCGCAGGAAGGTAAAGCCCGAGGTCATGACGCCGAGGATGACGGTACCGATGACCGTGCCGGTGATGCGGCCGACGCCGCCGGCAAGCGAGGTGCCGCCGATGACAGTGGCCGCGATGGCGTCGAGTTCGTACATCACGCCCATGCCCGCCTGGGCCGTCTGGGCGCGCGCCGCCGTGACGACGCCGGCGAGGCCGGCCAGCGCACCGGCGATGGCATAGACCTTCACGAGATGCGATTCGACATTGATGCCGGAGACGCGCGCGGCCTGCACGTTGGCGCCGATGGCATAAGTGAACTTGCCATAGCGGGTGTAGCGCAGCGCGATGTGGAAGATCACGGCGACGACCAGGAAGATGACGACGGGCCAGATGCCGGTGCCGATGAATGTGAACTGCTCGGTGAGGCCGGAGACCGGCTGGCCCTTCGTGTACCACTTGGACATGCCACGCGCCGACACCATCATGCCGAGCGTCGCGATGAAGGGCGGAATCTTGGTCCTGGCGATCAGCTGACCGTTGATGATGCCGGCAAGCAGGCCGACGCCGATGCCGACGGCGAGCGGCACGATGACCGGCAGGTCGGTCAGTGAGGGATAGAGCGCGCGCGGCCAGGTGGAGGCCTGGGCGAGGGAGGCGCTGAACATCGCCGTCATGCCGACGACCGAGCCCGACGACAGGTCGATGCCGCCGGTGATGATGACCTGCGTCACGCCGACCGCGATGATGCCGATGACCGCGACCTGGAGGATGATGATCGTCAGGCGCTGGGTGTTCATCAGGAAGCTCTGGCCGACGAAGATCCAGCCAAGGACTTCATAGACCAGCGCGATGCCGATGAGGACGAGAAAGATGTTGAGTTCCGGCGGGAGCCGGCGGGCAGATTTCTGCGCTGCGGCCTGTGCCTGCGCTGCGGAATTCGTGCTCATGATTACCTCCCTGGTGGCCGTTGGGCCTGAATTTACTGGGCTGCCAGTTCCATGACCTTGACCTGCGTCGCCTCGGCGCGGTCGAGGAAGCCCGTGACGCGCCCCTCATGCATGACCATGACGCGGTCGCTCATGCCGAGAACCTCGGGCATTTCCGACGAGATCATGATGACGGCCACGCCATCGCGCGCGAGCTCGGTCACGAAACGGTGGATCTCGGCCTTGGCGCCGACGTCGATGCCGCGCGTCGGCTCGTCGAGGATGAGGATGCGCGGATTGGTGAGAAGCCAGCGGCCGATCAGCACCTTCTGCTGGTTGCCGCCCGACAGGTTCTCGATGCGCTCCGACAGGTTCGGCGTCTTGACGCGCAGCTTGCGGCTCATCTCCTCGCAGACCTTCGCCAGCTCTCCTTCGGAAACGAAGCCGCCCTTGACGAACCGATCCTGGAGAACGGCGATCTGCATGTTCTCGAGGATGTCGAGGATCAGCAGGCAGCCGGTCTCCTTGCGATCCTCGGTCAGGAACGCCATGCGGTGCCTGATCGCCGTGTTCGGGCTGTCGATGTCGACGTCTTTGCCATGGATCGAGATCGTGCCCGACGTGGCCGGCACCACACCGAAGATCGCCTCGGCGACGTTCGAGCGCCCCGAACCCACGAGCCCGGCGATACCGAGGATTTCGCCGGCGCGCACATCGAAGGATACGTCGTGGAAAACACCCTTGAGGCTCAAGTCCTTCACGGACAGGACGACATCGCCGATCGGGACTTCCTCTTTGGGGAACATCTGCGTGATCTCGCGGCCCACCATCATGCGGATGATATCGTCGCGGGTCACGTCGCTGGAGGCGTGCGTGCCGATATACTTGCCGTCGCGGAACACCGAGAACTCGTCGGCGATCTCGAACAGTTCGTTCATCTTGTGCGTGATGTAGACGATACCGATGCCCTGCGAACGCAGGTCGCGGATGATCGTGAAGAGATGGGCCACCTCGCGTTCGGTCAGCGCGGAGGTCGGCTCGTCCATGATGAGGACGTCGCTTTCATAGGAGACGGCTTTCGCGATCTCCACCATCTGGCGATTGGCGACGGAGAGGTCGCGCACCTGCGTTTCCGGGTCCATCGTAATGTTGAGGCGCTTGAACAGCGCAGTCGTCTTGCGGTTCATCTCGCCGTGGTCGACGAAACCGAAGCGGTTCTTCGGCTCGCGGCGGATCCAGATGTTTTCCGCGACCGTCATGAAGGGCATCAGGTTCAGTTCCTGATGGATCATGGCGATGCCGTTCTCCAAGGCGTCGAGCGGTGATTGCAGGCGGATCTTCTGGCCCTTCAGCAGCACCTCGCCCTGGTCGGGCGTGTAGATGCCGGCAAGGATCTTCATCAGCGTGGACTTGCCTGCGCCGTTTTCGCCCATCAGCGCATGCACCGAGCCGCGCTTGAGCTTGAACTCGACGTCGTCGAGCGCGACGACACCCGGAAATTCCTTGCGGATGCCCTCTGCGGAAAGCAGGTATTCGGCATTCGGAATGGCGCCGCTTGCGCGAACCGCGGCCATGGTGGTCGGACTGACCATCGTCCTCTCCCTCCCGGATCGACCTGAAACCGGAGGACCGCGCGCGGACGCGCGGCCCTCCCTGTCATAGGGTTTCGATGCCCTGTTCGATCAGTTCTTCTGCTGGTAGTCGGCGATGTTGGCGGGGGTCACGAGCTGGAAGGGGATGTAGACCTTCGCCTCGACCTTCTCGCCCTTGGCAAGCTTGATCGCCGCGTCGAGCGCGCCCTTGCCCTGGCCGGCCGCGTCCTGGAAGACGGTGACGTCGAGATCGCCGGCCGCCATCGCGGCGAGCGCGTCCTGGGTGGCGTCGACGCCTGCGATGACAACGCTGTCCATCGAGCGGCCGGCGGCCTTGAGCGCCTGGACCGCGCCGATGGCCATCTCGTCGTTGTTGGCGATCACGGCGTCGAACTCGACGCCGGCAGCAAGCCAGTTGGTGACGAGGTCCTGGCCCTGCGTGCGCTGCCAGTTGGCGGTCTGCTCCTCCACGATCTCGATGCCCTTGCATGCGTCGGTGGCGAGAACGTCATGGACGGCCTTGGTGCGCATGCGGGCACCCTGGTTGGAAAGCTCGCCCATCATGACGACGGCCTTGCCCTTGCCGTTGAGCAGGCGGCAGACTTCCTGCGTTTCCAGCGTACCGGCGACGGTTTCTTCCGAAGCGACGAACGCCTGCTTTTCGGGAAGCTGGTCGACATTGACCGGCTCGCGGTTGACGTAGACGAGCGGAATGCCCGCATCGGCCGCGGCCTTCGACATGGCGGCGGTCGCATCGGTGTCCACCGCAGTCACGATGATGGCGTCGACGCCGGAGGCGATGAAGTTCTGGATCTGGCTCTGCTGCTTGGCGACGTCGTTCTGCGCGTCCTCGATCTGCAGCTGCACGCCGTCCATCGTCTTGGCGTAATCGGACATGCCGTTGCGCAGAACGGTCAGGAAGTTGTCGTCGAACTGCGCCATCGTCACGCCGATCGTCTCGGCATGGGCGGCGGTGGACATCATGACGGCAAGCGCCGAGCCAAGGATGAATTTTTTCATGTCGTATCCTCCTCAATGTGGTGTCCGGCGCACCACAGACATATCCGGATGGTCGGCCCTTGCGGGCCCATGACCTTTGCTCCTCCCGGGATGCAAGGATCAAAACAGAATAAACAAACCGCAAATTTCAAACTTCGGAATGTTTATTCCATTTTGTGCGCATGGCGTCAAGTCTGTTCCATTGCAGTCCGGGTTCGGCATGAGGGGCAGGGAAAAGCAGCGGCGGGACGTGTGGTCCGCTTGGTGCGGTCAGACGGTTTCGCAAAGGAACGCCATGCTCCGGGCGATGGCGGCCTGCGGGTCGGGGAGGTCATGGACGGCGGGTGCGAAGGGTTCGAAGGACAGCGGGCCTGCATAGCCGGCGGCAGCCAGCGCCTTGATCTGCTCGATATTGCCCAGCCTGTCGCCGGGGCCGACCAGCACCCGGTGGCCGTCGCGCATGTCGCCGATGGAAATGCCGCTGTCCTCGACGCCCGAGATGTGGACGAGGCCCGTCAGGTCCGCAAAGAGCGCAGGCTCACCGGCAAGGTGATGATGGAACGTGTCGTGCACAAGGCGGAACGTACCGGCCCCGCCAACGGATCGGATCGCCTCTGCGGCTTCCCGCTTCGAGCGAAGCGAGCAGGTTTCGAAGCCGAGCGGTTCGACGAGCCCGACGATGCCGGCCTCATCCAGCAGCGGTTTGAGTGCCGTCAGGGCCGCGCGCAGGTTGGTCTGTCGTTCGCCGTCGGCTTGTCCGGTGCCGTCGTTCGTCGGCACGAGCACTAGCGCCTGCGCGCCGCAGGCGGCGGCGTAGTCGATGAGCGAACGCGCTTCGGCCGCACGCTCGGGCGACCATTCGTTGAAGCGTTGCAGGGCGTTGATGGAGACAATGGTGACGCCGTGACGATGCGCCGCCGCCTTCACATCGGCGGGCGTCGTGCCGTCGAGAATGGCGTTGCCCGGAAGATCGTTGCGGATTTCGACCGCCGCGATCCCGAGGCCGGCCGCCAGGGCGAAGAAGGCATCGAGCGGCAGGGTCGGCGCGGTCATGTGGTTGAGGGCAAAGGTCAGCTGCGGCATGAATGGTTTTCCTCCGGTCCTTGCGACCGCCGAGCGGCGGTCTCGCATGCACGCACGATGATCGACAGTTCAGGAGGGGGCGTCAAAGCCGATTGTTGCGACGCTGCCTTTGGGTCGCAGGCGCACGCAAAGCCGGTTTCCTAATGCCGGAAAACCGCCTATGTAGGCGCGAGAGGACCGAGGAGACGTTCATGAAAATCATCGACACCGACCACCCGTTCTACCGTCCGCTATGGCGGCGGCTGCTGCTGGTCGCGGTGTGCGCCGCATGGACGGCCGTGGAATTCTACAACAACGAGCAGACCTGGGGCACGATCTTCCTCGTCGTCACCGCCTATGTCTTCGCCAACCTGATCCTCTTCTTCAAGCCGTCCGCCGCTGCCGAAAAATCGGCAGAAGAGACGGGAGAGACGAAGGGCTAGCGCGACAGGCCGAGGTTCTTTTCCACGTTGATCCGGCGGATCGTTTCGTCGATCAGCATGTTGGCGATCTTCATGCGCAGGGTGGCGTTGGCGCGCATGTCCGGCGGGGCCTGGTCGGGATGGTTCTCGCGTGCGAAACGCCGGCGCAGCCCGACGAGATCATCGACGCTCTCCGTCCCATCGAGCGCCAGATCGTCGGCCACTTCCTCGAGCGTGGTGCGCAGCAGATGCGGCGGTGGCGCCGGGGGCGGGGGAGACGGTGCGGGTTCGGCGGGCTCCGGCGGCGTTGCCTCCTCGTAGAGGTCGAGATAGGCGGCGGCCGCCTGCGAGCCGGAAACGAAGGCGTCGTTGCCGCCGGGACCGGTAAAGCCGCTGGTCAGGCCGCGGATCGTCGGAACGGGCGTAATCGGCTCGGCGTCGTCTTCCGGCTCGGCCTGAAGCGCCTCGGCCTTCAGCCTTTCCAGTACCGATTCGAAAACCGTCATGCCGAGCATCGTGTGTCCTTGCTCATTCCGGTGATAGCGTCTGGCTGCGCTGCCAGATCAGATCGTAGAGCAGTTTGGCGCTGGGGGGCAGCGCCCGCCCTTTGACCGAGATAAGGCTGTAAGGCTTGATGTCAATCTCGAAATCCGTGTTGAGAATGCGGATTTCGCCGGCCTGCGCGCCGACATCGGCGATGAAGGTGGCCATGTCGCGCGCGACGGGGGCAATCGCGTTCGAGCCGTGCACGATGGCGGTCGTGAGCAGGATCGACGAGGTGTTGACGACGGTGGACGGCAACGGCACCCCGGCGGCGATGAACAGCTCCTCGATGCGCCGGCGCAAAAGCGTGCCGGCGGACTGGAAGACCCAGTCGTAATGCGGCAGGTCCGTCAGTTGGACGACTGGCTTCTCCGTCAGCGGGTGCCCCTTGCGCACGATGAGGCAGGCCTTCTCGATGCCGATCTCGGTCACGTCGAACAGGCGCGGATTGAGGTCGTCGGGCACACGGGCGATGATGAAATCCTGTTTTGCATCAAGCAGTTCGCGGGCAAGGACGTTGCTCGTTTCGACGCGCACATTCACCTCGATGCCGGGATAGGCGGCGCTGACCTGCTTTATGGCGGGCACGGCCAGGCTGATGGCGGGCGCCGTCACCGAGCCCAGAAAGACCGAGCCGCCGGTGCCGGATTTCAGCGCCGAAAGCTCGCGGTCGACCTCGCGCAGTTCGAGCAGGATGGCACGGGCACGCCGCGCAAGCGCCCGGCCTGCGGCGGTGAGCGTGACGCCCCGCGCCGCGCGTTCACAAAGCTGTGCCTTGAGAATGGTCTCCATGTCCGTCAGCATGCGGGAGGCGGCAGGTTGCGAGATGTTGAGAACGTCGGCGGCGGCGCTGACCTGCTTGTGCTCCTCGATAGCGAGGATCATGCGCAGGTGGTTGAGCTTGAGGCCGCTGCGCAGCAGACCGACATTCTGCAGGGCATCGGCGCCCTCGTCGGTAAAGCCTGGATCGTCTCTGGTGTCTTCGGAGCGCATCGCGACCGCTTTTCCTAAAAATAATATATATCGGCTTTTATATATCAGTTTTGATATCTCATTAGAAGCTTATTGCATTTGACAGTTATGGCAATTCCGTGGATTTTTTGCGGAATGTGCGCTGGGCTCTGGGGAGGGGGACGGCTGGATGAAGTATCCGCCAGTCTGGACCGCCGTCTGAATGCGGCCCATCGCGCACAGAACAATGCCTGGCTGGAAGTTCGGGCCAGTGCGCAAAAGGGAGAGACCTTTCAATGAAAATGATCACTTCGCTGCTCGCCGCCGCTGCCATGAGCGTCGCGTCGTTCGTGGCGCCGTCCTTTGCCCAGGATAAGGGCATGGTCGGCATCTCCATGCCCACCAAGACGTCCACCCGCTGGATTTCCGACGGCGAGACGATGGAAAAGCTGTTCAAGGAAGCCGGCTACACCCCGGACCTGCAGTTTGCTGACGACGATATCCCGAACCAGCTGGCCCAGATCGAGAACATGGTCACCAAGGGTGCCAAGGTTCTGGTCATCGGCGCCATCGACGGCACGACGCTGTCCGACATCCTCCAGAAGGCTGCCGATGCCGGCGTGAAGGTCATCGCCTATGACCGCCTCATCCGCGATTCGGGCAATGTCAGCTACTACGCCACCTTCGACAACTTCCAGGTCGGTGTTCTCCAGGCTACCAGCCTCGTCGACGGCCTCAAGGCGAAGTTCCCGGACACCAAGCCGTGGAACGTCGAGCTCTTCGGCGGCTCGCCTGATGACAACAACGCCTTCTTCTTCTATGATGGCGCGATGTCGGTTCTCCAGCCGCTGATCGACAAGGGCGACATCGTCATCAAGTCGGGCCAGACCGGCATGGAAACCGTCGGCACGCTGCGTTGGGACGGTGCGGTCGCTCAGGCCCGCATGGAAAACCTGCTGTCCTCGACCTACACCGATGGCCGCGTCGATGGCGTTCTGTCGCCTTATGACGGCCTTTCCATCGGCATCATCTCGGCCCTGAAGGGCGTCGGCTACGGCTCGGGCGACCAGCCGATGGCCATCGTTACCGGCCAGGACGCCGAACTGCCGTCCGTCAAGTCGATCCTCGCCGACGAACAGTATTCGACGGTCTTCAAGGACACGCGCGAACTCGCCAAGGTCACCGTCGGCATGGTCAACGCGATCATGGAAGGCAAGGAGCCGGAAGTGAACGACACCAAGACCTACGACAACGGCGTCAAGGTCGTTCCGTCCTACCTCTTGAAGCCGGTTGCCGTCGACAAGTCCAATGCCGAGAAGATCCTCGTCACGGACTCGGCCTACTACACGGAAGATCAGCTCAAGAACTGATCGTTCTTTTGTTCCCGGAGGTTCGCGCGTCATGCGCGGACCTCTTTTCTCCGGATCGCAGAGCGAATAGGCTCGGTTCCCCCGCCGCCCGGTGGGGATGACCGCTGGAAACTGTATATGAGCAAGACCCTTCTCGAAATGCGTGGCATCACGAAGACGTTCCCGGGCGTGAAAGCGCTCGACAACGTCAACCTGAAGGTCCGCGAAGGCGAGATCCACGCCCTTGTCGGCGAAAACGGCGCCGGCAAATCCACCCTGATGAAAGTGTTGAGCGGCGTCTATCCCGCAGGCTCCTACGACGGGGAAATCCATTTCGACGGCGAAGTGCGCCGTTTCTCCACGATCTCCGACAGCGAGCATCTGGGCATCATCATCATCCACCAGGAGCTGGCGCTCGTGCCGCTGCTCTCGATTGCCGAGAATATCTTCCTCGGCAACGAGGTCGCGACGAACGGCGTCATCGACTGGAAGAAGGCGTTCCGCCGCACACAGGAACTGCTGGACAAGGTCGGCCTCAAGGAATCGCCCGGCACGCTGATCACCGATATCGGTGTGGGCAAGCAGCAGCTTGTCGAGATCGCCAAGGCGCTTTCCAAGAAGGTGCGCCTGCTCATCCTCGACGAGCCGACGGCCTCGCTCAACGAGAAGGACTCCGATGCGCTCCTGAAGCTGCTCATGGAGTTCCGCACACAGGGCATGACCTCGATCATCATTTCGCACAAGCTGAACGAGATCAAGAAGGTCGCCGACCAGATCACCATCCTGCGCGATGGCGGCACGGTCGAGACGCTCGACTGTCATAACGAGGACATTTCCGAAGACCGCATCATCAAGGGCATGGTCGGCCGCGAGATGGAAGACCGTTACCCGCCGCGCGAGCCAAAGATTGGCGAGACGCTGCTGGAGGTGAAGACCTGGAACGTCTTCCACCAGCACCACCGCGACCGGCAATTCCTGCACGATGTGAACTTCACCGTGCGCGCCGGCGAAGTCGTCGGCATTGCCGGCCTCATGGGGGCAGGGCGGACGGAAACGGCGATGAGCCTGTTCGGCCGCAGCTGGGGCCACAAGATCACCGGCGAGGTCACCATGCGCGGCAAGCCGGTCGATGTCAGCACGATCCCCAAGGCCATCGACGCCGGCCTCGCCTATGTGACGGAGGACCGCAAGCATCTCGGTCTCGTGCTGATCGACAACATCATGCACAACACGACGCTCGCCAATCTCGGCGGTGTGTCCAAGGGCACTGTCATCGACAACCACGAGGAGACGAAGGTCGCCTCCGGCTATCGCCAGAAGCTGCGCATCCGCTCGCATTCGATCTATCAGGAAGCGGTCAATCTTTCGGGCGGCAACCAGCAGAAGGTGGTTCTGTCGAAATGGCTGTTCACAAATCCCGAGGTGCTGATCCTCGATGAACCCACGCGCGGCATCGATGTCGGCGCCAAGTTCGAAATCTATACCATCATCAACCAGCTTGCCGCCGAGGGCAAGGGCATCCTGATGATCTCGTCGGAGATGCCGGAACTGCTCGGGACCTGCGATCGCATCTATGTCATGAACGAAGGACGCATCGTGGCCGAGCTTTCCAAGGCGGAAGCAAGCCAGGAATCCATCATGCGCGCCATCATGCGCTCCGGGGAGAAACACTAATGGCCACCGATACAGCGACAAAGACGACCCAGCCTTCGGTGGGGGATTATCTCAGGAAGAACATCCGCGAGTATGGCCTGCTGGTCGCGCTCGTCGTCATCATGATCTTCTTCCAGGTCATCACCAACGGCGTTCTCTTCCGTCCGGTCAACATCACCAACCTCGTCCTGCAGAACTCGTTCATCGTCATCATGGCGCTGGGCATGCTGCTGATCATCGTGGCGGGGCATATCGACCTGTCGGTCGGCTCCATCGTCGCCTTCATCGGCGCGATATCGGCGATCATGCTGGTGAAATGGGGGCTGCCGGCCATCGTCGTGGTGCCGCTCTGCATCCTGGTCGGCGCCGTCATGGGCGCGGCACAGGGCTACTGGGTCGCCTACCAGAAGATCCCGTCCTTCATCGTGACGCTCGCCGGCATGCTGGTCTTCCGAGGCATGACCTACGTCGTGCTCGGCGGCCGCCCCGTCGGTCCGTTCCCGAAGGACTTCCAGATCCTCTCGACGGGTTTCGTGCCGGATTTCCTGTCCTTTACCGATCCCGCGACGAGCCTGATCAAGAACTACTTCGCGCTTGTCATGGTCGTGCTGCTCGTGGCCTACGCCATCTATGCCGGCCTGCGCGAGCGTCGCCTCAATGCGCTGCATGAGACCGAAAACGAGCCCTTCGCCTTCTTCGCCGTGCAGATGCTCATCATCGGTGCCGTGGCGATCTTCCTCGGCTTCCAGCTCGCGACCTATCGCGGCCTGCCGAACGTTCTCGTCGTCATGGGCGTGCTGATCGCCTTCTACACCTTCGTGACGACGCGCACGACGATCGGCCGTCGCGTCTACGCGATGGGCGGCAACGAGAAAGCGGCGAAGCTTTCGGGCATCAACACCGAGCGGCTGACCTTCTACACCTTCGTCAATATGGGCGCGCTTGCCGCACTCGCCGGCATGATCATCGCGGCCCGCCTGAACTCGGCGACGCCGAAGGCCGGCGTCGGCTTCGAGCTCGACGTCATCGCGGCCTGCTTCATCGGCGGCGCCTCGGCGTCGGGCGGCGTGGGCAAGATCACGGGCGCGGTCATCGGCGCGTTCATCATGGGCGTCATGAACAACGGCATGTCGATCATGGGCATCGGCATCGATTACCAGCAGCTCATCAAGGGCCTGGTGCTCCTCGCTGCCGTGTTCTTCGACGTCTACAACAAGAACAAGGGCTGACCGGGAAACCGGTCGGGCCGCACGGATTGCAAGCATGTTTGACCGGCCGCGCCTGCGGCCAGTGCGGTGGCGTGTGTCCGCCGCAGGTGCGAAGCCTTGGCTGATGCCGGCTTGAGGAAGGAAACGGAAATGCTGATTTCGCAGGTATCCAACGCTGACGGTTCGATCACGGTCGTGGCACGCGAAGAGGGCGGCAAGGGCCGCGCGGTCAAGGGTGCTGAGAGCGTCTATGCGCTCGCCATGGAAGCCGCCAATGCGGGCACGTCGCTGAAGGCCGTCATCGACGGCAAGGGCCTCGGCGACGAGGTCGATCTCGAAGCCGCCTATGCCGCGGGCCGCCTGCTGCCGCCGATCACCCATCCGGACGCCGCGCATCTGCATCTCACCGGCACGGGCCTCACCCATCTCGGTTCGGCCGCCACGCGCGATTCCATGCACAAGAAGACCTCCGAAGCCGCCGAGGAATCGCTGACGGATTCGATGAAGATGTTCCGCATGGGGCTTGAGAACGGCAAGCCGAAGCCCGGCGAAAAGGGCGTCCAGCCGGAATGGTTCTACAAGGGCAACGGCACGCAGGCCGTCGCGCCCGGTGCCGCGCTCACCTCGCCGTCCTTCGCGCTCGATGGCGGCGAAGAGCCGGAAATGGCTGGCATCTACGTCATCGCCGCCGATGGCGCGCCGTTCCGCATCGGCTTTGCCGTGTCGAACGAATTCTCCGACCACGTGACGGAGCGCATCAACTATCTCTATCTCGCCCATTCGAAGCTGCGCCAGGCGAGCTTCGGCCCGGAAATCCGCGTCGGCGCGGCACCCGATGACATCAGGGGTTTCTCGCGCATCGTCCGCGTTGGCAAGGTCCTTTGGGAAAAGCCCTTCGTCTCCGGCGAGGCGAACATGTCCCACACCTTCGCCAATCTCGAATACCACCACTTCAAATACGGCCTGTTCCGCGTGCCGGGCGATATCCATGTCCATATGTTCGGCACGGCGACGCTGTCCTTCGGCGACGGCATCCGCACGCAGGAAGGCGACGTGTTCGAGATCGGTGCTGACGGGTTCGGCCTGCCGCTGCGCAATCCGCTTGCCATCGCCAAGGAAGAAGAGATCGAAATCCGCCAGCTCTGAGGCTGGGGACTGGAGGCTGATACCATGACGATCCACCAGAACCTGATTGCCGGCGAATGGGTCGGCGCGGACGGCGTCGAGAATATCAACCCGTCGAACACCGGCGATGTCGTCGGCACCTATGCCCGCGCGTCCGTCGAGGATACCAAGGCGGCTATCGCGGCGGCCAAGGCGGCGTTTCCTGCCTGGTCGCGCTCGGGCATTCTCGAGCGCCACGCCATCCTGCGCAAGGCCGCCGACGAGATCCTTGCCCGAAAGGAGGAGCTTGGCCGTCTCCTGTCGCGCGAGGAGGGCAAGACGCTGGCGGAAGGTATCGGTGAAACGGTGCGCGCCGGCCAGATCTTCGATTTCTTCGCCGGTGAATGTCTGCGCCTGGCCGGCGAGGTGCTGCCGTCGGTGCGTCCGAATATCGGTGTCGAGATCACCCGCGAGCCGGTCGGCGTCGTCGGCATCATAACGCCCTGGAATTTCCCCATCGCCATTCCCGCCTGGAAGATCGCGCCCGCACTCTGCTATGGCAACACGGTCGTCTTCAAGCCGGCCGAACTGGTGCCGGGTTGCTCCTGGGCCATCGTCGATATCCTGGTGCGCGCCGGCCTGCCGAAGGGTGTGCTGAACCTCGTCATGGGCAAGGGCTCGGTCGTCGGCCAAACCATGCTCGACAGCCCCGATGTCAACGCCATCACCTTCACCGGCTCCACCGGAACGGGCAAGCGCGTTGCCGTCGCCTCCGTCGAGCATAACCGCAAGTACCAGCTCGAAATGGGCGGCAAGAACCCCTTCGTCGTGCTTGACGATGCGGACCTCGGCGTCGCCGTCGAAGCCGCCGTCAATTCGGCCTTCTTCTCGACCGGCCAGCGCTGCACGGCGTCCTCGCGCGTCATTGTGACGGAAGGCATCCACGACCGCTTCGTCGCGGCCGTGGGCGAGCGGCTGAAGAGCGTCGTCGTGGACGATGCGCTAAAGGCCGGCACGCATATCGGCCCGGTCGTGGACGAAACGCAACTCAAGCAGGACACCGACTATATCGAGATCGGCCAAAAGGAAGGCGCAAAGCTTGCCTTCGGCGGCGAGCTGCTGAAGCGTGACACGCCCGGTTTCTACCTGGCGCCGGCGCTCTTCACCGAGGCGACGAACGACATGCGCATCTCGCGCGAAGAAATCTTCGGCCCGGTCGCCGCCGTCATCCGCGTCAAGGATTACGAGGAGGCGCTGGCGATTGCCAACGACACGCCGTTCGGTCTCTCCTCGGGCATCGCGACGACCAGCCTCAAGCACGCCACGCATTTCAAGCGCAATGCCGAGGCCGGCATGGTGATGGTCAACCTGCCGACGGCGGGCGTCGATTTCCATGTGCCTTTCGGCGGCCGCAAGGGATCGTCCTTCGGCTCGCGCGAGCAGGGCAAGTACGCCAACGAATTCTACACAACCGTCAAGACCGCCTACACCCTGGCGTGAGACAAAGGCCGTTCGGGCTTCCGGGCGGTCCCTTCGAGGACTGGAAAGATGACGAAGAAAGCGGAATGGCCGCGCAGGCTGCGGTCGCAGGAATGGTACGGCGGCACCAGCCGTGACGTGATCTACCATCGTGGCTGGATGAAGAACCAGGGTTATCCGCACGACCTGTTCGACGGGCGCCCGGTGATCGGCATCCTCAACACGTGGTCGGACATGACGCCGTGCAACGGCCACCTGCGCGAGCTTGCCGAAAAGGTGAAGGCCGGCATCTGGGAGGCCGGCGGCTTCCCGATGGAAGTGCCCGTCTTCTCGGCCTCGGAAAATACCTTCCGCCCCACGGCGATGATGTACCGCAACCTCGCGGCGCTTGCCATCGAGGAAACCATTCGCGGCCAGCCGATGGACGGCTGCGTCCTCATGGTCGGCTGCGACAAGACCACGCCGTCGCTGATCATGGCGGCCGCCTCCGTCGACCTGCCCTCGATCGTCGTCACCGGCGGCCCGATGCTGAACGGTTACTTCCGCGGCGAGCGCGTCGGCTCCGGCACGCATCTGTGGAAGTTCTCCGAGATGGTGAAGGCCGGCGAGATGACGCAGGAGGAGTTCCTCGAGGCCGAGGCTTCGATGAGCCGCTCGTCGGGCACCTGCAACACGATGGGCACGGCCTCCACCATGGCCTCCATGGCCGAGGCGCTCGGCATGGCGCTGTCGGGCAACGCCGCCATTCCCGGTGTCGACAGCCGCCGCAAGGTCATGGCGCAGCTCACCGGCCGGCGCATCGTGCAGATGGTCAAGGACGACCTGAAACCCTCCGACATCATGACCAAGCAGGCCTTCGAGAACGCCATCCGCACCAATGCGGCGATCGGCGGCTCGACCAATGCCGTCATCCACCTGCTCGCCATGGCCGGCCGCGTCGGAATCGATCTGACGCTGGACGATTGGGACCGCTGCGGCCGCGACGTGCCGACGATCGTCAACCTCATGCCGTCGGGCAAGTACCTGATGGAGGAGTTCTTCTATGCCGGCGGCCTGCCGGTCGTGCTGAAGCGCCTCGGCGAAGCGGGCCTCCTGCATAAGGACGCGATCACCGTCTCCGGCGAGACCGTCTGGGACGAGGTGAAGGACGTCGTCAACTGGAACGAGGACGTCATCCTGCCTGCCGAAAAGGCGCTGACGCAGTCGGGCGGCATCGTCGTCGTGCGCGGCAATCTCGCGCCCAAGGGGGCCGTGCTGAAGCCTTCGGCAGCCTCGCCGCACCTTTTGACGCATCGCGGCCGCGCCGTAGTGTTCGAGGATATCGACGACTACAAGGCCAAGATCAACGACGACAATCTCGATATCGACGAGACCTGCGTCATGGTCATGAAGAACTGCGGCCCCAAGGGCTACCCGGGCATGGCCGAGGTCGGCAATATGGGCCTTCCGCCGAAAGTTCTGAAGAAGGGCATCACCGACATGGTGCGCATCTCGGACGCCCGCATGTCCGGCACCGCCTATGGCACCGTCGTCCTGCACACCTCGCCGGAAGCCGCCGTCGGCGGTCCGCTGGCAGTGGTCAGGAACGGCGACATGATCGAGCTCGACGTGCCGAACCGCCGCCTGCATCTCGACATTTCCGATGAAGAGCTGGCGCGCCGCCTTGCGGAGTGGACGCCGAACCACGAGCTGCCGACGTCGGGTTATGCCTGGCTGCACCAGCAGCACGTGCAGGGTGCCGATACCGGTGCTGACCTCGATTTCCTCAAGGGCTGCCGCGGCAGCGCGGTGGGCAAGGACAGCCACTAAAACGTTTGCGGGCGCGGTTCTGTGAACCGCGCCCGTTTTGTGTCATTTCGATACAGTTCGGGTGACGCCTCGGCCCGCTGGCAACAATTTTTTTCCCCTCGTCAATTTTTTATACAGCCGCACGGAACCGGCGAGCCGGGATCTTCTTTCAACTTACGATACCGGTCCAATTCCGGCCCGGTCGCTGAAGGGAGGTTCCCCATGTTTGAAAGATCACAAGGCGTATCGATCCCCAGAATAACGGGTGTATTGCTGGCCGCGGCGGTTCTCGCCGTTCCGGTTCATGCACTCGCCCAGCAGAAAAGCCGTAGCGGCGGACTGGGCGTTGGCGTCGGCGTCAGCGTCGGCGGTCTGAATGCCGGTGTCGGTGCGAAGGTTGGCGGTAGCGGAGGGCTTGCAAACGTTGGTGTCAATGCCAGCGTCGGCGGCTCCAACGGTATCAATGCACGCTCGAACACAACGGTCGGCGGCTCGCGCGGACTGGCGGATTCCCGCACGACCGCATCGATCGGCGGCCGTAACGGCGTGAATGCCGGCGTGAATGCGAACGTCGGCGGTTCGAACGGCCTGCGTGCCAATGTCGGCGCCAATGTCGGCGGGCGCGGATTGGTCGATGCGAATGTCGATGTCGGCATCGGCGGCGGCACGGGTACCAACCCGGGCACGGGCGTGAACCCTGGCAATCCGGGTGGCGGCGTGTCGAGCGGCCGGGACCGCGACGTCGTGCGGCAGTTCTCGCAGATGTCGCGCGGCGAACGCATGCAGCTCATCAAGCGCTGCCGCAGCGTCAACAGCAGCGGTTACGATGCGAGCCTCGTGTCGCTCTGTCGTCTGCTGGAAACGGCATCCCGCTGATATGAATGGCGTGGCGGCCGTTTGGGGCCGCCACGCCTCAACTCTGGCTTTGCGACTGGCTCTGGCCGGCCGTCTCCACGCGGATCGCGACGTTCATCGTCTCCGCGGCATGGCCCACCACCATGCCGGAAACGGGTGCGGCGTCCTTGTAGTCGAGGCCCGTCGACAGGCGCACATAGCGGTCGTCCGGGCAGATCTTGTTCGCCGCATCGAACCCCACCCAGCCGAGGCCCTGCAGATGCACCTCCGCCCAGGCGTGGCTCGCCGTCTGCGCCGGCTCGTCCATGAGGAGGTAGCCTGAGACATAGCGCGCCGGCAGGCCGAGGTAGCGTGCAGCGGAGAGGAAGATATGGGCGTGGTCCTGGCAGACGCCCTGCTTCTTCTCCAGCGCCTGTTCGGCCGTCGTGTCCGGTGCGGTCTCACCCGGCCGGTAGGCCACCGCCGCGTGCAGCTTCGCCATCAGGTCGTGCATGCGCGAAAGCTCGCTGTCGCCGGCAGACGACTTGGCCAGCTCACGGACCAGCTTGCCGGGCTTGGTGAGCGGCGTCTCGCGCAGGTAGAGCCAGAGCGGCACGAAGCCCTGATGCGGGCCGAAGACGCCGGCCCGGTCTTCTGTCTCCACCTCGCCTTCGGCGACGATGCGGATCGTCACCTGCTCGGCCTCGGTGCTCACGAGATCGACATGGTTGCCGAAGTGGTCGGTGTAGCCTGCCTCCAGATGGGCGCCATGCACGGTGGTCTTCCAGTCCCGCACCGTCTGGCCCGGATGGTTCCTGGGCGTCAGCCGCAGCCTTTGCAGCGAATATTGCACGGGGTCGGCGTAATGATACTCGGTCGTGTGGCTGATCTTCAGTCGCATCCTTTGTCCTCGTCCAGCCACTAGCGATAGAAACGGTAGCCTTCGGAGATCTCTTCCCCGAGGCGGTTGTTGTGCACGATGAATTCCTCGATGAATTCGTGCAGGCCCTGTTCCATGATGTCTTCCATGGCGCGGCTGCGCAGCAGCATCATGGTCGACGACGCCGTGTCATGGGCGGCATGGTTCTCGCCGTAGAGCTTGGCGAGGTAGCCGAGATTGGTGACGATCTTGTCGTAGCTATAGGCCAGCGAGCGCGGCATGCGGTCGTTGAGGATCAGGAAATCCGCGATATTGGCCGGCGAGTAGTCGCCGTCATAGACCCAGCTGTAGGAGCGGTGCGCCGAGACAGAGCGCAGGATGGATTCCCATTGCTTGTTGTCGAGCGATGAACCGACCTTGGCGATGGCCGGCAGCAGCACGTAGTACTTGACGTCGAGGATACGCGCGGTGTTGTCCGCCCGCTCGATGAAGGTGCCGATGCGCGAGAAGTTGTAGATGTCGTCGCGCAGCATGGTGCCGTGGAACGCGCCGCGGATGAGGCCGGTCCGGCGTTTGATCACGTCGATGATCTCGGGCATGTCGGCCGGCTTCGCGCGCCTGGACAGGAGCTGCTTGAGCTCGATCCAGCACTCGTTGGTCGCTTCCCAGGTCTCCCGGGTCAGCGCGGTGCGCACCATGCGGGCATTGTTGCGCGCCGAATCGATGCACGACATCACGCTCGAGGGATTGGCGCGGTCGCGCAGCAGGAAGTCGATCGCATCCGCGCTTGTCAGCGTGGCGTGCACGGCGTCGAAATCTTCTCGCACGCCGGCGCTTTGCAGCACGCCGTCCCAGTCCTCGTCGGAGGAGCCGGAGCGCGTGAGCGCCATGCGCAGGCCCGCGTCGATGAGGCGGGCAATGTTCTCAGCCCGCTCGATATAGCGGAACATCCAGTATAGGCCGTTTGCAGTGCGTCCCAGCATCGGCTCAGTCCTCCAGTACCCAGGTGTCCTTCGTGCCGCCGCCCTGGCTGGAGTTGACCACCAGCGAGCCTTCTTTCAGCGCCACGCGGGTCAGCCCGCCGGGAATGATCTGCACCTTGTCGGACACGAGCACATAGGGTCGAAGGTCGACGTGCCGCGGCGCGATGCCCTTGTTGACCATGATGGGAACGGTGGAAAGCGACAGCGTCGGCTGCGCGATATAGTTGGAGGGCCGGGCCTTCAGCTTTTCGGCGAAGGCCGCGCATTCCTTCTTCGAGGCGGTGGGGCCGACCAGCATGCCGTAGCCGCCGGAGCCGTGCACCTCCTTCACGACGAGTTCGCTCAGATGTTCCAGCACGTATTTCAGGCTGTCCTCTTCCGAGCAGCGCCAGGTCGGCACGTTCTCCAGCATGGCCTTGCGGCCCGTATAGAACTCGACGATCTCGGGCATGTAGGAATAGATCGCCTTGTCGTCCGAAATGCCGGTGCCGGGCGCGTTGGCGATGGTGATGTTGCCGGCGCGGTAGACGTCCATGATGCCGGGAATGCCGAGGGCGGAATCCGGCCGGAAGGTCAAGGGATCGAGGAAATCGTCGTCGACGCGGCGGTACAGCACGTCGATGGCTTCGTAGCCGCGCGTCGTGCGCATCTTCACCTTGCCGTCGACGACGCGCAGGTCCGAACCCTCCACCAGCTCCACGCCCATCATGTCGGCGAGGAAGGCGTGCTCGTAATAGGCGGAGTTGAAGATGCCGGGCGTCAGCACCGCCACGCGCGGCTTGCCCGAACAGCCGGGAGGGGCGAGCGAGGCAAGGCTCTGGCGCAGGAGTTTGGGATAGTCCTCGACGGGCCGCACCTTGTTGATGTGGAACAGCTCCGGGAACATCTGCATCATGGTTTCCCGGTTTTCCAGCATGTAGCTGACGCCGGAAGGGGTGCGGGCATTGTCTTCCAGCACGTAGAACTGGTCTTCGCCCGTGCGCACGATGTCGGTGCCGACGATATGGGTGTAGACGCCGCCCGGCGGCTTGAAGCCGATCATCTGCGGCAGGAAGGCCTCGTTGCGCTCGATCAGCTCACGGGGGATGCGGCCGGCCTTGATGATTTCCTGCTTGTGGTAGATGTCGTCGAGAAAGGCGTTGAGGGCGATGACCCGCTGTTCGATGCCCTGGGCGAGCTTGCGCCATTCGCGGCCGGAAATGATGCGGGGAATGATGTCGAAGGGGATGAGCTTTTCCGAGCTGTCTTCGTGCCCGTAGACCGCGAAGGTAATGCCTGTCTTTCGAAAGAGGTTTTCGGCTTCCTTCGATTTGGCGATCAGGCGGGCCCGATCCTGCCCCTCGTACCATTCATGATAGTGTTCGTAAGGCTGGCGCGGGTTCGAAGCCGCATTCATCATTTCGTCAAATGCCAAAGGCGTGTTCCCCTTTTTTCCCATTTGAGTACAACACAAGAGGCAATGCAAGAACCATGCTCAATTAGCGATGAAGAATTCGCGTGAGGGTTGGCGCGCCGGCGAAACCGTCCTGCTCGGCCCTTCGCGATCGCAAACGAGGCCGGCTTGCCTGCGCGGCGGCGGGGCCGGGTGGAGTGGTTGCTCAAAAAAACGGCAGTTGCCGCAGGGCTGATCGGCCACATTTTTTGCTGAACCTAAGCTTCAGGGAAATTCCTTTGACCGGCACGCGGGCGGGCCTTATCGCTCGCGCACGATTGTTCTCCTGCCGGTACATCCATGTCGCTCGACCGCCTGGCGCCTGCCATCTTCATTCTGCTCTGGTCGACCGGCTGGGTGGTCGCGAAATATGCGACCATCGTCTCCGAGCCGCTGACCTTCCTCGGCGTCCGCTACCTCGTCGCGGCCGTGCTGTTTGCCGGCCTGTGCCTGGCATCGGGCGTGTCCTGGCCGCGGGACGGGCGCACCATTGCCCACGCCGTCATCTCCGGCGCGTTCCTGCACGGTTTTTATCTCGGTGCGCTGTGGTGGGCGATCGGGCAGGGGGTTCCGGCAGCACTTTCCTCCATCATCGCCGCGCTGCAGCCGCTGATAACCGCGCTCGCCGCACCGTTCTTCATCGGCGAGCGGCTGAGTACGGCGCAGAAGGCGGGCCTCTGTCTCGGCTTTTCCGGCGTGCTGCTTGCCGTCGTACCGAAGTTCTTCGGTCATGGCGCGTCCGAGATCCCGGCCTTCGCCATCGTCATCAACATGCTCGGCATGGCGGCCGTGACCTATGGAACGATCTACCAGAAGCAATATCTGCGCACGGGCGACATCAGGGCGATCGCCACGCTGCAATATATCGGCGCGCTGATCGTGACCGTGCCCTTCGCGTTGGCGCTCGAGACGCAGCATATCGATTTTGGCTTTGCCTTCGTCGCGCTGGTCGCCTGGTCCGTTCTGGGCATTTCGATGGGCGCGATCCTGCTGCTGCTCTATCTCCTGCGCCGCGGACAGGTCTCGCGCGCAGCATCGTTGATCTATCTGGTGCCACCGCTCGCAGCCCTCCAGGCGGCCGCGGTCTTCGGCGAGGAACTGACCGTCCCGATGATCCTCGGCACGACCATCGTGGTCGTCGGCGTCTATCTTACCAACCGCAAGGACGTCGCTCAGGCTGCGTGACGGGACGCCGGCCGCACGGTCCTCTCAGTAGTCCACAAGCTCCAGTGGATTGTCCGTCGTTCCGAACGTGGGGTGTACGCCGAGCAGGGCGGCCGAGCGCGCGATGATGTCCTTGGTGATGGGCGCTGCGGTCGAGGCCGCGGTGCGCCCTCCGTTCTCGCCGGTCTTCGGCGCGTCGACGAAGGTCAGCACGACGTAGCGCGGCTTCGCCATCGGGAAACCTGCAATGAAGGCGTTGAAGTTGATATCCTTGGCGTATCGCCCGTTGATCACCTTGTCGGCCGTGCCGGTCTTGCCGCCAACGTCGAAGCCCTCGACCTGTGCAGAGCGGCCGGAGCCGTTCACGCCGTTCCAGCGGTAGAGGAAGCGCATGTCGTCGCTGGTCTTGTCCTTCACAACCGCGCGGGCGATCTCGGCGGCCGCATCTTTCGACCGGGGAAGGAAGGTCGGGTTGATGAGATTTCCGCCATTGATAAGCGCCGCCGCCGCGACGGCCGTCTGAAGCGGTGTTGTGGCGACGCCGTGGCCGAAGGAGATGGTGACCGAATTGATCTTCTTCCATGTCCGCGGCTGGGTGGGTGTCGCGACACCCGGCATCTCGGTTTCCATCTTCGACAGGAGGCCGAGCCGGGTCAGGAATTCGCGATGCCCGTCGATGCCGACCCGGTCGGCGACGGCGGCCGTGCCGATATTGGAGGAATACTGAAACACCTCCGGGATGGTGAGAGGCCGGTTTTTGCCCCTGAAATCCCGGATGGTGAAGCCGCCCATGCGGATCGGGCGGGAGGCATCGACCACGGAGGACAGCGTGATATGTCCCGCGTCGAGCCCCATGGCGAGCGTGAAACCCTTGAAGGTCGAACCCATTTCGAAGGTCGCGTTGCTGACCCGGTTGAACCAGCCCTTTTCGTAGTCCCGGTCGATGCTGCCGTCGGCCAGCGTGCGCGAGGGCTGGTTTGGATCGTAATCGGGCACGGAGGCCATGGCGAGCACCTCGCCGGTCTCGGCATCGACGATGACGGCGCCGGCGGCTTCCGCCTCGTACTTGGTCATCGCGTTCTGGACTACATCGCGGACGATGTGCTGGACACGCAGGTCGATGGATAGCCGCACGGGCTCCATGCGCGTGTCGTTGGTCAGGCCGGCGGCTCTCAGATCGGCATAACCCTGCTGGTCGATATAGCGCTCCATGCCGGCCAGCCCGAGATTGTCGATGTTGACGTGGCCCACGACATGGGCTGCGGTTGGCCCGCCGGGGTAGAAGCGCCGTTTTTCCGGCCGAAAGCCGATGCCGGGGATGCCGAGCGCGAGAATGTCGGCCTGCTGGCGCGGCGTCAGCTGGCGGCGCAGCCATTGGAAGGCCGACTTCGATTTGAGCCTGCGGTGCGTTTCGCTCCAGTCGAGGTCGGGCATGACGGTGGCAAGCTTCTCGACGACCTCGTCGGCATCGATGACCTTGCGCGGCTCGGCATAGAGCGAGACCGTGTTGATATCCGTCGCCAGAAGCTGCCCGTGGCGATCGAGGATATCGGGGCGGGACGCGACGGTGTGCCGGTTGACGTTGATGGCGCCCGCCGTCAGCGTGTCCGTCAGGCCGTATTGCACGAGGCGCGCGCCGACGCCTGCGTAAAGCATGACGAAGCCGGCGATGAGCAAGGCGATGCGCCGGCGCGGGTCGGGCCGTGAAAGCAGCACGCCGCGGTTCGCCTTGGCCCGGATGGTGAAATGAGCGCGGCTCCTCAGCCTCACGATGAAGGATATCATTCGGGCAAAACTCACGCATGAAACGAAGCGCAAGCTTGCCTGCCGCCGGCCCGAAAGCCAACGGACGGCCGGGCAACTGGCCGTGTGTCGTTAAAACTGCATTAATATACATTTAAAATTGGCAAAGACGGCTTAACGCTTTCGCAGCGATGAAGAGTCGCCTTGCACAGACGAAAACGGCGGGCCAAGGCCCGCCGTCTGCATTGATCTGTCTTTGGCTCAGGCCTGTTCGCGGCGCTGGCCTTCCGGCCGGCGCGGCTTGCCCTGACGCTGCGGACGGCCCTGGCCGTTGCCGCCGCCATGGTTGCGGTTCTGGCGTTCGCCCTGCTTCTGGGCGGGGCGACCGTGCTGTGGACGCTTGGCGCCCGAAGGGGCTGCACCTTCCGCTGCCTGCGCGCCATCGCCGAAGGGCTTGCGGGCCGGGCGCTGGCCGGCGCGGCCGCCGCCGTTGCCGCGACCCTTGCGCGACTTGCCGCCGGGGCCGGCGGTGATGACAGCAGGCGCTTCGCCGCTGGCGACGGTGATCTGGATGCCCATCAGCTTCTCGATGTCGCGCAGCAGGTGCGCTTCGTCGGGCGTGCAGAAGGCGATCGCGATGCCGTCGCGGCCGTTGCGGGCCGTGCGGCCGATGCGGTGGACATAGGCGTCCGGCACTTCCGGCAGGTCGTAGTTGTAGACATGCGTGACGCCGGGAATGTCGATGCCGCGGGCGGCGACGTCGGTCGCCACGAGGACGCGGATCTCGCCGTCACGGAAGGCCTTGAGCGCGCGCTCGCGCTGGCCCTGGCTCTTGTTGCCGTGGATGGACGCGGCCTTGAAGCCAATATGGTCGAGATGCTTCATCAGCTTCTCGGCGCCATGCTTGGTGCGCGAGAAGACGAGCGACAGGCCATCCGGATTGTCGGTGAGCGTCTTGCGCAGGATCTGCGCCTTCTGGTCCTTGCCCGGAACGTGGTGGACATACTGTTCCACCTTGTCGGCGGCCTTGCCCGGAGGGGTTACTTCGACCTTCTTCGGGTTGACGAGATATTCGCCGGCCAGTTCGCCGATCAGTTTCGGCATGGTGGCCGAGAAGAGCAGCGTCTGGCGGTTCTTCGGCACCATCTTGGAAATCTTGCGCAGGTCGTGGATGAAGCCGAGGTCCAGCATCTGGTCGGCCTCGTCGAGCACGAGGTAGCGGGCCTGCGTCAGCGTCACCGACTTGCGGGCGACGAGGTCGAGCAGGCGGCCGGGCGTGGCAACGAGAATGTCCGTGCCGCGGGACAGCATTTCCGACTGCTTGTTGATGGAGGCGCCGCCGACGACGGTGACGACACGCAGCGGCGTCTTCTTCACGAAGTCGCGCAGGTTGTCGGCGATCTGGTTCACCAGTTCGCGGGTCGGGGCGAGGATGAGGGCGCGGATGTTGCGCGGGTCGGGACGGCGGGCGTCGGCCAGCAGCTTCTCGATCATCGGCAGGCCGAAGGCGGCCGTCTTGCCGGTGCCGGTCTGGGCAAGGCCGATCAGGTCGGAGCCTTCGAGGACGAGCGGAATGGCCTTTTCCTGGATCGGCGTCGCTTTTTCGAAGCCGAGAGCGGAGAGGGTAGCGACGATGGTCTTCGAGAGGCCGAGGTCGTGAAAAGTGGTCAAGTCAAATACCTTTCGGGGCGCCAAACGACTTTCCCGTGCAGTTCCGGACGCAAAACCGCGTCACACTTTTGCTGGAACTGCTTCAGGCCGGAACGCACCATGCGTTTCCGGTTTCGTTCGGCGTCAAGAACCCCGCGTGAATTGGGAACTTGTGGGTTGGTTGGCAGTCGTCTGCGCAGTCATCCGAAAAACGGCAGTCGGATCGTTCTCTTGCGCTTGTCCTTCTTAGCATCCCTAAAGCGGGAAATCGCAGGCTCGCTCACGCGGCGGCCGAAGGGCGACGCTGGGCCTCATGTCGTTGTTTTACGGCAAAAAGTCAAGTCCTGATTTCGCAGCTGCGAAAGCCGAACCTTCATTCCATGCGCAGATCGAAGTCGGCCGACGCGGATATGGTGCCATTGATCAGCACCTCGATGCGGTGCGTTCCGGGATAGTAGACGCGCGTGGTGATCGCCCGGATGGCGTGGTCCTTGGTGATGGTCTGGCGCGCACCGGCAGGCAGGTCGAGCTGCTTCCATTTGAAGACCTTCGGCGCCAACGTGCCGTTCGCCTTCACATGGTGGATGGCATAGTCGATCATCAGCCGCTGCGGGGTCGTGTCGCCGTTGGTGACGTCTATCGAGAAGCCCAGCTTGTCGCCGAAGACGACGACGGGCGTAGCGACCGCCAGTGTTGCCTCTATGCCCCTGGCGGCGGCAAAGCCGAAATTGGCGAGCGCCTTGGCATCGCCCTTTTTGAGCAGGGTGCGCGAGGCGTGGCGCAGCAGTTGCCGACGCTCTGGGGAAGCGCCCTCGATATGGCGCTCCACGAAATCAGCGACGAGGGCAGGATGGTCCTTTG
Organism: Shinella oryzae; assembly: GCF_023038235.1. Lineage (NCBI taxonomy): Bacteria > Pseudomonadati > Pseudomonadota > Alphaproteobacteria > Hyphomicrobiales > Rhizobiaceae > Shinella > Shinella oryzae. The sequence goes on along the minus strand of NZ_CP081987.1, from coordinate 2,177,338 downwards.
CGATGTCGTTCAGGCTGTTGGCGACGGAGCGGCGCACATAGTCCTCGGGGTCGTCGAGAAGGGCAACCAGGATGGGCAGGATCGGATGAGGGTTCCTGACGAGACCGGGCAGGCGCATGGCCCAGGGCAGGCGGGGCCGGGTGCCCTCGCTGGCGAGCCGGCGGACATGGTGATTGGGATCCGTCACCCAGCCGGAGATTTCGGCAAGCGCCCGGTCCTCATCGGCGTGGATGAAGCGGCGAATGCCGAACTCGGCGGTGAAATGCGGCGTCAGCGCTTTCAGGAGTGCGAGCGACAGATCGAAATGCGCGAGGCCGTATTCGGACACGAACTGGTTGACCGGCAACAGCGCCCAGCCGGAGAGACCGGGCCGGCCTTCCGCCGGCAGGGCGCGGTGCAGGATGCCGGCGGCAGCGGGATAATCGGCGGGAAGGGTTTGCGCCAGCGCCTGACGGATCCGGTCGGCCCGCTGCATCAGCTCGAGCGCATCCATGCCGGCGGTCGCCAGCTCCGTGAACCGGCCGCCGTCGAAATCGGGCGCCGCGCGGGAGATATGCGTGGCCATCTCCTTCACGAGCCCGGGATGCAGCAGGTTCTTCAGCGGTTCGGCCATCGGTCTTCTCCTGTCGGTGGGCGAGTTTACCGGGCGTCTGCGCCACGGTGATAGGGGGCCGCACGGCTTTCCAACAGCTTCGTGCGTACCGCCACCCGGAACCGGAAAGGGCGCCTTGCGTTGGATGATACGTATCTGGCCACAATCATGTGGGATGCTTCTCGGTGCAGACGATCTGCACTGATGAACCTTGCTACGGGAGTGAAATATGACCGCTACGACTTGGATTCTCGCCGCCGACGGCAATCAGGCCCGCCTCCTCAAGGGCGTGAACCTGCTGAAGGACGAACAGCAGAGCCCTGAGCAGGAAGTCTTCCGCTGGGAGCCGAAGCGGGTGCAGGACATCATGGCCGACAAGCCCGGCCGCAGCCATTCTTCGGTCGGCCCCGGCCGCTCCGCCATGGAATATTCCAGTGATCCGGTGCGTGACGAACAGCAGAAATTCACCGCCGAGGTGGCCGGCCGTATCGATGATTACGCTGCCGAAGGCGCCTTCGACCGTCTGGTCGTCTGCGCCGCCCCGCAGACGCTCGGCGATCTCCGTAGCAAGCTTTCCGACAAGTCCCGCACGCTGACCATGGCCGAGATCGACAAGAACTTCTCGAACCTGCCAACGGAGAAGCTGATCTCCTCCGTCCGCTCGATCATGTTCAACGCGTGATCCCGGTTTAGAAGTCCGTGGGAACGCCGCCCTCTTCCTTGCGCCTTGCGACGAACGCGTCCAGTTCGTCCTCGATCGCAGGGTCGAGCGGCGGCCGCTCATAGGCGTTGAGCTTTTCCTTGAAGACCCGGTTGGCGTGATCGTAGGTGGTCGGCCGGCCGGCTTCCGTCCAGGTCTCGAAATTGCGCCAGTCCGACAGGATCGGTGAATAGAACGCGGTTTCGTAGCGCGCCAATGTATGCGGCGTGCCGAAGAAATGCCCGCCCGGGCCGACATCGCGCACCGCGTCCACACCCAGCGCATCCGCGCTCACATCGAGCGGCGTCAGGAACTCGGCCACCATCTGCAGCATATCCACGTCGAGGATGAACTTCTCGAAGGACGCCGTCAGGCCGCCCTCGGTCCAGCCGGCCGCATGCATGATGAAATTGCCGCCGCCCTGGGTCAGCGCCCACAGCGAGAAGGCGGACTCATAGGCCGATTGCGCATCGAGCGTGTTGGACGCATTGGTGTTGGAGGTGCGGTAGGGGATGTTGTACTTGCGGGCGAGCTGGCCGCCGGCAATCACCGCCTTCATGTATTCCGGCGTGCCGAAGGCCGGTGCGCCCGTCTTCATGTCGACATTCGAGGTGAAGCCGCCATACATGACCGGCGCGCCGCGCCGCACCATCTGCGTGAAGGCGATGCCGGCGAGCGCTTCGGCATTCTGCTGCACCACCGCGCCGGCGACGGTGACCGGCGCCATGGCGCCCGCAAGCGTGAAGGGCGTGACCACCACGACCTGGTTGCGCGACGACATCTCGATGATGCCTTGCAGCATCGGCCCGTCGAGGCGTAGCGGCGAGGAGGTGTTGATGATGGTGAAGAGCGAAGGCTCGCGCTCCATCTGCTCCATCGAGATACCGCGGCCGATACGGGCGATCTCGATGCCGTCGAGATTGCGCTGCTTGCCGAGCGAATAGACGTGGAACACCTTGTCGGTGAGCTTCACGAGGTCGGACAGGCAATCGAGGTGGCGCACCGAAGCGTGGATGTCGACCGGCTCGACGGGATAGCCGCCCGTCGTGTGGATGACATCGTAGGACTGGGCGAGCTTCACCAGCTTGCGGAAATCTTCCTGGTTGCCGGCGCGGCGGCCACCCTCGCGGTCCGCCACGAAGGGTGCGGACGCGACCTGCGCGAAGACGAGATTGTTCCCGCCGATCTCGACATTGCGATCGGGATTTCGCGCATGCATCGTGAAGCCCGACGGCACGGAGGCGATCATGTCCATGATGAGGCCGCGGTCGAAGCGCACCCGGTCGGTGCCGGGCGTGACGTCGGCGCCGGCCGCCTTCATGCGCTCGCGGGCTTCCGGCAGGATGATATCCATGCCGATCTCTTCAAGGATGGTGAGCGAGGCCTGATGCACGGCCTCGAGCGCGTCTGCCGAAAGCACGGCCGACGGGGCCGTCGTGTTGATGAGGTTGAGATATTTCGCGGTGGCCGGCGGTCTTCGCACCCTCTCGGCGCTGCGTCCGCCGGTGCGGCGACGGCGCTCCAGCGGCGCGTCGGCCGCTTGATGGTCGAGATGGTTTTCGAGCTTGATGACGTCACCCATGCGGCGCGACCCCGGTCTGTTCTGCCATTCACGCCTTTTCGCATATCTGCCGGCGGCATGCGCAGCCATTTGCGACAGGCAAGCGCCCTGATGGATAAGAGTCCCTCAAGTCGTGGCAACGAAGTGTTAACCATCCGTTCAAGGATTGGTGATACTCCCCGAGCTGTGTGAAACCTTCCTTCCGTGCCGCTTCGGGGAGTACTGGCATGGCCGAAACGCAAGACGAGTTGCTGGAAGCGGCCTGCGCACGGGTCCGCGCCCATCCGCATCCGGCCTATGTCAAGAGCAGCGAACTGCGCTATCTTTCGGTCAACGCGGCCTATGCGGACCTCTTCGGCCTGGATGCTGCGACGATGATCGGCCAGCGCAGCGACGAGATCGGCGAGGCCCCGGGTCTCGGCGACCGGGACGACCCGGAACGTCGCTGTCTCGTCTTCGGCAATCCCGAACAGGCCCGTTTCATCCATCCCTACGGCGGCGGCAGTTTCGACATCGCGCTTCGTCGTGAGCGCCTTTCGCCGGCGCTCTCCATCCTCGTCGGCCTGTTCACGCCGTCGGCCGCCACCGCCGCGCCTCCTCCGGCAAACGGCAACGGAACGCTTCCTGCAAGCCCCGACAGCCGGGAGGGGATCGTGGATGCGCTCGAAACGCTGGGCGCGGGCGTCGCCGTCTTCGGTTCGGACAATCGTCTGACCTATGCAAACCGCGTGATGCGGGAATTCTACAAGGGGCTTCTCGGCGACGCGGCGGATGGATCGGTCGATCTTGCCGCCGTTGCCGCCGCCCTTCATGACCTTGAGGTCGGGGAAAGGCCGCAGGCCGAGCGCGCGGCCTGGATCGCAGCGCGCCTTGCCAGTTACGATCTGCCGCTCTTCGAGACCATCGTTCGGGTCGGCGAGGGGTGGATGCGCATCGTCACGCAGCGCCGGCCGGACGGCGCGCTTGTGGTCCTGCGGATAGACGCGACCGCCGTGCGCGACAGCGAACATCGCCTGACGCAGCAATTGCAGGAGATCAGCCTCTACCGCGCGTTGCTCGACGAGCTTCCCGTCGCCAGCTTCATGCGCGACGAAGAGCAGCGCATGATCTTCGCCAATCGCGCCTTCATCGAGCTGACCGGCCGGCAGCCGGAAGAACTGCTCGGACGAACCACGCGTGAGATGTATCCCGAACAGGGCGAGGCGTTTCACGAGCAGAACCAGTTCGTGCTCGACACCGGTGAACTCGTCGAGAGCGAGATCGAGTATCTGCTTGCGGACGGCTCCGCCTTGCCCACGATTTCGCGGCTCTACCGCGTCACGACGCTGGACGAGAAGCGTTACCTGATCGGCTCGATCACCGACACGACCGTGTTGATGAAGCGCGAGGCGCAGCTGATCGAGGCACAGCGGCAGGCCGAAGCCGCCCGCGCGGATCTCGAAAGCGTCGTGGAATCGCTGCCGGTCGGCATCGTTGTGGTAGATGGCATCGGCGTCATCGAGCTCGTCAACGGCGCCTTCCAGTCCTTGTGGGATGGCGCCTTGCCGCCCATGAAGGGGCGTCCGCTGGGGCAGCTGATGCGGTTCCTGCGCGAGCAGGGCGGAGAAAGCGAGGGCGGCTGTGGCTCGAGCCTCGAAAGTCACGAGCAGGCGCTGTGTTCCATTCGGTCCGGCACCCGATCGGCACGCGAGGTTGCCTATGCGAACGGCCGCACGCTGATCGAGGCCGGCTGCACGATTTCGGGCGACCGCTGCCTGCTGACCTTTATCGACATCACGGACCGGCGTGAACACGAGCGCGAGGTTCTTCAAACCCGCAGCGCGCTGGAAGAGGTCGGCAGCCTCATGAAGGACGCGGTTTCCTCGATGAGCCAGGGCCTGCTCATCGTCGAAGACGGGACGGTCGTCCTGTCCAACGAGGCGCTGGCGTCGATGATCGCGATGCCGCCGCACCTGCTGCAGCCCGGCGCGCGGCTTGAGGATCTGGTGCAAAGCTGCGTCGACCGCGAGATCGCGGGTTTCGTGGGCGACGAGCCGGTCGAGACCAGCGCGTTCGGGCGCATCCTCTTCACCGGAAAGCCGGCCACGCTCACCGTCTTCAGCGGGCACAAGCGCTGGCTGCGCCTGGATGTGACGCCGACGGGACGCGGCCGCTCGGTCATCGTCTTTTCCGACATCACGGACATCAAGAGCCGCGAGGACGAGTTGCGCCGGCTCGTCTCGCATGCCGAGATGGCCGACCGCGCCAAATCCGAGTTCCTGGCCAATATGAGCCATGAAATCCGCACGCCCATGAACGGCGTGCTCGGCATGGCCGAACTGCTCGCCAAATCGCAGCTCGATACGCGCCAGAAGACCTTCATCGACATCATGGTCAAGTCGGGCAATGCGCTCTTGACGATCATCAACGATATTCTCGATTTCTCGAAGATCGATGCCGGTCAGATGACGCTGCGCGATGTGGTGTTCAACCCGGTCGAGGCCGTGGAGGATGTTGCGACGCTGCTGTCGGCGCGCGCGGCGGAAAAGGATATCGAGCTCGTGGTGCGCGGCGCGGCCAACATGCCCGCCGCCGTCAGCGGCGATGCCGGGCGCTTTCGCCAGATCATCACGAACCTCGTCGGCAATGCGGTGAAGTTCACCGAGCGGGGCCACGTCCTCATCGACCTCGCCTCGCGCCCGACGGAAACGGGCGTGGAGATCGTCATCCGTGTCGAGGATACCGGCGCCGGCATTCCCACAGAGAAGATGGAATCGATCTTCGAGAAGTTCTCGCAGGTCGACAGTTCCTCGACCCGGCGCCACGAGGGAACGGGTCTCGGCCTCGCCATTACGGACGGGCTGACGCGCCTTTTCGGCGGCACGCTGGAGGCAAAGAGCGAGATCGGCACGGGCTCGGTCTTCACCGTGCGCCTGCCGATGGCGCTTGCCGTTGCACCGGTGCCGGACCGCATCGTGCCGGCCCGGGTGAAAACCGCAAGGATCGTCGTGGTCGATGCGCATGCGCTGTCACGCAAGGCGTCTCACGATATGCTGCTCGACTGGGGGTTCGACGCCACGGCGGTCGCCTCGGAAGACGAGGCGCTTGCGGTGCTGGCGGCGGCCGAGGATGCCGGCGTGCGGGTCGATGCCGTCATTCTGGATTACCGGCCGGATCATTCCCCTGCCTTCGTTGCGGCCCTTCGCAACCATCCCGGCACGGCGGCCATTTCGTTGATCGTGCTGACCTCGATGAACCTGTCGTCGGAAGACGACATGCTCGCCGGGCAGGATGTGCAGGCGCATCTCATGAAACCGGTGCGCGCGGACCAGCTCCACGAGACCGTATCGGAGGTGCTGCGTGCGGCACGCGGCGCCAAAAACCGGGGCAGCACCCCGCCGGCGGTGGAAAACAATATCCTGCCGCTGCGCCCCGCCTCTGCGACACCCGCAGCACAGTCCGAGGGCGAGACGCTCGATGTCCTTGTGGCTGAAGACAACGAGGTCAACCAGATCCTTTTCACGCAGATGCTGACCGCGGCGGGGCTGCGTTTCCGCATCGTGGGCAATGGCGAGGAGGCGGTCGCGATCTTCCGTGAAAGCCGACCCGGCGTCATCCTCATGGACATTTCCATGCCGTTGATGAACGGGCTGGAGGCGAGCCGCGCGATCCGCGCGCTGGAGCGGGGCACCGGCAACCGCGTTCCCATCATCGCCGTCACGGCGCATGTGCTGCACGGCGACCGCGAGGAATGCCTTGCCGCCGGCATGGACGACTATCTCGCCAAGCCGATCAGCACCGAGAAACTGGAAGAACAGCTCGACCGCTGGCTGAAGCGCAGCAAGGCCGCCGCGGCAAACGGCAGGCCGCACTGAGCGTCAGGAAACGGGTTTTTCGCCGCACAGCATCTCGCGCTTGCCGGCAAAGCCGGGCCGCCGCTCGACGGTGAAGCCGGCTGCGGCGAGATTGCGCCGCACGAAGCCGGCCGCGGCATAGGTCGCAAAACGCCCGCCCGGTGCGGTGAGCCGGAAAACCGCCTGCATCAGCTCCGGCGACCACATGTCCGGGTTGCGGGACGGCGCGAAGCCGTCGAGATACCACGCGTCGAAGGGCTCTTTTCCGCCGTTCAGGCTGTCGAGTGCCGCGCCGCAGACGACGGTGAGGCGGACGCCGGGTTCAAGCGCGATCTCCACGCGTCCGGTCGGCGCATCGGGCCATTTTTCGGTGAGCAGGGTGCGTTCGCGGTCGATTTCCGACCAATGCGCGAGCGCGCGGTCGATGTCGGCGTGGGCCATCGGGAAGAGCTCGAAGGAGGTGAAGTGAAGGCTTGCGCCTTCTGGCGCGCTTTCGCGCCATTGCCGCCAGGTTTCGCATAGGTTGAGGCCGGTGCCGAAGCCGAGTTCGCCGATGCGGAAGGTCCCGTCGCGCTGCCAGCGGCGCGGCAGGTCGTTGCCATCAAGGAAGACATGGCCGCATTCCAGGCGGCCATCGCTGCGGCAATAAAAGTGATCGTCAAAGGCACGGGAATAGGGCATATCGCCCTCGTGCCAATCGAGGGCCGTCGTATCAGCCGTGTTTTCAGGATCGTGATCAGCCATGGCGCATGCCGATAATCGCGGTAAGGCCGCTGGTCAACCGGGCGTGGACCTGCTTGTCGTCGGCGGCGGGGTCATGGGCCTGTGGACGGCGCTCCATGCCGCGCGCAGCGGCCGCTCGGTTACGCTCGTAGAGAAGCGCCGGATCGGCGCCGGTGTCAGCGGCGGCGTGCTCGGCGCGCTGATGGCGCATCTGCCGGATCGTTGGAACGCCAAGAAGGCTTTTCAGTTCGACGCGCTCGTCTCGTTGGAGGCCGAGATCGCCGCGCTGGAGGCTGAAACAGGGCTCTCGGCCGGCTACCGCCGCTCCGGCCGCCTCATTCCGCTGCCCAAGCCGCACAACCGCGATCTCGCCCTGCGCACGGCCGGCGAGGCGCTGTCCCATTGGAGGACGCCGGATCGCGCCTTCGCCTTCGAGATTCTGGATCGCACGCCCGCGGCCGGCTGGCCGGCCTCCGAGGCCATGGCGCATGGCGTCGTGCACGACCATCTTGCAGCCCGTCTCTCGCCCCGCGCGCTTCTTGCCGCCCTGAGGGCTGCGCTTGGGCAACTGGCGAATGTCACGATCCGTGAAGGTGTCGGGGTCTCCGGTCTCGATCCCCATGCGGGAACGGCGCGGTTCGACGATGGTACGCATCTCTCCTTCGACCATTGTGTGCTGGCGGCCGGTGTCGAGGTGTTCGACCTGCTCGAATCCTTTTCTCCCCCGGTCGCGCGTCCGCTCGGCAGTGCCGTCAAGGGGCAGGCGGCGTTACTCAAGGCATCGGTCGATCCGGCATGGCCGGTGATATTCGCCGATGGTCTCTATATCGTGCCGCATGACGATGGCCTCGTCGCCGTGGGCAGCACCAGCGAGAACGACTTTACCGATCCGCACGGAACCGACGGCCTGCTCGATGCCCTGATCGACAGGGCGCGCCTGACGGCGCTGGTCCTTGCCGATGCGCCCGTCGTGGAGCGCTGGGCGGGGCTGCGGCCCAAGGCGATCGGCCGCGAACCGATGGTCGGGCGCCATCCCGATCACGCCCGCATCAGCCTCATGGCTGGCGGCTTCAAGGTCAGTTTCGGCATCGCGCACCGCCTCGCGCGCCAGGTGCTGAACGAGATCGAGGGCGGCACGCTCGACGTACCGCCCTCTTTCGCCGTCTCAGCCCACTTCGAGGAAGCCCGACGTCTCTAGCGTTCCTTACATCCAGTAGGGCGGAACGCCGTAGTAGTCGTGGATCACCTTGCCGTTCTGGCGGTTCCACTCGTATTCCGCATCGCTTTCATAGTGCGGCGCCTTCTCGACCTGGTCCTTTGTGACATCGACGCGGTAGCCGCCGAGGCCTTCGTCATAGTTCAGCTTGCCCCAGGGCAGCGGATAGTGATCGCTGCCGATACCGAGGAAACCGCCGAAGCTGAGCACTGCATAGGAAACATGGCCGCTTCTCTTGTCGAGGATCAGGCGCTCGACCGAGCCGATATGCTTGCCATCGGCACCGTAGACGCTCGTGCCTTCGACCTTGTCACTGGCAATGAGATCCTGGGTTTCGCGAATGTTTGCATCCTGCATGGCCATAGTGTTTCTCCTTGGTTGACATGGACAGAAAACGGTTCCCGACGCTAATGGTTCCTCTCAAGTGCCAGATTTCGTTCGACTTCGGGCGGTCCGGTGCTACGGTGAGGCTCTCCGCGACGGAGGGCGCGAGGATATGGCCAAGGAGGTGGAATGACGGACAAGACTTACGCGCGCGACCTTGTCGGCTACGGCCGTAATGCCCCGCAAGTGCGCTGGCCGGGCGATGCCAACATCGCCGTGCAGTTCGTGATCAACTATGAGGAAGGCGGCGAGAGCTGCATTCTCGACGGCGACCCGGCCTCCGAATGCCTGCTGTCGGAAATCGTCGGCGCTGCGGCCTGGCCGGGCCAGCGCAACCTCAACATGGAATCGATCTACGAATATGGATCGCGCGCCGGCTTCTGGCGGCTGCACCGTCTCTTTACCAGCCGAAATGTCACGACCACCGTCTATGGCGTGACGCTCGCCATGGCGCGCAATCCCGAAGCGGTCGCGGCCATGAAGGAAGCCGGCTGGGAGATCGCCAGCCATGGCTATCGCTGGCTGGAATACAAGGATTTCTCCGAGGAGACGGAACGCCAGCATATCCGTGAGGCCGTGCGCCTGCACAAGGAACTGACCGGCTCGCATCCGCTCGGCATGTACCAGGGCAAGCCCTCGGCCAACACGCTGCGGCTCGTCATGGAGGAGGGCGGCTTCGTCTATTCCTCCGATTCCTACGCCGACGATCTGCCCTACTGGGTGCCGGGGCTCGACGGCGAGCCCTTCCTCATCATTCCCTACACGCTCGAAACCAACGACATGCGTTTCGCCACGCCGCAGGGGTTTAACACCGGCGACCAGTTCTTCACCTACCTGAAGGACGCCTTCGACGTGCTGTATCAGGAAGGTGCCGAAGGCAGCCCGAAGATGCTGAATATCGGCCTGCACTGCCGCCTCGTCGGACGTCCGGGCCGTGTCGCAGCACTTGCCCGCTTCGTCGATTACGTGCTCGGCCACGAGAAGGTGTGGATCCCGCGCCGTATCGACATCGCCCGCCACTGGATCGAGAACCATCATCCATCGAAGGGCCGGGGCGCATGATCGAGCGTGCGGATTTCCTTGCCCGTTTCGGCGGGGTCTTCGAGCATTCGCCGTTCATTGCCGAGCGGGCGCTGGACGCCGGCACCGTGGCGGAGCCGCTGACGGCTGCCGGCGTGCATGCGGCATTGACCGCGGTCTTTCGCAAGGCGAGCCCGGACGAACAGATGGGCGTGCTGCGCGCGCATCCGGACCTTGCCGGCAAGCTGGCGATTGCCGGCGAGCTGACGGAAGACAGCCGCAAGGAGCAGGCCGGCGCCGGGCTCGACCGGCTGAGCGCCGAAGAACATGCCCGCTTCACCGCGCTCAACACCGCCTATACCCAAAAATTCGGTTTCCCCTTCATCATCGCCGTCAAAGGGCTGACGAAGGACGATATTCTCGCTGCCTTCGAGACGCGGATCGACAATTCCGCGCAGGCGGAATTCGAGACCGCCAAAACCCAGGTGGAGCGCATCGCGCTCCTGAGATTGACTGCTCTGCTCCCCGGAGACTGACGATGCCCGATGACCCACGACCGCCCTTCCTCTCCCCGGGAGGGCTGTCCGATGGCTGAGACACTGACGATCCGGCCCCTGACCCCCGACGCCTTCGCGCCGTTCGGGACGGTGATCGAGGCGGACCCCGCCACCATGCGCCACATCAATGGCGGCACGACCGAGCGCTATCACGCCCTCGCAGAGGCCGAAGCGACGGGCGAGGATGCGAAGGTCATCATCAACCTCTTTCGCGGCAGTCCGCGCACCTTCCCCTACGCGATCGACATGATGGAGCGCCACCCGTTCGGCAGCCAGAGCTTCTCGCCGCTGGACGACCGGCCCTGGCTGGTCGTGGTGGCCGAGGATGAGGGCGGCCGGCCCGGCCGGCCGCAGGTGTTTCGCGCTGGCGGGCGCCAGGGCGTCAATTACCGGCGCAATGTGTGGCATCACCCGCTGATCGCGGTGGGTGCCGTCAGCGATTTTCTCGTCGTCGACCGCCTCGGCGGAGGCGTCAATCTGGAAGAGCATTTCTTCGACACGCCATACATCATCGAGAAACCCTGAGAGGACGCCATGAGCAAGCCCGGACGCCTCACCACCCATGTGCTCGATACCGCACTCGGCAAACCCGCCGCCGGCCTGCGCATCGACCTCTACTGGATCGAAAACGAGGAGCGCCAGCATATCACCACCGTCACGACCAACAGCGACGGACGCGTGGATGGCGCGCTCGTGGAGGGCGTCGGCTTCATGGCGGGTGTCTATGAACTGGTGTTCCACGCCGGCGATTATCTGCGGGGCAGTGGCTCCGTGCTTCCGGAGCCGGCCTTCCTCGACCGCATCCCGTTGCGCTTTGGCGTGGCGGATCCGTCAAGCCACTACCACGTGCCGCTGCTGCTTTCGCCCTACGGCTACTCGACCTATCGCGGGAGCTAGATCGCGGCCTTCATCGCCTTGCCCGCCACATAGGTCTCGCGCACGGCGCGGTCGTCGCCCATGGTCTGGAGCAGGAAAAGCTCGTCGGTGAGGGAGCGTGTGACTTCCATCTTGAGCGCCATCGCGGGGGTGGCTGCGGCATCGAGCACGACGAAATCGGCGTCCGTGCCGGCCTCCAGCGTGCCGATATGGTCGGACAGCGAAAGCGCTTCGGCATTGCCGAGCGTCATGTGATAGAAGCTCTCGAACGGGTTCAGCCGCTCGCCGAGCAACTGCTGGATCTTGTAGGCCTCGTCCATCGTCTTCAGCATGGAATAGCTCGTGCCGCCGCCGATATCGGTGGCGACGCCGATACGCACGGGTTTTTCCCGTCGCGACAGCGCTTTCAAGGGGAAGAGGCCGGAGCCGAGGAAGAGGTTGGACGTCGGGCAATGGACCGCCACCGCCCCGGCCTCGCTCATGGCATCCGCCTCGCGCTCGGAGAGGTGGATGCAGTGGCCGAACAGGCTTTTGGGGCCGAGCAGGTCGTATTTCGCGTAGATATCGGTGTAGTCGATGGCATCGGGGTAGAGTTCGCCGGTGAAGCGGATTTCCTCGTGGTTCTCCGACAGGTGCGTCTGGATGTGCAGGTCGGGGAATTCCCGGGCGAGTGCGGCCGTCATTTCCATCTGCGCCGGCGTCGAGGTGATGGCGAAGCGCGGCGTGATGGCCACATGGTTGCGGCCCTTGCCGTGCCATTCGGCAATGACGGCGCGGGTTTCGTCATACCCCATCTGCGGCGTGTCGAGCAGGCCCTGCGGGGCGTTGCGGTCCATCATGACCTTGCCGCCGACCATGCGCATGCCGCGCTTCAGGGCTTCGGCGAAATAGGCGTCCGCCGAGGCCTTGTGCACGGAGCAGTAGGCGACCGCCGTCGTGGTGCCGTGGCGGATCATCTCGTCGTAGAAGTGCCTTGCGATGCGGGCGGCATGCTCGCTTTCGACGAAGCGGCATTCCTCGGGAAAGGTGTAGGTGTTCAGCCATTCGAGCAGGTTTGCGGCATAGGAGCCGATCACCTGCATCTGCGGGAAATGCAGATGCGTGTCGATGAGGCCGGGCAGGATGAGGTGCGGGCGGTGATCGATCTCGTCGGCATCCGCGGCGGCCTCGGCGCGCACGGCGCCGTAGGGGCCGGCTGCGACGATCGTGCCGTTCTCGACCAGCAGGCCGCCGTCCTCCTCGTAGCGATAGCTTGCCGTGTCGTCGATGGCCTGCGGGCGGCGCAGGAAGGAGAGCAGGCGTCCGCGAACGAGGATTTGTGTCATGGCGGTCAGCTTCCTTCCGTCGATGTTTCGAACCACGCGGTGATGAGGGCGCGCTCCTGCGGCGTCATGCCGGTGAGGTTGCCCGGCGGCATGGCGTGGCTGCGCCCCGCCTGCAGATAGATCTCGCGGGCATGAAGGGCAATCTGTCTGTCGCTTTCGAACACAACGTCTTTCGGTGCAGCCCGCAGGCCTTCCCACACCGGCTCTGCCGCATGGCACATGGAACAGCGCGTCGAGACGAGATCGCGCACCGCGGGGAAGTGGCCATTGGCGGCGAAGCGCTGGGCGGCCGGGGGCAGGGCGGCATCGGCGCTCTCGCCGGTCAGCACCTTCGGCACGGTTGAGAGCCACATGATGACAAGGAAGATCAGCGCCGTCACGAGCCAAGTCCAGGTCGGCCTGCCCTTGCGGGCGTGGGTGGTGTTGAACCAGTGGCGGATGGTCACGCCCATCAGGAAGACGAGGGCGGCGATGACCCAGTTGAAGGCCGTCGCGAAGGCGAGCGGATAGTGGTTCGACAGCATGAAGAAGATGACGGGCAGCGTCAGGTAGTTGTTGTGGGTGGAGCGCTGCTTGGCGATGACGCCGTATTTCGGATCCGGCGTGCGGCCGGCGATGAGATCGGCCACCACGACGCGCTGGTTCGGCATGATGATGAAGAAGACGTTCGCCGACATGATCGTGGCCGTGAAGGCGCCGAGATGCAGGAAGGCGGCGCGGCCGGTGAAGACCTGCGTGTAGCCCCAGGCCATGGCGACCAGGATGAAATAGAGGACGATCATCAGTCCCCAGGTGTTTTTGCCGAGCGGCGACTTGCACAGAAGGTCGTAGAGGATCCAGCCGAGCGCCAGGGAGGCGAGCGAGATGAGGATCGCCACCGGCGTTGAGACATCCAGCACGTTGCGATCAACGAGGAAGAGATCGGCGCCGCCGTAGTAGACGAGACAGAGCAGCGCGAAGCCGGAAAGCCAGGTCATGTAGCTTTCCCATTTGAACCACGTCAGATGCTCGGGCATGGAGGCCGGCGCCACGAGGTATTTCTGGATGTGGTAGAAGCCGCCGCCATGCACCTGCCATTCCTCGCCATAGGCGCCGGCGGGAAGATGCGGTCGTTTCACCAGGCCGAGATCGAGCGCGATGAAGTAGAAGGACGAGCCGATCCAGGCGATGGCGGTGATGACATGCAGCCAGCGGACGGCGAAGGTCATCCATTCCCAGGCAATGGCATATTCGTACATGCGACGCATCCCCTTCTCGATTTTGTCCCGCAGTGCACATTGCGCAAGAATCGACGGGGAGGGAAGGGTGAATGCATATGCTGTTTGCCCATGCGGCGATGATCCCGCGCGGAGACGCCGCCGGGGTGATCAGCATTCGGCAATCCGGAGAACCGCGCGAAAGCGTTGCCTCTGGAAAGGGTGTGTATGGTGGCTTCGCTTTCGCGCGGCCCAGACGTTCTTCGGAGGCGGTCTTGTCCTCCTTCAGGCATGGCAGGGCTTCGCTGCGCATTCTGGCTGGCCCATGCGCCTTGTCCGGAAACCGCGTTCCGCACTTTCCGAGGGCATGGGCTGCCATCCTGCCTGCATGGCGGACCCAAACCGACCCCGCGACCCGGGGAAGGGGGAAGCCCCGCACGACGACGGGCGTCACCCCTTCGCCGCTCCAAACCTCTCTCGCCCCCGCCGCACGTTACGACAGACAACGAAAGCGCCTCCTCCCGCCCGCATCGACACGTTACGCGATCCGTCCGGCGGCGGAAGGACGTTCAGGATAGGCGAGGTGCGGAAGGCGGGGATGATTTGTGGGTGAATTTGGCGATGGGGATTGGAATGATTGGGTTTTTTCGGTGGCGGCGTCCCCGTGTTTCGCGGGTGGTTGTTGTCGTCATTACGCCAACCGCCACCACACCCGCCGTTGCCATACTCGCCGTGGCCACGCGCACCGTCGCCGCACTCGCTGTGGCCACACCCACGGTGGCCACAGCCACCGACGTGATCCTCGGGTCAAGCCCGAGGATGACGGAGGAGAGGGCGGTAGCTCAGTAGAGGCGTAACGCGGAAGGCATGGCGTGGAAGGCGCGGCGCGGAGAGGCGGCGCGGCAGAGGGAGGGCCGCGCGGTAGGCGGAGGCGCGGCGTCGTCGAGACGCAGCGCGGAGAGGGGGCGAGGGTGCGGTGCGGACAGGTATGGTGCGGATGAGAGCGGTGCGGATGAGAGCGGGGGCATACGGAGAGGGTGGTTCGCCGAGGGTGGGGTGAACGGTAAGCCCGCCGGGCTCACACCGCCTTTGGCAAGGCGGCGAGGATCCAGTCGCGGAAGGCCTTGATCTTGCGGATGTTGCGGCGGTTTTCCGGGTAGGCGAGCCAGTAGTCGCGGCCGTCATTGCAGGTGAGCTCGAAGGGCTGGTAGAGCTGGCCGGCGGCGACTTCCTCGCGAAAATGGCCGGGATTGAGGATGGCGACGCCCTGGCCGGCCATGGCGACCTGCGCGTCGATGGTCTGGACGCCCAGTTCGTTGGCCGGAAAACGTTCCAGGCCCGGATCATCGATCCCCGCGGCGGCAAACCAGGTGCGCCACCAGATGTCCAGCGGGCTGATGATGGGCAGTTTCAGGAGGTCGGCGGGCGCGCGGATGCCGCCGATCGTCTCGGCAAGCTTGGGGCTCAGCATCGGTGCGAAATCCATGCGCATGACGCGGTGGCAGGCAAGACCCGGCCAGTCGCCCTTGCCCCAGCGGATCGAGACATCGGCGTCCTCGCGCGAGAAATCGATCAGGTCCTGCGAGGTGGACAGCCGCACCGCGATGGCCGGGTGCTTGAGCTGGAAATCGCCGAGCGTGCGGCTCAGCCACTGCGTGGCGAAGGTCGGCGTCGAATTGATGTGCAGCTTTTCCTCGCTTGCGCCCTTCAGGTCCGCGATCGCTTCGGCGAGTTTGGCGAGACCTTCCGCCACCTTGGGCCGCAGACGCTCCCCCGCTTCGCTCATCACGACCTGACGGGGCTGGCGCAGGAAGAGCGTCACGCCAAGCATCTCCTCCAGAAGCTTGATCTGGTAGCTGACCGCCGTCTGGGTCATGCCGAGCTCGTCGCCGGCGCGGGTGAAACTGCCGTGGCGCGCAGCAGCCTCGAAGACGCGCAGCGCGTTGAGCGGGAGCGACCGGGACATCTTCAAGGCCAAGTTCTCTTTATGGATACAGACGAACGTTCGATTGGAATTCCAGCATTTTTCGGCGCATCGTGCAATCCATCATTGGAATTTTCGAGGCTTCGTCATGTCCTATGCTGTTCAAAGGGAGCCCACCGGCACCCTGCCGTTTCGTGAACTCACCGTCTGGCAAAGGCTGTCCTATGGCATTTTCCGCCGGCGGCGGGCGGGCGTTGCGCGGCTCAACATGGGTGCGCTGTCGGACCACCTGAAGCGGGATCTCGGCTTTCTTGACGGGCGCTGCTAGAGCCGCCGCGCGGTGCCGTGGTCCGGCTCGGCTTCTTTCACGGCTTTGCGGCGAAGGCGACGAGCAGTTCGGCGGCGGTCATGGCGGCGATGACCTCCGGGCGCTTGTCGTTCACGGCCGTTCCGCCGATCGGCAGCACGAGCCTGTCGGCCACGCTGCGGTCAATGCCGTCCTCATCCAGCGTGTGCAGGAAGCTGGCGCGCTTCGACTTCGAGCCGACCATGCCGATATAGGCGAGGTCGGTGCGGGCGAGCGCCTCGCGCGCGATCAGGAAATCGAGCGCGTGATCATGCGTGACGATGACGACGGCCGAACCCGGCGGAATGTCGGCGATGAGCGATTCCGGCATGGCGCTCAGCCGGTGATGCACCTCCGAGGTCATCTGGTCGAGCTCGGTTTCCCGGGCTTCCACGACGAAGACCTTGAACGGCAGGGGCGTGAGCGCATCGGCCAGAGCGCGCCCTACATGGCCGGCGCCGAAGACCCAGACCTGCGGCTTGCGCCGCTCGTCCTCGGCCAGCCGCGCATCCAAGGCGGCGCGGGCGGGCTCGTCCGCAAAGGTGAAGGACAGCGTGACGCGGCCGCCGCAGCACTGGCCGATTTCGGGGCCGAGCGGGATATCGAGCACCGGCTCGCCGCCGGCTCCCGCCAGCAGCTTGCGCGCGTTCTCGATGGCTTCATATTCCAGCTGCCCGCCGCCGATGGTGCCGTGGATATCGGCCGGCGCCACGAGCATGAAGGCGCCCGCGTCGCGCGGGGCCGAGCCCTTGACCTCGGTGATGTCGACGATGATGACGCGGTGTTCCCGGGCGAGAAAACCCTCCAGGCTGTCCTGCAGAAAATTCATTGTTGTCTTCTTGTTTCTTTGTCTCTTCTTACTGGGCGGTCCAGCCGCCATCGACGGAGATATGGGTGCCGTTGATCGATTTCGCCGCATCGGAGGCAAGGAAAAGCGCGATCGCCGCGACCTCGTCCGTGCCGACGAATTCCTTGGTGGGCTGGAATTTCAGCATGACATCCGATTTCACCTCGGCCTCGCTGATGCCGCGGGCCTTGGCCGTGTCGGGGATCTGCTTTTCGACGAGGGGTGTCAGCACATAGCCGGGGCAGATGGTGTTGGCGGTGATGCGGTTCTCGGCGACTTCCAGCGCCACGGTTTTCGTGAGACCCATGACGCCGTGCTTGGCGGCGACATAGGCGGACTTGAAGGGGGAGGCGACCAGGCCGTGCGCGGAGGCGATGTTGATGATGCGGCCCCAGCCCTTGCGCTTCATGTGCGGCACCGCGTTGCGGATGGTGTGGAAGGAGCTGGACAGGTTGATCGCGATGATCTGGTCCCACTTCTCGACGGGGAAGTCCTCGATCTTCTCGACATGCTGGATGCCGGCATTGTTGACGAGGATATCCACACCGTCGAATTGTTCGACCGTCGTCTGGATGAGGTCGGAAATCTCGTGCGGCTTGGTCATGTCGGCGGGATGGTAGAGCACCTTGCCCGTGCCGAGCCCGTCGAGCTTCGCGCGGATCGCCTCGATCTCATCGGCCGCGCCAAAGCCGTTGATGACGACATTGGCGTTGTTTTCGGCAAAGGCGGTGGCGATGGCAAGACCGATGCCGCTGGTCGAGCCGGTGACGACGACGCTTTTCATATGGGCAATCTCCAGTTCATGCTCTGATGTCGGCAGCCTACGCCCAAAATTCAAGCAATGACAATTGCGTTTTGCGCGCGGTACAGTCCCGCTGGAAGCGGAGCGGAAAGTGCGTTTTATTTTCCTTTGACATTCGTTTTTGTATCGTATTGAAGATTTCGAAGGGTCCTGGAGAGGCCCGCAACGGGAGGGCGGAATGAGCGGATATGTTCTCGCGATCGATCAGGGCACGACATCGAGCCGGGCGATCGTTTTCGACGGCAAGCAGAAGGTCGTCGGTTCGGGACAGAAGGAATTCACGCAGATCTTTCCGCAGTCCGGCTGGGTGGAGCACGATCCCGAGGAGATCTGGGAAAGCGTCGTCTGGTCGGTGAAGGCCGCGTTGAAAAAGGCCGACGTCAAGGCCTCCGACATTTCCGCCATCGGCATCACCAACCAGCGCGAGACCGTCTTGGTGTGGGAGCGCGCGAGCGGCAAGGCGATCCACAACGCCATCGTCTGGCAGGACCGCCGCACGGCCTCCTATTGCGAGAAGCTGAAGCGGCAGGATCTGGAAAAGACCTTCACGAAGAAGACCGGCCTGCTGCTCGATCCCTATTTCTCCGGCACCAAGCTGTCGTGGCTGCTCTCCAACGTGAAGGGTGCGCGGGCGCGTGCGGCCAAGGGCGACCTGTGCTTCGGCACCATCGATTCGTTCCTGATCTGGCGGCTGACGGGCGGCAAGGCCCATGTCACCGACGCCACCAATGCCAGCCGCACGCTGATGTACAACATCGCCGACAACAGCTGGGACGACGACCTCCTCGACATCCTGCGCGTGCCCGAGGCCATGCTGCCCGACGTGCTGGACTGCGCGGCGGATTTCGGCGTGACGGAGAAAAGCCTGTTCGGCGCGGAAATCCCGATCCTCGGCGTGGCCGGCGACCAGCAGGCGGCGACCATCGGCCAGGCCTGCTTCGAGCCGGGCATGATGAAATCCACCTATGGCACCGGCTGCTTTGCGCTGCTCAATACGGGCACCGACATGGTGCGCTCGAAGAACCGCCTGCTCACCACCATCGCCTACCGGCTCGATGGCGAGACGACCTATGCGCTGGAAGGATCGATCTTCATTGCGGGTGCGGCCGTGCAATGGCTGCGCGACGGGCTGAAGGTCATCAAGGCCGCGCCCGATACCGGCGATCTCGCGGCAAAGGCCGACCCGACGCAGAATGTCTATCTGGTGCCGGCCTTCACGGGGCTCGGCGCGCCACATTGGGACCCGGATGCGCGCGCGGCGATCTATGGCATGACGCGCAATACGGGGCCGGCCGAATTCGCCCGCGCGGCGCTCGAGGCCGTCTGCTACCAGACGCGCGACCTGCTCGACGCCATGCACAAGGACTGGAAGGCGAACGGCAAGGAAACGGTTCTGCGCGTCGATGGCGGCATGGTCGCCTCCGACTGGACGATGCAGCGCCTTGCCGACATTCTCGACGCACCCGTCGACCGCCCGACGATTCTGGAGACGACGGCGCTGGGGGCCGCCTGGCTTGCCGGCCAGCGCGCCGGCGTTTGGCCGGACCGCAAGGGCTTCGCCAAATCCTGGGCGCGCGACACGTGCTTCGAGCCCAAGATGGACGAGAAGACCCGTGCCGTGAAGATCAAGGGCTGGAAGGATGCGGTGCGCCGCACGCTGAGCGCCGGCTGACCTTCGTTCCGGAAGGGAGGACGGTCAGCCGCCCTTCCTGTCCGCGCGGTTCAGTTCGTACCACACCTCGCCCTGTTCGCAGCCCGGGAAAATGTCCGGGCCGGTGACGGCGACGGTGCGTGTGTGGCGCATGCCGAGCTTTTCCATGACGCGGCGCGAGGGATGGTTCACCGCCATGGTGCAGGCGGTGATGGTGTCGTAGCCGGCGCGTTCGAACCCCCAGTTCACCAGCGCTGTGGCACTCTCCGATGCAAAACCGTGGCCCCATTCGGCCTGTCGCAGGCGGTAGCCGAGTTCGGCCAGCCTTGCCGTTTCCGGCCACAGGCAGATCCAGCCGACGAAGGTGCCGGTGGCCGTGCGGCGCACCGTCCAGACGTAGGGCTCGGTGCCGCGCGGCATAAGGAAGGTCGCATCCGGGTCGCTCTCCTCCTTTCCGACCGCTTGGCCGCCATTCAGGAAGCGCATGACGGCGGGATCGCTTTCGAGCGCGATGAAATCGGCGCGGTCGTCGGGGGTGCACGGGGTGAGTGTCAGCTGCTTCGTCTGCAACACGGTCATCGGTGCGCTCCTTTTTCTGGCTGCGACTATGCCCCGGTTTTTCCGCTTGGCCAGTCCGTTCCGGCGGATCCACGCAGAAAATCGGTGCATGGCGGCGGGCGGGGCTGTATGGATCGGCCGTTTCGTCAAGGGAGATCGCCATGCCGCAGGCCGAAGACCGGTGCGCGCCGCCGACGCCCGCCACCGTGCCGGGCCGGGCTTGCGGCAGTTGCACGCTCTGCTGCCGGCTGCCGGATATCGACCTGTTCGACAAGCCGGCCAATGCCTGGTGCCGGCATTGCATTGCTGGCACGGGCTGTTCGATCTACGCGGCGCGGCCGTCCGTCTGCCGGGATTTCCTCTGTCTGTGGATGACGGACGCGGCACTCGGCGCCGACTGGGATCCGTCGCGTTCCCACATGATGATCTACCGGCAGGGACCGCAGATGACCGTCCTGGTCGATCCTGACCACGCGGATATCTGGCGGCGGGATCCGTATCACGCGCAGTTGCAGGCCTGGGCCGCCGAATGGGCGCCTGCGGGCAATTATGTCATCGTGTTCCAGCAGGACGACGTCTTCAAGATTTGACCCGGTGAAAATAATCCGGTGCGGCCTGTCGGCAGACGCGCTACCTCTACGTCTTCCAGCCAACGGGAGGTTTCCATGCTGTATGCCGTTCTATGCTACGACTCCGAAAGCGAAGTCTGTGCCTGGTCGAAGGAGCAGGACGACAAGGTCATGGCCGATCTCGGCGCCGTCAACCAGCGTTATGCCGAGGCCGGCAAGCTGGGACCCGTCGCCCGCCTGATGCCGACGACGGCGGCCGTGACGGTGCGCAAGGGCGCGACCGACGCCATCGTGATGGACGGACCGTTTGCCGAGACCAAGGAACAGTTCCTTGGCTTCTTCGTGGTGCAGGCCGAGACGCTGGAGGAGGCGATCACCTTCGCGCGCGAGCTGTCCGCCGCCAATCCGGCCCATGGCACCTATGAAATCCGTCCGCTGCAATATTTCATGCCGGGAGTGCCCATCGCATGACGGACCCCGGCTGGATCGATCTTGCGCTCACATCGGCGCGGCCGCAGGCCATGGGCGCGCTTCTGCGCTATTTCCGTGACCTCGACCTCGCGCAGGAGGCCTTTCAGGAGGCCTGCCTTCGGGCGCTGAAGACCTGGCCGGAAAAGGGACCGCCGCGCGACCCGGCGGCCTGGCTGATCTTCGTCGGCCGCAACAGCGGCATCGACCAGGTGCGCAAGCGGGCGAAAACCCAGCCGCTGCCGCCCGAAGAGGTGCTGTCCGACCTCGGGGACCGGGAGGCCGACATGGCCGACCGGCTGGACGGCGCGCATTATCGCGACGATATCCTGCGGCTGCTCTTCGTGTGCTGCCATCCCGAATTGCCGGCCACGCAGCAGATCGCGCTGGCGTTGCGCATCGTGTCCGGGCTTTCCGTGCGGCAGATCGCGCGCGCCTTCCTCGTCTCGGAAGCAGCGATGGAACAGCGCATCACGCGCGCCAAGGCGCGGATCGGCGCGGCGGGCGTCGCCTTCGAGACGCCGGATGCGGTGGCGCGGGCCGAACGGCTCGGCCGCGTGGCTTCTATGATCTATCTTGTCTTCAACGAGGGCTATTCGGCCGGTGCGCCGGAAAAGCTCGACACGCCGTTCTGTTCCGAAGCGATCCGGCTGGCGCGGCTTCTGCTCATGCTGTTTCCGGCTGAGCCGGAGATCATGGGCCTGACGGCGCTGCTGCTCCTCCAGCACGCGCGGCGCAAGGCGCGCTTCGACGGCGACGGGCAGATCGTGCTCCTGGAGGACCAGGACCGGTCGCTCTGGGACCGTGGCATGATCGACGAGGCGCTGGTGCTGATCGACAAGGCGCTGCGCCACCGCGCGCCCGGGCCGTTCCAGATCCAGGCGGCGATCGCCGCGCTGCATGCCCGCGCGCCGATGGCGGCGCAAACCGACTGGCTGGAGATCGACCTTCTCTACCAGACGCTGGAACGGCTTCAGCCGTCACCCGTTGTCACGCTCAACCGGGCCGTGGCGGTGTCAAAGCGCGCGGGGCCGGAGGCCGCACTGGCGCTCGTGGAGCCGCTTGCCGATACGCTTTCGGGCTATTTCTATTTCCACGGGCTGCGCGGCGGGCTCCTGAAGCAGCTCGGCCGCTATGCGGAGGCCCGCGACGCCTTCGGCAAGGCGATCGCGCTTGCCACGAGCGCGGCGGAAGCGGCTCATATCCGCCAGCATCTCGACAGCGTGCAACGCGAAATGGCGGCCGGTACGGCGCCTTCGGCTGCTCCGTAAACACACTGTTTCCAGCGCGGGGCTTTCAACCGCGTCGTCGACGCCATATTTCAGGTGAAACCTTCTCATCTGGAACATCCCATGGAACTTGGTCTCTATACCTTCGCCGATGTCGATCCCAATGCCGCCGACAAGGGGCGGGAAGGGGAGCGGCGGCTGAAAGAGCTGCTGGAAGAGATCGAGCTTGCCGATCAGGTCGGGCTCGATGTGTTCGGGCTCGGCGAGCACCATCGCCCGGATTATGCGGCGTCGGCGCCTGCCGTCGTGCTGGCGGCGGCTGCGGCGCGCACGAGGACCATCCGGCTTTCCAGCGCGGTGACGGTTCTGTCGTCGGACGATCCGGTGCGTGTGTTCCAGCAGTTTTCGACCGTCGATCTCATTTCCGGCGGGCGGGCCGAGATCATGGCGGGGCGCGGCTCCTTCATCGAATCCTTCCCGCTGTTCGGCTATGCGCTCGACGATTACGACAAGCTCTTCGAGGAGAAGCTGGACCTGCTTCTGGCGCTCAACGAGAGCGAGACGGTCTCGTGGAACGGCACCACGCGCGCGCCGCTGCCGGGGCTCGGCGTTTATCCGCGGCCGGTCCATGGCCGGCTGCCGATCTGGATCGCCGTCGGCGGCACGCCGCAATCGGTGGCGCGGGCGGGCGCTTATGGCCTGCCGCTGGCGCTCGCCATCATCGGCGGCACGCCGGCGCGCTATGCGCCGCTCTTCGATCTCTACCGCGAGGCCGCGCGCCGCGCGGGCCAGGACGCAGCGGGGCTGAAGACGAGCATCAACGTGCACGGTTTCATCGCTGACACCACGCAGGAGGCTGCCGACACGTTCTACGGCCCGCAGGCCGCTGTGATGAACCGCATCGGCGGCGAGCGGGGCTGGGGACCGACCAGCCGGGCGCAGTTCGACCAGTCGATCGGGCCGGAGGGCCACCTGTTCCTGGGCGACCCGGAGACGGTGGCGCGCAAGATCGTGGCGCATCAGCGGATTTTCCGCAACGACCGCTTCCTGTTGCAGATGGCGATCGGGCTGATGCCGCATGACCGGCTTCTGCGCGGGATCGAACTCTACGGCACGAAGGTCGCGCCGCTGGTGCGCGAGATGCTGGCCGAGGACAAGACGGCGGAGGCGCCCGCTTCCGCCTGACAGCGGCGCGCGGCTGTGCTAGGACGCCCCGCGAAAGAGAGATGCGATGACCCTGGAGAATGACGAAGACCTGGAGGGCCTGAAAGCCATCGGGCGGATCTGCGCCAATGTGCTGCAGCATATGTCGACGGCCGCGCGGCCGGGCATGACCACCGGTGAACTCGACCTGATTGGCCGGCGCATGCTGGAGGAGGCGGGCGCCACCTCCGCACCGGAGAGCTGCTACAAGTTTCCGGGCGCGACTTGCATCAGCATCAACGAGGAAGTGGCGCACGGCATTCCCGGCGACCGCGTGATCCGGAACGGCGATCTCATCAATATCGACGTTTCTGCGGTGCGGGACGGCTATTTCGCCGATACGGGCGCGTCCTTCACCATGGGCCGGTCGACGCCGGCCGTCGAGCGCCTGTGCCGTGACGGCAAGCGGGCGCTCTGGGTGGGACTGAAGGAAGTCAAGACCGGAAAGCCGTTCGCGCAGGTGGGCAATGCCATCGGCGAATTCGCCCGCAAGAACCGCTATACGCTGATCGCCAATCTTGCGAGCCACGGCGTCGGCCGGTCGCTGCACGAGGAGCCGGCGGAAATCGCGACCTGGCCCGACCCGCAGGAAAAGCGCCGCATGACCGAAGGGCTGGTCTTCACCGTGGAGCCGTTCCTGTCGCTCGGCGCCAACTGGGCGGGCAGCGGTGAGAAGGACGAGTGGACGCTCTACAGCGAGCCGAGCGCGCCGACCGTGCAGTTCGAGCACACGGTCGTGGCCACCCGCAACGGGCCGCTCGTCGTGACGCTGCCGGGCTGAGCCTTCAACGGCGCTGATCGACGGATCAATTTATCTCGTTTGTTCGCCTGCCGCCGCGGTGCCATGGTCGCGCCATGACGCAGTGCACAAAATTCTTGTCCCGCGAGCCGGTCCGCGCCGCGCTATCCGGCGCGGTGGCGATGGCCGTTGCGATGGGCATCGGCCGGTTCTTCTACACACCCGTGCTGCCGGGCATGATGGCGGGGCTCGGCCTCGACGCGGCTGAAGCCGGCGTGATCGCCGCGGCGAATTTCGCGGGTTACCTGCTGGGGGCGCTGCTAGCCGCGCGAGGCTGGGCCGCGGGGCGCGAGAGGCATCTGGCAATCGGCGCGCTCGCCGCCACCGTGCTGTTGCTCTTTGCCATGGCGCTGGCGTCCGAAGTCATCGTGCTCTCCACCATTCGGTTCCTGGCGGGGGTCGCCAGTGCCTTCGCGATGATCTTCACCTCCGGCATGGTGCTCTCCATCGGCCTCAGCCACGGCGATCCGCGTGTGCAGCGGGTGCATTTTTCCGGCGTCGGCTTTGGCATCGCGGTTTCGGCGCTGCTGGTTTATGGGCTGTCGCTGGTTCCGCCGACGGCGATTTCGCCGTGGCGCATCGACTGGCTCGCCGGCGGGCTTCTGGGTGCTGCCGGCCTTGCTTTGGTGCTGCTGTTTCTGCCCCGTCCGGCCGCGCAGAGCGGCATCGGACGCGAGCCGCCCATCCGATGGACGCGGCCGCTCGTCGCGTTGACGGCGAGCTACGGGTTGTTCGGCATCGGCTATGTCGTCACCGCCACCTTCATCGTGGCCATTGCGCGCGAGGGCGCCCATGATCCGCTGCTGGAATGCCTCACCTGGCTGGTGACCGGGGCGACGGCGGCGATCTCCCTCTTTGCCTGGCGCCCGGCCGAGCGCCGCCTCGGTATCGCGGCGACCTATGTGGCGGCACTTCTGCTGGAGGTGGTCGGTGTCGCGGCGACCGTCGTGCTGCCGTTTCCGGCATCGGCCCTCATCGGCGGTGCGCTGCTCGGCTTCACGTTCATGATCGTGACGGCTTACGGGTTGCAGCTCGGCCGAAGGCTGGCGAGCGACAGCCCGCGCCAAGCGCTGGCGCTGATGACGGCTGCCTTCGGGGTGGGGCAGATCGTCGGCCCGCTCGGCGCCGGCGTGCTGGCCGCGCACACCGGCAGCTACGTGCTGCCCAGCCTCGTTGCAGCCGGCATCCTGCTGATCGCCGCGGTGACGGCCGCCGCCGGCGGAACGCTTTCCATTAAATCTCCGTAATGCCGGCGCACGGGAATTGTTGCGGCGCGCAAACTCCTCTAGATTCAGGGTGAATTGGCGGTGCCGCTGCCGCTGAACGATCGAGAGTCTCGCCCTTGTTCCATTCCTTCTTTCCGCAGCCCAAGCTGTTCTTCTCGTCCTTCGTCGTCTGGTCGATCATTTGCATGGTGGTCTGGTATACGGTGGGGCCGCAAATGGGGGCGGCGATCGGCTTGCCGCCGCTGGCGCCCGGTGAGGCCGCGCCGCTCGGCTTCGCCTACTTCATCTCGCCCGACAATCTCTGGTTCTACCTGTATTTCGCGATCTTCGTCGCGATCTTCGGCGGAGCGTGGAAGCTGATCGCGCGTGATCATCCCTGGACGAACTGGTCGATCTGGGGCACCGCGTTCCTGATCTTCATCGCCTATTTTACGGTTCAGGCCTATGTCGCCATCAACAACTGGCGCGGCCCGTTCTTCGACCTCTTCCAGAAAGGCCTGACCGGGCCCGGAAACGTCACCGCAACCGAACTGTGGGACATGCAGATCTACTTCCTGCAGATCGGTGCCGTCGCCGTCGTCATCAATGTCGTCACGGCCTTCTTCACCAACCACTACGTCTTCCGCTGGCGTACCGCGATGAACGACTACTACATGTCGCTCTGGCCGAAGCTGCGCCACATCGAAGGCGCCTCGCAGCGTGTGCAGGAAGACACGATGCGCTTCGCCAATATCGTCGAAGGCCTCGGCGTCGTCTTCATCAACTCCATCATGACGCTCGTCGTGTTCCTGCCGCTGCTCTTCAAGCTGTCGGAGCATATGGCGGATGTGCCTGTTCTCGGCGCCATTCCGCATTCGCTGTTCTGGCTCGCCATCGGCTGGTCGATCTTCGGCACCGCGCTGCTGGCGCTCGCCGGCATCAAGCTGCCCGGCCTGCAATTCCGCAACCAGCGCGTCGAGGCGGCCTACCGTAAGGAACTCGTCTATGGCGAGGACGATGCGGACCGGGCACAGCCGGTCACGGTGCGGGAGCTGTTCAACAATGTGCGCAAGAACTACTTCCGCATGTACTGGCACTATTGCTACTTCAACATCGCGCGCTTCGGCTACAACCAGCTCGACGGCAGCTTCCTCACCTTCATCCTGATCCCGACCGTCGCGGCGGGCAAGATCACGATGGGCCTGTGGCAGCAGATCAGCACGGCCTTCGGGCAGGTGACGGATTCCTTCCAGTACCTCGTCAGCTACTGGTCGACGATCATCGAGCTGCTGTCCATCTACAAGCGCCTGAAAGCCTTCGAGGCGGCCATCGACGACAAGCCGCTGCCGGAAATCGACCAGCGTTACCTGGAGCGGGAAGCCGCCGAAGGGGAGCTTGCGGCCAACCGGCCGTAAGCTTCGGCTCAGACCTTCAGAGAAACGATCAGAGGGTGGCTCCGGCCGCCCTCTTTTCTTTCGCGAGGATGTCCAGCGCCTGCGCATAGCTGACGCAGGCGACATCCGGCTTGCCGCAGGTCTCGGTCAGGAAACGATCGAGCGCGCGCCAATAGGCGCCGGCATTCATCTCGACGAAGTGGAAGCCGAGCTGGAGGGGGATGCGCGCGCCGTCATATTGCCGATTGAAGGCATCACGGTAGGCTTTCAGCGTGCTGTCCTCGAAGGCGGCACTCTTGTCCGGGTTCTCCTTGCCCTTGGAGTGGCGGACATAGAGATTGTAATCCATCGCGATGACCGGGCGCTGCGAGGCGCCTTCAGGGATGAGCGGCAGGCCGAAGCGGGCGATATCGCCGCTCGTGACCGGCATGGCCGGTCCCTTGGTCACGAGGCTTGCATCATAGGTGAAGCCCTTCGCCTCCAGCGCCTTGACGAGGCCGGGGCCGGCCGAGAGGTAGGGTGCGCGAAAGCCCTTGATGTCCTCCTTCACGAAGCGCTGCCAGTCGGTGGGCTCGCGCTCGGGCGCACCGGCATTGCGCCAGCCGTTCTTCAGCGCATCGGCGAAGAAGGCGAATTCGGCCGTCCAGTCCTTTTCGCTCCATTTGCCGCCATCGAAATGGCCGCAGGCATGGCTGCCGATATCGTGGCCTTCCTCCTTGGCCATCCAGATTTCGCTCAGCCTGAGCAGCGTATCCTCTCTGTCGGGCGAGAAGCCCACATTCGAGCGGCCGCGCTTTTCATGCGGTGCCTGGTAGGTCGCGCGGTCCTCTCGCGGAAAGAGGAAGGTGCAGGAGAGGAAATAGGTGAAATGCGCACCGGTGCGTTTGGCCATGGCGCGGCTCTTTTCCCAGAGCGCATTGTCGTGCGCGCCGTCGAAGGAGACGATGACGAGCTGCTTGCGTTTGACCGTTTCGCCGGCCTTCTCCTCGGCGAGCGCCGGCGTGGCCGCCATGGCTGCTGAAAGGCAAAGAAGGACGAAACGAGACGAAAACAACGACAAGAGGACCACCCGCGACAATTTGCAGAGGGGTCGTCATCGATTGTGAATGCGGCAATCCTTTGATCGGGCTGGCATTATCGCTCCGCGACGGATATTCCTGCGCAAACGGCCCTGCGGGCCGAAGGTTCATCAAGGGGCATTATCATGACGCTGCTCGTCGCCGGTCTCGTTCTCTTCATCGCCACGCATCTGCTGCGGCCCATCGCGCCGGGGCTGCGCAATGCCGCCATTGCCGCGCTTGGCAAGCCGGGTTGGATGGCGCTGCACGGCATCGCCTCGCTTGTAAGCCTTGCACTCATCGCCTACGGCTTCGTTCTGGCGCGCGAGAATGTCGGCGAGATGCTCTATTACCCGCCGACATTCCTGTCGCATATCGCGCTGACGCTGATGCTGATCGCCTCGATCTGTCTCGTCGCCGGGTTCCTCCCGGCCGGCCATATCCGCACGAAGCTGAAGTTCCCCATCCTCGTGGCCATCAAGATCTGGGCGCTGGCGCATCTCCTGGCCAACGGCGAGAGCTATTCCGTGCTGCTCTTCGTGACCGTCCTCGCCTGGGCGGTGATCCTGCGCATCACGCTGAAGAAGCGCATCGCCACCGGCGAGACGAAGCTGCCGGTCTTCGTGTCGGCGAAATACGATGCGATTTCCGTCGTCATCGGCCTCATGCTTTACCTCGCGATCGTCTTCAAGCTTCACGAGTGGGTGATCGGCGTCTCTCCGCTGCCGTGATTGCGGGCTGAGCCGGCGCTTTTCGCGCCTGCCCCCTTACAACGCGGCCAAAATGGAGTAGAAGGCGCGAACTCCAATCGTCAGCAAGAGCCGGGCAGGGAATGGTAAATCAGGACGACAGCTTTATCCGCGAGGTGAATGAGGAACTGCGCTCGGATCAGATGCGTCTGGTCTGGAAGCGTTTCGGACGCATCCTCATCGGCATTGCCGTGCTCGTCGTTCTCGGCACGATCGGCAAGGTGAGCTACGAATACTGGCGGGATTCGCAAGCATCCGCCGCCGGCGACGAGTTCCTGGCCGCGCTGACATTGGCCCGCGACGGCAAGAAGGACGAGGCGCTCGCAGCGCTCGGCAAGCTCGAGCAGGAAGGCTTCGGCTCCTATCCCGTGCTCGCCCGCATGCGCTCGGCCTCGCTGCTCGCCGAGACGGATGCGCAGGGCGCGGTCAACGCCTTCACCGCCATCGCCAAGGACACGTCCGTACCGCAGCCGGTGCGCGACGCCGCCCGCCTGCGTGCCGCCTATCTGCTGGTCGATACCGGAACCTACGAGCAGGTTTCCGCCGAAGTGGAGCAGCTGACCACGCCGCAGAGCGCCACGCGCCACTCCGCGCGCGAGGTTCTCGGCCTCTCCGCCTACAAGCATGGGGACTATGCGCGCGCCAAGGAATGGTTCGATGCGATCCTCAACGACAACGAGACGCCGCGCAACGTCGCCAACCGCGCGCAGATGCTGCTTGACCTCATTGCGGCAAGCGGCAAGCTGTCCTCCTGATCCGGCGTTTACCGGACACCGAAACGGAATCGATCCATGAGCTTCACCGTCGCCATTGTCGGACGCCCGAATGTCGGCAAGTCCACCCTGTTCAACAGGCTCGTGGGCAAGAAGCTTGCGCTGGTCGACGACACGCCTGGCGTCACGCGTGACCGCCGCCCGGGCGATGCACGCCTCATCGACCTGAAATTCCGCATCGTCGACACGGCGGGCCTCGAAGAGGCCGCGCCCGACACCTTGCAGGGCCGCATGCGTGCCCAGACGGAAGCCGCCATCGACGAGGCTGACCTGTCGCTTTTCGTGGTGGATGCCAAGATGGGTCTGACACCCGTCGACCAGGCGCTTGCCGAAATGCTACGCAAGAAGGGCAAGCCCGTCGTGCTCGTCGCCAACAAGTCGGAAGCCCGCGGCTCCGACGGCGGCTTCTATGATGCCTTCACGCTCGGCCTTGGCGAGCCGACACCCATTTCGGCCGAACACGGCCAAGGCATGCTCGACCTGCGCGACGCCATCGTCGCCGCCATCGGCGAGGAGCGCGCCTATCCGGAAGACGACGAGGCCGTCACCAACATCGACCTGCGCGCGGAAGCCGCCGAGCAGGGCATCGAGCGCGACGACGATTACGAACCGGAATATGACGAGACGAAGCCGCTGCGCGTGGCCATCGTCGGTCGGCCGAATGCCGGCAAGTCGACCCTGATCAACCGATTCCTCGGCGAAGACCGGCTGCTCACCGGCCCGGAGGCGGGCATCACGCGCGATTCCATCTCCGTCGACTGGAGCTGGAACGACCGCACGATCAAGATGTTCGACACGGCCGGCATGCGGCGCAAGGCGCGTGTGCAGGAGAAGCTGGAAAAGCTCTCCGTCGCCGATGGCCTGCGCGCCATCCGCTTCGCCGAGACCGTCGTCATCGTGTTCGATTCCACCATTCCCTTCGAAAAGCAGGATCTGCAGATCGTCGACCTCGTCTTGCGCGAGGGCCGTGCTGCCGTGCTCGCCTTCAACAAGTGGGACCTGATCGACGACCCGCAGGCAGTGCTGGCGGATCTGCGCGAGAAGACGGACCGGCTGCTGCCGCAGGCGCGCGGTATCCGCGCCGTTCCCGTCTCCGGCCAGACCGGCCGCGGCCTCGACAAGCTGATGCAGGCCGTGATCGACACGGACCGCACCTGGAACCGTCGCATCTCCACCGCCAAGCTCAACCGCTGGCTGGATGCGCAGCAGACCCAGCATCCGCCGCCGGCCGTTTCCGGCCGCCGCCTGAAGCTGAAATACATGACGCAGGTGAAGGCCCGCCCGCCGGGCTTCATGATCTCCTGCACGCGTCCCGATGCCGTGCCGGAATCCTATATACGCTACCTCACCAACGGCCTGCGCAACGACTTCAACATGCCGGGCGTGCCGATCCGCATCCACTTCAGGGCAACGGACAATCCGTATGCCTCGAAGGCAAAGAAGAAGCGCTGATTTTCGGATCGGGCCTGATGTGTCCGCGGATCGCGCTTGGCGCAAAGCCGAAGCGCGCGCGAAACCGCGCGGCAAAACGGGATTGCGAGTCGTAGCCGACCGCCTCCGCGATGCGCAGGATGGAAAGATCCATCGATTGCAGGAGCTGCATGGCGATGGACATGCGCACATCGATCAGCAGCGACTGGAGCGACCATTTTTCCGCCGCGAGCTTGCGTCGCAAGGTGGCCTCGCTGGCGCCGATGAGGCGGCAGAGCCGCGCGCTCGTCCAGTCCCCGTTCGGTTCATTCGAGATGAGGTCGCGTATGCGGTCGCTGAAGCCAGGCGGTCTCGGCGGGGCGAAGTGCCCACCGGCCAGCTCGAGCCAAAGCAGCAGTTCGCCGAGGCGGTGGCGGGCAATCTCGACCGGGATGCTGCCCGGCTCGGTGATCGCCTGCGCGCACTCGGCGAAGGCGTCATGGAAGCCTTTGTGGGGGCTGTGGATCGGGAAAGCGCGGGTGAATGGCCGGCCTTGTCCAGGCTTGGCGGCGAAGGCGGCCACGGTCTCCGGCTCGAAGGCGATCCAGCGCGCCTCATAGGCGTGCTCGCCCTCGGCCGCGTTCACCACATCGAAGGTCTCGCCCTGGGCAAGGGCAATGCATCCGCCGGCCGGCACCACCCATTCCTCCTCGCCACTGCGCAGGATCTTCGTGCCGCGCTCGACGAGGATAAGGACCGGGCGATTGATCAGGATATTGGCATAGCGCAGCCGGTTGTACTGCACGATGCGCGCGGAAGCGCCGATATCGGGGCGTATGGCGATGCTCATCGGGTCCTTCCTGTTCCTGCCCGAGCCTAGCCTTCTGCGGCCGCGCCGGGCAAGGCTTCGGCCGCTACCGCTTGCCCTTGGCGGAGATGGTCGCGGTGGCAAGCGCATTTATGTTGCTCACGAAGCCGACCATGGCGGGCGTCGCATTGTCGGGCACCGGCAGCTTGTCGATGCCGAGCGCTTTCACGGTGATGGTGTAGTCGTGC
This sequence comes from Shinella oryzae, assembly GCF_023038235.1. Lineage (NCBI taxonomy): Bacteria > Pseudomonadati > Pseudomonadota > Alphaproteobacteria > Hyphomicrobiales > Rhizobiaceae > Shinella > Shinella oryzae. Next base: position 2,145,314 of record NZ_CP081987.1, on the reverse strand, counting down.
TCCGGTCCCTCCGGCGGGCAGGCGCCGAGGAAGCCGGGCGCCCCCATATCCGTCGGCGTCATGCGTGCACCATCCGGTATCCTGGCTTTGCCGTTGCCCGCGCCGGCAGGGAGCGAGGTTGAGTCCGCCGGCAGGTCCACCACGACCCAGTGCCACCAGCCGGAGCCCGTAGGGGCATCCTTGTCATAGATCGTCATCACGAAACTCTTCGTACCTTCGGGCGCGTTGGACCAGTGGATATCGGGTGAGAGATTTTGCCCCGTGCAGCCCATGATGTCGGAGAACTGGGCCGGCTGGACCCGGCCGGAGGCGAAGGCCTCGCTGGTGACGGTGAAATCGGCCGCATGGACGGCGAGGGGGCAAAAGGCGAAGGCAGCGGCGAGGGTCGCCATGCAGCGGGATATGGTCATGGTCTTTTCCTGTGTACCGTGGAGACAGGAAAAGTGTAGGCGCAGGCTGCGCCCGCGTCGGTGCGCGGCCGATCGATTTTGGCGCCGATCCGATCAATCGGCTGCCGGCAGCTTGTCCCTGGTCACCAATGCGCCGTGGTGCTGGATGACGGTGGCGGCGACGTTTGCGGCGAAACGCGCGGCGTCCTCAGGGCTTGCGCCCGTGGCGAGGCGGGCGAGGAAGGCGCCGTTGAAACTGTCGCCGGCGCTGGTGGTGTCGACGATCGTCTCGACCTTTGCCGATGGGGCATGACTGCGCTCCTCGCTGAAGACCAGCGTCGCACCCTCGGCGCCGTCCTTCACCACGAGGTCGGCCACGCCGAGCGCGCGGTAGCGGGCGATGGTCTCCTCCAGCCCGGCATCGCCGAAATGGGTCGTTTCGTCGTCGAGGCTCGGCATGACAAGTGTGGCGGCGCGTGCGCCTTCGGTGATCGTGGCGCGCATGCGCGCGGCATCGTCCCACAGGCGCGGGCGGATGTTGGGATCGAAGGCGATGCGCTTGCCGGCGGCGCGCGCCCGGCGCAGTTCGGCCAGCAGCGTCTCCACATCTTCCGGCGGCAGGATCGCCAGCGTGATGCCGGAGAAGACGATGAGGTCGGAGGCTTCCATCGCCGCGCGCAGACGGTCGCCGTCACGCGCCAGCAGCCGGGCGGCGGAGGCGGAGCGCCAGTAGGAGAAACTGCGCTCGCCATTCTTCAGATGGATCATGTAGAGGCCGGGCGAACGGCCCTCGATGCGGGCGGCATGCGCCGTCCCGATGCCATGACCCTGCATGAAGGCAAGCATCTCGTCGGAAATCGTGTCCGTCCCGACGGCGGAGAGATAGTCGACGCTCCAGTCGGAGGGCAGGTACTGGCGGGCATAGTAGGCGGTGTTGAAGGTATCGCCGGCATAGCCCTTGCGCAGGAGCCCGCCGTCGGCCTGCATCAGCTCCACCATGCATTCGCCGATTGCAAGCAACCGCCCTGCCATGCCCTGTCCCTCCCGCCTAATTGCGTCGGAAAGAGGAAATACTGTCAAAGAGTTGGCGCGGCAAGACGATGCCCGCGCTTTCGGTTGCCTCTTGCCGCGAAAGGCGACCCAGGCCCGGCACATGGACGCCGTAATCGCGGGAAAGCCGTTCCACCTGCGCCTCGAGCCGGGCGGTGAAATCGTCGGCGAGAAGCTGCGGCGACAGGGCCAGCACGAAGAGGCCGGCGCCGGGCGATGCATCTCCCGCCTGGAAATCCGGCGCGTCGAGCGACCAGTTCGCGCCGGTCAGGCCTGCCGCGAGGATTTCGACCATCAGGGCGATGTTGGCGCCGCGCGTGCCGCCGAAGGCGAGAAGCGCGCCCTGCATGGCGGCGAAGGGATCGGTCGTCGGCCGGCCGTCCTGGTCGAGCGCCCAGTCGCCCGGGATCGGCTCACCGCGCGCCGCGGCCTCGCGCACCTTCACGAAGGCGGTGGCGCTGGAGGACTGGTCCATCAGCACGAAGCGGCCATGAGTGAGCGGTGCGGCGAAGGCGAGCGGATTGGTGGAATAGACCGGCTGGGTGGCGCCGGCGCCCGCAAGCAGAGCCGGCCCGTTCGTCGCGGCGATGGCGACGAGGCCTTCCGCCGCGAGGCGTGCGGCATACCAGCCGAGTTCGCCCGTCGTGTAGCTGTTGTGCGCGGTGAAGATGGAAACGCCGAGCGCTCTGGCCTTCGTGACGAGCTCCTCTGACGCGATGTCGAAGCCATACTGCGCCACGCCGCCCATGACGTCGCATTTCAGGATGGCCGGCACGGGGGACGTGATGAGGGGCTCGGCGCGCCCGTCGATGCGGCCATCGACGAGGGCGTGGAGATAATCGGTGAGGTGCGCGAAGCCGACCGCGCCCTTGCCGGCGGCTTCGGCGTCCACCGTCGCGCGGGCAAGCGCAGTCGCCGCCGCCTCGACCATGCCGACGCGCATCAGCGCGTTTTTTGCAAGCGCGAGGGCTTCATCTGGCAAAAGGGTGACGTCAGCTGTCATGCGGTCAACCTGTCTTGGAAAATCGGGGCATCATCCAGACCCGTCGCTGCTTCGTCAACCGGCGAAAAATCCCGCCGTACGCCGTTTACCCTCCACCGGGCGCGCGCTACATCTTGGCCGAAAGCAATCGAAGCCGGAGCGAGAACGCATGACGAAGCCCCCTGGAAAGGCCGACGACTGGTGGCGCGGCGCGGTGATCTATCAGGTCTATCCCCGCTCGTTCCAGGACACGACCGGGGACGGCATGGGAGACCTGCGCGGCATCACCCGGCGGCTCGGGCACATCGCCTCGCTGGGCGTCGATGCCATCTGGCTGTCGCCGTTCTTCAAGTCGCCGATGGCGGATATGGGCTATGACGTCTCGGATTACTGCGATGTCGATCCGATGTTCGGCACGCTTGCGGATTTCGACGCCATGCTGGGGGAGGCGCATCGCCTCGGCATGAAGGTCGTCATAGACCAGGTGATCTCGCACACGTCGGACCAGCATCCGTGGTTCATCGAGAGCCGTGCGAGCCGGGACAATCCGAAGGCGGACTGGTATGTCTGGGCAGACCCCAAGCGCGACGGCACGGCGCCCAACAACTGGCTGTCGATCTTCGGCGGGCCGGGCTGGGAATGGGACGGCGTGCGCAAGCAATATTACATGCACAACTTCCTGACCTCGCAGCCGGACCTCAACTTCCACAATCCGGATGTGCAGGATGCGCTCTTGAAGACCGTGCGCTTCTGGCTCGACCGCGGTGTCGACGGCTTCCGGCTCGATACCGTGAACTTCTATTTCCACGACAGGAAGCTGCGCGACAACCCGCCGCACGAACCCGACCCCGAAGAGATCGGCCTGGATGCGCCCGACGTGAACCCCTACGGCATGCAATCGCACCGCTACGACAAGACGCAGCCGGAGAACATCGACTTTCTCAAGCGCTTTCGCGCGCTGCTCGACGAGTATGAGGGGCGCATGACGGTGGGCGAGGTCGGCGACGGCGCGCGCTCGCTCAAGACGGTGGCCGATTACACAAGCGGCGGCGACAAGCTCAACATGTGCTACACCTTCGACCTGCTCGGCCCGGATTTCACCGCCGAGCACATCCGCAAATGCGTGCAGGCCTTCCAGCGCGCGGTGACGGACGGCTGGGTCTGCTGGGCCTTCTCCAATCACGACGTCAACCGCCATGTCAGCCGCTTCATCAAGGGGCTGGAGGAGCGCGAGCGGGTGGCCAAGCTTGCGATCACGCTGCTGTCGACGTTGCGCGGTTCGATCTGCCTCTACCAGGGCGAGGAGCTTGGACTGACGGAAGCGGAGCTTGCCTTCGAGGACCTGCGCGACCCCTACGGCATCCGCTTCTGGCCCGCTTTCAAGGGGCGCGACGGATGCCGCACGCCGATGCCATGGCAGCACGGCGAGGCGCATGCCGGCTTCAGTACGGCCAAGCCGTGGCTTCCCGTGCCGGAGGACCACGCGCGCCACGCCGTCGATACGCAGGAAAAGATCGCAGGCTCGGTGCTCAACCACTATCGCACGACGCTCGCCTTCCGCAAGGCGCACGACCTGCTGCATGACGGCGACATGGCCTTCGTGCATTCCAACCAGGACATCCTCGCCTTCACGCGCGAGAAGGGTGGCGAGAAGCTGCTGTTCGTCTTCAACCTGACGCGCGAGAAGGCCGAATTCGTGCCGGCGAAATCGCTGAAGCTCGGCGAGTCGGTCCCCGTTCCGGGCTTCGGCGCGAAGTTGAAGGACGGCACGATCGAGCTGGACGGACTGGATATGGCGTGTGTTCGGGTTTAGCTTGCGAGTATGCCAGCGCAATAGTATCATAAAGTGATACTTTGGAGATGCACATGGCTTCCAGTTACACGCTCGGCACTCACTATGAAACCTTCGTTCGTGAGCTTCTGGCCAGTGGCCGTTATGCCAGCGCGAGCGAGGTCGTTCGCGATGGCCTGCGCCTTCTCGAGGATCGCGAGATGCAGCGCGAGGCCAGGATTACGGCACTGCGGGAGGCTATTCAGGAAGGTTTGGAAAGCGGGCCCGCAACAGCGCTCGACATGAATGCGATAAAGGCACGCGCTCGCATCGGCCGGCGAACCACGCGCAATGCTTGAGGTCTTTCATCTTCCGCGTGCGGAGGAAGACCTGTTCGACATCTGGCGCTACATTGCGCATGACAGCGAAAGCGCCGCCGATCGACTGCTTGACAGGTTTGCCGATGCCGCAGAAAAGCTCGCGGCCCATCCGGACGCCGGCCGCCCGCGACCGGCACTGGCGGAAGGTCTGCGCAGCCTTTCTGTCGGAAACTACGTGTTGTTCTAAACGGTGACGCCGAACCGCCTGATCCTCGTGCGCATTCTAAGTCGCTATCTCGACATCGACGATGCGGATTTTCAGCCTTAAGGCAAACGTCACCCGATCAGCGCGAACCGGTCCACATCCACCATGCCGCGGTCCGAGATCTTCAGGTGGGGGATGACGGGGAGCGGCAGGAAGGCGAGCTGGAGGAAGGGTTCTTCCAGCGTGGCGCCGAGCGCGAAGGCAGCCTGGCGCAGGTGGTGCAGGGTATCGCGCACGCTTTCATAGGGCTCCAGGCTCATCAGGCCTGCGACGGGCAGGGCGATCTCGCCGGTGACCACGCCATTCTCGACCACGACGAAGCCGCCCTTGATCTCGCTCAGCCGGTTTGCGGCGCGGGCCATGTCGTCTTCGTCGACGCCGACCACGCAGATATTGTGGCTGTCATGGCCTACGGTGGAGGCGATGGCGCCTTTCTTCAGGCCGAAGCCCTGCACGAAGCCGTTGGCGTGGTTGCCGTTCTTGCCGTGGCGCTCGATGACGGCGACCTTGATGATGTCCTGCGCCAGATCGACTGTCGTCTGGTTGCCCTTGGCGGGCAGGCGGTAGCGCCGGTGTTCGGTGATGATCTTGCCCGGCAGCACGCCGATGACGGGGGTCTCCGCATTGGCGGCGGGCACGGCGAAATGGGCCGCCTCCACGGCGCGCGCCTTGACGCTGTCCAGCCCGACGGGGTCCACAGCGGCGCGGGTGGCGAAGAGGGCGTCGTCCACACGCCTGCCGGCGGAAAACACCATCTCGGCCTTGCAGTTCTCCAGCGTGTCGATGACGACGAGGTCGGCGCGCCAGCCTGGGGCGACGAGGCCGCGGTCGCTGAGGCCGAAGGCCTTCGCGGCGGAAATGGAGGCGGCGCGGTAGACGGCGAGCGGCGCCCGGCCATGGGCGATCGCGGTGCGGATCATGTAATCGAGATGGCCCTGCTCGGCGATGTCGAGCGGGTTGCGGTCGTCCGTGCAGAGCGCAAGGAAGGGCGACAGGCGTTCCGTCATGATGGGCAGCAGCGCCAGAAGATCCTTGGAAACGGAGCCCTCGCGAATGAGGATATGCATGCCCTTGCGGATCTTCTCCAGCGCCTCCTCGGCGGTGGTGCATTCATGCTCGGTGCGGATGCCGGCGGAAAGATAGCCGTTGAGGTCCTTGCCCAGAAGAAGCGGCGCGTGCCCATCGATATGCCCGCCCTGGAAGGCTTCCAGCTTGGCGAGGCAGACCGGGTCCTTGTGGATGACACCAGGGAAGTTCATGAACTCGGCGAGGCCGATGACCTTGGGATGATCGCGGAACGGCAGGAGCCGTTCGACGGGCAGGTCGGCGCCCGACGTTTCCAGATGAGTGGCGGGCACGCAGCTCGACAGCTGCACGCGGATATCCATGATCGTCTGCATGGCGCTGTCGAGGAAGAACTGGATGCCCTCCGTTCCGAGCACGTTGGCGATCTCATGCGGATCGCAGATCACCGTCGTGACGCCGTAGGGCAGGACGCAGCGGTCGAATTCGTGCGGCGTCACCAGCGAGGATTCGATGTGCAGATGCGTGTCGATGAAGCCCGGCACTACGATGCGGCCGGTGATGTCGATTTCCGTTCTGCCCGTGTAGGTGCCGCAGGTGCCGACGATTCGGTCGCCGCAGATCGCGATGTCCGACGCGACGAGTTCGCCCGTCACCAGATCGAAGAACTGCCCGCCCTTCAGCACGATATCGGCCGGCTCGCGGCCGGTTCCCTGGTCGATGAGGCGTTCCAAGTCGGTCATGGCGGGTCTCCCGAATCCTTTTCTGCGACTCTAGCGGGGTGCGCGCCGGAGGGAAGGGCTGTGCCGGGAAAACCTCAGGCCGGAAAGGTCACGGAGAAGGCGAAGCGTTTCGTTTCGCCGCCGTCCAGCACGCTCGTATAGGGCCGGTCCTTCAGTTCGGGCGACGCGCCGTATTCGGCCGCCGTGCCATGCCAGGGTTCGATGCACAGGAAGGGCGCGCCGGGCTTCGTCCACAGCGCGAGGTTGGGCAGGTTCTCGAAACGAAAGGCGAGGGACGGACCGCCCTCGGCGGCGTAGACGAGGCTGTCGCCGGCCCCTTGCGGGAAAACCAGGGCGTCGTTGGCGAACAGGTCGTGCGCGAGCACGAGGCGGCCGTGCTTAAAGGGGGATGGCGTGCGGCTCGTGGAGAGAAGGCCGTTTTCCAAGGGCTGGCGCAGCGGCTCGACGCCGTTTGCAAGCGTCACCGTATGCGGTTTTCCCGCGGCGCCCGGCAGCGGCCAGGAGAAGGCGGGATGGTAGCCGAAGCCGAAGGGCATCGGCTCTTCGCCCCGGTTTTCCACCATGCTGGCCACCGTCAACGTGCGGTCGTCGAGGCTGTGTTCGACGGTGAGACGGAAATCGAAAGGGTAGACGGCGCGGGTTTCGTCGGAGGCCTCCAGCGCATAGCGGCAGGCCGTGGCCGACGTGGTCTCGATGGTGAACTCGCGTCGCCGGGCAAAGCCATGCTGGGCCATGGGATAGGGCCTGCCGTCGATCAGCAGCGTATCGTCCGGCGCCTTGCCGACGATGGGAAACAGCACCGGCGAGCGGCCGGTCCAGAAGGCGGCGTCGCCGTTCCAGAGCCAGTTGCCGCCGTCTCCAGATGTTATGGACTGCATCTCGGCGCCGAGGGACGAGACCTCGACGGTCAGGAAGGCGTTCTCGATACGGGTGGTCGTCGGCATCGAATCTCCTTTTGCGGAAAGCCGGCCACACTTTAGCGCAAATCTTAGCGCCGCGTCTCGCGAAGGGCACGTTGCCGGCCGATCTGCAGCATCGCGATGCTGGCGAGCACGAGGACGATGGCAGCGATTTCCAGCATGCCGACCGTTTCTCCGGCCGCCCAGCCGATCAGCAGCGCGACGTTCGGCGTGATATAGGTCGCGCCGGAGGCAGCGACGGCGCCCAGTTCCTGTAGCAGGTAGTAATAGATCAGGAAGGCCATGCCCGTGCCGAGGATGCCGAGCCCCACGGCCACGCCCGCCGCCGCATGCCAGTCGGTCAGGATGGCCGAGATGCCGGTGCGGTCGGTGAGCGCGAGAAGCACGAGAAGGGCAAGCCCCGTTTGCCACGTGGCGAGTGCCAGCGGCGGCAGGTTATGGGGCGAGAGAAAGCGGCGCACATAGACATAGGAGAGGCCGAGGATGCTGGTGGCGGCAAGCATCCACAGCACGCCGTCGATATCGATGCTGCCGCCCGACCGCTCCCACGGGCGGGCGATCAGGACGATGCCGGCAAAGCCCGTCACCACGCCGGCGAGCATCAGGGCATTGGGCCGTTCGGTGCGCAGCACGAGAAGCGTGGCGAGCGTGGTGAAGAGCGAGATCGAGCCGCCGAGAACGCCCGCAATGCCGGACGGCAGGCGCGCGGTGCCCTCCGCGATGGCGAAATAGTAGAAGGCCGTCGCCAGCACCGCCATGACGAGGAAATGCGGAAGGTGCCGTATCTGCTCCCTGTGGATTACGCCGTTCCGCCATGCGACCACGGCAAGCGGCAGGAAGCCGAAGAAGACCCGCAGAAGCGTGATCTGCGCGGGCGTGATCAGCTCCGATGCCCATTTCATGTAGATGAAGTTCGAGCCCCAGAAGAGGCCGAGCAGGATAAAAGCCAGATAGATCGATCGCATGGATTTGCTCCCACCATGTGGGCCTCCGCCGCCAAGGCGGAGCCGACCCGGATCACGGTAAGGAGATGATGCGACCCGCCGCGCCATCCCTGTGGGACCGGCGCGACGGGAAGTCGCCTGTATACGACCTACTGTCGGCTCAGATGTTGTTCTGGAGCACGTCGCGCAGCTTGCCGAACAGCTCGTCGATATGGTGCTTTTCGATGATCAGCGGCGGCGAGAGCGCGATGATGTCACCCGTCGTGCGGATGAGCAGGCCCTGCTCATAGGCCTTGAGGAAGGCATTGAAGGCGCGCTTGGTGGGCTCGCCGGCTATGGGCGAAAGCTCGATGGCGCCGATCAGGCCGACATTTCTGATATCGATGACGTTGGGGCAATCCTTGAGCGAATGCAGGCCGTCTTCCCAGTAGGAGGCGAGTTCGCTGGCGCGGGTCAGCAGGCCCTCTTCCTTGTAGGTGTCGAGCGTGCCGAGGGCCGCCGCGCACGCGATCGGGTTGCCGGAATAGGTGTAGCCGTGGAAGAACTCGATCATGTGCTCCGGGCCGTTCATGAACGTGTCATGGATCTCGGAGGTGACGAAGACGGCGCCCATCGGGATCACGCCGTTGGTGAGGCCCTTGGCGGTGGTGATGATATCGGGCTTCACGTCGAAATACTGGGCGGCGAAGGGCGCGCCGAGGCGGCCGAAACCGGTGATGACCTCGTCGAAGATCAAGAGGATGCCATGCTGCGTGCAGATTTCGCGAAGCTTCTGGAGGTAACCCTTCGGCGGAATGAGAACGCCGGTGGAACCGGCGACCGGCTCGACGATGACGGCCGCGATGGTGGAGGCGTCATGCAGGGTGATGATGCGCTGCAATTCGCTGGCGATATCACCGCCATGCTCCGGCTCGCCGCGCGAGAACGCGTTCTTGTCGGGGAAATGGGTGTGCGGCATGTGGTCGACGCCGGTCAGCAGCGTGCCGAACATCTTGCGGTTGGAGACGATGCCGCCGACGGAGATGCCGCCGAAATTGACGCCGTGATAGCCGCGTTCCCGCCCGACGAGGCGGAAGCGCGAGCCGTCGCCCTTGGCGCGGTGATAGGCCAAGGCCACTTTCAGCGCCGTTTCGACCGATTCGGAACCGGAATTGGTGTAGAGCACGTGGTTCATGCCCTCGGGCGCGATGTCGACCAGACGGTTGGCGAGTTCGAACGCCTTGGGATGGCCGAGCTGGAAGGCGGGCGCATAGTCGAGTTCGCCCGCCTGTTCGCGGATCGCCTCGGTGATCTTGGGCCGGCAGTGGCCGGCATTCACGCACCACAGGCCCGCCGTGCCATCCAGCACCTGACGACCGTCATGGGTCGTGTAGTACATGTCCTTGGCGCCGACGAACAGGCGCGGCTCCTTCTTGAACTGCCGGTTTGCCGTGAACGGCATCCAGAAGGCACGCAGATCGTTGGGGGTGTTCAGGCGGTTGGACATGCGGTTCTCCATGGTCCCTAAAGTGCCGGGCCCCCGCAGGGCGGTGCCGGCCGGCAGATGCTTGGCGATTTTTACCCGATGGTCAAACTATCAACGCGCCGGCCACCGTCAAGGCGTCGTGCGGAGGAGCGCATAAGCAAAGCGCCCCGGACTTTCGGCCGAGGCGCAAAGAGGTGGTTATCGGGTGTATCAGGCGATGCGCAGTTTCTTTTCCGCGCCCGGCGCGGCGTAGATGCGGTCCAGCGAATCGAGGATCGTGAGAACGGCTGCGGACTTGCTGGAATAGTAGATCGTCTGGGCGTCGCGACGGGTCGTGACGAGGTTCTGCGCGCGCAGCTTGGACAGGTGCTGCGAGAGCGCCGACTGGCTGAGGCCGACCTTGGTGGCCAGCGCGCCGACGGCGATTTCGCCGCCGACCAGGACCCGCAGGATCAATAACCGTTTGGGGTTGGCCATCGCGGACAGGAAGTCGGATGCAACTTCGGCCTGCGTGTGCTCAGCCTCTGAAATCTTGTCCATCTGAAAACTCCTTCTGGCGTTTCCGCTTCAAATCATGACGTTTTAAGTTAATGCGCTTGTAAGCATATAAACAAAACCTCCTGCATCAAGGGCAAGAAATGGGGGTAGCAGCACACGCATAGCGCTAATATGAATGCGATATTCAAGTCTTGATGCCCGGGAGGTCGAGGTCGCTGGAAAGCCTCCGGCGCTGCTCAGTCGGATGCGCGCGCCTCCCGCAGCAGGCGGGCCAGCTCACCGCGCAGCGCGCCGGCAGCCGTCAGCACGTGCGGGAATTCGAGGCGCTTTAAACGGTCGCCGCTGGCGAGATCGACACCGGCCGCATCCAGGCCGACGATGCTCCAGTTTCCCTCCTTAGCGCCGCAATAGTGGGCTGCGTAGACGCCGGCGGCCTCCGCATGGTCGCTGTTCATGTGGTCGATCGCGCCTTGCTCCATGGCTGCGAGCGCATCGCGGGCCGGCGAATGAATCAGAAGATCGTCCGCCGTCAGCACGAAGGCCTTGCCGAAACCGCCGTTGAGATGGGCGCGCAGCGGCACGAGCCGGAAGAAGGCGAAATCGGGAAAATCGACATAGAGTTTCGCCTTTGGGTGGCGGCGGATGAAGCGCTCGCGAAGTGCCGTGCGGGCTTCACTTTCGCGTGATACTTCCTCGGCCTCGCACAGTACGGTGAGGCGGGGATGGGCGAGCGGATCGCCCTTGCCAGGTTCGCCCGCCAGCAGGGACGCGCGCGGATCGGCGCGCAATGCCGTGGTGTGCACGGAGAGCGCCGAGACCAGGATGACAGGTGTTCCGTCCGTATCGGTGCCCGTCAGCGTGCGGCTTGCGAAGGGCGCGCCCGTTTCCGGCTCGAGCACGGCCAGCGCGCAGGAGCGGGCGGAACGCAGCAGCGTGCGGGCGAGGTTGCGCGCCTTGTCGTCGGTGTCGCGCAGAACGCCGGGTTTGTCCTTCTCGGTCATGGCTGGGCTCCGTATCGGCAGGAAAAAAGCGGCGCCCCGGGGGGAGCGCCGCCCTGTCTAGACCGAAGCGGGCCGGTTGTCAGCCGCGCCGGCGGTGGCGCGTCAATCCGCCTATGACGTCCTGCGCGCTGATCGTGCCGACGACGGTGCCGTTTTCGACGACGCCGACATTGCCGGGCGTGCGCGCCATGGCGTCGAGCACGTCGACCAGCGGCGTTTCCGGCGCTGTGGTGGCCGTGACGGTGCCGCTGTGCGAGGCGCCGGGCTGCATGACATCGTGCGCCGTCAGCATGTTGATCGGGTTCATGTTCTGCACGAAATCCGCGACATACTGGTTGGCCGGGTTCTTCACGATCTCCTGCGGCGTGCCGCACTGGATGATGCGCCCGCCCTCCATGATGGCGATGCGGTTGCCGATGCGGAAGGCCTCGTCCAGGTCATGGCTGACGAAGATGATGGTCTTCTTCAGCCGGCGCTGGAACTCCAGGAGTTCGTCCTGCAGGCGGGTGCGGATCAGCGGGTCGAGCGCGGAGAACGGCTCGTCCATGAGCAGGATCGGCGCGCCCGTCGCGAAGGCCCGGGCGAGGCCGACACGCTGCTGCATGCCGCCCGAGAGCTCGTTGACCTTGCGGTTCGCCCATTTGGTGAGGTTGACGAGTTCGAGCTGCTCGGCGACCCGCGCCTTGCGCTCGCTGTCCGGCACGCCCGCAAGCTCGAGGCCGAAGCCGACATTGTCGGCGACGGTGCGCCAGGGCAGGAGCGCGAACTGCTGGAACACCATGGACACGGTGTGCATGCGGAAATCGCGCAGCGCCTTTGGCGTCGCCTTGTACGGGTTCACCGCGCCGTTGCCGGCCTTGACCGCCACATCGCCGCGCACGACGGGTGCGAGCCCGTTGACGGCGCGCAGCAGCGTCGACTTGCCCGAGCCGGACAGGCCCATCAGCACGAGGATCTCGCCCTCGTTGATCGACAGCGTGGCATCGGCCACGCCGAGCACGAGGCCGGTTTCGGCACCGATCTCGTCACGCGACTTGCCGGCATCGGCCAGCGCGAGCGCTCTCTGCGGATTGTCGCCGAAAATGATGGATACGTTGTTGAAGACGACAGCGTCGGTCATTTGCCGTCTCCTTCGTCAGCGGCGCGGAAGAGGCGATCGAGAATGATCGCGAGGATGACGATACACAGGCCCGCCTCGAAACCCATGGAGATGTTGACGGTGTTGAGCGCGCGCACCACGGGAACGCCGAGGCCCTTGGCGCCGACGAGGGCCGCGATGACCACCATCGACAGCGACAGCATGATCGTCTGGGTGAGGCCGGCCATGATCTGCGGCGTGGCGAAGGGCAGTTCGACCTTGCGCAGCACCTGGCCCGGTGTCGCACCGAAGGCTTGTGCTGCTTCGACCAGCGCGGGCGGCGTGGAGATGATGCCGAGGCGGGTGAGGCGGATCGGCGCGGGGATGGCGAAGATCACCGTCGCGATCAGGCCGGGCACCATGCCGAGCCCGAAGAGAATGAGGGCCGGGATCAGGTAGACGAAGGTCGGGATCGTCTGCATGAGATCGAGGATCGGCCGCAGGATGGAATAGAACCAGGGCCGGCGGGCGGCCGCGATGCCGAGCGGCACGCCGACGATCATGCTGACGCCGGTCGCCGCCAGGACGAGGGCCAGCGTTTCCGTGGTTTCCTTCCAGTAGCCCTGGTTCACGATGAGCAGCAGGCCGAGGAAGGTGAAGAGCGCCACCCCGACGGACCGGCGGAAATACCAGCTTGCGGCCGAGACGAGCAGGATGAGGGCGATGGAATAGCCGAATTTGCCGCCGGCGCTGGCGAACGGGCCCTGCAGCACATAGAGCACGGCATCGATGCCGGCCTGCAGGAAGACTTTCAGGAAATCAAACAGTCCCTTGCCGTTCGTCGTCAGCCAGCTGACGGCCTCTTTGGCGATGGGTCCGATCGGAATTTTGGAAACGGTAAGCCAATCCACGAGAATAGGTCCCTGGCTGGAGTGCGAATATTGGCAGCAAGGCGTCCGCAGGCGCAGGCGCAAAGCCGCTCGGATATGTCTGAAGCGCCAGCAGTATCCGGCGGCAAGAAGGGCGGGAAAGTTTCCTCCCCGCCCGATTCTTGTCTGTTAGAGACCAAGTGCGGTTTTCACCGCCGGCAGAGCCTCGCCGCTGCCGTCCTTCGTCGTGACGCCGGCGAGCCACGGCTCGATGGCGGCGGGGTTGGCCTTCAGCCACTCGGTCGCTGCGGCTTCCGGATCCTGACCGTCGTTCAGGATCTTGCCCATGATCTGGTTTTCCATCTCTAGCGAGAACTTGAGGTTCTGCAGGAACTTGCCGACGTTCGGGCACTCGGCCGTGTAGCCCTTGCGCACGTTGGTGTAGATCGTCGCGCCGCCGAAATTGGGGCCGAAGACGTCGTCGCCGCCGGTGAGGTAGGTCAGCTTGAAGTTGGCGTTCATCGGGTGCGGCTCCCAGCCCAGGAAGACGACCGGCGTGCCTTCCTGCTCGGCGCGGGCGACTTCGGCCAGCATGCCCTGCTCGGAGGACTCGACCACTTCGAAGCCCGAAAGATCGAACTTGTTGCCCGACACCATGTCGATGATCAGGCGGTTGCCGTCATTGCCCGGCTCGATGCCGTAGATCTTGGAGCCGAGTTCGTCCTTGTGCTTGGCGATGTCGGCGAAATCCTTGATGCCGAGTTCCGCACCCTTGGCATTGGTCGCCAGCGTGTACTTGGCGCCTTCGAGGTTTTCGCGAACGGTCTCGACCGAGCCGTCCTCGCGGAAGGGCTTGATGTCGGCTTCCATCGTCGGCATCCAGTTGCCGAGGAACACGTCGATGTCCTTGTTCGACAGCGAGGTATAGGTGACGGGAACGGACAGCACGGTGACTTCCGTCTCGTAGCCGAGGTTCTTGAGGATGGTCGTGGCGGTCGCGGTGGTGGCGGTGATGTCCGTCCAGCCGACATCCGAGAAGCGGACCTTGCCACAGCTTTCGGCCTCGGCGGCGGATGCGCCGGCCACGCCCAGTGCGATGACCGAGACGGCGGCGGCAAGCAGTGTCTTGAATGGTGATGCAGAGTTCATTTTATGGCTCCCCTTATAACTGGTGTATTAGACAATCATCAAAACAATGGGCTTTCAAGCCGTCTGAACTAGCCGGAAGCCTCTGAAAGGTCCAATAAATTTCGGGCCTGTTCGCAATTAAACACATTGATGTCGCACCGGATGGGCCCCGGTGTTTTCTGTGGTTTTCAGCCGTTTGCGGCTGGAAAATCGCCCCCTGACGCGCCATGAGGCGGGGACGGAGAAAATCATGGCCAAACTCTATTTCAGCTATGCGACGATGAATGCGGGCAAGTCGACGCTCCTGCTTCAGGCGTCCTATAATTACCGCGAACGCGGCATGCGCACGGCGATCTTCATCGCCTCCTTCGACGACCGCGCCGGCGCCGGCCGCATCTCCTCCCGCATCGGCCTCTCCGCGGATGCCATCGCCTTCGACCGGAGCGACGATCTCTATCGCCATATCGAGGACCTGAACGGCAACGGCGAGGGGCCGATCGCCTGTGTCTTCGTCGACGAGGCGCAGTTCCTGACGGAGGAACAGGTCTGGCAGCTCGCCCGCGTGGCCGACCGGCTGCATGTTCCCGTCATGGCCTATGGCCTGCGCACGGATTTTCAGGGCAAGCTGTTTCCCGGTTCGAAGGCTTTGCTCGCCATAGCCGACGAGATGCGCGAGGTGCGCACCATCTGCCATTGCGGGCGCAAGGCCACGATGGTGGTGCGGCTCGGCGCCGACGGCAAGGTGGCGAAGCACGGCGCGCAGGTGGAAATCGGCGGCAATGACAAATATGTATCCTACTGCCGCCGGCATTGGGACGACATCATGAACGCCGATTGACATCGGCGCCGGCAAAGGAGCCCTCCGATGAAGCCGCTTGCCGCACTGGCCGCCTTGCTCTGTCTTGCCACCCCGGCGCGCGCCGACGGGGATGCCGCCGCGGGTGCCGTGGTTTTCCGCAAATGCCAGGCCTGCCACTCCACCGAACCGGTCAATCGCGTGGGTCCGACCCTTGCCGGGATCGTCCGCCGGCCCGTCGCGTCCGTGGCGGATTACACATATTCGCCCGCCATGGCGGCCTTTGCCGAGGGCGGCAAGGTTTGGGACGAAGCGCTTCTTGCCGAATACCTCCTGTCGCCGAAGGCGATGGTGCCCGGCACGCGCATGACGTTTGCCGGATTGCGCAAGGCGGAGGATATCGCAGATCTCATCGCGTTTCTGAAAGCGCCGCAGGCTCCCTAGCGGGCGCGGAAAAATTTTCCGTGCAGCCTTGCGGCGCGTCCGGCCTGTCCCACATGTTCTGCGGGAAAACCCGCAGGCAGGTTCCTATCTGTCTGAAATCGTATAGTGTTGCGACGGAATAAATCGGGGGGCGAGGACGTCTGCCGTGGAGAGCTCAAGGGGATAGAGGCATATGGCCACACTTCAGAACTTCGATACGGAAATCGAGAAAACCCGCTCGGTCGTCGACCAGATGCGCGGCAAGCTGGAGCAGTCCGGCATCGTGCTGGAGCAGTTCGCCAAGGCGGATACCAAGCTCGGCGACGTGAATTTCGATATCGAGAATGCCCGTATCCAGGACGTCATCAACCAGCAGAAGGTGATGGAGGGCAATATCGCCGACCTCATCATCGGACTGGAGGATGCGACCAACATCTTCGGCACCGAATTCGAGAGCATGAAGAGCTATACGGGCTACGAAAAGTTCATCGGCATCTTCTCCAAGCAGAAGATGCAGCGCATGCGCACCGACCGTGTGCGCAACATGTCGCTCGCTGGCAACCTGCAGGAACTGCTTGCAAAGTCCGACACGATCGTCGGCATCCTCAAGGAGCAGAAGTCGATCCTCGAACAGCGCTACAAGACTTCCGAGGCGAGCCTGATCAGCGTGATCGAGCGCCGCAAGGGCACGATGACCAATCTGGAGGCCACGCAGAAGCGCATCGAGGAATTGAACCCGCTCCTGATGGACCTCGAAAACCGTATCGCCGCCTCCACCGACCAGCGCGCCCGCACAGACCTCGAAGGCGAGCGCTCGGCGCTGGCGACCGAATACAACCAGATGCAGGCGAAGGAACAGGAGCTTCTGGCGGAGAGCCAGACGCTGGAGCGCTACACCTCGATGTTCCAGACCTTCGTGGATTCGCTCAACAACCAGATCGCCGCGCAGAACACGCTGATCAACAAGCTGACCATCGATACCGAGCAGCGCATCGTGCTCTACAAGGCGCTGGAAGACTCGCTGAAGACGGCAGCCCAGCAGGACGTGGCGCACAAGATCAACACGCTCGGTTCGCAGGTCGATACCGCGGCCGAGGAAACGATGGCCGGCATCGGCTCCGCCTCGCAGCGCCATATCGGCGACCTCCTGGAGATGCACGAGAAGAACATGCTGGCGACGCAGGACATCCAGCGCCGCAAGAAACTCGCCGACGACGCCTTTGCCCGCCGGTTCCAGGCCGTCATGGACAAGCACAACGCCGCGAATTACGTGAAGTCGTGATGGTATTGGCCGTGCATTTCTTTGCCGGTGCTCAATTGCCCCTCACCCTAACCCTCTTCCCGCAAGCGGGGAGAGGGGACGTGCCCCACGCTGGGTTGAAGATGGGGGAAACCGACGCGGCATATCTCCTTCGCCCCGCTTGCGGGGAGAAGATGGCCGGCAGGCCGGATGAGGGGCCATGCTCTCCTTACAAGGGCGTTGTCCGATGAACGCCCCTGCCGACAGCGCCATCGCGCAATATTTCTCCACCATCCGATCCGCCCTCGGCGGCCTCGAGATCTTCCTAGGCGACCGCAATTCTCCGCTCTACCGCAATTCCGTGGTGGGCGAGGTGATCATGCCCTATCTCGCGCGGCTGAAGGCGTCCTTTGCCTGCTGGGAGAACCGCATCGGCTTCGTCGACCAGTTCCGCGTGTCGCGGGCCGAAAGCGGATTTCCGGTGTTCCAGAACGTGCTGGAGCTGGAAAACGACCGGCAGAGCGCGGAAAAGCGGCTTGCGGCCATGCCGAACGCCGACCAGCTGCGCACGGAAATGGCGGATTTCATTCTTCGCCAGAAGGCGTTCCCGAGTGACCTTCAGGCCCGCATGGCCGAACGGCTCTATCTGGAGCAGATCGGCAAGGGCGACATCTTCTCGCCCTTCGTGCTGCCCGAGACCATTCGCGTCGCGGTCAATCCCAAGACCATGCGGCCCTATTACGTGGTGTGCTGGGGGGCGTTCGACGGCTCGGCGACGCTGCCGATGGTCTATATGGCGATGATCGAGGATTCGAGCGACAACGTCGTGAAGATGCTCGTGACGAAGGACGGCAAGCTCAATCCGGATGTCGACATTCCGCTGCCGGTCGGCGGGCTGCTGAACCCGGAACTCGCCAGCCGCTTCGACGATTTCGCGCTGAAGAACAGCGCCTATTCGCTGACGCCGGTGACGATCGCCACCAATCTCGACAAGGATTTCCCCACGCTGCATCCCAAGCAGCTGCGCCGCATCGTGCTGGGGCCGTTCTATTCGGCCGGCATCACGGAGAACAATGCGCGTATCAACGACATCCTCTCCAAGGTGCGCCGGCCGGAAAATGCCTGGCTTCTGACCTGGACGGTGCAGGAGGTGTTCTCCAAGTCGGAGCGCCCCGCCCAGAAGGGGTTCTGGAGCTCGACGCCGGCGCAGGAGGAATTCCACATCGAGACCAGCGATCTCGAAGCCACGCGCATGGGCGTCAGCGCCTATGAGAAACATGCGCTGGTGCCGCACGATGCCTACCAGGCGCTCTACGCCGCGGGCGAGACCGAAGGCATTTTCGGCGCCTACAAGGTGCATGTGATTTCAGGAAACCAGGTGATCAGCGAGGTTTGAGGCCAACGTTCCCGGCCCGCTGTTCCCGGATTTTGCATAAGGATTCCCGATGAGCCTCAACGCCGGACTGACGACGATCCACGAAGACGACATCGCCAAACACCAGGCCGCCGCGCAGAGCCTCGTGTCCAAGCTCGTCATTCTCGAAAGCGACGACGGCCAGAACGGAACCGCCCTTGCCGGCACCGGCCGCCGTTTCGTCTCCACGGTCTCGACCGCCGGCGCGCGGCGCACGCGGGAGGTGGAACTGGCAAAGACCATCCAGGCGGTGCGGGCCGGCGATCCGCTGCTGTCGCCGCAGCAGCACGCCGTGCTCTACCGGGCGCGGCGCGGGCTGCAGGTGGCGCTTGCCGTGACGGACGCCTTCTCGCGCCAGACAAACCTCGAAGGGTTGCAATCGCGCAATCTTGCCGCGCCGCTGTCCGGTGACGAGGCCAACCAGTTCAAGGCGCTGCTTGCGGCCTCCGCCTATATCGCTGCCTTCACCTTCGCCGCCTATCTCGGCGCGACGCTGCCGGGCGAGGGCGAGCCGGTCGAGGATGGCGGGGAGCCGGACTATCTGTTCGACACGCCGCAGGATGCGCTGAAGAGCATGGTCTCGGGGCTCGACCGCACACTTGCCGGCGCGCCCGACGATGCCGCGCTCGTCAGCCGTGCGCGCGCCTTTTCACGCGTCGCCATCGAGGGGCTGATCTCGCGCCGCGCCCGTTTCACCGGGCTTGCCGGCTTCGAGAACGCGCATATCCGTATCGAGCAGGACGATTTCACGCTCTCCGGTTTCGACGTGGCGCCGGGCCAGAAGCGCAAGCGGCTGTCGATGACCTTCAAGAAGCCGAACGAGATCATCGGGAACCACATCGCCAAGTATCAGGCGATGAAGCTCGCAAAGATGCTGGTCGCCTACGATTTCGAACGGCAGATGAATCCGTTCGTGGAGCTTGGCGGCTTCCTCTTCACCTTCATTGGCGATGGCATGCCGGGAACGGGCAAGACGATCCTGATCCAGATGCTGGCCGGCCTCGTCAACGATTACTGCCAGACCGCCGGCTATGCTTTCCACTACGAGAATTTCGGCGTCGACCAGATCTCGTCCTACCAGGGCAAGTCCGGCCAGAACTGCAAGGAGTTCGTCACCAACGTCATGAACCCGAAGGCGATCGGTTTCGGGACCATCGATGACGTCGACCAGGTGGCCGCCAAGCGCTCCGATGACCGGGCATCCGCCGGCCAGCATGAAGTAACGGCGGTGCTGATGGAAAGCTTCGCCGGCGCCTCGACGGTGGTGCGGGGCAACTGCACCTTCGGCATGTTCTCCAACTATCCGGAGAACGTCGATGACGCACTGCGCCAGCGCGCCGGCGCCCGATGGCTGGTGGACGGGCCGCAGACCGAGGACGACTATATCGACATCTTCGCCATGCTGGTCGGCAAGAACCATTCGATCCCGCTCGGCGAGCACACGCTGTTCGAGGGACAGGAGATCAAGCGCGCCGTCTCGACCTCCTACGGGCAGCATGCCAGGCCGCAGGAGGAGGGGCTGCTTGCCGTGTGGGAGGCGCACGAGAAGGAACATGGCGCGATCCGCTCGCTCGCCGATGTCGGCGCCTACCTTCACCGCATCAAGGTCGCCGAGCCGCGCTTCACCGGCCGCGCGATCAAGAACATCACCGACGCGATCAAGATGCGCGCCATGGATGTGGACCTGCCGGACGACTGGTTCGTGGACGCGGGCACCTTCATGCACAAGAGCTACGACGAGAAGAAGGCCATGATCGAGGAGCTGCGCGGGCCCATCTCCATGGACATGGTGCTGCAGGAGATCAACCGCTACGCCGACTCGGAATTCCGCTACACCGACAAATCCGACGACGCCGCCGTCTCCGACATCATCCGCCGCGAACGCCAGCGCGAGAAGGCCATCCGCGAAATGGAGAAGATGAAGGCGGAGGGGCGGTGGTAGCGGCTTTGTTGGAAAAGTCTTGTCACAGATGCTATATGTCAGGGATACATGTACCCCAAGGAGGATGGCATGGCGAAACAGACGGCAATCCGACTTCCTGACGAGACCTATGAGAGGCTGCAGGCGTTGGCCGCACGGACTGGGCGCACAGCGACATATTACATTCGCGAGGCCATTGAACAGCATATCGAGGATCTCGAGGATATTTATCTCGCGGAGCAGGAACTTGAGCGCGTGCGGCGTGGCGAAAGCCGTGTCTATTCTCTGAAGGAGGTTGAGGACGAGCTTGGCCTGGGCGATTGAGATCACCGAAGGGGCTAAGAAAGAGCTCGATAAACTCGGTCATGTCGAGGCAAAGCGCATTCGTAATTTTCTTGTCACGAAGCTTGCTTCCTCGGAAAATCCTCGTCTGCTGGGCAGCGCTTTGCAGGGCGCGCGGCTGGGAAGCTATTGGCGGTATCGCGTTGGCGACTATCGGATCATTTGTGACATCCAGGACAACAGGCTTGTCGTGGTCGTCGTTCGTGTAGGACATCGGCGTGAAATATATTCCTGAAGTTTCCGGTGTCTCAGCATGAAACTCCTCCTCGAAGCCGAACTGATCTATGGGCGTTTGCTGCCGATCGATGAGCCGCATCTTGTCGAGCGCTACAACAAGGCGCTGGACGGGTTCGGGATGCGGCGCACGCAGCTTTCCCGTTTCCGCATCGATATGACGGGCTTTTCGCCTGAAATCGCCGATGAACTGGGCGACCGGGATTATCTCGATCCGAACCGCGTCAACCGCCGCTTCATCATCATGACGCCGGAGCAGGTGAACCTGCCGGTGGTGCATACGAGCTTTTCCAACACCGCCGCGCTGATGCACGAGTTCTTCTCGGCCAATGCACGCGCGATCAACGCGATCACCATCCGCGATGCGCTTTATGGCGAGATTGAGGACTCGGTGTCTGTCGTCAACGATATCGACGACCTGCTGTCGATCAACGAAGTGCGTTTCAAGGTGCTGTCGGCGGAGGACATGCTCGGCAAGGCGGCGGAGCTGCGCGGGTTGGTCGACCGGTTGAAGACGGTGCCGAACGCCTGGTCGGACGATGCGATGCTCAACCGCATGGCGGACCTCGCCAAGCAGACCGGCGACATCAGGCAGAACGCGTTGGTGCCGGACCAGCTGGTGTTTCGCCATGATGCCTATTGGGCGAACCATTTCGGCGGCGTCTATGTCTTTCTCGACGACAAGACGACGACGGTCATCTGCGATCCGACCGTGCCGGGCTTCCGCCGTTCGCGCCCGTGGCAGGTCAGCTATATCGCGCTCGACGACCACAAGCGCATCTTCGATTTCCTTGCCTCCACCGGGCGGCTGGAACTGCCGCGTGCCTCCTGGGTCGAGCCGTCCGGGCTCTTCCAGCACCGGGCGGACATGACGATCGTGAACCTCGTCAACCAGGCCGATCCCACGACCGATCTGGAGAAGATGGACCGGATCTGGCTACAGACCTGGATGCACCGCAATGCCGGGCTCGTGGCGCGCGACGGGACCTACCCCTTCCTGCAGGAGGCGATCCGCACGGTTGCGGCGACGGGCGAGATCAAGATCGCCGACGTCGCGCCGGAGCGGCGGTTCATGCTGGTGCGGGCAGCCCCCGCGCATCCCGATCAGTGGCTGGTCAACCGTCTGATTTCACAGATGGTTCCCTACGATTTCGTGTCCCGCTTCGTATTCGACAAGCAGGGTTTCTACACCGCCTACGATCAATACAGCGAAAAGTTCCGCGCCTATGTTGTTGCAACGTTGACGCGGACCTATCTGCAAGACAAGGCTGCCTTCCGCAGAAAACTTTACGGCATCAGAGAGGATAACCCCTATGCTTGATCCGGTCGTCGCGTTCTTCCAGCGCATCTTTTCGGCCATCGGCCGGGGTATCGGCACGGCGGTCGCCTGGCTGCTCTGGCCCTTCGTCACGGCGACGAACTGGTGCCGGGAGCGCAGCTGGATCATCAAGGGACCGATCGGTATCGCCGTATTGCTGCTCGTCGGTTTCTATGCCTATTTCATCTGGCAGACGCAGGTATGGAGCGGGTTCAATCCCGACTACGTCAACGCCTACAACCTCGCGCAGCGCAAGCAGGATGCCGGGGTCGCATCGGGTACCGATGCCACCACGCCGGCGGCCGGTGAAGCCGCAGAACCGGCGCCGAAGACCTGCGTGCGCTCGGCCATCGTGGACGTAACGGCCGATCTCATCGACTACAATGTCAACCAGAACGCCTGGATATCCTCCATGCTGCTCTACAAGCTCGGCCTGTTCGGGCTCGACTGGGACAGGACGCCGTGGTTCGACAACAAGGCGGCCTTCCAGCGCGGCGTCAACCAGACCGTTCGCCGCACCGCCGTCGAGCTCGTGGATGCGCTCGGCCGCGTTCGTGGTACCTCCGGCATCAACGCCGATCTCCAGCGCGCCCGCGGCAACCTGCAGTTCGACGAGGAGACCTGGTATTTCGGCTCGGATTCGCTTCTGCCCAAGACCCCGACGCCGAACTATTACCGCACCGCCATGGCGGACCTGCGCAAGTTCAACGCGTCGCTTGAAGCCTGCGACGCGATCTTCGACGGCCGTTCCGACAACCTGATCGAATTCCTCGACCGCATTTCGAACGACATCGGCTCCACCTCGGCCATCATTCGCGAGCGCTCCGAGTTCCACAACGGCGGCTGGTTCGATACGCGGGCGGACGATCGTTTCTGGTTCGCCTATGGCCAGCTTTACGGTTACTACGGCATTCTTTCCGCAGCCGGTGCGGATTTCGATGCCGTGATCAAGGCGCGCGGCATCGAGCCGCTGTGGACGGAAAGCATCAAGCAACTGCGTTCGGCGCTCAACATCCAGCCGGCGATCATCTCCAACGGCCGCGAGGACGGCTGGATCATGCCGACGCATCTGGCCACCATCGGCTTCTATATCCTGCGCGTGCGCTCCAACCTCGTGGAAATGCGCGACGTCCTGGCACGCTGATCGCCGATCCATTCCGGACGGCACGCATCGGAGGATGCGTGCCGTTTTCGTTTGGGCGCAATTTAAAAGCCGCATGTCGCTTCTGGCGTATCGGGCGGCAAATTCCGGCGTGGCATCGCGCACGGCTTCACGATGAAATGACGCGCCAGAACAAGAAAGTGCCGCTGCGGGAGAGGAGCCCGTGGTAGGCAGGAACGCTGAAGAGGGAGCGACACCGTATGGCTGATGTGAAGTCCGATATCGAAATTGCCCGCGCCGCGAAAAAGAAGCCGATCGCCGAGATCGGGGCGAAGCTCGGCATCCCGTCCGAACACCTGATCCCCTATGGCCACGACAAGGCGAAGATCGACGCCGCGTTCATCGCCGCGCAGAAGGGCCGCAAGAACGGCAAGCTGATCCTCGTCACCGCCATCAATCCCACGCCGGCCGGCGAGGGCAAGACGACGACCACGGTCGGCCTCGGCGATGGCCTCAACCGCATCGGCAGGAAGGCGATCACCTGTATCCGTGAGGCGTCGCTCGGGCCATGCTTCGGCGTGAAGGGCGGGGCGGCCGGCGGCGGCTATGCGCAGGTCGTGCCGATGGAGGATATGAACCTCCATTTCACCGGCGATTTCCACGCCATCACCTCGGCGCACAACCTTTTGTCCGCGCTGATCGACAACCACATCTACTGGGGCAACGAGCAGAATATCGACATCCGCCGCATCGCCTGGCGTCGCGTGATGGACATGAACGACCGGGCGCTGCGCCATATCGTCGGCTCGCTCGGCGGTGTCGCCAACGGCTATCCGCGCGAGACGGGCTTCGACATCACGGTCGCCTCGGAGGTCATGGCGATCCTGTGTCTTTCGGTCGACCTCAAGGACCTCGAAAAGCGCCTCGGCAATATCATCATCGGCTACCGGCGCGACAAGTCGCCCGTCTTCGCGCGCGACATCAAGGCGGATGGCGCGATGACGGTGCTGTTGAAGGATGCCATGCAGCCGAACCTCGTGCAGACGCTGGAGAACAATCCCGCCTTCGTGCACGGCGGTCCCTTCGCCAATATCGCGCATGGCTGCAACTCCGTCATCGCCACGACGACGGCCCTGAAGCTTGCCGATTATGTCGTGACGGAAGCCGGCTTCGGCGCCGACCTCGGTGCGGAAAAGTTCTTCGATATCAAGTGCCGCAAGGCCGGGCTGAAGCCCGATGCGGCCGTCATCGTCGCCACGGTGCGCGCCATGAAGATGAACGGCGGGGTGAAGAAGGACGATCTCGGCCGTGAGAATATCGAGGCGGTCAACAAGGGCTGCGCCAATCTCGGCCGGCATGTGCAGAACGTCAAGAAATTCGGCGTGCCCGTCGTGGTGGCGATCAACCACTTCACCACCGACACGGATGCGGAAATCCAGGCGGTGAAAGACTATGTGGCAACGCTGGGTGCAGAAGCCGTTCTATGCAAGCACTGGGCGGAGGGTTCGGCCGGTATCGAGGAACTGGCGCACAAGGTGGTGGAACTCGCCGAGTCCGGCCTCGCGCAGTTTTCCCCGCTCTACCCCGATGAAATGTCGCTTTTCGAGAAGATCGATACCATCGCCCGCGAAATCTACCACGCCTCGGAGGTCACCGCCGACAAGAGCGTGCGCGACCAGTTGCGGGCGTGGGAGGAGCAGGGCTACGGACACCTGCCGGTCTGCATGGCCAAGACGCAATATTCGTTCTCGACCGATCCGAACCTGCGCGGTGCGCCCTCCGGCCATGTCGTGCCGGTGCGCGAGGTGCGGCTGTCGGCCGGCGCCGGTTTCGTCGTCGTCATCACCGGCGAGATCATGACCATGCCCGGCCTGCCGAAATCGCCATCGTCGGAGCGGATCCGACTGAACGAGCAGGGCCATATTGAAGGCCTGTTCTGAGACTGAAGGGGCGCCGCAGGGCGCCCCTCAGGTTCTTCTTTGAAAGTGACGGCTACGCGCGGCCGAGATAATCCAGTTTGCCCACCGGCACGCCATTGTGCCGCAAGATCGCGTAGGCGGTCGTGAGGTGGAAGTAGAAGTTCGGCAGCGCGAAGGTGAGGAGGTATTCCTTGCCGGTCGACGTGTTGTCACCACCGCGCGATTTCACCGTGACCATGCGCTCCATCGCGCCCTCGAAGGCGGCCTGCGGCACGGACGCGAGGTAATCGGTGGTCCTGGTGATACGGGCGCGCAGGTCGGCAAGCGTCTTCTCGTCGTCCGCAAAGCTCGGCGCTTCCGTTCCGGTGAGGCGTGCGGCGGCGAACTTCGCCGTGTCGCTCATGCGCTGGATCTGGCCGGCCAGCGACAGCATGTCGGGCGCCAGCCGCGCGTCGACCAGGACCTCCGGCTTGATCTTGCGCTCCGCCGCAAAGGCCTCTGCCTTGTCGAGCAATTTGGAGAGCACGGTAAAGCCGCGCTGGAAGGCGGGCACGGAGATTTCGTAGGGCGTGATCGACATGGAAGGACCTTTGCGAATAAAGCGGGTCCGGGACAGATAGGTGGCGTGACCGGTCTTTTCAGCAGGTCCGTGCAATTAATCCGCGGCTACCAGCAATAGCGATAGCCGCCGCGCCGTTCCTTCACGTCGAGATGGAGATGGTTCTCGTGGGCGGCGTCGCTGCCGGGATCGAGCACCGTCGTGAAATAGAGGCAGGCGGCCTCCGTGATGGCGCGCTGGAACGCACCTTCAAGGGACGGGTCCTTGTCGGCCGGGCGGATCGTGATGGTCTTGCCGCTTTTCAGCGTGAAGCCCGCGATATCGATGGCGTTGCCGAAAGCATGCTCGGAAATCCGCCCCGTCTCGGCATTGTTGCGGTTGCGGCAGACATAGGCGGATGCCTGGGAAAGTTGGCTGACCGTCTCGCCCGGCATGGCCGTCGACAGCGCGGGCGCCACCGAGCCTTCCATCCAGCGGGCAAGCTGGAGGGCCGTGTCGCAGCGCACCGTGGCAGGGGGCTCGACCTTCACGCCGTCCTTGAGCGCACTGAGAAGGAGCGGCTTGTCGATGCCACAAGCCTTGCCGTCCTCAATGGCCGGCGCCTCCGTGAAGACGGCGCCGATCTTCTGCAAGGCAGCCCGGCATGCCGCCTCGTCGGCAGCGCTCTCCTTCGGCCGCTCCGCAGCCTTCTCTTCCTCTTCAGCGCTCTCCTTGTCCTTTTGTGCCGCCTTGTCCTGTTCGGTGGGCTTGCCCTCGCCCTCGCGCTTGCCCTTGTCGGCCTCGGCGGCAGCGCCCTCCGGCGCGGCCTTTTCCTTCTCAGGCGTCACCGTTTCCACCGGCCGCGGAACCGGTCGAGGCCCGTTCTCCGGCAGCTCGGCGGCGCCTGTGAGGGTGAGGATGGCCGCAAGAAGCGCGATGCGAGAAATGGTAGCGATCGGACCCGTCTCCTACGAAAGAGCACGTTGAAAACGCGGTAGGACCGATTTGGTTGCCGCAACCAGCCCCATAAATGCAAAAGCCCGCCGTCAGGCGGGCTTTCTCAGGTTCGGCTATCGATCAGAACTTCTTCGTAATCGAGACCTTGAACGTCCGGCCCGGTTCGCTGAAATAGTCTCGGGCGGCAAGCGCCGTGTCCGCCGGCACATCGAGAGCATTCCAGTACCGCTTGTTGAAGACGTTGAAGACGCCCGCCTGGACGCGCAGGCCGCTCAGATCGGTGTCGCCGATCTTTTCCGGCTGCCACCACACGGTCGCATCAACGATGCCGTAACCGGGAGCCTCGAAGCCCTTGCCCGTAACCTGGCCGTTGCTGGTTTCGCCGCGGCTGACCTTGTTGCGAGCCGACGCCATGCTGAGCGAGAGATCGCCGCCCCATGTCTCCGTTGCGTAACCGAGACCGACAATGGCGCGCAGCGGAGCGACGGAGTTGAGGTAGTCGTCCTTCTGCGTGTCCTTGCCATGCGACCAGGCGACCGAACCCCATGTGCGCCAGTTTTCATGGAAGCGCCATTCGCCGCCGAGTTCGACACCGTAGATCCGCACCTTGTTGCGGTTTTCGTAACCGGTGATGCCGCCGACCGGATAATCGCCGCCCGGGGGAGCGATGACGACGGTGTCGATGAAGTTGCGGTAGTAGTTGTTGAAGACCGTAGCGGACAGCGTGTAGTCGTCGCTCTCGTACCGTGCACCCGCTTCAAAGCCGTTGCTGGTTTCCGTATCCAGATCCGGGTTGCCCAGGCGGGCATACGAGCCGGGCGCGCCGTAGTTCTGATAGAGTTCGGTCACTGTCGGCGCGCGGAAGCCGCGGGCATACTGGGTGAAGAGTTCCAGTTCCTCGGTCGCCTGCCATGCAAGGCGCAGCTTGGGCGAGATGCCGAAGTCATCGGCCTTTTTCATATAGGCCGGGTCATAGTTCGGGCTGCTTTCGAAGGTCGCCGTCCGCTGAGGCGAATGGCTGTACCAGTCCAGGCGCACGCCGGGCGTAACGGTCAGGCGGTTATCGAAGAACTTGATGTCGTCCTCGAGAAACAGGCCTGCCACGCTGCTGTCCACATCGGGCATGTCGGACGCGTTGGTGTGCAGCATGCGGCATGATTGCGGGCCGAATGGCTGAGGAATGCCGTTCCAGTTGATCGTCGGGCAATTGTCCTTGCCTGCGGAATACTGATGGGTGTCCTGCCAGTAGATTTCGCCGCCGAAGCGGAAATTATGAGTGACGCCGCCGAGTACCAATTCCTTGGAGGCATTCCCGGTCAGGCCGTAGGAGGACTGCTCGAGCATGTTGTCGCGCATGTAGTCGCCGGTTGGGAAACCGTACCGGAAGGGGTCTCCGGGGATGATGTCGGCGCGTGCGTCGCGGAGACGGAAGCCGTTCGTCGTGCGGTTGAGGGTTTCCTTTTGCCAATAGGCGGTGAGGCTTGCCTTGTCGACGATGTCCGAACCATCGGGGGATTCGAAGTCGTAGCTTGCGGAGAGACGCTTGCGATCGACTTCATCGCCGGTCTTCAGCGTGCCCGGCCGATAGCTGGCTGTCGTGCCACGCCGATCGTCGATGTCCTCGTCGCGGTTGTATAGGTCTGCCGTCAGGCCGAGACGGTGGCCACCCTCGAGATACTGATGGAATTTGACGAGGAGGTTTCTCTGTACGAAGTCGGACGGGTTGGCTTCCGTGCGGGTGTTGCCGTAACCACCGATTTCACCGCGGTTCTTCGTTTCGTGGCCTTTCTTGTAACCACCCTGCACGAGAACCCAGGTATCGTCATAACGCGCGGCGACAGCGGCATTGCCTCCCGTGCTGCGGTCGGTGCTGTCATATCCGCTCTTCACGAGGCCGCCAAACGCCTTGCCGTCTTCGATGAGGTCTTCCGGATTGAGCGTGCGCAGTTCGACGACGCCACCGAGCGCACCCGAACCGTACTTGCTCGAATCCGCTCCCTTCGTGATGTCGAGCGAAGACAGGCTGTCGAAATCGAAGGCGTTGACGCCGCCCCTGGCGCTGTCGCGCGGGTCGGTCAGCCATGGCAACCGGATGCCGTCGATCGTCGTCAGGACGCGGTTATCCTGAAGGCCGCGCAGGTTGACGCTCTTGCTGGTGCTGTTGAAGTTCACACCGGCGTCGACACGGCGGGAGAAGTCGTTGAAGTCGGTGACCATCCGTTGGTCGAGTGTGGACCGTTCAGTCGTCTTCGTCAGGGGCGACTGTGCGACGCGCGCCTGCTTCTTTCCCTGGACCGTGATGGTTTCGAGTTGCGTCTCGGTGGTCGTCGCCTGCTGGGCGAGGGCGACCGTGGGAATGCAGAAGATGAGGGCGACCGATCCACTCAACAAACGTAGACGCGGCGATTGGGACCAGCGCATGAAGGCTCCTTGGCATTTTGCAATTGGGCGGAAATGTGGCTACTAAATGTTTCCTCAATGAGTCAAGTTTGAATATGATTTTTTTAATCATGTTTTTCGGCGTTGCGCTTTTGCGACATGTGGGGAAATGCCCGGCCTGCGCACGCGGTGGTCTTGCGCTGTTGCGCATCTCGCGCTAACAATCCCCGCCATGACCAATATGAACATCATCGCTGGCTGGTGGTGGGCTCGCTGAGGCGGCCTTGACCAGTCATGCGTGATTGAGACGACAAGCCGCCCGGAAAATTCGAGGCGGCTTTTTTGTGTTTTGGGCCGCCTTCTCGAAGACCGGGCCTGAAAACGGAGTGGGGAATGGCGACGAAAGTTCTTGTTGACGGCAGCGAGGCCTATGAGACCAAGGGCGGAGTGACCGTCACGCGGCGGCGTCGCGCGGCAGATTACGCCAATGCGATCTCGACCTATGTCGACAAGCTCGACGAGCGGCGCGGCGCGGTGTTCTCGTCGAACTACGAATATCCGGGCCGCTACACCCGCTGGGATACGGCCGTCGTCGATCCGCCGATCGGCATTTCCTCCTTCGGCCGTGCCGTCTGGATCGAGGCCTACAATGCGCGCGGCGAGGTGCTGCTCGCCTTCATCGCCGACCGTCTTGCCGCTGTGCCGGAACTGGCGCTCGGCGCGCGCACCGCAAGCCGCCTCGATCTCGACGTGAAGATGCCCGACAGGGTGTTCACCGAGGAAGAGCGCTCGAAGATGCCGACGGTCTTCACGGTGCTGCGCGCCGTGACCGATCTCTTCCATTCGGATCAGGACGCCAATCTCGGTCTTTATGGCGCCTTCGGCTACGATCTCGCCTTCCAGTTCGACGCCATCGACCTGAAGCTCAAGCGGCCGGACGACCAGCGCGACATGGTGCTGTTTCTGCCGGACGAA
Organism: Shinella oryzae; assembly: GCF_023038235.1. Taxonomy (NCBI): domain Bacteria; kingdom Pseudomonadati; phylum Pseudomonadota; class Alphaproteobacteria; order Hyphomicrobiales; family Rhizobiaceae; genus Shinella; species Shinella oryzae. The sequence continues at coordinate 2,115,310 of NZ_CP081987.1, read as the reverse complement.
ATCCTCGTCGTGGATCACTATGCCGCCAAGGCCTGGATCGACCGCTACGACTTCGCAAAGGATGGACAATCGACCGAGGGCAAGGCCGAGACGATCGCGGCCGAGCCGTTTGAGACCGTCAATGTCATCCCGCCGCATGGCGACCATCGCCCGGGCGAATATGCCGAACTCGTCGTCAAGGCGAAGGAAAGCTTCCGGCGCGGCGACCTTTTCGAAGTGGTGCCCGGCCAGAAATTCTTCGAGCGCTGCGAAAGCAAGCCCTCGGAAATCTCGCGCCGTCTCAAGGCGATCAATCCGTCGCCCTATTCCTTCTTCATCAATCTCGGCAACCAGGAATATCTCGTCGGCGCCTCGCCGGAAATGTTCGTGCGCGTGTCGGGCCGCCGCATCGAGACCTGCCCGATCTCCGGCACGATCAAGCGCGGCGATGACCCGATTGCCGATTCGGAGCAGATCCTGAAGCTGCTCAACTCCAAGAAGGACGAGTCCGAGCTCACCATGTGCTCGGATGTCGACCGTAACGACAAGAGCCGTGTGTGCGAACCCGGTTCGGTGAAGGTCATCGGCCGCCGGCAGATCGAGATGTATTCGCGCCTTATCCACACGGTCGACCATATCGAGGGCCGGCTGCGCGACGACATGGACGCTTTCGACGGCTTCCTGTCGCATGCCTGGGCCGTGACGGTGACGGGCGCGCCGAAGCTCTGGGCCATGCGCTTCATCGAGGCGCATGAGAAGAGCCCGCGCGCCTGGTATGGCGGGGCGATCGGCATGGTCGGCTTCAACGGCGACATGAACACGGGTCTGACGCTGCGCACCATCCGCATCAAGGACGGCATTGCGGAAGTGCGCGCCGGCGCCACGCTGCTCTACGATTCCAACCCGGACGAAGAAGAAGCCGAAACCGAACTGAAGGCCTCCGCCATGATCGCAGCCATTCGTGACGCAAAGTCCGGCAATGCCGCCAAGGTCCAGCGCGATGTCGCTTCGGTCGGGGCGGGCGTGAAGATCCTGCTCGTCGATCACGAGGACAGCTTCGTGCACACGCTCGCCAACTACTTCCGCCAGACCGGTGCGGAGGTGACGACCGTGCGCACGCCGGTGCCGGAAGAGGTGTTCGACCGCATCAAGCCCGATCTCGTCGTGCTGTCGCCCGGTCCGGGCAACCCGAAGGATTTCGACTGCAAGGCGACGATCAAGAAGGCGCGCGCCCGCAGCCTGCCGATCTTCGGCGTCTGCCTCGGCCTGCAGGCGCTGGCCGAGGCCTATGGCGGGGAGTTGCGGCAGCTCGCCATTCCCATGCACGGCAAGCCCTCGCGCATCCGCGTGCTGGAGCCGGGCGTCGTGTTTTCCGGGCTGGGCCGCGAAGTCACGGTCGGCCGCTACCATTCGATCTTCGCCGATCCCTCGACCCTGCCGCGTGATTTCATCATCACGGCCGAGAGCGAGGACGGCACGATCATGGGCATCGAGCATGCCAGCGAACCCGTCGCAGCGGTGCAGTTCCACCCGGAATCGATCATGACGCTCGGGCAGGATGCCGGCATGCGCATGATCGAAAACGTGGTGGCGCATCTTTCCAAGAAGAAGGACGCCAAAAGCAAGGTGGCCTGACCGACCGTTTGCCGCGCCTGTCCACGGGACAGGCGCGGCGCAGCCGGAGATAATGGAATGATACAGTCCAAGCGAATGATCGCCGGAATTTTTGCGGCTCTCAGCCTGTCGGCGGCAGGGGCCCACGCGGCGGACGAGCGGGAGGCGGCGGCGAGGACCCTCGTTACGGCCAGCCTGCCGGTCTGGCTGGCGCAGGCCGGCGCCTTCACCGCCGATACGACGGCGATCCAGGCGGCGACCGAACGTTCCGCGCACGGTCTCGCATCCACGCTCCCCGAGACCTGCGACGTGGCGCGCATGAACCACGACCTCTGTGGCGTGAAGCTGGTGCGCATTCCGTCCTTGGCGATGGCGCCGGCACTGCTCGAAAAAGACACCGTCGCGGTGCTGCAAAAGGATTTCGGCGCCGTCCGCCGGGGCGATGTCCTCGTGCACAATGCGACGTACCAAGGCGCTGCCTCGCTGGGCATAACGCGGGTGATCGGCATGCCGGGCGATACGGTGGAGATCCGGGCGGGGGACGTGCTTGTCAACGGCACGCCGTTTGCCCGCGAGGCGACCGGCGAGACCTATGGCGACGACATCTTCTCCGCTGCGGTCGTGCGCGAGACGACGCCGGAAGGGCGCAGCTACACGATCGCCATGCCGGACCCGCGTCCACAGACCCAGGCGGACAATTTCGGGCCCGTGACGGTGCCGGAAGGCAAATATTTCGTCATGGGCGACAACCGGTACAACTCGCTCGACAGCCGGTTTCCCGACATGTTCAACGAAGACGGCTTCGTCGCGCAGTCCGACGTCGTCGGCGTCGCAGCCTCGGTTCTTGCGGCCAACGACCATGCGCGCATCGGGCTGACGCTCCGCTGAGACGCCGAAGGCCGTTTGCGGTTTTGACAAACCCGCCCGTCTGCTCTAAACGCCATCATTAACAAACCGCCTGCGCGACACACCGCGCGGGCGGTTTTGCGTTGATGGGCCAGGCTTTTTGCAACTCGGTTGCATGCGCATGGAGAGCGGCATGGAAAAATCGGATATCAGGACGGTCCAGCGGCTGGCGCTGTGGGGCATTCCCTTCGCATTCTTCGTGATGGGCCTGAAGCTCGTCGCCTGGTGGGTGACCGGTTCGGTCGCGCTCCTGTCGGATGCGATGGAATCGAGCGTCAACGTGATCGCCGCCATCGTGGCCTTCGCGGCGATCAGCTATGCGGCGAAACCGGCGGACAAGACGCATCCCTTCGGCCATCACAAGGCGGAATATCTCTCGGCGGTGCTCGAGGGCGTGCTCATCGTCGTCGCAGCACTTCTCATCGTGAAGGAGGCGCTGCCGGCGGTCTTCGCCCCGACAAGGATGGATGCGCCGGCGCTCGGCCTTGCCATCAATTTCGCGGCCGCGGTCTGCAATGCGATCTGGGCGACGGTGCTCATTCGTGCCGGCAAGCGCTACCGCTCGCCGGCGCTGGCGGCGGACGGGCAGCATATCCTTTCGGATGTCGTGACATCCGTCGGCGTGCTTGTCGGTCTCGTGCTGGCGATCCTGACCGGCTATGCGGTGCTTGATCCGCTGCTTGCCGTGCTCGTCGCGCTCAACATCCTCTATCAGGGCTGGAAGGTCATCGCGCATTCGGTCGATGGGTTGATGGACCATGCGGTGGAGCCGGAGGAGGCCGAGGCGATCAAGGCGGCGATTGCCGCCAATGCCACGGGTTCGCTTGGCGCGCACGATCTCAAGACCCGGCGTGCGGGTGCGGCGACGTTCGTGGATTTCCATCTGGTCGTTCCCGCCACGATGCCGGTCGGGCAGGCGCATGATATCTGCGATCGCCTTGAAGATGCCATCCGGGAGGTGCAGCCCGGCGCGCAGATCGCCATCCATGTCGAGCCGGAAACGGAGCAGGCGCATGGCATCAAAGTCAAGATCGAAAGGATCACACGATGAGCAAGACAGACGTTTCAGGCCTCTCCCAACTGGGCCAGAAGGTCGATCTTCCCGCAGATCCGGACGCGGCGGTGCTGGAAAGGGTGCCCAGCAGCCATGCCGGCACGGATTTCGTGGTGCGATTCACCGCGCCCGAATTCACCTCGCTCTGCCCGATGACCGGTCAGCCGGACTTCGCGCATATCGTCATCGACTATATTCCCAATGGCTGGTTGGTCGAATCGAAGTCGCTGAAGCTCTACCTGCATTCCTTCCGCAACCACGGCGCCTTCCATGAGGACTGCACCATCGACATCGCCAAGCGGCTGGTCGATCTGCTGGAGCCGAAATGGCTGCGCATCGGCGCATACTGGTATCCGCGCGGCGGCATTCCGATCGACGTTTTCTGGCAGACCGGAGATGCGCCGCAGGGCGTGTGGATTCCCGAACAGGGCGTGCAGCCCTATCGCGGATGCGGCTGAAGCGGTTCAGCCGAAGGCAAGCGCAAGGCCGGCCAGTGCCGTCAGGCCGCCGATGATGCGGGCCACGATGCCGTTGCCCGAAAGTCGCGCAATGCCCAGACCGAGCCCGATGCCGGCGGCATGCAGCAGGGCGGTCGCGATGACGAAGCCGACGCCGAAGGGCAGGGCGCCCGCGGCACCAAGCTCGCCGCCATGAGCGTGGCCATGGAACAGCGCGAAGACCGCGACGATTGCCATCGACATCGCCGTATCCAGCCGGACGGCCATGGCGACGAGCAGGCCGAGCGCCACGACGGAGGCGAGGATGGCCGGCTCGACGAAGGGCAGGTCGATGCCGGCGATGGCGAGGCCGAAGCCCACGGCCATGGTCGCGACGAAGGCGAGCGGCACGCGCCACAGGGCATTCCCGCCGATCTGCGCGGCCCAGAGGCCGACGGCGACCATCACAAGAATGTGGTCGAGGCCGAAGAGCGGATGCGAGAAGCCGGCCATGAAGGAGCCGTGCTCGGCCGGGTTGAGATGGGCGAAGGCGGGTGCGGTGGTGGCGGCGAAGGCGAGGGCCGCCAGCGCAAGGATCCTGATCATGATGTCCCCTGTCTTCCGGCCCCGGGAGCGGGCCGGGCATCGATTTATCACCGTGCCATCCTAGGGGCAGCGCGGCGGCCAAGTCCATACGCAATTCATGCAGGGTCGGGCGCGCCCGTCGTCCGCCGGCACGGCGTTTACCCTGTTTTCCAGTGTCGCGGCGAGGCTCTATCGCGCCTTATCCGTTTTGTTGCATTGTCTTGGCGGGTGAGTCGCATTATCTGACAGCGACACGACTATTGACGAGCAATCCGGAGACTTTGGATGAGCGACGAGGACGACAAGAAGACGGAACTGCCCCTGGGCAAGGAAACGGAGGCGAACCTTTTCAAGTCGCGTTCGATCTTCATCTACGGGCCGATCAATCAGGAACTGGCGCAGAAGGTCTGCTCGCAGCTCGTGGCGCTTGCCGCCGCCAGCGATGAGGATATCCGCATCTACGTCAATTCGCCGGGTGGCCATGTCGAATCGGGCGATTCGATCCACGACATGATCAAGTTCATCAAGCCGAAGGTCTGGATGATCGGAACGGGCTGGGTGGCCTCCGCCGGCGCGCTGATCTATGTCGCCGCTCCCAAGGAGCAGCGCCTTTGCCTGCCCAACACCCGCTTCCTGCTGCATCAACCGTCGGGCGGCACCCGCGGCATGGCGTCGGATATCGAGATCCAGGCCCGCGAAATCATCAAGATGAACGAGCGCCTGAACAAGATCTTCGCCGACGCTACCGGCCAGCCGATCGAGAAGATCGCCAAGGACACGGACCGCGACTACTGGCTCTCGGCTGAAGAGGCCAAGGGTTACGGCCTCGTCTCGCGCATCGTGACGTCTCAGGCCGATATCTGAGCGGCCTGACCCCTCATCCCCTGCCGGGACCTTCTCCCCGCAGGCGGGGAGAAGGGGCAGAACGGTCAAGCCCATCGCTCCTCTCCCCGCCTGCGGGGAGAGGATGTCGGGAGGCAGATGAGGGGCATCTGCTAAAAATTTCATCCCCCGCTTGCCCTTTTATCATTCAAAAGTTATAGACGCCTCATGTTGAAGACCGGCGCACAGATCATCGAACGAGTTTCCCGCGGCAGCGCAGCTGTTCGCGAGCGTTCGCGCGGCTTCTCCTCGCTTCTTCTTCTCGGCCTTACGCGCGGTTGCCGGGTTCGTTGAGGAGCGCCCGGCGGCCGAAAAGCCCGCCCAGGCCATAGCTCCTCGTTTCACCCTATGCATTCATTCCGGTTCTGGCCGCCATGGCCACATTCGCCGTCGCAAAATGCGCATGGTCCTTGCTACAGCGGCCTTTGCACGTCATGAAATGACGTGCGGCGCCGGAGAGCTTGCGCTAAGACGCTTTCGCGAATGCCGGGACGACGAAGAGACGAAGACGATGATTTTGAAGACCCATACGCCCAAGCAGGGCATGCCCGAAGCCGCCGCCAAGTATCAGCCCTATCCTGCCATCAACATTCCCGACCGCACCTGGCCGGGCAAGGTGATCGACAAGGCGCCGATCTGGTGTTCGGTGGACCTGCGCGACGGCAACCAGTCGCTGGTCAACCCGATGGGCCACGACCGCAAGGCCCGCATGTTCCAGCTGTTGCTGGACATGGGCTTCAAGGAAATCGAGATCGGTTTCCCCTCGGCATCGCAGACAGACTTCGATTTCGCCCGCTGGTGCGTCGAGCAGGGCAATGTGCCGGAAGATGTGTCGCTGCAGGTGCTGGTGCAGTGCCGTCCGGAGCTGATCACCCGCACCTTCGAGGCGCTGGAAGGCGCGCATAACCCGATCATCCACTTCTACAACTCAACGAGCGAGTTGCAGCGCCGCGTGGTGTTCGGCAAGGACGTCCATGGCATCAAGCAGATCGCGACCGATGCCGCCAAGATGATCACCGATATGGCCGCCAAGGCCGGCGGCGGCTACCGTTTCGAATATTCGCCGGAAAGCTTCACCGGCACCGAGCTGGAGGTTGCGCTGGAGATCTGCAACGCGGTCGTCGAGATCGTGAAGCCGACGGCCGACAACAAGCTGATCCTCAACCTGCCTTCGACCGTCGAGATGGCGACGCCGAACGTCTATGCCGACCAGATCGAGTGGATGTGCCGCAACATCGACAATCGCGAGAACGTCATCATTTCGCTGCATCCGCACAACGACCGCGGCACGGGTATTGCAGCCACCGAACTGGGCCTGATGGCCGGCGCCGACCGCGTCGAAGGCACGCTGTTCGGCAATGGCGAGCGCACCGGCAATGTCGACGTGGTGACGCTGGCGCTCAACATGTACACGCAGGGCGTCGATCCCAAGCTGGACTGCTCGGATATCGAGCGGATCAAGTCGGTCTATGAATATTCCAACGAGATGGTCATTCCCGAGCGTCACCCCTATGTCGGCGAACTGGTCTATACCGCCTTCTCCGGCTCGCACCAGGATGCGATCAACAAGGGCATGAAGGCCATCAAGAAGGCCAACAAGCCGCTGTGGGAAGTGCCCTACCTGCCGATCGATCCGCAGGATGTCGGCCGTTCCTACGAGGCGATCATCCGTATCAACTCGCAGTCCGGCAAGGGCGGCATCGCCTATATCCTGCAGGAAGACTACGGCATCAACCTGCCGCGCAACCTGCAGGTCGAGTTCCGCGACGAGATCCAGCGCATCACCGACGAGGAGGGCGTGGAGCTTCCGGCCAAGCGCATCCACGAAGAGTTCATGCGCACCTATGTCACGCAGCCCGACACGCGCCTGCGCTTTGTCGACCATCACACCTATCCCGATACGAAGGGCAAGGGTGGCCGCATCGTTGCCGCCGAGATCACAGACGGCGGCGAGACGAAGCGCATCGAGGGCAAGGGCACCGGACCGATCGACGGCTTCATCCATGCCCTGTCGATCTATCTCGGCATCGACATGTCGGTCGCCGACTATTCCGAACACTCGCTGCAGCAGGGTTCGAATGCCGCGGCCATCGCCTATGTCGAGGTCGTGCATCCCGGCGGCAAGCTGTTCGGCGTTGGCATCAACACGAATATCGTGACCGCCTCGCTCGAGGCGATCGTATCTGCCGCCAACCGCGTGCTCACGACACGCCGCTGATTCCACGTCATTAGACATAAAAACCCGGCAATCGCATTGCCGGGTTTTTTGTTTTGAGCATGTCGGTCTGGCCGAACGTCGTTCGTCTTCCAGATATCGATCAACCAGACCACTGAAGAGAGGATCATGTCATGGCGAAGAACACCATCTGCATCTGGTACGACAAGGATGCCGAGGCGGCGGCACGCTTCTACGCGCAAACCTTTCCCGATAGCTCTGTCGGCGCGGTCACGCGTGCGCCGGGCGACTATCCCAGCGGCAAGGAGGGGGAGGTGATCGTGGTCGCCTTCACCGTGGCGGGTGTTGAATGCATCGGCCTCAACGGCGGCCCGATCTTCAAGCACAACGAGGCCTTCTCCTTCCAGATCTCCACGGAGGACCAGGAGGAGACCGACCGTTACTGGAACGCCATCGTCGGCAATGGCGGACAGGAGAGCGAATGCGGCTGGTGCAAGGACCGCTGGGGCATTTCCTGGCAGATCACGCCGCGTGTGCTGACCGAAGCGCTTGCTGTCGGCGGTGAGGAAGCCAAGCGTGCTTTCAGCGCGATGATGACGATGAAGAAGATCGACGTGGCGGCGATCGAGGCGGCACGGCGCGGCTGAGGCCGGAGCCTCCCCATCCGGCGCGGGATTAGTCCCGCGTCGGACGATTCGGCAGACCGAAAAAACTCAGATCGTCGTGGAGACAGCCTCGGCGATACGCTCCAGATCCGGGTCGGCGGACGGGCCGACGACCACGAAGGAGGCATCGCCCTTCTGCCAGGAGATGAGCCCGACATCGTTGCGCATGCTTTCCACCATCGCGGTGGTCCCCTCGACCGGGTCGCTCTTCAGGAAACAGATCGCGAAGATCTCGTTTTCGGCGTCCCGGTAGAGCAGTTGCGCCGTCGGCTTGCCGTTGGCGACCAGCAGGCGTGCACCCTCGAAGGTCAGCTTCTGCGCCGTCAGGTCCGGCACGGTGAAGGCCACGCCGGTGCTGGCCGCGAGCCACTCCGCGATATGGTCCTTCTCGCTTGCCGGCACTTCCACGAGATGACGCGCCTGCCGCGCATAGATGCGGTGATAATCGGCGATATCGTCCAGCCAGGTGCGGGCGGGCGTGAACTCGTTTGCGGCGGACTGGAACGAGGTCTGCTTCTGCTCCGAAATCAGGTAGCCCACGGCGCCGCCGGCGAGAAAGATCACCAGCGAGGCGGCCAGCGCCTGCGGCCAAAAGGCGCTCCGGCGCGGGGCGCGGGTTTCCGAAATCGGGATGGCGGCGAAGCCGAGCGAGGACGATGTGTCGTCATCGCCGCCGCGGGCTTCCTTGATGTTGCGCACCAGATCGAGCGGGATGGGCTCCTGCAGCATCCTCTCGAAGGCGCGGGCGCCGAATTCGCTGCCGAGCTTGAGCTTTTCGTAGACGGCGCGTGCGGCAGCATCCTCGGCGAGGATCGCGTCGATTTCGGCCACTTCGTCCGGCGGCAACTGGCCGTCGAGATAGGCGGACAGGCGGACTTCCAACGGGAGACCCTGCGTACTTCCAACCATCAGGCCCTCCTTTCCGTCTGCTCGGAGATCATGGCCGACAGCCTGATGCGCGCCGCCGAAAGCCGGCTCATCACGGTGCCGATCGGTATGCCGAGAATATCGGCCGCCTCGCGGTAGCTGTGGCCTTCGACATTCACCAGAAGGAAGACGCTGGACAGGCCTTCAGGCATCGTCATGATCAATTTGTGCAACTGCTTGGCATAGACCGCCTTGTCGGCCGATGCCTCGATATGCAGGCTATCCTGCTCGGCCACGTCTACCGTGCCGGACCCTGTGCGGACCTTTCGCTTGCGGATTTCGTCCACCCAGAGATTGCGCGTCATTGCATAAACCCAGCTTTCGAGCCGGCCTTCACCGTTCCAGAGATGGCACCGCGTGATCGCTCTTTCGCACGCCTCCTGCACGAGATCGTCTGCATCGCTGCCGTTGCGCGTCAGTGTCATGGCGAAACGACGCAGCTTCGGCAGCAAATTGACCAGTTCTCGCCGGAACTCATTCGATTCAGCCGTCGGACGCATTGCTTTTCCAGGGAAACGTTTGGGATCAAGGCTCTATTCGCCGCCGCGATGACGGCGAATGCCTGATATGAAACATTCTTCCACTGGTCTGCAAGCATGAACGGCACCCGGATGAGCAGTTTCCTGCGTTCCCGTCTGGATTGTTTGTCGGTTTCCGGCGTCTTCAGCGTCCCGGGGCACGCATGGCCGATGTCAGTAGGTGGTGCGTTCGCCGCCAAGCGATTGCAGGAGCGCGCGATAGGCCCAGGTGTTTTCGCCGCCGCGGTCGCGAATCTCGACGAGCTGCACGCGGGCACCCTCGACATCGCCCTGCTCGAGCAGCGCCTGGCCCATATAGGAGCGGGCGAGAATGTAGTTCTCGTCCTTCTGGAGCGCACGCTTGTAGTAGGTCATGCCGAGCTCGATGTTGCCGAGCTTGCGGGTGTTGTAGCCCATATAGTTGAGGATGCGCGGATCCTCCTGGTCATAGGCGGCGCGCAGCGCGCGAAGCGCATTTTCATGCTGGCCGGCATAGGCGAATTCGCGCGCGGCTTCGTAGAGCTTGTCGTCGATGAGCCGCTCGCTCTTTTTCTGTTCCTCTTCCGTCGGCTTTTTCTCCACGGGCTTCAAGTCTTCCGGCGCAATGCATTCCTTCTTCTCGTCGCTCCAGATCTTGCCGTCGGTGCAGGTCGTCGTGGTCTCGGTGGCGACAGGGGGCGTAGTCGTATCGGACTCTGCGGCCCGCGCCGGCGAGAAGGCCGCAAGCGAGACGGCGGCGCAGAGTGAGAGCAGCAGTTTATGGCGGTGAATGGTCATGGTTCCCTCCGAACGTGTCGACTGCCGGGCGCTGGCCGTCAGGGAAGCGGGCCCGTCCGATGTCGTTGCATCCGGCGGGGCTGTCCAAGAAATCATGACGGTTCAATGGTGTGATCTATTCGGACGATTCTAGAATTTTGTCATTTCCGCAAGTGCCAGACTTTGGGCGTCCGGCGTCAGGGCGTAGCGCTCGCGCAGGATGTTCCAATCGCCCGGCGAACCGGAGATCGAAAACAGATTGTAGCCCGCCGGCGGTTTGTGCCCGCCCGGCCCCTGCGAGGCGGAGGCGATGCCGACGACCGGCACGGGCTTCGTCTGGCCGGGCAGCCAGTGCACGGTGTCGAGATGGGTATGGCCGTGCAGCACGAGCTCGGCCCCGCCGCTGGTGATGGTCGCGGCGAAGCGACGGATGCCGATCATGCGCTTGTGGAAGGCGGTGGCGCCGCGGATGGGCGGGTGGTGGATGAGCACGACACGGAACAGTCCGGCTTCGCCCGCCGCGCGCAGCATGTTGACGGTCTCGCGCGCCTGCCGCCTGCCGAAGTAGCCGGAGGCCGAAAAGGGCGGCGTCGCGACCGCCGTCGAGCAGCCGATGATGGCGACCGGCCCGCGCACGCGCAGATAGGGGAAGACGTGCATGTCCTCCTGCCATTCCACCGGGGCGGCGTCGCCGCGCATGTAGGGATACCAGGCGCGCGTCGATTTCTCGTAGGCGCCGCGCACATAGGCGTCGTGATTGCCCGGCACGACCGAGACGTTTTCCGGCTGACCGGCCTCGGCGAGCCAGTGGCGCACGGCCGCGATCTCCAGCCGCGAGGCGAGGTTCACGAGGTCGCCGGTGATCGCCAGGTAATCGGGCGCCTGCCGCTCGATATCGTCGAGCACGAGGTCGAGCGTATTGGTGAAGAGATGCCGGCGGCGATTGCGATGCCAGTTGACGAAGCCCGTGATGCGCTTGGAAAACAGTTCCACGAAGGTGAGGGCGGGCAACGGCCCGAGATGGACATCCGAGATATGGGCAAGTCTGAACATACCCTTCCTTAGAGCATAAGGTCGTTAAGGGAAACGCAAGGCGTGGATATTCCGGCCTGGGCGATCACGCAGGCTTGATTTGCGGACGGCGTTGCTGCGAAGTGCCGGAATGGAACAGGACACGCTGCCCGATTTTCCGACGCGAAGCCTTCAGGCGCGGCTCCTGACATGGGTGCTGCACCGCTATTTCGCATGGTCGCGCGGCATGACGATGGGCGTGCGTGCGGCCTGTTTCGATGCCGATGGCCGCGTCTTCCTTGTGCGCCACAGCTACGTACCCGGCTGGCATTTGCCCGGCGGCGGGATCGAACGCGGCGAGACCGCGATTCAGGCGCTGGCCAAGGAGATGCGCGAGGAGGGAAACCTCGAAATCGGCGCCGCGCCGCGCCTGCTTCATGTCTATTTCAACCGGCGGACCAGCAAGCGCGACCATGTGCTGTTCTATCGCTGCGACGGCGTGACCCAGACCGGCCCGCGGCTCAAGGACCGGGAGATCGTAGAGGCGGGGTTCTTTTCCCTTGACGCGCTGCCGGCCGCCACCACCGTGGCCACCCGCCGGCGGCTGGAGGAAATCGCCGGCCGGGCGCCGTTTGCGGATATCTGGTAGGTCAGGCGGCCTTCAGCTTTTCCCTTCCATGCGGCGCGCTCAGGTCGATGGCCGGTCCGACCGGGACGATGCCCGTCGGGTTGATCATGGTGTGGGAGCGGTAATAGTGCTCCTTGATGTGGCGCATGTTGACGGTCGCCGCGACGCCCGGCACCTGATAGAGCTCGCGCAGGTAGCCGTAGAGATTGGGATAGTCCGCGATCCGGCGGATGTTGCACTTGAAGTGGCCGACATAGACCGGATCGAAGCGCACCAGCGTCGTGAAGAGCCGCCAGTCTGCCTCGGTGACGCGGCCGCCCGTCAGGTAGCGGTTCTTTTGGAGCCGGTCCTCCAGGCTGTCGAGCGTTTCGAACAGCGTGGTGACGCTGCCCTCATAGGCGTCCTGGGTGGTGGCGAAGCCGGCCTTGTAGACGCCGTTGTTGACGGTGTCGTAGATTCGGTCGTTCAGCGCGTCGATTTCGGCGCGCAGGATTTCAGGGTAGAAATCGTCGGTCGAGCCGGTCAGGTGGTCGAAGGCGGAGTTGAACATGCGGATGATCTCGGCGGATTCGTTTGAGACCATGCGGTTCTGTTTCTTGTCCCACAGGACCGGGACGGTGACGCGGCCGGAATAGTGCGGATCGGCCTTGAGATAGACCTCGTAAAGCGCGGAGGCGCCGAACAGGGGATCGAGTGTGCCGCCGTTCTCGCCCTTGAATTCCCAGCCCTTCGACAGCATCAGCGGATCGACGACGGACACGGTGATGAGGTCTTCCAGCTTCTTCAGCGTGCGGAAGATCAGCGTGCGGTGCGCCCACGGGCAGGCATAGGAGACATAGAGATGATAGCGGTCGGCCTCGGCCGCGAAGCCGCCTTCGCCGCTCGGGCCCGGCGCGCCATCCGGCGTGATCCAGTTGCGGAACTGCGAAACGGAGCGCTTGAAATGACCCTTGGTGGCCTTCGTGTCGTACCAGACGTCGTGCCAGACGCCGTCAACCAGCATGCCCATGATCTTCTCCTTCTGATCGGCCCGGTGGCCGTGAACTTGCGGCCATAGATAGCGCATGGGGCCGCACTGGATAGGCGCAATTTCGTGAACAGTGCGTTTTGCCCTTTGACGGAAGCAAATTTTCTGCTATCGGCGCAGTCCAGCACCGGCACTCAAGCCGGCGAGGAAGACGAACGCATGTTCCATACGGGAAACCCACGACGACGCTGATGCTCCTGCTGCGCCCCCCTTCGGCGGCGGCGCCATAACCTGCATCCCCAAGCTCCGTATCCGGTTTCCCATCGCCATGAATATGCTCAAGCACGATCTCGTCTACCTGACGGAAGATGTCTCCCACGACGCCGCCATCGAACTCATCAATGAAGAAGCCTTCGGCCCCGGCCGGCATGTGCGCGCTGCCGCGCGCATCCGCGAGCAGGGCCCGCACGACCTTTCGCTCTCCTTCGTCTGCACGGATGACGGCGAAACGATCGCCTCGGTGCGCATGACACCGGTTCTGGCCGGCGGTGTGAAGGGCCATCTGCTCGGTCCGCTCGCCGTGCGGCCCTCGCACAAGAACCAGGGTATCGGCCGCGAACTGCTGCGCATCGCCTGCGCCTCCGCCCGGCGGAAGGGCTCCGAAGCCGTCATCCTGGTCGGCGACCCGCCCTATTACGGCCCGCTCGGCTTCGAGAAGGTCGCGTGGAATGCGCTGTCGTTTCCGGGACCGGTCGACCCGGCACGGGTGCTGGTCATGCCGTTTGCGGCCGATACGCACGAGCGGCTGAAGGGTGTGATCGCCTGGCGGGGGTGACGAGGGCGCTAACCCCCTCATCCGACCCTTCGGGCCACCTTCTCCCCGCAGGGGAGAAGGAAAAACGAGACGTTCGCGATCCTCCCTTCTCCCCGACCGGGAGAAGGTGCCGGCAGGCGGATGAGGGGGCCTCTCGACGCCTCAATCCTTCACTTCCATGAAGCGGATGCGGTTCTGGAACGGATCCGTCACCGTTACCTCCAACCGCGAGCCTTCATCCTCCAGCCCGGGCTTCATGTAGCGATAATCCTTGTCGATAAGCTCCTTCTGGAAGGCGCGGATGCCCTTCATGTAGACGACCATGTTGCCGCCGGGCGTGGCGTCGCCCGCATGTTCGGAGAGGTGCAGCCTGAGGCCGCCGCGCGAGACCTGCGTGTAGAGCGGGAAGTTCTCACCATAGCGATGCTCCCAGTCGACGGAGAAACCCAGGAAACCGAGATAGAATTCATGCGCCTTCGCAACATCGAAGATGCGCACGATCGGCACCGCCTGCTCGAAGGCGATGGCGCGCTCGGCGGGCTTTGCCTCGATCCTGGCCGACAGGATGTTCCAGGTGTCCGCGCCAAACTGGCGGGCGACGATCTCAAGCGCTTCACTGTGGGTGATCTCGATCTTGCGGGCGGCCAGCATGTCCCGCATGGCTTTCGCCATGGCCTTGGCATCGCGAAAATCGCGCATGTCCGTTCCTCATCTTCCGGCGAAGTCCCCGTCAGTGCCCGCATTGCCGACGCCTTCGCCCAACGATGAACGGTGGAGAAAAGGTTCTTGTGGAGGCGTTCGCCATACCTTGGGGAAAGGCGCGGGTCTGCCGGCCGCCTCCGGCCGTGCGGCCAGTCTAGCCCAGGCCGGCGTGGCCCGCCAGCGCTATTCGCGCTAGCGGCCTTCGCGATACCACATGGCGGAGAAGGCGAGCAGCAACAGCCCGGCGCCGGCAAAGCCGGCGAACAGCGGCAGGGAATTGATGCCCTTCAGCACGGTCTCGTCCGTCATGCGCAACGACAGGCGGCCTTCATCGACGGTGCGGACCTGCCCGGAGACCGGCAGCAGGGGCGGCAGCGAAACCGCGTCGCCCTCGGCGTCCACCAGCCGGCGCACGGTGCCCTTGGTGGCATCAGCAAGCGGCTTCAGCGTCTGCGTGGTGGAGATCGTCGCCTTGAACTCGGGCGCATCGACCGCGCCGACATGGACGAGGGCGTTGAGATCGCCGTTGGTGATCTCGTAGAGGCCGGTTTCCGTGGTCTGGACCTCGGCGCGGTAGAGGCCGGGTTCGGCCTCCGTCAGCGCGACCTGCTGTGTTGCCCCGGATGGCAGCTTGAGCGTGGCCTCGCCGGGCGCATCGCCTATGGTCTGGCGGTTGATCTGCAAGGTGCGGCCGAAGGTGCGCGCCGTCAGCGCCTCCTCCTCCAGCGCCGGCTCCTGCATCAGCCAGTGCGCGGTGCGCCGGTAGAGCGAGACATGCGGGCCGCCGCCTTCGAAGCCGCGTGCCCACAGCCAGCCCTGGTCGGAGAGCAGCATGGCGACGCGGCCCTTGCCGGCGCGGTTGAGCACGAGCAGCGGCTTGCCGTCATTGGCTTCCATCACGACGTTGCCGTCGGGGCGCTGGACGTCCACGGTGCGGAACCACCGGCCCCAGTGCGGCGGCTCGTCGTTGGCGCCTTCCAGGCCGCGCGTCACGGGATGTTTCCTGCCCTGGTCGGACAGCCGCGGATAGAACGGCGTATCGTTCATTGCGCCGGTCGGGGCGGCGGGCAGCACGACCGAGAGCGGCGTCAAGGCGATGGAATCGCTGCCCGCATGTTCGGGACCGGCGGCAATCAGCAGCGCCCCGCCGTTTTCCACATATTGCGCGATGTTGTCATAGTAGAGGATCGGCAGCACGCCGCGGTGCTGATAGCGGTCGAAGATGATGAGGTCGAACTCGTTGATCTTGTCCACGAACAGTTCACGCGTCGGGAAGGCGATGAGCGAGAGTTCGTTGATCGGCGTGCCGTCCTGCTTTTCCGGCGGTCGCAGGATGGTGAAGTGCACGAGGTCGATGGCGGTGTCCGACTTCAACAGATTGCGCCAGGCGCGTTCGCCGGCATGCGGCTCGCCTGACACCAGGAGCACGCGCAGGTTCTCGCGGATGCCCTCGATGACGTGGACGGCGCGGTTGTTGGCCGTCGTGATCTCGCCTTCGACCGGCGCCACCTCGAATTCGAGGATGTTGTTGCCGCCGCGCGGCACTGTGAATTCGAGCGGCTGTTCGGTGCCGGGCGTGGCATTTTCCGACGCGATCTCGTTGCCGTTGAGGCGCACGGTGACGCGCGCCGTGCCGCCGGGACCGGCACCGTCGTCCACCACGCGGAACTTCAGTTCCTGCTTTTCGCCGACGATGCCGAAGCGGGGCGCGCTGACCACCTCGATCCGGCGGTCGAATTCGTCGGGACGCCCCGTCACGAGCGCATGCAGCGGCGCGTCGAAGCCGGTGAAGGCGTCGGCGTCTGGAATGTCGTGCACCTGCCCGTCGGTGATCATGATCGCGCCGCCCACCCGCGAACGCGGCACGTCGGCAATGGCGGCGTTGAGCGCGTCGAACAGGCGCGTCGAGGGCGTGTCCGAGGTGCCGTCGTCGCGGGCTTCGACGATGCGCGGCTCGATGCGCGGATAGCGGGCGAAGCGCTCCTTCAGGCCCTCCAGCGCCGCATCGGTCTGGGCGGTGCGGGTCTCGTTGTCCTGGCTCTGGCTGCGGTCGACGATGACGGGGACGATGGTGGACAGCGCCTCGCGGTCCTCCTGAAGGAAGACGGGATTGGCAAGCGCCAGAACCAGAAGCGCGAGCGCCAGCGCCCGGATGACGGAGCCGCGCAGGCCGCGCCAGAAACCGAGGGCGGCAAGCGCAAGCCCGACGAGGCCGATGATGGCGATCGCGATCCAGGGCAGGAAGGGGGAGAATTGGAGCGTCATGTCACTGCCCCAGCCGTTCGAGGAGGGCGGGCACGTGCACCTGGTCCGCCTTGTAGTTGCCGGTCAGCATATACATCATGATGTTGACGCCGGAGCGGAAGGCGTGTTCGCGCTGCATCTCATCCGGTGGCACCGTCGGCAGCAGCGCCATGCCGTTGGTGTCGATGGCCCAGGCGCCGGCGAAATCGTTGCCGGTGATCATGATCGGCGAAACGCCGTCGCCCGCGCGCGCCGGCCGCGCTGGGTCTTCCGCGCGGTCGAGCTCCGCTTCGATCCACAGCGGGCTTCCGGCATAGCGGCCCGGGAAATTCGCCAGCAGATAGAAGGATTTGGTTAGCACGTGGTCCGCCGGCACGGGTTCCAGCGGCGGAATGTCGAGATTGGCGAGGATCGCCTGCAGGCGCTCCGTATTGGGGCTCGTCGCATTGCCGTCGAGCGTCACGAACTGGTCGCGCGTGTCGAACAGCACCGTGCCGCCGTTGCGCATATAGGCGTCGATGCGGCTGATCGCGGCGTTGGACGGCATGGGTGCGGTGGCGCTGACCGGCCAGTAGATGATCGGGTAGAGCGCCAGCTCGTCCTTCTCGATGTCGATGCCGACAGGCTCGCCGGGCTCCAGCGTCGTGCGGTAGGTCAGGAACTCCGTGAGGCCGGCAAGGCCGCGTTCGGAGATGCGGTCCACCTCGCTTTCGCCGGTCACGACATAGGCGAGATGCGTGGTGTCGAGCCGTGACAGGATGGTCTCGTCGCCGGGTTTGCTGTCGGCCGCATGACCTTGCTGCGGCATTGCCATCAGTGCGCCCGTGCAGAGGGCGAGCAGCACGGCGGCCGTCGCACTGCGGCGTGGCACGCGGCGGGCGGCAGCGGCAAAGGCGCCGCCCATCAGGAGCACGATGGCGCAATCGAGGATCAGCAGCAGGGCCGCGAGCGTGAAGAGATAGGGTTTCAGCGACCAGGTCTCCTTGCCGGCAAGCGGCTCGCGCAGGATGCTTGCGCCTTCGGGCAGGACAAGCGGGCGGATGGCGTATTCCGGCGGGAAGAGGTTGTGCGCGACATAGCCATCCTCCGAGCCGTAGAGGCCGGGGGGATTGTCGAAGCTCGCGACGACCTTCGACCCATCGCCGGCCGCGAGCGGCTTGGCCTCGCCGGTTGCGGCGGCAAGCGTGCCGCTCGCCGTCATCAGTCGGTAGGGGGGAAGGCCCGCCGCCGCCTGGCCGCCTTCGGCCGAAACGCCGCCGCCACGCGACAGCTGCACGGTGCGGCGGAGCATCTCCACGAAATCACCCGACAGCGGCAGGTTCGACCAGCCGGTTTCCGCACTGATATGGAAAAGCACGATGCGGCCGGAGCCGAGCGGGCCCGTCGTGACCAGCGGCGTGCCGTCGGCAAGGCTCGCCCAGGTGCGTTCGGCAAGGTCGGGCGTCGGCTCGGCAAGCACCTGCCGCTTGATCAGGATGTCCTGCGGCGCGCGCATGCCGAAGAACGGGCTGTTTGCCGGATAGGCCGACAGCGGCTGCGGCTCGGACCAGGACAGCGCGCCGCCGAGCGCGCGTTCGCCCTTGCGCAGCACGACGGGCACGAGCGGATCGTCGCCCGGAGCGGCTGCAAGGCGCGGGCCGGCGAAGCGGATGAGCATGCCGCCGGCCTCGATCCAGCGCTGGACCTCGCCTTGCACGTCTTCGGGAAGGCGGCCGATATCGGCCATGATCAGGACGGAGGGGTTCTGCTCGAGAATCTGGGGAATGGCGACGGAAAGGTCCGCCACATCAGGCTCGATGAGATCGGCATAGGGCGCAAGCGCCCGGTTGATGTAGTGCAGCGGCGACAGCAGCGGCTGGCTCGCGTCCACCACCTCGCCGGACAGGAAGGCGACGCGCCGACGGCGGAAGCCGTCATCGAGCAGGTAGGCGCCGCCGGCATTGGCGAGGCCGTCGATGCTGATGCGGGCAAAGTCGTTGCGCAGTTCGAAGGGGGCCGTGATGGTCCCGGTCGTCGTCGTCGCGCCCGCAGCGAAGTTCGCGGTGCCGGTGGCGATGGGGCGGCTGCGCGAATCGAATGCCGTCAGCGGCAGGCTGCGCGCCGGCCCGCCATCGAGGCGGGTCAGGGTGACGGTCAGCGCACCTGCGCCGTTCACCGCCGAGGTGATGGCGACGGCGGCTGCGCCGTCGCCCTCGATCAGGCGGAAATCGGCGGGCGAGAGGCCTTGCAGGGCGGTGACGGTTTCGTCCGTCTCGCCGCCGGCCATGCCGTCGCTGATGAAGGCGAGCGTGCCGGGTGCTGCGCCATCGAGCGCGGTGCGCAGCGAGGCGATGGCGGCGGTGCGGTCGGCGGGCAACGGGCGCGGTTCGGCGGCGGCAAGGCGCGTGCGCGCGGTCGCGGCATCGACCGGCACCGCATCATGCTGGCGGTCGGCAGTCAGCACCAGCGCGATCGGCACGTTGCGGCTTTCGGCATCGTCGATCAGCGTGGCGGCGGTGTCGACACGGTTTTGCCAGTCGGTGGCCGAGGCCCAGGTGTTGTCGACGACGAGCGCGAGCGGGCCGCTCGATGCGAGCGTGTTGGTGCGCGGGTTGAAGACAGGATCGGCGATGGCGAAAATGACCGCGGCCGCCATCAGCATGCGCAGCAGCGTGAGCCACCAGGGGCTCTGCGCCGGCGTCTCCTCGCGCTTCAGGATCGAGGCGAGGATGGCGAAGGGCGGAAAGACCTCGGCTTGCGGCTTGGGCGGCGTGAGGCGCAGCAGCCACCAGATGACGGGCAGCAGCACGAGCGTGGTCAGCACGGCGGGAAAGGCGAAAGCGAAGGCGCTCATCGGCCGCCCTCCGCCCGCATCGCCGGCATGCCGGAGAGATACATGTGCACGGCGACCAGCGCTTCGGAGGCGAGACGATCGGTCCGGTGCGGCACGAAGCTCCAGCCGAGATGGCGCAGGCTTTCGGCCAGCGTCTGACGGCGCGCGACATAGGCGCGGGCATAGTCGTCCTTCAGCGTCTCGGCGCGGCCGGCGGTGATCTTCTGGCCGCTTTCGGGATCGGTGAATTCGGTGCGGCCCGTATAGGGGAAGGTCTCTTCCGCCGGGTCCGCCACCTCGATGACGTGGCCCTTGAGGCCGCGGCGGGCAAGCGGGCCGAGGCGCGCCATGACATTTTCGACCGGATCGAGGAAATCGCCGATCAGCACCACATCGCTGTTGCCGCGGATCATGCCGGTGTCCGGCAGGCCGCCGGTGGCGGGGTTGTGCATGAGGGCGGTGGCAAGGCGCTCGGCGGCGTTGCGCGCGGCGATCGGTTCCATGATTCCGGGGCAGCCGATGCGCTCGCCGGAGCGCGCGAGGATTTCGGCCAGCGCCAGCATGATGACGAGCGCGCGGCTCTCCTTCGATACGGTGCCGAAGGTCGATTTGTACATCATGGAGGGGGAAAGGTCGGTCCAGACCCAGACGGTGTGGGCGGCCTCCCATTCACGGTCGCGCACATAGGTATGGTCGTCACGGGCCGAGCGCCGCCAGTCGATGCGCGACAGGCTTTCGCCGTCGACATAGGGCCGGAACTGCCAGAAATTCTCGCCGATGCCGCGCTTGCGGCGGCCGTGCCAGCCGGCGATCACAGTGTTGGCGAGGCGCTGGGCCTCCACCATGCAATCGGGAATGAGGGCGGCACGCGCCTGCGCGCGCGAAAGCACGTCGCGGGTCGGTGTTGGCTCGACGATCTGCCCGACGGAGGCCATGCGCTTTCTCCGCTCAGCCGCCCGCCTGCCGGACGAGATCGGCAATAACATCCCGAACCGACATGCCTTCGGCACGGGCGGCGAAGGTGAGCGCCATGCGGTGTTGGAGCACGGGTTCGGCAAGCGCCAGCACGTCGTCGACCGAAGGCGCGAGGCGGCCTTCATAGAGCGCGCGGGCGCGGGCGCACAGCATCATCGCCTGGCCGGCACGCGGGCCCGGGCCCCAGGCGACATGCTTGTCCGTCGAGGCGATGCCGTTGCCGGGGCGGGCGGAGCGCACGAGCGAGAGGATCGCATCGAGCACCTTTTCGCTGACCGGCATCTGGCGGATGAGGGTCTGGATTTCCACCAGCCGCTCGGCCGAGATGGCGGCCTCGGCCCGCGTCTCGCTGACACCGGTCGTCTCCAGCAGGATCTGCCGTTCGGCGGCAAGCTCGGGATAATCGACATCGACCTGCAGCAGGAAGCGGTCCAGCTGCGCCTCGGGCAGGGGGTAGGTGCCTTCCTGCTCCAGCGGGTTCTGGGTCGCCAGAACGTGGAAGGGCTTTGGAAGGTCGTTGCGGGCGCCGGCCACGGTCACATGGTATTCCTGCATGGCCTGGAGCAGGGCCGACTGGGTGCGCGGCGAGGCGCGGTTGATCTCGTCGGCCATCAGGAGCTGGGTGAAGATCGGCCCGGGCACGAAGCGGAAGGAGCGCTTGCCGTTCTCGTCCTGGTCCATCACCTCCGAGCCGAGGATATCCGACGGCATGAGGTCTGGCGTGAACTGGATGCGGCTGGAAGCCAGCCCGAGCACGGTGCCGAGCGTGACCACCAGCTTCGTCTTGGCAAGGCCCGGTACGCCGACGAGCAGCGCGTGGCCGCCGGAGAGCACGGCAAGCATGGTCTGCTCGACCACGCTTTCCTGGCCGAAGATCACCTTTGAGACTTCCGTGCGGATGACGGCGATATCCGAAAGCGCCCGTTCCGCCGCCGCAATCACCGCCTTTTCGTCCAGGCCTGCCTCGTG
Source organism: Shinella oryzae (assembly GCF_023038235.1). Lineage (NCBI taxonomy): Bacteria > Pseudomonadati > Pseudomonadota > Alphaproteobacteria > Hyphomicrobiales > Rhizobiaceae > Shinella > Shinella oryzae. Next base: position 2,093,689 of record NZ_CP081987.1, on the reverse strand, counting down.
GGAATTCTGAACGCCCATGCTCATCTCCAGTGCCGGTAAAGGATATCCGCGAATCGTGGTCCTGCCGCGTCCGCGTCCTACATAAAGACCTTATTAGCGTAGCCGTGGCTGACAAGCGGCCACGAAATGACTATCTCGTGAGTGTATCCACCCTTTCCTCGCGGGAAGAACGGTCTCTTGTCGAGATAGGGGTGAACCGGGACGGAACAATGGCAACGGGTGAAATTCGCGAAAGCACGGATGCAGCGGGACTGGCCGCCCTGATTGCGCGCGCCGGCGCGGAGACGGGCGGACGCGGCCTGCCGCCGGTCGAACGCTGGAATCCGCCGTTCTGCGGCGATATCGACATGGAAATCCGCGCCGACGGCACGTGGTTCTATCTGGGCACGCCGATCGGCCGCGCGCCGCTGGTGCGCCTTTTCTCCACCGTCCTGCGCAAGGACGAGGATGGCCGGACCTATCTGGTGACGCCTGTCGAGAAGGTCGGCATCCGCGTCGTCGATGCGCCCTTCCTGGCGGTGGAAATGAATGCGAGCGGGAAGGGCGATGCGCAGACGCTGACCTTCCGCACCAATGTCGGCGACGTGGTCGAGGCCGGGCCGGAGCATCCGCTGCGTTTCGTGATCGAAGGCGAAAACAGCGAGTTGAAACCCTATCTGCTCGTGCGCGGCCGGCTGGAGGCGCTCGTCTCGCGCGCCGTGATGTACGATCTGGTGGCGCTCGGCGAAACCATCGCCATCGACGGTGTCGACATGTTTGCCGTGCGCTCGGGCGGCATGGTCTTTCCCGTCATGCCGGCCGCCGAGCTGGATGCGCTTTCACGATGAGTTCTGCGCCGTACAGTGCCGCCGAGTTCCGCCGCCGCGCGGGCGAGCAGATGCTCACCATCGGCGACGAGACTTGGCGCGAGCATGGCGACAGCCTGCTCAATCCCGCCGTCATTCCCCATCTGGAAGGCATGAAGCTGCGTGACGCGGCGGTGCTTATACCCGTCGTCGACGACGGCGAGGAGGCGCGGGTGATCTTCACCCAGCGCACGGCGACCCTGCGCAAGCATTCCGGCCAGATCGCCTTTCCGGGCGGGGCCGTGGATGACGAGGACGCGGATGTGGAAGCCGCCGCCCTGCGCGAGGCGGAGGAGGAAATCAGCCTCGACCGCCGTTTCGTGGAGCCGGTCGGCCGCCTGCCGCAGTACAAGGCGCTGTCGGGCTTTTCCATCACGCCGGTGCTGGCGGTGGTGCAGCCGGGTTTCGAGCTCATTCCCAACCCGTCGGAAGTCGACAAGGTCTTCGATGTGCCGCTGTCCTTCCTGATGGATCCGCGCAATCACGAGCAGGGCAGCGGCGTCTGGCTCGGCAGCGAGCGCCATTATTATCGCATGCCCTATGAGGGGCATAACATCTGGGGCATCACCGCCGGCATCGTGCGGGTGATCTATGAAAGGCTTTATGCATGAGTTCGGTTGCGGGCGAGGCGTGGTTTTCCGATCCGGCGCTCGTGCGGGTGCTGTCGCTGCTGAACAGCGACGGCGGCGAGGCACGCGTGGCGGGCGGCGCGGTGCGCAACAGCCTGATGGGCCTGCCGGTCGCCGATATCGACATCGCCACCACCCTGCCGCCGCAGGACGTCGTGGAACGGGCGAAGGCGGCGGATATCAAGGCGGTGCCGACCGGCATCGAGCACGGCACGGTCACGCTCGTCATCGGCGGCAAGCCCTTCGAGGTGACGACCCTGCGCCGTGACGTGGCGACAGACGGACGCCACGCCGAAGTCATGTTCGGCACCGACTGGCAGACCGATGCAGGGCGGCGCGACCTGACCATCAACGCGCTTTATGCGACGCAGGACGGCACGGTGATCGACCTCGTGAACGGCCTGCCGGATATCGAAAGCCGCACCGTGCGCTTCATCGGCGACGCAGCAAAGCGCATCGCCGAGGATCATCTGCGCATCCTGCGCTTCTTCCGCTTCTTCGCGCTCTACGGCAGCGGCCGGCCGGATGCCGAGGGGCTGAAGGCCTGCGCGCGGGCAAAGGACAAGCTCGGGCGGCTGTCGGCCGAGCGGGTCTGGGCCGAGACGAAGAAGCTGCTGGGCGCGCCCGATCCGGGCCGCGCGCTCTTGTGGATGCGGCAGGCCGGCGTGCTGAGCGAAATCCTGCCCGAGACGGAGAAATGGGGCATCGACGCAATCCCCGGGCTGATCGAGGCCGAGAAGGCGTTCGGCTGGCAGCCGGATGCGCTGCTCAGGCTGGCGGCCATCGTGCCGCCGGATCGCGAACGGCTAAAGGCTCTTGCCGAGCGGCTGCGTCTCTCCAAGGCGGAGGCCGCGGTTCTCGATGGTTGGGCGGCCGCGCCCGAAATCGCGCCGAAACTGGCGGAGACCGCCTTCGACCGGCTGCTCTACCGCAATGGCCCGAAGGGACTTTCGATGCGGTTGAGGCTCGCGCTCGCTTCGGCCCGCGCGCGCGGGCTTGGCGACGCGGATGCGCTTGCCTTCGCCGGACTTTGCCAGCGGCTGTTGGCGCGGGCGGAAAAATGGCAGAAGCCCGCTTTCCCGCTCACGGGGGCGGACGTGCTTGCCGCCGGTGTGCCGGCCGGACCGGACGTCGGTACGATGCTCGCGCGCATCGAAGATGAATGGGTGGGCGGGAATTTCCATGATGACCGGGCAAGGCTGCTTGCCCGGCTGAAGGCGCTCGCCGGGGAGGGCTGACCCTCCCGTCATTCCGCTTCCGCCGTCAGGCGGCGTCGGCGGTATTTTCGTCGACGATGCGCTGCTTGATGTTTTCCACCATGTTTTCACGGATCGTGGTTTCGCCGTGGGCTGTGCGCATGTGCTCGACGGCGCGGCGCACGACTTCGGCGTCGTCGCTGGCGCGTGTGTGCCATTCGCATCCCGGGACAAGTGAACCGCATTCAAAAAGTCTCATGACTATCTCCTGTCGTTTCAACGGGGGCAGTTTAGCAGACAAGGCCCCGAAGACCAAATCCGCAGAAGCGGGGCAGGGTTCCGCCCGAGGCTTCGAAATCAGCCGTTGTGGCCGGCCTTCGCCCAGGCGTCGAAGCAGGCCGAGGTCTCCGGTTTGGCCGGTCTGGCGGCCTCGCCGGACAGATGGTGGATGCCACCGGACAGGCGCATCCGGGCTTCCGCGACGAAATAGTCGTGCGGAAGATCCACGCCGCTTTCGGCGCGCATGGTTTCGGCGAACTGATTGATAAAGTCGACGGACCGCGGGCCGTTGCCCGGCTGCAATCCGGTCTTTGCGGAATTGCTCATGACTGTCTCCTCCACGAGTACGTCAATGGAGGTAGTGTACCATGCAAAAGGATCAAGTCCCGATCACAACACCGCTAGCGGTGAAGATCGTGTGCAGACGAATGGTGAGACGTCAGGGCCAGCGCACCACGGGCGGGAGCGACGACAGGATGGAATCGACATTGCCACCGGTCTTCAGGCCGAAGAGCGTGCCGCGGTCGTAGAGCAGGTTGAACTCGACATAGCGGCCGCGGCGCACGAGCTGTTCGTCGCGATCCTCTTCCGTCCAGCCCTTGTTGAAATTGGAGCGTACGATACGGGGATAGACCATGGCAAAGGCGCGGCCGACATCCTGCGTGAAGGCGAAATCCGCGTCCCAGCCGCCGAGCTCTTCCGGCGAATGCAGCCAGTCAAAGAAAATGCCGCCGGTGCCGCGCGGCTCGTTGCGGTGCTTCAGGAAGAAGTACTCGTCGCACCATTCCTTGAATTTCGCGTGATCGGCCACCGCATGGCGGTTGCAAGTGATCTCCATCGCCTTGTGGAACAGCGCGGTATCAGGGTCGCTCATCACCCGGCGACGATCGAGCACCGGGGTCAGGTCCGCGCCGCCGCCGAACCAGCGGCTGGTGGTGACGACCATGCGCGTATTCATGTGAACGGCGGGGACATTGGGGTTGACCGGATGGGCGATCAGCGAAATGCCCGAGGCCCAGAAGCCGGGGTCCTCATTCGCTCCGGGAATCTGCCCCCGGAACTCGGGGGAGAATTCTCCATAGACGGTGGATGTGTGGACGCCGACCTTCTCGAAAACGCGGCCTTCCATCATCGACATGCGGCCGCCGCCGCCTTCGCCACCCTCGCGAAGCCAGTCCTTGCCCACGAAACGGCCGGGCTGCATGTCGGAGAGCGGGCCTTCCAGGTCGTCCTCGATGGCTTCGAAGCTCGCGCAGATCGCGTCGCGCAGATGCTCGAACCACGCGCGTGCGGCGGCCTTCTTGTCCTCGATGTCGTCGGGCAGGCCTTTCGGCAGGTCTGGTCGTTCCATGATGTTTCCCGCTGACGGCCGCGCCGCCGAATCGCATTTCGGTCACACTCCTTAACTTTGCACCGTTTGGCAACAAAGCGGGGCATTTCCGCTGGGGACGGCGGGACTCGCAAAACGGGCGCAGCCGGCCTATATTGAGCGTATAGAATGTGCTGCCAGGAGGAAACCTGCATGGCGCGTGTTCCAGGACCGCCGCCCCTCGACGGGCTCCGCCGCCACATCGAGCGCAGCAGGCTCGCGAAAGGCGTGAGCGGAGGGCATTTCGTGCGCGAGACCTTCTGCATGGAGCGCCAGGACGCCCGGGAGAAGGCCCGGGAATGGTTCGACCAGTGGCCGAAGGCCGCCTACTGGACAGAGGTGGAAAGCTGGCGGGCCCTGGACGGCGACCGTATCGAGTTCACCATGCGCCGGCTGCCGAGCGCCGATTGAGGCGCTGCTGCAGGGCGTGATGGAGCGCCATATGTGCAAGCTCGATTGACGGCGGACCGCGGCCCCCCTATTTTACCGCTATCGTCATCAACAGAAAGGCGCCGTTGCGGTTCTCAAGCACGGCTCATAGTCCTTGTTCGAACTCGCGATTGCTGTCTTCCTTATCCTCTTCAACGGGGTTTTTGCCCTTTCCGAACTTTCCATCGTTTCCGCCCGCAAGCCCCGCCTGAAAACCATGGCGGCGCAGGGCGTGCGCGGTGCAGCCACGGCGCTGCGCCTGGCGGAAGACCCCGGCAAGTTCCTTTCCACCGTCCAGATCGGCATCACGCTCATCGGCATTCTCGCCGGTGCGTTCTCGGGTGCCGCGCTCGGTGGCCGCCTGCGCGACATCCTCGCCGCCGAGGGCGTGCCGGACTGGCTGGCCGACCCGCTCGGCTTCGGTATCGTCATCTTCATCATCACCTATCTGTCCGTCGTCGTCGGTGAGCTGGTGCCCAAGCAGATCGCGTTGCGCAATCCCGAGCGCTTCGCCTCGATGGTCGCGCCCTCCATGTCGCTTCTGTCGAAGATCGGCGCGCCGGCCGTCTGGGCGCTCGATGCCTCCACGCGGCTGATCTTCCGCCTCATGGGCCAGCACGCGGCGTCCGAGACGGTCGTGACGGACGAGGAAATCAAGACCATCGTGGCCGAGGCGGAAGCCGCCGGCGTCATTGAAGGCGGCGAAAAGCTGATGATCGCCGGCGTCATGCGCTTTTCGGACCGCGAGGCGCGTGGCCTCATGACGCCGCGCAACGATGTCGACTGGGTCGACCTCGGCGACACCATCGAGGAAATCCACCAGCAGCTTGTCGAAAGCCAGCATTCGCGCCTGCCGGTCGCCGATGGCGGGCCCGAAACCATCGTCGGCGTCGTGCAGAAGCGCGAACTGCTTTCCGCCCTGCTGAGCGGCCAGCCGCTCGACATCCGCTCCTTCGTGCGCCCCGCGCCGATCGTGCCGGATACGATGGATGCGATGCGCGTTCTGGAAACGCTGCGCAATTCGGAAGTGCCGATCCTGCTCATCCACGACGAGTATGGCCACTTCGAAGGCGTCATTACGCCCGCCGACGTGCTGGAGGCGATCGCCGGCGTGTTCCGCTCCGATATCGAGGAGGGGGACGACGAATACGCGGTCCAGCGCGACGACGGTTCTTGGCTCATTTCCGGCGCCATGCCGATCGACGAGATGGCCGACCGGCTCGGCCTGTCGCTGCCGGCCCGCCGCAGTTACCAGACGGCCGCCGGCCTGGTCATCGAATCGCTGCAGAAGCTGCCGAAGACCGGTGAGGTCACCGAAACCCAGGGCTGGCGCTTCGAGGTGGTCGACATGGACGGCCGCCGCGTCGACAAGCTGCTGGTCACCCGCCTGGACTGACCTCGGCTAAACTGCATCGGGTTCGAGCAGTCTCGGGCCCGGGCCTTCCGCGCGGAGCGTATCCAGCGGGTTGCGCAGCGGGCATTCCTGCATGGACAGACATCCGCAGCCGATGCAGCCGTCGAGCTGGTCGCGCAGCCGCGTCAGCCGCTCGATACGCTCATCGAGCGTGCGGCGCCACGTCCTGGAGAGCGCGCTCCAGTCCTTCACAGTCAATGGCCGGTCGTGCGGCAGCACGGCCAAGGCTTCGGCGATTTCGGCGAGCGGTATGCCGGTGCGTTGCGCCACCTTGATCACCGCGACGCGCCGCAGGATGCCGCGCGGGTAGCGCCGCTGGTTGCCGCGGTTGCGCTGGCTGCGGATCAGCCCCTTCTCCTCATAGAAATGCAGGGTGGAAACCGCCACCCCGCTGCGTTCGGCGACCTCGCCGACGCTGAGTTCCCGGGACATCGCGCCGTTGGGACATTTTTCCGTCATGGTGTTGACCTCAAGTTTGGTTGAGGTTTTATACCACGCGCTCCCAGTTTTCAAACGGAGCGCAAAACACATGACGACACGACTGACCATCGCCCTCATCTATGGCAGCGGCCGCGAGGGGCGTTTCGCCGATACGGTCGCGGGGTGGCTGGAACCGGAGCTCGCCGGCTTTTCGCAATACGATATCGTGCGCATCGACGCTGCGGAGCTGGTCTTCACGCCCGGCGGTCTCGACGAAGCGTCGGCGGCGCTGGTGGAAAGCTGCATTTCGCAGGCGGATGCCTTCCTCATCGTCACGCCCGAATACAACCACGCCTATCCGGCGGCGCTGAAGGCGATCGTCGACAGCTGCTTCCGCCCCTGGCATGCCAAGCCCGTCGCCTTCATATCCTATGGCGGCATCTCGGGCGGCCTGCGTGCCGTCGAACAGCTGCGGCTGGTCTTTGCGGAACTGCATGCGGTGACGATCCGTGAAACGGTGAGCCTCGCCCATGCCTGGACGCAGTTCGACCCCGCCGGAAATCCGTTCCGCCCCGGCCTTTTGAACGGCCAGCTCGCCATGCTGATGTCGCGTCTGGCCTGGTGGGCGCATGCCCTGAAGGCGGCGCGGATCGCGACGCGCTACGACGAGGTGGCGGCATGAGACCCTCCGATTATGCAGCCTCATGCGATCACCATCGCATTGGCAACGGGCATGTTTCGATATCGGTGGATCGCTTCCGGCAGGCACGTTTAGCGATCTGCCGGAACGCGCGTCAGGCAAACCCGGTCTGGCGCAGCGCCTCGCCGCAGATCATGGCGGCGGAGAGGGCGACGTTGATGGAGCGCTGGCCCTCGACCATGGGGATGAGGACGCGCCCGTCGGCGGTGTCGTGCACATGGTCCGGCACGCCGGCGCTTTCGCGGCCGAAAAGCAGGATGTCGTCGGGGCGGTAGGCGAAGTCGGTGTAGAGGTCTGCGGCCTTGGTGGAGGCGAGGATCAGGCGGCGGCCGGTCTCATTGCGCCAGTCCTTGAACCGGTCCCAGCTGACATGGCGCGTCAGCGTCACCGCGGCGAGATAGTCCATTCCGGCCCGCTTCAGGCTGCGGTCGGATATGTCGAAGCCGGCCGGCTCGATGATGTCGACGGCCATACCCATGCAGGCGGCGAAACGCAGCATCGTGCCGGTGTTGCCGGCGATGTCGGGCTGGTAGAGGGCGATGCGCAGTGCAGACATGCCGCTTCGCTACAGCAATTCACAATCCGACGCGACGTCGTTCTGCACGCCGCGCGGCGAAATGGTGGGAGGCACAGCGCCAAAGGGATTGGGATCCGGTGGATGTGGCGGCAAGGCAACAGGATTGGTCGCAGATGGGAAATCGCGCCGAAGCGTCTGGAAAATTGCATCGTTTCGGGTTAACCACGGCACATCTGAAACGCGAGAAAGGGAGGAACATGATGATTAATGCCCATCGGCTGCGCCTCCCGGCTGGAATCACGCCTCTTCTCGCTTAGGCATTTCGCCGCCCCCATTTCCTTCGTGCCTGCATATCAATTCGCCGTGTGACGCTTTCGTCGCCCCGCGGCACACCAAGCGGAATCCCGCTCCCGACTGCGCCCCTTTGCGCCGTCCGTGCCGGTTCCGTCCTATATTACGGAGAAAGCCATGTTCGGCTGGTTCGAAAGACGTTTGAATCCCTACCCCTCGGCTGCACCCTCGCTGCCGCCCAAGGGGATCATCCCCTTCGTGTGGCATTATACGCGCCCGGCCGCACCCTGGCTTGCCGTGCTGGGCTTCTGCTCCATGGCGCTCGGCATCGCCGAAGTGCTGCTGTTCCAGTTCCTCGGCAACATCGTCGACTGGCTTTCGGCCGGTGACCCCGGCACGTTCCTCGCCCGCGAGGGCGGCACGTTGATCTGGATGGCCGTGCTTCTGCTCGTGCTCATTCCGCTTTTCGGCGCGCTGCACACGATGACCATGCACCAGGCGCTCGCGGGCAATTTCCCGATGATCGCCCGCTGGCAGATGCATCGTTATCTCATCCGCCAGAGCATGACCTTCTTCTCCAACGAGTTCGCCGGCCGCGTCTCGACGAAGGTGATGCAGACCTCGCTTGCCGTGCGCGAAACGGTGATGAAGATCATCGACGTCTTCATCTATGTGGTGAGCTACTTCATCTCGATGATCGCGATCATCGCGTCGGCGGACCTGCGTCTCGTGGTGCCGCTGCTCGTGTGGTTCGTCGTCTATATCTGCATCCTGCGCTACTTCGTGCCGAAGCTTATGCGGGTTTCGCGCGAGCAGGCGGATGCGCGCTCCATGATGACGGGCCGGATCGTCGACAGCTACACGAACATCGCGACGGTGAAGCTGTTCTCGCATGCCGGCCGCGAGGAAACATATGCCCGCGAAGGCATGGACGAGTTCCTGCAGACGGTGCACAAGCAGATGCGCTTGATCACGGCCTTCAATATCGCCATCGACGTCAACAACGTCATCGCGATGTTCTTCACCACGGCCATCGGCATCTATTTCTGGATGTCGGGCGACGTGACGGTCGGCGCCGTCGCGGTGGCAGCCGGCCTTGCCATGCGCATCAACGGCATGTCGCAGTGGGTGATGTGGGAAGTGACCGCGTTGTTCGAGAATATCGGCACGGTCTATGACGGCATGGGCATGATGACCAAGCCGCACGACATCAAGGATGCGCCCCAGGCGCCGGCGCTGCCGGCGGCAAAGGGCGCCATCACCTTCGATCACGTCCGCTTCCACTACGGCAAGAACAAGGGCGCGATCGAGGACCTGTCGCTCGACATCGCCGCCGGCGAGAAGGTCGGCCTTGTCGGCCGGTCCGGTGCCGGCAAGACGACGCTGATGAACGTGCTCCTGCGCTTCTATGACCTGGAGGCCGGCCGGATCACGATCGACGGCAAGGACATCGCCACGGTCACGCAGGACAGCCTGCGCTCGCAGATCGGCGTGGTGACGCAGGACACGTCCCTGCTGCACCGTTCCATCCGCGACAACATCGCCTATGGCAAGCCGGAGGCGACGGATGCCGAGATCATCGAGGCGGCCAAGCGGGCCAATGCCTGGGACTTCATCGAAAGCCTGAGCGACCACCAGGGCCGCAGCGGCCTCGATGCCCAGGTCGGCGAGCGCGGCGTAAAACTCTCCGGCGGCCAGCGCCAGCGTATCGCGATTGCCCGCGTCTTCCTGAAGGATGCGCCGATCCTCGTGCTGGACGAAGCGACCTCGGCGCTCGATTCGGAAGTCGAGGCGGCGATCCAGGAAAACCTCTTCGCCCTCATGCAGGGCAAGACGGTGATCGCGATCGCCCACCGCCTGTCGACGCTGACGGAGATGGACCGTCTCGTCGTGCTCGACAAGGGCCGCATCAGCGAGATGGGCACGCATGCCGAACTGGTCGCCCGGGGCGGCATCTACGCCGACCTCTGGACGCGCCAATCCGGCGGCTTCATCGCCGACGACGCAGCCGAGACCGAGGCGGCGGCCCAGTAAAAACAGAGGCCCCCGGCAGAGCCGGGGGCACTCGTCATGTGCCGGATCGCTTGGACGTCAGTTCCAGCCCGAGCGCTTGCATGACTGTGAGCATGGATTTGAGCGTCGGATTGCCATCACTGGCGAGTGAACGGTAAAGCGCTTCACGGGCAAGGCCGGTTTCCTCCGCCACTTTGCTCATGCCTCTTGCACGCGCCACAACGCCAAGCGCATGCGCGATATAACCCGCATCCCGGGTTTCAAAGGCGTCTTTCATGAAGACATCCACGGCCTCATCGGATGTGAGTGCTTCCGCGGGATCGTAGTTGCGTAGTGTTTCGTTCATTTCAGTCGTCCAATTTGGCCGCTAACGTCTTTGCGGCCGCTATGTCTCGTTTCTGGCTGCCCTTGTCGCCGCCGCAGAGCAGCACGATGATCTCGTTGCCCCTGCGGGTGAAGTAAATGCGATATCCGGGGCCATGATGGATGCGGATTTCGCTGACGCCGTCCCCCAGGGATTTGACATCGCCAAGCAATCCATAGGCGATACGGGTCAGTCGCGCCGCGATCAGCGCACGTGCTTTGCGATCGCCGAGCGCTTGCTCCCAGTTCCGGAAAGTCTCGGTCTGTTTGATCTGCAGCGCCATGGCGTGTAACTTTAACATTACAGTTTCGGAAAAATCAAGATTCGCGCGGGATGCGTTGACGGGAGGTCGCTTCCTTTCCGAACTTTAATTTGCCGCCCGGCCAAAACGGCCTATATCGGGGGCATGATCTTCCGGCCGCTTTTCTCCTTCTTCGAGACCTGGATAAAGCCATTCGAGCGGCGCGATGACCTGCGGCCGCCGGCGGGGCTGTTTGCCTTCGTGTGGTTCTACGTGCGGCAGGCGAAGGCGCCGTTTGCAGCGCTCCTGGTGCTGGGCGGCATCACGGCAGGGATCGAGGCGGCGACCTTCTGGTTCGTCGGGCGTCTCGTCGACATGCTGGCGACGGTCAGGCCCGGCGAGGGGTGGGGCGGCCTGCTTGCCGCCCATGGAACCGAACTGCTGCTGATGCTCTGCCTCATCGGGATCGTGCGCTTCGTCGTGGCGTTTCTCACCGCACTGGTCGACCAGCAGGTCATCACGCCCGGCTTCTACAATCTCGTGCGCTGGCAATCCTATGTGCATGTCGCGCGCCAGTCGCTGTCGTTCTTCCAGAACGACTTCTCCGGCCGCATCGTCACCAAGGTCTGGTCGGCGGGGCAGGCGACGGGCGACGTCATCACTTCCTTCATGGAAAGCATCTGGTTCGTGTCGATCTACACGGTCTCGACGCTCGTGCTGCTCGGCCAACTCGACTGGCGGCTGGCGGCCGTGCTGTTGGCCTGGCTTGCCATCTTCGCCGTGCTGGCACGCCATTTCGTGCCGCGCATCCGCGAGCATGCCCGCCAGTCGGCCGAGGCGGGGTCGATGATCAGCGGCCGCATGGTCGATGCCTATTCCAACATCCAGACGCTCAAGCTCTTCGGCCGCGACGATGCGAACGACCGCTACATGCGCGCCGGCTTCGATATCTTCCAGGCCACGATCCTGACATTCACGCGGCTGCTGACGTCGCTGCGCGCCTCGCTCGCCTTCCTGTCGGGCCTGATGATCGCGGGCATGGCGGTACTATGCATTCACCTGTGGCTGACCGCCGTGATCAGCTCGGGTGCCGTCGCCTTCACCATGGCGCTGGTGCTGCGCCTGAACTTCCTGCTCAACCGCCTGATGACGCAGCTCAACAGCATCATGCGCAATGTCGGCACGATCCAGAACTCCGCAGACCTGATCTCCCAGCCCATCGGCCTCGTCGACAGGCCGGATGCGACCGCGCTCAAGGTCGCGAGCCCCGATATCCGTTTCGAGAACGTGCGCTTCCATTATGGCCGCCAGTCCGGCGTCATCGACGACCTGACGCTGTCCATCCGGCCGGGCGAGAAGGTCGGCATCGTCGGGCGCTCAGGGGCGGGCAAGTCGACGCTCGTCAACCTTCTCCTGCGGTTCTACGACCTGGAGGGCGGCCGCATCCTGGTCGGCGGACAGGATATTGCCGCCGTCACGCAGGAAAGCCTGCGCGCCAGCATCGGCATGGTCAGCCAGGATACGGCGCTGCTGCACCGCTCGCTGCGCGACAACATCCTCTTCGGCAACCCGGATGCCAGCGAAGAGCAGATGATCGAGGCCGCCAGGAAGGCGGAGGCGCACGATTTCATCCTCCAGCTGGAAGACCAGCGCGGGCGCCGTGGCTATGACGCCCATGTCGGGGAGCGCGGCGTGAAGCTCTCGGGCGGCCAGCGCCAGCGCATCGCGATTGCCCGCGTCATGCTGAAGGATGCGCCCATCCTCGTGCTGGACGAGGCGACCTCGGCCCTCGATTCGGAAGTCGAGGCGGCCATCCAGTCCAATCTCGAGCGGCTGATGCGCGGCAAGACCGTGCTGGCGATCGCCCACCGCCTCTCGACCATCGCCGCCCTCGACCGCCTGATCGTGATGGATCGCGGCCGGATCGTGGAGGAGGGCACGCATGGCGAGCTCGTCGCGCGCGGCGGGCTTTACGCGGACCTCTGGTCACGCCAGTCGGGCGGTTTTCTCGGGCAGGCGGAAGCGGCGCAATAGGGCCGCCGCGCGGTCGTAAACAGGCACGCCTTTGTGCCTTGAAAGGGCTGCGCTTTCCGGTGCCGTCCTGATCGATGTCAAGCCCTTACGGTTTTCCCGCGACAATGTGCCCACCTCCTCTTGCCAAGGCTGGACATAATTTGCGATCAAGCATAGAACGCGCCGGATTGACGGGGAATCTATGGCCGTATTGTGTCCGGATATTGCCGGTTCCCAGGGGGCGTTGCGGTTTTCCGCAGACTTTGCGTGAGAGGATGGTTTAGCCGTGAGCGAACACGAGACAACAAGCGAATCCCATGGCGAGCCCACTCGCCGCGATTTTCTTTACCTGACCACCGGTATGGCGGGCGTCGTGGGCGGCGTTGCCGTCGCTTGGCCGTTCATCGATCAGATGCGTCCGGACGCGTCCACGCTGGCGCTCGCTTCCATCGAGGTCGACGTCTCCAGCCTGACGCCGGGCATGTCCCTGACTGCCAAGTGGCGCGGCAAGCCGGTCTTCATCCGCAACCGTACGGACCAGGAAGTCGAGGAAGCCAAGGCCGTCGCGCTCGCTGACCTGAAGGACCCGGTTGCGCGCAACGCAAACATCGCGCCCGACGCCCAGGCGACGGATATCGACCGCTCCGCCGGCGAAGGCAAGGAGAACTGGATCGTCATGATCGGTTCGTGCACGCATCTCGGCTGTGTTCCGCTCGGCCAGGCCGGCGATTTCGGCGGCTGGTTCTGTCCCTGCCATGGTTCTCACTACGATACGGCCGGCCGTATCCGTAAGGGTCCCGCCCCTGAGAACCTGGCTGTGCCGACCTTCTCGTTCGTATCCGACACAGTCATCAAGATCGGTTGAGGGGACACCTGATAATGAGTGCTGAACATTCCACCTACCAGCCGACGACTGGCATCGAAAAATGGGTCGATTCGCGCCTGCCTCTGCCGCGCATGATCCATGACAGCTTCGTTTCCTACCCGGTACCGCGCAACCTGAACTACGCCTACACCTTCGGCGCCATGCTGTCGGTGATGCTGATCGTGCAGATCGCCACCGGCATCGTGCTGGCCATGCACTACGCCGCCGAAACCACTGTCGCGTTCAACTCGGTCGAAAAGATCATGCGCGACGTGAACCACGGCTGGCTTTTGCGCTACATGCACGCCAACGGCGCGTCCTTCTTCTTCATCGCGGTCTACCTGCACATTGCCCGCGGCCTCTACTACGGCTCCTACAAGGCGCCGCGCGAAATCCTCTGGATCCTCGGCGTCGTTATCTACCTCCTGATGATGGCGACGGGCTTCATGGGCTACGTTCTGCCCTGGGGTCAGATGTCCTTCTGGGGCGCGACGGTCATCACCGGCTTCTTCTCGGCCTTCCCCTGGGTCGGCGAGTGGATCCAGCAGTTCCTGCTCGGTGGCTTTGCCGTCGACAACCCGACGCTGAACCGCTTTTTCGCGCTGCACTACCTGCTGCCCTTCATGATCGCGGGCGTCGTTGTCCTGCACATCTGGGCGCTGCACGTCACCGGCCAGACGAACCCGACCGGCGTCGAGGTGAAGTCCAAGACGGACACGGTTCCCTTCACGCCCTATGCGACGCTGAAGGACGCCCTTGGCGTATCGGTCTTCCTGATCGTCTTCGCCTGGTTCATCTTCTACATGCCGAACTATCTCGGCCATCCGGACAACTACATCCCGGCTGACCCGCTGAAGACCCCGGCCCACATCGTTCCGGAATGGTACTACCTGCCGTTCTACGCGATGCTGCGCGCCATCACCTTCAACATCGGCCCGATCGACTCCAAGCTCGGTGGCGTTCTGGTGATGTTCGGCTCGATCATCATCCTGTTCTTCCTGCCGTGGCTCGACACCTCCAAGGTTCGTTCCGCCGTCTACCGTCCGTGGTACAAGCTGTTCTTCTGGATCTTCGTGGCCAATGCCATCATGCTCGGCTGGCTGGGCGCCATGCCTGCCGAAGGCATCTACGTCATCCTCTCGCAGCTCGGCACGGTCTATTACTTTGGCTTCTTCATCGTTCTCATGCCGTTGCTCGGCCTGATCGAGACCCCGAAGCGCATTCCGAATTCGATCACGGAAGCGGTTCTGGAAAAGAAGAACGCCAAGGCGGCCAAGGCCTGAGACGGGCGACGAAAGGAACCATGACAATGAAAAAGCTTGTTGCAGGCATTCTGTCGCTCGCCCTCGTCGCCGGTCTGGGCGCCTCCTTCGCTACGGCGGAAGAGGCTGCGCCCGCAGCCGGTGCGGAGGCCGAACACGCCACGCCGCACTATCCGTTGCATAAGCCCAAGCAGCAGGACTGGTCCTTTGCCGGTCCGTTTGGCAAGTACGACAAGGGCCAGCTTCAGCGCGGCCTGAAGGTCTACACCGAAGTCTGTTCGGCCTGCCACTCGATGAACCTCGTCTCCTTCCGCACGCTGGAAGGGCTTGGCTACTCCGAGGCCCAGGTCAAGGCCTTCGCCGCGAACTACGAAGTCCAGGACGGCCCGAACAGCGACGGCGAGATGTATATGCGGAAGGCCGTGCCCTCCGACCACTTCCCGTCGCCCTATGCCAACCACGAGGCGGCTGCCGCTTCGAACAACGGTGCGGCTCCGCCGGACTTCTCGCTGATCGCCAAGGCGCGCGGCATCACCCGCGGCTTCCCGCAATTCGTCTTCGACATCTTCACCCAGTACCAGGAAGGTGGCCCGGACTACATCTACTCGCTGCTGACGGGGTATGATGAAGAGAAGCCGGCGCATCTCGAAGTCGCCGAGGGTACGCACTACAATCCGTACTTCGCCAATGCCGCGGCACTCGCCATGGCAAAGCCGATCTCCGACGACCAGGTCACCTATGACGACGGCTCGCCGCAGACGGTCGACCAGTATGCGCATGACGTCGCCGCCTTCCTGATGTGGGCCGCCGAGCCGCACCTCGAGGAGCGCAAGCGCACCGGCTTCATGGTCATGGTCTTCCTGCTGATCTTCACTGGCCTGATCTATCTGACGAAGAAGTCGGTCTACGCGAACAAGGAACACTGAGCGATCTTATCGCCCGGTTCGAAAGGCGGCCTTCGGGCCGCCTTTTTTGTTGTGGGGCGGTGCCGCACCTGCAATAACCGGTCCGTCTTCCGCAGCCGGGAAATTCCATGTCTACCGTTGAACAAGAACTCGTCGCCGCGATCCGCAACATTCCGGACTATCCCAAGCCCGGCATCATGTTCCGTGACATCACCACGCTGCTCGGCAATCCGCGTGCCTTCCGCCGCGCCGTGGACGAGCTGGTGCACCCCTACGCGGGCATCGGCATCGCGAAGGTCGCCGGCATCGAGGCGCGCGGCTTCATCCTCGGCGGCGCCATGGCGCATCAGCTGTCGACCGGCTTCGTTCCCATCCGCAAGAAGGGCAAGCTGCCGCACGAAACCGTGCGCATCGCCTACAGCCTGGAATACGGCGTGGACGAGATGGAGATGCACAAGGATGCCATCAAGCCGGGCGAGAAGGTGATCCTCGTCGATGATCTGATCGCGACCGGCGGCACGGCGGAAGCCGCGGTGAAACTGCTGCGCCAGATGGGCGCCGACATCGTCGCCGCCTGCTTCGTCATCGACCTGCCGGAAATCGGCGGCCGCAAGAAGCTGGAAGCGCTCGGTGTGGAAGTGCGAACGCTGGTGGCCTTCGACGGGCATTGAGGCGGGGTTTTCTTACTCGTCGTTGCGGCGTACCCCCTCTGCCCTGCCGGGCATCTCCCCCACAAGGGGGGAGATCGGCAAGAGGCGCGACCTTCGCTCAATCAACGGCAATAAAAAGGAATGGCAGCATTGCCCCATCCAATCTCCCCCCCCTTGTAGGGGAGATGCCCGGCAGCGCAGAGGGGGGTAACTCCAGGCCCCTTCTTAGATAAACTCCAGCACCGTGCTTTCGAACCGGATGACCGGCTCGCCGCTCTGGTTTTCTCCCGCGCAACGGATCGTGTTGAGCACCCGGTCCTTGCGCGTCGCCAGTTCGCGTGAGGCGAGCAGCGTGACTGAATAGCTGATCGTATCGCCGGCGAAGACTGGTCTGAACCACCCGAGCTTTGTGAAGCCGGGCGAGGGGCCAAGCTTCGGCGGTGTGATGCCCTCTGCGATCAGCCGCCGGCATTCGGCGGTCCAGAAGGCGACGAAGCATTTCATCCAGCCGGCGCTGGTGTGCCAGCCCGAGGCGCACAGGCCGCCGAACAGGCTTTGCCGGGCGAGCTCGGCATCCAGGTGAAAGGGCTGCGGATCGAAATCCCGGGCGAAGCGGATGATGTCGTCCGCCGTGAAGGTGTTCGAGCCGATCGCGACCGTCTCGCCGAACGGATAAAGCTCAGCCATCCGCATGGGCGGCATCCTTTCCGGCAAGGCGCATCATGTTGACATATTCCGAGATGGCGACGACTTCGCCGCGCTGGTTGGTCACTTCGGCGCGCAGCCGCACGATTCCGATGTCGGGCCGCGAGCGCGAGACGCGCGCCTCCAGCACCTCGCAGTGGCCGCCGAGCGTGTCACCCGCCAGCACCGGGCGCTTCCATTCCATCAGGTCGACGCCGGGCGAGCCCTCGGAGGTGGAGCCGTCGATATAGGCTTCGCAGAGCATGCGCATCATCACCGCGCTGGTGTGCCAGCCGGAGGCGGCCAGTCCGCCGAGAATGCTGGCGCGGCCGGCGGCTTCGTCGAGATGCATGGGCTGCGGGTCGAATTCCCGGGCGAAGGCGATGATCTCGTCTGCCGTCAGCGTACGCTCCCGGAAGGTGAAGCGGCGTCCGGGTGTGAAATCTTCAAAGCTTCTCTTTGCCACGATCCGTTGTCCTGTTGCGGGCAGGAGAATGGCGGTCATGACTGCGTTTTGCAAGCTTGTCAGGCGCAGGCGCGGCGCTATGGTGCGCGGGCAACAGGAGACGACGCGCGATGCAGACTTTGAAATCCGTTCTCGACGGCGCGGCCGGCGAGGGCATCATTTCCGGCGAACAGGCCGGGGCGCTCCTGCCCTATATGGAAGCGCGCGGCGTCGGCCTCAATGTGCCGGCGCGGGCCGATGCGCTCGATATCGGCGGGCCGGCGGAGGATCGCGCCATCGCGCCGGTCGAGGATACCGAAGCGCCACGCTTCATTCGCGGCTTCCACGATGTGCTGATCACCATCGGCGTTGCCATCGTCATGGCGGGTGTCTGGGGCATCGGCGCGTTTCTCCTGGCGTTGCCGGCCATCATCATCCTTGCGGAAATTCTCGTGAAGCGGCAGCGGCTTGCGCTTCCCGCCGTGCTGCTGACGGCGCTCTACGTGCACTGGATCCTCACGACGTCGCTCCTGATGCAGGATGAGGCGATCGGCCAACAGGATGCGATCGTCGGCTTCCTGCTGACGGTGGCGCCGCTATGCGGGCTCCTGCCGCCGTTCTACTGGCGCTACCGTATCCCGCTCTCATTGAGCCTCTGGTATCTGTCGCTTGCGGCTCTGGCGCTCGGCATCGTCTTCCTCGGGCTCGGGCGGATGCTTGGTAGCGCCGACCTTTTCACCGAGCATTCGACGCTATGCGCCGGCATTTTCCTTGTCACGGCACTTGCGCTGTTTGCCGTGGCGATGCGTTATGATCTGTCGGATCGTTTCCGTGTCACGCGCCGCTCCGATATCGCCTTCTGGCTGCATCTCGTCACCGCACCGGCGCTGCTCTATTCGACGCTCAGCTTCGTCTTTCTCGGCGACTTCGCGAACAACACGCTGTTCAGCAGCGGCAAGGGCCTGCCGGATGCGCTGGTCATCGTTGCGATCGTCGTCGTGCTCATGGGCATCGGGCTTGCCATCGATCGCCGCGCCTTCGTGACCTCGGGCCTGCTGTCGCTCGGCCTTGCCACGGCAAGCCTGCTCCAGCGCACCACCGCTGCCCCGGAAACCTATATCTTCCTGTCCCTGCTGATCGTCGGGATCGTCGTTTTGACCATCGGTATCGGCTGGCCGCATTTCCGGCGCTGGGTTTTGACGCCGCTGCCGCTTGCGCTCAAAGAAAAACTGCCGCCTCTCCGGTGAGGGACGGCAGTTCGAAAATCGTCGGTCCGGCGCGACCTTACGTGTTGAAGCGGAAGTGGATGACGTCGCCGTCCTGCACCACATATTCCTTGCCTTCGTCGCGGCCCTTGCCGGCTTCCTTGGCGCCGACCTCGCCCTTGTAGGCGATGTAGTCGTCATAGGCGATGGTGAAGGCGCGGATGAAGCCGCGTTCGAAATCCGTATGGATGACGCCGGCGGCCTGGGGCGCCTTGGTGCCGCGCACGATCGTCCAGGCACGCGTTTCCTTGGGGCCGACGGTAAAGTAGGTGATCAGGTCGAGCAGGTGGTAACCGGCGCGGATCAGGCGGTCGAGGCCGGCTTCGTCGAGGCCGAGGGCGGAAAGGAATTCCGTCGCTTCCTCTTCCGGCAGCTGCGCGACCTCGGCCTCGATCGCAGCCGAGATGATCACGCATTCCGCACCCTGTTCCTTCGCCATGGCGGCGACGGCTTCGGTATGCGCGTTGCCGTTCACCGCATCGCCTTCCGCGACGTTGCAGACATAGAGGACCGGGTGGGAGGTGAGCAGGTTCAGGCCCTTGAGGATTTCGATCTCCTCCGGCGCCAGCGTCTTGAGGAGAAGACGCGCCGGCTTGCCCTCGTTGAGCAGCTTCACCACGGCTTCCATGATCGGCAGCTGGGCAAGCGATTCCTTGTCCTTGCCGGTGGCGCGCTTGCGGGTCTGTTCGACGCGGCGCTCGAGGCTCTCGAGGTCGGCGAGCATCAGCTCGGTCTCGATGGTCTCGGCATCGCCGACCGGATTGATGCGGCCTTCGACATGGGTGATGTCGTCGTCCTCGAAGCAGCGCAGCACATGCACGACGGCATCGACTTCGCGGATATTGGCGAGGAACTTGTTGCCGAGGCCTTCACCCTTCGATGCGCCGCGCACGAGGCCGGCGATATCGACGAAGGAGATGCGCGTCGGGATGATTTCCTTCGAGCCCGCGACGGTGGCGAGCGCCTTCATGCGCGGATCCGGTACGGCGACTTCGCCGGTGTTCGGCTCGATGGTGCAGAAGGGATAGTTCGCCGCCTGGGCGGCAGCCGTCTTGGTGAGTGCGTTGAAGAGGGTCGACTTGCCGACATTCGGCAGGCCGACGATACCGCATTTGAAGCCCATGGAGATGGTCCATTCGTCTTGATAAAATCGTTGCCCCGCTATGGGGGAAGGACGGGGCAGGGTCAAGACCCGGACGGCGCGGGGCCTTGAACTCCGCCCGCCTGCGGTGCACAATGAGCGCACACTGCTCGAAGCCAATGTCGTGAGGAGCTTCCGATGAGCAATGGCGACACCATCCTCGACCCGAAAACCACCACTAAGCCCAAGCTCGAAAGGCCGAAGCTCTACAAGGTGCTTCTCGTCAACGACGACTATACGCCGCGCGAATTCGTCGTGCTGGTGCTGAAGGCCGTGTTCGGCATGGCGGAGGAGACCAGCTACCGCGTGATGATGACGGCGCACAAGATGGGGACCTGCGTGGTCGTCATCTGTGCCCGCGATATCGCGGAGACCAAGGCCAAGGAGGCGACGGACCTTGCCAAGGAGGCGGGCTTCCCGCTGCTCTTCCAGACCGAGCCGGAAGAGTAGGTCTTTGCGCCTGCGCGGCGGGGACGTCAGTCGCCCTTGTTGCCGAAAAGCTTCTTCAGCATGTCGGCCATCGGGCCGCTTGTCGGCAGCGCCTTCGGCTGGGCATGGTTGCGCGCGGCGCGGATATGGGACTGGCCGGCGGGTTTCTTGGCCGGCTTGTCCTCCTCCGGTTTGCTGCCGGTGGCGAGCGCCAGCTTGTTCATGAGCTGCGAATCCTCGCCGCGCACCAGCATGTCGGCGTGGATCGCAAGCTCGTCGAGCAGCGGATCGAGCCAGGTGTGATCGGCCTTGGCGAAATCGCCGAGCACATGGTTGGTCACGAGTTCCTTCGCGCCGGGATGGCCGATGCCGAGACGCAGGCGGCGGTAATCCTTGCCGCAATGGGCATCGAGCGATTTGATGCCGTTATGCCCGCCATGGCCGCCGCCGACCTTGATGCGGGCCTTGCCGGGCAGCAGGTCCAGCTCGTCGTAGATGGCGACGATATCCTTGGGCGCGAGCTTGTAGAAGCGCATGGCTTCGCCGACGGATTCGCCTGACAGGTTCATGAAGGTCTGCGGCTTGACCAGCAGGACCTTGTCGCCGGCAAGCTCGCCCTCGGCGATTTCCGCCTTGAACTTCTTCGACCAGGGCGAGAACGGGTTCTTGCGATGGATGGCATCCAGCGCCATGAAACCGATGTTGTGGCGGTTGCCCGCATATTTCGCACCCGGATTGCCGAGGCCTGCGATGATCAGCATGGATTGCTCCGCCAAAGCATGTCGTTTCGCCTTCACCACCGCGAATGCGCGCGGAAGTCAACCATGAGCGTGTATTATTTGTGGGCGCGGGTCTGGGACGTGCGCGGGTTCGGCGGCAGGCCGTAGGCCGTAAAGATGCGGTCCTGCTCGCCGCTGACGATCAGCTTGTCAAGCTCGGCCTGCATGCGTTCGACAAGATCAAGAGGTGTATTCCTGTTGCAGGCGACGCCGTAGACCTGGCCGGCCAGCATCATGGCCTTTTCCACGGGAATGCCATCCAGCCGCATTTTCTCGTAGGTCTTGACCGAGGTCGGCATCAGGTCGATTCGGCCGCTCAACAGCTTGCGCAGGGTGACGTCGATATCGGCGGCAAGGTCGATGTCATGGAATCCGATCTGCTCCAGGGCTTCCACCGCGAAGTCGCCGCGCTGCGAACCGACCCTGAGCTCCCGCGCCTTGACGATGGTGAGGTCGTCGTAGACGGCATCCTGCCGCTTGAGCATGACCATCTGGTCCTTCAGCAGCGGCTTGATCCAGAGGAAACGGGTGGCACGGTCGCGGTTGTATCCCGTCGTGAAGACACAATGCATCGGCTGTTTTTCGGCGAGGGTCAAAGCGCGTGCCCAGGGCATGATTTCCAGCGTGTAGTCGATGCCGGCGCGCTCTGCGACGAGCGTCATCTGGTCGACCGAGATGCCGGTGATCGCGCCGGCTTTCGTATAGTTGAAGGGCGCATATTCCTCGGTGAGGAGGTGGATGGTCTGGCCGCAGGCGGAGGAGAGCGGTGCGAGTGAGAGGCCGAGCAGCAGAAAGAGTGTCTTCATCATCCTGTTCCCGGCTGGTTCCTCAGGAGGCCACTTTTTGCGTGTGTGCGTCCGATGGCGGCAGTTCGTCCAGTTTGGCGAGAAGCGCTTCGATCGGCAAGGGGCGGCTGAAAAGGTAGCCCTGGCCGAACTCGACATTCATGGCCTGGAGCATGGACCACTGCTCCTCGGTCTCGATGCCCTCGGCGACGACGGCGCAGCCCATCTGGTGCGATATGGTGCGGATGCCCTCCACGAGCATGCGGCTCTTGCGGCGCACGTCCTGCTGCTCGCTTGTCAGCGACCTGGTGAAGGACTGGTCGATCTTCACGATGTCGACCGGGAAGCGGTTGAGGTAGCTGAGCGACGAGAAGCCCGTGCCGAAATCGTCGAGCGCGATGCGGCAACCCAGGCTGGAGAGCGCATCAAGCACGGAGCGCACGACGGGATTGTCGAGCATCAGCACGGCCTCGGTGATTTCGACGACGATGCGCGAGGGTGGGAGGCCGGCCTCCATCAGGAGCGCTGCGACGCGCGAGGGCAGGGCCGTTTCGAACTGCAGCGGAGAGAAGTTCACCGCGAGATAGCTTTCGCCCAGTCCTTCCAGCTTCGAGATGGCGGACAGATGGGCAATGGCCCTGGAAAGAATGCAGTCACCGATACGGCCGATCGAGCCGTTTTCCTCGGCGATGCCGATGATGTCGGCCGGGGAGAGCAGGCCGCGTTCGGGATGGTTAAGGCGCATCAGCGCCTCGAAACCGGCGACGCGCCCGTCCGACAGCGCGACGATGGGCTGGAGGTAAGCGTCGAACCAGTCCTCGCGCAGGCCCTGTTCGATGAACTGTTCTGTTTCCAGCCGCTTGCGGGCGATATCCACCATGTCGTTGTCGAAGAGCTGGACGCCGTTCTTGCCGCCGCGCTTGCGGGCATACATGGCCATGTCCGACTTCTGCAGGAGGCAGGCGGCCGTCGTGGCGTGATCGGGGTAGACGGCGATGCCGACGCTCGCGCTGACATTCAGCTCCGCGCCGTTGATGATGAGCGGCGCGCGCATGCCCTCGACCAGCCCCTCGCTGATCTCGGTGGCGAGCCGGCAGGCGTCGGGCGCGCAGAGCAGGATGGCGAACTCGTCGCCGCCGAGGCGGGCGATGACGTCGTTGCCGTGCAACTGGCCCCGCAGGCGCTCCGCCATTTCGCGCAGCACCGCATCGCCGGTCGCATGGCCGAGATTGTCGTTGATCCACTTGAAGCGGTCGAGATCGATGAAGATGCAGGCGAGTTGCTGGCCCAGCCTGTCGGCATCGCCGATCAGGTCGTCCAGTACGAGTTCGAAGCCCTGGCGGTTGAGCAGGCCCGTCAGATGGTCCGTGATGGCCTGCCGGTGGTTGCGGTTTTCGGCGTCCTTGAGACTGGTCACATCGGTCATGACGGAAAGCGACAGCGACGGCCGTTCGTCGCCTGTCGCCATGTCCGTTTCTAGGATGAGAACGTCGATCACGCTGCCGTCGGCGCGCCGGAAGCGCAGGGTGACCTCGCAGATGCCATTCCCTTCCGTCTGCGCGAGATGGCGATGGTTATAGGTGTCGCGGCAATCCTCTACGAGAAAATCAGTGAAGGCGCGGCCGATCACATCGTCGCGGGTATAACCGGTGGCCGTCAGCCAATAGTCGCTCACGGCGGTGATGCGGCCTGTCGCATCGATGGAGAACAGCATGGCCGGGGTGAGATTGTAGATTTCCGTCGTCCGTGCGTGGGCAAGCTTCAGCTCGGCCTCCTCGCGTTCGAGCTGGCTCTGCATCTCGTTGAAGTTATGCGCGAGCGCGCCCATCTCGTCCTTCGAGGTCCAGTCGACATGATGGCGCGAGCCCAGGCGGCGCGTCGCCTCGATTGCCGCCGTCAGGCGCATGAGCGGGCGTATGATGGTGATCCGGTTGCCGATGATGGCGGCGGTGAAGAGCGTCGCGACGGCGAAGAAGAAGATGGCGAAGATCGCCATCTCGTCCTTGCTGAAGCGGGAAAGCAGGCCCTGCTTTTCCAGCCAGATTTCCGCCGTGCCGACCTTCTTGATGCCGTCGCTGGCCCGGTAGAGGATGTCCGCATTGACGACGGAGCGGGCGTCCTCGATGGCGGGTCGGTCCGCCGGCCGGCTGATGTCGATCATCTCGGCGGTGTCGCGCACGCGCACGAAGCTGATGTCGGCATTGCCTTCCAGGGATGCGACGATCTGGGCAACGCTGTCGAGATCGAAATCCCACACCGGCTTTCCGAGTGTTTCGACATTGGCCCTGAGCAGGGCTTCGGTGCTTTCCGTTCGTTCGCGGGCGACGCGGTCGGACGACAGGATGAGAAAGAGGACGAAAAGCGGTGCGACGAAAACCAGGAGCGCACCGATAACGATGGCAATGAACCGGCTCTCCACCGAATGCATCTTCATGCCGGTTGCTCCCCCGCCGGTCCGCGAAGCCCGCCCGTTATGTCTTTGGCTTTCGTCATGCCGATCAGCGTTTCACCAAAAACTTAAAGGTTGCTGAAATATCCGTCCGTAAAAGTGCCGATAATTCAAACTTGCCAGATGTTTGAGCCAAAGAAAAACCCCGCCTCCTGGGGAGACGGGGTTTTCTATTAGAGGCTGCTTTCGAGAAAAGCTTATTCCTCGGTCGCTTCCACTGCTTCTTCTTCTTCAACGCCGGCAGCCGGGACAGCGATCGTCGCGATCGTGAAGTCACGGTCGGTGATGACCGGGCTCGTGCCCTTCGGCAGCTTGATGTTGGAGATGTGGATGCCGTCGCCGACCTTGAGGCCGGTGAGGTCTGCCGTCAGCGAATCCGGAATGTCGCCGGCCAGAGCATGCAGCTCGACAGCGTGGCGAACGATGTTCAGGACGCCGCCAGCCTTGATGCCCGGGGACTTCTCTTCGTTGATGAAGTGAACCGGAACTTCAACGACGACGTGGGTGTTGCCCGAGACGCGCAGGAAGTCGACATGCATGGTGAAGTCGCGGACCGGATCGAGCTGGTAGTCCTTCGGGAGAACCTTGATCTTCTCGCCGTTGACGTCGATCGTGGCGACGGTCGTCTTGAAGCCGCCGGCGTAGATGCGCTGGGTGACGTCCTTCGTGGAGATGGCGATAGCGAGGGGGGCCTGCTTCTCACCATAGATGACTGCCGGAATGAGACCGTTGCGGCGAAGTTCACGGGAGGACCCCTTACCAACCCGTTCGCGCGTTTCGGCCTTAAGCTCGTAGGTATCGTTGCTCATGGCAAAACCTTTCATGTGTTACTGGAGAGTTTTCCCCGGCAGGCGTCTTCGCCGGCCGCGCAAAACTTGAGGATTTCGTGAAAGCCTCATCCGCGTTGCCTCCAAGGGTGTCTACGCGGACGGGGCTCGATAAACGAGAATCCCCGGAAATGCAAGGCCGCGACCGGATTGACACATCCCCGCAGTATATGGAAGTTCCGCCCAGTTCGTTTTTGGCAAGGAGACCATGATGATAAGACAGACCCTGATGGCTTCGGCCGCTGTTGCGCTCGTTTGTGCCGGCACGGTCCATGCCCAGGAGGTTTCGGTGTCCGAGGCCGCAAACATCCAGAAGCGCCTGACGCATTACCTGCCGAAGGACCTGGTCGATGCCGGCATGGTCACGGTCCGGGCCGCGACGTCTTTCTATGAATTGCGCTTCGATCCCGCACCGCTTTTGGCAAAGGCGAAGGACGGAGCGCTCAATGTCGAAGGCCTGAAGCCGATGGTTTCCCATCTGCGGCCGATGCCCGAGGGGACCTACCGCATCGAGTCGAATGACAGCCTCGACATCAAGGGCACGATCGACACGCCGGCGGACCCCATGTCCTTTTCCTACGTGCTCGACTCCATGAAGCTCGACGGGATCTATGACCCGGAGATCCTGTACTTTACCTCGGCCGACTGGTCGGCCAACAAGATCGCCTTCTCCAGCGTCACGCCCAAGGAAAGCGTTTCGGCGACCTTCGGCCAGTCGGTGATGTCGATCGCCGCGGAGAAGAAGAGTGCCGACACGCTCGACATTTCCACGAAGGGCGTCATGCAGGCCTTTGCGGAGACCATCACCAGCAAGGATTCCGGCAAGGTGGATATCAGCGCCGACAAGGTGGATATCGACGTCAGCATGGACGGTGCACGCTACAAGACGGTGCAGGACATTGTCTTCTTCATCCTCGACAACATCGACAAGCCTCAGCTCGACCCGCCTGAAACCGCGCGTCTCAAGCAGCTCCTTCGCGATTCCCTTCCGGTCTTCGACAATCTGAAAGAGACGATCCACGCTTCCAATGTTGCCATCGGCACGGACAAGGGAAATTTCGGCGCCGATGGTCTCGTCTATAACATCGACATGAATGGCGTCGCCCATTCCACGCGTGTCGGCTTCGGCATCGATATCGATAAGCCGCGGCTTCCCGCCGGTGTGGTGCCCGCGGCCTTCGAGAGCGCGGTGCCGGAACACGCGACCTTCAAGATGGCCGTCGCCAATCTCGACCTTGCCGGCGCCGTCACCTACATGCTCGACCATGGCGACTTCTCCAAGAAGGAGCCGTTCACCCCTGAGCAAAATGCCGAACTCGGCCGCATCGTGCTGCCGGACGGCATGATGACGTTCGAGCTCGAGGATGTCTCGGCTGTTTCGCCGATCTATGACGTGCGCCTCACCGGGACGATGCAGGTCCATATCGAGGACAAGGACCGCCGCAAGGCCGACCTGACGCTGACGATGCGCAAGTTCGACGAGACGGTTGCCTACCTCCAGAAGAATGCGGCGATCGTTCCGGAATTCGGCCAGGCCTCCTTCGGGCTCCTGATGATGAAGGGCCTGGCGCGCGATGCGGGCGACGGGGCACAGGCCTGGGATGTCACGGTCGGCGAGGACGGCAAGGTGCTGATCAACGGCCGCCCGTTGCCGTTCCAGCCGTAATCAACGCCGGCGCAGGGCCATGAGATGGGCGAGGCCGAGCATCAGCCCACCCGCCAGCAGGCCCCAGAAGGCGCCGGAAATGCCGAGGAAAGAAACGCCTGAGGCGGTGACGAGGAACGTCACCGCCGCGGCTTCGCGACCCTCCGGCTCGCGGAAGGCGTTGAGCGCGGAAGCGGCAAAGGCGCTGATCAGCGCAAGGCCGGCGACGGCCTGGATGAGGATCGGCGGGGCCAGCGCGACGAAGGCCGTGACCGCACCGGCCGCCAGCCCGAAGATCACATAGAAGGCACCGGCATTGATCGCCGCCCAGTAGCGTTTCGCCGGGTCCGGGTGTGCATCGCTGCCCGCGCACATGGCAGCGGTGATGGCGGCCAGATTGACGGCATGGCCGCCGAAGGGCGCGGAAAGCAGCGAGAACGCGCCCGTCACGGCAAAGAGCGGCCCGGGTTTCGGCTCGTAGCCGTTGACCTTCAGCACGGCGATGCCCGGAATGTTCTGCGAGGCCATGGTGACGATGAAGAGCGGCAGGGCGATGCCGACCAGCCCGGCCATGGTGAAGGATGGCGCGACGAGTTCGGGCTTCGGCAGAAGCGATGCGGCAAGGCCGCTCAAGGCGCCGTCCGGGATGTCGACGCCGAAGGCCAGCACCGCGATGAAGGCGACGAGTGCGGCCGGCACGGCGTAAAGCCGGTTGATGCTGCCGACGATCGCCCAGGCGAACACGATCGGCAGGCCGAGCAGCGGATCGAAGGCGATGGCTTTCACCGGGGCGAAGCACAGGCCGATCAGCACGCCCGCCAGCATCGCATTGGCGAGCGTCGCGGGAATGGCGGCGACCATGCGGCCGAGTGGCTTCCACAGGCCGGCGATGACGATCAGCAACGCACAGATGATGAAGCCGCCCACCGCCGTCGAGAAACCGCCTTCGATGGCGCCTGACGTCGCGAGCAATGCAGCGCCGGGCGTCGACCAGGCAATGGATACGGGCAGCTTCGTCGCGACGCTGAGCACGATGGCGCACAGGCCCATCGAGACGGAGAGCGCCATCAGGCCGGAGGCGGCTTGCGCCTCGGTGGCGCCGACCCCGATGAGACCATGCAAAACGACGGCGAAGGAACTGGCGAAACCGACAAAGGCAGTGAGTAGACCCATGAAAAGGGCTTGGGCGGAAAAATCGCGAAACATGGCAGGATCGATGCTGGAAAAGGATATGCACTGGTAACAGGCGGCGGGACGGTTGGAAACAGCCTTGTTGTGCGGCTCCCCGCTGCCCATATCCGTGTTGAACCTTCGTTCCGCTGGACCTTTCGCTGCAAACGGTTCTATAGTTCGCGGCATTGTATTCCAGTGCGACGGTCGGTCGGAAGCTTTCGGGAGGAGAGCCGATGCCTGTGCGTTTCGATCACGCGGATCATGTCCAGACCGTGGTGGCTCATGCCTCGGCGGCTGCGAATTCACCCGTTGCGGCGTCCTGGCGGCGTTGCCTGACGCTGCATGGGCTGTCGCCGGAAGAGGCGCGCGTGCCGTGGCGGCTGACGGAGAGCGAGTTCCGGCAGGCCCGGTCGCGCTCCAGCGATCTTATCGAGGAAGCGCGCGGCGAAATCGACCGCCTGTTCGCCACCGTCGGCAAGGCCGGCTGCTGCCTGCTCCTGACCGACGAGAACGGCATTGCGCTGGAACGCCGCGGCGCCGCCGGGGACGACCGCGATTTCCGCGGCGTCGGCCTCTGGTCGGGTACGGTGTGGAGCGAGGCGAGCGTCGGAACCAACGGCATCGGCACCGCCCTTGCCGACGAGCGCGCGGTCCTCATCCTGCGCGACCAGCATTTCCTGTCGCAGAACACCCGGCTTTCCTGCACCACGGCGCCGATCCGCGACCATACGGGCCGCATTGCGGCCGCCATCGATATTTCCACCTGCCGCGACGACGCCAACGAGATGACCATGTCGATCCTCTCGCAGGCCGTACGCGATGCCGCCGCACGCATCGAGGCCGGGCTGTTCCGGCGGGCCTTCTCCGCAGCCCGCATCCTGCTCGTGCCCGTGGAGGGCAGGGCCTCGCCGGCGCTCCTGGCCGTCGACCGGGACGATCTGGTGCTCGGCGCGACACGCGCGGCCCGCCAGGTGCTGGGGCTCGACGACCGGCGCATCGCCACCGGCATTGCCGCCTCCGACCTTCTGAAAGAGGATCGCGTGGAGGAGGGCCGGGACCTCGACGATGCCGAGCGCGCGGCGCTACGCCGCGTGCTGACGCGTGCCGGCGGCAATGTCAGCCATGCGGCCGACCTGCTTGGAATCAGCCGGGCGACGCTCTACCGGAAGATGAAGAAGCTCTCGATCAACTGATGCTGCGGCGCAGCACAGCCTGTCGCATTGCCCTGTCTCAATTCTGAAACAGTCGCGCCGGCCATCGGCGCCGTCGACCTATCGCGAAAGGGCAAAGCACCGCACCATTCCTCCCACGGCCCATCCGGGCCCTTCATGGGAGGAATGACAATGCTGCATCAGAAGATCGTCGAGAATCCGTACAAGGCGAAGTACGGCAACTTCATCGGTGGTGAGTGGAAGGAGCCCGTCGCGGGCCGCTACTTCGACAACATCACGCCGATCACCGGCGGCAAGCTCTGCGAGGTCGCCCGCTCGGACGCTGCCGATATCGAGCTGGCGCTCGACGCCGCCCACGCCGTCAAGGACAAGTGGGGCCGCACCTCTTCGACGGAGCGCGCCAATATCCTGATGAAGATCGCGCAGCGCATGGAGGACAACCTGGATCTGCTTGCCCGCGCCGAGACCTGGGACAACGGCAAGCCGTTGCGTGAAACGATGGCCGCCGACATTCCGCTCGCCATCGACCACTTCCGCTATTTCGCCTCGTGTGTGCGCGCGCAGGAAGGCACGATCGGCGAAGTCGACCACGATACGATCGCCTATCACTTCCACGAGCCGCTCGGCGTCGTCGGCCAGATCATTCCCTGGAACTTCCCGATCCTGATGGCCGCCTGGAAGCTTGCGCCGGCGCTTGCCGCGGGCAACTGCGTGGTGCTGAAGCCCGCCGAGCAGACGCCGTCCTCGATCCTCGTCTGGGCCGAGCTGATCGGCGATCTCCTGCCGGCCGGCGTGCTCAACATCGTCAACGGCTTCGGCCTGGAGGCCGGCAAGCCGCTCGCCTCCAACCCGCGCATCGCCAAGATTGCCTTTACCGGCGAGACGACGACCGGCCGCCTGATCATGCAATATGCCAGCCAGAACCTCATTCCGGTCACGCTGGAACTGGGCGGCAAGTCGCCGAACATCTTCTTCGCCGATGTGATGAACGAGGACGACGACTATCTCGACAAGGCGCTGGAAGGCTTTGCGATGTTCGCGCTCAACCAGGGCGAAGTCTGCACCTGCCCGAGCCGCGCGCTCGTGCATGAAAAGATCTACGACCGCTTCATGGAAAAAGCCATCAAGCGCGTCGAGAAGATCGTGCAGGGCAATCCGCTCGACACGGCGACGATGATCGGCGCGCAGGCGTCGTCCGAGCAGCTGGAAAAGATCCTGTCCTATATCGACATCGGCCGGCAGGAAGGCGCGGAAGTGCTGACCGGCGGCGGCCGCAACGATCTCGGCGGCGATCTGGCCGGCGGCTACTACGTCAAGCCGACCGTCTTCCGCGGCAACAACAAGATGCGCATCTTCCAGGAGGAAATCTTCGGGCCGGTCGTATCGGTCACGACCTTCAAGGACGATGCGGACGCGCTCGCCATCGCCAACGACACGCTCTACGGCCTCGGCGCCGGCGTGTGGAGCCGCGATGCCAACCGTTGCTACCATTTCGGCCGTGACATCCAGGCGGGCCGCGTGTGGACCAACTGCTACCACGCCTATCCGGCGCATGCCGCATTCGGCGGCTACAAGCAGTCGGGCATCGGCCGCGAGACGCACAAGATGATGCTCGACCACTACCAGCAGACCAAGAACATGCTGGTCAGCTATTCTCCCAAGGCGCTTGGCTTCTTCTGAGCCGACGCCGGCCTTCTCCTACCCCCCGGGGAAGGCAACCGCAGGGCAGGGCGCTTTCTCCGTGACCTGCCTCCTCCCTCTCTCCGGGTTTCCGGAGGGAGGGAAACCTGTTTCGGGAGGCTGCGATGCCAGACATGCCAGAAGCCATGACCGAGCCGCGGGTCGTCGCGACCGATGCGGCGCTTGCGCTCATCCGGGAAATCCAGGCGGATTATCCCGATATCCTCTTCCACCAGTCGGGCGGCTGCTGCGACGGTTCGTCTCCCATGTGCTATCCGGCGGACGATTACATCGTCGGCGACCGTGACGTGAAGCTCGGGGAAATCGGCGGCGTGCCGGTCTATATCAGCGAGAGCCAGTTCGACGTGTGGAAGCACACGCAGCTCATCATCGATGTCGTGCCCGGCCGCGGCGGCATATTCTCGCTCGATAACGGACGGGAGAAACGCTTCCTCACCCGCTCGCGCCTGTTCGGCGGTGGCGAGGCCTGCCCGCTGCCGCCGCGCTGAGCGCGAAAAAGCCCCGCCTTGCGGGCGGGGCGTGCTGTCTGTCGCCTCAGGCCGTGATCAGTAAGCCTGGCATTCGCCGGGCCGGACCACGCGATAGCCGGCGGCATCGGCCGAGCAGGAATTGCCGAAGGTCTTCAGGTCGCGGCCGCGCTGGGCGCAGACCGGGTTGTATTCCATCGTGCACATGCGCTGGCCGCCGCCGCTGCCGCCGCCGACATTGCCACCGCTCCAGTCGTTGTCACGGTCACGGCCCGGGCGGTCGCGTCCGCCGCCGTCGCCCCACTGGTCGCCCGGCCGGCCGAACTGGCACTCGCCGCGGCCCATGATGTCATAGCCGCTCTTGCGCGCCTCGCAGGCGTTGGCGAAGGTCTGGCGATCGCGTCCCCGCGCGCCGCAGACCGGCGCATATTCGCGCGTGCAGGCACGATCCGGATCGGGATAGGGCTCCGGACGGCCGCCTTCGCGACGGCACTCGCCGGGGCCGGCGACACGGTAGCCGCTTTCGCGTGCCTCGCAGGCATTGGCGAAGGTCTGGAGATCGCCGCCGCGTGCGCCGCAGACCGGGCGGTACTCCCGCGTGCAGGCCTGCGGGCCGGGGCGGTAACCCCCGCCGCCCTGATCGACGTCGACCTGGCAGGCTGCGAGCGTGCCGGCCGCAAGAAGAATGGCAATGCGTCCGGCAAGCCGGCGAAGGAAAGGCGACGTCACGGTCATGGACTCCTCCTGTGAGACTGATGGAACCTAGCGCAGATTCGGCGGACGCAAAATCGGGTTCTGCGCGCAAAGACGCCGGAGACGCAAAGGCCCGCGCAACCGGATGCCGGTGCGCAGGCCTGAAGGAGAGAGGGGAGCCGTATCAGTCGAAGAGGCTGGAAACGGATTCTTCCGCGCTCGTGCGGTTGATCGCCTCGCCAAGCAGGTTGGCGGTCGAGATGACGCGGATATTGTGCGCGGACTGCACGGCCGTGGTCGGCTGGATCGAGTCGGTGATCACGAGCTCCTTGAGCTTCGACGAGGTGACGCGGGCAACCGCGCCGCCCGAGAGCACGCCATGCGTGATATAGGCGGTGACGCTGGTCGCACCGTTCTTCAGCAGCGCTTCGGCCGCGTTGCAGAGCGTGCCGCCGGAATCGACGATATCGTCGATCAGCAGACAGTCCTTGCCGGTCACGTCGCCGATGACGTTCATGACCTCGGACTCACCGGCGCGCTCGCGGCGCTTGTCGACGATCGCCAGCTGGCAATCGAGCCGCTTGGCGAGCGCACGCGCGCGCACCACGCCGCCGACGTCGGGCGAGACGACCATGACGTTTTCGAGATTGTAGTTTTCCTTCACGTCGCGCGCCAGGATCGGCACGGCGTAGAGGTTGTCGGTCGGGATATCGAAGAAGCCCTGGATCTGGCCGGCATGCAGGTCCAGCGTGAGCACGCGGTCGGCGCCGGCTTCGGTGATCAGGTTGGCGACGAGCTTGGCGGAGATCGGCGTGCGCGGACCCGGCTTGCGGTCCTGGCGGGCATAG
Organism: Shinella oryzae; assembly: GCF_023038235.1. Classification (NCBI taxonomy): domain Bacteria; kingdom Pseudomonadati; phylum Pseudomonadota; class Alphaproteobacteria; order Hyphomicrobiales; family Rhizobiaceae; genus Shinella; species Shinella oryzae. Next base: position 2,060,784 of record NZ_CP081987.1, on the reverse strand, counting down.
CCGAAATAGGGGATCACGGCCGTGATGCGGCGCGCCGAGGAGCGGCGCATGGCATCGATCATGATCAGCAGTTCCATCAGGTGGTCGTTGGTCGGGAAGGACGTGGACTGGACGACGAAGACGTCCTCGCCGCGTACATTCTCCTGGATTTCAACGAAGATTTCCTGGTCTGCGAAGCGTCTGACCGTGGCGCGGCCAAGCGGAACATTCAGATAATTGCAGATCGCTTCGGCCAGAAGCCGGTTCGAATTGCCCGCGAAAACCTTCATTTATGGTCCGCCTGTTATTCTGCTGATGGGGGGCCTTTAAGCGGCAAAAACTGCGAATGCAAGGCCCCAAGGGGCTCGAAAAAGCGATTCTTCGCATTTCGCTGTGATTTACCGTTTCGAGGGTCTTAACCGGGCGCGGCGTCGCGCCAGTCGAGATACTGGCGAATGGTTTTCTGCGCGATGGCCTCCATCGTCCGCGGGGGGACAGCCGCCCAGGGATCGGATTCCGTGCCATCGACGCTTTCCTGGCCCTGGATGCGATGCAGCCGCGCGCCGGAGCCGTCCAGCACGTCCCAGACATAGATGACGGTGGTCTTGCCGGCGTCGTTCATCGCCGAGAAATAGCCCTTGAGGATATGGTTTGCCGAAGTGTCGGAGGCGCTGCGGATCGTCAGCCCGCTCGAGCGGGCTTCGGCCCCCAGCCGTTTGGAGAGCGGCGTCACGGCCTGCACCGGCGCACCGATGATCGGCAGGAAACGGATCGTCTCGCCGCCCGCGGCCTTGGCCGGCGGAAGCGCCGCAAGCTCTTCCGCGCCTTCGGATGTCTCCGCCGCAAGCGAACGCTGCGCGGCCGTGCGGCTCAGTTCCGCTTCCGTCGTCGAGACGCTTGCGCCGCCCTGGTTGCGCGCAAGCGCATCGGCCTGGCCCTGAAGGGTGCCGGCCGTATCCGCGCCGGTCGAGCCGCCGCCGACGCCCGGCGAGGCGAAAGCTGTTTCCGCGGACGTGCCTGCCACCGGACCGGTATCGGCGCTCATCCGGTCGAGGTCGCTCTGGGTGACCGGCGGCGAATTGAAATTTCCCCCGACATCGGCGCGCGGGATCAGCGCATCGGTGCTGTTGCAGCCGGCCAGGATTGCCATGAGGCCGATCAGTGCCAGCCGCTTGTTCAGCTTCTGCATCGTCATCGTCCGTGTCCTGCGGAGGTGGTGCCCTCCGTTCCCCGCATCGAGTTATGCGGGATGGCTCCGGGCCCTGTCAATTACAGGATGTTGCCGGTGAAAACCCCGTCAGACCTCGATGAAGTCGAGCCCGTAGCGCGACAAGGCTTTTGGCGTGTCGGTCGTCGTCAGGTATGTCTGGCCGAGCGTCATCGCGGTGCAGCTGTCGGAATCGAACAGCAGCGTGTGCACGAACAGCGACATGTTCGGCTCGATCTCCTGCGGATTGCCGAGCAGGAAGGACTGATGGTCCATCCACGAAGGGGCAAAACGCGCGCCGACGGAATAACCGCACGTGTTGAGCCGGTGGCGCGCAAGGCCGCGCTCGTCGATGAGCCGGGTGAAGGTCTCGAAGACCGTGCCGAACGTGTTGCCGGGCCGAAGCACCATTTCCATCGCCTGCAAGGCCTCGCGGCAGGCGCTGTAGAGCTCGCGGTGGCGGCTGGTCGGCTCGCCGACGATGGCCGTGCGCATCATCGGCGCATGATAGCGTGCGCTCACACCGGACCATTCCAGCGTCAGCTGATCCTGCGCATCCAGCCGGCGCCGGCCGGATTTCGACCGGCAGAGCAGGGCGTCGGCGCCCGAGCCGATGACGAATTCATTGGCGGCATAATCGCCGCCGCCGGTCAGCACGGCATTCTGCAGTGCAGCGAGGATCGCCGCTTCGTCGGCGCCGGCGGCGATCAGCGGGCGCGCGGCATCGAGCGCATCGTCGGACAGGGCCGCGGCGCGCTCGACATAGGCGATCTCCGCCGGGCTCTTGATGAGCCGCAGGCGGCTGACGAGGCCGGACGCATCGACGATCTCGCCGAAGCTCTGGAGCTGGTTGTCGAGCAGGCGGGTGTTGCGGCCCGTCAGCCCGTGCGTATCGTATTCGATGCCGATGCGGCAGCCGAGCAGGTCGAGGTCCGAAAGCAGGTTCTTCAGGTCCATCGTCGGGTCCGCATTGACGCGGTCGACCCAGATCTCGATCTTTTCGATATTGGAGGTGTGGCGGGCCTGGCGCAGGTCGGCCGAGCGCGTGAGCAGCACCATGCTGCCATCGGCCTTCACGACGAGCGTCTGGAAGAAGCAGTAGCCGAAGGTATCATAGCCCGTCAGCCAGTACATGCTCTCCTGCGCAAAAAGCAGGACGGCGTCGAGCTTGTCCTCCCGCATGCGGGCGGTGAGCCGCTGGAGCCGGTTGGCGTATTCCTCGCTGTCGAAGTGAAGTGCCATGGCGGTGTCTCCCTCGTCTTCGTCTGTTGTTTGCGCTTCAGCCCGCGATCATGATCGCCGAAATCTGGCGGCCGTAATCGGGCTCCTGCCGGTGCGTGGTGCGCCGATAGGAGAAGAAGCGATCTTCATCGGGATAGGTGCAGATGTCGAGATTTTCGGCCGTCACGCCGGCGTCGTTGAGGCGCTGCGTGGTGAAGGCCGGCAGGTCGAACATGCTGTGGCCGGGTTTCTCCGAAGGCGTGAAGTAGCGGCCGTAAGCCGGATCGACGGCCAGGAAACGCTCCACGAATTCCGGGCCGACCTCGTAATTCTGCCGGCCGATCGAGGGGCCGAGGCTGGCGACGATGGCCTCACGGCGTGCACCGAGCGCCTCCATGGCGGCGATGGTGTTCTCCAGCACGCCGAAGAGCGCGCCCTTCCAGCCCGCATGCGCCGCACCCACGATGCGGGCCTCCGGATCGCAGAACAGGATCGGGCCGCAATCGGCCGCGAGAACGCCGAGCACGACGCCGGGCGTGGCCGTGACGAGCGCATCCGCTTGCGGGCGGCTGCCGTCATAGCCGGCATCGACGGTCACGACATCCGGCGAGTGGATCTGGTGCACCGTCGCGAGCCGGTCCGGTTCGACGCCGAACCAGCGGGCGACACGGGCGCGATTCTCCTGGACGTTTTCTCGCGCGTCGTTCGAGCCGAGGCCGACATTGAGGCCGCGATAGATGCCTTCCGAGACGCCGCCGGCGCGCGTGAAGAAGCCGTGGCGCACCAGGTCTCCGGCGCGTTCGGCGATCAGCGGGCTCTGGATCGGGGAGGGAAGCGCTTGGTCCTTCATGGTCTCTCGGCTGGGCTTGGAGGGGCCGCCAGGCAAGGAACTCGGCCGGGGCATGCGGGGTGCAAATCGGGCGGGATGTTGTCCGCCCGAGGCCGGCGTGTCAATCCGGCTGGCGGAACGGAAACAGTGCAAGCGGTTCGCTGCCGACCGCCAGGACTTTGAAAAGATCGCCCATTCGGCCTGCACCGGAACCGGCGAGACGGGCAACATCGTTCAGAATCTGCTGTTGCGCCGCCTCGTCGCGATTGCGCCCGAGCGCGGAGGCGCGCTCGCCGATGCCCAGGCCGACGAGGAAATCCCCCTGGTGCAACATGCCGTGAATGTGGAGACCGGAGGCTGCCGCGGCAGCTGCCAGACGCTCGAAGTCCACGTGGCTCGTCAGGTCCGCCTCGCCGGGATGGGCAAGCGGCGGATCGAAATCGTGCTTGAGGACCGCCTGAAGCGTATCGCCGAACCCGCTGACGAAATGACCGTAGTCGATGATGAGGGCGGTGCCGCCGAAGCGCGCGATGCGCTCGCCGATCGTCGCCATCACCGCTTCGCGCGCCGGGGCGATCTCGAAGATCGTGCCGTTCGCGACCGTCTTGTGATTGTCCGGCAGCAGCGCGGGGTCGATGCCCGCGACGCCAGCGGCGAAGGTGAGTTCGTCTTCGGCATCGAGCCCGACCAGGCGTTCACGGAAGCCGGTGGGCGTCTTGACGAACTGGCGGATGGGAATGGCGTCGAACAGCTCGTTGGCCGCGAGCAGAACGAAGCCGTCGGGCAACTCCTCGAAACTGTCGTGCCAGCTGACGCGGCCGGCATGAAGCCCGAGCGTCTCCTGCTGGATTTCGCGCAGCCTGGGGCTCGTTTCCACGAGGTGGAAGGTTGCGCTCTCGTAGAGTTGCGGCGCCAGCTTGGCGACGACGCGCAGCATGTCGGACATCATGGTGCCGCGGCCGGGGCCGATCTCGGCGATGCGCACCCGCTCCGGCCCGCCATGCTTCTGCCAGGCATGCACAAGGAAGATACCCAGCATTTCGCCGAAGAGCTGGCTGATTTCAGGCGCGGTGACGAAATCGCCGGCGCGGCCGAACGGGTCCCGGGTGCGATAATAGCCATAGTCCGGGTCGGCGAGGCACAGCGCGAAATAGTCCGTGATGCTGATCGGACCGTTGGTGTGGATCAGCGCCTTGATCTTGCGGGCGAGCGGTGTCGGCATGGTGTTGATCCGTTCAGGCGCTGGCCGGTTCGGCCGGGCGCGCACGCAGGATGGCCCAGATGCCGAGCGCCAGCATGGGCAGCGACAGCACCATGCCCATGGTCAGCCAGCCGCCGAAGAGATAACCGAGTTGCGGATCCGGCTCGCGGAAGAATTCGACCGTGATGCGCGACAGCGCGTAGCCCGCGACGAAGATGCCGGTCACGAGGCCCGGCCGCTTCAGCGCGCCGAAGCGATAGATTGCAACGGCGATCACGGTCAGTAGCACGATGCCCTCGAGCCCGGCTTCGTAAAGCTGGCTCGGATGGCGGGCGAAGGGGCCGGCTTCCGGGAAGATCACCGCCCAGGGCGCATCCGACAGCCGCCCCCAGAGCTCGCCGTTGACGAAGTTGGCGATGCGGCCGAAGAACAGGCCAATCGGCACGACGGCGGCGACGATATCGAACAGGCTCCACAGCGGGATCTTGTGACGCCATGCGAAGAGGATCATGGCAAGCGTCGTGCCGGCGAAGCCGCCATGGAACGACATGCCGCCTTTCCACACCTGAAGGGCGCGCAGAGGGTCGGCCGCGACATTCGGGAAATCGTAGAACACGATATAGCCGATGCGCCCGCCCAGAATGATGCCGACGGCGGCCCAGACGAGGAAGTCGTCGAGCTGGACACGGGTGATCGGCGCTTCGCCGGCCCACAGGCGCGGCGTTTCGATCAGCCTGCGGGCGTAAAGCCAGCCCAGCATGATGCCCGCGACATAGGCGATGCCGTACCAGTGCACGTCGACCGGGCCGATTGAGAAGGCGATCGGGTCGATTTCGGGATAGGGCATGATGGCAAAGAGCTGCGCGATATTGGTCAAGCGTGGAACGTCCTCGTTTCGGGCGGAAGATGGCGAGGCGTTGCGGCAGGGTCAAGGCGGGAAATGGCGATTGCCGGCGCCCGGCATGTCCCTGACAGGACGATCCACCGGAATCCGCTTGCAAGCGGCGGTCCAAGACCCTACCTCAAGGACAGAATGCGGGCGTGAGCGCCTGCCGCAACCATCGACACCCGAGGAGGGAAGGCCCATGACCACCGGTGCGAACCGCATTTTCGACGATTTCGCCAAGCTGATGACCGATGCCGCGGGAGCCGCCCAGGGCGTTCGCAAGGAAGCCGAAACGATGTTCCGCGCGCAGGCCGAACGCTTCATCAACGGGCTCGACCTCGTCAAGCGTGAGGAGTTCGAGGCGGTGCGCGAAATGGCCATCAAGGCGCGCGATGAAAACGACGCACTTTTGAAGCGGCTCGAAGCCCTGGAAGCGCGCCTCAACGCGGGCAACTGAACCGTTTCGCGACAGGTTTCGACAGCACGGACTCGGTTGGCGTGATTCACATCGCGCCAACCGTTTTTTTTAATAAAATTTTTACCCCTGTGGACACTTGCGAAAAGCCCTTTTGGCAGAGTCTCTTAAGCGCTCGACCTGAATCTTTTTCGGAGCCGCTTTCCACAACCGTCCGGGGAAAACAGGTGCTCAGGGGCTGGCGTCGTGACTCCGCCGTTATACACTGATTTTAAATGATGATTCGAAACGGGCGGCGCAAGCTTCGGACAGGGTAAGTCGTCCAGTCTGCGTGCAGTGCCTAGCAATCATTCAGTGTTGTATCCGGAGTAAGGTTTGCCGCGTCGTGTGTGTGAGCGCGATGATGCATGCCTGCCGGCCTTGAAGGTGACGCATGAGCCTTATGGAATTGGATATCGGGCGCCAGTCCAACCCGGTCGACATGATCGAATTCGTCGCGGCGAACAACGACTGGACGTTCGAGCGGTCGGGCGAAGACGAGATCGCGATGACCGTCGAAGGCAAGTGGACGGACTACCACGTCTCCTTCTCCTGGATGGAGGAATTCGAGGCGCTGCACCTGGCCTGCGCCTTCGACATCAAGGTTCCCGAGAGCCGGGTCAACGAGGTCATGTGCCTCCTCTCCCATGTCAACGGACAGGTGCTGATGGGGCATTTCGACCTCTGGCGCCGCGAGGACGTGGTGATCTTCCGCCAGTCGCTGCTGCTTGCCGGCGGCGCGGAGCCGACCAACCAGCAGGTCGAGGTGCTGCTCTCCAGCGCGCTCGAATCCTGCGAAGCCTATTTCCAGGCCTTCCAGTTTGTCGTGTGGTCGGGCATGGATGCCCAGTCCGCCGTCGACGCCGTGCTGTTCGAGACGGTCGGGGAGGCCTGATCATGAGCGTGGCCGCGAGCGGACCGATCGTTCTCATCGGCGCCGGCAATATGGGCGGCGCGATGCTCGCCGGCTGGCTGAAGAGCGGTATTTCTGGCGCGTCGGTCATCGTCATCGATCCCGGCCCGCAGCCGGCCATGGCCAAGCTGATTGCCGATAACGGCGTGCGCCACGAGACCGCGGCCCCCGAGGGCGTCAAGGCCGGCGTCATCTTCGTCGCGGTCAAGCCGCAGGTCATCGATCAGGTGCTGCCGCCGCTCAAGGAATTGGTTGGCCCCGAGACGGTCATCGTCTCCGTGGCCGCCGGCAAGACCATCGCCAATCTCGAAAGCCATCTCGGCGAGGCCGCCACCGTGCGCGCCATGCCGAACACGCCGGCCATGATCGGCCGCGGCGTGACAGGTGCTTATGCCAATGCGCGCGTGACCGATGCGCAGCGTGATTTCGTGCATGCCCTGCTCAAGGTCAGCGGCCCGGTCGAATGGGTCGCCAGCGAGGGCGATATCGACGCCGTCACGGCGGTTTCGGGCAGCGGCCCGGCTTATGTCTTTTATCTCGTCGAGTGCATGGCAGAGGCAGGCCGCAAGGCGGGCCTGCCGGCGGACCTCGCCATGCGCCTCGCACGGGAAACGGTCGCGGGGGCTGGTGAACTGCTTCACCAGTCCCCCGACGACGCCAGCCGCCTGCGCCAGAACGTGACCTCGCCGGGCGGCACCACGGCTGCTGCCCTTTCGGTGCTCATGGCAGACGACGGCATGCAGCCGCTGTTCGACAAGGCGATTGCAGCGGCGCGCAGCCGCGCGGAGGAACTGGCGGGTTAAGCCGTTTTCCTGAATCGCGGGAATCGGTTAGTCCGTTCTTTTCATCCGGTTCCTTGCGGACTTCATGTTCCCCGGGAATTGCCCTGAACGATTGCAGGATCTTCCTCCATGACCGAAACCATTGCCTATGCCGATTTCGAACGGGTCGATATTCGCGTCGGCACCATCATCGAGGCGCTGCCGTTTCCCGAGGCGCGCAAGCCGGCCTACAAGCTGACCATCGACTTCGGCCCTGAAATCGGCACGAAGAAATCGTCGGCCCAGATCACCGTCCACTACACGCTGGAACAGCTGGTCGGACGCCAGGTGCTTGCCGTCGTGAATTTCCCGCCGCGACAGATCGGGCCTGTCCGTTCGGAGGTTCTGACACTCGGTTTCGAGGATGAAGCCGGCGCGATCGTTCTGGCCGGCGTGGACCAGCCGGTGCCGAACGGTAAGAAGATGTGCTGACACCGTTCTAGTGAATGTCGCGTGAGAGTGGCGGGCCCAGCCGGAAATCCGTGAACTCGGCTTCGAAGCCCTCGCGCTGCGGCGAGCAGGCCATGACGCCGACCGAGAGATCGGCATATTCCGTCGGGAAATAGGCGAGGCGGGCCATCCGCCATTCCACCATGGCGTCGGTCCTGTACTGGATGAAGAGCGCATCGCCATTGCGCGTGACGCGGACGGAGATCAGGTCGAAATCATCTTCGATGCGGAAGGCCGACCAGTCGGAATGGCCGCGCGTGACGACGACGCTGAAATGCTTCGCGCCATCGGTGAACTCGATTCCGCATTTCACCCAGGCCGTTTCATCGTGGCGGATCATCAGGCCGGCCTGGTCGTAGAGCGTTTCGTAGCGGCCGCGAAAGGTCGTCTCCAGCGTGAAGTCGCCGGACCATCGGCGGTGCAGGAAATGGCCGCTGTCGGGCTGGAATCCGTAATAGGTGCGTTGCCAGAAATCCGTCTTGAGGCCGGTGCGCACATGCAGGCTGCCCTCCCGCACGTCCGCGGCGGGCGGCGGATTGAGCCAGGCGAGATCATCGAACGGGGCTTTGCTCATCGGGTCTTCCTGTCAAACGGGAACGCGGATCGTCACGCGCAGCCCGCCCAACGGGCTATCTGAGAGCGTGACATTGCCGCCGTGGCTGCGGGCGATATCGAGCGCGATGGCAAGGCCGAGGCCGGTGCCGGAGGCATCGAGGTTGCGGGCCTCATCGAGGCGGAAGAACGGCTTGAAGACGTCCTCGCGGACGTTTTCCGGAATGCCGGGGCCATCGTCGTCGACGGTGACGGTCAGCCATTTGGCGCGATGGCGCGCCTCGACATGCACGGTCTTCGCATAGCGCAGCGCGTTGGAAACGACGTTGCCGACGAGGCGCGTGAAGGCGTTGGGCCGCACCATGATCTCGTCGTCGCCGTCGATTTCGCTGGAGAAGGCGCGCTCGTGCAGTTCGGCTTCGAGGGACAGCCGGTCTATGAGGTCGGAGAGGCGCAATTTGCCGACATCCTCCTCCGCGTCGCCGCGCGCGAAGGAGAGATAGCCTTCCAGCATGGTCTGCATGTCCTCGACATCCTTGCCCATGCCCTGAAGCTCGGGTTTGTCGCCGGCGAGCGCCAGCTGCAGCTTGAAGCGGGTGAGGATCGTGCGCAGGTCGTGGCTGACGCCCGTCAGCATGGCGGTGCGCTGTTCGATCTGGCGCTCGATGCGTTCGCGCATGAGAATGAAGGCGAGGCCGGCGCGGCGCACTTCATCGGCGCCGCGTGGCGCGAAATTCTCCGGCATCCTCTGCCCCTTGCCGAAACTTTCGGCCGCCTGCGCCAGGGCGAGGATGGGGCGGATCTGGCCGCGCAGGAAGAGGATGGAGATGAGGATCAGCACCAGCGAGGCCCCGACCATCCACAGAAGGAAGATGTGGGTGTTCGATGCGTAGGCCTGGTTTCGCCGCGCATAGACGCGCAGGATCTTGTTGTCGAGCAGGATGCGGATCTCGACGACCTTGCTTTCGCCGACGGTGTCGATCCAGAACGGACGCCGGATCTGGCGGACGATCTCCTCGCTCAGGATCTCGTCGAGGATGTTGAAGAAGGGCTTGCTGCGCGGCGGCGGCAGCGTCGTGCCCTGCTCGACGGAGATGATCAGCTCCAGCCGCTCGCGGGCTATACGGGTGATCTCCGCATAGTCGTCGTCCTGCGGATAGGTCTCGATCAGGTCGATGATCGCGGCAATGTCGCGGGTGACGGCCATGGAGAGGCGCTGCGTGACGAGCTGCCAGTGGCGTTCCATGAACACGAAGGCGACGACCGCCTGGAGAAGCACCATCGGCAGGATGATGATGAGCAGCGAGCGGGCATAGAGTCCGGTCGGCATCTGGTGGCGCAGCCAGCGCGTGAAGCGCTTCCAGCCGGCGGACGGCGCACGCTCGATATCCCGCCGGAAAGCCGAAAACAGGGTCATGTGGCCACACTCCCCGACGGACCGCGCACGGTCAACCCTGCTCCACGCTCAGGCGGTAGCCGATGCCGCGCACGGTCTGGAGCCAGACCGGATTGGACGGGTCCTCCTCGATCTTGCGGCGCAGGCGGTTGATCTGCACGTCGATCGTGCGCTCGCCCACTTCCGTTTCCTCGCCGATGAGCTCGTGGCGCGGGATCGTTTCGCCGGCACGCTGGGCAAAGAGCAGCATGATGTCCTGCTCGCGGTCGGTGAGGCGGATGGGGTCGCCGCCGCGCTTCAGCTCCTTGCGCACGATGGAGAAGGTGTAGGGGCCGAACATGACCTGCTCGATCTTCGGCCCGGCGGGCGCTGCATTGCGCTTGAGGATGTTGTTGATGCGCAGCACGAGTTCGCGCGGTTCGAAGGGTTTGGACAGGTAGTCGTCCGCCCCGGCTTCCAGACCCTCTATGCGCGCGCGGGATTCGGCGAGCGCCGTCAGCATGAGGATCGGCACGGGCCGGATGTCCCGCAGGCTCTTGGTGAGCGACAGGCCGCTTTCGCCGGGCATCATCACATCCATGATGATGAGGTCGAAGTCGAGGCCGCGCAGCTTGCGCCGCGCCTCATCGGCATCTGCCGCCACGGTCACGCGAAAACCCTGCTCCACGAGGTAGCGGCCGAGAAGGTCGCGGATGCGGGTGTCGTCATCGACGACGAGAAGGTGGGAAGCATCGTCGGAAGGCGCGCCGGCAGCCGTCATCGTCTTCAATCTCCTGAGACCGGTCAGTCGCTCTTGGCATTCTGCATGCCGGCGAGGAACCGGATTACGGTGCGCCGATCGTCCGGCCCCATTTTCTCGAATGCACGGGCGATGCGGCGGGATTGCGGCTCGGCCAGCGCCAGCGCCAGTTCCCGCCCGGTGCGGGTGGGGTAGAGCTTGCGCTGGCGGCGGTCCTCGGCGCCGGCCACCTGGTGGATATAGCCGGAATCCACGAGCTGCTTCAAGACGCGGGCCAGGCTCTGCTTGGTGATCTTCAGCGTATCGAGGAGATCGGCGACGGTCATGCCGGGCTCGCGGTTGACGAAGTGCACGACGCGGTGATGGGCGCGCCCGAAGCCGCTCTTCTCGAGAATGGCGTCGGGATCGGAAACGAAGTCGCGATAGGCGAAGAACAGACCCTCGATGATCTCCATGTCGATGCGGCCGTCGCCGGTCATCGCGTCCTCGTGCAGCTCGTTCTTGCCGTCTTTGTCCGGCATCTGTCGGGCCACGGTGTCATTTCCTTTCATGTCGCCTCGCCCTTGCGTAATATTCGGCAAGATATGTCAGCTTTGTTGACATATTTTTCCGCGATTGCTAAGGGTTCCCATCGTTTTTGCGGTCCCTGGGGGCACCGTCGCGCGGTGTTTGCCCGATTCTCAATCTGGACTACCTTTCCACGCAGGTAATCCCGCCGTTTCTGGTTAGACCGCAATTGGCGAAACAATCAACAGAAAGAATGGCGTGAGAGCGCCGGAGGATGACACGATGGCAGTTCCCTTCGATCAACTGGATGGACAAATCTGGTTCAACGGTGAGTTCGTCGACTGGAAGGATGCAAAGATCCATGTGCTGACGCATGGCCTGCACTATGCAAGCGCCGTGTTCGAGGGCGAGCGCGCCTATGGCGGGCGCATCTTCAAGCTGACCGAGCATAACCAGCGCCTGCACGCCTCCGCCGAAATTCTCGGCTTCAAGATTCCCTATTCCGTCGAGGAGCTGGATGCCGCAAGCGTGGAACTCCTGAAGCGCCAGGGTTTCTCCGAGGCCTATGTCCGCCCGATCGCCTGGCGCGGATCGGAAATGATGGGCGTTTCGGCGCAGAACAACCGCATCAACGTCGCCATCGCCATCTGGCAGTGGGGCAGCTACTTCAATCCGGCCGAAAAGCTGAAGGGCATCCGTCTCGACATCGCCGAGTACCGCCGTCCCGACCCGCGGACCGCGCCGTCGAAGTCCAAGGCGGCCGGCCTCTACATGATCTGCACCATCTCCAAGCATGCCGCCGAGGCCAAGGGCTATGCGGATGCGATGATGCTGGATTATCGCGGCCAGGTGGCCGAGGCGACCGGCGCCAATATCTTCTTCGTCAAGGACGGCGTCATCCACACGCCGACACCGGACTGCTTCCTCGACGGCATCACGCGCCGCACGGTCATCGGACTGGCCAAGCGCCGGGGCTATCAGGTCGTCGAGCGGGCCATCCTGCCGGAAGAGCTGTCGGACTTCTCCGAATGCTTCCTGACCGGCTCGGCCGCCGAAGTGACGCCGGTTTCCGAAATCGGCCCCTATCGCTTCACGCCGGGCACGATCTGCGAAACGCTGATGAACGACTATATGAAGGAAGTCTATCCGGTCGCTGCGGCTGCCGAGTAACCTTCGGCCAAATCATCTAATCCAAGTCGGCGGCCCCTGCGGGCCGCCGTTTTTCGTTCCGCGTTCAGGCGGATTTCTTGCCGAGAACGGCACCGGCAATCGCCGTCAGCACGCCGCCGCCGACCAGGCCGCCGATGCCGTTGGCGACGAGGCCGCTCAGGCCCGCTTCGCCGCCGAGCAGTTGCAGCAGCATGCCGCCGCCCACGCCGCCGATGGCGCCGACGATCGTGCGGACGATGACGCTGACGGCGGCCTGCTTGAGAGCCGCGCCGGCAACGTTGCCGCCGACAGCGCCGGCAATGAGTTGCGTGATGATGGGCATCAATGCTTCCATGACATTCCCCTCCTGGTCGTCCGCTGAAGGTTCCCCCCAAAGGCGGACAGGTTGCGCTCGGACCACAGCGCCCTCGGGCCCGCGACCCGTGCCGACAGACTCGGCACTTGAAGGGTGCGGCCAAATTCGGGGACTGTCAATTTATCCGTGTGGTCCGCATGGCGCATTCGCCGTCTGGTGCAGGCGGAAGCCCTGTTTCCGCGGAAACAGACGCGTTTTGCGCTTCGTCGTAAAAGACGGTGGAACAAAGATGCCGCACGGCTATTTCCTGAGCACTATCAAGGAGACGGACAATGCTTTCCAAGACGACGACGCCGCACGATACGGTTGCCCGGGGGCTTCGGCCGGTGGTTTTCCTTTATGCCATGCTCAATATCGTCGTCGCCACGGTTCTGCTATCGACCGTCTCGCTTTCGCCCGTCGCCGGCCCCGCCGAAGAAATGGCAAGCCTTCGCTGACGTCCCGCTTGGTGTGAGGCGCCGCTTCCGGCTATAGGTGGGGCAAGCGGCAACCAAGCGAGGACCCCATGGGCATGCTTCAGGCGGGCATCATTCCCGTCACCCCCTTTCAGCAAAACTGCACCATCCTCTTCGATACGGAGACCAAGCAAGGCGTCGTCGTCGATCCGGGCGGCGATGTCGATGCCATCATGCGAACGGTCGAGGAGAACGGCATCACGTTGACGGCGATCTGGCTGACGCATGGCCATATCGACCACGCGGGCGGCGCGAAGGAACTCAAGGAAGCGCTCGGCCTCGACATCATCGGTCCGCATAAGGACGACCTGCCGTTGCTTCAGGCCCTGGAGACGCAGGCGCAGCGCTTCGGTGTCGCCATGAAGGTCTCGAACGTCGTTCCCGACCGCTGGCTGGAAGACGGCGACACCGTTTCCTTCGGAGAACACGAATTCGAGGTGTCCCACACGCCCGGCCATGCGCCGGGGCACGTCATCTACTTCAACCGCAAGCAGGGCTTCGCCCATCTCGGCGACGTGCTGTTCCAGGGATCGATTGGCCGGACGGACCTGCCGGGCGGCAACCATGAGCAGCTGCTCCAGTCGATCCGCGACAAGGTTCTCCCGCTCGGAGACGACGTCGGGTTCCTGTGCGGGCACGGGCCGGGCGGCCGTATCGGCGAGGAACGACGGACCAATCCGTTCCTGCGCGGGCTGTGAAACGAAAACGGGCGCCGTCAGGCGCCCGTTTTTCTTCATGTGCGTTCTGTCAGCCCGCGGTGCAGAAATGCTCGCGGCCGTCGTAGCCGACGAAGGTGCCGCTCTGCGGGTCGAACGAGCGATAGCGGCGGGCGCAGTAATCGTACCAGGACCGGGTCCAGGGCTCGTAGCTCGGGGCCGGGCGGTAGATCACGCGGCGCTCGGGTTCCGGATAGTATTCCGGCTCGACATAGCGGCGCTCGATGTAACGCGGTTCATCGTAGCGGGGCTGGGAGGCGATCGCGCCGCCGATGATGACGCCGGTGGCAAGACCGAGCGCGCCGCCGATGAGGGCGTCGCGGTCACGGTGGCGGCGGTGTTCACGATAGCCGCCGTCGCGCCAGTAGCCGTCGCGGTCGCGCGCCTGGGAAACGCCGGCAGTTGCGGTCAGCGCCGTCGCGGCGACGGCAACGGACAGGACCAGGGCCTTCATTGTGTTCTTCATGGCATCGTTCCTTTGGACGCCGGCTTTTGCCGGTCGATGACAATACCAAACTAGACGATTTTGGCTGAACGCAGGCTGAACGAAAAAACCCGGCATCACTGCCGGGCTCCAACTCAAAAATCCTGAAATAACCGGTTCAGCCGGCAATCTCGAGGTTGACCGCCTTCGGGCCTTTGCCGCGGCGATCAGGTTCCGTGTCGAAGCTTACCTTCTGGTTTTCGGAAAGGCCGTTCAGGCCGGAAGCCTGTACAGCAGAGATGTGTACGAAAATATCCGCACCACCATTGTCGGGCTTGATGAAACCAAAGCCCTTCTCAGTGTTGAAGAATTTTACAATGCCAGTTTCGGCCATGCGTCAGGTCCTTTTCTCTCTGCCCGTATATTGGCGGCGGGCAGAACGTCAGTTTTGCCCCGAAGGGCGTTAGGCAGGCAGTTCTCGAGGTTGAGGAAAGGGTCCTGTTTTCACCGCAGCCAGCCAACCATATGACCCTGGGATCATCCAGATGTTGACTGCCCGGAATTATTTCGCGTCTCCGGCGCGCTTTTATTAAAGGTCTTCCCGTGTCCGCAAATTGCCCGAACAAAGGAAGATTGATGTGTTTGTGGCAAATTGGCAAGCAAAAGTTTTGGCGGGCATTTGACATGCCTCACTTTGGTCAAATTGCGGGCGATTGCCGAAAAAGTCGCCGCCTTCCATGACGGGGCAGGTTCCCGGCCAAATCTATATTGTGCGGCTGCGGGAAACGGCTGCCTCATACTTCGGCGGGCATGTCCTTGCGGCGATCGCGCAGAAGTTCCGGTACCAGTTCCACAGCAAGCATGGCGAGGAAGATGATGCCGCAGCCAATATAACCGGCCGTGCTGATGGTCTCGCCGAGCAACAGCACGCCGAAAAGTGCCGCGAAGAGCGCCTCGCTGGACAGGAAGATCGCCGCCTGCGGCGCGGTCGTGTAGCGCTGGGCAATGTTCTGCACGATGAAGGCGAGGCCGCTG
Source organism: Shinella oryzae (assembly GCF_023038235.1). Classification (NCBI taxonomy): domain Bacteria; kingdom Pseudomonadati; phylum Pseudomonadota; class Alphaproteobacteria; order Hyphomicrobiales; family Rhizobiaceae; genus Shinella; species Shinella oryzae. Next base: position 2,045,474 of record NZ_CP081987.1, on the reverse strand, counting down.
GAGAACAGGCCGGCATAGAGGATTTCCGGCAGCGCGCCGGTGATGGCGGCGAGGCTGATGGGCTCGAACAGCGCACCGACGGCGCAGCCCAGCGCCCCGCAGATGGCGAACTGGGTGAGCGACAGCGCCAGCGGCCGCCCGGAGCGCCCGGCGAAGACGCCCACGCAGATCATCTGGACCGACCAGAGAACCGCACACAGGATGGTCAGCATGTCGCCGACCGTCAATGCCGCAAGGGTGCCTCCCGATAACAGGAAGATGCCGACGGACGCCATGACAGCGGCCGGCCAGATGACCCAGTGCGGCCGGCGGCGCAGTATCAGCACGGTGAGAATGGGCGTGAAGACCACATAGAGCCCGGTGAGGAAGCCGGAATTGGTGACGGTCGTCGTGAGCAGCCCGACCTGCTGCGAACTGGCGGCGGCGAAGAGCGCAAGGCCCGTTAGCACGAAGCCGGCCATGTCCCTGCGGCTGACGGGGGTTTCGGCGCGCATCTGCTCCCATCGGGCGAAGGGCAGGGCGACGAGGGTCGCCACCGCAAAGCGCAGGCCGATGAACCAGATCGGCCCCAGCGTCTGCATCGCGGTCGACTGGGCGATGAAGCCCGCGCCCCAGATGGCGCCGGCCAGCAACAGGAGAAGGTTCGCCTGAACGCGCGTCATGTCATTCCACCCTGATGGAGGTAACCGGCGCGGAAGGCGCCCTTCATCCTGCTAGCAGGCGCCCGTTTTTTGGGCAAGGGTGGTGGCTCAGTCCGTCGCCGCGGCCCGCGACACGCGCAGCAGGGCGCCGTCGTCCTCGTCGGTCAGAAGGAGAAGCGCTCCATCCGGCGCGACGACGATATCGCGGATGCGGCCGAACTCCCCGTCGAACATGCGCTCCTCCGAGAGGATCGCGCCGTTCTCGTCGCGCTCCAGCCGGGCGACCAGCTGATAGGCGAGGGCAGCGACGATCAGGTTGCCGTCCCATTCGGGGAACATCGCGCCGCGATAGACGGCGATGGCGCCGGGTGCGATGGATGGGTCCCAGTAATAGAGTGGAGGCTCGTAGCCCTTGGACGTCGAGCCGAGCTCGAATTCCGCGCCGGAATAGTGCCGGCCGTAGGAGACGCGCGGCCAGCCATAATTGTGTCCGGGCTGCGGATTGTTGATCTCGTCACCGCCGCGCGCGCCATGTTCGGCGGTCAGCAGCGTGCCGTCCCTGGGATCGATGGCGATGCCCTGCGGGTTACGGTGGCCCTTCGACCAGATTTCCGCCAGACCGTCCGGACTTCCGAGGAAGGGATTGTCCGCGTGGGGTGTGCCATCGGGATTGATATGCAGGATGGCGCCGGCATGGTCACGCGGATCCTGGGCGCGTTCGCCTTCGCCGCGGTCTCCGATGCCGAAGAAGAGGCTGCCGTCGCCGGCAACCGCGATGCGCGAGCCGAAATGCTGGCCGCGCGTCGTTAGGCGGTTCATCTGGAAAATGCGGGTCGTGCCTTCGAGCCGGGTTGCGTCTTCCGACAGCCGCGCCCGGGCGACCGCTGTGCCGGTGCCGCCATCGCCGCGCGCACTATAGGTAAGGAAGAGAATGCGGCTGGTTTCGAAATCGCGCGCGAGGGCGATATCGAGCAGCCCGCCCTGGCCGTTCGTCGCCACGTCCGGCACGCCGGATATGGGAGGGGAAACTTTGCCGGACTGCACCCGCCGCAGCGCGCCGCCTTTTTCGGAAACCAGATAGCTGCCGTCCGGCAGCACTTCGACGGACCAGGGATGATTGAGGCCGCTTGCGACGGTTTCGACGGCGAGCGGCGCCTTCTTGCTGGGAATGATGCGAGGCGCGGCCGAGGCCGGCGCGAAAGACAAGGGCAGCGCGGCCACAAGGGCGAAGACCGCCCCGCTCCATATGCCTATCCTGCGTCCCTGCCGTGCCTGCATAGCCATCTCCCGCGTCTCGCCGTTACCTGACCCAGAGCCGTGCGGCTTGCAAGAGCGGCGGCAGCCGGCGTGTCACTTTTGCGCGGGCTGGACCTGCTGCGAGGCTGCATTGCCGATGCCCGAGGTCTTGATCGTGTCGAGGGCGACGGCGGGCGGCGACATCAGGCTGACCACCATGAGCACGCATGCGGCCAGCGCCGTCATGGCGATGAGGAACATGGCGCGTGATTCACGAAGCTTTGGCGACTTGGCCGGCTTGTCTTCATCCAGAAACATGGTTGTCCCCTGTCTTTGCTTTTTCCTTGAACGGCGTCCAAAAGGCCTGCCGAAATCGGCGCGACAAGGACCGAATTGCGGCAAGGCCCGACATTTATTGTGGCGGAAAAAAGGCATGGTAAAAATGTCACGTTTCCAAATGCTTCAGGCGAATAGAAGGACTGTCCGCGCCGTCTTAGACACCCCTTCTGCCGAAGTGCCGAACGGGTCTTGCGGTACGGTTTTCAACGGGCATGGGGGCGTCGGAAATAGCTGCGGGCTTGTCCGCTGCGGGACGGTCCTCGCCGATGTCGGGAAAGGTCGAGTTGAAGTGCGTCGGGGCCAGCTCCGGCCGGGCGAGCAGGAAGCCCTGCATTAGCGGGCCGCCCATCTCGCGGCAGAGCGCCATGGTCTCCGGCGTCTCAATGCCGCCGACAATGGCCTCGATGGTCCTGTCTGAGAACTGACTTATCATGACGCGCAGGAGCGCCAGGCCGGCGGAGTTTTCCGCAAATTCGTGGAGCCATGATGTGTCGAAGGCCACGAATTGCGGCTTCAGCCGTTCGAGGCGTGCAAGATCGCGGTCGTCGCCGGTATATTCGTCGATGGCGATGGAGAAGCCGGCCTCGTGCAGCCGGTCGGCGAAAAGCGCAAGGGCCTCGGCATCGTCGCCGGGTAGCTGGCGGATCTCGCAGGCGATCCGTTCGGGTGCAATGCCCGCCTCATGGGCGGCAAGTCGCAGCCACTCCACCTCCTGGCGCATGGCGTGCGGCGCACGATAGAGCCCGGAATGGACACTCATGATGAGGGCGGCGTCACGCCGGCCGATCAGGCCGGCGTTGAGAATGTGAAGGCTGCGGCACAGACCGTCGACGGCGGTGCGCTCGTCCTCCGGCACGCTCTGGAAGAATTCGCCGGGAGACGTCGGCATGTCGCCGGCGCTGGCGCGGATCAGCCCCTTGAAGGCGGCGATCTGCAGCCGCCCGTCCGCATGTTCGCGGAAGATCGGCTGGAGCGCCGATTGCAGGAGATAGGGGCCGTAGACGGCGCTGTAAGCACCGTCGGCCTGCCGCACGAGATTGGTGAAGATGCTTCTTTCGCCCATGCAGAGCACCATCAACAGGAGGGCCATCGACCGGCGGAGGATAGGGCCAATCCGTTAAGGCCTGCTTAATCCTTCGCGTAAAAATCTCATCCTTCTCCTTCGCTTCAACCTTTTGGTGTTTGCGCTTTCCCGCTTGCGGGCGATCCATTCGCTTTTGTGATGAGGTGCATGAAATTTTACGCGGAAGCCCGGTTTTCCTGCTTTTTTTCGATCGCGTGCTTGCAAGACCGGCGCAGTTTCGACATAGACCTAACCGCTATGGAGCCCGGCGCTCCGGGTCCATGGCGCCAAGCCGTCTTTGAACCCGATGAGGACATCTCCATCATGGCCTTTCTTGCCGACGCCCTTTCCCGTGTGAAGCCCTCCGCCACCATCGCCGTTTCCCAGAAAGCGCGCGAGTTGAAAGCGAAAGGCCGCGATGTCATCGGGCTTGGCGCAGGCGAGCCGGATTTCGACACGCCTGACAATATCAAGCAGGCCGCCATCGACGCGATCAACCGCGGCGAGACGAAGTACACGCCGGTTTCCGGCATCCCGGAACTGCGCGACGCCATCGCAAAGAAGTTCAAGCGCGAAAACAACCTCGACTACACCGCCGCGCAGACGATCGTCGGCACCGGTGGAAAGCAGATTCTTTTCAACGCCTTCATGGCCACCATGAATGCGGGCGATGAAGTTGTTATCCCAACACCTTACTGGGTTTCCTACCCGGAAATGGTGTCGCTTTGCGGCGGCACGCCGGTCTTCGTCGCGACGACACAGGAAAACAAGTTCAAGCTGAAGGCGGAAGACCTTGAAAAGGCGATCACGCCCAAGACCAAGTGGTTCATCTTCAACTCGCCGTCCAACCCGTCGGGTGCCGCCTACAGCCATGACGAGCTGAAGGCGCTGACCGACGTGCTGATGCGCCACCCGCATGTCTGGGTGCTGACCGACGACATGTACGAACATCTGACCTATGGCGACTTCAAGTTCGCCACACCGGTCGAGGTCGAGCCCGGCCTTTATGACCGCACGCTCACCATGAACGGCGTCTCGAAGGCCTATGCCATGACCGGCTGGCGTATCGGCTATGCGGCCGGCCCGCTCAACCTCATCAAGGCCATGGACATGATCCAGGGCCAGCAGACCTCCGGCGCGTGCTCGATTGCACAGTGGGCGGCTGTCGAGGCGCTGAACGGCACGCAGGACTTCATTCCCGAAAACAAGAAGATCTTCGAAGGCCGCCGCGATCTCATCGTCTCCATGCTCAACCAGGCCACTGGCATCGAGTGCCCGTCGCCGGAAGGCGCCTTCTATGTCTATCCGTCCTGCAAGGGGCTGATCGGCAAGACCGCGCCGTCGGGCAAGGTCATCGAGACGGACGAAGACTTCGTGTCCGAGCTTCTGGAAGCGGAAGGCGTTGCCGTCGTGCACGGTTCGGCCTTTGGCCTCGGCCCGAACTTCCGCATCTCCTATGCGACGTCGGAAGCCCTGCTGGAGGAAGCCGGCAAGCGCATCCAGCGCTTCTGCGCAGCCTGCAAGTAAGGCCCGCCGCTTTCCTGATTGAAGAACCCGCCGGAGACGGCGGGTTTTTTCATAGCCCGATCAGCGTCAGCATGACGAAAGTGGCGAAGAGGATGAAATGCGTCATCCCCTCGATGGCGTTGGTCTCTCCATCGTTGAGGTTGATGGCGGCGGCGATGAGCGTGATGGTCACCATCACCGTCTGGACCGGCGACATCGCCATGATGAAGGGCTGGCCGGTATAGAGCGCGATGGCTTCCATCACGGGAACCGTGAGGATGACCGTCGACAGCGAGGCGCCCATGGCAATGTTGACGACGGACTGCATGCGATTGGCCAGTGCCGCGCGCAGCGCCGTCAGGATTTCGGGTGCTGCCGAAATCGCGGCGACGATCACCGCCATCAGCGCCGGCGGCGCGCCCGTGCCCTTGAGCCCGGCGCCGAGCAGCACGGACATCACTTCCGCCATGGCGCCGATCAGCACCACGCCCGCGATGATGACGAGGATGGAGACGGTCGCGGATTCCTCTTCCTCCGGCGGGCTGCTTTCGGGACGCTCCTTCCGCTCGGCGCGCGGATAGGCATAGCTGAAGAAATAGCTGTGCGCGCCCACCTGCATGCGCAGGAACACGGCATAGAGCGTGATCATCGCGCCGATGGTGAAGAGGGAATAGAGGTGCCAGCTTTCGCGCGGCACGAATTCCGGCACCACCATGGAGATGCCCATGGCCGTCAGGATCATCACACCGTAGGTCTTGCCGGAATCGTCGTTATAGGGTTGCTCGCCGTGGCGAATGCCGCCGAGCAGGGCGGCAAGCCCGAGAATGCCGTTGATGTCGAGCATCACGGCAGCGTAGATCGTGTCGCGCACGAGCGTGGGCGAGGTCTCGCCCTGCATCATGATGGCGAGGATCACCACCTCCACCAGAACCGCCGAGAGTGTCAGGATCATCGTGCCGTAGGGGTCGCCCACCTTCGAGGCGAGGATTTCGGCGTGGTGCGCCACGCGGGTGGAGACCAGCACGATGACCGCGATCAGCGCGAAGGCGGCCGCCAGCATCGCCGGACGCCCCATCTCCAGCAGGCTGTGTTCCGTCGCATAGGCAAGGACCGCCGCGGCGAGGCCGGCAAAGAGAAAACGTTCCTTGGTGAGGCTGGAAAGCATGGGCGGACGGCTCCGTGGCAGATGATCCATCGGTAGATGTAGCCGCGCCGCGCAAAAAGAAAACGCCCGCGTGCTGCGACGCGGGCGTTTTCTCGTGGGTAAATGACGGGCCAGGGGACGTTGGCCCTCCGGCCATGGCCTCAACCGGTCAGGCGACGTTTTCCAGCGCCGGGTAGTCGGTGTAGCCCTTCGCGCCGCCGCCGTAGAAGGTATCCTTGTCCGGCGCGTTGAGAACCGTGTCGTTCTTCAGGCGCGTCACGAGGTCGGGGTTGGAGATGAAGAGCTTGCCGAAAGCGACGAGGTCTGCCTTGCCTTCCTCGATTGCATCGATGGCCATTTCGCGGTTGTAGCCGTTGTTGACCATCCAGGCCGCCGTGCCGCCTGCGGCCCGGTAGGCGGCGCGCAGCGCGTCGTAATCGAACGGGGCGTCGCCCTGCTGGAAATCGCGGGGACCGCCCGTGGCACCCTCGATGACGTGGATATAGGCGAGGCCGTGGCGCGCAAGGCCTTCGACGACATGGGTGAAGAGCGGCTGCGGCGCCGGATCGAAGACGTCGTTGGCGGGTGTTACCGGCGAGATGCGGATGGCGGTGCGCCCGGCGCCGATTTCGGAGGCGATGGCATCGACCACCTCGAAGAGGAAGCGGGCACGGTTTTCGATCGAGCCACCGTAGTCGTCGTCGCGCTGGTTGCTGCCCGAGCGCAGGAACTGATCGATCAGGTAGCCGTTGGCGGCGTGGATCTCGACGCCGTCGAAGCCGGCTTCGATCGAGGCGCGGGCGGCGCGGCGATAGTCTTCCACGATGCCGGCGATCTCCTCGCGGGCAAGCGCCCGGGGCTCGGACGTCTCGGCGAAGGAGCCGCTGCCGTCGGCATCGATGAGATAGGTCTTCGACTTGGCCTGGATGGCAGAGGGGGCGACCGGCTTGCCGCCGTTCGGCTGCAGGCTGTCATGGGAGACGCGACCGACATGCCACATCTGCACGACGATCTTGCCGCCGGACTTGTGCACGGCATCCGTGACCTGGCGCCAGCCGGCAAGCGCTTCCGGCGTGTAGAGGCCCGGCACGTCGGCATAACCCTGGCCCTGCTGGCTGATCGGCGTGCCTTCGGTGATGATGAGGCCTGCCGATGCGCGCTGCTCGTAATAGGCGGCATTCAGCGTGTTCGGCACCGCGCCCGGAGAGCGGTTGCGCGTCAGCGGCGCCATGACAATACGGTTGGCAAGCTGGATGTCGCCGATCTTGATGGGGTCGAAGAGCGAGGTCATGGAGTATCCTTTTTCTGGCTGGATGCCGGCTCGAGGGTGCTGTTGATGTGGTGGAGAAAGGCCGCGATCTTGTCTTCGTCGCGTCTGAAGAACACCCATTGGCCCACCTTGCGCGTCGTCACGAGACCGGCGCGCTGCAAGGTGGCAAGATGGGCGGAAACGGTGGACTGCGAAAGATCGCAGCGTTTTTCGATCTGTCCGGCGCAGACGCCGAAATCCAGAGGATGCTCCTGGCCGGCGAAATAGGCCTGCGGCTCCTTCAGCCAGGCAAGGATCTCCAGCCGCGTGGGATGGGCCAGCGCCTTCAGGATTTCGTCTGTGTCGGGTTCGGGGGCGGTCATGCCTGTTGCGTCCGATCGGTGTATATCGCTTTTATCCGATATTGGGATCGCGTTTGCGCGATACAAGGGGCAGGGCAAAAAAAGAGGGCCACAAGCGTAAGCCTGGGCCCTACGAAGTTTGAAGGTTAAGAACCTCCAGAGGGGAACAGCCAGCGCGCGGTACTGGGAGGAGAAAGACCGCATGTGCGTTGGCTGAGATAAATATGGGGCAGCGCTTGCGTTTCTTCAAGGCAAACGCGTGCCAAGTTTTGCGAGAAACTTGGAAATTCCAACTTGGTTAACGAAAGGCAAAAAAAGAGGGCCACAAGATCAACTTGGGCCCTTTATAGTTTTGAAGGTAATAAAACCTCCAGAGGGGAACAGCTGGTGCGGTGGCACTGGGAGGAAAAAGCCACCGAAATGCATCAGCTGGGCGCGATATGATGGTTTTTTGAGCAAGCGGCAACCATTTTATGTGCATGCCAGCCATGCACGAGGCGCAGGCCTTGCTCAGAAGTTCCAGTTGCGCGCCTTGGCGACGATGAAATCCCTGAAAACCTTGAGTTTCGCCGAGTTTTTCATTTCACTTGGATAGCAGAAATAGGTGTCGAAGGAGGGAATATCCGCGCTCAGCGGAAGCTGAAGCAGCCCCGGGTCGCGTCCGACGATGTAATCGGGAAGCATTGCGACACCTATACCCAGCAGGCAGGCGCGCTTGATCGAGGTCTGGCTGTTGATTTGCAGGATGGAGGGGCGGGGATTGTCCGAATCACGTCCGGCGATTTCCAGCCAGTTGACGTCGAGCAGGTAGTTGGGCGCCGGCTCGCCGAAGGTGATGATTTTGTGATTGTCGAGGTCGTCGATCGACTGCGGTTCACCATAGCGGTTGATGTAGGACGGCGCGGCATAGATATGCATGTGCACCGTGAAGAGCCGCCGCTGGATGAGGTCCGACTGCTGCGGTTCGCGCAGGCGGATGGCGCAGTCGGCGTGGCGCATGTTCACGTCCAGCTCCTCGTTGTCGAGGATGAGCTGGACCTGCATGTCGGGATAGAGCGCGAGGAATTCCTGCACCTTGTCGGTCAGCCAGCCCTGGCCGAGGCCGACGGTCGTGGTGATGCGCAGCTTGCCGCTCGGCTTTTCGGTGTTTTCCGTCAACTGGACGCGCACGCCTTCGAGCTTCATCAGCACGTCATGCGCGGTGCGGTAGAGGATTTCGCCCTGCTCGGTGAGGATCAGTCCGCGCGCATGGCGGTGGAACAGCTTGATGCCGACATCCTGCTCCAGCGCACTGACCTGCCGGCTGATGGCCGATTGAGACAGGTGCAGCTTGTCCGCCGCATGCGTGAACGAGCCGGCCTCGGCCGCGGCGTGAAATATCCGCAGCTTGTCCCAATCGAGCGGCATTCTATCCCCCATAAGTCCCTCCTGCGGGCAGACGACGTCTCCCGCTCGGTCGCTGATTCAACTGTTCCCACGTGGGAGGTCGGATGGAATCCGCCTCCCTTGGTTGGCGGCTTCTACTCGGCCGCAATTGCGACAGGCATATGACCTGCAAGGTACTTTTCGGTTTCCAGGGCCGCCATGCAGCCCATCCCGGCGGCCGTCACGGCCTGGCGATAGATGTCGTCGGTGACGTCGCCTGCGGCAAAAACGCCCGGCACGTCCGTCGCCGTGGAATCGGGCGCGGTCCACAGGTAGCCGTTCGGCTTGAGACGCAGCTTGCCCTTGAAGAGTTCGACGGCCGGCGCATGGCCGATCGCGACGAAGACGCCGTCGGTCGCCATGTCGCTGATGTCGCCCGTCTTGACGTTGCGCAGGCGCACGCCGTTGACGGAGGCCGGCATCGGCGGCTTGGGGTCCGCGCCGAGATATTCCAGAACCTCGTGGTCCCAGACGATCCTGACGTTCTCCTTGGCGAACAGGCGCTCCTGCAGGATGCGCTCGGCCCGGAAGGTGTCGCGGCGGTGCACGACGGTCACGGTTTTTGCGAGGTTGGCGAGGTAGAGCGCTTCTTCCACGGCCGAGTTGCCGCCGCCCACGACGATGACGTCCTTGTTGCGGTAGAAGAAGCCGTCGCAGGTCGCGCAGGCAGAAACGCCGAAGCCCATGAACTTGTGCTCGGTCTCGATGCCGAGCCACTTGGCCTTGGCGCCGGTGGCGATGATCAGCGCATCGGCGGTCCATTGGGTGCCGCTGTCGGTGGAGATGCGGAAGGGGCGCACGTCGAGGTCGACATTGGTCACGAGGTCGTTGACGATCTCGGCGCCGACATGCTGGGCCTGCTTGAGCATCTGCTCCATCATCCACGGGCCCTGCACCGGATCGGCATAGCCCGGATAGTTTTCCACATCCGTGGTGATCATCAGCTGGCCGCCCTGTTCCATGCCGGCGATCAGCACGGGTTCCAGCATGGCGCGGGCCGTGTAGATCGCGGCGGTGTAGCCGGCGGGGCCGGAGCCGATGATCAGCACCTTGACGTGGCGCGAATTCGCGGTAGCGGCGGACATGGTCGTTCCTTCCGGGGCATTCTGCCCCAATCGGCCCGCCGCGCGGCGTCGTCGCGCAGGCCAAGGCCAGCATTATCGATGTTCAGCTCTCATTTATGAGGGGACTGCCGCGAGTTTCAAGTGCGCGTGGGCCGTTGCCAACAAGCAAGCGGACCCCCGTGACATATTTGTGCCTCTTGCAGTAACAATGTTGCGCTGTTGCGCCGATTCGGATCACTTCCGGTCGCCCTCCCGAAAGGTCTGTAAATTTCCATGTTTCGTGCCGAACTCGATGCCATCGACATCCGTATCCTGAAGGAGCTTCAGGCGGATGGCCGGATGACCAATGTGGAGCTTGCCGCGCGCGCCGGCATTTCCGCGCCGCCCTGCCTGCGTCGCGTGCGCAAGCTGGAGGAGGCGGGCATCATCGAGGGCTATACGGCGCTTCTGAACGCCCCGGCGCTCGGCTACGATCTCGTCGCATTCTGCATGGTCGGACTCAAGCACCAGTCGGAAGCCAACCTCAAGGCCTTCGCGGCGGCCACCGGCGAATGGCCGATGGTGCGGCAGGCCTGGATGGTGTCCGGTGACAGCGATTACCTGCTGCATTGCGTGGCGGAAAACCTCACCCGCTTCCAGGATTTCGTCATCGAGGAACTGACCGCCAATGCGCAGGTCGATACGGTGCGCACCATGCTGACGATCCGCCAGGTCAAGAAGGTCGGGCTGGTCGAGCTTTAAGCCGGCTCAACGGCCCACCGCGCGGGCATAGACCTCGCCCAGCCGCCGGGCTTCGTTCTCGATCGCAAAATGGGTTGCGACATGGTGTCGTGCCCGGTCGCCGACGGCCTCACGGCGGGCATCGTCGTCCAGCAGGGCCGCAGTCGCCGAGGTCATCGCCGACAGATCATTTGCGGCAATGAGCGTGCCGGTCTCTTCCGCGCCGCGCACGATCTGCTCGCTAAAGGCCCCCACATCCGTCGCGACGACGGGAACGCCGCTTGCCATCGCCTCGAGCGGGGTGAGGCCGAAACCTTCCCATCGCTGTGGTGCGACGAACAGATCCAGCGCCCGGTACCAGTCATTGATATTGGTGTGCTCGCCGACGAAGAGGATGCGGTCGGACAGGCCGGCATTCTCGACCTTGCGCTTCAGTTCCGCCTCGAAGGCGGCGTGCTGCGGCGTGGTCCGGCCCGCGACGATGGCCGACCAGGCCGGCCGTTGCGGCAAGAGCGCGATCATCGCATCGACGAAAAGGTCCGTGCCCTTCTGGTGGCGCACGCGGCCGAAGCAGCCGACGAATTTCCGGCTCCCATCCAGCCCGCAGGCCTTCTTTGCCGCGGCCTTGTCGGCCGGCGGCGAGAAACGGGCGATATCGATGCCGTGCAGGACGACGGTATTGGGGACACGCAGGTAGGACGCCGTCTTTTCGCTGGTCGCAATGACCGCATCCATCTTCGAGACGAGGAAACGGGTCCATCCGCTATGGGCGCGCTGCGAGGCGGAGGTGAAGACCAGCCTGAGCTTCATGCGCAACAGATCGCGCATCAGGATGCCCGGCAGCATTTCGAGATTGCGCCGGGCGTGCCAGACGCGGAACGGCTTCTGCGCCGGCGCCGTCCAGAGGGAAAGAAGGTGGCGCCAGCGCATCGACGGCAGGCTGGCGGGCAAGCCCGGCCCGAGGGTCGCAACCTTCTGGCCGAGCCGGTTCTGTACGGGGACAAGCTGGATGATCGTGGACGTCACGCCGGACAGCCGCCGCTTGAAATTCGGCGCGATGACCTCGACGTCCTGCATGTCCTTTATGTATGCCATGGAGGAAGGGGTCAGCCCCAGGTCACGGCGAGGATTTCGTAGGCCTTGGCGCCGCCGGGAGCGTTCACCTCGATCGAATCGCCGACTTCCTTGCCGATGAGGGCGCGGGCGATGGGCGAGGAGATGGAAATGCGGCCCTGCTTCACATCGGCTTCCTGGTCGCCGACGATCTGGTAGACCTTCTCCTCTTCGGTGTCCTCGTCGACGAGTTTCACGCGCGCGCCGAACTTGATCTTGTCTCCGGACATCTTGGAGAGGTCGATGACCTCGGCGCGGGCGACGAAATCCTCCAGCTCCGTGATGCGGCCTTCATTGTGGCTCTGGGCTTCCTTGGCCGCGTGGTACTCGGCGTTTTCCGACAGGTCGCCATGGGCGCGCGCCTCGGCAATCGCTTCAATGATTCGCGGACGCTCTTCCTGCTGACGCCAGCGCAGTTCTTCCTGCAGCTTGACGAAACCGCCCTGAGTCATCGGCACCTTTTCAACCATTTTATCCTGTCCTTCAGACTGCACCACGCGGATTTCGGCCCGCGTGAACGCAAAAGAAAACGGCCCCCGGAGAGAAATCCCCGGAACCGTCTGAAACATTCGAACGCCCCTTATAACAGATTGCCCGTTCCGAAAGCCAGTTTTTTCGCCGCAGGGGTAGCCGTTCACCGCTCGGAACATTCGCGCGGGGCTTCCGTTAGCCGTTCAGGCAGGAGGCAACAATGGCCATTGACGACACGATTCATCTGGAAGGCAGGATCAACGCACACAGGCGCCTACTGGTGGAACTCATCTCTGTCATGGCCGGCATTCCTGCGGCGCGCGAGGCGCTTGTCGCCATGGCGCGCGACAATGAAACGGTCATCGACCACGAGGAGGATCCGGGCAGCGACCCTGATCCGGCCTTCGCCGCCCAGCAGATCGCCGACGACGAACTGCGCGCGATCCTCAAGGCAGCGATGGCGCGTCTCGAAACCAGATTGTGAGGAAAGACCATGAGCGTGATGCACAAGATATCCGGTTATTTCAAGCAGCTCGCCGGCGAGGTTTCCGGCAGCCAGGCGCTGCATGACGAGGGCCGCCGCGAAGCGGGTTATCAGGAAAAGGACGAGCAGGTGGTTCCGGTGGTGCCCGTTGCCGGTTCCGGCGATGTGGTGTCCGCGCAGACGGGGCGCAGGACGACGGTCGAGGCCGATGCCGCTCCGCAGTTCGCGGTCTCGCAGGCGGGCAGCACCAATGACGGGGTTGTAAGCGCCAAGCCGCGCGTCATCACCGGCAGCGACGATGCGACGATGCGACGGCGCATCGCACGCCGCCCGGAACGCGTGGGCCGGATGCGGATTGGTCGGCCGGCTTCGACGAAAACGCACCGCGGCAGGATAGGGAAGCACCGGTTGCGGATTATTCCGATGTCGAGCAGCTGAAGCTCTACCGGCTCGTCCCGGTCGCGGCGGCTTCCGACACCAACTGGGACAACGCGCCCAACCAGGGTGAAGTCGTGGTGCGCGCCCGTTCCAGCGGCGACGCGCGCGTCGTGGCGGCGGAAGCGGAGCTGGATTTCACCGAAATCGATGCGCTTCCCGGCGACGGCAATTCCACGACGTCGTCGAGCGCCTTCCGCAACGAGAAGCTCTACACCGTCATCGACGAGACGGACTCGACCTATTCGGCGGACGGTCCGCGTGGGGTCGTCGACGGCACCGTTCGCGTCGACAATATCCGCCCCACCCAGCTTTGAGGAGGTTGTCATGACGCCCCACCAATCCGCAAGAACGGCTGCAAAGCAGCGCGATATCCAGGAGGATGTGGCTGAGACTGACCGCAAGGGCGACAGCCAGGAGCCGGAGGCCATGCAGGCCGGCGCGCGCCTTTATCCCGTGCCGCCTTTTCCCAAACAGCACCAGCCGAAACCCGGCCTGGAGGCGGAGCTCGATCCGCCACCGATGTATGACGCGCCCTTCTACAAGGGATCGGGCAAGCTGGAAGGGAAGGTCGCGCTCATCACGGGCGGTGATTCCGGCATCGGCCGGTCGGTCGCGGTGCTCTATGCGCGGGAAGGGGCTGATATCGCCATCTGCCATCTCGCCGAGGGCCGGGATGCGAAGGATACCATCGCCGCCGTGGAAGCCGAAGGGCGCCGTTGCATCGCTTTTGCCGGCGACGTCAAGGACAAGGCGTTCTGCGTGCAGACGGTGAAATGCGTGGTGCGCGATCTCGGCCGGCTCGATGTGCTCGTCAACAATGCCGCCTTCCAGGTCCACAGCAAGGATATCCTCGACCTCACTGAGGAGCATTTCGACGAGACCCTGAAGACCAATCTCTACGGCTACTTCTATATGGCGCAGGCCGCCATTCCCCATATGGAGCCGGGCTCGGCGATCATCAACACGGGCTCCGTCACCGGGCTTGAAGGGTCGAAGGACCTCATCGACTACTCGACGACGAAGGGCGGTATTCACGCCTTTACCCGTTCGCTTGCCAGCCAGCTGGTGCCGCGGGGCATTCGCGTGAACGCGGTTGCGCCGGGGCCGGTCTGGACGCCGCTCAACCCCTCCGACAAGGAGGCCGAGGATGTCTCGAAATTCGGTGCGCAGACCCCGATGAAGCGGCCCGCCCAGCCCGAAGAGCTTGCGCCCGCCTATGTCTTCCTCGCCTCGCCGCAATGCTCCAGCTACATCACGGGCGAGGTGCTCCCCATCGTCGGCGGCTATTGAGCCGCCGACCCCGCCGTTTTCCGTTGACTCTCCTCATTAGAACATATAGTGAACAAATATGAAGAAATCGCTGCAGGAACGTTTGGCCATTCTTTCGGATGCCGCCAAATACGATGCCTCTTGCGCATCGAGTGGAACGGAAAAACGCGACTCCGTGAAGTCGGGAGGCCTCGGCTCCACGGAGGGGGCGGGGATCTGCCATGCCTATGCGCCGGACGGGCGGTGCATTTCGCTCTTGAAGATCCTGCTCACCAATTTCTGCGTTTTCGATTGCGCCTATTGCATCAACCGCTCCTCCAGCAATGTGGAGCGCGCGCGCTTCACGCCGGACGAGGTGATCTGGCTGACGCTGGAATTCTACCGGCGCAATTATATCGAGGGGTTGTTCCTGTCGTCGGGCATCATCCGCTCGCCCGATCATACGATGGGGGAAATGGTGCGGGTGGTGCGCGACCTGCGCACCGTGCACGGCTTCCGCGGTTACATCCACCTCAAGTCCATTCCAGATGCCGCGCCTGAGCTGATCGAGGAGGCGGGGCTCTATGCCGATCGCCTGTCGCTCAATATCGAGCTGCCGACGGATGCCGGGATCGGGCGTTTCGCCCCGGAAAAGCGGCCGGACGGCATTCGGCGCGCCATGGGCGACCTGCGCCGCAAGATCGAGGCAGCTGGTGAGCCGACGCTGCGCACGAAGCAGCGCAAGCGTTTCGTGCCCGGCGGCCAGAGCACGCAGATGATCGTCGGTGCCGACGGCGCCGACGATGCGACCATTCTCAAGACCAGCGCGCGGCTTTACGGCAGCTATGGGCTGAAACGGGTCTATTATTCCGCCTTCAGCCCCATTCCCGATGCCTCGCGTGCGCTGCCGCTGATCAAGCCGCCGCTGGTGCGCGAGCATCGGCTGTACCAGGCGGACTGGCTCTATCGCTTCTACGGCTTCGGTGTAGACGAGATCACCTCGGCAACCGGCGGCATGCTCGATCTCGACATGGATCCCAAGCTCGCCTGGGCGCTCGCCAACCGTGCGCGCTTTCCCGTCGATGTGAACCGGGCGGAGCGCGAGATGCTGCTGCGGGTTCCGGGCATGGGCACCAAGACGGTGACGGCCATCCTGTCCAGCCGGCGTTTCCGGCGCCTGCGGCTGGAGGACCTGGCGCGGCTCGGCGTTTCGCTGCGCAAGGTGCGCGCCTTCATCGAGGCGGAAGGCTGGACGCCGCGGCGCCTTGCCGACCGTGCGGACCTGAAGACGCTGTTTGCGCGCAAACCGGAACAGCTTTCGTTGCTCTGATGCACACGATCCCTCTCCTTGGCCGGGGTGATTTTTCCGAATGGCGCGATGCCGCGCGCGCACTCGCCGCCGCTGGCATCTCGCCGCGCGAGGTCGACTGGCGGGTCAACGGATCGGAAGAGCTGTTCGAGGTCGAGGTTCCCGAATTGCCCGCGCCTTCCGCCACGGCGCCGCCTCTCACCGTGCCGCCGGCCTTCCTGCCGCTGGCCGAGGCGGTCGTCTGCCATACGGAGCCGGGCCGGTTCCATCTCCTCTACCGGCTGCTCTGGCGGCTGCAATCCGACAAGCGCCTGCTGGAGCTTTCGGCCGACAAGGATGTCGCCTGGGCGCGGATCCTGGCCAAGAACATCCATCGCGACAGCCACAAGATGACGGCCTTCGTGCGTTTCAAGGAAATCCCCGGCGAGGTCGAGGGGCGGCGGCGCTTCTTCGCCTGGTTCGAACCGTCGCATTTCGTCGTGGCCCGCACCGCGCCCTTCTTCCGGCGGCGCTTTGCCGACATGGACTGGATCATCGCCACGCCCAAGGGTACGGCGAGCTGGGATGGCGAGAGCCTGATCTTCGATACACGTCCGGGCGACAATCCCGGCCATGGCGACCCGACGGACGATCTGTGGCGCACCTATTATGCCAGCATCTTCAACCCAGCGCGCCTGAAGCTGAAGGCCATGCAGGCGGAGATGCCGAAGAAATACTGGCGTCATCTGCCGGAAGCCGACCTGATCCCGGAACTCATCGCCAATGCCGAGGCGAATGTGCGCGCCATGGCCGAGCGCGCGGCAAGCGACCCGCCGCTCTTCCACTATCGCCTGCGCGAGAATGCGCCGGCGCTGCCGCAGATCATGCCGGCCGCGGCCGATACCATCGAGGGGCTTCGCGAGGAGGCGCGCCGCTGCCAGCGCTGTCCATTGCATTGTACGGCCACCCAGACCGTGTTCGGGGAGGGGCCGCCGGATGCCCGCATCATGATGGTCGGCGAGCAGCCGGGCGACCAGGAGGACCTGGCCGGCCGCCCCTTCGTCGGCCCGGCGGGCAAGGTGTTCGATGCCGTGTTGAAAGAGGCCGACATCGCGCGCGATACGCTTTATCTCACCAATGCGGTGAAGCACTTCAAATACGAGCCGCGCGGCAAGCGCCGTATCCACCAGAAGCCTGACCGCAACGAAATCGAACATTGCCGCTGGTGGCTGGCCAAGGAGGTGGAAGTCGTCAAGCCGAAGCTCATCGTGGCGCTCGGCGCGACCGCCGTCTTTGCGCTCAGCGGCGAACGCAAGCCGCTCAGCCAGTTGCGCGGCAAGCCGATCACCATGCAGGGCGACGTCGTGCTCTACCCGACCATCCACCCGTCCTTCCTGCTGCGCCTGCCGGATGAAGCCGAACGCAAACGACAACACACCCTCTTCATCGAGGACATGCAGATGGTGCGGCATCTCGCGGAGACGATGGCGGCCTAAGTGGCCTCAGGCGGCTTGAGACAGCAGGTCTTTGGGCAGATGTGTGCGGGCATCCAGCACTTCCAGCCCAACGATACGGCCGTCCTTGTCGTAGTCGAGCATGATGCCCTGCGACACTTCTTCGGTCTCGATAATGTCTTCGTGGGAGAACCGGATATAGGCAGCATCCGCGACGGGGTCGTACTCGACTTTTACGGTCATGCCGGTTTCCTCGCGCCTCTGTCGATAAATGCTGAGACTATTCGTATCTCATCGGCCGTTTCAACACAAACGACGCGCAAGATTCGTCCCTCAAGGGCGGGAATGGACCGATACCGCCTCTGCGCTCCCGACCCTGCCGGGCCGGGCATGATCCATTCCGGTGAGCGCACGGCAGCGGCGATCCATGCCGGATCCAGCTTGCGCTCCCGCATCACGGTTGAGCGTGAAGCGAGTAGCGCAAGGGCTTGTCCATTGCCGACCCTCAGAAATACGCCTGCAACGGACGCACTTCCAGCTGGCCCTGCTTGAGAGCCTGGATGGCCTGGGCGGCGGCGAGCGCGCCGGCCATGGTCGTGTAGTAGGGTACCTTCTGCATCAGCGCGGCGCGGCGCAGCGACTTCGAATCCGAGATCGCCTTGTTGCCGTCGGTCGTGTTGATGACCAGCTGGACCTGACGGTTGCGAATGGCGTCCTCGATATGCGGACGGCCTTCCTGCACCTTGTTGATCTTGATGGCCTCGATGCCCTTTTCGGCGAGGAAGCGGGCGGTGCCCGACGTTGCCATCACCTTGAAGCCGATGCCCGTCAGGATGTTGATGGCGGCGAGCACGCGGTCCTTGTCCTCGTCGCGCACCGACACGAAGACCGTGCCTTCGCGCGGCAGGTCGACGCCGGCGCCGAGCTGCGACTTGGCAAAGGCGAGCGCGAAGTCGGTGTCGAGGCCGATGACCTCGCCGGTCGAGCGCATTTCCGGGCCGAGCAGCGTGTCGACGCCCGGGAAGCGGGCAAACGGGAACACGGCTTCCTTGACCGCGATGTGCTTGAGGTTGCGCGGGTCGGGCTTCTTGCCATAGGCGGCAATCGCCGCATCGAGGCCTTCACCGGCCATGACGCGGGCGGCGATCTTGGCGATCGGCGCACCGATGGTCTTGGCCACGAAAGGTACGGTGCGCGAGGCGCGCGGGTTGACTTCCAGCACGTAGATCGTGCCGTCCTTGATGGCGTATTGCACGTTCATCAGGCCGCCGACATTGAGCGCCTTTGCGAGGGCTTTCGTCTGGCGCTCCAGTTCGTCGACGATCTCGTTGGAGAGCGTGTGGACCGGCAGCGAGCAGGCCGAGTCGCCCGAATGGATGCCGGCTTCCTCGATATGCTCCATGATGCCGGAGACGAAAACGTCCTTGCCGTCGCAGAGCGCGTCGACGTCGACTTCCACGGCATTCGACAGGTAGCTGTCGAAGAGCAGCGGGTTCTTGCCGAGCAGCGTGTTGATCTGGCCGGTCTTGTCGTTCGGGTAGCGCTGCTTGATGTCCTCGGGGACGAGTTCCGGCACCGTGTCGAGCAGGTAGGTCTGCAGCATCGATTCCGAATGGATGATCTGCATGGCGCGGCCGCCGAGCACGTAGGACGGGCGCACGACCAGCGGGAAGCCGATCTCGCCGGCGATCAGGCGGGCCTGCTCGACGGAATAGGCGATGCCGTTGTTCGGCTGGGTCAGGTCGAGCTTCTGGAGCAGCTTCTGGAAGCGGTCGCGGTCTTCGGCGAGGTCGATCATGTCGGGTGCGGTGCCGAGGATCGGGATGCCGTTCTTTTCCAGCGCTTCGGCGAGCTTCAGCGGGGTCTGGCCGCCGAACTGCACGATGACGCCGACGAGTTCGCCATTGGTCTGCTCGGCCTTCAGGATTTCGATCACGTCTTCGGCCGTCAGCGGCTCGAAGTAGAGACGGTCCGACGTGTCGTAGTCGGTCGAGACGGTTTCCGGGTTGCAGTTGACCATGATTGCCTCATAGCCGGCATCCTTCAGCGCGAAGGCGGCGTGGCAGCAGCAATAGTCGAACTCGATGCCCTGGCCGATGCGGTTCGGGCCGCCGCCGAGGATGACGACCTTCTTGCGGTCGGAAATGCCGGCTTCCGAGCGCGTGGCGCCGGCGAACGGCGTCTCGTAGGTCGAGTACATGTAGGCGGTCGGCGAGGCGAATTCGGCGGCGCAGGTGTCGATACGCTTGAAGACCGGGCGCACGTCGAGGCCGTTGCGGAGTTCCGCGACTTCCTTCGGGCGCTTGCCGGAGAGCGTGGCGAGGCGGGCGTCGGAGAAGCCCATGGCCTTCAGCATGCGCAGGTTCTCGGCGTCGGCGGGCAAGCCATGCTCGCGGATGCGGGCTTCCATGTCGACGATGGCCTTGAACTGCTCGAGGAACCACGGGTCGATCTTGGAGCCTTCGTGCACTTCCTCCAGCGACAGGCCGAGGCGTAGCGCCTGGGCGACCATGCGCAGGCGGTCCGGAGTGGGCGTGGAGATGGCGGCGCGGATGGCGTTCTTGTCATTGCCGTCGCCGAGTCCTGGAATCTCGATCTCGTCCAGGCCGGTGAGCCCGGTTTCGAGACCGCGCAGCGCCTTCTGCAGCGATTCGGCGAAGGTGCGGCCGATGGCCATGACCTCACCGACCGACTTCATGGCGGTGGTCAGCGTGGGCTCGGCGCCGGGGAACTTTTCGAAGGCGAAGCGCGGGATCTTCGTCACGACATAGTCGATCGACGGTTCGAAGGAGGCCGGGGTCGCGCCGCCGGTGATGTCGTTCTCCAATTCGTCGAGCGTGTAGCCGATGGCAAGCTTGGCCGCGATCTTGGCGATCGGGAAGCCGGTCGCCTTGGAGGCCAGCGCCGACGAGCGCGAAACGCGCGGGTTCATTTCGATGACGACGAGGCGGCCGTTCTTCGGGTTGACGGCGAACTGCACATTCGAGCCGCCGGTCTCCACGCCGATCTCGCGCAGCACCGCAATCGAGGCGTTGCGCATGATCTGATATTCCTTGTCCGTCAGGGTCAAGGCCGGCGCGACGGTGATACTATCGCCCGTGTGGACGCCCATTGGGTCGATGTTCTCGATGGAGCAGATGATGATGCAGTTGTCCGCCTTGTCGCGGACGACTTCCATCTCATATTCCTTCCAGCCGAGCACGGATTCCTCGATCAGCACTTCGGTGGTCGGCGAGGCGTCGAGGCCGGAATTGACGATCTCGAAGAATTCCGAGCGGTTGTAGGCGATGCCGCCGCCGGTGCCGCCGAGCGTGAAGGACGGGCGGATGATGGCCGGCAGGCCGATTTCGTCGAGCGCCTGTGCGCCGATCGCCATGGCATGGCTCATATAGCGCTGCTTGCGGTCGGTCTCGCCGAGGTTCCACTGGTTTTCCAGCTCGTCCAGCGCCTTGTCGAGCGCTTCGCCGGACAGTTCGGCCTTCAGCTTGGCGCGCTGGGCCTCATGAACCTTGCGGTCCTGGTCCTTGATCTCGGTGGCGTTGGCGAGCAGCGACTTCGGCGTTTCCAGGCCGATGCGGGCCATGGCTTCTCGGAAGAGGGCGCGGTCTTCGGCCATGTCGATGGCGGCGGGCTTGGCGCCGATCATCTCGACATTGTATCGATCGAGAACGCCCATGCGCTTCAAGGAGAGCGCGGTGTTGAGCGCCGTCTGGCCGCCCATGGTGGGCAGCAGCGCGTCCGGGCGTTCCTTGGCGATGATCTTGGCGACGACCTCGGGCGTGATCGGCTCGACATAAGTGGCGTCGGCCAGGCCCGGATCGGTCATGATCGTCGCCGGGTTGGAGTTCACGAGGATGACCCGGTAGCCTTCCTCTTTCAGCGCCTTGCAGGCCTGCGTGCCGGAATAATCGAATTCACAGGCCTGACCGATGACGATCGGCCCCGCGCCGATGATGAGGATCGATTTCAAATCTTGGCGCTTGGGCATATCTCTATCCGTTCTTCCGCTTTGCCGCGTGCGCGAAAAACCGGCATGGCGATAGGTTCACCGGGCCGGGCGCGCAAAAGTGGTCTTTCAAGGCTAGAAGCGGCTTATAGGCAAATGCAGGGGCGAGCGGAACCCCGAAAATTGCCCCGTCGACAGGAAAAATGCAGCGCGCCGGATCAGCCGCTCGGGGCGGCGGCGGGAGGGCGCGCGCTCCCCACACCAAAGCGGGGAGCGGCCGGCCTCAATTCTTCGCGAGAATGGCCGGCAGTTCGGCGAGGATGCCGTCGCGGGCGCGCAGGCTGGTGCGCGGCTCCTCCTTCTTCTCGTCCTGCAACAGACGGGCGAAAACGACGGTGCGATCGTCGCGCCGTGCCCAGCCGACATACCAGCCCCAGGGTCTCGCATAATCGAAATTGCCGTCCGCCTTGCGGGGATACGCCATGCCGGTCTTGCCCTGCACGCGCCAGCCGTCGGCAATGTCCTTTCGTTCGACGATCTCCATGGCCGCGTCCATGGCGTCGGCGGAGACGGGCAGTTCGTGGTTCACGAGCTTGGCCAGGAACGCGACCTGCTCGCGCGGCGATATTTTCAAAGAGGACGCGATCCAGGCCCGCTCAAGCCCGTTGTCCTTGCGGGGGTCGCCTGTCATGTCGCCGTTGCCGTAGCCGAAGGCATCCGCATAGTCGCGCAGCTGCTCGTAGCCGAGGAATTCGGTGATGCGCTGCGAATACCAGACGACCGAAAACTCCATCCAGCGCTTCGGCGTGGTCGGCTGGCGCCAGTTGTCGCCGCCCCAGTCCGGATAGCCCTTCATGAAGGGCAGGACCGGTTCCTCCGCATTTTCCAGAAAGCCGGCGTCGTAGCCCATCACGGCAAGCGGCACCTTGAAGGTTGAGGCGGGCGTCACGCGCGTCTTGCAGTCGCCCTTTTCCAGAATCACCACGCCATCGGCAGCGTCCGTGACGATGGTACAAATAATGCGGGCTTCGGCTGGCGTGGAGAGGCTTGCAGCCAGCAGGGCGCCGGCCGCGAAAAGACGGATATCCATCACGGTTTCCTTGAATTCTGAATGACTTGCGTATTGTGGATAGCAATGATCTGATGCCGGGACAAAAGATCAATACTGGTCTCAGCCATTAGGAAAATTGGGGCATTGCCATGGTTCGGCCCTATCTGCCGCTGAACGCTTTCCGCGCCTTCGAGGCGTCCGCGCGCCATCTCTCCTTCACGCGCGCCGCCATCGAGCTGAATGTGACGCAGGCGGCGGTCAGCCATCAGGTGAAGAGCCTGGAGGAACAGTTGAACGTCGTGCTCTTCAAGCGGCTGCCGCGCGGGCTGATGATCACTGCGGAGGGCGAGAGCCTGCTGCCGGTGCTGCGCGACAGTTTCGATCGCATGGCTGATGTCGTGGAGCGGTTCCGGGGCGGTCATGTGCGGGAGATCCTGACGGTCGGTGCGGTCGGCACCTTCGCCGTCGGCTGGCTTCTGCCGCGCCTTGCTGCATTTCGCGAGCGCCATCCCTTCGTGGAAATCAGGCTTTCAACCAACAACAACCGTGTCGACCTCGCGGCCGAAGGGCTCGATTTCGCCATCCGCTTCGGGGCCGGCGCATGGCACGGCACGGATGCCGTCAGGCTGTTCGATGCGCCGCTTTCCGTGCTCGCCATCCCCGCTATCGCGCGCGGGCTGAAGACGCCGGAGGACCTGCTCGGCCTGACGCTCCTGCGCTCCTATCGGCGGGACGAGTGGACGCGCTGGTTCGAGGCCGCCGGCTTGCCGCGCACCCCGCCGCCGCAGAACGCCATCGTTTTCGATACCTCGCTCGCCATGATGGAGGCGGTGCTGCAGGGGGAGGGCGTGGGCCTCGCTCCGCCGCTGATGTTTTCCCGGCCGCTTTCGGCCGGCACGGTCGTCCAGCCCTTCGAGACCAGCGTCGCGCTCGGCAGCTACTGGCTGACCCGCCTGCAATCGCGCAGCCTCACCCCGGCCATGTCGGCCTTCGCGGCATGGCTGGAGGAGACCGTGGCGGCGGAGGCACTTGCCTAGTCTCAACGTCCTGGCATGACCAGCACCTTCACCTCTCCCGGCCGCGGCGGGTTCGCCAGCGCGTCCGGCAGGGCATCGAGGCCGATGCGGCGCGAGATCAGCGGCTCGACCCGGATCGTCCCCTCCGCGATCAGGGCGGCGGCGCGGGCATGGGTATCGGGATTGAGGAAAGCGGTCAGCACGCGCACTTCCCGGAACAGCAGGTCGAAAGGCTCGATGGCGACCGTCTCGCCCTGCGACATCACGCCGAGAATGACGACGGTGCCGCCGTTGCAGGCCAGTTTCGGCGCGTCCGCCATGGTCTCCGCCACGCCGGCGCATTCGATGACGACATCCGCGCCGCCGGGAAGCAGGCCATTTGGGCCGCCGATACCCTCGATGACATTGCCGCTGCCGGGATCGAAGGACGCGGTCGCGCCGGTCGCTTCCGCCAACTGGCGGCGTGCGGCCTGGCGGGTGACGAGGACGACGGATGTCGCGCCCGCCAGCCTCGCGAGCTGCACCACCAGCATGCCGATGACGCCGCCGCCCAGCACCACGACGGAACTACCCGGCCGGATGCCGGCCATGTCGATGCCGTGCAGGCAGCAGGCCAGCGGCTCGCAGAACGCGCCATGTTCCGGCGGCAGGGACAGGGGCAGTTCATGGGCCTGCCTTTGCGGCACCAGCACATAGTCTGCAAAGCCGCCGTCGCGGTGGATGCCGATCGCCTCCAGGTTCTCGCACAGATTGATGCGGCCGCGCCGGCACTGGGCGCATCGTCCGCAATGGATGTTGGGATTGCCGGTGATGCGCATGCCGGGGCGGAAATCGATCACGGCATCGCCGACGGCCTCCACGATGCCGGAGAATTCGTGGCCGAGCGTCACCGGAGGCCTGCAGGGGAATGTGCCGTGCAGGAGGTGGCGGTCGGTGCCGCAGATGCCGGCGGCCTCGATCCGCACGAGCAGTTCGTCCGGGCCGGGCGACGGCGTTTCCACCGCACGCACGTAAAATTCGCCGATCGCTTCGAGCCGCGCCGCCTTCATGCTGTCCTCCCTTGTCCTCACCGCGGATTGGATCGGGGAAGGGGCGCGCGGTCAAGTCATGTCAGGTTGCGGCGGCGCTCCAGCTCGGCATCGGTCGGTGTGTCGAACTCGAAGGAGCCGGTCGCGACATCGCCGGCGCGGACATAGCGGCTGATGACGATGCCGTTCTGGCTTGTTCTCGAGCTTTCAAGGGTGAGGGCGCGCGGGAAGGAGGCATCGCCGAACAGGCGCTTGCCCTTGCCGAGGATGACGGGGAAGACGAAGACGTTGATCTCGTCGACGAGGTCGTTTTCGAACAGCGTCCTGAGGAAATCGGGCGAGCCCTGCGTGAGGAGATCCGGCCCGTCGCCGCCCTTCAGCGCCTTCACGGCCGCGACGGCATCGGCGCCGAGTGTCTGGCAGTTCTGCCAGGCCGTGCGGAAGGCCGGGTTGCGGGTCGCGACATATTTGGTCACACGGTCGAAGAGCGGGCCGATGGGGTCGTTCGCATCCGCATAGGGCCAGTGGGCCGCGAATATGTCGTAGGTCTTTCGGCCGAGCAGCAGGTCGAAGGGCCGGGCGAACAGCTCGTCGATGACGCTGCCCGCCGTCTCGTCGAAATAGGGCGCGACCCAGCCCCCGAAGCGGAAGCCGCCGATGGGATCCTCCTGCGGCCCGCCCGGCGCCTGCATGACGCCGTCGAGACTGATGAATGCACTGACGATGAGCTTTCGCATGGGGGTACTCCTGGCCCTGATCGATGGATGATATCCAAAGACGATCGACGCGGCGACCGGCCGACAGGGTGGACGAAAAATCTCTGCAGCGCCGCTTCGGAGACGGTGCCGGGTGCCCGCTTTTCGTTTTGCAAGCGGGCCCGGCACGCCCTATAAGCTGTTGCTGAGGAACGAATTCGTGTCGTGAACGTTCGTCGGCAATTCAATGCGGGGAAATGCGCCATGGAATGGAAAGGTCGTCGCCAGTCGGACAATATCGAGGACCAGCGCGGAGCCGGGCCTTCCATGGGTGGCGGCAACCCGTTCGGCCGCGGCGGCGGGTTCCGCATCCCCATGGGCGGCGGGCGTCGTGCCGGCGGCGGCATGAGCATCGGAACGATCATCTTCCTCGTGGTGATCTATTTCATCTTCAAGGCCATGGGCATCGACCTGCTGCAGGTCATGGGCAATGGCGGCCAGGTCAGCGTGCCCGGTGTCGAGCAGACGGAAAGCGCCAACCGGCGCACCTCGCCGCAGGAAGAGGAAACCAAGGCCTTCATGGCGACGGTTCTGGCCGAGACGGAAGACACCTGGAACGGCATCTTCCAGGCGGCCGGCGAGCGCTACGAGGAGCCCAAGATGGTGCTCTTCTCCGGTTCGGTCCAGTCCGCCTGCGGCTTCGCGTCGGCGGCATCCGGCCCATTCTATTGCCCCGGTGACCGCAAGGTCTATCTCGACATGAGCTTCTTCGACGAGCTCGCCAGCAAGTTCGATGCGGCCGGCGATTTCGCCCAGGCCTATGTCGTCGCCCATGAGGTCGGCCATCACGTGCAGAATCTCACCGGCGTTCTGCCGCGCTTCAACCAGCAGCGCCAGCGCATGAGCCAGGAGGAAGCCAACCAGATGTCGGTTCGCGTCGAGCTTCAGGCGGATTGTTATGCCGGCATCTGGGGCAAGTACACGCAGCAGAAGGGCCTGCTGGATGCGGGCGACCTCGATGAGGCGCTGAACGCCGCCACCCAGATCGGCGACGATACGATCCAGAAGCGCATGCAGGGCTATGTCGTGCCCGAGAGCTTCAACCACGGCACGTCCGAACAGCGCCGCCGCTGGTTCAAGCGCGGCTTCGACACCGGCCGCGTCGATCAGTGCGACACGTTCAAGGTCGACGTCTGATCCCGTCGATCCATCGTCAACGAAAACCCTCCGGTCTGCCTGGCCGGAGGGTTTTTTCGTTGGAATGGCCGGCGATTTGCGATGTTCATGGATTGTTTCGCCCGGAAAACTGAAATAGAAGTCGCGGCCTGACATTTCCGTGCCCGATGGCGGGTGTTTTCGTTCGAGGTCTCTTCATGGTCGATGCCAGGTCCACCCGGCGCGGGCTCTTTCTCGTCTTCATGATCATGTTCCTCGACGTGATCGGCATCGCCATCGTCGTGCCGGTGCTGCCCACCTATCTGCACGAACTGACGGGCGACGATATCAGCCAGGCGGCAATCGACGGCGGCTGGCTGCTGCTCGTCTATGCCGGCATGCAGTTCCTCTTCGCGCCGCTCATCGGCAATCTCTCGGATCGTTTCGGGCGCCGGCCGGTGCTGCTGGCCTGCATCCTCACCTTCGCCATCGACAACCTGATCTGCGCGCTGGCGACGAGCTACTGGATGCTGTTTGCCGGCCGTGTGCTCGCGGGCATCAGCGGTGCGAGTTTCTCCACCGCCGCCGCCTTCATCGCCGATGTCTCCGACGACGAGACGCGGGCGAAGAATTTCGGCCTGATGGGCATCGCGTTCGGAACCGGCTTCGTGATCGGCCCCGTCATCGGCGGCGTGCTCGGGGAATTCGGCCCGCGCATCCCCTTCTACGGCGCCGCCGCGATCGCCTTCCTCAACTTCGTCGCCGCCTGCATCCTGCTGCCGGAAAGCCTCGCGCCGAAGAACCGCCGCCGGTTCGAACTCGCCCGCGCCAATCCGCTCGGCGCGCTGCTGCAGATGCGCAACCATCCCGGCGTGCTGTGGGTGGGCGTCGTGCTGTTCTGCTACGGGCTGGCGCATGCCGTCTATCCGGCGGTCTGGCCCTTCGTCGCCGCCCTGCGCTACGGTTGGAGCGAAGGCCAGATCGGCCTGTCGCTCGGCGTCTTCGGCATCGGCGGGGCGCTGGTCATGGGCTTCGTGCTGCCGCGCATCGTGCCGAGGATTGGCGAATACCGCACGGCGGTCGTCGGCATCTGCTTTTCCGTCCTCGGCCTTTGCGGCTACGCCGCGGCCTGGCAGGGCTGGATGGTCTATGTGGTGATCGTGCTGACGGCGCTCGAAAGCCTTGCCGATCCGCCGCTACGCTCGATTGCGGCCGCACGCGTTCCGCCGTCCGCGCAGGGCGAGTTGCAGGGCGCGCTCACCAGCATATCCAGCATCACCACCGTCATCGGTCCGCTGCTTTTCACCCAGGCCTTCAGCTACTTCACCGGCCCGAAGGCGCCGGTCACCTTTGCCGGCGCGCCCTATGCGCTGGCGGCAGCGATCCTGTTCATCGGGCTCATCGTCTTCATCACGACGTTGCGCGGCGCTGGCGCGGGCCCGAAGGCGAAAACGACGCCGGAAACGGCCTGAAGGCGCTTTCAATCGTGACATTTCGACGAAAAACCGTGCGGAAGCGGCCTGTTTCGGGCCGCTTTTCGTCTTTTTGATCAAAGCATCAATTCTATTCGATTGATCGCGGACGGGACTTGTGATCGGAAGCGATGCGAAAGTGAGAACCATCATGCACACCGCATCGCATCACGCCGACAACAGCTGGCGCGCGCATTTCCGCGCAACTTTAACGCTTGGCGTGCCGCTGATCGGCGCCCAGCTCGCGCAGCTCGGCATCCACACGACGGATGTGGTGATCCTCGGCCGGCTGGGTGCTGCGCATCTCGCGGCCATCGTGCTGGGAAGCCAGTTCTTCTTCACGCTGTTCATTCTGGGTTCGGGCTTCGCCAATGCCGTCATGCCCATGGTGGCGCAGGCGTATGGACGGGGTGACACCGTGTCGGTGCGCCGTTCCGTGCGCATGGGCATGTGGGTGGTGCTGATCTATTCCGCGCTCATGATACCCATCTTCTACAATGCGGAGAGCATCCTGCTCTATGCCGGCCAGAAGCCCGAAGTGGCGGCGCTCGCTGGCAGCTACCTGAAGATCGCCCATTGGGGCATGGCGCCGGCACTGCTCTTCATGACGCTGCGTGGCCTTGTCAGCGCGCATGGCCGCGCCGGCATCGTGCTCTATGTCACGATCGTCATTCTGACGGTCAACGCCTTCTTCGCCTATGCGCTCGTGCTCGGCCATTTCGGCTTTCCGGCCTGGGGCATCGAGGGAGCGGCCGTGGTCTCCTTCGGCGTCAACCTTCTCAGCTTCGTGCTGATCACCGCCTATATCCAGTCGCGGCCCGCCATGCGGCGCTACGAGCTTTTCGTGCGTTTCTGGCGGCCCGACTGGGCCGCATTCCGGGAGGTCGTGCAACTGGGATTGCCGATCGGCCTGACCATGCTGGCCGAAGTCAGCCTCTTCACCGGCGCCTCGCTGCTGATGGGCCGTCTCGGCACGCTGGAACTTGCCGCCCACGGCATCGCGCTGCAACTTGCGTCGCTCGCCTTCATGATCCCGCTCGGATTGGCGCAGGCCGGCACGGTGCGTGTCGGCGTGGCGCATGGGCGCGGCGATCGTCTGGGTGTGGTGCGTGCATCCTGGGCGGTGCTCGCCGTCGCCGCGACCATCGCGGTGTTTGGCGGCCTGCTCTTCGCGCTCGTTCCGCGCGAGCTCGCTGCTGTCTTCCTCGACAAGGCCGGCAAGGATTCGGCGGCGGTGCTGGCGATTGCCGGTCCCTTCGTGGTGGTCGCCGGCCTCTTCCAGCTGGTCGATGGCCTCCAGGCCATCGCCGCCGGCCTTCTGCGCGGTCTCAAGGACACGCGCATACCGATGGTTCTGGCGCTCATTTCCTACTGGCCGATCGGCTTCTTCTGCGCGTGGTTCCTGGCCTTCCCGGCGGGCTTCGGCGGGGTCGGCATCTGGTTCGGCTTCGTCAGCGGGCTGGCCGCCGCCGCCGTGCTGCTCAACTGGCGCTTCTACCGCCTCGTGCGGCAGCGGGTCTGATGGACGCCGCGCACTGACGTGTATTGATAAACGAAAAAGGCCCCGGACATGTCCGGGGCCTTCCAATTTCCGTAGCTCGAAACCTTACGCGCGTTCCGGCAGGGCTTCCTCGCCCTTCTTCGCGCGCACCAGATTGATGAAGCGGCGGAAGAGGTAGTGGCTGTCCTGCGGGCCGGGGGAGGCTTCCGGGTGGTGCTGCACGGAGAAGACCGGCTTGCCGACGAGTCGCAGGCCGCAATTCGTGCCGTCGAACAGCGAGATGTGGGTTTCCTCCACGCCGTCGGGCAGGGACGACGAGGCGACGGCGAAGCCGTGGTTCATCGAGACGATCTCCACCTTGCCGGTCGTGTGGTCCTTGACCGGGTGGTTCGCGCCATGGTGGCCCTGGTGCATCTTCTCGGTGGTGGCGCCGACGGCGAGGCCGAGCATCTGGTGTCCGAGGCAGATGCCGAAGATCGGCAGGCCGGTTTCGATCAGTTTCTTGATGACCGGCACGGCGTATTCGCCCGTTGCGGCCGGGTCGCCTGGGCCGTTGGACAGGAAGATGCCGTCGGGCTTCTGCGCCAGCACGTCGTCGGCGCTGGAGGTGGCGGGCATGACGGTGACCTTGCAGCCGAGGCCGGCGAAGAGGCGAAGGATGTTGCGCTTCACGCCGTAGTCGAGGGCGACGATGTGATACTTCACGTCGCTGTCGGCGAGGTCTTCATAGCCTTCGTTCCACACCCAGGGCTTTTCGCTCCAGCGCGAGGACTGGCCGGAGGAGGCGACCTTGGCGAGGTCGAGGCCGACGAGGCCGCCCCAGGCCTTTGCTTCGGCCTTCAGCGTCTCGATGTCGAAGACGCCGTTCGGGTCATGGGCGATGACGGCGTTCGGCGCGCCGTTCTCGCGGATCCAGGCCGTCAGCGCGCGGGTATCGATGCCCGACAGGCCGATGATGCCGCGGGCCTTCAGCCAGGCGTCGAGGTCCTTGGCCGAGCGGTAGTTCGAGGGATCGGTGATGTCGGCCTTGAAGATGGTGCCGACGGCGCCGTGGCGGGCGGCCGGCGTCAGGTCTTCGATATCCTCGTCATTGGCGCCGATATTGCCGATATGCGGGAAGGTGAAGGTGACGATCTGCCCGAGATAGGAAGGATCGGTCAGGATTTCCTGGTAGCCCGTCAGCGCCGTGTTGAAGCAGACTTCCGCGGTCACCTTGCCGGTGGCGCCGATGCCCTTGCCTTCGATGACGGTGCCGTCGGCCAGCACGAGCAGGGCGGTCGGCTTTTCAGAGGTCCATGCGGGGGTCGAGGTCATGTTCATCCCGTTTCCGGCACCGGAGCCGCCGGCTTGAAAGCCGCGGGGCCAGGCACCATTTGAGGTCGCAGGCAAGGGCGCGCGGAAACCCGCGTTGGTTCGCCCTGATTGCCAAATTTCGTGCAGGTGCCGGAAAATAGACAAAGCGGATGGCGGGGTCAACCGCCGCCTGTGGATTGCGTGGAATTATAAAGCGTTTTGAATCATGCGCTTACGCAATCCGTTTGCGGTCGAGCCCGTTGCCGGTCTATGAGCATGCACAATCGAACGACGACAAGGGCCTGTCGCGCATCCGGCGCCGGCGGCCTTTCATGGAGAAAATGATGCGCGAAATCTTCGCAAACGACCTGAAGGAAGCCCTCAAGGCAAAGGACGCCTGCCGTGTCTCCACGCTGCGCCTGATCCAGGCGACGCTGAAGGACCGCGACATTGCCAACCGCGGCGCGGGCAAGGGCCCCGTCGAGGACGACGAAGTGTTGCAGATCCTCGCCAAGATGATCAAGCAGCGCGAAGAATCGTCCAGGATCTTCGCCGATAACGGCCGCCCCGAACTCGCCGCCCAGGAACAGCAGGAAATCGCCGTCATCAAGGGCTTCCTGCCCGAGCAGCTTTCCGACGAGAAGGTGCGCGAACTGATATCGGGCGTGATCACCGAGATCGGCGCGCAGGGCCTGCGCGACATGGGCAAGGTCATGGCCGTGCTCAAGGAGCGCTATCCGGGCCAGATGGACTTCGCCAAGGCCTCCGGCGTGGTGAAGGACTTGTTGAAGTAAGACGGGAAGGGCGGCTTCGGCCGCCCTTTTCCTTTGTGCCGTCGCCTGTGGATTGCTGTGGGTGACGGACTATCGCTGGCGGCGGGGCGTCCGCGTGGTTATATGAACCTCGACCGAGGTAACCATGCGCTTTTCCAATGCCTTCCTAGACGAGATCCGTGACCGCGTTCCCATTTCGGACGTGATCGGCCGGCGCGTGACCTGGGATCGCAAGAAGACCAACGTTTCGCGCGGCGATTACTGGGCCTGCTGCCCGTTCCACGGCGAGAAGTCGCCGAGCTTCCACTGCGAGGATCGCAAGGGCCGCTATCATTGCTTCGGCTGCGGCGTGTCGGGGGATCATTTCCGCTTTCTCACCGATCTCGACGGGCTGTCCTTTCCGGAGGCCGTCCAGCAGATCGCCGACCTCGCCGGCGTGGCGATGCCCCAGCCCGACCCGCAGGCCGAGCAGCGGGAAAAGGAGCGCATGGGCCTCGTCGAGGTCATGGAAATGGCGACGCGCTTCTTCGAGGACCAGTTGCAGACCCCCGCCGGCGCCAAGGCGCGCGCCTATCTGCGCGACCGCGGCCTGACGGGGCGCACCATCGAGACGTTCCGCCTCGGCTATGCGCCGGAAAGCCGCAATGCGCTGAAGGAGCATCTGGCGCGCAAGGGCGTGCCGAAGGAGGCGATCGAGGCCTGCGGGCTCGTTGTGCACGGGCCCGAAATCCCTGTTTCCTACGACCGTTTCCGCGACCGCATCATGTTTCCCATCCATTCGGTGCGCGAGAAGGTCATCGCCTTCGGCGGCCGCGCCATGTCGCCGGATGCGCCGGCCAAATATCTCAATTCCAACGAGACCGAGCTCTTCCACAAGGGCAGCGTGCTCTATAACCATGCCCGCGCCCGAAAGGCCGCGCAGGGGGCAGGCCGCGCCGGAAACGCCGGTCAGGACGACAGGGCGACCGGCACGATCATCGCCGTCGAAGGCTATATGGATGTGATCGCGCTCCATCAGGCCGGCATCGAGAATGCCGTGGCGCCGCTCGGTACGGCACTGACCGAAAACCAGCTCGACCTTCTGTGGCGCATGACGCCGGAGCCCGTGCTGTGCTTCGATGGCGACGGGGCGGGCATCCGGGCGGCCAACCGCGCCGCCGATCTCGCCCTGCCGCTCATCAAACCGGAGCGCACCGTGCGCTTCGCGCTGTTGCCCGACGGCAAGGACCCGGACGATCTGGTGCGCCACGAAGGCCGCGCGCCCTTCGACAAGGTCATGGCCAGCGCACGGCCGCTCGCCGACATGATCTGGAACCGCGAGGTGCAGGGCGCGAATTTCGACACGCCGGAAAGCCGCGCGGCACTGGAGGCGCGGCTGCGCCAGGTCACGGCCGTCATTGCCGACGAGGACGTGCGCCGCCATTACCAGCAGGCGATGCGCGATCGGCTGAACAGCTTCTTCCGTCCAGTGCCGCGGCAGGGCGGCGGCAATTTCGGCGGCAACCGCCAGCAGAGGGGCGGCGGGCGTGGCGGCCAGCAGGGCAATGCGGTCGCGACGGGTATTTCCGACCGGCTTGCCCGCTCGGCGCTGGTGCGCGGCGCGCAGGAACTGCCGGCGCTGCGCGAGAGCGTTCTGGCGCTCACCGTCGTCAACCATCCCGGCCTGCTGTTCAGCGATTACGACGATATCGCCAGCATCGAGTACGACAACCGCGATCTCCAGCGCCTGTGGTCGGCGCTGCTCGGCATCGCCGGCTCCGTCGGCGCGCGGCTGGAGCGCGACCGGCTGATCGAGGATCTCGAAACAGCCGGTTTCGAGACGCTGCTCAAGGGGCTGGAACAGCAGATCCGCAATTCACGCCTGTGGACCGCGACGGCCGAAGCCGCGCCGGAAGATGCGCGCGAAGGCTATCTCCAGGCGCTTGCCCTGCACAAGCGCACCCGCGCGCTGCTGTGGCAGCGCCGCGAACTGGAACGGGAACTGGCCGTTTCCACGGAAGAGGGAGACGACGAGCGCGTGCCCCAGATCCTGCGCGCCCTCCAGGAGGTGCAGCTGGAGACCGTGCGCATGGAGAACCAGGAAGCCATCATCGAAGGCTTCGGCGTGCTCTCCGGCCGCGTGAAGGGGCCGGCCGGCAAGTAGGGGTAAACGACCTCGCAAAGGTTGCCTCCCCACGCTGCAAACCCCATATTCCGCCGTGAACGAAACGGGATTCGCATGCTCGACACCTCCACCGCAACCGCCCGCCCATCTCCCCTCGACGTGTTGAAGCGCGTCTATGGCTACGATGCCTTTCGCGGCAAGCAGCAGGCGGTGGTGGAGCATGTCACCCATGGCGGCGACGCGGTCGTGCTTTTCCCCACGGGTGCCGGCAAGTCCCTGTGTTTCCAGATCCCGGCGCTGTGCCGCGATGGTGTGGGCATCGTCATCTCGCCGCTGATCGCCCTGATGCGCGATCAGGTGGAGGCGCTGAAGCAGCTCGGCGTGAAGGCGGCGGCGCTCAATTCCTCGCTGTCGCGCGAGGAGTTTTTCGCCGTGCGCGATGCCATGCGCGCCGGCGAGCTCGACATGCTCTACGTCACGCCGGAGCGTATCGTTACGGATGGTTTCACCGACCTTGTGGCGGGCGCCCGCATCGCGCTCTTCGCCATCGACGAGGCGCATTGCGTCTCGCAGTGGGGGCATGACTTCCGGCCGGAGTACCGGACGCTCGGCATGCTCGGCGAGCGTTATCCCGGCGTGCCGCGCATCGCGCTGACGGCGACCGCCGATCCGCATACGCGCGAGGACATCATCGAGCGCCTGGGCCTCGACAGTGCGGAGGTCTTCACCACCAGCTTCGACCGGCCGAACATCTCCTACGAGATCGCCGAGCGCGACCAGCCGCGCCAGCAGCTCCTGCGATTTCTTTCCAAACATCAGGGCGAGAGCGGCATCGTCTATTGCCTGTCGCGCGCCAAGGTCGAGGACACGGCGGAGTGGCTGAACACGCAGGGTGTGCGGGCGCTACCCTATCACGCGGGCTTCGACCGGGCGGTGCGCGATGCCAACCAGGATGCGTTCCTCAAGGAGGAAAACCTCTGCCTCGTGGCGACCGTCGCCTTCGGCATGGGCATCGACAAGCCGGATGTGCGCTATGTCGCGCATCTCGACCTGCCGGGTTCGGTGGAGGCCTATTATCAGGAGACCGGCCGTGCGGGGCGTGACGGCCTGCCGTCGGATGTCTGGATGGCCTATGGCATGGCCGATGTCGTGCAGCGCCGCAAGATGATCGACGAGGGCGGGGCGGCCGAAGAGATCAAGCGCATCGAGCGCGCCAAGCTGATGTCGCTGCTGGCGATCTGCGAGACGGCCGGTTGCCGCCGGCAGGCGATCCTCGCGCATTTCGGCGAGAGCCACGCCGGCCGCTGCGGCAATTGCGATACATGCCGCAATCCGGTCGAGACCTGGGACGGCACCGAGGCGGCCATCAAGGCGCTGGCCGCGGTCTACCGAACCGGCGAGCGCTTCGGCGCCGCCCATGTCATCGATGTGCTGGTGGGCGCGGTCAATGAAAAGACCGAGCGTTTCGGCCATACCGAAATGCCGGTCTTCGGCGCGGGCAAGGACATCGCGAAAAGCGTCTGGCAATCCATCTTCCGCCAGCTCATGGCCATGGGGCTGGTCAGCGTCGACCATTCGGCCTTCGGCGCGCTGAAGCTGGAGCCGGAGGCGCGCGCCGTCTTCCGCCGGGAGCGGGAGGTGCTTTTGCGAAAGGACCGGCCGCAGACCGGCCGCAAGGCCCGGGCGGGCGGATCGCCTGCGTCGCGCGAACGCTCCAACCTCAGCGGTTCCGACCTGGCGCTGTTCGAGGCGCTGCGCGCCGAGCGCCTGGCCATCGCCAAGGACCTCGATATTCCGCCTTATGTCGTCTTCCCCGATACGACGCTGATCGCGCTTGCCCGCGAACGTCCCGCCGATCTGGAGGAGCTTCTGGACATTCCCGGCATCGGCGTCTCCAAGCGCGATCGCTTCGGCGAAGCCTTCCTCGCCGTCATCGAGGATTTTGCGGGATAGAGCATTTGCAGCCGAAGCGGGATCGCTTCGGAGTCGGACAATGCGGCGAAATCAGCTACATCCTGACCGTCATGCCGCCATCCACGACGAGCACATGGCCGTTGACGAAGGAGGCGGCATCGCTGGCAAGGAAAAGCGCGGCGCCGGCAATCTCGTCGGGGCGGGCCCAGCGCTGGACGGGAATGCGCTGGCGCACGAAGGGCATCAGCTCCTCGTTTGCGGCCATCGCCGCATTGGTCTCGGTGGCGAACCAGCCGGGCGCGATGGCATTGCTGGTGATGCCGAGCGGGCCGTAATCCACGGCCATGCTGCGCATGAGGCCGGTCAGGCCCTGCTTGGCGGCGGGATAGACCCCGTCATTGGGCATGGCGACATGCCCGCCGATGGAGGTGACGGCGATGAGCCGGCCGTGGCCGTTCTTCTTCATCAAAGCGGCGGCATCGCGCGAGAGGCTGATGGCGGACGAGAGGTCGGTGAGGATGAGGTCGTCGATGGCGGCGTCGTCCATGTCCGCAAGCGCACGCCGGTCGCGCGCACCGACATTGTTGACCAGCACATCCAGCCGGCCATGCATGGCCTCGATGTTCGCAAGCGCCCTGCGCTGCGCCGCCCGGTCGGCGATGTCGAAGGCGGCGGCGGAGGCCTGGCCGCCGCCGGCGACGATCCGGGCGACGGCCTCCTCCAGTGTCGCGGCGGTGCGTCCGCTCACGACGACATGCGCACCGGCCTGCGCCAGCCCCAGCGCGATCTCGAAGCCGAGCCCACGGCCGCCGCCGGTCACGAGCGCCACACGACCCTTCTGGGAAAACCTGTCCAGTATCGTCATTGCCCCAAGCCCCATTGTTCCCGCCACCGGACAATGGGAACGCCGGGCTGTCAAGCCTGCTCTGGTCATCCGCCCGCCATGGTGACTGCCGTCACCCCTCGCTTTTCCGCATGTGGAAAACGCGTTATGTCCTGTTCATTCGCATGTCGAGAAACGGACGCCTGAGGCAAGCCGGCATGCATCGGCCGACACTCATCGGCCGACAATCACTGGGAAGGGAGCCAAGCCCATGACCTCCGCGTTCATCGCCCATCTGCAATCCGAGATCGAGGGCCTCAAGGCCGGCGGCCTTTACAAGTCCGAACGTGTCATCACCTCCAAGCAGGCCGGCGAGATCGCGGTCCAGTCGGGCGAGCGGGTGCTGAATTTCTGCGCCAACAACTATCTCGGTCTCGCCGACAACGCGGAACTGGCCGAAGCCGGCAAGGCGGCGCTCGACCGCTACGGCTACGGCATGGCCTCGGTGCGCTTCATCTGCGGCACGCAGGAGGAGCACAAGCAGCTGGAAGCGCGCATCTCCTCCTTCCTCGGACTGGAAGACACGATCCTCTATTCCTCCTGCTTCGATGCCAATGGCGGCCTGTTCGAGACCCTGCTCGGTGAAGAGGACGCGATCATCTCCGATGCGCTCAACCATGCCTCGATCATCGATGGCGTGCGACTCTCCAAGGCCAAGCGCTTCCGTTACGCCAACAACGACATGGCGGCGCTCGAGGAGGAACTGAAGAAGGCGGAGGGCAGCCGCTTCAAGATGATCGCCACCGACGGCGTCTTTTCGATGGACGGCATCATCGCCAATCTCGGCGGCGTCTGCGACCTCGCGGAAAAATACGGTGCGATGGTCATGGTGGATGACAGCCATGCCGTCGGCTTCGTCGGCCAACATGGCCGCGGCTCGGCCGAACATTGCGGTGTCGAAGGCCGCGTCGATATCATCACCGGCACGCTCGGCAAGGCGCTGGGCGGGGCCTCAGGCGGCTATACGTCCGGCAAGCGCGAGGTGGTCGAATGGCTGCGCCAGCGCTCGCGGCCCTATCTCTTTTCCAACACGCTCGCCCCGGTCATCGCGGCCGCCTCGCTAAAGGTCTTCGACCTCGTCGACCACGGGGATGCGCTGCGCGCGCGCCTCTATGCCAATGCGGACCTCTTCCGCAGCGAGATGACGAAGCTCGGCTTCCGGCTCGCGGGCGAGGGGCATCCCATCATTCCCGTCATGCTGGGCGACGCCGCGCTGGCGCAGGAAATGGCAAGCCGCATGCTGGCAAAGGGCGTCTATGTCATCGGTTTCTCCTTCCCCGTCGTGCCTCGCGGGCAGGCGCGCATCCGCACCCAGATGTCGGCCGCGCACAGCGAGGCGGATGTCCGCAAGGCCATCGACGTCTTCGCTGAGGTGGGACGCGAACTCGGCGTTATTTGAACTGTCTTCTGAATCCCTTGCGGAGGTTTCGTCATGTCGAACATGATGCGTGCGCTGGTTAAGGCAAAGCCCGAGGTCGGCCTGTGGATGGAGCACGTGCCCGTGCCGGAGGTCGGCCCGAACGATGTGCTGATCCGCGTCAAGAAATCGGCGATCTGCGGCACGGACGTGCATATCTGGAACTGGGATCACTGGGCGCAGAAGACCATTCCCGTTCCCATGGTCGTCGGCCACGAATTCGTCGGCGAGATCGCCGAGATCGGTTCGTCCGTCACCAAGTACAAGGTCGGCGAGCGCGTCTCGGGCGAGGGGCATATCGTCTGCGGCAAGTGCCGCAACTGCCGCGCCGGGCGTGGGCATCTGTGCCATTACACGAAGGGCGTGGGCGTCAACCGTCCGGGCTCGTTCGGCGAATTCGTCTGCCTGCCGGAATACAATGTCGTGCCGATCCCCGATGACGTGCCCGACGAGGTGGCGGCGATCTTCGATCCGTTCGGTAATGCCGTGCACACTGCACTCTCCTTCGATCTCGTCGGGGAGGACGTGCTCGTCACCGGCGCCGGCCCGATCGGCATCATGGGCGCGATGGTCGCCAAGCGGTCGGGCGCGCGCAAGGTCGTCATTACCGACATCAATCCCGTCCGCCTCGAACTCGCCCGCAAGGTCGGCATCGATTACGTCGTCGACGCCTCCAGCCAGGACCTCGCGGAAGTGATGACGCAGATCGGCATGACCGAGGGCTTCGATGTCGGGCTTGAAATGTCGGGTGCGCCGCCGGCCTTCCGCTCGATGATCGACACGATGAACAATGGCGGCAAGATCGCCATCCTCGGCATCGCGCCCGATGGTTTCGGCATCGACTGGAACAAGGTCATCTTCAAGATGCTGACGCTCAAGGGCATCTATGGCCGCGAAATGTTCGAGACGTGGTACAAGATGATCGCTTTCGTGCAGGGCGGCCTCGACCTTGCCCCGATCATCACGCACAGGATCGGGATCGACGACTTCCGCGACGGCTTCGAGGCGATGTGCGCGGGCAATTCCGGCAAGGTCGTCATGGACTGGTATTGAGGCTTGCCACGCGGGCGGCGGCCACAGGCAGGGAGGAGACGCGATGATGTATGAGGGAAGCTGCCATTGCGGCAACATCGCCTTCGAGGTGGAGGGCACGTTCGACAGCGGGCTCGACTGCAACTGTTCCCTGTGCCGGCGCCGCGGCGGGCTCCTGGCCTTCGTTCCGGCGGAAAGCCTGCGGCTGACGACGCCGCGCGAGAACCTGTCGACCTACACCTTCAACCGCCACGTCATCCAGCATCATTTCTGTGCCAATTGCGGTATCGCGCCGTATGGCGAGGGCACCGACCCCAAGGGAAACCGCATGGCGGCGGTCAATCTGCGCTGTCTTCCGGCCATCGATATCGAGGCGCTGACGATCACCAAGGTGGACGGGCGTTCCTTCTGATCTCCTGAAGCGAATCGCCTTGGCCGGATTGCCGGACATCAAGCATTGGCAGGCTCTTGTCTTTGGGCGAAGAGCGCCTACATGAGGGACAATCACCCTGCTATGCCGGCTTTCCCGCCTAGAAACCCGAATCGTAGGCTTTTACGGGTTTTTTGCCGGAAAAGCTTGACGCAACCGAAAATTCTGGGAATCACCATTGTTGGCGAGCAAGGAATGGGTACGGCTATCGGGAAGTCATGCAGTCGTGTCGCCTCGGCGGCGCGTTCACAAGCCCGCAGGCCGGGCGTGGTTAATCGGGATTTAATTGTCCATCCGTTAGGTCAGGGATGCTGATTCGCGGTAACGCACGCCGAAGGGCGATCGGCTGCGGACCCCCAACCGCTTGGAAACGGATATTCAGGAAAGCGACAGAGTAAATGGCGACGAAGGTCAAAGAGAACGAGGAAGTCGAAAACGAACGCGAAGGCGCATCCGACGGCCCTCTTCTCGATCTTTCCGATGATGCCGTCAAGAAGATGATCAAGGCCGCCAAGAAGCGCGGCTATGTCACGATGGATGAGCTGAATTCCGTTCTGCCCTCCGAGGAAGTCACCTCGGAGCAGATCGAGGACACCATGTCCATGCTCTCCGACATGGGCATCAACGTCATCGAGGATGAGGACGCCGAAGAGGCGGCCCAGGGCGGCGACGACGAAAGCAGCGACGACGACAACGACGGCGAGGGCGGCGAGCTTGCCCCTTCCGGCGGCACCGCGCTTGCGACCGCCAAGAAGAAGGAACCGACGGACCGTACCGACGACCCGGTGCGCATGTATCTGCGCGAGATGGGTTCGGTGGAGCTCCTGTCGCGCGAGGGCGAAATCGCCATCGCCAAGCGCATCGAAGCCGGCCGCGAGACCATGATCGCCGGCCTCTGTGAGAGCCCGCTGACATTCCAGGCCATCATCATCTGGCGGGATGAACTCAACGAAGGCCAGACGCTGCTGCGCGAGATCATCGATCTCGAAACCACCTATTCCGGTCCCGAGGCGAAGGCCGCCCCGCAGTTCCAGTCTCCTGAAAAGATCGAGGCGGACCGCAAGGCCGCCGAGGAGAAGGAAAAGAACCGCAAGCCGCGCGCGGCAAATGACGACGACATCACCAATGTCGGCGGCGAGGGCCAGCCGGCGGAAGAAGAGGAAGAGGACGACGACGAGTCGAACCTCTCGCTCGCCGCCATGGAAGCGGAACTGCGTCCGCAGGTTATGGAAACGCTCGACACGATCGCCGAGACCTACAAGAAGCTGCGCAAGCTGCAGGACCAGCAGGTGGAAGCCCGCCTGCAGGCCACCGGCACGCTTTCGCCCGCTCAGGAGCGCCGCTACAAGGAGCTCAAGGA
Source organism: Shinella oryzae (assembly GCF_023038235.1). Taxonomy (NCBI): domain Bacteria; kingdom Pseudomonadati; phylum Pseudomonadota; class Alphaproteobacteria; order Hyphomicrobiales; family Rhizobiaceae; genus Shinella; species Shinella oryzae. The sequence continues at coordinate 2,005,159 of NZ_CP081987.1, read as the reverse complement.
CGAGCTGATCACGGCCGTCAAGTCGCTGTCGCTCAACCAGAACCGCGTCGACAGCCTTGTCGAGCAGCTCTACGACATCTCCAAGCGCCTGATGCAGAACGAAGGCCGCCTGCTGCGTCTCGCCGAAAGCTACGGCGTCAAGCGTGACTCGTTCCTCGAGCAGTATTCCGGCGCGGAACTCGATCCGAACTGGATGAAGTCGATCGCCAACCTGTCGGCCCGCGGCTGGAAGGAATTCGCCAAGAGCGAGAACACGACGATCCGCGACATCCGCCAGGAGATCCAGAACCTCGCCACCGAAACCGGCATTTCGATCGCCGAATTCCGCCGCATCGTCTCGATGGTGCAGAAGGGCGAGCGCGAGGCGCGCATCGCCAAGAAGGAGATGGTGGAAGCCAACCTCCGTCTCGTGATCTCGATCGCCAAGAAGTACACGAACCGCGGCCTGCAGTTCCTTGATCTCATCCAGGAAGGCAATATCGGCCTCATGAAGGCGGTCGACAAGTTCGAGTATCGCCGCGGCTACAAGTTCTCCACCTACGCGACGTGGTGGATCCGTCAGGCGATCACCCGTTCGATCGCCGACCAGGCCCGCACGATCCGCATCCCGGTGCACATGATCGAGACGATCAACAAGATCGTCCGCACTTCGCGCCAGATGCTGCACGAGATCGGCCGCGAGCCGACGCCGGAAGAACTGGCCGAGAAGCTCGCCATGCCGCTCGAAAAGGTCCGCAAGGTCCTGAAGATCGCCAAGGAACCGATCTCGCTGGAAACGCCTGTCGGCGACGAAGAAGATTCGCACCTCGGCGACTTCATCGAGGACAAGAACGCGCTGCTTCCGATCGACGCCGCCATCCAGGCGAACCTGCGCGAGACGACGACCCGCGTTCTGGCCTCGCTCACGCCGCGCGAAGAGCGCGTGCTGCGCATGCGCTTCGGCATCGGCATGAACACCGACCACACGCTGGAAGAAGTCGGCCAGCAGTTCTCGGTGACGCGCGAACGTATCCGCCAGATCGAGGCGAAGGCGCTGCGCAAGCTCAAGCACCCGAGCCGCTCCAGAAAGCTCCGCTCGTTCCTCGACAGCTGAGCCAGTCCTGAACCGTTCAAGGACCCGGTCGTTTCCGCGACCGGGCCTTTTTCGTTTCCGGATCGGGCCGGGCGGGCAAGAGGCAAGCGTTCATGCCCAAAGCATGGGCAAAAAGCCCGCCTGCGGTTGCCTCGCCGCGGTCGCCGTGCAAGGTTCCCTGTGACTGCGAAGGAGGTGCGGATGCGGGATCGGTTGTGGTCTTTTCTCTTGTCGTTCTCCGTGGTCGGCCTCCTGCTCGGCACGCTGTTCTTCGCGGTTTCGCTGACGCCGAGCCTTTTGCCGCGCACCTATGTCACGCAGGGCATTCTTTCCGGCGTCGCCATGGCCTGCGGCTATGGACTGGGCGTCGCGCTTGCCGCGCTCTGGCGCTGGTTCGAGCTGCCGGTGATGCAGGGGCCGGTGCGGCTGTGGCTTCGGGTCGTGGCCGGCGCGCTCTGCGCCATCGTCGTGCTCGTCTTCCTCTGGCGGGCGGCCGAGTGGCAGAATTCCATCCGCACGCTGATGCATCTGCCGCCGGTCGAGACGGCGCATCCGTTCTATGTCGGCGCCATCGCGCTCGGCATCTTCCTGCTCCTGCTTGCCGTTGGCAAGCTCTTCGCCCTCGTCGTGCGGCTCATTGCCAGCACGTCGCGTGTCGCCGCGCCGCGGCGTCTGTCCTACGTCATCGGCACGGCGCTCGCCGCCACGCTGTTCTGGACCATGGCCGACGGGCTGCTGCTGCGCTTCGTGTTGCATACGGCGGATTCATCCTTCCGGCGGCTCGACCAGGTCATCGAGCCCGACACGGAAGAGCCGTCCGATCCGCTGAAATCGGGAAGTGCCGCCTCGCTGGTGCGCTGGGACGCGCTTGGCCGCATGGGGCGCTCCTTCGTGGCCAGCGGTCCCTCGGCGCAGGACATCGCCTCCTTCACCGGCAAGCCGGCCGTCGAGCCGCTGCGCGTCTATGCCGGGCTCAATGCAGCGGAAACGCCGGAGGCGCGCGCGAAGACCGCGCTCGACGAGCTGATCCGCGTCGGCGGCTTCGAGCGCTCCACGCTGCTGGTCGTGATGCCGACCGGCACCGGCTGGATCGATCCCGAGGCTCTGGATACGGTCGAGTACCTGCACCACGGCGATATCGCGAGCGTCGCCATCCAGTATTCCTATCTTGCAAGCTGGCTGTCGCTGATCGCCGAGCCGGATTATGGCGCGGAGGCGGCCCGCGCGCTGTTCCGCACCGTCTACAATCACTGGACGACGCTGCCGAAGGACAGCCGTCCGAAGCTCTATCTCTACGGTCTCAGTCTGGGTGCGCTGTCGTCGGAGCAGTCGGCCGAACTGTTCGAGGTGATCGGCGATCCCTATCAGGGGGCGCTGTGGGCGGGGCCGCCGTTTCCCAGCCGCATCTGGCGCAAGATGACCGCCGACCGCAATCCCGGCACGCCTGCCTGGCTGCCGCGCTTCCGCGACGGTTCCTATGTGCGCTTCACCAGCCAGAAGAACGTGCTGCCCGAGGCCGGCGACCATTGGGGGCCGATGCGCATCGTCTACCTGCAATATGCCAGCGATCCCGTGACCTTCTACGATCCCTATTCGCTCTACCGCCAGCCCGCCTGGATGGCCGTGCCGCGCGGGCCGGATGTCTCGCCCGACTTCCAGTGGTACCCCGTCGTCACCTTCCTGCAACTGACGCTCGACATGGCGATGGCCACCACCGCGCCGATGGGCCTGGGCCATGTCTATGCCGGCGAACACTATATCGACCCATGGATCGCCGTCACCGATGTGCAGGACTGGAGCGATGCCGATATCGCACGACTGAAGGAGAAGTTCCGCGCCGGGCGATAAGGCGTGGAGGGGAGATACGTGGTTGCCCCTCATCCTCTCCACAAACAAAAACGCCGGGGCAGGGCCCCGGCGTTCGACTATCCACATCGCGCCGCTTACTCGGCGGAGACGATCTTGCCGTCTTCCCACTTGAAGAGCGAGAAGCTCTGCGAGGTGAGGTCGCCGGTTTCGCCGTAGGTCAGCTTGCCGATGGCGGTCGGGATCTCTTCGCCCGACTTCAGCGCGGTCGCGACAGCGGCCGGGTCATCGGCGCTACCGGCCTTTTCGATGCCGGCCTTCAGCACTTCCACGGCGGCATAGGCGTTGAGCGTGAAGGCTTCCGGCGGAATGCCCTTTTCCTTGAGCGCGGCGACGGCGGCCGAGGAATCGGGGTTCTTCAGCGCATCGGATGCGTTGGTGAAGATCGTGCCGGCAGCGGCTTCGTTGCCGATCGCCCAGTATTCGCTGTTCGACAGGCCTTCGCCGCCGATGATGGTGGCGTTGACCGAGAGGTCCTTCAGCTGGCGTGCGAGCAGGCCGCCTTCCGGGTGGTAGCCGCCGAAATAGATGACTTCGACGCCATCGGCCTTGAGGCGGGTGAGCAGCGAGGAGAAGTCCTTCTCGCCCGGCGTGACGGAATCATAGAGCGCCTCGGTGATGCCGCCGGCATTGATCGCCGCCTTGAACGCATCGGCAAGGCCCTTGCCGTAGGCGCCCTTGTCGTGGATCACGGCGACCTTCTTGTCCTTCAGGTTCTTCAGGACATAGGCGGCGGCGACTTCGGCCTGCTGGTCGTCGCGGCCGCAGGTGCGCAGCACGTTGGTGAGGCCGCGGGCCGTAAGATCCGGAGCGGTCGCGGTCGGCGTGACCATCAGGATGCCGTTTTCGGCCAGAACGTCGGAGGCCGGGATGGCGACGCCCGACGTGACCGGACCGACCACGAAGCGGATGCCTTCGCCGACGATCTGGTTGGCGGCCGAAACGCCCTGCTTGGGCTCGCCGCCGTCATCGGCCAGTTTCAGCACGACCTGTTCGCCGAGGATGCCGCCGTTCTTGTTGATCTCGGCGACAGCTGCTTCCGCACCGTTCTTGACCTGGTCGCCATAGGCCGCGACGGGGCCCGTCAGCGGGGCGATGAGGCCGATGACGATATCGGCGTGCGCAAGCGGCGCGAAGGCGACGGAAGCGGCGAGCAGGGCTCCGGCGAAAATGGGCTTCTTCATGATTTTCTCCTCAACGGGGGCCATCGAGGGCCCGGTTGCAAGCGCCCGTGCGAACGGATGGCGTTGGCCGAAAAATCCGGTTGCAGGGCCGTGTTCAGCGGTCCGGAACAATCGTGCGCGAGAGGCCGGCTAGCTATGGATTGATTAGGCTGCAAGGGCAAAAAGAGCAACAAAATAATGCATTTGCATCTTTGATGGGCGGATCAGCCGCGTAGATGGAACGGATATGCGGCAATTGAATCAAAACGAATTGTTAAGATTTACGATTTATAAATATCCGCGATTTTTGAGGAACTGCGATGCGTTGCGTATTGATCGTCGTTCTCCTGCTGCTTGCCGGTTGTGCGTCTGTCCCCAGGCAGACACAGAATGCCTGCGCGATCTTCGAGCAGCGCGATGGACTTTTCGATAACTGGCGGAAAGCCGCCTATGGCGCCCAGCGGGAATACGGCGTGCCCGTGCCCGTGCTGATGGCGACGATCTATGCCGAATCCGGTTTCCGGCACAATGCGCGCCCGCCGCGCACCAAGCTCTTCGGCTTCATTCCGTGGAAACGCCAGTCGACGGCGCTCGGCTTCTCGCAGGCGCTCGATGGCACCTGGAAGCGCTACCAGCGCGAGACGGGCCGCTGGTCGGCCAAGCGCACCAACTTCAGCGACGCGATCCGCTTCATCGGCTGGTATCACACCGAGAGCAACCGCCGGAACGGCATTGCGCTCAACGACACCTACCGCCTCTACATCGCCTATTACCACGGCCATGCCGGCTATCAGCGCGGCAATTGGAGCGGCACGGCGAAGGCCGGCGCGAAACGGGCCTCGACCATGGCGTCGAACTACGCCCGTCAGCTGCGGTCCTGCGGCGGCTGGTAGGCCGCCGTCGCAAGGCACCCAGAAAAAGTTCGTCCCCTTGTCGGATCGGGCCTCGGCCCCGCGTCCTTGTTCTGTGTGAACAGAAGGAGAGACGCTCATGACCTATGTTGACGGTTTCGTGCTGGCCGTGCCGAAGGCCAATATCGAGGCTTACAAGGAGATGGCCCGCACTGCTGGCGATGTCTGGAAGGAACTCGGCGCCATCGACTATGTGGAATGCATCGGCGACGACGTGCCCTATGGCGAGCTGACCTCGTTTCCCCGCGCCGTGCAGGCGCGCGACGACGAGGTGGTGATCTTCTCGTGGATCACCTACGCCTCCCGGGAAAAGCGCGATGAGATCAATGCGAAGGTGATGAAGGATCCGCGCATGCAGGGGGATACGTGGAAAGAGGTCTTCGACGGCAAGCGCATGATCTATGGCGGCTTCCGGCCCTTCCTCGAGTTGTGAGGTTGCACGCCCTGCGCTACTACTGTGCCATCCCACAGGAAAGGATGCAGCATGAACCTCTATTACGCGATCGTCGGCGAAACGACGGATACCAATATGGGTCTCGCCCGCTTCATGGGCGTGATCGTTGTGTTCATCGTGCTGGGCGGCGGGCTGTCCTGGCTCATCGGCTGAGGCGGGTTTCCTCGTGCCGCAACGGCTGATCGAGATATCCACGCGCGGGCAGGGGCTCTACGAGTTCACCCGCGAGGTCGAGGCTTTTGTTCGTGAAGCCGGCGCAGGGGAGGGTCTTCTGACCGTCTTCGTGCGCCACACCTCCTGCTCCCTGCTGGTCCAGGAGAATGCCGATCCCGACGTGCGGCACGATCTCGACCGGTTCTTCCGCAGGCTCGTGCCGCCGTCCGATGATCCCTCCATGCGCTGGGTCGTTCATACGATGGAAGGGCCGGATGACATGCCGGCGCATATCAAGGCGGCGCTCACGCAGGTTTCCATCGGCATCCCCGTCGTGGCCGGCCGGCTTGCGCTCGGCACCTGGCAGGGGCTTTATCTCTTCGAGCACCGTGACCGCCCGCACAGGCGCGAGATCGTGCTGCATCTGAGCGCCTGACGGGAACCCTTTTCGGGCTCGTCCGTTTGGCGCCTTGCCCACCGGAGAGGAGACCCCCATGGCCGATACGACCGACCTTGCCCGCAGCGTGATCGCTGCGCTGAACGCCCGCGATTTCGCCACGCTGTCCGCTCGTGTGCAGGAGGATGTCGTGCTCTCCGGCATCGGCGAGGGCAGCGACAACGGCCGCGAGGCGCTGCGCGACCGTTTCGCCCGCTATTTCCAGTCATCGGACGAGACCTATGCCGATGCGCTCGTCATGAGCGATGCCGGCGGCCAGGCCGTGGCCATCCGCGTGACGGCGCATGGCAAGACGGCGGGCGGCGGCGCCTATTCGCGCGAAAAGATCGTGTTGCTGGAAGTCGATGAGGGCGCGATCAGCCGCATTGCCCTGTTCAACGGTTCATGAAGTTGAACGCAAGCTGAACGGACGATTCCATTTGCGTTCAGCATCGCCGCCATAAGGTGTTCTCAATCGCCGGCGAGAAAAGGTTCTGCCGGAGCCAACAGGAGCCTCTCATGAAGACCTTTCTGACCAAGACCATTGTCGCCGCCGTCCTCGGCCTCGGTGCGCTGACCGCTTCTGTTCCGGCCGCCTCGGCTGCCGGCCTCAGCGTGACCATCGACACCGTCGGCTACCGCAACGGTTTCCTCCAGGTCCAGCAGGGCTGGGGCGATGATGGCGGCTGGGATCGCCGCGAGCGTCGTGACCGGGGCGATCGCTGGGATCGTCGCGACGACCGCCGTCATGGCGATGGCTGGGGCCGTGGCCGCGGCCGCTGCGCACCGGGCCTTGCCATCGAGAAGGCGCGTGATTTCGGTATGCGTCGCGCCAGCATTGCCGACATGTCGCCGCGCCGCGTCGTGGTCGAAGGCTTCCGCCGCGGCGAATACACCCGCATGGTCTTTGCCAACGAGCGCGGTTGCCCCGCCATGTGGCGCCGCTGAACAGCTGCGGGGCCGGCGTGACGCCGGCTCCCGCGAGGAAAGCTGTTCGCCTCGTCACCCCCGGCCGGCGGACGGCCTGCCCTCCCGACACCGTCGGGAGGGCTTTTGCGTTTGCACGCACCGAATAAGCGACCCGATCCTTCCGACAACGAAAAAGGGCCGGTTTCCCGGCCCTTTCGTCCTATCTGCGAGGCGGCGAGGCCTCAGTTGTTCAGCGCGAAGGTCACGTTGACGGTCACCGAGTAGCTGTTTTCGCCGGCCGCGATCGGCACGGCGCCAGCGGCGGCGAAATCCTTGGCCATGGTGCGGGCGATCGGCATCGCCTCGGCGCGGTAGGACGTTTCGGAAATCTCGATCACGCGGCCAAGGCCGACGCCGGCGGCTTCCGTCAGTTCCTTCGCCTTGGCGACGGCGTTCTCGACGGCCTTCTTGCGGGCGGCGCTCACGGTCGCTTCCGGCTTGTCGTTGACGAAGCGGATGCCGCTGCCCTGGTTGGCGCCGAGCGTCACGGTCTTGTCGACGATCTCGCCGAGCTTGGACAGGTCGCGCACGCGCAACGTCACCGTGTTGGTGACCTGGAAGCCAATGAGCACCGGCGGCGGGTTTTCGCCCGTCGAGCTCTGCGGATACTGGTACTGCGGATTGATCATGAAGCCGGAGGTCTGCACGTCGCGTTCCTCGATGCCGGCTTCCTTCAGCGCGGCGAGAATCTCGGCCATCGCCTTGTTGTTGGCATCGAGTGCCTCGCGCGCCGTCTTGGCGTCCTTGACGACGCCGAGATCGACCACGGCCATGTCAGGGGCCACTTCCGCGCTGCCTTCACCGGTTACGATGATGGTCGCCTCGCGTGGCTTCGCGGCGGCGGCGTCCTGGGCCTGTGCGGCGAGCGGGAGCGCGGTGGCGGCGGCAAGCGAAAGGGCGAACAGGTTGGCGGCCGTGCGACGGCCGGTGATTGCATGGAACATGCGCGAATATCTCCTGATGATTGTGTCCCTTGCCGTGTTCATCGTCGTTCATTGTGTAGAGATTACGGCAGTGCTTGTGAGAAAAGACTATTTCGTCTAGACGGTTAACACCGTCGGCCGCCATTGACCGACGTACCCCCGCCCACACGGCCGGGAAGGGCCTGTAGCTCAATGGTTAGAGCCGGCGGCTCATAACCGCTTGGTTGGGGGTTCGAGTCCCTCCGGGCCCACCATTTCTTCTCTTCACGATGAAAACCACAGGACGGTCCGCGCCTCTCTCACCGGGCGGGGATCGAGTTCGCCATTCCGCAGGCCTTCTGCAAGCGCAATTGAGCCCATTTTGCGAACCCTGCAATTCCTGGGAACTTATCGCCGTCGTCTCGGTTCGCATCCTACTGTTTCAAGACTAGGAGAATTCAATGGTCACCATGGTTGGCAATGAATCGACGATCGACAAGCTCGTCACGAACCTCATCTACCTCGAACACGATGCCATCGCCGCGTACGATTCCGTCATCGAACGCCTCGACGATAGGCACTTGAGCGCCCAGGTCGCCGAATTCCGTGACGATCACCTCCAGCATCTGCAGGTGCTCAACGAGATCGCCCGCGAAGTCGGAACGGAAGCGCCCACCGAAGGCGACATGAAGCAGATGCTCACGACCGGCAAGATCGCGCTTGCCGACCTGATGGGCGACGCCGCCATTTTGAAGGCGATGAAGACCAACGAAGACGACACGGTCACCGCATATGAGCGGGCCTCACGACATGAAGACGCCATCCCGCAATCGAAAGCCTTCTTCCTGAAGGCGCTTCATGACGAACAGCGTCATCGTGAATGGTTCGACACAACGGCGAAGACTATGTGACCTTGAAATCGGGCCATCGGGTTCGCATCTACGGATCACACCCCGATTGATGGCCGCCTGCTGTGACGACGACGTCGCGCGTTCGTGGCTGTCCGGGTTCGAAGGGCGCTCCCCTCTGTTAAGGGTCGAGCGCCCTTCGCATGTCCAGCAGATGACGGAAAACCTTCCGCCATTGCGCGGCCTCACCAGGACCCACTATTCCCACCTCAGTCACCTTGCCCGTAGAGACGGAAGAACGCCCGGCAGTCCGCGGCTTCCTCCGTCAGCGCGCCTGGGCCAGTGCGACGGCGTCGGCTCCTGCGGGGAATCGAAGCCGGTTGCCGGTCTCGTGGACGGCCTGCCAGATCGCTTCTGCAACATCGTTTTCCGTCGTGGTCAGGGACGGATTGGCGAATGCCTCGAGGATCGGCCAGGCGAAATCTGCGTAGCCGCCGGGAAGGAGGTCCGAGACGGGAACGATGGCATTCGCCCCGAACCGGGTGGTCGGCGCATAGCCGGGTTCGACGAGCTTCACCCGCACGCCGAAATAACCGAGCTCATGCGCAAGCGAAGCCGAGAAGCCTTCGATGGCCTGTTTCGTTGCGGTATAGGCCGCCGCGAGCGGGAATTCGCCCAAAGCGACGCTCGACGTGACGTTGATGATGGTGCCGGCCCGGCGCTCGCGCATCTGCGGGATGACCGCCTGGCACATGGCCATGACGCCGATCGTGTTGGTCTCGATGAGCTGCCGGATGAGGGACATCGGCATCGCCTCGAATGCCCCCACACCGCCAAGCCCGGCATTGTTCACGAGAACGTCGATTGGACCGGCGGATTCGAAAAGGCTGGCGATGCTGTCGGGGCATGTCACATCGAGCGGCAGCACGCGCAGCCGTTCGTTCGCCGCAAAAAGCGACGGGTCCGGGCGCCGCATGGTCGCCAGGACATTCCACCCGCGGGACAGGAAGTGTTCGGCGGTGGCCTTGCCGTAGCCGGATGATGTGCCGGTAATGAGGATGGTCTTCGTCATGTCGGTCTCCTTGGTTTCGGTGAGACAGGAATAGACAATCGGGGTAAGACGATCTATAATTCTACGTCCAGGAAATTTTATGGATCGTCCAAATGGACCCGCTCAGTGATATCGTCGCTCTCCTGCGGCCCAGGGCCGCGATCGCGAAGCCCATCTCCGGGCGCGGCCGATGGGGCGTTCGTTACAGGGCCTACGACGCGCCCGGCTTCACGCTCGTCCTCACCGGGGAAGCCTGGGTCGCGTTGGGCGACCGGGAGCCGCTTCGCCTTGGCGAAGGCGACTTTCTGCTTTTGCCGACGACGCCGGCGTTCTCCCTGTGCAGTGAACCCGGCGTCGCCTGCATTCCAGCCGAACCTCTGGCGGAAGCTGTCCGCCATGGCGAGCAGGACGGTGAGCCCGACTTCGCGGCGCTGGGCGGGAGCTTTTCGATTGAGAGCGTCAACGCGCAGCTGCTGCTCACACTGCTGCCCGATGCGATTTTTATCCCTGCTTCGGCGGGGCGGGGGACGCGGTTCGGCCGCATGATCGAACTCTTGTCCGAGGAGTGCATGGCTGATCATCCGGGCAAGGAACTGGTTATCCAGCGCCTGCTGGAAATGCTGCTGGTCGAGGCGCTGCGGTGGGACGTCGGCGGCAACACCGCGGCATCGGCGAACCTGTTGAACGGGCTGCGCGATCCCGCCATGGCCCGTGCCCTGCGCGCCATCCACGAGGATGTCCGCACGCGGTGGACGGTCGCCGAACTCGCAGGAATAGCCGGCATGTCGAGATCGGGTTTCGCCGCGCGATTCAACGAGGTTGTCGGTTGCGCGCCGATTGAATATCTCGCGCGCTGGCGCATCGCTATCGCCAAGCAGGCACTGCTGAGCGGCGCAAAGTCGCTCGACAGGATCGCGGATGAAATAGGTTACGAATCTGCCAGCGCGTTCAGCACGGCGTTCAGCAAGCGGCTAGGCTGCTCCCCGGGCCGGTTCGCCAGACGCCATGCCGTCAATGCGGGTGGCGGCGTACGCGCGGCCTCATAACGCCTCCGCCCGCTGATGGCGGAGAGGGACCACCGGTTGTTGCCGGTGGTCGAGAGCTGACAGGCAATCTGAAAAGCGATGGCTGTCGCCGGTTTTATCGTACCGAAAGCCAGTACCGGTGAAGATCATCGATCCGCTCGCTGGTCATGATGGGCATCGCGTCCTTCAGGCGGCCCTCCGGCCACGCCCACCACCGCATCTCCAGGAGCAGTGCGATCTCCCGTTCGGTAAAACGCTTTCGGATCACCTTGGCCGGATTTCCTCCCACGATGGCGTAGGGTTCCACGTCCTTCGTCACGAGGGCCCGTGTCCCGATCACCGCACCGTCGCCGACCGTGACGCCGGGCATGATGATCGCTTCGGAGCCGATCCAGACATCGTTGCCGATAACGGTGTCCCCGGCGGGAAGATAACCATTCGCCGCGCCTTCGAATGCCGCCACCTCCGACATGAAGAAGAAGGGGAAGGTGCTGATCCATTCGTTTCGGTGGCCCTGGTTGCCCGCCATGATGAAGGCTGCGCCGGAACCGATCGAGCAGAAGCTTCCGATGATCAGCTTGTCCGCACCCTCGTCAGGCAGGAGAAAGCGTGCGCAGTCATCGAAGCTGTGACCGTGGTAGTAGCCGGAATAGTAGCTGTACCGTCCGACGATCAGGTTGGGATTGGTGACCTGCTTGTCGAGCGTCACGCCTCGAAAGGGGCTTTCGAAAAAGTTTTCCATCTGTGTATCTCTGCATATGAATCTTCGTTTCCGCGTGCCCAGGCAAGCGGATGCGAGACGCGGAACCTGTAGGGTTCGCGTCGAGGCTCCTCGCGTTCAGCGGGAGCTAGATGCAGGGAATACTCGCGGTCTTGATCATGGGGTTTTCTACCGCACATTCTCGTGCCAGCCAAGGGAGCTCAGACCGCCATGCGCTTCCAGAGGGATATCGTCTTTCAGCACGTCCTGATCAGGACACCGGTCAAGAACCTAGTTGATCTTGTCTGCCATTCGCGAAATCCCGCGCTGACTTGATGAAGGCCGTGAAAGCAGCCGGCGGATTCTTCCTTCCGGGATAGTAAAGGGCCAGAGGCGCGAGGGCCGGGGTCCAGTCCTCAAGGACGCGGACAAGCCGCCCGGCTGCAATGTCCTCGCGCACGTCCGCCTCCATCATATATCCAAGGCCGATCCCGTTCTGGGCCGCGATCCTGACGAGGCTTGGCTCGTCGAGGGTGATCGCGCCCTGCACATCGATCTGGACGGCTTCCCCATCCTTTTCAAATCTCCATCGGAACAAGGCGTTGTTCGGCAGGCGCGCCCGGATGCAGCGAAACCGGTACAGGTCCGCGGGAACGGTCGGTGCACCGTGCGTGCGCAGGAACGCGGGGGACGCCACGACCGCATTGCTGCGCTTCAATCCCAGCGGCACGGCGATCATGTCGTTCGGCACCAGGTCGGCGGGCCGCAGTCCGAGGTCGAACCCGGCCGCGACGATGTCGATCAGCCGCCCCTCCGTGACCAGGTCGATATGCACCTGGGGATGGCGCTGCAGGAACGAGAGGATAAGCGGCTCCATCACCTCCCGGGCTGCCGTGGCGAACGCATTGATGCGCAGTGTCCCGGTCGGAACCTCCTGAAGCGACTGGGCCGCCAGCATGGCGTCGTGAATGTCGGTCATCGCCGGACCGACCCGTTCGACGAATGTCTTCCCCGCCTCTGTCAGCGAGACGCTTCTGGTCGTTCGGTTGAAGAGGCGGATGCCAAGGCGCTGCTCCAGCTTTGCGATGGAATTGCTGAGAGCCGTTGTGGATAGGCCGAGATCCAGGGCGGCGGCCCGAAACGAACCCAGGCGGGCGATGCTGAGAACGGCATCGAGTTCGGCAAGAACGGATCGGGTCATTGTCCCTCTTTTCGCAACGTCTCATCCTCCTTTGTCCCGCTTATTCTGTCAATGAGCGTGATCTACCTTTGAGCCAGTCGATCCCGGACGGAGGTCGAAACCGCAGCCGAGAGGCTCAGCCAGGACTGGAGAAACGAATGACGATCAAACTACCGAAGGCCATCGAGGACTACTTCGATGCGGACAGGACAGGCGATCCGGATGCGATAGCGGCCACGTTCACCGAGGCCGGCGTCGTCAAGGACAAGGGCAAGACCCATCGCGGACGCGATGCCATCCGGGAGTGGATGGTCGAAGCCGGGCAGCTTTACACCTACACGGTGGAGCCCTTCTTCATCGGCACCGAAAACGGAAAGACCCAGGTCACCGCCCACGTCGCCGGCAGCTTCCCCGGCAGCCCGATCGACTTGCGGTTCTTCTTCGTCCTCGCCGGCGACAAGGTATCGGAACTGGAGATCACCGTATGAGCGATTTTCTTTCCCTGGAGGGCCGCAGGGCCCTCATCACCGGGGGCACCTCGGGAGCGGGCGCGGCAACCGTGGCGCTGTTCAAGGAACTCGGCGCGCGCGTGCTGACCACCGCTCGTTCGAAGCCGGAGAACTTCTCCGGTGCGGCATTCGTCGAAGCCGACCTCACGACCAAGGACGGTGTTCGAACAGTCGTCGATGCCGTGGCTCGGGAGCTTGGCGGGCTCGACATCCTCGTGAACGTGCTGGGCGGTTCGTCCGCGCCTTCAGGTGGCCTTGCCTCGCTGAGCGACGAGGAGTGGGACAAGGAGTTCAACCTCAATTTCTTCCCGGCGGTCCGGTTGGATCGCGCGCTCCTTCCCGGAATGATCGCGCAGGGACACGGCGTCGTCATCCATGTGACATCGATCCAGAACCGGCTGCCTCTGCCGCAGGCGACGACGGGTTACGCTTCGGCCAAGGGAGCTCTCAACACCTATAGCAAAAGCATCTCGAAAGAGGTTTCGCCGAAGGGCGTCCGCGTCGTGCGGGTTTCTCCCGGCTGGATCGCCGATCCGGGCTCCAATGGTCTGGCTCTTCGCATAGCCGAGGAAGCGGGCATCAGCTATGACGAAGCCGTTCAGGTGATCATGAACACCCTTGGCGGCATCCCGCTGGGAAGGCCGGCCGCACCCGAAGAGGTCGCCGACCTGATCGCCTTCCTTGCCTCGGACCGTGCATCGTCCATAACCGGGACGGAGCACGTGATCGACGGTGGCACCGTTCCCACTGCTTGAAGACGGGGGTTGCGGCGAACCGCCCATGCCCCGACACAGGGAAGCCGGACCAGCAGCGGCCGGGGAGGTCACTCCGCCCCGGCCGCTTATCCGACGCCTGCACTCGCTGCGCTAAAAAGGATGGCCGGGCAGTGGAACCCATTGGTTTATGCGATAAGGTGCCGACAGCGGCCGGCAGGCCGATGTCATGAGGAGAGCATTGCATGAAGGATAGACAGTTCGGGCGCACGGGCCGTGTGGTCTCGGAGATCGGCTTCGGGGCCTGGGCCATCGGTGGCGCCTGGGGGGACGTTTCGGAGGAAGAGGCACGGGGCGCGTTGCATGCGGCGCTCGATGCCGGCACGACCTTCATCGATACGGCCGACGTTTATGGCGACGGCCGCTCGGAGCGCATCATCGCGGACGTGCTGAAGGCGCGCGGCGGCGAGCGGCCCTATGTGGCGACCAAGGCCGGGCGTCGCGCCGTGCCCCATGTCGCGGACGAGTATAACCGCAAGAACCTGACCGCCTTTATCGACCGTTCGCTGCAGAACCTTTCGACGGATTGCCTCGATCTCGTGCAGCTGCATTGCCCGCCGACCGAGGTCTATTACCGACCCGAGGTGTTCGGCATCCTCGACGACCTCATACAGGCGGGCAAGATCCGCAATTACGGCGTCTCGGTCGAGAAGGTCGAGGAAGCGCTGAAGGCGATCGAATATCCCGGCGTCGTCTCGGTGCAGATCATCTACAACATCTTCCGCCAGCGCCCGGCCGGCCTGTTTTTCCGCGAGGCGAAGGCGAAGGACGTGGCCGTCATCGTGCGCGTGCCGCTCGCTTCCGGCCTGCTGACGGGCAAGATGAACGCCGCCACGCAGTTCGCAGCCGACGACCACCGCGCCTTCAACCGGAACGGCGAAGCCTTCGACAAGGGCGAGACCTTCTCGGGCGTGCCCTATGATGTTGCGCTGGACGCCGTCGAGGCGGTGCGCAAGCTGGTGCCGGACAATGTCACGATGGCGCAGTTCGCATTGCGCTGGATCCTCATGGAGGAGGCGGTGAGCGTGGTCATTCCGGGCGCGAAGAATGCCGCCCAGGCGAAGGCCAACAGTGCGGCGAGCGACGTGGCGGCGCTGCCGGCCGAGACGATGGACGCGCTGCGTGCGCTCTATCGCGAGCGGATTGCGCCGCACGTGCACCAGCTCTGGTAGGCATCGAGCAAGACGGGCGGCGGCGGAGAGCGCCGCTGCCTGACCTGCTCCACCGATCCTGTTGCGGCTCAGAAGTTGAGGAACTGCCTCGGGTCCTGCCGCGCGCGCATCAGCAGATCGAGCTCCCGCTTGGACGGGCCGAACTTTTCGAAAAGCCGTTCGGCTTCCTTGTGCGACAGCCCGTAGGCCGTTCGAAAACTGTCGAGTGTGTAGCGTTCTCCCGAAAGCCGCCGGTGATCGGGAAAGAGTTTAGACTGTTCCTGCATTTGCCATCGTGCCCAAACAAGGTTGCGTGCCCTTTCAACCGGTTGGGGCAGCGATTGTTCCAGGCGTCCGCCGCAAAATCGCGGGCGGATACCGGGCGCGTGGCCGGACGGCGAAAGGCTGTCGCGCCACATCGCGATTCGGCCGCAATCGGACCGGAGGATTGCCGCATGAACCGTGTCGTCGTGACGGGCCCCGACCGCTGCCGAGCGGCGCCGTTGCCCGCCGCGTTAGGCGCAGTGGGCCGGATTTTTCGCTGAACGGACGCCGTGTAAGGCCCCTTCAGGGTGATTTCGCGTGAACGAATATGCTCGCGAAAGTAGGCTTGTCCCCGTTGTCTGTTCCATATGCCGGGTCTTTCGCGATGCGGCTTTTGCCCTATCCCGGCTGAAAGGGAACCGGTTTTGCAAACGTGTCGAGCATTGTTGACTAACTCTAGTAATTCCCTAGGCTTTTGGCGGAAACGCACAGGAGGTTGGACATGTCTATTTTGGTGAAACGGGTAGGGGCCTTGCTCCTGGGTGTCGGGCTGGCCTTTGGCAGCGTCACGGCGACATGGGCGCAGACGACGCTGCTCAATGTGTCCTACGATCCGACCCGCGAACTCTACAAGGATTACAACGAGGCTTTCGCCAAGCACTGGAAGGCCGAGACCGGCGAGGATGTCACCATCCAGCAGTCGCATGGCGGTTCGGGCAAGCAGGCCCGCGCGGTGATCGACGGCCTGGAGGCCGATGTCGTGACGCTGGCGCTCGAGAGCGACATCAACGCCATCGTGGAAAAGACCGGCAAGATCAACAAGGACTGGCGCACGCGCCTGCCCAACAATTCTTCGCCCTATACCTCCACGATCGTCTTCCTGGTGCGCAAGGGCAATCCCAAGGGCATCAAGAACTGGGGCGACCTGGTGAAGGGTGACGTGCAGATCGTGACGCCGAACCCGAAGACCTCGGGCGGCGCGCGCTGGAACTACCTCGCCGCCTGGGCTTGGGCGAATGAGGAATTCGGCGGCGACCAGGACAAAATCAAGGCCTATATCGCCGACCTCTACAAGCGGGCGCCGGTTCTCGACACGGGTGCGCGCGGCGCGCTGACGACCTTCGCCCAGCGCCAGATCGGCGACGTTCTGCTCGCCTGGGAAAACGAGGCCTATCTGGCCGGTGCCGAATTCGGCGCTGACGCCTTCGACATCGTCGCCCCGCCGATCTCGATCCTCGCGGAGCCGCCGGTCGCCGTGGTCGACGGCAATGTGGATGCCAAGGGCACGCGCAAGCAGGCCGAGGCCTATCTGAACTACCTCTATTCCGAGGAAGGCCAGAACATTGCGGCCAAGCACTTCTATCGCCCGTCCAAGCGCGACGTGGTGAAGCCGGAGTTGCTGCAACAGCTTCCCGAGATTAAGCTGGTCACCATCGACGACCCGATCTTCGGCGGATGGGCCAAGGCGCAGCCAGAGCACTTCGGCGATGGCGGCGTCTTCGACCAGATCTACAAGCCGGGGAACTGAGAACCTTGACGACGACTGCTGCTGCTTCCGGGCGGTGGCGACTGAGACAACCGAGCGTCATTCCGGGTTTCGGACTGACGCTCGGTTTTTCGCTCGCCTATCTCACGCTCATCATCCTTATTCCGCTTGCCGGCCTCGTCTGGCGTTCGGCGTCCCTGTCGGGTGCTGAATTCCTCGGCATCCTTTCCGATCCCCGCACGGTCAATGCGCTGAAGGTCTCCTTCGGCACGGCCTTCATCGCGGCCATCGTCAATGTGGTCTTCGGCGTCATCGTCGCCTGGGTCATCGTGCGCTACGAGTTCCCCGGCCGGCGCATCGTCGATGCGGTCGTGGACCTGCCCTTCGCGCTGCCCACGGCGGTTGCCGGCATCGCGCTCGCCGCGCTCTACGCGCCGAACGGCTGGATCGGCCAGATCCTCAACGTCGTCGGCATCAAGGCGGCCTTCAACCCGACGGGCATCGTGATCGCGCTGGTGTTCATCGGCCTGCCCTTCGTGGTGCGCACGGTGCAGCCGGTCATGGAAGAGATCGACAGCGAGATTGAAGAAGCCGCGGCGACGCTCGGCGCCAACCGTTTCCAGACGGTGTTCCGCGTATTGCTGCCGGGCCTGGCGCCGGCCATCCTCACGGGTTTCGCGCTCGCCTTCGCGCGCGGCGTCGGCGAATACGGCTCCGTCATCTTCATTGCCGGCAACATTCCCTATGTGTCGGAAATCGCGCCGCTGCTCATCGTCATCCGGCTGGAGGAGTTCAGCTACGCGGCAGCGACCGCCATCGCCACGATCATGCTTGCGCTGTCCTTCGCCATGCTGCTGGTCATCAACCTCATCCAGGCGTGGAGCCGCAGGAGATACGGTCATGGCGCATAAGTCTTCCCGCCGCCTGCGCTCGCCCACGACGGAGGCGCCCGCCGCCCGCTATACGCTGATGGCGCTGGCCTTCCTCTTCCTGACGCTCTTCCTGCTGTTGCCGCTGGTGGCCGTGTTCATCGAGGCGTTCCGCAAGGGCACCGCGGAGTTCCTGGCGGCCTTCGGCGATCCGGATACGCTGGCCGCCATCCGGCTGACGCTGCTGGTGGCCGTCATCGCCGTGCCGCTCAACCTGGTGTTCGGCGTGGCGGCGGCCTGGGCCATCGCCAAGTTCGAGTTCAAGGGCAAGGCGTTCCTGACGACGCTGATCGATCTTCCCTTCTCGGTCTCGCCGGTCATTTCCGGCCTCGTCTATGTTCTGCTGTTCGGCGCGGGCAGCGTGCTCGGGCCCTGGCTGAAGAGCCACGGCATCGAAATCCTCTTCGCGGTGCCGGGCATCGTGCTCGCCACCATTTTCGTCACCTTCCCCTTCGTGGCGCGCGAGCTTATTCCGCTCATGCAGGAGCAGGGCACGGGCGACGAGGAGGCGGCATTGTCGCTCGGCGCGAGCGGCTGGCAGACCTTCTGGTATGTCACGCTGCCCAACATCAAGTGGGGCCTGCTCTACGGCGTGCTGCTCTGCAATGCGCGCGCGATGGGCGAGTTCGGTGCGGTCTCGGTGGTTTCGGGCCATATCCGCGGCCTCACCAACACGATGCCGCTGCATGTGGAGATCCTCTACAACGAGTACAATTTCGTCGCCGCCTTCGCGGTGGCGTCGCTGCTCGCCGCACTCGCGCTCGTCACGCTGATCGTCAAGACGGCGCTCGAACTTCACTACGGCGCGGAAATCGCCGCCGGCCGCAAGCATTGATCTGAAAGGCACGCCCGCAATGGACGTCAGTGTAAAAAACCTTCGCAAGGAATTCGACCGCTACCCGGCGCTGCACGATGTCTCGCTCGACATACGCTCCGGCGAGCTGATCGCGCTTCTGGGGCCGTCCGGCTCCGGCAAGACCACCTTGCTGCGCCTCATCGCCGGCCTTGAGCAGCCCACCCTAGGCAGCATCCATTTCGGCGACGAGGATGCCTCGCACAAGACCGTGCAGGAGCGCAATATCGGCTTCGTGTTCCAGCATTACGCCCTGTTCCGCCACATGACGGTGGCCGACAACATCGCCTTCGGGCTGACGGTGCGCCCGCGCGGCGAGCGGCCGCCCAAGGCGGAAATCCGCCGCCGCGCCAGCGAGCTTCTGGAGATGGTGCAGCTTTCGGGGCTTGAGAAACGCTATCCCAACCAGCTGTCCGGCGGCCAGCGCCAGCGCGTGGCGCTGGCCCGCGCGATGGCGATCGAGCCGCGCGTGCTGCTGCTCGACGAGCCGTTCGGCGCGCTCGATGCCAAGGTGCGCAAGGAGCTGCGCCGCTGGCTGCGCGAATTCCATGATCGCACCGGCCACACCACCGTCTTCGTCACCCATGACCAGGAGGAAGCGCTGGAGCTGGCCGACCGTGTCGTGGTTATGAGCCAGGGCAAGATCGAGCAGGTCGGCTCCTCCGATGATGTCTACGACCGGCCAAATTCGCCCTTCGTCTTCTCCTTCATCGGCGACAGTGCGAGCCTGCCGGTCAGCATTGCCGACGGCTCGGTGCGTTTCCGGGGCAACGAGATCGGGGCTGCCACGCGTGAGGGCGATATTGCGAGCGGCGAGGCGACGCTGTTCTTCCGCCCGCAGGACGTGGCCGTCGTCACCGATCCGTCCGCGCCCGCGCTGGAAGGGCGCGTCGTGACCTCCCGGCGGCTCGCCGGCACGCGCATCGCGGATCTAGATATCGGCGGGGCGGACGGCCCGCTCCATGTCGAGATCGAGGTGCCGCTGGATGCGCAGGCGGCCAATGGCACGTCGATCCGCTTCCGTCCGCTCCGCTTCAAGCTGTTTGCGAAATAAAGGGAGGGACCGGCCTCAGTCGGTCCCTGTTCCGAAGGCCTGCCGCAGCGCCTCGTCATGCGAGCGCAGGGATGGACCCTGCGCGAGCGGTATGATCAGGACGAGCACGACCAGTGTCGTGATGAAAAGCGCCCCTGGCAGCAAGAACCTCGATTTCACGCATCACCTCATATCTGCACGCGCCCCTTCTTCCCGCTCAACCTGACAGAGGGCTGAATGGGCGGGGCTGCATTCGTTCAGCCGTCTGTCAGCTTGCATGGGCAGGGAAGGCGTCAGGATGGCGGAGCGCGCATGCGCCTTCGCCGGATGGACGTGAAAGGATAGACCATGCGCGAAGGAAGCGGCCGCTTCACCCTGTGGCGGCCCGAATTGGGAAGCGTCACCGTCAGCATTCTGACGGCGCTTTACCTGCTGGCCCTGACGAACTGGAGCTTCTGGTCCAAGGGCTGGCTCTATCTGCAAGGTCGACCGACAACCTTCGCCTCCATCGCCATCGGCATCACCTGCCTCTACATCGCGTTCTGCGTCGCCGTTTCGGTAAAATATGCGATGAAGCCGGTCTTCATCCTGCTTATTCTCGGCGCGGCGTCCGGCGCGTGGTTCATGGACCGCTTCGGCGTCGTCATCGACATCGAGATGATCCGCAACGCCGCGCAGACCAACAGCTCGGAGGCGGGCCACCTCGTCACGCCGGGCTTCCTGCTGCACATGTTCGTCTACGGCGTCCTTCCGTCGATTCTCCTGATCTGGGTCCGGGTGCGGCACAGGACCTTCCTTGCGAAGGTGCGCGGCAACCTCGCCGTCATCGCGCCGGCTCTCGTCATC
Organism: Shinella oryzae; assembly: GCF_023038235.1. Lineage (NCBI taxonomy): Bacteria > Pseudomonadati > Pseudomonadota > Alphaproteobacteria > Hyphomicrobiales > Rhizobiaceae > Shinella > Shinella oryzae. The sequence continues at coordinate 1,984,585 of NZ_CP081987.1, read as the reverse complement.
GCGCTCGTCGCCGGCCTGTCGCACGGCCGCATCTATGCCGCCACCGTTCGCGCCCATCACGACTGGTTCGAGACGCTCAATCCCTTCGTGCCGCTCGTCACGGCCATCCAGTATGCCGCCGGCGAGACGAGCGACAGCAACATCGTGGCCGCCCCGCTGGGCGAGGACGCCCGTGTCGCCGACAGCCCGCTTGCCGAACGCAAGCCGCGCCTGATGATCGTGGTCGCCGGCGAAACGGCGCGCGCGGAGAATTTCTCGCTTGGCGGATATGGCCGCAACACCAATCCCGAGCTTGCCAAACAGGATATCCTTTACTTCCCGCAGACATCGAGCTGCGGCACGGCGACCGCCGTTTCGCTGCCCTGCATGTTCTCGGTCTATACGCGGGCGGAATACACCCATCGCAAGGGGCTGGAGACGCAGAACCTCGTCGACGTGCTCGGCCATGCCGGCGTCAATGTCGAATGGTGGGACAACAACACCGGCAGCAAGCAGATCGCCAGCCGCATCAAGGAGCTGGAACTGTTCAAGAGCGGCATTCCCGGCCTGTGCTCCGGCGAGGAGTGCCGCGATCAGGTGCTGCTTGACAATCTCGATGCGTTCATCGGGTCGGTGAAGTCGGACACGGTTCTCGTGCTGCACCAGATCGGCAGCCACGGGCCGGCCTATTACCAGCGTTATCCGGAGGAATTCCGCCGCTTCACGCCCGAGTGCCGGGCCGCCGATTTCTCCGAATGCAGCCGCGACGAGATCGTCAATGCCTATGACAATTCCATCGCCTATACGGACCATATCCTGTCGACCGTCATCGACAAGCTGCGCGGGCAGGAGGATCGCCTCGACGTCTCCATGATCTACATGTCGGACCACGGCGAATCGCTCGGTGAACTCGGCCTCTATCTGCACGGCACGCCCTACATGATCGCGCCCAGCCAGCAGACCCATGTGCCGTTCGTGCTGTGGCTCGGCAAGGACGAGAAGGCCGCCTATTCCGCGGATTGCCTCAAGGCGGAGACGGAAAGGCCGCAGTCGCACGACAACCTGTTCCACACGGTGCTCGGCATGATGCGGGTGCAGACCAAGGTGCGCGACACCGCGCTCGACCTCATGTCGGCGTGCCGGCGCTCCGGCGCCATCAGCTGAAACGGAGGCGATGGCGAGGTGCGCCGCATCCATGTATTCTCCGGATTCGGAAGGCGGGCGAAAACGCGCCGCTCACAGACGGAGAGCGCGGCGCTTGAGGGTTCTGCTGATCGAAGACGATGCCGTTCTGGGCGAGGCGGTGCGTGATTACGTCGCCGGCCTCGGCCACGCGGTGGACTGGATGCAGACGCTGGAGGATGCGCGGTCTGCGGCGGACGCCGTGGCCTACGATCTCCTCCTGCTCGATCTCAGGCTGCCCGACGGCAGCGGGCTGTCGCTGCTGACGGCGCTGCGCCGCGCAGGCGCGACCATGCCGATCATCATCCTCACCGCGCATGACCAGATCTCCGACCGCATCGAGGGGCTGAACAGCGGCGCGGACGATTATCTCGTCAAGCCGTTCAATCTCGGCGAGCTCGGCGCGCGCATGCTGGCCGTCACACGGCGCTATTCGGGCGCCGCCGTGCCGGTCGTGGCGGCCGGGCCGCTGACGATCCAGCTCGCCGACCGACGCGTGCTGCGCGAAGGCGAAGCCATCGATCTCTCGAGCCGCGAATGGGCCGTGCTCGCGCGCCTTGCGGCGCGCCCGGAGGCGATCGTCTCCAAGGGGCAGATCGAGGAAGCGCTCTATGCCTTCGGTTCGGAGATCGAGAGCAATACGGTCGAGGTCTATGTCAGCCGGCTGCGCAAGAAGCTCGGCAAGGATTGCGTCGAGACGCTGCGCGGCATCGGTTACAGGCTCGGCCGATGAGGGGGATCAACAGCCTTGCCGGCCAGCTCATGCTGTGGATCGCCGGCACCATCACCCTTCTCTGGCTGGTCGCCGTGGCCTTCGGCGCCTTCGTCATGCGCGAGGAATTCGGCGAGATCTTCGACGGTGTCCTGCAGGAGACGGCCGAACGGCTCGTGCCGCTCGCGCTGGACGATCTTCTGGCCCAGGCGAAGGCGGGTGCGGCGCTGCGTCGGGGCTCGCTGCCGGCCGAGCCGGGCGAGGGCAACCTGACCTATCAGGTCCGCGACGGTGCCGGAAACGTGCTGCTCCACTCCCATGCCGCGGCCGAAAAGCCGTTCGACGCGCCGCTGGAGACGGGGTTCTCCGAGGGCAGGGACGGGCGCGTCTATACCGCCTCGGATGAGGATGGCACGATCTTCGTGCAGGTGGTCTATTCCGCAGACGAGCGGCAGGAGGCGGTGATGGAGGGCTCGCTAGCGCTTCTCCTGCCGGTGTTGCTCATCGTTCCGGTTACGCTTCTGGCCGTATGGTTCGTCGTGCGGCGCGTGCTGTCGCCGGTGGAGGCGCTGCGCGCGGCGATCGGCGAGAAGGACGGCGGCAACCTCGCGCCTATCGAGGAGGTGACGCTTCCGCGTGAGCTGAAGCCGATCCAGCGCTCGGTCAACCTGTTGCTCGCCCGCCTGCGCGCCGTCATCGACGCCGAGCGCGAATTCACCTCCAACAGCGCGCATGAACTGCGCACGCCGCTTGCCGGCGCGCTCGCCCAGACGCAGCTCCTCCTCTCCGAACTGAAGGACGGCCCCGCGCAGACCCGTGCCCGCCAGATCGAGGCTGCGCTGCAAAGGCTGACGAAGCTCACCGAGAAGCTGTTGCAGCTCGCCCGCGCCGAGGCCGGCGTCGGCGTGACCGAAGCCACGTTCGACGTCGCCGATGTCGTCAATCTCGTCGTCACCGATTTCCAGCGCGCTTCCGAAGACGCCACGCGCATCCGCCTGCACGGCAATGTTTCGGCCGCTCTCCTGCGCGCCGGCAATGCCGACACCTTCGCCATCGTGTTGCGCAATCTCGTGGAAAACGCGCTTCTGCACGGACGCGACGGCGAACCGGTCGATATCCACATCGCGCCGACCGGCAATGTGCGCATCGTCAACGCAGCGCCAGCCATGAGCGCCACGGAGCTTGCGGCCCTGCGCAAGCGCTTTTCGCGCGGCAAGACGCTTGCCGCCGGCTCGGGGCTCGGACTTTCCATTGCCGAGCGGCTTCTGTCGCAGATGCGCGCCAGCCTCGTTCTGTCCTCGCCCGCACCGGGCCGGTCGGACGGCTTCCAGGCGGAGATCGTGTTTCCCGTCCCGGATTGATGCCCGGTTTGCCCGGTTCTGTTTTCTTTTCGAACATCCTCGTTTCCCGGCGTTCTCTCCTGGAGCGCCGGCGCGGCCCTGTGAGATATTTTCGCGTCTCATGTGAGAAAAATGTGGCTTTGTGCCATATTTTGTGGTTTTCTGTTTTCATAATCAAAAATGGTGGGGAACATGGGACGCAAACCGGAAGACTATGCGCGCCTGCTTGCCAGCGCGCTTTGCAAACTGCATGCGGCAGAGAGCGGCGGGGCACTCCCTCTGATTTCTGAAAACAGTATCCGCGTCATCAGCGAAACCTTCGCGGCAGCCATCGATGAAGCGCGAAAAATCTATATAGAACAGGATCTTGTGGCGCGGCGTGAACGCCACGAGCGCGTTCACCTCCATTCCTGATCCCGTGCCGGCCGCCTACGTCCGTCATGTCCCGCGATGACTTTCCCATCGCCCTGCGCTAGGTGTTCGCGCATCGAGCACGGCGATTGCGGGGAGAACGGATATGACGGACTGGGGCAGCACGGGCGGGGGCAGGGTCGCGCTGGTCACGGGCGGCGGCACGGGGATCGGCCTTGCCATCGCGCGCGGGCTGAGCGCGGAGGGCTATGCCGTGATCATCACCGGCCGGCGCGCGGCCGTGCTGGAAAAGGCGGCGGCGGAGATCGGCGCGGAGACCGGCCATGCCGTGCGGGCGATCGTCTGCGATGTCGGTGATCCCGTGCAGGTCAGGGCGACCTTTACCGAGGTGAAGCAGGATTTCGGGCGGCTCGACCTGCTCGTCAACAATGCCGGCTCCAATGTCTCGCCCGCACTTCTGGAGGACATTCCCTTCGAGGAATGGACGACCATTCTCGCCGCCAATCTCACCGGCGCGTTTCTCTGCACGCAGCAGGCGTTCCGCCTGATGAAGGACCAGAGCCCGCGCGGCGGGCGTATCATCAACAACGGCTCGATCTCCGCCACCACGCCCCGGCCGAACTCGGCGCCCTATACGGCGACCAAGCACGCCATTGCCGGCCTCACCAAATCCACGGCGCTCGACGGGCGCAAATACGACATCGCCTGCGGCCAGATCGATATCGGCAATGCCGCCACCGACATGACGGCGCGCATGAGCGCCGGCGTCTTGCAGCCCAATGGCGAGACGGTGAGCGAGCCGACCATGTCGGTCAAGCACGTCGCCGACGCGGTGATCTACATGGCGAGCCTGCCGCTCGATGCCAATGTGCTTAACATGACCGTCATGGCGACCAACATGCCCTTCGTCGGTCGCGGATAGCCAGGCGTCAGCGCCGCGGCTCGCCGCCCTCCGCATAGACCGTCTTCTGCTGGAACTTGAAGACGTGGCCGCAGCGGCAGCGGATCATGTGCTTGTCGGGATATTTCGATGCCCGCTCCGTCATGAAACCGCGCGGCAGTTCGTCCACCCTGAAATCGGGGTCCTTGCGCGTCGGCATGTCGTCTTCCGACACTTCCGCATAGCCGGAATGGCCGCACATGGCGCATTCGAGTTTGCGCGAATAGCGGTCGCGGGCGGCCATGGGAACTCCTTCGTCGGATCTGATTTGCCGTTAATAGGCAGCGCGTGAAGCAGTTTCAATGCTTCATGCGGCAAGAAGCGCCTGAAGGATGGAGATGATACGCCGGTGCTGGTGTGCATGGCGGGTGCGCACGTTCACCGCGGCATAGACCGGCTGGAGGATGGGCTCGGCGCCCTCCACACGCTGCACCGTGCCGGCGCGCACCAGCCGTTCGGCATCGGCCCGCGTCACGAAGGCGGAGCCGCCGAGCTTTTGCATCAGGGCGAGGATCGCCGTGGTCTCGCCGCTGGCGATCGGCGCCGTCGAGAGATCGGGATAGGCCTGCCGGTGCATCCGGTCGAAGGCAGGGGAATAGACGGCCTGGATGTAATCGTTCGGCCGCACGTCTTCGATGCGGCGCACCCGGTTGCTCACCATCTCGTAATGCATGTCGCCGATGCGCTCATAGTGCAGGTCGGGCAGGTAGTGCGGGGTGAAGAGAATGGCGAGGTCGAGGTCGCCCGCACCGAGGTCGCGGTTCATCTGGCTGGAATAATCCACCTCGAGATAGATGGAGGTGGCCGGCAGTTCGCGGCGCACCGCAGACAGCCAGTCGCCGGCGTAATGGGCGGCAAGATCGTGCTGCAGGCCGATGCGCATGGAGCGCTCGTAGGCGCCGGCCGTCTCCACCGCGCGTGTTGCCTCATGCCATTGATGTTGCAGGGCTTTCGCATGGTCGAGAAAGCGCAGGCCCGCGGCCGTCGGCTGCGTTCCGCCCTTGTTTCGGGCAAAGAGCTTGCGCGCGAAGAGCGCCTCCAGCGCATTGATGCGATGCGTGACCGTGGATTGCGTGACGTTCAGCCGCTCCGCCGTTCGGTTGAAGTTGCGGGTTTCCATCAGGTCCAAGAATGTCTCGATCAGAACGATTTGCATGAAGGCGCCGTCTTTTCCCGAATGTTTCGGGGAAATGTAATCGGTGCTTTCGATTAATAAAGCAAAATCCGCCGGGTTGCCGCCCTTCGCTTTGATTGCCAAAAATCAAGCGCAAAGAAGGGGAACGAGAATGTCCGCACTGCCAACCCATGCCCGCGTCGTCATCATCGGTGGAGGCGCCGTCGGGGCGTCCGCGCTCTACCATCTGGCCAGGGCCGGCTGGACGGATTGCGTGCTGCTCGAAAAGAACGAGCTGACCGCCGGCTCCACCTGGCATGCCGCCGGCAACGTGCCGACCTTCTCGTCCTCCTGGTCGATCATGAACATGCAGCGCTATTCCGCTTCGCTCTATCGCGAGCTTGGCGATCTGGTCGATTATCCCATGAACTACCACGTCACCGGCTCCATCCGGCTTGGCCATTCGAAGGAGCGCTTGCAGGAGTTCAAGCGCGTCGTCGGCATGGGGCGCTATCAGGGCATGGACCTCGATATCCTCACGCCCGACGAGATGCGGGGAAAATATCCCTTCCTCGAAACGCACGACCTGACCGGCGCGCTTTACGATCCCTATGACGGCGACATCGACCCCGCGCAGCTGACGCAGGCGCTCGCCAAGGGCGCACGCGACATGGGCGCGAAGATCTTCCGCTTCTGTCCCGCCACCGGCGCGCGCCGGGACGGCGACGAATGGGTGATCTCCACGCCGCAGGGCGAAATCCGCTGCGAGAAGGTCGTCAACGCTGCCGGTTATTATGCCCGCGAGGTCGGAAAGTGGTTCGGCCGCGACGTGCCGATGATGGTGATGAGCCATCAATATATCCTGTTCGAGGAAATTCCCGAGCTTGCGGCCTGGTCGAAGGACGCCGGCCACAAGCTGCCGCTGCTGCGCGACGTCGATAGTTCCTACTATCTCCGGCAGGAGAAGACGGGCATGAATCTGGGCCCCTATGAGCGCAACTGCAAGGCGCATTGGGTGACGCCGGACGATCCGATGCCGGACGATTTCTCCTTCCAGCTCTTCCCCGACGATCTCGACCGGCTGGAATGGTATCTCAACGATGCCGTCGAACGCGTGCCGATCCTCGGCACGGCCGGCCTGTCGCGCATGATCAACGGTCCCATTCCCTATGCGCCCGATGGCAATCCGCTGATCGGCCCCATGCCCGGCGTGCCGAACGCCTACGAGGCCTGCGTCTTCACCTTCGGCATCTGCCAGGCCGGCGGCGCGGGCAAGGTGCTGGCCGAGTGGGTGACGGAAGGCGAGACGGAGTGGGACATGTGGTCGTGCGATCCGCGCCGCTACACCAGCTTCGCGGCCGACAAGGACTACTGCATCGCCAAGGGCATGGAAGTCTACGGCCACGAATATGCCATGCACTTTCCCAAGCATGCGTGGCCGGCTGGGCGCGACCAAAAATTGTCGCCGATCCACGATCGCATCGCGGCGCTCGGCGCGCAGTTCAAGCCCTATAACGGTTGGGAACGCGCCATGTGGTACGCCCAGCCCGGCGACGACACATCGGAGGAATCGACGCAGACCTGGAACCGCGAGGGGCCATGGCGGCCGCGCATCGAGGAGGAGTGCCGCGCCGTCAGCGAGGCCGCCGGCATTCTCGATCTTCCCGGTTTCTCGCGCTTCCGCGTCAAGGGCGAGGGGGCGACGGCCTGGCTTTCCACGCTTACCACCGGCAAGCTGCCGAAGCCCGGTCGCATCGGCCTTGCCTATTTCGCCGACGACAAGGGTCGCATCGTCACGGAAATGTCGGTCATGATGCTGGCGGAGGATTTCTTCTTCCTCATCACGGCTGCGACCGCCCAGTGGCACGATCTCGAATGGCTGCAAAAGCATCTGCCCGACGATGCCGCCTTCACCATAGACGACGTGACCGACGCCTTCTCCTGTCAGATCCTGTCGGGCCCCAATTCCCGCGCCATCCTTGCAGGCGTTTCGGACGCCGATCTTTCCAAGGGCTGGCTGACGCATCAGAGCTGCCAGATCGCCGGCCGCTGGTGCCAGCTGGTGCGCGTCTCCTTTGCCGGCGAGCTCGGCTGGGAAATCCACACGAAGATCGAGGATACCGCCGCCATCTTCGACGCGGTGTGGGAAGCGGGCCGGAAGCACGGTCTCAAACCCTTCGGCATGGAGGCGCTGGACAGCCTGCGCATCGAGAAGGGCTACCGCGCCTGGAAGGGCGATCTTTCGACCGATTACACCGTTCTGCAAGGCGGCCTCGATCGCTTCGTCGATTGGGCGAAGCCCGATTTCAAGGGCAAGGCGGCGCTGGAGCGCGAGAAGCAGCAGGGCGTCACCAAGCGTTTCGTGCTGTTGACGGTGGAGGCCGGCGACTGCGACGCGCCCTACATGTCGACGCTCTGGCATGGCGGACAGGTGGTTGGCGAGACCACGTCCGGCAACTGGGGTTACCGTGTCGGCAAATCCATCGCGCTCGGCATGCTGCGCGCCGACCTCGCTATAGCCGGCACCGAAATCGAGGTGGAAATCTACGGCGATCGCTTCAAGGCAACGGTCCAGCCCGACGGGCCGCTCTTCGATCCCAACAATGAAAGACTGCGTGCATGAGCAAAGCCATTCCCTCCAAGGCGCGCGCCGTCATCATCGGCGGCGGTGTCTCCGGCTGCTCGGTCGCCTATCACCTGGCCAAGCTCGGCTGGACGGATGTGGTGCTTCTGGAGCGCAAGCAGCTGACATCGGGCACGACGTGGCATGCCGCCGGCCTCATCGGCCAGCTGCGCGCCTCGCAGAACATGACGCGGCTCGCCAAATATTCGGCCGATCTCTACACCAAGCTCGAAGCCGAGACCGGCATCGGCACCGGCATGCGCCAGTGCGGCTCCATGACGGTGGCGCTGACGGACGAGCGCAGGGAAGAGATCTACCGCCAGGCCTCGCTCGCCCGCGCCTTCGATGTCGATGTGCGCGAGATCACCGTCGACGAGGTGAAGGCGATGTATCCGCACCTCAACACGGCGGATATCAAGGCGGCCGTGCACCTGCCGCTCGACGGCCAGTGCGATCCGGCCAATATCGCCATGGCGCTGGCCAAGGGCGCGCGGCAGAACGGGGCGACGGTTTTCGAAGGCGTCAAGGTCACGTCCGTCGAGACCAGGGACGGCCGCGTGACGGGCGTCACCTGCGAGCAGAACGGCGAGACGTTCACCATCGAGACTGAAAACGTCGTCAATGCCGCCGGAATGTGGGGCCGCACGCTCGCCGATATGTCCGGCGTCACCCTGCCGCTGCATGCCTGCGAGCACTTCTACATCGTCACCGAGCCGATCCCCAACCTCCAGCGCCTGCCGGTGCTGCGCGTGCCGGACGAGTGCACCTATTACAAGGAAGATGCCGGCAAGATGCTGATCGGCGCCTTCGAGCTGAAGGCCAAGCCCTGGGGCATGGACGGCATTTCGGAGGACTTCTGCTTCGACCAGTTGCCGGAGGATTTCGATCACTTCCAGCCGATCCTCGAAAACGCCATCAACCGCATGCCGATGCTGGAGACGGCAGGCATCCACACCTTCTTCAACGGTCCGGAAAGCTTTACGCCCGACGACCGCTACTATCTCGGCGAGGCCCCGCAGCTGAAGGGCTACTGGGTCGCGGCCGGTTACAATTCCATCGGCATCGTCTCCTCCGGCGGCGCCGGTATGGCGCTGGCGCAGTGGATGAACGACGGCGAGCCGCCCTTCGATCTCTGGGAGGTCGATATCCGCCGCGCCCAGCCGTTCCAGAAGAACCGTGCCTATCTCAAGGATCGCGTTTCCGAAACGCTCGGCCTGCTCTATGCCGACCACTTCCCCTATCGCCAGATGGCGACCGCCCGCGGCGTTCGCCGTTCGCCCATCCACGAACATCTGAAGGCCCGCGGCGCCGTCTTCGGCGAGGTCGCCGGGTGGGAGCGCGCCAACTGGTTCGCGAAAGAGGGCCAGGAGCGTGAATACCGCTATTCCTGGAAGCGGCAGAACTGGTTCGAGAATCAGAAGGAAGAACACCTGGCGGTCCGCAACGGCGTCGGCCTGTTCGACATGACCTCCTTCGGCAAGATCCGCGTCGAGGGCCGCGATGCGCTGGCTTTCCTCCAGAAACTCTGCGCCAACCAGATGGATGTCGCCCCCGGCAGGATCGTCTATACCCAGATGCTGAACGCCCGCGGCGGCATCGAGAGCGACCTGACGGTGACGCGCCTTTCGGAGACAGCCTTTTTCCTTGTCGTGCCCGGCGCCACCTTGCAGCGCGACCTCGCCTGGCTGCGCAAGCATCTGCAGGACGAGTTCGTCGTCATCACCGATGTCACGGCCGCCGAGAGCGTGCTCTGCGTCATGGGGCCGAAGGCGCGTGATCTCATGCAGAAGGTCAGCCCGAACGACTTTTCCAATGCCGCACACCCCTTCGCCACCGCGCGGGAGATCGAGATCGGCATGGGTCTCGCCCGCGCGCACCGCGTCACCTATGTCGGCGAGCTTGGCTGGGAGCTCTATGTCTCCACCGACCAGACCGCCCATGTCTTCGAGGCGCTGGAGGAAGCGGGCGCGGATGTCGGCCTGAAACTTTGCGGCCTGCACACGCTGGATTCGTGTCGCATCGAAAAGGCATTCCGCCATTTCGGCCACGATATCACCGACGAGGACCATGTGCTGGAAGCCGGTCTCGGCTTTGCGGTGCGCACGAAGAAGGGCGAGTTCATCGGCCGCGATTCGGTTCTGCGCAAGCAGGAGGAGGGCCTGAAGCGCCGCATGGTGCAGTTCCGCCTGACGGATCCCGAGCCGCTGCTCTTCCACAACGAGGCGCTGGTGCGTGACAGCAGGATCGTCTCGACCATCACGTCGGGCAATTACGGTCACTATCTCGGCGGCGCCATCGGCATGGGCTATGTGCCCTGTGCAGGCGAGAGCGAAGCCGATATGCTCGCCTCCCGTTATGAAGTCGAGATCGCGGGCGTGCGGGTTGAGGCGGAAGCCTCGCTCGTGCCGCTCTACGATCCGAAAGCCGAGAGAGTGCGCGCGTGACCAGCCTTGCCGACCGTCATCGCCGTTTCCACGATCTTCACCAGTCGGGCTGCTTCGTCATCCCCAATCCCTGGGATATCGGCTCTGCGCGTTTGATGGCGGCATCCGGCGCCGTGGCGCTCGCCACGACCTCGGCGGGCTTTGCCTTCACGCTCGGCCGGCCGGATATGGGCCGCGTCAGTCGCGAGGAATCGCTCAGGCATGCCGAGGAGATCGTGCGCGCTACGCCGCTGCCGGTATCGGGCGATTTCGAGAACGGCTTCGCCGATGCCCCTGACGATGTCGCCGAGACGATCCGGCTTGCGGCTGAAGTCGGCCTGTCCGGCTGCTCCATCGAGGACACGCAGATGGTGGAGGGCAACCCGGCCTACGCGTTCGAGCTTGCCGTCGAACGCATCCGCGCCGCTGCGGACGCCGCCCGCTCGCTCGGCCGGCCCTTCATCCTGTGTGCCCGCGCCGATGGCGTGATGAACGGCGTCTACGATCTCGACGAAGCGATCCGCCGCATCCAGGCTTTCGAGAAGGCGGGTGCCGATCTCGTCTATGTGCCGGTGCCGCCGGGCGAGGCGGAACTGCGCCGCGTCGTCGGCGCCGTGTCCATCCCCGTCAATGCGCTGGCCGCCGGGCCCTTGCGCGCGCTCACGGTGCCTGACTTCGCCGCGATCGGCGTGCGCCGCATCTCGCTCGGCTCGATGATCGCGCGCGTCACCCATGCAGCGATCGCCGAGCAGATGGAGGCGATCATCAGGGATGGCAGCTTCGCCAAACTCTCGGCCGCCGCCTCGGGCGACCGCATCAACGCCATGCTGATCGCCGGCGCGGGCTGAACCTATCGGGCCACCGCACGCACATCGCGCACGCCGAAATCCCATTCGGGCGCCGTCACGGGCGTCAGGTCGCTGCCGGGGAACACGGCGAAGGTGGTGAAGTCCTGGGTTTCCCCGGGCAGCACGCGCAGCACGACGAGTGCATCGTCGCGGCCCACCTCCCGGCAGGTGCCACCGGGGCAATCCGACAGTACCATGTCGAGCCGGAAGGACTGCATGGGGCTTGTGCCCTTGTTGGCGACGCGGCCCGTGACACGATAGCTCGTTTTCGTCTGGCCCATCGTGGCCTGCATGTCGGAAAGCTGGACCATATCGGCAACGAGGACGGACGTCGCGACGTTTCCGGAAACCGGCTCGCCGGTCGGAATACGGTCCTCACGCATCCAGATCAGCAGGGCCGAGACGAGGCCGATGGCAACCACGATGGTCAGTGCGGGTTCGACCCAGCTTTGGAAGCGCCGGAAGCGCAGTGCGAGATAGAGAATTGTCGCCGCTGCGACCGCAAATGCCCAGATCATTCAAGTCCTCCTGGACCTGATATAGCCTCTGCCATCCGGTCCCGAAAGGGCGCGCGTGGTCAATTCGGCTTGAGGTCGATCCAGTAGGCGCCGTCGAAGGGCACGGCGGCGAAGCGCGCATTGATCTCCTTCAGGGTCGCGGCGGGATCGACGTCCGGAAAAACGTCCGGCCGCAATCGTTGCGCGAAGAATTCGGCGGCGACGATGTTGAGCGGCACGGCGTTGAAGAAGTTCCACAGCGCATGCACCCGCCCTTCGTGCACCGCGCGCAGGCTCGCGAGATGCGGTGCCTCCACCAGGCGGGCCAGCGTCTCGCGCGCCCGCTCGGGATCGACGCCCGGGCCGACGGTCAGCGACGTATAGGCGCCGTCGGGCAGGGCGGTGGCGATATAGACGTCGGGATCGGCGCCGATGACGAACTCCGCGCTCACCGTGCCGCCCTGCCGCGGCAGGTCCGCTGCGATGTTGCGGCTGCCGGTGATGGCGAGGAATTCGCCAAGGCCACCGGTGCCGAAGGCAAAGCAGCACTTGTCCGGGTTCGGCAGCCCATCCATGAAGACGGTGGGACCGGGTTCGGAATTTGCGGCGGCCAGGTCGCGGATGCGCTCCACCCGCGCCTCGTAGAAGTCGGCGAAGGCGTTGGCTTGCTCCTCACGGTTCAGCACGCGGCCGAGAAAGCGCATGTTGCGTGCGGTGTTCTCCAGCGCATTGCTGTTGAAATCTACGACGATGACGGGGACGCCTGCCTGTTCGAGAAAGCCGATCGCCTGCCGTCCCGCATCCGTGTCGGCCTGCCAGTTGGCGAGGATGGCGAGGTCGGCGTTCAGCGACAGCAGCGCCTCGAAGGATACCGATATGCCGTCGCCGATGACGGGCACGGTCTCGATAGCGGGGAATTTCTGTTTGAATTGGGCATAAAGGCCGGACTTGTCGCCCTTCATGTCGCCGGCCCAGCCGGCGAGCAGGCTGACGGGATCGGGATGGATGAGCGACAGCGCAACCAGATCGAGCCCGGTGCCAAGCAGGATCGCCTTCGGCGCGGCGGGGATCGTGACCTCCCGGCCGAAGGAATCCGTCACCGTCAGCGGGTACTGCACCTCGGCGCGGACGGGCAGGGCAGCGAGCAGGAGGAAGGCCAGAAGGGCAAGGGCGCGTTTCGTCATTGTTTTCTCAGTTCCGGCAGGGCGCAGAGTTCGCCGCAGGCCGGAATGCCCGGCAGCATGTAGCGCAGGCAACAGACCTTGCGGCGGCAGTGGATCGCGCCTGCTTCCACATCGTGGCGCAGGCATCCGAAAAAGGGATTGCGGCTGCCGTCGGCAAGGTGCTGGCAGGCGAAGAGCGCGCGCGACGGCCAGTGGTCGTCGCCCTCGGGCTGCGAGCGGTCCGTCGTGTTGAAGGCGTAGTCGATGTAGACGGCGGCGTTGGTCCAGGCCAGCCGCGCGGCGATGCCGGCCTTTTCCTTCAGCGCGTTGACCACCGGCGCCAGATGCGTCTCCACTAGCGGCGCGACGACATCGAGCAGATCGCCGTCCTCGCTCCATTCGCCTTCGTCCGGTAGGCCGAAGGCGCGCGGCAGGCCGTCCTCGGCAAGCGCGATGGTCATGGTGTCGATGGAGACGGGCAGCCGGGTTTCCGCACGCCGCGCCACCACATAGGGAATGTTGAGCGCCGAGAAATAGTAGAGCGACCAGTATGACGCGACCGCGCGGCGGTCTGTGGCCGGGTGGTGCGCCGCATAGCGTTCGAGCGCGTCGCGCAGTCCGTCGCCGTTCAGGAAGTCGCGAAGCGGCATCGCGTCCTCAAGCTCCGACGACAGCATCATCTTCTCGCCGCACCAGGCTTGCTCGCCCGAAAAGATCGCCTTCAGGCCGGGCGCGAACGCACCGGCAGCCTGCATCGTCGTCCCCGCCGTCATGCCACCTCTCCGGCGGCCGGGCGCTGCCGTTTCATGGCGCGGAATATGTGGGGGTGGGGCATGAGGATGACAGGCGATCGTGGGTTATAAGGTGATCGCTTTTATCATCTTTATTGCCGCCGTCACACCCCGGAGCGCGGAAAATCGCGCTCCGGGGTCGCGGGGTTCATCAGACCACAGCACTGCCGGCCATCAGCGCCAGCACGATGAAGATGAGGAAGATCACGAGGGCGATGGCGAAGAGGACCTTCGAGATCGTCGCGGTTGCCGACGACACGCCGGAAAAGCCGAGGAAGCCGGTGATCAGCGAGATGACGAGAAAAATCAGAGCCCATTTCAGCATGGAAGTACCTCCTGTCAGGTCTCGCAAAGACGCGCCAGGGGCGAAAAGGTTCCAGGGGCGGGGTCACCCCCCTCTGCCCTGCCGGGCATCTCCCCCACAAGGGGGGAGATTGGATGGAGCAATGGTTTCCATCCTCTCTATCGCCGTTGATTGCGTGCTACTGCCGTTGCTTAAGCGAAGGTCGCGCCCCTTGCCGATCTCCCCCCTTGTGGGGGAGATGGCCGGCAGGCCAGAGGGGGGTAACCCGCCCCGAGCCCCCAACTCACCCGTGATTGATCATCACATGGCGAACGGCCGTATAGTCCTCCAGCGCATAGATCGACATGTCCTTGCCGTAGCCCGACTGCTTGACGCCGCCATGCGGCATCTCGTTAGTCAGCATGAAATGCGTGTTGATCCAGGTGCAGCCATATTGCAGGCGCGACGCCGCGGTCATCGCCTTGCCGATGTCCTTCGTCCAGACGGACGAGGCGAGGCCGTAATCGCTGTCGTTCGCCCAGGTGATCGCCTGGTCGGCATCGGAAAAGCGCGTGACGGAGACGACGGGGCCGAACACCTCGCGGCGGACGATCTCGTCCTCCTGCGTGGCGCCTGCCACCACCGTCGGCTGGAAGAAGAAGCCGTCATCACTGCCGGCATGGCCGCCGGTGGTGATCTCGATATGCTTCACGTCGGAAGCGCGCTCCACGAAGCTTGCCACGCGGTCGCGCTGGCGGCGCGAGATCAGCGGGCCGATCTCGTTCAGCGTGTCGTCGGGGTCGTTGTACCTGATGGTGGAGACGGCGGCGGAGAGGTCGGCGACCAGCTTCTCGTAGATGCCGTCCTGCGCGTAGATGCGGCAGGCGGCGGTGCAGTCCTGGCCCGCATTGTAGTAGCCGAAGGCGCGAACGCCCGCGACGACCGCTTCCAGATCGGCATCGTCGAACACCACGACCGGCGCCTTGCCGCCGAGCTCCAGATGGGTGCGCTTCACGGTCTTGGCGGCGGCGGTCAGCACCTTCTTGCCGGTGGCGATGTCGCCGGTGATCGAGACCATGTTGATCTTCGGATGGTTGATCAGCGTGTTACCGACGGTCTCGCCGCGGCCGAGCACGATGTTGACCACGCCTTCCGGCAGGATCTCGGCGAGCAGCTTCGCCATTTTCAGCGCCGTCAGCGGCGTCTGTTCGGAGGGCTTGAAGACGACGGTGTTGCCGCCGGCAATGGCGGGCGCGAGCTTCCAGGCCATCATCATCAGCGGATAGTTCCACGGCGCGATCGAGCCGACGATGCCGATGGGGTCGCGGCGCACCATCGAGGTGAAGCCGGGCAGGTATTCGGCGGCAACCGGCGCCTGCAGCGAGCGGATGGCGCCGGCGAAGAAGCGCCAGCAGTCGACGATGGCCGGCAGCTCGTCGTTGCGGGCGGCGTTGATCGGCTTGCCGCAGTTCAGCGCTTCGAGTGCCGCGAAGGCATCGGCATCCTTCTCGATGGCGTCGGCGATCTTCAACAGATAGGCGGAGCGCTCGCCGGGCGTCGTCTTCGCCCAGGAGACGAACGCCTTTTCGGCGGCATCGACGGCGGCGTCGATCTGCGCGTGGGAGGCCTCCGGCAGGTCGACGATCTTGCCGCCGGTCTTCGGGTTCAGGATATGCTCTTCCGCCTCGGTGCCGGCTTCGAAACGCGCGCCGATCAGCATCTGGGTGTCCATGGCATGTTCTCCGTTGTTGGCGGAGCGAATAGCGAATGGCGAGTAGCGAATAGGGTTACCGGATATGCAGGCTGGAAGTCCCTATTCGCTATTCGCCACTCCCTATTCGCTCAGATTCACTTCCCGCTGCCGGCGACCTGGTCGCCGTCGCGGGTGAGGTAGTAGGCGCCGAGGATCGGCAGGAAGGTGACGATGACGACGACCATGGCGACGACATTGGTCACCGGGCGCTGGCGCGGCCGCACCAGTTCCTCCAGCATCCAGATTGGCAGGGTCGATTGCTGGCCGGCCGTGAAGGTCGTCACGATTACCTCGTCGAAGGACAGCGCGAAGGCGAGCATGCCGCCGGCCAGAAGTGCGGTGCCGATATTCGGCAGGATGATGTAGCGGAAGGTCTGGAAGCTGTCGGCGCCGAGATCCATCGAGGCCTCGATCAGCGAGCCGGAGACGCGCCGGAAGCGGGCCACCGCATTGTTGTAGACGACCACGACGCAGAAGGTCGCGTGGCCGAGCACGATGGTCCAGAAGGAGAAGGGGATTTCCGCAAAGGAAAAGGCCGAGCGCAGCGCGATGCCGGTGATGATGCCGGGCAGCGCGATGGGCAGGATGACGAGCAGCGAGATCGTCTCGCGGCCGAAGAATTTGGTGCGGGAAACGGCGGCGGCGCAGAGCGTGCCGAGAACCAGGGCGATCGCCGTCGAGATCGCGGCGACGCGCACGGAAAGCCCGAGCGCCTCCCACACGTCCGGCCGGTTCCAGGTGACGGCGAACCATTTGAGCGTCAGCCCCGGCGGCGGGAACTGGTAGCTCTTCTCCTCCGTCGTGAAGGCATAGAGGAAGATCAGCAGGATCGGCAGGTGCAGGAAGGCGAGGCCGGCGCCGGCGGCGATCTTCAGGCCGAGGGGTGCGGACGTGTTCCGGTCAGAGCGCATCGAAGGCTCCCTGTCGCTTGGCCATCCACAGATAGAGGCCCATGATGACGATCGGCACGACGGAGAAGGCGGCGGCCAGCGGGATGTTGCCGGCCGTGCCCTGCTGGGCATAGACCGCCTGGCCGATGAACAGCCGTGACGAGCCGATGATCTGCGGGATGATGTAGTCGCCCAATGTCAGCGAGAAGGTGAAGATCGAACCGGCGATGATGCCGGGCAGCGCCAGCGGAAACAGCACGAAACGGAAGGTCTGCGCCGGGTTGCCACCAAGGTCGGCCGAGGCCTCGATCAGGTTGCCGGGCACGCGCTCCAGCGCCGCCTGGATCGGCAGGATCATGAAGGGCATCCAGACATAGATGAAGACGATGAAGGTGCCGGTATAGCTGATCGACAGCGAGGACCCGCCGACCACCGGCAGCGCCAGCCAGGCATCGAGCAGCCACATGAGGTGCAGCTTGGCGAGGAACCAGGTGAGGATGCCCTCCTTGGCCAGGATCAGCTTCCAGGCATAGATTTTGACGAGGTAGCTCGACCACAGCGGCAGCATCACGCCGAGATAGAAGATCACCTTCCATTTTCCTTGGGCGTAGCGTGCGGCGTAATAGGCGATGGGGAAGGCGATGACCGCCGAGGCGAGCGTCACCATCACGGCCATGACGACGGTGCGCAGGATGATGTCGAAATTCGACGGGATGAGCAGCTGTCTGTAGGTGGAGAGCGTGAACTCGTAATTGATCAGCCCGGAAAAGTCGTCGATCGAGAAGAAGCTCTGTAACAGCAGCGCGATCAGCGAGCCGAGATAAATGATGCCGAGCCACAAAAGCGGCGGCGTCAGCATCAGGAGCAGCAGGATCCCGGGTTTGCGCCAGAAGAGGTCGGAGAGCCGGCCGGAAAGGCCGCCGCGGCGCGCGAGGATGGAGGTGTCGGTAATGACCGTGCTCATCACGCGTCATCCATCGTATGCAGGTCTTCCGGCAGGAAGGACAGCGTGACCATCTCGCCTTGCGCCGGCACCGCGACGGCGGCGGGTAGCATGGCGGCGATGCGGGTGCCGTTGGCGTCCACCGTCACGCGGTTGGCGGCGCCGAGGAAGCTTGCGGCGGTCACGCGGCCGGAGACATACTTGCGGCCCGGGCCGTCGCCGAGCGCGATCGCCTCGGGGCGCAGGCTGGCATGGTGGCGGCCGAAGCCGAGCATGTCGACGAAATCGGGCGGCAGCACGTTGGAGGAGCCGACGAAATCGGCGACGAAGCGCGTCGCCGGCCGCTTGTAGACCTCTTCCGGCGTGCCGAGCTGCTGGATCTTTCCGTCGTTGAACACGGCGATGCGGTCGGCCATGGAGAGCGCTTCGCCCTGGTCGTGCGTCACGAAGACGAAGGTGATGCCGAGCGATTTCTGCAGGGCCTTCAGCTCTTCCTGCATCCGCTCGCGCAGCTTGAGGTCGAGCGCGCCGAGCGGTTCGTCGAGGAGCAGCACGCGCGGCCGGTTGACCAGCGCGCGGGCGAGCGCCACGCGCTGGCGCTGGCCGCCCGAGAGCTGGCCGGGGCGGCGCGTGCCGTAGCCGGGCAGCTTGACCATGGCGAGCGCGTCTTCGGCCGCCTTCAGGCGCTCGGCTCTGGCCACGCCCTTGACCATCAGGCCATAGGCGACGTTTTCGAGGATCGAGAGATGCGGGAAGAGGGCATAGTCCTGGAACACCGTGTTGACGTTGCGCCGGTAGGGCGGCACGCCCTCGGCCGTCTCGCCGAAGATCTCGATATGCCCCGCCGTCGGCTGCTCGAACCCGGCCATCAGGCGCAGGCAGGTCGTCTTGCCGGAGCCGGACGGCCCGAGCATCGCGAAGAATTCCCCCTCGGCGATGGCGAGGTCCACGCTGTCGACGGCGCGCACGGCGCCGAAATGGCGGGACACTTGCTGGAACAGGACGGCGGTCATGGAGGCTCCCGGTGGTTTTGGACGATGGGCGAAGCGTCCATCGCGTGGAGATCATGGGCAGGAAAACGGTGCAGCTATCCGATCTCCACAAGAGTTGGGGCGTGGCATATGGAACTGTGAGGGCCTTTTGCCTCCTTCTCCCCCGCGGGGAGAAGGTCGCGGCAGCGGGATGAGGGGGTGGCGCAGACGACCGCGTCGTGCAAGCCCCTCATCCGACCCTTCGGGCCACCTTCTCCCCGCGGGGGAGAAGGAAAGAGCAGCATCGCCGTACCTCTTCAATCGCCCGCTTTTCGCGGGGGAGATCGAGAGAGGACGTCCTCACCGCCCGCCGATCACGCCGATATAGTCGGAGACCCAGCGGTGATACGGCACGCATTCGCCCTGGCTTTCGCACTTCGTCACCGGCGTGCGCCAGAAGTGGATCTTGTCGAAGTTGTCGAAGCCGTTGGTCGCGCAGCCTTCGTCGGTGAGCAGGGCATTGCCCTTGCAGGCCGCGGGCACCGAGGGCACCGCGCCGAACCAGGCGGCGGCGTCGCCCTGCACCTTTGATGACAGCGAGTGTTCCATCCACATATAGGCGCAGTTCGGGTGCTGGCTTTCGGCATGCAGCATGGTCGTGTCCGACCAGCCCGTGACGCCCTCTTCCGGGAAGGTCGAGGCGATCGGCTGGTTTTCGGCCTTCATCAGGTTGACCTGGAACGGCCAGGAACCGGAGGCGACGACGCCTTCGTTCTTGAAGTCGTCGATCTGGATCATCGCGTCGTGCCAGTAGCGGCCGACCAGCGTGCGCTGCACGCGCAGGAGGTCGAGCGCCGCCTTGTACTGGTCCTCGTTGAGCTCGTAGGGATCCTTGATGCCGAGTTCCGGCTTGTGCGCCATCAGGTACTGTGCGGCGTCGGCGATGTGGATCGGGCCGTCATAGGCCTGCACGCGGCCCTTGTTGGACTTGCCGTCCGGCAGCGTCATTTCCTCGAACACGACCTTCCAGCTCTTCGGCGCCTCGCCCTTGAAGGCCTCCGTGTTGTACATCAGCACGTTCGGGCCCCAGAGATAGGGGGTGCCGTAATGCACGCCGTTCACCGTATGCCACGGCGCATTCTGCAGCCGCTCGTCGATGGTCTTCCAGCTCGGGATGAGATCGGTGTTGATCGGCTGCACGCGCTTGCCGGCGACGAGCCGGAGCGAGGCGTCGCCGGAGGCCGTGACAAGGTCGAAGCCGCCTTCGTTCATCAGCGCGACCATCTCGTCCGATGTCGCGGCAGTCTTCACCGTCACCTTGCAGCTCGTCTTCTTTTCGAAATCGGTGACCCAGTCATAGGCCTTGTCCGTCTCGCCGCGCTCGATATAGCCGGCCCAGGCGACGATCGATACCTCGCCTTCGCCCGCTCCAAGCGCCTTCAGCGGCTCCTGGGCGACGGCGGATGTGACGAAGGCGAGCGAAAGGGTAAGCGCGGTGCAGGAATGCAGAAGTCGCGTCATGACAGTCTCCCGGTTTGGTCCGCATTCAGCGGTATTGTTCCCGGCGGAAAAGGTGCCGCGCTTTCGCCGCTTTCGCAAATTCATTAATCAGAATGTCGGTATCGGAAATTCCGAAATCGCGGACAGGTAGACCGCGGTCGCAGTCGAGGCCATCGCACAGAAGGTGCGTGTGGGGCACGGATCCTCGGATCAAGCCCGAGGATGACGGAGGGAGGCGTGGGTTTCCAGTCGGTGCAGCGGTGCGGCATGTGGGGCCGTCAGTTTGGCTCCGGCACATCTCTTCTGGCGTCATCCTCGGGCTTGACCCGAGGACCCACAGCCGCATGCGTCGCTGGCTTCACCGCCCCTCATCCGGGGACGTAAACGCATCGCATCCCCTGATTTCCCAGCGAAATCCCGCGCCAATTTCCCCGCCTTCTCCGACCGCGCCTACAATCCTCCCATCCCGCCCTCGGATACACCGCAAGGCGTTGCGGCGAGGCGGGGTCGGCGCGGGGCGTGAGGGGATGACGCGAAACCTCATGTCACGGGCCTGCGGAAAATGGTCTCCCTCCGGCGACACGGGGGAAGCGGCGGGATGTCGGACCGATCCTGTCGTTTCATGCCCCGAACGGCGCGTCGGGCGTGCCTGTGCGGCACACAAGGGGATCGGGATTGGCGGATGCGTCGGCATCGTCCGCCGGCATGGAGAAAGGCCGGGAGGTGGAGACACCTTCCACGGAGCGCCAAGGCGTGCGCGACGGATGTCAAACGGCACTGGCCATTCCGGAAACCGACGAAGGACACCGCCGTGTCGATCTTTGCAGAGAGACCGGAGTCGCGGGCAAAAACCGCCGAACGGGGCGCCGGAAGGTGTCACCTAATTTATTTTCAGTCGAGGCAGCTTCCGGCGCCCCGTCCGATATCTTTCGACACCCGGTGCGCCCGCACGCGGGTCCGTCGCCGCATGCCGTCAAGCCCGCTACCGTCCGCGCCCGCTTCTGAGCGCCTCGGCCAGCCCGACGAAGTCGCGCGCGGCCTGCGGCATGCCGGAGCCCTTGCGCCAGACCATGCCGATCTGCACCACGGGCAGGGCGCCGGAGACGTCGCGGCTTTCGATGCGGTCGCCTTCCAGCGACCAGGGCCGGTAGACGAGGTCGGGGAGAAGGGCGATGCCGGCGCCGGTCGCCACGAGGCTGCGCACCGCCTCCACCGAGCGCGTGCGGAAAGCGACATGCGGGCGCGCGCCAAGCGCCGACAGCAGCTTGCCGGTGTTCTCCTCGATTTCATCGACCGTCAGCATGATCAGCGGTTCCCTGGAAATATCGCTGACGGAGATGATGTCGGCCGAAACGAGCGGATGGCCGATCGGCAGCCACAGGCGATAGGGCGAGGTCTCGATGATCTCGGCCTGCAAGGCCATGCGGTCGCGCAGGTTGGAGATGACCATCACCGCCACGTCCAGCTCGCCGCCCACCAGCAGGTGTTCGAGATAGGAGCCGTTGTCCTCGATCGCGCTCACCTCGATGCCGGGAAAGGCGCGGCGGTAGCGCGACAGGAGGTCGGAGAGCACGTAGCCGGCGACGAGCGAGGTCACGCCGAGATTGAGCTTGCCGCGCTCCGGCGTGCGGTTGTCGGAGAAGGAGCGGCGCGCATCCGACACGTCGGCGAGGATCTTCGTGGCGTGGCGCAGGAACTGGTGGCCGTTATGCGTCGTGGTCAGCCCGCGCGGATGGCGGTCGAAAAGCTCCACGCCGAGATCCGATTCGAGCTCCTTGATCGCCTCGGTGATCGAGGATTGCGAGATCGACAGGTTCTGCGCCGCGCGCGTCACCGAGCCCTGTTCCGCGACGGCGACGAAATACTGCAATTGCCGGAAGGTGAAAGCCATGGCCGCGAGTTAATACGGCCGGCATCGGCGGCGCAAGGCGCCTCGTCATTGTACACATCGTCGTCGCGCTCGGCGCATTCCCCTGCACCCTTTCCTGCGATAAGCTTTGAAAAGAGACTGCGACAGGAGAGACCATGCCGCCCTTCGAGACATTGCTAGCCTTCTTCCTGACCACGGCGGTCTTCGCCTATGTGCCGGGCCCGGCCATGCTCTATGCGACGGCGCAGACCATCGCGCGCGGCCGCTGGTCGGGGCTGATGGCGACGCTCGGCATCCACCTTGGCGGCTATGCGCATGTCATCGCCGCAGCCGCCGGCCTTTCCGCGCTCTTCCATGCGGTGCCGTCGCTCTATCTGGCGGTGAAGCTTCTCGGCGCACTCTATCTCATCTGGCTCGGCATCCGCATGTTCCGCGCGCGGTTGGAGCCGCAGCCGCAGGTTTCGGCTGAGGACATCCGCAGGCGCGGCTGGCGCGCCTTTGCCGAAAGCGTCTCCGTCGAGGTGCTGAACCCCAAGACCGCGCTATTCTTCCTGGCGTTCCTGCCGCAGTTCGTCGATCCCGCGGCCGCTTTCCCCGTGTGGATGCAGCTTTTCATCCTCGGCGCCGTGGTCAACCTGATGTTCACCTCCGCCGATGTGGTCTGCGTCCTGCTGGCGGGCGCGCTCGCCACGCGGCTGAAGGGCTCGGCACGGGTGCAGAAGGGGCTGCAACGCGCCGGCGGAACCATCCTCGTCGGGCTCGGGCTGAACCTTGCCCTGCAGAAAAGCTGAGCGGGGGGCCGACATGAGCGAACGCCCCATGCCGAGCGAGGAAGGCATCCTCGCCTTTCACAAGCGCTGCGAGGATTTCTATCCGCCTGATGCGGTGGATGCGGATATCGTCCAGCAGCGCGCCTGGTACGATGCGCTCTGCGCCGCCTTCGATGCGCCGGCGCCCGCGGGCATGGTCAAGCAGGATGGCATGGTGGCCGGCCGCGTTCCCGTGCGCCGCTACCGGCCGGCGGCGGTCACCACCGACACGCGGCTCTTCTACATCCATGGCGGCGGCTTCGTCGTCGGCTCGCTCGACAGCCATGATGCGATCTGCGCGGAGATAGCGGAGGCGGCCGGGGCGGAACTTCTCGCCATCGACTACCGTCTTTCGCCCGAGCATGTCTGGCCCGCCGCCTTCGAGGATTGCTGGGCGGTGCTTGTCGATCTGCTTTTGAAGCCGGGGAGCGTGGTCGTCATCGGCGACAGCGCGGGCGGCAATCTGGCGGCCGGCATCGTCATGAAGGCGCGCGACGAGGGGCTGAAGGGCATTATCGGGCAGGCGCTGGTCTATCCCGGCCTCGGCGGCGATCTCGTGTCCGGCTCCTATGTCGAGATGGCCGAGGCGCCGGGGCTGACGACGGCCGATGTCGCCTATTACCGCGATATCTACAAGGCGCCGGACGACGCGCCGCACGCTTTCCCCTTGCAGGCGCACGACCTTTCCGGCCTGCCGGCCACCTTCATCACCGGCGCTTATTTCGATCCGCTGCGCGACGATGCGCGGGCCTATGCGGCGCGCCTTGCGCTGGCGGGCGTGCCCGTGGAATTCCGCGAGGAAAAGCAGATGATCCATGCTTGGCTGCGCGCCCGCTTCATGAGCGAGGGCGCGAAGGCCGGTTTTGCGGCGCTGTGCGATGCCGTGCGGCGGATGGCCCGGCCGTGAGCGGCGTCACCGATCTTGCCGCGCTGATCGAAACGATGGAGCCGGTTCTGGTGGAGGGCCGTTTCGTCTATGCCAGCGTGCCGGCGGGTGAACTTGCCTGTTATCTCGGACGTGCGCCGCTTGGCATGTTCCGCGAGGAGGAGGGCGTGACGCTGATCCTGCCGGCGGAGGCGGCCGGCGATCTCGCCGTCAGCCCGCCCATGCGCATGATCACGCTGACCGTGCATTCCTCGCTTGAGGCCGTCGGCCTCACCGCCGCTTTCGCCACGGCGCTCACGGCCGAGGGCATCAGCGCGAATGTGGTTGCGGGCTACCATCACGACCATATATTCGTGCCCGAGCGGCAGGCCGAACAGGCGCTTGCCGCCCTGCGGGCGCTGTCCCGCCGGGCGCGTGAAAAGGGAGAAGCAGGATGATTCTATTGCGGTTTGCCGGTCTCGGCGTGGTTCTCGGGCTTTCGGCGCTCGCCCAGCCATCCTTAGCCAAGGACGCGGCGCCCATCCCGTCCTGCGCCATGTCCGGCTCCAAGAGCGTGTTCATCGGCGGCGCGCCGGCGCTGCGGCTGTCGGACGTGGTGAACTGCCCGCCGGAGCTTTACGAAATCGTGCCCAGCATCATGATCGAGGGCCAGCCCATGGTGAAATTCCGCTCCGGCGCCGGCGAAAAGGGCAACTGCACCGCAAGCGGCGAAGAGACCGTGATGGCCGAAGGCGGACAGACCAGTCGCCTCGGCGATGTCTCCTGCTCGCAGAATTGAGGGGCATCAGGCCTCGGCGGTCCTGAAACGGAAACGGGCGGCCCGAAGGCCGCCCGGTTGGATCAGTTGCCGGCACTTTCCATGCGCCGTGTCGACAGCACCTTTTCCAGCCAGCCGATCTCCATTTCCGGGACGGATTTGAGGAGAAGGTCCGTATAGTCGTCGAAGGGCGGTGCCAGCACCTTCGATTTCGGACCGAAGCGCACGAGCTTGCCCCGATGCATGACGGCCACGCTGTCGGCGATCGCGCGAACGATGGCGATGTCGTGGGTGATGAACATGTAGGAGACATGCGTTTCGTCCTGAAGCTTCAAAAGCAGCTTCAGGATGCCCTCGGCCACCAGCGGGTCGAGGGCCGAGGTCGGCTCGTCGCACAGGATGAGCTCCGGCTGTGCGGCAAGTGCCCGGGCGATGGCGACGCGCTGCTTCTGGCCGCCGGACAGTTCGGCCGGGTAGCGGTCGGCGAAGCGGCCGCCCATTTCGATCTGCTCCAGCAGTTCCTTCACCCGCTCGGTCTTCTTGGCGCCGCGCAGGCCGTAATAGAAGGTGAGGGGGCGGCCGATGATGTCGCGCACCGTCTGGCGCGGGTTCATCGCGGTATCGGCCATCTGGTAGATCATCTGGATGCGGCGCAGCTGGTCGTTCGTCCGCCCTTTCAGCGCCTTGGGCAGCACGGTGCCGTCGAAGCTGATCGTGCCGTCCTGCGGGGGCAGGAGGCCGGTGATGACGCGGGCGAGCGTGGACTTGCCCGAGCCGGATTCACCCACCACCGCCAGCGTCTGGCCCTTCGGCAGGTGCAGCGAGACATTCTGCAGCACCTTGAAGCCGTTGGAATAGCCGGCGGTGATGTTTTCCACCTTCAGCAGCGTGTTCGTCTGGTCGGGCGCCTCGTCGCGGGCGGTGCCGCGCACATTGACGAGCGCACGGGTATACTCTTCCTTCGGCGCCTCGATGATGTCCTTCACCGAGCCGTATTCCACCATCTTGCCATGCCGGAGCACGAGGATGTCGTCCGTGATCTGGGCGACGACGGCGAGGTCGTGGGTGATGTAGAGGGCGGCGGTGTTGGTCTCCTCGATGGCGTGCTTGATGGCCGCCAGCACATCGATCTGCGTCGTGACGTCCAGCGCCGTGGTCGGCTCGTCGAAGACGATGAGTTCCGGGTTCGGGCATAGCGCCATGGCGGTCATGGCACGCTGCAGCTGGCCCCCGGAGACCTGGTGCGGATAGCGCTGGCCGAAGGTTTCCGGGTTCGGCAGGCCGAGCACCTTGAACAGGTAGAGCGCCCGCTTTTCCGCTTCCGCACGGCTCATGATGCCGTGTTTCAGCGAGGCCTCGATGACCTGCTCGCCGAGCCGGTGGGCGGGGTTGAAGGCGGCGGCCGCCGACTGCGCGACGTAGCAGACCTTGGCGCCGCGCACCTTGCGGATGCCCGACGGCGAGAGCTTGAGGAGGTCTTCGCCGTTGAGCTTGACCTCGCCGCCGGTGATGCGCACCCCGCCGCGGCCGTAGGCGAGCGCGGTGAGCCCGATCGTCGACTTGCCCGCGCCGGATTCGCCGATGAGGCCGAGGACCTTGCCCTTCTGCACGTCGAAGTTGACGCCTTCGACAAGGGTGACGGTCCGTGGCGCTTCACCGGGCGGGTAGCTGGTCGCCTCGATCTTGAGGTTTCGGACGGACAGAAGATCAGGCATCGCCGCGCCCTCCCTTGAGGCTGGAGGTTCGTTTCATCAGCCAGTCGACGACGAGATTGACGCAGATGGCCAATGCCGCAATCGCCCCGCCCGGAATGAGGGCGGCGGAAATGCCGAAGATGATGCCGTCCTTGTTGTCCTTGACCATGCCGCCCCAGTCCGCCGCCGGCGGCTGGATGCCGAGGCCGAGGAAGGAGAGGGTGGACAGGAACAGGATCGAGAAGGCGAAGCGCAGGCCGAATTCCGCAAGCAGCGGCGACAGCGTGTTGGGCAGGATTTCCTTGAAGATGATCCAGCCCGTGCCTTCACCGCGCAGCCGTGCAGCCTCGACGAATTCCATGACGGCGACGTCGAGCGCCACGGCGCGGCCGATGCGGTAGACGCGAGTGGAATCCAGGATCGCCATGACGAGGATGAGGATCCAGAGCTGCTGCGGCAGGACGGCCAGCACGACGAGGGCGAAGATCAGCGTGGGGATCGCCATCATCAGGTCGTTGAAGCGCGAGAAGATCTGGTCGATGAACCCGCCCGTCACCGCCGCGATGAATGACAGCAGCATGCCGAGCGAGAAGGAAAGTACGGTCGCCGCCAGCGCCACGAAGATCGTGGTGCGGGCGCCGAAGATCAGGCGCGAGAAGAGGTCGCGTCCGAGGTTGTCGGTACCGAGCAGATACTGGCCGCCCATCGGCTCCCAGACGGAACCGACGATCTGGCTTTCGCTGTAGGGCGCGATGAGGGGGGCGAAGATGGCACAGAACAGGGCAAGCGCAATGCCCAGGATGCCGATCCACGCGCTGACGGGAATGGAGCTTAGTCTCATCGCGGATGCCTCAATCTGGGGTTCGCGATGATCGCAAGGATATCGGCGAACATGTTGAGGAAGATGTAGAAGGCGGCGAAGATCAGGCCGCAGGCCTGGACCACGGGCATGTCGCGCACCGTCACGGCGTCGACCATGTACTGGCCCATGCCGGGATAGACGAACACCACCTCCACCACGACGACGCCGACCACGAGATAGGCGAGGTTGAGCGCGATGACGTTGATGACCGGGGCGACGGCGTTGGGCGCCGCATGCTTGGCGATGATGCGCAGGCTGGACAGGCCCTTGAGCTCCGCCGTCTCGACATAGGCCGAGGACATCACGTTGAGGATCGCCGCGCGTGTCATGCGCATCATGTGGGCGAGGACCACGAGCACGAGCGTCGCCGTGGGCAGGGCGATGGCCGACAGCCGCTGGCCGAAGGTCATGGATTCATAGACCGTGGCAGGGAAGGTCGCGACCCCCATCTGCACGGCGAAGAACAGGATCAGCAGGTAGCCGACGAAGAACTCCGGCAGCGAGATCGCCGCCAGCGAGACGACGTTGATGATCTTGTCGGGCAGGCGGTTTCGGTATTGCACCGCCAGCATGCCGAGCCCCACGGCAAGCGGCACCGATATGATGGCCGCGAAGAAGGCGAGGAACAGGGAGTTGCCGAGGCGCTTGCCGATCTGCTCGCTCACGGAGTTACGCGAGGCCCAGGATGTGCCGAAATCGCCCTGCAGCGCGCCGCCGAGCCACTGGAAGTAGCGCGTGGTGGCGGACTGGTCGAGGCCGAGTTCCTTGCGGATGTTCTCCACCGCCTGCGGCGTTGCGGACTGGCCGAGATAGGTCGTGGCGAAATCGCCCGGCAAGGCTTCCACGCCCCCGAAGATCATCAGGGACACGGCGAAAAGCAAGGCCACGCTGAGCGCGAGGCGTTGCGTGATCAGTGCCGCCAGCGGGCTGCTCTTGGCGAATTTCGCCCAGATTGAAGGCCTGGCTTCGACAAAAGGGGTTCCAGAGGACGCAACCGACCCGGCAGCGCCGGCAGACTGCGGGCTATCGCCCGCAGCCGCCGTTGCCGTCAGTTCCGGACCGTGCGCCGGTCCGCCGCCGCTCATCAGGCTTCGAGCCACACGCGGGTGGCGACATAGCCGTTCGACATGTCGTTGCCGATGTCGTGCACGTAGCCCTTCACGCTCTTGCTGGAGGCGTTCACGAAGTCGTTGAACATCGGCAGGATCAGGCCGCCTTCGTCACGCACCATCATGGCCATGGTGCGGTACAGGTCCTTGCGCTTGGCTTCGTCGAGTTCCGAACGCGCCTCGAGCAGCAGCTTGTCGAAGTCTTCGCGCTGGAAGCGCGTGTCGTTCCAGTCGGCCGTCGAGAGATAGGCGGTGGAGTACATCTGGTCCTGGGTCGGGCGGCCGCCCCAGTAGGAGGTCGAGAAGGGCTGGACGTTCCAGACGTTCGACCAGTAGCCGTCGCCCGGCTCGCGCTTTACCTCGATATCGATGCCAGCCTTCTTGGCGCTCTCCTGGTAGAGGACGGCCGCATCGACGGCGCCGGGGAAGGCGACGTCGGAGGTACGCAGCAGGACGGAGCCGCTGTGACCCGACTTCTTGTAGTGGAAGGCGGCCTTGTCCGGATCGTAGGTGCGCTGCTCGATGCCTTCGGGGAAGAGGGCATAGGTCTCGTTGATCGGGAAGTCGTTGCCGACCTTACCGTAGCCGCCGAGCACCTTCTCCAGCATGGTCTCGCGATCCATCGCATACTTGAGAGCCATGCGCAGGTCGTTGTTGTCGAACGGCGCCGTGTTGCAATGCATGATGAACACGTAGTGGCCGCGGCCGGAGGTGGAGAGGATATCCACGGTCGGCGCGCGCTTCAGGAGGTCCACGGTCTTCGGGCTGACGCGGTTGATGTAGTGGACCTGGCCGGAGGACAGCGCGGCGATACGGGCGGTGGCGTCGTTCATCGCGATCATTTCGACCGTGTCGACGTAACCGCGGTCCTGGCGCCAGTCATCCTTGTTGCGCTCGAAGGTGGCGCGCACGCCTGCCTCGAAGCTCACGACCTTGTAGGGGCCGGTGCCGATCATGGCGTTCGGGTCGTCCAGGCCGCCATTCGGCTGGATGATCAGGTGGTAGTCGGTCAGAAGGAGCGGCAGGTCGGCATTGCCTTCCGACAGGACGAGCACGAGCTTGTCGCCGTCGGCCTTGATTTCCTTGATCGACTTCATGACGCCGAGCGCGCCCGACTCCGATTTCTCATCGGTGTGGCGCTGCAGGGTCTTGATGACGTCGTCGACCGTCAGTTCCTTGCCGTCGTGGAACTTCACGCCCTTGCGGATGGTAAAGGTCCAGGTGGCGGCGTCGGCGGACGGCTCCCAGGATTCGGCAAGGGCCGGGACGGGCTGGCCGGTCAGCGGCTCGGATTCGACGAGCATGTCGCCCCAGTTGCGACCGACGACGAACATGAACTGCGACAGCGCCTTGGCGGGATCCTTCGAGTCGGTGGCGGCAGCGCCTTCCAGGCCGAGCTTCAGGTTGCCGCCGCGCTTGGGCTCCTGCGCGCGGGCTGCGGTGTCGAACATCGTGCCGGCGGCGGCGAGCGTGATGCCGAAGGCTGCGGTGCGGCCGAGGAACTCGCGGCGGTTCATCTTGCCGAGCGAGACCTGGCTCGTGAGGTATTTGGTGTAATCAGTCATTCCCCTGTTCCCTTTGCTGTGCTCGTGCGGGCGAGCATTTGTCGTTGTGATTGGCAGAATTTCTGTTTTTGGCTTTTAAATCAACCGTGCAGGCCGGTTTTTATCCCGGTGCCGGCGCATTCACCGGTTTTGCGAAAACCTGTCGTCGTTACCGCGAAGCGGATCCTCCTTCTGCGAATTTCGATGCCTGATGCATGGTGGGCATGAAAAATTTCTTAATTCTTTTCAAGTGTTTATGCTTTTGAAAGTGGCCGGCCCCGATCGAGGCCGGCCACCGGTTTTCTCATCGTCCCTTCCAGACGGGATCGCGTTTCTCGGCAAAGGCGCGCGCGCCCTCGAGCTGGTCCTCGCTGGAGTAGAGAATATCGACCGTCTTGAACTGCCGACGCGTGATCCTGTTCATCGTCGTCTGGAAGGTTTCGCCCTCGGCGGCGCGCACCACTTCCTTGATGGCGGCGTAGACGAGAGGCGGGCCGCTTTCGAGCAGGCGGGCAAGCTCCCAGGCCCGGTCCATCAGCTTGTCGGCGGGCAGCACCTCGTTGACGAAGCCCCACCGGTGCGCCTCCTGCACGTCGAGCCAGCGGCCCGTCAGGAGCATGTCCATCGCGATGTGGTAGGGGATGCGCTTGGGCAGCTTGATGGAGGCCGCATCGGCCACCGTTCCGGAGCGGATTTCCGGCAGCGCGAAGGTGGCATGCTCGGCGGCGAGGATCAAATCTGTGGAAAGCGCAATTTCCAGCCCGCCGCCGCAGCAGATACCGTTCACCGCGCAGATGATCGGCTTGTTGAGGTCGCGCAGTTCCTGCATGCCCCCGAATCCGCCGATGCCGTAATCGCCATCCACGGCATCGCCTGCGGCGGCGGCCTTCAAATCCCACCCCGGACAGAAGAATTTCTCCCCCGCACCGGTGATGATGGCGACGCGCAGGCTCTCGTCATCGCGGAAATTCGCGAAGATTTCGCCCATGATGCGGCTGGTCACAAGGTCGATGGCGTTCGCTTTGGGGCGATCGATGGTCACTTCCAGGATGCCGCCTTCGCGGCGTTGCAGGATCGGTCCGGTCATGGGTTCTCCCTCAGACGGATCAGTGCGTCGGCTGCGACGACACCGTCGCCAGCAGGCAGCACCATTATGGGATTAACGTCCAGTTCTTCGATTATTGAAGCGTTTGAAACGACATAGGATGCCGCTGATGCGACGGCGGCCACAAGGGCGTCGAAATCCCCCTCCGGTCCGCCGCGATAGCCGTTCAACAGCTTTGCAATCTTGAGGCGATCGATGGATTCCCGGATCGCCTTCTCGTCAGTCGGCAGGGTCAGAATGGCCGAATCCTCGATGAGTTCGACGAGGATGCCGCCGGCGCCGATGGTGAGGACCGGGCCTGCGACGGGATCGCGCATGGCGCCGATGATGAGTTCGGCGACGGGCTTGCCGACCATCTTTTCCACCAGGAAACCGGAGGCGACGCCGGCCATGGCCTCCGCCGCCTGCGCGACGGCCTCACGGCTTTGCAGGTTGAGCTTCACCGCGCCGGCTTCCGTCTTGTGCGCCACGCCGAGCCCCTTGAGCACGACAGGAAAGCCGAGCGTTTCGGCCGCGTCGGCGGCGGCTTGCGGCGTTGGGGCGGTCAGGCCCTTCGGCACGGTCAGGCCATGGGCGGCAAGCGCCTGTTTGGCCTCGTGTTCGGTGAGCGTGATGGCTTCACCTTCCCCGGCAATGCTTTTGAGCAGCGGCGCCGATTGCGGCCTGGACCAGGCTTCGCCGATACCGACGGCCGCATCGGCGGCGGCAAGCGCCTCCTCGATGCCGTAGAAGGGAACGACGCCGTTCTCCATCAGCATTTCGGCAGTCGCCTCCGGCATGTTCTCGCCCATGGAGGCGACAATGCCGGCATTGGCCCCCGTCGCCTTCGACGCATCGATGACGGCGTGGCAGGTGGTGGTCCAGTCCTCGGCATCGCAGCGATCGAGGCGGGGGAAATCGAGCACGACGAGGTTCAGGGCGTAGCCGCCCTGCATCATGGTGGTGAAGGCGGCCGTCTGCTTCTCGCGGTTGCCCCAGACGAAGGTGTGGTAATCGAGCGGGTTGGAGATCGTCACCATCTGGCCGAGCGTCTCGCGCAGCGGCTGGCGCTGGAAATCCCTGAGCGCGCGGTAGGTCACCTTGCGCTTCACCCCGGCATCCGCCATCAGCGACGCTTCGCCGCCCGAGCAGGACATGGAGGAGATGTCGTGGTTGGGAAGGGGGCCCGCGATATGCAGCAGCTTCAGCGTTTCCAGAAGCTCCGGCAGCGTCTCGACCCGGCCGATGCCGAGGCGGGCGAGTAGGGCGGAGGAAACGGCGTCGTTGCCGGCCAGCGATGCGGTGTGGGAGACGGTCGCAAGCTGCGCCTGTTCCGACTTGCCGACCTTGAGCGTCACGACGGGCTTCTTCAGCTCGCGGGAGCGAACGGCGAGGCGTTCCAGCGATTCCAGGCTGTCGAAGCCTTCGATATGCAGGCCGACGGCGGTGACGCGCGGGTCTTCCAGCACGGCGCAGGCGAGGTCGGCGAGGCCGGTCTGCGCCTGGTTGCCGGCCGTCAGGATATAGGCGAGCGGCAGGCCGCGCTGCTGCATCGAAATGTTGCAGGCGATGTTGGAGGACTGGGTGAGGACGGCCACGCCCTTTTCGATGCGCAGCATGCCGTGCTGGTCCGGCCAGAGCAGGGCGCCGTCCAGCATGTTGATGAAGCCGTAGCAGTTCGGCCCGAGGATCGGCATGTCGCCGGCGGCTTCCACCAGCGCCTTCTGCAGGTCGTCGCCGTCGGCAAGTTCGCTGACGGCCTCGCGGAAACCGGAGGCGTAGCAAACCGCGCCGCCGGCACCGCGCGCGGCGAGGTCACGGATGATGCCGATGGTGAGCTCGCGGTTGACGCCGACGAAGGATGCATCCGGCGCGCCGGGCAGCTCGGCGACGGAGCGGTAGCATTTGCGGCCGAGGATCTCGTCCTCGCGCGGGTGCACCGGCCAGATTTCGCCGGAGAAGCCCATCTTGTCGCACTGGAAGATGACCCGCCGCGCCTCCTTGCCGCCGAAGACGGCGATGGATCTGGGCCGGATCAGACGGTCGAGGGAACGGGTCATCTATGACTACGCTCCCAGGGGCCGCAGCAGGTCGCGGCTGATGATGTGGCGCTGGATTTCCGACGTGCCGTCCCAGATGCGTTCGACGCGGGCATCGCGCCAGAAGCGGGCGAGCGGCAGGTCGTCCATCAGGCCCATGCCGCCGAAGATCTGGATCGCCTCGTCGGTGACGCGGGCGAGCATTTCGGTGGCATAGACCTTGGCCGAGGCGATCTCGCGGTTCGACGGCAGGCCCTGGTCGAGCCGCCAGGCGGCGCTGAGCGTCAACAGGTCGGCGGCGTCGATTTCGGTGATCATGTCGGCAAGCTTGAAGGACACGCCCTGGTTTGCGCCGATCGGCTTGCCGAACTGCTTGCGCTCGGCGGCGTAGTTGAGCGCGTAGTCGAAGGCGCGGCGGGCGCGGCCGACGGAGGTCGCGGCAACCGTCAGGCGCGTCGCATAGAGCCAGTCGTTGGCGATGTCGAAGCCCTTGTGCACCTCGCCGAGGATCTGGGAGCAGGGCAGGCGGCATTCATCGAAATTCAGGATGCAGTTCTTGTAGCCGCGGTGCGAGACCGAGTTGTAGCCGTCGCGGATTTCGAAGCCCGGCGTGCCGCGGTCGACGAGGAAGCAGGTGATCAGCTTCTTCTTACCGCGCGGCGTGTCCTCTTCGCCCGTCGCGATGAAGACGATGACGAAATCGGCGATGTTGGCATGGCTGATGAAGTGCTTGGTGCCGTTGACGACCCAGTCGTCGCCGTCCTTGCGGGCGAAGCACTTCATGCCGCGCACATCCGAGCCGGCATCGGGCTCGGTCATGGCGAGCGCGTCGAACTTCTCGCCGCTGACGGCCGGCAGCAGGTACTTCTCACGCTGCTCGCCTTCGCAGGCCATCAGGATGCCGGACGGGCGGCCGAAGAAGACGGTGAGCGCCATGGAGCCGCGGCCAAGCTCGCGCTCGACCAGCGTGAAGGAGGTATGATCGAGACCCGCGCCGCCGACCTCTTCGGGGAAGTTGCAGCCGAAGAAGCCGATTTCCTTGCACTTGCGCGCGATCTCCTGGCCGAGCTCCGGCGGCACATGACCGGTACGCTCGACCTCGTTTTCATGCGGATAGATTTCCGTTTCCACAAACAGGCGGACCGTGTCCACGATCATCTGCTGTTCGTCGGTGAGTGCGAAGTTCATGGCTGTGTTCTCCCAGTATTCTCTTTACGGGAGGTGCGTTTGGTCCCCCCTCTGGCCTGCCGGCCATCTCCCCCACAAGGGGGGAGATTGAATCGTGGCACCGCTTTGCCTCCAGCCGATATCCCCCCTTGTGGGGGAGATGCCCGGCGGGGCAGAGGGGTAAGGGCTTGCGCCCTACGCGCGCTTCTGCCCGACGCTCCGGCCGGCACCTTCCGGCACCGGGAGCGTCGCGTGGGCGTCGGCGATCGGCTTGATCTTCGCCAGCACCTCGGCCGGCGCCTCGACGCTCTTGCCGGCCTTGGAGTCGACATGGACCATCATCTGCTCGGCGGTGGCGATGACGTCGCCGGTCGCCGCGTCGTGGATGCGGGTGAAGAAGTGCAGGCGCTTGGCATCGGATGACAGGAGTTGGAGCGTCGTATAGAGCGCCTGGCCGAGCTTGCCTTCGCCGAGATGGCGGATGTGGGTTTCCACCGTGTAGTAGCTGTGGCCGGCCTCGACATAATCGAAGTCCACGCCGATGAGGCGAAGCAGCGCATCCGAGGTGTCGCCGAACAGCTGGAGATAGCGATGCTCGGTCATGTGGCCGTTGTAGTCGACCCAGGCGGCGTTGACCTTGGTGTCGAGCAGGCGCAGCGGTTCGGCCGCGGAGACCTCGACCTTCGCCTTGCCGGCCTTGGCCCACAGATGCGCCTCGAATTCGGCGAGCAGCTTGCCGGAACCCCAGCCCTTGCCGTCATCGCCGGCCTTCAGCGCATGCATGATGCCGACGAGGTTCTGGTCGCGGATGCGTTCCAGTTCGCGGATGCCGCGCGCGCCGGACTGGGCGTCCGACTGGTCGGCGATCTTCTCGACCAGTTCGTCGTTGAGGTCGACGACATCGGTGAGCTTCGTCCACGGCCAGGAGAGGCAGGGGCCGAACTGGGCGAGGAAGTGGCGCATGCCGGCTTCGCCGCCGGCGATGCGGTAGGTCTCGAACATGCCCATCTGCGCCCAGCGCATGCCGAACGAATAGCGGATCACGTCGTCGAGCGTCTCGGTGTCGCAGATATCGTCCTTGATGAGCCAGAGGCCCTCGCGCCAGACGGCTTCCAGCAGGCGGTCGCCGACGAAGGCCTCGATCTCCTTGTTGATGATGACGCCCTTCATGCCGATGGGCGCGAGCTTGGCCTTGGCGTCTTCCAGCACCGCGCGCGACGTCTTCTGGCCGCCGACAAGTTCGGCGAGCGGCAGCAGGTAGACGGGGTTGTAGGGATGCGCCACGAACAGGCGCTCGGGGTGCTTCATGTCGCGCTGCAGGTCGGTCGGCATGAGGCCCGATGTCGAGGAGCCGATCAGCGCCTTGGGGTCGGCGGCGGCATCGATCTGGTTCAGCACGCCGCGCTTCAGCTCCAGGCGCTCGGGCACGCTTTCCTGAATCCAGTCAGCGCCTTCGACGGCTTCTTCAATGCTCCTGGCGAAGGTGACCTTTCCTTTCGGCGGCAGCGGCGCCATGGTGAGCATGCCATAGGCACGCTCGGCATTGGCCATGACTTCGCCGATGATGCGCTCGGCTTCCGGATGCGGATCGAAAATCTTCACGTCGATGCCGGCCAGCGCGAAACGCGCGACCCAGGCCCCGCCGATGACGCCGCCGCCGATGCAGGCGGCCTTGTGGATGGTGCTCATGCTGTCGTTCCCTCGTGTTTGTATGCGGGGTGGCTACCCCCTCAACCGCCTGCCGGCACCTTCTCCCCGCGGGGGAGAAGGGGATGTGGCAACGCCGTATCCTCCCCTCCCGTCTCCCCGTCGGGGAGAAGATGCCCGAAGGGCGGATGAGGGGGCAGGCGCTGCCGTTCCCGTCAACCGCGCGGCGCGCGCTTCGTCAGTTTCAGCTTCTCGCGCACTTCGGCCGGGCCGATGATGCGCGCACCCATGCTTTCGACGATGGTGACGGCCTTTTCGACGAGCTGCGCATTGGTGGCGAGCTGGCCCTTGGCGACGTAGAGGTTGTCTTCCAGGCCGACGCGGACATTGCCGCCGGCCAGCACGGCCGCGGCCGGATAGGCCATGGCGTTGCGGCCGATCGAGAAGGCCGAGAACGTCCAGTTGGACGGCACGTTGTTGACCATCGCCATGAAGGTGTTGAGATCGTCCGGCGCGCCCCACGGAATGCCCATGCAGAGCTGGATGAGGACCGGATCCTCGATGACGCCTTCCTCGACGAGCTGCTTGGCGAACCAGAGGTGGCCGGTGTCGAAGGCTTCGATTTCCGGCCGCACGCCGAGATCGGTCATCATCTTGCCCATGGCGCGCAGCATCGACGGCGTGTTGGTCATCACGTAATCGCCGAGCGAGAAGTTCATGGTGCCGCAATCGAGCGTGCAGATTTCCGGCAGGCATTCGGCGACGTGGGACACGCGCTCGGTGGCCCCCACCATGTCGGTGCCGGCGGGGTTGAGCGGCAGCGGTTGCTCGGTGCCGCCGAAGATCATGTCGCCGCCCATGCCGGCGGTGAGGTTGAGCACCACGTCGACCTCGGCATCGCGGATGCGCTCGGTGACTTCGCGATAGAGGTCGTTGCGGCGGCTGGGAGCGCCGGTTTCGGGGTCACGCACATGGCAGTGCACGACGGCGGCGCCCGCCTTGGCGGCATCGATCGCGGACTCGGCGATCTGCTTGGGTGAGCGCGGCACATGCGGCGACTTGCCGGCGGTATCGCCGGAGCCGGTGACGGCGCAGGTAATGAAGACGTCGCGGTTCATCGCAAGAGGCATTCTCGTTCTCCCAGTATTCTCGTTAGGGCCATTACGAGCCAAGAGCAGGCGCAATGCTTTCACTTTTCAGATCCATCCTTGACAATTTAAGAGGCGCATTTGCATGCTTGCGCCATGCTCGACCTCTCGTCCGATACGCTCGACATCGATCTTCTCATCCTGCCCGAGACGAACCTCATCCTCGTCGCCTCGGTCATCGAGCCGCTGCGCGCGGCCAACCGCATTTCCGGCCAGGCGCTTTACCGCTGGCGGATGTTCTCGCCGGATGGCCACCCCATCGAGACGCGCAGCCGCATTCCCGTTCCCGTCGACGGCGTGTTCCGGCCGGAAAAGGAGACGGCGCCGCTTTTCGTGCTGTCGAGCTATCAATGGCAGATGAGTGCGACGCCCCTGTTGCGGCGCCAGCTTTCACAGACCGCGCGCTACAGGACGATGATGGCGGGCATCGAATCGGGCAGCTGGCTTCTGGCGGAGGCAAGCCTGCTCGACGGCTCTTCCGTGACCGTTCACTGGGAGGACATGGAGGAATTCGCCTCGCGCTATCCGCAGATCGCCGTGATGCGGGAGCGCTATGTCATCGACGGCAAGCGCATCACCTCCGGCGGCTCGCTGCCGACGCTCGACCTGATGCTGGAGATCATCCGTCGACGGCAGGGCTATTCGCTGGCGCTGGAGGTGTCGCGGCTCTTCATCTACGAGCATGAGCGCACCGGCGGCCTCCTGCAGGTGCCGGCGCTCGGCAATATGCGGGTCGCCGACCAGCGCGTCAGCCAGGCGGTGCGGCTGATGGAGGAGACGGTGGATGCGCCGCTGACGCTGGCACGGCTGGCCAGGCGCGTCGGCATCAGCGCGCGGCACCTGCAGGACCTGTTTCAGGAATCGATGGGCGTGGCGCCGCACCAGCACTATCTGGCGCTGCGTCTCAACGCAGCCCGGCGCAAGGTCATCGAGACCAAGGCGGAGTTTGCCGATATCGCGGCGCTTACCGGGTTCAACTCGTCCTCCGCGTTCTCGCGCAGCTACCGCGCGCACTATCACGAAAGCCCGACGGAGACGCGGCGGCGGCTGCGGGCGGGCGTGAAGGTTTAAGGCGCGCGCCGCGACAGGATGGGGATCACCGTTTCCGCAGCCTGGCGGGACAGCGTGTCGCGCGGCCAGACCAGGCTCAGCGATTGCCGGTAGGCCGGGCCAAGCGGCAGCAGCACCGGCGGCGGGCGGATATTGGCCAGTGAGTTTTCGGGCAGGATCGACAGGTGGCCGTGTTTCAGCACGAGGTTGATGATGACGGGGATGGAATCCACCTCCACCAGCGTCAGGCGCGCCCGCTCGGCCGGCGTGAGCGTCGCCTCCAGAAAATGATCCGTCATCTGGCGCAGGCCGCTACGCGGGCTCGGCACGGCAATCGGATGGCGCCGCAGAAGGGCCGCGAGATCATGGCCGTCGTGTTCCCTCAGATCGCGAGGGGCGGCGAGGGCGAGCGGCGACTGGTCGATCAGGCAGCCGTCGAACTCCGCCGGATAGCGGTCGGTATCAAGTAGGATCAGGTCGAAACGGCGGTTCTTCAGGCCGGAAACGAGTTCGTCTGCCGTGGTCGAGGATAGGAAGAGCGGCTGGCGCGGGCGGGCGGCGCGCCACTCGACCGCCAGCCGCGCCAGCATGCCGGCGATCTCGCTTTCATGGCCGAAGGGAATGATGGCGCCGAGCCGCCAGGTGGCGACGCTGCGCCGGAAGCGTTCCGTCGATGCGGCGGCCAGCGTTTCCCAGGCAGCCGTGATGCGCTCGGCAAGCGCAAGCGCTTCAAGGCCCTCGGGCGTGCAGCCGATGCCCTTGGCCGAACGGTCGAGCAGCGTGCAGCCGATGGCCTTCTCCAGATGCGCGAGCTGGCGGGTGAGCTGCGGCTGGCCAAGGCCGTGGCTTCTGGCGGCGGCATTGATGCTGCCCGCCTTGGCCGCGGCGGCGAAGCGGGTGAGCGACGCCAGCGGAATGGCGTGCCCGCCCGGTGTTCCCTGCCCGAGGGACAGAAGCGTTGCGGCGGCGCGGGCGATCTCGGCAAAATGCGGCAGGCGGTTCTCCGCCTCCAGCGTCGGCACCAGCGCCTGCCCGTCGCGGCGTACCAGCGGCACCGAGAGCGCTGCCTCGACACGGCGTAGCGCGGCGCTCGCGCTGGAGGCCGGACGGCCGGCGCGGGCGGCTGCCCTGCGGATGCCACGCTGTTCCAGTATGTCATGCACGAGGCTGAGGGTGGCCAGATCCACGGGGCGCTTCCGTTTGCAGGATGATGTTCGGTTTGTAACATAGGCCGTGCGGATTTTGGGATATCTGTTTGCGCCCTGTTGCGCTTAACATCCCTCGCGTAGTTTTCTGCTTTCCAGGAGAGGCCGTGCGGCTTTTCCGACAGTGCTTTCGATACAGGCTTTGGGGACATGCTCGCTTCCGCCGATACGCTCTACCTCACCGGCCAGCCGCTCGATTTCGCCACGTTGGAGGCGATCGGCCGGGCGGCCCGGCCATCGGCGGCTTGCGAGATGGGCATGGGACGGGTCGCGAGCGCGCGGCATGTGGTGACCGACCGGCTCGCCACCGGCCTGCCGATCTACGGCGCCAACACCGGCGTCGGCTCGATGAAGGACAAGCTGTGGACGGCGGACGACCTCGTCGAGTTCAACAACAGCCTCGTCAAGGCGCATCATTTCGGCACGGGCGAGCCCTTCACGCTGCCGATCGTGCGCAAGGCGATGGCGATCCGGGTGAACACGGCGCTCGGCGGCTATTCCGGGTGCAGCCCGGAGCTGATCGACGCCTTCCTGGCGCTGCTCGAAAAGGATGTCGTGCCGGTGGTGCGCCGGCATGGGTCGATGGGCTGCGCCGATATCGGCCTGATGGGCCAGATCGCCGCCGTGCTGAC
Organism: Shinella oryzae; assembly: GCF_023038235.1. NCBI lineage: Bacteria > Pseudomonadati > Pseudomonadota > Alphaproteobacteria > Hyphomicrobiales > Rhizobiaceae > Shinella > Shinella oryzae. Next base: position 1,944,758 of record NZ_CP081987.1, on the reverse strand, counting down.
GGGCGAGGGCGAGGCCTGGTATCGCGGCGAGCGCCTGCCGGCCGCCGAGGCGCTGAAACGGGCCGGATTGAAACCCCATCACATGCAGCCGCGCGATGCGCTGGCGGCGCTGAGCGTCAACGCCATCTCGCATGCCGCCGCCGCCGACGTCGTGCGCGAGGCGGCCAAGGCGATCCGCAATCTCATGGTGACAGGCGTTCTCTCGTCGCTGGCGCTCGGCGCATCCGCCGATCCGTGGCGGGTCGCCGCGCGCCTTTCGGCCCATGGCGAGGCGATGGCCGGCCGCTGGTTCGAGGCGCAGGCCGCCTCCGGCCACTGGCCGAAGCCATCTGCGATCCACGATCCGCTCAGCCTGCGCATGACCGCGCAGGTCTTCGGCGCCTGCCTCGATACGCTGATGAATGCCGCCGAGCGCATCGTGGAGGCCACCGCGCAGTCGGATGACAACCCCGTCGTCATCGACGGCGTGATCATGGCATCGGGCGGCTCGCTGCCGCTCTCGACCACGCTCTATGTCGAGGCCGCGCAGACGGGGTTCGCGCATCTTGCCCGCAACGTGCTGAACCGCTGCGTGCTGCTCGCCAACGGCGTGCGCCGCAACCTGCCGGTCAATCTCGTGGCGCCGGGCGAGGCGGCGACGGGCTTCGGGCCGCTGCTGAAACTCGCCGTCGAGCTCTACATGCGCATCCAGTCGCTGGCGGTGCCGATCTCCGCGCAATCCATCGTCGTGGCGGGCGGGCTGGAGGAGGAGGCTACCTTCCTGCCGCTGATCGTCGAGCGCATGGAAAGCCAGGTGCGCGACCTTCGCCAGCTTGCCGCGCTCGAAGCCATGCTGTCGGCGCAGGCGGTGGATCTCGCGGGCGACAATGTCGAGGGCGTGGCCGCCATCGCCTATCAGCGCACGCGCGCGATCAGCCCGTTCTATCGCAAGGACCGGCCGCTTTCCGCCGAGATCGAGGCGCTCGACCGCGATCTCGCCTGCCCGGATGCGCTGGCCGCCTTCCTGGACATGGCGCCCATGGCGGATTTCGACACCTTCTTTGCCCTCAAAGCCTGACGGAGACACGACATGGCCGATTTCGATCTCGTTGTGAAAGGCACCGTCGTCCTGGCGGACCATATCGTTGAAGGCGGCCACATCGCGGTTCGCGACGGCAAGGTGGTGCATGTAGGGCAGGGCGCCATGCCGGCGGCCAAAGAGCGGCACGACCTCTCGGGCGCGCTGATCCTGCCCGGCGCCATCGATGCGCAGGTCCATTCGCTGTCGCAGAAGAAGCAGGAGGATTTCATCTGGTCGACGCGTTCGGCGGCGGCGGGCGGCGTCACCACCATCGTCGATATGCCGTATGACGAGGGCAATCTCGTCTGCTCGGCCGAGGCGGTAAAGATCAAGGTCGATCATGCTTCGCCGCAGGCGCGCGTCGACTTCGCGCTTTATGGCACCGTCGATCCCGAGGAGGGGCCGGCGCGCATCGGCGAGATGGTCGAGGCGGGTGTCGCGGCCTTCAAGTTCTCGACCTTCGGCACGGATCCGAAGCGTTTTCCGCGCATTCCCGCCGCGCTGCTCGAAGACTGCTTCCGCGCCATCGCCCCGACGGGACTGACGGCCGGCGTACACAACGAGGACGACGAGGCGGTGCGCGCGGCCATCGCGAAGGTGAAGGCGGCCGGCATCACGGATTATCGTGCGCACGGCCTGTCGCGCCCGCCGCTGACGGAACTGCTCGCCTCCAACCAGATCTACGAGACGGGCGCTGAGACCGGGTGCCCGGCGCATGTCGTGCATTGCTCGCTCGGCCGCGGTTACGAGATCGCCAGCGCCTATCGTGCACAGGGTTTTCGCGCGACCATCGAATGCTGCATCCACTATCTGACGCTTGATGAAGAGAACGACGTGGCCCGGCTCGGCGGCAAGGCGAAGATCAATCCGCCGATCCGCCCGCGCGCCGAGGTGGAAAAGCTCTGGCGCCACGTGGCCGCCGGCAATGTCACCCTGGTGTCCACGGATCATGTCAGCTGGTCGGAGGACCGCAAGACCAACCCGGACATGCTGGCCAATGCCTCCGGCGTGCCGGGGCTGGAGGTCATGGTGCCGCTCTTCGTCAAGGGCGCGCTGGAGCGCGGCATACCGCTGACGCGCGCCGCCGAACTGATGGCGCTGAACCCGGCCCGGCACTTCCGCCTCGACCATGTGAAGGGCGCGCTGCAAGCCGGCAAGGACGCCGACATCACGGTGCTGACGCCCGAGCCTTACACCTATGACGCGGCGGCGAGCGGCAACAATGTCGCGGGGTGGTCGCCCTATAACGGCATCCGCCTGCCGTGGCGGGTCTCGGGCACCTATCTGCGCGGCAGGCTCGCCTTCGATGGCACGAAGGTGCTTGCCGAGCCCGGCACCGGCGCTTTCGTTCGGCCGCTGCCGACGCTCGTTTCCGGGGGAGGCTGAGAATGGCCCGTTCAACCAATCTGCCGGTCGATCCCGCGCGCATCGCTGACGTGATCGACGGGCTTGCCCGGCTTACCGATCCGGGACGGCCCTATACACGGCGTGCCTTTACCGCTCTGTTCCCGGCAGGGCGGGATTTTCTCGAAGGCGCGTTCCGCGCCGCGCGGCTCGAAACGCGGGTCGACGCGGGGGGCAACCTCGTTGGCCGCCGGCCGGGCCGCGCGCCCGATCGTGGCACGATCATGCTCGGCTCGCATTCCGACACCGTGCCGGATGGTGGACGCTATGACGGCATCGCCGGCGTTGCGGTAGCGCTCGAAGTGGCGCGCGCGCTGGCCGACCAGGGCATCGAACTCGAGCACGACCTGGAGGTCGTGGATTTCCTTGCCGAGGAGGTCTCTGTTTTCGGCGTTTCCTGCATCGGCAGCCGCGGCATGGCCGGCGTGCTGCCGGATGAGTGGCTGACGCGCGAGACCGGCGGACTGACGCTGGCGCAGGGCATCCGCGATGTCGGCGGCGATCCCGCGCGGATTGCCGCGGAAGCACGCCGGGACATCGCCGCCTTCCTTGAGCTGCATATCGAGCAGGGCCCGGTGCTGGAGACGGAAAAGCTCGATATCGGCGTGGTGACGGCGATTGCCGGGATCACGCGCATCGAGGTCGTCGTGGAGGGACGAGCCGACCACGCCGGCACGACGCCGATGGGTGCGCGGGCGGATGCGCTGGCGGCGGCCGCCCGGCTCGTGACGGGAATCGAGGCGCTGGCCAGATCGTTCTCCGAAGGGCCAAGCCATTTCACCGCGACCGTAGGCGAATTTTCCATCGAGCCGAATGCCGCCAATGTCGTGCCGTCGCGGGCGCGCCTGCTGATCGACGCGCGCGCCGAAGAGCGTACGACCATGGATGTGTTCGCCGCCTCCGTGGACCAGCTCGCCGAACAAATCGCGCGGGAGACGGGCACGGCCATCGCCGCGCCGCGGCGTCTGTCCGACAATATGCCGACACCCGGCGACCCGCTGCTGCTGGATGTGCTGGACGCCGCCTGCGAGGCCGTCGGTGCCGGGCATCGCCGCATGGCCTCCGGCGCCGGGCACGATACGGCCTTCATGGCGAAGGTGACGCGGGCCGCGATGATCTTCGTCCCGTGCCTAGGCGGGCGCAGCCACGCGCCGGAGGAATTCGCCGAGATCGACGACATCGCGCTCGGCGCGGCGGTGCTTTTTAACGCAGTGATTCAGCTGGATGAGAAACTGATTCAGGAGAACGCCTAATGGGCCGGATTTTAAAGGAAAAAGACGTCGAGGCGGCTGTCCGGGGCGGCTCGGTCTATGCCGCCGGTGGTGGTGGCTGGGCCGACCACGGGCGCATGCTGGGCCATGCGGCGGTGTCCATCGGCAAGCCGGAACTGGTGTCCATCGACGAACTCTCCGACGATGACTGGGTGGCGACGGCCGCGGCCATCGGCGCGCCGGCCTCGACCACGCGGTGGGAGATGCGCGGCGTCGATTACGTCAAGGCGGTGGAACTGCTTCAGGACGCGCTCGGCGAGAAGGTCGCGGCGCTGATGGTGGGGCAGAACGGCAAGTCCTCGACGCTGAACGGCTGGCTGCCGTCTGCCATCCTCGGCACGAAGGTGCTGGATGCCGTTGGCGACATGCGCGCGCATCCGACCGGCGACATGGGCTCGATCGGCATGGCCGGCTCGCCCGAGCAGATGATCCAGACCGCCGTTGGCGGCAATCGTGATGAGAACCGCTATATCGAACTCGTCGTGCGCGGCGCCACCGCGAAGGTCTCGCCGATCCTGCGTACGGCCTCCGACATGTCGGGCGGCTTCATTGCCTCGTGCCGCAACCCGCTGCGGGCGTCCTATGTGCGCAGGAACGCGGCGCTCGGCGGCATCTCGCTGGCGTTGAAACTCGGCGAGGCGATCCTGGCGGCGGAAGGCCGGGGCGGGGCGGCGATCATCGACGCCATCGTGAAGACGACGGGCGGCGCCATCCTGACCGAGGGCACGATCACCGACAAATCCGTGGTCTACACGAAGGAGGCCTTCGACATCGGCACGGTGACGCTCGGCAAGGGCGACACGGCGTCCGTGCTGCATGTGATGAACGAATACATGGCGGTGGAATCCGCCGACGGGACACGGCTTGCGACCTTCCCCGACGTCATCACCACGCTGTCGCCCGAAGGCGAGCCGCTGAGCGTCGGGCAGCTCGAAGTCGGCATGTCGGTCTTCGTGCTGCATGTGCCCAAGTCGATCATCCCGCTTGCGTCAAGCGTGCTGGATCCCACGGTCTATCCCTCGGTGGAGAAGGCGATGGGGATCGAGCTGGCGCGGTATGCGCTGGAGACGGTGGTTTGAGAGAAGAAGGTGCGGTTGCCCCTCACCCTAACCCTCTCCCCGCAAGCGGGGAGAGGGAACGTGCCATACGCGACGCCTGAATTTGAGGAACCGGCGCGGCAACTCCCTTCTCCCAGCTTGCGGGGAGAAGGTGCCGGCAGGCGGATGAGGGGCCGCACCCCACGATACGACAGGAGACACCCATGCCGAAGCCCAACCCACGCCACCCGAATTACCCCATCCCAAGCGGCCCCGTGCTGCGCGCCAAGGGCTGGCGGCAGGAGGGGTTGCTGCGGCTGCTCGAAAACGTGCTGTCGGTGGGTGAGGACCCGGACAATCTCATCGTCTACGCCGCGCTCGGCAAGGCGGCGCGCAACTGGGCGGCGCACAGGGCCATCGTCAAGGCGCTGAGCGAGATGGAGGAGGACCAGACGCTGGTCATCCAGTCCGGCAAGCCGGTCGGGCTGCTCAAGACCCATGCCAAGGCGCCGCTCGTCATCATGGCGAACTGCAACATCGTCGGGCAATGGGCGAAGGCGGAGGTGTTCTACGAGCTCCAGCGCAAGGGGCTGATCTGCTGGGGCGGGCTGACGGCCGGCGCCTGGCAGTATATCGGCAGCCAGGGCGTCATCCAGGGCACCTATGAAATCTTCATGCGCATTGCCGAAAAGCGCTTCGGCGGCAGTCTCGCCGGCCGCTTCATCCTGACGGCCGGGCTTGGCGGCATGGGCGGCGCGCAGCCGCTTGCCGGCCGCATGGCCGGGGCGGCCATCCTCTGCGTCGATATCGACCCGGCACGGGCGGCAGCGCGCAAGGCGGTCGGCTACCTCGAACATGTCGCGCCGGATCTCGATACGGCGCTCGCCATGATCGATGCGGCGGTGAAGGAAAAGCGCGCCACCTCCATCGGCCTCGTCGGCAATGCGGCGGAGGTTTACCCCGAGATCGCACGGCGCGGCATCGTGCCCGACATCGTCACCGACCAGACCTCCGCGCACGACCTCGTCTACGGCTATGTGCCGAAGGGCATGAGCCTCGACCAGGTGAAGGGCCTGCGCGACGACGGGCAGGGGCAGCTGATGGCGGCAAGCCGCGCTTCGATCGTCGAGCATGTCTCGGCCATGCTGGAGTTCCAGAAAAGAGGCTCGGAGGTCTTCGACAACGGCAACCTCATCCGCACGCAGGCGCGGGACGGTGGTGTGGCCGATGCCTTCGACATCCCGATCTTCACGGAAGCCTATCTGCGTCCGCTCTTTGCGCGCGCCATAGGTCCGTTCCGCTGGATGGCGCTCTCGGGCGAAGAGAGCGACATCGCCCGCATCGACGATCTCGTGCTGGAGATGTTCCCCGACAATTCCATCGTCACCAACTGGATCCGCCTTGCGCGCGAGAATATCCCCTTCGAAGGCCTGCCGGCGCGCATTGCCTGGCTGGGGCACGGCGAGCGCACCGCTCTGGCCTTGGCGGTCAACACGCTGGTCGCCGCGGGCGAGTTGAAGGGGCCGATCGCCTTTTCGCGCGATCATCTCGATGCCGGCGCCATGGCGCATCCCAACATCATGACGGAGCGTATGAAGGACGGTTCCGACGCCATCGCCGACTGGCCGCTGCTCGACGCCATGCTGCTCTGCTCGTCCATGGCCGATCTCGTCGTCGTGCATTCCGGCGGTGGCGGCTATGCCGGCTACATGACGAGCTGCGGCGTGACGCTGGTGGCGGACGGAACGAACGGCGGGGCTGAACGCCTCGAACATGCCCTGACCAACGACACCTCGCTCGGCGTGATCCGCTATGCGGATGCGGGCTATGACGAGTCGTTCGACGAGATCAAGCGGAAGGGCATCGGCCATATCGCGCCGGGATGATGTGGCATGCCTGATCGCCCGGCGTCAGGCTGTTTCGAGAGATTAATAACAATTGTCAGAAAACGCGAGGCATTTCGCCTTAAGTGACTGAAATGTCTCAGTCAGCTGTAAACGTTGCATTTAACATTTCGCGGTAATCTTCCGTTAGTAATTCCGTCCCTGCAGCGAGAGGGCGGGCTCCGGTTAGTTTTGCGTGCGAGTGCCTATGCGTCTTTCGATCCTTACGGCGGCCCTCCTTGGCTGTGTTACCCTGGCGGGCTGCGCGTCGAGCGCAGGTCCCGAAACGGTCCTGTCCATCAAGCCGTCGCGCGAGACGACGAGTTCGGTCAAGGCGACCGGGCCGGTGCCGGAAGTGGCGGTCGGCCAGGGCAAGGTGAAGGCCGAAGGTGCGAGCGAAATGCTCGCCTGGGCCGGGCCGGTGCCTGAAACCCATGCCTTCGAAGCCGTTGCCGAGAAGGCGGTGCGTCCTACCGCGCGTCCCGAAGAGGGCGCGGTAACGGCCGAGATGCCGTCCATCGGGAAGCTCGGCAAGCGCTCACGCATCTACAGCCAGCAGTTCCGCGATGCCAAGCCGATCAATTTCGGCAAGCGCGCGCCCAAGCACTACCAGGTCCACGGTGTCGACGTTTCGCGCTGGCAGGGCGATATCGACTGGGTGAAGCTGCGCACGCAGGGCGCCAACTTCGCCTTCATCAAGGCCACCGACGGCGGCGACCACACCGACCCGATGTTCCGTCACAACTGGCGCGCCGCCAAGGAGGCGGGCATCCGCCGCGGCGCCTATCACTTCTTCTACTGGTGCCGCGTGGCCAGCGAGCAGGCGGACTGGTTCATCCGCAACGTGCCGAAGGACCCGGACGCGCTGCCGCCCGTCATCGACGCCGAATACAACGGTGAATCGAAGTGCAAGCGCCGCCTGACGCGTGCGCAGTATGTCGAGAAGATCCGTGTCTTCGCCGAGCGGCTGGAGCGCCATTACGGCAAGCGGCCGATCATCTATACCGCACCGGACTTCTACGCCGACAACCTGTCGGGCGAGCTGAAGGAATATCCGTTCTGGCTGCGCTCGGTCGCCGCCCATCCGTCGGTGCGTTACCCGAACCGCCGCTGGCTGTTCTGGCAGTATTCCGGCTCGGGCCTGTCGCACGGCGTGAGCGGCAAGATCGATCTCAACGTCTTCGTCGGCAGTGAGAACGACTGGCACAACTGGCTTGCCGGCCAGTCGACCTGACCGTTTTGCGGCCGCTGCCGTGTCGTGACGGCAACGGCCGCGACGGTAACGCTGTGCATCCCGAAGATGTGATCTTCCAATCGCTTGCCGCCGGCATCGCCGTTGGCTAGCGATCCTGCATCCATACGGGATTTGCAGGAGTTGTTTCCAGAAATGTCTGAGATCGGTGTCTTGTCGCGCAGGGCCTTCCTCATGGGGGCTGCAGCGACGCTGGCGGGGTGCGCAACCACACAAGGCGGCGTGAAGAATGTGCCCGTTCCGCAGAAGGTCAGCTACCCGATCGTCCCGGCGACGGACGAGGAGCTTGCCGCGCGCTATGCGGCCGTCGAGGATGGCGGACATCTCATTCCCGCGATCCCCTACAAGGAGATCGACCCGAAATACTATCGCCAGCGCGTGAAGGATCCGACCGGCGAAGCACCGGGCACCGTCGTGGTGGATACGCCCGGCCGCTTCCTCTACCTGGTCGAGCCCGGCGGTACGGCGATGCGTTACGGTGTCGGTATCGGCCGCGACGGCTTTGCCTGGGAGGGCGAGGGCATCATCCACTGGCGCCAGCCCTGGCCGCGCTGGAAGGTGCCGGCCGACATGATCGCGCGCACGCCGAGCCTTGCCCGATATTCGGTCGAGAATGGCGGCATGGATCCCGGCATCAAGAACCCGCTCGGCGCGCGGGCGCTCTATATCTTCCAGGACGGGAAGGACACGCTCTACCGCCTGCACGGCTCGCCGGAATGGAAATCGATCGGCAAGGCGACCTCGTCGGGCTGCGTGCGGCTCGTCAATCAGGACGTGATCGATCTCTACAAGCGCGTGCCCTATCACGCGCGCATCGTCGTGCATCAGGGGCCGCTGGGCTCGGTCTGAGGCCGCCTGCGGCTCAGGCCGCCTTGAACCGCGCCATAATCTCGGCGCGGGCCGGATCCGTGAGCGTGACGGCGGCGCCGAATTCGAGCGGCGTGAGCGCGGCCTCGTCGGGATAGACGATCCTGTTGCCGGTGATTTCGGCCGGCAGCAGGGCGACGACGCGGCTGTCGGTGGCCGGCGTGCCATTGGCGATATGTTCGCGCACCGCCTTCTGCGGGTCCATCAGGAAGTTCAACAGCGCGTAGCCGGCTGGCTTGTTGGGCGCATTCTTCGGAATGGCGTAGAAATCCGACCAGATCTCCCCACCATCAGAACCGAGGGTGAAGGCGATCTCGGGCACGTCGCGACTGAGCTGCGCGCCGTCATTGGTCCAGCACATGGTCATCCAGGCATCGGTGCCGCGCATGGCGGGCTGATAGTCGCTGGTGACGGCATAGAGATGCGGCTTGACCTCAAGCAACAGTTCCCCCGCCTTGGCAAGCTCCTCGGGCTTCACCGAGTTGAAGGAGAAGCCGAGCGAGACGAGGGCGTTGCCGATGGCGGTGAGCTGGTAGTCGTGCACGATCGCGCGGCCGTCCGCCTCGTCCATGGCGGCCGCGAAAAACTCCTTCCAGCTCGTGACCTTCACCTTGTCCGTGTTGTAGGCGATGCCGGTCGTGCCCCAGTTCTTCGGCAGCGCAAAGACCTTGCCCTCGGCGGTACCCTGGCTGGTGAAGCGGGCATTTTGGGTGCCTGCATCGAAATTCGGCAGGCGGGACAGGTCGATCGGTTCGATCAGCCCGAGGCGGGCATAGGTGGAGATCGTGTAGTTGGTCGGCACGAACAGGTCCCATCGGGCGCTGTCGGCCCGCAGCGCCTCCAGCATCTCCTCGTTCGAACCGAAGATGTTCACCTCTACCGCGACGCCCGTGGCAGCGGTGAAGGCCTCGAACGTCGCCGGGTCGTGATAGTTCGGCCATGTCGCGATCGACATGCTCGATCCAAGATCGTCGCTCGCATGGGCGGCCGATGAGAACCCCGCCTGGCGGGCGAGAACGGCGGCGGCGAGGCCGAGGCCGGTTACTCCCAGGAAATGGCGGCGGGTGATCGAACCGCGCTTGAGGCGCATGAAGGTGTCCGTCAGCGCGCCGGCCTCCATCGCGTCATGTTTGCTGAACCGTTTCGACATCGCGCTGTTCCCCTGCCGTTAAGTCGGCCTCGTTGCCACGGGCCGGAAGGACGGGCATGCCGGTGGCCGCCGGAAATGAGCCCGCGCAACAGGCGGTCGTGCGCATGGTAAGCCGGGAGAGGTGATTTATCCGTAAATCGCGCACCCCCAACATTGGGACTTGTGCGGTGCATCGGGCATGCGGGCGGGATCGTCCGGCACGGCAGCGCGCCATGCTGGGACCATAGCAAACCCGGCCGGCGCCGGGTCTGCTCTTGTCATTTCAACGCGTTATCGCCATGCGCTGGCAGGACGATTCCGCTCGTTGAGGCATCGATTCAAGCGACGGCGGCGAGAGCGGCCTGCGCGCGGGCGTCGATGATCTGGCGCGCGGCGTTGGCGGCTTCCTTGCCCTTGATGACGAAATGGTCGCGGAAGAAGGCGATATGCGCTTCCGATTCCTGGAAGTTGTGCGGCGTCAGCACGGCAGAGAGAACCGGCACATTGGTATCGAGGCCGACGCGCACGATGGCATCCACCACGGTGCCGGCGACGAAATCGTGGCGGTAGATGCCGCCGTCGACGACGAGCGCGACGCCGAGAATGGCGGCATATTTGCCGGTGCGGGCGAGCAGCTGGGCATGGAGCGGAATTTCAAGCGCGCCCGGCACGTCGATCACGTCGACATCCTCGGCGCGGCCGCCAAGCGCTTTCCATTCGGCGACGAAAGAATCGACCGCCTGATCGACGATGCCGGCGTGCCAGCGGGCGCGGATGACGGCGATACGGGAGGAGGGGGTGGCATTCGCATTCATGTCTAGGCCTTTCAAGGGTTGAGCCATTTTTCAACGGTCCCCTTGGGCGAACATGCAAGCTCTCCGCCAGCGCGGCGGTGGTCCTGCTTGCCCTCTTTCATCCGGACTGTGACCGTCGGCTCCGGCATCGCACCGGATCTGCTGACCCTCCCATTCGCGGAAGGCGCTCGCGGGCTCCCGGATTGCTCCGGATACCGCCGGTGGGGAGTTTCACCCCGCCCTGAGAACATCAGGACCATAACGGGCAAACGCCCGCGGATCAAATCCGCGGGCGACGCAAAGAGCGACTTTCACGACAGAATTTTCCAACCTTCGCTGGAAGGCTGGAATGAACGGCTAGTCGCGGATGATGAGCAGGTCGCTCGCCACGAAACGCAGCGTGACCGTCTCGCCCACCACCGGGGGCACGAGGCCCGGGCTGTTGAACATGTCGAAGGAGATGATGCTTTCGCCGACCTTCATGCGGGTTCGGATGACCGAGCCCAGGAAGTTGGTGGAGACCACCTCGCCGGACAGCGCGGTATCGCCCTTAGCACCCGGCGCGATCGACCCGGCCTCGGGACGCAGCGCCAGCGAGATCGTGTCATCCGCCTTCACGTCGCCGAGCGGCTCGCGCAGGGTGACGCCCTGGTCGCCGATCGACACGCGGTTGGCGGCGGGATCGACGACCTTCGCCTCGATGAGGTTCAGCGTGCCGACGAAGTTGGCGACGAAGCGCGTGGCGGGGCGGTTGTAGATATCGGCGGGCGCGCCGATCTGGTCTGCGCGGCCGGCATTCATGACCACGATGCGGTCTGAGATCGACAGCGCCTCTTCCTGGTCGTGCGTAACGAAGACGGTGGTGATGCCGAGCTGCTGCTGGATCATGCGGATCTCTTCGCGCAGCGACACGCGGATCTTGGCGTCGAGGGCCGACAGCGGCTCGTCGAGCAGCAGGACCTGCGGCTTCGGCGCGAGCGCGCGGGCGAGCGCCACGCGCTGCTGCTGGCCGCCCGACATCTGGTAGGGGTAGCGGTCGGCGAGGTGGTCGAGCTTGATGAGGCCGAGCATCTCCTTGACGCGCTGGTCGATCTCCGCCTTGGGACGACCGGCGACCTTGAGGCCGAAGGCGACGTTTTCGGCGACGTTCATGTTTGGGAAGAGCGCATAGGCCTGGAAGACCATGCCGATGTTGCGCTGGTTGGGGCGCAGGTTCGCCTGGCTCTTGCCGTTGATGGTGATGGTGCCGCCGGAGGGCGTCTCGAAACCGGCGATCATGCGCAGCACCGTGGTCTTGCCGCAGCCGGACGGACCGAGGAACGAGATGAACTCGCCCTTCTCGATGGACATGTTGAAATCCTTGACGACCTGGACGGGGCCGAACGATTTCTGAAGGCTGGTGAGGGTCAGGAAGCTCATAAGGGGTCCTTAGGCGGCGCTTTGCGCGCCCTTCTGGAAACGGGAGACAAGCTGGATCAGGCCGAGGCAGCCCCAGGTGATGCCGAAGGCGATCACGGCAAGAGCCGCCGGCTCGTAGGCCCGGTTGGCGCCGAGCAGCTGCATGTAGGGTCCGAACGCCGGGCGGTTCAGAAGAGCCGCCATGGTGAACTCGCCGATGACGATGGCGAAGGTCAGGAAGGCGCCCGAGAGAACCGCGACCAGCACATTGGGCAGGATGATCTTGGCGAGGATCGTCGTCCAGCCGGCGCCGAGGCTCTGGGCGGCCTCCGTCAGCGTTGCGATGTCGATGGCGCGCAGGCCGGTGTCGACGGAACGGTACATGTAGGGCAGGGCCAGCGTCGCATAGCCGAACATCAGGAGGATGTTCGTGCCGGTCGCGCTGCCTGTCAGCGGCAGCCAGCTCGAGGTGTTGTAGAGCCTGATATAGCCGAAGACGATGACGATGGCCGGGATGACCAGCGGCAGGAGCGTGACGAATTCAACATAGGGGCGCAGGCCCGGAAGCTTCAGGCGGATCCAGTAGGCCGTCGGCACGACGAGCAGCACGCCGAAGGCGATGGTGAACAGCGCCATCACCACCGAGTAGGTGAAGGTTTCCTGGAAACGCGGATCGCTGAGGACGACGGCATAGGCATCGAACGAATAGGAGCCGCGCCGCATCTTGAGCGAAAAATTGGTCATGCCGACCAGCGGGAGAAGGAAATAGAGCAGCCCGAAGATGAGGGCGCCCCAGGCCCAGAACCTTTTCATTTCAGCCACCTTTCACTGCGGGCGCGAAGCCAGATGTAGATGGCGTTGGCGACACCGGTCACGACGATCATGCCGAAGGCGAGGGCATAGCCGAGATGCGGGTTGCCGAGCACATCGCCGCGGATCTGGGCGAAGAGCAGGATCGGCGCGATGTTGAGCGACGAGCCGGTGAGCGCCATGGCGGTGGCAACGGCGCCGAAGGCATTCGCGAACAGCAGTGCGAAGGCGCCGAGAAGAGAAGGCAGCAGGATGGGGAAGGCGACGTAGCGCCAGTATTGCGTGCCGGAAGCTCCCAGGATGTCCGCCGCTTCGCGCCACTCGCGTCTCAGCCCGTCGAGAGCGGGCGTGATGATGAGAATCATCAGCGGAATCTGGAAGAAGAGATAGGTTACCGTCAGGCCCCAGAAGGAGATGAGGTTGAAACCCAGCAGGCGCAGGTCCACACCGATCTGTGTCTTGAGGAAGACCGTCAGGATGCCGACGGGTCCGAGTGTCGCCAGGAAGGCGAAGGCCAGGGGGACGCCGGCAAAATTCGAGGCCACGCCGGAGAATGTCATCAGCGGGCCGCGGATGCGTTTCGGGAGCCCGCCGAGAACCACGCCATGAGCGACGGCGAAACCGATCAGGCCGCCGAGCGATGCCGAGGCGAGGCTGATCTTGATCGACACCCAGAAGGACGAAAGGATCGACGGGGTGAAAAGCCCGCGGATATTTTCGAGCGTGACGCTGCCATCCACCTTCTGGAAAGCCCCGATGACGATGTGCATCGTCGGCAAGATCAGGAACAGAAGGACGAAGATCGCGAAAGGTGCCGCGCCCAGCCAATGAAACGGCAGGCGGAGGGGCCTATGGCTGGCCGGTTGCGCGATGGCGGCAGGGTCTGAAGACATCAGGATCGCCTTGTCGAGGTTGTCTTGCGGGCGTGGCATCGCCGCCCCGGACCTTGCCGGCGCGGCGATGCCACCAGGTCACGTCACTGCACGTTCGCGCCGACCGTGGCATCCCAGCCGCCGGTCACCGCCGCCTTGTTCGCGTCGACTTCCTCCAGCGTCGGGAAGTAGGCCTTTTCGTACGAGGCCGCCGGCGGCAGGGCGTCGATCAGGTCCTGCGGAACCTTGCCGGCCTTGACCATGGCGTTGAAGCGTGCCGGATGGCAGTAACCCTTCAGCCAGCCGAGCTGACCTTCGTCGGAATAGAGGTGCTCCATCCACAGCTTGGCAGCGTTCGGGTGCGGCGCATAGGCCGAAATGCCCTGAACGTAGACGCCGGCGAGAACGCCGGATGCGGGAACGACGACCTCGGTCGGCGGGTTGCCGTTGAGTGTCTTGGCCCAGCCGAGCGCGTTGTAGTCCCACGCGATGATGATCGGGGTGGAGCCCTGAGCGAGCGTACCGGCCTTGCCGACGGTCGGGACAAAATTGCCGGCCTTGTTCAGTTCAGCGAAGAAGGCAAGGCCAGCCTCGCCTGCTTCCTTGCCGGACTTCGCGCCCTTGCCGAGGCCGGCTGCGAGAACGCCGAGGATCGCCTGGTTCGACGTGAGGGGCGGCCCTGCAAGCGCGACCTGGCCGGCATATTCCGGCTTCAGGAGGTCGGCCCAGTCCTTCGGCGTGTTGGCGACGAGGTCCTTGTTCACGAGGAACGACATCACGCCGTAATAGTCGCCGTACCAGTAGCCTTCGGCGTCCTTGATCGTGTCGGGGATTTCGTCCCAGGTCGAGACCTTGTAGGGCTGCAGCAGGCCTTCGGCCTTGGCCTGCGGGCCGAAGGCGAGACCGACGTCGATCACGTCGGGCGACTGCGGGCCCTTGTTGTCCTTGTTGGCCTTGATGGCTTCGACTTCGTCGGCCGAACCGGCATCCGGGTTCAGTTCGTTGACCTGGATTTCCGGATACTTCGCCTTGAAGGAGGCGATGACGTCACCGTAACCGCACCAGTCGTGCGGCAGGGCGATGGTGGTCAGCATGCCTTCCTTCTTGGCGGCTTCGATGAGCTCGGCGCTCGGCTCGGCAAGGGCGAGCGAGGGAAGGGCGATCGCGAGCGCTGTGGAGAGCGAGAGCAGACGTTTCGTAGATGACATCACGGGTGTTCTCCTTTTGTGTGTCAGTCAACTTCGGCGAAGCTGATACTGGTGGCGCGTGAACCTTATGTGACAGTTCCGTATCGCTTTTTTCTTTTGTTTATCGTGGTTTGTCCGGGAGCTCCGGCCGCGGCTTGCGAAAAAGCCGGCTGGCCTCGAACAGGCCCTCCAGCGTCTTCATTCGGTCGCTGGTTTCCTCCCAGCCCGAACTCTGGACGGCCTCGATCAGCGCCTCGACGATGAAGAGCGTCACGACGGAGGAATCCCAGGCCGAGGGCGCCTCGATATGCACGCGGAACATCTTCGCGGCGGCCTTGGCCACGGGCGAGGCCCATTGGTCGGTGAAGAGCACGATCTCGACGCCGCGCTCGCGTGCCACGCGGCCGAGCGTCTCCATCTCCTGCTCGTAACGGCGGATATCGAAGATCACCAGCACGTCGCCGGCCTTCATGTTCAGAACGTAGTGCGGCCAGGACGCGGGGTTGGCGGCGATCTGCGTGACGTTCGGGCGGATGACCTGAAGATGCGTGAAGAGATAATCGGCCAGCGCCTTCGTGATGCGCCCGCCGATGATGTAGATGCTGCGCTGGCGGTCGGCCAGAAGGGCGCTGGCGCTGTCGAAGTCGGCGGTCTCCACCTGCGAGAGCGTCTGGCGCATGTTGTTCATGATCGCATCGGCGAAGCGGTTGAGGATATGCGTGCCGGGCGCATTGGCGGCCCAGCGGTCATGCTTGGTGATCGGGTTGGAGAGCGTTGCCTCCAGCTCGTGGTGCAGACGTGCCTGGAAATCCGGGAAGCCGCGGAAGCCCAGCTTCTGGACCATGCGGGCGACGGTGGGCGTCGAGACGCCGGCATTGTCCGCCACCGTGGTGATGCTGCCCAGCCCGGAGACCGGGTAGTTGTCGAGCAATGATGTGGCGAGCTGCCGTTCGGCGCGCGTCAGCGCATCGAAGTGGGCAGAGATCACATCCGACACCGTCATAGATGCTTGATTGAGTGTCAAATTTTTCCCCTGCAGCCCCGGTCTTCGCCAGGGTTTCAACGATAAAACGCCCTGTCACAATGCGAGTCAAATGTTTTTTTGAAGAGATTTTTTCACGCGGCGGTTGACAGCGGCTGTTTGGTGAAGAATTCTTTTCAATAATGAGAAAAGCCGGTCGAGGGGATCAGGCTATGGGAATTCTGACTGGAGAGGAGGGCGATCCTGTCGCCCTGGAGAATGCTGTTGCGCAGGGCCCGGTGATCCTGGTGTGCGAGCACGCATCGCGCCAGCTGCCGGCCTCGCTCGGCACGCTCGGCCTTTCCGCCGAGGCGCTCGCCAGCCACATCGCCTGGGATCCGGGCGCGCTCGCGGTGTCGCGGCTGATGGCGGAGCAACTCGACGCCACGCTGCTGTTCCAGCGGTTTTCCCGCCTCGTCTACGATTGCAATCGCCCGCCGGAATCGCCGGCCGCCATGCCGGCCAAGAGCGAGGTCTTCGATGTGCCGGGCAATGCCGGCCTCGACCAGGCGGCGCGCGATGCCCGCACACGGGCGCTCTACATTCCCTTCCGCGACCGGCTGCGCGGCCTCGTGGAGGCGCGGATCGCAGAGGGCAGGCCGCCCGTCATCGTGACGATGCACAGTTTCACGCCGGTCTATTTCGGCAAGACGCGCGATGTCGAGATCGGCATCCTGCACGACGTCGATGCGCGCCTTGCCGACGCCATGCTGGCGGCCGCAGGCACGGACGGCCCCTATACCATCCGCCGCAACGAGCCTTACGGCCCCGAGGACGGCGTGACGCATACGCTTCGCGAGCACGGCCTGTCCAAGGGCCTGCCCAACGTGATGATCGAGGTCCGCAACGACCTCATTCAGGATGTAGCCGGCCAGAAGGTCGTGGCCGATTACCTTGCGGGACTGCTCAAACAAAGCCTGCCCGCCGCATAACAAAAAAATGACCTGGGGAGCGGCATGTCCGCGGAGAATGCGGCGGAGCGGGAATCCCCCGGATCTCGCCGAATGCACACCGGGAGCCTCTGCACTGCCTGCAGCGGCCGGCGGAAACAGGAGAGAAGGGACATGGAAAATTCACAGACGGGGGTCAGCTACAAGCGCGCTGATGCCTCTTACTTCGAGAAGCGCGGGCTTTCGCGCTATGCAGGCGTATGGTCGCTCTGGGCCCTCGGCGTGGGCGCCGTGGTCTCCGGGCACTTTTCAGGCTGGAATTTCGGCTTTGCGACCGGCGGCTGGGGCGGCATGCTCGTCGCCGGCATCATCATCGCGATCATGTATCTGGGCCTGACCTTTTCGATCGCCGAGATGAGCCCGGCGCTGCCGCACACCGGCGCCGCCTACTCCTTCGCGCGCACCGCGATGGGCCCGTGGGGCGGCTTTCTCACCGGGCTTTGCGAAAACGTGGAATACGTGCTGACGCCCGCCGTCATAGTGACGTTCATTACCGCCTATGTGAATTCGATCCTCGGGCTCGACCCGGTCTACTCGCCGTTGTTGTGGATCCTGTTCTACGCGATCTTCCTCGGCCTCAACATTTTCGGGCTTGAACTCTCGTTCAAGGTAACGCTGATCATCACCTTGATCTCGCTGGCTGTTCTGGTGTTCTTCTGGATCAGCGCCATCCCGAACATGGACTTCTCCCGATGGGCCCTGAACATCGGCGTCGGCCCCGATGGCGCTGCCGTCGAACTGCCGGAAGGTGGCGGCGACTGGTTCCCCTTCGGCTTCTCGGGCGTGCTTGCCACGCTGCCCTTCGCGGTCTGGCTGTTCCTCGCCATCGAGCAGCTGCCGCTGGCGGCGGAGGAATCGGTCGATCCGAAGCGTGACATGCCGAAGGGCATCATCCTCGGCATCATCACGCTGATGATCTCGGCCTTCATGATCGTGCTGCTCAACCCGTCGCTTCCGGGCGTCGGCGCCTTCCAGCTCAGCACCTCGCTCGAGCCGCTGCTGGACGGCTTCAAGTCGATCTACGGCGACAGCGGCGTGGTCATCCTCGGCCTCGTTGCGTTGACCGGCCTGATCGCGAGCTTCCACACGATCCTCTATGCGCAGGGTCGCCAGGTCTACTCGCTCTCGCGTGCCGGCTACTTCCCGACCGTGCTCTCGCTCACGCATTCCAAGTTCAGGACCCCGCATGTCGCCATGCTGACGGGTGCCATCGTCGGCCTCGCCGTCATGCTCGTCATCTGGTTCTCGCTGGGTGCGGAAACGGGCGGCAGCATCATCGGCAGCGTGCTGCTGAACATGGCGGTCTTCGGCGCGATGTTCTCCTACATCATGCAGGCGATCTCCTTCATCCTGCTGCGCAAGAAGCTGCCGAACATCGAGCGGCCGTTCCGCTCGCCGCTCGGCATTCCCGGCGCGGTGCTGACGATCATCATCGCGGTCGTCACGCTGCTCTACCAGGTTCAGGACCCGAACTTCTCCAAGGGCGTGGTCTGGGTCGCCGTCTGGTTCGCCGTCGCCATCGCTTATTTCGCGCTCGTCGGCCGCCATCGGTTGATCCTGTCGCCGGAAGAGGAATTTGCGATGGAGCACGGCAAGAAGGCCGCCGCCGCCGAGGCGGCTGCGCTGAAAGCCTGAGCCTTTTCTTCAACGACGGCCCCTCCCTGCGGGGCGGGGCCGTCATTCATTCAAACGATCGGACCGCCCCATGACGACCTACACTTTCGATGATCTCAAGAAGGATGTGGCCGACGGCCGTATCGACACCGTGCTCGCCTGCCTTGTCGACATGCAGGGGCGCCTGATGGGCAAGCGGTTCCACGCGCAGTACTTTGTCGACAGCGCCTACGAGGAGACGCACAGCTGCAACTACCTGCTGGCGACCGACATGGAGATGGAAACCGTCTCGGGCTACAAATCCACCAGCTGGGAGGCGGGCTACGGCGACTATACGATGAAGCCGGACCTTGCGACGCTGCGCAAGCTGCCCTGGCTGGAAGGCACGGCGATGGTGCTGTGCGACGTGCTCGACCACCACACCCATGAAGAGGTGCCGCATTCGCCGCGTGCCATCCTCAAGAAGCAGGTGAAGCGCCTGGAGGCGATGGGCCTCAAGGCCTTCATGGCAAGCGAGCTCGAATTCTTCCTGTTCGACCAGTCCTTCGACGATGCCCGCGAGAGCGGCTACCGGGACCTGCGTCTCGCCTCGGGCTACAACGAGGACTACCACATCTTCCAGACCACCAAGGAAGAGGATGTGATGCGCGCGTTGCGCAACGGCCTGCACGGTGCGGGCATTCCGGTGGAGAACTCCAAGGGCGAGGCCTCGGCCGGTCAGGAGGAGATCAACGTGCGCTATGCCGAGGCGCTTACGATGGCCGACCGGCATTCGATCATCAAGAACGCCACGAAAGAAATCGCCTGGCAGCGCGGCAAGTCCGTGACGTTCCTGGCCAAGTGGAACTACACCGCCGCCGGCTCTTCCTCGCACATCCACCAGTCGCTCTGGAGCCTCGACGGCAAGGAGGCGAAGTTCTTCGATAGCCAAGCCAAATACGGCATGTCCGATCTCATGCGGAACTATGTGGCGGGCCTGCTCGCCCATGCCAGCGAGATCACCTATTTCCTCGCGCCCTATATCAATTCCTACAAGCGCTTCGTCGCCGGCACCTTTGCGCCGACCAAGGCGATCTGGAGCAAGGACAACCGCACGGCGGGCTATCGCCTGTGCGGCGAGGGCACGAAGGCCATCCGCATCGAGTGCCGCGTCGGCGGCTCCGACCTCAATCCCTATCTGGCGATGGCAGCGCTGCTCGCCGCCGGCATTGCCGGCATCGAGCAGAAGCTGGAACTGGAGGCGCCTTTCGAGGGCGACGCCTATGGCGGCAAGGACATTCGCGAGATCCCCAAGACGTTGCGCGCGGCCACCGCGGTGCTGAAGGGCTCGAACATGCTGCGCGAGGCTTTCGGCGACGAGGTCATCGACCACTATGTCCGTGCGGCCGAATGGGAGCAGGAGGAGTACGATCGCCGCATCACCGACTGGGAGGTGGCGCGCGGCTTCGAGAGGGCGTAAGGCTCAAGCCAGTCAAGGTCGAAGCGGCCCCGGCGCATAGCCCTTCAGGGATATTTGCCGCGTGGCTGGATCGGCTATTGTCCGGCGGAAAGTTCATATCTGAAACAGGAAATCGATCATGACTGTGATCAAATGCATATCCCCCGTGGACGGCTCGGTTTACGCCGAGCGTGAGGCGATGCCGCTGGCGAGCGCACAGGCGGCCGTGGCCCGCGCGAAGAAGGCGCAGAAGGCCTGGGCGAAGCGCCCGCTCGACGAGCGTATCCAGCTCGTGCTGAAGGGCGTCGCCCGCGTCAACGAGATGGCCGACGAGATCGTGCCGGAAATCGCCTGGCAGATGGGCCGCCCGGTCCGTTACGGCGGCGAGTTCAAGGGTTTCAACGAGCGCTCCAACTATGTGGCCGAGATCGCCGGCTCGTCGCTGGCGCCGATCGTCATCGAGAATTCCGAGCGCTTCGAACGCCGCATCGAGCGCGAGCCGCACGGCATCGTCTTCGTCATCGCGCCGTGGAACTATCCCTACATGACGGCGATCAACACGATCGCGCCGGCGCTGATGGCCGGCAATGTCGTCATCATCAAGCATGCCGCCCAGACGCTGCTGGTCGGCGAGCGTCTCGTGCGCGCCTTCAACGAGGCCGGCGTGCCGGAAGATGTCTTCCAGAACGTGTTCCTCGACCATGACACGACCTCGGCGCTGATATCCGGCAACGCCTTCGACTTCGTGAACTTCACGGGCTCCGTCGAAGGTGGCCGCGCGATCGAGCGTGCCGCCGCCGGCACCTTCACGCCTGTCGGTCTCGAACTCGGCGGCAAGGATCCGGGCTATGTGATGGAGGACGCCGACCTCGACGCTGCCGTCGACACGCTGATGGACGGTGCGACCTACAATTCGGGGCAGTGCTGCTGCGGCATCGAGCGCATCTATGTCAACGAAGCGCTCTACGACGAATTCGTCGAAAAGTCGGTGGCCTGGGTTTCCAACTACAAGCTCGGCAACCCGCTGGACCCGGAAACGACGCTCGGCCCGATGGCGCACAAGCGCTTTGCCGCGACCGTGCGTTCGCAGATCGCCGACGCCGTCTCGAAGGGCGCCAAGGCTCTGGTCGATCCCAAGCTGTTTCCGGCCGATGACGGCGGCGCCTATGTCGCCCCGCAGATCCTCGTCGATGTCGATCACTCCATGGAGTTCATGACGGAAGAGACCTTCGGCCCGGCCGTCGGCATCATGAAGGTGAAGAGCGACGCCGAAGCGCTCGCCCTGATGAACGACTGCAAGTACGGCCTCACCGTCTCGCTGTGGACGAAGGATAGCGAGCGCGCCGCCACCATCGCACGCGACCTGGAGACCGGCACCGTGTTCCAGAACCGCGCCGACTATCTCGATCCGGCGCTGTGCTGGACGGGCGTGAAGGAAACGGGCCGCGGCGGCTCGCTCTCCGTCATCGGCTTCCACAACCTGACCCGCCCGAAATCCTACCACTTCAGGAAAGCACTCGCATGACCATCACCGCCAACTGGAGCTATCCGACCGCGATCAAGTTCGGGGCAGGGCGCATCAAGGAACTGGCCGATCATTGCAAGGCCGTCGGCATGAAGAAGCCGCTGCTGATCACTGACCGCGGCCTCTCTACCATGGCGATCACCCAGGGCGCGCTCGACATTCTCGACGCCGCAGGGCTCGGCCGGGCGATGTTCGCGGAGGTCGACCCGAACCCGAACGACAAGAACCTCGAGGCCGGCGTCAAGGCGTTCAAGGACGGCGGCCATGACGGCGTCGTCGCCTTCGGCGGCGGCTCGGGCCTCGACCTCGGCAAGGCCGTCGCCTTCATGGCGGGCCAGACGCGGCCCGTCTGGGACTTCGAGGATATCGGCGACTGGTGGACGCGGGCCAATTCCGACGGCATCGCGCCGATCGTCGCCGTGCCGACGACGGCCGGCACCGGCTCGGAAGTCGGCCGCGCCTCCGTCATCACCAACTCCGAGACGCATACCAAGAAGGTGATCTTCCACCCGAAGTTCCTGCCGGCAGTCACGATCTGCGACGCGGAACTGACGGTCGGCATGCCGAAGGTCATCACGGCGGGCACCGGCATGGATGCCTTCGCCCATTGCCTGGAAGCCTACAGCTCGCCGTTCTACCACCCGATGAGCCAGGGCATCGCGCTGGAGGGCATGCGTCTCGTCAAGGAATACCTGTCGCGCGCCTACAAGGACGGCACCGATATCGAGGCGCGCGCCCATATGATGTCGGCCGCCGCCATGGGGGCGGTCGCCTTCCAGAAGGGGCTCGGCGCGATCCACTCGCTGTCGCATCCGGTCGGCGCGATCTACAACACGCACCACGGCATGACGAATGCCGTCGTGATGCCGCCGGTCCTGACCTTCAACCGCCCGGCCATCGAGGCGAAGATCGCCAGCGCCGCCGCCTATCTCGGCATTGCCGGCGGTTTCGACGGCTTCTTCGACTATGTGCTTCGGCTGCGCGAGGAACTCGGCGTTCCCGACAAGCTGTCGGCGCTCGGCGTCGGCACGGACCGTATCGACGAAATGGCGGAGATGGCGATCGTCGATCCCACCGCCGGCGGCAACCCGGTGGAACTTACGCTCGAAGCTGCCAAGCGGCTCTTCAGCGAGTGCATCTGACTTCTCACCCGTGACAATTGATAGAAGCCCGGAAAGCCTTGGTTTTTCGGGCTTCTTTATTTTTCCGGCCGAGTTTTCGGCTGCCTGCCAATCCGGGCGGGGCGGATATTTGCATTTCGTTAACCCTGTTTTGAAAGATTCGATTAACCGACGCCATTTCCTTCCGGCGCCCTGAAGAGAGCGATGACGCCGCTCGCCCGCATCGTAAGAGGAACGCCATGCCAGTCATCACATTCGCCAATGCCAAGGGCGGCGCGGGCAAGACCACCGCAGCGCTGATCCTCGCCACCGAGCTTGCAAACCAGGGATACCGCGTCACGATCCTCGATGCCGATCCGCAGCGCTGGATCAGCCATTGGCACGACGTGACCGGCCGCCAGCGCAACATCGACGTGATCTCCGAGGTGTCTATGGCATCCCTTCAGGGCCACATTCGCGAGAACCGGGAGACGACGGATTATTTCATCATCGACCTCGCCGGTGCGCGCGATGCGCTCGTGGCCACCGCCATCGGCCTGTCCGACCATGTGATGATCCCCGTGCAGGGCTGCGCGATGGATGCCCGCGGTGCCGCGCATATCCTCGACCTGCTGGGCCAGCTTGCCGAGAAGGCGGGCATCCGCATCGCTCATTCCGTGGTCCTGACGCGCATGAACGCGCTGGTGACCACCCGCGCCATGACCGCCATCAAGGCGCTGCTGTCGGCCAAGGGCGTGCATGTGCTGGATACGCCGATTGCCGAGCGCACGGCGTATCGCGACATCTTCGATTGCGGCGGCACGCTCGCCACGATGGACCCGGCAAAGGTGAGCAACCTCGACAAGGCGCGCGAGAATGCACGGCTTCTCGCGCAGGAGGTGCTTCGGCTCGTTCCCGCGCGGCGCCGCAGGGCAGGTTCCCTGTCCCGACTGGCGGCGTGACCGGGAAACTTGATGGAATGCAGGACCGGCTGCGACGATTTGTGCAGCCGGGATCATACGGATATCGGGTCGCGCGGTAATCAACAATTTACCATGCATATCTAAGAGTGGCGCATCAGAAAGCCATCCACGGAAGGTCTTGTGCCTTCTGAAAAACCCATGATGGGTTGCGGACGCGCGCATGCCGTCAGGCCTGCCGTCCCGATGGAACCGTGCCGCTTTCACATTCTCCATTTTCTCCGGGGTTGTTTTCAGAATGAAGTCCTTATCGCCCGCTGCCGGACCCAATCACGATATTGCCCGCCGTCTCGATTATCTCGGCCTGGACGCTGCCGCGCTGGAACGGTTGCGCAGCCTGAAGCCCTTCATCGAGAAGGAGCTCGGCCCGGCACTGGACAAGTTCTATTCCGTCGTGCGCAACAGCCCGGAAGTGAACCACCTCTTCTCGAACGACGCCCACATGAACCGCGCGAAGAATGCGCAGCTCGGGCACTGGGCCAATATCGCCGCCGGCGATTTCACCGCCGATTACGCCACCAAGGTCACGACGATCGGGCATGTCCATGCGCGAATCGGGCTTGAGCCGCGCTGGTATATCGGCGGCTACGCGCTGATCATCGAGCACCTGCTAACGGAGTCGGTCCGTTCGCTCTGGCCGAAGAAAGGGCTTTTCGCGCGCGCGGAAATCACGCCTGACGAGTTCTCTGCCCGGATCAGCAGCCTCATCAAGGCGATCTTCCTCGACATGGACCTGTCCATCTCGGTCTATATGGATACGTCCGACGTCGCCAAGCAGCAGGCGGTGCAGGCGCAGGTTCTTGCCGAAGAGCGCCAGCTCGTCAGCGATGCCTTCGGCGCGGCTCTGAAGCGTATTTCGGACGGCGACCTGACCGCGCGCATCACCGGTCCGCTGCCGGAAGCCTATGGCGCGCTGCGCGAGGACTTCAATCACGCCATTTCGGCCCTGTCGCAGGCCATCGGCAATATCGGCGTCGGCGCGGGATCAATCCATCTGAGCGCGCGCGAAATCGCGTCTGCCTCCGACGATCTCGCCAAGCGCACGGAGCGGCAGGCCGCCAATCTGGAGGAGACCGCGGCCGCCGTCGAGCAGGTCACGACCACCGTCCGCCAGACCGCGCAGAGCGCCAACGAGGCCAATGCGCTGGTCATGGCCGCGCGCGACAATGCGCAGCGCAGCGGCGAGGTGGTGGAGGAGGCGATCTCCGCCATGGGCGAAATCCAGGCGTCGTCCGCCGCCATCGCCAACATCATCGAAGTGATCGACGAGATCGCCTTCCAGACCAACCTGCTGGCGCTCAATGCCGGTATCGAGGCCGCGCGCGCGGGCGAGGCGGGCCGCGGCTTCGCGGTGGTGGCTTCGGAAGTGCGGGCACTCGCACAGCGTTGCGCCGAGGCGGCAAAGGATATCCAGGACCTCATCGCCAAGTCGCATGGACAGGTCGAAGGCGGCGTGCGTTCGGTCAACGAAGTCGCCCAGTCTCTGCGCCAGATCGTCTCGCAGGTCGTGGAAGTAAGTTCGGTGTTCAACACCATCCGCGCCAGCACCGCCGAACAGGCAACCGGCCTCCAGGCCGTCAACCAGGCGGTCAACGCGATGGACCAGATCACCCAGCAGAATGCCGCCATGGTCGAGCAGGCCAATGCCGCCAGTCAGGCGCTGACGCAGGAGGCGGCCTCCATCGCCGCACAGCTCTCCACCTTCCGCACCGATGGCACTGCGCGACCGGCGCAGGGCTCGGGCTACACAAGGGCGGCGTGAACCACGCCTCAACGAAAGGCCGGGCAGGACCCGGCCTTCACTTGAGATAAGTCACTTTCCGGTTTCTGATGCTAACAAAGAAAAAGCCGACCTCGAAAGGCCGGCTTTTCTATTTGTGCGTTGATTATCCGCCGTCAGTCGACGAATTCGACCGTGACGCCGGCGCTCGTCATCTTGGCGAGCTCGGTGGCGTCCCAGTTGGTCAGGCGGATACAGCCGTGGCTCTGGGTCTTGCCGATCTTTGACGGCTCGGGCGTGCCATGGATGCCGTAGGTCGGTTTGGAGAGCGCGATCCACACCGTTCCCACCGGGCCGTTCGGACCGGGCTGGAGGGTGAGCACCTTGTCGTTGCTGCCCTGCTTGAAGTTGATCTTCGGATTGTAGGTGTAGCCCGGATTAAGCGCGATGCGCTCGACCGTGACCGTGCCGGACGGCGAGGGCGTATCGGCCGAGCCGATGCTCGCCGGATAGGCGGCGATCAGCGTGCCATTGGCATCATAGGCCAGCACCTGCTTGCGGCCCTTGTCGGCGAGGATCTTGGCCACCTTGCCGGTCTTCGGCTTGCCGATATCCACGACCTTCACGATCGTGCCGGGAATGGTGAAATCCACACCCGGATTGATCTCCTTCAGATAGGCCTCGTCCATGTGGAACTTCTCGGCCAGCATTTCCGTAGTCGAGGTGAAGGACAGGTGCGGAAGGGCCGCCTTGTGAGCGTAGTCTTCCGGGATCGACGCCACGTAGGGACCGGCCGCATCGGCGGCAGTGATCTCATAGGTGGTGAAGGCCATGCCGCCGGACAGGCGCAGGCGTTCCAGGATGTCCTCTGTATTGTTCGGGTCGAGCGTGTCGCCCGTCGCGTTCTGCCAGGCCTCGATGGCCTTGGTGACGTTCGAGCCCTTCTTGCCGTCGATGACGCCGGGCGAGAAGCCCTCGCGGTCGAGGAAGACCTGGAGCGCCGTGACCTCGTTGGACGACATCTTGCCAAGCGCGGTGGCGGGCGCGAATTTCGGGCCGGGCACGAACTCCTGGTTCGGATCGGCCGGCAGGGCGGCCATGTCGTCGTTGTTGAATTCGGGCATGGCCTGCGAGCCGCCGAAATCGGCGTCGGGCAGTTGCTGGCGCTCGATGTCGCCCGGCAGCGCCTCACGCATCTCCGGCACGGAGCCCGTCGTCACGTCGTCGCCATAGTCCGAGCCGGGTGCCGGCGGAAAGTATTCCGGGTTCGTTTCGTCATAGCCGCGCACCGGGCGATAGCGGTCACGACGGGGGCGATAGTCGTCGCCGCGAGCGAAGTAGCGATCTGCCGGCATGGCAGTGGCGATCACGTCACCCCACGAATCGACCAGCACCGGGCGGCCGCGATTGTCGCGGGTCCAGCGTACGCTGCCATCGTTGGGAACGTAGTCGAGAATGTCGCCATCCGGCGAAACGAGAACCGTATCGCGGGGCAGCTGATGCTGCTGCGCGGCGGCGGGCAGGGTGACGATTCCGAGAACGGAGATCGCAGCAATAAGAGAAATGCTTGATTTCAATATCGATTTCACGGTCTCAACCTGCCAGACTGCCTATATCGCGCGGACGGAACACTTGAATTCAGACCTTAATATGAAAAATCTAAATCGATGGTGAACGTAACGTCAACGCATCGTGCAAATAGTTGTTACCAATGCTGCGAGCGGCCAGAAATCTGAGGGCTGGTCCGCGCTGCCGGTGGCGTTGTGTGACTGTTGGCACTAGCATCCCGTTCTTCTCAATCCTCGGCCGGA
Organism: Shinella oryzae; assembly: GCF_023038235.1. Lineage (NCBI taxonomy): Bacteria > Pseudomonadati > Pseudomonadota > Alphaproteobacteria > Hyphomicrobiales > Rhizobiaceae > Shinella > Shinella oryzae. The sequence goes on along the minus strand of NZ_CP081987.1, from coordinate 1,917,635 downwards.
GCCAATCATGACTTTCGCCCTGACCACCTCGACGGAAGACCAGGCCTTTCACCTCGAGCTGAAGCCGCGGTCTGCACTCGATGTCGGCGCCGCCGTCTTCCATGGCGTGGACATCACCCCCGGCACGGCCATACCGTCCGACGGCGATCCTCGCATTGATAAGGCGCTACCGGGCTTTTTGTTCACCTGCGGGCCCGATCATATCCGCCACCCGGTGCCGGTTGAGGGGTCGACGGACGGCCGCCGCTATCCGCTGCACGGGTCGCTCTCCTCCCATCCCGCCCGCGACATCCAGATCGAGGCGGACGAGGGCGAGGTGGTCTGCGAGGGACATGTCGATGTCGCGCTGGCGCATGGCGGGACGGCGGCGCTCTCGCGCCGCTGGCGGGCCGACCGGCTCACCGGCCACATCACGCTCGACGATCTCGTGACCAATACCGGCGAAACGTCCTGGCCGCCCTTTGCCATGTACCACATCAATTTCGGCACGGGCCTGTTCGATGCGGAGACGCGGCTGACCGGCGCGATGCTGCCCGGCGGCAGCGTTCCCTGGCGCTTCCAGGACGGCGACATGCGCATCTTCTGCGTGCCGGCGGCGGAGACGGCCGTGCACGGCTGGGCCGAGATATCGGTCGGGCCGATCGCCGCGCTTCGCGGACGCAGCGTGCATATCCGCTTCCGGACAGATACGCTGCCCTGGCTTCAGGTGTGGCGCAACCAATCGGCGGGCTGCGCGGTGCTCGGCATCGAGCCGGTGTCCCATCGCCTGGCCGCACGCGAGGAACTGATCGCCAGCGGCGAGGCGCCCGATTTCGCGCCCGGCGAAAGCGTCGGCTACGCGCTCTCCTTCGAGGTGCGCTAGCACGCGCGATTGACGCTCCCGCGGCACGGGCTTAAACGGTGTTCGCATCTTTTTGGGAAAGGACACGTCCATGGATATCCGCGAGATCAACGACGAATATTCGGTTTCCGGCCAGATCACGGTCGAGGACCTCGACGCGATCGCCGCCATGGGTTTCAAGTCCATCGTCTGCCACCGCCCCGACCACGAGGAACCCGGCCAGCCGGAATTTTCGGCGATTGCCGCGCGCGCCAGCGAACTCGGCATCGAGACGGCCCATGTGCCGGTCGGCCCGATGGGCGTGACGGTGGAGGCGGTGCAGGGCATGGTCGATGCGCTCGACGAGCTGCCGCGCCCCATGCTCGGCTATTGCCGCTCGGGCATGCGCTCGACGAAGACCTACGAACAGACCCAGCATATTCGCGGCTGAGGGCGCAAACAGCCCCTCATCCGCCTGCCGGCACCTTCTCCCCGCAAGCGGGGCGAAGATCGTAGCAGAGGGATGATGGGCCTTCGATGCCCGCTCCAGACTACTTCCCGCTCCGGATATCCGAGAGCGTGCGCAGCGGCGTTATCGCTTCCGGGTCGAGCTTCACCTCGATGATCGCCGGCTTGCCGCTGGCGCGGGCGCGCAGGAAGGCCGGCGCGAAGTCTTCCGTTTTCTCCACCGTCTCGCCATGGCCGCCATAGGCGATGGCGAGTGCCGCGAAGTCCGGGTTGGTGAGGTCGGTGGCGCTGACGCGGCCGGGATATTCCCGCTCCTGATGCATGCGGATCGTGCCGTAGATGCCGTTGTTGACGACGACGGCGATGATCGGCAGGCCGTAGCGCACGGCGGTCGCGAATTCCTGGCCGTGCATCATGAAGCAGCCATCACCGGCAAAGCAGACGACCTCGCGCTCGGGAAAGAGCCGCTTGGCGGCGACGGCGGCCGGCAGGCCGTAGCCCATCGAGCCGGAGGTCGGCGCGGCCTGCGTGGCGAAACGGCGGAAGCGGTGGAACCGATGCACCCAGGTCGCGTAGTTGCCCGCGCCATTGGTGAAGATGGTGTCCTCCGGCGTGTTTTCCTCGATCCACGCCATGATCGGGCCCATCTGCACGTCGCCCGGGCCCGTCGTCGGCGGCGTCGACCACTTCAGATAGGCCTCATGCATCGTTGCGGTGCGGGCTGCCCAGCGCGGGGCGGCTTTCGGGGTGAGACCCTCCAGCGCGGCGACGAAATCGTCGGGCGCGGCGCAGATGGCGAGGTCCGGCCGATAGACGCGGCCGAGTTCGGACGGATCGGGATAGACATGCACCAGCGTCTGCTGCGGATAGGGGCTTTGCAGCAGGCTGTAGGTGGACGAGGGCATTTCGGAATAGCGGCCGCCGAGAAGCAGGACGAGATCGGCTTCGCGGATTTCCTTGCCCAGCGCCGGGTTGATGCCGATGCCGGAATCGCCGGCATAGTTCGGGTGCAGGTGATCGAACAGCATCTGCCGGCGGAACGAGCAGGAGACCGGCAGGGACCAGCGCTCGGCGAAGGCGGTGACATCAGCGACGCTCTCCTGCGACCAGCGCGTGCCGCCGAGAATGACGAGCGGGCGTTCGGCTTTTTCGAGCAGGGCGGCGAGTTCGGCCATCTGTTTTGGGCCGGGATGGGCTTCGACCGGCCTATAGGCCTTCGCGTCCACGGCCTCGACCGCGTCCCTCAGCATGTCCTCCGGCAGGGCGAGCACGACGGGACCGGGGCGCCCGGAGGTCGCGACGGCGAAGGCGCGGGTCACGAATTCCGGGATGCGGCGGGCGTCATCGATCTCGGCCACCCATTTCGCCACCTCGGTGAAGGCGCGGCGGTATTCCACCTCCTGAAAGGCCTCTCTTTCGCGCGCGTCGCGCTGCACCTGGCCGATGAACAGGATCATCGGGATGGAATCCTGCCGGGCGATATGCAGGCCGGCAGAGGCATTGGTGGCGCCCGGGCCGCGCGTGACCATGCAGATGCCGGGCTCGCCGGTAAGCCGGCCCCAGCAATCGGCCATCATCGCCGCACCGCCTTCCTGGCGGCAGACGAGCACGTCGATATCGGTATCGTGCAGCGCATCGAGCACGGCGAGATAGCTTTCGCCCGGAACACAGGCAACGCGTTTGACGCCATTGGCGACGAGGGCATCGACGATCAGCTGGCCACCGGTCTTCATGCGTTTTTCTTTCCCGTTTCGAGCGTTGCGAGTTCGGCCATCACGGCTTCGGTGTGCTCGCCGAGCCGCGGGCTCGGCCTGTCGTAGACGAGCGGCGTGCCGGAAAAGACGATGGGCGTGCGCACGCCGGGAATGACGTTGCCATCCGCATCCGGCAGGTCGACGCGCAGGCCGCGCGCCTTGACCTGCGGATCGTCGAAGGTCTCGGCAATCGAATTGATCGGCCCGGCCGGCACGCCGTCCCGTTCGCAGGCAGCCAGGAGCTCGGCCTTGGCGATGGCCGCCGTCGCGGCAGTGACACGGCGGCGCACCTCGTCGCGGTTTGCGACACGCGCGCGGTTGGTGGCGAAGCGCGCGTCGTCCGCCATGCCTTCGAGCTTCAGGATGCCGCAGAGCTTGCGGAACTGCCCGTCATTGCCCACGGCCAGAATGACATGGCCATCCGATGCCGGCACGACCTCGTAAGGCGAGATATTGGGATGGGCGTTGCCGAGACGCGTCGGCGCCGTGCCGGAGGCCAGGAAATTCATGTTCTGGTTCGCCATCACGGCGGATTGCACGTCGAGCAGCGCCATGTCGATGTGCTGGCCCTTGCCCGTCTTCATGACGTGGATGAGGGCGGCCTGGATTGCGGTGACGGCATAGATGCCGGTGAAGATATCGGCGATGGCGACGCCCGCCTTCATCGGCTCGCCGTCCGGCGCGCCGGTGACGGACATGAAGCCCGACATGCCCTGCACGATATAGTCGTAGCCGGCGCGTGCGGCATAGGGGCCGTCCTGCCCGAAGCCGGTGATCGAGCAGTAGATGAGCTTCGGGTGCCGTTTGGCGAGGCTCGCATGGTCGAGCCCGTATTTCACGAGGCCGCCCACCTTGAAGTTTTCGATCACCACATCCGCCGTGGCGATGAGGCGGTGGACGGTGTCGCGGCCTTGCTCGGTCTTCAGGTCGACGGCGATGGAACGCTTGCCGCGGTTGGTGGAATGGTAATAGGCGGCCGAGAGGTTTTCGCCGTCCTTGCCCATCACGAAGGGCGGGCCCCAGGCGCGGGTATCGTCGCCGCCATCCGGGTTCTCGATCTTGATGACATCGGCGCCCAGATCGGCCAGCATCTGCCCGGCCCAGGGGCCGGCAAGGACCCGTGCCAGTTCGATGACCCTGATGCCGGCAAGCGGCAGGTTCGACTTGTCCATGGTGCACTCCTCCGCGATGGCCGCATGCATGCACCCATCGGGCTTTTCGCCTGTTTTCCCCTGGATAACAAAAAGCCCGCGGGCCGCATAGCGGCGGGGACATGGCAGGTGATGACGGCTCAGACTGACTTGATGCCTGCCGCGCGCGCCGCATTTCGCTTTCGTCAGATCGGCGTGTTGACCGGCGGGATGGTGGCGGTCTTGCCGACCTGCCGCTCGCGCCAGATGACATAGAGGCCCGAGCCGATGATGATGGCGATGCCGAGCCATTTGACGGCATCAGGCAGATGATCGAACACCCACCAGCCGAGCACCGTCGCCGAGACGATTTCCAGATATTGCAGCGGCGCGAGTGTCGAGGCCGGCGCGGAGCGGTAGGCATAGACCCCGAGCACGCCGGCAATGGTGGCGGCGATGGCGGCGCCGGCAATGTAAAGCGTGTTCTCCAAGTCCGGCATGACCGGGGTCAGCATGCCGATGCCGAGGCTGTTGCCGACGGCGAGCAGCAGGCCGGCGAACAGCGCACCCCAGAAGCCGGCATAGAACTGCATGGACCAGGGATCCTCCTTCTGGGCAACCAGCCGTGTCAGCAGAAAGAAAAGGGCCAGCGAGAACGCCGCGACGACAGGCATCAGCGCGATGAGACCCACCTCCTGCAGGCTGGGCCGGATGACGAGCAGCGAGCCGAAGAAGCCGACGGCGCAGGCCGTGTAGCGCCGCCAGCCGATGGTCTCCTTCAGCACGATCGAGCCGAGGATCGTCAGGATGATCGGCTCGACGAAGAAGATGGCGATGGCATCCGCCACCTCCATGACGGCGAGCGCCGTGACGAAGCTGATCATGGTGATCGCCATGAGCAGGCCGCGGGCCGCATGCAGGCCCATCTTGCGCCAGGTCACATCCAGCAGCGTGCCGCGCATCAGGCAAATCGGTGCCAGCACCACCATCTGGAAGAGCAGGCGCACGAAGGTGATCTCGGTGGCCGGCACGGCGGTGACGGCGAGCTTGGCGAAGATATCGATGACAGGGGACACCAGCACCGAGAGAACCATGAGGAAGAGCCCGAGGCTGACCTCGTTGCGCAACGGCGTTACGGCAGACGTGCTCATGCGGCTTCGGGGCTCCGGCGTTTCGTTTCCGCCACGCGCCGGCACCAGCCGGAAAAGGCGTCCACGGCCGGGTCGCGCAAAGGCGGGATCTCGTTCAGCGTCTCGTGGCGCATGCCGGGATAGACTGTTGTCGTCACGTCCTCAAGCCGCGATTTTTCCAGCCGCGCTGCGAAGGCGCGCGTCGCCCTGCCGTTCTCCGTCGCTGGATCCTCGCCGCCGCCGACCAGGTGGATCGGCAGGGATTTCGGCAGGCGGCCGAGCCCTTCGGCGGAGGCATCGGCGAAGGTGACGGCGAAAATGTCGAGCCACATCGAGACATTCACATCGAAGCCGCACAGCGGATCGGCGATATAGGCATCCACCGCGGCGGCATCGTGCGACAGCCAGTCGAAGGGCGTGCGCGCGCCGGCGATGCGCTTGCCCCAGGCGCCGAAGGTGAGGCGGGGCAGGATGCCGCTCGGCACATCGGACCCCTTCAGCATGCGCTCCGCGGCCAGCACGACCTGCGCGACCCGCCCGGCCAGTCCCGGCTCCAGGTTGGAATTCCACACGGCCAGCGCATCGATATCGCCGGGACGGGCCTCGGCATAGGCGAGCGCAAGAAGGCCGCCCATGGAATGGCCGAACAGCACGACGGGCAGGCCCGGATGCCGGCCGATGGCCAGGTCGCGGACCGCGCGCATATCCTCCAGCACGCGGTCGACGCCGTTCTTCGGCGCGAACTGGCCGCGCGGTGCATCCCGCGCCGTCGTATGGCCGTGGCCGCGATGATCGTGCGCATAGACATGGAATGCCTCGTCCGCCATGCGCGCCGAAAAGGCGCCATAGCGGGCGCTGTGTTCGGCAAGGCCATGGCTCAGGAGCAGGATGCCGCGCGGCTTACCGCGCGCCGGCGCATGGCGCAGCGCAAGCGTCGCGCCGCTCGGGCTGTTGAGCGTCTGGACTTCGGAAAACACGGCCATTCCTCCCGTTTGCCTAGAGGTCAACGTGATTTGCGCAGGAAAGACAATGGGATGCGACGTGTATTTTCGCCAATGCTCGCGTTTATCGCGATTTTCATTCTCTGGGGTTGCATTTTCATGATTTTTGGTTGCATATGATCTTGTTTTGTTCTCATCAAGGGAGCCCGTCATGAAGACGATCGTCGCCTTGCCTGTTCAGGCCGCATTATCCCTGTTCATCGCCTGCCTCATGGTTTTCGCACCGGCCGCCGCATGGGCGCAATCCGCGCCCGCGAAGGGCGGCACGCGTGAGGTCTTGTCCGTCGGCTGGCAGGCCGGCTATTGCGCGGCGCGGCCGAAGAGCAAGGGCTGCATCGGGTTTTCGGCTTCCACTGGAGCGGTGCAACGTTTCTCGCTGGTCGGCCGTTTCCAGCCGCGCAAGAGCTATTGCGGCGTCGAGACCGGGCTCGCGCAGAAGGCGAAAAAGGGGACATGGACCGATCTGCCCGAGGTCACGCTCGCATCGGCGACCAGGGACCGCCTCATGGCCGCCATGCCGGCCGTGCGATCCGGTTTCGACCGCAGGCTTTGGCTGAAAAGCGGCAGCTGCGTCGCGGCGTCGGCGGAAGCCTATTATGCCCGTTCGCTGGATCTGCTCGACCAGCTCAACGCATCGCCGGTGCTGACGGTCTTTGCCGGCAAGGCCGGCGGCACGGTCACGCTGGCGGAGGTGCGCAAGGCCTTCGATGCCGCCTTCGGCTCAGGCGCCGGCGAACGTGTGCGCCTGACCTGCCGCAAGACCGGCAACCGCACCGTGGTCACCGGCCTGACCATCGGCATTGCTGCCGGCGAGGGGGCGCTTCCAATGCTGATCGCAGACGCCAAGCCCACGACGTCGCGGTGCACGGAGGGTTGGACGGGCGCGCCGACGGCCGACCGGGCGGCCCTGCAATAGACGCCGGCCGCTCGCATGGGCCTGTATGCGCTGGCTTCAAGAGATTGCCGCGGGCGGATAATTCGCCTACATAGCGGGCAAATTTGTCCGACCCGGAGCGCGTTTGCATGGCACGTCAATTCATCTATCACATGTCGGGGCTCAACAAGGCCTACGGCGCCAAGAAGATACTCGAGAACGTCAACCTGTCCTTCTACCCGGATGCCAAGATCGGTATCCTCGGTCCCAACGGTGCGGGTAAGTCGACCGTTCTGCGCATCATCGCCGGCAAGGACAAGGAATATACCGGTGAAGCTTGGCTCGCCGAGGGCGCGACCGTCGGTTACCTCGAGCAGGAGCCGCAGCTCGACCCTGCCAAGACCGCCTTCGAAAACGTGATGGAGGGCGTGGCCGACAAGCAGGCTGTTCTCGACCGCTACAACGAACTGATGATGAACTATTCCGACGAGACGGCGGACGAGGGCGCCAAGCTTCAGGACATCATCGACAGCCAGAACCTCTGGGACCTGGAGCAGCAGGTCGAGATGGCGATGGAGGCCCTGCGCTGCCCGCCGAAGGATGCCGATGTCACGGTGCTTTCGGGTGGTGAACGCCGCCGCATCGCGCTCTGCCGCCTGCTTCTGTCGCAGCCGGACCTGCTCCTGCTCGACGAACCGACCAACCACCTCGACGCCGAAACCATCGCGTGGCTGGAAAAGCACCTGCGCGACTATCCCGGCGCCGTGATGATGATCACCCACGACCGCTACTTCCTCGACAACGTCACGGGCTGGATCCTCGAGCTCGACCGCGGCCGCGGCATTCCCTACGAAGGCAACTATTCCGCCTACCTGCAGGCCAAGGCCAAGCGCATGCAGCAGGAGTCGCGTGAAGAAGCCGGTCGCCAGAAGGCACTGTCGCGCGAACAGGAGTGGATCGCCTCCAGCCCGAAGGCCCGCCAGGCCAAGTCCAAGGCCCGTATCAAGGCCTATGAGCAGCTGGTCGATGCCGCCGAGAACATCCGGCCCGGCGACGCGCAGATCATCATTCCGGTCTCCGAGCGCCTCGGCAACGTCGTCGTCGAACTGGAAGGCATCAAGAAGGGCTTCGAAGGCCGCACGCTGATCAACGACCTGTCGATCAAGCTGCCGCCGGGCGGCATCGTCGGCATCATCGGGCCGAACGGCGCGGGCAAGTCGACGCTGTTCAAGATGATCACCGGCCAGGAGCAGCCGGATGCCGGGTCCATCCGCATCGGCGACACCGTCCATCTCGGCTATGTCGATCAGAGCCGCGACACGCTCGACCCGAACAAGACCGTCTGGGAGGAAATCTCCGGCGGGGCGGAAGTCATCAAGCTCGGCAAGTTCGACATGAACAGCCGTGCCTATTGCGGCGCCTTCAACTTCAAGGGCGGCGACCAGCAGCAGAAGGTCGGCAATCTCTCGGGCGGCCAGCGCAACCGCGTGCACCTCGCCAAGATGCTGAAGGCCGGCGGCAACGTGCTGCTGCTCGACGAACCGACCAACGACCTGGATACGGAAACGCTGGGTGCGCTCGAAAGCGCGCTCGAAAGCTTCGCCGGCTGCGCGATCATCATCAGCCACGACCGCATGTTCCTCGACCGCCTCGCGACGCATATCCTCGCCTTCGAAGGGGATGGCCATGTCGAGTGGTTCGAAGGCAACTTCGAGGACTACGAGCAGGACAAGGTCCGCCGCCTCGGCCCCGATGCCCTCAATCCGGGCAGCCAGGCCTACAAGCGCCTGACGCGCTGAGCCTGCTACCGACGCGTTCGAAAAACCCCGGTTCTCCGGGGTTTTTCTTTGCCGCCGATAATGGGAAGATCGGTATCCCAGCGGCTTGCCGCCAGTCCTGCGATGATCAACGGCGGGGCGGGTTTGCGCGGGACAGGTTCCTGTGGATTGGCTCTTGCAAGTAGCGGGTTAATCACATAAACATATCTTTATGTCTTGATTGGAAAAGCCATGGGCGACGCGCAGAAACTCGGACTTGATGACATCGTTGATATCCTGAAGGCCGCCGGCGAGCCGACGCGCCTTCGTCTGCTCGCGCTGCTTGCCCATGGCGACCTGACCGTGACGGATCTTACCGACATTCTCGGCCAGTCCCAGCCGCGCATTTCGCGTCACCTGAAGCTTCTCGCCGAAGCCGGGCTTGTCGATCGCTATCAGGAGGGGGCATGGGCCTTCTTCCGGCTCAGCCAGGGCGGCGCGGCCGTGGCGCTGGCGCGCCAGCTGCTTGACACGGCCGATGGGGCGGATGCGGTTCTGGCGCGCGACGACGAGCGGCTGCGTGTGCTGAAGAAGGTGCGGGCCGACAAGGCGCAGGCCTATTTCAGCCGCAACGCGGCCGACTGGGATGTAATGCGCCGCCTCCATGTCAGCGATGCGGAGGTGGAGGCGAAGCTTGCCGCGATGATCGGCACCGAGCCGGTCGATGCCTTCCTCGACCTCGGTACCGGCACGGGCCGCATTCTCCAGCTGTTCGAAGGGCTCTACCAGCGCGGCGTCGGTGTGGATGCCAGCCGCGACATGCTGGCGGTGGCGCGCGCCAATCTCGACCGCGCGGGCATCACCAAGGCGTCGATCCGCCACGGCGATATTTTCAACCTGCCGCTCGAGCGCGATGAGTTCGACGTGGTGACGATCCATCAGGTGCTGCACTTCCTCGAGGAGCCCGAGGCGGCGATCGCGGAAGCGGCGCGCATGCTCGCACCCGGCGGCCGCCTCGCTATCATCGACTTGGCGCCGCACGGGCTGGAGCATCTTCGGAACGACCACGCCCATATCCGCCTCGGTTTCTCGCACCAGATCCTTGCCGACTGGCTTGAGAAGGCAGGGCTCGCCGTCGAGGAGATCGTCGATCTGAAGCCCGCGCATTCGGCCGCCGATGCGCTGACCGTGACCATATGGCTTGCCCGCGACCGGCGTGAACCGGCGGCCGGCAAGATCGCCATCCGCAGAAGGAGTTGACATGACCAAGGCGACCGACAATGCGTCCCGGGGCCCATCTCGCAGGGATATCCGCCTGTCTTTCGAGTTCTTCCCGCCCAAGACGGCGGACGCGGAAAAGCAGCTCTGGGAAACGGCCACGCAGCTCTCGGCCTATGAACCGGCCTTTCTGTCGGTGACCTATGGTGCCGGTGGCTCCACCAAGGCGCCGACGCTGGCGACTGTGCGCCATCTGCTCGGGATGGGGCTGCCCGCGGCCTCGCATCTCACCTGCGTCGGCGCGACGAAAGAAGAGGTCAACGCCGTCGTCGCGGAATTCCAGGCCATCGGCGTCAGGCATTTCGTGGCGCTGCGCGGCGATCCGCCGGGCGGCGTGGGCACGGCCTACCAGCCGCATCCGGGCGGCTATGCCAATGCGGCGGAACTGGTCGCCGGCCTGCGCGGCCTTGCCGATTTCGAAGTCTCCGTATCCGCCTATCCGGAAAAGCATCCGCAAAGTGCCGATGTCGCGGCTGATATCGACATGCTCAAGCGCAAGGTCGATGCGGGCGCCACGCGCGCGCTGACGCAGTTCTTCTTCGACAACGACCAGTTCGAGCACTACCTGGAGCGCGTGCGCCGCGCGGGCATCACCATTCCGGTCGTGCCGGGCCTGCTGCCGGTGCACAATCTGGCGCAGGTCCAGAAATTCGCCGGCATGTGCGGCGCCACGGTGCCGGCCTGGCTTGCCGAGCGCCTGTCGCCTGTCGACGACAAGCCGCAGGAGCGCACGGCCGTCGCCGTCGAACTTGCCGTGCGCCAGCTTGAGGATCTCATTTCGCGGGGCATCGACGAGTTCCATTTCTACACGATGAACCGCGCCAATCTCGTCTCCGCGGTCTGCGACGGCGTGGGCCTTGCGAAGATCGACCGCCGTCGGGCTGCCGGCGCTGCGGCGTGATCAAACGACGCTTCATTCCCCGAAACGAAAAATGCATGGCACCGTCTCCGGGCCATGCATTTTTTTCAAAAGGATCCGGCAGGGATTTCTTGTTGTAGCCTGCCGCTCGAGTTTCGCTTGATCGCCTCAGATGAAGATCATCGTCGCGATGAAGAGGAATGCTGCACTGATCATCAGAACATTCAAGGAATGTGTGAGTCCCATGGCGACCTCCTTGCGTTAACTGTTCGATATTACGACCGAAAAAACCGGATTGAAAAGGTGTTTTGTTGCTGCGATGCAACATCGGTCCTACGGCAGCCGGTTATTCACAGGTCTAACATGCTGTAATTTCTGCACAAAAGCACTCGCCACAAAAAATTCACAATCCCTACCAAATGACGAATGCCGGCAATGTTCATTTACCAGTGTGGCGCAACCGTGGCGTCGCAAGGCTGCGTATTTCGCAAAAACGGTGCCGAAAGCCCTTTGTTCCCCGGGGGTATTAACGTTTTGGAAACCGGGCGAGCAGGCGGCCGTCGAGAACCACGAGGCCGAGCAGGACCAGCGCCATTCCCAGCATTCCGAGCGGTGTGAGCCGTTCGCCCAGGAAGACGGCGCCAAGCAGGATGGCGCTGGGCGGCACGAGCAGGGTGACGAGAGAGGTGTTGGTCGCGCCGGCCGCCGCCATGATTCGGAAGAACAGGATGTAGCCATAGGCCGTGGAAACGAGCGCGAGCGCCAGAACGGCAAGGATGGCGCCGGTGGGCGGCAGGGGAAGCTGCCAGGGCGCGTCGAGGGCGAGCGAGACCGGCAGCATGAGCAATGTGGAGGCCGTCAGCTGCCCGGCCGCGATGACCGGCGGAGCGGTGCCGCGGAACCGCTTGCCGTAGGTCGCGGCGAAACCGTAGGACACGGCGGCGAGCACGGGCAGCACGACGGCCCAGAGCGGCGGGCCGCTGTCGCCGGTGAACGGCGCAAGCGCACGCGGGCCGATGAGGACGGCGGTGCCGGCAAGGCCGATCAGGCACCCGGCGATCTTCGCCGGAGACAGCTTCTCGTCCGCGGTCATCCGGTTGGCGATCAGCACGGTGAAGATCGGCGTCGTCGCATTGAGGATGGAGGCGAGGCCGGCGCCGATCTGCGTCTGGCCGAGAAAGATCAGCATATGCGGCACGGCGTTGTTGATGAGGCCGAGCAGCAGGAACGAGCGCCAGCGGGCGCGCAGCGTGGCATAGATCGAGAAGCGGCCGGCGATGTAGATATGCAGGGCGAGGGCGGCGATGGCCACGCGCAGCAGGACCAGCGTGGCCGGCGGCACGTAGGGCACCGCCACGCGCGCGAAGAAGAACGAGCCGCCCCAGATGAGGCCGAGCAGGCTCAGGAGCCCCCAGGTGGCCGCAGATATGCGTGTCGAAGCCGTTGATGCCTGCTGTGTCATCGATTGTTCCAAGCGCCGGGACGAGAACGAAGCGGCGCTGCCGGGATGGGCCGGCAGCGCCGCTCAGGTCTTGCAAGTCCTAGCGCAAGGGATGGCGCCGCGCCACCCGATTTCGTCAGAGCGCGGCCAGCAGCGCGGGCGTCGCCCAGCCATCGGCGGGCATGCCGAGGCGCAGCTGTTCCTTCTGGATCGCCGCGCGCGTGCCGGAGCCGAGAATGCCGTCGATCTTGCCGACATCGTGGCCATGGGCCTGGAGCTTCGTCTGAAGCTCCTTCATGCCGTCTTCCGACAGGCCTTCCTCGGGCGTGCCGCGCTCATAGGGCGGGGCACCGGCCAGGCGCGTGGCGAAATAGGCCGCCGACGTCGTGTAGATGAAGGACTGGTTCCAGGCGAGGTAGATGTTGAAGTTGGGATAGGTGATGAAGGCGGGTCCCTTGCGGCCCTGCGGCAGCACGAGCGAGGCTTCGAGATTGCCGAAGGCGGTATCGCCGTCGCGCGGCTTCACGCCGAGGGCGAACCAGTCCGACGCCTTCATGCCCGGCTGAAGGCCGGTCTTCTCGAAGGGCAGGACATCGGGAACGGATACTTCCTGGATCCAGGGCTGACCCTTCACGAAGCCGAGATGCTGGATGAACTTTGCGGCCGTCAGGATGGCGTCGGGCGCGCTCTGCTTGACATTGACGTGGTTGTCGCCATCGCCGTCCACGCCGAATTCGATGATATCCTTCGGCAGCATCTGCACCTGGCCGATCTCGCCGGCCCAGGCGCCCGTCGTGCCGTTCGGGTCGAGGTCGCCGTGACCGACCATCTCGACGGCGGCGATGAGCTGCGGGCGGAAGAGTTCGGGGCGGCGGCAGTCATGCGAGAGCGTGACGAGCGCGTTGCGGGTGTTGAAATCGCCCTGCACCGCGCCGAAGTCCGTTTCCATGGCCCAGAAGGCGGCGATGACGGGGCCGGGCACGCCGAATTCCTGCTCGGCGCGGCCGAACACGGATGCAAGGTCGTTCAGCTTCCTGCGGCCGATATCGAGGCGCGACTGGCTGACCGTGCGCTTGGAGAACTCCAGGAAGGTCTGCCGGAAGACGCCCTGCGCGCGATCGCGCGACAGGACCTTCTGGTCGATCGCGGCGCCGGCAAGCGCGCGGTCGGCCACATCCGCGGAGACACCGCGCGTGAGTGCTTCGGCCTTCACGCCCTCCAGGAAGGCGCCGAGATCGCCGCCGCAGGCCGCTGCCGTCTGGGCCTGCGCGCCGCCGGCCAGCAGGAAGGCCGCCAGGCCCGCCGCGAGTGTCGTCTTCAGGTTCTGCCGCATCTGGTGCTCCTTGAGTGCGCCGCCCTTGAAACATAGGGCTGTAACATAGGGCCGGCTGTCTCAGATGAATGTGACGGAAGCAAGAAGAAAAAGGCAAGCCCGCAGGCTTGCCGTGATTTCCGTTCTGCGTGTTGCGCGCTCAGCGGGAAACGGAAGCGACCCACTTGTTCCAGTTCTTCGCGGAACCGGCGAAGACGTTGATATCGGTGTTGCCGGAAATGCCGGGCACGACGCCGGTGGAGGTATATTGCCAGAAGGCCCACTTGCGCGCGGGGTAGATGTTTTCCGGGTGGTTGGCGACGGAACGCAGCCAGAAGTGATAGCCTTCGAAATGGCCGACGAGGTTGTCGCGGTGGAAATCCACGGTCGTATAGATGATCGGCCGCTTGCCGTAGTGGGCTTCGAGACGGTCCATGAAGCGCTTCAGCACCGTGCGCACCTCGTCTGCCGGCGGCCGCAGCTTGCAGGTCGGCGAGGCGGCGTTCCATTCGGCGTCCAGCACCGGCGGAAGGTGCACGGCCTCCTTCGGCACATTGGCGATGAACCAATCCGCCTGCGCATCCGCCGTCGAGCAGAAATAGTAGAAATGATAGGGCGCGTGGGCGACGCCCGCGGCCTTTGCGCCGCGCCAGTACTCGGCGAATCGGCTGTCGAGACGGTCGGTGCCTTCGGTGGCTTTCAGGAAGGCGAAGGAGACACCGCCGGCCTTGGCGGCGTGCCAGTCGATATCGCCGTTCCACTTGGAAACGTCGATGCCGTGGACTTCATGACGATGCGGGTTGCGCGCGCCAAAATCCTGCGGATCCTTGTCCTCGAAGCGCGGCGGAACGGACGAGGTGACCCCGAGATCGTAGTCGGTGGTCGAGCAGGCTGTGGCGAGAAGGGCGAGCGGCAGGAGGGCCAGAATGAACCGACGCATGAGTGTCCCGTGGTTGCGCGTTTACCGATCCTGCCTCGAAAGGGGCGGAGCGTAAAGAGCAGCGCGCGAGACGGGTCAAAGACCTGTCGCATATCCTGGTAAAATTACGGTTAGCGGAGCGTTAAGCCGGGGCGACGGATCGCCCCGGCTTCAACCTCAGAACTTCATGCTGACACCCACCATGACGGAGTGAGTCTTGAAGTCTCCGCGCGCGCCCGCCGCATCGAAGACGTCGGACTTGCCGTAGTCGCTGTAGCGATATTCGACACGGCCGACCACGGAGTCGGTGAAGGCCTGTTCGACACCGGCACCGATCGTCCAGCCATGGAGCGTGTCCTTTTCCCGAACGCCGGTCGTCTCGTTTTCCAGAGCGGCGTTGGTGAAGGCGTAACCGCCCGTGCCGTAGATCAGCGTGCGGTCGATGGCGTAACCGAGACGCGCCCGGACCGAACCGCCCCAGAGTGTTTCTGTCTTGAACGTATCGGTGCCGACATCGAAACGATCGTCGTTGAAGTCGTGTTTCACGTCAGCTTCAATACCGTAGACGAAGCCGTTGTTGAAGAAGTTGTAGCCGGCATAGGCGCCGACGGCCCAACCGTTGAGGTCACGGTCGAACAGGGACGCGCCTGTCGCGGCCGAGGAGTAGTCGGCTCCGGTCCAGCCGTAGCCGGTGTTCACACCGACGTAAAAGCCGCCCCAATCGTAGACGCCGGCGACTTCCGTGATCGGCGTTTCCACAGGCGGTTCGGCGACCGCCATGTCAGCGGCAAAGGCCGGCAGGGCGCCAGCGGTAACGATGATGCCTGCGGCACCGAGGATCATGGATTTCATGTAAGGGTCCTTCCCACTCTATGGTCGCGCGAAGCCCCGCACGCGAATGACAACACCCCCCAAACGCCTCAAGGCCGGCTTGGTTCCGAGAAAAATTCCCCCCGTGAATTCTTGTGGTGCGGACGCCAATACACTCTTAACACTCTGTCATCCTTTGTCGGCTAGAACCGTCATGCGCCTCGATGTGGCTGGGCGCGTCTGTTGTCATGATAACAACGGCTTAGGGGGCATGATGTTCAAAACCTCGTCGCCAGGGATCGAGCGGCGCTATGCGCTGGCCGGATCGGTCTTCGGTGCGTTCCTGCCAACGATCTGCCTGGTGGCGGATCACGTCACCCGAACCGAGATGCAGGAAAGCCTCTTCAACCTTTCGGCGCCGACCGCGACGGCGCTGGCGCTGATGCCCGTCTTCTTCGGGGTGGGTTTCTACCAGATCGGCCGATCCAAGGCGCAGCTGATGCGCGAGCTCAACCAGCGGCGCCAGACGGAGCGGCTGTTGGCGCATGAAGCCCATCACGATCGCCTGACGGGGCTTTCGAACCGGTTCTGTCTCGAACGCGATATCCCGGCCCTCGTGGAGGCGAGCGGAAAGGGCGCGCACGCTGCGCTGCTGCTTCTCGATCTCGACCGCTTCAAATTCGTCAACGACAGTCTCGGTCACGATGCGGGCGACCTTCTCCTGGCGACGATTGCCGACCGGCTTTCGCATGCGGTCTCACCGGCCGCTGGGGTTTACCGGCTGGGCGGCGACGAATTCGTCGTGACGATCCCCGGCAGTCCCTCGCAGGGCAAGATCGAGGACGTCTGCCGCACCATCTGCCGTCTTTTCGATATGCCGATGGACCTGAAGGGGAAGCGCGTGACGAGCGGCTGCAGCATCGGGGTCGCGTTGATCGCCGATGGGAGCAGCACGGCGGCGGAACTGTTGAAACGAGCGGACGCCGCGCTCTACCAGGCTAAGGCCGTACCGGGAAACAGCTACCGCTTCTTCGATGCGGCTCTTGCCGCCGACATCGCGGCGGGTGCGGCCATCGAACGCGATCTCGCCCGGGCGATCGATGCGGAGGAATTCTTCCTCGAATACCAGCCCATCGTCGGCGTCGAGAGCGGTTCGGTCCGCGCCTTCGAGGCGCTGCTGCGCTGGCGGCACCCGCAGAAGGGGATCACCGTCCCCGACGCGTTCATTCCCGCCGCGGAGAAGACAGGCCTCATCCTACCCCTGGGGAACTGGGTGATGCGCGAGGCCTGCCGCCAGGCCAGCGGATGGCCGGCGCCCACGGGTGTGGTGGTCAATGTGGCGAGCGCCCAGTTCCGTGACAG
Organism: Shinella oryzae; assembly: GCF_023038235.1. Taxonomy (NCBI): domain Bacteria; kingdom Pseudomonadati; phylum Pseudomonadota; class Alphaproteobacteria; order Hyphomicrobiales; family Rhizobiaceae; genus Shinella; species Shinella oryzae. Next base: position 1,900,720 of record NZ_CP081987.1, on the reverse strand, counting down.
GGCGTTCGTGGATCATGTCATGCATTGCCTGGCCGAGACCGGCCTTGCGCCGGGCCGCCTCACCGTGGAGGTGACGGAATCGGTGTTTTCGACCGACGACATGGCCGTCCGCGAGGGCCTTCGTGCGCTGCGTGCCCACGGCGTTCGTGTCGCGCTCGATGATTTCGGCCTCGGCTTCTCGTCGATCAACAACCTGCGCACATTCCCGATCGACCAGTTGACCGTCGACCGCTCCTTTGCCCGCGCGATGATGGAGAACAAGCGGGAGGCCGACCTCGTCGACATCATTCTCAAGCTCGGGCAGGCCTTTCAGGTGACGACGACGGTGAAGGGTATCGAATCGGAGGAGCAGCTCGACTTCATCCGCCAGCGTGGTGCTTGCGAGGCGCAGGGCTATCTGATCTCGGCGCCGGTGCCCGCATCGGAGGTACCAGCAATCCTTGCGAGGCCGAAAAGCCGGCTTTCGGCCTGACTGTCACCTATTCGAAAGGTCTTTCCATGACGGTCAAATCCTGATTGTGTCCGCAATGAAGGGAGAGGCTGCATGAGACGATTCTACAGGCGTCTGGCCTGGACAATCTCCGCGCTCGCATTGTTCATGGCGGTCGCGGCGAGTTGGCTCATCGTTTCGCCGCCGGCACTTCTCAGTGTCGGCTCCGGCTATGCCGCCAAGATCGTCTGCTCCAACACGTTCATCGCCGGCCGCGACCCTGTCGCTGTGTTGAACGAGGACGTGCAGGCACCGGGCCACCCGCTGCTCAAGCTCATGCGGCAGGACGTCGATCTCCAGGAAAAGACCGTAACGACCCGGCTTCTCGGCCTTTTCGCACCCGGCTATGCCGCATGGCATGCGGGCTTCGGCTGCACGGGCGTTCCGGACGGCGACTTTCAGGCGGCGCGCCAGGCCGTCTCAGACGTGCCTCTTGCCTCCATTCCCGTGGGCGATCCGGCCATCGCGTGGCCTGACGGCGAGGGCGTGACGCAGGACGAGCGCATTGCCGCCCTGCTGGCCGATCCGGAATTGACCGGGCCCGGCATGCGGGCGGTCGTCGTCGTGCATGACGGGCGGATCGTGGCGGAAACCTATGGCCCGGGCTTTTCGGCGCAGACACCGCTGCTCGGCTGGTCCATGGCGAAGTCGGTCAATGCCGCGCTCCTCGGCCGGCTGATGCAGGCGGGCGCGCTGTCTCCGCGGATATCAGGCCTGTTTCCCGAATGGCAGGGCGATGCGCGGTCCGCCATCACGATCGCCCAGCTGCTTGCGATGGAAAGCGGGCTCGCCTTCAACGAAAGCTACGGCTCCGTCACCGATGTCACGCGCATGCTCTTCCTCGAGCCCGACATGACGCGTTACGTCATCTCGCTGCCGATGCAGGCCAATCCGGGCGAGGTTTTCAACTATTCCAGCGGCACGTCGATGCTGCTGTCGCGTCTTTGGATGAGTGCGGCCGGTGGGCGGTCGCAGGCGCTGTCCTTTCCGTCGCGGGCGCTGTTTGCGCCGCTCGGCATGGCGAGCGCGGTTCTGGAGCCGGACGAGACGGGCATCTTCGTCGGCTCGTCCTACATGTATGCCACCGCGCGCGACTGGGCGCGCTTCTCGCTTCTGTTGCTGAACGACGGGGTCTGGAAGGAAAACCGCCTGCTGCCCGCCGGATTCGTGACCGCCATGGCCATGCCCACGGAAGCCTCCCGGGGCGCCTACAGCCACATGCAGACCTGGACGAAGGGGCCGGGCGAAAAGACCGATGCGGAATACGGCCTGCCGCCGGGCTCCTTCTGGATGCTCGGGCATGACGGCCAGTCGGCTGCCATCGTGCCGGCCCGCGGGCTCGCTGTGATCCGGCTGGGTCTGACGCCGTCGAAACTCGGCTATCGGCCCCAGCCGTTGGTCAGGCGCATCCTCGATGTGCTGGATGCGTCGGGTGCCGAGGCGGATCAGCCGCCGACCTGAGCGATCCAGTCGTTGAGGTTGTAGGTGTTGGTGATGCGCGCGACCTTGCCGTCGCGGATCTCGAAGAAGGCGCCGGCGGGCAGCACATAGGTCTGGCCGTTGGCTTCCGGCAGGCCCTCGTCCGTTGCCAGATACTGGCCGTTGACGACGAATTCGGCCGCACCGCGCGTGCCGTCCTCGTTCGACATGATGACGATGTCGGTCAGCGTTTCACGATAGCTGCGGTTCATGTGCGCCATGAATTCGCGGAAGGCGTCCTTGCCGACCTGACGTCCGCCCTGGTTGATATCGTGGACAACCTCATCATGCAGGAGGTCGAAGAAGGCCTCCATGTCCTGCCTGTTGAAAGCGTCGTAATAGGCGCGGATTGTCTCTTTTGCTGGCATGTCATCCCTCATATCTTTATGTCCTGGCCGAAGCCGCCCGACTTATAGCACTGTTCAAGCCTCTGGGAACATTCGCATATCATGCAGATCAAGATTGTCCATGGCGATGCCGTGACGCCCCATATCGCCGACCTTGCCCGCCTGCGCATCGCCGTGTTCCGCGCCTTTCCCTATCTCTACGAGGGCAGCGAGGACTATGAGGCATCCTACCTCGCGACCTATGCAAAATCGCCCGAAAGCCTGTTCGTGCTGGCGCTCGACGGGGACCGTATCGTGGGCGCTTCGACGGGCGTGCCGATGACGGATGCGTCCGGTGAATTCACGGCGCCGTTCATCAGCGCGGGCATCGATCCGCAGACGGTGTTCTATTTCGGTGAATCCGTGCTGCTGGACAGCTATCGGGGCAGGGGGCTCGGCGTGCGCTTCTTCGAGGAGCGCGAAGCCTATGCGCGGCGTCTGGGGCGGTTCGACTGGTGCGCCTTCTGCGCCGTCGAGCGCCCGGCCGATCATCCGCTGCGCCCGGCCGGCTATGTGCCGCTCGACGCATTCTGGGGCAAGCGCGGCTATAAGAAGCGCGCGGACCTGCGCACCATGCTGTCCTGGCAGGATATCGGCGAGGCCGAGGAGACCGAAAAGCCCATGACGTTCTGGCTGAAGCCGTCGCGCTAGAGCATTTCCAGCCGAAGCGAAGTCGCTTCGGCGTCGGATAATGCGGTAAAAACAGGAATCTAGAGTATTTCCGGGGAACCGGAAATACTCTAGGACTGCGGCTCAGCGCAGGCCGGTCTCGTCAAGCAGGCCCTTGCGCTTGGCGTGATAGTAGTAGCCGGCCGCATAGAGGCGCACGGCGCCGTCATTCTTGTCGTCGGCGACCAGCCAGGCGCCGCGCAGGTACTTGCCGGCATATTTGATGTTGGTTTCGGCGTCGAACAGGCCCTCGGCCGGGCCTTCGTAGCCCATGCTCCTGGCCGTCGCGTACTTGATCTGCATCAGACCGTAGTGGCCGCGGTTATAGGCTCTGGGATTGTAGGTGCTTTCGCGCCTGACGACGCGATGCAGGAGCGATTCCGGGATGCCGTAGAGGGTGGCATATTTCGTGATGATGTCGTCGATCGGCGTGCCGGACTTCCTGAAGGGCTGTTCGGCGCGCGGCACGACGAGGCCGGTCTGCGTGGTCAGCACCGCGTTGCTGATCGTCGGCTTGGCCAGCGGCACGATCTTGTGCGTTGCGACGAGCTGCTCGAGGCCTTCCGGCTCACCCGTGTCGAAACCGGGTTCCATGACGGAGACGCCGATGACCGTATCCGTCGTCTGGGGCATGTCGGCCACGGCGATCACACCGCCATTCGTCTGTCCGGCAAGCGCGGCTGTCGCGGCGGCGGCACCGGTTACCGCCTTTGTCTCAGTCAGGGCGGAGACAGGGGCATTTTCCGTCACAACCGCCACGGCGATCGGGGTCGGCAGCGCCATGGCGGTGTTTTCCGTACCGGGCTTGGCGACGGGCAGGACGGCATAGGCCACTTCCGTCGTCGAGCCATCGGTGGCGGCAAGTTCCGTCGTCGTGGCTGTCGGCGTCACCGTCTTCGCCGAGGTCGCATCTTCGGCGACGCTGGCGCAGCCGGCGAGCGTCACGAGGAGGCCTGCACAGGCAAGCGCAGGGATGCGCGCCGAACGGAAAACGGGGGTATCAGCCATGATCGTCGTACTCGGTTTGCCGGGATGCGGGGCGCCGGAACGCCCCTGCTTTTGCAAATCAATCGGCCGTGGCCGTCAGACGCTCTTAACCGATCAGGCGCGATGCGGCAACCCGCCCGAGCCGAACAGCCCTAGGCAGAGGCCCGCTTGAGGCCCGCCGTCAGCAGTCCGGCGCCGATGAGCAGCGTCCCGCCCGTGCGGTTGACGACCTTCTGGACGGAGGGTTTCCGGATGGTTTTGCGGGCAGCCGCAGCCACCAGCGCATAGGTGAAGGCGTTGAGCGTCGCCAGCACGAGGAAGGTGATTTCGAAGATCACCATCTGCGGCAGAACGGGCCGGGAAAGATCGAGGAACTGCGGAAGAAAGGCGACGAAGAACACGATGCTCTTGGGGTTGAGCGCGGTGACGACATACGTGTGCGCGAAGACGCGCAACGGCTTTTCGTCTGCGGGTGCCGCGGCATCCGCGCCTGCTGCGACCGGTGCGCGCCACAACTTGATGCCGAGCCAGACAAGATAGGCCGCGCCGATCCATTTGAGCACGGTGAAGATCGCCGCGGAGGTGGCAAGCAGCGCGCCGAGACCGAGCATCGAGGCGGTCATGGCGGTGAAGTCGCCGAGTGCCACGCCTGCGACGGTGGCGCCTGCGGTGCGGCGTCCATGTCCCAGCGCGTAGGAAATGACGAGCAGGATCGTCGGGCCGGGAATGGCCAGCATGACGGCGGATGCGGCCGCGAAGGCCAGCCAATGTTCGAAAGACATGAAAAACTCCCCGGATCGATCTCGATCCGGGGAGCAAGCCATCGCCCGTTCAGGACGTCAAGCGCGTTTTAGGCGGGTTTTAAGCGGCGGGCTTCCACTTCTGGCCGATCACCTCCATCACCTCGCCGAACCACTTGGCAGAGGTGTCGAAGTGCTTGCCGCCCTTGATGCGCGGGAACTCGATGGTGCGTAGCCGCCCGCCCTGGCCCTCGTCATGGCCGGTGACGCCCGAGACCTTGTTCAGCGCGCTCTCGACGGCGAGGTCGGTCATGCTCTGGATCAGGCGAAGATCATCGCGGTTGGCCGGTGCCGAGCGGGCATAATAGCCCGACTTCTGGACCATGGAGCGCTCGGCGCCCAGGAGCGCTGCGAACTGCTTGGAGAACCAGTTGCCGACATTGATCGTATCGATCTTCACATGGCCGAAGGCGTCACGCTTGACGGTTTCGCCGGCGGCTTCGCGCTCGGCGACGATGGCGTCGAGGCAGGCGCCTTCCGACACGAAGAGCGTGACGAAGCCGGTACGCTCCATGATCGCTTTCAGGCGCTCGGCCTCGGCGGCCAGGTTGAAATCCATTTCCGGCAGGTAGAGGCCGTCGATGTTCTTCATCTGCGCATTCATCATGAAGCCGTCGACATATTCGTTGGCGCTGGTCTTCTGGATATAGGCGCGTGCGGTCGCGGCGGTGAGCCAGCCGCTGTGGCGGCCCATCACCTCGTGCACGACGAGCGTCTTCGGCGCCGCGCTCTGCTCGTTGCTGACATTGTCGAAGAAGCCGGCGCCGACTTCGGCCGCCGTCCAGGCGCCGAGCGACTGGCGGATCGGAACGACGTCGTTGTCGACGGTCTTCGGCAGGCCGACCACGGTGAGATTGTAGCCGTTGGCGCCGAGATAGGCGGCGAGGTCCGCCGCCGTCGTGTTGGTGTCGTCACCGCCGATCGTGTGGAGAATGGTGACGCCGTCCTTGGCGAGCCGCTCGGCGGCAACGCGCAGCGGGTTTTCGCCGTCCTTGACGAGGCCGCGCTTCACGCAGTCGGCGGTGTTGGTCAGCTTCACGCGGCTGTTGCCGATCGGCGAGCCGCCGTAGCGGTGCAGGAGAGGGGCCTTCTCGCGCATCTGCGGCGTGATCTCGATGCGATCGGCGAGCAGCAGGCCCTGGTAACCGGAGCGGTAGGCGATGAGCTCGATATCCGGCGCCACGTCGCTGTAGCGTTCGATGAGGCCGCCGACGGCGGACGACAGGCAGGGCGCGAGCCCGCCCGCGGTCAGCATTGCGACTTTCTGCTTGGCCATGATTCCTCCTCGGCTTCTGTACGTCTGGTGGGTTGGCGTTGCTCGTAGCGCAGAATCCCCTTCAAGGGAAACGGCGCGGCGAACTTATCCGCACTCCATGACGGATTGTCTTCATCGTCCACAGGCGTCGCTACGGCGTCCATAAAATTCGGATGACCCACTTAATGAGGGTCATCAAAATTTATTTATCCTGCCGTTCCTGCCTTGCTTTCCCTGCAATTGTCTGATCAAGATCACCTTATGTTCCAGAATTCGCCAAGTTGCTTCATCAGTGCCGTGTGGGATCGCCTCGTCGGCATGGTCTCGGATGCCGCCAGCAATGTGCTGACGGGCGTGGTCGAGGCCGTGCGTACCCTGTTCGAGGGCGACCCGGAAACGCGCCGGCAGGTTGCCTTCTCCGTTGCGATGATCGCGCTTTCGGCCAAGATGGCGAAGGCCGACGGCGTCGTCACGACCGCCGAGGTCGATGCGTTCAAGGATATCTTCAAATACCCTGACAATCAGGCCGCCAATGTCGCGCGCCTCTACAATCTCGCGCGCCAGGATGTCGCGGGCTACGAAGCCTATGCCGAGAAGATGAAGGCGCTTTGCGTCTCCTGCGAGAACAATTGCCCGATCCTTGAGGATATCATCGACGGTCTCTTCCATATCGCGAAGGCCGACGGTCTCATCCATGAGAACGAGATGGCCTTCCTCCAGCGCGTCGCCGATATCTTCGGCATGGCCGAGGATCGCTTCGAGCAGATCACGGCGCGGCATGTCCATGTCAGCGGCCGCGACCCGTACAAGGTGCTGGGCGTCAAGCCGAGTGACGATTTCGCCGATATTCGCAAGCGCTACCGCGTGCTTGCTTCGGAGAACCATCCTGATAGGCTGGTGGCGCGTGGCGTGCCGGCCGAGTTCCATCAGATTGCGAACGACCGCATGGCCGCGCTCAACGCTGCCTATGAGGCGATCGAGAAGGAACGCTGCGCTGCATGAGCGCATTCACATGTGACTATGCCGGCGCGACCCCCGCGCCGTCGCCGAACTTCGGCGGGCGGGCGGGCGGGCGCGTCCCTGACATCATCCTCCTGCATTATACGGGCATGGAAACGGCGGAAAGCGCGCTGAAGTGGCTGCGTGCGCCCGAAAGCCAGGTGTCCTGCCACTACTTCGTGCATGAGGATGGGCGCGTCGAGCAGCTCGTACGCGAGGCCGATCGCGCCTGGCATGCCGGCAAGAGCTTCTGGAAGGGGGAGGTCGACATCAATTCGGCTTCCATCGGCATCGAGATCGTCAATGCCGGCCATCCCGGCGGCCTGCCGGATTTCCCCGAAAAGCAGATCAACGCGGTCGTGGAACTGTGTCTCGATTGTGGCCGAAGGTGGAATATCGCCCCCGAACGGGTGCTCGCGCACAGCGATGTGGCCCCCATCCGCAAGGTTGATCCGGGTGAAAACTTTCCCTGGCAGAGCCTTCATGCGGCAGGGGTCGGGCACTGGGTCGAGCCGTCCCCGATCGCCGGCGGCCGCTTCTTCCAGAAGGGGGATGCGGGCCAGCCCGTCGAGGCCTTACAGACCATGCTGTCGCTCTATGGCTATGCCGTTGAAATCGATGGGGTTTACTCGGAAAAGACCGAGGGCGCCGTGGCGGCTTTCCAGCGGCATTTCCGGCCCGCGCGGGTCGATGGTATTGCCGATTTCTCGACCATCGATACGCTCCACAGGCTGCTCTCCGCGCTGCCGCGTCTGGGCGCCTGAAGCCATATCATTCTCTCCTAATATTACAGAATGTAACGGAAGTTTACCGTTTCGCCACATCCTGACCCGATTGGGGATGTTCTTTCCGCTTGCGTTCGTTGCAGCGCAACATGCGGTCAGGGCCTGATCGCTATCAACAGGATCAAGACGTTTGCGCGGGATGCGCGGCCTGATCGCCGCGCGTCCAAGGCTCTGCCTTTGCGCCTTTTGGAGACGATAACTCGATGAGAAGACTTTCTGCTGCCTTCAGCGCGGCCTGCCTTTTTGCGTCCGTTTTTTCTGCCGGAGTGGCGCATGCGGGGCCGGGCGGCTTTCCGACGGGCGGCAACAAACCCGCTTTCCAGACTGCCGCGAAAGACAAGGCCGACACGGTCAAGAAGGCGAAGAACGAGCGGGCCGATACCGCCGGGAAAACGCGGAAGGTTTCCGGCAAGCGCAACAAGCAAAAGACCGGCGCCGGCAAGGGCGACGTCGTCGTCGGTACGCTGAAGACCTATCGCAGCACCGCAGGCTATCCCAAGGCGGAGAACCCGCTGGTCGCCGGCGTGAAGACCGCGAGCTATTCCGGGCTGATCCAGACCTACGCGAAGACCTATGGGGTGCCCGTCGATCTTGCCCATGCCGTTGTTCGCGTCGAGAGCAACTTCAACCCGCGGGCGCGCGGCAGCGCCGGCGAGATCGGCCTCATGCAGATCAAGCCGGCGACGGCGCGCATGATGGGCTATCGCGGCGGGGCCAAGGGGCTCTACGACCCGGAAACGAACATCAAATTCGGCATGAAGTACCTTGCCATGGCCCATGAACTGGGTGGCGGCACGGTCTGCGGCACGATCCTGAAATACAATGCCGGCCACGGCGCCAAGCGCATGAACCCGGTCTCCAAGCGCTATTGCGGCAAGGTGCAGAGCTACATCGACTGATGGGTGGAAAAGTCCTTTTTCTCCTTGCTGGAATCGGCGCGCCGTCATGCTATGCCTCTGGCAAAGAGTAGGGCGGCACATGGTTCGGCATTTCGATTTCGTGGTGGTGGGAAAAGGCATGATGGGGGCAGCCGCGGCGCGGCACCTCGCGAAGACGGGGGCGACGGTCGCGCTCGTCGGGCGCGGCGAGCCGGCCGACTGGCAGAAGCATGACGGCGTCTTCGCCAGCCATTACGACAGCGGCCGCATCACCCGCACCATCGACAGCGATCCGGACTGGGCTTTGCTCGCCCGACGGTCGATCGCCCGGTACCGGGACATCGAGGCGGAGAGCGGCATCGGCTTCTATAGCGAAGTCGGCTGCCTGATCACAGGTACATCCGGTGGCAGCTTCGTCCGATCCGTGGAGGATGTCGCCCGGCGCTATGCGCTGGAGGCTCCCTCGCTGGACCGGGAAGGGTTGCGTGTCCGTTTTCCGTGGTTCGCGCTGCCGGAAACATCGGCCGGTGTGTTCGAGCCGACGGGCGCGGGGCATATCGATCCGCGCAAGCTTGTCGCCGCCCAGGTCGCATGCTTCAAAAAGGCTGGCGGGGTTTGCATTGAAGACGATGTCGTCGCCGTGACCGACCTCGGCGACCGCGCGTCGGTCAACCTGAAGTCCGGCGGCGCGGTGACCGGCGACCGGGTGCTTGCCGCCACCGGCGGCTTCTCGCGTGCTTCGGGGCTTCTGCCTGACCGGCCGGACCTCGTCGTGCGCGCCCGGACCGTCGTCCTGGCGCAGCTGACACCGGCGCAGGCTGAGGCCTATCGCGACATGCCGTCATGGATCGACGAGAGCAGCAACCCGTCCGAACACTTCTATTTCCTGCCGCCCATCACCTATCCCGACGGCAACAGCTATCTCAAGATCGGCGGCGACCCGACCGATATCGAGGTGGAGGAGCAGGGCGCCATCGTGGACTGGTTCCGGGGTGAGGGAAATCGTGAGGCGAGCCAGCACCTCAAGGCGCTGTTGATGCGGTTCATCCCGGATCTGGAGCCGGTGCGCATGGTTTCCGCACCCTGCGTCACCACCTTTACGGTGCACGGCTACCCCTATGCCGGCTTCGTCGGAGGCGAACGCATCGCGCTTCTGACGGGCGGCAACGGGGCGGCGGCGAAGAGTTCCGACGAGATCGGCCGCATCGGTGCGGACATGCTGTTGCGCGGGCGCCTGGACGAGCCGGACTACCAGACCGACTTCGCCGTCCACTTCCGCTAAACCGGCTTGTGCCTTCGCCGGAATCGCACGGTGCCTCTGGTGTTTCATGCCGGCATGGGCTAGTCAGCGCCTGCCAGTTGGCCGGGCAGCCGCGCCTTGCAAGGGCCGAAAGGCTGCAGGGTGAGGAAAGTCCGGGCTCCACGGAAACACGGTGCCGGATAACGTCCGGCGGGGGCGACCCCAGGGAAAGTGCCACAGAAAGCAAACCGCCTTCCTTGGAAGGTAAGGGTGAAAGGGTGGGGTAAGAGCCCACCGCGTGCATGGCGACATGGACGGCACGGTAAACCCCACCGGGAGCAAAACCGAATAGGGATGACGCGGAGCGCGCAAGCGCTCCAGCCTGTTTCCGGGCCGGTCATCCGGGTGGGTTGCAAGAGGCCGGGCGCAAGTCCGGTCCCAGATGAATGGCTGCCACGTTCCGGTGAAAGCCGGAGCCTTACAGAACCCGGCTTACAGGCCAACTGGCAAATTCTCTTCTCTGACCACGATGTGCAGGCATCCCGGAGGGCGCGCTCCGCCCATTCAAGGTTGTGATTCGCAGCAGATTTGCCTGCCGCAGCGCTGCCGCTGCCGCTGCCCGGCTTTTCGACGAAATATTCCGAATGTAATAATTCGTGATGACAAGCGGCGGGCTGCTTGCGCAAGGGATCGGCCCGCAAGCGGAAACGTGCGCGCTTTCAAACGCCTCCGCTGCATTTCCTGTTTTGTTCCGAGCCACGCTTTTTAACGTCATGTTAACCCTTCCTATCTAAGGTTAACAAACTGTTTTTACGTGCGAAAAATTGTCCGCGAGAGTGAGGTTTCCTGGCCGGTGCCGAGGCACGCACCGGCATGCATCCGACGGTCCAAAGAGGGGAAGTGAGGTTCTCTTCCCATTGACGCCCATATGGTCCCATGGTATCCCAAAATCACACTGCACGAGGACGCATGAGCGTCCGATCATCGCAAAGTCTAGTGGCAAACCGGCCGGGGACGGTGCGGCGCGCAAGCGTTGCATCAGGGTTGGCGCATGGGCGTTGTTTTGTGTCGGTAGTGCCGGGGGGCATGCACGGCGTCCCGGCTTTGGAAGCGGCTGTATCGCGTCATGAACCGGTTCCTGTCGAATGCGACAAACAAGATCGATGCCAAGGGGCGGGTTTCCGTGCCTTCGGCCTTTCGTTCCGTTCTGTCGCAGCGAGACATCCGGGATCTGTATTGCTTCCAGGATTTCCTGTTTCCGGCGATCAGCGTCGGCGGGCTGGATTTGCTCGATCGTTTCGAGCGCCAGATCGTCAGCGAGGATGCGTTTTCGCCGTTGGCCAATCAGATGTCGCTCCTCATTCACGGGGGCGGGGTCTTCATGAAGCTCGATTCGGAGGGGCGTCTGCCGGTCACGGATTTCATCCGCGACTATACGGGGATCACCACGGACGTGACCTTTGTCGGTCGGGCGGATCATTTTCAGCTCTGGGCACCGCAGGCATTTCAAGCCACGCAGGCGGCGGCCCGGGAAGAGTTCAGAATGCGAGGTCTGGGCTCGGGGTAAGACGGAGAGACGGGATGGCGGCGGATCTTGGCGGAGGCTCTTTCGAGGCCGATGGCGGACCGGTCCGTCACATCCCGGTTCTTCTTTCGGAGGTGATCCAGGCGCTGGCGCCGAAGCCCGGCCAGACGATCCTCGACGGCACGTTCGGAGCGGGCGGCTATACATCGGCCATTCTCGCCGAGGGCGCCAACGTCATCGGCCTCGACCGCGACCCGAATGCGATTGCGGGCGGGCAGGATCTGGTCAAGGCATCCGGCGGGCGCCTCACGCTCATACATTCGCGCTTTTCAGAGCTTGCCGAGCATGCGCCCGCGGGCGGGCTCGACGGCATCGTGCTGGATATCGGCGTTTCCTCCATGCAGATCGATGAAGCCGAGCGCGGTTTCTCCTTCCAGAAGAACGGCCCGCTCGACATGCGCATGTCGGCCTCGGGCGTATCGGCGGCCGATGTCGTCAACCGCGCCAAGGTCTCGGACCTCATCCGCATCTTCGGTTTTCTCGGCGAGGAAAAGCAGGCGGGGCGCATCGCCCGCGCCATCGAGCGGGAGCGGGCCAAGGAGCCCTTCACGACGACGCGCCAGCTCGCCAACGTCATCGAACTGACCACGCCGCGCAAGGCCAAGGACAAGATCCATCCGGCCACGCGCGTTTTCCAGGCGCTGCGCGTCTTCGTCAACGATGAACTGGGCGAGCTTGCCCAGGCGTTGCTGGCGGCCGAGCGCGCGCTGAAGCCGGGCGGTCGGCTGGTCATCGTCAGCTTCCATTCGCTGGAAGACCGGATCGTCAAGAAGTTCTTCCAGGATCGCGCCGGCAAGGCGGCCGGCTCCCGGCATCTGCCCGAGGTCCACGACCGCGCCGCAACCTTCACACCAGTCGGGCGCCCTATGGTCGCCGCCAGCGACGAGGAAAGCGTGGTCAATCCGCGCGCCCGGTCCGCGAAACTGAGAGCGGGCGAGCGCACCAGCGCCCCTGCCGGGACAGATGACCTGTCCATCTTCAACCTGCCAAACCTTGCCGCCCTCGAAAAGATGGGAAGCTGAGCCATGTTCCGTACCCTCGATGTCGTGATGATCGCGGTGATGACCGCCGCAGCCACCGTCACCTACTCGATCAAGCATCAGGCCGAGAACAAGCGCGAGGAGGTGCGTAAGCTCGATGCCGAGATCAAGCTCGAGGAAGACACGATCGACCTCCTGAAGGCCGACTGGGCGCTGCTGACCCAGCCGAACCGGCTGACGCGGCTCGTGAAAGCCTTTGAAGCCGATCTCAAGCTCGTGCCGACGGAATCGACCCAGCTCGCCCAGCCGAACGAACTGCCCATGCCGACCGCCGAGCTGCCCGCGCTCGAGCCGGAGAAGGACGACAAGGTGGCGAAGTCCAACAAGAATGGTTCCGCTACGGACACAATCCAAACCGGATCGGTGGCACGCTGATGTCGTTTCTCTCCCGCATCATGGACGTCAAGAGCAAGGCGCACTTCAATGCCGGCGGCAACAACAACCGCACGGGCGGCCCGGCCTTCGAGGGCACGCGCAAGCGCTCGGGATCGCAGGCCCGCAGCCGCGTCGCGGTCATCATCTGCTGCTTCGGCGTGGCCTATGCCGCCATCGGCGGCCGTCTCGTGCAATACGGCATGGCCTCGTCTGAAACGACCTCCAGCATCGGCCCTGCCGATCACCTGATGGCGTCGCGCCCCGACATCGTCGACCGCAACGGCGAGATCCTCGCGACCGACATCCGCACCGTCTCGCTCTATGCCGAGCCGCACAAGATCGTCGATGCCGACGAGGCCGTCGAAATGCTCGCGACGGTCCTGCCCGATCTCGACCGGCGCGGCATCTACCGCAAGCTTACCTCGAAATCCCGCTTCCAGTGGCTGAAGCGCCAGCTCACGCCCAAGCAGCAGAGCCGTATTCTCGCGCTCGGCATTCCCGGCGTCGGCTTCCGGCCGGAAAAGCGCCGCTTCTATCCGGGCGGCGCGACGGCCTCGCACATCGTCGGCCACGTCAATATCGACAACCGCGGCATTGCCGGCATGGAGCGCTACATCGACAGCCAGGGGCTGGCCGACCTTGCCGCCATCGGCATGACGAGCGACGCCAAGCTGGAGCCGGTGCGCCTGTCCATCGACCTGCGCGTGCAGGCGATCGTGCGCGACGTCGTCAAGGACGGCATGGAGAAGTACAAGGCGATCGCCGCCGGGGCCGTCGTTCTCGACGTGAACACCGGCGAGGTCCTCGCCATGGCCTCCTATCCCGATTACGACCCCAACAATCCGGCCGAAGGCGCCAAGGAAGGCTGGATGAACCGCATGTCGAACGGCACGTTCGAGATGGGCTCCACCTTCAAGTCCTTCACCACGGCGATGGCGCTCGATTCCGGCAAGGTGAAGATCACCGACAGTTTTGACGCGCGCGCGCCCATCCGCATCGGCGGCTTCACCATCAAGGACTTCCACGGCAAGCACCGGGTGCTCTCGGTTCCGGAAATCTTCCAGTATTCCTCGAATATCGGCACGGCCAAGATGGCCGATGTCGTCGGCATCGAGGCGCACAAGGAGTTCCTGACCCGGCTCGGGCTTCTGACGCGCATGGAAACGGAGCTGCCCGAGGTCAAGACGCCGAGCCAGCCGCGCGAATGGAAGAAGATCAACTCGATCACCATCTCCTTCGGCCACGGGGTCTCCACCACGCCCTTGCAGACGGCGGTGGCCGGTGCCGCGCTCATCAACGGCGGCAGGCTCATCAACCCGACCTTCCTGCCGCGCACCCGCGAGGAAGCGGACGAGATCGCCAAGGCGGTCATTTCGCAGAAGACCGTGGACAGCATGCGCTACCTCTTCAAGCTCAACGCCAATGACGGCTCGGGCCGCCGGTCGCTCGTGCCGGGCTTCAATGTCGGCGGCAAGACGGGCACGGCCAACAAGGTGGTGAACGGGCGTTATTCCAACACGCAGAACTTCAACGCGTTCCTGTCCGGCTTCCCGATCGACGATCCGAAATATGTCGTGCTGACCTTCATCGACGCGCCGCAGACGGGCGAGGGCGGTGGCCGCACCGCCGGCCTCAACGCCGCGCCGATGGTGGGCGAGATCATTCGCCGTTCCGCCGCTCTTCTCGGTGTAAAGCCGAAATTTGGTGAGGACGGGTCTGCCTTGCTTGTGTCTTATTGAATCGGGAAGACGAGGCGCCGATTCGAGACGGACCGGCGCCAACGAAGATTGCAGAGCGGACAATGAAGATCAGTGACCTCGCCGGAACCGACATCGACACCCTGGGCGCCGCCGCCGCGACTGATGTAAGCGGCATTACCAGCGACAGTCGAACGGTGAAGCCCGGCGATCTCTTCGTTGCCCTTTCCGGCAGCAAGGCCGATGGCAGCCGCTTCATTGCCGATGCCGTCGCGCGAGGCGCCGCCGCCGTGGTCGTCGCCGAAGGCATAACTGCCGATGTTTCTGTTCCTGTTATCCCGGTCGCCGTTCCGCGCCGCTTCCTGGCGCTGGCCGCCGCACGCTTCTACGGCCGCCAGCCGGAAACCATGGTTGCGGTGACCGGCACGGCGGGCAAGACTTCGGTCGCCTCCTTCACGCGTCAGATCTGGGCGCATGCCGGCCATGCCGCCGCGATGATCGGCACGACTGGTGTCGTGGCGCCGGGTCGCAACGATTACGGTTCGCTGACGACGCCCGATCCGGTCTCGCTGCAGAAGCTTCTTGCAGAACTTGCCGATGCCGGCGTGACCCATGCGGCGATGGAAGCCTCCAGCCACGGCCTCGACCAGTCGCGCCTCGATGGCGTTAAGCTTGCTGCCGGCGGCTTCACCAATCTCGGCCGCGACCACATGGATTACCATCCGACGGTCGAGCACTACATGGCCTCCAAGATGCGGCTGTTCGATGCGCTTTTGAAGACAGGCCAGCCTGCGATCATCTATGCGGATGACGAGTGGTCGGGCGTGGCGATCGACGCGGCGCGCAAGGCGGGCCTCGATGTGCGCACCGTCGGCCGCAAGGGAGACTTCCTGGCGCTCAAGCGCGTCGAGCATTTCCGCCACAAGCAGACCGCCGAAATCCATGCCGGCGATGAGATCCACGAGGTTCACATCCCGCTGGCCGGTGATTTCCAGGTGGCGAATGCGCTGGTCGCGGCCGGTCTCGCCATGTCGACGGGTGTGCCGGCCGCCACCGCGATGGCCGCGCTCGAGAAGCTGGTCGGTGCAGCCGGCCGCCTCGAACTGGTCGGCCACGCGAAGAACGGCGCGCTCGCCTATGTCGACTATGCTCACAAGCCCGATGCGCTGGAGAATGTGCTGACCTCCGTGCGTCCCTTCACCACCGGCCGCGTCGTCGTGGTGTTCGGCTGCGGCGGCGACCGCGACAAGGGCAAGCGCCCGATCATGGGCGAGATCGCGACGCGCCTTGCCGATGTGGTGATCGTCACCGACGACAATCCGCGCTCCGAGGTTCCTGCCGTTATCCGCTCCGAGATCATGGTGGCCGCCAAGGGCGCGACGGAGATCGCCGACCGCGCGGAGGCGATCCGCAGCGCCGTCGGCATGCTGCAGCCGGGCGATACGCTGATCGTGGCCGGCAAGGGACATGAAGAAGGGCAGACCGTGGGCGCCGTCACGCTTCCCTTCTCCGACCATGCAGAACTGCGCAAGGCGCTGGAGGGCCTCTCCCGGTGAACTGGCTCTGGACCACTCCCGATCTGATCGCGGCCATGCATGGCAGGCCTGTGGGCAACCTGCCACAAGGTGTCACCGGCATTTCCATCGACAGCCGCGCCATTGCCCAGGGCGAGGCCTTCTTCGCCATCAAGGGCGACCGCGTCGACGGGCATGATTATGCAAGCTTCGCCGTCGCCAACGGCGCGTCCCTGCTCGTGGTCAGCGAAGGCAAGCTGCCGGCGCTCGGCCGTCTCGTCACCCCCATGATCGTGGTGCAGGATGTGCTTCAGGCGCTGGTCGATCTCGGCTGCGCCGCACGTGACCGCACCGCCGCACGGATCATCGCCGTCACCGGTTCCGTCGGCAAGACGACGACGAAGGAAATGCTGCGCCAGGCGCTTTCGCCCTCCGGCAGCGTGCATGCTTCTGTCGCCTCCTTCAACAATCACTGGGGCGTGCCGCTGACGCTCGCCCGCATGCCCGAGAATACCGATTACGGCATTTTCGAAGTGGGCATGAACCATGCCAACGAAATCCGCCCGCTCGTCTCGATGGTGCGCCCGCATATCGCCGTCATAACCACCATCGCGCCGGCCCATCTCGGCAATTTCCGCAACCTTGAGGAAATTGCCGCCGCGAAGGCGGAAATATTCGAAGGGGTGGTGCCCGGCGGGCATGCCATTCTCAACCGCGACAACGCGCAGTGCGACTTTCTGGAAAAGGCCGCCCGCGCCGTTGGCGTCACGCATATTCACAGCTTCGGCGCGGCCGCCGATGCGGAGTTCCGGTTGCTCGATTTCATCAGCGGCCCGGAGGGCGGGCTGTTGCGGGCTGCCGTCGGCGGCCAGACATTGGAAGTGCCGATGGGCGCGCCCGGCCGGCACATTGCCGAGAACGCTGTTGCCGTGCTCGGCGCCGTGCATCTTGCGGGCGGCGATATCGAGAAGGCGATGGCCGGGCTTGCGACGATGCAGCCTGAAAAGGGCCGCGGCCGGCGCTACCAGCTCGCCAAGGACGGCGGGTGGTTCACGCTGAT
Source organism: Shinella oryzae (assembly GCF_023038235.1). NCBI lineage: Bacteria > Pseudomonadati > Pseudomonadota > Alphaproteobacteria > Hyphomicrobiales > Rhizobiaceae > Shinella > Shinella oryzae. The sequence goes on along the minus strand of NZ_CP081987.1, from coordinate 1,883,481 downwards.
CGACGAAAGCTACAATGCCAATCCGGCGTCCATGGGAGCTGCCATCGCCTTGCTGCGCGATACCGAACCCTATGGCGGCGGCCGGCGCATTGCGGTGCTCGGCGACATGCTGGAAATGGGCGAACATTCGCAGGCGGTTCATGCCGGGCTGGCCGCGCCGCTGCTCGAATCGGGAATAGGCACCGTCTGGCTGGGCGGCCCCGACATGGCGGCGCTGCGCGATGCGCTGCCCGAGGGTATCGAGATCGAATATCGCGAGACCGCGGATGCGCTTGCGCTGCATGCGGTGGAAAATGTGCAGCCGGGCGACGTTCTCGTCGTGAAGTCGTCGAAGGGGACCGGCTTCAGCCGCATCGTTGCGGCGCTGCTTGACAAATATCCGGCATTCTCCGAGAGGGAGCGCCAAAGTTGATGTGAGGTTCGGCCGGGCTTTCGCCTGCCGGACCTTCTTTTATGGAATCTGCTTCTCCTGCGCGGTCGGTCACGCCGCGGATCGATCGGGGAACCTGTTGGGGAAAGGGTGACAATGCTCCTTTGGCTCGTCGAGCTGGCGAACACCGTGCCGGTGTTCAACCTGTTCCGGTACATCACGTTCCGGACCGGCGCCGCGCTGTTCACCTCCGCCACCATCGTCTTCCTGTTCGGGCCGATGATCATTTCCTCCCTGCGCATCCGCCAGGGCAAGGGCCAGCCGATCCGCGCGGACGGGCCGCAGACGCATTTCAAGAAGGCCGGAACGCCCACCATGGGCGGCCTGATGATCCTTGCCGGGATCGTCGGCAGCGCGCTGCTCTGGGCAGACCTTTCCAACGTCTATGTCGTCGCGACGCTGCTCGTCACGCTCGGCTTCGGCGCCATCGGCTTCTATGACGACTATCTCAAGGTCACCAAGCAGACGGACAAGGGCTTCTCCGGCAAGGCGCGCCTCGGCCTGGAATTCCTGATTGCCGGCATCGCCACCTATTTCATGATGCGCGCCACGCTGTCGGCGGGGACCGCCGGCTCCACGTTCGGCTCGTCCATCACCTTCCCGTTCTTCAAGGACATGCTGGTCAATCTCGGCATCTTCTTCGTGCTGTTCGGCGGCTTCGTCATCGTCGCGGCCGGCAACGCGGTCAACCTGACGGACGGCCTGGATGGTCTTGCGACCGTTCCGGTGATGATCTCGGCGGCGTCCTTCGGCGTCATCGCCTACCTCGCCGGCAACGCGGTGTTTGCGAACTATCTGCAGATTCATTTCGTGCCCGGCACCGGGGAACTCGCCGTCGTGCTCGGCGCGGTCATCGGCGCGGGCCTCGGCTTCCTGTGGTTCAACGCGCCGCCGGCCGCCATCTTCATGGGCGATACCGGCTCGCTGGCGCTGGGCGGCCTGATCGGCACCGTCGCCGTCGCCACCAAGCACGAGATCGTCATGGCCATCATCGGTGGCCTGTTCGTCATGGAAACGCTGTCGGTCATCATCCAGGTCGCTTCGTTCAAGCTGACCGGCAAGCGCGTGTTCCTCATGGCGCCGATCCACCACCATTTCGAGAAGAAGGGCTGGACCGAAAGCCAGGTCGTGGTGCGCTTCTGGATCATCGCGGTCGTGCTGGCCCTTGTCGGCCTCTCGACACTGAAATTGCGGTAACAGCCGATGATCCCGGTCACCACCTTCAAGGGAAAGACGGTCGCGCTCTTCGGGCTCGGCGGCTCGGGCCTTGCGACGGCCATGGCGCTCGCCGCCGGTGGGGCCGACGTCGTGGCCTGGGACGACAATCCGGCCAGCGTCGAGAACGCTGCGACGACTGGCATCAGGACCGGCGACCTGCGCACGCTCGACTGGACCAAGGTCGACGCGCTGGTGCTGTCGCCGGGCGTGCCGCTGACCCACCCCAAGCCGCATTGGAGCGCCGATCTGGCGCGCGCGGCAGGCGCGGAGATCGTCGGCGACATCGAGCTTTTCGCGCGCGAGCGCCGCGCCCATGCGCCCGATTGCCCGTTTATCGCGATCACGGGCACGAACGGCAAATCCACCACCACGGCGCTGATCGCGCATATCCTGAAATCAAGCGGCCGCGACACGCAGCTCGGCGGCAATATCGGAACGGCCGTTCTGACGCTCGATCCGCCGAAGTCCGGGCGCTTCTTCGTGGTCGAGTGCTCGTCCTACCAGATCGACCTTGCGCCGACGCTCGATCCCTCTGCCGGCATCCTGCTCAACCTGACGCCCGATCATCTCGACCGGCACGGCTCCATGCAGCACTATGCCGAGGTCAAGGAGCGGCTCGTTGCCGGTAGCAGGACAGCCGTTGTCGGTGTCGACGACAGCCATTGCGCGATGATCGCCGACCGCATCGAGCGGACCGGCACGAAGGTCGTGCGCATTTCCCGGCGCAATGTCCTGGCCGACGGCATCTATGCCGATGGTGCGCGGCTGATTGCGGCGCAGGGCGGGGCGACGCGGGAGATCGCCGACCTCTCCGCCATACAGACCCTGCGCGGCAGCCACAACGCTCAGAACGCGGCAGCAGCGATCGCCGCGTGCCTTGCCGTCGGCGTGAGCGAAGACGAGATCCGCGCGGGGCTCACGACCTTCCCGGGGCTGAAGCATCGCATGCAGCCGGTCGGCCGCAAGGGTGACGTGCTCTTCGTCAACGATTCCAAGGCGACCAATGCGGATGCCGCCGCACCCGCGCTGTCGAGCTTCGAGCGCATCTACTGGATTGCCGGCGGCGTGGCGAAGGAGGGGGGCATCACCACCCTCGGCGGTTTCTTTCCGCGCATTGCCAAGGCCTACCTGATCGGCGAGGCGGCGCCAGCCTTTGCGGCGACGCTCGGCGACCGGGTTCCCTTCGAGATTGCCGGCACGCTGGAGCGTGCGGTCGCGGACGCGGCTGCCGATGCCGGGCAGGATGCAGGCGGCCCCGTTGCCGTCCTGCTGTCCCCGGCTTGCGCAAGCTTCGACCAGTACAAGAACTTTGAAGTCAGAGGCGATGCCTTCGTGAAGCACGTCGCGGCGCTGCCGGGCGTGTCCATGCTGGTCGAGGTTTAGTGACGATGTCGGGCACCACCTCTCTTCCGTCATCTCCGGGGTCGAACCCGGGGATGATGGAGGAGAGGGCTGCGGACCCGAAATCCTTCAACGAGGGGATTTGATCATGGTAAGTCGCGCCGAACGTGGTGCATTGGCGGACTGGTTCTGGACGATAGACCGGTTCTTCCTCGCGGCCTTCATCCTTCTGATGGGGCTCGGGTTCATGCTGTCCTTCGCGGCCAGCCCCGCGGTTGCCGAACGCATCGGCCTCGACAGTTTCCACTTCGTCAAGCGGCACGCCTTCTTCCTGCTGCCGTCGATCGTCGTGATGTTCGGCATCTCCTTCCTCTCGCCGCGCCAGGTGCGGCGCGCGGCGATGATCCTTCTCGTCGCCTCGCTCGCCGCCATGGTGCTGGCGCTGTTCTTCGGCGTCGAGGTCAAGGGATCGCGGCGCTGGCTCGCCATCGGCAGCCTGTCCGTGCAGCCGTCGGAATTCATGAAGCCGGCCTTCGTCGTCATCTGCGCCTGGCTCTTTTCCGAACACGCACGCCAGCCGGAAATTCCCGGCAATCTCTTCGCCATCATCCTCTTCGGCATCGTGGCGGCGCTGCTCATTGCCCAGCCGGACCTCGGCCAGACGGTGCTCACGGCGGCGGTCTGGGGCGGCATGTTCTTCATGGCCGGCATGCCGTGGCTGTGGATCATCATTCTCGGGGGCGCTGCCGTCGGCGGCCTGCTCACGGCCTATACGCTCCTGCCGCACGTGGCCGCGCGTATCGACAAATTCTGGACGGGCGAGGGCGACACGTTCCAGATGGATACGGCGCGCGAGGCCATCATCCGCGGCAACTGGTTCGGCCAGGGTCCGGGCGAGGGCACCGTCAAGCGCATCATCCCCGACAGCCATACCGATTTTATCTTCTCGGTCGCGGCCGAGGAGTTCGGCATCATCTTCTGCATGGTCATCGTGCTGATCTTCGCCTTCGTTGTGATGCGCGGCCTCAATCATGCCTTCAAGGAGCGCAACGATTTCACGCGCTTCGCCGTCGCCGGCCTCGTGCTGCAGATGGGCATCCAGTCGATGATCAACATCGGCGTCAATCTCGAACTCATGCCGGCCAAGGGCATGACCCTGCCGCTGATCTCCTATGGCGGTTCGTCCATGGTGGCGATCTGCGTGACAGCCGGCTTCATCCTGGCGCTGACCCGCCACCGCCCGGAAAAGCGCGCGTCCGAGCGCAGCCTCTTCCGCGGTGGTATCGTGGCGGCGGCCGAATAAGGAACAGGCATGAGCAAAGGCATCGTTCTTCTCGCCGCCGGTGGTACCGGCGGCCATCTTTTTCCCGCGGAAGCGCTGGCCCATGAGCTGAAGGCCGGCGGCTGGTCGGTGCATCTCGTGACCGACAGCCGCGCCGAGCGCTTCGCCGGCAAATTCCCTGCCGACGAAATCCACATCGTGCCATCGGCGACGATCGGCTCGAAGAACCCGGTCAGCGTCGCCAAGTCGCTGTTCACGCTGTGGAAGGGCATGCGTGCCGCGCGCCGGCTTCTGGCGCGGCTGAAGCCGAAGGTCGTCGTCGGCTTCGGCGGTTATCCCACCGTGCCGCCGCTTCTGGCCGCGACCGGGATGGGCATCCCCTCGATGATCCACGAGCAGAATGCCGTGATGGGCCGCGCCAACAAGGCGCTCGCCAACCGTGTGCGCGCCATTGCCGGCGGCTTCCTGCCGGAGACGGGCGGTCCCTATGCGGCAAAGACGGTGACGACAGGCAATCCGGTGCGGCCGGCCGTGCTGGAGGCTGCCGCGGTCCCCTATACGCCCTCGACGGACGGCGAATTCCGGCTGGTCGTGTTCGGCGGCAGCCAGGGCGCGCAGTTCTTCTCCAAGGCCATTCCCTCGGCCATCGCGGCGCTGGAGCCGCAGGACCGGGCGCGGCTGAAGATCACGCAGCAGGCGCGCACGGAGGACAAGGACGAGGTGGTGCGCAGCTATGCCGATCTCGGCATTCCCGCCGATGTCTCGCCCTTCTTCAACGACATGGCGGCGCGCATCGGTGCCGCGCATCTCGTCATCAGTCGGTCCGGCGCCTCCACGGTATCCGAGCTTTCGGTGGTCGGCCGTCCGTCCATCCTCGTGCCCTATCCCTATGCGCTCGATCACGACCAGGCGGCCAACGCCGCGGCCCTGGCAGGTGCCGGCGGCGCCAAGGTGATCCCGCAGGCGGAGCTTTCGACGGAGCGCCTGGCGCGGATCGTCTCGGGCGCCATGCATGATCCGGCTAAGATGGCCACCATGGCCGCAAGCGCCAGAAATGCAGGAAAACCGGATGCCACGCGCTTGCTCGCTTCCATGGTAGAGGCTATTGCGGGCGGCAGGACGATTGCACAATTCAAGGGAGAACGGCCATGAAGATGCCGCAGAGCATAGGGCTCGTTCATTTCATCGGCATTGGCGGCATCGGCATGAGCGGCATCGCCGAGGTGCTGCACAATCTCGGCCACAAGGTGCAGGGCTCCGACCAGGCAGACAGCGCAAACGTGCAGCGCCTGCGTGAGAAGGGCATCGAGGTCTTCGTCGGCCACAAGGCGGAAAATCTCGGCGAGGCGGAAGTGGTCGTCGTTTCCACCGCCATCAAGAAAAGCAATCCGGAATTGATCGCGGCGCGCGAAAAGCTGCTGCCGGTCGTGCGCCGCGCCGAAATGCTGGCCGAGCTGATGCGCTTCCGCAATGCCATCGCCATCGGCGGCACGCACGGCAAGACGACGACGACCTCGATGGTCGCGACGCTGCTGGAGGCCGGTGGCCTCGACCCGACCGTCATCAATGGCGGCATCATCAATGCCTATGGCACCAATGCCCGCATGGGCGAGGGCGAATGGATGGTGGTGGAAGCCGACGAATCGGACGGCACCTTCCTGAAGCTTCCCGCCGATATCGCCATCGTCACCAATATCGACCCCGAACATCTCGACCATTACGGCAACTTCGACGCGGTTCGCGCCGCCTTCCGGCAGTTCGTCGAAAACGTGCCGTTCTATGGTTTCGGCGTCATGTGCCTGGATCATCCCGAAGTGCAGGCCATGGTCAGCCGCATCGAGGACCGCAAGGTTATCACCTATGGCGAAAACCCGCAGGCGGACGTGCGTTTCGGCAATATCCGCATGGACGGCGCGACCTCGGTCTTCGACGTGGAGATCCGCCGCCGCCGCACCGGCCAGGTCATTTCGCTGAAGGACCTGCGCTTGCCGATGCCGGGCCGGCACAATGTGTCCAACGCGACGGCGGCGATTGCGGTCGCGCAGCGTCTCGGCATCTCGCCGGAGCTGATCGCCAAGGGGCTTGCCGGCTTCGGCGGCGTGAAGCGCCGCTTCACCTTCACGGGCAGCTGGAACGGCGTGAACGTCTATGACGACTACGGCCACCACCCCGTCGAGATCAAGGCCGTGCTGCGCGCCGCGCGCGAGGCCTGCGCGGGTCGAATCATCGCCGTGCACCAGCCGCACCGCTACAGCCGCGTCGCGAGCCTTTTCGAAGAGTTCGCCGGCTGCTTCAACGACGCCGACAGCGTGATGATCGCGCCGATCTATGCGGCGGGGGAAGACCCCATCGAGGGCGTGACGGCGGAAGAACTGGTTTCCCGCATCAAGTCGGGCGGGCATCGCGATGCGCGCGTGCTGGCTTCGCCGGATGCGCTGGCCGGTATCGTCGCCGGCATTGCAAAGCCCGGCGATTTCGTGGTTCTCTTGGGGGCTGGCAGCATCACGCATTGGGCGCAGGCGTTGCCGCGGGAATTGGCAGGCATTTCGGGTGAGGTGGCATGAAGCGGGTTGATGGTGCGAAACTTCTGGCGTCGTTGGGTGAAGGCATCAAGGAGGTGCGCGGACGCCTGACACCGGATGCACCGATGGACCGTGTCACCTGGTTCCGCGCCGGCGGCCTTGCCGAGCTGATGTTCCATCCGCACGATGTCGAGGACCTCGTCGCCTTCCTCAAGCTGCTGCCGGAAGAGGTGCCGCTGACGGTGACGGGCGTGGGCTCCAACCTTCTGGTGCGAGACGGTGGTATTCCCGGCGTCGTGATCCGCCTTTCGGCCAAGGGCTTCGGCGATGTCGAGCTTGCCGGCGATAACCGCATCAAGGCCGGCGCCATCTGCCCGGACAAGAACATCGCGGCCATGGCGCTCGACCACAACATCGCGGGCTTCGAATTCTACTACGGCATTCCCGGCTCCATCGGTGGTGCGCTGCGCATGAATGCGGGCGCCAATGGCGGGGAGACCAAGGACCTCGTCGTCGAGGTTCATGCCGTCGACCGCAAGGGCAACCAGCACGTGCTGTCCAACGCCGACATGGGCTACAGCTATCGCAAGTCGTCCGCGTCTGGTGATCTCATCTTCACCCATGCCGTCTTCCAGGGGCAGGCGGGCGAAAAGGACGAGATCCGCGCGAAGATGGACGCCGTGCGCCAGCACCGCGAGACCGTCCAGCCGATTCGCGAGAAGACCGGCGGTTCCACCTTCAAGAACCCCGAAGGCCATTCGGCCTGGAAGCTGATCGATGAGGCCGGGTGCCGTGGCCTGATGATCGGTGGTGCGCAGATGTCGCCGATGCACTGCAACTTCATGATCAATACCGGGCAGGCGACGGGCTACGAGCTTGAATATCTTGGCGAGACCGTGCGCAGCCGCGTGCTGGAGCATTCCGGCATCATGCTGCAATGGGAAATCAAGCGCCTCGGCAACTTCATGCCCGGTTACGAGGTGAAGGAATTCCTAGGCCGCGCCACGGCCTGAAACCCTCTCCCTGAACGGATTGCGCGCATACGGTGATCGCGTGAGTCGCATTTTCCCGTTCAGCTTGCGTTCGTGCGCAATTTCCGAAACCTTGGCTCTGCGTGGTGATCACGCGGAGTGATTCCGGATTTTCGGAAGTGGGACAGGGGGTCCTCATGTTCAAGAAGCTTTCAGCCGAGTTTCTCGGCACGTTCTGGCTCGTCTTAGGCGGTTGCGGCAGCGCGGTGCTGGCTGCCGCTTTCCCGGAGGTGGGCATCGGCCTGCTCGGCGTGGCCTTCGCCTTCGGCCTGACGGTGCTGACCATGGCCTATACCGTCGGGGGCATTTCCGGCGGGCATTTCAATCCGGCCGTCTCTGTGGGGCTCACGGTCGCCGGCAAGTTCCCGGTATCGAGCCTCGTGCCCTACATCGTGGCGCAGGTCGTGGGTGCGGTGGCGGCTGCCGCGGTGCTCTACGTCGTGGCGTCCGGAAAGGCCGGCTTCACGGCGGGCGGCTTCGCATCGAACGGTTACGGCGAGTTGTCGCCAGGCGGTTATTCGCTGACGGCGGCTCTGGTCATCGAGGTGGTGCTGACGGCGTTCTTCCTCCTCATCATCCTCGGCTCGACCCATGGCCGTGCCCCTGTGGGCTTTGCGCCGATTGCCATCGGTCTCGGCCTGACGCTGATCCACCTCGTTTCCATTCCAGTCACCAACACCTCGGTCAATCCGGCGCGTTCCACGGGTGTCGCGCTCTTTGCCGAGACGGCGGCGCTGTCGCAGCTCTGGCTGTTCTGGGTGGCGCCGATCCTCGGCGCGGTCATCGGCGCGGTGATCTGGAAGGTCGTCGGCGAGACCGATTGATCCGCAGACAAAAAGAAACCCGCCGCGTCGGAACGCGGCGGGTTTTTCGATTCAGGCCCTGCGAGAGGGTCGGGTCAGACTTCTTCCTTGCCCGAGAGCAGGATGCAGGCCAGCGTGATCGCGGCGGAAATGCCGAGATAGTAGCCGACATGGGTCATGCCGTAATTGGCCTGGAGCCAGGTGGCGATGTAGGGCGCGAGCGATGCGCCGAAGATGCCGGCGAAATTGAACGTGATCGACGAGCCCGTGTAGCGCACCTTCGTGGGGAAGGGCGCGGCAAGCGCCGTGCCGATCAGGCCGTAGGTCATGCCCATCAGCGCCATCGCGAAGATCACGAAGATGAAGATGCCCTGTTCGCCGCTGGTCATCAGGCCCGGCAGGAAGAACGAGAAGACGCCGATCAGGATGGTCGTGAGGATGAGCACCTCGCGGCGGCCGAACCGTTCCGCCAGCTTGCCGGCGACCGGAATGAACAGGCCGAAGAGCACGGAGCCCAGGATCTGTACCTCAAGCGCCTCGATGAACGGGATGTTCAGGACCTTGACGTTGTAGGACAGCAGATAGGCCGAGCCGATATAGAACAGCACGAAGGTGGCCAGCGCCACGAAGGTGCCGAGCACGAGGCTGCGCTTGTGGTTGCGGAAGAGTTCCATGACGGGAACTTCGACGCGCTCCTGCTTGTCGATCGCCTTCTGGAAGGCCGGGGTTTCCGTGATCGACAGGCGAACCCAAAGACCGACGGCGATCAGCAGGATCGACGCGACGAACGGGATGCGCCAGCCCCAGGCGAGCAGCGCCTCCTGCGACATGAAATGCAGCAGCAGCCAGAACACGCCCGACGACAGGAAGAGCCCGATGGGCGCGCCGAGCTGCGGGAACATGCCGTACCAGCTGCGCTTGCCCGGAGGGGCGTTTTCGGTTGCGAGCAGCACCGCGCCGCCCCATTCGCCGCCAAGCCCGAAGCCCTGGCCGAACCGGCACAATGCCAGCAGCAGCGGGGCCAGCACGCCGATCGTCTCATAGGTCGGCAGGAGGCCGATGATGACAGTCGATACGCCCATCGTCAGCAGTGCGGCGACGAGCGTGGTCTTGCGGCCGATGCGGTCGCCATAGTGCCCGAAGACGATGGCGCCGAAGGGGCGGGCAAAGAAGGCGATCGAGAAGGTCGCGAAGGACGCCAGAAGGGCCGTCGTCGGATCGCTGTTCGGGAAGAACAGCGTCGGGAAGACCAGAACTGCGGCGGTGGCGTAAACGTAGAAATCGAAGAATTCGATGGTCGTTCCGACCAGGCTTGCAAATAGAACACGCGCTGGAGAATTGAGGCCGGCGCGGTTGGACTGCGTTGCGGTCGGCGACCCTGTGTGGAGTGTTTCACTCATTGTGGGTGCCTTTTTAATGTTTTTTCTTGCCGTCGTGGGAGGCAGCGGGGCGTTCCTACGCCACGTGGCCGGCCGATGAAACAATAAAAATGCGTCCGGCATCAAAGAATCATACTTTTCTTTCCTTCGCCGCGATGCCCGCATTTACCAAGGCGTTGGGCCCGATGACGCCACGCTCAAGCGCGAAGCCGCGGGCACTTTGTCGTGCGGTTTTTCTTGCATGGTGAGCAAGGCTCTGATTCTAGAGAGAGAATCGTAGCGTGGCTTGATTCGGGACAGGAAAATTTGATCCACGGTGCGTCCGGTTAACGAAAGTAAACGCTTCATTAACCTTAATGGCGCTCTAGTGGTCCTCACGCGACTCGCCGAAGCGGACCCTGACGAAATCAGGTCCACGCAAGCAGCGCGGAGCAGAATGCGGAATTCAGTTGGGGGTTCTATGAGCGTAAAGCATGTCGCGATGCTGATGGGTGGTTTTTCGTCGGAACGGCCGGTGAGCCTTTCGTCGGGCAACGCCTGCGCCGACGCGCTTGAGGCCGAGGGCTACAAGGTCACGCGCGTCGATGTCGATCACGACGTCGCAACCGTTCTTGCCGAACTGAAACCGGATGTCGCCTTCAATGCGCTGCACGGGCCGTTCGGCGAGGACGGCACCATCCAGGGGCTGCTCGAGTTCCTGCAGATCCCCTATACCCATTCCGGCGTGCTTGCCTCCGCGCTTGCCATGGACAAGGCGCAGGCCAAGATCGTCGCCAAGGCCGCCGGCATTCCGGTCGCCGAGCAGCGGCTGATGAACCGTTTCGATTTCACCTCCGCGCATCCGCTGACGCCGCCCTATGTGGTGAAGCCCGTGCGCGAGGGCTCGTCCTTCGGCGTCGTCATGGTCAAGGAAGACCAGTCGCACCCGCCGCAGATCATCACCTCGGAAGAATGGCGCTATGGCGATGCGGTCATGGTCGAGCGCTATGTCTACGGCCGTGAACTGACCTGCGGCGTCATGGGCGATGTCGCGCTCGGCGTCACCGAAGTGGTGCCGCAGGGCCACGCCTTCTACGACTATGATTCGAAATACGTGAAAGGTGGCTCGAAACACATCATTCCGGCGCAGATTTCACCGAATATTTACCAAAAAGTACAAACACTCGCACTCAAGGCGCATCAAGCGATCGGGTGCCGTGGCGTCAGCCGTTCCGACTTCCGCTACGACGACCGTTTTTCAGAGAATGGCGAGCTTATCTGGCTGGAGATCAACACCCAGCCCGGCATGACCCCCACCTCCCTGGTGCCTGAAATGGCCGTCCATGCCGGCCACTCTTTTGGTGAATTCTTGAGTTGGATGGTGGAGGACGCGTCGTGTTTGCGTTGAGCGCCAAGAAGAGCAGGGTGCGCCCCGTCGGTCTTCCGGAAACGGAAGGCGGTCGTGTGCTGCCGCGCCCGCTGCGCCGTATCGTGCGTTTCCTCGTCAGCCTCGCGGCTGGCCGCATCCATATTCCCCGCCACACCGGCAGCATCGCCACCGCACTGTTTCTCGGTGCGACGGGCTTCTACGGCATGTCGCTCGGCGGTCACTCGCAGGATTTCGCCCAGGCCTCGACGACGGCGATCGGCTTCGCCATCGAAGACGTGAAGGTTTCCGGTAATCGCGAGACCTCGGAAATCGATATACTGGAGCGCCTTGGGTTGGATGGCACGACCTCGCTCGTCGCGCTCGACGTCAAGGATGCGCGCAAGAAGCTCAGCGAACTGCCCTGGGTCGAGGACGTGTCGGTCCGAAAGGTGTATCCGGGCACGATCGAGATCACGCTGAAGGAGCGCGAGGCGTTTGGCATCTGGCAGCATGGCAGCGATCTGTCGCTGATCGAGAAGAACGGCAGCGTGATCGCGCCGCTTCGCGACAACAAGTTTTCCACGCTGCCGCTGTTCGTCGGCCGCGATGCCGAAACGGCCGCCGCCGGCTTTTCCGACGAGTTCGACAACTGGCCGGAGATCAAGTCGCGCGTGAAGGCCTACATCCGCGTCGCCGGCCGCCGCTGGGACCTGCGTCTCGACAACGGCATCGTCGTGAAGCTGCCGGAGCACAACGTGCCCCGCGCCATGGATACGCTCGCCACGCTCGAAGCGGAGGAAAGCATCCTGGAGCGCGATATCGCGGCTGTCGATCTGAGGCTTGAGGACCGCACGACGGTGCGTCTGACGGAAGGGGCGCTCGAACGTCGTAACAAGATGGTCGAGCAGAGGACAAAGGACCTGAAGAAGGCAGCGAAGCGCACATGAGCATTTTCGGTTCGTCCCATTTCGGCCTGCCGCGCTTGAAGCCGCTTTCCTCGAAGCGGGCTCACGTCGTTTCGGTCCTCGATATCGGCTCCACCAAGGTGGTCTGCATGATCGGCCGGCTGACGCCGCGCGCCGAGAGCGAGATCCTGCCGGGTCGCACGCACAATGTCGAAATCATCGGCATCGGCCATCAGAAGTCGCGCGGCGTGAAGAACGGCGTGATCGGCGATCTGGATGCGGCTGAAAGCGTGGTCCGCCTTGCCGTCGACGCGGCCGAGCGCATGGCCGGCCTCACCATCGAGAGCCTGATCGTCAACGTATCCGCCGGCCGCCTGCAGAGCGACGTCTACACCGCGACCATCGACCTCGGCGGCCAGGAAGTCGACGCCAACGACCTGCGCAAGGTGCTTGCCGTTGCCGGCCACCAGTCGCTGCGCCAGGACCGCGCCATCCTCCATTCGCTGCCGACCGGCTTCTCGCTGGACGGCGAGCGCGGCATCCGCGATCCGCTTTCCATGTTCGGCGACGTTCTGGGCGTCGACATGCATGTTCTGACGGCCGAGCGTTCGGCGCTGAAGAACCTCGAGCTCTGCGTCAACCGCGCGCACCTCTCCGTCGAGGGCATGGTGGCGACGCCCTATGCGAGCGGCCTTTCGGCGCTTGTCGACGACGAAGTCGAACTCGGCTGCGCCTGCATCGACATGGGCGGCGGCACGACGACGATCTCGGTCTTTGCCGAAGGCAAGCTCGTCCATTCCGACGCGGTCTCGCTCGGCGGCCACCACGTCACCACCGATCTCGCACGGGGCCTTTCGACCCGTATCGAGGATGCGGAGCGCCTGAAGGTCGTACATGGCTCGGCCCTGCCGAATGCCGGCGACGAGCGTGACATCATCACCGTTCCGCCGATCGGCGAGGACGACCGCGACCAGCCGACCCACGTGCCGAAGTCGTTGATTTCGCGGATCGTGCGCGCCCGGATCGAGGAGACGCTCGAACTCATCCGCGACCGTATCCAGCGCTCGGGCTTCTCGCCGATCGTCGGCAAGCGGATCGTGCTGACGGGTGGCGCAAGCCAGCTGACGGGTCTGCCCGAGGCGGCGCGCCGCATCCTGGCCCGCAACGTGCGCATCGGCCGCCCGCTCGGCGTCTCCGGCCTGCCGACGGCAGCCAAGGGACCGGCTTTTTCGACGGCGGTAGGCCTGATGATCTACCCGCAGGTCGCGGAACTGGAAGAACACGCTGTGCAGGGCGGCATGCTCTCGCAGCTGACGGGGGGTAATGGCCGCATCGCCCGCATGGGACAGTGGCTGAAGGAAAGTTTCTGACGGGTTTGCCGGCGGCGTAGCGAGTGCCGGGAAAGACCGACAACTGAGTTTTGGGAATAGACCGGCTGGGCGAAGCGGCCGGAAACGAAAGGAACACTGCAATGACTATCAAGCTCCAGAAGCCTGACATCACCGAGCTGAAGCCCCGCATCACCGTCTTCGGCGTCGGTGGCGGTGGCGGCAACGCCGTCAACAACATGATCACCGCGGGCCTGGAAGGCGTCGACTTCGTCGTTGCCAACACCGACGCCCAGGCGCTGACCATGACCAAGGCTTCGCGGATCATCCAGATGGGTGTCGCCGTCACGGAAGGCCTCGGCGCCGGCTCGCAGCCGGAAGTCGGCCGCGCCGCCGCCGAAGAGTGCATCGACGAGATCATCGATCACCTGAACGGCACCCACATGTGCTTCGTCACCGCCGGCATGGGCGGCGGAACGGGCACGGGCGCGGCACCCGTCGTCGCACAGGCCGCCCGCAACAAGGGCATCCTGACCGTCGGCGTCGTCACCAAGCCGTTCCACTTCGAAGGCGGCCGCCGCATGCGCCTGGCCGAAGAAGGTATCCAGGAACTGCAGAAGTCGGTCGACACGCTGATCGTCATCCCGAACCAGAACCTGTTCCGCATCGCCAACGACAAGACGACCTTTGCCGACGCCTTCGCGATGGCCGACCAGGTTCTCTATTCCGGCGTTGCCTGCATCACCGACCTGATGGTCAAGGAAGGCCTCATCAACCTCGACTTCGCCGACGTCCGCTCGGTGATGCGCGAGATGGGCCGCGCCATGATGGGCACGGGCGAAGCCTCGGGCGAGGGCCGCGCAATGGCCGCTGCCGAAGCTGCGATCGCCAACCCGCTGCTCGACGAAACCTCGATGAAGGGCGCCCAGGGCCTGCTGATCTCCATCACCGGCGGCCGTGACCTGACCCTCTTCGAAGTCGACGAAGCTGCAACCCGTATCCGCGAGGAAGTCGATCCGGACGCAAACATCATACTCGGCGCTACCTTCGACGAAGAGCTCGAAGGTCTGATCCGCGTCTCCGTTGTTGCAACCGGTATCGATCGCGCGGCCTCGGAGGTGGCTGCACGGAATGCTGACTTTCGCAACCTCAGCAAGCCGGTAGTTCGTCCGTCCGCCGCCATCCAGCCGCAGCCCGTCGCCGCAGCACCCCAGCCGGTCAGCCAGCCGCAGCCGGTGCTGCAGCAGCAGCCGGTCGCCCAGCAGCCCGCCGTCGACCCGATCGCCGAGGCCATCCGCGCCTCGGAAGAAAGCCTCGATCGCGAGCTGTCCATTCCGATGACGCGTCCGGCCCCGGTCCAGCAGGCTGCCGTGCATCAGGAAGAGCCCCGCCTGCAGAACCGCATCTTCGCGGCTCCGGCGGAAGCCCCGGCCGTCCAGCGCGTTGCGCCGGTGCAGCAGCAGGCGCCCGTCATGCAGCAGGCTCCGGTGATGCAGCAGCGCGTCGAACAGGCCGCCCCGATCATTCGTCAGGAGCCGCAGTCCATGCGCATGCCGAAGATCGAGGACTTCCCGCCGGTCGTGCAGGCCGAGATGGATCACCGCGCTGCCCAGCAGCCCGCCGCCCATCACGAAGAGCGCGGCCCGATGGGCCTGCTCAAGCGGCTGACCTCGTCGCTCGGCCGTCATGAGGAAGCCCACCCGGCCCAGGAGCCGGCTCCCGTTGCCCAGCAGCAGCAGCGCCGTCCGCTGTCGGCGGAGGCAAGCCTGTATGCGCCGCGTCGCGGCCAGCTCGATGACCACGGCCGCGCCAACCCGCAGCCGCGTGCCCTGCACGAGGACGACCAGCTGGAAATCCCGGCCTTCCTGCGCCGTCAGTCGAACTGAGCCGCAACGGCTTTGTCACAGATGCCCGGATCATCGATCCGGGCATTTTTGTTTCCTGATTTCTTTCAAGGACTTGCGATGCGGATTTTGCGTAACAAACCGAAAGAAACAGTGATTTGTATGATGACGACCGGCCGACTAAATTCAGGCTGGGCAAAGGGGCAGCAGGAATCACGCCACGGCATGGCCGCGCGCAACGAAACCTTCAAACGTTCCGGCAGGCTTGTCGGCGAACGCAAGGCGTTCAGCCGCGGTACTGTTCGGCCCGCGAATTGAAATGTCGGCGACGAATGCGCCGAGACTAAGACGAGGCGAATGCACATGACGATGCTCGGTTTCCAGACGACGATTGCGGCCCCGGTGACGATTTCCGGAACGGGCGTGCATTCCGGCGCGGCCGTGTCGATCACCCTGAACCCGTCGGAAGCCGACAGCGGCATCCTCTTCCAGCGGCTGCACGATGACGGCACCGTCAGCGAATACCGCGCGGTATCCTCGCAGGTCGGCAACACGGATCTTTGCACCGTTCTCGGCTTTTCCGCCGCGACCTCCATCGCCACGGTCGAGCATGTCATGGCCGCGCTTTACGCGCTTGGCCTCGACAACCTGCTCGTCGAAGTGCACGGCTCGGAAATGCCGATCATGGACGGCAGCTCGGCTCCCTTCATCGATGCCATCGATCAGGTCGGAATCGTGCCGCTTTCGGTCAAGCGCCGCTATATCCGTGTCATCAAGCCGGTTCGCGTCGATGCCGGTGCGTCCTGGGCCGAGTTCTCGCCCTATGACGGTATGCGATTCGAAGTCGAGATCGATTTCGATTGCCCGCTGATCGGCCGTCAGGCCTGGAAGGGCGACATGACGCCCTCGACCTTCCGCAACGAGCTTTCCCGCGCCCGCACCTTCGGCTTCATGCGCGACGTCGAGCGTCTGTGGGCCTCCGGCCATGCGCTCGGCTCGTCGCTGGAGAACTCCGTCGTCATCTCCGACGACAACACCGTGATCAATGTCGAAGGCCTGCGCTACGCCAAGGACGAGTTCGTGCGTCACAAGACGCTGGACGCCGTTGGCGACCTGGCGCTGGCCGGTGCACCCTTCATCGGCCGCTACCGTTCCTATCGCGGCGGCCACAAGATGAACGCCTACGCGCTCAAGGCGCTGCTCAGCGATCCGACGGCCTACGAGGTGGTCGAAGATGCCGGGTCGCGTTCGCGGGCGGGTCAGCGTGAGCTGGTTGCGGTCAATGCGCCGGAATTTGCGCCCTGGGCTTTGTGAGGCCGGGCGCAATTAAGCCTTTCTCCCGTCACGACTGCCATAAAAATGCGTTAATGCGCCGGCATGGCGTTGCGATCTTCACGCTTTTGGAGATACAACGCGGGGCGCATGTGCGGCCCGCCCGCATTTGGTGCCGTTGAACTGGGATTGTCTCATGGTTGTTGCAGGATCTGTTGGTGTGAAGAAGACGGCACGTATTGTCTATCTTACGCTTTTCGCTACGGCGGCGTCTGTCGTTCTTTCCGCCTGCCAGTCGGATCCGGACATCGACATCACCAAACTGACGGGCGAAACCGAATCGTCCCAGACGCTCTACAACCAGGGCCTGGCGAACATGAACGCCGGCAAGGTGGGCGAGGCGGCCCGCAAGTTCGAGGCCGTCGACCGCCAGAACCCGTTCTCCGACGAGGCCCGCAAGTCGCTCGTCATGCTGGCCTTCACGAATTACCGTCAGGGCCGCAATGAAGAAGCCATCAAGGCCGGCAAGCGTTATCTGAGCCTCTATCCGGGCTCCGAAGACGCCGCCTATGCGCAGTACATCGTCGGTCTCGCCTATTGGAAGCAGATCCCGAGCGTGACGCAGGATCAGCGCGCCTCGCAGCAGACGATCGAGGCCATGCAGGCCGTCGTCGACAACTATCCGAAGTCGGAATATGTCGAGGACGCTCAGGCTAAGATCCGTTTCGCCCGCGACCAGCTCGCCGGCAAGGAAATGCAGATCGGCCGCTACTATCTCGAGCGCAAGGAATATATCGCGGCGGCCAGCCGCTTCCGCGTCGTCGTCGAGAAGTATCCGATGACCAACCAGATCGAGGAGGCGCTCGCTCGTCTTGTCGAGACCTATTACGCGATGGGCGTCGACAGCGAGGCGCAGACGGCGGCTGCCGTTCTCGGCCACAACTATCCGGACAGCCAGTGGTATTCCGACAGCTACAAGCTCTTGCAGACCAAGGGCCTGGAGCCGCGCGAAAATTCCGGCTCGTGGATCGCGCGCGCGGGCAAGAGGCTTATCGGGGCTTGACGCCGGCCCGGTTGAGCGGAAAGTGTGCGGCAGTTCTGCGTCCGGAATCGCGATAACAAAGAGATCTGACACGGTATGCTGGCGCAGCTATCGATCCGCGATATCGTCCTGATCGAACGGCTCGATCTTGCGTTCGAGCCGGGCCTGTCCGTGCTGACCGGCGAGACCGGTGCCGGTAAATCCATTCTTCTCGACAGTCTTTCGCTGGCGCTCGGCGGGCGCGGCGACGGTTCGCTGGTGCGACACGGAACGGAGCGCGGCCAGGTCACGGCCGTTTTCGACGTGCCGCTTGATCATGCCGCGCGCGCGCTCCTGCGTGAAAACGGCATCGACGACGACGGTGACCTCATTTTCCGCCGTCAGCAGTCGGCCGACGGGCGCACCAAGGCCTTCGTCAACGACCAGCCCGTCTCCGTGCAGCTCATGCGGCAGGCGGGGCAACGCCTTGTCGAGATCCACGGCCAGCATGACGATCGCGCGCTGGTCGATACGGATGCGCATCGCCTGCTGCTCGATGCCTTCGGCGGTCTCAACGACGCGGCCGCCGATGTCGGCAGGCTTTATCATCAATGGAAGGACGCCGAGCGCACCCTGCGCCGCCATCGCGACAAGGTGGAGGCCGCCGCCCGCGAGGCCGATTACCTGCGCTCCTCGGTCGAGGAGCTCGAGGCGCTGTCGCCGCAGGATGGCGAAGAGGATGCGCTGGCCGAGGTGCGCGCCCGGATGATGAAGGCCGAGCGGATTGCCGGCGACATCAGCGAGGCGAGCGACTTCCTCAACGGCAATGCATCGCCCGTGCCGCTGATCGGCTCCATGGTGCGGCGGCTGGAGCGCAAGAGCCATGAGGCGCCCGGCCTGCTGGAGGAAACCGTCGAACTGCTCGACCAGGCGCTGAACCACCTGTCCGACGCGCAGATGGCCGTTGAGGCCGCGTTGCGCAAGACGGAATACGATCCGAAGGAACTGGAGCGGACGGAAGAGCGTCTCTTTGCGCTGCGCGCGGCCGCCCGCAAGTATTCGGTGCCCGTTACGGGACTGCCGGCGCTGGCGGCGAAGATGATCGCGGATCTCGCCGATCTGGATGCCGGCGAGGAGAAGCTGGTGCAGCTCGAATCGCGGCTCACGGAGGCGCGGGCGGCTTTCGAGATCACCGCGCGCTCGCTTTCGGAAAAGCGCCATCGTGCCGCCGAGGCGCTCGCCGCCGCCGTGATGGCGGAGCTGCCGGCCCTGAAGCTCGAGCGGGCACGTTTCACCGTCGAAATCACCACCGACCCCGAAGGCGGCGCGGAGGAGGGGATCGATACGGTCGAATTCCACGTGCAGACCAATCCGGGCACGCGGCCAGGGCCGATCATGAAGGTGGCCTCGGGCGGCGAACTCTCGCGTTTCCTGCTGGCGCTCAAGGTGGCGCTGGCCGACCGCGGTTCTGCCCCGACCCTCGTCTTCGACGAAATCGACACCGGTGTGGGCGGGGCTGTGGCCGATGCTATCGGCCAGCGGCTGAAGCGGTTGTCGTCGACGGTTCAGGTCCTGTCCGTCACGCATGCCCCGCAGGTCGCAGCGCGTGCGGCAACGCATCTCCTCATCTCCAAGGGGCCGGTCGAGGGCAGCGAAACGGTCGCCACCCGCGTCGCCCGCATGGACGACGGCGCGCGGACCGAGGAGATCGCCCGCATGCTGGCCGGCGCATCCGTGACCGAAGAGGCGCGGGCCGCCGCGGCCCGTCTGCTTTCCGGTGGTGGTTGAGGGGCAACCCCACCCGCACTCCCACCTTTTCTTTCGCCAACTTTGCTCTAAAACCGGTGGCAGAATCCGGAGCATGTCATGGCCAACGCGAAAATCCCTGTCGAGACGCTGACCGAAGAAGAGGCCGCGGCCGAACTGGCCAATCTTGCGGCGGAGATCGCGCGCAACGACGAGCTCTATCACGGGCAGGATGCGCCGGCGATCTCGGACGCGGACTATGACGCGCTGAAGCGCCGCAACGAGGCGATCGAGGCGCGCTTCCCGGCCTTGGTGCGCGATGACAGCCCGTCGCGCCGCGTCGGTGCGGCGCCGCTTCCCACCTTCGCGCCGATCACCCATTCGCGCCCGATGCTGTCGCTCGACAACGCGTTCTCCGACGAGGACGTGCGGGATTTCGTCAATAGCGTCTATCGTTTCCTGGGGCGCCTGCCCGACGAGACGATCGCCTTCACCGCCGAACCGAAGATCGACGGCCTGTCGATGTCCATCCGCTATGAGAACGGCCGCCTCGTATCGGCGGCCACGCGTGGCGACGGAACGACGGGCGAGAACGTGACGGCCAACGTGCTGACCATCAGCGAGATACCGAACCGCCTGCCGCCCGGCGTGCCCGATGTCGTGGAGGTGCGCGGCGAGGTCTACATGGCCAAGAGTGACTTTCTGGCGCTCAACGAGAAGATGGCGGCCGAGGGCCGGCAGACCTATGTCAACCCGCGCAACACGGCGGCGGGGTCGCTGCGCCAGCTCGATGCGAGCGTGACGGCAAGCCGCAAGCTGCGTTTCTTCGCCTATGCCTGGGGCGAGATGTCGTCCATGCCGGCGGATACCCAGTTCGGCATGATCGGCGTGCTGAAATCGTGGGGCTTCCCGGTCAACCCGATGACGCAGCGCCTGACCCGGGTGGAGGATATCATCGCCCACTATCGCGAGATCGGCCTGACCCGGCCGGATCTCGATTACGATATCGACGGCGTCGTCTACAAGGTGGACGAACTGGCGCTGCAGGAGCGGCTGGGCTTTCGGTCCCGTTCGCCGCGCTGGGCGACGGCGCACAAGTTCCCGGCCGAGCAGGCCTTCACGATCGTCGAGAAGATCGACATCCAGGTGGGCCGTACGGGCGCTCTCACACCCGTCGCGCGCCTGACGCCGGTCACGGTCGGCGGCGTGGTCGTCACCAATGCGACCCTGCACAATGCGGATTATATCGAGGGTATCGGCAACAGCGGCGAACGCATCCGCCCCGAGGGGCACGATATCCGCATCGGAGACACCGTCATCGTTCAGCGTGCCGGCGACGTGATCCCGCAGGTGCTCGACGTGGTGATGGAAAAGCGCCCATTGGATGCGGCGTCCTATGTCTTTCCCAAGACGTGTCCGGTCTGTGGCAGCCATGCCGTGCGCGAACGGCACGAGAAGACCGGGCGGCTCGATTCCGTGACGCGTTGCACCGGTGGCTTCGTCTGTCGCGCGCAGGCCGTGGAACACCTCAAGCATTTCGTGTCGCGCAATGCCTTCGATATCGAAGGGCTGGGCGCCAAGCAGATCGACTTCTTCTTCGAGGCGGAGGATGAGGCCCTGCGCATCCGCACGGCGCCCGATATCTTCACCCTCCGGCAACGGCAGGAGGCCTCGCCTCTCGTCAAGCTGGAGAACATCGACGGTTTCGGCAAGGTCAGCGTGCGCAAGCTTTTCGATGCGATCGATGCCCGCCGGTCGATCGCGCTCAACCGCTTCATCTATGCGCTCGGCATCCGCCATGTGGGCGAAACCAACGCCAAGCTTCTGGCGCGCGCGTATGGCACCTACGATGCCTTCGCGACGGCGATGAAGGAGGCCGAAAGCCTGTCCGGCGATGCTTGGAACGACCTCAACAATATCGAGGGCATCGGCGAGGTCGTCGCGCGCGCCATCGTCGAGTTCTACAAGGAGCCGCGCAACCTCGATGTGCTCGACCGGCTGCTGAAGGAAGTCACGCCCGAGGCGGCGGAAGCGGTGGTCGTCTCCTCCAGCCCGGTGGCGGGCAAGACCGTCGTCTTCACCGGTTCGCTGGAAAAGATGACGCGGGACGAAGCCAAGGCCATGGCGGAGCGTCTGGGCGCGAAGGTCGCCGGTTCCGTTTCCAAAAAGACCGATCTCGTCGTGGCCGGGCCGGGAGCGGGTTCCAAGCTCGACAAGGCGCGCGAATTCGACATCGAGGTAATCGACGAGGACGGCTGGTTCGAGCGCATCAAGTCGTGACCGTCATGGCACGCTGACGATCGAGCCGCGGACCAGGAAACGGTCGCCGAACGTTATCGGAACGCCTTCGCCTTCATTGTAGTCGACGGTGCCGCCGAGATAGGCGTGCATGTGCAGATGCGGCTCCGACGAATTGCCGGAATTGCCGACCTGGCCGAGCGTCTGGCCGGCGGTTACCTGTTCTCCCGCGCTGACGGCGATCGACCGGGGTTCCAAATGGGCCAGCAGGACGCGCACCGAGCCGCAGGCGAGGATGACATGGTTCCCGGCCGGCTCCCGGCTGTTCGTTTCCCCGATCGCATTGTCCGCGACGCCGTCATGCGTGGAAATGGCGATGCCGCTGCACGGGCTTTTCACCGTCCTGCCGAAAATCACGTAATCGGCAAGCGCACGCGGCATGACGCCATCGGCGCGCGCACCGAGCCTGTTCAGCGCGACGATGTCGAGCGCGAAGCGCTGGCTCTTGTCGGTATGATGGTTGTTGATCGACGTCGTGCTGCCGCCCTGGCCGATATAGTATTCGCCGCGATCGAAGGGAAACGCGAGGTCGACGGCGGTTTCGTGGTAGCCGTAGCCGGACAGGCCGCGCATCGCGAGCGCCAGGAAGAAGACGCTCATGGCGGCGGTGAAACCGTGTACGCGCACGGGGGAGGCGGCGGTGTTCCACGGACGGTTGCGAACGCGCACGAACGACAGGAAGGCCGCAATGGCGAAGACGGCCGGCAGGATGACGGTGAGCGTAACGCTGAGAAAATCCCAGCGCCCCAGGACCGTGATGAAGACAAGGTAGCATGCACCGTAGAACACGCGCATGAACCACGCCAGCTGGTCGGGCGGGCGCGGCCACCAGAGCCAGATCAGGAAGAAGGCCGGCAGAAAGACCTGTGTCGTCAAGAGGATGGCAAGCGAAAGCTGCATGAGTCAGACCTTGGCGATTGGCCAGGTCTCGCTGATCTCGGACCCCGGCAATTGTCTGCGTTCAATACTCTCCAGCGGGATTGGTTCCGCTTTTCGCGAGTCTATTCCAAGGCTTGCCGTCGTTTTTTTAAGGGCTTGTATAGCCCGCCGGCGCAATCGACATTTCGCCCGCGGCCGGATCGTTGCGGAAGAAGATGGCCCCTTCGGTCTTCGACTGTGCCGCGACATAGTCGAAGAAGACAGGGTTCTCCTCGATCACGCGGCCGTCCTGGATGATCCGGCCGATCACGGTGACGGCCGCGGCTGTCGTCGTGCCTGCATTGGATATATCGAAAGCCACGCGGTAACCGCCGGAGGCTCGTTCCGTCGACACGACGTGGATGGAAAGATCGGGAGGCGTCGTCGGGCGCATGATGGCCTCCCAGCCGAGCCAGCCGAGCATGCCGGCCACGAGGAGTGCGGAGACGACACCGGTCAGCCACTCGATCCAGTGCGGATCCTGTCGTTCGCGCTGACGGCGGTTTTCCTGTTTCGTCATGACATTCTCACAGAATCAACCGTGCGCCGGCAGCACCGAGCGCGGCGGGAAAGCCGAGCACGATCACGGATACCATGATCTCGATTGCCGAACTGTCGCCGAGGCGTTCGAAAATCCAGAGCGTCAGCACGCTGACCGCCAATGCGACGACATAACCGGGCAGCGTGAAGCGCACGAAGGCGTGCCACCACGGCGTTTCGGGCGAAAGCTCGTGTCCGCCGATGAAGGATACGGCATAGACCAGCCCGTGCATCAGCGCGATCGAGAGGAGCGAGACGACGAGAGCGTGCCAGATGGTCATCTTGTAGGAAAGCACCATCATCTCGTCCGTCGGGGCTATGTTGAGCGACAGGAAGAGCGCGCCTGTGCCCATCAGGAAGAGTTCGCTGTGATAGGGCGTTGCTTTTTCCTCGGTGTCGTCGTCCTCATCATCGCCGAGCTGGCTGCGTCCGAGCATGGCGCCGATGCTGGCGGGAACCGATTGCAGGGCAATCTTGCCGATGAGTTCGCTTGCCGACATGTCCCCGCGCAGCAGGCCGAGCGCGGCGAGCACGATGACGCTGGTGAGGATGCCGATACCGTAGGCGACGACCGCGTCGCGCGCGGCATCGCGCCAGCTCACGGTTTTCTCAAAGCCGATGCGGTGCGCCAGAACGACGAGAAGCGGAATGTTGAGGATGAAGAGCAGCAGCAGCCGCTCGCGGGCCATGTAGAAGCCGAGATACCACATTTCCATGGTCATCAGCATGGGCAGTGCGAAGAACAGCGCGCCTGCGACCCCACGGCCGAGGCCCGTTATGAAACGGCTGAATTCGCTTTGATCGTCTTCGGCGGATGCCGTCTGGTCTGCCATCGCGCTTCCCCCACAGAAGTGCGACGGTAACGTGGTGCGGACCCGAATGTTCCGCACCACGAAGGTTCTAGCTGCGATCCGTCTTCTTGAACTTCGGCTTCTTCGGGCCGCCTTCGGGCTTGGCGAATTTCTCGTCGCGCTTGCCCTTGAAGGGCTTCGGTCCACCGAAGGGCTTGCCTGGTTTCTTGGCGGCGTTGTCGTCGCGGTCCTTCCATTGCGGCTTCGCGCTCGCACCTTCGGGCTTTGCGGAATCGGGCTTCTTGTCGAAGTCCTTTTTCTTGCCGAAGCCCGGCTTCTTCTCAAATTCGCCGCGCGGCTTCCAATCGGCGCGACGCTCGCCGCGGAACGGCTTGTCGTAGCGTTGCGTCTTCTCACCCGGCGTGCGCTCGTAGTATTGCGGCGTGAGGTCGGGCATGCCGTCCAGCACGGTCACGCGGACACCACGTTCCAGCATCTTGTCCGGGCCGAGCGCGCCGAGGAAGGCGTCGGAGGCATCGGCGGAAAGCTCGATGTACGTCTCCTCCGGTTGCATCTTGATGGCGCCGATCTCGTTCTTGGTGAGGGCGCCGTTGCGGCACAGCATCGGGATGAGCCAGCGCGGCTCGGCGCGCTGCTTGCGGCCGACGGAAACGGAGATCCAGGTGCTGCGCGCGAAACTGTCACGCGGGCGTTTGGTTTCGGCAGGGATCGCATCGTTGCTGCGCTCGCGCGGCTTGCGCTGCTCCAGCGAGACTTCGACCAGATCCTCCGGCGCAGAGCGGCCGGCCTTGAAGTAGCGCGCGACGGCGGCGGCGAGCTGGCGGGCATCGAACTTGCCGACGAGCGCATCGATGGTCTCGATCTCGTCGTCACCGATCGCGTCGGTCAAAGTCGTATCGGCAAGCAGGCGCTCGTCGTCGCGACGCAGGATTTCCTCGGCCGAGGGCGGGGTCGCCCAGTCGGCCTTGAGGTTGGCGGCCTGCAAGAGGCGCTCGGCCTTGCGGCGGGCACTCAGCGGCACGATGAGCGCGCTCACGCCCTTGCGCCCTGCACGTCCGGTACGGCCGGACCGGTGCAGCAGCGTATCCGGGTTGGTGGGAAGGTCAGCGTGCACGACAAGCTCGAGGTTCGGCAGGTCGATGCCGCGGGCGGCGACGTCTGTCGCGATGCAGACGCGGGCGCGGCCGTCGCGCATGGCCTGCAGCGCGTGCGTGCGCTCGTTCTGGCTGAGTTCGCCCGAGAGCGCGACGACAGAGAAGCCACGATTGTTGAAGCGGGCCGTCAGGTGGTTCACGGCCGCGCGCGTCGAGCAGAACACAATGGCGGTCTGGGCGTCGTAGAAGCGCAACGTGTTGATGATGGCGTTCTCGCGATCGGCCGGCACGCAGAGCAGGGCGCGGTATTCGATATCGACATGCTGCTGGCGTTCCGCGGCCGTCGAGATGCGCATGGCATCGCGCTGGTAGTTCTTCGCAAGCGCTGCGATCTCCTTCGAGACCGTCGCGGAGAACATCAGCGTGCGGCGCTCTTCAGGGGCGGCTTCGAGAATGAATTCGAGGTCTTCGCGGAAGCCGAGGTCGAGCATCTCGTCGGCCTCGTCGAGCACGACGGCGCGAATGGCGGAGAGATCGAGATTGCCGCGCGTGATGTGGTCGCGCAGGCGGCCCGGCGTGCCGACGATGATATGGGCGCCGCGCTCCAGCGCGCGCCGCTCGTTGCGCACGTCCATGCCGCCGACGCAGGAGGCGATGACCGCGCCGGTCAGTTCGTAGAGCCATTCCAGCTCGCGCTTGACCTGCATGGCAAGCTCGCGCGTCGGCGCAATGACCAGCGCCAGCGGGCTTGCCGCGCGGTCGAAGCGCTCTTCGCCTTCAAGCAGCGTAGGGGCGATCGCAAGGCCGAAGGCAACGGTCTTGCCGGAGCCGGTCTGGGCCGACACCAGCGCATCGGCATCGCCGATCTTGGGATCGGAGACGGCGATCTGCACCGGCGTCAAAGTGGTATAGCCGCGTTTTTCCAACGCCTTTGCCATCGCCGGAGCGAGGCTGTCGAAACTCGTCATGTGGGGTCTTCCGGAATTCGGGTTTAGCGGCGATCTTGCACCGCACTCTCAAGCCCGCGGGTGACGGGCATGTTGACGCGCTCTCTACTGGTCAACGGGCGAAATGTACAGTGCGCAAAACGCAAAGCTGCCCGTCAGACGGGCAAAGCGTGCCAAATCCGTTTGCCGATTGTCTTTTTGCGCTGCACAAGATAGAAAATGCCGCCCCGGAAGCGCTCCAGAGAGAATGCACCTGGGATCGCCCGCGGGAGAGGGCGAGAGCAAGGAGGAACCGGCGATGCAGACCTTTACCACCATCGCGGAATTGCGGGCGGCTCTTGCGCCGCACCGGCTGGATGGCCGGACCATCGGCCTCGTCCCGACGATGGGCTATCTTCATGTCGGCCACATGGAACTCGTCCGGCGCGCGCGCGCCGACAACGACATCGTCGTCGCCACCATCTTCGTCAATCCCCTGCAGTTCGGCGCCAACGAAGACCTGTCGCGCTATCCGCGCGATCTCGCGCGCGACCAGGCCATGCTCGAGGCGGAGGGCGTGCACTATCTCTTCGCACCCGGCGTCAAGGACATGTATCCGCAGCCGATGGAGACGGTGGTCGACGTGCCGAAGCTCGGCGCCGAGCTGGAAGGCTCCGTTCGTCCCGGGCATTTCGCGGGCGTTGCCACCGTCGTCACCAAGCTTTTCAATATTGCGGGGCCGGACCGTGCCTATTTCGGCGAAAAGGATTTCCAGCAGCTCACCATTATCCGCCGCATGGTGGCCGATCTCGCCCAGCCGGTCGAGGTGATCGGCGTGCCGACGGTGCGCGAGGCCGACGGGCTCGCCTGTTCGTCGCGCAATGTCTATCTCTCGCCGCAGGAGCGCGCCGCCGCAGCCGTCGTGCCGCGGGCGCTGGACGAGGCCGAGCGGCTGCTTGCCGCGGGAGAGACGGATGCGCGAAAGCTGGAGGCGGCGGTGCGTGCCTTCATCCAAAGCGAGGCGCTGGCCGAGCCCGAAGTCGTTGCGCTTCGCGATCCCCAGACACTGGCCGACGTCACGACCATCGGCGAAAAGCCTGTTCTCCTGTTGCTTTTCGTGCGCTTCGGCAGCACGAAGCTTCTCGATAACCGGGTCCTCGGCCCGAAAAATGCAATGCCTGAACATGCAAAGAAGGTAGCGTGACATGAGCGTACACACCGCCAAGCGCCGTTTGGCCCCCGCCGACATCAAGGCCCTGAAGGGTGAACGCCCCATCGTCAGCCTGACCGCCTATACGACGCCCGTCGCCAAGCTCATGGACCAGCACGTCGATTTCATGCTGGTGGGCGACAGCCTCGGCATGGTGCTCTACGGCCTCGATTCCACCGTCGGCGTGACCCTGGAGATGATGATCGCCCATGGCCAGGCCGTCATGCGCGGTTCGTCGAACGCCTGCGTCGTGGTCGACCTGCCGTTCGGCTCCTACCAGCAGTCGAAGGAACAGGCCTTTGCCACGGCCGCCCGCGTTCTCAAGGAAACCGGCTGTTCTGCCATCAAGCTTGAAGGCGGCGCGGAGATGGCCGAGACGGTGCATTTCCTCACCCAGCGCGGCATTCCGGTGCTCGGCCATGTCGGCCTGATGCCGCAGCTCATCAACACGACCGGCGGTTACCGTTCGCTCGGCCGCAACGACAAGGAAGTCGAAAAGATCCGCAAGGATGCGGCTGCCATTGACGATGCGGGCGCGTTTGCCATCGTCATCGAAGGCACGGTCGAGCCGCTGGCGCGCGAGATCACCGGCGCGGTCAAGGTGCCGACCATCGGCATCGGCGCATCGCCGGCCTGCGACGGCCAGGTGCTGGTGGTCGATGACGTGCTCGGCATCTTCACCGATTTCAAGCCGCGCTTCGTCAAGCATTTCGCCAATCTCGCGCCGCTGATGAGCGAGGCCTTCGCGACCTATGCGCAAGAGGTGAAGGCCCGAAGCTTCCCCGGCCCGGAGCATACGTTCCAGCTCAAGAAGGGCTGACCGCCGGATTTTTTCGGCTCGACTATCGATCAACGGCGTTCGTGCATCGCCGTTGAGGGATCAATTTCGTTGAACGGATCATCAGCCATATTGGTTTGTGAGCGGGGCTTCGCTGCTCTATGGCTTGCAGATTCCCAAGAGAGCGGATGTCATGAGTCCCGAAACGAAAGAAGAATTCCGCGACGCCTTCCGTCGCGGTGGCGCGGTTGCCATCGCGGCCGCCCCGTTCGCCGTGCTGTTCGGCGCGGTTGCCGTCGACAATGGCCTTAGCATCGCCGAGGCGACCTTGATGAGCGCGACGCTCTATGCCGGCGCCAGCCAGCTGGTCGGCGTGGAACTGTTCAACCATCATGTCGCGCCCTGGCTCGTCGTGCTGTCGATCTTCGCCGTGAATTTCCGGCACGTGCTCTATTCCGCCGCCATCGCCCCGCATATCCGCCACCTGACCTTCTGGGAAAAGGCGACATCGCTCTTCCTGCTGACCGATCCGCAATTCGCCGAAACCGAGCGGCGGGCCGACAGGGGCATCCGCGTCAGCTATCTCTGGCTGATGGTGCTGGGCCTCAGCGTCTATGTCCCGTGGCTGTTGCTGACCATTCTGGGAGCTTTCCTAGGCAACCTGATCGGCGACCCCAAGGCTATCGGCATCGATGTTCTGCTGCCGGTCTATTTCATGGGACTGGTGCTCGGTTTCCGCAGCCGGGCGCACTGGCTGCCCGTGGTGCTGGCCTCCGGGGCGGGCTCCATCCTCGCCCTGCATTTCGTCGGTTCGCCCTGGCATGTCAGCCTCGGCGCCCTGGCGGGCATCATCGTGGCCGCGCTGCTGCCGCTCGACAACGCCGAAGCGCCGGCCGGCGACGTCGTCGAAGGGGAGGCGTGACATGGAAAGCCTGTTTCACGCCCAGACGCTGCTCATCATCGCCGCGGCCGCCATCGCGACCTATCTCACGCGCGTCGGCGGCTATGTCTTCATCACGCGCATGAAGCGCATTCCGCCGCGTGCGGAAGCGGCGCTCAACGCCGTGCCGGCCGCGGTCCTGACCACGCTGGTCGCGCCGGCCGCCATTACCGGCGGCTGGGATGTCAGCCTGACCATGGCGATCGCTTTCCTCGTCGGCCTTCGCCTGTCGCTGCTGCCGATGCTCGCCGTGTGCTGGATCGTGGTTATGGTGATCCGTCACCTCATCGTCTGATCGGGGCCGTCGCCTTTTCGAGCCAGGCTTTCGTCGCGTCGTCCGTGAGGAGCGGCGCGATCTTTTCCCGTGTCTGGTCATGATAGGCGTTGAGCCAGTCCAGCTCCTCGTCCGTCAGGAGATGCGCGAGAACGAGCCTGTTGTCGATGGGGCAGAAGGTCAGCGTCTCGAAGCCGAGCATGTCGATATCGCCGCCCGCGACGGGCGCGGCAGGCAGGACATGCACGAGGTTCTCGATGCGGATGCCGAAGGCGCCGGGACGGTAGTAGCCCGGCTCGTTCGACAAGATCATGCCGGGCAGCAGTTCCTGGGTCGCAAGCCGCGAGATGCGCTGCGGACCTTCGTGCACAGAGAGGTAGGAGCCGACGCCGTGGCCGGTGCCGTGGGCGAAATCCGCGCCCGCCTTCCACAAGGCGATACGGGCGAGTGGATCGAGATCGCAGCCGCGCGTGCCCTTGGGAAAGCGGGCGAGGCTGATGGCAATCATGCCCTTCAGCACCAGGGTGAAGAAGCGCTTTTGCTCCTCCGGCACGTCGCCGATGGCGACGGTGCGGGTGATATCCGTCGTGCCGTTGACATATTGCGCGCCCGAATCGATCAGGAACATCGTTCCAGCTTCGATTGCCGTGTCGCTGTCGGTTGTCACCCGATAGTGCATGATCGCGGCATGGGCGCCCGCGCCGGCAATGGTGTCGAAGGACACATCCTTCAGCGGGTTCTGGTGGCGTTCGCCCACTTTGCGGCGGGCCTCCTCCAGCCGTTTCGTCACGCAGATTTCCGTCTGCGAGCCAGGGGTCGTGCTGTCAAGCCAGGCAAGGAACTCCACCATGGCCGCGCCGTCCTGAAGGTGCGCGCGCGCCGAGCCCTGAAGCTCGACGGCGTTCTTGCAGGCGCGGGGCAGGCGGGCGGGATCGGCCGCTTCGACCAGTGTTCCGCCCTTGCTGCGCACGATCTCCGCCAGCGCGAAGGGCGCCTGGTCGGGATCGATCAGGATGCGCTTGCCGGCCGCCGCCAGCTTCGCGACCTCGTCGTCGAACTGCGAGGGCGGCAGCAGATCCGCCAGCTGCGTCAGGTAGGCCTCCGGTTCGATGCCCGTCTTGCGTTTGTCGAGGAAGAGCTGCGGGCGGCCTTCGGCGGGAATGATCGCGCGGGCGAGCGGGTGCGGCGTATGCGGCACATCGCTGCCGCGGATGTTGAAGATCCAGGCGATGGAGGAGGGGTCGGTCACGGCGAGTACATCCGCTCCGGCCTTCGCCGTGGCCGCGGCCATCGTCACCAGCTTGTCCTTCGCCAGCTCCCCGGCATGGTCGATGTCCTGGATGACCACGCGGCCAAGCGGCTCGGCGGGGCGGTCGGTCCAGGCCCGGTCGAGCGGATTGTAGGGCAGGAACACGAGCTGGCCGCCAAGCTCGGCAAGCGCCTTCTCCAAACGGCGCACCTCGGCGCCCGTGTGAAGCCACGGGTCGATCCCGAGACGAAAGCCCTTCGGCCCGTGGTTGCGCAGCCATAGATGCGGCGGTTCCCCGACAAGATCGCCGCCGGTGAAGACAGCGCCGTCGACCTGTTCGGCGAGCTGCGTGACATAGCGCCCGTCCACGAAGACGATCGCCCTGTCGCGCAAGACAAGCGCGATGCCGGCGGAGCCGGTGAACCCCGTCAGCCAGGAAAGCCGCTCGGCGGAGGCCGGCACGTATTCGCCCTGATATTCATCGGCGCGCGGCACGAGGAAGCCGTCGATGCCGAGCGCATCGAAGGTGGCGCGCAGCGCGTCCACGCGCGCGCGGCCGAACTGGGGCGTGGAGGTGACGTCGAAACTCTGGAACATGGGGCTTCCGATGCGGCGTTGAATCGTGAGCGGCAATCTATCCCATCGCCGGGTGGCGTCAAAGGCGGGGCGGTGGTTTCGCACGGGAGAGCGCGTAACTATGCGCTGCGTGCATGGCACCCATGCCCCATTAGCGCTGTCCAGTTTTTCGGAATCGTCTATAAGCGGCGCCAACGAAGCGAACACAAAACGCGCTTCAAGCGAAACGAAGTGAACTCCTCCTCCCACGCTTCGTATCGCGGAATAAATGCCGAAAGGCACAAAGCTAGGTGTTTCGATCAGGCGTCTTTCTGGTCACTCCTCCTCCCTCCTCCGGGAAGGCGTTCGGAACACGTAGGACCGCTTGAGCGCTCCTCCTCCTCAAGCTCGCGGTCTGGCCGGTTCGCCGGTCCAATAGGCGGTGCCTCTGGCACCGCCTTTTCTTTTGCCTGCTCTTCAAAAACTTAAAGGGCGGGGAAATCCCCGCCCGCAATGCCGTTCAGCGCCGGTTGTCGAGATGGATGGTGACCCAGCCTTCGCGCCATATCGTGCGCACGTGGCGCAGGCCGAGGCTGTTATAGGCCGCCAGCACCTTCCAGCGCTGCGAGGCGAGGATGCCCGACAGGATGACGCCGCCGCCCGGGGCAAGCCGGGCCGCAAGCTGCGGGGCCATGCGCATCAGCGGTCGGGCGAGGATATTGGCGATGATAAGGTCGAAGGGACCGTGGCGGCCGAAGGCGGTGGAATGAAAGCCGGGTGCGGTTTCCAGTGCGATGCCCGAGGCGATGCCGTTGAGGCGAACGTTCTCGCGCGCGACACGGGTGGCGATCGGGTCGATGTCGGTGGCCAGCACCGTGACGGGGGCGAGCTTGCGGGCGGCGATGGCGAGCACGCCGCTGCCGGTGCCGAGGTCCAGCACGCGCCTGACCCTGCGTGCGCGCATGACGTTATGGATCATCTCCAGGCAGCCGGCCGTCGTTCCGTGATGTCCCGTGCCGAAAGCCTGGCCGGCATCGATCTCGATGGCGATTTCGCCGATACGGGCCGTACCGCGGTCATGCGAGCCATGCACGACGAAGCGTCCGGCGCGCACCGGCTTCAGGCCTTCCAGCGACTTGGCGATCCAGTCGATATCGGGCAGCTCCTCGCGTTGGATCTGAACACCGGGGAAGTCGGCGGCGAGCAGGGCGGCGAACCGGTCGTAAACCTCGGCCTCGTCGGGCTGGAAGACGTAGACGGAGGCTTCCCAGATGTCGTTCTTCTCGTCGATCTCCATCGTCGCGATGGCGAAGCCCTCTTCTTCGAAAGCATCGCTCATCAGCGCGAGCGCGTGCTCCGCCTGCTTTTCGGTGGTGGAAATGTAGAGGCGGATTTCGCTCACGGCTCTTGGTCCCTGTTGTTTGCGGACCGCCTAGCATGTCCGAAAGTCGAGGGCAAAGGCCGAATGGTCATCGCGTGATGAGGTTGGCCAGCTTCTGTTCCGCGGTCTCGGCATTCTCGCCATAGGCGATGGTCCCGACGAATCGGCCTTTCGCATCGAGCAGGAAGACCGAGGCCGTGTGGTCCATGGTGTAGTCGCCGTCGGGCTTTGCCTCGTCGAGCGGCACCTTGCGGTAATAGACGCGGAAACCCTTGGCCATGTCCAGCACCTTGGACGGTTCGCCGGAAATGCCCGTGATGCGCTTCGAGACGTTGCCGACATACTGGCCGATCAGCTCGGGCGTATCGCGTTCGGGATCGATCGTCACGAAATAGGCCTGCAGCTTCGAGCCATCGGGATCGACCTTGCCGAGCCAGCCGTTCAGTTCGAACAGCGTCGTCGGGCAGACTTCCGGGCAATGGGTGAAGCCGAAGAACAGCGCCGTGGGCTTGCCGGTGAAGGCCTTTTCGGTGATCGGCGTGCCGTCCTGCGCGACAAGCTGGAAGGGAACGCCAAAGGGTTCGCCGGCGATCTGGTCCTTTGCCCGCGTCATTTCCAGCGTCAGCCAGCCGAGCAGGCCGGCGATGAGCGCGACGGCGATCCAGAGTACGAGACGCAGGGTTTTCATGGCAATCCTTCGAGAGGCGGGGTCGGCGCGTGTTCCCGCGCTTCTTAATCCCTAGCGCAGGGTCGCGCAAACGCGCCATTTGACGCAAGGGGAGACACCGCGGGCGGCTCGCGCAATCGTGATCAGAAGCACCAAGCCATGCCCGATTCGGCGAGGCTGAGCAGGATCGCCGGCCCGTGCTCGAGCCAGCCCGCGAACGCCGCCGTTGCCGCCATGATGCTGAGCCCCAGCGCGATCAGCACGGCGGGAAGGAGCGTATATCTGCGCGCAGTATCCTTCATCGCCGCAGTATAGGCCAAAAGAGGGCATTTTCCAACCGCGCCTGCGCGCCACCGGCCTCCACAGCCGGAAATACCGTTTCAGGCTACGGTCCTTTAGTCTTTGTTTAATCTCTCTTTGCCACTTTCGAGCAACGCGCAAAGGGCGGCAAATCCGCCGGACATGATGTCCGCCGTGCGCCGGAGACGGCGAGCTGCGCAATTCAAACCGTTTCCTTGTCTCTGGAAAGAGGTCCATCCATGTCCAATGCCATCAAGCAGTCCGGCGCCTATCTCGAAATCGTCTCGTTCCATCTGGGCGAGCAGGAATTCTGCATCGACATCATGGCCATCCGCGAAATCCGCGGCTGGGCTCCGGTGACGCCGATGCCGCATACGCCCCCCTATGTGCTGGGCCTCATCAACCTGCGCGGCGCCGTCATTCCCGTGATCGACATGGCCTGCCGCCTCGGCATGAAGATGACGGAGCCCTCCGAGCGCTCGGCGATCATCGTCACGGATATCGCCGGCAAGCTGGTCGGCCTGCTGGTCGAGCAGGTATCCGACATGATGACCATCAAGAGCGAGGAGCTCCAGCCGGCACCGGAAATCATTCCGGAGGCACAGCGTGCCTTCTGCCGTGGCATCGTCGCCCTGGAGAAGTCGATGGTCTGCTTCCTGAACCTGGATACGGTCATCGCGGACGAACTCGCCCAGGCTGCCTGAGGCGACGCCGGGCGACAAGCTGATCTTGCGCGGGTTTTGGCGTGTATAACGCGCCGCCGAAAACATTAATTATCGTTCATGTTGGGTTTTTCGCAAAACCCGGCAGGAACAATCGCGGGATGTTCCCATTCTCCCCCTGCATTTCAATCCAACAGTGGAGAATGAAAATGAACAAGACTGTTACCATCGCCCTTGCTTCGCTTCTCGCCGTTTCGCCGGTTGCCGGCATCGCGCATGCCCAGTCCGCCACCACGACGGAAACCATGACGACCGGCTCGATCTCCGCCGACAACGTGTCCGTCGTGACGCTGTCCTCGCTGGAAAACGACAGCTCGTCCAAGGGTGAATACGATCGCCTGAACGCCAAGGCCCAGGACGCCGCTGCTGTTGCCAAGACGCAGGACGAACTGCGCACCGATACGGCCCTGACGGACGTCCTCGTCTCGAAGAACGTTCAGCTCGAGAACGTGATCGACGTAACGACCGCAGCGAATGGCGGCAAGATCGTTTACGTCAAGTAAGCGGCTTCCACCGTCAAGAAAAAGCCCCGGTCACCGTAAGGTGCCGGGGTTTTTTTACGGCTTGCCGTTCGTCCAAGTGACGTTTTCGCCATAGAGCGGCACGGTCGATATCGACATCTTCGCCGAACCGTCCGTCAATTCGCGGGAATGGGCGAGATAGATCAGCGTGTCGTTCTTCTTGTCATAGACGCGCGTGACGATCAGCGATTTCCAGATCAGCGACAGGCCGGACTTGAACACCTCCTCGCCGCCGCGCGATAGGTCGATCTCGCCGATCGTGACCGGCCCCGTCTGGCGGCAGGCGATGGCGTTGTTGGACGGATCCTCGAACCAGTTTCCGTTCTTCAGCCGGTCGATGACGCTGCGGTCGAAATAGGTGACATGGCAGGTGACGCCGGAAATCTTCGGATCGCTCACCGCATCGATGTAGATATCGTTGCCGATCCAGTCGACGCCCACCTTGCCGACGGTTTCTGCCGCCGCGGGAAGGGCGGCAAGCGTCAGGAGGGTGGCGGCAAGCACGGTGCGCAGGCGCGGCAGGACGGATGACAGGGGCATGGCGGTCTCCATTGTTTCGCTGACACGTAAGGATGGCCGCCCGCCGCGCGCAAGTGGCGCGGTCAGGATTTTGCAGCGGCGATGGTTTCGCGCACGGCGTTCTCGTCGGTGATCGTCAGCTGATATTCGCGATCCTTCTCGGTGCCGCCCATGCCGACATGCGGATTTCGGAAGACCATGCCGCTTGGAACCGTTGTGAGGGCGGCGAAATGCAGCTCGGTGAGGCCCGTCGCATCCCGCACGGCGCGAATGTTTGCGGCATCCAGCCCGCCGCAGCCCATGATGACGATGCGGCCGGCCGCCTGTTCTGCCGCTTGCTTCAGGATGGCAATGCCTTCCACGGCGGTGTCGCGCTGTCCGGACGTCAGAACGCGGTCGACGCCGCAGCGCACGAGCGCTTCCAGCGCTTCACCGGCATCGGCCGTCATGTCGAAGGCGCGGTGGCAGGTGACGGACATGGGGCGCGCGGCTTCCACCAGCGCCTTGGTGCGTGCCTCGTCGATCCGCCCATCCGGCGTCAGGCAACCGATGACGACGCCCGATACGCCTTCGGTGCGAAGCGCCGTCACGTCCTCCAGCATGCTGGCGAACTCGGCCTTGGAATAGAGGAAATCGCCGCCACGCGGGCGGATGATGACGTGAACCGGGATATGCGCCGCCTTCACGGCGGCGCGGATGGTGGCAAGGCTCGGCGTCAGGCCGCCTTCCAGCAGGCTGGCGCAGAGTTCCACCCGGTCCGCGCCGGCGGCCTGGGCGGCAAGGAAGCCGTCTATGCCTTCGACGCACAGTTCGATGAGAGGCTTGGACATGACGGGTCTCCGCAGTTGCTCAGGCTTCATGCCAGACGGTTTTGAGAAGTCGCAGCCAGTTTTCGCGGCACAGTTTCGCCAGGTCGTCTTCGCCGTAGCCCGCCGACCGCAGGGCTTCGACGAGCGCCTGGTTTCCGGCGGCGTCGCCGATGGCGGAAGGAATGGTCGCGCCGTCGAAATCCGAACCGAGCGCCACGCAGTCGATGCCCATGCGCTCGACCATGTAGTCGATATGCCGCACCATGTCGGACAGGGGGGTGTCCGGGTTTTCGAGACCATCGGGCCGCAGCATGGTGGTGGCGTAGTTGAGCCCGGCGATGCCCTTGCGTTCGCGGATCGCGTCGAGCTGGCGGTCCGTCAGATTGCGCGAGATCGGTGTGAGGGCGTGCGCGTTGGAATGGGTCGCGACCAGCGGCTGCGTGCTGACGCGCTCGACATCCCAGAAGCCTTGTTCCGTGATATGGGCAAGGTCGATCATGATGCCCATGCGGTCGCACGCCTTCACCAGTTCGATGCCTGCATGCGTCAGTCCGGGGGCCGTATCCGGCGAGGAGGGGAAGGCGAAGGGCACGCCATGGCCGAAGCGGTTGTGCCGGCTCCAGACGGGACCGAGCGAGCGCAGGCCGGCGGCGTAGAGCGTTTCGAGCGTCGACAGGTCCTCGGCGATCGGTTCGCAGCCTTCGACATGGAGCACGGCGGCGAAGCGGCCAGCGGCCATGGCCGCGCGGATGTCGGCGGTGGAGCGGCAGATGGCAAGCGCCTCGGCGCGCTCCAGCCGGAAAGCGATGGCCCCCATCGACAGCGCCGTGTTCAGCGCCTCCTGCTGGTTCAGCGGGCCGACCATGCGGATGTTGTAGTGGCCGTTCGCATCGACCTCGCGCGGCGGGTAATCCTCGTTGGGCGGGATGAAGATGGCGCAGAAACCACCGGCAAGGCCGCCCTTGCGCGCACGCGGGCCATCGATATGGCCGAGTGTCGTTCCCTGCACGAATTCGGCAACCGGATCGGCGCCCGCCTTCGCGTTCTCCCACAGCCGCAGCAGTACGTCGTTATGGCCGTCGAAGATCAGTTGCATGCGCCGCTCCTATGCTTGTCGCGCCGGTAGAGCCGATTCCGCCAGCATCGGCAAGGATCAGGCGGCGAAGACCGGCGTGCCGCCGATCCAGGTCGAGACCACGTTTACGCCATCATCGATGACGGCGAAATCGGCGTCGTGGCCATGGGTCAGCCGCCCCTTGCGTCCCGTCATGCCGATGGCCTCGGCGGGATAGAGCGAGGCCATGCGCAGCGCTTCCTCCAGGTCGACGCCGACCGCCTTGTGCATGAACCGGATGCAGGACGCCATGTCGATATCGGCCCCGGCCAGCGTGCCGTCGGCGAGCGTCAGGCGTCCGCCTTCGCGGAAGATCTCCCGGCCGTTGAGGAAGAAGCTCGTCATATCCGTGCCGAGCGGCGACATGGCGTCGGTGACCAGGAAGATGCGGCCGGGGCCGCGCTTGGCGCGCAGCGCCGTGCCGATCGATACGGGATGCACATGGTATCCGTCCGCGATGAGACCGGCATTGATATGGCCGAGATCGAGAGCCGCGCCCACCATGCCGGGCTCGCGGTTGCCGAGCTGGCTCATGGCGTTGAAAAGGTGCGTCGTCATGTGCGCGCCGGCCGCGACGGCGGCGGCCGCGGTGGCGTAGCCGCAATCGGAATGGCCGAGGCTGACGGTGACGCCGGCTGCGTGCAGGGCGGCGATCTGCTCGTTGGTGGCGTTCTCGGGCGCGAGCGTCATCAGGAGGGCATCGAGACCCGTGCGGGCCGCGATGGTGCGCGCAAGGTCTTCCTGTTCCATGGGCCGGATGAAGGCCGGGTCATGTGCGCCCTTGCGCGCGATGGAGAGATGCGGGCCCTCCAGGTGAAGGCCGAGAAAGCCGGGAACGGCTGCGGCCCGCGCCGCAAGGCCGGCATCGATCGCGGCCGTCGTGACGGCAACGCTGTCGGTGATCAGCGTCGGCAGGAGGGCCGTGGTTCCGAAACGGGCGTGCGCCGCGCAGATGGTGCGGATGCCCTCGACATCGGGACGCTCGTTGAGCAGTACGCCGCCGCCGCCATTGACCTGCAGGTCGACGAAGCCGGGAACGAGCGACAGCCCGTCCATCGGCACGATACGGGCTTCGGCCGGCACATCGCGGTACGACGCGATGGCGGCGATCCTGCCGTCCGCAATCAAAAGCGCGCTGTGCTCATGCCAGAGATCGCCATCGAAAATGCGGGCGCCGGTAATGGCGGTGAGCGCTGTCATCGGGTTTCCGTCACTTTCTTGAGGTTGACCGGCTTGTCGGGGTCGAGGCCCTTGCCGCGCGACCAGGCCTCCACGAAGCCGTAGAAGGGCACGATCAGCGCCAGCGCATCGGTGATCGGATGGCCGGTGGCGACAAAGGGCAGCGTGCGCGCCGCCTTCGCGGTGTCAGAGGTCACGCAGGCATAGGCGCCCCGCTCGGCAAGGCCATCGGCCATGCCGGTGACGGAGGCTTCCGCAGCGTCGCGTGCGGCGAGCGCGATGACGGGAAACGACGGGCCGACAAGCGCCACCGGACCATGCACCACCTCTGCCGAGGAATAGGCTTCGGCATGCATGCCCGACGTTTCCTTGAACTTCAGCGCGGCCTCGCTGGCTATCGCCAGGCCGGGGCCTCGGCCGAGAACGTAGAGCGACTGGGCGTCCTTCAGGTCGCCGGCGAGGTCAGACCAGTCCAGCGCCACGGCCCTGGCGAAATGTTCCGGCAGGTCCTGAACGGCCCGGCCGAGCGCGGTGTCGCCCGTCCATTCGGCCAGCACGGCGAGGCCTGCGACGATGGAGTTCACATAGGACTTCGTCGCGGCGACGGAGAGTTCGGGACCGGCCGACAGATCGAGCGAGTGCGTGCAGGCTTCAGCGAGCGGCGAGGGCAGGGTGTTGGTGAGCGCGATGGAGACCGCACCGCCCTTCGTGGCGCCATCGGCCATGGCGACGATATCGGGGCTCTTGCCGGACTGGGAAATGGCGATGGCCGCGCCGCCGGCCAGTTTCAGGCGTGCACCGTAGATCGAGGCGAGCGAGGGGCCGAGCGAGGCGACGGGCCGGCCGGCCGTCAGTTCGATGGCATATTTCAGGAAGAGGGCGGCGTGGTCGGACGAGCCGCGTGCGACGGTCACGAAAAACTGCGGGTCGCGTTCGCGCAAAGCCAGGCCGGCCGCTTTGATCGCACCGGCCGACTGTGTCAGCACGCGGGCCGCGGCCTCGGGGATTTCGTTGATTTCTTTGCGCATATTGGTCTGCATGGACGTCTCTTTCAGGTAGGGCTCACGTGTCGGACAGCGTGAGCTCGGCGACGAAGTCATAGGCGTCGCCGCGATAGATGGAGCGGGTGAACTCGACCACCCGGCCCGTGCGAAGATAGGAAACACGCTCGATGGAGAGCCCCGCCGAACCGGGCGGCACGCCGAGGATGGACGCGTCGGGATCCTTCATGTTGTAGGCGGAGATGCGCTGGACGGCGCGCACCGGCCGGCAGCCGCGCTTTTCCAGCGCCGCGTAAAGCGAATCCTGCACCTGCAACGGTTCCGGCAGGAACTCCGCGGAAATGCAGGCGCGTTCGATGGCGAGCGGCATGCTGTCGGCGATGCGCAGGCGGCCCAGTCGCGCGACCAGGGCATCGGCCGGCAGGCCGAGCATCATCATCTCGTCGGGCGAGGGTTGGAACAGGCCCCGGTCGAGCCATTCGGCGCGCGTCGTGAGGCCACGCCGTGCCATGTCCTCGGTGAAGGAGGTGAGGCGCGAAAGGGACTGCTGCACCTTGGAGACCGGCTTGGCGACAAAGGTGCCGGAGCCGTGGCGGCGCACCAGAAGTCCGTCCTTGACGAGATCGTCCACCGCCTTGCGCACGGTCACGCGGCTGACATTGGCGTGGTCGGCCAGATCGCGCTCGGCGGGCAGGGCATCGCCGTAGTTCAGCCGACCGGAGGTGATCGCCTCTTCCAGCGTCTGACGCAGCTTCACATAGAGCGGGCCGGGCACGCCCGATTGCAGGCTGTTGGGCGGCAGGATGGCGGACAGCGGCGTCGTCATGCGGCCGCTCCCGTACGCTCCCGGTAGCCCTTGGCGGCGAGCGCGACCGCACCCGTCAGGGCATCGGCCTCGGCCTCCATCAGGATCGCGCGGTGCCCCTGCGAGAGCCATTCGGGATAAAGCGGCGCAAGCCCGCCGAGCAGGCACAGGCGCGGCGCGCCGGCGAGCTTCATGATGGCGTCGAGGGCCTCGTTGACGGACGCGGCCGCCGCCTCGACGATCGCCAGCGCCTGGCGGTCGCCCTGGCGGGCATGGTCGAAAATCAGCGGCGCGAAACGACCGAAGTCGCCGGGCTTGGACAGCCGGGCGAACTCGACGATGCTGCGCGGATCGCCCTTGAATTCGTCCAGAACGGCGTCGGTCACGGTCGAGCGCGGACGCACGCCGTCATGGGCGAGCAGCGCTTCCTGCAGGAGGGCATGGCCGAGCCGCGCGCCGCCGCCGAGATCGCCGACCGTAAAGCCCCAGCCGCCGATGTAACGCACCGTGCCGTCCTTGCGGCCCATATAGATGGAGCCGGTGCCGAGGATCGCCACCGCGCCGTCCTCGTCGCCGATCGCGCCTTGCAGGGCGACCAGGCCGTCCGAGTCGATGTCGGTATGCCGGAAGGGCAGGCGGTCGTGCACGTAGCGGGTGAGGTCGCCGACATTGGTGCCGGCAAGGCCGAGAAAGGCGGAGGCGCTGTTGATGCCGGCCTCGTCGAGGCCCGCATCGCGGTAGGCGGCCTTTGCCGCCTCGGTGATCGAGATGATCGCGTTGTTGGGATCAGTAAGGATGTTGGCCGCGCCGCTCTTGCCGCGCCCCAGAACCATGCCATCAGGTGTGGCGACGGCTGCGCGGCAGCTGGTGCCTCCGCCATCGATGCCGAGAATGTAATGGGTCATGGCCACCTCCGGAGACGACGATACCAAAAAAATACCATTAACCAAGGGGTATGGTGGTATCGAAGCGCGACTTTCTCCTAATTGACTGTTTTAAATATATAAAAATGAACGCGGTCAAAAAATTGGTCTCAAAAATTAATTCTCTATGGACAAGTGGTATTTTTTTGGCATTAATTTGGCCAAGGGAGAACAAGCATGGCCGAGCGCAGAACGGAAGGCAGGCATGAACACGCGAAGGGGCTGGACGCGCGCCAGCCGCTGGATGTTCTTGGCGTGCTTGCCGATGCGCAGAAGGCGGCCGTCGCAGCCGTGGACCCCGCGCTTGCCGATAT
The DNA here is from genome assembly GCF_023038235.1 of Shinella oryzae. Classification (NCBI taxonomy): domain Bacteria; kingdom Pseudomonadati; phylum Pseudomonadota; class Alphaproteobacteria; order Hyphomicrobiales; family Rhizobiaceae; genus Shinella; species Shinella oryzae. The sequence continues at coordinate 1,842,162 of NZ_CP081987.1, read as the reverse complement.
CGCCGCCGCGTCACGCCTTGCCGCCCATGCCCTGCTTGCCGGTGGGCGTCTCGTCTATGCGGGCGCCGGCAGTTCTGGCCTGATGGCCATGGCCGATGCGCTCGAGCTTCCCGGCACCTACGGTATTTCGCGCGAACACATCGTCATCCTGCTTGCCGGCGGCGCCGCGAGCCTGGTGGACCTGGCCGGAGGCTTCGAGGACGACCGGGCGCTCGCCGTTTCCGATGCGAAGGAAGCGGGGCTTCGGGCCGGTGACTGCGTGATCGCCGTTTCCGCAAGCGGCAGCACGCCCTATGCGCTTTCCCTGATCGCCTATGCGAAGGAGAAGGGCGCCAAAGTCATCGCGATGGCCAACAATCCGGGTGCCGCGCTGTTCGATGAGGCCGACGTGTCGATCCTGCTGCCGACGCCGCCGGAGGTGATTTCCGGCTCGACGCGCATGGGTGCGGGCACCGCGCAGAAGATCGCCTTCAACCTCTTCTCGACGCTCCTCGGCATTCATCTCGGCCACGTTCACGATGGCCATATGGTCAATCTTAAGGCCGACAATATCAAGTTGCGCGGCCGCGCCTGTCGCATCGTTTCCGACATTTCGGGTGTCGGTCTCGACGATGCGGAGCGCCTGCTCACCTTGTCCGACGGGTCGGTCAAGGCGGCGGTGCTGCTGGCCAGGGGCGTGGAGGATAACGCCGCCGCGCAGGTCGCGCTCGACCGTTCGGGGCAAAGCCTCCGCCGGGCCCTCGAAGCCCTGGAACAACAGAATCTCAAAGCGCGCCACGGCGCATAAAAGGGGAGAATGACATGACACGCAACGCAATCAAGGGCCTGCTTCTGGCCTCCAGCATGCTCGGCACGGCCGGGCTTGCGCAGGCGCAGGACGTGACGCTGACGGTGGAAAGCTGGCGTAACGACGACCTGTCGATCTGGCAGGAGAAGATCATCCCGGCCTTCGAAGCGAAGAACCCGGGCATCAAGGTCGTCTTCTCGCCGTCGGCCCCGACGGAGTACAATGCCGCGCTCAACGCCAAGCTCGACGCCGGCTCGGCGGGCGATCTCATCACCTGCCGTCCGTTCGACGCCTCGCTCGAACTCTTCAACAAGAAGCACCTCGTCGGCCTGAACGATCTGCCGGGTATGGAGAACTTCTCCGACGTCGCCAAGTCCGCCTGGACGACGGACGATGGCGCGACGACCTTCTGCGTGCCGATGGCATCGGTCATCCACGGCTTCATCTACAATGCAGACGCCTTCGCGGAAGTCGGCGTGGAAGTGCCGAAGACCGAAGCCGAGTTCTTCGCGGTCCTCGACAAGATCAAGGAAAACGGCAACTACACGCCGATGGCCATGGGCACGAAGGACCTCTGGGAAGCCGCCACCATGGGCTACCAGAACATCGGCCCGACCTACTGGAAGGGCGAGGAAGGCCGCAAGGCGCTGATCGCCGGCACTGAGAAGCTGACCGACGCGCCTTGGGTCGAGCCGTTCCGCGTTCTCGCCAAGTGGAAGGATTATCTCGGCGACGGCTTCGAGGCGCAGACCTATCCCGACAGCCAGAACCTCTTCACGCTCGGCCGCGCGGCGATCTATCCGGCCGGCTCGTGGGAAATCGGCCTGTTCAACACGCAGGCCCAGTTCAAGATGGGTGCGTTCCCGCCGCCGGTGAAGAACGAAGGCGATACCTGCTACATCTCCGACCATAACGACATCGGCATCGGCCTCAACGCCAAGAGCCCGAATGCGGAAGCCGCGAAGAAATTCCTGACCTTCGTCGCCTCGCCCGAGTTCGCCGATATCTATGCCAACTCGCTGCCGGGCTTCTTCAGCCTGAATTCGACGGCGGTGAAGATGAACGACCCGCTGGCGCAGGAATTCGTTTCCTGGCGCGAGAAGTGCAAGCCGACGATCCGCTCGACCTACCAGATCCTGTCGCGTGGCACGCCGAACCTGGAAAACGAGACCTGGACGGAATCCGCCAACGTCATCAACGGCACGGACACGCCGGAAGTCGCTGCGGAAAAGCTCCAGAAGGGCCTCGACAGCTGGTACAAGCCCGCGAAGTAAGACGGCTTGCCGAAGGGCAGGGATCGCTCCCCGCCCTGAGCCTCTTCCCGCAAGCGGGAAGAGGCAGGTCTTGAAGCCGGTCTTCCTCTCCTCGTTTGCGAGGGGAGGAGGCCCGCAGGCAGGAGCCGGGACATCGCGCCCGCCCAGCCGCAAGCGGACGTAACGCCTCCGCGCAAAATCGGGGCGGCAGCCTCAAGCCGAATGTGTATGCTGACCTTGGCCCTGTGCGGCACAGCCGTCCGTGCATGGCGTCCGTTCCTGCGGGCATTCAACGAAGAGCAACCGGATGGGGCAGGCTTTCATGAGCGACGCAACTTCTTCCCGCGACACGATGGCGCCGATCCGGCGTCCGAGGCGCTGGCATATCGCCGTCTTCCTGCTGCCGGCCTTCCTGGTCTATTCCGCGGTGATGATCCTGCCCCTGATCGAGACGCTGCGCCTTTCGCTGTTCAACACGGTGGACGGCGAGCCGGCCTTTGTCGGGCTCGCCAACTTCAAGGTCCTGTTCGGCGATGCGCGCTGGGCGGCGGATTTCTGGAACGCGCTGAAGAACAACGTCATCTTCTTTATCATCCACATGCTGGTGCAGAACCCGATCGGTGTCGCGCTCGCCGCCATGCTGTCGATCCCCAAGCTGCGTTTCGCCGCCTTCTACCGAACGGCCATCTTCCTGCCGACGCTGCTTTCCTTCGTGATCGTCGGTTTCATCTGGAAGCTGATCCTGTCGCCGATCTGGGGCGTGTCGCCTTATCTGATGGACCTCGTCGGCCTGAAGTCGTTCTTCTCGCCCTGGCTCGGCAAGCCCGATACGGCGCTGATCGCCGTCTCGCTCATCTCCGTCTGGCAGTATGTCGGCATCCCGATGATGCTGATCTACGCGGCGCTCCTCAACATTCCCGAAGAGGTGATCGAGGCTGCGGAATGCGACGGCGTGACGGGCTGGAGCCAGTTCTGGAAGATCAAGCTGCCGCTGATCCTGCCGGCCATCGGCATCATCTCCATCCTGACCTTCGTCGGCAATTTCAACGCCTTCGATCTGGTCTATACCGTGCAGGGGGCGCTCGCCGGTCCCGACAAGTCGACCGACATCCTCGGCACGCTGCTCTACCGCACCTTCTTCGGGTTCCAGCTCCAGCTCGGCGACCGCTCGATGGGCGCGACGATCGCGACGGTCATGTTCCTGATCATCCTCGCCGGCGTCTCGCTTTACCTCTTCGTCATCCAGCGGCGCATGCGCCGCTACCAGTTCTGATCGGGAGGGCCTGATATGTCCAAGGCACGCGCTTCGCTCAGCCGCACGACCCTCGTTCATCTCGCGCTGATCGGCTATACGCTCATCGCGGTCTTTCCGGTGTTCCTGACGCTCATCAACTCGATGAAGAGCCGCAACGCGATCTTCCGCAATCCGATGCAGCTTCCCACGGCCGAGACCTTCGATCTCGTGGGGTACACGACGGTTCTGGGGCAGGGGGACTTCGCGTCCTACTTCCAGAACAGCTTCATCGTGACGGTGGCCGCCATCGCGCTGGTTCTGCTGTTCGGCGCTATGGCCGCCTTCGCGCTTTCCGAATACCGCTTTCGCGGCAACACGCTGATGGGGCTCTATCTCGCGCTCGGCATCATGATCCCGATCCGGCTGGGCACGGTGGCCATTCTCCAGGGCATGGTCGCGACCGGGCTCGTCAACACGCTGACGGCGCTGATCCTCGTCTACACCGCGCAGGGCATACCGCTCGCCGTCTTCATCCTGTCCGAGTTCATGCGCACCGTGTCCGACGATCTCAAGAACGCCGGGCGTATCGACGGTCTCTCGGAATATGCGATCTTCTTCCGCCTCGTGCTGCCGCTGGTGCGGCCGGCCATGGCGACAGTCGCCGTCTTCACGATGATCCCGATCTGGAACGACCTGTGGTTCCCGCTGATCCTGGCGCCGAGCGAGGCGACCAAGACGGTCACGCTGGGCTCGCAGCTCTTCATCGGCCAGTTCGTCACCAACTGGAACGCGGTTCTGGCGGCGCTGTCGCTTGCCATCCTGCCGGTCCTCGTCCTCTACCTTGTCTTCTCGCGGCAATTGATCCGCGGCATCACTTCGGGAGCTGTAAAGTGAGTTCTGCCATGACCCCCATCCGTGTCCTTTCCGCCGGCCTCGGCAACATGGGCAGGAGCCATGCGCTCGCCTATCATGAAAACCCCGGTTTCGAACTCGTTGGGCTGGTCAACCGCTCGAAGGTGCCGGTCCCGGCGGGGCTGGAAGGCTACGAAATCCATCCGTCGTTCCTCGATGCCCTCCACGAATTCAAGCCGGAGCTCTGCTCGATCAGCACCTATTCCGACAGCCATGCCGACTACGCGGTGGCGGCGATGGAAGCGGGCGCCCATGTCTTCGTGGAAAAGCCGCTGGCGACCACGGTCGCCGATGCCGAACGCGTCGTGGCCTGCGCCAAGGCCAATGGTCGAAAGCTCGTCGTCGGCTATATTCTCCGCCACCATCCGTCCTGGGTGCGGCTGATCGACGAGGCGCGCAAGCTCGGCGGCCCCTATGTCTTCCGCATGAACCTGAACCAACAGTCGAGCGGCGCGACCTGGGCGACCCACAAGGCGCTGATGAACACGACGCCGCCGATCGTCGACTGCGGCGTGCATTATGTCGACGTGATGTGCCAGATCACGGATGCCAAGCCCGTCGAGGTGCGCGGCATGGGGCTGCGCCTGTCGAACGAGATCGCGGCCGACATGTACAATTACGGCCACCTGCAGGTGCTGTTCGACGACGGTTCGCTCGGCTGGTACGAGGCGGGCTGGGGGCCGATGATCTCGGAGACGGCGTTCTTCGTGAAGGACGTCATGTCGCCGAACGGCTCGGTTTCCATCGTCATGGACCCGAACGCCAAGTCCGACGATATCGACACGCACACCAAGACCGCCGTGATCCGCGTGCACAATGCAGCGACCGGGCCGGACGGAAAGTTCCTGTCGCCGGACGAGGACATGACGATGGCGGGCGAACCCGGCCATCAGGAGCTCTGCGACCGCGAACAGGCCTATGTGCTGAAGGCCATTCGCGAGGACATCGATCTCACGCGGCACATGGACGATGCCGTGCAATCGCTGAAGATCTGCCTTGCGGCGGATGAAAGTGTCAGAACCGGCCAGCCGGTCAAGCTCTAGAGGATATCGCGTGGGCTCTCTTCAACTCAAATCCGTCCGCAAGTCCTTCGGCCCGGTCGACGTGCTCAAGGGCATCGATCTCGATGTGAAGGATGGCGAGTTCGTCATCTTCGTCGGCCCGTCGGGCTGCGGCAAGTCCACGCTGCTGCGCATCATCGCCGGTCTCGAGGATGCGACGTCGGGCTCCATCACGATCGATGACCAGGAGGTGGTGACGGTGCCGCCGGCCAAGCGCGGCATCGCCATGGTGTTCCAGTCCTACGCGCTCTATCCGCATCTGAACGTCAAGGACAATATGGGGCTCGGCCTCAAGCAGGCCGGCATGCCGAAGGACGAGATCGACAGGCGCGTCGCCAAGGCCTCGGCGATGCTGTCGCTCGAAAAGTATCTCACCCGCCGTCCCGCCGAACTGTCGGGCGGACAGCGTCAGCGCGTGGCCATCGGTCGTGCCATCGTGCGGGAACCGAAACTGTTCCTGTTCGACGAGCCGCTCTCCAACCTCGATGCGGCGCTGCGCGTCAATACGCGGCTGGAGATCGCAAGGCTTCATCGCGAACTCAAGGCGACGATGATCTATGTGACGCACGATCAGGTCGAGGCGATGACACTCGCCGACAAGATCGTGGTGCTCGACGCCGGCGTCATCCAGCAGGTCGGCTCGCCGATGGAGCTCTACAACCGCCCGGCCAACCTGTTCGTTGCCGGCTTCATCGGTTCGCCGGGCATGAACTTCATCGACGCCGGCCGGCTGGGCGTCACCGATGCGACGACGATCGGGGTGCGGCCCGAGCATGTCGCACTGTCGCGCGATGCCGGGACATGGCAGGGCAAGGTCGTGCATGTCGAGCATCTCGGTGCCGACACGATCGTCTATCTCGAATCCGAGGCCATCGGCACCTTGACGGTGCGCCTGTTCGGCGAGCATCATTACGCCGTCGGCGATGTGGTTTTCGCAACGCCGTCGGCAGATCAGACGCATCGTTTCGATGCAGCGGGGCAGGCGATACGTTGAGGCCCCTCATCACAAATCCGTGATCATAGCGGATCATGGTGCGTCCGGCATGTGTGCCGGATTGTCAAATGGCAGGAATTAACATACAGCCGTGTTTGTATGTTGCGATGCGGTGGTCCTCTCGGCCGCCGCATCTGTTTGTTTTCAGCACCCAGCCGCTCTGCCGGCGCCTTCTATGGAAGAACCGATGCGTTTCACGAGACCGATTTCGATTGCGACCCTTGGCGCCGTTTTGATTATCGCAGGATGTCAGGAAGAGCAGGCGCCGCAGGGTGGCGCTGCCTTTCCTCCGCCGGCCGTCGCAGTCATCACCGTGAAGGCCGAGGATGTGCCGATCACCAACGAGCTGCCCGGCCGCATCGCTGCGACCCGCACGGCGGAAGTCCGCCCGCGCGCGTCCGGCATCATCATCGAGCGTGTTTTCGAGCAGGGCTCGCAGGTCAAGGAAGGCGATGTGCTCTACCGGATCGATCCGGCACAGTTCAAGCTGCAGGTCGATAGCGCCGAAGCTACGCTGCGTCGCGCCCAGGCCGTCCAGGCCCAGGCGAAGAACGACACGGCACGCCAGGAGCAGCTGAAGAAGTCGAACGTCGCCTCCGCGCAGAACTATGATGACGCCATCGCCAAGCTGGCTCAGGCCGATGCGGATGTCGCGAGCGCGCAGGCCGGTCTTGCCACCGCCAAGCTGAACCTCGAATACACAGAGGTAAAGGCGCCGATCAGCGGCCGCATCGGTCGCGCATTGATCACCGAAGGGGCGCTGGTTTCGGCCAACGGCACGGAAAACCTCGCGACCATCCAGCAGCTCGATCCGGTTTATGCCGACTTCACCCAGTCCGCCACGGACCTTATCCGCCTGCGCAAGGCGCTGGAGGATGGTGACCTGATGGCCGACAACAATTCGGCCGCCGTCAAACTTATTCTCGATGACGGTTCGCCGTATCCGCAGCCCGGCAAGCTTCTGTTCTCCGAAGCCGCCGTTGACGAGACGACCGGCCAGGTGACGCTGCGTGGCGAATTCCCCAATCCGGACGGCGATCTTCTGCCGGGCATGTATGTCCGCGTGCAGATCGAGCAGGGCGTCGAAAAGGGCGCTGTTCTGGTGCCGCAGCAGGCTGTTCAGCGCGATAGTTCCGGCAGTGCGCTCGTCTACGTCGTGAGCGCCGACAACAAGGCGGGCGTGCGCCCGGTCCGCGTCGGCCGTGCCGCCGGAACGCGCTGGGTCATCACCGATGGCCTGAAGGACGGCGAAACCATCATCGTGGAAGGCTTCCAGAAGGTTCAGCCCGGCGGCGAGGTCGTTCCGTCTCCGTGGGATCCGAACGCCGTGGCCAAGGACGCCGAGAAGGCGGATGCGGAAGGTGCTGCGACCGAAAACGGCGATGCCAAGCCCGCCGACGCGCAGACGGATGAAGCCGGCAAGGCCGAAGGCTCGGACGGCGCCAAGACCGAGCAGGCGAAGTAAGGACCGCAACGATGCCCAGTTTTTTCATCGACAGGCCGATTTTCGCCTGGGTGGTCGCGATCTTCATCATGATCGCAGGCGCCATCTCCATCCCGTTGCTGCCGATCTCGCAGTATCCGGATGTCGCTCCGCCGCAGATTTCCGTTTCCACCTCTTATGCCGGCGCGTCGTCGCAGGACACCTACCAGAGCGTCACCAAGCTCATCGAGGATGAGCTGAACGGCGTGGAAGGCATGCTCTATTTCGAATCGACCTCGAGTGCGTCGGGTTCGGCCGAAATCAACATCACCTTCGCGCCGGGCACCGATCCGTCGCAGGCCTCGGTGGACGTGCAGAACCGTGTCAGCCGCGTCGAGCCGCGTCTTCCCGACTCGGTCCGCCGCCAGGGCGTGCAGGTCGAGGAAGCCGGTTCGGGCTTCCTGCTGATCGTGTCGCTGACCTCCACCGACGGCTCGATGGACGCGATCGGTCTCGGCGACTACCTCAACCGCAACATCCTCTCGGAAGTGCAGCGCGTACCCGGCGTCGGCCGTGCGCAGCTGTTTTCCACCCAGCGTTCCATGCGTATCTGGCTCGATCCCGCCAAGATGCTCGGCCTCAACCTGACGGCAGCCGACATCACGGCCGCTGTCCAGGCGCAGAACGCGCAGATCGCAGCGGGTTCGATCGGCGCGCAGCCCAATCCGATCACCCAGCAGATCGCCGCTCCCGTCAACATCCGCGGCCAGCTGACCACGCCGGAAGAGTTCGGCGCCATCGTGCTGCGCGCCAATGCGGACGGTTCGGCCGTGCGCCTGCGCGACGTTGCGCGCGTGGAAGTGGGCGGCGAGACCTACTCGTTCTCCACGCGCCTCAACGGCCAGCCTTCCGCCGCCATCGGCGTGCAGCTTTCGCCGAGCGGCAACGCCATGTCGACATCGGCAGCGATCAAGGCGCGCATGGACGAACTGTCGAAGTTCTTCCCGCCGGGCCTCGAATACTCGATCCCCTATGACACCTCGCCTTTCGTGAAGGTGTCGATCGAGAAGGTGCTGCACACGCTGCTGGAGGCCGTGGGTCTCGTGTTCCTCGTGATGTTCCTGTTCCTGCAGAACATCCGCTACACGATCATTCCGACGCTCGTCGTTCCCGTCGCGCTGCTCGGCACCTGCGCCGTCATGCTCGCCATGGGCTTCTCGATCAACGTGCTGACCATGTTCGCCATGGTGCTCGCGATCGGCATTCTCGTCGACGATGCCATCATCGTCGTCGAAAACGTCGAGCGCATCATGTCGGAAGAGGGGCTGCCGCCGAAGGAGGCGACCCGCAAGGCGATGAAGCAGATCACCGGCGCCGTCATCGGCATCACGCTGGTGCTCGCCTCGGTGTTCATTCCGATGGGCTTCTTCCCCGGCGCGGTGGGCGTCATCTACCAGCAGTTCTCGCTGACCATGGTGGTGTCGATCCTGTTCTCGGCGTTTCTGGCGCTCTCGCTGACGCCTGCGCTTGCCGGCAGCTTCCTGAAGCAGGTGCCGAAGGGGCATCATCACGCGAAGGGCGGCTTCTTCGGTTGGTTCAACCGCGGCTTCGACCGTACGTCGAAGGGCTATAGCGGCAGCGTCAGCTGGCTCGTTCGTCGCGCCGGCCGGTTCATGATCATCTACCTCGCGATCCTCGCGGGCCTCGGCTACATGTTCATGAAACTGCCGTCCTCGTTCCTGCCGGATGAGGACCAGGGCTTCGTCATCGTCATGATGCAGCTTCCTTCGGAAGCGACCGGCCACCGCACGGATGAAGTGCTCAGCCAGACCGAGAAGATCTTCGGGCAGGAGGCTGCGGTCGACAAGATCGTCGGCATCAACGGCTTCTCGTTCTTCGGTGCGGGCCAGAATGCCGGCCTTGCCTTCGTGACGCTGAAGGACTGGAGCGAACGCGGGCCTGAAGATGCCGCGCAGGCGATCGCCGGGCGGGCCAGCATGGCGATGAGCCAGATCAAGGATGCGATCAGCTTCGCGCTGTCGCCGCCGCCGATCCAGGGCCTGGGCACGACTGGCGGTTTCTCCTTCCGCCTGCAGGACCGTGGCGGTCTTGGCCAGGAAGCCTTGTCGGCCGCCGGCCAGCAGCTGCTCGGCCTCGCCGCGCAGAGCGATATCGTCGCCGGTGTGCGTGTGGAAGGCATGCCCGACGCGGCGCAGGTCAATGTCATGATCGATCGCGAGAAGGCCAACACCTTCGGTGTGACCTTCGCCGATATCAACACGACGATCTCGACCAACCTCGGCTCCACCTATGTGAACGACTTCCCGAATGCCGGCCGCATGCAGCGCGTGACGGTGCAGGCAGACCAGAACGAGCGCATGCAGGTCGCCGACCTCCTGAACCTCAACGTTCGCAACGCGAGCGGCGGCATGGTGCCGATCTCGGCCTTCGCAACCGCCGAATGGGTGAGGGCTCCCACGCAGACGGTGGGTTACAACGGCTATCCGTCGATCCGCTTCAGCGGCGACACCAAGCCGGGCTTCTCCTCGGGCGATGCCATCGCGGAAATGCAGCGGCTCGCCGCCCAGCTTCCGCCGGGCTTCGGCTATGAGTGGACCGGACAGTCGTTGCAGGAAATCCAGTCCGGTTCGCAGGCGCCGATCCTCGTCGGCCTCTCGATCCTCCTGGTCTTCCTGTGCCTTGCGGCGCTCTATGAAAGCTGGTCGATCCCGTTTGCGGTCATCCTCGTCGTGCCGCTCGGCGTCATCGGCGCGGTCATCGCGGTCACGCTGCGCGACATGTCGAACGACGTGTACTTCAAGGTCGGCCTGATCGCGATCATCGGCCTCTCGGCGAAGAACGCGATCCTGATCATCGAGTTCGCCAAGGAGCTCATGGAGGACGGCCGGTCGCTCATCGATGCGACCATCGAGGCCTGCCACCTGCGCTTCCGGCCGATCCTGATGACCTCGCTCGCCTTCACGCTCGGCGTTCTACCGCTCGCGATCGCCACCGGTGCGAGCGCGGGCAGCCAGCGCGCCATCGGTACCGGCGTGATGGGCGGCATGATCACCGCGACGGTGCTTGCCATCTTCTTCGTGCCGATCTTCTTCGTCTTCGTGATGAAGCTGTTCGGATACGGAAGAAAGAAGGAGGAGCCGGCTCCGGCGGCGACCAACCCGGCCGAGTAAGCCGCATGCGCCGGACCAAGGCCAGGGCCAAGGAAACCCGCGAGCAGATTTTGCTCGCGGCCGAGAAGGTCTTCTACGAAAAAGGTGTTGCGCACGCCTCCATGGAGGATGTGGCGCGCGCCGCGGGGGTGACCCGCGGCGCCATCTACTGGCACTTCGCCAACCGGGCGGATCTGGTGCTGGAACTCTACAATTCCCTGCCCATGCCGCAGGAAGAGCTGATCGCACGCGAGCTCGAAGCCGAGAATGCCGATGTGTTCGGCGTGCTGGAGCGTGTGGGCCGGGAGTGGCTGGAGCTGCTGGCTTCCGACGAACACCGCCAGCGCATTCTCTCCATTCTCCTGCGCTGCGACCACAGTGGCGAATTCGCCGCGATCGCCGAGCGCCAGAACGATATCGACGACGAGCATATGCAGGCGCTGGAGGCAGCATTTGCGAAGGCCGATGGCCAAGGCAAGCTCGGCGGCACCTGGACGCCCCATTCGGCGGCATCGATGCTGCGCTGGGTGATCAAGGGCCTCTGTTCGGAATGGCTGCTGTTTGGCCGTCGCTTCGATCTTGCCGGGGAGGGCAAGGAGGCGCTGCGCCGGCTTTTCGCCAGCTATGCCCAGCCCGCGCCGTCAGGCTGAGCGGCATCGACGCCGCTCCTTTTTGATCCGAACCCGCCTGTCTGCGTCGTCAAAAGGTTCTTGACAGCGGCAAGCATTGTCCCGCTCTGCTGCATCACGCCATGGCGGCCCTGTGGGCGTCCATGACCAGTATGCTTGATGATCCGGGAGGCAAGGTGACGGCGAAGATGCGGGCAGGCGGGGGCGAACAGGGCTCGATCGACGGCGAGAAGCGCGGTCGCAAGGCCTCCAGGGAGACGCGGCGCCAGCAGCTCATCGAGGCGACGATCGATTCGCTGGCCAAACGTGGTTATTCCGACACGACGCTGGCGGATGTCGCCGTTGGGGCCGGACTTTCCCGCGGGATCGTCAACTTCCATTTCGAGAGCAAGGAAAACCTGCTTATCGCCACGCTGCAGTTCCTGTCGGAGGAATATAGCGACAACTGGCAGGCGGCTCTGGAGAAGGCGGGGCCCAGCGTCGCCGGCCGGCTGTGGGCGCTCGTTCATGCGGATTTCAGCAGAAAGATTTGCACGAAACGCAAGATTGCCGCATGGGGTGCCTTCTGGGGCGAGGCCAAGTCGCGTCCGACCTACCAGGCCCTCTGCGGCGCGCGCGACGTCAAATATCGCGAGACGGTCATTGCGCTATGCACCGAACTGAAGGCGGAGGGCGGTTACGATTACCAGCCGGAGCCGATCGCGCTGTCGCTCTGCGCCATGCTGGAAGGCCTGTGGCTGCGCCTCTTGATGGGCGACGGCACGACGCGCGAAAAGGCGCTGGAGGCGGCCTCCGCATTCGTTGCGGCGGTCTTCCCACGACACCTCACACCGCAGGGACCGCGGCCGGATCAAGCGCCCGCCGCTCAACGGGACAGGCCTTAACCGCCCGCTAACCCTTCCGCATCGCCGGCATGACGGCGGATTGACCTTTCGCAAGCCGCGGGCGTAGGTGATGCAACCGCCATGATGGCGGCCAGCAGTTCGTGGTCCTGGACGCGGGCTGCGCCCTGTCACCGACACGCTGTTTTCGATGTAAATCCGCCGCGTCCGTCTCGCCCGCCCGCCGCAGCGTTCATGCCCGGGCTGGCGCTCCGATTTTCCACCTGCTAGCTCTTGCTCGACCAGATCGCCGGAGCAGACCTTGCAGGACATCACAGACCTTTCCGCCCTCGCTCTTTCCACCGCCATCGCCGAACGACGGCTCGATTGCCGAAGCGTCATGACGGCCTACCTGTCGCGGATCGAGGCCATCAATCCCCGCATCAACGCCATCGTGAGCCTGCGGCCGGCCGAAACGCTGCTGGCGGAGGCCGAGGCGGCCGACCGGGCCCTTGCCGCCGGCGATTATCGCGGCTGGCTGCACGGCATTCCCTTCGCTGTGAAGGACCTCGCGGAGGCCAAGGGCATTGTCTGTTCGTTCGGCTCGGCCAACTACGCGGATTTCGTGCCCGATTACGATGATATCCAGGTCGAGCGCATCCGTGCTGCCGGCGCCATCATCATCGGCAAGACGAACGCGCCGGAAATGGGCCTGGGCTCGCACAGCTACAATCCGGTTTTCGGCGTGACCCGCAATCCCTACGACACGACGAAGAGTGCGGGCGGGTCGTCCGGTGGCGCCGGGGCGGCACTCGCTGCCCATCTTCTGCCGGTCGCCGACGGCAGCGACATGATGGGTTCGCTGCGCAATCCAGCCGCCTTCAACAATGTGGTCGGCTTTCGCCCGTCCTTCGGCCGCGTGCCGTCGCTGGGTGCGGAACTCTTCCTCGGCCAGCTTGCGGTGAACGGGCCGATGGGGCGGACCGTCGCCGACGTAGCCGCGCTTCTGGCCACGCAGGCCGGATACGATGCGCGCGACCCGTTGTCGCTTGCCGATGAGGACCTTTCCCCCGATAGGGAGCGGGACCTCTCTGGCGCCCGCATCGGCTGGCTCGGTGATTTCGGCGGCTACCTGCCGTTCGAGCCCGGTGTGCTGGAGCTGTGCCGCAGTTCGCTCGACGTGTTCCGGCGGCTCGGCTGCGCGGTCGAGGACGTGGCGCCGGGCTTCGACATGGCGGCGCTCTGGCAGACATGGCGCACCTTGCGCCACTTCCTCGTATCGAACGGGCAGGCGGCGGATTACGCCGACCCCGCGCGCCGCGCGCGCATGAAGCCGGAGATGATCTGGGAGGTCGAGAACGGCCAGCGGCTGTCGGCAGGGGACGTTTACGCGGTCTCGCTCGGGCGCAGCGAATGGTATCGATACGTCGCCGGCCTTTTCGAACGCTACGATTTCCTGGTCCTGCCGTCGGCGCAGGTCTTCCCGTTCGATGCCGAACTGGACTGGCCGAAGAGCATCGACGGGCGCTCGATGGACACCTACCACCGCTGGATGGAGGTGGTCATCGGCCCGACGCTCGCGGGTCTTCCCGTCGCGGCCATGCCGGCCGGTTTCGGCGCGAACGGCTTGCCCGCCGGCATCCAGATCATCGGCCCTGCCCGGGCGGATCGGGACGTGCTTTCCATGGCCGCGCGCTATGAGAAGGCGACGGACTGGCTCGGCCGGCATCCCCAGTTCTAGGGAGCCGGGCAGCGCGGACACGCGAGCGCCGCATTTCCATGACAGGGAGCCTTGCCGGGCGATGAGCGCCCACAGGGCCTATTCCCGCAAAAACATGGGGCGCCGTAAAGGAATTGCTTACCATATTTCGTCATTCTTTACCCGATCGGCAGGAACCGGAGGCGCACCGCCCCGCCCGCCGCAAGCGTAATGGCTTCCGCAGGATGTCGTCTGCGGCCGCGCCGAGTAACGAGTATCGGGTAACGAGTATCATGGCGTCTGTGTACAGTTCCGCGCGTTCCGCGTCGAAATCCCGTCGGGGTCGCCCCGGTGGCATTCTTGTCAGCGCATTGCTTGCCTGCGGCGTTATCGCCGGGTCCGCCTGGGCCGTCGTCTCGACGCTCGGGGCCATGCAGGAAGCGGCGTCATCGCTTTCGCAGAGCAAGAAGCACCTTGCCCTCTCGCTTCCCGGCCAACCTGTTTCGGCCGAAAAGATGCAGGCCGAGCGCAATCTGAAGATCGCCAAATTCTCGCGCCTGTCGCCGCCGTCGGAAAGCGATATCCGCCAGAAGCAGCTGACGGCCGAGGCCATCCAGGCCGCGCATCAGCGCAAGATTTCCGTCCAGCTCGCCTCCGCCGTCAAGCGCGAGAAGCAGAAGGCCATGATGATCGAGGCGGCCTTTGCCCGCGCCGAACGCTCGGTCGAGCAGGAAAAGGCGATCACGGGCCAGCCGGCGCTGGTGACCGCGCTGCTGCCCGACGATTCTTCGCGCAAGAACGTCCAGCCGTTCGGCCTCGTCATGGCGAAGCCGGAAGCCGAGGACGAAGACGAGGATTTCCTGGCGTCGATCCCGCTGCCCGAGGCACGGCCGGCGCTGGAGACGGTGACGATCGAGCGCAAGCCGGCCGCCGAGGAAAAGCCGGTCGCCCGCGCCAAGCGCGACGAGGCGAAGGACAAGGACGAGGACGTCGCCTTCGCCAAGCCGGAGCGCTCGCTGTTCGGCGATCTCTTCAAGGGCAAGGGCAGCGGGTCCGGCTGGCCGGGCAAGGGAACGCGCGTCGCGATCTACGATGTCTCCAACGCCACGGTCCACATGCCAGACGGCACGAAGCTGCGCGCCCATTCCGGCATCGGCAAGATGCGTGACAACCCGCGCTACGAGCACGTCAAGATGAACGGTCCGACGCCGGCCGGCATCTATCGCCTGCGGATGCGCGAAAGCCGCTTCCACGGCGTCGAGGCGATCCGCATGCTGTCGGTCGATGGCCGCGATCCGAAGAACCGCACGGGCCTGCTCACCCACACCAACTTGCTGCGCGGGCAGAAGGGATCGCATGGCTGCGTGGCCTTCCAGAACTACGAGCCCTTCCTGAACGCCTTCAAGCGTGGCCACGTCACCATGCTGGTCGTGGTGCCGGAACTGCCGTCCTCGCGCAACCAGCTGGCGGCGCTCTATCGCAAGGCGGGCGCCTGAGCCATTCCGTTTCCTTCTACCAAGACCGGCGCCATGGCGCCGGTCTTGGTGTGTGCGCCACGTCCCGTCGTCCGGCACGCCGGTTTTTTTATCAAATGTCAGCTCTCCGGCTGCCGTGGTTTAGCAAACGCTAAGAATTTTAGGCGATTTCTGGTCAGCCGCGGATTGGACCGCGGCGTTTCGCGTTTCGTCTGGGGTGCTACGTGGCTACTTTTGATTTCGGAATGAATGCACGCGCCGTTCTGGCGGCGGTGAACCGCTCGCAGGCGATCATCGAGTTCGACCTGACAGGCCGCATCCTCCACGCCAACGAGAATTTTCTTGAGGCCGTTGGCTACACGCTGCCGGAGATCGTCGGCAAGAGCCACCGCATCTTCGTCGCGCCTGACGAGGCGGCGTCGGCAGCTTACGCCGCCTTCTGGGCCAATCTGGCGAAAGGCAATTTCGACCGGGGCCAGTACAGGCGCATCGCCAAGGACGGCCATGAAATCTGGATCGAGGCATCCTACAATCCGGTGTTTCGCGGCGGCAAACCCTACAAGGTCGTGAAGTTCGCGACCGATATCACGGTCCTGAAGCGCAAGGCGCTTGAGGACGAGGGCAAGCTTGCCGCGCTCGGCCGCGCGCAGGCGGTCATCGAATTCACGCCCAAGGGCGACATCCTCACGGCGAACGCCAATTTCCTCTCGACGCTCGGCTACAGCCTTTCGGAAATCGTCGGCCGCCATCACTCCATGTTCTGCACGCGCGATTATGTCGACAGCCCCGACTATGCGCGGTTCTGGGCGCGGCTTGCCGAGGGCCAGTTCGTTTCGGACCAGTTCACCCGCATCGCCAAGGATGGCAGCAGCGTCCACATCCAGGCCTCCTACAATCCGATCCTGGATGCCGACGGAAAGGTCTTCAAGGTCGTGAAGTTCGCGACCGACGTAACGGAACGCGTGCGCGCAATTTCGGAGATCGGCGCGGGGCTCGGGCGGCTGGCCGAATGCAACATCCGCGTTACCATCGACGACGCTTTCGTCAGTGAATTCGAACCGTTGCGGCGCGACTTCAACAATTCGATCGCCGCCTTCCAGGAGACGCTTTCGCTCGTCCTCGACCAGACCTATGTGCAGAACCGCAGCGGCCAGGACATGCGCAAGGCTGCCGAGGAGCTTTCCGAGCGCACGCGCAAACAGGCCGTTGCGCTGGAGGAGACGGCCGCAGCCCTGACGCAGGCGACGATTGCCGTGCGCTCCTCCACCGAGCGCACGCACGAGACGCGCAAGCTCGTGCAGGATGCGCGCGTTTCCGCGAGCAGTTCGGCGCAGGTGGTGAACGATACGGTGAGCGCGATGCAGCGCATCGAGGCCGCCTCCAGCGAGATCGGCCAGATCATCGGCGTCATCGACGAGATCGCCTTCCAGACCAATCTGCTGGCGCTCAATGCAGGTGTGGAGGCGGCGCGTGCGGGGGACGCGGGCAGGGGCTTTGCCGTCGTCGCGCAGGAGGTTCGCGAGCTCGCTCAGCGCTCCGCCAAAGCCGCGCGCGAGATCAAGACGCTGATCACCAATTCAGGCGCGGAAGTGCAAGATGGCGTTCGCCTCGTCGGCGAAACCGGCCGGGCACTGCAGGAAATCGGCAGCTTCGTGCAGAAGATCAACGAGAATGTCGATGCCATCGCGACCTCGGCCGCAGAGCAGGCGTCCGGTCTCGAGGAGATCAGCGCTGCCGTCTCCGATGTCGACCGCATCACGCAGGAAAACGCCGCGATGGTGGAGCACACGACCGCCACAAGCCAGACGCTGGCCGAAGGCGCGGTCAAGCTGAGCGATCTCGTCAACCGCTTCCAGCTCAACCGCCGCGCCCGTCGTCGCGACGGCGGCGATATCTGGACGCCGGAGGAGCGTTCGGCGCGCCTCGGAACGATGCGCAAGGCATCCTGATCCCTCGATAAGCCACGGGGCCGCTGTCGGCCCCGTCAGGCCTTCTCGACGAAGCCGTCCAGCACGCGCTTCTGGCCGGCGCGGTCGAAGTCGATGGTCAGCTTGTTGCCCTCGATCGACGCGACATTGCCATTGCCGAACTTGAGGTGGAACACGCGGTCGCCGATGGCGAATTTCGAGGGCTCGCTTGTCGCCGATTTGGCGATGAGCTCTCCTTCGATCGTGCGGCCCCGCGGGCCGCTTTCACCATAGCCGACGCGTTCGACCGCATGGCCCGAGCGCGAGCCCCAGTTGTCGCGCGTCGCGTCGGTGCGGTTTGCCTGCGCGCGCCGCCAGCCGGGCGTCGAATAGGCGTTCTGGAACGGCTCCTGCTTGTCGAAGCGGGATTGGCCATAACCGCCCCCGCGACCATAGCCGCCATAGGATTGCTCGACCTCCGCCACTTCGACATGGCTTTCCGGCAGCTCGTCCAGGAAGCGGGACGGCAGTGTCGATTGCCACAGGCCGTGGATGCGCCGGTTGGAGACGAACCAGATGTGGCAGCGGCGCTTGGCGCGCGTGATGCCGACATAGGCGAGGCGGCGTTCCTCCTCCAGCCCCGAGCGGCCGCCCTCATCGAGCGAGCGCTGGTGGGGGAACAGGCCTTCTTCCCAGCCGGGCAGGAAGACGGTCTCGAACTCCAGGCCCTTGGCCGAGTGCAGGGTCATGATCGACACGGCGTCGAGGTCGGCATTCTGCTCGGCATCCATGACCAGCGAGACGTGATCCAGGAAGCCGCGCATGGACTCGAACGCTTCCATCGAGCGGATGAGTTCCTTGAGGTTGTCGAGGCGTCCGGGTCCTTCCGCCGACTTGTCGGCCTGCCACATCGCCGTATAGCCGCTCTCGTCGAGGATCTGCTCGGCAAGCTCGGTATGCGGCATCGTCTCCAGCAGCGATTGCCAGCGGCGGAAATCGGTGACGACATCGAACAGCGCCTTGCGAGCCTTCGGCTTCAGCTCGTCGGTCTCGATGATATCGGCGGCGGCGGCGAGCATGGGGATGTCGCGGGCGCGGGCATAGTCGTGCAGGTTGCGGATCGTCGTGTCGCCGAGGCCGCGCTTGGGCGTGTTGACGATGCGCTCGAAGGCGAGGTCGTCGGACGGCTGGCTGACGAGGCGGAAATAGGCGAGCGCATCGCGGATTTCGAGCCGCTCGTAGAAGCGCGGGCCGCCGATGACGCGGTAGTTGAGGCCGAGCGTGACGAAACGGTCTTCGAATTCGCGCATCTGGAAGGAGGCGCGCACGAGGATGGCCATGTCGTTGAGCTTGTGCTGCTTGCGCTGGAGCTGCTCGATTTCCTCGCCGACGGCGCGGGCCTCTTCCTCCGAATCCCAGGCCGCGTGGACCACCACCTTGTCGTCGTCGGGGTCGTGCCGGTCTGTGAACAGGGTCTTGCCCAGCCGGTCCTCGTTATGGGCGATCAGGTGGCCGGCCGCACCCAGGATATGGGCGGTGGAGCGGTAGTTGCGCTCCAGCTTGATGACCTTGGCGCCGGGAAAATCCTTCTCGAAGCGCAGGATGTTGTCCACCTCGGCACCGCGCCAGCCATAGATGGACTGGTCGTCGTCGCCCACGCAGCAGACGTTCTGCGGCGTGCCCTTCGGGCGCTGGGCGAGCAGGCGCAGCCACATATATTGCGCCGTGTTGGTGTCCTGATACTCGTCGACGAGGATATAGCGGAATTTCTGGTGGTACTCGGCCAGCACGTCCGGATTGGCGCGGAACATGCGGATCGGGTGCAGCAGCAGGTCGCCGAAGTCGCAGGCGTTCAGCGTCTTCAGGCGGTTCTGGTAGGCAATGTAGAGTTCGCGGCCCTTGCCGTTGGCGAAGGCGCGCGCATCGCCTTCCGGGATCTGCGCGGGGTCGAGGCCCTTGTTCTTCCAGCCGTCGATCATGCCGGCGAACTGCTTGGCCGGCCAGCGCTTGTCGTCGATGTTCTCCGCCTGGAGCAACTGTTTGATCAGTCGCACGACATCGTCGGTGTCGAGAATGGAGAAGTCCGAACGAAGGCCGACGAGCTCCGCATGGCGGCGCAGCAGCTTCACGCCGATGGAATGGAAGGTGCCGAGCCACGGCATGCCTTCCACGGCGCCGCCCACGAGCAGGCCGATGCGTTCCTTCATCTCGCGCGCGGCCTTGTTGGTGAAGGTCACCGCGAGAAGCTGGCTCGGATAGGCGCGGCCGGTGGCGAGGATATGGGCGATGCGGGTGGTCAGCACCCGCGTCTTGCCGGTACCGGCGCCGGCGAGCACAAGAACGGGCCCGTCCAGGGTCTCGACGGCTTCGCGCTGTTCCGGGTTGAGGCCGGAGAGATAATCGGGCGCGCGGTTGGCGTCGCGCGCCGCCATGGCGCGCGCGGCGATGCCGAGCCCCGACCCGCCACCCGCTTTCGGGACGGGTGCGGCCGGATTGGGGCCGAGCTGCGGGTCTTCATCGAAGAAGGGAATATCGTCGTAACCGCTCATCATGCGGCTCAATGTAGTGATTCGGGACCGAAAGGCCAGTTTTGCGTTCTGCTTTTATTCCACGGGCAAAAAGATCGAGGCGAATATTGTGGAAAGGGCGGCCCGTCAGGGCTTCGCGGCATCCGCATCGAAAACGCTGTCCACGGGGACCTGCAGGCCCAGAGCGAGCTGGTTCGTCTTGCCGGCCAGGGAAATGATCGAGAGCAGCTCGGCATATTGCGCGTCCGTCATCCCCTTCGCCTTTGCCGCCGCCGTGTGCGAGTGGACGCAGTAGCTGCAACCGTTCGTCACCGAAACGGCGATGTAGAGCATTTCCTTGATGAGGGGGTCGAGTGTCGAGGGCGTCGCCATCACGGTCCTCACTTCGGCCCAGGTCCGTTCCAGGAGGGTGGGATCGAAGGCGAGATAAAGCCACATGTTGTTGATGAAATCCGATTTGCGCGTGGCGCGGATATCATCGAACACCGCCTTCACGCGGTGATCGGCTTCGAGGTTTTCGGCGGGCGTAATGGTGCTCATGACAATTCTCCGGAGGAGGCCGGCGGTGGTGCCGCCGGCCGCATGACATCAGGCTAGGGCGAAGACGCGGGATGGACCGCCGGTACCGCCCCGCACCTTGGGCGCCCCCACGATCAGGGTGGCGCCCTTGGCGGGAAGCTGATCCAGATTGGCGGCTGCTTCAAGCCCCCAGTGACCGGAGGCGAGCCAGGCATAGTGCGTGGCAAAATCCGGTGAGATGCCGTAGTCGAGCGACAGCGTGTCGACGGCGATGCCGACGGCGGTCGAGTTTTCCGCAAGATACTGCACCGCTTCGACGTGGAAGCCGGGGAAGTGCATCTTGCCCTCGCTGTCGGCGTTGCGGAATTTGTCCGTGCCGAGATGCTTGTCCCAGCCGGACAGAAGCGCGACGCAGGCCTTATCCGGCAGGTCGCCATTCGTCGCGATCCAGGCCTTGATATCGTCGGGCGTCAGCTGCGCATCGGCATTCTCGGCGGCCTTCTTACGGATGTCGATGACGGCGAGCGGCACGACGAGGTCGGAAACCGGGATCTCGGCAACCGACTTGCCGTCCTCGGAAAAGTGCAGGGGGGCATCGATATGGGTGCCGGTGTGTTCGTTCACCCGCAGCTCGAACAGATTGAACTTGTGTTCCTTGTAATTGAACTTCTGCTCGCGCCAGAACTGCTGGTCGCCGAAGAAGGTCGGGAATTCCTCGTAGAGTTCGTGCGTAAGGTCGGTCGCTTTCGTCGGTGCCTGTGCAAGGGCGGGGCTGAGCGCACCCGTGCTGGCTACGGCGGCGGTCGCCGCGCCGGCTGCCGCCGCACGGAAGAAGCCCCGGCGCGAAAGCATGCGGTTCTTGACGGATTCGATGACGCAGGCGTCACACATGAGTTTCCCCTCTCGTTTGATGCGTCCCCAAGGATGCGTGCCGGCCACGGACGACAAATTGGCCGGTAGGGACGCTATCACAAGCCGTGCCATGATCCAGATTACGCCATGCTCAAAGAGGCGGCGAACGGGAAACTTTTCTCCCCGGCGTCTTACCGTCCTGTAACGAACCGGCCGGGCAATCTTACAATTCCGTAATGATCGGATTCTTTCATTGCCGGTTCATTTCCAAATCGGGATACTCGCCCTATGTCGCGACGCAACATGTCGCGGTTTGCTTGTCATCGGAGAGAGAGTGCATGCGGGTTTGGAAACAGCTCCTTCTTGGCGTCGGCGTCATTACGGCCGGCGTGCTGCTTTGGGGCCGTTTCGTGCCGGGTGCGAACGGTGTTCTGGAGGCCGCCGGCCTGCCGGAGACGGTGGTCGCTGCGATTGCGCCGGCCGGTGAGGGCAACGGGCAGGCGGGCGGCGAAGGCGGCGGCAGGAGCGGTGGCTTCGGCGGCGGCCCGGCGCTCGTGGTGA
This sequence comes from Shinella oryzae, assembly GCF_023038235.1. Classification (NCBI taxonomy): domain Bacteria; kingdom Pseudomonadati; phylum Pseudomonadota; class Alphaproteobacteria; order Hyphomicrobiales; family Rhizobiaceae; genus Shinella; species Shinella oryzae. The sequence continues at coordinate 1,820,337 of NZ_CP081987.1, read as the reverse complement.
CCAAGCCCGTCGCCATGGCGCTCGTCAACGACCGGCTGAATGCCATCGGCGACGGCGAGGCGATCCGCTCGGTGACGGTAACGCCCTATGCCACCGGCAACCTGACGGAGGTTCTCGTTCAATCCGGCAGCCGGGTGGAGCAGGGGCAGGTGATCGCCCGCCTCGACAATGACGAGCAGAAGATCGCGGCCGATCAGGCCCGTGTGGCTCGTGAAAGCGCTGCCCAAAAGGTGACGCGCCTGACCAACCTGCGCTCCTCGACCAGCGCGGCCGATCTGCAGGATGCCGAGACCGCGCTGAAGGCCGCGGAGCTGGCCTTGCGCAACGCCGAACTCATGCTCAGCCGGCGCGACATCACCGCGCCCTTCGCCGGCACGGTCGGCATCATCTCGGTCAATCCCGGTGATTACGTCACGACCACGTCCGCCATCGCACGCGTCGACGACCGCTCGAAGATCCTCGTCGATTACTGGGTGCCGGAGCGCTTCGCGACGAACATCCGCGTGGGCGGTGAAGTCACGGCCACCGCCGTGGCGCGTCCGGGTGAAACCTTCACCGGCACCATTCAGGCGATCGACAACCGTATCGACCAGGAAAGCCGCACGCTGCGCGTGCGCGCCCAGATCGAAAACCCGCAGGATCTGCTGCGCGCGGGCATGTCCTTCCAGGTGACGATGCATTTTGCCGGCGACCGCTATCCGAGCGTCGATCCGCTTTCCGTGCAGTGGAGCGCGGACGGGTCGTTCATCTGGCGCGTCAGCGGCGACAAGGTGGAGCGCGTGCCCGTGCATATCGTCCAGCGCAATCCCGACAAGGTGCTCGTGAAGGCCGACCTCGCCGATGGCGATGCCGTCGTCGTCGAAGGCGTGCAGACGCTCAGGCCGGGCGGCGCGGTGCGCACTGCCGCGGAGCGACAGGCCCCCGCCGGCACGGAGGGTTCGTGATGTCGGGCGATGCGGTGGAGGCGAATGGCGGCGGCAAGGCGGGGTTTACCGCGCTCTTCATCCGCCGCCCGATCTTCGCGCTCGTTCTCAATACGCTGATCGTGGTCGCGGGGCTTGCCGCCTTCAACGGCGTCGAGATCCGCGAGCTTCCTTCGGTCGACCAGCCCGTCATCAGCGTCACCACCGATTTCGACGGGGCGTCGCCCGAAACGGTCGACCGTGAACTGACCGATATCGTCGAGGGGGCGGTCTCGCGCGTCCAGGGCATCAAGGACATTTCCTCCACGTCGTCCTTCGGTCGTAGCCGCGTCACGCTTCAGTTCTCCGACACGACCGACGTCAACCAGGCAGCAAACGACGTGCGCGACGCGCTCGGCCGCGTGGCGAACAACCTCCCGGATGGCGCCGAGGAACCGCGCGTCGTCAAGGCGGATGCCGACAGCCAGCCGATCATGCGGCTTGCGCTCACCTCCGATACGCAGTCGCTCGAAAACCTGACGCTGCTCGCCAATAACGAGATCACCGACCGTCTCGCCTCCGTGGAAGGCGTCGCCGACGTGGTCGTCTACGGCGATCAGGAAAAGATCTTCCGGGTCGACGTCGACCAGTCGCGGCTTGCCGCGCGCGGGCTGACCGTGGCCGACCTGCGCAATGCGCTGGCGACGGCGGCCTTCGACGTGCCCGCCGGTTCGCTGAAGAGCCAGAGCCAGGACATTACGGTTCGGGCGACGGCCGACCTTGCCACCCCCGCCGATTTCGAGAACCTCATCCTGAAGAACCACGTGCGCCTTGGCGATGTCGCGCTGGTGACGCTCGGCCCCGACGATGGCTCGACCGCCTTGCGCTCGAACGGCCGGGCGGGCATCGGCCTCGGCATCATCCGTCAGGCGCAATCCAACACGCTCGACATTTCCGCGGGTGTGAAGACCATGATCGGGCAGTTCGGCGACGTGCTTCCGCCGGGAACCGAACTCAAGGTGACGAGCGACGATGCGGTCTTCATCGACGGCGCGATTCATGAGGTGGAGATCGCGCTGGTGGTCGCCGTCCTCATCGTGACGCTCGTGATCTACCTCTTCCTGCTCGACTGGCGCGCGACGCTGATCCCGACGATCAGCATGCCGATCGCGCTGATCGGCACCATCGCGGCGATCTACATGGCCGGGTTCTCCGTCAACATCCTGACGCTGCTCGCCATCGTGCTGGCGACGGGGCTGGTGGTGGATGACGCCATCGTGGTGCTGGAAAACATCGTGCGCCGCCGCGCCGAGGGCCTCAAGCCGCGCGCGGCCGCCATTATCGGCACGCTTGAAGTGTTCTTCGCCGTCATCGCGACGACGGCAACGCTCGCCGCCGTCTTCGTGCCTCTGTCCTTCCTGCCCGGACAGGCAGGCCGGCTGTTCCGCGAATTCGGCTTCGTGCTCGCCTTCGCGATCCTGCTCTCCTCCTTCGTGGCGCTCACGCTCTGCCCCATGCTCGCGTCCCGCATGCTGACGAAGGACATGACGCATGGGCATACGGGCCTGCTCGCGCGCATCGGCGGCGCGGCTTCGCGCTTCTACCGCTCCACCCTCAGCGCCTGTCTCGGCGCCCCCGTCATCGTCTTCGTTGTCGCACTGCTTTTCACGGCCGCGGGCGCGACCTCGTTCTTCACCATCAAGTCGGAATTGACGCCGACAGAGGACCGGTCCATGGTGATGCTGCGCGTGAACGCGCCGCAGGGCGTGTCGCTCGAATATGCGCAGGACCAGATGCGGCGCATCGAGGGCAAGCTGCGCCCGCTCTACGACAAGGGCGAGATCGTCAACATCTTCTCGATTTCCGGGCAGGGCGGCTCGACCAACAGCGGCTTCATGGTTCTGACGCTGGCGCCCTGGAGCGAACGCGACCGCAGCCAGCAGCAGATCGTGCAGGACATCAACACGGCGGTCGCCGAGGTGCCGTCCGTGCGCAGCTTCGTCACGCAGCCGAACAGCCTCGGCATCCGCGGCGCTGGCAACGGCCTTCAGGTCGCGCTCGTCGGCAACGATTATACCAAGCTCGGCAATGCCGCGGCCGAACTCGTGCGCAAGATCGAAGACAGTGGGCGCTTCCAGAATGTACGCCTCAATTACGAGGCCAACCAGGCGCAGCTCTCCGTGACCGTCGACCGCGAGCGCGCGGCCGATCTCGGCATCGATATCACCGGTCTTTCCGCGGCCCTGCAGGCCATGCTGGAAGGCACCAGCGTCGTCGATGTCTATGTCGAGGGCCAGTCCTATCCGGTCAAGCTTTCCTCGACCACCACGCCGATCAACGATCCGACGGACCTGGAAAATATCTTCCTGAAGACCGGGGACGGAAAGATCGTGCCGATGTCGTCCATCGCCACGCTGGAGGAGAAGGCCGTCGCGCCGCAGCTGTCACGCGAGCAGCAGCTGCGCGCCGTGTCGCTTTCGGCGGGCCTGAAGGACGGCCTGGCGCTCGGCGAGGCGCTCCAGCTGGTGCGCGAGATGGCCGAGCCCTTGCTTCCGGAGGGTTCGCGCGTGCTGCCGCTGGCGGAAGCGGCAACGCTTCAGGAAAACTCCAACGGCCTCATCATCACCTTCGGCTTCGCGCTCGTCATCATCTTCCTGGTGCTGGCCGCGCAGTTCGAAAGTTTCGTGAGCGCCATCATCATCATGGTTACGGTGCCGCTCGGGCTGGCCTGCGCCGTCTTCGCGATGGTCGCGACGGGGACGTCGCTCAACATCTACAGTCAGATCGGACTGGTGCTGCTCGTCGGCATCATGGCGAAGAACGGCATTCTCATCGTGGAGTTCGCCAACCAGCTGCGCGACCGCGGTCAGGATATCCGCAGCGCCATCGAAAACGCCTCGAATATCCGCCTCCGCCCTGTCCTGATGACGATGATCGCCACGGTCGTCGGCGCCGTGCCGCTCATTCTGGCGAGCGGCGCCGGTGCGGAAGCGCGCATCTCGCTCGGCTGGGTCCTGGTGGGTGGTCTTGGCCTTGCCACCGTCGTGACGCTTTATCTGACGCCGGTCGCCTACCTTGTCATCGCGCGGTTCACCAGCCCGCATGCCGACGAGGAGCGGCGCCTTGCCGCGGAGTTGCAGCATGCCGCGACGATCGAGCGCCGCGAGGAGCCGCAATTGCCGCAGGCGGCGGAATAGGCACGCCGAAATGCTGCCGAGGAGCCGCGATTGGCGCTGGACAGGGCAGCGCCAATTTGCACAGTAACGCCTCACGGATGTGAGGACCCAGCATGGCATTGGCGGATATCAGGCGCGGCACACGCAACGACACGGGCATCGCCGCGGCGCTGCCGCAACTGGCGTCGCGGTTCGGGCAGCGCTTCCAGACAGGCGAGGCGATCCGCACCCAGCATGCGCATACCACCACCTACATCCCGGCCCAGCTCCCCGACGGCGTCGTCTTCGTGGAGAATGCCGAGGACGTGAAGGCGGTCGTGGCGATCTGCGCGGCGCTGAAGGTGCCGGTCATTCCCTTCGGCACCGGCTCCTCGCTGGAAGGCCAGGTGAATGCGCCCGAGGGCGGTATCTCCATCGATTTCAGCAACATGAAGCGCGTGCTTTCGGTCAATGCCGAAGACCTCGACTGCACGGTCGAGCCCGGCATCACCCGCGAGGAGTTGAACGTCTACCTGCGCGACACCGGGCTGTTCTTCCCGATCGATCCGGGTGCCAACGCCTCGATCGGCGGCATGGCCTCGACGCGGGCCTCCGGCACCAATGCGGTGCGCTACGGCACGATGAAGGACAACGTCCTGGCGGTCACCGCGGTGACGGCGACGGGCGAGGAAATCCGCACCGCGCGGCGCGCGCGCAAGTCTTCGGCCGGTTACGACCTGACCCGACTTTTCGTCGGCGCGGAAGGTACGCTTGGCGTGCTGACCTCCGTCACGCTGCGCCTGCAGGGCATTCCCGCCGTCGTCGCCGGCGGCATCTGCGGTTTCCCGACGCTGAAGGATGCCTGCAATGCGGTGATCATGACGATACAGCTCGGCATCCCCGTCGCGCGCATCGAACTGCTCAACACGTTGCAGATCAAAGCCTGCAATGCCTATTCCGGCCTGACCCTGCCGGAGCAGCCGACGCTTTTCGTGGAATTCCACGGCAACGCGGAGAGCGTGCGCCTGCAATCGGAAGAATTCGGCACCATCGTCGCCGAATGCGGCGGCGGCGAATTCCAGTGGAGCGCCGATGCCGACGAGCGGGCGAAGCTCTGGAAGGCGCGGCACAATGTCTACTGGGCGTCGAAGGCGCTGCGTCCCGGCTATGAGGCGATTGCCACCGATGTCTGCGTGCCGATCTCCCGCCTGGCCGATTGCGTGGCGGAAACGGAGCGCGACATCGAGGAGAACGGCCTGCTCGCGCCGATCGTCGGCCATGCCGGCGACGGTAACTTCCATGTCTGCGTCGTCTTCGATGACAAGGATCCCGTGCAGATCGAACAGGTCGAGGCTTTCGTCGGACGGCTTGCCGCACGCGCGCTCGCCATGGATGGCACCTGCACGGGCGAGCATGGGATCGGGCAGGGAAAACAACGTTTCCTGCCAGACGAGCTCGGCGGCGCCGTGCATCTGATGCAGCAGATCAAGCAGGCGCTCGACCCCGACGACATAATGAACCCCGGCAAGATTTTTTCGTCACTTCCGTCGATTTAGACGTTATCCTCTGAACGACTGAAGGACATTCGAGGCATGCGGCGTGCTTTCTAGGATCGGGCTTATCGTTGGCGGCTTGGTGGTCGTGGCGCTCTTCGTGGCGCTTCTCGCTCCCCTGTTCGTGGACTGGACAAGCTTTCGGCGGGATTTCGAGCGCGAGGCGAGCCGTATCATGGGGCGGCCCGTCACCGTGCACGGCAGCGTCGATGCGCGGCTGATCCCGTTTCCCTCCGTGACGCTCAACGACGTGCGGGTCGGCTCGCCGGAGGACGGCCAGCCGCTCGTCGAGGTCGCGCGTTTCTCGATGGATGCCGAACTCGCGCCGTTCCTATCCGGCGAGGCGTTGATCTTCGACATGCGCATCGAGGAGCCGAAGGCGCGCATCAAGCTTTTCAAGGACGGCACGCTGGATTGGGCCCGCGGCCGGAAATCCGATATCCCCGCCCGCACCGTCATTCTGGAAAATGTTTCGATCACCGGCGGCGAGATCGAATTCATCGACGAGCAGACCGGCCGCACCCGCCATGTGACGGGCCTCGATGCGCAGATTTCCGCGAAGTCGCTCGGCGGACCGTGGCGCATCGACGGGCGCGGTGCGCTCGATGGAGAAGCCGGTGCCTTCCAGCTTTCGAGCGGGCAGGTGGAGGACGGCGCGCTTTCCCTGCGCACCCGCATCGTACCCGACCGGCTGTCCTTCACCGCCGATCTGGATGGCGCCTTGAAACTCGTCGATTTCCGGCCGCAATATGCGGGCGGCTTCACCCTGTCGGAAAAGCCGCGCGCCAAGGGCGAGAAGCCTGCCGCTCCGATCCGCGTCGGCGGCAAGTTCGAGCTTTCTAACGAGCGCATCCGCGTGCCGGAGTACCGCCTTGAAGCCGGGGCGCAGGCCGATCCCTATGTGGTGACCGGCGAAGCGACACTCGATACCGGCCGCGCGCCGGAATTCCTGCTCACCGCCAATGGCCAGCAGATCGACGTGAACCGCATCGGCAACAGCGGGGAGTCGGGCAAGACCGGGCGCAATCCGCAGGTCTCCGCCCGCCAGCGGCTTCAGGCGCTGCTTTCGATCGCTGCCGACATTCCCATTCCGCAGGTCCCGGGGCGGGCCAGCCTGCTGCTGCCCGCCGTGGTGATCGGGGATACGACGGTGCGCGAAATCCGGCTCGACGTGAAGCCCGATGGCGACGGATGGCTCGTCGACCAGGCGACCGTGCTTTTGCCCGGCCGCACGACGCTGGAGGCGAAGGGGCGGCTGACGCTCAAGGACAACCGCGGCTTCATCGGCGACCTCCTGGTCGCCTCCAACCAGCCGTCGGGGCTTGCGACATGGCTTACGGGCTCCGTCGATCCTGAGATCCGCAAGCTGAAGACAGCCGGTTTTTCCGCCCGGGTGAACCTTGCCGACGAGTTGCAGCGCTTCGAGAACCTGGAGATCGCCATCGGCGGTGCAAGCCTGCTGGGGCGGATGGAGCGTGAATCGCGCTCGAATGCCGTGCCGGCGCTTTCGCTGCAATTGCAGGGCAACGAGGTGCGGCTGGAATCGCTTCAGGCGCTTGTCGGCCTCGTGGCCGGCGATGCCTCGCTTTCCAGCATTGCGAGCAACGCAATCGCGCTCGACCTCAAGGCCGACAGGCTGGTTGCGTTCGGCGAGACCGCATCCGGCGTGAACGCGGTCCTCTCTTCCAGGAATGGTGCGCTGACGCTCGACCGGTTCAACGTGGCCTCGCTGGCGGGCGCGGCGATTTCGGCGAAAGGCACGCTGGGCGGATCGCTGGACGCACCGGATGCCGGGCTGGACGTGACCTTGAAAGTGGAGGCGATGGAGCCGCTTGCGGCCCTGCTGGCGCGTCATCTGCCGGCGCATCCGCTGCTGTCGCGCTTTGCCGAGAATGCGGGCTATTACGACAACGCCGATCTCGCCATGCGCATCGCCGCCTCAGGCGGAGACGAGAGCCCTGCGACCGTGACCGTGTCGGGACCGGTCAATGACGGGCGGGTGGATATCAGGCTTTCGGCCGCGCGGCTCGCCGACCTGCTGGCAGGGCGCAATTTCGAATTGAACGGCAGCCTGTTCAATCCGCGTACCGTGGTTCTGGCGGGCCAGGCAGGTCTTGCCCCCCTTCCGTTCGATGCCGATCCGGACGGAACCATCACGATCGAGGCCAAACAGCCCGCCGATGGGCCGGCGGCGGTTTCCGCGGCGTTCAAGGCCGGCAGCACGACGGTTTCCGCCGCGGGCACGGCCGCGCTTTCGGCAGACGATTTCCTGAACGGCTCTCTTACGCTCTCGGTCGCCAGCGACGACATCGAGCCCTATCTGATGATGAACGGCATTGCGGTACCGCAGGCGGGCACCGGGTTGCCGCTCACCTTGCAGGCCAAGCTGGACACCGGCGCCGAGAGCGTCGCGATCACCGACATCGCCGGCAAGGCGGACCGCAACGGCTTTTCCGGCGCGTTGACCTTCGACCGTGCGGCGACCGCGCTGAAGGGCACGGGCTCGCTGCGCTTCGACACGGTGGATTTCGCGTTCCTCGCCGAGGCGGTCGGCGGGCCGGTCACGGACGTGGCGGATGGCGGACTGAACAGCGCGCCGCTGACGCAACCCCTGCTGGATAATGCCGACGTTTCGGTGGCGCTGGAGGCCGGCGCGTTATGGCCGGGCCTCTATGGCGCGGTGGACGGTTTCAAGGCGAACCTTGCCTGGAAGGGCAGCGAATTCGAGCTGACGGATATGGCCGGCGCGTGGTTGGGCGGCAGGCTTTCCGGCCGTGTTAAGGTCTCGAATGCCGAGGAGAACGGCCTGTTCGAGGCGCGCGTGGACCTTGCCGGGGTGGATGTCTCAAAAGTGGTTTGGGCCGCACCGGGTGGCGTGGTCGCGAGCGGCAAGGCGGATGTGATGCTGGCTGTCGATGCCTCGGGCAAGAGCGTGCGCGGCATGGTGGAGGGCGCCAGCGGCTCGGGCGAGGCGAACATCTCCGACCTCGTGCTGCACGGCCTGGACACGTCGGCCTTTCCCGCCCTGCTGGCGGCGGCCGACGCGATCGAGGGCGACATCACGCCGGAGCGGGTGGCGGGCTTTGCCGCCGACGCCATCCTGAAGGGCGAGGCATCCCTTGGTGCCGTGCGTGTTCCGCTCGCGCTTGCCAGCGGCAGGTTGCGCGCGCAGAGCGTCGCAGCCGAAAACAGCGGTGCGACGCTCTCCGCCGATGCCGATCTCGATCTTGCCGGCGATGCGATGACCGGTCGGCTCGCCGTCACCTTCAAGGCGGGTGAGGATGCGCTGGCGGGTGCCGCGCCCGAAGTGTCGCTCGATTACCGTGGTCTCATCGAGGCGCCCGGCGTGACGCTCGATGTCCAACCTCTGGCCAACTATCTCTCCCTGCGGCGTTTCGAGACGGAGCGCCGGCGCGTCGAGACACTCCAGGCCAATGTGCTGGAGAAACAAAGGTTGCGGCGCGAAGCCGCCCTTTATCGCGCGCGTGCCGATGAACGCGCGGCCCGCGCCGAGGCTGAGCGCCTGCAGATGGAGGAAGAGCAGCGCCGCCGCGTCGAAGCCCAGGAGCGCGCCGAGCAGGAACGGTCCACCCGGGCGGCGGCCGAGGAAGCCGAACGCACGCGGCGCAACGAGGAAGAGAACGCTCGCCGTATCCTGGCCGCGCAGGAAGAAGCGCGCAGGCTCGCCGAGCAGCGCGCCGCGCAGGAGGCGCGCAAGGCGGAGGAAGAGGCGCGTCGCCGCCGATTGCCGGCCACGGGCGGGGAGGCGGTGGAGCGCGGCGGCGAGTTGCCGCCGGCCGAGGGCGGGAGAAACCTGAACTTCGAAAGCCTGCCGGGCGTCAACTGATCGCGGCGTCCCGCACTTTCGTCTTCAGCCATTCCAGCACATGAAGGCGCAGCGCCGAAGAGAGGTTGTCATCAACCGCACGCGCGTCGTCGATCTCGCGGATCAGCGCGGCGACGGGCATTGCCCGTTCGTCGGCGATGGCCTTCAGCTCGTCGTGGAAAAGCGGCTCGAGCGAGAAGCTCGTGCGGTGGCCGTGCAGCGTGGTGGAATATTTGCGGATCATACCGATCGTGGTGTCTGGCTGGGGGAGATTGGCAGATCGATTCCGGTTCCGGCGGCAAGCCGTTGAAAGATTACTCTTTCGTCTCGTCGGGCCGCTCGATGCGGCCCTGATCGAGCGTGCGCCTTGCCTTGTCGTTGAGGGCATCCGTCAGCGTCTTCTCGGCCTTGGTGCGGCCGAAGGTCAACCGGTTCTGCTCGGCCTGCCGCTCCTTTTCGGAGCGGGCCTTCTGCTTGCGGAACTGGCGAAGGTTGACGACGTCGCCGCTCATGCCGCTGCTCAGTTCTTCTTGCGGAAGGAATCGAGCGAGACCACGGAGCCGCCCTTGTCGCCGCCACCGCCGGTGGGGGGCGTGGGTTCCTCGACGGGCTCCTCGGTCTTTTCCGCGACCGGGTAGGCGGTGATTTCGGCGGAGTGATCGTCCTCGCCCTCGTCCTCGGCGGCGGGAACGTCGAACTCCAGCTCGAAGCTGACCGAGGGGTCATAGAAGCCGCGGATGGCGTTGAAGGGAATGACGAGCTTTTCCGGCGTGTCGGAGAAGGACAGGCCGATCTCGAACAGGCTTTCGGTGACCTTGAGGTCCCAGAACTGGTGCTGCACGACGATGGTCATCTGCTCGGCATATTTCGCCTTGAGATGCTGCGAGATGCGCACGCCGGGCGCATTGGTTAGGAAGGTGATGAAGAAATGGTGCTCGCCCGGCAGGTGGCCGGTGACCGCGACTTCGGACAAAACCTTGCGAATGACGCCGCGCAGAGCGTCCTGGGCGAGAATGTCGTAGCGAATGTGGTCTTGCGCCATCCGTTCCTGTCTTTCTTCCTGATGCCTTTGTCTTCAGGCATTGCACTTCATCTCGTGCCTTCCGACGCGAGTCATCTGGGACAGCTATAGACCATTTCAAGAGATTGGAGAAGGTGAAGGCTTCTGTTGCCAGGTGCCTTCGGACCCCGCCTGCCGGTGCGACCCGTCAGGACTTTGAGTGAAGTGTCACACCGCCATTAGGCAGCGAGACGAGCTTCCGCATAGTTGTCGTTTGCAACTACAAGTTTAGCCCGATAACGGTGGTACAATGCCGAGCAAAAAGTCGATCTTTACGCCCTTGTCGATCCTATTTCGCCCCCATCAAAAGCCGGTCGGTCATGTTTCGACCGGTTTTTGGTGGAGGCGCCGGGTACCGCCCCCGGGTCCAATGGGTTTATTACACCGCTCGTTTATTGCCATAGCTGCCGAAGCAGCAATGCACATATAGGCATTCTGTCCGGCCAAGGAAAGGGGGGGCGGCAGGGATTTGACACGGGGTGGCGTTCAGGCGATCCGTGCAGCCGGTGGAACCGGCATCTCCGCCCACTGCGACTGGAATTCGCTGCGTGGCACGGGGCGCCCGAAGTAATAGCCTTGGAAGGCGGTGCAGCCGAAGGACCGGAGCAGACCCAGCTGTTCCGACGTTTCGACCCCTTCGGCAACCACGGAAAATTCCAGCACATGCGCCATGTCGAATATGCTTTTGAGCAGCACGCGGTTTCGCCGGCTCTCCACGATATCCTGTACGAAGGAGCGGTCGATTTTGATTTCCTGCACGGGCAGCCGGCGCAGGTGGCTGAGGGAGGAATAGCCAGTGCCGAAATCGTCGAGCGATATGAAGAGACCGGCAGCCCGCAGGGCGCGCATCTTGTCGCTGATCGCGTCGATATCGTTGGCCATCATGCTTTCGGTAAGTTCGAGCTTGAGAAGCGCCGGATCGAGCTCCAGCGTGCGCAGGCAATCCAGGACCGTGTCGACAAAATCCGGCTTCATGAAGTGGTCGGCGCTGACATTGATCGCGAGTTTCAGCCCGCTCGTCGCCGGGTCGTGACGCCAGGCCGCGAGCGTCTCGCAGGCCTGTGCCAGGACCCAGTCGCCGATGGCCGGCATCAGGCCCGCCTGTTCTGCGGCGGGAATGAATTCGGCGGGCGGAACATGGGTTCCGTCGCCGCGTCGCCAGCGCAGCAGGGCTTCGGCCCCCGTCAGCCGGCCGGCCTCGTCGACCTGAGGCTGGTAGAACAGCTCGAATTCCCGGTTTCGCAGCGCCATCTTGATGGCGCGCGCCTTGTCGATATCGCGGGCGAGCTCCAGCTGCATGACATAGACGCCGACGCACAGCAGGCCGACGGCGACGATGGTGTTCACCCAGGAGCCGTAGATCTGGATCGTTTCCGGTATCGGCCGGGCGAAGGAGGGGGCGGCTGTGCTGCTGGCGAAAACGACAAAGGCGATCACGCAGAGCGCCACGATCGCAAGCTGCGGCCGCGATTGCTCGCGCCGGTAATTGATGTAGCCCAAAAGCGCCAGCACGAGCAGGAAGAGATGGGATACCCTTGGCGCGGCGGCGCGCGGCACGTCGAAGACCAGACAGAACGTGGTGATGATCACCAGAAAGGCGGCCTGGGAAAACAGAAGCGCGGCCGAAAGCCGGTTGCTGCGGGCCAGCGCCAGGCTCAGAAGCGCAACGCAAACCACGGCGGCATCCAACGCCACCAGAGGCCAAGTGCCCATGACTGCAAAGGCGATGCCCCATCCGCAGGCCGTGACGCCCACGGCAAGCGATGCAAGGCCGTAGATCAGCCGGAACCGGTTCGAGTAGTTTTCCTTCGGTTTCACGGATGATCCGCCCAGTGAGATGAGCGGCCATGATCGCTGAAATTCGTTCAGAAATTGCAAAAGGCTTCCGGGTCGGCATTCTGCAACCCGCGGGTAGGATAAGGCGCCTTAAGCCAAAAGCCGGGAAAATCCTATTTGCCGTTTGGCCGCGGCCGCGTCTGGCCTTAATATACCGCGCTGAATCAGGAAACGGCGGCGACCATGCAGCAATATCTCGACCTTCTCGCGCATGTCATGGAAAACGGCAGCGACCGGGGTGACCGGACCGGCACCGGCACGCGCGGCGTGTTCGGCTACCAGATGCGGTTCGATCTCGAGGAAGGCTTCCCGGTGCTGACCACCAAGAAGCTGCATCTGCGGTCGATCATTCATGAACTCCTGTGGTTCCTGAAGGGCGAGACCAATATCGCCTACCTGCACGAGAACGGCGTCACGATCTGGGACGAGTGGGCGGACGAAAAGGGCGAACTCGGGCCGGTCTACGGCTATCAGTGGCGCTCGTGGCCGACCTATGACGGCCGTCATCTCGACCAGATCGCCGCCGTCGTCGAGAGCATCCGGCGCAATCCCAATTCGCGCCGCCACATCGTCTCCGCCTGGAACCCGGCGCTGGTCGACGAGATGGCGCTTCCGCCCTGCCATTGCCTGTTCCAGTTCTACGTGGCGAACGGCAGGTTGTCCTGCCAGCTCTACCAGCGTTCGGCGGATATCTTCCTCGGCGTGCCCTTCAACATCGCGTCCTACGCGCTGCTGACCATGATGGTCGCGCAGGTGACGGGGCTGCGGCCAGGCGATTTCGTGCACACGCTGGGTGACGCGCATATCTATTCGAACCATTTCGAGCAGGTGCGCACCCAGATGACGCGCCGCCCGAAGCCCTTGCCCTTCATGAAGATCAATCCCGAAGTGAAGGACATTTTCTCCTTCAAATTCGAGGACTTCGAGCTGGTCGGCTACGAAGCTGATTCAACCATCAAGGCGCCTATCGCCGTCTGATTTCTTTGAAAGCCTGTCCCGCATGAATGAACCTCGGATCGTGCTCGTCGTCGCCGTCGCCAGCAACGGTGTCATCGGCCGAGACGGCGACCTGCCGTGGCGGCTGCCGTCCGACCTCAAGCGCTTCAAGCAGCTGACCCTCGGAAAGCCTGTCGTCATGGGCCGCCGGACGTGGGATTCCATCGGCCGGCCGCTGCCGGGGCGCCCCAATATCGTCATCACCCGCGATCCGGCCTTTTCCGCGCCGGGCGCGCAGGTGGTCGCCTCGCTCGATGACGCGCTGGCCGCCGCGCGGCGGGAAGCGGAAACGCTCGGCGTGGACGAGATCTGCGTCATCGGCGGCGGGCAGATCTATGCGCAGGTCTTCGACCGTGCGGATATCCTGTATGTCACCCATGTCGAAGCGGATGTGGAAGGCGACACGCGCTTCCCGGATATCGACCCGGTTTCCTTCGAAAAGGTCGTGGAGGAGGAGATTCCCCGCGGCGAGAAGGACAGTCACGCCATGCGCTTCGTCACCTGGCGCCGGAAATCGGCCGTTTAAGCGGTAAAATCCATCGATCACGAACTATTTTGCCGCAAGGACACCCAAGCCGGGCGGGATTTGTTGAAAGGTGCCGGTGGGATACCTATAACGGGTTCACATCGCGTTGCGCGGCGAAACAATCCGCGACATGCGCCTATGGGGATTTATAGAAAGAGGTATTGATGCCCTGGAGCAATCAGAATGGCGGCGGCGGCCCTTGGGGCGGCGGCGGCGGTGGTGGAAACAATCAGGGGCCATGGGGGCAGGGACCGAACCGTCCTCGCGGCGGTGGCGGCAGTGGTAGCGGTGGTCCGCCCGATATCGAGGACATCATCCGGCGCGGTCAGGACAAGCTGAAGACCGTCATGCCCGGCGGTTTCAACGGCGGTGTCGTCGTGATCGCACTGCTTCTCGTCGGCGTCTTCTGGCTGATGAACTCCATCTATACCGTCCAGCCTGACGAGCGCGGCGTCGAACTGCGCTTCGGCAAGCCCAAGCAGGAAATTTCCATGCCGGGCCTGCACTTCCATCTCTGGCCCTTCGAGACGGTCGAGCTGGTCAAGATCACCGAACAGCAGCGCAATATCGGCCGCCGTTCGGCCGCGTCGAATTCCGACGCATCGGGCCTGATGCTCACCGGCGACCAGAACATCGTCAATGTGCAGTTCTCGGTGCTCTATACCGTCACGGATCCGCAGTCCTACCTCTTCAATCTTGAAAATCCGGCCGAAACGCTGCAGCAGGTCGCCGAAAGCGCCATGCGCGAAGTCGTCGGCCGCCGTCCGGCACAGGACATCTTCCGCGATAACCGCCAGGCGATCGCCGAAGGCGTAAAGACGACGATCCAGGCAACCATGGATGCCTATGGCGCCGGCATCTCGATCAACACGGTCGCCATCGAGGATGCGGCTCCGCCGCGCGAAGTGGCCGATGCCTTCGACGAAGTGCAGCGCGCCGAACAGGACGAGGACCGTTTCCTGGAAGAAGCCAACCAGTACGCCAACCAGAAGCTCGGTGCCGCACGCGGTCAGGCCGCGCAGATCCGCGAGGAGGCAGCCGCCTACAAGGATCGTGTCGTCAAGGAAGCCGAGGGTGAGGCGGCACGCTTCATCTCCATCTACGACCAGTACAAGATCGCGCCCGACGTGACGCGCAAGCGTCTCTTCCTTGAAACCATGGAAGGCGTGATGAAGAACTCCAAGAAGGTCATCATCGATGAAAAGCAGGGCGGACAGGGCGTCGTTCCCTTCCTTCCCCTTAACGAACTCGGTCGCACGACCGGTCAGCAGGCAGGAGGTTCGCAGTAATGGGTAACCGTTTGCCAGCCGTTTTGATCGCCCTCGGCGTTCTTCTCTTCATCGCCTATTCGTCGGTGTTCGTCGTCAACGAGCGCCAGCAGGCGATCGTCATCCGCTTCGGTCATATCCAGGACGTGAAGACCGAGCCGGGCCTCTACTTCAAGCTGCCCTTCGGCTTCATGGATGCCGACAGCGTCCAGTATATCCAGGATCAGGCCCTGCGCTTCGATCTCGACGATATCCGTGTCCAGGTCTCGGGCGGTAAGTTCTATGAGGTCGATGCCTTCGTGGTCTACAAGATCACGGATGCCCGTCGCTTCCGCGAAGCCGTCTCGGGTGACCGGGAATCGGCCGAGGCGCGTCTGAGCACCCGTCTCGATTCGGCTCTGCGCCGCGTCTACGGTCTGCGCGGCTTCGAATCGGCTCTTTCCGAAGAGCGTGCATCGATGATGCGCGAAGTTCGCGGAGAGCTGACTGCCGACGCCTCCAACCTCGGCCTCACCATCGAGGATGTCCGCATCCGCCGCACGGACCTTACGCAGGAAGTCTCCCAGCAGACCTACGAGCGCATGAAGGCCGAGCGTCTGGCGGAAGCCGAACTGATCCGCGCCCGCGGTAACGAAGCCGGCCAGCGTCGCCGCGCCATCGCCGATCGTCAGGTCGTCGAGTTCATTGCCGCCGCCCAGCGCGACTCGGAAATTCTCCGCGGTGAAGGCGACGGCGAACGTAACCGCGTCTTCGGCGAGGCCTTCTCCCAGGATCCGGCCTTCTTCGACTTCTACCGGTCGATGAGCGCCTACCGGGATTCGATGAGCTCGTCGGATACGACGCTCGTGCTGTCGCCGCAGTCGGAATTCTTCCGCTATTTCGAGGATGCGGCGGGCACGCGGCCGGCGGCCACGGGCACCGGTACGGGCACGACGAACGGCACGGCCACGACGCCGTCGACCGCAAACTGAGAACGCCATGTCCGATTTCCTGACGGGGATCGCGTTCTTCCTGATCATCGAGGGGCTGGTGTACGCACTGGCCCCTTCGGTTTTGAAACGCATGGCGGAACTGCTGCCGCAAATCCCGGAAAACCAGCTCAGGCTTTCAGGGCTGTTTGCCGTGGCGCTTGGCGTTTTGATGGTGTGGTTCCTCCGCAGCGCCTGAAAGCCGCCCTTGCGAGCGGCGGCGAAGACAGGCAAAAGTTCAGACAAATCATCGTGGCAGACTGATTTTTGCCGTATCCGCGGCGAACACTCGCCAGAGCCGACCAGACCCGAGAGGATGCCGAACATGGCCTTGAAGATGAAGTCCAGCGTTGCCAATGCGGCGCTCACGCTTGCGATGAGCTTTTCGCTGGCCGCCGGCCCGCTCGCAGCACCGGCAATGGCCCAGGCGCGCCAGGTCGGACCGGAATCGGTGGCCGACCTTGCGGAAGGCCTGCTGGACGCGGTGGTCAACATTTCGACCTCGCAGAACGTGAAGAACGAGGACAAGGCGCCGATGCCGCAGGTGCCGGAAGGCTCGCCCTTCCAGGACTTCTTCGATGAGTTCTTCAAGGGCGACGGCGGCGAGGGCTCCAACCAGGGACAGACTGTCAACTCGCTCGGCTCGGGTTTCGTCATCGATCCCGCAGGCTATATCGCCACCAACAATCACGTCATCGAAGGCGCCGACGATATCGAGGTGAATTTCGCCAACGGCTCCAAGCTGAAGGCCAAGCTCGTCGGAACCGATCCGAAGACCGATCTTGCGCTGCTGAAGGTCGAGCCGAAGGCTCCCTTGAAGGCCGTTCCGTTCGGTGATTCCCGCGTCATGCGCATCGGCGACTGGGTCATGGCCATCGGCAACCCCTTCGGGCTCGGTGGTTCGGTGACGGTCGGCATCATTTCCGCGCGCGGCCGCAACATCAATGCCGGCCCCTATGACAACTTCATCCAGACCGACGCGGCCATCAACCGCGGCAATTCGGGTGGCCCGCTGTTCAATATGAAGGGCGAGGTCATCGGCATCAACACGGCCATCATCTCGCCGTCGGGCGGCTCGATCGGTATCGGCTTCTCGGTTCCGACGGAGCTGGCGCAGAACATCTTCTCGCAGCTTCGCGAGTTCGGCGAGACCCGCCGCGGCTGGCTCGGCGTGCGTATCCAGCCCGTTACGGACGATATCGCCGAAAGCCTGGGCATGAGCGAGGCGAAGGGTGCGCTCGTTGCCGGCATCATCAAGGGCGGGCCCGTCGACAACGGCGTGATCCAGACCGGCGACGTCGTCGTCCGTTTCGACGGGAAGGACGTGCACGAAATGCGCGATCTGCCGCGCGTCGTCGCCGAAAGCCCCGTCGGCAAGGCCGTCGACGTGGTGCTCCTGCGCAACGGCAAGGAAATGACGGTGAAGGTCACGCTCGGCCGTCTCGAAGACGGCGAAAAGCAGGTGGATGCCGAGGACGATGCGGCAACGCCGGACGAGGGCACGACCGAAGAGGATACGACGACCGACGGCGAAGAGCTGGCCGAGCCGCAGAAGGCCGAGCTGGTGCTGGGCATGGGCATCGGCGATCTCGACGAAGCCGCCCGCAAGACCTTCAATATCGTGGAAAGCGTCAAGGGCGTTGTCATCACCGAGGTAGCCCCCGACACGGCGGCCGCCGAGCGTGGCATCGTGCCGGGCGACGTGATTGTCGAGATCGGTCAGGAGGCCGTGGCGACGGCCGAGGAGGTCAAGGCCCGCGTCGCCAAGCTCAAGTCGGAAGATCGCCGCAACGCGCTCCTGATGATCGCAGACCGCACCGGCGCGCTGCGCTACATCACAGTGCGCATCGACTGAAATGCGAGTCCCGCCAGGGACTTGGCGACGTCAATGCAAAGATTGATTCAGGCCGCTGGAGCATTGCTTCAGCGGCTTTTCTACGCCGTGACGAAGTCGCTCTTGCGGTAGCCCTGCAGGTAGAGCAGCGCGGTGAGGTCGCCGTGGTCGATGCGGATCTTCGCTTCGGCCGCCACGGCGGGCTTGGCGTGCAGCGCGACACCGGCACCGGAAAGGTGCAGCATGCCGAGGTCGTTTGCGCCATCTCCGACGGCCATCGCCTCTTCGGGGGAAATGCCGAGGCGGGCGGCGATCTCGTTGAGGGCGTCGACCTTGGCCTGCTTTCCGAGGATGGGTTCGGCGACCTCGCCGGTCAGCCTGCCATCGGCGTCGAGAAGAATATTGGCGCGGTTCTCGTGGAAGCCGAGCGTGGCCGCGATACGGCTGGTGAAGACGGTGAAACCGCCGGAGACGAGGGCGGTATAGTAGCCCTTCGCCTTCATGGTGGCGATCAGCTCGCGACCGCCCGGCGTCAGCGTGATGCGCTTTTCGATGACCTCGTCGACGACGGAGACCGGCAGGCCCTTGAGCAAGGCGACACGCTCGCGAAGCGCGGGTTCGAAGGCGATCTCGCCGTTCATGGCGCGAGCAGTGATGGTGGCGACCTTGTCTTTCAACCCGACCTCGGCGGCGAGCTCGTCGATGCATTCCTGGCCGATCATGGTGGAATCCATGTCGGCGATCAGTAGCTTCTTGCGCCGCGTTTCCGCCTCCTGCACGGCGAGGTCCACCGGCGCATCGCCGATGGTCGTGCGTAGCGCCGCGCTCGCGGCCTCGATGTCGCTGTCGTCGCGCAGGGCGATATCGCAGGCGATGCCGTCCGCCAGCCAGTAGAGACCGGAAGCCTTGACGGCATCCGCGGCCTTCTCGGCAAGCGATGGCGTCAGAACAGGATTTGACGGATTGGCGACAAGCGTGGCAACGAAAGCCATGATGAGAAACCTTGATCGAATGCAGGACGCGATCCTGATAACGGGCCCGACGGCGAGCGGCAAGTCCGCGTTGGCCATGCGCCTTGCCGCCGAACATGGCGGGGTCGTGGTCAACGCCGACAGCATGCAGGTCTACGACACGCTGAGCATCCTCACGGCACGGCCGCAGCCGCAGGATATGGAGGGCGTGGAGCATCGGCTTTACGGCCATGTGCCGGCCGCAGCCGCCTATTCCACGGGCGAATGGCTGCGCGAGGCGATCGCTCTTGTCACCGAACTGCGCGAAAGGCAGAGGCTGCCGGTCTTCGTCGGCGGTACCGGGCTTTATTTTCGCGCGCTGACCGGCGGTCTCTCGGATATGCCTGAAATCCCCGCTGATGTGCGGGAGCGGTTGCGCGCGCGGCTTGCCGCGGAAGGGTCCGAAGCGCTGCACCGGGTGCTCGGCGAGCGTGATCCCGAAACGGCCGCGCGTCTGATGCCCGGTGACGGCCAGCGCATCCTCCGCGCGCTGGAGGTGCTGGACGCGACGGGGCGCTCCATCTCCACATTCCAGGCAGGGTCGGGGCCGGCGGTGATCGATCCGGCGCGTGCGCGAAAGATCGTCGTCCTGCCGGACCGCGCCGTCCTTGCCGCCCGGATCAACCGGCGCTTCGGCGAGATGCTGAAGACCGGTGCGGTGGAGGAGGTGAAGGCGTTGATGGCGCTCGATCTTTCACCCGCCATGCCGGTCATGAAGGCGATCGGCGTGCCGCAGATCGCGGCCATGCTGGCGGGCGAGATGAGCGAGGCCGATGTCATCGAGCGCGGTGCGGCCGCGACACGGCAATATGCGAAGCGCCAGATGACGTGGTTCCGCAACCAGCTCGATGAGAGCTGGCAGCGAATCGACCCTAGCGCCTGATCAGGCTGCTGAGCGGCTTTTTCAGCAATTGCTCGCGGATGGAGCCTTCGCGGCGCGGTTCCTGCTGCTCGCCGAAGGCAGGGCGGGGCGGCTGGCGGTAGGGATCGGCTTCCGGGCGGCGCGGTTCTGCCGCAAGTTCGCGGCGAATGGAATCGAAGCGCTCGTTTGCCGGCGGCTGGTATGCGCTTGCGGCGCCGGGCAGCATGTCGGGCCGATAGGGTTCGTGGGCTGCCGGTTGCGGCGCCTTCTGTGCCGCGGCTTGCAGCGTATCGATATAGTCTTCCTCGTCCTCGTAGGGCGCGTCCTCGTATCCGCTTGTTGCGGCAGCGCTTGTATTGTGCGCCGCGAGATACGAAGACTGGAAGCCGGAAATATCAGGACCTGCGACCGAGCGCATACGTGCCACGATGGAGCGAAGATCGACGCTTTGCGGCGTTTCCTCAGTGTGTATGTTGCCCGTGCCGTTGGCCTTGGGCAGGCGGTTCATATCGACGCGGGTGAAGCGCATGCGCATCGGCACCGCCACCGCCTCGCCGAAGGCGATCGCCTCGCCATTGCCGATCGAGGAGATGAAGCTCGTCGTGGAGGACGACGAATTGGGGATGGCCGAGCGGATGATGTCCTGGTCGCGATCGTTGGCAAGCCGCATGGCGAAGATGGTGGAGCATTGCGACAGGATCGTCGGATCGAGCTCGCCCGGGCGCTGCGTGATGATGCCGAGCGAGACGCCGTATTTGCGGCCTTCCTTGGCGATGCGGGCGATGGCCTGGCGCGTCGGCGTGAAGCCGAGATTGGGATCGGCCGGCACGTAACGGTGCGCTTCCTCGCACACCACGAGCATGTGCACGCCGCCGTGGCTCCACAGGCCGATCTCGAAGGCCATACGGCAAAGAACCGATGCCACCGAGTTCACCACTTCCGAAGGGATGCCGGCGAGCTGAAAGGTCGTGACCGGCTGGCCGTCGCCGGGAATGCGAAAGATGCGGGCGATGGTATCGAGGATCGTGTCGGTGATCGTGTTCGAGGAGAACATGAAGTGGTAGCGCGGATCGTTGATCGCCGACATGATCTTGCTCTTGAGCGAGCGCAGGTGCGGCTTCTCCGCCCGTCCCTCGAGGCGGCCGATCCGTTCATCGACCAGCGCCAGAAGGTCGGCCACACGGAAAGGCACGGGCGTATCGGCGGTGATCGAGCTTTTTTCGCTGGTGCGGCGCATCAGGCCGCTTTCGGGCGAACCGCGGAACGCGCGCTTGGCCTCCGGGATCAGGTCGCGCAGGATGTCCATTTCCTCCGGCACGGGCGGGCGACCGCGGAAGATCACCTCGGCGAACTCCTCCAGCCGGAAAAGCCAGAACGGCAGGTCGAGCGTGTCCGTGTCGATGACCATGGCAAGATCGCCGAAGGCGGAGGCGAATTCGTTGTGCGGGTCGAGAATGAGCACGCGCAGCTGCGGATCGGCCTGGATCGCCTTGTGAAGCAGGAGGGTAACGGCGGTGGACTTGCCGACGCCCGTCGTTCCCACGATGGCGAAGTGTTTCTCCAGCATGGAAGGCACGTGGATGGTGGCGTCGATCTGGTCGTCCTGCGTCAGCTTGCCGATGGTGCAGACATCGTCCTTGCCGGTATCGTAGACCTTCGCCAGGTCCGCGGCGCGGATCCTGTGCGCGATGGCGCCGAGATAGGGATAGTCGCTGATGCCGGCCGAAAAGTCCTCGCGGCCATCGGCGCCCACGCGCACCTCGCCCATCAACTCCACTTCGACATGGAACGTCGTGTCGCGGTTTTCGGTCCAGTTCTGCTGGTCGGTGGCCATCGAATAGACGAGGGCGACGATGCGGTTGCGGCCGACGGAAATCGAGACGAGGCGGCCGACGGCCCAGAGCTCGGTGAGGGAGGTTTCCCCGCCTTCCGCCGTGGCGCAGATGGTGGCACGCGACCCGCTGCAGGCGACGACACGGCCCAGCATCCGGTTTCCGGCGGCCATCTCATCGCGGCGTTCCTGTTCGCCGGCGGTGATCGACGTCTGAAAATCGTTGTTCAGCAAATCCGGCGCTCCTTGCCTCCGATCCTTCACTTTAGGGAGTCCGGCTTAATAACCCGTTTCCGGTTGTGGCAGGTTTCAGCGGCTCCGGCGGCGCGGTTGTCCCTGATCGTGCCATCGGGATGGGGCAAAAGGCGTTGACGCGCATTCGATTTGCCGTTAACACTCCGCACCATGAAAAACTTCACGACGATCATTCTTGTGGTGGGAAGGCGCATGGGCAGGATGGTGTAACCATCCGGCGAAAGCACCCATGCGCGGTAAGCAGGCTCCTCCAGGGGCCTTTTTTTATGCCCGAAAATTCTATAAGCACCCCGACAATACGAAAGAAACGGACGGAAACATCCGATGAGCGGAACAGAAAACCAGATGACGGGCGCCGAAATTGTCTTGCAGGCCCTGAAAGACAACGGCGTCGAACATATCTTCGGCTATCCGGGCGGTGCCGTCTTGCCGATCTATGACGAGATCTTCCAGCAGGACGACATCGAGCACATTCTCGTGCGTCACGAGCAGGGCGCCGGCCACATGGCCGAAGGTTATGCCCGCTCCACCGGCAAGGTCGGCGTCATGCTCGTCACCTCCGGTCCCGGCGCGACCAATGCCGTCACGCCGCTGCAGGATGCGCTGATGGATTCGATCCCGCTCGTCTGCCTCACCGGCCAGGTTCCGACCACGCTCATTGGATCCGACGCCTTCCAGGAATGCGACACGGTCGGCATCACGCGCCCCTGCACCAAGCACAACTGGCTGGTCAAGGACGTCAACGACCTTGCCCGCATCATCCATGAGGCCTTCCGCATCGCGCAGTCCGGCCGTCCGGGCCCCGTCGTCGTCGATATCCCGAAGGACGTGCAGTTCGCGACCGGCACCTACACGCCGCCATCGGCAGCGCCCATCCAGAGGAGCTATCAGCCGAAGACGTCCGGCGACGCGCGCGCCATCGAAGCCGCGATCAGCCTGATGAAGGGTGCCCGCCGCCCCGTCATCTATTCCGGCGGTGGTGTCGTGAATTCCGGGCCGGAAGCCTCGCGCCTGCTGCGCGAACTGGTCGAGATCACCGGCTTCCCGATCACGTCGACGCTGATGGGCCTGGGCGCCTATCCGGCATCGGGCAAGAACTGGCTGGGCATGCTCGGCATGCACGGTTCCTACGAGGCGAACATGGCGATGCATGACTGCGATGTCATGGTCTGCATCGGCGCGCGTTTCGACGACCGCATCACCGGCCGCCTCAACGCGTTCTCGCCGAACTCGAAGAAGATCCATATCGACATCGACCCGTCCTCGATCAACAAGAACGTCCGTGTCGACGTACCGATCCTGGGCGATGTCGGCGCCGTTCTCGAGGACATGGTTCGCCAGTGGCGCGCCGGTTCGAAAACGTATGACAAGGCCATCCAGGCGGATTGGTGGACGTCAATTGCCAAGTGGCGTGCCCGCAACTCGTTTGCCTACAAGGCGAGCGATGACGTGATCATGCCGCAATATGCCATCCAGCGCCTTTACGAGCTGACCAAGGATCGCGATACCTACATCACGACGGAAGTCGGTCAGCACCAGATGTGGGCGGCGCAGTTCTACGGCTTTGAGCAGCCCAACCGCTGGATGACCTCGGGCGGCCTCGGCACGATGGGCTACGGCTTCCCGGCGGCGATCGGCGTGCAGGTCGCGCATCGCGACAGCCTCGTTATCGATATCGCGGGCGACGCCTCCATCCAGATGTGCATTCAGGAAATGAGCTGTGCGGTCCAGTATAACCTGCCCGTCAAGATCTTCATCCTGAACAACCAATACATGGGCATGGTGCGCCAGTGGCAGCAGCTGCTGCACGGCAACCGCCTGTCGAACTCCTATACGGAGGCGATGCCCGATTTCGTCAAGCTGGCGGAAGCCTATGGCGGCGTGGGCATCGCCTGCGACAAGCCCGGCGACCTGGATGCCGCTATCCAGGAAATGATCGACGTGAAGCGTCCGGTCATCTTCGATTGCCGCGTGGCCAACCTCGCGAACTGCTTCCCGATGATTCCGTCGGGCAAGGCGCATAATGAAATGCTGTTGCCCGACGAAGCCACGGACGAGGCGGTTGCCAACGCGATCGACGCCAAGGGCCGCCAGCTCGTTTGATGAAGAGGTAGATACCATGAACGCACACCTACAGCCCACCGGTTCCGCCTACTTCATCGCCGCCGAGACCCAGGTCGCGGAGAGCCATACGCTCTCCGTGCTTGTCGACAACGAGCCGGGCGTGCTTGCGCGCGTCATCGGCCTGTTTTCGGGCCGCGGCTACAATATCGAGAGCCTGACGGTTTCCGAGACCGAGCACGAGGCGCATCTGTCGCGCATCACCATCGTGACGCGCGGCACGCCCGGCGTGCTGGAGCAGATCAAGTCGCAGCTCGAGCGCATCGTGCCCGTCCACCGCGTGGTCGACCTCACCGTGCGCGCCAAGGCGATGGGCCAGGAACGGCCCATCGAGCGTGAGGTCGCGCTGGTGAAGGTCGGCGGCTCCGGCGAAATGCGGGCCGAAACCCTGCGCCTTGCCGATGCCTTCCACGCCAAGGTCGTCGACGCTACCGTCGATCACTTCATCCTGGAGATCACCGGCAAGTCATCCAAGGTCGACCAGTTCGTGGCCGTCATGAAGCCGCTCGGCCTCATCGAAGTGTGTCGCACGGGCATTGCCGCGATGAACCGCGGTTCGCAAGGCATGTAATCGCTGCCGTCCTTCGCTCAGGCGAGGTCTGGGATTTCAAGAAGCGAGAAAGGCTTTCCGGTCGAACGGAAAGCCTTTTTCATTTCAGATCATTTCCAGCGGCCGCTTGCGGGTCGGCGGAGGGAAGGCTTCGTCGAGCAGGCGCAAGTCTTCGGATGTGAGCCGGATCTCCGATGCTTTGAAATTCTCGCGCACGCGCTCCGGTGAGCCGGATTTCGGAATGGCGATCACGCCTGCCTTGGTCAGCAGGAAGGCGAGCGCGATCTGGGCGCTGCCGGCATTGTGAATGCGGCCGATTTCTTCCAGCACCGGATGGCAGATCAGGCGGCCCTCGTCCAGCGGCGAGTAGGCCATGATGGGAATGCCCTGGACCTGGCTCCAGCGCAGCAGGTCGTATTCGATGCCGCGGCGTGCGAGGTTGTAGAGCACCTGGTTTGCCATGGGGCGGGCCGGTTCGGCCACGCCGAGCAGTTCCTTCATGTCCTCTTCGTCGAAGTTCGACACGCCCCAGGCACCGATCTTGCCCTCCGTCTTCAGGCGCTCGAAGGCTTCGACGGTGTCGGCCAGCGGATACCGGCCGCGCCAATGCAGCAGGTAGAGATCGATGTGGTCGGTGCCGAGCCGCTCCAGGCTCGCCTCGCAGGCGGCGATCGTCCCGGCGCGGCTGGCATTGTGCGGCAGGACCTTGCTGACGAGAAACACCTCGTCGCGCCGGCCTTGGATGGCCTCACCGACCACGGTTTCGGCGCCGCCATCGGCATACATTTCCGCGGTGTCGATGACCGTCATGCCGAGATCGAGCCCGGCGCGAAGGCTCGCGGCCTCCTGCGCTGCCGATGCGCGGCTTTCACCCATATGCCATGTGCCGAGGCCAAGGGCCGGCACCTGTCGCCCGCCGGGAAGGGTCACTGCCGGTAGTTCCGCTTTCATCGTGGCCTCCATCTGCCGTGGGCATGCAATTGTCTGCATGACAAGAATTGGCTGGTCGTTGCAAGGAGATGGACTATCAATCGCAAAAAACAATCCGGATACCCAGAGTTCTGCCATGCAGATCGAAATCTTTCTTGCCCTTCTCGTCTTCGCCTTTACCACATCCATCACGCCGGGCCCGAACAACATGATGCTCTTTGCCTCGGGCGTAAACTTCGGTTTCGTGCGCACGATCCCGCATATGTGCGGCATCGGCCTGGGCTTTCTTTCGCTTCTGCTGGCGGTCGGCTTCGGGTTGGGCGCGCTCCTGGAGACGGTGCCGCTCGTCTATACGGCGCTGAAATTTGCTGGCGGAGCCTACCTGTTGTGGATCGCCTTCAAGATCGCGACCTCGCGCACCCTGGGGGAAGGCAAGGCCGGCGCGCGGCCGATGAGCCTGCTGGAAGCGGCCGCCTTTCAGTGGGTGAACCCCAAAGCGTGGGTGATGGCCGTTTCCGCCATGGCGACCTATACCAACGCGGCGAACTATACGACGAGCGTCCTGATCGTCGGCGTCGCCTTTGCTCTCGTGAATTTCCCGAGCGTTTCTACCTGGGCCGGCTTCGGCTCGGCGCTGCGGCAATGGCTGTCCCATCCGGTGCGGCTGAAATGGTTCAACATCTCGATGGCGCTGCTGCTCGTGGCGAGCCTCTGGCCGATGCTGCGATAAATGCGCTAGAAGTGGGCCTCGAAGCGGAGGAACTGCCGTGTCGCACGATCACGACCACGACGACCATCATCACCATCACGACAACCATTTCTCGCCGATGGAAGCCCGCGTTCGCGCGCTCGAGACCATTTTGACGCAGAAGGGGCTGATCGATCCCAAGGCCATCGATGCGATCGTCGAGACCTATGAAACGAAGATCGGCCCGCGCAATGGCGCGCGCGTCGTGGCGAAAGCCTGGGCGGAGCCGGATTTCGCCGACTGGCTGAAGCGCGATGCGACCGCGGCCATCGCCAGCCTCGGTTATACCGGCCGGCAGGGCGAACATATGCGGGCGGTCTTCAACGACGCAGAGACGCACAATCTCGTCGTCTGCACGCTTTGCTCCTGTTATCCGTGGTCGGTGCTCGGCCTGCCGCCCGTCTGGTACAAGGCGCCGGCCTATCGGTCGCGTGCGGTGATCGACCCACGTGGCGTGCTGGCGGAGTTCGGCGTGACCTTGCCAGAGGGCAGGAAGATCCGCGTGTGGGATTCGACGGCGGAACTCCGCTATCTCGTCGTGCCCGAGCGGCCGGCCGGAACGGACGGACTGGACCAGGAAGCGCTCGCCGATCTCGTGACGCGGGATGCCATGATCGGCACGGGGCTGGCGCTGGAACCGGAGGCCAGGGCATGAACGGACCGCACGATCTTGGCGGCCAGCATGGCTTCGGTGCGGTCGCGCCGGAGCCGAACGAACCTTATTTCCACGGCGATTGGGAAAAGCGGGCGCTCGGCGTGACACTCTCCTGCGGCGCCTTCGGCGCCTGGACCATCGATGAGAGCCGTCACGCGCGTGAAAACATCCCGCCCGACACCTACCTTTCGGCGAGCTACTACGAAATCTGGATTCGTGCGCTGGAGACGCTGCTTGCGCGTCACGGCTTTGTCAGTGCGGAGGAATTGTCGACCGGGCGCATGCTGGAGAAGGGCGCCACACCGAAGCGCGTTCTGACGGCGGACATGGTGCCGGCCGTTCTCGCCAAGGGCGGCCCCTGCGACCGGCCGGTGGCGACGATGCCCCGCTTTGCCGCCGGCGCGCGCGTGCGCACCCGCAATTTCAATCCGACGACGCATACCCGCCTGCCGCGCTATGCCCGTGGCAAGGTCGGCGTGGTCGAGGCCGTGCAGGGTTCCTTCGTCTTCCCCGACGACAATGCGCATGGCCGGGGCGAGAACCCTGAATGGGTCTATACCGTCGTCTTCGACGGCGGCGAGATCTGGGGCGAGGATGCGGCAGAGGGCCTCACGGTCTCCATCGATGCCTGGGAGAGCTATCTTGAGCCGGTGTGAGACGCTTGCCGATTCGCCCGGCCTGCCGGTTTCGCCCGAAGGCGAGCCGGTCTTCGCCGAGCCCTGGCAGGCGCAGGCCTTCGCCATGACGGTTCGCCTGCATGAACAGGGTGTTTTCACCTGGGCGCAATGGGCCGAGGCGCTGTCGCGCGAAGTGCACCGGCCTGGCCGTGCGGTCGACGGCGCCGACTATTTCGACTGCTGGGTTGCGGCCCTGTCGTCGCTCTTGTCGGAGCATGGCGTGGCGAGCGAGGCGGAGCAATCCGCCCTGTCCGACCGCTGGGCGCGCGCTGCCGAGGCGACGCCGCACGGTATGCCGATTCTGCTGGACAACGCCGGCTAGGCGCGATCCGCCACGAAGCGCGCGAGCCAGGGGCCGATGATGGTGACGAGGATGAGGCGCGCCGTCTGGAGCGTCATCACGAAGGCGATATCCACATTGCTGGAGGCCGCGATGACGGCGATGGAATCGAGGCCGCCGGGGCTGGTCGCCAGATAGGCCGTCAGCGGATCGATGCCGAGCAGCAGGATCAGCGATCCCGCCAGCAGGCCGGAAAAGCCGATCAGCGCGAGGATCGACAGTATCGTGGGCACCAGCGCGCGGCGGGCGTGCATCAGGATCGTGCGGCTGAAGCCCAGTCCGATGTTCCAGCCGAGCAGGGTGAAGGCGATGACGAGCAGCCAGTCCGGCAGTTCGATGGTGACGGTGCCCGAGGAATTCAGCACGGACGCCAGCGTGAAGGGCACGAGAAAGGCGCCGGCGGGAACGCGTAGCCGCTGACCGGCCAGGCCCGCGACGATGCCGATCGCCATCATGGCCACGAGGGGCAGCATCGGGACGGGCTCGAACCAGGCATGCGGCGGCACGGAGGCGCCGTCATGGCCGCCGAAATGGGCCACGAGCGTCGCAAAGCTCGCGACGAAGACGACGCGCAGATATTGCATGAAGGCGACGAGGCGGGCGTCCGCGCCATAGGCCTCTGCCATGATCATCATGGTGGAGGCCGCGCCGGCCGAGGAGCCCCAGATCGCCGTCGTGCCGGGCAGGATGCCGGTCCGGGTGATCAGCCAGCCGGACAGCGTGCTCATGCCGATGACCGATGTCACCACGAGCAGTATCAGCAGCCAGTTGTCGCGGAAGGTGCCGACGAAATCCTTGGACACCATGGTCGCGATCATCAGCGCCAGCACGACCTGAACGACAAAGAAGAAGAAGCGGGGCAGGCGGATCGTGCTGCCGGCAAGCGCGACCGCAATGCCTGCCAGCATCGGGCCGATGAGCAGGGCGGCCGGCAGGCCGGCGATTTCGAGTGGCACCGTCGTCAGCACGGAAAGGCCGGCGACGACGCCCCATTGCAGCCAGGGCGGCAAACGGCCGATGCCGGTCTCTGTGCGGGCGACGTCGTTCTGGTTTGGGGAAGGCACGTGACGGCTCCGGGAAGATCGGCCTTCCATACCGCGTGATGTCGAGGGAAGACAGGGCGAAATATAGGGACGGGCATTTTACAGCTGCTTGTGAACTGATCGGCGGGCCTCTTGCTTCACCGCTGCGAATCCTGCCAAGTCCCGGCATGGAATTCGCACCCCAACAGGATGAAGCGCTGAAGGCCGTCTCGCGATGGCTGAAGGACGGACGCCAGCCCTTGTTCCGGCTCTTCGGTTATGCCGGCACCGGCAAGACGACGCTCGCACGCCATTTTGCCGAGAATGTCGATGGCGAGGTGCTGTTCGCCGCGTTCACCGGCAAGGCCGCGCAGGTGCTGCGCTCCAAGGGCGCTTCCAATGCGAAGACGATCCATTCGCTGATCTATCGTCCGCGCGGCGAAGAAGAAGTGTCCGACGAGGAGACCGGCAAGACCTCGATTTCGCCGATGTTTTCGATCAACCGCCAGAGCCCCGTCGCCAAGGCGGCGCTGGTGGTCGTGGACGAGTGCTCCATGGTGGACGAGGCGCTCGGTCGCGACCTGATGAGCTTCGGCACGCCGATCCTCGTGCTCGGCGATCCCGGCCAGTTGCCGCCGGTGAGCGGCGGTGGCTACTTCACCAATCAGGAGCCGGATTACCTGCTGACGGACATCCATCGTCAGGCGCGCGACAATCCGATCATCCAGCTAGCCATGCAGGTGCGCGAGGGCAGCGATATCGATTACGGTGATTACGGCGCCGCCCGCGTCATCGGCCGCAATGAGGTCGATCAGACGCTCGTGCTGGATGCCGACCAGGTTCTCGTCGGCACCAACCGCACGCGCCGCCGTTACAACCAGCGGCTCCGCGAGCTCAAGGGTTTCACCACGGACTATCCGCAGTCCGGCGACAAGCTGGTATGCTTGCGCAATGACCCGGCCAAGGGGCTGCTGAACGGCTCGCTGTGGCAGGTGATGAGTTCGTCCAAGGAGACCGTGAAGCCGGGCATCAACCTGATGATCCGGCCCGAGGACGATGACATGGATCGCGGTGCCGCCAAGATCAAGCTTCTGAAAGCGGCCTTCGAGAACCTTGACGAGGAAATCCCGTGGTCGACGCGCAAGCGTTACGACGAATTCGATTTCGGCTATGCCCTGACCGTCCACAAGGCGCAGGGTTCGCAGTGGAACAATGTCGTGTTGTTCGATGAGAGCTTTGCGTTTCGCGATACGCGCGAGCGGTGGCTCTACACCGCCATTACGCGCGCCGCGGAAACGCTGACCATCGTTCGATAGAACCGCCTTTCATCCGCCCTAGTGGCCGACGATCCCGAGCATCACGGCCTTTGCAATCGCCTGAAAGCGGTTGTTGCCGTCGAACTTGCCGATGATGGTCTTTTCCATGACCTGGATTTCGCCGGGCTCCATGTCCAGGGCACGCGCGATCCGGCTGGTCGGATAGCCTTCCGCCATCAGCTCCAGGCAGCGCAGTTCCGCGGGTGTGAGATGCGCCGGCGGCGCATTGTCGTTCACTTCGATTTCCGCAGACGGCGTGAAGTCGAGCAGTTCGTTGATCTGCTGCATCTGCCGGCGGATCGTCGATTGCTGGGCGGCCAGTTCGCGCTTGCGGGCAAGCATCGCGGACTGGAAGACGAAGTCCGCCTCTTCCTGCGTCTGCGCGGCGGAAAGCTGCTCCAGAAGTTCCTGGATGACGGCGACGGGCATGCCGGTTTCGCGGCAGGTATTGACCACCGCCATCTGGTGAATCTCGCCCTGACCATAGACCCGCATGGGGCCGACGCGGGTGGCGGTCAATAGGCCTTTTTCCTCGTAGAAATGCAGCGTGCGGTGGGTCACGCCAAAGGCATTCGCCATGTCGGCGATCGCAAGGCGGCCTTCCGGCAGGTTGTCCGGCAGCGGCATGACCGGCAGGAAACGGATGGACTTGCGTTCGCCGCCCTGCGTTTCGGTTTTCTTCGACGCGCTGGCCATCATGATAGCCTTCCACATGAAAGAAGAGTGGTCATCGATTACCCCCGAATTGCCGGTGCGGGCCTGCTTTCGGTCAAGCCGCCCGCCCACGTGGCGCTAGTGTCCTGTGGCGTCCCGCCGTTTGGCCCGTGTGTGCATTGCCATTGCCGGAACCTGATTGTAAAAGCGCTCGCGATCGGCGACCCGCCGGACGCAATCCTGTCGACGCGCTTGTATACAACAATACCCGCAGCGCATGCGAATGCCTATCACTACATCTAGGGATGTATGGTTGCTACCGGCTGCACGGGGAGGCGGCAGCACCTTCACTGTGTGGAAGGCACGTCGTTTGGCGGCGCGATTTCGGCAACCACGCTCGGTGGCGTCGTCCTGCAGACGGTCGATTTTGCGCTCTGGGATATACCCGCCGAGAGCGAGGCGGTCCGGTGGATCAGGCATTCCATGAGGCCGCTGGCAATGCCCGTGCGCGCGGCGTGGCGATAGAGCGGGCCGTTCACGGAAAGGGCACGCGCCGTGAAATTCACCGCCTCGTAGGCCACGGCCTCGGCGCTGCCCAGCTGATCGCGGGAAAAATGCCGCGTATCGACCGTGACACCGGAGCTTTCGTGGAAGAGGCGGACATAGACGCCGTTTCCATCCGGCTGGGTCTCGACGCGGATGGCATAGGACAGGGGCGCCGGATCGTCCTCGCGCGATCCCGCAATACGCACGGTCCTGTGATAGCCCGCAGCCTTTTCGACGGCATCGGCCAGGACATGGCATTCGCTGCCGGCCGGCCAGCAGCGGAGAACGCGAAGGCGCGGGAGAGCCGTTGCCTGGCTGGGAAAGCGGTTCTGGACGGAGAGCGCGAACTGGGCGTCGCCGATCGCCGCATTGGTTGCGCCCGGATAGGCGGACGGGGCGAGAAAGACGAGCGGAAGCAGAGAAAAGAGCGCCAGATGGGACGAGACGGGCGCGGGAAGCCAGGAGCGCGGGGGCTTGGCGGGCGCAGCGCGGGGCCGGCGCGGCTGGATGTCGCGGTTCGCTTTTGGCGGTGTGTCTACGCCGGCGAGGCTGTATTCCGGCACATAGCTGCCGAGCGGCACCCGAATGCGTACGGGATCGGCCGCACCTTCCTTGTTGTAGTACTCCCCGAGGAGCTTGCGCAGCTTTCCCGCCTGCACGCGCACCAAGGGGTCGCTTCCCGCGTCGAAGCCGGGCGGGCGTCCGAAGACGTCGACGCCGATGCTGTAGCCCTTGAGGTGACTTGCCTTGCCGGAAAGATCCATCTCGACGATGTAGGCGAGGAACGAGCGCAGGCGCTCCGAGCGGGCGAACGTCTCGCTGGCGATGATGGCCGAAAGCGCCAGCCGAACGCGTTCGCACGCCGGCCTTTCGATCCCGCTCATCGTGTCGCCATAAAGGAGACCATCGGTGTTTCGACGTCCTTCCCGTTTCGCCGGGCCTGCTCTGCCGGGCGCTTCAGCATGCCCTAAAATTTAGGGGTACTTTAGCGGTGATTCCCGACGGGCGGCAAGGGGGCGAAGCAGACTGTATACAGGTGACTGACGACTGCCGGCAGCCGGGCGGTTGCGGGTGATTGCTCTTGTGGAAACAACCGGCTAGACCTTTCTTTCGAAAGGGAGTCCATGTCGCCATGCCTGCAAAACTGTCGGTCAATCTGAACGCAATCGCCATGCTGCGCAATCGCCGGGACTTGCCTTGGCCGAGCGTCACCGATCTCGGGCGGATCGCGCTCGATGCGGGGGCGAGCGGCCTGACGGTCCATCCCCGGCCCGACCAGCGGCATGTGCGTTTCAGCGATCTCGCGCCGATCCGCGCTTTGGTCGACGAGGCAGCTGCGGGCACGGAGTTCAACATCGAGGGTTTCCCGGAAGAAAACTTCATGCGGCTCGTGGAAGAGCATCGTCCCGAACAGGTGACGCTGGTGCCGGATGATCCTTCGCAGGCCACATCCGACCATGGCTGGGACTTTCGCAAGAGCCACAATCTCTTGGGCAATATCGTTGGCCGGCTCAAGAAGCTCGGCCTGCGCGTCTCGGTCTTCGCCGATGGTGATCCCGACCGTGAGGCGCTGACCATTGCACGGGAGATCGGCGCGGACCGGATCGAGCTCTATACCGGTCCTTACGGCGGCTGCTACGACAATCCGGCAGAGGGCGAGCGCATTCTGGAAACGCTCGGCGAGACCGCCGATATCGCCTTCGATCTGGGCCTCGGGGTCAATGCCGGCCACGACCTGACGGTCGCCAATCTGCCGCCGCTCGTTGCCCGCATACCGCGTCTCGCCGAGGTTTCGATCGGCCACGGCCTGACGGCCGATGCGCTGCAATACGGCATGGCCGAGACCGTGCGCCGCTTCTGCCGCGCCTGCGGGCAGGACGTGTGAGGCGATGCGGCGCGCCCGACGGCACGCCGCATCCTGACGGATCAGCCGAGGAGGGCTGCCTTGTTGGCGGCAACGAAATCCTCGAGCGTCGTGAGGGGGCGGCCGGACAGGGTTTCGGCGTCCTTCGTCACGATCGCGATCTTGCCTTCACGCGTGTTGGCGTCGAAGGAGACGATGGTGGGGATGAAGGCTTCGGGAAGCCCGGCCCCCTTCAGGCCCTCGGCAAGCTGCGCATCCGTGACGTGAACGACGTTGAGCGGCTTGCCCGTGGCGGCCGAGACGACGGCGGCGATTTCTTCCGCCGTACGGCTCTTCGGGCCGGTCAGCGTGTAGGTCGTGCTTTCCGTTCCGGCCTTCAGGATTGCGCCGGCGAGGGCCGCGGCGGTGTCGGCGCGCGTGATATGGGCGATCTTGCCCTGGCCGGTCGACGTGTACCAGGAGCCGGTCTGCAGCGCGTGCGGCAGCGACATGAAGAGATTTTCCGCATACCAGCCGTCGCGCAGGATCGTATAGGGGATGCCCGTCGCCTTGATGGCTTTTTCGGTGCCGAGATGATCGGGCGCGAAGGTGACGAGCGAATCGTCGGGCTGCGGCATGGACGTGTAGAGGATGTGCTTCGCGCCGGCCTTCTTCGCGGCGGCGACGGCGGCCTCGTGCTGGGCGAGGCGCCGGCCCGGCTTGTCGAGCGCATCGGTGGAGATGATCAGCACCTTGCCGGCGCCCGCGAATGCCGCGTCGAGCGAGGCCGGATCGTCGAAGTCGGCGGCGCGGACGGTCACGCCCCGCGCGGCATAGTCACCCAGCTTGGCGGTATCGCGGCTGGTCGCGATAATGTTTGCGGCAGCGACCTTGCCGGAGGCCAGGAGTGCGTCGAGCACCAGCCGGCCGAGATGGCCCGATGCGCCGGTGATGAGGATCGTGTCTGACATGGACTTGCCTTTCTCGATGTCTTGGGGGAGGCAAAGCGCCTTTGGACCCGATGGAATAAGGTCTCAAATTGAGACTATCTCTAATTTGGTCATGTGATAGAATAAGTAAAGGAGGCAGTTTTTTCTGCCGTGGTTACCTGGAGGGAACCGGCCATGAACAAGATGATCGACCGCGCCGAGGGCGAGCGCGTCATTCTCATCGACGGCGTCGCCATGTCGATGAACGACTGTCCCGTGCGGGACGTGCTGGACAGCGTGGGCGGCAAATGGACATCGCTGATGATCCTCGGCCTTGCCGACGGTCCGCGTCGTTTCTCGCAGCTTCGCCGCTTCATTCCCGACATCTCGCAGCGCATGCTCACCCAGACGCTGCGCGATCTTCAGCGCGACGGCTATATCACGCGCACCGTCTATCCCACGCAGCCGCCGAGCGTGGAATATGCGCTCACGCCGCTCGGGCAGTCCTTTCTTGCACTTCTGCGGTCCCTGGTGCACTGGTCGACGGAAAATCACGACGCGATCCGTGCCGCGCGGGCGGTCTACGACGCTGAACAGGACTGAGGGCCCGGCGGGGAAGCATGAAGCCACTGGATATCGGGATTGCCGGAGCGGGACCTGCGGGGCTTGCCGCTGCACTTTTTCTGGCGCGCGCCGGCCATCGGGTCGAGATCATCGAACGTTTCGCCCAGCCGTCGCCCGTGGGCTCTGGCCTGCTGATGCAACCGACCGGGCTGACCGTGCTCGATGCACTCGGCCTGTCCTCGACGATCCACGGCCTCGGCAACCGGATCGAGCGGCTGCATGGCGCGGATGCGCGCAGCGGCCGAACGGTCCTCGACGTTCGTTACGACGCGCTTTCCGGCGGGCGCTACGGGCTTGCCGTGCATCGCGCCGCGCTGTTTTCGACCCTGCACGAAGCTGTCGTGGCGGAGCGGATTGCGGTGCGCACGGGCATTTCGCTCGCCAAGGCGGAGACGCGGCAGGCGCGCACGGTCCTGCATGATGTCGATGGCGAGATCGTCGGGGATTACGACCTGGTGGTCGATGCGACGGGCGCGCGTTCGCAGCTCGTGGCCGCGTCCGTCGTCGCGCCTGCGATCCGTGAACTGCCGTGGGGTGCCTTCTGGGCGACGCTCGACTGCGACGGCATCGACCATGATCCTCGCGCGCTGACACAGCGCTACGATGCGGCGAAGGTGATGATCGGTGTGCTGCCGGTCGGCCGGGCACATCCGGCGGAAGGCCGCAAGGTCGCCTTCTTCTGGAGCCTCAAGATCGCCGACGCCGATGCCATAAAGCAGGCCGGGCTTGCGCGCTGGAAGGCTGGGATCGCCAACTACTGGCCGGAAACGGCGCCATTCCTCGACCAGATCGCCGACTGGGACCAGCTGACGCTGGCGCGCTATGCCCATCGCACGGCGCTTCCGCCGCATGCCGACGGCATCGTCTTCATCGGCGACAGCGCGCATTCCACCAGCCCGCAGCTCGGGCAGGGCGCGAACATGGCGCTGCTCGACGCCGCAGCGCTCGCCCATGCGCTGTCATCGGCCGCCAGCGTCGAGGAGGCGCTTGCCGCCTACGCCGCCGCGCGGCGCAATCATGTGCGGCTCTTTCAGCTGCTGTCCTACGTCTTCACGCCGTTCTACCAGTCGGATTCGCGCGCGATCGCGTGGTTGCGCGACCGGCTGGTCGCGACGGTCGCAAAAATCCCGCCGGCGCCGCAGCTGCTGGCATCCATCGTCTCGGGCACGCTTGCCGACCCGTTTGCCCGCGCCGGCTTGCAGGAATGCCGCTGGCTGGAGGCGGCGCTGCGGGAGGCGTAGGCGGTCAGGCCGCCCGGCTGGCGGCGGGAGAGCCAAGCGCGAAATCGACGGCGGCCTTCGCGTGGATGGCGGTCGAATCGAAACCGGGCAGCGGCAGGGCATCGGGATCGAGTAGCATGCAGATTTCCGTGCAGCCGAGGATGACGCAGTCTGCGCCCTGAAGACGGGCTGCCTCGATCAGCGCGATCATGCGCGCATGGGAGCTTTCCAGCACCTTGCCCTGGCACAATTCGTCGAAGATCACGTCATGGACCAGCGTGCGTCCCGCCGCGTCGGGAACCATGACGTCGAGGCCCGCCATCTTCATACGGTCGGCGTAGAAGCCGTGCTCCATCGTGTAGCGGGTCGCGAGCAGGAGCGGGCGGCGCTTGCCGGCGGCAAGAATGCTGCGCGCCGTTTCGTCGATGATGTTGAGAAGCGGGGCCTTCACCGCGCTCTGGACCGCATCGGCCACGAGATGCATCGTGTTCGTGCAGATCAGCACGCAGTCCGCGCCTGCCTTCTCCAGCCCTGCGGCTACTGCACCGAGGCGCGCGCCAGCGGCGTCCCAGCGTCCAGCCTTCTGCAAATCGACGATGGACTGGAAATCGACCGAGTGCACGATGACATCCGCGGAATGCAGGCCACCGCGCCGCGCGCGGACGGCCTCGTTAATCATGCGGTAATAGACCGCGGTGCTTTCGAAGCTCATGCCGCCGATAAGGCCGATCGTTTTCATCGTCACTTCCCCGTGATTTTCCTGTTGCGTCTATAATGATGCCGATGCCGTGGCGATTGTTTGCAAAGTTGCGACGATTTTCCCGAATTCTCGCTTGTGTTGTGTTGTCCGACGCATGGAATGCGCTAATAATTCGCGCCGATGCCGTACATGTCGAGGAATCTGCGCGTGCTTGATGACCGTGACCGGAAATTGCTGGCGTTGCTTCAGGAGGATGCGGGTGCATCCGTGGCGGTGCTGGCCGAGAAGGTGAACCTTTCGCTCTCGGCCTGTGCCCGGCGCATCCAGCGGCTTGAGGAGAGCGGCCATATCGCCGGGCGGGTCGCGCTGCTGGACCGCGAGAAGATGGGGGTGCCGACGACGGTCTTCGCCCTGATCAAGACGGCGCATCACGCCGATGACTGGATCGAGCTGTTCTCGCGGGCGATCGCCGATATCCCGGAAGTGGTCGAGGCGCACCGGCTGACTGGCAACTACGATTATATCCTTAAGGTCGTGCTGCCACGCGTCGAGCACTATGACGTCGTCTACAAGCGCATCGTGCGGCGGGTCGAACTCTTCGACGTCTCGGCCTCCATCTCCATGGAGGTCCTGAAATCCGGAGTCAGGCTGCCGGTCGACCACGCGGAGTAGACCAAAGAAAAAGGCCGGTCGAGACCGGCCTTTCCCATCTGTCAATTCAATCGCTGATCAGGCTGCAGCGAGCTGATCGGCCGACATCTTGCCGGACTTGCGGTCGCGGACCAGCTCGAAGCTGACCTTCTGACCTTCGTCCAGGGCGACGAGGCCCGCGCGCTGTACAGCGGAGATGTGGACGAAAACGTCCGGTTCACCGCTGTCCTGCTGAATGAAGCCGTAGCCCTTGGTCGTGTTGAACCACTTTACAGTGCCAGTTGCCATGACGAAACCTTTCCTAGCCGTCAAATCAATCTTCGGCCGCCGGAGGGCGGCCTTGGGTGGTCGAATTTGAAGGGGAAGTTCGTGAAGCTGCAGGCAAAGCCGGCAAAAGCAGAAGACAACGTTCAAATCTCGATGCGGGAGAAATAAGTGCTTCGCCGCAAGCGGTCAAGACGCGCCGTCGCGCATGTCGTCATTCGTTTGGGGTCGGAAATGCGCTTGCGAAGGACGCAGGCCCCGCCATTGACGGGGCCTGGCCACAATCAGGCGGGGCGCCGCTTGTCGATGCGGTGCTGGTTCAGGAAGGCCGCGATGGCGGTTTCGCCATAGAGCCGGCGTTGCTCGACGCTGACGGCGGCAAGGCGGGCAGCGTCGCCGAACGTGACGATTTCGGTGTCGGACGCCGCCGGGTCGTGGGCGAAGGCCGTTGTCACGATATCGACCAGCGTGCGCGGGAGGATATCGGTGCACTCACGCATGTTTTCGAAAACGAGGCCGATCGGGAGGAGCTGGTCCTCATAGATCACGGTGGGTTCGGCGCGTCCATCTTCCCAGGAATCGAAGGCTTCCAGGGCATCGCCGAACAGTTGTTGCAGGGTTATGGGAGCATGTCCTTCGTGCAGGTCGGGCAGGAAATTCATCATTCGCTGTCTCCTTGGCATAAGGGCTTTTAGCTTCTTACTCCTGACTGAGCACCTGAGGCGTGGCGTGCCGATACATAGGCGCATCGGTCTGCTGCACCGCAGGCCTCACAAATCTTAACAAGCGGAAATCGATTGGGAAGCGAAAAATATTGTGCATCGCCGATGTTGCGAGCGAACAACCGGGAATTCTGTTTCTAAACAGCAGGATAGCGGGAAGAATATTTTTCGCGCCGTTGTGCGTTGCGGCGCATTTTGTGTGTCGCAGCGCATGAAAGGACGCGACTCTCTGCTTATCCATCCGTGACTCATCTCTTTATCGCACAAAAGGCGATTGACCGGCGCCGCCCGGATCGCTAGAAGATGCGAACCGTACCGTACGGTACGCATTATATGTGGTGGCAGACGTGCAGGCGACAGAACAGGGCAGGGCAGGTGCAGCCGCCGCGGGACTGACGGAACGTCAGGGCGCGGTGCTGGAGCGTGCGCTCGGCCTGCTCGTCGAGGGTGGCGAGCGGGCGCTGACGACCGCCGGTGTCGCCCGCGCGGCAAACTGTTCCAAGGAAAGCCTCTACAAGTGGTTCGGCGATCGCGACGGGCTGATCGCGGCGATGATCGCCTATCAGGCCGGCAAGGTGCGCACGGTGGAGGCGAGCGCGGGCGCGCTGACGGCCGAGACGCTGCGCGCGCACCTCGTCGCCTTCGCCGTCGATCTCATCGATGTCCTGTCGGGCGATGTGTCGCTGGCGCTGAACCGGCTTGCCATCGGCCAGGCGAGCCGCGAGGGCGCCGGGCTCGGCCGGCTCTTGCAGGAGCGCGGCCGGCGCCAGATCGGCAAGCGCGCCGCAGCGCTGCTGGAAGCCGGACGCAAGGCGAAGCTGCTTGCATTCGACCGGGCCGACGAGGCATACGGCACGCTCTACGGCCTCATCGTCTCCGACATGCATCTGCGCATGTTGCTGGGCGAGGATGCCGCAGCCCTCAGAAAAGAATTCTCGCCACGCGCGGAGAAGGCGGTCGATGCCTTCCTGACGCTTCATGGCGCGAAACGGTAAAGCCGGCAGGAAACCGCCGGTCCAGTTCAAACAGACAAGCAAGGGAAGGAACCATCGATGCGCGTCTATTACGATCGTGATGCCGATCTCAACCTCATCAAGGCGAAGAACGTCGCCATCGTCGGCTACGGCTCGCAGGGCCGTGCTCACGCCCTCAACCTGAAGGATTCCGGCGCCAAGAACGTCGTGATCGCGCTCAAGGCCGGCTCGCCGACCGTCAAAAAGGCCGAAGCCGACGGCTTCAAGGTCATGACCGTTGCAGAAGCCGCCAAGTGGGCCGACCTTCTCATGATGGCGACGCCGGACGAGCTCCAGGCCGACATCTACAAGGCCGACATCGCCGGCAACATCCGCGACGGCGCTGCCATCGCCTTCGCCCACGGCCTCAATGTGCATTTCGGCCTCATCGAGCCGAAGGCTTCGCTCGACGTCGTCATGATCGCGCCGAAGGGCCCGGGCCACACGGTTCGCGGCGAATACCAGAAGGGCGGCGGCGTTCCCTGCCTCGTTGCCGTTCACCAGAACGCCTCCGGCAATGCGCTCGACCTCGCTCTCTCCTACGCCTGCGGCGTCGGCGGCGGCCGTTCGGGCATCATCGAGACCAACTTCAAGGAAGAGTGCGAAACCGACCTCTTCGGCGAACAGGTCGTTCTGTGCGGCGGTCTCGTCGAGCTCATCCGCGCCGGCTTCGAAACGCTGGTCGAAGGCGGCTATGCGCCGGAAATGGCCTATTTCGAGTGCCTGCATGAAGTGAAGCTCATCGTCGACCTGATCTATGAAGGCGGCATCGCCAACATGAACTACTCGATCTCGAACACGGCCGAGTGGGGCGAATACGTCACGGGCCCGCGCATCATCACGGAAGAGACCAAGGCCGAGATGAAGCGCGTCCTCAAGGACATCCAGACTGGCAAGTTCACCTCGGACTGGATGCAGGAATGGAAGGCCGGCGCCGCCCGCTTCAAGGGCATCCGTCGCAACAACGACGCCCACCAGATCGAGGAAGTCGGCGCCAAGCTGCGCGGCATGATGCCCTGGATCGGCAAGAACAAGCTGGTCGACAAGGCCGTCAACTAAACACTTGGCTCCAGCCAAGTAATCGTCCGGCACCCTGCGCCGGGCGATCGACCGGGCGGTCTTCCGCCCGGTCTTTTATTTCAGCGCCATCAAATTAATGCGATGCATGCATTTTATATATTGCGCCGCAGCAAGTAATGCGCTTGCAAAAAACCTCCTTCAGGAACAAAATACCTCAGTGTTTCGTTCGGCTATCAGGAGGATGGTGCGATGACCACGATTATCCAATACTTCGCCTGGTTCGATCTTTTTATCCTGGGCAGTATAGCGATGCTTGTTCTGCTCAGTCTCTACGGTGACCGGACGACTTGAACGCCAAGGCGTGGGCCGCAGTATTTTAGCGGTGCTTGCCGGCGGCGATGCCAGGCATGGTTTCGGGCCATGAACGTCTTTTGGTGCTAAAAATTAGGTCAGTATTATTGACATAAATGCGGCGCCATGATGAGGTGCGTTCAAACAACAAGCCCGAGGAAACACCATGTTCAAATGGGAACAGGCCTTCGCGACCCGCGCGTCGCGCATGAAGGCGTCCGAAATCCGCGAATTGCTGAAGCTCCTGGAGCGGCCCGACATTATTTCCTTCGCGGGCGGCATTCCGGATCCGGCCTTGTTTCCCAAGGAGGCCTTCGCCGCTGCCTATGCGGATGTGCTG
The DNA here is from genome assembly GCF_023038235.1 of Shinella oryzae. Taxonomy (NCBI): domain Bacteria; kingdom Pseudomonadati; phylum Pseudomonadota; class Alphaproteobacteria; order Hyphomicrobiales; family Rhizobiaceae; genus Shinella; species Shinella oryzae. Next base: position 1,779,219 of record NZ_CP081987.1, on the reverse strand, counting down.
GCGGGCGAGAACGCGGCGGCCGGCCTGCAATATTCCGTCAGCGAGGGCTACAAGCCGCTGCGTGACTGGCTGGCCGGCGAGATGGGCAAGATCGGCATTCCCTGCACGGCCGAGAATGTCTTCATCGTCTCCGGCTCGCAGCAGGGGCTGGATTACCTCGGCAAGCTTTTCCTGTCGCCGAAGGACACGGCACTGGTCACCTGGCCGACCTATCTCGGCGCGCTCCAGGCCTTCAACGCCTATGAGCCGACCTACGACCGGCTGAACCTTTCGGGCAATCGCACGCCGGACGCCTACCGCGCCACGGCGGCGGAGGCCGGCGGCCGCGTCAAGTTCGCTTACCTCTCCGCCGACTTTGCCAATCCCACGGGCGAGACCGTCGATCGCGCCGGCCGCGAAAGGCTGCTGTCGCTCGCGGAGGAACTGGATATCCCCGTCATCGAGGACGCCGCCTACCAGTCGCTGCGCTATGACGGAGAGGTCGTGCCGCCGATCCTGGCGCTGGAAATCGCCGAGAAGGGCGATATCGATGCCACGCGCACCATCTATTGCGGCAGCTTTTCCAAGACGCTCGCGCCGGGCCTGCGTGTCGGTTACATCGTCGCCGCCGCACCCGTCATCCGCAAGCTGGTGCTGATGAAGCAGGCGGCCGACCTGCATTCCTCGACGATCAACCAGATGGCCATCGCCCATGTCGCCGAGCGCGGCTTCGACGCGCAGGTCGCGAAGATTCGCACCGCCTACAGCGCGCGCCGTGACGCCATGCTGGCCGCGCTCCAGAAATACATGCCGGAAGGCGTGAGCTGGACCAAGCCGGAAGGCGGCATGTTCATCTGGGTCACGCTGCCGGCAGGCATGGACGGCGCGACGCTGCTCGCACGCTCCATCGAGACCGAAAAGGTCGCCTTCGTGCCCGGACAGGCGTTCCACGCCGATGGCAGCGGCGCCAATACGCTGCGTCTCAGTTTCTCCTGCGCCGATGCCGCGACGATCGAGGAGGGCATCTCCCGCCTCGGCCGCCTGCTGAACGCGGAACGCCTCGCGGCGTGATCACGACCTTCGCCGCGCTGCTCTGCTTGCAAGCGTGCCGGATTTGCTGAGGGGAGGCAGTCTCTCTTATCACCTTCTCCCTGCGGGGAGAAGGTGGCCCGAAGGGTCGGATGACGGGGCTGCGGTTAAAGGTTGTGCTACCCCCCTCATCCGCCTGCCGGCACCTTCTCCCCGCGGGGGAGAAGGGAAGGATGCCAGCCTCAGCCGAGCTTTCATGGGTGGGTTTCTGGAGCTGAATCCAGCAAGGCCAAAGCCGACTCGAACACCAGATCCGGGAGCACTTCGAATGTGTAGGGCGCATGCACGCGCTCCCATTTCTGGTGATAATCCCGTCCCCACGGCCCGATGTTCACGGTCGGGAAGGATAGCAGTCCGGCGGGCACAGAGTCCGTGAAGGCCGCCGACGGGGTGTTGGCGGCGAGGATGACGGTTTCGCCGGCGTCCGGACGATGGCCGAAGAAACTCATGTCGGAAATGCCGGCGAAGATCTGCTTGAACTTGATCGACGTGCCGTGTCGCCTCGCGGCGTCTGCCATCACGGCCTGCAAGCGGGTCTGCATGGTGCGGCCGGCGCCTCCCGCCTGTTCCAGATGCACCAGCGGATAATGCAGGCTGCCGAAGCCGATGATGACAGCGGGGCCCTCGATGCCCGCCTCGGCTACCGCCGCCGCCACGATCTCGCGGCTCACCTTCAGGGGATCGTTGCCGCCGGAGAGCGAGTGGTCGAGTGCTTCCAGGCGTTCCAGCGCGTCGCCGCCCCGCGCTTTCAGTTGCGTCATAAGCTCCGCATAGGTCAGCACCACGCCCTGCGTCTTGGTGACCGGACCGCCCCGGAAACGGGCGTGATGCGCATCCTGCGTTTCAAGTGCGGAATGAAGCGCTCCTGTCACGACCAGGCGGAAATCGTCCAGAATGTCGGCGGCGCGGCGGCGGTGGGTCAGCCAGTTGAAGGAGAGCCAGACACGATCCGGTGTCGTCACCTCGTAGCCGTCCCTCACATCGCGCGCCTCAAGGCAGACCGGCGGCGGCGCGCGCTCGCCGAAGGCCTCGTCGCTGAGCTCCGGCACGGTATCCATGGCGCGCACGATGTCCGCGCCGATGCGGGAGGCACTCGTGCCGTCGAAGGGATAGCCCGCATGGGTCGGACGGCCGATGACGAAGGCGAAGGGCGCGAACTTGCCGATGGAACCGAGATAGATCGCTCGGCCCTCTTCGCCATCGCGCTCGCAACTGGAGGCATCAAGGTTTATGCCGGCGACGATGTCGAGATCGAAGCGGCGGGCGATGTCGGGCAGGTCATCGCGCAGGCTGCGCATGCCGCGCGAGCGGTTTTCCTCGTCCGGCGTGGCGACGAAGAGGATATTGCCCTGCGGCGCTTCTTCCATTGCCACGAAGCGCTCGAGCGCGGCGATGCCGGCGGCAAGACCACTCTTCATATCGAGCAGCCCGCGCCCGGCGATGAAGTCGCCGCTTTCGAAATCCGCGAGCGCTTTTTCTTCGGCACGGTTGCGTGGACGGCCGCGCAGTTCGGCCATGAGCGCTTGGGTGAGGGGTTCGGGATCGCAGGCGAGCGCGGCCAGCGCGCCGTAGTTCGCGATGGAGACCGTATCGAAATGCCCGGCCAGCACGACGGTTCGCCGGCCGGCGCCGCGCGCCAGCGCCACGAGTGTACGGGTCATCGGTTCGCCATGGCTGTCGATGGTGAAAAGCTGCTCCGGATGGCGCGTGAAATAGGGCGTCTCGGCCAGATGCGCGCGCAGGTGCTCTGAAAACGCTGCCTCGTCGGGCGAGCCCGTCACACTCGGCCAGCGCGTCATCTGCAACGAAAGAGCCCTGGCGCGCCGGGCAGCCGTTTGAACCGCGGTCTCTGTCGTCATCGGAACGCCTGTCGTCAGCGTTGTCATGATGAGAACGCTAGCCGAGGATGACGGCAGGCAAAACGCCAAATCCCTGTATGAATTGTATGAATTTCTGGCATTCTGTCATGAGAGATTGTCATTTCGTCAGGTTTCCCATGGATACGATCGATCAGAAGCTTCTCGCACTGTTGCGCAAGGATGGCCGTGCGTCGTTGTCGGCGCTGGCGACAGCGCTCAATGTGTCGCGCGGTACGGTGCAGAACCGCATCGAGCGGCTGACGCGTGCGAGCGTCATTTCCGGCTTCACGGTGCGGGTTTCGGAGGCGGATGATCCCCACGCCGTGCGCGCGGTCACGATGATCGAGATCACCGGGCAGAAGACGCTTGCCGTCATCAAGGCATTGCGCGGCATCCCGGAGGTGCATGCCCTGCACACCACCAATGGTGCGTGGGACCTCGTCGCGGATCTTCGAGCGGACAACCTCGTCACCTTCGAGCGCGTGCTGCGCGGCATCCGGGCCATGGACGGGGTGTCGAAATCCGAAACGAGCCTGCTTCTGACGACGCTCTAGCCTTTTGCCGCCCGGTCACGGCTCCGGGCCGAGCGGTTGTGCACGGACCGAAAAGACGCTTTCCATTGCCGGGCAGGCGGTTACACTCCGCCGGCATTGCCGAAAGGACCCCATGTCGCTCCGCCTCGCCACCTTCAATATCGAGAATCTTCTCACACGCTTCGATTACACCGGTTTCCGCAACCAGGTCCGGCAGGATCGCGTCCTGCGGCTGTTCGATATCCGCAACGAGGCCGAATACCAGCGGCTGGAAGAGGCGCGTACCATCGCGCTCACCGACGATGCGCGCCAGCACTCTGCCCTGGCGATCGCGGATGCGGATGCCGATATCCTGTGCCTGCAGGAAATGGACAACATGGCGGCGTTGCAGGCCTTCGAATACGGCTATCTGTTCCGCATGGTGGGCAATGGCTACCGGCAGAAATACCTCATCGAGGGCAATGACAGCCGCGGCATCGACGTCTGTGTGCTGATGCGCGAGGAGACGCGTGACGGGCAGCGGATCGAATGCGTCGATATCCGCAGCCATGCCGGCGTGACCTATCGCGATTTCGATCTGCACACGGCCGATCCTGCCGCTGGCTTCAATCCCGATGACAGGGTCTTCAAGCGCGATTGCCTGGAACTGGACCTGCGCATCGGCGGGCGTCCGCTGACGCTTTACGTCGTGCATTTCAAGTCGATGGGGCCGGGGCGCGACGGCATGGATGGCCGGCAATCGACCATGCCGGTCAGGATCGCCGAGGCGCGGGCCGTGCGCCGCATCATCGAGAATCGCTTCGGCGTCGGGAAGACCGCCGACAAGGCGTTCGCCATCTGCGGCGACATGAACGATTATCAGGAAAAGCTCGCCATCGAAGGCGACCGGCGCAGCGGCTACCGCTTCATCCCGCAAAAGGAACCGCTGAGCGCGCTCGACACGTTCACCACGGATGGGTTTGCGGTGAACCCCATGTTGCGCCGTCCTGTCGATGACCGCTGGACGCTCTATCACAGCCGGGGGCCGGAGGAGCGCCACCTCTGCCAGCTCGATTATATCTGGCTTTCGCCATCGCTTGCCGAGCGCAACGCCCATCGCGTGCCGGAGATCATTCGCGCCGGCCAGCCGTTCCGTACGCTGTTTCCGCCGGGGCAGGAGGTGGAGCGTTATCCGCGCGTGGGCTGGGACCGCCCGAAGGCGTCGGATCACTGCCCCGTCGTCATGACGCTCGATGTCTGACGAGCAGCGACATCATTTCCGCTTGCCCGCGGTTGGAAGCTCGGGCAGGTTTGGGTGCATGTGTTCAGGCAAAAAATGAACAGGGAGAATGCCTTGTCCCGTCGCTACGCCCTTTACGACGTCTTCACCGATACACGCCTTGCCGGCAATCCGCTGGCGGTCGTCTTCGACGCCGACGATCTGGACGACGGCACGATGCAGCGCATAGCCGGCGAGTTCAACCTTTCCGAAACGGTGTTCGTCAAGGCGGCGGAGAACCCGGCGCATACGGCGCGCCTGCGCATCTTCACGCCGGGCCGCGAACTGCCGTTCGCCGGCCATCCGACGGTGGGGGCAGCCATCGCCATCGCCGAATCGGCCGGTGACGCTGCCGGGCAACGCGATCAGGTCTGCGTGCTGGAGGAGAATGTCGGGCCGGTGCGCTGTGCGGTGCGGCTCGGCGGCGGCAAGGCGGCCTTCGCCGAATTCGACCTGCCGCGCAAATCCGCGCAGCTCGACGCCACGTTCGACCGGCAGGCGCTTGCCGATGCGTTCAGCCTCAAGCCGGGGCAGATCGGCTTCGAGAACCATGTGCCGTCGCTCTGGAGCGCGGGTGTGGCCTTCGTCATGATCCCCGTGCACGATCTTGCTGCGGCTGGAGCCGTGGAGTTTGATCCTGTGCTCTGGGAGCGTTGCGTTCCCTTCGCGGAAGGGCGGCTTGCTGCCGCCTATCTCTATTGCCGCGGCGGCGTGAACCACAATGCGAAATTCCACACGCGCATGTTCGCGCCCGACATGGGAATTGCAGAGGATCCGGCCACGGGCGCGGCCGTCGCGGCGATGTCGGGGGCGATCCACTTCTTCGACGGGCTGATGGACGGTCATCATCCCTACCTGATCGAGCAGGGCGTCGAGATGGGCCGCCCCTCGCATATCCACCTGCATCTCGATGTGGCCGGCGGAACGATCGCCGGCGCGCGCATCGGCGGCGAGGCCGTTCGTATCGCTTCGGGAGTGCTGGATTTGTGAAGGTTTTTTGCGCTGCGGAAGAAATTTGCCCACGGACGCAGATTTTTTCCGATGCGGTATGGACAAGGTCGGAGAACGTCTTTATACGCCCCGTCAGACCGCTGGAGCGGTCAAGTGGGTGATTAGCTCAGTTGGTAGAGCAGCTGACTCTTAATCAGCGGGTCCACGGTTCGAGCCCGTGATCACCCACCAAATCAATTACTTAGCGCATTTCTACCAACGCGCTTCCTTACAAAATGACCATGTCCGAGGCGCCTTTGTCGTTTGTGCGTATTCGGCCCGCTCGGCAGGGAGGACGTTCCCCGATTTGGTTGGTAAAGCTGTCCCTAACGCTGCGACAATTGTGTGTCTGAACAAGACGGAATCGCGGGCCGATTTTTGCTGCGGCAGCGGAATTTACCATGCGACCGGACATTTCCCTCTGGTTGTGCCTTTCTGCTTGCCTGAAAGGGGAAGGCGAACAATCTGACGTTCTGGCATCGCGCCGATGAACGGTCAGGATTGTGTTTCATGCCGAACGAGCTTCGATCTCTTCAGTATCTGCGAGCCGTCGCCGCGCTGTTGGTCGTGATGGTTCATTTCCAAGCGCCGCTGGCGCGCCTCGGTTATCACGGATGGTCCCCGCGGGCGCTCGGCTCCGGCGTGGACATCTTCTTCGTCATCTCCGGCGTGGTCATGTGGCTGTCGACGGTGGACAAGAACCTGACGCCGGGTGATTTCCTGCTGAAGCGGGCGTTGCGCATCGTGCCGATGTATATGCTCATCACGCTGTTCATCGCGGTCATCATGTTCGCGTTTCCCTGGGCCGTGAGCAACGGGCACTTCGATGGTGCGCATGTCGCAGCGTCGCTGCTGTTTATTCCCTGGGAGCACCCCGATCTGAAAGGGCATCTCTATCCGGTTTTCGTGCCCGGCTGGACGATCAACGCCGAGATGTTCTTCTACCTCCTGTTCAGCGTGGTGCTTCTGCTGGCGGTGCGCCTGCGGATCGTTGCGGTTGCTCTTGTCTTCGGGATACTTGTGCTCACAGGAGCAGTCCTGCATCCGACCGGGTCGCTCTCGTTCTACACGGAGCCTTATCTGCTCGAATTCCTGTTCGGTCTCGTGATCGCGGCCGGCTACAGGACCACCGGGCAGATCGGCGTTCTGCCGTCGGCCCTGCTGGTTACGGGCGGTGTTGCCTGGCTGGTGCTGTCCGCCGTGTTCGAGCCATCTGTGCAGGATGTCGACCGCGTGTTCACCTGGGGTATTCCCGCCGCCATGATCGTCTGCGGCAGCATGTATCTCGAGCGCGCGGGCGCGCTGCGGCACAGCCGGATCATGCATTTTCTCGGGAACGCGTCCTATTCGATCTACATGACCCACACGATCGTGCTGTCGGCCTGCGGTCTCGTGCTGTCGCGCCTCCCGCTGACGCCGGTTGCCCAGCAACTGGTCTATCGCCCCTTCGCCATGGCTGCGGTGGTGGCGGCGGGCTGTCTGACCTATCTTGTGGTCGAAAAGCCCATGACAAAGGGTCTCCGCGCACTTGTGGGCCTGCGGCAGCGACGCCAGCAGATCGCCTAGCGCCTTTGTGCCGAATGCCGGCAAATGCCCTTGCCTCGCAGGCCTCGTTCGCCATATTGCCTCCCGAACCGAATGGAGGACCAGGCATGACGGATATCAAGCGACCGGAAGAGGTGGTGGCGTATTGGTGCGATACGCTGACGGCCGAGAACTGGTGGAACTCCACGCCGGAACTCGATGCATGGGTCCACGGGCAATTCGCCGCCACGCATCTGGCGCTCTCGCGGGGTGTCGGGCCGCAATGGCGGGCGAGCCCCGAGGCGCGGCTGGCCGCCATCATCGTGCTCGACCAGTTTCCGCGCAACATGTACCGCGCATCGCCCATGGCCTTCGCGACCGACTGGCTGGCGCTCAGGGAAGCGCGGCTGGCCCTTGAGGCGGGGGCGGACCAAGCGGTGGATTACGGGCGCCGCCACTTTTTCTACATGCCCTTCGAACATTCCGAATCGCTGGCCGATCAGGACCGCTCGGTGCAGCTGTTCGAGGCTCATGGCGATGCCATGTATCTCGATTACGCCATCCGCCATCGCGACGTGATCGCCGAGTTCGGCCGCTTTCCCCATCGCAATGCCTATCTCGGCCGCGTCTCGACGCCGCAGGAGGAAATCTATCTCGCCCAGCCCGACTCGGGCTTCTAGGCGCCGGGCGGCCCCATTTAAAATGGCCGCATTCATGGCTAGAAGGGTGTTCGTTCGCGCGTCCGCGAAGTCGCCTGTTTCCGTTCAGTGAGGATGGCCCGTTGCCGATCTCCCGTCTCCTGTCCATTCTTCTTGCGGTTTTCCTGTTGGCCGTTTCCCCGGCCGGCGCCCAGACGGCCCCGACGGTCGCGACGGATGTGGGCACGCAGCTGGACCAGGCGAATGCCGGCCTCACCACCGCCGGCAAGCAGCTCGACGATATCCGCAAGCAGGTCGATGCCTACGAGACCGACGATAACCGCCTTGTCGACCTCAAGGTCGAGGCGGAGACGCTCAACCGGTCCATTCTGGCGATCTCCGTGGCGCTGCGCCCGCGGCTCGACGCCATCAAGGCACGGCAGACGGAGCTCGGCGATCCGCCGGCGGACGGCGAGCCCGCCGAATCGGCTGTCGTGGTGGAGGAGCGCAAGAAGCTCTCAGCCGAACGCAACCAGATCAACGCATTGACCGGGGAGGCCGAAAATCTCTCCATAGAGGCGACGAAGCTTTCCAACCGGATTACCGAAATCCGTCGGCAGCTGTTCAGCGAGGCGCTGCTGAAGCGCACGGAAATAACGCCCGACCTGTTCAGCGATGCCGCCACTGCCATCGATGCAGAGGCGCGCACGTTGCAGCGGACGGTGACGGCCTGGCTCCAGTTCGTCTGGAAGTTCAAGCGGTTGCAGCTGCTTGCCGCGGTTTCGCTCTCGCTGATGGCGGCCCTCGTGCTGCTCACGGGCAGTTACCGGCTGTTTTCGCCCTACATCACGCGCGTCGCCCAGCAGGAAAAGCCGCACTATATCACGCGGCTTTCCGTCGCCTTCTGGTCCACGGTCCTGCCGACGGCGGCTGCGGGTGCTTTCGCCGGCACGAGCTATTTCTTCATGGATGCGTTCAAGGTCCTTCGGCCTGATACCGCTCCAATGCTTGCCGTGGCGCTCGCCGTCATGGTCGGCATCTTCTTCGTGGGCCAGCTTGCCAATGCCGTGCTGTCGCCAGGCGACGGGAACTGGCGTCTGGTGCGGGTTTCCGATCACGGCGCACGTCTGCTTTGGCTGCTGATCTTCAGCATGGTCATTGTCAACGGCGCGGACTATTTCCTCGGCACGATCAGCGAAACGCTGGGCTCCCCGGTCATCCTGACCGTGGTCAAGAGCTTCTTCGCCTCCATCATTATCGGCTTGCTGCTTCTCGTGACGGCGTTTGTCCAACCCGTCCTGCGGCGCGGGGAAGCGCCGGAGTCGCAAGGTCATCAGTGGCCGCGCTCGGTCTTCGTGCTGCTTGTCCTGACCGGCCTCGGCCTCATCCTGGCGTCGCTGCTCGGCTATGTCGGCCTGGCGCGCTTCGTGGCGGCGCAGATCGTCGTGACGGGCGCAATCCTCGTGACGATGTATATCGGCTTCCTGTCCGGCCGCGCCGTATCCGCGAACAATGCCTTTGGCGCGACGGCGGTCGGCAAGCGGCTGGAGGAGCGCTTCGGCCTGAGCCCGATCGTGCTCGACCAGATCGGGCTGGTATCCGGCTTGAGCATCTACCTGCTGATCATCGTCCTTTTCGTGCCGATGATCTTCCTGCAGTGGGGCTTCCAGATCGCCGACATCGAGTCCTGGGCGTACCGTATCTTCACGGAAATCCGCATCGGCAGCATCACGATCTCGCTGGTCGGTATCCTTGCAGGGATCGTGCTCTTCGCGCTCGGTTTCATCGTCACGCGCTGGTTCCAGAAGTGGGTGGACGGCAACGTGCTGGCGCGAAGCCAGGTGGATGCGGGCGTGCGCAATTCCGTGCGCACCGCGGTCGGCTATGCGGGCGTCGCGCTTGCCGGGCTGATCGGCATATCGGCGGCAGGGATCAACCTGTCGAGCCTCGCGCTCGTCGCCGGTGCCCTCTCGCTCGGTATCGGTTTCGGTCTCCAGAACATCGTCTCGAACTTCGTCTCCGGCCTCATCCTGCTGGCCGAACGCCCCTTCAAGGTCGGCGACTGGGTGGTGGCGGGAACGACGGAGGGCTTCGTGCGGCGCATCTCGGTGCGCGCCACGGAGATCGAGACGTTCCAGCGCCAGACCGTGATCGTTCCCAATTCGGTGCTGATCAACGGGCAGGTCGGCAACTGGACGCATCGCAACAAGCTCGGCCGGATCGATATTGCTCTCAGCGTTCACGCCGGCAACGATCCCCGCCGGGTGCAGGAGGTCATCGCCGATGTCGTGCGCGGCCAGCAGGGGCTGTTGCGAAACCCCGAGCCGGTCGTCGTTTTCCAGGCCTTTTCCGCCGCGACGCTCGATTTCGAGATCCGCGCCTTCCTTGCCGATATCCTCAACGGCACCGCCGTGAAATCCGAACTGCGTGCCGCTATCCTCGAGCGTTTCCGCGCTGATGACATCGCCATGTCCGGCCCCGCTGCCGCCGAGGTGCCGATCAAGATCTCGCCGGAGGGGGCTCTCCTTCTTTCGACACTTCTCGAACAGGCGACCGACAAGCTCGCGAAACCGGCCGCCGCGCGCAACCGCAAGCCCGCGCAGGATCCGCCCGACGCCTGATTTGCGGCACATGAATGCCGCATTCACGCTGCATTCAGCCGTCCCCTCATAAAACACATGCAAATCCCGCCGGGGAGCGATAGTGTTCTCCAGGGCGTGTGAAGAGGGGCGGCGCGTTGCGCCGGGCAAAGATGAAGCGAATGATCATGATGCTGCTTGTGTCGGCCGCAATGACCGCGCAAGCCGAGGCCGCCTCCGTGACGAACAAGGATGCCGAGACGCAGGTGCTCGTGGTCGTCGAGGACGGCAGCCGCGCGGAGATCGCGCTGGAGCCGGGTGCGACGGAAACCATCTGCCCGGCCGGCTGTTTCCTCACCATGCCGAATGGCGACCGCATCGCACTCGGCGGCGGAGAAGAGGTCGAAATCAAAGGCGGCGAGGCGCTGGTCAAATAGGCCGGACCGTGGTTTCCCATGACGGGAATTTAACGCTTTCTCAAAGGGATGCATCTACGCCTTAACGTGGGGAAAATCTACGTAAGAAGGCAGATCATGGGGTTCATCGGCATTTCCGGGATGCAGTATTCCGGCGCGTCTCTCTCGCATCATCGCATCATCGTTGCCGAGGATTCCAACGTCTTCACATCCATGATCTCGAAACGGCTCAAGGAGCTGTTCGATATCGACGTGGAGATCTGCCGCAGCTTCGAGGAGCTGGAGCTTGCCTACGACAAGTCCAGCGAGAAGATCACGCTGGCGATCTCCAACATCAACCTGCCGGGCGCGGAGAATGGCGAGGCGCTGAATTACCTCGTCGACCTCTCCATACCCACCATCGTCTTCACCGGCACCTTCCAGCAGACGACACGCGACCAGCTCCTGTCCAAGGAGATCGTCGACTACATCCTGAAGGACAACATCTTCGCCGTGGACATGCTGGCCGAGTCCGTCTGCCGCTTCCTGACCAATCACAATCACCACGTGCTGATCGTCGACGACAGCGCCACGGCCCGTGCCCTGCTGTCGACGCGGCTCAAAAGGTACAACTTCCGCGTCAGTGTGGCGGAGAACGGCGCGGCGGCGCTCGCGCTCCTCAAGGCGAACCCCGATATCGGGCTGATGATCACCGATTACAACATGCCCGACATCGACGGCTTCGAGCTGACGCGGCGAATCCGCAGCTCCATTGGCTCGCACCAGCTGCGTATCATCGGCATCTCGTCATCGACGGACAGGCTGCTTTCCGCGCGGTTTCTCAAGGCCGGCGGCAACGATTTCATCATGCGGCCCTTTATCGACGAGGAGTTCTACTGCCGCGTCAACCAGAACCTCGACACGCTGGCGCAGATCAGGAGCGCGCAGTTCAAGATGGCCGGCTAAGTCTGTATTTTGCCGACGTTTTACCTCACGTAACGTGAGATATTTCCGGCCGGATTAACGACTTGGTAAAGCGTGTGGGTTGTAATGCCGGCAGACGAATATGTCATCGGGGTAGGGGAAGCGTGGACGTGGATTCGAATCCGCAACGAGGACCGGCATTTCTGCGTCATTCCGGCCAGAAGGTGCTGCTCGTGGAGGATTCGCGCATGTTCTCCACGGCGCTCAAGTACCGGCTCGAAAAGGAGCTCGGCCTGGATGTTACCCACTGCTCCAGCATGGCGGCGGTGCGGACCATCTTCCAAGGCGACGCGCCGGAATTCGCGCTTGCCGTTCTCGATCTCAACCTGCCCGACGCGCCGAATTGCGAAGCACTCGACTACGTGATCTCGAAGGGCATCGCCCCGCTCGTCTTCACCGGCTCGTTCAGCGATGCGACCCGCGACCAGATCCTGGCCAAGAACGTGCTGGACTATGTCGTGAAGGATAATCCGGCGGCGATCCAGCAGCTCGTGCTTGCGGTGGATCGCATCCTGACCAGCGGCAAGACGCAGGTCCTCGTGGTCGATTCCGATCCGGAAAGCCTTGAGAAGCAGGTCAGCCTCATCGCCAAGCAGCGTTTCCAGATCATTGCCGTCGAAACGGGTGCCGCCGCGCTCGATGTGCTCGATTCCCATGGCGGGATCGACATGGTCGTCTGCGACATCGCACTCTCAGACATGAGCGGCTTCGATCTACTCAGCGAAATCCGCAAGCGCCATGGCGACGACGCGGTGCGCGTGGTGGGGCTTGCCCAGTCCGAAGATCGCATGGTTGCTGCCCGTTTCCTGCGGGCCGGCGGCGACGAATATATCCAGAAGCCCTTCCTCATCGAGGAATTCAACAGCCGCATCTTCCATGTCGCGGCGATCCAGAAGCGGGTGCAGTCGCTGCACCGCATCGCTGCGCGCGACTACCTGACGGACATCTATAACCGCCGCTATTTCTTTGAGGCCGGGCCGCGCCTCGTTGAGCAGGCGCTTCGGCGCGGGGAGCTGATGTCGATCGCCATTCTCGACATCGACCACTTCAAGCGGCTGAACGATACCTATGGCCACGAGGTCGGCGACGTCGTGCTGAAGGCCATCGCGCGGCGCCTGAAGCATCGCGTGAGCGACCGGCATCTGCTGGCCCGTCTCGGCGGCGAGGAATTCGGCCTCATCTTCAATGGCCTGGGTCTCGACGAGGCCCTGGACTACTGCGAGCGCCTGCGCGAGGAAATTGCGGCCCAGCCGATCGATGCAGATGGCGAGCCGTTGACGATTACCGTGTCCGTCGGCCTTGCGGTCATTTCCGACCGGGAAACCTTCGACAACTACCTGAATGCCGCCGACCAGTTCCTTTACATGGCCAAGCATGCCGGCCGTAACCGGGTGTTCTCCGAACTGTCGCTGATGAAGGCGCTGGCAAGCTGATCCCCGCCGCAGGGGCGGGGACCTCCTCCATTTCAGGATCGTCCGATCAGCGTGCGATGGCCGAGAGCGTCAGCTTGCGTTCGGCGCGCTCCTGCTGGGGCGAGCGGTTGTAGAGCTCGCGGTAGCACTTGGAGAAGTGCGAGGCCGAGACGAAGCCGCAGGCGACGGCGACTTCCACCACCGGCATGGAGGACTGCACCAGCAGGTGGCGGGCACGGTCGAGCCGGATTTCCAGATAGTAGCGGGCCGGCGAGCGCCCCATTTCCTGGCGGAAAAGGCGCTCGATCTGGCGGCGCGACAGGTCCGCGCCATCGGCGATTTCCAAGAGCGAAAGCGGCTCGGAGAGGTTCTTTTCCATCAGTTCGATGATCGACAGCACCTTGGCGTTCTGCACGCCCAGGCGGGCGCGCAGCGGCAGGCGCTGGCGGTCGTGCGGGCCGCGCACGCGGTCCGTGAGGGCCTGTTCGCAGACGCGGTTGACGAGGTTTTCGCCGAAATCCTGGTCGATCAGATTGAGCATCATGTCGAGCGAAGCCGTGCCGCCGGCGCAGGTGTAGATGTTGCCGTCGATTTCATAGAGGTCGGCATAGACATCGGCCTGCGGGAACGCTTCGGCAAAACCCGGCAGGTTTTCCCAGTGGATGGCGCAGCGCTTGCCCGAAAGCAGGCCGGCCTGTGCCAGCACGTGGGCACCGGTACAGAGCGAGCCCACGGCGATGCCGCGATTGTAGACCTCGCGCAGCCAGGCATTGACCGACTTGTTGGAGAAGTCCTCGACATAGATACCGGAGCAGACCAGCACCATGGAGGGGCGGTTTTCTCCGCCGAGATGCTTGCGCTCGTCGGCAAGCGAGGAGTTCACCTCGATGCCGATGCCGCTGGACGACAGCACCTGCTGCCCGTCCGTGGAGGCGAGGCGCCACGTATAGGCCTCGTATCCGAGCATGCGGTTGGCGATGCGCAACGTCTCGATTGCCGCCGAGAAGGGCAGCATGGAGAAGTTGGGCACGAGAAAGAAAACGAGAGAGCGCTTCTTGACGTCTTGCTTGTTCATCGGCGTGTCCATGCTGGTGAGGCGGAATGTCGCAATCGTCGCAGGCAAGCCGGCCGTCGCGCTAGTATTTTTGCGACAGGAAAAAGGATGGTTGCGACCGGGACGTATGCCGTATCGCTGAGATGTCAGCGTCTTCCGGCGAAATTATGACAAAAGCCTAGCGGTTGCGTATTTGCGACGTCGCTTGCACCATGGCCGGATTGCGACGGCGGTGCTTCGTCAAGGCCTACAGTTTGACAAGACCGCCCGGCGCAGCGAGAAGCAGCCATCGAAAGAGAGGCGACAAATGCTGCCAGATGGATATTCGGATGTGCCGGCGGGTAAGCTCGCAGCGGTGGTGACGCATCTCGAAATGCGCAAGCCGCCGCAACCCGGGCATGACCCTGAACAACCCGGCATAACGCTTGCCCATGTCGAGATGCCTGATACCGCGTGGTATCGCGATCTCTACGCGCGCGTCGGCACCGATTGGCTTTGGGATTCCCGCCTCAGAATGGCGGAAGCGGACCTCTCAGCGATTCTGACCGATCCCGACGTCGAGGTCTATGCGGTGATGAAGGATGGCCGCGCGGAGGGCCTGCTGGAACTGGATTTCCGCGAGGAGGGGGCCTGCGAACTCGCCTTCTTCGGTCTCACGCCCGCGATGGTCGGGAACGGTACGGGGCGCTGGTTGATGAACCGGGCAATTGCGCGCGCGTGGTCGCGAAACGGGGATGCACCGATCGGGCGTTTCTGGGTGCACACCTGCACGCTCGATTCGCCGCAGGCGCTGAATTTCTACATCCGCTCGGGTTTCGTGCCGGTGAGGCGGCAGGTCGAGGTCTTCGACGATCCGCGCCTGACCGGCGTGCTGCCGGAAACCGCGGCGCCCCAGGTGCCGATCCTGCGGGCCTGATGCAAAACCGCCGGCTTGACGTTGTCTGTCAGAGCCGGCGGCCTAGGCTTGGTCGATATGCGGCGTACAGCCGTTACAGTCTGCCGTCATCGTGTCGACTTGGGCGCTGTGTTGGTTGCCGCGCGGAAGCCAATGTCCTTGCGCAGGTCATAGGGCATGCTTTCCATCTCACGCTCCTGCCGGCTGCGTTCCCATGCGGAGACGATCCGCCCGGAGAGTTCGCGGACGAGATGAGCAAGGCTGTGGCCGAGCCGGGCGCCCGTTGCGCGCCGTTCCTGCCGATGTTCAATTACGAGTGTCATGTTAGGTTCCTTTCGTGCTTGGGAGTTCCGAAAGGTCGCGACCATGGTCAGACTGTGCCGCAACCCAATGCATCAATCAAACGAATATATTTGATCCGATTGATCAGCGTTCTTCATGGTCTGACGTTGGCGGCCACTGGATATCCTGCTTGAGGTAGTCCGGCAGCTGGGCCAGTTCCCAAGCCGCATGATGGGCGGAGAGGCGCCGGCGGCGGGCCTGGATTTTCTCGCTCACGAACCGCTGTATGGCGTAGGTGAAGCCATTTCCACGGGCACGAACGGCAATATCGCCGCCGAATATGGGAGATTTTTCGCTTTTCATGGCGTTTTTTCCTCATGTTCGTTTGTTTGCCCGTTGACTATCCGCCTCACTCGGTTTTCAATCAAACGAAATGAAATGAGCTTTCACTTCATTTTTTCTGATCCATGGAGATTGGCCATGAACCTGTTGATGCGTCAGACGCTGCCGCTGCTCGAGCTGGATATCCTGAGAACGTTCGTGGCGATTGCCGAGACCGGCAACTTCACGACAGCCGCCGAGACCGTGCATCGCACGCCCTCCGCCGTCTCCATGCAGATCAAGAAACTGGAGGAGATGCTGGGTTGCTCGCTGTTTCGCCGCGATGCCCGTTCGGTCGTGCTCACCCATCAGGGCGAGGTGCTCCTGTCCTATGCGCGCCGGCTGATCGCGCTCAGCAATGAAGCGGTCTCACGCTTCATGATGCCCGAAATGAACGGCGTCGTGCGCCTTGGCGCGCCTGATGACGTGGGCGAGCTGATCCTGCCGGAAGTGCTCCGGCGCTTTGCCGAGACCTATCCGTCGATTGCCGTCAACGTATCGATCGAGACCAGCAGCACCCTGCGCCGTGCGGTCGCCGAGCGACGCCTGGATCTCGCGATCTTCAACGCGAATGAGGGCACGCTTCCGGTTCCCGGCGAAATCCTGCTGAAGGAACAACTGGTCTGGGCGGGAAAGAACTGCGGCAACGCCTATCTGAAAAATCCGCTTCCCGTCTCCGTCTGGGAAGAGGGCTGCGTCTGGCGCGCGCGAGCCCTGGAGGAGCTGAGCCGGTCGGGGCGCGATTTCCGGGTCGCCTATTTCTGCGCCCACAATATGGGCCAGCGCGCGGCCATTCGCGCCGATCTCGCCGTTGCACCGCTCGCGCGCTTCTTGGTCGGGGAGGACATGGTGGCACTAGGCGAGAAGGACGGCTTGCCGGACCTCGGCCACTATCTCATCGGTCTCGTCGTCAACGAGGAAGCGGAAGCGCCCGCGCAGGCTGTCGCGGACTATATCCGCTCCGCCTTTGCCCGCATGGAGCGGCGTCCCATGGACATGCTGCAAGTCGCCTGCTGATTTGGCAGGGCCGGGCGATCAGCCCGGCTTTCGCCTATTCGTAGGTGTAGGATGCGCACATATCCGCATCGCTCTCGGGCGGCTGCGGGGTCGAGAAGACCGCGAGAACGGTGCCGCTGCCGTCGCTCGTCTCCCAGGAGGCGACATAGGTGACGGGCGCGCCGCACAGCGTATTGCCGTTGAGCAGGACGGGATCGCGCGCCTCCGCGAGGCTGAAGACATGGGCCTCCACCGATTGGCCGTCCACCGTGAACCGGTCGGCCATCTGCTCCTCGAAGGTGAGCTGTTCGCCGTTTTCGAAGGTGATTCCGGTCTCGTCCAGCTCTATGTCGCCGGTGATGGAGACGGCCGTGTTGCTGACGGCCGCATAGGTCTCGGCGAAAGCGGGCGAGGCGAGCACGACGCAAAGGGCGGTGGCGGCGATGGCGGAACTGGTCATGGTGTTCTCATTCTTTTCGGCAGGCCATCGTAGGGCCGCTTTCGGACGAAGAAAAGACCGGCCGCTTCATTCGCGGTTGCGACGCCGACGGCGGCCGCCGCCTTCGCCGCCGCCATCGTCGGACAGCACCTTGCGTTCGGGCAGCGTCACGACCTTGGCGAGTTCGGGGAAGGGGTCGACCTTGTTGGGCATCGCCATGGCGTTGACGAAGAGCTGCTGGAAATGCGGCTCGAGCGCCGTCTCGATCTTCTCGATGCGGCTGACCTCGCGCTCGATTTCGCGGCGGTGGTCGCGGTTGAGCAGCGCCATCAGCGCGCCTGTGCCCGCCGCATTGCCGACCGCCTTCACCTCGTTGAGGTCGCAATCCGGGATGAGGCCCAGCACCATCGCGTATTTCGGATCGATGAACGAGCCGAAGGCGCCGGCGAAGCGGATCGTATCGACATGGTCGACACCTTGCTTTTCCATCAGCAGCTTGATGCCGGCATAGAGCGCCGATTTGGCGAGCTGGATGGCGCGGATGTCGTTCTGCGTCACCGTGATGCGCGGCTCGCCGTCATGTAGCAGGTAGGAGAAGGTGCGGCCGTTCTGCAGGATGCGCGGGCTTCTCTCCGCCATCGTGCCATCGACGACGCCATCCTCGGATATGAGGCCGGTGAGATACATTTCCGCCACGACTTCGATGATCGCCGAACCGCAGATGCCTGTTATGCCGACCTTTTCGGCTCCCTCGGCAAAGCCTTCCTCGTCGGACCACTTGTCGACGCCGATGACACGGAACTTCGGCTCCAGCGTGACGGGATCGATGCGTACGCGCTCGATGGCGCCCGGGGCGGCGCGTTGGCCGGAGGAGATTTCCGCGCCCTCGAAGGCCGGCCCGGTCGGCGAGGATGCGGCAACGACGCGCTGGCGATTGCCGAGCACGATTTCCGCGTTGGTGCCAACATCGACCAGCAGCATCATGCGATCCTGCCGGTAGGGGCCTTCGGCGAGCGTCGCACCCGCCGCATCCGCGCCGACATGGCCGGCGATGCAGGGCAGCGTGTAGAGCCGCGCGCCGCGGTTGACATCGATGTCGAGCTCGTGCGCCCAGTATTGCAGCGCGCCCGAAACCGCGAGCGCGAACGGCGCCTGGCCGAGTTCTGTCGGGTCGATGCCGAGGAACAGGTGGTGCATGATCGGGTTAGCGACGAAGACCATGTCGAGAATGTCGTGCCGGTCGACGTCGCCTTCCGCGCAGACCTTGCCGATCAGGCCATTGACGGCTTCGCGCACGGCCTTGGTCATGGCTTCGCGGCCGTCCGGGTTCATCATGACATAGGAAACGCGGCTCATCAGGTCTTCGCCGAAGCGGATCTGCGGGTTCGACGTACCCGAGGAGGCGACGATGCGACCGGACAGCAGCGAGACGAGATGCATGGCGATCGTCGTGGAGCCGATATCGCAGGCCACGCCGTAGGCCTCGTTCTTCAGGCCGGGCCACAGGCCGACGATAAACGGGCGCGAACTGTCCATATCGCGGTGGATGGCGGCGGTGACGCCCCAGCTGCCCTTGCGCAGGATCGACTGCACCTGCGGGATGAGATGGGGGGCGATCAGCAGGTCCTTCCAGCCCCAGTCCTTTTCCAGCATCACCTTCAGGCGGTCGAGATCGCCAAGCGGCTTGTGCATGTCGGGTTCGTCCACCTCGACATAGCAGAGCTGGACGGCGGCGTTGCGCTCGATCACCCGGTCGGTCGCGGCCTTGCGCACCACCTGCGCATTGATGACGGTGTCCTGCGGCACGTCCACGACGAGGTCGCCGAGGATGAGGGCGGAGCAGGAGAGGCGGCGTCCTTCGGGCAGGCCGCGGACCTTTTCGTAACGCTCCTCCTTCGGGCCCTTTTCCGAGATGTGGTCGAGCGAGGAGACGATCTTGTGCTTGGCGAAATTGCCTTCCTGCACCTCGATCTGACAGCGCCCGCAGGTCGCGCGCCCGCCGCACACGCTCTCGACGTAGACGCCGAGTTTGCGGGCGGCTTCGAGAACCGGGGTGCCGACAGGGAAGCGGCCGCGCTTGCCCGAAGGCATGAAGAGGACCAGCGGTTCTTTTGCCGAGGCTTCGGTCATGTTGATCTCGCTCTCACCTTCAATGCGCATCGGTTCGGTCTTTCTACGGCCGGCTGGGCCGCCTCATGTCTTCTTGCGGGAAAGGCGGCGCATATTGCTGCGCACGCGCTTGCCGTAGGGTTTCAGCGCGGCCTGCGAAACCGCACGGGCCGTGCTTTCCGGCGAGGCCCCCGTCATCATGGCGTTCACCAGAGCGAAATTGGCCGCCACGGCGCTTTCCGCCACGGCAGCCATCTTTTCCGTGACCATCCGGGTCATCTCGGCGGTGTTCTGCGTCGAGCCGGTCAGCGCCGCCATGCCCATCTCCTGGCAGCGCATGGCGATCACCAGAGGCGCCTCCAGCCACAGGCTGAAGGCGTCGTGGCGGAACTGGCGCCCGCCGGCCATTATTCGCGCGCCGCGCCCGCACCGGCGCGGGCTGCACGACCACCGCGGCGGCCGCCGGCAGGCGCAGGCGCTGCGGCGCCGGCGCCAGCCGAGGCACCGCCCTCGGCGGGCTTGTGATCGCGGTAGGTCATGATCCAGTTGGTGCAGTTGGGGTCCGTGCCGTTCAGCACGTTGGCGGCGCGCACGGCCTCCATTTCCTGCGGGCGGCAGGGGTTCATGATGGCGGACGTCATGCCGGCGCCGATGACCATGGGGATGAAGCCGGCATTGATGCCGTGACGGTGCGGCAGGCCGAAGGAGATGTTGGAGAGGCCGCAGGTCGTGTTGACCTTCAGCTCGTTGCGCAGGCGATAGAGCAGCTGGAAGACCTGGCGGCCGGCATCGCCCAGCGCGCCGATCGGCATGACGAGCGGGTCGACGACGATGTCGTGCGGCTTGATGCCGTGGTCCATGGCGCGCTCGACGATCTTCTTGGCGACGGCGAAGCGCACGTCCGGGTCCATGGAGATGCCGGTCTCGTCGTTGGAGATGGCAACCACCGGTACATCGTATTTCTTGACGAGCGGCAGGATGGCTTCCAGCTTTTCCTCCTCGCCCGTGACCGAGTTCACCAGCGGGCGGCCCTTTGCGACCTTGAGGCCGGCCTCGATGGCTGCCGTCACCGAACTGTCGATAGCAAGCGGGATATCGACGAGGCCCTGCACGATCTCCAGCGTCTGGACGAGAAGGCCCGGCTCGGTCTCGTTGGGGTTGACGGAGGTCACGCCGGCGTTGATGTCCAGCATCGTGGCGCCGGCCGCGACCTGTTCCAGCGCATCCTTGATGACGGTCTCGAAGTTGCCGGCCTGCATTTCCGCGGCCAGCTTCTTGCGACCGGTCGGGTTGATGCGCTCGCCGATAACGCAGAAGGGCTGGTCGAAACCGATGACGATTTCGCGGGTGGCCGAGGCGACGATGGTGCGTGTCATATAAGGTCCTCTGAGGCGGGGCGCCGATTGTGATCTAGCGCGCGATATCGGGTGTTACAATGCTGGTCGGCGACGCGCCGGCAGGCATCAATGCGGCTGCTGGGCGGCCTGCCCGGCGAGTTTCTGCTGGTCCTGCTCATGGCCGTCGCGGGCCATCTCGATGCGTTCGGCAACGAGCTGGTCGACAGGGTTCGGCTCGCGCTTCCAGGGCTTGCGCCCCTTCAGGACGCCGGAATCATGCACCATTTCCGCGACATATTCTTCCTGCCGGTACGCCATGACGTGAATGCCGGAAACGCCCTCAATCTCCTTCACCTCGTTGATGATGTCGATGCAGAGTTGCTTGCCCTCCTTCTTCTGGTCCTCCGCGCCTTCCAGGCGCTTGATGACGGAATCGGGAATGTGGATGCCCGGCACGTTGGAGCGGATCCACTTGGCGGTCTTGGCCGACGCCATGGGGCCGACGCCCACGAGGATGTAGCACTTCTCGTGCAGGCCGAGGTCGCGCACCTTCTTCATGTATTCGCGGAACATCGGCACGTCGAAGCAATACTGGCTCTGCACGAACTGCGCGCCGGCCTCGATCTTCTTGGCCAGGCGATAGGGGCGGAAGTCGTAGGGCGGGGCGAAGGGGTTGATCGCCGCGCCGAGGAAGACCTTCGGCGGCGTCGTCAGCTTGCGGCCGGACAGGAACTTGGAATTATCGCGCATGACGCGCACGGTTTCGAGCAGCGACATGCAGTCGAGATCGAAGACGGGCTTTGCTCCCGGCTGGTCGCCGGCCTGCACGCCGTCGCCGGTCAGGCACATGATGTTGCAGACCCCCATGGCGGCAGCACCGAGAACGTCGCCCTGTATGGCGATGCGGTTCTTGTCGCGGCAGGCGATCTGCATGATCGGCGCATAGCCCATGCGGGTCAAAAGCGCGCAGATGCCGACCGACGACATGTGGCAGTTGGCGCCCGACGCGTCGACCGCATTGATGCCGTCGACCCAGCCGTCGAAGATCGCGGCGCGTTCGTAGACGTCTTCCGGGTTCGCGCTGTCGGGCGGGTTCAGTTCCGTCGTCACGGCGAATTCTCCGCGCCTGAGCACCCGTTCCAGCCGGCCCAGCGAGGAGTGGCCGGGCAGGGGATCGAGCGGCAGGTGGGGGCCGAGCGGGTTTTCGTCGATATGCGCCATGCTCAGGCGTCCTTTCCGGCGGCGGCGGCCGCTTCACGGGCAGCGGCGGCTTCCGCGGTGACGCGCAGCCAGGACGAGGTCTCGCGCAGCGACTGGTTCACCGGCTTCTGCACGTTCATGATGGCGTCTCCCTTCACCATGTTCTGCGAGCCCTTCCAGGCCTGGACCCAAACGCATGGCATATCCGGCTCCACCTCGCAGTTGCCATTGGCGCGCACCCCGCCGCAGGGGCCGTTGCGCAGCTGCTTGGGACAGTTCATCGGGCAGGACATGCCCGTTGACGACAGTGCGCACTGGCCGCACATGCGACAGTCGAAGAGGAAGCCCTTCACGTGCTTTTCGACGAAGGTGACGGGACGCTCGACGCGCTGGTAGCCGAAGAGCTTCCAGAGGGGATGGAGAAGCAGGAAGGCTTCCGCGAAACGGTGGTAGAACCATTCGAAGAAACGGGAATGGCGCACCGCCCAGAGTCGGATCGTGTATTTGTGGCGCGACCGGCGGTTCGGCGAGACGCCTGATGGCGTGAAGGCGCCCGTGGTAGCCTTCTTTGCGGGCGCGGCGTTGCCCGGCTTCTGCGCGGCTTCGAGCTTCGGCTCTCCGAGTTTCGGATCAGCCATTGTCGCGCCCTCCGGCCTTGACGAGGGCGACCAGCCGCTCGCGGTCATAGGCGGCCTCGATCTCTGCGACGGCCTTGTCGGCCTCCGCCTCCAGATCGTCGGAAACGGGCTCCGGCGCGGCCTTGCGCCATTCGGCAAGGTAATCGTCGGTTTCCGCCGCGCCGGTGCGCATGGCGCACATGTCGATCGCCTCGGTGAAGCGCAGCGAGAGTTCCCGCTTGGCGCTGGCCCGGCCTCTCTTGATGATGACCTGGGCGGGGATATCGCGCCAGTAGACGATGATGCGGTCTGCCATGTCGAATTTCTCCCGGAGCATTGCCGCGCGTCTTCAGCCGGAATGCTCTACCCCCTCTGCCGCAACTGCGGGCGGAAAGCGCTCGGCGTCTTCCTCCCGTTGCTATGCTGACAATGCGTGCTGGCGTCGTCGCGGGCTCTACTCGCCACGACTGCCTCATGCTCAAAAACGACGTCGGATTCGACCTCGCCGGGAGGACCTACCAGATGCCGCGGGTCACGCCGTTCCAGAGCCAGGTCCAGATCGGCGGATGATACCATTGTCGCGATGGTGCCGCTATTTTCAAGGGCTTGAGGTTGCCCGTAACGGCTTCGTCCAGCGCCTGCACGACAAGGCCCGTGGCGGCGGCCGTCTGGAGGAGCGGATAGGTGTGCATCGTGTCGCGTTTGGAAGGTTCGATGCGCAGTTGGTGGAGCACGCTGCCGGTGTCGACGCCGGCATCCACCAGATGGATCGTCGTGCCGAAATTCGCCTCATCCGACCGCACGCGCGACCAGTATCCGCCTTGCAGGCCGCGATATTGCGGGTTGATGCCCGCATGAAGGTTCAAGACCGGGCAGGGTATGGCGGCGAGCGTTTCGGCCTTCAGCATGCGCGTGCTGACCAAAAGCAGTGCGGCCGGCCGGATCTCGGCGATCGCGGCCAGGAACGCCGGGCCGTTGGCGGAGGGAACGGCCACGCGGCGAATTGCCGGATCGGGCGACGGGTCGGCGCCGAAGGTTTTAAGGATTTCGGCGTTGCGTTTTGTGGTGAAGCGCTTGCCGTATTTGGAGACGACCATGGTCGCGACCTGCCCCAAGGCCTGGATCCAACCGAGTTTTTTGGCGCGGCGGCGGATAAACAGCGCTTTCGACTCGGGCTCTTCCTCGATCACCACAAGGTTCGGGAAGGCCGCTTTGACGGCATTGACGACGATTTCCGGGTTGGGTCCGGGCTGAATCAGCATTGCCACCGTTTCCGTCCGTACTGCCTGCTGCGTCATGTCGATGCCTCGCCTATTTCCGGCGGGCATGATCGGATCCCACTCTTAGAAAGGCGTAACCGAGGGGGCGGGATTTGCGGGCAGGGCTAAGAATTGGTTAGCGGGCGCCGAGCAGGGCGCCGGTCAGGTCGCCGTAGCCGGTGAAGCGGTACTCGTAGGTGAGCCCGAGATAGTCGGCCGCCTCTTTCGCTTTCTGCTGCAGGGCCTCGTCCTCGACCTGCGAGAGATAGACGAGTTTGGTGTAGTTGCCGAAATACATGTCCTTCAGCTGCGGATGCCGGTCAAGACCGAGCGGCTCGATGACGAAGGCGCGGAACTGGCGGGCGAGGAAGTCGGTGAGGAAGAACGCGGTCACGTCGTCATCCGTCGCGGCGAAGGCCTCGTTGCCGGCGAAGAAGGAATAACAGTGCGGTCCTGCGATCCGCTCGACGCCGAGCTTTTCGCAAACCCGGTCGAGCAGCCCGCCGGTGCCGCAATCGGCATAGCCCACGAAGACACGGGAGAAGCCTTCGGCGCGCGCTTCTTCGACCGCTTTTTCGACGCCGGGCGCAATCTTTTCGGGATGGGCGTGCCAAATGGCGGGCAGGCAGACGAGGTCGATGTGATCGAGGCCGTTTGCATCGCGGATCGCGATGATCTCGCGCGCGATCGCCCCGCACGCGATCACGCGAACTTTTTCGCGTCTCGTGCGTTTAGGCGCCGGACTTCCGAGCCGAAGTTCTGCGTCAACCACATCCATCGAGAGGGACTCCCACCATGACTGGCACAAATCTGACCAAGATCAGCATCGTTTTCGCCGCGCTTCTGGCGCTCAGCGCCTGCGGCAACACCATTCGCGGCATGGGCAAGGATACGGCCAACGCCGTGGATGCGACGCAGGACGCCGGCCGCAGCGTCGAGCGCGCTGCCCAGTAATTTCGTGATCGGGCGGCGCGCTTTCAAGGCGCCGCCTGATCTGAGCCTGTCAGCCGGCAAGCATGTTGTGCTTGCGCTTCATGAATTCCTTGGCGGTTTCCACGGCCACGGCTGCATCTCGGCAGTAGGCGTCGGCGCCGACGGCCTTGCCGAATTCCTCGTTGAGCGGCGCACCGCCGACCAGGACGACGTAATCGTCGCGCAGGCCCTTTTCCTTCATCGTGTCGATGACGACCTTCATATAGGGCATGGTGGTCGTGAGCAGGGCGGACATGCCGAGGATATCGGGCTGTTCGCGCTCGATGGCTTCCAGATAGTTTTCGACCGGGTTGTTGATGCCGAGGTCGATCACGTCGAAGCCCGCGCCTTCCATCATCATGCCGACGAGGTTCTTGCCGATGTCGTGGATGTCGCCCTTGACGGTGCCGATGACCATCTTGCCCTGCTTGGGCGCGCCGGTGGCGGCAAGCAGCGGACGCAGGATCGCCATGCCGGCCTTCATGGCGTTCGCCGACAGAAGAACTTCCGGCACGAAGAGAATGCCGTCGCGGAAGTCGACGCCGACGATGCGCATGCCTTCGACGAGGGCCTGGGTGAGCACGTCGTAGGGTGCCCAGCCGCGCTCCAGCAGGATATTGGTGCCCTCTTCGATTTCCTCCTTCAGGCCGTCGTAGAGGTCGTCGTGCATCTGCTGCACAAGCTCTTCGTCGGAGAGATCGGCGAGAATGATTTCGTCGTCAGACATTGTGTTTCCTCGTCTCCATTGGCGCTGCGGTCGGCAGGCTCCTCACCCTAGAAATATCCGTCCTCGTGTCGCGATCCGATTTCGAAAACGACGTCGCATACAGTGAAAAGCGACCCGACGAAAACATGCCGCGATCTTACGCTGCAAAACGGTGAATTGACAGCGCAAACAAGAGAATGCCGCTACGATCCCGGCGGCGTCCGCATTATGATCGCGCCAAAGCCGGTATCCAGCGTGCGCCATTGCTTGGCGCTTTGAGACCCGCCCCGATCCGGCGGCTTGCTAGCATAGTAAAAGAGGCGCTTTCGGGCGCGGGAAGAAAGGGAAGACGGATCATGAGCGAGGGCATTGAGCAGGTGGCAGGCGAGGGCACCCAGGAGGGTGGCGGGCGTCGCTCGCGGGAGGGGCGCGGCGCGGCCGCACGGCGCGCGTCGCGCACCGGTGGCGGTCCGGGCCCGTCGCTGCCCTATATCACCCGCAAGATCAGGGAATACGAAGTCCTCGACGAGGAAGGCCTGCAGCTCATCGAAGCCAATGCGGACCTCATCCTCGAGGAAATCGGCATCGAGTTCCGCGAAGATCCGGAAGCCTTGCAGCTGTGGCGGGACGCCGGCGCAGATGTGCGCGGCGAGCGCGTGCATTTCCCCAAGGGACTGTGCCGCGAACTCTTGAAGACCGCACCGTCCCAGTTCACCTGGCATGCCCGCAACCCCGAGCGCAGCGTCCAGATCGGCGGCAAGGCCACCGTTTTCGTGCCGGTCTACGGCCCGCCCTTCGTGCGCGACCTTGAAGGCGTGAGGCGCTATGCGACGATCGAGGACTTCCGCAATTTCGTGAAGCTCGCCTATATGGCACCGTCCATGCATTCGTCGGGCGGCACGGTCTGCGAGCCGGTGGACATTCCGGTGAACAAGCGTCACCTGGACATGGTCTACAGCCACCTGAAATATTCCGACAAGCCGTTCATGGGCTCGGTCACCGCGCCGGAACGCGCGGAAGATTCGATCGCCATGGCCAAGATCGTGTTCGGCGACGAATTCGTCGAGAACAACACGGTCATGATGAACCTCATCAACGCCAATTCGCCCATGGTCTTCGACGAGACCATGGTGGGCGCGCTGAAGGTCTACGCCCGGCACAACCAGGCCTGCGTCGTCTCGCCGTTCATTCTGTCGGGCGCGATGAGCCCGGTGACCGTCGCCGGCACGCTGACGCAGATCCTCGCCGAGGTTCTCGCCGGCGCCTCCTTCACCCAGCTCATCCGCAAGGGTGCGCCGGTGCTGTTCGGCACCTTCGCCGCGTCGATCTCCATGCAGTCGGGCGCGCCGACCTTCGGTTCGCCGGAGCCGTCGCTGGTCTCCTACGGCGCAGCACAGCTCGCCCGCCGCCTCGGCCTGCCGTTCCGTACGGGTGGCTCGCTCTGCGGTTCGAAGGTTCCGGATGCGCAGGCGGCGCACGAATCCGCCAACACGCTCAACATGACACTGCTGGCGGGCACGAATTTCGTGCTGCACGCAGCGGGCTGGCTCGAAGGCGGCCTCGTTTCGTCCTACGAGAAGTTCATGATCGACCAGGACCAGCTCGGCATGATGCAGAAATTCGCCGAGGGCATCGACCTCTCGGAGAATGCGCAGGCGTTGGATGCCATCCGCGAAGTGGGTCCGGGCAGCCATTATCTCGGCTGCGCGCATACCCAGGCCAACTTCCAGACCGCTTTCTACCGTTCGCCGCTCGCCGACAACAACTCGTTCGAGCAGTGGGAGATCGAGGGGCAGAAGCGCATCGAGGAGCGCGCCAACGCGCTGTGCCGCAGCTGGCTCGACAGCTACGAGGCGCCGCATCTCGACCCCGCCATCGACGACGCGCTTCTCGCCTTCATCAAGGAGCGCAAGGACTCGATGCCGGACGCCTTCACCTGAAAGGGTCCCGACCGCGCCAGGGAGCAAGGCGGAGCGACGCGGGTGGCCGACATGATCCAGAAGGAAGTCTGGCGTCCGCATTATGAGCTCAAGGGAGACGTGACCCGGTGAACGCCTCCGGTCAGCACCTCGAAACGATCCGTGCGGCTCTTCGGCCGCACGGTCTTTTTTTGCGTGGTGTGGTGAGTTTTGCGGATGGCGAGGCCGTGCCGACGCTGGGCGACGGTCGCCCGGCGGCCAGCGTCGTGCTCATCGGCAATATCGGCAGTTCCCTGTGGCCGGCGTTCTCCTGCTGGCGGCGCGGCCGGTCGGATGGTGGCGGGCCCGACCCGCTCGATACCTGGTCGAAAGACGTCATCGGTCCCATCGCGGCGACGGCCGGTGCAACGGCGTGGTTTCCCTCCGATCCGCCCTGGCAGCCGTTCCAGCAGTGGGCGATGCGCGCGGAGGGTCTGAAAGCGTCGCCGCTCGGCATTCTCATCCATTCTGTTTACGGCCTGTGGCACGGTTATCGTGGCGCGCTCGGTTTTGCCGTGCCGGCGGTGACCGAGCCGGTGGCGCGGCCCGTGGAACATCCCTGCGACACCTGTCGCGACCGCCCGTGTCTCACGACCTGTCCCGCCGTTGCCGTGCGCGCGGACGCATTCGACGTCCCGGCCTGCCGCAGCCATCTGCGTACGCCGCAAGGGCAGGGCGGCTGCCTGCGCGGCGGCTGTCTTGCCCGTGCCGCCTGTCCCGTCGGGGCGGCGTATCGCTACGGGGACGAACAGTTGCGTTTCCACATGGCCGCGCTCTCGCTTTGACCATCTGCGCGGCGCGCTGCTAATTTCGCCGCATTGCAAGCCGAGCCATCGTTCATGCGCTTTCTCTCCATCCTGTGCTTTTTCCTCGCCACGCTGGCCCTGCGGAGCGTCGCCATGGCCGAACCGCCAAAATGCGCCGAGGTCGAACATCTCGGCGGCCGTTATACGGTCTGCACCTTCGATCCCGCCGAAGATACGATCCGGCTTTACGGTGCGCGCACGCTGGGCAGCTCTGGTGCGAGCTACGACCAGCTGAACACCTATCTTCTGCGCAACGGCGAGCACATGAGCTTTGCCATGAACGGCGGGATGTACCATCCCGATTACGGCCCGGTCGGGCTTCTCGTCGAGAATGGCCGGGAGACCGGCGCGCTCAACCGTGAGAATGCGTTCGGAAACTTCTTCATGAAGCCGAATGGCGTGTTCTGGCTGGCAGACGGCAAAGCCGGCGTGATGGAGACGGAGGCCTTCGCCAAAGCCGGGCTTTCGCCGCGCGAGGCCACGCAGTCGGGTCCGATGCTGGTGGTCGACGGCAAGATCCATCCGCGCTTCCTGCCGGATGCGACGAGCCTGCAGATCCGCAACGGCGTCGGCATCCTGCCGGACGGGCGCGTGGCCTTCGCCATATCGAAAGACCATGTCCGCTTTCACGATTTCGCGACGCTGTTCCGCGACCGGCTGCACTGCCGCAACGCACTGTTCCTCGACGGCAGCATTTCCAGCCTCTACGCGCCGGAAATCCGCCGACACGACCGTCGGGCCGTGATGGGAACGATCATCGCCGTCGTGAAAAAGCTGCCCTGGTAATATTTTTTTCGGATTCGATCCAAAGGATTGCCACGCCATGCACGTCTGAAAGGTCAGTGCACGCAATCGGGATGGGCCCGTGGAAACAGAACTCGTCGAAAAGGCGGCTCAGGGGGACCGGCAGGCATTCGCCGCGCTGATCGAGAGCCGCTATGATTTCATCCATGCCGTCGCCTGGCGATGGTGCGGCGACCGGCAGGATGCGGAGGATGTGGCGCAGGAGGTGTGCATACGCCTCGCCAGCGCGATCAGGGGCTTCAAGGGTGCCAGCCGCTTCAGCACCTGGCTCTATTCGGTCACGCTCAACGCCGCCCGCGACCAGATGCGCAAGCGCCGCCGTGCTGAATGGCGCGACGCAGCCTATCTGCGCGAGCAGGCGGTGCTGGAGACCGGGCGCACCGAGGATGACGGCGAAGAGCTGTGGCAGGCCGTTCGCCAGTTGCCCGACAGGCAGCGTGATGCCGTTCTGCTCATCTACGGTGAGGGGCTTAGCCATGCGGCGGCAGCCGATGTGCTCGGCTGTGCCGAAACGACCATTTCCTGGCATGTGCACGAGGCCCGCAAGCGCCTGAAGGTGCTTTTGCGCGATGCCGCCGCGTGACGGAAGGATAGACCGATGACCGATCTCGATCTTGAAAAACTCGCCCGCCGCCAGCCGCCGGCCGCCAGAGCATCGTCGCGCGCCGCAGCCCTTGCCGCCGCCATGCAGGCTTTCGACGACGCGGAAAAAAATGCGACCGCCACCAAAGGTTCTACCGCGGGCGGGCGTCGAAGCTCCATCTTCAACCGGATATGGAGCCCTATCATGAACCGCAGACTTCTGGCCGGATCGGCCCTTGCCACGCTTCTCGTCGTCCCGGTCGCCGGCCTTGTGACCTATGAACTGGTGCGCAACGGTACGGTGGCCTTGCAGACCAATCATCAAACAGAGACGGAAAGACGCGCGGCTGCGGTAAAGAAGTTGGCCGAGGAGAGACGGAAGCAGCAGCTCGAGCAGGCAAAACAGCAGGACTCTTTCCCGGGGGAAGCAGAGGGTGATGTATCCTATCTTATCGGAAAGAAGCGTGCCGTCGAGCCGACGACGAAGCAGGAAACAAACCTGTCCACGGCCGACAACCGCTCCGCCGAAGCCGCGCCACTTGCCGAAAGCCTGAATGGCGAAATGGCGGCGGTGCCGCAATCGCTTTCCGTCGGCGGCGCTGTCAACCCGACGCTGACGCGGCGCGTGGCGCAGCCCACGACAATGGATTCCATGATCGTGCCGGTTCCGCAGGCGAACCGCGAACGCTTCGCCTCCGCCGATCCGAATCCGGTGAAAAGCGTCGCCACCGATCCGGTCTCGACGTTCTCGGCCGATATCGACACGGCGTCCTACTCCTATATGCGCAGCGCGCTTCTCGGCGGCAGCCTGCCGGAGCCGGATTCTGTGCGTGTCGAGGAACTGATCAACTATTTCCCCTATGACTGGAAGGGGCCGGACACGGTGGAAAAGCCGTTCAACGCCACCGTCACCGTCATGCCGACGCCCTGGAACAAGGGAACCGAACTGCTGCATATCGGCATCAAGGGCTTCGAGACCGTGGCGGCCGAACAGCCGTCGGCCAACCTCGTTTTTCTCATCGACGTCTCCGGTTCGATGGATGAAGCCGACAAGCTGCCGCTGCTCAAGAGCGCTTTCCGCCTGCTGGTCGGCAAGCTGAAGGACACCGATACCGTGTCCATCGTCACCTATGCGGGCAATGCGGGCGTGGTGCTGGAACCGACGGCGGCGAAGGAGCGGCAGAAGATCCTCGACGCGATCGATACGCTCCAGCCCGGCGGCTCGACTGCCGGTGCCGAGGGCATCGAGACGGCGTACAAGCTGGCGCAGAAGGCCTTCAAGAAGGACGGCGTCAACCGCGTCATGCTGGCGACGGACGGCGATTTCAATGTCGGCCCGGCGAGCAATGAGGAACTGGAACATATCATCGAGGAACGCCGCAAGAGCGGCATCTTCCTCTCCGTGCTCGGTTTCGGACGCGGCAACTACAATGACGGCATGATGCAGGCGCTGGCGCAGAACGGCAACGGCACGGCCGCCTATATCGATACGCTGGCCGAGGCGCAGAAGACGCTGGTGGAGGAGGCGGGCTCCTCCCTCTTCCCCATCGCCAAGGATGTGAAGTTCCAGATCGAGTTCAACCCCGATCGCATCGCCGAATACCGGCTGATCGGTTATGAAACCCGCATTCTCAACCGCGAGGATTTCAACAACGACAAGGTGGATGCCGGCGATATCGGCTCCGGCCATCGCGTCACCGCGATCTATGAGGTGACGCCGAAGGGCAGCCCCGCGGTGCTGAACGATCCCCTACGCTACGGCAAGGGCGAGACGGCGGATGCGGCTGCGTCTGGCGCCGGCGAGATCGCGTTCCTGAAGATGCGCTGGAAGAAGCCCGATAGCGACACGAGCGAGCTTGTGACGATGCCGGTTACGGACAGCAATGTGGTCCCTGATCTCGATGCGGCCTTGGCGGATGTCCGCTTTTCCGTCGCCGTTGCGGCCTTCGGCCAGAAGCTGAAGGGTGTTCCCGCCCTGCAGGACTATGCCTACGGCTCGATCCTCGGCCTGGCGGAGGCGGCCAAGGGCAACGATCCCTTCGGCTATCGCGCCGAGTTCGTGAAGCTTGTCCGGCTCGCCGAGGGCCTGGCCGGCGGCAAGTAACCGCTGCTGCCCGGTCGTCGTCTTTCCGACAGCCGGGGCGGAACGTTTCAGGCGGCGGTCGACGCCTCTGCGCTGCACGGTTCCTGCGCGGTGGCTGGCTGCACATTCTTTGCGTTGGGTTTGCGCGGCCAGACAGGCGACAGCCGCATGAGGGGCGCTCTCCAGCGCCTCTCTTTTTCGGTTGGCAAAGGCGTGCAGGCCGGCGGCGTGGCGTCCACGAGTTCGAGCCCGGCGTCCCGCAATAGGCGCCAGTCTCGGCGCCGGACAAGGTGTTGCAACGCGTCCCGTTCGGACTGTCTCTGCCGCTGGTTGTTCCAAAATTCCCGCAATGTCGCCAGAATGTCCATGCCATGCGCCCTTCTTTCCTCCCGCACAGCCAAGCAAAGCCGTAGACATTTCACAAACGAATAGCGATGATGGCAGGCATCAGAAAAGGCGATGGCTGAATGTACCCACCTCTTGAAAGCGATCTGCTCCGGATTTTCGTCGCCGTCGCGCAGGCGGGCAATGTCACCCATGCCGGCGAACGGCTCGGGCGAACGCAGTCGGCAGTCAGCATGCAGGTGCGCAAGCTGGAAGCGTCCGTCGGGGCGAAACTGTTTGCCCGCGGCCCGCGCGGCGTGGGGCTGACGATGGAAGGACAGCGGCTGCTGCCCTATGCCAAGCGCATCGTCGGCCTTGTCGACGAGACGACTGCGGCGATGCGCACGCTGCCGCTCGACGGGCCGGTGCGGGTCGGTATTCCAGAAGAATACAACCAGACCATCCTGCCCAATGCGCTGGCGGCCTTCGCGCAGGTGCATCCCGGCGCCGAGGTAACGGTCTTTTGCGGCTATACCGCGCAGCAGATGGAGGCGTTGGAGGCCGACGACCTCGATCTCGCCGTCATCTTCGAATGGGACGGCGGCATTTCCGGCGAGCTTCTGGCGATCGATCCAACGGTCTGGGCGGTCTCGGTCGGGCATGACCTGCATCTGGAGCGCCCGGTGCCGGTCGCGCTCTACCGGCGCTCGGTCTGGTGCCGGGAGTTTGCGGAGCGCTCGCTGGAACGATATGCCATCCCCTATCGGGTCGCCTATACCAGCGATACGAGCAGCGGCCTGCGTTCGGCGGTGTCGAGCGGTCTTGCCATCGCACCGCTTGCCCGCAGCAACATTCCCGCGGGCGCGCGCGAATTGACCCTTGCCGAGGGCTTTCCGCAAGTCGATTCCTCGCGTGTCGTGCTCAAGCGCAACCCACGCCGTGGCGGGCCTGCCATCGATGGCATGGCGGATCTCGTCCGCAAG
The DNA here is from genome assembly GCF_023038235.1 of Shinella oryzae. Lineage (NCBI taxonomy): Bacteria > Pseudomonadati > Pseudomonadota > Alphaproteobacteria > Hyphomicrobiales > Rhizobiaceae > Shinella > Shinella oryzae. Next base: position 1,746,192 of record NZ_CP081987.1, on the reverse strand, counting down.
TCCTTCGCGCCGCTGGCCGCGGCGACCGATCAGGCTTTTGGATAGGCTCTTTCCAGCCCGCCGGACCGGGTCAGCCCGGCGCGGAAGGCGGCGTGTGCGGCGTGCTGGCTGGAGCGCGCGCATTCCATGAGGCGGATCTGCAGGCGCGCGGGCGCGGTTTCGCCCAGCCATTCGCCAAGCTTTTCCAGCTTGAGGGAATTGAGGAAGCGGGCGGTGGACGCCCGGTCGAGAGAGAGGGCCAGCCCTTCGAGCAGGTTTTCGTCCTGCTGCGGGTTTTGCATCAGCAGGCTCAGATAGGCCTTATCGCCGTCGCCGAGCGCTAGAAGCTTGTCGGCGACGGTATCCCTGTCCGGAAAGGCGGCCGGATCTGCACTCATATCATCCCCCATAGAATCGTCTTCGTCTTGGATAAGGCGCGCAAAGGTTCGCCGCAAGCGACGGTAAGGATATGGACTTAAAATCCAATATTGACAAAACGTCTATAATCGGATTGGTTGCCGCCATGTTTGATGCTTCGAATTCCAACGCGCTGCTGGTGCGCCACGCCACGACCGCCGCGGCCATCTCCACCCTGTTCTATCCCCATGCCGAGGTCGTGCTGCACGATCTCGAAACGGGCCGGATCGCCGGCATCTGGAATGCCTTTTCCGGCCGCAAGCCCGGCATGGAATCGCTCGTGGACGGCGAGCTGGAGGAGGCCGGCGAGGCGGGCGTCTATGGCCCCTATGAAAAAACGGGAGACGACGGTCGGCGCCTAAAATCGGTGACGTCGGTGCTGAAGGATGAGTTCGGCCAGGCGCTCGGCCTGCTCTGCATCAACATGGATGTCTCGCATTTCGATGCCGCTGCGAAGCTGCTGTCGGCCTTCACCGGAACGGTGGCGCCGCGCCCGCCGTCGCTGTTTTCCGGCGACTGGCGCGAGGAGATCAATACGGCTTTGCATGACTGGCTGCGCAACCAAGGCCTTGCATTGACGGCCCTGAGGAAGGCCGAGCGCGTGGCGCTGGTGGCAGCGCTCGAGGAGCGCGGCCTGTTCCAGACCCGCAATGCGGTCGATCATCTCGCCGGTCTCATCGGCGCCTCGCGCGCCTCGATCTACAACTACCTCGCCGATGCCCGGCGCCAGAACGTCAAGGATTGACCTCGTGACCCCATTGCCGGATTTCCGTCTCGAAACCCATTTTTCCCGCTGGGAATTCAAGGCCCGCCACCACATGACGGCGAGCGATGCCGAGACGATGAGCATGTCGGAACTGCTGGCGCTTGCCGGCCCCGAGGATCTGGAGGCGTGGGAGCGTGTCTCGCTCGGCTATACGCAGACCTGGGGTGCGCCGGAGCTGCGCGAGATCATCGCCTCGACTTACGAGACGCTTGGCGGCGCTGACATCCTGACCTTTGCCGGCGCGGAGGAGGGGCTTTACTGCGCCATGCTGGCGCTGCTCGGGCCTGATGATCACGCCATCGTCACCGTGCCGAACTACCAGTCCATGGAGACGCTGCCTGTCACCATCGCCGGCAGCGTGACGGGCGTGGCGCTGCGGCCTGAGAACCGCTGGCGGCTCGACCTCGACGATGTGCGCGCCGCACTTCGTCCGGAAACCCGGCTCATCGCCGTCAACTTTCCCAACAACCCGACCGGGGCCATTGCCGATCAGGCGACCTTCCGGGAGCTGGCGGCGCTGTGCGCGGAGCGCGGCATCCATCTCTTTTCCGACGAGGTCTATCGCGGGCTGGAGGTCGATGATGCCAAGCGCCTGCCGCAGGCCGCGGACCTGTTCGACAGGGGCATTTCGCTCAATGTCATGTCCAAGGCCTATGGCCTGCCGGGCCTGCGCATCGGCTGGATCGCCTGCCGTGACCATGCGCTGCTCGAACGCATGGAGAAGATGAAGCACTATCTCTCCATCTGCAACGCGCGCCCTTCGGAGGTGCTGGCCGGTATCGCGCTCAAGTCGCGCGAGACGATACTGGCCCGCAACCGCGCCCTGTGCGCTGACAACTCCGAAAAACTCGGCCGTTTCTTCGCGGACTACCCGCATCTCTATGAATTTTCTCCGCCCGACGGCGGCTGCGTCGCTTTCGCCCGCTATCTCGGAGCCGATGGCGTGGAGGCGCATTGCCGCCGGCTGGTGGAGGAGAAGGGAGTGCTTCTCCTGCCGTCCAGCCTCTATGTCTCCGATCTGCTGCCGGTGCCGGCAGATCGCTTCCGCGTCGGCATCGGGCGCAGGAACATCGACGCGGGCTTTGCGGCATGGCGGAAATTCCTGGCCGAGACCTGATCGTCAGGCGTTTTCACGCGCAAGCCGCGCCTCAAGGTCCCCGATGGTCGCAAGAAACCAGATGGAGCGGCCCTTGTTCGTCTCGCGCACGAAGTCACGAAGCGCCTTGCTGCCCTCGAGCAGCGTCGTGACATCGCCGATGATGGCGCAACGCAGATGGTAGTTGACGAATTTCTGGAAGACCGTGCCGGCAAGGCGCGTCTCCAGGCGCAGGAAATCCGGACCGAGCCGTTCGACCGGAATGGCGACGAGCGTGGCACCCGCCGAAAAGGCCTCGCCGATCACGTCATTGCCATCCGCTTCCGTTGCGACAGGCGTGCCCTGCGCGGAAAGAACGAGCACGTTCGTGCCCGACATCTCGATCGTCTGCATCATGCAGGCTCCTTGAACGTATCTTCTCACATATAGCGACAAAAAAGCCGCCCGCGGCGCTGACCGGGGCGGCTTGCAATTGTCGATCCGACAATCGGTCAACCGCGCCGGCGGCCGCCGCGTTCGCGAGCGGGCGCCGCGGCGGCTTCATTCGCGGTCTTGTTGCGCAGCGGGCCGATCTTTTCGACGATCGTTTCGAGCGTCGGGCGTTCGCGCGGTTCATGGGCGTCGAGGGCCACGCGCATCGCGGCAAGGTGCTCGCAGGACGTACCGCAGCAGCCGCCGATGATGCGTGCGCCGGCATCGCGGGCAAGGCGGGCATATTCCGCCATCAGCGGCGGCGTGCCGGAATAGTAGATTTCCGAGCCGCGGAATTCCGGGATGCCGCAATTGCCCTTCACGACGACCGTGGCCGAGGGGGCAGCGCCCGTCATGTCGAGCAGCGAGGACAAGATGTCGGAGGCGCCGACGCCGCAATTGGCGCCGACCGCGAGCGGGCCCGCGCCGATGTCACCGGCCACGCCGTGGATATCCTTGGGATGCAGGCCCATCATCGTCTTGCCGGCCGTATCGAAGGAGCCGGTATAGACGAAGGGCATGCCGACCTTGGTAGCGGCTTCGGCGGCCGCGCGGATTTCATCCGGCGACGACATGGTCTCGATCCAGGCGACATCCGCGCCGCCGGCCTTCAGGCCCTCGATCTGCTCGACGAAGGCGGCGACGGCATCGTCATAGGTCATGGCGCCCAGCGGCACGAGCAGTTCGCCCGTCGGCCCGACCGAACCGGCGACGATGACGGTGCGCGGCGCCTTGTCGGCGACCGCGCGCGCGATCTCGGCGGCCTTTTTGTTCAGCGCGTGTACACGATCCTGCGCATGGTGCAGTTTCAGGCGGTGCCGCGTGCCGCCGAAGGTGTTGGTGAGGATGATGTCGGCGCCCGCATCCACGAAGTCCTGGTGCAGCTTCGTGATGTTCTCGGGCTTGGCCTCGTTCCACAGTTCCGGCGCTTCGCCTGCTTCCAGCCCCATGGCGAACAGCGATGTGCCGGTTGCGCCATCGGCAAGCAGGAAGGGTTTTTCGGCCAGGAGGCTGGCGAGCGGATTGGTGGCGGTCATGGCATGTCCTCTGTTTGCTCCATCATATAAGGATTTCTTTATGTGGTTGCAACGGCGGAATGGCAGAGCGCCCCATGGAGGCCGTCGATGCCCTCTCGGTCCCGGCCGAGTGGCCGCGAGAGACATCTAATTGTGGGACAGCGGCGCCGGAAAACGAGAAGAGGGCGCCGGCGCGCCCTCTCGATGTGCTTGTAAGCGGCTCAGGCCGCCGCCTTCGCCTCATGGCTCGTCGGCGTCACCATGGAGGAGATGATCGCGCCGATGTCGATCGCGCCGATCGGCCGGCCGGCCTCGTCCACGACATGGGCCTGCGTCTGGTTGGCGCCCGTCATGGCACGGGCGGCGGTTTCCAGCACGGTGCCCTTGGCGATCGGCATGCCCTGGGGATTGCCCGCGAGCGGCGCCATGATCGTCTCGACATTGACGACGCGGCCACGGTTCACTTCCTTCACGAAGGCCGTGATGTATTCGTCCGCCGGGTTGAGCACGATCTCCTGGCCGGTGCCCTGCTGCACGACCATGCCATCACGCAGGATGGCGATCTTGTCGCCGAGACGCAGCGCTTCGTCGAGATCGTGGGTGATGAAGACGACGGTCTTCTTCAGTTCTTTCTGCAGGTCCAGAAGCACGGTCTGCATGTCGACGCGGATCAGCGGGTCGAGAGCGGAGTAGGCTTCGTCCATCAGCAGGATGTCTGCATCGTTGGTGAGCGCGCGCGCGAGGCCCACGCGCTGCTGCATGCCGCCCGAAAGTTGGTTCGGGTAGTGGTTCTCGAAGCCGGCAAGGCCGACGCGCTCGATCCACTGCTTGGCGCGCTTTTCGCGTTCGGCCTGCCCGATGCCCTGGATTTCCAAGCCGTAGACGGTGTTTTCCAGCACCGTGCGGTGCGGCAGGAGCGCGAATTTCTGGAACACCATCGCCGTCTTGTGGCGGCGGAATTCGCGCAGGTCGTTTTCGCTCATCCGACAGACGTCGACGCCGTCATACAGCACCTCGCCGGCGGTCGGATCGATCAGCCGGTTGATGTGGCGGATCAGCGTCGACTTGCCGGAGCCGGAGAGACCCATCACCACCATGATGCCGCCTGCGGGCATGGAGATGTTGATGTCGCGAAGACCGAGCACATGGCCGTACTGCTGGTTCAGCTCGGCCTTGCCGAGGCCGTTCTTCACCGCGTCGACATAATCGCCGCCACGGGGTCCGAAAATCTTGTAGAGGTTGCGGACCTCGATTGCATGACTAACCATGAATTACCTCCGAATGCTTCTGTAGTCGCCTGCCATAGGCCTGGCTTGTACGGTCGAATATGATGGCGATGGCCACGAGCGCGAACCCGTTGAGGAACCCCACCGTGAAGAACTGGTTGTTGATGGCCTGAAGGACGTTCTTGCCCAGGCCGCCGACGCCGACCATGGAGGCGACGACGACCATGGCGAGCGACATCATGATGGTCTGGTTGATGCCGGCCATGATGGTGGGCAGGGCAAGCGGCATCTGCACGTTCTTCAGCTTCTGCCAGGCGGATGAACCGAAGGCGTCGGCCGCTTCCAGCACTTCCTTGTCGACGAGACGGATACCGAGATTGGTCAGGCGGATCATCGGCGGCACGGCATAGATGACGACGGCGATCAAACCCGGCACCTTGCCGATGCCGAAGATCATGACGACGGGGATCAGATAGACGAAGCTCGGCATCGTCTGCATCACATCGAGGATCGGGTTGATGAAACCCTGAACCCGGTCCGAGCGCGCCATGAGAATGCCGATGGGGATGCCGATCACGATGGCGATGAGCGTGCAGACCGTGACCATGGCGAGCGTCACCATCGTGTCGTTCCACAGGCCCAGCATGCCGATGACAAGCATCGACGCGGCCGTTCCGATGACGATCTTGACGTTGCGGCTGGCGAAATACACGACGGCCAGCAGGATCAGCAGGATGATCGGCCATGGCGACGTGACGAACAGGCGCTCTAGGTAGTTCAAAAACCATTGCAACGGCTGAACCATCGCATCGATTGCATTCACATAACTTCTGACGAGCCCCTTGAACCCGTCATCGACAGTCTTTCTGACCGCGCGAATGCTCGCGTCGCTGAATGCCGGAAACTTGCAAAGAAAGACCGGCAACGTGTCGCATAGTCCTGCCATCCTTTTTCCCCTCTTCCTACCGGTCGATGGTGCCCCGCTATGCGACGGATGTGTCCGGCATGGCGAATGGGGCGGCTTGTACAGCGATATTCTTCTTATTGTTCCGGTTTGTCCGTATTGGCACGGGCGGCGGCCCGATAGTGTACTGTTTGCGACTTTCTGGGTGAAGATCAGTCAAATGACTGTCCGCACCGAAGCCATCGGCACCGGCAGCCTTGGGCCGCCGGTGCCTGATGTCTGTCAGAGAGCGGCCTTGACCTTCTCGGCAACCTCGGGGCTCACCCACTTGGTCCACATATCGGGATAGGTTTCGAGGAAGTACTTCGCCGCATCCTCGTTCGTGCCCTGGTTTTCCGTCATCCAGGCGAGAACCTTGCCGACCGTGCCGTTGTCCCACTGGCGGGTCTTCATGTAATCCATGGCGACGCCCGCCTTTTCGGAAAAGGCTTTCGTCACGACGGTGAAGACGTCGGAGGTCGGGTAGGAGTTTACCTTGGGGTCGGGGCAATCGGGAACGGCCGTGCAGGCATCCCAGTCGGCCTTGTTGTGCTCGACGCCGAAGGACAGGCGCGTCATCTCGTACTGACCGAGAATGGCGGTCGGCGCCCAGTAGTAGCCGAGCCAGCCGGTCTTCTTTTCGAAGGCGTTGGCAATCGAGCCGTCGAGGCCGGCCGCCGAGCCGGTATCGACCAGTTCGAAGCCGTCGGCATCCGCGTTCAGCGCCCGGTAGAGGTTGGACGTGGATACCTGGCAGTTCCAGCCGGCGGGGCAATTGTGCACCGCGCCCTTCGACGGATCTTCCGGCGCCGGGAACAGGTCCGGATGCTTGAGCGCGTCCTGCACGGTCTTGATGTCGGGATGCGCGTCGGCCAGGAATTTCGGTATCCACCAGCCTTCCACGCCGCCTTCCGACAAGAGTGGCGCAAGCTGGATCAGGCGTCCCTCGGCGATGGCCTGGTCGAGCGGCGTGCGCACGGCGTTGACCCACATTTCCGGCGCGACGTCAGGTTCGCCCTTTTCGTTCATGGAGGTGAAGGTCGGCATGGTGTCGCCCGTCACCAGGGTGACGTTACAGCCATAGCCGCTTTCGAGAATGATCTTGTCGACCTGTGCGGCGACGCCGGCCGACGCCCAGTTCATTTCGGCGATCGAAACATCGCCGCATTCTGCCGCCTGGGCGGACCCGGCAAAGCCATAAAGGCCGGCGGCGAGGATAGTGGAGGCAAAAAGCTTCTTCATAGGATTTAAGACCTCCCAGTCTTGAGATGCAGCGTTCATCCCGGAAGGCAGAGCAGGTTACTGCGTTGTCCCGACTGCCCGGTCTCAGTGTTCGGCAGACGAGGGAATGCGATGCCAGGTGAGGCGAGCCAATCCCCCTGCTGCAAGGACGTCGAGCTTTTTTTGTTCCCCGGCGTAACCCTGTCACCGGCGATCCGTCTGCGTACGTCACGGGGCAAGCCTACGGGTTCTTGTTGAGAAATCAACCGCCTGAGAGGCAGGCACGGGCTGCATCGGGCGCTAGCCATGGCCGGAATGCTGAAAAACAGGTGTTCTTGCCGTCGAAAAAATGGGCGTTTGCTCCGGTGCGGGCAAATACTCGTAAGCGATCCGTCCCGGGAACGCCGCTTCCTGTTCGGAAGCAGACAGATCGTGTCCGGATTGCGCCGTTTCGCCCCAGCAGTCACTTTTTTCGCGGTTTTATAAAAAAATCGCGATTCACCTTTGCTTAAGGTCTCGATAACCGTCCGGTAACGATGTGGCGCTATTGATCTTCCCACGGCGGGGGACACTGCCGAACGCTCCGGAAAAGGTATTGCGTACCGGGGTGACTGGGCTCCGATGTGTTTTTGTCGGAAGCCGCCATGCGTATTTTGGCAAGCCGTGCACTCCCACCAGGGGTGCACGGCTTTTGCGTTTTAGCGATCCGGCAGGCAATAAAAAACGTCGCCTCCCGGAGAGAGGCGACGCTGGATGCGAGCGGGACCTGACGTCGCGCTCGAAGGATCAGCCGATGTTGCGCGTGCGGATGACGCCGAGCGGGCCGAGCGGCGCATCCATGACCTCGTTGCGCACGCGCGACTGGTTCTGGGGAGCGACGCCGTTCCAGGCGATCTGTACGAAGTTCGGCTTGCTGAAGATAAACAGCATGGTCTTTGTCCTAAAAATCCGAAGCCACGCGCCTCGGCTGTCTGATGTCCCTCATATAGGTGCGCCGAAGAGAAAAATCAGCGTCGTTCACGGCGCAAAATGTCGCAAAACGGATAGCATCCCAGCTATGCCGATCTTGCATGGCATGCTGTTGCGGAAATACATCGGAGCACCGGGCCGGATTGCGGCAAAATTGCGGTAAATCAGGGCTTTCCGGTGGCGAGACGCGGTGATAGGAAAAGCGCCATGACAAGAACGATCATGCTACAGGGCACCGGCTCGGATGTCGGAAAAACGGTACTGGTGGCGGGGCTCTGCCGCATGGCCGCCAACCGCGGCCTGACGGTGCGTCCGTTCAAGCCGCAAAACATGTCGAACAATGCCGCCGTTTCGGCCGATGGCGGCGAGATCGGCCGCGCACAGTGGCTCCAGTCGCTTGCCGCGCGCGTGCCCTCCAGCGTGCATATGAACCCGGTGCTGCTCAAACCGCAGTCGGATGTCGGCAGCCAGATCGTCGTTCAGGGCAAGGTCTTCGGGCAGGCCAAGGGGCGGGACTACCAGGCGCTGAAGCCCAAGCTCATGGGCGCAGTGATGGAGAGCTTCGAGACCGTATCGGCCGGCGCCGACCTCGTGGTCGTCGAGGGCGCTGGCTCGCCGGCGGAAATCAACCTGCGGTCCGGGGACATCGCCAATATGGGGTTCGCCACCCGGGCCGGCGTGCCGGTCGTGCTGGTGGGCGATATCGATCGCGGCGGAGTCATCGCCTCGCTGGTCGGCACCCACGCCATTCTGCCGGACGAGGACCGGCGCACGGTCACGGGCTATCTGATCAACAAGTTCCGGGGCGATGTCACGCTGTTCGACAGCGGCATCGCCGAAATCGGCCGCTTCACCGACTGGCCTTGTTTCGGCGTCGTGCCCTGGCTGAAGGATGCCGCGCGCCTGCCGGCAGAGGATTCCGTCGTGCTCGAGCGTCTGGCGAAGGGTGGCGGCGGGGCGCTCAAGGTCGCCGTGCCCGTGCTGCCGCGCATCGCCAATTTCGACGATCTTGACCCCTTGAAGGCTGAGCCGCAGGTCGATCTCGTCTTCGTGCGGCCGGGGGAGGCGCTGCCGGCCGATGCCGGCCTTGTCGTCCTTCCGGGCTCGAAATCCACCATTTCGGACCTGCGCGATTTCCGCGCCGCGGGCTGGGACCGGGATCTTTCCCTTCATGTGCGCCGCGGCGGGCGCGTCATCGGCATTTGCGGCGGGTATCAGATGCTTGGCCGCCGCGTGACCGATCCGCTCGGCATCGAAGGCGGCGAGCGGGAGGTCGAAGGGCTCGGGCTGCTTGCGGTCGAGACGGAGATGGCGCCGGAAAAGACCGTGCGCAACAGCGACGCCCGCTCCCTGCAATACGATGTGCCGCTCGAAGGCTATGAGATCCATCTCGGCCGCACCACGGGGCCGGATGCGCTGTGTCCCTCCGTCAGCATAGACGGCCGGCCGGACGGCGCGGTCTCGCCGGATGGCCGCGTGATGGGAACCTATCTGCACGGACTGCTCTCGAGCGATGCCTACCGGGCGCGGCTGCTTGCGGATTTCGGCATCGAGGGCGGCGGCTTCGATTACCGGGCCGGCGTCGATGCGGCACTCGACGGCGTGGCGGCCGAGCTTGCAGCCGTGCTGGATCCGCGCTGGCTCGACAGCCTTATGGGCACCCGCTGATTAAACCGCCGGCCTGAAACGTTCAGACATCGGGTTTCTCCACTGCCGGTCGCGGCCGCACCAAAGTTGCGCCTGATTTCGGTGCAAGGAGGGACACTATCATGCCCGCTCTGCGGGTGCCGACGCCGTTGTGCGATCCGAAAGGGTGATTTGATGGGTTCTGGACCTCTTGCTCGATCTGTTCTGGTGGGCCTTGTCGGGCTGTCGCTCGCCGGTTTTCCGGTGGCTGCCTTCGCCCAGACGGCTAAGGAAACCACCAATGCCGGCAAGCGTTGGGAGGAAGAATTCGCCTTCTGGCAGAAAGCCTCCTCCGGCAGCGATGTCACGCAGTTTGAAAACTACCTGAAACAGTATCCCAACGGCACGTTCGCCTCGATGGCGCGTCTGCGCATCGCCGAATTGAAGGCCGCGGGCAACGCGAAGCCGGCCACGACGGCGTCCGACGATGCCGCCGCCAAGGCCAAGGCCGATGAGGCGAAGGCCGCCGAGGAGGCCAAGCGCGTCGCCGATGCGGAGAAGGCCAAGGCGGAGGACGCCAGCAAGGCCGCCGAGGCCGAGAAGGCGAAAGCCGAAGCGGCGAAGGCCGAGGCGGCCGCTGCCGCAGCCAGCAAGCTTGCGTCCGAAAAGGCCGCCGCCGAGGAAAAGGCGAAGGCCGAAGCCGCAGCCGCTGAAAAGGCGCGGGCAGAGGAAGCCGCCCGCCTCCAGGCGGACCGGAAGGCGGCGGATGAACGCAGGCTGGCGGCCGAGAAGGCTGCCGAAGCCGAGCGTGTGAAGAAGGAAGCCGCCGCTGCTGCCGAAAAGGCCAGGGCGGACGAGGCGGCGCGCGTGCAGGCCGAGGCAGAGCGCCGCAAGGCCGACGAGGCCGCCGCGGCCCAGAAGGCCCGCGCCGAGGCCGAGGCGAATGCCCGCGCTGCCGAAGCCGCGGCCGCCCGTGCCGAAGAAGCCAAGCGGCTGGAAGCGGAAAAAGCCGCGGCTGCCGAAAAGACCCGGCTGGAGCAGGAGGCGGCAGCCGCCCGCAAGCTGGCCGAGGAAAAGACGCGCGAGCTGGAGCGCCTGAAGGCGGAGGCCGCCAAGGCTGCGGCGGAAGCCGAGGCCAAGGCCGCCGAAGCCTCTCGCCTTGCCGCCGAGGCCAGGAAGCGTGCCGAGGAGGCCGAGGCCGCCCAGAAGCGCGCCACCACCAGCGGCCCGGCAACGGCAACGAACGACAACGCGGAAGCCGACAGGCTCGCTGCGGCCAAGCGCGAGGAAGACACGTTCCAGAAGGCGGTGGTATCCGGCTCTCGGCAGGCGTTCCAGGCCTATCTCGACGCCTATCCGCGCGGCCGGTATGCATCGGATGCGCGCGAGCGGATGGCTGCCCTCGCGACCACGCCGACGCAGAAGGCGGAAACCGAGCGCCTGGTCGAGGAGCGCCCCGTCGTCGATCCGCGTGAGGCCTATATGGAGCGCTCGACGCGGATTCAGGCGCAGCGCTGGCTGAGCGCGCTGGGCTACAGCACCTATGGCGCCGATGGCGTCTTCGGCCCGCGCACCCGCGCGGCGATCGCCGCATGGCAGGGTGCGTCCGGCTACCGCGCCGATGGCTATCTTTCACGCCGGCAGTTCGCCGCCCTGCGCCAGGCCGCGCAGTTTGCCGAGGCACGCCAGGCCAGCCGCGAGCGCCGCTACCAGCGCGAATACGATGTGCTCGAGGGCCCGGTCGACGGCTATTACGATGGTCCTTACTACAGCGATGACGGCTACTACCGCCGGCGCGGCGGCGTGGTGATCATCCCCGGCTATTGAGTTTGCGACGGCCGGCCGGCGTTTTCGGCACAGGCCATGCCGCTGGCTGTCGATTGACTTGTGGCGGCCGGCGGCATAATCATCCGACTATTGGATGGTTCTCTGGTCCGGAAACGGACCGGTGAGTAAATGGGAATGTGACGCGGCGGACCCAATCAGGGCGCTGCAATCACGGCCGACCCCGCGACTGTAGAGTAGCGAGGGACGCCCATCCGGAGGGAGGAATTTCGCGGGTAAGAGGGCAATGTTGTCCTTGAAGCGCGAAAGGAACACCGACCGGAAAAGCCACTGGGTGGCATCACGATAACCGGGGCTGGACGCCTCTTCTTCTACGAATCGTCCGCCTGCGTGATGCGAAAAGACCTGGGAAGGTGAGGGCGGCCCGAAGGCGCTGATGCGCCGGACGCTGCGAGCCAGGAGACCTGCCAGCCAATGAGGGCATATCGCCCGACCTGGGGAGGGGCTTCCCCGATGCCTGCACGGAGGTTGTCATGGCTGTTTCCAATACGTCTTCTATCACGCTTTCCGCGAGCGATCGCCTTGTCGCCGGCGTTCTCGCGCTGCTGCTCGGCGGGTTCCTCGTCTTCGGCGCCGGCCTTGCGAATTCGGCCGTGCTGCACGACACCGCGCACGATACGCGTCACTCCTACGGCTTTCCCTGCCACTAAGGAGTTTCCGATATGATCGTTCGTTATCTCCTGGCCGCCCTGGTGGCCGGGCTCTTCTCTGGCGTCCTGATGACGGCCGCCCAGGAGGCCCGCGTCGTGCCGCTCATCCTTCACGCCGAAGAATTCGAAGGCGGCGATGAGGCGGCACCCGCCACCGAAGGCACCACGCCGTCCGCCGATGGCGCTGCCGCGACGCATGAGCATTCGTCCTTGGGCGCCGTCATCCTCAACGTCGCAGCTTACCTGTCGCCCGTCTCCGTTGCCTACGCTCACGACGCCGAAGGCCATGAAGAGGGTGGCATCATGTTCGGCATGAGCCGGTTCTCCGGCACGCTGCTGGCCAACCTCGTGACGGGAGCAGGCTTCGCGCTGCTGCTTGCCGGTTTCAGCCTTGTCTCCGGCCATCCGATCACGGTCGCCAACGGGGCGCTGTGGGGCGCTGCCGGCTGGCTTGCCGTGCATATGCTGCCGGCCATCGGCCTGCCGCCGGAACTGCCGGGTTTCCCGGCCGCGGACCTGACGCAGCGTCAGATCTGGTGGGTTGCGGCGGTCGTGCTGTCGGCGGCGGGGCTCTACCTGCTGTTCCTCAGGCCGGGCATCGTGGCCAAGATCGCCGGCGTGGTGCTGATTGCCGCGCCGCAGGTCTATGGCGCGCCGCAGCCGTCGGACATTTCCAGCGCCGTTCCGGCCGTTCTCGGTGCGGAGTTCGCCGTCGCGGCCCTTGCCACGACGCTGTTCTTCTGGATCGTGCTCGGCCTTTCGCTTGGCTTTGCCAACGAAAAGATCGCCAAGGCTGCCTGATATGACGCTGACATCGCCCGGAGCCGTCCTGGTTCTGGGCGGTGCGCGTTCCGGAAAATCCACTTTTGCCGAAAGGCTGGTCGCCGAGACCGGCCTTTCGCGTCATTATATCGCCACCGGCCGCGCCTGGGATGACGAGATGCGTGAACGCATCGCCAGGCACCGGGAAGACCGCGGCGACGGCTGGGAAACGCATGAGGAACCGCTTGCGCTCGCGGCCCGGATCGCCGATGTCGCGCGGGCTGATCGTGCGGTCCTCGTCGATTGCCTGACCCTCTGGCTCGCCAATCTGATGCTGGAGGAACGCGACATCGCGCAGGAATGCGCCGGCCTCCTGTCGGCCATCGCACAGGCGCCGGGCCGTTTGGTCTTCGTTTCGAACGAGGTCGGCCTGGGCATCGTACCTGAAAACCGCATGGCGCGCGACTTTCGCGACCATGCCGGGCGGCTCCACCAGCAGGTGGCGGCGCTCGTACCGGAAGTGTATTTCGTTGCGGCCGGACTGCCGCTGAAAATGAAGGGTTGAGCCATGCTGCAACAGAAGATCCCCGCCACCGTTATCACCGGCTTTCTCGGGGCCGGCAAGACGACGATGATCCGCAACCTCCTGCAGAATGCCGGCGGCAAGCGCATCGCGCTCATCATCAACGAGTTCGGCGATCTCGGCGTCGACGGCGACGTGCTGAAGGGCTGCGGCGCGGAGGCCTGCACCGAGGACGATATCATCGAGCTCACCAATGGCTGCATCTGCTGCACCGTGGCCGACGACTTCATCCCCACCATGTCGAAGCTGCTGGAGCGGGAGAACCGCCCGGACCATATCGTCATCGAGACTTCTGGTCTCGCGCTGCCGCAGCCGCTCGTCGCCGCCTTCAACTGGCCGGAAATCAAGACGCAGGTGACGGTCGACGGCGTCATCACCGTGGTCGACAGCGCCGCCGTCGCGGCCGGCCGTTTCGCCGACGATCATGACAGGGTCGATGCCCTGCGCGTCGAGGACGAAAACCTCGACCACGAAAGCCCGCTGGAAGAGCTCTTCGAGGACCAGCTGACCGCCGCCGACCTCATCGTGCTCAACAAGACCGATCTGCTCGACGCCGCCGGTATCCAGACCGTGCGCGACGAGGTCGCCTCGCGCACCGCCCGCAAGCCGTCGATGATCGAGGCGAAGAACGGTGACGTGGCCGCCGCCGTGCTGCTCGGCCTCGGCGTCGGCACGGAAGACGACATCGCCAACCGCAAGTCGCACCATGAACTGGAACACGAGAACGGCGAGGAACACGACCACGACGAATTTGACAGCTTCGTCGTCGAACTGCCGGCGCTTGCCGATCCGTCCGCCTTCATCGAGCGCCTCAAGGGCGTGATCGCCGAGCACGACGTGCTGCGCGTCAAGGGATTTGCCGATGTGCCCGGCAAGCCGCTGCGCCTGCTCATCCAGGCCGTAGGCAGCCGCATCGACAGCTATTTCGAGCGCGCCTGGGCCCCGGACGAAAGCCGCGGCACCCGCCTCGTCGTCATCGGCCTGCACGACATGGATGAGGCCGCCGTACGCGCTGCCATTGCTGCGGCTGTGTGATATCGGATGAGCATGCGGCGGCACCCCCCTCTGGCCTGCCGGCCATCTCCCCCACAAGGGGGGAGATCGGATGAGGCGACGGCTTGCCCCGCTGTCTTGCCTGCACGCCGCCGCTCAATCTCCCCCCTTGTGGGGGAGATGTCACGAAGTGACAGAGGGGGGTATGCCCCCTTGGCGGTCCTCTCGCAGCAGGGAGGCGCTGCATGCATCTCCTGCTAGCCCAGAAGGGCACCATCGCCGACGGCAAGGAGGCGATCGACCTTGGCCAGACGCCGGGCGATATCCTCTTCCTCTCCGCTGCCGATACGGAACTGGCCTCCATCGCCGCCGCCCACCGTGCGCGCGGTGGTGATACGCGCCTTCGTCTCGCCAGCCTCGCGACGCTGTCGCATCCCATGTCCGTCGATACCTATATCGAGCGCACGGCCCGGCACGCCCGGCTCATCGTCATCCGCGCGCTCGGCGGCGCGAGCTATTTCCGCTACGTGCTGGAAGCCCTGCTGGCGACGGCTGTCGCCAACGATATCAAGCTCGTGGCGCTGCCGGGCGATGACCGTCCCGATGAGGGGCTGATCCCCTTCAACAGCATCGAGGATGCCGACCGCCGGAACCTCTGGGCCTATCTCAACGAGGGCGGGGCGGACAATGCCGACCGTTTCCTCGCCTATGCCGATGCGGTGGTGTTTGGCCGCGAGAAGCCGGCACCGGCGACGCCGCTCGAAAAGGCCGGCATCTGGTGGCCGGGGCGCGGCGTGGTGGATGTCGAGGAGTGGCGTGCGCTTGCGGGCGATAACATCCCCACCGTCGCCATCGCCTTCTACCGCGCCTATGTCCAGAGCGGCGAAACACGTCCGGTCGAAATGATGATCGATGCGCTGGCGGCGGAGGGCATTCGGGCCCTGCCGCTCTTCGTCTCCAGCCTCAAGGAGCCGGTTTCCATCGAAACCGTCCGCGCCGCCTTTGCGGAGGTCCGGCCGGAGGCCGTGCTGAATGCCACGAGCTTTGCCGTCTCCGCGCCCGGCGCCGGCCGCAAGCCGACGGTGCTCGACGAGACCGGTGCGCCGGTGTTGCAGGTCGTCTTCTCCGGCTCCTCGCGCGAGGCGTGGCAAGCGTCGGGGCAGGGGCTCACGGCGCGCGATCTCGGCATGAACGTCTCGCTGCCGGAAGTCGATGGCCGGGTTCTGTCCCGTGCCGTCTCCTTCAAGGCGGCCGCGCGGTACGACGAGCGCGTCGAGACCAACATCATCGGCCTCGATCCGGTCGAGGACCGCATCCGTTTCGTTGCGAAGCTCGCCGCCGGGTGGGCGCGGCTTCGGCGCGCCGCGCCGGCCGAACGCCGGGTCGCCCTCGTCATGGCGAACTATCCCAACCGCGATGGCCGCCTCGGCAACGGCGTCGGCCTCGATACGCCCGCCGGCACGATGGAAGTGCTGCGCGCCATGGTGGCGGAAGGTTATGCGGTGGCGGACCTGCCGGAGGATGGCGATGCGCTGATCGCCCATCTCATGGCGGGCCCCACCAATGCGGCCAATGACGGCCGTGAAATCCGCGAAACGCTTTCGCTGAATCTTTACAAGGCATTCTTCGCTTCGCTTCCGACATCGATTCAGCAGGAGATGACCGCCCGCTGGGGCACGCCGGAAGACGACCCCTTTGTGACCGGCGAGGTCTTCGCCCTGCCGCTCGCCCGTTTCGGCGAGACGCTCGTGGGTATCCAGCCGGCACGCGGCTACAATATCGATCCGAAAGACACCTACCACTCGCCGGATCTCGTGCCGCCGCATGGTTATCTCGCCTTCTACGCTTTCCTGCGCCTGCATTACGGCGCGCATGCCATCGTGCATATGGGCAAGCACGGCAATCTCGAATGGCTGCCGGGCAAGGCGCTGGCGCTGTCGGAAGCCTGTTACCCGGAGGCCGTGCTCGGCCCCGTGCCGCATCTCTATCCCTTCATCGTCAACGATCCCGGCGAAGGCACGCAGGCCAAGCGTCGTTCCGCGGCCGTCATCATCGATCACCTGACGCCACCTCTGACGCGTGCCGAAACCTACGGCCCGCTGAAGGACCTCGAAGCCCTCGTCGACGAATATTACGAGGCCTCCGGCGGCGATCCGCGGCGCATCAGGCTGCTGACGAAGCAGATCCTCGATCTGGTGCGCGATATCGGCCTCGACAGCGACGCCGGCATCGCAAAGTCGGACGGCGAGGAAGCCGCGCTGCAAAAGCTCGACGCCTATCTCTGCGACCTCAAGGAAATGCAGATCCGCGATGGCCTGCACGTCTTCGGCGTCTCGCCCGAAGGGCGCCTTCTGACGGACCTGACCGTTGCGCTGGCCCGCGTGCCGCGCGGCCTGGGCGAGGGCGGCGAGGCGAGCTTGCAGCGTGCCATCGCAGCCGATGCCCTGGGCGAGACGGATTTCGACCCGCTCGACTGCATCCCGTCCGATCCATGGACCGGCCCGCGGCCGCAGATCCTTGCCGGGCAATCCGAAACGCCCTGGCGCAGCAAGGGCGATACGGTGGAGCGCATCGAACTGCTCGCGGCAAGGCTGGTGGATGGCACATTGGGCTGCCCGGCCGGCTGGCTCGCCACGCGCGCGGTGCTCGATGTCATCGAGACATCCATCCGCCCTGCCGTTGCGGCCTGCGGCCCCGCGGAAATCACGGCGCTGATGCGCGGCCTGGACGGGCGTTTCGTCGAGCCCGGCCCCTCCGGCGCGCCGACACGCGGGCGGCCGGATGTTCTGCCGACCGGGCGAAACTTCTATTCCGTCGACAGCCGCGCGGTGCCGACGCCGGCGGCCTGGGAGCTTGGCCGCAAGTCCGCCGAACTCCTCGTCACCCGTTATGCGCAGGATCACGGCGAATGGCCGACCTCCTTCGGCATCACCGCCTGGGGCACCTCCAACATGCGCACCGGCGGCGATGATATCGCGCAGGCCATGGCGCTGATCGGCGTGAAGCCGACATGGGACATGGCTTCGCGCCGCGTCACCGGCTTCGAGATCATTCCACCGGCGACGCTGCGTCATCCGCGCGTCGACGTGACCTTGCGCATTTCCGGCTTCTTCCGCGATGCCTTCCCCGAACAGATCGCGCTTTTCGACCGCGCCGTGCGGGCCGTGGGTGCCCTCGACGAGGACGATGCGGACAATCCGATTGCCGCCCGTATGCGGGCGGAAGCCACAGCGCTTGCGGCCCGGGGTGCCTCCGAAGCGGAGGCCGCCAGACAGGCGGGCTTCCGCATCTTCGGCGCGAAATCAGGCGGTTATGGCGCTGGCCTGCAGACCATGATGGACGAAGGCCTGTGGACGGACCGGGGCGACCTGGCCGATGCCTGGCTCGACTGGGGCGCACACGCCTATGACGGCGAGAGCGACGGCGTGCCGATGCGCGAGCGGCTGGAGGCCCGCATGAAGAGCCTTCAGGCCGTCATCCAGAACCAAGACAGCCGCGAGCACGATCTTCTCGACAGCGACGAATACTACCAGTTCGAGGGCGGCATGGCGGCGGCGGCGGAGCACCTGTCCGGCCGCCAGCCCGTCATGTACCACAACGACCTGTCGCGGCCGGAAAAGCCGGTCGTGCGCACGCTGGAAGACGAGATCGGCCGCGTCGTGCGCGCCCGCGTGGTCAATCCGAAGTGGATCGACGGTGTCATGCGCCATGGCTACAAGGGCGCGTTCGAGATCGCCGCAACCGTCGATTTGATGTTCGCCTTCGCCGCCACGACCGGGGCGGTCAAGGACCACCACTTCGAGGCCGCCTATCAGGCTTATCTGCTGGACGAGCGCGTGCGCGATTTCCTGATGGAGAAGAACCCGGCAGCACTTGCCGAGATGGCCGCACGCTTCGCCGAGGCCATCGACCGGCGGCTGTGGACCCCGCGCTCGAATTCCGCGCGTTTCGAACTGGATATGTTGGGCGCCCGCAAGGCGTCCTGAAAGGAAAGAAAACGATGTCTGAAAACCACGACGAGACCGCCGGCATGACCGAAGCCGAGCTTGCCCGCCATTCGGAGAAGATGGCCAAGAAGAAGCAGGCGCGCGAGAAGATCATGGCGACGAAGACCGATGAAAAGGGTCTCGTCATCGTCCATACCGGCAAGGGCAAGGGCAAGTCGACCGCCGGCTTCGGCATGATCTTCCGCCATATCGCGCACAGGAAGCCCTGCGCCGTCGTGCAGTTCATCAAGGGCGCCTGGCAGACCGGAGAGCGCGACCTGATCGAGGCGCATTTCTCCGATCTCTGCCAGTTCTACACACTCGGCGAGGGCTTTACGTGGGAAACGCAGGATCGCGCGCGCGATGTCGCCATGGCGCAGACGGCCTGGGAGAAGGCCAAGGAGCTGATCCGCGACGAGCGAAACGCCATGGTGCTGCTCGATGAGATCAACATCGCGCTGCGCTACGACTATATCGACGTCAACGAGGTCATCGACTTCCTCAGGACGGAAAAGCCCTACATGACCCATGTCGTGCTGACGGGCCGCAACGCCAAGGAAGAGCTGATCGAGATCGCCGATCTCGCAACCGAGATGGAACTGCTCAAACACCCGTTCCGCTCGGGTATCAAGGCGCAGCAGGGCGTGGAATACTGAGGCCGATCAACGCTCAACTCGCCTGCCTGCGGATCTAGTGCGCGCAGGCGATGGCGAGGCTACCACCCCAGCCACAGCCGGATCGGATGGGCCGGGTCGGCCATCAGGCGGATGGCGAGCGCGATCGAGGTGACGACAAGAAGCGGCTTGATGATCCGGGCGCCGTTTCTCATCGCCACGCGTGAACCCACCTGTGCGCCGAGGAACTGGCCGACACCCATGGTCAGCCCCACCTTCCACAGCACGACGCCGTAGAGAATGAAGACGACGAAGCCGCCCAGATTGGAGCCGAAGTTCAGAAGCTTCGTGTGCGCCGTCGCCTTCAGCACGCCGAAGCCGGCCAGCGTCACGAAAGCCAGCATGAAGAACGATCCGGTGCCGGGGCCGAATACGCCGTCATAGAAGCCGACCAGCGGCACGATGGTTACGGTGAACAGGAAGACGCTCATGCGGCGGTGCTTGTCGAGATCGCCGATATTGGGCTTGAGGCCGAAGTAGATCGCGATCGCCACCAGCAGGAACGGCATGAAGATTTTCAGGACATCGCCGGGCACGACCGTCGCCAGCAGCGCACCGAACACCGAACCGATGGTCGCCGCCGCCGCCATGGGCAATTGCTCGCTGAGCCGCACATGGCCGGCGCGCGCATAGGCGATCGTGGCCGATCCCGAGCCGAACAGCGATTGCAGCTTGTTCGTTCCCAGCGTCTCCAGCGGCGGAATGCCGGCCAGCAGCATCGCTGGAATGGTGATCATGCCCCCGCCGCCGGCGATGGAATCGATGAAGCCGGCGAGGAAAGCGGCAAGGAACAGCAACAAGAGAAGGTGGAGGGCGATATCGACCACGGCGGGACTCGGGAGCAAAAAAGGGAGCGTCGCGTGACCTTCTGTCAGACTGAGGGCCGAAAAGCAAAGCATGCCGACGCTATGCCTCCGCACTCTGCCGCAACCTGCGCCTTGCATGCCGCAATCCGGTTTGACCGGCCTTGCCCCCTCCGGTACTAAGGAAGCAGCGACGGTGCCCGCCAGGCGGGCCGAGCGGTGTCCGGTGCGGCCGACCCAGGCGGGGCCATAGCCGGAACTGTCGGAAGACGGCGAAGCCGGGCCCTTTCGCGCGGAATTTTGCGAGAGACTGCCATGCGCGCTGCGGCCCCATCCCCAGACACCGGACGACGAAGGCTTGTCCTCGGCCTCGGCTGCGAACGCGGCACGCCGCCCGAAGAACTTGTCGCGCTTGCCATCTCCGTCGTCGATCGCCCGGGCGATATCGCTTTCGTCGCCACGCTGGATGTGCGGGCCGGGGAGCCGGCCATGCAGGCCGTTGCCCGCCATTACGGCGTCCCGCTCGTGACCTTTACGGCCGCGCGCCTCGAAGCGGAGACACCGCGCCTCGCCAATCCGTCCGATATCGTCTTTGCCCATACCGGCTGCCACGGCGTGGCGGAGGCCGCCGCCTTGGCGCAGGCGGGTGAGAATGCGCGGCTCGTGCGCGGCAAGACGAAATCCGCCCATGCGACCGTTGCCATCGCCGAATCATCTCAATCGTTTGCGGCGCTTTCCTCGCAAACCGATTCGGCCTCTTCGCATATCGATTCAAGGGAGCGCGTGTGATGAACGCCCTGTTCTCCGCTCTTCCGGTCATCGAAAAAGGCAGCGTCTGGCTGGTCGGCGCGGGGCCCGGCGATCCCGGGCTTCTCACGCTGCATGCCGCCAATGCGCTGCAGCAGGCCGATGTCATCGTGCATGACGCGCTCGTCAATGCCGAATGCCTGTCGCTTGCGCGGCCGGGCGCAACGCTGGAATTTGCCGGCAAGCGCGGCGGCAAACCCTCGCACAAGCAGCGCGACATCTCGCTCAGGCTGGTCGAACTGGCGCGGGCGGGCAACCGCGTGCTGCGGCTGAAGGGTGGCGATCCCTTCGTCTTCGGCCGTGGCGGGGAGGAAGCGCTCACGCTCATCGAGCACGGCATTCCCTTCCGCATCGTGCCGGGTATCACCGCCGGTATCGGCGGTCTTGCCTATGCCGGCATCCCGGTCACACACCGCGAGGTCAACCACGCCGTCACCTTCCTGACGGGCCATGATTCCTCCGGCGTCGTTCCCGATCGCATCAACTGGGAGGGCATCGCCAAGGGCTCGCCGGTTATCGTCATGTATATGGCGATGAAGCATATCGGCCAGATCACCGCCAATCTCATGGCGGCCGGCCGCGCGCCGGATGAACCGGTCGCCTTCGTCTGCAATGCCGCGACCGCCGAACAGATGGTACTGGAGACGTCTCTCGCCCGCGCCGAGGCGGATATGGCGGCGGCCGGAATCGAGCCGCCCGCCATCGTTGTCGTCGGCGAAGTCGTGCGCCTGCGCTCCTCGCTCGACTGGCTCGGCGCCTTGACGACCGGCCGCAGGCTTGCGCCCGACCCGTTCGGGGTGAGCGCGCTCAAGGACCCGGCATGAGCGGATTGCTTATCGCAGCACCTGCCTCCGGATCGGGCAAAACGACGGTGACGCTGGGACTGGCGCGGGCCTTTGCCGACACCGGGTTCGACCTCGTCTCCGGCAAGGCGGGGCCGGATTACATCGATCCGGCGTTTCACGCCGCCGCCAGCGGAAGACCCTGCTTCAACTATGATCCCTGGGCGATGCGGCCGGACCTCATCCGCGCCAATGCCGCGCTCCAGGCGGGCGAGGGCAGCTTCCTGCTCGTCGAGGCGATGATGGGCCTGTTCGACGGCGCCATGGATGGCACCGGCACGCCCGCCGACCTCGCCGCCATGCTCGGTCTGCCGGTGGTGCTCGTCGTGGATTGCAGCCGCATGTCGCAATCCGTGGCCGCACTGGTGCACGGCTATCGAGGGTATCGCCGTGATATCCATGTCGCCGGCGTCATCCTCAACAAGGTCGGCAGCGCCAGGCACGAGGCGATGCTGCGCGGCGCGCTGGAGGCGGGCGGGGTTGAAATCTTCGGCGTGCTCGGGCGCGATGCCGCACTCGCCTTGCCGGAGCGCCATCTCGGTCTCGTCCAGGCCGGCGAGCACGCGGCGCTGGAGGGCTTCATCGCCCATGCGGCAGCGGTCGTTCGCCGCAGCTGCGATCTCCAGCGCCTCGCCGCCGTGGCGGAGACACGACGCGCGCCGCCCGCCGCGCCTGCTGTGTCGCGCCTGCCGCCGCTTGGCGCGCATATCGCCGTGGCCCGCGACCGCGCTTTCGCCTTCTCCTACGAGCATCTGCTGGCGGGATGGCGCGCAGCGGGTGCGGCCCTGTCCTTCTTTTCCCCGCTGGCCGATGAGGCGCCCCACGCAGACGCCGATGCCGTCTATCTTCCTGGCGGCTATCCCGAACTCCACGCTGGCGCCCTTGCCAATGCCGCCCAATTCCGCCTAGGCATGCAGGCGGCGGCGCGCCGGGGAGCGCGTGTCTATGGCGAATGTGGAGGCTACATGATTCTGGGAGAGGGGATCGTCGCGGCGGATGGCACCAGGCACGCCATGCTCGGGCTTCTGCCGCTCGTCACCAGCTTTGCCGAGCGTCGCCGCCATCTCGGCTATCGCCGCGTCACGCCGCTGGCAGGTTCCGGTTTTGCCGGCCCCATGACGGCGCATGAGTTCCACTATTCGACCGTGCTGCACGAGGGCGATGCGGATTGG
Source organism: Shinella oryzae (assembly GCF_023038235.1). Taxonomy (NCBI): domain Bacteria; kingdom Pseudomonadati; phylum Pseudomonadota; class Alphaproteobacteria; order Hyphomicrobiales; family Rhizobiaceae; genus Shinella; species Shinella oryzae. Next base: position 1,723,345 of record NZ_CP081987.1, on the reverse strand, counting down.
CTCTTTGCCGTCACCGATGCCGTCGGCGAGGATCTCGGCCAGGCCGGCCTCCGTCGCGACACGATCAGCGGCTCCTACATGCATCTCATCGACGTCGCGCCGGTGGCGGCATGACCGCGCCGCCTATTGTCCATGGCGGAGGTATTGCCGCGGCGGCGGCGCGCTTCGGCGGCAAGCCGGAGGACTGGCTTGATCTTTCCACCGGCATCAACCCCAATCCCGTCGCCGTTCCCGAGATCGACGCCGCCGCCTGGCATCGCCTGCCGGATCGGCATCGGCAGGACGCCGCTCGCGCCGCCGCCGCCCGCTATTATCGCACGCCGCACGTCCTGCCGCTGCCCGTGCCCGGCACGCAATCCGTCATCCAGCTTCTGCCGCGCCTTGTGCCGGCGGGCCGGCGCGCCGCCGTCCTGTCGCCGACCTATGGCGAATATGCCCGCGTGCTGGAGAATGCCGGCATCGCCGTCGACCGGGTGGACGGCATCGATGCAGTGACGGAAGCGCACGGCCTCGTGGTGGTCGTCAATCCGAACAATCCGGATGGCCGCTTCGTCCCGCGCGAAACCCTTCTGGACCTCCATCGCCGGGTCGAGGCGTCGGGCGGCATTTTGCTCGTCGACGAGGCTTTCGGCGATATGCGGCCCGATGACTGCATCGCGCCGCTTGCCGGCGATGACAGACCCGGTCTTCTCGTCTTCCGCTCCTTCGGAAAATTCTTCGGCCTTGCCGGCCTTCGGCTGGGCTTCGTCGCCGGACCGTCCGCCGTTCTGGAAACGTTGGCCGATGGCCTCGGACCCTGGGCCGTGTCGGGCCCGGCGCTGACCATCGCGACAACGCTGATGGCCTCCGATACGACGCCAATCCGGCATGCCATCCAGCAGCGCAAGTCGGCGCTCGATCAGGTCCTTGCCGAAGCCGGGTTGGTGTCGGCCGGCGGCACCGGCCTGTTTTCGCTGGTCGAACACGCGTCGGCCAAGGCCCTGCACCAGCATCTCTGCCGCCACCATATCCTCGTGCGTCCCTTCGACTATCATGCGCGCTGGCTGCGCTTCGGTCTCACGCCGGATGAGGCGTCCGACACCCGTCTGGCAGCGGCCCTTCGTGATTTTGCGGGCTGACCGATGACGCAGACGCTCTTCATCCTCTTTTTCGCGCTCGTGCTGGATCGGTTGATCGGCGATCCCGATGCGGTCTGGCGGCGCGTGCCGCATCCGGTCGTGCTGTTCGGCCAGGCCATCGGCCTGATGGATCGGCTGTTCAACGGCAAGCGCCTGTCCGCCGAAACGCGGCGCTTCAATGGTGCGGCCTGCATCGCCGTCCTGCTCGTCGCGAGCGTGCTGCTCGGCTTCGTCATGCACCGTCTTCTGGCCGTAATCGGGCCGCTTGGCATGCTCGCGGAGGTCATCGTGGTTGCGATCTTCCTTGCCCAGAAAAGCCTGCTGGATCACGTCCGCGCCGTGTCGGAGGGCTTGAAACAGGGCGGACTCGAAGGCGGGCGGCGCGCGGTGTCGATGATCGTCGGTCGCGATCCGGCAACGCTCGACGAGCCTGCCGTCTGCCGCGCCGGCATCGAAAGCCTTGCGGAGAACTTTTCCGACGGCGTCGTCGCGCCGGCCTTCTGGTATGTGCTGTTCGGCCTGCCGGGCCTGTTCGCCTACAAGATGCTGAACACCGCCGATTCGATGATCGGCCACAGGAACGCGAAATATCTGGACTTCGGCTGGGCCTCCGCCCGGCTGGACGACTTCGCCAACTGGCCGGCGGCGCGGCTCTCGGTCCTCTTCATCGCCGCCGGCGCCTGGCTGGCCAAGGGCAAGGCCTCCGCGCGGCTCGCCGTCGGCACCGCCCTGCGGGATGCCGGCCTGCACCGTTCGCCCAATTCCGGCTGGCCGGAAGCGGCCATGGCCGGCGCGCTCGGCATCGGCCTTGCCGGCCCCCGCATCTATGGCGGCCAGCGCGTCGACGAACCCATGATGAACGCCAGCGGCCGCACCACGGCCACCCCCGCCGACATGGATCTTGCGCTGCGCATCTTCTCGGCGGCCTGCGTTGCACTGTCTGCCACGATACTTGTTCTAGCGCTCTGCGGTGCTGTTGTTTAAGCGGGGGACGTAGAGCTCCGTCGCCAGCATCCGGTATTCGCTAAATTTTTATACCTTAACTTCGTTTTGTTTTCGCCATCCCCGTCAATATTGCGGAAGGATGAAACGTCTATATTCTGTGCCATCGGGAGACATGACGTTCAGCATTTCGAAAATTGATAGAGAGGGAAATCATGCGTAGTTTTCTTGCGACTGCCGTCGCATTTCTTCTTGTTCTGTTCCAGACAGAGACGGTGCTTGCAGCCAATCTGGTGGCGCAGGTCAATCTTTCTTCGCAGACCATGACCGTTACTCAGAACGGCGTCGTGAAGCACCGCTGGCGCGTCTCGACCGGCCGCAAGGGCTTCAACACGCCGACGGGCAGTTGGTCGGCGAAGTGGGCGTCGCGCAACCACCGTTCGCGCAAGTACAACAATGCACCGATGCCCTATGCGATCTTCTTCAAGGGCGGCTATGCCGTGCATGCGACCTATGAGACGCGGCGGCTCGGTCGCCCGGCGTCACATGGCTGCGTGCGGCTTTCGCCGAACGATGCCGCGACGTTCTACCAGTTGGCCAACCGCCACGGCCTGCCGAACACCCGCATCGTCATCACGCGCTAAAGCATTTCCAGCCGAAGCGAAGTCGCTTCGGCGTCGGATAATGCGGTAAAAACAGGAATCTAGAGCATTTCCGGTGAACCGGATTTCACCGGAAATGCTCTAGTATCGTCAGTCATTGCCGGCATAGCGCATGAGGCGGTCCATGTCGGGCACGCTGACATGCCGGTTGTTCTCGATGCGGATGACGTTTTCCTTGCGCAGCTTGGTGAACTGGCGGCTGACCGTCTCGATGGTCAGGCCGAGGAAATCGGCGATGTCGGCGCGCGAGAGCGGCAGGTCGAAGACGGTGGTCTCGATGTTTTCCGGGTCGACATGGGTGGCGATCAGGTGGAGGAAGCTTGCGACCTTCTCCTGCGCCGTCTTGCGGCCGAGCGTCAGCATCCAGTCGCGGGCTTCGTCCAACTCCTTGAGCGCCTGGCGATGCAGCTTGTGCTCCAGCTCCGGTGTCCGCCTGACGAGGCGGTCGAGCACCTGGCGCGGGAAGTTGCAGACCTCGCTTTCGGTCGCGGCCTCGGCGGTGATGGCGCTTTCCTCGAGGAAGGGACGGCCGAGGAAATCGGGTGCGAATTGCAGGCCGACGATCTGCTGGCGGCCATCGGCCATCACCTTGGTCAGCTTCACGACGCCGCGGATGATGTTGGAATAGTTCACCACCGTCTCGCCCTGGCCGATCACTTCGGCGCCGGTGTCGAGCCGATGGCGGGAGGAGTGCTTGTTGAGTTCGCCGAGCTGCTCGGGCGTCAGCACGCCGCAGACGCCGCCGTGGCGCGCCTCGCAGGCGCGGCAGACCACCGGGATATCGGAATTGTGGATATCTTGGCGACGAACTTCCATGTCAATTTCCTTTGGCCCGATGGCACAACGCTGCCGTGCTATCGCAAGGTGCCGCCAACATAAAGAGTGTCGCGCAGCGGCAAAATAGCGCTTTCTGACTATTGTCAAATCCTAGCCCATCCAATCGGCTTTTCACTTGATCAAAATCAAATGGCGCGGGGCGTTTCGGGTTTATTTGCCTGATCAGCAAGGAGATGATCATGCAGGACGCACTCGTAGAACGCCTTTCCGCGCCGGTTCCCCGCTACACGAGCTATCCGACCGCGCCGCATTTCGACGAGAGCGTGGGGCCGGATGCCTATGCCGGGTGGCTCGCGACCCTGGGTTCTGCCAATCGGCTGTCGCTCTATGCCCACATTCCCTATTGCGACCGGCTGTGCTGGTTCTGCGCCTGCCACACCAAGCACACGCTGCGCTACGAGCCGGTGGAGGCCTATCTGAAGGGGTTGCACGCGGAGATCGCGTCCGTCGGCGCGCTTGTCTCGCGCGCGGCGCCGGTGACGGCGCTGCATTTCGGCGGTGGTTCGCCCACCATGCTGCGGCCCGACGACCTCGTGGCGCTGAAGGACTGTCTTGCACGATATTTCGCCTTTTCCCCGGAGGCCGAGGTCTCGGTGGAAATGGATCCGAACGATCTCGATGATGCAAGGCACGACGCGCTCGCGGCCATCGGCATGACGCGCGCCAGTCTCGGCATCCAGGATTTCGACCCCAAGGTCCAGAAGGCCATCAACCGCATCCAGACTTTCGAACAGACGCGGGGCGTGGTGGAGGCCGCACGGGCGCGGGGCGTACGCTCCGTCAACTGCGACGTCCTGTACGGGCTGCCTTACCAGACGCTGGAGACGATGGCCGAGACCGTGCGCGCCGTCATCTCGCTTGCGCCTGATCGCATCGCGCTGTTCGGCTACGCGCATGTGCCGTGGATGAAGAAGCACCAGACGATGATCGCCGAGGCCGCGCTGCCCGGCATCGTGGCGCGCTTCGAGCAGATGTCGATGGCGGCGGAGATGCTGGTTTCGGCCGGCTACGAGGCGATCGGTATCGACCATTTCGCGCTGCCGGCTGACCGGCTCGCCGTGGCCGCGCGGGAGGGAACGCTGCGCCGCAATTTCCAGGGCTATACGGACGACCGGGCGGATGCGCTGATCGGGCTCGGCGCATCGTCCATTGGTCAATTGCCGCAGGGCTATATCCAGAACATGCCGGCGACGGGTGAATATCTGCGCCGCGTGGAGGAGGGCGGCCTTGCGGTGGTGCGCGGCTACATCCTGACCGAGGAAGACCGCGCCCGCGCCTGGGTCATCGAACGCGTTATGTGCGATTTCGGCTTCTCGCTGGCCGACCTCGCGGAACGGCATCCGGCATTTTTCGCCGTCATTCGCGGGGAGGCAGGGCGTTTCGTCGCGACGGATCGGGATGGTCTGGCGGCGTTCGAGGGCGAGCGCTTCACGCTGACGCCGGCCGGGCGGCCCTTTGCCCGCACGGTGGCCGCCACCTTCGATGCGCATCTTGCCAGCGGCCGGGGACGGCACTCCATTGCCGTGTGAGGGCTGTTGCCGCGGCAACACAGCCTTGCGGGGAATGCAGGTCCCTCATCAACCCCATTGGCAATCGCGTCGGTTTTCCATATAGGATCGCGCGACTATAGATTCATGAGGTATGGGCGTGACTGCTACATTCGACAAGGTTGCCGACATCATTGCTGAAACCAGCGAGATCGATCGCGAGACGATCACGCCGGAAAGCCACACGATCGACGATCTCGGCATCGACAGCCTCGATTTCCTCGACATCGTCTTTGCGATCGACAAGGAATTCGGCATCAAGATCCCGCTGGAACAGTGGACGCAGGAAGTCAATGAAGGCAAGGTTGCGACGGAAGAATACTTCGTCCTGAAGAACCTCTGCGCGAAGATCGACGAACTGCGGGCCGCCAAGGCCTGATACGCGGCGCCCGGCCGCCTTTCCGGCGGCGATGTTCCGGACGACCCCGGCGCAGAGGGCTATCGGCCTGCCGTCTTCGGCAGGCCTTTCGATTTTCGGCAAAGGCTAATCCGATGCTGCTAGAATATTTCCAGATGATCGACCGGGTGGAAGCCGTCGATGCTGCGCGCCGCATCCTGAAGGCCCGCTCCGTCGTTCCGTCCAAGAGCCCGGTCTTTGAAGGTCATTTCCCCGGCATGCCGCTCGTTCCGGGCGTGCTCCTCATCGAGACCATGGCGCAGGCATCCGGCTTTCTCGTGCTGGGCGCATCGGATTTCGCCGCCATGCCCTTTCTGATGAGCGTGGACGGCGCGAAGATGCGCACCTTCGTCGAACCCGATGCGGTGCTCGACATCGAGGTCGTGCTGGAGCATGAGGGATCCGGCTACGCCGTGACGAAGGCGAAGATTTCGTCGGCCGGCAAGAAGGTATGCGACACGCAGCTGAAGCTGCGCACCATGCCGTTTGCCGAGGTGCCGCTTGCCGATATCGTGCGCAAGCGCGCCGAAGAGGTGGGTTTGTTGGAGGCGCTAGCTGCGTCTGCTGAAGGGAAGTGAGTATGGCCAAGGCGAACAACGATGTTGTCATCACCGGCGTGGGTATTGTCACCTGTCACGGTGTCGGCGCCGAGGCGCATGTGCAGATCCTCGGCGCGGCCGCAGCGCCCGGGCTGAAGATCGAGACGGAGCGTTTTTCGCCCTATCCCGTGCATCCCATGCCGGAAATCGACTGGAACCAGCAGATTCCCAAGCGTGGCGACCAGCGCCAGATGGAAAACTGGCAGCGCCTCGGCGTCTTCGCCGCCGGCCTCGCGCTTGACGATGCCGGCTTCAAGGACGATGCGGACGCCTGCGGCACCATGGACATGATCGTGGCGGCCGGCGGCGGCGAGCGCGACATCACGGTCGATTCGCTCATCGTCGACGAGGGCCTGAAGCGTAACGACCGCGAACACCTGCTCAACGAGAAGCTGACGACCGAGCTGCGGCCGACGCTTTTCCTGGCGCAGCTTTCCAACCTGCTCGCCGGCAACATTTCCATCGTGCACAAGGTCACGGGCTCGTCGCGCACCTTCATGGGCGAGGAAGCGGCCGGCATCAGCGCCATCGAGACGGCCTTCCACCGCATCCGGTCCGGCCAGTCGACGCACACGCTGGTCGGCAGTGCGCTGGTGGCCGAGCGGCAGGACGTCATCCTGCTTTACGAGGCGATCGGCGCGCATGCCACGGGCGGCTGGACGCCCCTGTGGTCGCGTGACGAGACGGCCGGCGGCGGTATCATCACCGGTTCGGCGGCAGCGTTCCTCATTCTCGAATCGCGCGCGCATGCCGAGGCGCGCGGCGCACGCATCTACGCGACCATCGACGCCATCGGCGGCGACCGCGGTTCGCGCGACGCGGGCCGTCTGGAAGCGCGCCTGGAGCAGCTGGCCGACGGGGCAAAGGCCGGCGCCGAAACCATCGTCTTCTCCGGCGCCTCCGGCGCGCATGATGTGACGGCCCGTGAAAAGGCCTGGCTCGGCACCCGTTTCGAAGGCAGCGCCGTGCGCGGCTACAGCGGCGTCATCGGGCAGTCGCTCGAGGCACAGTTCCCGCTGGGTTTGGCGCTCGCCGCGCTGACGCTCGGTGCGGGCATCACGGTCGCGCCCTTCGACACGGCCGCCGAGACCGCCATGAGCGCACCCGCCGCAACCGCCGTCGTCACCACGGTCGGTCATTCGCGCGGCGAGGGCGTCGCAATCCTTTCCGCAGAGAAGTGAGGGTAGGGCCATGAGCAAAGCCGCTTACAGGGATCATCTCGGTCGCCCCATCGTCGCCGTGACAGGCATGGGTGTCGTCACCTCGCTCGGGCAGGGCCTCAAGGACAACTGGGCCGCGCTGACCGGTGGCGTCTCCGGCATCCACGCCATCACGCGTTTTCCGGTCGACGGGCTCAACACCCGCATTTCCGGCACGGTCGATTTCATCGAAGTGCCCGTCGAAAACCCGGTCGAGCGTTCCTACGCCTATGCCCGCGAGACGACGGACGAGGCGCTGGCGCAGGCCGGCATTTCCGGGGATTTCGGCGGCCCGCTCTTTCTGGCCGCGCCGCCCATCGAGCCCGACTGGCGCGACCGCTTCGCGCTCGCCGACCGGGCGCCGGCCTCGCAGCGCCCCGGCGACGCCTATGACCGCTTCCTGTCCGTGCTCCGCGAACAGCCGAGCCCGGCGTTGCACGAGGCCTGGTCCTTCGGTTCGATCTCCGAGCGCCTGTCTGACCGCTACGGCACGCGCGGCCTGCCGGTGACGCTCTCGACCGCCTGCGCCTCCGGTGCGACCGCGATCCAGCTCGGCGTCGAGGCGATCCGCCAGGGCCGCACGGAGCGCGCGCTCACCGTCGGCACCGACGGCTCCGTGACCGCCGAGGCACTCATCCGCTTTGCGCTTCTGTCCGCGCTGTCGACGCAGAACGACCCGCCGACCAAGGCCTCCAAGCCGTTCAGCAAGGACCGCGACGGTTTCGTCATCGCCGAGGGTGCGGCGGCGCTCGTGCTGGAATCGCTGGAATCGGCCATTGCCCGCGGCGCCAAGGTGCTGGGCATCCTCAGGGGTTGCGGCGAGAAGGCGGATCATTTCCACCGCACGCGCTCGTCGCCGGACGGCGGTCCTGCCATCGCGACCATCCGTGCGGCGCTGGAAGATGCCGGCATCGACGAAAGCAGCATCGGCTATATCAACGCCCATGGCACGTCGACGCCCGAAAACGACAAGATGGAGTATCTCTCCATGTCGACCGTCTTCGGCGACCGTCTGGCGGGCATCGCGGTTTCGTCCAACAAGTCGATGATCGGCCATACGCTGACGGCGGCCGGTGCGGTCGAGGCCGTGTTCTCGATCCAGACCATGCTGACCGGGACGCTTCCGCCCACCATCAACTACACGAACCCCGACCCGACCATCCAGCTGGACGTCGTGCCGAACGTGAAGCGCGATGCGCAGGTCACGGCGGTTCTCTCCAACTCCTTCGGCTTCGGCGGCCAGAACGCCAGCCTCGTGATGACGGCCGAACCGGCCTGACAGGAAAATTGACCATGCGTGCCCTGCAGCTTCTCGACGACCGCAAGCTCGAAATCACCGACATCCCGGAACCGGAAGCGCCCGGCCCGGGTGAAGTGACCCTGCGCGTCAAGGCCGTCGCTCTGAACCATATCGATGTCTGGGGCTGGCGCGGCATGGCCTTCGCCAAGCGCAAGATGCCGCTGGTCATCGGCGCGGAAGCCGCCGGCGTCGTCGAAACGCTCGGTCCGGGCGTGTCCAACGTGCTGCCCGGCCAGCTCGTGTCCATCTACGGCGCGCGCACCTGCGGCCTCTGCAAGCCCTGCCGCGAGAAGCGCGACAATCTCTGTGAACATGTCGGCGGCGTGCATGGCTTCCATCTCGACGGCTTCGCGCAGGAAAAGGTCAACCTTCCCGCCCGCCTGCTCGTGCCAGCACCGCCCGGCATCGATGCGGTTGCGGCGGCACTCGCGCCCGTCACCTTCGGCACGGTCGAGCACATGCTGTTCGACAATGCCAAGCTTCAGCCCGGCGAGACGATCCTCGTTCACGCCGGCGGCTCGGGCATCGGCACGGCTGCGATCCAGCTTGCCAAGAAGACCGGTTGCACCGTCATCACCACCGTCGGTTCGAACGACAAGATCGAGAAGGCCAAGGCGCTCGGCGCCGATCACGTCATCAACTACCGCGAGGATCGCTTCGAGGGCGTGGTGCGCAAGCTGACGAAGAAGAAGGGCGTTGACGTCGTCTTCGAACATGTCGGCAAGGATACCTGGGCCGGCTCGATGCTCTCCATGAAGCGCGGCGGCCGCCTCGTCACCTGCGGCTCCACGTCGGGCGTTTCGACCGACATGAACCTGATGATGCTCTTCCAGCAGCAGTTGAAGCTGCTCGGCTCCTTCGGCTGCCGCATGGAAAACATGGCGGATGCCATGCAGAAGATGGCCCGCGGCGTCGTGCATCCGGTCATCGACACGGAAGTCACCTTCGACGGCATCGCGACGGCGCTGGAGCGCATGGAATCGCGCCAGATCTTCGGCAAGATCGTCCTCAAGCTGGACTGATTGCCGTGAAGATGATCATCACCCGCTTTGTTCTGGCGCTTAGGAACACGAAGCAATGGCTGGAGGCGCAATTCGCCTTCGGTCTGCTCAACCTCCTGAAGCTGCTGCCGGCGGATGGTGCGATCAACTTCGCCGACCGGGTCGCGCGCTGGATCGGTCCCAAGACGAAGCGCCACAAGCTGACCCTGACCAATCTGCGCAATGCCTTCCCGGAAAAAACGGACGAGGATATCAAGGCGATCGCGCTCGACGCCTGGGGCAATATGGGCCGCCTTGCCGCCGAATATGTCTTCCTCGACAAGCTGTTCGATTTCGATCCGGCGCGCTCGACACCCGGCCGTGTCGAAGTGTCCGGCATTCCGATCTTCGTCGACCTTCGGGACAACCCGCGCCCGTTCATCGTCTTCACGGCCCATACCGGCAATTTCGAGCTCCTGCCGGTCGCGGGCGCGGCCTTCGGGCTCGACGTGACGGTGCTGTTCAGGCCGCCGAACAACCCCTACGTCGCCGATAAGGTTTTCGAATTCCGCCGCGCGCGCATGGGCGGGCTGGTGCCGTCTCATGCCGGTTCGTCCTTCACGCTGGCGCGCAAGCTGGAAGCCAGCCAGCCGGTGGGCGTGCTCGTCGACCAGAAGTTCACCCGGGGCCTGCCGACGCAGTTCTTCGGCCGCCCGGTGCAGACCAACCCTTTGCTCGCCAAGCTGGTCCGCCAGTTCGACTGCGAGGTCTATCCGGCCCGCTCCATCCGGCTTCCCGGCAATCGCTACCGCCTGGAGATCGAGCCGGCGATGAGCGTTCCGCGCAAGCCGAACGGCGCCGTCGACGTCGATGCCACAGCGCAGATGCTGAACGACAAGGTGGAGCAATGGGTGCGCGAATATCCGGGCCAGTGGCTCTGGTATCATGATCGCTGGAATATCAAGCACAGCCTTATTACTTGAAGGCTTATCATTTTTTATTAGAACTTTGCTTTTACGTACGTACTTCAGCTCGTTTCTTTAAAATTGTCGTTTGACATCTTTTCCGACGCTGTTACCATTTTGCTAATGTAAGCGCTTTGGATGGCGGTTTCGGGGAGGTGTCAGGCAAGAGAGGAATCCCGTTCCCAATAGTATGATAATATGAATGGCTGATTGCTGTAGTTCTCGGCAATTTTGGGGAGCAAGAATTGAAAGCTCTTATAGAGTTGTTCTGGTTTAAGTATTCGCAACTACAGTATGCTGTAAGAACGGGAGATGAGAAACTCATCTCCATGCTGGACAGGGAAATAGAACCGGCGCTCGCCGCCGTGCTCCAGCAGGAGGCGCAGAATGTTGGCGACCTTCGCTGTCAGTTCCAGTTCGCGCTGGATCTCCTGCGGGAGGATGCCGACGACAGGGCCTGCGTGCTTCGGCAGGCGCAAAGCCTCAAGATTTTGCTCGACAGGTATTTCGGCACGCAGGAGGCGGCAGGTCCGTTTTCCGTTCCGGCGATCGATGCCATACGCCCGAGCGGCGTGTCGCGCGTCACGGAGGACGGCCTTCTGAACGAAGCGATCCTCGACAGCCTGCCCGATCGCGTTGCCGTCGTTACCACGGATTACCGCTACATCTATTCGAACGCGCTCAATGCCAGCCGCTTCAGCCAGAAGCCCATCGATCTCGTGGGGCGGCATATCGTCGAATTCATCGGCCTCCAGCGCTTCGAGTCACGCGTGAAGCGGCATCTCGATCGCTGTTTTGCCGGCGAAGTGATGGAATACGATTATATATCCAGCGGGCGCGGCAGCGCCGTCACCCGTTGCCGCATGACGCCCTGCCTATCGGCGGCCGGCGACGTGATCGGCGCCATCCTCGTTCTCCATGATTTCCAGGAATTGTCGCGCGACCCGATGGCGGCGTGAGCCCCCTCATGAGGCGAGCGGCCCGCGCAGCATGAACTGCTGCTCGAAGGCGATATGGCGCCGGATCGATTCGAAGAAGCCGCGCAGCATGTAGCCTGCCGCTTCCGCGTTGACCCCGGCGTCACCGCTGCCGAGCCGCGTCAGCGTGTCCGTGAGCTCCTCGGCGAAACACTCGTCCTCGACATGCTCGAACTTCAGCCGCGCGATGGCTTCCGTCAGTTCGTCGTCGTGTGCGCGCAGTTTCTCCAGCAGGGGAAACAGCGTTTCCTCCTCATAGCGATGCACGCCGTTGACCAGCGGAATCAGGGATTTGGCGGCGTACATGCATTTCTGCCGGTTGATGTTGGCCGGCAGGCTGTCGGCGATGTCTTCCAGCGCCGCGCACAGCGCGAGCTGCGCGTCGTGGGCCTTCTTCAACCAGTCGAGCGAAACGGCATCCATCGGGCGGTCCGAAAGCAGCCGGGCAATACCAGTGTGGTCCGTCATCTCATATGTCCTCGTTTTCTGGATGCCGCGCGTCGCAGGGCGGGCTGCGTCAACCTGTCCCTTTGATGACCCCGGCTTCCGATCTGCGCCTTGATCCATGTCAAGGATGCTGGCGTGCGCATCTGCGAAGGCTCATTCGAGCGCAAAGGCCGATTCCGCGTGGGAACGGCTTATGCGGGACATTCGAGAGTTGGGGGATGCCAACGATGAAATACACAACGGAAACAATCGTCCTTGCCGTGGGCGCATTCCTCGCGCTGCTCGGCGCGGCGTTTGCCCAGGACAAGCTTTTCGGGGCCCATATGTGGGTCCTCTTCTTCGTGCTCCTGGCGGGCACGGTCTTCATGATCCGGCGCATTTCCTTCGCCCCGGCCAAGATCGCAGCCTCGTCTGACGATGGCGGTTACTTCGATGAGGTCGTGAAATACGGCGTCATCGCCACCGTCTTCTGGGGCGTCGTCGGCTTCCTGGTCGGCGTCGTGGTCGCGCTGCAACTGGCCTTTCCCGATCTCAACATCGAACCCTGGCTGAACTTCGGCCGCACGCGCCCGCTGCACACCTCGGCGGTGATCTTCGCCTTTGGCGGCAATGCGCTGATCGCGACGTCGTTCTATGTCGTGCAGCGCACGTCGCGCGCGCGCCTCTTCGGCGGCAATCTCGGCTGGTTCGTGTTCTGGGGCTACCAGCTCTTCATCGTCATGGCCGCCACCGGCTATCTGCTCGGCATCACGCAGGGCAGGGAATATGCCGAGCCGGAATGGTATGTCGACCTGTGGCTCACCGTCGTCTGGGTCGCCTATCTCGTCGCCTTCCTCGGCACGATCATGACCCGCAAGGAACCGCACATCTACGTGGCGAACTGGTTCTTCCTGTCGTTCATCGTGACGGTGGCCATGCTGCATATCGTCAACAACCTGGCGATCCCGGTGTCGTTCCTGGGCGTGAAGAGCTACTCGGCCTTCTCGGGTGTGCAGGATGCGCTGACGCAATGGTGGTACGGCCATAACGCCGTGGGCTTCTTCCTGACGGCCGGCTTCCTGGGCATGATGTACTACTTCATCCCCAAGCAGGTGAACCGCCCGGTCTATTCCTACCGCCTGTCGATCATCCACTTCTGGGCGCTGATCTTCATGTATATCTGGGCCGGCCCGCACCACCTGCACTACACGGCGCTGCCGGACTGGGCGCAGACGCTGGGCATGGTCTTCTCGATCATGCTGTGGATGCCCTCGTGGGGCGGCATGATCAACGGCCTGATGACGCTCTCGGGCGCCTGGGACAAGATCCGCACCGACCCGATCGTGCGCATGATGGTCATGGCCGTCGCCTTCTACGGCATGGCGACCTTCGAAGGCCCGATGATGTCGATCAAGTCGGTCAACTCGCTCAGCCACTACACGGACTGGACCATCGGCCACGTGCATTCGGGCGCGCTTGGCTGGAACGGCCTCATCACCTTCGGCGCGGTCTACTTCCTCGTTCCGAAGCTGTGGAAGCGCGAACGGCTGTACTCGATCCGCATGGTCAACTGGCACTTCTGGCTCGCCACGCTCGGCATCGTCGTCTACGCGGCGGTCATGTGGGTCGCCGGCATCCAGCAGGGCCTGATGTGGCGCGAATACGACGAGCAGGGCTTCCTGGTCTACTCGTTCGCCGAAACCGTCGCCGCGATGTTCCCCTATTACGTGCTGCGCGCCGTCGGCGGCGGGCTGTTCCTCTTAGGCGCGCTCATCATGGCCTACAACGTGACCATGACAATCCTCGGCTACCAGCGTGACGAAGCCCCGATCCCGGGTGCCGCACCCGCGCTCCAGCCGGCCGAATAGGAGGGGACACCATGTCCATTCTTGACAAACACGCGATCCTCGAACGCAACGCGACGCTTCTCCTCGTCGGCTCGCTCCTGGTCGTCACCATCGGCGGCATCGTCGAGATCGCCCCGCTGTTCTACCTCGAGAACACGATCGAAAAGGTGGAGGGCATGCGGCCTTATTCGCCGCTCGAACTGGCGGGCCGCGACATCTATGTCCGCGAGGGCTGCTACGTCTGTCACAGCCAGATGATCCGCCCGTTCCGCGACGAGGTGGAACGCTACGGGCACTACTCGCTGGCGGCGGAGTCGATGTACGACCATCCGTTCCAGTGGGGCTCGAAGCGCACGGGGCCCGATCTCGCCCGCGTCGGCGACCGCTACTCGAACGAGTGGCACGTCCAGCACCTGATCGAGCCGCGCTCGGTCGTGCCGGAATCGGTGATGCCGAGCTACGCCTTCCTCAAGGAGACGCCGCTGGAGGTGAAGAACATCACCCTGCATCTCGAAGCCAACCGCAAGGTGGGCGTGCCCTATACGGACGAGATGATCGAGAACGCGGCGGCCGATATCAAGGCGCAGGCGGATCCGAACGCGGACACGTCCGGCCTGGAGGCCCGCTATCCGAAGGCCAAGCTTGGCGACTTCGACGGCGACCCCACGAAGCTCACCGAAATGGATGCGCTCGTCGCTTATCTGCAAATGCTCGGCACGCTGGTGGACTTCTCCACCTATGACGATGCCAGCGGTTACCGCTGAGGAGGTGGACCATGGAAACCTATACCGCCATGCGCCACTTCGCCGACAGCTGGGGCCTGCTCGCCATGACGCTGTTCTTCCTGGCCGTCGTCGCCTTCACACTCCGCCCCGGCGCCCGCAAGGCCGCCGAACGGGCCGCTGAAATCCCTCTCAAGGAGGACTGATCATGGCCGAGAAACATATTGACGAAATCTCGGGCGTCGAAACCACCGGCCACGAGTGGGATGGCATCCGCGAACTGAACAACCCGATGCCGCGCTGGTGGGTCTGGACGTTCTACGCGACGATCCTCTGGGCGATCGGTTACACCATCGCCTTTCCGGCCTGGCCGCTGGTGAGCGATGCCACAAGGGGCGTTCTCGGCTGGTCGAGCCGCGCCAATATCGCGACCGAGCTGGCAGACGCCAAGCAGGCGCAGTCCGCCTTCGTCGACCGTATCGCCAACTCCTCGCTTCAGGAGATCATGGCCGATCCGCAGCTTTCGCAGTTCGCAATCGCGGGCGGCGCGTCGGCCTTCAAGGTCAACTGTGCGCAGTGCCACGGCTCGGGCGCTGCCGGTGGCGCCGGCTTCCCGAACCTCAACGACGACGACTGGATCTGGGGCGGCTCGGTGGACGATATCTACCAGACCATCGCGCATGGTATCCGCAACCCCGGTGACGACGAGACCCGCACCTCGGAAATGCCGGCCTATGGCGAAATCCTGGAGCCCGTGCAGATCAAGCAGGTGGCGGCCTATGTCGTCAGCCTGACGGGCACGCCGTCGGATGCAAGCCTCGTCGAGCCGGGCAGGCAGATCTTCGCCGACAACTGCGCGGCCTGCCATGGCGATGACGCCAAGGGCAACCGCGAGTTCGGCGCGCCGAACCTCGCTGACGCCATCTGGCTGAAGGGCGAGGGCGAGGCGGCCATCGCCGCGCAGGTCCGCGCGCCCAAGCATGGCGTGATGCCGAGCTGGCTGCCGCGTCTCGGTGACGCTTCGGTCAAGCAGCTTGCGATCTTCGTCCATTCGCTGGGTGGCGGCGAATAATCGCCGAGACTGGATATGAGAAAGGAAGAGGCCGCGTCGAACGCGGCCTTTTTCATGCGACGACCGTGTTGCGGCCTGCCGATTTCGCCCGGTAGAGATTGCGGTCGGCGGCGGCGAGCGCTTCGGCCGGATCGAACCGGGGGGCGCAATGGAAGGCGCCGATGCTGACGCCGAGGGGTATGCGGATGCCGGATGGGTGGCGAAAATCGATGGCGGAGACCGCCTCGCGCACCGCCTGCGAATGATCGAGCATGCGCTCGGCCGACGCGCCGTGCAGGAAAATCGCAAATTCCTCGCCGCCAAGGCGACCGACGATGTCGTTCTCCTGAGCCAGGCTCTGGAGGGCAGCGCCGATGAGATGCAGGGCCTCATCGCCCGCGGCATGGCCGAACCGGTCGTTGACCGACTTGAAATGATCGACATCGAGAAAGAGCAGGCCGCCATTCGCGCCGTCGTTGCTGGATGCGGCAATCTCGTCCATGAAGGCTGCCCGGTTGAGCAGGCCGGTCAGGGCATCGCGCCGGGCCTGGTATTGCAGGCGGTCATAGGCTTTTTCCAGCGCATCGCGCGCCTCGGCGAGCGCCGTATTGGCGCGGCGCAGACGGTCGGCCTGATAGAAATGCACGAGCGAGGCGGGAATGGAGATGGCGATCGGGCAGACGATGGTCATGACCAGGCCTGCGCCCGCCACGCGGCCGCCCATCATCGGTACGAAGGCGAAGCTGATCACGAGCGATGCGACCGTCGACAGCACCGCGACCAGTAAGGTCCTGCCCAGAATTGCGTACATCGACGAGCCCACGCTGATTTAACCGCTGGACTCGTCACTAGGAGGCGATCGTTGAAAATCCCTGAATTCCAACGGTAAAAATGCTTTACGCCGTCAGATTGACGCTAAGTAAGCCGCTCAACGGTCGGACCAGACCGCCAGCTCGTATCCGTCGGGATCGGTGAAGTGGAAGCGGCGTCCACCGGGAAATTCGAAGATCGGCTGTACCACGGTTCCGCCTGCGGCCTCCACGCGCGCCAATATCTCTTCCAATTCGTCGGCAAAAAGAATGATCAGCGGGCCGCCCTGTGCGCGAACCGGCGCCGTTGTGGTGAAGCCGCCGGTCAGGCGGCCGTCCTGAAACTCGCAATATCGCGGCCCGTAGTCCGTGAAGGTCCAGCCGAAGGCGCTGCCGTAGAAGGCCTTGCTGCGGGCGATATCCGCGACGTTGAACTCGATATAGTCGATCTTGCGATCCGCGCCTCTGCTGCTCATCGCGGCAACTCCCTGTCTTCCATCAGTTTGGCCAACGTCCCGAGATCACGGGCCACATGCGCCGCATCCGATTCGAAGGCCGCGTCATCCATATCCGGTTGCCGCAGCAGCGTGAACATCACCTCCGCGCCATCACCGTTCGGCACGACGCGCAGGGCGTTTTCGACGACCCGGCCATCGGGCAGGGTGACGGTATGATCGATAACGCCGAAATCGTTGGCCGGCGCGAACCGGACACGCACATTGTCGATCGGCCCGCCATCGGCGATCCAGTCGTCACCGTCGCGCGTCAGCCCCGAGGCGAGGCCCGAAGCCCAGAGCGGCATGTTCTCCGGCTTCGCGGCGAAGGCGTAAACGGCACGCCAATCACGATCGATGCTGCGGTGAATAACACGGACGGGCAGGGTGGTCATGGGCGCTCTCCTCATCGACGCAGGATAGGTTGGAACGGGCGCATTTGTCGAACGAAAAGTGAACATACTTTTCTTTTCGACAGCGGCAGACGGTGAGTGCTGCGCATTCGTGCGGCAACGCGCCACGCCCATGGCGGCCGTAACGCCCACCAAACTTGACGTAGATCAACGATGCGGCGCCCCGTTGGCGTCATTGTCCCCGGCATAGGCAGAAGATTCCGGGACATCCGCATATTATGACGACCGTCTACACCGCAGACACGACCATCGAGCGCCACGAGGCCGAGCCCGTCAACTCGGCCAAGGTGCGCAAGCCGCTCTACGAGAAGCGCAAGAAGATCTTTCCCAGGCGCGCGCAGGGTCGTTTTCGCCAGTTCAAGTGGCTGATCATGCTCGTGACGCTCGGCATCTATTACCTGACGCCGTGGATTCGCTGGGACCGCGGTCCCTATGCGCCAGACCAGGCGGTGCTCATCGATCTCGCCGGACGGCGCTTCTACTTCTTCTTCATCGAGATCTGGCCGCAGGAATTCTTCTTCGTGGCCGGCCTGCTCGTCATGGCGGGCTTTGGGCTGTTCCTCGTGACCTCAGCGGTCGGTCGTGCGTGGTGCGGCTATGCCTGTCCGCAGACGGTCTGGGTGGACCTGTTCCTTGTCGTGGAGCGTGCCATCGAAGGCGATCGCAATGCGCGCATGAAGCTCGATGCCGGGCCGTGGACGTTCTCCAAGGTCTGGAAGCGCGTCAGCAAGCATGTCATCTGGCTCGTCATCGCCGTCGCCACGGGCGGTGCCTGGATCTTCTATTTCGCCGACGCACCGACATTGCTGGTCAATTTCGTCACGCTGCAGGCGCCGCCGGTCGCCTATATCACCGTCGCGGTCCTGACGGTGACGACATACGTCCTGGGCGGGCTGATGCGCGAGCAGGTCTGCACCTATATGTGCCCATGGCCGCGCATCCAGGCGGCGATGCTCGACGAAAGCTCGCTGGTCGTGACCTATAACGACTGGCGCGGCGAGCCGCGCACCCGCCATGCCAAGAAGGCCATTGCTGCCGGGGAGAGCGTCGGTGATTGCGTGGATTGCAACGCCTGCGTCGTGGTCTGTCCCATGGGCATCGATATCCGCGACGGCCAGCAGCTCGAGTGCATTACCTGCGCGCTGTGCATCGATGCCTGCGACAATGTCATGGACAAGCTCGGCAAGGAGCGCGGTTTGATCGCCTATGCCACGCTGTCGGATTACGCGGCGAACATGGCGCTTGCCACCGGTGGCGGCACGCAGCCGATCGACCCGGCGCGCGTCCGCAATGCCGACGGCACGTTCAATGATCGTGTCAGGCATTTCGACTGGCACGTCATCTTCCGCCCGCGCACGCTGCTCTACTTCGGTGTCTGGTCGCTGGCGGGGCTGGCGCTGGTTTATGCGCTGCTGGCGCGCGAGCGGCTGGATCTCAACGTCATCCATGACCGCAACCCTCAGTTCGTCGTGGAATCGGATGGCTCGATCCGCAACGGCTATGCGGTGAAGCTGCTCAACATGATCCCCGAACCGCGCGTCATCACCGTGTCGATCGAGGGCATGCCGGGCGCCGTCATGAAGATTGCCGGCCATGACAACACGGATGGCCGCAGCGTCGACGTGCCGGCCGATCCGGACAAGGTGACGGCGCTCAGGGTCTTCGTCACCCTGCCCAAGGACAAGCTGTCGGAAGCGGCCGAGGGCTTCAGGATCATGGCGGAAGATCGCCAGGGTCACGAGAGCAGGGCCTATTCCGCCAAATTCAACATGCCGGGAGCACGATAATGGTCGCCGAAAGCAAGCAACGCGGTTTCGTCTTCACGGGCTGGCATATGCTCCTCGTCATGGTGCTGTTCTTCGGCACCATCATCTCGGTCAACGTCTTCATGGCGTGGAACGCGGTGCGGACCTGGAGCGGGCTGGTCGTGCCGAACACCTATGTCGCCAGCCAGCAGTTCAACGGCAAGGTGGAGGAGGCCAAGCGGCTTGCCGCCAGCGGCATCGAGGGCGACATCGTCATCAAGGACGGCCGCATCGTCTACCATGTGGTCGACGCCGGCGGCCAGCCCGTCGTCGCCGACGAGGTCTCGGCCACCTTCAAGCGTCCGGTGGATGAGCGGGAGGATTTCACCCTGTCGCTCGTGCCCTCGGGGGCGGGGCGGTTCGTTGCCGAGCGCGATGTGCCCGCCGGCCAGTGGGTGATCGATATCGCCACGCGGCATCAGGGCGTGAAGGTGTTCCACCAGACGCTGCGCACCGTCGTCACAGGAGGCAACCAATGAGCTGCTGTGCACCCGGAACGGAAGGCGCGATGGAGGCTGAGCGTGCTCGCCATGCCTTGCCGTCGTCGGAGGAACTGCTGCTGGCCAGCCGGCCTGTCGGGCCGGGCTTGCGCCAGAGCGACCTGAGTGTTCCCGGCGTGCATTGCGGCGCGTGCATCACCACCATCGAGGCTGCACTCGAAGCCCTGCCGGAGGTCGAGCGGGCGCGCGTCAACCTTTCCACCCGCCGGGTCTCGGTGATGTGGAAGGAGCAGGTCAACGGCGCGCCGACCGATCCGCAGGCCATGGCGGCGGCGATCGCCGCCACGGGCTACGAGACGCATCTCTTCTCGCTTGCCGCGGAAGGCGACGACCTCCTGCGCAACCAGCTGATCCGCGCCGTCGCCGTTTCCGGCTTCGCGGCCACCAACATCATGCTGCTGTCGGTTTCCGTCTGGTCGGGCGCCGAGGCCGCGACGCGCGACCTGTTCCACTGGATTTCCGCCTTCATCGCCGGCCCGACGCTGATCTATGCCGGTCGCTTCTTCTACCGCTCGGCCTGGAACGCGCTGCGCCACGGCCGCACCAACATGGATGTGCCGATCGCCATCGCGATCACGCTTTCCTATGTCTTTTCCTTGTGGGAGACGCTGCACAGCGCCGAGCATGCCTGGTTCGACGCCACCGTCAGCCTGCTGTTCTTCCTGCTCATCGGCCGCACGCTCGACCATGTCATGCGCGATCGCGCCCGCTCGGCCATCACCGGCCTTGCCCGCCTGTCGCCGCGCGGCGCGATGGTGATGCTGCCCGACGGGACGCGCGACTATCGGCCGGTCGAGGAGATCGCCGTCGGCGATCATCTCGCCATCGCCGCCGGCGAGCGCATTCCCGTCGATTGCCGCGTGCTGACGGGGGCAAGCGATGTCGACCGTTCCATCGTCAACGGCGAGAGCGATCCGCTCGCCGCCGGGCCCGGCACCCGCCTAGAAGCGGGCGCGATGAACCTCACCGGCTCTCTTCTCGTCGAAGCCGTCGCGACCGCCCGTAATTCCTTCCTGTCGGAGGTCATCGGCCTGATGGAAGCGGCCGAAGGGGGCAGGGCGCGGTATCGCCGCATCGCCGACCGAGCGTCGCAAATCTATGCGCCCGTCGTGCATGTCATGGCGCTGGGCTCCTTCCTCGGCTGGGGTCTCCACGACGGCGACTGGAAACATGCGCTCATGGTCTCCATAGCCGTGCTGATCATCACCTGCCCCTGCGCGCTCGCGCTTGCGGTGCCGGTCGTGCAGGTGGTGGCAGCAGGCCGCCTGTTTGCCGGCGGCGTCATGGTGAAAGACGGCTCGGCCATGGAACGCCTGGCCGAGATCGACACCGCCGTCTTCGACAAGACCGGCACGCTGACGCTCGGCAAGCCGCGCCTTGTCGATCGGGATAGCGTCAATCGCACCCATCTTGCACTCGCGGCGGCGCTGGCGGCCCATTCGCGTCATCCGCTTTCCGTGGCGCTTGCCAGCGCGGTGCCCGGTCCCATGCCCGTGCTCACCGAGGTGCGTGAAATCGCGGGCGGCGGGCTTGAGACCGAAACGCCGCAGGGCCTGCTGCGCCTCGGGAGCCGCGCCTTTGCGGCGGGCAGGGCTGTTGACGGCGAGGAGATGCACGGGCTTTCAGAGGTCGTGCTGTCGCGCGACGGCGTCGTGCTGGAAACCTTCCGCTTCGAGGACGCCCTGCGCGCCGGGGCCGGCGAGGTGGTCGGCGCGCTGCGCTGGGACGGCATCGATATGGCGATCCTGTCGGGCGACCGGCCTGCGGCGGTCTCGCGCATTGCCGGCCTGCTCGGCATCGAGCGCTGGCAGGCCGGTCTTTCGCCGCGTGAGAAGACCGAGGCCGTCGCCGAACGCGCCGCAAGCGGTCATCGTGTCCTCATGGTGGGCGACGGCATCAACGACGCCCCGGCACTGGCCGCGGCGCATGTCTCCATGGCGCCGGCCAGCGCTGCCGATGTCGGCCGCCAGGCGGCGGACCTGGTCTTCCTGCACGAAAGCCTCGAGGCCGTGCCCTTTGCCATCGAGACCGCGCGAAAGGCCGGGCGCCTGATCCGCCAGAACTTCGCGCTCGCCATCGGCTACAATGTCGTCGCCATTCCCATCGCCCTTCTCGGGCACGCGACGCCGCTGATTGCGGCCATAGCAATGTCCACATCATCGATTACGGTCGTGGTCAATTCGCTGCGCCTGCGGGGACGCCTGCCGGCCTTTGCGACACGCGCAGCGGATGCGGCGCGTCCGGTCAACACCATGGTGAAGGCGGCATGAACACGCTCATCTTCCTCATTCCCATCGCGCTTTTCCTCGGCGCGCTCGGGCTTGCGGCCTTTCTCTGGTCGCTCAAGAGTGGTCAGTACGACGATGTGGAGGGTGCGGCCTGGCGCGTCCTCGACGATGGCGACGACCGGCCGGGCAAGTAGTTTCGAGGGGTTCTAAAATGGCGGGGAATTCAAACAATCCCTTGTCGTAAATCGATTTGAATGCCAAAACACGCGCGCTGGAGCGATGCTCCACTCTCTCTTTTCGCGCGGCGTTTTCGGCAGGCTCCGAAAGTCATCCCCGCCGCGCCATACCTACGGAGGTACTATCGTGGCACAGGCGGAAATCGGTCTTATCGGTCTCGGCGTGATGGGGTCCAACCTTGCGCTCAACATCGCCGAGAAGGGCAACAAGATCGCGGTGTTCAACCGCACCGTTGCGCGCACGAAGGAGTTCTACGAGGAGGCCGGCGACCTCAAGGGCCAGATCGTGCCCTGCGAGACCATCGAGGAATTCGTCGCCGCCATCCGCCCGCCGCGCCCGATCATCATCATGATCCAGGCCGGCGCGGCGGTCGACCAGCAGATGGATCTGCTGCGCCCCTACCTCGAAAAGAACGACATCATGATCGATGCCGGCAACGCGAATTTCCGCGACACGATGCGCCGCTTCGATGCGCTCAAGGATTCCGGCCTCACCTTCATCGGCATGGGCGTCTCCGGTGGCGAGGAAGGTGCGCGCCATGGCCCGTCCATCATGGTCGGGGGCACGGAAGACAGTTGGAAGCGCGTCGAGAAGGTTCTGACCTCGATTGCCGCCAAGTACAACGACGATCCGTGCGTTGCCTGGCTCGGCGAGAACGGCGCCGGCCACTTCGTCAAGACCATCCACAATGGCATCGAATATGCCGACATGCAGATGATCGCCGAAATCTATGGCATCCTGCGCGACGGCCTGAAGATGAGCGCCACCGAGATCGGCGAGGTCTTCGGCCAGTGGAACAAGGGCCGCTTGGAATCCTACCTCATCGAGATCACCGAGAAGGTTCTCGCCGCCAAGGACCCGATCGCCGGTGGCCCGATGGTCGACATGATCCTCGACAAGGCCGGCCAGAAGGGCACGGGCAAGTGGTCCGCCATCGAAGCCCAGAACATGGGTGTGCCGGCAACCGGCATCGAAGCCGCCGTTGCCGCCCGCTCCATCTCGTCCTTCAAGGCCGAGCGCGAGGCCGCCGAAAAGATCCTCGGCCTGCCGGACGTGCCCGCACTCTCGGTCGCCGACAAGGCCGCCTTCATCAAGGATCTCGAAAGCGCGCTTCTGGCCGGCAAGATCGGCGCCTATGCGCAGGGCTTCGCCGTCATGGCCGCCGCGTCCAAGGAATACGACTGGAACCTGCCGATGCCGACGATCGCCAAAATCTGGCGCGCCGGCTGCATCATCCGCTCGCAGTTCCTCGACGAGATCACCAGCGCCTTCACCAAGGCCCCGGATGCGGCGAACCTCATCGTCACCCCGGCCTTCGCCGCCATGGTCAAGGAAACCGACGGCGCGCTGCGCCGCGTCGTTTCGGCCGCTGCACTGCACGGCCTGCCGGTTCCCGCACTTGCCTCCGCGCTCGGCTATTTCGACAGCTACCGCCGCGGCCGCGGCACGGCCAATGTCATCCAGGCCCAGCGCGACTTCTTCGGCGCGCACGGCTTCGACCGCCTCGACGGCGCCGACAGCCACCACGGCCCGTGGGGCTCGGGCCTCAACGGCTGACGCCAGCTATCAGACAAATGAAAACCGCCCGCAAAAACTCTTTTGCGGGCGGTTTTGTTTGGACTGGTCAGTCCGGCAGACGGACGACCAGTTCCATCTCGACTTGCAGGTCAGGCGCCGCCAGCGCGGCCACGCCGATGCCTGTCACGCACGGTTGCACGCCGTCGAACGTGGCGAGGAAAGACGGCATCAGCACATCCATTCTTTCCGGGGTCATATCGACCATATAGACCCGCGCGATCACGATATCCTGCGGTTTTGCCCCAACGGCCTCCAGTGCTGCCCTGGCATTTGCCGAGACGAGGTCCATCTGCTCGGCGAGGCCCGTTGGCGTCGGCCCGCCGTCCGCACGCCACGCAACCTGGCCGGAAATGTAGGCCATGCGCCCGGGTGCGACGATGGAAATCTGCGAATAGCCCGCATTGCCTGCGTTTGGGAGCGCGGGAGGGTTCAAGCGCGTGATGGACTGTGACATAACTCTTCCTGAAATTAGAGAGAAATTCTAAGATGATTTTGAATTTCTCTACAAATGTAGAGGATCACATGCCGCAGGACAAGGCCAACCGCAAGGAGATCATCCTGGACAGTGTTATCGATCTTCTGGCGACCCGCGGGCTCGAAGGGGTGACGCACAGGGCGGTCGATGAGGCGGCGGGCTTGCCGCCGGGATCGTCATCCTACTATTTCCCAAAGAAGGCCGCCCTTCTTCTCGCAGCCGCAGGGCAGCTTGCCGACCTCCTGGAAAAGGACTGCGAAGACATGCAGGTCGGTTTCGCCGAAACGGTTGCCCGGGCAGGAATGGCGGCGGCCGTGGACTACGTTGCCGACGAACTTGCGACCTATGCGGATACCGCCCGCAACTTGTTTCTGGCGCGGATGGAACTGACCATGGCCTCAGCCAGGCGCGAGGATCTCGCAGGCGTGGGCGCACAGCTCACCGCGGCCGCGCGACGGCCGATCGCGTTCTTCCTGAAGCTGATTTCCGAGGGGCGGGCGGACGTTCCGGTGGACGCCTTCGCCGGTTTCATCGACGGGATGACGCTGATGTATGCGACTGGCCAGGGGCCGAAGCCGACTCGCGAGCAGGTCGCGGCAGTCTTCGGCTCCATCCTTTAAGGCGCATCACTCGGTCGGGATCGGATAGCTCAGCGTCTGCAACTCTTCCGGTGCGCGTCCTTCGATGCGGGCGATCACGGCTTTTGCCAGTTCGCGGCCGGCGAGGCGGATATCCTCGCGCATGGTCATGACCTCGGGACGCAGCCATTGCAGCAGCATCTGCGATTCCTTGGAGACGAGGTCGATATGCTCGCCGAGCTTCAGCCCATCCGCCTCCAGCGCCGCGACGAGCGCCACGGCGCCCGAGCCGCTGCCCGAGACGATACCGTCGGGGGCATTCGGCGCGCGCAAGAGGTTTTCCGCCGCCCGGCGTATGTCGACGAGGCTGCTGTCGAGGTTCACTTCGTTGAAGGGCATGGCCGTCGCGCCGAAATCGCGGACGCCGCGCTCGAAGCCCGCCCGCATGTGCAGGTAAAAGGTCAGGTACGGCGGCGGCTGGAGCAGGACGAGCCGCTTGCGGCCCTGTTCGACGAGCTTGCGCACGGCCTCGTAGGCGAAGCGCTCGTTATCGAAGTCGTGATAGGGATGCGTGAGCCCCATCTCCGTGCGGCCATGCGTGGCGAAGGGAAAATTGCGCTCCATCATCAGCGCCACGCGCGGGTCCTTCGGCTCGGTGCGCGAGATGATCACGCCGTCGGCCGCGCCGGTTTCCAGCACGTATCGCACCGGGTCGAGCGCATTGCCCTGGGTTCGGTAGGGCGTGACGACGAGGTGATACTGCGTCGTTGCAAGCACCTCCGAAATACCGATCACCATGGGGCTCGTCAGGCCCATGATCTCTTCCTCGAGACTGAGGATGAGGCTGATGACATTCGTCTTGCCGGTGCGCAGGCGCACGCCCGCGCGGTTGGGCTGGTAGCCGATCTGGGCGGCGACAAGGCGCACGCGCTCCTTCGTCTCGGTGCCGATATCGGGGGCGTCCTTGAGCGCGCGCGAGACGGTCGTGATGCCGAGGCCCGTCATGAAGGCGATCGTCTTCAGTGTCGGCCGCTCATTCGTGCCCGCGGGCGCGGTTCGTGCCCCCTCGCTCAGCCTGTCCTTCATTCCCGCCTCAACCTCTCCGCATTAGCGAGCGGTTATACATGTTCTGCCCTGCATCGCCACATGGGCGCGCAGATGCATGGAAAAACTGTAACGATATAGTGATTTTGTCGAGCCAAAAATTCCGAAAACGGCTTTTTCCGATGCTTCGGCGGCTCTTTCCGCATTGCACAAGGCTGCGATGATGGTGCGTGACGGAGTGCAGCCTATTAATATAAGATATAAAATAAAAACAATTGTTTGTAATTTCTGTCATGCTGGATTTTACCGGATGAACGCATCCTTTTCGCGTCTCTCAAATCGGGCGTTTTGAGTAAAACGTCCCTTTGCCGCGCTTGCAGGTTGCGCGTTCGATCCTCTTCGTCTACTTTTTTACTGCAACGTTTCAGTGAGGGAGGAGACTCATGAAAATTCGTTCGATGGCCGCTGCCTTGGCGGTGACCGTGGCCCTGCCGTTCGCCGCAGCCCATGCGACCGATCTGGAGGTGACCCATTGGTGGACGTCCGGCGGGGAGGCCGCGGCGGTCGCAGAACTGGCAAAGGCATTCGACGCGACGGGCAACAAGTGGGTGGACGGCGCGATCGCCGGCGCCGGCGGCACGGCGCGGCCGATCATGATCAGCCGCATCACCGGCGGCGATCCGATGGGCGCCACGCAGTTCAACCACGGCCGCCAGGCCGAGGAACTGGTGGAGTCCGGCCTGATGCGCGACCTCACCGATGTCGCGACACGGGAAAACTGGAAGGACATCATCAAGCCGGCGAGCCTGCTCGACAGCTGCACGTTCGATGGCAAGATCTATTGCGCACCCGTCAACATTCACTCCTGGCAGTGGCTGTGGCTATCCAACGGCGCCTTCGAGAAGGCGGGTGTCGCCGTTCCCAAGAACTGGGACGAGTTCGTCGCGGCCGCGCCGGCGCTGGAAAAGGCCGGCATCGTGCCGCTCGCGGTGGGCGGCCAGCCCTGGCAGGCGGCCGGCGCGTTCGACGTGCTGATGGTGGCCATCGCCGGCAAGGACACGTTTTACAAGGTCTTCAAGGACCGCGACGCGGAGGTTGCGGGCGGCCCTGACATCGCCAAGGTTTTCAAGGCCGCCGACGATGCGCGCCGCATGTCCAAGGGCACGAATGTGCAGGACTGGAACCAGGCCACCAACATGGTCATCACCGGCAAGGCCGGCGGCCAGATCATGGGCGACTGGGCGCAGGGCGAATTCGCGCTCGCCGGACAGGTCGCCGGCAAGGACTATACCTGCCTGCCGGGGCTGGGCGTGAACGACATCATCTCGACCAGCGGCGACGCCTTCTACTTCCCGCTGCTCAACAACGAGGAAAAGTCCAAGGCGCAGGAAGTGCTGGCGTCGACGCTCATCGCGCCTGCCACGCAGGTCGCCTTCAACCTGAAGAAAGGCTCGCTGCCGGTGCGCGGAGACGTCGATCTCGCCGCCGCCAACGACTGCATGAAGAAGGGACTGGAAATCCTTGCCAAGGGCAACGTGATCGAGGCGCCGGACCAGATGCTTTCGGCCGACAGCCAGAAGCAGAAGGAGGACCTCTTCTCCGAGTTCTTCGCCAATCCCTCGATGACGCCGGAAGACGCCCAGAAGCGTTTTGCCGACATCATCGCCTCGGCGGAGTGATCAGCGGACGGTCGGCGCTTGCCGCCGGCCGTCGGCATAGCCCGAAACCTCCCGTCCGTCATGGTCGGGCCTGTCCCGGGCATCTGCCAGCGTCTCGATTTTCGATGCGTCGGCAGATCCTCGGCACAAGGCCGAGGATGACGGAGGAGGGGGGCGGGGCTCTGCTGCAGCGAAGGCGAGCGCTTGCGCCTGCCGTGTGATCGAGACCAAGGAGGAGTGACCCATGACGGGCCAGGCACACACCGGTCGCCCCAGTAGACTGCTGCGCAATCTCAGTTCCAAGATTGCGTCCATTCCCATGATGCTCACCGCCGTCGTCATCTTTCTCGGCGGCACGATCTGGACGGTCGTCTATTCGTTCACCAATTCCCGGCTCCTGCCGCGGGCCAAGTTCGTCGGGCTCGACCAGTACGAGCGCCTGTGGGATGCGCCGCGCTGGATCGTCTCGATCCAGAATCTCGCGATCTACGGCTTCTTCACGCTGGTCTTCAGCCTCGTGGTCGGCTTCCTGCTGGCCGCGCTGATGGACCAGAAGATCCGCTTCGAAAACACCTTCCGCACCATCTTCCTCTATCCGTTCGCGCTGTCCTTCATCGTGACGGGCCTCGTCTGGCAATGGATCCTGAACCCGGAGTTCGGCGTGCAGTCGGTGGTGCGCGCGCTGGGCTGGACGAGCTTCACCTTCGATCCGCTCTACAATGCCGACATCGTCATCTACGGCGTGCTGATCGCGGGGCTGTGGCAGGGCACGGGGCTCGTCATGTGCCTGCTGCTCGCCGGGCTTCGCGGCATCGACGAGGACATCTGGAAGGCGGCGCGCGTCGACGGCATCCCGATGTGGAAGACCTATCTCTTCATCGTCATTCCCATGATGCGTCCCGTCTTCATCACGACGCTGGTCATCATCGCGAGCGGCATCGTCAAGGTCTACGATCTCGTCGTGGCGCAGACGAGCGGCGGCCCGGGTATCGCCTCGGAGGTCCCGGCGAAATACGTCTACGACTACATGTTCCAGGCCCAGAACCTCGGGCAGGGTTTCGCCGCCTCCACCATGATGCTCGTCACCGTCGCGATCATCATCATCCCCTGGGCCTATCTCGAATTCGGAGGACGCAAGCGTGGCTGAGACCGTCTCCCTCAAGCCCGGCGCAGCACTCGCCGCCACCGCCGGACCGCCAAGCGAGCCCTGGGGCAGGAAGCCCCGCCGCACGCTGTCCCGCCGCAACATCATGCTTTACGGCACGCTTCTCGTGGCGGCGCTCTACTATCTGCTGCCGCTCTACGTGATGATCGTGACCTCGCTGAAGGGCATGCCGGAAATCCGGCTCGGCAACATCTTCTCGCCGCCGGTGGAAGTGACCTTCGAGCCCTGGGCCAAGGCCTGGGCCACCGCCTGCACCGGCCTCAACTGCGATGGCCTGTCGCGCGGCTTCTGGAATTCGGTGCGCATCACCGTGCCCTCGACGCTGATCTCGATCCTCGTCGCCTCCGTCAACGGCTATGCGCTGGCCAACTGGAAGTTCAAGGGCGCGGACCTCTTCTTCACCATCCTCATCATCGGCGCCTTCATACCCTATCAGGTCATGATCTATCCGATCGTCATCGTGCTCCGGGAAATGGGCATCTACGGCACGCTGACCGGCCTCGTCATCGTGCACACCATCTTCGGCATGCCGATCCTGACGCTGCTCTTCCGCAACTATTTCTCCTCCCTGCCGGAGGAGCTGTTCAAGGCGGCGCGCATCGATGGGGCCGGGTTCTGGCAGATCTATTTCCGCATCATGCTGCCCATGTCGCTGCCGATCTTCGTCGTGGCGATGATCCTGCAGATCACCGGCATCTGGAACGACTTCCTGTTCGGCGTCGTGTTCACGCGGCCGGAATATTACCCGATGACCGTGCAGCTCAACAACATCGTCAACTCCGTCCAGGGGGTGAAGGAATACAACGTCAACATGGCCGCGACACTGCTCACCGGGGCTGTTCCGCTCATCGTCTATTTCGTGTCGGGGCGCCTGTTCGTCCGCGGCATCGCCGCCGGCGCAGTCAAGGGTTAAGCCATGCAGAACTCCGTCTCCATCAAGGACCTTTCGTTGAGCTTCGGCGCTGTCAACGTGCTGGAAAACCTCAATCTGGATATCGGCGAGGGCGAGTTCCTCGTGCTGCTCGGCTCGTCCGGCTGCGGCAAGTCGACCCTGCTCAACTGCATTGCCGGCCTGCTCGAGCCGACCGGCGGGCAGATATTCATCAAGGACAGGAACGTCACCTGGGAGGAGCCCAAAGACCGCGGCATCGGCATGGTCTTCCAGTCCTACGCGCTCTATCCGCAGATGACGGTGGAGAAGAACCTTTCCTTCGGCCTGCAGGTCGCCCGCATGCCACGCGCGGAGATCGACAAGCGCGTCGCGCGTGCCTCCGAAATCCTGCAGATCGGCCCGCTCCTCAAGCGCAAGCCCTCGGAACTGTCGGGCGGCCAGCGCCAGCGTGTGGCGATCGGCCGGGCCCTGGTGCGCGATGTCGATGTCTTCCTGTTCGACGAGCCGCTCTCCAACCTCGATGCCAAGCTGCGGTCGGAGCTGCGCGTGGAGATCAAGCGGCTGCACCAGTCGCTGAAGAACACGATGATCTATGTCACGCACGACCAGATCGAGGCGCTGACGCTCGCCGACCGCATCGCCATCATGAAGAGCGGCGTCATCCAGCAGCTCGCCGATCCAAACACGATCTACAATGCGCCGAAGAACATGTTCGTCGCCGGCTTCATCGGCTCGCCGTCGATGAATTTCCTGCGTGGCGAGATCGTGGAGAAGGGCGGAAAGCCCGTCTTCAGCACGAACGGCGTGGATGTCTCGCTCGATGGTTATGCCTCCGGCGAAGCGCTTCCGGCCGGCCGCAAGGTGGTGCTGGGTGTGCGCCCGGAGCACGTGAAGGTCGACGAGGATAGCGCCGGTGCCGAGGCGCATCAGGCGAGCGTCGATATCGAGGAGCCGATGGGCGCCGACAATCTGCTGTGGCTCAAACTTGCCGGCCACACGCTCGCGGTCCGCGTCGCCGGCAACAGGCGTTTTGCGCCCGGCACGGCCGTGTCGCTCTCCTTCGACATGGGGCTGGCCTCGCTGTTCGATGCCGGCACGGAGGAGCGAATTTAGGATGGCGGAGATTGCGCTTGCCGTCCTTCCTTCTCCCCCACGGGGAAGAAGGGGGAGAAGCGACGCCGCAACTCACTACGAGGCGCCCGCAGATAGTAAGCCAGAGATCACCCAATGACCCAAACATCCGACGTCACCGCCATCGAGCTTTCCGGCACCTGGACCGTCACCAGCACGGACGCCGCGCACACCGCCCCCATGCGCGTGCCCGGCGACGTGCACAGTGCGCTCATCGCCGCCAACCTCATTCCCGATCCCTATGCCGGCCGCAACGAGCGCGACGTGCGGTGGGTGGCCGGGAAGGACTGGGCGATCGAGCGCACGTTCGACCTTCCGCCGGAAACGCTGGAAGGCGACTGGTATCTCGATATCGGCAGCATCGACACGGTGGCGTCGGTCTATCTCAACGGCGTCCTGGTGCTCGATACCGACAATTGCTTCCGCCGCTACCGGCCGGCCGTGACCGAGGCGCTGAAGGCGGGCGAAAACACGCTGAAGGTGCTGATCCATTCCAGCATCGCGGCCGGCGCGCGGCGGCAGGCGGAGCAGCCGTTCTTCATCCCGTGGTCGACGAGCAATTCGCCCATTGCGAACGGCAACATGCTGCGCAAGCCGCAGTGCCATTTCGGCTGGGACTGGAACATCGCCATCGCGCCGCTCGGCATCTATGGCGAAATCGTATTGCGCCGGCTTGAGGTGGCGCGCATCGAGCATGTCACCACGCGGCAGTTCCATCATGCCGACGGCGCGGTCGATCTCTATGTCACCGCGACCTTCCATGCCGAGGAGCCGGGCATCCTGCCGGTGCATTTTGCGCTCGGCGAGGAACGCGTGCGGCTCGATATCGGCGTCGCCGCCGGCGAGACCCAGCTTACCCACATGTTCAGCATCGAAAAGCCGGCGCTCTGGTGGCCGGCCGGCCACGGCGAACAGGCGATCTATGCGGTGCGCGTCGAGACGCCGACGGAGACCGTCGTGCGCCGCGTCGGCCTGCGGCTGTTAGAGCTGATCACGGACAAGGACGAGGCGGGCAGTCGTTTTGCGCTGAAGGTCAACGGACGGGAAATCTTTTGCCGCGGGGCGAACTGGATTCCCGCCGATGCCTTGCCCTCGCGCATCAACCCGGTCGCCGTGCGCGACCTGCTGCAATCGGCCGTCGATGCCAACATGAACATGCTGCGCGTCTGGGGCGGCGGCTTCTACGAGCCGGACTGGTTCTACGATCTCTGCGACGAGCTCGGCCTGATGGTCTGGCAGGACTTCATGTTCGCCTGCAACCTCTATCCCTCGACCGTCGATTTCCTCGACAATGTGACGGCGGAGGTGGACTACCAGGTCCGGCGGCTCGCCTCGCATCCTTCCATCGTGCTGTGGTGCGGCGACAACGAGCTGGTGGGCGCGCTCACCTGGTTCGAGGAAAGCCGCCGGGACCGCGACCGCTACCTCGTCTCCTACGATCGCCTCAACCGCACCATCGAAGTGGCGATGAAGAAGGCGGCGCCCGGCGCGATCTGGTGGCCGTCGAGCCCGACTTCGGGCTATCTCGATTTCGCCGATGCCTGGCATGCCGACGGTTCCGGCGACATGCACTACTGGTCGGTCTGGCACGAGAACAAGTCCTTCGACAATTACCGGACCGTCAGCCCGCGCTTCTGCTCGGAATTCGGCTTCCAGTCCTACACGTCCATGCCGGTCATGCAGACCTTCGCGGACCCCAAGGACATGAACATCGCGTCGCCCGTAATGGAGAGCCACCAGAAGAATGCCGGCGGCAACGAGCGCATCGCCGGCACGATGTTCCGCTATTTCCGTTTCCCGAAGGATTTTCCGAGCTTCGTCTATCTCAGCCAGATCCAGCAGGGCCTCGCCATCCGCACCGCCGTCGAATACTGGCGCTCGCTGAAACCCCATTGCATGGGCACGCTCTACTGGCAGCTCAACGACACCTGGCCCGTCGCCTCGTGGTCGAGCCTCGATTACGGCGGCAGCTGGAAGGCCATGCACTACATGGTGCGCCGCTTCTTCCAGCCCGTCGCCGTCGCTGCCATTCCATCTAAGGACGGCGAGACGATCGGTTTCTCGGTGGTCAACGATACGGCCGAACCCGTCACCGTGACGCTCGAGACCTGGCTCGTCTCGCTGTCCGGCGAGCGCCGGCCCTATCGCAGCATCGAGGGCGCTTGCGGGCCGGACAGGGCGGAAATGCTGTTTTCCGCCATTTCCGCCGATCTCCCCGAGGACGCGCTGCTGTTCTGGTCCTTCAAGGCCTCGAACGGCATGGCGGGCGAGGGGCACCATGTCTCCGGCACCTACAAGGCGCTCGATCTCCAGGCCTCCGGCCTGACGCTCGACGTCACGCCGCGCGGCGATGGCCGTTTTGCCGTCACCGCCACGGCACACGGCCTGGCGCTGCACGTCATGCTGGAGGCCGACGTGCCCGGCCGCTGGTCGGACAATGCGTTCGACCTTACGGCCGGCGCCCAAAAGACGCTGATCTTCACGCCGTCCGAGCATGGCGTGGATCCGACATTCCAGTGGCTCGACCTTCATTCGTGCCAGACCCATCAAGACTGAACCAAGGAAACCGCCATGCAGACCGTCAGCTTCCAGCTTTACAGCGCCCGCAATTTCCAGCCCTTCGCCGAAGTGTTCCGCATCCTCGCTGATGCCGGCTATAGCGAAGTCGAGGGCTACAGCGCACTCTACGAAACGCTCGACGATGCGGCGATCCAGCAGGTGAAGGCCGATCTCGATAAAAACGGCCTCACCATGCCGACCGCCCATTTCAGCCTGGACATGCTGGAGACGCAGCCGCAGCGTGTGCTCGACATCTGCCGCACGCTCGGCATCACGGCGGTCTATTGCCCCTATCTTCTGCCGGAGCATCGCCCGACCGATGCAGCGGGCTGGCATGCGCTGGGCGCGCGGTTGCAGAAGGCCGGGACGCCGATCCGCGAGGCTGGCCTCGTGTTCGGCTGGCACAATCACGACTTCGAGTTCTTCGCGCTGCCCGACGGCACCGTGCCGCTGGATCATCTCTTCGCCGGCGGCCCGGATCTGACCTGGGAGGCGGATATCGCCTGGATCATCCGTGGTGGGGCCGACCCTTTCGCCTGGATCCAGAAATACGGCAGCCGCATCACCACCGTCCACGTCAAGGACATCGCGCCGGCGGGCGAGAACGCCGACGAGGACGGCTGGGCGGATGTCGGCCATGGCACGGTGCCGTGGGGCGATCTCGCCAAGGCGCTCGCCGGCACGCCGGCCAGACATTTCATCGTTGAGCATGACAATCCGAGCGATATCACCCGGCTTGCCACCCGCTCGATCGCGACCGTCAAGACATTCTGAGGACCGACATCATGAGCAAGGAATACGGAGTCGGCATCATCGGCTGCGGCAATATCTCGGGCGCCTATTTCAAGCTGATCCCGACCTTCAGGAACCTGAAGCTCGTTGCGTGCGCCGATATCAACCCCGCGGCCTCGACGGCGCGATCGGAGGAGTTCGGCGTGCCGGCGCAGGAGATCGACGCGCTGCTGGCAAATCCCGACGTCGATGTCGTGGTGAACCTGACGATCCCCGACGCGCATTACCCGGTGTCGAAGCAGGCGCTCGAGGCGGGCAAGCATGTCTATTCGGAAAAGCCCTTCGTGCTGTCGCTCGAGCAGGGCGAGGATCTGCGCCGCATCGCCGATGCCAGGGGCCTGAAGGTCGGCTCGGCGCCGGACACCTATCTCGGCGGATCGCACCAGTTCGTGCGCCACCTCATCGACAGCGGCAGGGTGGGCAAGATCATGTCCGGCACGGCGCATGTGCTGGGGCCGGGCATGGAGAGCTGGCATCCGAACCCGGATTTCTTCTTCGCGCCGGGCGGCGGGCCGATCCTGGACATGGGCCCCTATTACGTCAACAACCTCGTCAACCTGGTCGGGCCGGTGAAGCGCGTCGTGGCGCTCGGCAACCGGGCGCGCGAGGAACGCATTATCGCCAATGGGCCGCGGCTCGGCGAGGCGCTGCCGGTCGCGGTGCTGACGAACATCCATGCCGTGCTCGAATTCGTCAGCGGCGCACAGGTCGCGCTGATGGCGAGCTGGGACGTGTGGGCGCATCGCCACCAGAACATGGAGCTCTACGGCACCGACGGCGCGGTCTTCGTGCCGGACCCGAATTTCTTCGGCGGCACCGTCGAGGTTGCCGTCAACGACAAGGAGCCGAAGGCGGTCGCGGTCTGGGACCATCCGCTGACGGCCCAGAACTACCAGTTCGACTGGGGCAAACAGGCCAATTACCGCGGCATCGGCCTTGCCGACATGATGGACGCCGTGACGACGGGCCGTGACTATCGCTGCTCGCTCGACCGCTCGCTGCACACGATCGACGTTCTGACGGCGATCCTGCGCTCCGCGGAGGAGGGCCGGGCGGTCGATATCGTCACGACCTGCACCCAGCCGCAAGCCTTCGGCATCGAGGAGGCGCGCGCGCTGCTTCGCTAGCACCGCGCGACCTCATCCGCTCACCCCGCCTGGCGCATCCAGAGCGGGAAGGGGTCGGGCAGGTTTGCCCAGCGCGCCGGTTCGAACGTCTCTTCGGCGACGAGGCAGGCGTCGAGCCGGCGGCGGATGTCGTGCTCGTCCATCGGGTCCGCGCCGATGAAGACGAGTTCCTGCCGCCGGTCGCCCCAGACGGGATCGGAAGAGCGGGCGATGGCCTCGCGCGCCGCCTCGTCCTGCGGCCAGTGCTGCGGGGGAACCGAGGCCCACCACAGGCCGAGCCGGCCGCTGCGCACCAGCGCGCCCGCCTGGCTCATCTCGCCGACATGGTGCGGCCGTGTGGCGAGCCAGAAGAAGCCCTTGGCGCGGATGACTCCCGGCCAGCTCTCGTCGAGAAAAGCCTTGAAGCGGGCGGGGTGAAACGGGCGCTTCGCCCGGTAGACGAAGGAGCGGATGCCGTATTCCTCGGTTTCGGGAACGTGATCCTTGAAGCCGTGCAGCTCCTTGAACCACAGCGGATGCTCGCTCGCCTTCTGGAAATCGAACAGGCCGGTGCCGAGGATATCCGCCAGTTCGACCATGCCGAAATCGGTCTCGATGACGCGGGCCGCGCTGTTCAGGCCGCCGATGATCTGGCGGGCGGCCAGCAGGTCCGGGGGGCTCGCCGCCCCCGTCTTGTTGAGCACGACCACGTCGGCGAATTCGATCTGCTCGACCAGCAATTCCACCAGCGTCCGGTTGTCTTCCTCGCCGGCCGTTTCGCCGCGTTCGGCCAGGAAATCCTGCGAGCCGTAATCCTTGAGGAGGTTCGCGGCATCGACCACCGTGACCATCGTGTCGAGGCGGGCGACATCCGACAGGCTCCAGCCGTCTTCGTCGCGAAAATCGAAGGTGGTGGCGACCGGCAGCGGCTCGGAAATGCCGCTGGATTCGATCAGCAGGTAGTCGAAGCGCTTCATTTCGGCGAGGCGGCGCACCTCCTTGAGGAGGTCGTCGCGCAGCGTGCAACAGATGCAACCATTCGTCATTTCCACCAGCTGCTCGCCGGTCCGTGAAAGGTCCGCCCCGCCATCGCGGATGAGGGCGGCGTCGATGTTCACCTCGCTCATGTCGTTGACGATGACGGCGACGCGCAGGCCGCTGCGGTTGTTGAGCACGTGGTTCATGAGCGTCGTCTTGCCGGCGCCGAGGAAACCAGAGAGGACGGTAACGGGGAGGCGGTTATCCATGCGATCTACCCTTATGTTATAATATTACATTCGCGGAGCTAAAAAATGGCGGGATGATCCCGCCATGCGTTTTCGAAGTGACGCCGCCCGGCCTGATAGGGCCCGCCCAAGTCTCCACGCCATGCTGTTGACGGCGTGGAGGGTGGAGCGGGCGTTGCGCTCAGGCCGGAGCCCGAACCTGTCCCTTAACGGCCGCAAGCGCTCCTCAGCTGGCCTGTCCGAGGCAATCGCGCAGCGACGTGGCGATGCTCTTCATCAGGGTGAAATAGAGGTCCGGACCGGGCTCCAGCGTGGCGGCCTCCGGGTCGAGAACCCCGGATTTCGCAGGCGTGCCCTCGATCACCACATTGACCAGCTTCGGCTCGAACTGCGGCTCGGTGAAGACGCAGGTCGCGCCCAGCGTCTTCACCTTGTCGCGGATCTGCGTCAGGCGTTCCGCACCGGGCAGGGTTTCCGGGCTGACGGTGATGGAGCCGGCGGCGTGCATGCCGTAGTGATGTTCGAAATACTGGTAGGCGTCGTGGAAAACGATGAAGGGCTTATCCTTCACGGGCGCGACCGTCTCGGCGACCTCCTTGTCGAGCGCATCGAGCTTTTCTTCGAGGCCGGCGAGGTTCTTCCTGTAGGTCTCGGCATTGGCCGGGTCCTTCTCGGCGAGAACCTTGGCGGCTTCGGCCGCAATAGCACGGGCGTTCTGCGGGCTCAGCCACAGATGCATGTCGAATTCACCATGCTCGTGGCCTTCATGGCCGGCTTCCTCACCATGGGCATGGTCGTGGCCGTCCGCCTCTTCACCATGGGCATGCGCTTCCTTGCCGTGGTCGTGACCTTCCTTCTCATGATCATGGCCTTCCTCGCCCTCATGCGCGTGGCCCTCATGCGCATGGTCATGGCCTTCGCCTTCATGCGTATGGGCCTCGAACGGGCCGCCTTCGCGGAAGGGCAGTTTTTCGAGGCCCGGCGCGTCGTCCAGTTCCACCACGGTCGCCTTGCCGCCGAGCGATTCCAGCGGCTTTTCCAGGAAGGCTTCCAGGCCATGGCCGACCCAGAAGACCACATCGGCATTCTGGAGAGCGGCCGCATTGGACGGCTTCAGCGAATAGGTGTGCGGCGAGGCGGCACCCTCCACGATGAGGCCCGGTTCGCCGACGCCCTGCATGATGGCGGCGACCAGTGAATGGATCGGCTTGATCGACACGACGACATCGGGCGCCTCGGCGCGCGCGGCACCGGCGCCGGCAACGAGAAGGGCGGTGGAAAGGAGGAGGGCGCGAACGGCCTTTTGCATGGGATACTCCGCTTGAATGTGAATGTAATGTTATTACATCAATTGCGTTATGCTATAACGTGTGCCATATGCTGACGCAACAGGCTTTTGGAAAAAATCATGCTGCAGACCCCAACCAGGACCGCTTCGCCGCTCGTGTCGCTTGCCGGTGTCGGTGTGCGCCGTCAGGGCCGCTGGCTCGTGCGCGGCGTGGAATTCTCGATTGCGCCCGGTGAGATCGTCACGCTGATCGGCCCGAACGGCTCGGGCAAGTCGACCACCGCCAAGGCGGCCATCGGCGTGCTGAAGGCCGACGAGGGCAGGGTGGAGCGCAAGGCGGGCCTCAAGGTCGGCTATGTGCCGCAGAAACTCTCCATCGACTGGACCATGCCCCTTACGGTGGACCGGCTGATGACGCTGACCTCGACGCTGAAGGGCGCGGAGATCGAGGCGGCGCTGGACGCGACTGGCATCCGTCATCTCGCCCGCGCGGAGGTGCAGCATCTCTCCGGCGGCGAGTTCCAGCGCGCGCTGCTGGCCCGCGCCATTGCCCGCAAGCCCGATCTTCTGGTGCTCGACGAGCCGGTGCAGGGGGTGGATTTCTCCGGCGAGATCGCACTTTACGATCTGATCAAGACGATCCGCAACACGACCGGCTGCGGCATCCTGCTCATCTCGCACGACCTGCATGTGGTGATGGCCGAGACCGACACCGTCATCTGCCTCAACGGCCATGTCTGTTGCCGCGGCACGCCCGAGGTGGTGAGCCAGAGCGCGGAATACCAGCGCCTTTTCGGCGCGCGCGCCGGGCAGACGCTGGCCTTCTACAATCACGATCACGACCACACGCACCTGCCCGACGGCCGCGTGCTGCATGCCGACGGCTCGATCACAAACGATTGCCGCCCGAACGACGGCCATCATACGCCCGTCGTGCCCTCGGGCCGCGCGGGGCCGATGCGCATCGTGCACACGCACGGGCCCGATTGCGGCTGCGGCCACGACCATGGCGCGGTGCCTGACGGCGCCGGACAGCAGGAGAAGCGCGATGCTTGACGATTTCTTCATGCGCGCACTCGTCGCCGGCATCGGCCTGGCGCTCACGGCGGGCCCGCTCGGCTGTTTCGTCGTCTGGCGGCGCATGGCGTATTTCGGCGACACGATGGCCCATTCGGCGCTGCTCGGCGTGGCGCTGTCGCTGCTGATGAACTTCAACCTGCTCCTCAGCGTCTTCGCCGTCGCGGCGACCGTCTCGCTTCTTCTTCTGCTGCTCCAGAAGCGCGGCACGCTTTCGACGGATGCACTGCTCGGTATTCTCTCCCATGCGACGCTGGCGATCGGCCTCGTCATGGTGTCCTTCATGACCTGGGTGCGTATCGATCTGGTCGGCTTCCTGTTCGGCGATATCCTCGCCGTGTCGCGCGCCGATGTGGACCTCGTATGGGGCGGTGGCATTCTCGTCGTTTTCGCCATCGTGTGGATGTGGCGCCCGCTGATCGCGTCCACGGTCAACCCCGAACTGGCCGAGGCCGAAGGCATGCAGCCGGAGAAGACGCGCCTTGCTTTCATGCTCTTGATGGCGCTCGTCATCGCCATCGCCATGAAGATCGTCGGCATCCTGTTGATCACCTCGCTTCTCATCATCCCCGCGGCGACGGCGCGGCGCTTTTCCACCAGCCCGGAGATCATGGCGGTGCTTGCCTCGCTGATCGGCGCGCTGGCGGTCGTCGGCGGATTGTTCGGATCGCTGAAGTTCGACACGCCCTCCGGCCCCTCGATCGTGGTTGCAGCGCTTGGCCTGTTCATTCTAAGCCTCATCACGAAACCGAGGACGAGCGTCGTGGAACATTCGGCGGCAAACCAGGGAGGTCGGGCATGACCACGCAGCAATTGACGAAGAACCAGGGCCTCGTCTTCGACGTGCTGTCGCATTCCGACAGCCCGCTCAGCGCCTACACGATCCTCGACAAGCTGCGCGACAACGGGTTTCGCGCGCCGCTCCAGGTCTATCGTGCGCTGGACAAGCTCCTGGAGTTCGGCCTGGTGCATCGGCTGGAGAGCATCAATGCCTTCGTGGCCTGCGCCCACCCGCATGAGGGCTGCCACAACCACGGCATTACCGCCTTCACGATCTGCGAGACCTGCGGCAAGGTGACGGAGTTCCACGACCACGTGATCGAGGACCGGCTGAAAGCCTTTGCCAAGGACCGCAACTTCAAGACCGGCAAGACGACGATCGAGATCCGCGGCACCTGCGCCGGCTGCGCGTAGATCCTCTAGCCGACGGGTTTCAGACCCTTCCTGAAGCGCTGCCAGTTGCGCACATAGCCCTCCGCGGAGCGCTTCAGGCCTTCGATTGCCTCGGCATCGAGCGTGCGCACGGCCTTGGCGGGGGCGCCCACGATCAGCGAATTGTCCGGAAAGACCTTGCCTTCCGTCACCAGCGCATTGGCGCCGACGAGGCAATTGTTGCCGATGACCGCGCCGTTCAGTACCGTTGCGCCCATGCCGACCAGCGAATTGTGGCCGATGGTGCAGCCATGGATGATGGCGCCGTGGCCGATGGTACAGCCCTCGCCGATGATGACGGGCTTGCCGGGATCGGTATGCACCACGACGCCTTCCTGGATATTCGAGCGCGCGCCGACGATGATCGGCTCGTTGTCGCCGCGCAGCGTGGCGCCGAACCAGATGCCGACGTCCTCGCCGAGGATGACCTTGCCGATGACATTGGCATCCGGCGCCACCCAGTAGCGGTCGTCGGCGGGGAGTGTGGGCGCGCGGTCGTCGAGGGCATAAAGCGGCATGGTTTCCTCCGGCGGTCTGATTCCGGTGACAGTCTAGCACCGGCCCGGCGACCGGGGAAAAGGGCGAGGGTGGTTTTTGCTGATCATATGGATTATGAGCCCGGCCATGACGAACAGAGCGACATTCTACAGCCGGGCCGTGGAGACGGGGACGAAGATTTTCGCCACCGCGCCGATGATCGACTGGAGCGACCGGCATTTTCGCGTGTTCGCGCGCCAGCTCACCCGCAACGCGCTGCTCTTCACCGAAATGATCGTCGCCGATGCCATCCTGCGCGGCAATCGCGAGCGGCTGCTCGGCTTCGATGCGATCGAACATCCCGTGGCCTTGCAGCTTGGCGGCAACAGCCCGGAAAAGCTTGCGGAGGCTGCGCGGATCGGCGAGGGTTTCGGCTATGCCGAGATCAACCTCAATGTCGGCTGTCCGTCGGACCGGGTGCAATCGGGCACCTTCGGCGCCTGCCTGATGCGTGAACCGGATCTGGTGGCCGATTGCGTGGCGGCGATGCGGGCGGCGGTGTCGATCCCGGTCACCGTCAAGTGCCGCATCGGCGTCGACGACCAGGACCCGGAGGTGGCGCTGCGCGACCTCGTGTCCCGCGTGACGGCGGCCGGCACGGATGCCGTCTGGGTCCATGCGCGCAAGGCCTGGCTGCAGGGCCTGTCGCCGAAGGAGAACCGGGATATCCCGCCGCTCGACTACGGCCTCGTGCACCGGCTGAAAGCCGAAAACCCGAATCTTTTCATCGGCCTCAACGGCGGGCTTCAGACTTTGAGTCAGGCCGTCGAGGCGATGGACGGGCTGGATGGGGTCATGCTCGGACGAGCAGCCTACCAGGATAGCGGTGTTCTCACGGGCGTGGACCGGTTTTTCCCGCATCCCCTGTCGGAAGGCCTGCCGTCCGGTGTCTTCTCCGGCCCACAGGACCTGTCGGGCGAGGACTGGGAGGCGGTGCGCGATGCGATGGTCGCCTATGCCGGCGAGGTGATCGCGCGCGGCGGGCGGGTGGCGCATGTCACGCGGCATATGGTCGGCCTGTTCCAGGGCTTTCCGGGCGTGCGCCGCTACCGGCAGATCCTGTCCACCGACGCCACGAAGCCAGGGGCGGGGCCGCAGGTGATCGCCGATGCCTTCGCGGCGGTGCTGTCGGCACGGGGCGCGGCGCAGGATGCGGCGGAGTAGCGCTTTCTGTGCATCGGCCCCGGCATGACCACAATTTCGTCCCCTCGGGGTCGGAAAACGGCGTAAAAGAACCGACGACGCAATGAGAGACGAACAGGTGCCCGCGTGATCGATCCCTACGCCATGCTCGGACTGGAGCGCGATGCAGACGACAACGCGGTCAAGGCCGCCTATCGCAAGGCCGCCAAGGGCATGCACCCGGATTCGGGCGGCGATGCCGACCAGTTCGCCCGCCTGCAGGCCTGCTACGACCTGTTGCGCGACCCGGTGCGCCGCAAGGTCTTCGACGACACCGGCTTCGACCCGCAGCTCGCCGACCCGCGCGACCTCAAGGGCCTGATGCTGCTCGAACCGCTGGTCAACGACGTCATCCTCGACGAGCGCGAGCCGGGCAGCTTCGATCCGCTGGCGGCGATGCGCCGAAAACTCTCCGACGACATCGTCAAGAGCCGCTTCCACATCCTGGAGCTCGAACGCCACCGCAACCGGGTGCGCCAGCACATCGATCGCCTCGGCCGCAAGGGCGGCACGGATTTCCTCGGCTCCATGCTGCGCGCCCGCTCGCAGTCGATCACCGAGGCCATCCGCAATGCCGAGGGGCAGATCCAGGCGATCGAGCAGGCCTATACGATGCTGGAAGGCTATTCCTACGAACTGGCCGCCGCCCTCGACACCGCCGCGCTCGACGTGAAGGGCGAGGCGGCCGAATAGGCCGCGCCGCCGCCGTCATCGCAAATCCTGCCAGCCCTCCGGCAGCGGCGGTTCCTCGCCGTCGTATTCGGCCGGCGGCCGCGCCGCGCGCATGGCTTCAAAGGCCCGGAACTCCCGCAGCGCCGCGCCGGATTTCACCGTGCGCGCCACCGCCATGCCGGCATCCTGAAGCGCGCGCGTGTCGCGATAGGGCGAGGCGAAGGTCACCCGGCTGAAAAACGAGCTGTAATCGACGATGTCGCGCACCTCCTCCGCCACGGCGTCGAACTGCGCGCGCTGCCCGGCATCGAGGTTGCGCAGGCAGAAGGGCTGCTGCGTGTTGCGCGAGACCCAGCAGCACCGCCCGCGGCGACGGCAGTCGCGCAGGCGGCAGGCGCGCCAGGGCAGCGCCAGCATCTCGGCAATGCGGGCGAGCAGGAAGGGCGATAGCGGGGGAAGCTTGCTGCGGTCGAACATGAGGGCTCCTGTCGGTTGGGAAAGGCGCGGGCTGCGCGGCGCCGGGCCGCGACCAGCCAGGCGGACCGCGTCCGTTGCCGGCGACGGCGGAGGACGGGGCGGCGGGTGTCGCAAGGCGGGCAGCCGCCCGCATCGCCGCGCGCGAGATCACGCCGGGTTGTGGGGCATCGGTATCGGACGGGGCGCTGAAAGCTGCCGCATCAGATAGTATAAATGGCACCTCTCAGCGCCCCGTTCGGCGGTTTTTGCCCGCGACTCCGGTCCCTCTGCAAGCAACGGGCCCGGCGGCGCTTGCCGTCGGTTTCCGGGGCGGGCCCCGCCGGGGTTTTTCGCGCCTGACAGGGCTCACCTTCGAGCACCGTCCGGGCGGAAAGGCGTCACCGCCTTTCCCGACAAGACATCACTCCGGCGGACGATGCCGACGCACCCTCCGGCCCCGCTCCCCTTGTGTGCCGCACAGGCACGCCCGACGCGCCGTCCGGGGCTGAAACGGGGGAGCCGGTCCGACGCTCCGCCGCTTCCCCCGTGTCGCCGGAGGGAGACCATTTTCCGCGGACCCTCAAGATGCAGGCTTACGTCCGTCCCGCACCCCAAGCGCCGACCCCGCCTCGCCGCAACGCCTTGCGGTGTATCCGCGACGGGATGAGGGGATTATGGCATGGGTGGAAAGGGTGGGGATGATTTCAGTAGATCTTTTCGCGCACAATCTCCGGGGACTGCTAAACATTCCGAATCCACCGCGACGACGTAACTAGAGATTGTAAAACCTGATATGGGCCTATCCAAATCCCCTCGCATGATGCAATCTAAATAAAACACGGGCTTGGAAATGGCGGAGAACATTGTGGCAGACAAAACGTGGCAGGATTTCGAGAAAAATGTGAGGCTCTACGCAAAGGCGATATGGGGCACCGAATTTCGTTCTCAAATGTTATATGATCGCCAAATCGACGCCTACTCAGAATTGAATTCAAAATCTGCTGTCGCTATCGAAGTTACAGAGCAAAAGAATATAAATAAAATCCAAGACGATATAAATAAATTATATCATGTTCGTGCTAATAACTTTTCTAGTAAATTTATAAGCACGGAATGCTTTATCGTTGTCGGATTTGAGCCTACACCAGCCATGATCGGCGCTTGCTCGAAGGTTAACATAGACGTTCTTACCGTTGAGGAGTTTAAATCGCGCTTTCTTCCTTACGAGGAGTACCGCTCAATGCGGATTCTCGAGCCGTTTGGAAGCGCGATCGATCCGGAATCTGGCTCCCCGGATACGAAAGCTTATGTGGAAGTAGATTTTCTGCGGGGCGAGAGTGCATACAGTCGAAAGAGAATATATGAAGATATTTCATCCGGGAAAAGTGTAGTTCTACTCGGGGAATACGGTACGGGAAAAAGTAAATTTTTTGAGAATGCTTTTCATGTTTTTTCGAAGAAAGCGAGCTTTTCAACCGGCTATCCTTTGGCTATCGATCTGCGAAAGAGCTGGGGGCTAAATAGCAGATATGAAATAATTACAAGACATTTAACTGATTTAGGTATGTCTTTTCATGCTGATAAGTTCATTAAAGCGTATAATGAGGGTCTTCTATTTCTGTTCATAGACGGTTTTGATGAAGTTGGATCAC
The DNA here is from genome assembly GCF_023038235.1 of Shinella oryzae. Taxonomy (NCBI): domain Bacteria; kingdom Pseudomonadati; phylum Pseudomonadota; class Alphaproteobacteria; order Hyphomicrobiales; family Rhizobiaceae; genus Shinella; species Shinella oryzae. Next base: position 1,679,010 of record NZ_CP081987.1, on the reverse strand, counting down.
AGGCTTGGAGCGATAATCCGGAAAGCTTAAAAAATTTGAGAGCCGATGCGCTGCAGGGGGTGCGAGATTTAATATCTAATCAGAAATCCGGTCTAATTATCTGCGGTCGAGAGCATTATTTTGACAGTAATGATGAGATGTTTTCTGCATTAGGTTTGATAAACAGGAATCCCATTCTCGTTCAAACTAAAGGCGAGTTTAGTGTCGATGAGATTCAGAAATTTGTTCAGAACTCCAGTATCTCCATATCAATTCCCGATTGGTTGCCGCGAAAGCCTCTAACGTGCGACTTTTTTGTTAGGACATTTGCCGCGACGGAGGATAAAGCTCGTTTTGATGCAGATACACCTCATAAATTTTGGGATATTTATGTCTCCGCAGTCTGTGAGAGAGAGGCGAGGCTAAACAGTGCGTTTGACGCGGACTCGATTAGATCGGTTCTCGTTGCAATTGCAGCTATAACGAGACGTCTGCCTCAGGATGTCGGGCCAATCACCCTTGCGGAAATTCGTGACGCATTTCAGCGCGCTGTTGGTTACGCGCCTATTGATCAAGCAAGCGTGTTGTTGCAACGCTTGTCAGGCCTAGGTCGCTCCTCTGCGGATACGGAAGATCGCCGATTTGTAGACACGTATCTACTTGATGGACTAAGAGCTGTTCATGTAGTTGAGTTCGTTACCAAGATCGCAAATGATGCTTATCTTGACGAGGATTGGCTAAACCCACTCGGTGAGTACGGATTAGATATTGCTTCTCAAAAGATAGCTGATTTGGGTTTGAGTGAAGAAGCTGTACTATTTTGTCGATCTGCCATACGAAAGAGAAATCACACACTAATTGCGGATGTAGTTGGTGCGCTTCTTCTTTCGGGACAAGCGGAAATTGATTTTGGTGGCCTTCACATAAAGGGTGCTCAAATTGGCTGCCTTGATTTTTCTGAAGTGGATGCTCGGAATTTAATAATAGAAACTTCTACAGTTGATGAACTGAACGTTCCTTTGAAGGAGAATTCTAGCATCGTAATAATTGACTGCCATGTTAATACAGCTTTGGGTATATCTGCCGAATCTGGCATGCCTAATTGGATAAAAGACACAAAAATTGAAAATTACACGTCAATTGCCACGACCTCTAGAATAAAATCCTCAGATATAAGTAATAATCATAAGGTTCTTGTTGCTATTCTCCATAAAACGTTCTTCCAGCCTGGGTCTGCCCGAAAAGAAGAAGCTTTGTTTAGGGGGTTGGGAAAAATTGCCAGACCTAAAACCGTTTCCTCTATAACTAACAAGCTAATATCTGAGGAGATAGTTTCTCAAGAGAAAGGGAATTCGGGAGATATTTTCGTGCCAAATCGCGCCAAAACGAAGCGCGTCGCGAAAATCATGGCCGAGTTAAACATGTCCACAGATCCGATTTGGCGATATGTCGATTCCATTTAACACTCTTTCCGAATACTCGGCTACAATAGCTATATCGACGTCTCACCGCCCCGGCCGACCCGTTTTCCCCTTCGTCCGTCCCTTACGCTTCGCCTCCGCCGGGTCCTCATAGCTTCCGACGCCGATCTTCCCCCGGCGAACCGGCTTCGCGTCGTCGGCGCCGGTGGCGCGTTCGGGTTGGCCTTCCAGCAGGGGGGAGTGGCGCTTCTTGGTGGAGAGGGTTTCCGGCGGGCGTTGGGGCAGGTCGCCGGTGACGGGTTTTTCGGTGCGGCCGACGGTCATTTCGTCGAGGCTGTTCTTGCGGAACAGCGACTTGCCTGATGGCGTGGCAACGTCGCGGCCCATCTCGTCCAGTTTCGGCTTGCGGAAGAGGGGGCGTTCGATGTCGGTGCCCGGGCCCATGTCGTCGAGCGAGGGTTTCTGGAAGAGGGATTTCGAGGTGTCGGCGTCCGCCGCTATGGATCCTCGGGTCAAGCCCTGATATGACGGAGGAGTGATGGTGCCAGAGGCACCCCCCTCTGTCCTGCCGGCGTTCGTCGCTGTAAACGATTCACTGGATCGATTGCTCCGCTGCGCGGACCGCTCCTCACCCCCCACAAGGGGGGAGATCGACTCGTGGCTGGCGCCGGTTTTCTTCCCGTTGCCGCCTTGTGTCTTTGCCGCGCCTTTTGGCTTGCCGCTGCCACCTTCCTGATTTTTCGCTTCTTCGCGCGCCATCGGGTCGTCCATGACGGCGAGTTCGGCGGCCTTGAGGCGTTTGATCTCGTCGCGCAGGCGGGCGGCCTTTTCGAAATCGAGATCGGCGGCGGCGTCGCGCATGGCTTTTTCCAGCGCGTTGAGGTGAGCCTGGAGGTTGTTTCCGACGAGGTTGCCGCCGTCCGCAAAGCCCTTGCCGGCGACGCCGGAGATATCGGCGCGGACGTGATCGCGCTCGTAGACGCTGTCGAGGATGTCGGAAATCCTGGCCTTCACGGATTCCGGGGTGATGCCGTGCGCCTCGTTATAGGCGACCTGCTTTTCGCGGCGGCGGGTCGTCTCGTCCATCGCACGCTGCATGGAGCCGGTGATCTGGTCGGCATAGAGGATGACCTTGCCGTCGACGTTTCGCGCCGCGCGGCCGATGGTCTGCACGAGGGACGTTTCCGAGCGCAGAAAACCTTCCTTGTCGGCATCGAGGATGGCGACGAAGCCGCATTCGGGAATGTCGAGGCCTTCGCGCAGCAGGTTGATGCCGACGAGCACGTCGAAGGCGCCGAGCCGCAGGTCGCGGATGATCTCGATGCGCTCCAGCGTGTCGATATCGCTGTGCATATAGCGCACGCGAATACCCTGTTCGTGCAGGTATTCGGTGAGGTCTTCGGCCATGCGCTTGGTGAGCACGGTGACGAGCGTGCGGTAGCCGGCCTGCGTGGTCTCGCGGATCTCTCCCAGCACGTCGTCCACCTGGCTTTTCGCCGGGCGAACCTCGACGGGCGGGTCGATCAGGCCGGTCGGGCGGATGACCTGTTCGGCGAAGACGCCGCCGGACTGCTCCATCTCCCAGGCGCCGGGCGTGGCCGAGACGGCGATCGTGTCCGGCCGCATGGCATCCCATTCCTCGAAGCGCAGCGGGCGGTTGTCCATGCAGGAGGGCAGGCGGAAGCCGTATTCGGCCAGCGTCGCCTTGCGGCGGAAGTCGCCGCGATACATGCCGCCGATCTGCGGGATCGTGACGTGGCTCTCGTCGATGAAGATCAGCGCGTTGTCGGGAATGTATTCGAACAGGGTCGGCGGCGGCTCGCCGGGCTTGCGGCCCGTGAGGTAGCGCGAATAGTTCTCGATGCCGGCGCAGGAGCCGGTGGCTTCCAGCATCTCGATATCGTAGCGCGTGCGCTGCTCCAGGCGCTGCGCTTCCAGGAGGCGGCCGGCCTTTTCCAGCTCGGCGAGGCGCAGCTTCAGCTCCTCGCGGATCGCCTTGATGGCGCCGTTCAGCGTGGGGCGCGGCGTGACATAGTGGCTGTTGGCGTAGATTTTTACCGATTTCAGGTCGCCGGTCTTCTGACCGGTCAGCGGGTCGAATTCGGTGATGGCGTCGATCTCGTCGCCGAACATCGAGATGCGCCAGGCGGCATCTTCCAGGTGGGCAGGGAAGATCTCGATCGTGTCGCCGCGAACCCGGAAACTGCCGCGCTGGAAATCCATCTCGCGGCGCTTGTATTGCTGGGCGACGAGGTCGGCGAGCAGCTGGCGCTGGTCGAGCCTCTCGCCCACTTCCATCTGGAAGGTCATGGCGGTGTAGGTCTCGACCGAGCCGATACCGTAGATGCAGGAGACCGAGGCGACGATGATGCAGTCGTCGCGCTCCAGAAGCGAGCGGGTCGCGGAGTGGCGCATGCGGTCGATCTGCTCGTTGATCGACGATTCCTTCTCGATGAAGGTATCGGAGCGCGGCACATAGGCTTCCGGCTGGTAATAATCGTAGTAGGAAACGAAGTACTCGACCGCGTTTTCCGGGAAGAAGTTCTTGAACTCGCTGTAGAGCTGGGCGGCGAGCGTCTTGTTCGGCGCGAGGATGACGGCGGGGCGCTGCGTCTCCTCGATCACCTTGGCCATGGTGAAGGTCTTGCCGGAGCCGGTGACGCCGAGCAGCACCTGGCTGCGCTCGCCCGAAGACAGGCCCTCCACGAGGTCGCGGATCGCCGTCGGCTGGTCGCCGGCCGGCTGGTATTCGCTGATCATGCGGATCGGGATGCCGCCTTCCGTCTTCGCCGGCCGGGCCGGGCGGTGCGGCGTCCACAGCTTGCCGTCCTTGAACAGCGGGTTGCCGCTCTCGATGAGCGCCGACAGCGCCTCCACCGTGGCGGTGACCGCCGTTCCGGCATTGAGCGACGCGGCGTCCTCCAGCGAGACATCCATGCCCGACACCGGGTTGAGGCCGGCGGCGGCGCGCGTCTTGGGGTCGGACGAGCCGCCGATCGACACGCCGCGGGAGGTTTTGCTGGCGGTGACGTTTTCCGTGTGGCGGCGGGCGGCGTTCTCCACCGACTTGCGGTGCTTGCCGGCCTTCGACGCGACTTCGCGGCGGCTTTCGACGCTTCCCGCCTCGGCTTCCGCCTCCAGCTGCTTCACCCAGTCGGAGACGCTGCCGGACAAGGGTTCGCCCTCGAAAGGCGACTGCGGGGCTTCCTCGAAACCGGGGTTCGAGGGCGGGGATTTTTTCGGGGTTCTGGCCATGCGGGGAATATGGAGAGAGTCATCGCGAAAAGAAAGGGGCGGCGAGTACAAAAGGGAAACGAATTTGCGCCGTTCCCGCCGGCGGCGGGTCAGGCCGGATGGCCGGCGAAGACGTCGCGCACGATATCCGCGACGTGGCGCACGGCGCGGTCCGTGTCGCGGCGGCGATGCCAGGCGATGTGGAGCGGAAAGCCCTCCACCGGCAGGGGCGGCGCGGCGATGTGCAAGTTGTCGGCGGCGCCGGCGGGCACCGTATGGGCCGGCATCATCGCCAGGAGGTCGCTGTCCTCCAGCAACGGCGGGACCATCAGGAAGCTCGGCACGACGATGCCGATGCGGCGCGACCGGCCCAGCGCGGCGAGCTGGTCGTCGAGGCCGCTGCGCGTATCGCCGCGCCCTGAGACGAGGACATGCGGGTAGGCGAGCCAGCGCTCCAGCGTGAAATCGGCGGCGGCCGGGTGGTCGCGGCGCATGGCCACGACATAATGCTCGTGCAGCAGCGTCTCGCGGTGGAAGGCCGTCGCGTCGATGGCGGGGAAGACGGAGATCGCGATGTCGCCCGTGCCGCGGGCGAGGGATTCGAGCGCCGCCGATGCGCTCTGCCACGGCTGGATGACGAGGTCGATGCCGGGCGCGGAGCGCGCCAGCGCGCGTTGCAGCGGGCCGGCGATGAGGATGCCGGGATGGTCGGCCGTGATGATGCGCACGGTCTGGCGGATCTCGGCCAAGGGCTCCTCGGGCGCATCGACCACGGCGGCAATGCCGGCGAGCAGGTTCTTCAGGGGATCGCGCAGCGCCTGCGCCCGCGCCGTCAGCCGCATGCCGCCCTTGCCGCGTTCCAGCAGGGGATCGCCGAAGAGGTGGCGGCAGCGGTCGAGCGCGCTCGATGTCGCCGGCTGCGACAGGTTCAGCCGGGCCGCGGCGCGCGACACATGGGCCTCGTCAAGCAGGGCATCGAGGATGACGAGGAGGTTGAGGTCAATGGATCTTAAATTCATCAGATCGATAATAGCATATACAAATCATCCATTGGAATGATTTCTTTCGTCCCGGCATTGTCTGCCTGTCAACACAGGAGACGACGCCATGAGCAAGACCTTGATCCTTCTCTTTCACCCTGACCTCACCCGTTCGCGCGCCAATGCCGCGCTCGCGACTGCGGCGGCGCGCCTGCCCGATGTCGAGGTCGTGGACATGCATGCGGTGTGCACGGACGGTAGGATCGACGCCGACCGGGAGGTTGCCCGGCTGCTTGCCGCCGACCGGATGGTGCTGCAGTTCCCCGTCCAGTGGTATTCGACGCCGCCGCTGCTCAAGGCCTGGCAGGACGCCGTGCTGACGCGCATGGTCTACATGGCGTACGAGACCGAGGGCCGGCTGCTGGAGGGCAAGCCGCTTCTGGTCGCGGCGACGGCCGGCAATGTGCCGGAAGCCTATGCGCCTGCCGGCACCAACCGGTTCACCATGACCGAATTGCTTCGCCCGCTGGAGGCGACCGCCCATCGCTGCGGCCTGCCCTGGCAGCCGCCGTTCCTGCTGTTCCGGGCAGACAGGCTGAACGATCTCGCGCTGCGTGCGGCAGCCAGTGATTATGCCGCACGCCTCGAAACGTGGCGCAGGGACGACGAGCGCCGCTATCTCGCGGAAGCCTGGGGCTGAGACATCGCGCCGTGCGCGCCTCTCGTGGGAGCAGCCGGTAAGCAGGAGCCGACATTGCCCGTCAGGTTGCGTCCGTCGCTGGTTGGCGGGCGAACCGTTCGGCGTGCTGTGCAAGCCAGCCGGGAATGTCGGCCGCTTCCATCGGGCGGGCGTAGTGATAGCCCTGGGCCTGGCGGCAACCGAGGCTTTGCAGCATGCGTGCCTCGGCCTCGTTCTCCACGCCCTCTACGACGATGTCGATGGACAGGGCATTGCCGATGCCGATGAGGGCGGAGATGAGGGTCTGGTTCTGCCGGCTCGTCTCGATGCCCCGCACGAAGCTTCGGTCGATCTTCAGCCGGTCGATGTGCAGGCTGACGATGTAGGCGAGGGAGGAATGGCCCATGCCGAAATCGTCGACGGCGAGACGGAAACCGGCGGCTTCCAGCCGGGCAAGCTCGGCGTCGGCAGCCTGGGTGTCGAGCGTCGCTTCCTCGGTGATCTCGATCTCCATGCGCGACGGCGGGACATCGTGCTGCTGCGTGATGTCGATGAGGAGACGCGAGAGCGTGTCGCCGGAAAACTCACGCGGCGAGACGTTGATGGCGACGGCGGCATCCGGCAGGCCATAGCCGGGCAATGCCTGGAGCAGGCGCGCGGCGCGCGTCGCGACATAAGCGGTGAGGGCCGTCGACATGTGCAGGGCCTGTGCGGCGCGCACGATATCGGGCGGGCTGACCGCGCCGAGCGCGTCATGGGTCCATCGCAACAGGGCCTCGAAGCCCGTCACGCGGCCGCCGCCCAGTTCCACCTGCGGCTGGAAGAAGACCTGCAACATCTGCTTCTCGATCGCTTCGGCAAGCGTCGCCTCGATAAGGCGCTGACGTTCGATGCGCGCTTTCAGCAGCGGGTTGAAGAGGCTGAGCTTGCGGCGGCCGCCGGCCTTGGCGGCATAAAGCGCGATGTCGGCACTGGCGAAGAGCGCCTCGGCGCTCTCGCCGTGCGCGGGATAGAGCGCGAGGCCCGCGCTGGCGCCGACGGTGACCGAGCGCTCGCCGACGACGATGGGCTCGCCGGCAATCCGGATGATTTCCTTGCCGATCAGGCGGGCGCGCGCCTCCGCGCCGGTGCCTTCTATGATCACGGCGAACTCATCGCCGCCGAGCCGGGCCACCATGTCTCGCGCGCCGGTCAGGCCGGTGAGACGGCTGGCGATTTCGGTGAGGACAGCATCGCCCACGCCGTGGCCCATCGTATCGTTGATCGCCTTGAAGCGATCGAGGTCGATTGTCAGCAGGGCCAGCGTATCGGCCGAACGGCTGGCGGCGAAGGCGCTGCGCAGCCGGTTGTTGAAGAGGGTGCGGTTGGCAAGGCCCGTCAGCGGGTCCGTGTTCACGAGAGCGGAAAGCTGCTGATTGGACTGGTTGATTTCCGCATTGGCATCCGACAGCGATGCGGCGAGCGCGATGGCATTCAGGCGGTCCATCTGGCTGCGGACGAACTCCCTTTCGCTGACCTGGCTCGTGCGGAACATCACAAGGCCGAACAGCGCCGTATCGGCGGCGATGACCAGCGAAGAGGGCGTGCCGATCGCTATCAAATTCACAAAGGTCGCGAGGATGGGCGGGACGGCGAACAGCATCGTCGTCTGGCTGTAGGCCGCGCTCTGCATCATGGCGCCGGCGCAAATGCCGCAGATGATGAAGACCACGTAGGGATTGAGCCCGCCTTCGCCGATGACCGTGCCGAGGAATGGCGTCAGGGCCCATGTCAGCCCGCCGGCGAGGGCGCCGAGTGACAGGATTCTGAGCGCTCGCTTCGGCTGTTCGATCGCGATGTTCTGGCGCCTGATGACGCGCACCGTGATGTAGCGGGCGAGGTTGACGGCGAAGATCGCGGCCAGCCAGTAGAGCACGCTCGTATTGGGCGCATCGAGCCACAGGACTGCAACTATCGTGACGGCGATGAAGCAACTGGCCGGCAGGGTCAGGACGATGCCGTCCAGCACGGACATGGCCTGTGCGGACAAAATCTGGTGTCTCGTGGGTTCGTCGATCGGCGTCGGCCGGCTCGCATGCGTCATTCTCGGTCCCGGCCAACAGGCACTTCGTCGCGCCGGGATGGTGCGGCTGGCCCCATAAGATTGTCTTAACGCCAGACCGTCAGAATCAGCAAGTGGTGTCTCAGTCGATCAGGTCGAAGGCGCGGAAGATCCAGCTCAGCTGATAGGCGATGGCGGCGGTGACGAAGACGGCGTGGAAGCGCCGGTTCGCCGTCCAGGCCGCGATCAGGCACAGCGTGATGAAAGTGACGTTGCGGATGGGATATTCGTACCCGAAGGACTCGAAGTAATCGATCCCCTTCAGCGCCGTGTCGAGCAGATCGACCGCGAAGACCATCGTGAACGCGCCGAAGAACCATTTGCGCCGCGAGAAGAAATAATCCTCGTAATCCCTGTAGTCGTCGAGCGTGGTCGGAAACAGCAGCACCGCCAGCATGAAGAACAGGCAGCAATAGCTGACGACGAAGAGATAGACGCCGAAATCGATGGGCGTCAGCACCTGAAGACGGAACTCCCACCACCAGAAATGCAGCAGGTAGAGGATCAGGAAGCCCGCCCAGGCGAGGTGGACCGGATAGACCTTCGTCTTGCCGGGATGCTGGATGAAGATGGCGATGCCGCTCAGGACGCGCGCCAGGCTGAGACTGACGACCATGCCGATGACCACGCGGACATGCGTAAACACGGCGGGATCCGGCGGCATGTTATGGTCCATCCTGGCCCTCCCGAGGCTTATCTAGTCGCCGGGAACCGGCGTCGGCTGGCCCTGGCTGTCGAGCGCGACCATGACGAAGGTCGCGGCCGTCACCTTTTCCAGCCGCGTGGTGAGATAACGCTGCGCCCAGGCTTCGACCGACAGCGTGATGGAGGTGCGCCCGACGCGGGCGATATCCGTGTAGATGCTGAGCGTGTCGCCGATCTTGACCGGCAGTTCGAAGGCCATCTCCCTGACCGCCGCGGTGACGACGCGGCCGCGGGCGCGTTCTGCGGCGCGGATGCCGCAGGCAAGGTCCATCTGCGCCATGACCCAGCCGCCGAAGATGTCGCCGGCCGCGTTGGCATCGCCGGGCATGGCGAGCGTGCGAAGGGTGAGCTGGCCGTTCGGGGTCTGCGTGTCGGTCATGCGGGCTCCTCTGCGTCTGCCTTCCGGTCTAACCCATTGCGCGCGTGTTCGAAAGAGGGTCGGCGGGCCTGCCGGGCACCGCGCGCAGCTCAACCTTGCGTCGACAATCTTTCCTTTACCATGTTGCGCGAAAATCCCCTGGAAATGCAGGCTTGTCGGCTTGCAAGCCGGTTTTGCGGGGACGGTGTCCGAATGTGGACAAACGCCGCCTGCACCATCGCCGGACAAGAATGTGCGTAACCGGGACCGCATCCTGCGACGCCAGGCGCCGGGCGGAAGTGACAATGGGTATTGCGTTCGTATCTCGTTTCCGCAGGCCGGTGGGGCTGCTTCTGATCCCGGCGTTTCTCGCCGCCTGTTCGGGCGGCCTGACGCCGCCCGACGATGTCGACAGCGTCGGCGCCATCACGCCGGTCGCGGAGATCGGCGATACCGGCAACAGCGGCGATACTTCATCTTCCTACGGCATGGAAACGCCTGATACGGTGATGGCCGCGCCCGAGCGCCAGACGCGCCGCCTCCCGAAGATCGACAGCGACGAAGCCATGGGCATCGGCGAGCCGGTGCAGGCCTCGTCGGGCATGCTGACCGTGCCCGAGGGCGGGGTGAGCATGGACGAGGGGCTGGGCGTGGGTCGCGTCGAGGGGCTCGCCGAGGCGCAGGCCAACGAGATCGCGGAGGGCAATGCCAGCCAGGTCGTCGTTGGCGGCATCGGCACGGATACACCGCAGCAGATGGGCGAGCCCGAGGTCATCCCGATGTCGGATGCCGGCATGGAGGCCGAAAGCGACGGCTATCTGCGCGTGCCCGACAAGGCGACGACGCGTCAGCACCAGTCCCAGCAGCAGTCTATGCAGGGCGAACAGGTCGCCTTCCTGCCGCGGCTCAACAATCCCATGCAGATCCCCGAGACGATGGGCGGCATGCCGGCGTCCGAAAAGGCCTGCCGGCAGCGTCTCCAGAAGCTCGGCGTCAAATTCCGCGACGTGCCGCGCATCTCGCGCGGGCGCTCCTGCGGCATCGAATGGCCGGTCGAACTGTCGGGCCTTTCCGGCGGCATCCAGATCAAGCCGGCCGCGCAGGTCAATTGCCAGATTACCGAAGCCTTCGCGCGGTGGGTGAAGGCCGAGCTCGTGCCCTCGGCGCGCATGCGCTACCTCTCGGGCGTCTCGGCGATCCACCAGATGTCGTCCTATTCGTGCCGCACGATGAATTCGCGTCGCGGCGCCGCCATGTCGGAACACGCGCGCGGCAATGCCATCGATGTCGGCAGGATCGTGCTGAAGAGCGGCAAGTCCATCGCCATCGAGCCGAAGGGCTTCTTCGCCTTCCGTGAGAAGGGACTGCTGAAGTCGGTGCGCGGTGACAGCTGCAAGTATTTCTCCACCGTGCTCGGACCCGGCAGCGACCGCTACCACAAGGACCATTTCCACTTCGATCTGAGGGTGCGCAAATCGGGCTACAGGCATTGCAGCCTGTAGGCGCACAAAAAAAGACCGGCGGGGCGCCGGTCTGAAGGAATGTCACATTTCAATCGCCACCGCCGGGGGCGGCGAGGGCGCATGCGGGCTTCCACAGGGGAAGCGGGCGGCCGGGCCGCCGAAAGCTCCCTCAGGGTCGGGAGCGAGGCCTCTGTCTGACAGTGGGAGCGGTGGGGTGCGGGGTGCGGACCGTTCCCGTGGCCTCGTGCAGACCATGGTTGAAATCGGTCACGGTTTGATGACAGTTGGCGCATCTCTGCCGCGATTGTTTCGCGAGTCGCCTCTTTATTCCCGCCGGGAGAATTGCATGCCGCCCATTGCCGATCTTGCCCTGTTCGCGCTGGCGCTTGCCGCGGCGGGCGTCGTCTCCGGCCTGCTTGCCGGCATTTTCGGCATCGGCGGCGGGGCGATCCTGGTGCCCGTCTTCTATCAGGTGTTCGGCTATCTCGATGTGCCGGAGGCGGTGCGCATGCACCTGTCCGTCGGCACCTCGATCGCCATCATCGTGCCGACCTCGCTGAGGTCGTTTACGGCGCATCGCAAGCGCAGCGCCGTCGACATGGACCTGCTGAAGAGCTGGATCGTGGCGCTGCCGCTCGGCGCGATCCTCGCATCCGTCATCGCCGCCTTCATCTCCAGCGTCGGCCTGCGCCTCGTCTTCGTCGGCATCGCGCTGCTCGTCGCGCTGCGGATGCTGTTCAACCGCGAGACCTGGCGGATCGGCGACACGCTGCCCGGCGGCATCTCCCGGCAGATCGCCGGCGTCGTCATCGGCACGTTGTCGGGCCTGATGGGCATTGGCGGCGGCGTGCTCAACAACACCTACATGACCTCCTTCGGCCGGCCGATCCATCAGGCGGTCGCGACCTCCTCGGGCGTCGGCGTGCTCATCTCCATCCCCGGCATCTTCGGCTATATCTGGGCCGGCTGGGGCGAGCCCGGCCTGCCGCCCGGATCGACCGGCTTCATCAACTGGATCGCCGTCGCGCTGATCGTGCCCATCGCGCTCGTCGTCACGCCATGGGGCGTGCGGCTGGCGCATGCCATGAGCAAGCGGCAGCTCGAGATCGGCTTCGGCATCTTCCTCATCCTGGTGGCGCTGCGCTTCCTCTACAGCATCTACGGCTGAGAGATTTTTTCGCCAAGCCGGGTGAAAACCGGCAGGGGATACGCCATATAGGGTGTCCTTCCGCATGAATTTTCCCTTTTCCGGACCATCCCATGGCGCCCATCGTTTCCATTCGCAATCTCACCAAGAGCTATGCTTCGGGGTTCCAGGCGCTGAAAGGCGTCGATCTCGACATCGAAGAAGGCGAGATCCTCGCGCTGCTCGGGCCGAACGGCGCGGGCAAGACGACGATGATCTCGATCATCTGCGGCATCGTCACGCCGAGCGGCGGCACGGTCACGGTCGGCGGCCACGACATCCTGCGCGATTTTCGCCAGACGCGCTCCATCATCGGCCTGGTGCCGCAGGAGCTGACGCTCGATTCCTTCGAGACGGTCTGGAACACCGTCGCCTTCTCGCGCGGCCTGCACGGGTGCAAACCCGACCCGGCGCTGATCGAGCGCATCTTGAAAGACCTCTCGCTCTACGACAAGAAGGACACGATGCTGCGCCACCTTTCGGGCGGCATGCGCCGGCGCGTGCTGATCGCCAAGGCGCTGTCCTACGAGCCGAAGGTGCTGTTCCTCGACGAACCCACCGCCGGCGTCGACGTATCCCTGCGCAAGGACATGTGGCATCTCGTCGAGCGGCTGCGTGCCTCCGGCGTCACCATCATCCTGACCACGCACTATATCGAGGAGGCCGAGGAGATCGCCGACCGCATCGGCGTGATCAATCACGGCCAGATCCTGCTCGTGGAGGAGAAGAAGGCGCTGATGGCCAAGCTCGGCCGCAAGCAGATGACGGTAGAGCTCGCCGAGCCGGTCACCGCCATTCCCGACGCGCTGTCGCCGTTCGGGCTGACGCTTGCGGGCGAGGGCACGCGCCTCGTCTATGAATTCGATTCCGCCGGCGAGCGGACCGGCATTTCCTCGCTGCTGTCGGCCCTCTCGCATTGCGGGCTGAGGGTCAAGGACATCTCCACCGAGCAGAGTTCGCTGGAAGACATCTTCGTGGAGCTGGTGGGAGAGGGCAAATGAACTTCGAGGCGATCAAGTCCATCTATGCGTTCGAGATGGCGCGCACGCGCCGCACGCTGCTCCAGAGCATCGTCTCGCCCGTCATCACCACGTCGCTCTACTTCATCGTGTTCGGCGCGGCGATCGGCTCGCGCATGCAGGAAGTGCAGGGCGTCTCCTACGGCGCCTTCATCGCGCCCGGCCTCATCATGCTGACGCTGCTCAACCAGTGTATCGGCAACGGCTCCTTCGGCATCTACTTCCCGAAATTCACCGGCACGATCTACGAGATCCTGTCCTCGCCGATCTCGATGATCGAGATCGTCATCGGCTATGTCGGCGCCGCCGCGACGAAGGGGCTCATCGTCGGTACGATCATTCTCGTCACCGCCTCGTTCTTCGTCGACATCTCGATACGGCATCCGTTCATGATGGTGCTGTTCTTCGTGCTGACGGCGGTCACGTTCAGCCTGTTCGGCTTCATGATCGGCATCTGGGCGAAGGACTTCGAGCAGCTGAACCTTTTCCCCATGCTGATTGTCCCGCCGCTCGTCTTCCTCGGCGGCAGCTTCTATTCGATCGACATGCTGCCGCCCTTCTGGCAGACGGTCAGCCACTTCAATCCGGTGCTCTACCTCGTCTCCGGCTTTCGCTGGAGCTTCTACGAAATCGCCGATGTCAGCCCGCTCGTCAGCCTCGTGACGGTGCTGGGGTTCCTGATCGTGTGCCTTTCGATCACGGCCTGGATCTTCAAGACGGGCTACAAGCTGAAGAACTGAGCCATGCAGAACGCGTCGCGACCGGTTGACCGGATCGCGGCGCATGCCTATCGCTTTCGCCAGCATTCCCGCAGCGCGAGCGCCCATGACGTCCAGACCGGTCAACGCCATTCCCAGAACAGTCTGGATCCTGGGTATCGTCAGCCTGCTGATGGATGTTTCCTCGGAGATGGTGCAGACGCTGCTGCCCTTCTACCTCGTCAGCGGACTGGGCGCCTCGGCGGTCTTCGTCGGCTTCGTCGAGGGCCTGTCGGTCGCCATCGCCACCGTTACCAAGCTGTTCTCCGGCATTCTCGCCGACCGCATGGCGCAGCGAAAGCCGCTCGCCGTTCTCGGTTACGGCCTCGGCGCGGTTTCCAAGCTGCTCTTCCCGCTCGCCACCTCCGCGGGCTGGATCGTCGCGGCCAAGGCCGTCGACCGTGTCGGCAAGGGCATTCGCGGCACGCCGCGCGATGCCCTGATCGCCGATGTCACGCCGCCGGAACTGCTCGGGGCGAGCTTCGGATTGCGGAAATCACTGGATACGGTGGGCGGGTTCGTCGGGCCGCTGGTGGCCATCGGGCTTATGATCCTGTTTGCCGGCGACGTTCTCACGATCTACTGGATCGCCGTCATCCCGGCGTTTCTGGCCGTCCTGTTGCTGATCGTCGGCGTGCGCGAGCCGAAGGCGCCATTCGAGGCAAAGGGCGGCGGGCTGCCGCGCCTTGCCGATATCGTGCGGCTGAACGGGGCGGTGTGGATGGTCATCGGCGCGGCCGCGCTGCTGACGCTCGCCCGTTTCAGCGAGGCCTTCCTGCTTCTCAAGTCACAGGAGGCGGGCTTTGCACCGGCCTGGATTCCTCTCACCATGGTGATCATGCACGCGGTCTACGGTCTGACGGCCTATCCGGTCGGCCGCCTGTCGGACCGTATCGGACGCTCGGGCCTGCTGGTCGCCAGCCTGTTCGTGCTCGTCTTCGCCTATGGGACGCTTGCCTATGCCGCGACGGTGCCGCTGTTCATTGCCGGCATCGTGCTGTGGGGTCTGCATATGGGGCTGTCGCAGGGGCTGCTTGCCACGTTGATCGCCGATACCGCGCCGAAACACCTCAAGGGCACCGCCTTCGGCGTCTTCAACCTCATGACCGGCATCGTCGTGCTCTTCGGCAATGTCGCCGCCGGCTGGATCTGGGACAATCACGGCTCGGGCGCGACCTTCCTGACCGGCGCCGTGCTTTCGGGGGCGACCATCCTCTTCGTCGCGCCCATGCTGATGCGGGTCAAACACACGGGCAAATGAGCTGTTTCCTTTCGCCCGTGAGCGGGCCAGGGTCCGCGCCGTAGATGGGGCGGGCGATGTCTTCGCCGTTTCACCTTTCCAGCCAGCTTTCGAGCATGCGTCGGATTGCCCTGTCGGCGGGTTCCTCGCGCATGAAAGCCCACCAGGTGTGTGCGCCCTGCCAGATGCTCGCCATCTGCCAGGCGAGGCGGGCTCCCTCATCGGCATCCTGCGAAAGCCGGCGGGCAAGCGCCTGGTTGAGGCGGCGTGCCCATGCGGCGCCACGGGCACGCAGGACAGGGTCGCGGATATCCTCCCGCAGCAGAAGCAGGCCGTCCGTGGCGTTGCGCTCGGCCATTTCGGCCGGCATTAGCCGCATCAGAAGATCGATGGCGCCTGCCGGGGTGACGGCTGCCTCGGCATCGACCGCATCGGTCTCGTCATCGAGCCGATCCCACGCGCGCAGCAGCACGGCCCGCACCATGGTGTCGCGATCGCCGTAGCGTTGCACCAGCGTTGCCGGCGAAAGCCCCGCCGCCTTCGCTGCGCGGGCGAACGTCAGCCCGGCCGGGCCGGTCTCCATCATCGCTTCGAGAAGGGTGTCTAGGACCTGTTCGTCCGGGATCGTCTTGTGCCGCGCCATGGAAATATATAAACGTATGTTCGTTTATTTATCAAGGGAGGTCACGATGGCCAGGATCATCGGCTATATCGCCGCCAGCCTCGATGGGCTTATCGCCGACGAGAACGACAATCTCGACTGGCTGTTCAAATATGACAGCATGGATCTCGGCGAACATGATTACCGGACGTTCCTGTCGGGCATCCGCACCGTCGTGATGGGGCGGGGCACCTATGACTTCATCGCACGGGAACCGTCGCCCTGGGCCTATGACGGGAAACGAACCTTCGTCGTCACGTCCCGGCCGATCGACGACCCGAAGGGGCCGCTGGAAACGCGAAGCGATGTCGATGCGCTCATTGATGAACTTCGCGCGCTCGGCGACGGTGACGTGTGGATGCTGGGGGGCGGCCGCCTGCAGATGGCGTTTCTGGAACGCGGCGCGCTGGACGAGATCGAGATCTACATCATCCCGGAAATGCTGGGCGGCGGGCAGCCGCTGTTTCCGTTGACGGGTTTTCGCGCGAGCCCGACGCTGGTGAGTGCCAAGGCGATAGACCAGGGATGCGTGCGGCTGCATTACCGGTTCGATGACGCCGCCTGATCAGTCCTTCAGCCGCAGTTCGTCGCGGGTGATCTCGATGGAGCCCAGCGTTTCGAGGAAGCTCATGCCGAGCAGGCTCTGCTCCAGGCGGCCCTCCTGGGCGACCATGCCGCGGATCGTGCCGCGCTGGATGGGGCCGATGGCGACCTGGCGCAGGGTGACGGGGGCGGCGAGCGCGCGGCCGTTGGCGGTCGACACGTCGATGGAGAAGACGAGGTTGTCCGGGTTGATGCCGAGGCGCATGGCATCCGCATAGGACAGCACGACCGAGCTTGCGCCGGTATCGACCATCATGCGCAGCGGCGTGCCGTCGATGGTGACATCCGTTTCGAAATGGCCCGACAGGCCCTTCTGGATGACGAGGATCTGTTCGCCGCTGGCATTGGTCGTGACGACCGCGCGGCCGGGAATGAGGCCTGCCGTCAGACGGTTGCCGACGTCCTGCAGGTCGAAGCGGTAGAGATAGGCTGTCGCGAGCGCCAGGATGAGCACGAGCCAGATGGCGGCCTGGCGCAGGCTTTCGCCCCATTGGCGACGCCCGGCCAGAATGCCGGCCGCCATCATCGTGCCGATCGCCGAGAGCGTCACGAGGCGGCCGAAATCGTCATTGGCGATGCCGAGCGTGCGGCCGCTGTCATGGTTGAGGATCAGAAGCGCAAGGCCGCCACCGAGAATGGCCAGAAGGACATAAAATCTCATGCGTCGCCACGCTCCCTTGCCATGCGGGCGCGGCGGGTCTCGCGCCGCGGCTTGCGCTCGACGGTCTCAAGCCGCGCCGGAAGGGCGGCCATGATCGCGCGGCGCTCGTCGGATGTGTAGAGCGTCCAGGCGCCGATTTCCTCGCGCGTGCGACCGCAACCGAAGCAGTAGCCGGTCACCATGTCGATTGAACAGACGAGTATGCAGGGCGATTCCATCGAAACTCCAGATATGTCCGCTTCTATATCGGCAGCTCAAAGCGCCAAGGCAAGGGCGAAAAGCACTGACATTTCCGCGAGCTGTTGGGTGGCGCCGATCGTATCGCCGGTATGGCCGCCGATCTTGCGCAGGGCGATGCGGTTGAAAACGAGGACGCAGAGCGCTGCGGCGGCAAGCGCCAGAAGCCAGGACAGGACGGTGCCGTGCGGCAGCAGGAGCAGTGCCGCAAGCAGGACGCCGGAGATGAGCGCGACCGTGGTGGCGCCCTGGTCCGGCTCGCCCACCGAAGCGGCGACGCCGTCCCGGCGGGCCGGCGGCAGGAGCGACCAGTGCCAGACCATGGCGGTGCGGCTGGCGGCCGCGACGGCGAGCAACGCCATGCCGAGGCCGGAGGGCGTGAGAGCGGTCGCGAGCGCGGCGATGGCGGCCGCGCGCAGGCCGAAGGAGAGGACGAGGGCGACGACGCCGTAGGAGCCGACGCGGCTGTCCTTCATGATGGCGAGCGCACTGTCGCGGTCACGCCCGCCGCCGATGCCGTCGGCGCTGTCGGACAGGCCGTCCTCATGCAGCGCGCCCGTCACCAGCACCTGAAGGCCGAGCACGGCGAAGGCGAGCAGGAGCGGCGGGGCGTGCAGGGCCGAAAGCACGGCAGCGAGTGCGGCGGCCGGCAGCACGATCAGCACGCCGGCCAGCGGAAAGGCCTGCACGGCGCGCGACAGGCGGCCGTCATGATCCGTGAAATGACGTTGCGGCACAGGCACGCGCGACAGGAAGGCGACGGAGCGTGCGGTGTCGTCGATGAAGTCGCGGATGTTCATGTGGAAAAGCCCCTCCCGGCGAAAGCGCGATGGCAACAGCCGCAAATGCGGTTGTCGGATTCGCGCCCGGCCTCTATTAGGAGACACCAAAACCCCGCCTTTGAAAGCCCAAAGCAAGGAATTCCCCAAGATGAGTGCCAGCGGCCTGCCGTTCGATGATTTCCGTGAATTGCTGCGCAATCTGCCCGGTCCCGATTCGGCCGCGCTGGTGGCCGCGCGCACGCGGAATTCGCAGCTGACCAAGCCGCCGGGCGCGCTGGGCCGGCTGGAGGAGATCGCCTTCTGGCTCGCCGCCTGGACGGGGCGTCCGCCTGCCGTCACGCGGCCGCTCGTCGCGATCTTTGCCGGCAACCACGGCGTGACGAAGCAGGGCATCACGCCTTATCCGTCGTCGGTGACGGCGCAGATGGTGGAGAATTTCGCAGCCGGCGGCGCGGCGATCAACCAGATCTGCGTGACGCACGACCTCGGCCTCAAGGTCTTCGACCTGGCGCTCGACTATCCGACCGCCGACATCACGGAGGAGGCCGCCCTTTCGGAGCGTGACTGCGCCGCGACCATGGCCTTCGGCATGGAGGCCGTTGCCGGCGGCACCGATCTCCTGTGCATCGGCGAGATGGGCATCGGCAACACGACGATCGCCGCGGCGATCAACATGGCGCTCTATGGCGGCACGGCAGAGGAGTGGGTCGGGCCGGGCGCCGGGTCCGAGGGCGAGGTGCTGCAGCGCAAGGTCGCGGCCGTCAAGAAGGCGGTCGACCTGCACCGCGCGCATCTCAACGATCCGCTGGAGGTGCTGCGCCGCCTCGGCGGCCGCGAGATCGCGGCGATGGCGGGCGCCATCCTGGCCGCGCGCATGCAGAAGATCCCTGTTATCCTCGACGGTTATGTCGCGACGGCGGCCGGCGCCATCCTTCGCGCTGCCAACCCGGCCGCGCTCGACCATTGCCTGATCGGCCACGTCTCCGCCGAGCCGGGCCACATGAAGTCCATCGAGAAGCTCGGCAAGACGCCGCTTCTGGCGCTCGGCATGCGGCTTGGCGAAGGCACCGGAGCAGCACTCGCGGCCGGCATCGTCAAGGCGGCGGCGGCGTGCCATTCCGGCATGGCGACCTTCGTTCAGGCGGGTGTCAGCAACCGTTCGTAGCGGCATGGTCGGCAAAAAGCCAAAATGACGTGGATTGGACCCGTGGGGCTTCGCTCGACGGGTCCGGCAGCAGGGGATGACGGAATGGGTCAGGGACCAATTACGAAAAAGACGGGCTTCAGCCACCTCCTGGCGGCCGCGACCTACTCGGCCGACGGCGCGCGCCGCCTGCTTGGCGAATCCGCCTTCCGCCACGAGTTGATCGCCTTCGTCGTCGCCATGGTGCTGTTTGTCTTCGTCGGCGCGACGCTGTTCGAATTCGTGGCGATGACCATCCTCTTCCTGCTGATGATCGCCTTCGAGGCGCTGAACACCGCAATCGAGGAGATCGTCGACCGCGTGTCGCCGGAAATCTCCGAAATGGGCAAGCACTCGAAGGACCTCGGTTCCTTCGCGGTGTTCTGCCTCATCATCGCCAATGCCGCCTGTGCGGGCTATGTGGTGATTTCGAAGTTTATCTGAGGATCACGCGAAGCTCTTGCGGCGCGGGGCGACCGCGTGGGTCTCGCTGACGGCGGGCAGGCTTTCCAGCACGCGCTTGGCCGGCAGGATGGCGATGGCTTCGGTGCCTTCACGCAGCTTCGATTTCAGGATGAATTCGCCGTTGTGCTTGGCGAGGATCGCCTGGACGATCGGCAGGCCGAGCCCGGTGCCCTGTTCGGCGCTCTTGATGGCGATCGACCCTTGACCGAAGGCTGAGAGCACGACGGGGATTTCCTCTTCCGGAATGCCGGGACCGTTGTCCTTGATGGAGACATACTGCCCGCCGCCGGCCGTCCAGCCGGCCTTCACGACGACCTCGCCGCCCTGGGGCGTGAATTTCACGGCATTGGAGAGCAGGTTGAGGATGACCTGGCGCAGCGCCTTCTCATCCGCCCAGACCGCCGGCATGCCGCTTTCCACCTGCTCGGAAATGGTGATGTTCTTGGCGCGGGCGCGCAGCTGCACCATGCCGATGCAATCCTCGGCGATATCGACGAGATGCACGGAATCTTCCGCCAGATCGTATTTGCCGGCCTCGATGCGCGACAGGTCGAGGATTTCGTTGATGAGATTGAGGAGATGCTGGCCCGAACGGTGGATGTCGGAGGTGTATTCCTTGTAGATCGGGTTGTTCAGCGGCCCGAGCACTTCGGTCGACATGACCTCGGAGAAGCCGAGGATGGCGTTGAGCGGCGTGCGCAGTTCATGCGACATGGAGGCGAGGAAACGCGATTTAGCGAGATTGGCCTCTTCCGCACGGCGGCGGGCCTCGTCGGACATGGATTTTGCGACTTCCAGCTCGGCGATCAGGTCGTCCTTTTCCGATTGCGAGGAGAGGAGCTGGGCGCTCGTGTAGCGCAGGCGGTGCGTCATGAAGACGAGGAAGAGCATGGCCGCCGTGATGATCGCCGCCATGCCGACGGTGCCGGGTGCGGGCGAGAGCACGGCCACGACGATGAGCACGGCCACGGTGGGCAGGAAGGCGCAGAGAATGGCGTGGCGCAGCATCAGCGTGCTCATCGCCGTCACGGCGAGCGCGACGAGCAGCGCGGAACCCTTGTAGAAGTCGAAGGTCACGCCGGTGCAGCTGCCGCAGGTTTGCAGCGAGAAGGCGACCCAGGCGAGCCCCATGAAGACCTGTGCGATGAGGAAGCCGCGTTGCCAGCGCCGCACGTTCTCCGCCGTGATCTCGCGCCCGCGCGCGCGTTGCGCGACGATCATGCCGATGGCGTGCATGGTGAGCGCCAGCACCGCCCAGGCAACGAGGCCGATTTCCTGCGTGAGATAGACGCCGCCGGCGGCAATGAGCATGACGACGACGGGAATGGCGAGCGCGCTCTGTGCCACCGAGCCGACATGCAGCTGCATCATCTCGCGTTCGAAACCCGGCGAGACGCCCGTGGCGACCTGCAAGCGATCACGAGTCGCGCGAACGGTCCGCGAAACAGCCTTGTTTCGATGGCTGCGCGACTTGTCGACAATGATCTTGTCGGTCGAGGTGCTGACGCCGGTACTCATGATGACTGCAACTGTTACGGACAGCGTTGCAGTCTAGGTGGCAATCCTTAAGAAGATGCTGCCTCGCATAAACCATTTGCGAACCATTCCGGCATTTTTCGTGACGTGAAATGCGGTGCCATTCATCCTATGACGCTTGGGCAGATTCGAAATCGGGAAATGAGTTCCATGAGTTTTTCCAGGCGCATGCGCGATGTCGGCGTGGCGGTCGCCATGATGGTGCTGATCGTGCTGATCATCGTGCGTCTTAGCGACGGTAGCGTGGAGACGATTGGCGGTGCGGCGCGGGCGAAGGACGGCGATTCCATCACGCTGGACGGCCGCCGTATCCGGCTCATCGGCATGGACGCACCGGAAATGTCGCAGATCTGCAAGAGGGACGACGGGGAATGGCGCTGCGACGTGGCGGCGCGCTCGCGGCTGGCCGAGCTGATGCGCGCGGGCCCCGTGACATGCCGCGTCCAGGGCAAGGACAAGTACGACCGGCTGCTGTCGCGCTGCGAGGCCAACGGCATCGACCTTGGCGAGCGCATGGTGCGCGATGGGCTTGCCGTCGCCTATGGCGACTACGAACACGAAGAGCAGCTTGCCAAGGCCGAGCGCAAGGGGCTGTGGGGCAGCACCTTCGATCGGCCGCAGGATTGGCGGCGGATGAACGGCCGCCAGCCGGAGGGCGTTCACACGGCCGAACCCGGCCTTGTGGGGCGCATTCTGGGTCTGCTGGGGCTGGATTGACGGAACGGGCGATGGACAAGGCTGCAAACCCCGAGGATCTGGCTGCCCTGCGCGTGGCGATCGCTGCCTGCCGGCTCTGTCGCGAGGCGCCGGCCAAGGCGGGTGACGTGCTGCCGCACGAACCGCGCCCCGTGGCCGTCATCTCCTCCACGGCGCGTATCCTGATTGCCGGACAGGCGCCGGGGCTTCGGGTGCACGAAAGCGGACTTCCCTTCAACGACGCATCGGGCGACAGGCTGCGCGCCTGGCTCGGCGTCGATCGCGCGGTGTTCTACGATCCCGACCGTTTCGCCATCGTTCCCATGGGCCTGTGTTTTCCGGGCTACGACGCCCATGGCAGCGACCTGCCGCCGCGCCGCGAATGCGCGCCGTTCTGGCGTGCACGCATCATGGCGACGATGCCGCAGGTCGAGCTGGTGCTGGCGATCGGGCAATATGCGCAGGCATGGCATCTGGGTGCCGCGAAAGCGGCGAGCATGACCGAGACGGTTCGCGACTGGCGCCGCCATCTCGGCCGCAATGAAGCGCCCGCCGTGCTGCCGCTGCCGCACCCTTCCTGGCGCAACACCGGCTGGCTGAAGCGCAATCCGTGGTTTGAGGCCGAGATTTTGCCGGAACTGCAAAGCTGGGTGAAACGTCTAACGACTGAAATATAATTCTTCCTATTCGCCGAAAAATCGATATATAGGGGAATTAATTTTCGTAGGGGAAACCAATGGACCGTCTGGACCGCAAAATCCTTCGCCTCTTGCAGGAGGATTCCACGCTTGCAGTTGCCGATCTCGCAAAGAAGGTTGGCTTGTCGACAACCCCCTGCTGGCGCCGCATCCAGAAGATGGAAGAAGACGGTGTGATCCGCAAGCGTGTCGCGCTGCTGGATCCGGTCAAGATCAACACCAAGGTCACGGTCTTCGTCTCGATCCGCACCAATTCGCATTCGACCGAATGGCTGAAGCGCTTCTCCGAGGTGATCGTCGAGTTCCCGGAAGTCGTCGAATTCTACCGCATGAGCGGGGAGGTGGATTACCTCCTGCGCGTGGTCGTGCCCGATATCGCCGCCTATGACGCCTTCTACAAGCGCATGATCGCCCGTATCGAGATCCGCGACGTGTCGTCGGCCTTTGCGATGGAGCAGATCAAGTACACGACCGAGCTTCCGCTCGACTACATGGTCGTGGACAACCAGAAAAGCGGCGAGGACTGAGCGCCTTCAGAGATCCGGCGCATTGAACGTGACGACGATCGTCTTCCACGCGTCATAGGATGCGCGTTTCGCCAACTCCGCATACGGGGCGCAGCGAACGACCGCACGAACGGCACTTGCGGCGAAGGCCTTCGTCGCGGGATCGCCGGCGACGGGACCGTCTATGGATGGTGATCCGTCGAGTTCGCCCGACGGTGTCAGCGAAAACTTTACGCGAACCGGCTTGATGGTGTCGGGAAGGTCCGGCGGGAGAGCCCAGCAGCTCGTGATTTTCGCGTGCAGCCCGGCGAGAAGCGCGTGCCTCGACGCATCGTCGTCCGCGTCAGCCCTTGCGGCGGATGACACGAGGAGGAGGGCGACGGCGGCGGCGCGAAGCATCATCTACTTGCGCTCCAGCCGGGCAAGCAGCGAGGACGTGTCCCAGCGGTTGCCGCCCATCTCCTGCACGTCGCCGTAGAACTGGTCGACCAGCGCGGTGACGGGCAGTTTGGCGCCGTTGCGGCGGGCTTCCGACAGCACGATATCGAGGTCCTTGCGCATCCAGTCGATGGCGAAGCCGAAATCGTACTTGCCGGCGATCATCGTCTTGTGGCGGTTCTCCATCTGCCAGGAACCGGCAGCGCCCTTGGAGATGACGTCGATGACGGCTTCCATGTCGAGCCCGGCCTTCTTGCCGAAATGCACGCCTTCGGCGAGGCCCTGCACGAGGCCGGCGATGCAGATCTGGTTGACCATCTTGGTCAACTGTCCGGCACCCGCCGGGCCCATCAGGCCGACCATGCGGGCATAGGCGTCGATAACAGGCTTTGCCGTCGCGAAGGTCGCCTCGTCGCCACCGCACATGACGGTGAGCACGCCGTTCTCGGCACCGGCCTGTCCGCCGGAAACCGGCGCGTCGATGAAGGCGAAGCCGCGCTCCCTGGCGGCGGCGTCGAGTTCGCGGGCGACTTCGGCAGACGCGGTGGTGTTGTCGATGAGAATGGCGCCGGGCTTCATGCCGTCGAACACGCCGTCCTTGCCGGTCGTGACGGCGCGCAGGTCGTCGTCATTGCCGACGCAGGTGAAGACGAAATCGGCATCTTTCGCGGCCTCGGCCGGGGTGCGGAAGGCCGCGCCGCCGAATTCGGCCGCCCACTTTTCCGCCTTGGCGAAGGTGCGGTTATAGACCGCGACCTCATGGCCGCCCTTGATCTTGAGATGGCCGGCCATGGGATAGCCCATGACGCCGAGACCGATGAACGCAACCTTTGCCATGCCGTCTTCTCCTGCAATCGCTGGCAGGACGTTTAGCGGATCACGGGCCGGGGTGAAAGTCTTTCGCGTCAGCCGCGATACCGGGCGATGACCAGATGGCCGGCGATCGGTTCGCCTTCCTCCATGCGCACGGTGATGTCGGACATCTCCACGACGTCGAAGCCGGTCTCGTGGAGGCGCTGGCGCACATAGGATCCGGCATGGGCGAAGCGCTGGTGCGGGCCCACCATGAACGGACGGCCGGCAAAGCTGTCGTACGGCAGCGTTTCCGACGAGAAGGCAAAGAGGCCGCCGGGCACGAGATTTTCGGCCGCGCCGAAGAACAGCGCCTCGAGCGCACCGAGATAGGGCAGCACGTCGGTCGCGGCGATGAGGTCGAAGGGCTCGTCGTCGTTGTCATCGAGGAAATCGACGGCCTCGGCGACATAGAGGGTCTCGTAGAGATCCTTCTCATGCGCGATCTCGACCATGTTTTCCGAGAGGTCGACGCCGGTGATGTCCTCGGCCATGTCGCGCAGCGCGCCGCCGGTCAGGCCCGTGCCGCAGCCGAGATCGAGCACGCGGTCGAACGGGCCGAGTTCCAGCGCCTGGAAGCGCTGGCGCACCAGAAGCGGCACGCAGTAGCCGAGCTGGTCGACGAGCACGTTGTCGAAGACTTCGGCATGCTGGTCGAACAGCGTGGTCACATAGGCGTCGGGCGCCTTCTCAGGGGTCTCGCCGCGGCCCATGGAGGCAAGGCGCACGGCCGCGCCGCCATGGTCCTCGGGATCGAGCGCCAGCACCTCGGCATAGGCCTTGGCGGCGGCATCGAAATCGCCGGACTTCTCCAGCGAGAGGGCGCGGTTATAGGCTTCCGCGAGCGCGTCTTCGTCGATCTTCTTCATGCCGCGTCTCTTAGGCCCGCCCGCCGGGCTTGGCAAGCAGGCCGCAGGACGTCAGTTGATGATGAATTCGCCCTTCAGTGCGCGCCACTCGCTGGCCGAAATCAGGTGGCGGTGCACGTAGCGGATCGAGTGCAGCGGGCCGTCGAGTTTCTCCTGCCAGAACTTCAGGAAGCGCTTCATCTCCGGAAAGTCCGGCGCGAGATCGTAATGCTGCCAGATATAGGTCTGCAGGAATGTCGGATGGTCGGGCATGCGATAGAGAATCTGGGCCGTCGTCATGCCGTAGCCCTTGAGCTGCATTGCCATGTCGTTCGTCATCGGGACCTCTCATTTCACAAGAATGATGGTCCTTATGATTGAAGCGCCGCCATGGTTAAGCAAGTGTTGATTTTTGCCCGTGAAAACAAATAATCCTTTGGATTCAAATTGTTGGCAGCATCGTCAGGCGAGTGCTGCCAACCGTGTCACCGCTTCAGGTGACGGGTGAGGCGCGCTTCCAGCCAGGCCCAGACATTGCGCAGCAGCTCCACGATGATGAGGTAGAGCAGCGCTGCCCACAGATAGGCCTGGTAGTCGAAGGTGCGCGAGAAGGCGCGGCGGGTTTCGCCCATCAGGTCGAAGACGGTGATGATGGCGACGATGGCCGAGCCCTTGATCATCAGGATGATCTCGTTGCCATAGGGGCGAAGGGCCACGATCAGCGCCTGCGGCAGGATGACCTTGAAGAAGGCGATCTTCTTCGGCAGGCCGAGGGCCGCGGCACCCTCGTGCTGGCCGCGCGGTACGCTTTCGATCGCGCCGCGCAGGATTTCGGCCTGGTAGGCGGCGGTGTTGAGCGTGAAGGTCAGGAGGGCGCAGTTCCACGCATCGCGGAAGAACCACCACAGGCCCCAGGCCTTCAGTTCGGCCGAGAAGCTGCCGAGACCGTAATAGATGAGGAAGAGCTGGGTCAGCAGCGGCGTGCCGCGGAAGAAATAGACGTAGCCGTAGGAAAACCACGAGAAGACCGGGTTCTTCGACATGCGCGCGAAGGCGAGCGGCAGCGACAGGACGGCGCCCAGCGCGACCGAGAGGCCGACGAGCGTGAGCGTCACGCCGAGGCCGGAGAGGTAGTTCGGCCCGTAGCGGGTGAACTTTTCCGGATCCCAGCCCTCGACCAGCATCAGGAAGATGCCGATGGTCAGCGCCAGCCAGACGCCCATGAAGACGTTTCCGAAGAACCGGCCGGCGGTAAAGGGCCGCGGCGGGGCCGGCGGCGGCTCCTGCGGCGGAATGAGGCTGGTGGAAACGTGGCTCATCGTGCCGCCTCCGAACGCTTCGCCCAGCGCTCGATGCTGGAGAAAATCAGCGAGGAGAGGAAGGCGAGGATGAGGAACAGCAGACAGGCGATGGCATAGAATTCGAACGCCTGCTTGGTGACGCGGGCGGCCACGCCCGTCTGGCGCAGGATATCCGGCAGGCCGATGACCGAGACCAAGGCGGTATCCTTGAGCAGCGCCATCCAGAGGTTGCCGAGGCCCGGCAGGGCGATGCGGATGAGCTGCGGCAGGATGATGCGCTGCATCGTGCGGCCGCGATGCAGGCCGAGCGCATGGCCGGCCTCGTACTGGCCGCGGGGAATGGCCTTGAAGGCCGACAGCAGCACCTCCGAACAATAGGCCGAAAAGACGACGCCGAGCGCGATCATGCCGGCGAAGAAGGCGTTGATCTCGACGGTGCCCTGGTAGCCGATGGCGGTCGCGGCATTCTGCACGAGGATCTGCAGGCCGTAATAGACGATGAAGAGCGTCAGAAGTTCGGGCAGGCCGCGGAAGAGGGTCGTGTAGATATTGGCCGACAGGCGCAGTGAGCGTTCCTCGGACTGCTTGGCCAGCGCGATGAAGAAGCCGAACAGCAGGCCGACCGGCAGCGTCGCGAGCGCCAGGCTGCCTGTGACCAGGAAGCCGAGCGCGATCTCGTCGCCCCAGCCGGTATCGCCACAGGCCAGAAGCGTGTCGCCTGCAAACAGCGTGAAGATGCCGACCGGTCCGCAGAGCGGGTCCACGATCCCCAATGCTGCGGTTACCGCCTCGACGATGGCGGTAAAGAACCCGCTCATGCCAAACCCCCGATGCGCGTTTCGCGCTTGTTGTCAGACGCTGTGCGCGCCTTTCATTTTGTCGTCAAGTTCTCAAGCAAAAGAAGCGGGAGGGCAAGCCCTCCCGCTTCTGCAATCCGGTGATGGGGTCAGAAAAAACCGGCATCAACCCAACGTGTCCAAGTCTCAATCGCCGTAAACGTCGAACGGGAAGTACTTGGCGTTGATTTCCTGGTATTTGCCGCTCTTGCGGATGGCCGCGATCGCCGCGGTGAACTTGTCGGCGAGCGGATCGCCCTTGCGCACCGCAATGCCGGCGCCTTCGCCGTTGATGACCGGATCGAGGGGCAGCGTGCCGAGCAGCTTGCAGCAGGCGCCGTCAGCCGTCTTCAGCCATTCCGACAGCACCACCACGTCGTCGATGACGGCGTCGATACGGCCGTTGGCGATGTCGAGCTTGTACTCATCGGCCGTCGGGTAGAGCTTGACCTCGCTGTCCTTCATATGCGCTTCGGCATAGTTGGAATGGGTCGTGGAACCCTGGGCGCCAAGCGTCTTGCCGGCCAGCGCTTCGGGCGTGGCTTCCTTGATGTCGGAATCCTTCGGCACGACGATGGCCGGCGGTGTGTTGTAGTACTTCTTGGAGAAGTCCACCTGCTGCTTGCGCTCGGCGGTGATCGACATGGACGCGACGATGGCGTCGAACTTCTTGGCGATCAGGGCGGGAATGATGCCGTCCCAGTCCTGCGTGACGAAGGTGCACTCGGCCTTCATTTCCTCGCAGAGCGCCTTGGCGATGTCGATGTCGAAGCCGGTCAGCGTGCCGTCCGACTCGAGGTTGTTGAAGGGCGGGTAGGCGCCTTCCGTGCCGATCACGATCTTCTCGCCTTCAGCCATCGCGGAGGAGGCGAAGAGCGCGATGACCGCAGCCGAGGCTGCGAGCGTGAAACGTTTGGAAATACGCATGTTGATCCTCTCTGTTGAAGGCTCTCGGGTTTTTCTTGTTGTCCGGGCCTTGATGTAAAGCAGGCGGGGTGCCCGCTTGGATGGGATAATCGGCCTGTTTGCGCGTAAAAATCAACTCCTTTTGCGCCGTCATTCCGCCCCCTTTCAACGACAATTTCCGCGCACCTCTGGTCTTGGCGGCGGCGCGACCTATCTCGTCGCTCACCGCTGGCCGTTCAGCCACGGTTCAGGCAGGCATGACTAGGCCTTAGAGGAAGACGGGCGACTCGCCGATCGGCAACAAAGAATGCCGGCGGCAGGCTCCCGACACTAACAAGACGGGACACCGTGAGGACAAAACGATGACTTTCCGCTCAAAACTTTTCGCAACCGTGGCGTTCCCGGTGCTTTCCGCGTCGCTGATCGCGACGCCGGCACTCGCCGATGCCCTCATGAAGCCGTTCGAAGTCGCCCAGGACAGCGGCGAGCAGGCCCAGCCGTCCGAAGAAGAGCTGCTGCAGCAGCGCCAGGCCGAAGAACAGCGCGCCGCCGAGGAAGAGGCGCAGCGCCAGGCCGAAGAGCAGCAGCGCGCCGCCGAGGAAGAAGCCCAGCGCGCGGCCGAAGAGCAGCAGAAGGCTGCCGAGCAGGAAGCCCAGCGCCAGGCTGAGGAACAGCAGAAGGCCGCCGACGAAGAGGCACAGCGCCAGGCCGAAGAACAGCAGCGCGCCGCCGAGGAAGAAGCCCAGCGCGCGGCTGAGGAGCAGCAGAAGGCCGCCGACGAGGAAGCCCAGCGCGCGGCCGCCGAGCAGCAGAAGGCTGCCGACGAGGAGGCCCAGCGTCAGGCCGAGGAACAGCAGAAGGCTGCCGACGAGGAGGCCCAGCGCGCGGCCGAGGAACAGCAGAAGGCCGCTGACGAAGAAGCCCAGCGTGCAGCCGCCGAGCAGCAGAAGGCTGCCGACGAGGAAGCCCAGCGTCAGGCTGAAGAACAGCAGAAGGCCGCCGAGGAACAGCAGCAGCAGACCGAGCAGCAGCCGGCGGAAGAACAGCCCGTCGAGCAGCAGCCGGCGATCGTGACCGACGAGCAGCAGCAGCCCGCCGACGGTAGCACGGCGGAGCAGCCCGCTGAAGCCGGCACCGAGCAGCCGGCAACGGCCGAGACCGGTGAAACGCCTGCCGGCGAGCCGGTTCCGGAAGTCGTCGACACGCTTTCGCCTGAGGAAAAGCAGGCCATTGCCGAGGACCCGGGCAAGACGGACGAAACCGTCGTGCTGCCGGTCGAAAACGGTGCTGCCGTGCTCGACAGCGACAAGGACGCCGACAATACCGGTGGCCGCATGAGCCGCGAGGAGCGCCGCAAGCAGCGCGAGGAGCTGCGCGCCCAGGAAGAGGTTCCGCTGCCGGCTTCCGACGATTCGGCGCAGGCCGAAATTCCGCAGGAGGTCCGTGAGGCCGTTCCGCAGAAGATCGAGGCCGCCATCAAGGAAGAGGGCCAGCGTGTCGACGCCGCGCCGGTCTTCGCGGTGCCGGAGACGACCAACATCGTCAACAACACCGTGATCAACAACACGGTCATCAACAACAACACCGTCAATAACACTGTGAACAACAACACGGTGAACAACAACGTGACGCAGGTGAACGTGGTCGAGACGATCGATAACCGCACCGTTCTGTCGGTCGGCAACCAGCTGATCGTGCGTGGCGACGACCGTCCGCGCCTGCGCCGCGATTCCGAGGAAGTCTATTACGACGAGCTCGCCCGGGGCCGCACGCGTGAAACCATCGTTCGTCCCGGCGGCGTGCAGATCATCACGATCTACAATCGCTACGGCGACGTCATCCAGCGCTCGCGCATCGGCCGCGACGGCCGCGAGTATATCCTCGTCTATGCGCCGGAACTGGAAGACGATGCACCGCGCCCCGACCTCGTGGACGTTGGCTACGAGCTGCCGCCGATGCGCCTGCGCATTCCGCTGCGCGACTATATCGTCGACACCTCGAGCGACCCGGATCGCGACTACTACGAGTTCCTCTCCGAGCCGCCGGTAGAACGGGTGGAGCGCGTCTACACGATCAACGAGGTGAAGCAGTCCGCCCGCCTGCGTGACAAGGTCCGCCGTATCGACCTGGATACCGTGACCTTCGCCACCGGAAGCGCGGAAGTGCCGATGTCGCAGGCACGCACGCTGCGCAAGGTCGCGGAGGCGATGTCGAAGATCCTGGACAAGGATCCGGGCGAGACCTTCCTCATCGAAGGCCATACGGACGCCGTCGGTTCGGACAAGTCGAACCTCGTCCTGTCGGACCGCCGCGCCGACTCCGTCGCCAGCCTGCTCACCGAGGTCTACGGCATCCCGCCGGAAAACCTCCAGACGCAGGGTTACGGCGAGCGCTTCCTGAAGGTGCGCACGCAGTCTGCCGAACAACAGAACCGCCGTGTGACCATCCGCCGTGTGACCACGCTGGTCCGCCCGGTCGCCAGCGCGAACTGATCCGGCCTCGCGCCGCTTTGCAAAACGAAAAACCCGCCGGTGGAAGCCGGCGGGTTTTTCTTTGGTCTCAGGCTATGCGAGGCCGCTTTGCGTCAGGCGGCGTGGTGCCGGCCGAAGCCGTCCTCGCGGATCGGGTCGAGGTCACGCGTCTTGAAGTGATCGATCTTCTCGTTGAGGATCTGCACGCGGCGGCGCAGGCCGTGGATCTCGGCGGTGTTCTCCTCGACCATGGTCGCGTTCTGCTGCGTGATGAGCTCGACCTGATGCACGGCCTGGTTCACCTCGTTGATGCCCTCGTACTGGGCGGCGGCGGCATGCTCGATCTTGCTCACCAGCGAGTGGATGGACGAGATGTGCTGGTTGATGACGGTAAGGGCCTCGCCCGTCTCGGTGACGAGGGACACGCCGTTGCGCACCTGTGCGGAGCTGTCTGAGATAAGGCCCTTGATCTCCCGGGCGGCGCCTGCGCACCGCTGGGCGAGTTCACGCACCTCCTGCGCCACGACCGCGAAGCCGCGGCCGGCTTCACCGGCGCGGGCTGCCTCGACGCCGGCATTGAGCGCCAGGAGGTTCGTCTGGAAGGCGATCTCGTCGATGACGCTGATGATCGTGCTGATCTTTTCCGAGGACTTGTTGATCTGGTCCATGGCGTCGACGGCCTTGGCCACGACGTCGCCGGAGCGGCGGGCATAGCTCTGGGTCTCGTCGACCGAGACGGCGGTCTGCTGCGCGCTTTCGGCCGTCGAGCGGACGATATCGGTGAGCTGGCGCAGCGCCCGCGAGCTTTCCTCCAGGGCGGCGGCCTGCTGCTCCGTGCGGCGGGCGAGGTCGTCGGCGGAGGTGGCGAGGTTGCCGGTGCCGCTGTTGATCTCCACCGTCGTGGCGCGAACGTCCGACAGCGTGACCCGCAACGCCTCGACGGCATTGTTATAGGTGCGCGCCATGGCGACATATTCGGCGGCAAGCGCTTCCGTCATGCTTTCCTCGAGGTTGCCGGCGGCGAGCTGGCCGAGCACGTTGGAAAGCGCCGTCAGCGCCTCGGTCTGCTCCGCCTCGATGCGGGCACGCTCGCTGGCGCGGCGGGCCTGTTCCTCGGCCGTCAGCTGGCGCTGGGCTTCGGCTTCCTGCTCAAGGCGGATGTTTTCGAGCGCGGCGTCGCGGAAGACGGCGACCGAGCGCACCATGTCGCCGATCTCGTCGCCACGGTTGCGGCCGTCGATGGAGATGTCGAGGTCGCCGGAGGCGAGGCGCGACATGGCTTCCGTCACGCGCTTGAGCGGTCCGCGCAGCGTTTCCACGAGCATCAGGCCGCCGATGATGGCCAAGAGCGTGCCGGCGACCATGGCGATGATCGAGACATTGGCGGAACGCTGGCTGTCCTGCTTGCCGGCTTCCTGCGCGCTGGAGACGAACTGCTCGAGCGTCTGGCTGGCATCGGCGACGGAGACATAGGCGCTGGCGCGTGCGGCCTGCCAGGTCTCGCCGACGGCAATCAGGTTCTGCGTGCCTTTCTCGACGCGCTCCAGCGAGGGGGCGAGCTTCTGGGCGAGATCGCGCAGGGCGGCGTTCTTGGCGCCGAGCTTGGCGAGTTCGGCCGCGCTGGCGGAGACGTTCTTCACGTCGGCCAGCACCGCGTCGCGGCTCGTCTGATCGAGCTTGCGGTGGAGTTCGCTGATATGCAGGCGGGTCTCGCCGATCGCCTTGAACGTATCGTTCATCAGGGAGATCAAAGTCTTCAGCGTCGCGATTTCGGTGTCCATGCCGACGAAGCGCTTGGCGGCGGTGTCCGAATTGGCGCCGGCGGCCTTGGTGAAGTCCGCCTCGTACTTGGCAAGCTTGCCGAGGACGGGCACGAATTTCAGCTTCTTGCTTTCGGCATCGTCGCTGCCGGCGAGGATCGCCTTCACGGCCCCGATTTCGGCCTCGAACGGCTTGATCTGGCCAAGCGCCTTCTCCGAGGCGATCGCCTTGGATTCGCCCAGCTGCTTGACGAGCTGCGGCAGGTAGGTCTCGGCGGCCTTGACCTTGTCCTCGGCCTTCATCGCCAGTGCGACGGGCTTGCGGAACTTGCCGATGCGTTCGGCAAGGCCCTGGTAGGCCGCGGCATCGAACAGCAGAGCCTTGGCGAAGGCTTCCTTTTCGCCCGATTCACCGCGGATGACGTCGATCTGCTTTTCGGCGAACTCGCCGTCCTTGGTCATTGCCGCCAGCGCGCCCTCGAGATCGGCCGTCACGGCGTTGCGTTCCTGGTCGATGGCCCAGAGATTTTCCGTCTGGCCGCGCATGGTGGTGGCGAGCGCGACCACCGAGGCGATCTTGGCCTTTTCCGTTTCGTTGGGAAGAAGGGCTTCCAGATCGTGGATGCCGGCCTCCTGCTCGTCGATACGCGCGGTAAGCGCATCGCGCGTCGTCTGGCTCGGCCTGTCGGAAAAGTCCTGTAGCGCGGTGCGCAGGTTCTGGAAGTGCGACAGGCTGTTGATCGTCTCGCGCGTGACCGTCATGTGGCCGTTCAGCGTGCTCGCGGTGAAATATCCCACGAGGCCGATACCCGCGATCAGCGCAATGAGAGGGATAACGAACAGCAGCACCTTGGTGACGATGCGGCGCTGTTGCAGCAGGCGATCGATGAAGGACATGGCTTCCCCGGCATGTTTATGACGATCAACATTCCCGGGGGTGAGCGCTAAAACGGAAAGGGCCACTCATGCCCTTGCGTGGGCGCGGCCTGCCTTCCGTCGTTCCGTGGCATCACCGATCGTTCATCCGCCGGCACGCCTTCACCCGTCGCATCATGCGATCGTTCATTGGGGTGCGGTAACGATAGGCGCGGAAGTTTAATGAAATACTTCCCGCAAGCCGCTGAAATTCAGGCTTTTCATGAGAATTACGCCAGTTCCGTGCCCAAGGGTACGGCAAAAGCCTGTTCTTTGGTCAAAGCAATGCTTCATTGGGCAGAATCGGGGATGCAACCGGCAGGTATCCGGCTTATGACTGACGCGGATATGCATGGAATCATTCTTCATGAGCCTTACCGCAAATACCAGGGGGGCGCTCTTCATGGTCGTCGCCATGGCCGGCTTCACCTGTAACGACGCGCTCGTCAAATCCGTCACCCACAGCATGAATGCGGGGCAGATCCTGTTCATACGCGGGCTGATGACGAGCGTGCTCGTTCTGGGCATCGCGGCCTGGATGGGCGCGATCTGTTCCTGGCGCGTGCTCGTGCAGCCGGCGGTGCTGCTGCGTCTGGTGGCGGAGATCGTCGCTTCGCTCGCCTATGTTTCGGCGCTGGGCGCCATGCCGCTTGCCAACACCTCGGCCATCCTCCAGTCGCTGCCGCTTGCCGTGACGCTCGGGGCGGCCCTTTTCCTTGGCGAAACCGTGGGATGGCGGCGCTGGGCGGCGATCCTTGCCGGCTTCGTCGGCGTGCTGATCGTCATCCGGCCGGGGCCGGAAGGATTTTCGCTGGCCGCGATCTATGTCGTCGCGTCGGTCATCGGGGCTGCTGCGCGCGATCTTTCCACCCGCCGGATAAGTCGCGACGTGCCGTCGATCTTCATCAGCGCGGTGACCGCCATCGCCATCACCCTGGTCGGCGGCGCGTTGGTCGTGCCGCTCGGCGGCTGGCAGCCGATGACGCTGGAGACGTTCGCACGCCTGGCGGGGGCGAGTGTGCTGCTGCTCGTCGGCTACCAGACCATCGTCAACGCCATGCGCATCGGGGAGATCTCGTTCATCGCGCCGTTCCGCTACACGTCGCTGATCTGGGCGATGACCATCGGCTTTCTCGCCTTCGGCGAGGTTCCGGATTTCTGGATGGCGGTCGGCGTGGCGATTATCGTGGCGTCGGGGCTCTATGCCTTCTCGCGCGAGAATATCCGCAAGCAGGCACCGCTTGCGCAGCAATCGAAGCCTGAATCGCCGTGACGGGTCAGGATGAGAGCAGAGGAGGAGCGGCGATATGGCGGACAAGGTCTTGATACCCGGTGTCGTGCTTGCGGGCGGCCTGTCGTCGCGCATGGGGCGGGACAAGGCCGGTATTAGGCTTGGCGGGATTTCGCTGCTCGACCACGCGATTCGGCGCCTGCGGCCGCAGGTTTCCACCGTCGCCATCAACGCCAATGTGCCGGTCCTGAGCGCGGAGGGCGAGGGGCTGGCGGTCTTTCCCGATCTCGATGCCGCGCGCTCCGGTCCGCTCGGCGGTGTGGCGGCGGCGCTCGACTACGCGCGCCGCCATCATCCGGCCGCCCGCCATGTCGCGACGGTGCCGACGGACAGCCCGTTCTTTCCCGCCGATCTCGTCGCGCGCCTGCATGAGGCTGCCGATGCGCCGGAGCGGATCGTCGTTGCCCGGTCGGCGGATGGCCTGCATCCGGTCTTCGCGCTCTGGCCCGTCACTGTTGTCGACGACCTTTCCGCATGGCTTGCAAGCGGTTCCGTCCTGCGGGTGCGCAGCTTCCTCGATCGCCACAATGCGCGGGAAGTGACCTTCCAACCGGTCGAGACTGCTGCGGGGCCGCTCGATCCCTTCTTCAACATCAACACGCCGGACGATCTGGACGCGGCGGAACGCTGGCTCGAGGTGCTGAAACGATGACACGACCGAAGATCTTCGGCATTGCCGGCTGGAAGAATTCCGGCAAGACGGGGCTTGCCGTGCGCCTCGTGACGGAACTGGTCGGGCGCGGCTACCGGGTCTCCACCATCAAACACGCCCATCACGACTTCGATATCGACAAGGTGGGTGCCGACAGCTACCGGCACCGGCAGGCGGGCGCGCACGAGGTGACGATCGTGTCGGGCACACGCTACGCCATCATGCATGAGTTGCGCGGTGCGCCCGAGCCCTCGTTCGAGGAAATCCTCGGCCGGCTGGCCCCGTGCGATCTGGTGCTCATCGAAGGCTACAAGCGCGAGCCGATCCCGAAGATCGAGGCGCGGCGGCTGGAATCGGCCAACCGCGAACCGCTTGCGCCCACCGATCCGCATATCGTGGCCATCGCGGCCGACCATGCCGTGGCAGATACGGCGTTGCCGGTCTTCGACCTCGACGACACGAAGACGATCGCGGATTTCGTGGTGGCGGTGACGGGCCTCGACGGCTGACGGCGTTAGCCGCCGGTAACGCTCATGTGGCGGGCGACGGCGGGGCGGTTACGACGGTCGATGATGAAGTCGTGGCCCTTGGGCTTGCGGCCGATGGCCTCGTCGATGGCCTGCGAGAGCAGGGCGTCGTCATCGGAGGCACGCAGCGGCAGGCGCAGGTCGGCGGCGTCGTTCTGGCCGAGGCACATATAGAGCGTGCCGGTGCAGGTGAGGCGCACGCGATTGCAACTTTCGCAGAAATTGTGCGTCATCGGCGTGATGAAGCCGAGGCGTCCACCGGTCTCCTCGACGGTCACGTAACGTGCCGGGCCGCCGGTGCGGTAGGCATTTTCGGTCAGCGTGAATTCCTCGGCGAGGCGGGCGCGCATCTCCGACAGCGGCAGGTAGCGGTCGGTGCGGTCTTCCTCGATCTCGCCCATCGGCATGGTCTCGATGAGGGTGAGGTCCATGCCGCGACCGTGCGCCCAGCGCATCAGGTCGGGGATCTCGCGGTCGTTGAAGCCGTTCAGCGCCACCGCGTTGATCTTGATCTTGAGGCCGGCAGCCTGCGCGGCGTCGATGCCCTCCATGACCTTGGAGAGATCGCCCCAGCGGGTGATGGTCTTGAATTTCTCCGCATCGAGCGTGTCGAGCGAGACATTGATGCGGCGCACGCCGCAATCGGCAAGCTCTGCCGCATGTTTGGCGAGTTGCGAGCCGTTCGTGGTCAGCGTGAGTTCGTCGAGCGTGCCGGCATGGACGTGGCGGCCGAGCTCGCGCACCAGGTGCATGATGTTCTTGCGCACCAGCGGTTCGCCGCCGGTCAGCCGCAGTTTGCGCACACCCTTTGCGATGAAGGCGCAACAGAGCCGGTTCAGCTCTTCCAGCGTGAGGAGGTCCTTCTTGGGCAGGAAGGTCATGTTCTCCGCCATGCAATAGGTGCAGCGGAAATCGCAGCGGTCGGTCACCGAGACGCGCAGATAGGTGACGGCCCGGCCGAAGGGATCGATCATCGGGGCGGCGGATTGCGCGACGGGGTCGGCGCCGTTCCAGGGGCCAATATGCGAATTCAAGACACGTTCTCCATGATCGTCATGTCGTGCGCGACGGCCGCATCGTCAAGCCGGTGCGGCGATTATGACAGCATTTTGCGCCTTGCGCATCCCCGGCTTGCGGCATAGTCCTTCGCGAAAGCGTGAAGAAAGGAATGGACATGGGCGATCTCTGGCCGACCGAACTGCGTGTCTCCAAGGACCGCCAGCGCCTTGTCGTCACCTTCAACGACGGCGCAAGCTTCGACCTTTCCGCCGAACTGCTGCGCGTGCTTTCGCCCTCGGCCGAGGTGCAGGGCCATGGACCGGGCCAGAAGGTGACGGTTCCGGGCAAGCGCAATGTCGCCATCCTTTCCATGACGCCGACGGGCAATTATGCCGTGCGCATCGGTTTCGACGATCGTCACGATACCGGCATCTACACGTGGTCCTATCTGCGGGAACTCGGGGAAAAGGGTGCCGATCTCTTCGCCGACTACGAGCGCGAGCTTGCGGAGAAGGGCATGAGCCGCGATATATCGGAAAAGCCGCGATAACCGGACAGCCCGTTCGGGGCGGTGTCCAGCCAGCCCGGACGGGAGATGCCTTTGGCCGCAGAAGCGAATGCAAACGATCTGACGCAGGTCGTCGTCCTCCTTGCGGCGGGCGTCGCGGCGGTTCCCATCTTCAAGAAGATCGGCCTCGGCTCGGTGCTCGGCTATCTCGCGGCCGGCCTTGTGGTCGGACCGTTCGGCTTCGGCTTCTTTGCCGATCCGCAGGCGATCATCCATGTCGCCGAGCTCGGCGTGGTGATGTTCCTCTTCATCATCGGTCTGGAAATGCAGCCGTCGCGATTGTGGGGCATGCGCAAGGATATCTTCGGGCTCGGGGCGGTTCAGGTGATCGGCGCAATCGCCGCGCTGACCTGTATCGGCCTGTCCTTCGGCTTTCCGCTCGTTCCCTCCTTCGTAGCCGGCACCGGCTTCGTAATGACCTCCACTGCCATCGTCATGCAGATGCTGCAGGAGCGGGGAACGATGTCCACGCTCAAGGGGCAGCGCATCATCGCTATCCTGCTCTTCGAGGATCTCGCCATCGTGCCGCTGCTCGCCATCGTCGCCCTCCTGGGCACGGGGGCTTCGGCGGCCGATGCGTCCGACCGCTGGCTTTCCGTTGGCATCGCCATCGGCGCCGTCGTCGCGCTGGTGCTGGCGGGGCGTTATCTGCTCAATCCGCTGTTCCGGGTGCTGGCATCATCCGGTGCGCGCGAGGTGATGACGGCTGCGGCGCTGCTCGTCGTGCTCGGCTCGGCGCTCGCCATGCAGGTATCGGGCCTCTCCATGGCCATGGGGGCGTTCCTCGCCGGCGTGCTGCTCTCCGAATCCGCCTTCCGCCATCAGTTGGAGGCCGATATCGAGCCGTTCCGCGGCATCCTGCTCGGCCTGTTCTTCCTGGGCGTCGGCATGGCGATCGATCTTTCGGTCATCGCGGCCAACTGGCAGCTCGTGGCGGCCAGCGTGGTGGGCTACATGGTCGCCAAGATGCTGCTGATCTACATCGTGGCGCGGTTGCTCGGCACCTGCCACGCCGAGAGCCTCGAGCGCGCGGTCCTGATGGCGCAGGGCGGCGAATTCGCTTTCGTCCTCTATGCGGCGGCCGTGTCGGCCGGCATTTTCGACGCGCAGTCGAACGCGATCCTGACAGCGACCATCATCATCTCGATGATCCTGACGCCGCTGATGGTGATCGCCCACGACCGGCTGGTGCCGAAGAAGGCGCCGTCGATCGAGGGGCTGACGCTGCCGGAGAATGTCGAAGGTACGGTTCTCATCATCGGCTTCGGCCGGTTCGGCCAGATCGTCAGCCAGCCGCTGCTGGCGCGCGGCTACACGCTGTCGCTGATCGACAGGGATGCCGAGTTCGTGCGCGATGCATCCGAGTTCGGCTTCAAGGTCTATTACGGCGACGGTGCGCGCATCGATATCCTGCACGCGGCCGGCGCCGGCACGGCCAAGGCGATCCTGATCTGCGTGGACGACAAGGAGGCCGCGCTCAAGATCGCCGAGGTGGTAAAGGAGGAATTCCCGCTCGTGCCGCTCCTGGCGCGCGCCTTCGACCGCGGCCATGCGCTGGACCTCGTGCATGCCGGCGTCGATTTCCAGATCCGCGAGACCTTCGAATCGGCGGTGGCCTTCAGCCGCGAAACGCTGAAGGCGCTCGGTGAAGACGGAGACGTGGCCGAGGACGTGGTGGAGGAATTCCGCGACGTGGACCGCGAGCGCTTCGCGCTCGAAACGGTCGGCGGCATTTATGCCGGCCGCCAGCTCATTCGCGGCAATGCGCAGCCCGCCGACATCATCGCGGCGCGCACCGGCCGTGCACGCGCGGCCGCGGAAGAGGAGCGGCATCGCCGCGAGGAAGAACAGGAAAGTTGACGTTTCGCAAACGTCGCTGGCGACTCACCAAAATATGCGTCATGTCTAATTAAAATCGACATGAGGCGCTCATGAACAAGGGTAGGCTCGAGGCATTCAGCGACGGCGTCATCGCCATCATCATCACCATCATGGTTCTTCAGCTGGCCGTGCCGAAAGAGCCGACATTGGCGGCCCTCGTGCCGATGGTGCCGATCTTCCTCGGCTACCTCCTGAGCTTCGTCTATGTGGCGATCTACTGGAACAATCACCACCACCTGCTCACCGTATGCGGCAATGCAAGCGGCGGGGTGCTTTGGGCGAACATGCACCTGTTGTTCTGGATGTCGCTCATTCCCTTCGTCACGGCCTGGATGGGCAACAACCCGTCGGCGCCGATCCCGACGGCGCTTTACGGTGTCATCCTGCTTCTGACGGCGGTCGCCTACGAGATCCTGCAGATACGGATCGTGGCCGTCCACCCCGACAAGGCGCGCATCCGCAGCGCGCTGGGGCGCGATTTCAAGGGGCGGTTTTCGCCCGTGTTCTATTTTGCCGCCATCGTGCTGGCCTTTGTCTCACCCGTGATTTCCCACGTGCTCTACGCAGCGGTCGCGCTCCTGTGGATCGTGCCCGACCGCCGCCTCGAACAGCTCTACCAGAAGGACGCGCCATGACGGCAAGCGAGGACCAGCGTTTCATCCATTCCGCGTGCCTGCGTGTCCGCGGCACGGCGAGCGAGGGCAAGGTCGCCTTCGCCGAGCTCTTCTTCGACCTCGTCTTCGTCCTGACGATCATCCAGCTCTCCCATTCGCTGGCTGCGCACTACTCACCGCTCGGTCTCGTCGAGGCGGCGCTGCTGATGCTGGCGATCTGGTGGGTGTGGATCTACACGACCTGGGCGACGAACTGGCTGGATCCGGACAAGTCGCCGGTGCGCCTGCTGTTGTTCGTCCTGATGTTCCTGGGGCTTCTGCTTTCCATTGCGATCCCCACCGCCTTCGGGTCCGGCGGGCTGCTCTTCGCGCTCACCTATGTCGCCATGCAGGTCGGCCGCTCCGCCTTCACCGCGCACGCCATGCGCCGCGACTGGCCGGAAAACAGCCGGAACTTCACACGCATCACCGTCTGGACGATCTTCTCGGCGGTGTTCTGGATTGCCGGCGCCTTCGTCGAGCATGAGGCGCGGCTGGCGCTCTGGCTCGTTGCGCTTGCCATCGAATATGCCTCGCCGGCACTCGGTTTCGCCGTGCCGGGACTTGGCCGCTCGTCCGTCAGCGACTGGCAGGTCTCCGGCGAGCACATGGCGGAACGCTGCGCGCTCTTCGTCATCATCTGCCTTGGCGAGACCATCCTCGTCACGGGGCGCACGGTCGCGGGCATGGAACTGCTCGACGGCTTCACCATCTTCCTGCTGCTCATCGCCTTCGCCTCGACGGCGACCATGTGGTGGATCTACTTCCGGTTCGGCCATGGCGAGGCGGCGCATCTGATCGAGCATTCGCCGACGCCCGGCCGCATCGCCCGCATGGCCTTCACCTATGCGCATATTCCGATCGTCGCGGGGATCATCCTGTCGGCGGTGGCCGAGGAATTCGCGCTCGCCCATCCGCTGGGCCACCTCGATGCGAAGACGGCAAGCGCAATCATCGGCGGGCCCGTGGTCTTCCTGCTCGGCAATATCTGGTTCAAGGCGACGATCCGCGGGCGCTCGCCGCTCTCGCACATCGTCGGTGTTGCCGCGCTTCTCGGGCTTTCCGTCATCGTGCCGTTCGTCGAGCCCTACCAGCTGTTCATGGCGGCCGGGATCGTGCTCTTCGGCGTGGCGCTTTGGGAGTTCTTCTCGCTGAAATCCACCCCGGCGGACGCGCTTACGCAGGCCTAACCGTCATCGGCATCGTCCGCGGGCTCCATCGTCTGGAGGATGCGGATGATGTCCTCCATGGCTTCGGCGACCTGCAGGCAGCGATCTTCCGGCGTGCGCGATAGAGTGCGCTCGATGAGGCCGGTCTGGATGGCCATGGCCTGCATCGTCAGGTCTCGGCCGCTCCCTGTCAGCGAAAGACGCAGGATGCGCTTGTCCTTCGCATCGGGCCGGCGCTCGATGAGGCCGCGCTTCTCAAGCTGCGGCAGGAGCATGCTCATGTTCGAACGGCCGACCAGGAGCTTGCGGGCAAGCTCCTGCTGCGAGATGCCGTCGAAGCGATAGAGGTTGATCAGGATGTCGAGATGCGGCGTCTTGATATCGAGATCCGCGATCGCGCGCGTCATCGCCTGCTGCATGAGCTGGCAGGCCCGCGCCACGCCGATCCAGCTGCGAAAGCGCGGATGATCCCAGGGAAAGGCTTGATTTTCGTTCATCGTTGTACTTTATTGTTCAGCATTGAACATTTTTATGGTTTCCCACTATGGCATCCTTTGGCTTGAAGGTCATCCGGCTCGCGCTGTCGGGCGTGGCCGCCGTCTCACCCGATGCGGCCGGCCGCGCCGCGTTCCGGATTTTTGCCACGACGCCTGGGCGCCGGCCGCGCACCGCCAAGGAAAAGGAGCTTTTCGCGCGCTCCGAAGGCTGGATGCGGCAGGCGCAGCGCGTGACGCTCGCATTCGACGGACGTGTGGCGGTCGCCCACCGTTTCGCCGCCCGGCCATGCGCGGCCTTCGCCGGCCGGGTTCTGGTCGTGCACGGATGGGGTTCGCGGGCGGCCTATCTTTCCGCGCTGACGGAGGAACTGGTCGCGGCCGGCCATGAGGTCGTGGCGCTCGACCTGCCGGGGCACGGTGCCGCGCGCGGGCGCACGCTCACCCTGCCGATGGCGGTGCGGGCGATCGATGCGGCCTGGCAGCGCTTTGGCGGCTTCGACTATTTCTGCGGCCATTCCTTCGGCGGTGCGGCCCTTGCCTGCGCGGCGAGCGGCCTCGTGCCCGCCGTTCCCGCGCACCGGCCGCGCCGCCTCGTGACCATCGGTTCGCCGAGCGAGATGACCTGGCTTTTCAAGGATCTCGGGCGCTACCTGGAGCTCGGGCCGCGGGCGCAGAGCGCGCTGGAAAGCCATGTCGAAAGCATTGCCGGCGCGCCGCTGTCGGCCTTCGATGCGGCAAGCGCGGCGGGCGGGCTGGACACGCCGATGCTCGTGCTGCATGCCGAAGACGACAAGGAGGTTCCCGCCCACCATGCGCGCCGCTACGCGGCCGCTGGGCCGAATGTCACGCTGGAATGGGCGAACGGCTTCGGCCACCGGCGCATCGTATCGGCCGCGCCCGTCATCGACCGCATTGTCGGCTTCTTTGCGGAGGATCGGCAGCGGATAGCCGCCTGAGGGGCTTTTCGTCACGCGACTGTCATGGAAAGGTGCGATCCGCCCGGTTTGGGCAGAGCATGGAGAAGCGCATGACCGTCGTGACATCAGTCGAAGAGTTGAACGCGCTTTATGGCACGCCGGGCGAGGCTTCGCTCGTCAAGGTGACGGACCATGTCTTGCCGGAGCATCGCG
This sequence comes from Shinella oryzae, assembly GCF_023038235.1. Classification (NCBI taxonomy): domain Bacteria; kingdom Pseudomonadati; phylum Pseudomonadota; class Alphaproteobacteria; order Hyphomicrobiales; family Rhizobiaceae; genus Shinella; species Shinella oryzae. The sequence continues at coordinate 1,636,165 of NZ_CP081987.1, read as the reverse complement.
CCATGATCGAGGCCTCGCCGTTCATGGCGCTGGCGACCGTCGGGCCGGAGGGGCTCGATTGCTCGCCGCGCGGCGATGCCGACGCCGTCATCCATATCGAGGACGATCGCACGCTGATGCTGCCGGACTGGCGCGGCAACAACCGGATCGATTCGCTTTCCAATATCGTGCGTGATCCGCGCGTAGCACTGCTGTTTCTTATCCCCGGCTCCAACACCACGATGCGCGTGAACGGCCGCGCGGTGGTGCGCATCGACGAGGCGATCACGCAACGGTTCGTGATGGACGGGCGCCATCCGCGTTCGGTCGTGGTGATCGCCGTCGAGGAGGTCTATTCCCAGTGCGCCCGCGCGGTTTTGCGCGCCGACCTCTGGAACCCCGAAAAATTCCGCGACACGTCGCAATTGCCGACCGTCGGGCAGATGCTTGCCTCTGCCAAGAAGGGGTTCGACGGCGAAGCCTATGATCGCGAATGGCCGGGCAGGGCCGCGAAGACAATGTGGTAGGCGCCTGCGAATATCGCGCCATGCAGAACCGTTTTATCCCTGATCGTGAATGGCTTTAGCCGAAATCTGGAGTTGGAAATGCGGACAGGACTTTTTGCGGCAGCACTTGCCGGCATGTTTGTGGCCTCGATGGGGGTAGCCCGGGCGGATGAACTGATCGAGAGCTACAACGCCTATATCGGCCAGGATGATCTTTACAATTCCAGCAATGAGCGCCTGACGCTGCCCTGGCAGGTGATCCGCCAGGACCGGGCGAACGTGCACCGCTTCGGCATCCGCCAGCCGGGCGATGAGACGGACGGCTTCTTCGCCTCGGCACGCAACCGGGAACTGGCCGAGCGCATGCTCAGCCATGGCCGCATCGACAGCGGTGCCGCGCGTCTGCTGCTGGAAGGCGATGTGCGCATCAATGTCCAGATCTGGCGCGGCGCCCATGGCGACTACATCAACATCAATGTCGACTAAGCGCCTTCTTGTGGGCGTGATTGTCGGTCTCCTCGCCGCCTGCCCGGCGGCGGGGGCAGCGGAACCGGATCTCGCGGCCCGTCTCAAGCTTCTGGTGGAGGCCTACCCGGAAAGCCTCTCCGGCGTGGAGGGCAACACGCTCATCTTCAAGGACGGCGGCCCGCCGCTCGAGATAGACGACGGCAAGGCCAAGGATCATCCGGCGGCGCTTGCTTCCGGCGATGTCGAGGACAGCCTGCGGCAGATCTATCCGCTGGGGCCCTGCGAGCGGAAGCCGGAGGTCGATTTCGATCCCGGCCGCATCCGCAGCGATGCGCTGATGATGCGGCTCTTCGGTGCGTCGGCCAAGGCGGTTGGGGCTGATCTCGTGCCGGTCGCGTGGTTCGGCGAGACGTTGCGCGTGACGAAGCGGCAAGGCGCGGCGACGGCGCTGGAGAAGGTGCGCGATGCGCTTGCGGCAAAGCCCGAGCTGAAGCGGTATCTGTCGCCTTCGGCGGGCGTGTTCAACTGGCGCAAGGTCTCGGGCGCGAAGAACATGTCGGTGCACAGTTTCGGCGCCGCAATCGACCTCAACACGAAATTTGCGGATTACTGGATCTGGTCCGGCGGAAAGCCGGGCAGGGTGCCGACATATGCCAACAAGTATCCGCTGGAGATCGTGGAGATTTTCGAACAGCACGGCTTCATCTGGGGCGGGCGCTGGTATCACTACGACACGATGCATTTCGAGTACCGGCCCGAACTGATCGCCATCGCAAAAGCGGCGGGCGCTTCCGCCTGCCGCTGAGCTTGGTTCAATCGCGCACGATGACGGTGGCGCCGGCGGAGACCTGCGCATAGAGGTGCTCGACATCCTCGTTTGCCATGCGGATGCAGCCCGAGGATTGCGCCTTGCCGAGCGATGACGGCTGGTTGGTGCCGTGAATGCGGTAGATGGTCGAGCCGAGATAGATGGCGCGCGAGCCGAGCGGATTGTCGAGGCCGCCCTTCATCGAGACGGGCAGGACCTTGCCCTTCCTGGCTTCACGGTCGCGCATCTCCTGCGGCGGTGTCCAGGTCGGCCATTCGGCCTTGCGCGTCACCTTTTCCGTCCCGGTCCAGATGAAACCCGCGCGACCGACGCTGACGGCATATTTCATCGCAAGGCCGGAGCCGAGGACGTGATAGAGGCGACGTTCCGAGTTGACGATGATGATGGTGCCGGGCGCGACCTTCTCGTCGAAGGCGACGAGTTCGCGGGCGATGGGGGCACGCGAGACCGCGGCAATCTTCTTGTCCGAGGCGACCGGCTCGCCGCTCGACAGCACCTGAAGCCAGCCGGCCTTGTGTGTCGCGGACGAGAGCGAGGATACCTCGATCGGGTCGATGGACTGACCGGCGGCATAGGCGCCGGAGGCGGAAACAAGCCCTGCGATGAGGGCGATAGCGAGCGTTTTCATGATCCTGTCCCTGTCAGAGCATCCGGCCTCGCCGGCTTTTCGATGGGACTGTTCTAGGATCGCGGCGACGCCCGCGCTGTTCCTCGCGGAACAGAGCCGCATGCGCGGCCGATCAGAAGGGCTGTATCCAGACCAGGCTGCTCAGCATCAGGGCGGCGATCATCGTCATTTCGAAAAATCCGGTTTGCATGGCGCTTATCTCCTTGCTTGCCACACAAACGCACGATTTCCGTCCCGGTTCCGCCGGATATGCGGCGCGCCGAAAAATTCCTTGCCGAAACGTAAAAACGGCGCCGCAAGGGCGCCGTTTCGAACCGGGGATGGCGCTATCGCCGGTAGATCAGCCAGTTCTTGGCGAAATCCTTCTTCATGCCGTCCTCGAAGGGCATCGTGCGGTTGCGGCCGCCGTTCTTGGCGCAGTAGAGCGCGATATCGGCCTTCGAGTAGAGTTCGCCGGGGCCTTCCGCCGACGAGGCCATGCACAGGCCAAGCGATATGGTGATCGGACCGTAGTTGACGCCGGTCTTGGAGTTTTTGAAGGGCGTGTGCTCCAGCGCTGTGCGGACACGCTCTGCGATCGCGATCACCTCTTCCTCGTTGTTGCCCTCGATGATCATCGCGAATTCCTCGCCGCCGGTGCGGGCGACGAGGATGTCCTTGCGCACATTGGCGCGGATCACGCTGCCGACGGAGGCGAGGATCTTGTCGCCGACGGGATGGCCGTAGGTGTCGTTGATCTTCTTGAAATGATCGATATCGGCGAGGATGAGCCCGGTGACATTGTGCGCCATGGTGGAATTGTAGATGGCCGACAGCTTGTCGTCGAAGGCGCGGCGATTGGCGAGCTGGGTGAGCGAGTCGGTGGAAGCGATGCGCTTGTACTCGTCCAGTTCCTTGCGCACGCTCTCCATTTCGAGCGATTTCTGCGCGACGTTCTCCACCATCACCTTGCCCTGGCTGATGGTGTCGCCGGTCGCCTCGGTGAGCACGCCGATGACGCTTCTGATGAGGTCCATGCTGGTGGCGTTCTTGCCGGTGATGCGCACCACCGTTTCGTCGAGGAGCCGGTTGTAGCTTTCCAGCGATGTCTGCTCCTGCTTGAGCAGGCGAAGCAGCCCTTCGAGTTCGCCGACGATGCGCGAATGCACGCCGTCCATGGCGGTGACGCCATGGTGATGGCCGAAATACTGTGCGCCGATCTCGTCCAGCTCTTCCTGCGTGGCCTTGCTGCCGAGGGCCGCCAGTTCGCGGGTCAGCTTCGGATTCGATCCGATATAGGCCTCGTAGAACAGCTCGTAATTCCGTGGAATGGGCGAGATGCCCATAATGCGCATGGCGTAGGTTACCTGCGCCGCAATGTCCGGCACCTGCACCTTCTGCGCGACTGCCGTGTTCATGGCGCCTGCCCCCGAGCGGTTTGATACAGGCCCGTAAAATAAACGGAAAATGCTTTGGGAATGATTAACGTTTGTCGTTTTCCGCTCGGTGAGGCAGATAAAAAAAGGCCGCAGATCGTTGAATCTGCGGCCTTTTGTCGGAGCGTGCCGTTTGGCGTCAGCCGGGCATGATCATCTTTTCGGGGCGAACGACCGCATCGAATTCCTCATTGGTGACGTAACCGCCGCCGACGGCTTCCTCACGCAACGTGGTGCCGTTCTTGTGGGCCGTCTTGGCGATCTTGGCGGCGTTGTCGTAGCCGATCTTCGGGGCGAGCGCGGTCACGAGCATCAGCGAACGGTCGAGTGCGGCCTTGATGTTGTCCTCGCGCGCCTCGATGCCGACGACGCAATTGTCGGTAAACGAGATCGCCGCATCCGACAGCAGCTGCACCGACTGCAGGAAGTTATAGGCCATCAGCGGGTTGAAGACGTTCAGCTCGAAATGGCCCTGGCTGCCGGCGAAGGTCAGCGAGGCGTGGTTGCCGAACACCTGGGCGCAGACCTGGGTGAGGGCTTCGCACTGGGTGGGGTTGACCTTGCCGGGCATGATCGACGAGCCGGGCTCGTTTTCCGGCAGGGCGAGTTCGCCGAGGCCCGAGCGCGGGCCCGAGCCGAGGAAGCGGATGTCGTTGGCGATCTTGAAGAGGGCCGCGGCGGCCGCATTGATCGCGCCATGCGAGAAGACCATGGAATCATGGGCGGCGAGCGCCTCGAACTTGTTCGGCGCGGTCTTGAAGGCGATGCCGGTAATCTCGGCGATGTGATCGGCGACCTTTTCGGCGAAGCCGATCGGCGCGTTGAGGCCGGTGCCGACGGCGGTGCCGCCCTGGGCGAGTTCGCACAGGCCCGGAAGCGTCAATTCGATGCGCTTGATGGAGGAGGCGACCTGCGCGGCATAGCCGGAGAATTCCTGGCCGAGCGTCAGCGGGGTGGCGTCCTGCGTGTGCGTGCGGCCGATCTTGATGATGTGGTCGAACGCCTTGACCTTGGCTTCCAGCGCCGCATGCAGGTGCTTCAGCGCCGGCAGCAGGTCATGAACGATGCGCTCGGCGCAGGCGATGTGCATGGCCGTCGGATAGGTGTCGTTGGACGACTGGCTCATGTTGACGTGGTCGTTGGGGTGCACCGGCTTCTTGGAGCCCATGACGCCGCCGAGCATTTCGATGGCCCGGTTGGAGATGACCTCATTGGCGTTCATGTTGGATTGGGTGCCCGAGCCGGTCTGCCAGACGACAAGCGGGAAGTGATCGTTGAGCTTGCCGTCGATGACTTCCTGTGCGGCTTCGACGATTGCCTTGCCGATGGCCGGATCGAGACGGCCCAGTTCCATGTTGGCGCGGGCGGCGGCCTGCTTGACGATGCCGAGCGCGCGCACGACGGAGAGCGGCTGCTTTTCCCAGCCGATCTTGAAATTGCCGAGCGAGCGCTGGGCCTGCGCGCCCCAATAGCGGCTGTTGTCCACTTCGATGGGGCCGAATGTATCCGTTTCCGTGCGCGTCGATGTCATAGTGCTTCCCGCTTCTCCGAGCCCATGCGATGAGGTCTGCCGCCGGCGTTGCCGCCGCATGGGGCGCGGCAGGCCGGGCGAGCGCGGGCCGGGAACGGCGGGCGCGCTGGCGCGAAAAAATCGCGCAAATCTCTGGCCCATCTGCGACCCAGTTGCAAGGGGCGGCCGGCTCCCGCGGTGGAAGACTTTCGGCTAAAATCGATTAGGCCGCGTCGCGACGGTGAAGCGTCGCTCAAGGCGCGTTTGAGCTGTGCCTTTTGCATCACAACCCACCAGCGATTTTTTTTGCCCGCCGTGCGCCGCCGTGTCCCGTGTAAGGCTGCGAACGCAAAAATGCGAGCGGGTTCAAATTTTTATGCCGTCCCAACCGTTCCCTGCGCAAGCGATCGGCATAACGGTTTTTTGAGGCCAGGAAGGGCATGTGGGGTGAGGGCGTTTCCTTTTCATTCACCATCCTTTCCTATAACTTACCGGCCTGCTGGTTCGGGCGCCACCAGAGACCGCGAAGCGCGGTTTAAGACGGGGAATGGAAAACACATGAAGCTTACGAAAACCGCCGTGCTGGCAGCCGCGCTGGCCCTTTCCTGTGCCACCGTCACGCTCCACGCAGCGCCCGCCAATGCAATGACATTCATGGAGTGGCTGCAGAAGCGCAAGGAAAAGAAGCAGGCCGAGGCCGCCGGATTGCCCGGCGTCAAGACGACCTCCGCGCTGCCGGGCGCCGCCGCCGAGGTGAAGCAGGAAGCCAAGCCGCTGCCGCGCGTCACCGGCCCGCGCTACTACACCTACAAGGCCGACGCTCTGAAGCGTGTCGGCGTCGACAAGCTGGCCGATCCGGTCGTCACGAGTTCGATTTCCGCCGACATCGCGCCGGCAGGCGATGCCGGCATCCGCGCGGCCTTCGCGAATGTCGACGTGCGCACCAATCCGGATGCCGCGAAGGCTGTCGAGACCTTCTATGGCGACTACCACAAATTCGTCTGGATCGACGGCACCGGCATCAACGACAAGGCGAAGGCCGCGATTGCGGTGCTGGCGGATGCCGCATCCGTCGGGCTCGATCCGTGGGATTATGCCGTGAAGATCCCGGCGGAGACTTTCGACGGCGCCGACATGAACGCGCGCTATGCCGAGCTCGCCACCTTCGAGATCGCGCTGTCCTCGGCTGTCGCCAGCTACGTGCAGGACGCCGTGCGCGGCCGCATCGATCCCAACCGCATCTCCGGCTACCACGACTTCAAGCGCAAGGACGTCAACCTCGTCGCGGCGCTGAAGAACGTCTCGATGAGCAGCAACGTCAAGGGATATCTCGAAAGCCGCTCGCCGCAGAGCGCCGACTTCCAGGCGCTGAAGGACGAGCTTGCCCGCCTCAAGGCAGAGACAAGCGGTGAAGACCGCGTTGTCATCGCCGATGGTACTTTGCTGAAGCCCGGCCAGAGCAATCCGGAACTCGCCAATATCGTGAAGGGCATCGTCAAGCACGGCTCCGACGCGCTGAAGACCGACCATTCCGTGACGATCGCCACCTATGCCGGCACGCCTGAATACACGCCGGAACTGGTGTCGCTCGTCGAAGCCTTCCAGAAGGAGCATGGCCTCAAGCCCGACGGCATCGTCGGCAAGGCGTCCATCCGTCTGCTGACCGGCGGTGATTCGGTTGCCGACAAGATCGCCAAGGTCGAGGTGGCGCTGGAGCAGGCGCGCTGGCTGCCGGTCGATCTCGGCGCACGGCACGTCTTCATCAACCAGCCGGCTTTCCAGGTCTATTACTACGAAGGCGGTTCGGAAAAGTTCTCGATGCGCACGGTCGTCGGCTCCAAGTCGAACCAGACCTATTTCTTCGAGGACAAGGTGCAGACCGTCGAGGTCAATCCCTATTGGGGCGTGCCGCAGTCGATCATCATCAACGAGATGCTGCCGAAGCTGCGCAACGACCCGAACTATCTCGACCGCATGGGCTATGAAGTGGCCGTCGGCGGGCGGGCGGTTCCGTCGTCGTCGGTCAATTGGTACGGCTCCACGTCGGGCATTTCCGTTCGCCAGCCGCCGAGCGGTGACAATGCGCTCGGCGAACTGAAAATCCTCTTCCCGAACAGCCATGCCATCTACATGCACGACACACCGTCGAAGAGCTTTTTCAAGAAGGACATGCGTGCGCTGAGCCATGGCTGCGTGCGCCTTGCCGAGCCCCGCAAGATGGCGGCCGCCGTGCTGGGCGTGAGCGAGGAAGAGGTCGGCAAGGAGATCGCCGCCGGCCGCAACAAGGCGCTCAGCGTGAAGGCGGACATCCCGATCTACATCGCCTACTTCACCGCCTGGCCGAACAAGGATGGCGTGGTCGAGTATTTCGACGACGTCTACGGGCGCGACGACTACATGCGCAAGGCCTTCGCGGCGACGCAGAAGGCGCGTCAGGCCGGCGCCTGAGCGGGACGGCCCGATTGAAATAGAAAGGCGCCCGCAAGGGCGCCTTTTTTCGTTGAAGCGGATGGTTTTCTGCCGGCTTCAGCGCGCCAGCAGTTGTTCCACGAGCGCGGGCGTCAGCTCGTCGAAATGGGCGATGACATGGGTCGGCTCGAGCGTGGCCACCGGAACGTCGGAATAGCCGAAGGGCACGCCGATGGAGGGCACGCGGGCATTGCGGGCGACGAGGATATCGTTGAGGCTGTCGCCGATCATGACGGTGCGGGCCGGATCGCCGCCGGCCCGGCGCACCGTCCCCAGCAGATGTTCGGCTTCCGGCTTGCGCACGGGAAAGGTGTCGCCGCCGGTGATGGCCGCGAAGCGGTCCGTGAGGCCGAGACCGTCGAGCAGGCGGCGCGCAAGGCCTTCCATCTTGTTCGTGCAGACGGCGAGCCGGTGGCCGGCATCCGAGAGGCGATCCATCGCCTCGACCAGACCGGGATAGGGTGCGGAGACGCCCGGCATGGCATTGCCGTAATGATCGACGAAGACGCCAAGCATCTCCTGCAACTCGTCATCGGAAACGGCTCGTCCGCGAAGCGCGAAGGCGCGCTTGATCATCACCACGCCGCCATGGCCGACCAGATGGGTCAGGTCGTCATAGGTGACGGGGTCGAGCCCTCTGAGGCCGATCGTGTGGTTAAGGCTCGCCACGAGGTCGTGCGCGGTATGGATGAGCGTACCGTCGAGATCGAAGACAACGAGAGAAGAGGTCATGGCAGGCCTTGCGGGACAGAGCGGACGAGGTCTTTCCGGTAAGCGAGGGGAGGCGCTTTTGCAATCGCCTTTTCGGTCCGGGACTTGCGGCGTTTTTGACTTTCGTTTGCCGGGCGGGGCGTGTAAGTGTCTCACCGGAATTCCGGTGCCTCGCGCGCGCCGGCGTGCAACCGTTCAGGGAGTTGGGGGGCATGGACGCCCGTGAAATGAAGATCAAGGCGGCGGAAGCCGCACTGGCGCATGTGGAAGACGGCATGCGCCTGGGCATCGGCACGGGGTCGACCGCCGAGGAGTTCGTGCGGCTGCTGGCCGAGAAGGTCGCGGGCGGCCTGCGCGTCGAGGGCGTTCCCACATCCGAGCGCACCGCGCGGCTCTGCCTGGAGCTCGGCGTGCCCTTGAAATCGCTCGACGAACTGCCGGAACTGGATCTGACCATCGACGGCGCCGACGAAGTCGACGGCCGGCTGCGCCTGATCAAGGGCGGCGGCGGCGCGCTGCTGCGCGAGAAGATCGTCGCCTGCGCCTCCCGGCGCATGATCGTCATTGCCGACGAAAGCAAGGTTGTCGAGACGCTCGGCGCCTTCAAGCTGCCGATCGAGGTCAATCCGTTCGGCCTCGTCGCCACGCGTATCGCCATCGAGAAACTCGCAGCGCGCCTGGGCCTTTCCGGTGCGATCGATCTGCGCGCGTCCGGCGACGGCACGTTCACCACGGACGGCGGGCACTACATTCTCGACGCATCTTTTGGCCGCATTCCTGATGCAGATGCGCTCGCAAGAAACCTCAACGACATACCCGGAGTCGTCGAACACGGCCTCTTCATCAATATAGCGTCGCTGGCCGTCATCGCGGGACCCGCGGGAGCACGCACGCTGACGGCGAAAGAATAGACAGGAGCAAAGACCACATGTCCAAATTTGCTGGTTTCGGCCGCACCCTCGCAGTGACCCTTATCGTTTCGGCCAGCCTTGCCGGCGCCGCCAAGGCGCAGGACGTCACGGACGACCAGATCAAGGCCGCCCGCGCCGCCATCGACGCCATCGGCGCGACGAGCGGTTTCGACAATATCCTTCCGAGCCTTGCCGCTCGCGTGAAGGCAACCTTCGTGCAGGCTTCGCCCAACTTCGAGGCCGAGATCAACACCGTCGTCGATGAGCAGGCGATTGCCCTTGCGCCGCGCCGCGCCGATCTCGAAAAGGAAGCGGCCACGATTTACGCCAAGACGTTCACGCAGGACGAACTGAAGGCCATCGCGGATTTCTATTCCTCGCCGGTCGGCAAGAAGCTCCTGTCGGATGGCCCGATCGCGACGCGCGAAGTCATGAAGGCCGCCGAAATCTGGGCCGCCGGCGTCAGCCGCGACCTGCAGACGGAAAGCGGCAAGAAGCTGGACGCCACGATCGGCGCTGCCGCTCCCGCCGAGGGTGGCGCGCAACAGCCGCAGCAGTAAGACAAAAAAGGCGGCCCTGGGCCGCCTTTTTCATTCCGTCGCCGGGCATGGCGGCCGGGATCGACCTATTCGTGGATCGTGTACTCGCCGAGCTCGCAGAGGTTCTGCGTGTCGGTGGTCGTGTCGAGGTCGGAATCTTCAGAGAATTCGAAGCGCATATCGTATTCGCAGACGTCGCGGCCGTCGGCGATGGTGATTTCGATCGTTTCGCCGGGGTTGAGCACGTCCTGCCCGAACACATCCTCTTCCCATTTGTCGACGCCGACGGGCGAGGTGTGAAAGCGGGTGAGCACGGAATTCGTGCCGTTCTTCAGGTTGAAGACGAGATCTTCGGCAGAGGCAGCGCCGGCAACCAGGAACAGTGCCGCGGAAGAGATTGCGATCAGTTTCGATTTTGACATTTTTGTCACCCGTTCAGCCCACGATTGAGCGAAATCTCTTTTAAGCGTTGTCTCACATTCGGTAAATGAAAATAGCGTTGGACGGCCTGCCATCGGCCGAGAATCGCACGGCGTCGGACAACGTCCTCGATGGTGACGGCCGGGCTTTCACTTTTGTGCCTGCTGCACCTATATGGGAGGCACAAAAGGCCGTGGATTCGCCGGCCGTTCCCAACGCCATCGTCCGGCCACGTCCGCAGGAGATCCCCATGACAGCTTTCGATTACGACCTCTTTGTCATCGGCGGCGGCTCCGGCGGTGTGCGCAGCGCGCGTCTGGCCGCAAGCATGGGCAAGAAGGTGGCGATCGCCGAGGAATTCCGCTTCGGCGGCACCTGCGTCATTCGCGGCTGCGTGCCGAAGAAGCTCTATGTCTATGCCTCGCAGTTTCCCGAGCATTTCGAGGATGCCGCCGGCTTTGGCTGGACGGTGGGCGAGAGCGCCTTCGACTGGAAGGCGCTTGTCGCGGCCAAGGAGAAGGAAATCACCCGTCTCGAAGGGCTTTATCGCAAGGGGCTGGACAATGCGGCGGCGACGATCCTCGCTACGCGCGCCGTTCTGGTCGGACCGAACACGGTGCGCCTGACGGCCACCGGGGAAGAGGTGACGGCCGAGCGTATCCTGATTGCCGTCGGCGGGCATCCGACGCCGCATCCCGACCTGCCGGGACACGAGCTGTGCATCACCTCCAACGAAGCCTTCGACCTGCCGGAAATGCCGAAATCCATCGTCATCACCGGTGGTGGCTATATCGCGGTCGAATTCGCCAACATCTTCCACGGGCTCGGCGTCGAGACGACGCTGATCTATCGCGGCAAGCAGATCCTCTCGCGCTTCGACCAGGACATGCGCCAGGGCCTACAGTCGGCGATGATCGCCAAGGGCATCCGCGTCCTGTGCGAGGACCTCATCATCGACGTCGCAGAGGCGGCGGACGGACGCCGCACGGTCACGACCAAGGCGGGCGAGACGCTGCATGTCGATCAGGTGATGCTGGCGCTGGGCCGCGCGCCCAACACGGGCAGCCTCGGGCTGGAAACGGTGGGCGTGAAGACGGATGAGCGCGGCGCGATCATCGTTGACGACTATTCGCGGACAAACGTGCCCGGCATCTTCGCGCTGGGCGACGTGACCGACCGCGTGCAGCTCACCCCCGTGGCCATCCATGAGGCCATGTGCTTCATCGAGACGGAGTTTCGCGGCAACCCGGTCTCGCCCGACCACGACCTGATCGCCACCGCCGTGTTCTCGCAGCCTGAGATCGGCACGGTGGGCCTCAGCGAAGAAGAGGCCGCAAAGACGTTCGACGACCTTGAAATCTACCGCGCCGAGTTTCGCCCGATGAAGGCGACGCTTTCGGGGCGGCAGGAAAAGACCATCATGAAGCTCGTCGTCAATGCCGCCGACCGCAAGGTGATCGGCGCGCATATCCTCGGCCACGAGGCCGGCGAGATGGCGCAGCTGCTCGGCATTTCGCTGAAGGCCGGCGTGACCAAGGACGATTTCGACCGCACGATGGCGGTGCACCCGACGGCGTCGGAGGAACTGGTGACGATGTACCAGCCGAGCTACCGCGTCAGGAACGGCCAGCGGATCTGAGTGCCGCCGGTTTCGCCGTCGGCAGGCGGCCCGCGAAGCGATCCTCATGGCGCTTGAACAGAGCCGCAAGCCTGTCCAGAGCCAAGCGCATTTCCGGGCGATGGCGGTCGTCGTCGTTGACGGCCAGCCAGAGGGGATGGGTGAGCGCCTCGATCGGAGCGCCGTCGCGCGCGAGCGCCGGCAGGGCATCTCCCACGAAGGTCGGCAGCACGCCGCGCCCGGCGCCGCTGGCAATCAGCCGGGCCAGGATGTCGGGCGCGTTCGTCCAGGTGTGGATCTGGTTCTCGTGGTGGCGGAACACCCATTTCTCCGGCTCCGATATGGCAACCTCCGTGCCGATCGATATCCAGGGCAGCTCCTCGCCCGGATCGGCACCGGCCGCGCGATAGACCGCGTAGGCGACGTCGACGGATTTGCGCACGGCGACATTGCCGGTCCTGGGCGCTTCGTGGAGAAGCGCGATCATGCTGTGGCGATGGGTGAGGTCTCCGATGGCCGACAACAGCTTGCAGCACAGCCGGAAGGCGTCATCTCTGCTTCTGAGTTCGGCGAGATTGTCGGCGACGAAGCCGGCCAGCCAGATATTGCCGGCGACCGACACGATGGGCAGCGTGAAGGCATCGCCGTGCCAGCGGGTGATGTCGGCCGTCGTGCGGCGGATGGTCTGCACATGTTCGAACAGCACGGCGCCGTCCGGCGCCAGCCGGTAGCCCTGCTGGCTGCGGATGAACAGCGTGCGGCCCATCGAGCGCTCCAGCGCCAGCATGCGCCGCCCGATCGTCGGCGCGCTGATGCCGGTCATCGCTGCCGCGCCTGCAAGGCCGCCTTCGGCTGCGACATGAAAGAAAAGCTGCAGATCGCTCCAGTCGACTTCCGACATTCCCATTCCCTCTTCACACCATCCTTCTTAGCGCAAATTGCGCCGCTCGGCATCGCTCGCCGGTGAAACGGGCGTTTCATTCGTGCATCTACGAAGCGCGGGCGCCAGCCGCTACCTCATGACGAACATCACGATAGGAGTTTGTCATGAGCCCGGAATGGATGATTGCCTTCGACCGGCAGGACGCCAGGTCGCATGGAACGAGACGCAAGAGCCTGGCCGATCCGCTCGAACGGGTGGAGTGGCGGGGCCTTCAATGGGTGAACACTCTGTTCAGCCGCATGGCCGCCGCCCGCGGGCGGCAACGGCCGAAATCAAGGCAAAGTGCTTTTTCCAGATGGATATTCGCATCCGAAGTGTCTCGAGGTCGCTGACAGGCAACGCCGCTTCGATATCCTGTGCTCTACCGCCTGTTACCGGGATGGCGCAGCCGCCGCAATTGCATTGCAGGCGCTGGAACTGCGGCTATGCAAGAACCATCTAACGGTTTATAAGCCCGCATCTTCAAACGGAGAGGCGCCCGCCGGTTTCGGGCGCTTCAGGACAGGTGAGTATCATGGCACAGAATTGGACCCCGAACAGCTGGCGGCAGAAGCCCATCCAGCAGGTTCCGGAATATCCCGATCTCGCCGCATTGGCGGCGACCGAAGAGCGCCTCGCGAAGTTTCCGCCGCTCGTCTTCGCCGGTGAGGCACGTCGCCTCAAGGCATCGCTCGCCAATGTCGCGGAAGGCAAGGGCTTCCTGCTGCAGGGCGGCGATTGCGCCGAGAGCTTCGCCGAACACGGTGCCGATACGATCCGCGACTTCTTCCGCGCCTTCCTCCAGATGGCCGTGGTCCTGACCTTCGGCGCCCAGCAGCCGGTGGTGAAGGTCGGCCGTATCGCCGGCCAGTTCGCCAAGCCGCGCTCGTCCGGCATCGAAAAGCAGGGTGACGTGTCGCTGCCGTCCTACCGCGGCGATATCATCAACGGCATCGAGTTCACCGAGGAAGCCCGCATTCCGAACCCGGAACGCCAGATCATGGCCTACCGCCAGTCGGCTGCGACGCTGAACCTGCTGCGCGCCTTCGCGATGGGTGGCTACGCCAATCTCGACAACGTGCACCAGTGGATGCTCGGCTTCGTGAAGGACAGCCCGCAGGCCGAGCGTTACCGCAAGCTCGCCGATCGGATTTCCGAGACGATGGACTTCATGAAGGCCATCGGCATCACCTCGGAGAACCACCCGAACCTGCGCGAGACGGATTTCTTCACCAGCCACGAGGCGCTGCTGCTCGGCTACGAGCAGGCGTTGACGCGTGTCGATTCCACCTCGGGTGACTGGTATGCGACCTCCGGCCACATGATCTGGATCGGCGACCGTACGCGCCAGGCCGACCACGCGCATATCGAATATTGCCGCGGCATCAAGAACCCGCTCGGCCTCAAGTGCGGCCCGTCGCTGACCGGCGATGGCCTGCTGGAGCTGATCGACCTGCTCAATCCGAGCAACGAGGCCGGCCGCCTGACGCTGATCTGCCGCTTCGGCCATGACAAGGTCGCCGACAACCTGCCGAAGCTCATCCGCGCCGTCGAGCGCGAGGGCAAGAAGGTCGTCTGGTCCTGCGATCCGATGCACGGCAACACGATCACGCTCAACAACTACAAGACGCGTCCGTTCGAGCGCATCCTGTCGGAAGTCGAAAGCTTCTTCCAGATCCATCGTTCGGAAGGCACGCATCCGGGCGGCATCCACATCGAGATGACCGGCAATGACGTGACGGAATGCACCGGCGGCGCGCGTGCGCTGTCGGGTGACGATCTCGCCGATCGCTACCACACGCATTGCGACCCGCGTCTCAACGCCGACCAGGCGCTCGAACTCGCCTTCCTTCTTGCCGAGCGCATGAAGGGCGGCCGTGACGAAAAGCGCATGGTCGTGAACGGCTGATCGCCTTTCGTTCCTGCTTCGGTTCCCCTCGATGAGCGGGGCTGATGGAAGCATTCAGGAATGTGAAATTGACAGGACCGGGCCAGCTGGACAAGCTGGCCCGGTTTTCATTTGCGCGCTGCGCCTGCCAGGGGAAGAGGAACCATGAGCGAAGTCCACACGGGCCATTGTCTTTGCGGCGCAGTGCGGTTTCGCACGTCCGGTCCGCTACGCGCGGTGACGGCATGCCATTGCAGCCAGTGCCGCCGCCAGACCGGGCATTTCTACGCCGCGACCAATGTGACCGACGACCGGCTGGAGGTCGAGGGCGACGAGAGCGTGACCTGGTACCGGGCGAGCGAGGCGGCGAGCCGCGGCTTCTGCCGCATCTGCGGCTCGGCGCTGTTCTGGAAGGGCGATGGATCCGACAACATATCCATCATGGTCGGTTCTTTCGACCTGCCGACGGGGCT
Source organism: Shinella oryzae (assembly GCF_023038235.1). NCBI lineage: Bacteria > Pseudomonadati > Pseudomonadota > Alphaproteobacteria > Hyphomicrobiales > Rhizobiaceae > Shinella > Shinella oryzae. The sequence continues at coordinate 1,620,879 of NZ_CP081987.1, read as the reverse complement.
GGCCATCGGCAAGCATATCTTCTGTGCCGACAAGGGCGATTACTACGAAATCGAGGGCGACGCGCCGCGCTATGACGCCGCCCGCTGAGCCGATCTCACTGCACCAGGGCAGGGCGCTGACAGCGCACGCCCGTCACGCGGATATCGGCCTCGCCGATGCGCACGCCGACGACCAGTAGCAGATTGTAGAGCAGGTCGTCGATGGCGGGCGTCACCGCGCCGAGCGTGGAGGCCAGTGCTGCGGTCAGCACCTTCGGCGTGCCGATCGTGAGGAACAAGATCTGGATGTCGAGATCGAGATTTTCCAGCAGGGACTTCGTGATCGAGGTGAGGGCGTCGCGCGTCGAGGCGGTTTTCGTGGTACGGGCGGCGATCTCCGTCGGCGAAAAGGTGATCCTGCTTTTCGTCAGGTTCTGGGCTTCGACATGGGCGATGGCATCGATGTTGACCAGGCCGGAATCGACGATGCGGGCCTTCTTGACGCGCGGTTCGGTGGAGAAGTTGGAAAGCACCGAAGGATCGACGGCGCCGATGGCGATTTCGGCAAGCCCCGGCACGGCGTCGATAGTGACGTTGGCATTGGCCGTGGTGCCGCCGAGGCAGCGGATATCGGCAAGCTTCGCTTCCGAGGCTGCCACCTCCACGTAGAGCGGCAGCTTTATGCGTATGCCGGCGAGGGCCGCAAGCCCATCGACGCCGATCTCGACGGCAAGGCGCGTCTGGGCACTGCGCACCGCGCTGCCGGGGGCGCCGAGACGGTGGGCCGGTGTTTCCACTGGCGGCTCGCCGATGGCCAGAGCCACCTTGACGCCGGCGAGGCCCGGTACGCCCGCACCGAGGTCGAGCGCCACCTGGTTCGTGCCGTTGGCAAGGGCCGCACCGGCGGACACGATCTGCATGGCATTGACCGACATATCCCAGTCGCCGCCCGTTGCCACCGCTATGCCCTTCTTCGGGTCGAGGTTCAGAATGCGGGAAAGCGGCAGCTTGACCTTGCTCTTGCTCGTTGCCTGCTCAAGGGCGCGCAGAGCCGAATTGACGGTGCTCGACAGGCCATGCACGGCCCGCATGGAGGCCAGCAGTTCCGGCATGGTGATGCCGGCGTTCAGCACGTCCTCATAGGTCCCGGCCGTCAGGTTGAGCCTTGTCGCGACGGCCTTGAGGAACGGCTGGACGGCGATGTCGGTATCGACGAGCGCGCGATAATCCATGACCTTCAAGGACAGGTTGGTGCCGAGAAGCTTGCCGAGCAATGCGTTGAGAATGCCGTCGTTGAGGCTTGCGAGCCGGGTTCCGACCGAGAAGGCGGCTGTCTTGGTGCGCGAAGCCGCGCCCGTCGCCGAAAGTACGGGCGAACGCGGCATGAACATGGAGGCGACGAAGAGGTCTGCCGGGCGCGTCAGCCGGACACGCGCCGCATCCGCATCCGTCGTCGACGGCGTAAAGCGATCCTGCGGCAGCAGGTCCGGATCGGCGACATAGCGGCCGCGCTCGACCGTGGCCTCGGCGACAGTCGTCTTGCCGAGGTCGAGCGACGGGTCGGCGGGGAAGGACAGGCCGTTCCTGCCCGTGACATTGGCGGGCACGCGGTTGAGCGAGAAGAAGGCGGCCGTGGCCTTCTCGGCTTCCATAACATTCGAGGCAGCGGCGATGGCGGCGAGATCGGCATCGGCCTGAAGCGCGCGCTGCTGCACCGTGAGGTAGCCGAAGTCCACGCCGAGCGCGAGCGAGAACACCATCAGCGGCAGGCTGAGGGCCGCGAGCGTGCCGATATTGCCGGCGCGGTCCTTGATGAAGGGATGGCGGTCCATTTCACATGCCCCCCACACGCACCGTCGCGTAGCGGCGAATCTCTTCCTGCGGCAGGGCGAAGGTGAAGAGCTTCCAGATCGGCAGGTCGCTCGAATCGTAGGCGATGGTCACCGTGAACTGGTCGGGGTTGCCCGGATCGTCGGCGACCACGACCTGCATCTTTGCGCGGTTTATGAAGGAGTAGTCGAAACGCGAGGCGTCGAGATAGCGGTTGACCAGCGTGACGCGCTCCGCCGGATTGAGGCCGGCCACAGCGGTGCGTGCGGCATCCGCCGCGATCTGCTGCACCGAGTGGGTCACGCTGAGATAGATGCCGTAAGCGATCATCGTGAAGAGCGCCAGGAAGAACAGCGGCGCGATGATCGCAAATTCCAGCGCCGAGGTGCCGGCGCGGTCTTTCGACAGACGGGCGAGGGCGTGCATGACATCTCCTCCGTGGGATGGTCGGCGGTCAGGCATTTCCGCATCCGGGAGGGATGCACGTTTATCGTGCATCGAAAGTCTTAATTTCTCCTATAGATTGATTTTTGAAGCCAGTGCGTGCCGCAGGTTGAGGCCGGTTGTCAGTCCCGCTGCCGCAGCACGTCGTGCAGGCGCAGCACTTCCATCTTCAACGCGGCGATCTCGTTGAGGAAGTGCGTATCGATCTTGTGGTGAAGCGCCATCAGTTCGATTTCCGCCTTCAGGTTGACCTCGTAATCCTTCGACGCCTCGAAACGGTCGCGCATGGCCTGGCGGTTCTGCGACATCATGATGATCGGCGCCTGCAAGGCGGCCAGCATGGACAGAACGAGATTGAGGAAAATGAAGGGGTAGGGGTCGAAGGCCTCGCGGGTGAGGATGATGGTGTTGAGGACCGTCCAGACGAGGAGGAAGACGAGGAAGCCGATGATGAAGGTCCAGGACCCGCCGACGCGGGCGATGGTATCGGCGACGCGCTCGCCGACGGATTGCTTGGACTCGTAGGCCGCGTTGGTATCCTCGGCGAGGATGCGCCCGGCGCGCGAATTCATAAGGACTTGACGTTCGGTCTCGTCCAGCTCTTCGGCGGGCTTGCCGAAGAGGACCTGCGCGGCATCGTCTAGGGTTTTCATGGGCGGCTCCGGGAAAGCGAATCGGAGCCTAACCTAGCGCCTTTCCGGCAAAAATCAGTAGCCCGCGCTCATCAGTTCCGCATGGGAATCGAAGAAGCGTTCCAGACCGTATTGCTTGCCGAACATGATGTCGTGCTGCAGGAAGCGGAAATCGCGCACCAGCGGGTCGATCGTCTTCTTGCGCGACCAGTCCGTCGTCGCCTTGCCTTTCGCATCGATCAGCATGTAGCGGTCGATGACGCGCAGCTTGTCGTGCACGGCGCCGAGGAAGCCCGTGTAGTAGGGGTGCTCGAAGCCGGCCTCCTTGAGGATGTAGTAGGACAGGAACGCCGGGCTGATCGTGCCGATGTCCTTTTCGGCGCCGGTCTTGTTGGACCAGACGACGAGCGGGGTCTCGTGTTCCTTCTTCATCTGCTCGGCGGAGCCCTTGCGGGAGGCGGTGATGCCCTTCATGTAGCCGGAGTTCTGGTAGACGGTGTTGAGCGGCGGCAGGTGGTCGCCGAAGACGACGATGATCGTCTCGCGGTCACGGTTCTTCGCCCAGTCCATCAGCATCTTCAGGCTCTGGTCGGCTTCCTTCACGCCCTGCGCGTAGCTTGCCAGCATCCGGTTGTCGCGTGCGTCCAGCTTGCCCTCGGACGTGATGTCCGTCTTCATATAGCGGCCGTCGTCATAGGGGCCATGGCCCTGCAACGTCACCGTGAAGAAGAAGAACGGATCTTCCTGCATATCGGCCTGGCGGATGATTTCCTTCGTCAGCGCCTCGTCGGACGTGAAGTTGCCCCGCTTTGCCAAGGGCGGCATCTTGTCGACGTCCTTGAAGGTCTCGAAACCGAACGCCTTGTAGACGCTGGAGCGGTTCCAGAACCAGCCCGAGAACGGATGGATGGCGCGCGCCGTGTAACCCTCGGCGCGGAAGAAGGTCGCGAGCGACGGGATCGGCTTGCGGATATACTGCTGGTAGGGAATGCTGCCGGTCGGCAGGAAGGCGTTGGAGAAGCCCGTCAGCGCCTCGAATTCGATATTGGCGGTGAGGCCGCCGAATTCCGGCGAGAAGACGTTGCCGCCCTGGTTTTCGCGAATGACCGGCATCGGGTCGGCGGAAAGCTTCACGGTTTCCAGCCGCGTCGGATCCCAGAGCGACTCGCTCATGACGACGATGACGTCGGGCTTCGTGCGGTGCGTGGTGCCGGCCGGAAGCGGCTTGGACGGGATCTTGTCGATGGCATCGACCATGTAGCCCGACGGGGCCTGCACATTGGCCATGGGCAGGTTGATGGCAAAGGCCATCATGAAGCCGTTGTGGCGATAGTTTTCCGCCTGATCCCACATGATCGGGAAGACTTTCAGGCGGTCACGCATCCAGGAGAACTCGTTGTAGTCCATGATGGAGGCGAAGCCGGCCAGCAGCGGCACGGCAAGCGCCAGCCGCGCCAGACGTTCCTTGCGGGTCAGCGGGCGGAAGCGGCGCCAGGCGAAGATCCACAGGGCGATGAGGCCGGCCATACCCGCGGCAACGGCAAGCGCAAGGGCAGCTGCCGTCCACGGACGGTCCTGCACCAGCACCGGCATCAGTTCGAGGATCTGGCGGCCGAACAGCAGGTCGGTCGGGTAGAGCGGATCCGTGAGGAAGACCTGTTTCTGCTGCGAAATCACGCCCATCAGGATGACGAGCGGCGAGACCAGCAGCACCGCCTTGTGCTGCCGCCCGATCAGCGCGTCCAGCGCAAGATAGAGCAGGAAGAACACGCCCGTCGTCGTCCAGCCGGGCTGTTCGAGATTGGTGAGGTAGGCGTAGGTCTGCTGGACGGAGCCACGCGTGATGAGCTCGATGGCAACGACGGTCGCGAGCGCCAGGATGCCGGACACGGTGAGCGATCGCAAAACCGCCAGCGTCTTGGCATGGCGCGTGAGAAAACCCACCCTGTCAGGACGTTTCTCCGTGGCTTCGATTGCCACCGCTGCGGTCGTGAACAGGGCCAAGGCCGTCTCCGATTTCACAAAACTTTCGTCTCTCTGTCATATGGTTGTCATCTTGAACAGGAGATGAACGCTTTCCTTAACGTTGCCCAAACGCTTTGGTTCAGTCTGTTGCTGTGCAGCAATGGTGGAGCGCCGCATGCGGGCGAACCTGGTTCGCATCCCATTGTTTTCAATCGGCGCAGCTGTTCATTCCAAAAGCGCGCGGTATGTTCTAAAGAGCTTGCGACCGTCCGAGCGTGCGGGCTGCACGATCGGACACAAGAGGAGACGGGTCCGCAGAGATGACTTCCGAGACTGAAAAGACGACGCTGCGCATTGCTGTCGCGCAATTGAACCCGACGGTTGGCGATGTGGCCGGAAATCTGGCCAAGGCGCGCGCCGCGCGTGCGGACGCCGCAACGCAGGGCGCCGACCTGCTTTTGCTGACGGAACTCTTCATTTCCGGCTATCCGCCGGAGGACCTCGTGCTGAAGCCGGCCTTTCTGAAGGCCTGCCGTCGCGCCGTCGAGGATCTCGCCGCCGACACGGCGGATGGCGGCCCGGGCGTCATCATCGGTTTTCCGCGGCAGGACGAGACCGGCCGCTACAATGCCATCGCCGTTCTGGATGCCGGCAAGGTCATCGCGGTGCGCGACAAGGTGGACCTGCCGAACTATGGCGAATTCGACGAGAAGCGCGTCTTCGACCAGGGCGCGATGCCGGGGCCGGTGAATTTCCGCGGCGTGCGCCTCGGCATTCCGATCTGCGAGGACATCTGGGGCGAACTCGGCGTCTGCGAGACGCTGGCGGAAAGCGGCGCGGAAATCCTGCTGTCGCCGAATGGCTCACCCTATTATCGCGGCAAGGTCGATATCCGCCACCAGGTCGTGCTGAAGCAGGTCATCGAGACCGGCCTGCCGCTGCTCTACGCCAACCAGCTCGGCGGCCAGGATGAGCTTGTCTTCGACGGCGCGAGCTTCGCCTTCAACGCCGACAAGACGCTGGCCTTCCAGATGAGCCAGTTCGAGGAGACCATCGCGCTCACGACGTGGAAGCGGCGCGGCGACGGCTGGGCCTGCGACAGCGGCCCGATGTCGCAAATTCCCGAGCGCGAGGAAGCGGATTACCGTGCCTGCCTGCTCGGCTTCCGCGACTACGTCAACAAGAACGGCTTCAAGAACGTCGTGCTCGGCCTGTCCGGCGGCATCGACTCCGCGATCTGCGCGGCCATCGCCGTCGATGCGCTGGGCGAGGAGCGCGTGCGCTGCGTGATGCTGCCCTACCGCTACACGTCGGAGGATTCGCTCAAGGACGCCGCCGATTGCGCGAAGGCGCTGGGCTGCCGTTACGACATTGTGCCGATCGAGGCGCCCGTGACCGGCTTCCTTTCCGCACTGTCGGAGACCTTCGAGGGCACGGAAGAAGGCATCACCGAGGAAAACCTGCAGAGCCGCACGCGCGGCACGATCCTGATGGCGATTTCCAACAAGTTCGGCTCGATGGTTGTCACGACGGGCAACAAGTCGGAAATGTCGGTCGGCTATGCCACGCTCTACGGCGACATGAACGGCGGGTTCAACCCGATCAAGGACCTCTACAAGATGCAGGTCTACGCGCTGTCGCGCTGGCGCAACCAGCATGTGCCGCCCGGCGCGCTGGGCCCGACGGGCGAGGTGATCCCGCACAACATCATCGACAAGGCGCCGTCCGCCGAACTGCGGCCAAACCAGACCGACCAGGATTCCCTGCCGCCCTATCCGGTGCTCGACGACATCCTCGAATGCCTCGTCGAGCTGGAGATGGGCACGGAGGAGATCGTGGCGCGCGGCCACGACGCGGCGACCGTCCACCGGATCGAACACCTGCTCTACATCGCCGAATACAAGCGCCGCCAGTCGGCGCCCGGCGTGAAGATCACCCGCAAGAACTTCGGCCGCGACCGCCGCTACCCCATCACCAACCGCTTCCGCGACCGGGGGTAAGGGGCGCGGGGTGCTGGCTATCTTTCTGCGCCTGGTAGTTGTGCGTTAACCTGTGAAATCGAAAAGTAACCTCTCTGATTGCAGGCGGAGTGGGCGATGCTAATATGCATTCCTTCTCAAGGGGAGTGGGTATGACGCAACGCGGGGCTGTCCTTTTCGTCGATGCAGAGAACGTGCCTTCAGGTGTCGCTGGTAAACTCATTGAAGAGGCGACAAGGCACGGCCTGCTGCTTGATCGCCGCATCTACGGTGACTTCTCGAATCCATCCCTCAAGCCTTGGCTGGATGCCGCCGCACTTCATGCCCTCACGACCCGGCAAACCGTGGCCGGTGCAAACCGCAAGAACGGTGCTGATATCGCCATGGTGATCGATGCCATGGACGAACTTCATTCGGGAGAAGTGGATGTGTTCTGCCTCGCCACTGCCGATAGCGACTTCACGCAATTGGCAATGCGAATTCGGCGCGCTGGCAAGATCGCCGTTGGCATGGCGTGCTCGAAAGCTTCAAGCCGCTTTCAGGCGGCGTTTGATGTTTTCAGGATCGTCGATGCAGTGAAAGCCAATGCCAGTTCAGTGTCGGTGAAAGCCGGCGAAAAGCCTGTCGCAAAGCAGGCACCGGCTGTTCGGCGGGCGTTAAAGGGAGAACTCCTGCAACGCATTTTCGTCGAAGCGCCGCCGTTGGATGGTCCATGGGTTGCGCTGCCGGACCTCATGAAGACTTTGCAAGCGTGTCAACCAAACTTCGATCTTAAGTCTTACGGCCACAACCAATTCTACAAGCTGCTGGCCTTTTCCGACGTCGAACTCACCGACAAGAACCGCAAGGCGCGTTTGAAGGCACAGCCCCTCAAGAAAGTGGTCGATAACGGTTGAGGCGATAAGGCCGTTTTGCGGCCGCGGGCTTGATCGTTGAGCCGTGCCGTGCACAATCCGGCCGTCAGGTGCCCGCTTGCGGGAGAATCGGGAAACCGGTGCGGGGAAACCCAGGTCCGGTACGTGCCCAACGCTGTGACGGGGATGGCTTGTCCTTAAAACCTTGAATCGATTCAGGGTTTTGCCACTGGTTGTTCAACCGGGAAGGCAGGGCGGGGCCGTGTGAACCGAAGTCAGAAGACCGGCCTGGCGAGATGGACCGAACCGCGCGGACGGCGGCAGGTTTTGCGCATTGTTGGGGAGATGACGATGCGAACCGAACCGTGGGACCCTCTGGTCCGGGCGGACGCCTTTCCGTGTGAGGAGAGGCAGGCCGTCTACCGCGCCATCGAAACACGCCGCGACGTGCGCGACCAGTTCCTGCCCGATCCCTTGCCGGACGATCTGGTCCGCAGGCTGTTGCAGGCGGCGCACAATGCGCCGTCGGTCGGTTTCATGCAGCCGTGGAACTTCCTTCTCGTGCGCAACCTGCCCACCCGTCAGGCGGTGCATGCGGCCTTCCTGAAAGCCAATGCCGAGGCGGAGGCGATGTTTTCCGGCGAACGGCAGGCACGCTATCGCGCGCTGAAGCTCGAAGGCATCCTGAAGGCGCCGCTGTCTATCTGCGTGACCTGCGATCCGACACGGGCAGGGTCCGTCGTGCTGGGGCGAACGCACAATCCGCGCATGGATGTCTATTCCACCGTCTGTGCCGTGCAGAACCTCTGGCTTGCGGCGCGGGCGGAAGGGGTGGGCGTCGGCTGGGTCAGCATCTTCCACGACAGCGATATCCGCGCCATCCTCGGCATTCCTGACCATATCGAGATCGTCGCCTGGCTGTGCGTCGGTTTCGTCGACCAGCTCTATGGCGAACCGGAGCTGGCCGTGAAGGGCTGGCGGCAGCGCCTGCCGCTGGAGGAACTGGTCTTCGAGGAGCGCTGGCCGGACGTCAGTTGACGTCGGCATCGGCCGGACGGCCGAGGTCGATCGCGGATTCGTTTTCCGGCAGGAAGGCCGGGCCGACCGTGCGCACCTTGTGCTTGGACGGATCGTACTCACGCTCGGCGGCCTTGACCGGAACCTTTGCCTCTTCCTTGCGGGGCAGCGCGTGGATCGTGGTCACGGAGCCGGCCCCGCCATCGGGCGCCGTTTCCGTCGTCGTCTCCCCGCGGGCCGCCTTTTCGCGCTTGATCATCTCCTGATAGTAGGCCGTAAGGTTGCAGCCGCAGGCGCCGGGCTTGGAGAGATCGCGCGTGCGGTAGGCGAAGGCGTTCTGCAATTCGACATAGGCGCGGCCGGTGACCGTGGAGGTCATCTGCTCGGTTTCCTGCCCGCGGCCCATCGCCTGGTAGAACAGTTCCGTCTCGGTCTGCGGGCACATCATGGCGCAGACCTGCTGGTCGCGGCGGAAATCCATCGGCGAAGCGTTGGAGGAGATCGGGAAGAAGCCGCCGTCGCAGGTGCGCACACAGACGGTGCGCAGGTTCCCGTGGCCGGCATTGCCGCCCAGCGAGCGCAATTGCAGCCGGTCGCTGCCTTCGGGCGTCGTTCCCAGCGGCAGGGTGCGCGTGTCGTCGAGCGAGCGCAGGCGCTCGGTCGCGGCAACCGGCGTCACCTTCGCGTCGTTGCAGCCCTCGGCCTCAAGCCTGGAGAGCAACTGGTTGCGCCTGGCTTTCGACGTGCCGCCACCCGACAGGTCGCGCCGCTTGCTGTCGAGGATCTGGAGGTTCTGCTCCATCTTGCCGATGACGGTGGCGAGCGTGGCGCAGGCATCGGCATTGGCGCCGCCGATCACGATGATGCTGCCGCCGGAGCAGCGCAGGCGGCGCTGGTCGCTTTTGGCCTGCCGCAGCTGGATGTTCTGGCGGGCGATGGCGGAAGCGTATTTGCGCGCGTTCGCGGTATCGACCACGACCTTGGGCAGGCTCGCCAATTCCGTTTTCAGGCGCTGGCACACGTCGGCCAGCGCCGTGCCGCCGGATAAAAGAAGCGACAGGCCGGTTGCGACGGCAAACAGGAAGCGACTGCGTCCCTTCACGGTATCGATCCCTATCGATCTTCGAGCATGTCGAAACGGCCGGCGAAAACCGGCTTTCGTTCACTTATCATAGGGCGCGCCGGGGCAAGTGCAACGCCGACAGGCATTCGTGATTAACGGCCTCGATACCCGCCTGCCTTGCAACCGCCTTGGTCAGCCCCTAGATTGCGGCCATGGTCAATACCGACCGGATGGTGCTTCATGGATTTCAACCCGACCGCAAATCGACTTCGTTTTGTCATCGGGGATATCCGCATCCATGCCGCATTCCATCACGCTTTCCAAAATCTCGTGGTCCACGCCTGACGGGCACACGCTTCTTTCCGATCTCGACCTGACCTTCGGCGCCGCACGCACCGGCCTTGTCGGCCGCAATGGCGTCGGCAAGACGACGCTGCTCAGGCTCGTCACGGGCGAACTTATTCCGCGATCGGGGGCCATCACCGTCGACGGTACGCTAGGCGTGCTGCGCCAGACCGTGCAGATCACCGCTGGAGAGACAGTCGCCGATCTTTTCGGCATTGCCGACATGCTCGACCTCATCGCCCGCGCGGAACGCGGCGCGGCGGACGCCGACGCGCTTGCCGATGCCGACTGGACCGTGGAGGCGCGGTTTTCAGCTGCGCTCGCGCGTGTCGGGCTTCAGGCGGGCTCGGATACCCCGCTGTCGGCCTTGTCGGGCGGGCAACGCACGCGGGCAGCCCTTGCGGCGCTGGTGTTCCAGGAGCCGGATTTCCTGCTGCTCGACGAGCCGACCAACAATCTCGACCGTGAGGGCCGGCAGGCGGTGCTCGACCTGCTTGCCGGCTGGCGGGCCGGCGCGGTGGTCGTCAGCCACGACCGCGAATTGCTGGAGACGATGGACGTCATCGTCGAACTGACGACACTGGGTGCTAGCAGCTATGGCGGAAACTGGAGCGCCTACCGGCAGCGCAAGGCGCTCGAACTGGCCGCGGCCCATCGCGATCTCGCCGATGCGGAAAAGCATGCGGGTGAGGTGGCGCGCACCATGCAGGTCATTGCCGAGCGCCACGCCCGCAAGGAAAGCGCGGGCCGCCGCAAGCGCGCGCGGGGGGATATCCCGCGCATAATTCTCGGTGCCATGAAGGAGCGCAGCGAGCTCACGGGCGGTGCGAATGCGCGGCTTGCCGAGGGCCGGCAGGCGGAGGCGGGCGACGCCGTCGCCAAGGCCCGCGCGCGTATCGAAGTGCTCCAGCCCCTGACGGTCAACGTGCCGCCGACGCGCCTGCCGGCAAGCCGGGTGGTCCTGCGCATGGAGGATGTCGCGGCGGGTTACCGGCCGGAGCAACCGGTTATCCGCGGTTTCTCCCTCGTCGTCACGGGCCCGGAGCGCATCGCCATCACCGGTCCGAACGGTTCGGGAAAGACCACGCTCCTGTCGCTGCTGACGGGCGACCTGCAACCGGAGAGGGGCAGCGTGCGCCTCTTCACCGATCTTGCCATGCTCGACCAGCGGGTGAGCCTGCTCGACCCGGCCCTGTCGATCCGCGACAATTTCCGGCGGATCAATCCCGGTGCGGACGAGAATGCCTGCCGGGCCGCCCTGGCGCGCTTCATGTTCCGGGCGGATGCGGCCTTGCAGGTGGCGGGCAGCCTCAGCGGCGGGCAATTGCTGCGGGCTGGTCTCGCCTGCGTGCTGGGCGCCGGGCAGCCGCCGGCCCTGCTTGTGCTGGACGAGCCGACGAACCATCTGGATATCGATTCCATCGAGGCGGTGGAGGCGGGCCTGCGGGCCTATGACGGCGCGCTCGTCGTCGTCAGCCACGACGCGGCGTTTCTGGAAGCGATCGGCATCACGCGCAGGATCAGCCTTTCGGGTCCTTCCTGACGAAAACGGCCGCCGGGTTTGCCGGCGGCCGTCCGTCTCGATAGGCCGCCTGCGGCATCAATCCGGGTAGGAGGCTTCCACCACGGCAAGTGCCGCCATGTTGACGACGCCGCGCGAGGTGGCCGACGGCGACAGGATATGGGCAGGCAGGGCGGCGCCGAGCAGGATCGGGCCGACATGCAGGCTGTCCGTCATGGTCTTGACGACGCCCATCGTGATGTTGGCGGCGTCGAGGTTCGGGAAGACCAGGAGGTTGGCTTCGCCTGATAGCGTCGAGTTCGGCATGACGCGCTGGCGCAGCGTTTCGGAAATCGCGGCATCGCCGTGCATTTCGCCGTCGGCTTCCAGCGTCGGGTCGATCTCGCGCACGATATCCATCGCGCGGCGCATCTTGTAGGCGCTGTCGGAATCGCGCGAGCCGAAGTTCGAGTGCGAGACGAGGGCGGCACGCGGCGTGATGCCGAAACGGCGGATTTCCTTGGCCGCCATCACCGTCATTTCCGCAACTTCCTCTGCCGTCGGATTGAAGGTGACATAGGTGTCGGTGAAGAAAGTCGCGCCGCGCTGGGAGATCAGCAGGCTGAGGCCGGAGAAGTCCAGCACGCCCGGCTTCTTGCCGATGATCTGGCTGACATCGCGCAGGTGCTTGGCATAGCGCCCTTCGACGCCGCAGATCAGCGCGTCGGCCTCGCCGCGCTTGACGGCCAGCGCACCGATGACGGTCTGGTTGGTGCGCACGATGGTACGTGCGGCTTCCGGGATGACGCCCTTGCGGCCGACGATGCGGAAATAATCGTCGACATAGTCGCGGTAGCGCGGATCGTCTTCCGGGTTGATGACCTCGAAATCGCTGTCGGGGCGAATGCGCAGGCCATAGCGCTTGAGGCGCGTCTCGATGATCTGCGGGCGGCCGATGAGGATGGGCTTGGCGATTTCCTCTTCCAGCAGCACCTGGGCTGCGCGCAGCACGCGCTCGTCCTCGCCTTCGGCGAAGATCACGCGCTTCTTCTCGGCATTCTTCGCCGCCGCGAAGATCGGCTTCATGATGAAGCCCGAGCGCCAGACGAAGCGGTTCAGCTGGTCGAGATAGGCGTCGAAATCGGCAATCGGGCGCATGGCCACGCCGGTTTCGGCGGCCGCGCGCGCGACGGCCGGCGCAATCCGCAGGATGAGCCGCTGGTCGAAGGGCGAGGGGATGAGGTAGTTCGGGCCGAAGACGGGCGTTTCGCCGGAATAGGCGCGGGCGGCGACGTCGGACACCTCTTCGCGGGCGAGCGCTGCGATGGCGCGCACGGCGGCCATCTTCATTTCCTCGTTGATCGTGCGCGCGCCGCAATCGAGCGCGCCGCGGAAGATGTAGGGGAAGCAGATGACGTTGTTGACCTGGTTCGGGAAGTCCGAACGGCCGGTGCAGATCATCGCGTCCGGGCGGGCGGCGCGCGCCTCTTCGGGCATGATTTCCGGCGTGGGATTGGCGAGCGCCATGATCAGCGGCTTTTCGGCCATGCGCACGAGCAATTCGGGCTTCAGCACGCCAGCGGCGGAAAGACCGAGGAAGACATCGGCACCGTCGATGGTTTCGGCGAGCACCCGCTTGTCGGTTTCCTGCGCGTAGACGGCCTTCCACTGGTCCATCAGCGCTTCGCGGCCCCTGTAGACGAGGCCTTCGATGTCGTGGACCCAGATGTTTTCGACCTTGGCGCCGAGCACGACGAGCTGGTTGAGGCAGGCAAGCGCGGCAGCACCCGCCCCGGAGGCTACGATCTTGGCGTCGGCGAGCGATTTTCCGGCAAGCTCAAGGCCGTTCAGGACGGCGGCCGCAACGATGATGGCCGTGCCGTGCTGGTCGTCGTGGAAGACGGGGATATCCATCTTCTCGCGCAACTGGCGCTCGACCTCGAAGCATTCGGGCGCCTTGATGTCCTCGAGGTTGATGCCGCCGAAGGTCGGCTCGAGAGCGGAGATGACATCGACCATCTGCTCGACGGTCGGGGCGTCGATCTCGATGTCGAAGACGTCCACGCCGGCGAATTTCTTGAAGAGGACGGCCTTGCCTTCCATGACGGGCTTAGAGGCGAGCGGTCCGATATTGCCGAGGCCGAGGACGGCCGTACCGTTGGACACCACGGCGACGAGATTGGAGCGCGCCGTGTAATCGGCGGCCGTGCTCGGATCGTCGCGGATGGCAAGACAGGGCGCGGCGACGCCCGGCGAATAGGCGAGCGCGAGGTCGCGCTGGTTGCCGAGCGGCTTGGTGGCGGTGATCTCGAGCTTTCCGGGACGGGGATAACGGTGGAAGAAAAGCGCCTGCTGGTCGATGTCTCCGCTTGCGGGGCCGTTCTGCGTCCGCGGTTTGTCACCGGTGCTCATGATACTCCTGCCATATTCTGTTTTCGTTGCGGCCTTCGTGGCACAAAACCGCCGCGACGTGAAGTTTAACGGGTGTACCATAAAGCCGCATTCAACAGCCGGTGCAATGCCTATTTGCCTTTCGAAAATGCATAGCTGTGTCATCAATCTGAAATAGGACTCTGGTTTTCAGGAGACCGAGAGCCGCCCGTCATGACGATGATCGCGGTGGCCGGCCACCCGGAGACGAACGCATGACCGTGACCCCTGCCGACCCCGACGTCCGCCACTTCCGCACGCTCTTCATCTCGGATGTGCATCTGGGATCGAAGGCCGCCAAGGCCGATTTCCTTCTGGACTTCCTGCGGCACCACGAGGCCGAGACCATTGTGCTGGTCGGCGACATCGTCGATGGCTGGCGGCTGAAGCGCAACTGGTACTGGCCGCAGGCCTTCAACGACGTCACGCAGAAGATCCTGCGCAAGGCGCGCAAGGGCACGCGCATCGTCTATATCCCCGGCAATCACGACGAGTTCCTGCGCGATTTCCCCGGCACGCATTTCGGCGGTGTCGAGGTGGCCGAGCGCATGATCCACGAAGGCGCGGACGGCAGGCGCTATCTGGTGCTGCACGGCGACCAGTTCGACGTGGTCGTGCGCCATGCCCGCGTCGTCGCCTATCTCGGCGACTGGGCCTATGACGCGGCCATCGCCATCAATGTGGTCTTCGCCGCCATCCGGCGCCGGCTCGGCCTGCCGTACTGGTCGTTCTCGTCCTGGGCGAAGCAACAGGTCAAGTCGGCCGTCAACTTCATCGGCGAGTTCCAGAAGGTCGTGGTCGAGGAGGCGCGCCGCAACAATGCCGACGGCGTCATCTGCGGCCATATCCACCATGCCGTCATCACCGAAATCGACGGCATCCGCTATATCAACAGCGGCGACTGGGTGGAAAGCTGCACGGCGATCGCCGAACACCATGACGGCGAGATGGAGCTGATCACCTGGCAGACGATGGCCTCGCGGCCCGCCGCCGTGCTCGCCGTATCGCACCAGATGCCGGCCATCGAGACGCGCGAACGGGTTGGCGCGGAGGCCGCCTGAGGCGGCTTCCCGGCAGGCGCCGACGCCTGAAAAATCCCGGATTGGCCTGCGCGCTGCGGCATGATAGAGCGGCAAGCGTTTCAATGCAGGTTTCCCGCCAATGACGCCCCCTTCCGGGTTCAGAGTTACCACCGGCGCGCCGCCGTTCTTCGCCGTGCGGATCGCGCTTGTCTTCTGCGCGCCGATGATGGTCAACGGCATTGCGCTCCCGTTTTTCCCGGTCTGGCTGGAAACGCTGTCGCTTACCGATTTCCAGATTGGCATCGTGCTTGCCGTGCCGCTATTCGTGCGGGTCTTCACCGCGCCGGTCGCGGGCGTCATCGCCGACCGGATCGGCGAGCGCTCGGTCGTGCTCCTGTGGTCGGGGCTGCTCTCGCTTTTGACGGCCGTGGCACTGTTTGCGACCGGCTCGTTCTGGCCGATCCTGCTGCTCTACACGCTGCAGGGCGCGGTCTATTCGCCCTATGTGCCGATCACCGAGGCGATCATGCTGTCGGGCGTGCGGCGCTGGAACTTCGATTATGGCCGCATGCGCCTATGGGGTTCGCTCGCCTTCATTGTTGCCACAATGGTCGGCGGCTGGCTTGCCGGGCTCTATGGCGGCGCCATGGTGCTGCCCGCGATGGCGGCGGCTTTCGTGCTGACCGTCGTGGGCGCGATCATCGCGCCGAAGATCGGCAAGCCGCGCCGGCCGTCACCGATCGCCGCCATAGCGACCATGCCGACGAAGAGCACGCTGCGCCAAAGCGACGTGCAACTGATGCTGATCGGCGTTTCCCTCGTCAACGCCAGCCACGCCATGCTGTTCGCCTTCTCGGCGATCTACTGGCAGAAGATGGGCTTTAGCGGCGTCGATGTCGGCATCCTCTGGAGCGCGGGAGTGCTGGCGGAGGTGGTGTTCTTCCTGCTCGCCGTCCAGCTCAGGCGGCGCTTCAATCTCTGGTCGATGATGATCGTCGGTGCGTCGGTGGCCGTCGTGCGCTGGATCGTCTTTCCGATGGAGATGTCGTTTGCCGGCTATTTCGCGCTGCAATGCCTGCATGCCTTCACCTATGCGCTCATCCACATGAGTGCGCAAAGCCGGCTCGTGCAGCGGGTGGCGGAAGAGCAGGAGGCGGCGGCGCAGGGGCTGTACTTCTTCTACACCGGCATCTTCACGGCACTGGCGACCTTCGTCTCGGGCTATGCCTTCAGCTGGTATGGCGTTCAGGGCTTCTACCTGATGTCGCTGGTCGCCGCAGCCGGTCTCATCTGCGTCGTGGCAGGCCGGTTGCTCGCGCCATCGGCTCAGCCCCAGAGTGCCGGCTCCGGCGGATAGACGTCGGAGCCTTCGTAGCGCAGGGCCGGCTCCCGGTCGCGCGCCAGAAGCAGCGGGCCGTCGAGATCGACGAAGTCGGCGCCTTGCGCCAGAAGCACGGCCGGCGCCATGCCGAGCGACGTGCCGACCATGCATCCCACCATGATCTTCAGGCCGTGGGACCGTGCCGCCTGGCGAAGCGCCAGCGCTTCCGTCAGCCCGCCGGCCTTGTCGAGCTTGATGTTGATGGCGTCGTAGCGGTCGGCGAGGCCGGCGACATCGCGCGTGCGATGCACGCTCTCGTCGGCGCAGACGATGACGGAGCGCGCCATGCCGCGCAGCGCCGAATCGTTGTCCGCCGGCAGCGGCTGTTCGACCAGCGTGATGCGGGCCTGCGCGCAGAGGGCGAAGTGATGGGCGAGATTGTCCGGCGTCCAGCCCTCGTTGGCATCGAGGATGATGGCGCTGTCGGGTGCGCCCGCGCGCACGGCGCGGATACGGGCTTCATCGTCAGCCGTTCCGACCTTCACCTTGAGCAGGGGACGCCAGGCATGTTCGGCGGCCTGCCGCTGCATGGTGTCGGGTTCCCCGAGCGAAAGCGTGTAGGCCGTGACCAGTTTCTGCGGCGCCGTCGTATCCAGCACCTGCCATGTGGGTACGCCGGACAGCTTGGCCTCCAGGTCCCAAAGGGCGCAGTCCAGCGCATTGCGCGCCGCACCCGCCGGCATGAGGCGGGCAAGCTCCTCGCGGCCGACGCCGTCCTCGATGGCGCCGCGCATCTCCTCGATAGCGGCAAGCACACCCGGCACCGATTCGCCGTAGCGCGCATAGGGCACGCATTCGCCGCGGCCGAGGGCACCCGAGGCGCCAATCGTGCAGGTCACCACCTCCGCCGTCGTCTTGGCGCCACGCGAAATGGTGAAAGCGCCGGCAATCGGGAAGCTCTCGGCGGCGGCGAGAAGTGTTCTGTGCATCGGATCGGCTCTCCCGGTATTGAAAAATGCGCAAGGCGACGGGCTTTTGCCCCTTCGTTCGGTGACAGACGATGCGCGAGTCGATAAGACAGGGCATGTTGTCCCACGCACGGGAAGATGCAAGACACTTGGCCACGAACACCGATACCCTCGCAGAGATAAAGACCGAGAGCCTGACGGGTGGAGACGGCGAGATCTGGCGTCTCTCCGGCCGCTGGATCAACACGACGGCGGTCGCCGCCTCCAAACAGCTCGACGGCATGAAGGGCGGCACGACGGGGCCGCTTGAGATCGACCTCGGCGGCGTCGAGGAAATGGATACCGCCGGCGCCTGGCTGCTGCGTCGCGCCATCACCGCGCGCCAGTCGGGCGGTGGCGAGGTCAACATCACCGACCGGCCGGGCGCAAGCTATGCGGACCTCATCGCGGCACTGCCCGAAAAGCTGGCCGAAGCCGGCGATACGCGCAGCGCGTCGGGCTCGAGATTCGAACGCATCTTCGCCCCCATCGGCCGCGTCGTGGTCGACATCTGGAACGACTCGGTCGCGGCCATGTTCATTCTGGGCTCGGCGGTGCGCGGGGCGCAGCTCAAGCTTGGCCGCAAAAGCGGCGTTTCGCCCGCCGCCATCGTGCACCAGATCGACCATATGGGCGTGCGCGCCGTTCCGATCATTCTGCTGATGTCGTTCCTCATCGGCGCGATCATCGCCCAGCAGGGCGCCTTCCAGCTGCGGTACTTCGGGGCGGAAGTCTTCGTCGTCGATCTCGTCGGTATCCTGCAGCTGCGCGAAATCGGCGTCCTGCTGACGGCCATCATGATCGCAGGCCGCTCCGGCAGCGCCATCACGGCCGAAATCGGCTCGATGAAGATGCGCGAGGAGATCGATGCGCTGAAGGTGATGGGGCTCAGCCCCATCGGCGTCCTCGTCTTTCCGCGGCTGGTGGCGCTCACGGTCGCGCTGCCGCTTCTGACGATCATCGCCAACTTCGCGGCGCTCGCCGGTGCCGCCTTCGTGGCCCGGGCCTATTCGGGCATCACCTTCGACACGTTCCTGTCGCGCCTGCGCGAGGCGATCGATCTCTCGACCATCGTCTCCGGCATGATCAAGGCGCCCTTCATGGCGCTGATCATCGGCATCGTCGCATCGGTGGAAGGCCTGAAGGTCGGCGGCAGCGCCGAATCGCTCGGCCGGCACGTCACCGCCGCCGTGGTTAAGTCCATTTTCGTCGTCATCCTCGTAGACGCCCTCTTCGCCGTGTTCTACTCCGCAATCGACTTCTAGGAATGCAGATGGACCCGGTTACGGCAGATCAGAAGGACGTCATTCTCTCGGTCAAGGACCTGACCGTCGGTTTCGGCACGAAGATCGTCCTCGACAAGCTCAATCTCGATATCTACCGCGGCGAAATCCTCGGATTCGTTGGTGCATCCGGCACCGGCAAATCCGTTCTGATGCGCACCGTGCTGCGGCTCCTGCCGCGCCGCGGCGGCAATATCCAGATCTTCGGCACGGATTTCGACAAGGCGACGGATTCCGAGCGCATGGCGCTGGACATGAAGCTCGGCGTGCTCTTCCAGCAGGGGGCGCTGTTCTCGTCGCTGACGGTGCGGGAAAACATCCAGGTGCCGATGCGCGAATATCTCGACCTTCCGCAGGCGATGATGGACGAACTGGCGCGGCTGAAGATCGAGCTCGTCGGCCTCGCACCCGACGCCGCGGAAAAATTCCCCTCGGAGCTTTCGGGCGGCATGATCAAGCGCGCGGCGCTGGCCCGCGCGCTGGCGCTCGATCCGGCGCTTGTCTTCCTGGACGAGCCGACATCGGGCCTCGATCCCATCGGCGCGGCCGAATTCGATGCGCTGATCGCCAAACTGCGCGACACTCTGGGCCTCACCGTGTATATGGTGACTCACGACCTCGACAGCCTGTTTTCGGTATGCGACCGCATCGCCGTGCTTGGGCAGAAGAAGGTTCTCGTGGAAGGCACCATCGAGGACATGCTGGCCTTTGACGATCCTTGGGTGCAGTCCTATTTCCAGGGCAAGCGTGCACGATCGATCGTGCGATAGACATGAAGGACATCCGGGAGCATCCCGTCCCGGCGGATGGAACTGCGAGCAGGACTGAAGAATGGAAACGAAAGCCAATTACGCCCTCGTCGGTTTCTTCACCGTGCTGGTCATGGCAGCCGCCTTCGTGTTCGTCTACTGGATGTCACAATACGGCCGGGGCGGCGACATGGCGCAGCTGGCGATCCGCATTCCGGGTTCTGCCAACGGCCTGTCCATCGGCTCGCCCGTGCGCTTCAACGGCATTCCCGTTGGTTCCGTGCGCAGCCTTGCCATCGACAAGGACGATCCGCGCTTCTCCGTCGCCATGACGGAGGTCGCAACCACCGCACCCGTGAAGAAATCCACCTCCGCCGTGCTGGAAGTGCAGGGCCTGACGGGGGCCGCCTATATCGAGCTTTCCGGTGGTTCCGCCGGCGATCCGAACATCCTGCGCGATGCCTTCGACAACGAGACGGCCGCGGTTCTCCAGGCCGAGCAGTCGAGCGTGACCAATATCCTGTCGACGGCCGACAAGATCCTCAAGCGGGCCGATGCCGCCATTACCGATGTCCAGGGTTTTGTCGCCGACGCCCGCGGCCCGCTCACCAAGACCATCCAGAATGCCGAGCGCTTCTCCGATTCGCTTGCCGCCAACGGCGAGAACATCGACGAATTCCTGAAGAGCGTCGGCGGGCTTTCCGAGACGTTCAGGAACCTTTCGGGCCGGCTCGATTCCACGCTCGCCTCGGTCGATTCGTTGATCAAGGCCGTCGATCCGAAGAAGGTCGAGGACTTCGTCGGCAATGTCGACAAGGTCAGCAAGGATATCGCCGACGCCTCCGGCAACGTGAAGGAGACGGTCGAGGGCTTCCGCAAGACGGCCGAGACCTTCGACACATTCGGCAAGAATGCGACCGCCACGCTCAACAAGGTCGATAGCCTGATCGCCGCCGTCGATACACAGAAGGTCAGCGGCGCCATCGACAATATCTCGGTCGCGACCCAGGATGCACGCAAGGCAATCGCGTCCGTCACCGGCGTCGCCGACAAGATCGGCAACCGCCAGGAAGACATCGACCAGATCATCACCGACGTGCAGCAGATGAGCAGCAAGCTGAACGCGGCATCCACCCGTGTCGACGGCGTGCTCGCCAAGCTCGACGGCTTCCTGGGCGAGGGCGATTCCGAATCGCTGTTTGCCGAGGCCAAGGCGACCTTGCAGTCGATCAAGCAGGCGGCGGATACGCTGAATGGCCGGATCGGGCCGATTGCCGACGGGCTTCAGCGCTTCTCGGGCTCGGGCCTTCGCGATGTCGAGGCGCTGGTGCTCGATACGCGCCGCACCATCCAGAATCTCGACAGCGCGATCTCCGGTTTCGAGCGCAATCCCCAGCGCCTGCTGTTCGGCGGCGAGACCGTCAAGCAGTATGACGGCCGCACCCGCCGCTGACACCCTTGAAGTGTGGCCGTATTTACACAACGGCCGCTCAGGTCTCGCTTGCGTGCAAGGACTTGGCCCACACCACCGTGACAGCCTGCAAGGCCGCTGCTACATATCGATATCAAGGGTTTCGAGGACAATATGACGGTATCGGGTATGGAGATGTGGCGGAGAGGACCTGCGACGCGGATCGCACTCTCGGCCGTTCTGGCTGCGTCACTGACCGCCTGCGGCGGTGGAGCAGCCAAGAACGATACGTTCAGCCTCACATCTGCGGCACCGATCGAGGGGCCGTCTGCCAAGAGCCGGCAAATCCTCGTGCCGCAGCCGACCGCGCTGAAGGCGATCGACAGCGAACAGATCGTCATCCGTCCGTCGCCATCGGAGATCCAGTATCTTTCGCAGTCGCAGTGGAGTGATAGCCTGACCAAGATGGTGCAGGCCAAGCTCGTGCAGGCTTTCGAGAACACCGGCCGTCTGGGCGGTGTCGGTACGCCCGGCCAGGGTCTGGCCATCGACTACCAGATCGTGACGGAGATTCGCGCGTTCGAGGTTCAGACCTCCGGCGCCGGCACCGCGATCGTCGAGATTTCCGCCAAGCTGCTCAATGATCGCAACGGTTCCGTGCGGGCGCAGAAGGTGTTCCGGGCTACGGCGCCGGTTCGCGGAACGGGTAATACGGCTTTCGTGAAGGCGCTCGATACGGCCTTCGCCGCCGTCACCGCCGATATCGTCGGCTGGACGCTGAAAACGATCTGATCGATCGATCTCTTATCGATAGATTTTCGGCCGCGCGCTGCCCCTTGAGGTCGCGCGCGGCCTTGTCTTTTCCCGTCAGGCCGCTTCGACGCCCTGGATGGCCGAGACCTTCCAATCGCCACCGTTGCGGCGCAGGAACGTCCAGACCTCGACGGTTTCCGTGGGAGTGTCCGGATCGCCGGAGACCAGCTTGCCCGAGGCGCGGTCGCGCATCACGTCGATGCTTTCGTAGCGCATGGCGACGGTAGCGTAGTCATCGCTGCCTTCGCGCCAGGCTTCGGCGACGTCGCCCTGTACGAGATGAATGTCGCGCACCTCGTTGCGCAGGCCCTGCGTGGCATTGTCGCCGATCTCCTCGGCGAGGTAGGACATCGCCTCCGGCGTCGTGATCTGGCGGAGCGTGCGGAAATCTTCCGCCGCATAGGCGGCCTGCAATTCCTTCAGCATGCCCTCGAACTGTTCGAGATCCTGCTGTCCTATGCCGATCTCGTCGCCGGACTGCGGCTGGACCGCGGCCTGTCGCTGGCCGCCGCCGATGCGCGGGATCTCGAAATCCGAGCCGTTGCCGCCCTGATAGGTGCTGCGCGCCGCGCCTGCGCCGGCATAGGCCGGTGCATTCTTCTGCGCGAACATCCGGCGGATGAACAGGAAGGCACCGGCGATGAGCAGCACCTGGAGGATCAGGCCGAGGAAGCCGATGCCGCCGCCGAGCCCGTGGCCGAGCATCATGCCGACAAGGCCGCCGAGCATCAGGCCGCCGAGCATGGAGCCGCCGAAGCCGCCGAACAGGCCCGGACGCGGGTTCGTCGCCGTGTTGTTGCGGCCAGCCGCCTGCTGGGTGGTGGATGGCTGGCGCGTCATCGTGCGGTCGATGGGCTGGGCTTCGTTCGGCGCGGTGCGCGTCGTCGAGGGCGTGGAGAAGGTGCGGGTGCCGCGGCTGCCGAAACCGCCGCCGGCGCGACGGGCTTCGGCCACGTCCACCACCGTCATCATCACGACCAGCGCCACGGCCAGCGTCGCGAGAAGGCGCCCAAACCCCTGTATTGCAATCATATTCGTCTCTCTCCCTTGCGGCATCAGGCCTTTCGCTGGGGATATAGAGGCTGGCGGCCGCGAATATAAGAGAAGGGAGCGCGGAAACGACACGGCCGGCTCACAAATGCGTTATCGGCCATAACGCAAAACGGCCGCCCCGAGGGACGGCCGCCAAGTCCTGCACGATCTGCTTCACTCAGTTGAAGCGGCCTGCCGCGTGGGCCAGCATGGTGTAGACCTTGCCGGTGTCCGAGGTGAGGTAGGTCTGCGTCATCGTCTTGTCGCGGTCGTTGCGGGCCACGTCGGCGAGCAGCTTCTCGAAATCCGAGATGTAACGGTCGACGGCGGTGCGGAATTCCGGCTCGCGCTCGTACTTGCGCTTGATCTCGTCGAAGGTCTGCTGGCCCTTCAGCGTGTAGAGGCGACGGGTAAACACGTCGCGCTCGCCGCGCTGGTAGCGGCGCCACAGGTCGACCGACGCATCGTGATCGATGGCGCGGGCGATATCGACGGACAAGGAGTTCAGCGATTCCACGACATGGCGCGGGTTGCGGCTGTCGGCGGGGCGGGCCGCCTGGCCTTCGCCGCGCGGCTGGGCGAACTGGGCTTCCTCACGCGAGACGGCGCCGCGCAGGAGATCGCGCATCCAGCCGCCTTCGCCGCCTGCCGTTCTGGCATCGGTTTCGGCGGGCAGGGGCTGCGCGCGCTGCGGCACGGTGGCGGCGGCTGCGCGCTCCAGCCCGAGGCTGCCGCGAAGCTGCGGCTGTTCCTCGCGACGCGGCTCGACGCGGGCCTGCTGCTGGACGGGCTGCTGCGCAGGTGTCGCCTGAACGGCCGGGCGCGAGACTTCGAGAGCGGCCGAGGATTTGCCGATGATATCGGACAGGTCCTGCAGCGCCTTGATCTGCTCGCTGACGGCGCGCCGCATCTGGGCGGCGTTTTCCTTCGCTTCTTCCGGCAGGTCGAACGCGCCGCGCTTGAGTTCGCCACGGGTTTGGTCGAGTTCGCGGCGGATTTCGCCGGCGGCGCGGCGGATTTCCTCGGTGGCGCCGGAGAACTTGCCGATGGCTTCCTCGACCGCCTCGCGCATCGCGTCGCGCATGACGGCCGTCGCGGCCTCGGACTTCTTGCCGGACTCGTTCAACAGGCGATCGACATCCGAAAGCCAGGCGCTGACGCTGCCGCGCAGGCGGTTTGCGACTTCCTTGGTGCGCTCCTCGGCGCGCACGAAGGCGCCTTCGACGGACTGGCCCGCTTCCTCGCCGGCCTTGACCAGCGAATCGCGCAGCGTGGCGGCGGCGGTCTCGGCGCGTTTTTCGGTCTCGCTCAGGATGCGACCGACTTCGGCGAACGAGCCCTGGATGCCGCCGCGCAGGTTGCCGGCGATCTGGCTGGAGCGTTCCTCGGCGCGGCTGAAGGCGCCTTCCACCATGCCTTCGAGCGAGCGCATGGTGCCCTCGATTTCCTCCGACCGCTGGACGAGGCCGACGGAGAGCGCGCGCAGCGCATCCTGACGCTCCTCGAGCGTCGAAACGAGGTTGGACTGGGCCGCGGCCAGGAGGTCCGACGCCTGCGACAGGATCTTCGAGTGGTCCTCGAAACGACCGACGATGCCGCCGATCTGGGAGAGGGTGCCGGCCGCGATATCCGACAGGCGGTCGACCTTGCCTTCCAGCAGGCGCGACGTGGTGGCGACCATTTCGGAGGCGCGTTCGGCCGACGAGCTGAAATGCTCGGCCGTGCTGCTGAGACGGCCATCGATGGCGCCCAGCGTCTGGCTGGCCGCATCGACCATGCCGGCGATGGCGCCGTTGCTTTCCGAAAGGCGGGCGATCAGGCCCTCGACATTGGCCTGGAGGCCGTCTTCGATGGCGCGCATCGCGCCGGCCGCTTCGTCCGTGCGGGCCGTGATGGCGGCCAGCGTGTCGGCGGTGCGGGCGGAGATCGCGTTGATGAGCGCGGCGTTCTCGTTGCGCAGGCGATCGGCGCTTTCGCGGGCGACGCCGGTGATCCGCTCGGCAGCCTCGCGGCCGACGGCCGCGTAATCGTCGATGACCGGGCGGGCTTCCTCGTTGATGAGGCGCGACAGCTCTTCCGTGCGGCTCGCCAGCATGGAGTTGAGCTCGCGGGTGCGCTCGTCGAGCGTGGAACGGATGGAGGCACCGCGCGTATCCAGTGCCTTCTGAACCTCGCCGAGACCCTGCTGCAGGGCCTGCGCCTGACCGGCCAGACGGCTTTCCGTCTCCTCGATGGAGCGGGCGAAGGCCTCGTTGCGGGTGGAGAGGTTTTCGGCAAATTCGGCGCCGGTGCGTGCGATGTTCTCGGCCACCCGCTGGGCTTCCGTGCCCATTTCCGTGGCCGCACGAGACACCGCGCCGCGCAGCGAACTGCTGATGCTGACGAATTCCTCGCCGGTCTTGGCCAGCGACTGGGCCGAGCGCACGGCTTCGGCATCCATGTCCTGCGCCGCCTGCGAAACGGCTTCGCGCAGCGTCTGGGCGAGGCCCGCAGCCTTGCCGTCGATGGTGCGGTTCACATTGTCGAGGCCGATCGTGAGCGCCCGGTCCATCGTGCCGAGGCGTTCCTCGATGCGGCCGGTCTTGTCGTCGATCGTGGTCGCGATGCGTTCGGAGGCTTCGCCGGCGATCTGGGCGATCTGGTTGGCGCGCTCGCTCAGCGTGCTGTCGATGCGTCCGGCGGCCTCGTCTGCTACCTGCGCGATCTGGCTGGCACGCTGGGCGAGCGTGCTTTCGATGCGCCCTGCAGCCTGGTCGGTAACCTGCGCGATCTGGCCCGCGCGCTCGGCGAGCGTGCTGTCGATGCGTCCGGCAGCTTCGTCGGTGACCTGTGCGATCTGGCTCGCGCGGTCGGCAAGCGTGCTGTCGATACGCTGGGCGGCATCGCCCGCAACGCGCTCGATATCGCCGACATGGCCGGCGAGGGTGGCGGCGATCCGCGCCGTGGTTTCGTCGCCGATGCGGTCGACTTCGGCAATGGGGCGGGAGAGGGCGTCGGAGACGCGCAGCGAGACGTCGCTGCCCACGCGCTCCAGGTCGGCCAGGCGCTCGCCGAGCGTGTCGGAGATGCGCGAGGCTGCCGTATCGACGATGCCGGAGACGTTGTCGACGCTGTGCTCGATGCGGGCTTCCAGCTTGCCGAGGTTTTCTTCCAGGCGGCTGCCGGTGGTGTCGAAGCGATTGGCGACGCTGTCAACGGTCTGCTCCATGCGCGCGCCGAAGGCATCGGCCGCCTGCGCGATCTTGGACGTGGTCTCGCCGAGGCGTTCGGCGACGGCATCGGTGCTTTCGCGAACGCGTGCATTCAGGAGGTCGGCGCTGGTGTCGATGGTGCGGCGCAGTGCTTCCTGCTGCTGCTCCAGCGAGATTTCCAGCATGCCCGCGCTCGTGGCGATGGTCGTGCCGATGGCGGTGGTCTGGTCGTTCAGCGTCTCCGTGAGCTGGTCGCGGCCTTCGCTGATGGCGACATTGATCGCATGGATGCGGTCGTCGAGCGTCGCGCGGATCTGTTCATGCGTCGAGACGAGCGAGCCGGCAAGCTCCGAGGCGCGGCCCGAAAGGGCTTGCGCGATCTCGGCGGCGCGGCCCGAGAAGGCGTCGGCGAACTCGGTCGCCTGGCCGTGCAGCACGCCGCCGAGCTGCTGGCTGCCTTCTGAGAGCACATGCTCGACGCGGTCGGCTGCATTGTCGATGGCCGCCTGCATGGAGCCGGCGCTGTTGGACAGCACGGAGGCAAGGTTGGCGGTGCGGCCGGTGATGACCTCATCGATCTGGCGGGCAGCACCGGTGAGCGCGGTTTCGACGCGATTGGCCGCCGAACCCACGGAATTCTCCAGTTGGCTGCCGGTCTCGTGCAGCATGGCCGAAAGGGCTGCCGTGCGCTCGGTAAGCGCGCTGTCGAGGCGGTTGTGGCTTGCCGCGATGGTGGAGGTGATCTCGTCGGCGCGGGCGCCGAGCGCTTCTTCCATGCGGGCCTGGGCGGCCTGGATGTCGGTCGCGATGGCCGTGCCGCGGTTGTCGAGCGCTTCCGTCAGGCGGCGTTCGCTGCCCGAGATGCTTTCGGCCAACGCGTCGGCGCGCGCGCCGAAGCCGTTTTCGATACGGCTCTGCACCTCGGCGAGGCCGCCGAGCAGGGCGGACGACTTTTCGGACAGGACAGCGCCCACGCGCTCATGCGCACCGCCGACGGCGTTGCTGATGGCTTCGGCATGGCCGGAAACGGCGCTTTCGAACACTTCCTGGCTGGTGGCGATCGTGGTCGCCAGCGCGAAGGACTGGTCCGTCAGCGTGTTGCCCAGGCGGTCGATGCTGGAGGTGAGGATGCCGTCGATCGCCTCGCGGCCGCTGGCGACGGTCTCGTTGATTCGTGCAAGGCTCTCCATCAGCTTGGAATCGAGCGATCCGGCGCGCTGGTCGAAGGCCTGGGCGAATTCCTCGACGCGCTGGTCGAAGGTGCCGGCGATCTGGCCGACGGTCGCCTGCATGCGCTCGTCGAAGAAGCCCGAACGAAGGTCGAGGTCCATGACCGTGTCGTCGGCGGCGTTCTTGAGGCTCTGGCGGAACTGCGCGCCCTTTTCATCCAGCGCCGCGTTCATCGACTGGAGAACGTGATCGAGGCCGCTCGTCACGGCTTGCTGGCCGATCGAAAGGCTTTCGCTGATCTCGCGGGTGCGGGCGATCAGCGTTTCATTGAGCTGTTTTGCGCGCTCGTTAAGCGCGGCATTGAGCTTCTCCGTGTTCGCGTCGAGCGAGGTCGCGCGCGTTTCGAACTGCTGGAGAAGATCGCGGCCGCGGCTGTCGAGGTTCTGCGTCAGCTGGTCCAGGCGCGTATCGAATTCGTTGGCAAGCGCAAGGCCGGAGGAGCTCAGCGTGGACAGGAGGTTGTCCGTGCGCGCGGCGAGCATCGCGCCGATGGTCTGCGTCGCGCTGTCGGACTTTTCCATCAGCATGGCGGCGCGCGTGTCGAGCATGGAGGCGAAGGCCTCGCCGGACGTGGCAAGGCGCGCCGTGATGCTCTCACCGGCGCTGGCCAGCTCGTCCTTCAACTGCTCGTGCGCGCCGGAAATGGACGAGCGGATGCGTTCGGCATGGCTGACGATCGCCTCGCGTTCCGTGCCGAGTTCCTGCACGAGCGTGCGCACGCGCATCTCATTGTCGGAATAGCTGCGCTCGAGGGCGTTGACCTCGGAATGAACGAGCGTTTCGAGTTCCGTGGCGCGTGCGATGGTGCGCTCGATGCCTTCGTTCATCGCCGACACTTCACGGCGCACGGCCTGGCCGACGGACATGATGCGGTCGGCGGCGACGGTTTCCGGCTCAGAGAGGCGCAGGGCGACTTCCGCCATGGAGCGTGCCGCGCTGCGCAGTTCGTGGGCGCGCGCGATCATGATGGCGAAGGCGAAGAACAGCATGATCGGCATGATGATCGCGACCAGCATGCCGATGGCGCCGGGCAGGGCGACCAGATCGGCGATGGAGCGGATCTGCCAGATCTGCGGTGCATAAAGAAGATTGGCAACGCCGACGCCGCCGATGACCCAAAGCACGGAGGCGAGCGCGGCCATGCGGATGGGGCCGCGCGAGGAGCGCATGTCGAGCGACTTCAGGATCGCGGCGGGCGTCTTGCGCGAACCGTCATTGGCGGGCGCGAAGACCGGCGTCTTCGGGCCGGGCTCGGGGTTCAGGTTGCGCGGGGTCTCGGCGGACGCCTGCTGACCTTGCGTCTTTCCCTGAATTCGACTTGCTGGTTCAGACACACGGGCCTCCGACGAATCCGTCTTCGAAGGCGTCTCCGCGGTCAGATCGTCGAAATCGATTTTCAAGGCCTCTTCGAGAGCCTGGAATGCCTTGTCGTCGATCGACTCAATGGTCTTGTTCGTCGCCATGCGGGTACGCCTCGTTACCATGTCCGGGTCGAGCCCTATACGCGCCGCCGCTGCTCGGGCGTATTCGAGATCGTCCGGTTGGCGGCCGGTCTTGCCGCGAACCCTCATGGTTGCGCAGCGTCCGGACCGCCGTTCATTCCCAATTCGTTCGATAGACCGAAATGACGGAAGGGTGTATATCCGCCAACGGCTTATCCACCGGGACTATCCGGCCGTATCGTAGTGACACATTAGCCTGTATCACACAATTGATTGCCATCTCCCTTAGGCTGAAACTTAACAGAAAGTTAATTTCAGCCGATTCTGTATCGCAATGGAAAGCTTGAGAAAAAAGCCTTTTTTCAGGCATTAACCATAGTTTGCGATTCATGCCCATTTTGCGCCGCCTTTTAATCCGATAGGGGCCTCCGCCATACACAATGGCATCCGTTTTCCGCGCATCCGGCGGGCGAACGGACGGGCAGGCCCGTAAACGTGGCATGCTCCATAACGAAACAAGCGCGCGCGGCGCGAACAAGGATATTGGCAAATGGCAGCGCTCAACATCGCCTTCGATACCCCCGACAACGCCAGCGGCATCTGTGCCTCGACTGGACGGCCGATCGATTTGGTACACCTTGGCCGCCAGACCATGGGCGACAAGGCGCTGGAGCTGGAAGTGCTGCAGATGTTCGCGCGGCACGCCCGTCAGAGCATGAAGGAACTGGCCATGTTCGACGGCGAGGCGCGCGCCTCGATCGCCCATCGCCTCAAGGGATCGGCGCAATCGGCCGGCGCCACGGCCGTCGCGCGCGCCGCCGCCGCGCTGGAGGAAAACCCGGCGGATGCGATTGCGCTTGCCGCCGTCACGGCCGCCGTCGTCGAGGCCGAGAACTTCATCCTGAAGCTCTGCCGCTGACCGGAACTGTGGCATAACGGCAGCCCCTCGCGCCCGGATGGCCGGGCGGCACGGCGCGATGTTGACTGTGGAGGGGTTTTGTTGGAAACCTCGGCCGCAACGCTGGCAGGCGGGCGGTCGCCCGCCGTGCCGGACAGAGGCCCTGGGCCGCTCACAGAATTCGGAAGCCATCATGAGCAAACTCACCATCGTCGCCTTCGACGGCACCCGTCACGAACTGGATGTCGCCAACGGCTCCACGGTCATGGAAAATGCCGTGCGCAACTCCGTGCCCGGCATCGAGGCCGAATGCGGCGGCGCTTGCGCCTGCGCGACCTGCCATGTCTATGTCGACGAGACTTGGACGGCGCTTGTCGGCCCGCCGGAAGCGATGGAAGAGGACATGCTCGACTTCGCCTATGACGTCCGGCCGACCTCGCGGCTTTCCTGTCAGATCAAGATGTCGGATGCCCTTGACGGTCTCGTGGTCCACGTTCCCGAGCGCCAGGCCTGACATCAAATTCCTGAAAACGGATTACGGCCAGCCGGCGCGCCTTGGCGCGACCGGCCCCATTATCGTGGGCGCGAAAAGTCACCGGCGTTACCGTGCAGGGATCAAGACACAAGGACAGGCAAAAAAAGCCTCGCCGGTCATGGGACAAGCGAGGCGAGGAGGGCGCATCGCAGCGAGGAAAGGGAGGAAACAACCTGCTGCTATGATGTGGATGCGCCAGGAGAACCTGTTACAAACTGCTTCATGCTGCACGGGGAGAAACATATCCTCCCGGTCACCGTTGAAATGAAGATAGGGTGATTTGCGCATTTGCGCTATCGCAAGAATTCACCTGTCATTTTACGCATAAAACGACAATGCTTGCATCGCATCGCGGCTTTTCATCGCAATTGTGCTGGCAATACTGAGCGGCCGGGCGGCCTTTACTCACTTCCCGTTTTTCAGGCGGTGCGTCAGCAGGCGCATCATGCGGTCGTTGAAGTTCTTCGATTCGATGCGGTCGAAACGGGCCTGGTCGGCATCGTGGCGCGCGACAGCGTCGGCGGTGGCGCGGTCCACCCGCGCCTGCATGCGCTCGCAGTCGGGTTCCGACGGCAGACGCCGCAGCGTGCGCTCCAGCTCGCGGGCATGGGTGCGGGCGATCTCCGCATGCCGCTCCTCGTGGCGCTTGATATCGCTGGATAGCGTATCCCAGATCAGCGCCAGCGACGGGGTCGCGCGATTGCGGTTCTTCCAGCGCGGCAGGATGATCTGCGTGGAGAGCACGACCTTGGCCTCGCCGACCGCGCAGCGGTTGTTGCGGCGGACATAGGTTACCGAGCCGCCCCACTTGATCTTCGTCGCGCCCGGATGCCGCGAGCCGCTGCGCTTCATCATCGGCCCGCGCTTTGACAGTTCCGCGTCGAGTTCGGCGGCGGTGCGTCCGCCGACCGGGAAATAGGAGAAGGTCTTCGTGGTGATCGTCTGTGCACCGGCTGGCTGGAAAGGGAGCGAGGCGAGGGCGGCAAGGGCCATCAAGCGGGCGATGGTCTTCATTCGAATCCGTATTCCTTTCGCGCCGGCGGGCATGCCCGACGGTGTGCCGGCAATGCGCCGGTTGAACTTCGTCTAAGCTTGGGGCATAGGCTCGGCAAGCGCAACACCCATTCGGGATCGCTGGTTAACCGCCGGAGGAAAACGCCATGTTCTCGCCGTTCGATCCCTTCCGCTGGTCGCTCGCCCATGGCCGGCATCTGGAGCTTGGCGCGCGCGGCATCCTGATGGCGATCGTCAATGTCACGCCGGACTCCTTTTCCGACGGCGGGCGCTTCGACAGCGCGGACGCCGCCGTCGCGCGGGCGATCCTGTGTCTCGAAGAGGGGGCGGAGATCATCGATATCGGTGGCGAATCGACGCGGCCGGGTGCAGCATCCGTCTCGGCGGCCGAGGAGCAGGACCGGATCCTGCCGGTCATCGAGGCGCTCGCCGGCACGACGGACGCCATCATCTCCGTGGACACCTACCGCGCCGAAACGGCGCGGCTTGCGGTCGCCGCGGGCGCCCATATCGTCAACGATGTGCATGGGCTGCAGCGCGAGCCCGATATCGCCGAAGTCGCGGCGCAGAGCGGGGCGGGGCTCTGCATCATGCATACGGGACGCGACCGCGAGAAGCGGCCGGACGTCGTGGAGGACCAGTATCTCTTCCTCGGGCGTTCGCTGGAGATCGCCCGCGCAGCCGGTGTGCCGCGCGAGGCCATGGTGCTCGACCCCGGCTTCGGCTTTGCCAAGGACGCGGACGAGAACCTGGAACTGATGGCGCGGTTCGGCGAACTCTACGGTTTCAAGCTGCCCATCCTCGCCGGCACGTCGCGCAAGCGTTTCCTCGGCGCGGTGACGGGACGCGAGGCGGCGGAAGACCGCGATGCGGGCACGGCCGCCACGACCGCCTTGCTGCGCATGGCCGGTGCGGCGGTCTTCAGGGTACACGATGTCGCAATCAACAGGGACGCATTGGCCGTTGCCGATGCTATGCTCTCGGCGCGGCGCAGGGTCGCTGCGCGCGAGGCGCAGGGCGAAACGCCGGCGAGACAGGATACACCATGACCACCAGCTACACGATCACGCTCAAGAACTGCGCCTTCTTCGCCCGCCACGGCCTGCACGATGCGGAAGAGTTTCTCGGGCAGCGCTTCTTCGTCGATGCGGAACTCGACGTGCTGCCGCTTCGCCCGCTGTCGGACGACGCCATCGATTCGACGGTGGATTACGGCGTGGCCTTCCAGGAAATCGAAAAGATCGTGACCGGCCAGCGCCGCTACCTGATCGAGGCGCTGGCGCAGGAGATCGCAACGGTTCTCTGTGCGCGTTTCCCGCAGATTTCACGCGCCCGCATCACCGTGCGCAAGCCCAATGCGCCCGTGCCGGGCGTGCTGGACTATGTCCAGGTCACGGTCGATCATGTCGTCTGAGACGTTTCGCCGGGCGACGCTCGGCCTCGGCGGCAATATCGGCGATCCCGCCCACGCGATGGCCGCGGCGCTGCGCGCGCTCGAAGCGCGTGCGGATTGCCGGGTGCTGGCGGTGTCACGGCTCTATCGCACGCCGCCGTGGGGAAAGACGGACCAGGACTGGTTCTTCAACGCCTGCGCGCTCATCGAAACCACGCTGGCGCCCGAGCCTCTGCTCGACATCTGCCTTGGGATCGAGCGCGACATGAAGCGCGAGCGCATCGAGCGCTGGGGACCGCGCACCATCGATATCGACGTTCTGACCTATGAGGGTGTGGAGCAGGCCGGCGGGCGGCTGGAACTGCCGCATCCGCGCATGACGGAGCGCGGCTTCGTGCTCATGCCACTTGCCGATGTCGCGCCGTCGCTGGACGTCGAAGGCCGGCCCGTCACCGCATGGCTGGAAGCGGCGGATGTCTCGGGCATAGAGCCGGCAAGCGCCGGCCCGGACTGGTGGCGGACTACTTGATCGAACCGACGGCGATGTCGTCGAGATTGCGGTCGAGCGACAGGCCGATGACCGGGATCATCTTGTCTTCGACCTTCACCGAGATGGTGATGTTCATCTTCTTGTCGCCGTCGAGGCGTGCGATCATGGCGCCGTTCAGCTTCTGGCGGTTGATGCCCACCACGACCTTGTTGCCGTTGACCTGGCCGGACACGATGTCCATGCCCTTGCCGGCGGCGCCGTCGAGGAACTTGCCCTTGTAGGTGCTGCCTGCCTTGCTGATCAGCGCGGACATCGGCTGCTTGAAGACGCCGACGCGGCAGAAGCCGTCGAGCTGGATGCCGGCGCCCTTTGCGGCGACCGGGTTGCCCGTCAGGTCGCAGTTGAACTTGGTGCCCTTGTATTTTCCGGCGACGATTTCACCCGCGCCCTGCCAGTTGCCGGCGACCTGTTCGAAGAAGGCCCTGTCGCGCTGCGAGGCGGATGCGGGAAGCGCAATGGCGCTGGCTGCGAGAATGGCCGCTGCGGAGGCGCGGGCGATCAAAGAGGTGCGCGAGTACATGAACAATCCTTGATGGGCGATGGCCGTTGGCCTGCTTTGTGCGTTCAGGTTTGCGCGAAAATGGTTAACGGACGGTTTCCGGCGGGCGTGCTTGCGTCTTTTGATGGCGCATGACGGCCCGGGAAACCGGAGTGTTGCAGCAAGGTCACGCCTCGTCGCGGCGGCTGCCCGTGGCGCCGGGCGTCAGGTCGCCGATGAAATCGCCGATGCCGGGGCGCTTCAGCGCGCGGAAGGGCATGGGGCGGCAGAGATCCATGGCGGCGATACCGATGCGGGCGGTCATCAGGCCGTTGATGACGCCTTCGCCGAGCCTTGCGGAGAGTTTCGAGGCCAGTCCGTGGCCCAGGACCTGCTGCACGAGGCTGTCGCCCATGGCGATGGACCCGGTCACGGCGAGATGGGCGATCACGTCACGCATCAGCCGCAGCATGCCGATCTTGCCCGGGCGTCCGCCGTAGAGTTCGGCCATGCTGCGCACAAGCCGGCTGCTTTCGTAGATGACATAGCCGAGGTCCACCAGCGCGCGCGGGCTGACGGCGGTGACGATGGAGACGCGCTTGGACGCGCCGAGGATCAGCGCAAGGGCCTCGCGATCGAGCGGGCTCATCAGTTCACGCTCGGCAAGCTCGATCAGGTGCGCGGCATCGATGATATCGCCGTCTGTTTCGGCAAGCCGCGCACGGCCGCGCGCCGTCTGCGGGCGTGCGGCGAGCAGTTGGACGAGGCGTGCGACCATGGCCCGGCCGCCGGCCGGCGTGGGCGAGGCGGCCGCCGCCGCGATATCGTGCTTCAGATCCTGCACGGCGGCGAGGCGGCGAAGGCCGATCAGTTCGCGCAGCACGACGCCGAGAAGGGCAAGGACCGCCACCACGGCGGCGGCGAGGGCGAGGTAGCCCAGCCAGTCGTTGCGGCTGAACAGGTCGCGGATCAGCGCATCGACCCAGAGGCCCACGGCGAGCGACACGAGAACGCCCAGCGCGCCGAAGACGATGCGGCCGAGCGTGATGCGACGCGGGCGCGGTGCGGCGACGGGCGGCGTGAGGTCGGGCAGGTCTGCCGTCGTGGCGATGAAGGGGTCCTCCGCGTCCGGTGTCAGCCTGACGGGCGTGTCGAAGGCGGCGGGCGGACGGGTGCGTTCGCTCTCCGGCCGGGTGGTTGCATCGGCCGGCAGGGAGAAGGCGGCGGGCTTGCGCGGACGGTCGGTCATGCGAGCCGGTCTCCGATCAGATATTGCAGCGCGCGGTCGAGCCTTATGTGCGGCACCGACAGTTTCAGCCCGCCGCCGGTCTCCTCGATATGGGGCGGGCGAAAGCGCACGAAGTTGAGCAGATGTTCGCCTTCAGGAGACGATTCAAGCGCTTCGAAAAGTGAATCCGGATTCTTTGGCAAGTCCCCGGGAAAGATAGCGGTTTTGCGTTCGCCGTCGAAGGTTTCGCCGTTGATTTTCTCACCCGCCATGGGCACGCCGACGATGACGGGCAGGTCCTCGCCGCCATGCTTGACGGTGGCCTCCCGGGTGGCGCGCACGGAGGCGAGCGCCATCACCTCGATGCCCGCGCCGCTCATGCCGATGCGCTCGATGGCGCGCTCGACGAGGCGGCGGGTGACAGCCTCCAGACGCGGATGGCTCTCATGGTGCAGGTGATCGGCCTTGGTGGCGGCGATCACGATGCGGTCGATGCGCCGCGTGACGAAGGAGGACAGGAAGCTATTTGAGCCGGCACGGAAACAATCCAGCACGTCGCCGAGCGCGCGTTCCAGATCGTGCACGGCCTCCGCGCCGCGATTGATCGCCTGGAGCGCATCGATGAGCACGATCTGCCGGTCGAGGCGGGCGAAGTGCTCGCGAAAGAACGGGCGCACCACATGGGACTTGTAGGCCTCGTAGCGCCGCTCCATCATCGCCTGCAAGGAGCCGCGCGCCGGGTTGCCCTTGGCAAGGTCGGGCAGCGGGGCGAAGGTGAGCGCCGGCGAGCCTTCCAGGTCGCCCGGCATCAGGAAGCGGCCCGGCGGCAGGGTGGAGAGCGAGCGCTCGTCGGATTTGCAGGCGCGCAGATAGGCGGTGAAGGCTTCTGCAAGTGCCCGGGCCGTCGCCTCCGAAGCGTCGGCCGCCGGATCGACCGTCGCGGACAAAGCCAGCCAGTCGCGGGCGAGCTCGGCGCGGATACCGGAGCTTGCGAGTGCGACGGTCTTTTCGCTGAAGGTCCGGTAATCCTGCGCCAGCAGGGGAAGATCGAGCAGCCATTCACCGGGATAATCGACGATGTCGATGGAGAGTTTGCCGGGCGAAAACAGCCGGCCCCAGCCGGAGGCGCTTTCATATTCCAGCGTGAGGCGGAGCTGCGAAATGGCACGGGTCGAATCCGGCCAGACGCGGTCGGCCACCAGCGCGCGGATATGGTCCTCGTACTGGAAGCGCGGCACGGCATCGTCCGGCTGCGGTTCCAGGCGGATATTCGAGACCCGGCCGGAGCGCCCGGCCTCGAACAGCGGCAGGCGTCCGCCATTCAGAAGATTGTGCACGAGCGAGGAGATGAAAACCGTCTTGCCGGCGCGCGACAGGCCCGTCACGCCGAGCCGGATCGACGGGTTGACGAGATTGGTGGCGCGGCCCGTCAGCGCGTCGAGCGCGAGCAGGGCCTCATCGGTCAGGGTCGTCAGGCTTGGCGGCACGATTTCTCTTCCATCATCGAAGGCGATATAGGAAACCCGACGACGCCGAAAAAGAGGCGCCGAGATGCCCGCGCGTGTTTCAGCGCAGGGGGCGCGGCGCCATGAAACCTGCAAGGCAGGCGCCGCCCTGGTCGCTGTATGTTGGGCGGTTGTCGAAATCCAGGATGGCGAGACCGGCGGTCGGATAACCCAGGGGCGCCGCGGTCTCTGCGATCTCACGGCCGACGAGGCTGTGGAAGAACGCCTCGACCATAGGATTGTGACCCACGATCATGACAGACGTTTGCGCGCGTGCGGCGAAAGCCAGTTCGGCATAGGTCTCGATTCCGCCGGAATAGAGCGAATCCACATAATCGATCGGCAGCTCCTCGCCGACCGTACGGCGGAAAGGGGCCGCCGTCTGACGGCAGCGCAGGGCCGTGGAGGAGAGGATGAGGGCCGGCCGGTAGCCCTGGTCGGCGGCCTCCTCGGCGATGACCTCCGCCTCGGCGAAGCCTTCGTCGTCAAGAGCGCGCTCGAAATCGGACTGGCCCGGCTGCGCCCAGGCGGCGCGGGCGTGACGAAGGATGTAGAGCCGGAAAGCCGGCGTGCCGAGAGATGTCAAATCGATGCTCCATCCGCCCGCGGCCGACCATCAGAACCGCTTTCCGACTTCATGTCTTTCCCCGCGGCAAAGATCAACCGGTTTCGCGGGCGGATGCATTCACGATTGCGGGGAATGGCGGCGCGGCCCGTCAAATAAAATCTTGATAGGCCGCCCTTGGGGGACGGAAAGTCGTGCCTATATTCTCGGCACGCGCTGAAGGCGGAGCAGGCGGTCCTCCTTCCAACGGCCGCGGCAATGCCGTCTTCGGCGCGATATGGGAACGGCTGTTTTGCCATCCTATTGTAATTTTGATGAAATATTACTCTGGCAAGGTCCAAAACATAGGCACGCGTGAAAACCGTGGGTAAGTCTCAGAAGGCTTGAAACGGCGTAATTGTAGGGATATACAGCGCGCCTTGAGATGTTCTTCAGGAGAATCGCGTTGAGTGAGAAGATCGATCTTAGCAATTTCGTCCTCAATGAGGACGATGAATTCATGAGTGCCAACCAGCGGGCTTACTTTCGAGCGAAGCTTAACGCCTGGAAAAACGACATTCTGCGCGAAGCGCGCGAAACTCTCGAACATCTGGCCGAAGAAAGCGCCAATCATCCGGATCTCGCAGACCGGGCATCCTCGGAAACCGACCGCGCTATCGAGCTTCGGGCTCGTGACCGCCAGCGCAAGCTGATCTCCAAGATCGACGCCGCGTTGCAGCGCTTGGACGAGGGCACCTACGGGTACTGCGAGGAAACGGGTGAGCCGATCGGCCTCAAGCGTCTCGACGCCCGTCCGATCGCAACGCTGTCCATCGAGGCGCAGGAGCGTCACGAGCGCCGCGAAAAGGTGTATCGCGACGAATAGGCGTCTGCCTGACGGGCGAAACGGGCGCCCGGGAGCCAATCCTTCACGCTCGTTCCTCAGGGAACCGCAATAACTCAAACCCCTGGAGCTTCCGCTTCCAGGGGTTTTTTCTTGGCCGCGTCAGCCCTTGCGGTTGGCGGCGATCTCACCGAGCAGGCGGGCCATTTCGGCTTCCGTCTCCTCACGGCTCTTGCCGGCCGGTTGCTGCGCCTGTCCGGCCATGGCGGCGGTCTGCGTCGGGTTCGACGTCGGCTGGGCAGCGGTGCGCACCTGGCCGGCACTGGCGGTCGTCGCGGGATTGTTCGCCATCTCCGCTTCGAGCAGCTTTTCGAATTCGCTGACCAGGGCCGGATTGTCTGCGGCGCTGCCTTCCGGCCTGACCGGCGTCGCGGTAACCGCGGTTACCGGGCGCTGCTGCGGCACCTGATGGCTCTGGGCGGGAACGACAGCCGGGTTTACGGTGCTCATGGACGAGGCCGTGGCGGTTGCAGCGGGCTGCGGCGTCAGCACGCGCTGGCGGTTCTGCTCCAGCAGGTCTTCCACGCGCTTTTCGGGCGTGCGCTGCTGCTGGCCTGGCTGCGTCTGCTGCACGGCGGAAACCGGCTGGGACACGGCCCGCGCGGGAACCGGGCGCGCATCCTCATCGCCGGCATAGAGAACCTTGCCCATGGCGGAGACGCCATCCTGTGCTGCGGCCGGCCGTCGCTCGGTGGTGGTAGTGGTCGGGGTTGCAGCCGTGACGCTTGCCGCCGGCCGGGTGACCACGGGCGTCTCTACGGCGGCGACGGCGGGTTCGCGCCGTACCGGCTCGGCTCGCTCGACCGTCTCGACGGGCTTTTCGGCGGGCTGCGCGCTCTCGCTCGCTGTCGGCACGATCCGCGATTCGATGACGATGTCCGTGGGGCCGCCGATCATGACGAGGTGTTCCACGTCGTCGCGCCGCACCAGAACGAGGCGGCGGCGCGTATCGATCGCGGCGGCATCCAGCACGGCAAGGCGCGGCGTGCGGTTGCGGCCGCCGCGAATGAAGGGCGAGGACGGACGGCCCCGGATGATCCACAGCACCAGCGCGAGGCAGAGAAGGCCGAGCAGGACGACGACCACCGCGATGACGAACTTCTGACCGTTGTCTGCGAGGATCTCAGGCAACATGGCGCGTGCACTCCTTTTGTCCGGTCGGCCCCTGCCGCTCACCGCGGCATCTGACGGCCTTTTGCGAGGTCCTACAAGCGCTTGGCGACGGTTGTCCAGCATCCATTGCCGTCGCGCTTGCGTCGTAACTATGGCGGCGCGCGGAAAATACGAGGGTTTTGGCGGTAATATTCCCTGTGAATTCGCGGCCTTGCTTCCCCTCGGCGGCTTTTTGCGCTTCCCTCGGGCAGCTAAACATGATTCTCGCATCGTTGCCGCGCCACGTGAAGGGCAGGCGCGCTGCATATGAGGGATTGATGACGACGATGAAACGGCCGGGCGACGACAATCTGCCGATCGTGGACCGCGGCTTGCGGCCGGCGATGGCGCTTCGCGTCGTGCTGCTGGCCGTCGTGCTGGCGGCCTCGGCCGGCGCCTTCATCGTTTTCAAGAACCAGCTCGACAATGAACTCGTGCTCGGCGTGCTGGGCGTGCTGGCCATGGCGGGCATCTTCTTCGTCGTGTCAGCGCTGATCGGCTTCATCGAGTTCATGCCGGAACCCGCCGGTGCCGACGATCTCGCGCATGCCTTTCTCGACAGCCATCCCGACGGCACGGTCATCACGGACCGCAAGGGACGCATCGTCTATGCCAATGCCGCCTATGGCGCGCTGACCGGCGCCAAGGGTGACGCGGAAGTGCAGTCGCTCGAGACGCTGCTGTCGCGCAACCGCGACGCCACGGAAGCCGTCTACCGCCTCACCAACGGCCTGCACGAGGGCAAGGAGGGGGCCGAGGAATTCCGTGTCCAGAAATCCCTCGACGCGTCCGCCTCGGCCGGTTCCGGCGCGCACTGGTATCGGTTGAAGGCCCGCGTGCTGCCGAACGGCAAGAAGGCCGGGCGGCCGCTCTATATCTGGCAGATTTCGGATATCACCTCGGAGCGCGACGATCAGGAGCGGTTCTTCAAGGAGCTGCAGAACGCGATCGATTATCTCGACCACGCGCCCGCCGGCTTCTTCTCCGCCGGCCGCAAGGGCGAGATCGTCTATCTCAACGCGACGCTCGCGGAGTGGCTGGGCATCGACCTCACGAAGTTCCATCCGGGATCGCTGTCGATCGCCGATGTGGTGGCGGGCGAGGGGCTTGCGCTCATCCAGTCCGTGCAGGCCGAGCCTGGCCTGAAGCGCACCGAGACGCTCGATCTCGACCTGCGCAAGACGAATGGCCAGAGCCTGCCGGTGCGCATCGTGCATCGCGTGTCCTCCATGCGCGACGGTGCGCCCGGCGACAGCCGCACCATCGTTCTGGCGCGCGAGGAGGGCGGCGAGGCCGACCAGTCCGCGTCGATCGCCTCCATGCGTTTCACGCGTTTCTTCAACAACACGCCGATGGCGATCGCCTCCGTCGACGGCAATGGCCGCATCCTGCGCACTAATGCGCCGTTCCTGAAGCTGTTTTCCGGCGTCGTGTCGCGTGACGACATCGATCGCGGCGCCAAGCTCGAGACCATCGTGCACGAGACGGACCGGCTGCGCCTCCAGGCGGCATTCGATGCGGCCAAGGACCGGCAGGGCGATATCCCGCCGATCGATTCGCTGCATCCCGCCGACGACGGGCGGCATTTCCGTTTCTACGTGAACGCCGTCATCGACCAGAGCGACGAGGCGCCGGAGGAGGCGGCCATCGTCTACGCCGTGGAGATCACCGAGCAGAAGGCGCTCGAGACCCAGATGGCGCAGACCCAGAAGATGAACGCGGTGGGAACGCTCGCCGGCGGCATCGCACACGATTTCAACAA
Source organism: Shinella oryzae (assembly GCF_023038235.1). Taxonomy (NCBI): domain Bacteria; kingdom Pseudomonadati; phylum Pseudomonadota; class Alphaproteobacteria; order Hyphomicrobiales; family Rhizobiaceae; genus Shinella; species Shinella oryzae. The sequence goes on along the minus strand of NZ_CP081987.1, from coordinate 1,580,376 downwards.
CGTGCTGACGGCCATCCTGCTCTCGTCCGACCATTTGCTGCTGTCGGCGCGCCCCGCCGACGCGAGCTTTGCCGATCTCATGGAGATCAAGCGCAACGCCAACCGCGCCGCGGTGCTGGTGCGCCAGTTGCTCGCCTTCTCGCGCAAGCAGACGATGCGCCCGACGGTGCTCAACCTGACCGACGTGATCGGCGACCTGCGCATGCTGGTCGACCGGATGACCGGCACGAATGTGAAGATCAATGTCGATTACGGCCGCGACCTGTGGACGGTGAAGACGGATCTCGGCCAGTTCGAGCAGGTGCTGATCAACCTCGCCGTCAACGCCCGCGATGCCATGCCGGATGGCGGCACCATCACGTTCCGCACCCGCAACGTGGAGGCCGAGGAGGCCGCTGCCCGCAACCTGCGCGACCTGCCGCCCGGCGACTATGTCGAAGTGGAGGTTTCCGACCAGGGAACGGGCATACCGCCCGAGATCATCGACAAGATCTTCGAGCCCTTCTTCACGACCAAGGATGTCGGCAAGGGCACGGGCCTCGGCCTCTCGATGGTCTACGGCATCGTCAAGCAGACCGGCGGCTACATCTATCTGGATTCGGAAGTCGGCAAGGGCACGACCTTCCGCATCCTGCTGCCGCGCCATGTGGAAGAGGCCGTTCCCGTCGATACCGCCGCCGACGCCGCGCAAACCGGCGCCCAGCCGGTCGCATCCGTCGCGCAGATCGCCGAAAAGGAGCCGCGCGACCTCACAGGCGGTTCGGCCGTCGTGCTTCTCGTCGAGGATGAGGAAGCCGTCCGCCGCGGCGGAAAGCGCATGCTGGAAACCCGCGGCTATACGGTGCACGAGGCCGGGTCGGGCGTGGAAGCGCTCGACATCATGGACGAATTGAACGGCGCCGTCGATATCGTCGTATCCGACGTCGTGATGCCCGAAATGGACGGGCCGTCTCTGCTGCGCGAACTGCGCAAATCCTATCCGGATCTCAAGTTCATCTTCGTCTCGGGTTACGCCGAGGACGCCTTCGCCCGCAACCTGCCCGCCGACGCCAAGTTCGGCTTCCTGCCAAAACCGTTCTCGCTGAAGCAGCTGGCTGAGGCCGTGCGGGAAATGCTCGACGAGGGGTAAGTCAAACGGGTTTCAGTGCCGAATTGCCCCACATCCGCATTGTCCCTTCGTCGGCCTTTGTGAGCTTTAACGAAGGACGACCGAGCATACCGTTGCGCCTGGCATTCACGATGCAACTGTATCGACTGGCATAGGCGCGTGAGGACCGGCCAACTTCATATCCATTAAACGCGCGTCGGCTCCAATGCCATCCCTCGTCGTCACGCCAGAATACCCATCTGTCACCATTCGGATCGATACAACTTAAGAGCATGATCTCTACTCCCCTTGATAGACTCAAGGTCGCGCTGATTCGTGCAATTGTCTACCAATCCAATGCAATCTTTGGGTGTTCCTTTTCTGGTGCCTATATTGTTTAAGGTTGTGTTGATAGCTTCTAAATTCTTTATAAAACAACGGCTTATTTATAAGGCTTTTCTTACTTAATTGCGTGAGTTATTCGCGCCGGTTTGTAAGGAATTCGTGACCTGCGTCAAAAAAAGAGCGGCCGGAGTAGCCCGGCCGCTACTTTGTTCTCAAGCCACCATCGCGACGGCGATCTCTGCCGCCAGGCGGGCATTGTTCTCTACCAGCGCAATGTTCGTCTTGAGACTGCGGCCGTCGGTCAGGTGGAACAGGCTGTCGAGCAGGTAGGGCGTGACCGCCTTGCCGGCGATCTCGTCGCGCTCTGCATTGTCGAGCGCACGGGTGATGTAGATTTCCATCTCCTCGCGCGGGATCTCGTCGGCCTGCGGCACCGGATTGGCGATCAGCATGCCGCCGTCGACGCCGAGCTGGTCGCGCACCGTCTGGAAGTTGGCGATCGCCGCCGGACTGTTGAGCGTCAGCGGGCTCTTCAGCCCCGAATCGCGCGACCAGAAGGCCGGGAAGATGGCGCTGTCATAGGTCACGACCGGCACGCCGCGCGTTTCCAGCACTTCCAGGGTCTTGGGGATGTCGAGGATCGCCTTGGGGCCGGCGCAGACGACGATGACGCCCGTGCGCGCGAGTTCCTCAAGGTCGGCCGAGATGTCGAAGGTTTCTTCCGCGCCGCGGTGAACGCCGCCGATGCCGCCGGTGGCAAAGACCCTGATGCCGGCGCGCGCAGCACCGATCATCGTGGCGGCGACCGTGGTCGCGCCCGTGCGGCGCTCGGCAATGGCAAACGCCATGTCGGCGCGCGATACCTTCATCGCGCCCTTGGTCTGCGCCAGCGCTTCGAGCTGGGCGGCTTCCAGGCCGATATGCAGCACGCCCTCGATGACGGCGATGGTGGCCGGCACGGCGCCGTTGTCGCGGATGATCGTCTCCACGCTGCGCGCCATCTCGAGATTGCCCGGATAGGGCATGCCATGCGTGATGATCGTCGATTCGAGGGCGACGATGGGCGCGCCACGGGCCTTGGCGGCGGCGACTTCGTCCGAATACTGCATCGGCAGGAGGGAGGAGACGGGTCTGGTCATGCGATGTCCTTGAAGGATTTTGGGCAAAAAAGTCTCATGACAGGATTTCGGCAGGCGGCACAAGAGAAAGTGCATCGGCAAGCGCCGTCTGCGACATTTCTTCCGCGACGGCGAGCGGCGAGCGCACGGTGATGACGGCGGCGGCGACGCCATGGCGCAACGCCTCATCGATCGGCGTCCCACGAAGCCACGCATCGAGAAAGCCGGAAGCGAGCGAATCGCCCGCGCCGGTGACATCGCCGAGCGCCGGTATGGCCGGCGGCATCACCAGCGCGGCACGCTTCTCATCGAAGGCGATGACGCCTCTGCCGCCGCGCGTGACCACGCCGGCGCGAAGGCCGACGGCGCGCAGAGCGTCGGGCCATGCGGCCGCGTTTTCCGGGTTGGCGCCGCTGATCGTGCGCGCCTCCGCCTCGTTCATGAACAGGAAGGCGAGGGCGGACAGGCTTTTTTCAAGGCGCACGACCTTGGCCGGCGAAATGGCGATGGCGGCAAGCGGAATGCCGGCTTCCCGCGCCATCGTCGCCATTGCCGCCAGCGTTTCCGCCGGCAGATTGGCATCGGTCAGCAGGGCGCCCGCTTCGGCAATCGCCTCGCGCATGGCGCGCTGTTGCAGCCGGCGCGGCGAAAACAGCCGGTAAAGCTCCATGTCGGCCAGTGCGATGACGAGGTTGCCGTCGCGCTCGATGATCGCCGTGTAGCTCGGGGTCGCGCGGTCGAGAAAGGTGAAGGGCGTGTCCTCGACGCCCGCCGCGTGCGCTGCGGCCGCGACGATCTCGCCGTCCGTGTCGCCGCCACGTGGCGAGACCAGCCGCACGCGGCGGCCGAGCCGGGCGAGATTGCGCGCTGCGTTGAAGGCGCCGCCGCCCGCTTCCACGAACCATCCGCCCGGATTGCTGGCGCCGGGCACCGTCTCGCCGGCAATACGCCCGCGCCTGTCCACATGGGCGCCGCCCATCACCAGTATCGTTCTGTCCGTCATCGTCGTCCTTCGCATCCGCATGCCGATTCGTCCGTCCGGGGCAGGTTGCAGGGCGGCCAAACCGTTGTTTTCAATCCAAGATCATCCACTTGAAACGAAAGTAGAACACACGCTCGATTTGTTAATTCGTTCAAATGGATGAACGGCTCTTGCAAAAAGAGAACAAAATGTGTACATAGCTTTCATCGGCGGGTTCGTTGCCTGTCTTGCTTCAATAACCTAAAGGTGGACAAAATGGCACAGAACAGTTTGCGGCTCGTAGAGGATAAAACAGTGGATAAAAGCAAGGCACTCGAAGCGGCTCTCTCCCAGATCGAGCGCTCGTTCGGCAAGGGCTCCATCATGAAGCTCGGCGGCAAGGACAGCGTGGTGGAGATCGAGACGGTTTCGACCGGCTCGCTCAGCCTGGATGTCGCGCTTGGCATCGGCGGCCTGCCCAAGGGGCGCATCATCGAAATTTACGGGCCGGAAAGCTCGGGCAAGACGACGCTGGCACTGCAGACCATCGCCGAGGCGCAGAAGAAGGGCGGCATCTGCGCCTTCGTGGACGCCGAGCACGCGCTGGACCCGGTCTATGCCCGCAAGCTCGGCGTGGACCTGGAGAACCTCCTCATTTCGCAGCCGGATACCGGTGAGCAGGCGCTGGAAATCACCGATACGCTGGTCCGTTCCGGCGCCATCGACGTGCTGGTGGTCGATTCGGTCGCGGCACTCACGCCGCGCGCCGAAATCGAAGGCGAGATGGGTGAAAGCCTGCCGGGGCTTCAGGCCCGCCTGATGAGCCAGGCGCTGCGCAAGCTGACGGCCTCCATCTCCAAGTCCAACACGATGGTCATCTTCATCAACCAGATCCGCATGAAGATCGGCGTCGTCTACGGTTCGCCGGAAGTGACGACGGGCGGCAACGCCCTGAAGTTCTACGCCTCCGTGCGTCTCGATATCCGCCGCATCGGTGCGGTGAAGGAGCGCGACGAGGTGATCGGCAACCAGACCCGCGTCAAGGTCGTCAAGAACAAGATGGCGCCGCCCTTCAAGCAGGTCGAGTTCGACATCATGTATGGCGAGGGCGTCTCCAAGACCGGCGAGCTCATCGACCTCGGCGTCAAGGCCGGCATCGTCGAGAAGTCGGGTGCCTGGTTCTCCTACAACAGCCAGCGCCTCGGCCAGGGCCGCGAGAACGCCAAGACGTTCCTGCGTGACAACCCGGACCTCGCGCGCGAGATCGAGACGTCGCTGCGTCAGAATGCCGGCCTCATCGCCGATCGCTTCCTGGAAAACGGCGGCCCCGATCCGAACGATGCAGAAGACGCGGCGAACATGTAGTCTTCCCGCAACGCTTTCAGAAAACGACGGAAAACCGGCCTTTCTTCGCGAAGGGCCGGTTTCTTCGTGTCTGGACAGGTGCCGGGCCGGACGATAAAAGCCTTCAGTTCTCGCGCATGCCCGCGGTTTCAGGCCTTCTTTCGGGAGGCGTCGGGCGAAGCGCGGTTTCGACGGAATTCGCGGATGGACGGTCCACAAGGCCTTCCGGGCGGGCACTCCGGCCGGCGAGGCGGTGTCGCGTCGCTGTGGGGCAATTGGGTGGATGACGCGCCGGTTCCGGTGCAGACAGTGCTAAGATGAAGGACGCGATATGAGCGGCGTGAATGACATCCGGTCGACTTTTCTCGACTATTTCCGCAAGAACGGGCACGAGGTCGTGGCCTCCAGCCCCCTCGTGCCGCGTAACGACCCGACGCTCATGTTCACCAATGCCGGCATGGTGCAGTTCAAGAACGTCTTCACGGGGCTGGAGACGCGGCCCTACACCAAAGCGACGACGGCCCAGAAGGTCGTGCGCGCCGGCGGCAAGCACAACGATCTCGACAATGTCGGCTATACCGCGCGCCATCTGACCTTCTTCGAGATGCTCGGCAACTTCTCCTTCGGCGATTACTTCAAGGAGCAGGCGATCGAGCATGCCTGGACGCTCGTCACCAAGGGCTTCGACCTGCCGAAGGATCGTCTTCTCGTCACCGTCTACGCCGATGACGACGAGGCCGCGCTGCTGTGGAAGAAGATCGCCGGTTTCTCCGACGACCGCATCATCCGCATCCCGACCTCCGACAATTTCTGGCAGATGGGCGATACCGGTCCCTGCGGCCCCTGCTCGGAAATCTTCATCGACCAGGGCGAGCATGTCTGGGGCGGCCCTCCAGGCTCGCCGGAAGAGGACGGCGATCGTTTCCTGGAGTTCTGGAACCTCGTCTTCATGCAGTTCGACCAGACCGCACCCGGCGAGCGCAGCCCGCTGCCGCGTCCGTCCATCGATACCGGCATGGGCCTGGAACGCATGGCCTGCATCCTCCAGGGCGTGCAGAGCGTTTTCGAGACGGACCTGTTCCGCACGCTGATCGCCGCGGTCGAGGAAACGGTGGGCACGAAGGCCGAGGGCGAGGCCGCCGCAAGCTGCCGCGTCATCGCCGATCACCTGCGCTCGTCCGCTTTCCTGATCGCCGACGGCGTGCTGCCCTCGAATGAGGGCCGCGGCTATGTCCTGCGCCGCATCATGCGCCGCGCCATGCGCCACATGCAGCTGCTCGGCGCCAAGGAGCCGCTGATGTGGTCGCTTCTGCCGGCCCTCGTCGGCGAGATGGGTCGCGCCTATCCGGAGCTCGTGCGCGCCGAGGCGCTGATTTCCGAGACGCTGAAGCTCGAGGAAACCCGTTTCCGCAAGACGCTGGAGCGCGGCCTCTCGCTGCTGTCGGACGCCACCGTCACGCTCAAGAAGGGTGACATGCTGGACGGCGAAACCGCCTTCAAGCTCTACGACACCTACGGCTTCCCGCTCGACCTGACACAGGATGCACTGCGCGCCCGCGAGATCAATGTCGATCTCTTCGGCTTCAACGATGCGATGCAGCGCCAGAAGGCCGAGGCCCGCGCCAACTGGTCGGGTTCGGGCGACAAGGCGACCGAGGCCGTCTGGTTCGAATTGAAGGAAAAGCACGGTGCGACCGAATTCCTCGGCTACGACACCGAAACCGCCGAAGGCGTGGTTCAGGCCATCGTCGTCGACGGCAAGGCCGCCGGCAGCGCCAAGGCCGGCGACAGCGTGCAGATCGTCGTGAACCAGACCCCGTTCTACGGCGAATCCGGTGGCCAGATGGGCGATTCCGGTATCATCACCTCGGACAATGCCCGCCTTTCCGTCACCGATACGCAGAAGAAGGGTGAGGGACTGTTCGTGCACAGCGCCGTCGTCGAGAGCGGCACGCTGAAGCTCGACGATGCGGTCGTGCTCACGGTCGATCATGCGCGCCGTTCGCGCCTGCGCGCCAACCACTCCGCCACGCACCTGCTGCACGAGGCGCTGCGCGAGGTCCTGGGCACCCATGTCGCCCAGAAGGGTTCGCTCGTGGCGCCCGAGCGCCTGCGCTTCGACGTTTCGCATCCCAAGCCGATGACCGCCGAGGAACTGCGCGTCATCGAGGACATGGCCAACGAGATCATCGTGCAGAACGCGCCGGTCACCACCCGCCTGATGTCGGTGGATGATGCCATTGCGGAAGGCGCCATGGCGCTGTTCGGCGAAAAGTACGGGGATGAGGTCCGCGTCGTCTCCATGGGCACCGGCCTGCACGGCGCCAAGGCGAACCGGCCCTATTCGGTCGAGCTTTGCGGCGGCACGCATGTCTCCGCCACCGGTGAGATCGGCCTTGTTCGCATCCTCTCGGAAAGTGCCGTCGGCTCGGGCGTGCGCCGCCTGGAGGCGCTGACGGGCGAAGCCGCTCGCGCCTATCTCGCCGAGCAGGACGAGCGCGTGAAGTCGCTTGCCAGTGCACTGAAGGTGCAGCCTGGTGAGGTTCTGGCCCGCGTCGAGGCGCTTGCGGACGAACGCCGCAAGCTCGAACGCGAGCTGACCGAGGCCAAGAAGAAGCTTGCCCTGTCCGGCGGCTCGGCCGGCGGTGACGATGGCGTGCGGGATGTCGCCGGGGTCAAGTATCTCGGCAAGGTCGTGACCGGCGTCGAGCCGAAGGACCTGAAGAGCCTGGCCGACGAGGGCAAGAAGAGCCTGGGCTCCGGCGTCGTCGCCTTTATCGGCGTCTCGCCGGATGGCAAGGCGAGCGCCGTCGTGGCCGTCACCGAGGACCTGACCGGCCGCGTCAGCGCCGTCGATCTCGTGCGCGTCGCCTCCGAAGCGCTCGGCGGCAAGGGCGGCGGCGGGCGTCCCGACATGGCGCAGGCCGGCGGGCCCGATGGCGCCAGAGCGGCCGAGGCGATCGACGCCGTGGCGGCTGCCATCGGCGGCTGACCACGCTGCCAGCGGCTGGAATCGACCCGATCTGATACGCTACGGCGGGCCTTGGCCCGCCGTTCGTTTGCGAAGTCTTCAACGTTTCCGTGTAGCGTGGCGCTGTGCGGAGTTTTTGTTTTGATCGAAGATCTCGTCAGTATCTCGACCCTGATGATGTGCACGTTCCTGTCGACCACCGTCGTCGGGATCTTTTTGCTTCAGGTCTGGCTGACCGATCGGCGCCATGCGGCGGCCGGCTACTGGTGCCTGTCCATGTGGGTGGGCTCGCTCTGCACGCTGCTTTTCACCTTTCGTGCGTTCGGTTACCCACTCGTGACGGTCGGGCTTGCCAATATGCTGGCCGTCTTCGGCTATGCCATGATGTGGGCCGGCTTTCGGGTGTTCGACAACCGCCCGGTCCATGGCGCCGTCGTGCTGTCAGGAGCGGTTCTCTGGCTCGTTGCCTATATGGGCGTGAATGCGGTGGCGCAGGATGTGAACAACCGCGTTATCATCATCTCGCTGCTGATCACCGCCTATTCGGTGGCGACGGGCGTGGATATCTGGCGTGGCCGCCGCACGGACCCGCTACCGACACGCTTTCTCGCCTCGCTCTTCTTCGTGTCGCATGGCGCCATCTATTTCCTGCGCGTGCCCATGACGTTGCTGGCACCGTCGGCCTTCGGCCACGGCACGGCCTATTCGGCGTGGTTCGCGATTTTTTCGCTGGAACTGTTCGCCCATACGATCCTGGCGGCGGTCGCCATGCTGGTGCTGATCAAGGAGCGGGGGGAGGCGCTGTACCGTCAGGCGTCGCGCACCGATGCACTCACCGGCATCGCCAATCGCGGCTCCTTCCTCGATGATGTGCAGGCGCGGCTTGCCGGGCGGTCGGGCGGCAGCCTGCTCGTCTTCGATCTCGATCGTTTCAAGAGCATCAACGATACCTATGGCCATGCCGCGGGCGATGCCGTGCTCAAGCGTTTCGTCGAGACGGTTTCCGCGCGAATGGAACGTGGCATGCTGTTCTGCCGCTTCGGCGGCGAGGAGTTTGCACTGTTTGCCCCGCATCATGGCATGGATCGGGCGGAGGTTTTCGCCCAATCCCTGCGGCGCGAGATAGCCGCCCTGTCGCTGGATGACGGGGAGGGCCGCGCGATCAGCCTTTCCGTGAGCATCGGGCTTGCGGATGTCGAGACATTCGGCGCCGATTTCGATCGTCTCTATTCCGCTGCCGACCGCGCGCTCTATGCCGCCAAGGACGAGGGCCGCGACCGCGTGAAGCGGGCCCAGCCGTCTGCGGGCCTCTCGGACCTCGCGAGCCGCATGCGCGCCTCCATCGTGCCCGATGCGGGCGCGGCCGCAGCCAGTTAGCCCGCCGCTTCCTCTTTGGAAATCTCCCAGAGCCTCGGCACGATTGGCACGGCCGTTACTTGACGACGCCATCGAGATAGAGGTCTTCACCGCGTTGCAGAGACGTAAAGGCGAAGTCGTCTTTCTTGAGAAAACGGTCGAACCAGCCCAAAAGATCATCTTTCGTCGCCGTGTTGCGATAGCCGACCAACCTGACGCTGAGGGGAGCGCTGAAGGCGATGTCAAAGGCCGTGTCGACCTAGGTTGTGCCTGAAAGCTGAACCGAAAACGTGCCGTTGCCGTCGTGACGGATGGCGATGTCCGCACGCATGAAAAACTCGTCGCTGTAGGTGGTGATGAGGCCGGGCGCTTCCCACCAGTCCTCACCCGTCAAGGCGTTTCGCGTTCCTTCGCCCTGGAAGTCTGCCCGGATGTCCTGCAGGCTGCGATAATCGCGGTTCTCAAAGCGCTTCACCGGTATTTTGAGCCATTGTGTATCAAGCGCCGGGTTCAACCATTGGGAAACGTCATCCTCGGGGTCATTGTTGGGATCGAAGAAGAATTTCGGGGATGTCACGTTCAAGTTCAGGACGACATAGTCTTCCAGCGTCTGGCCGGGCCAGGATCCACTGTTCGCCCGCAAGGTGATGCGCGGTTCCTGAACGGCGAGATCGAGCGGATAACTCTGATAAACAATCCTAAAATGCGCCATGTCGTCTCCGGTGTGAAACTCCTCATGAATTCCGCAGGATAGTGGCTGATGGTGCACTTTGCCATGCACATCGCTCAGGATCAGACCGCTCGCAAGGGAAAACCGCGCGGCCCTGCAGATGAGCAAGATTTGCGAAGTCGGGCCGTGCCATGGTTCGAGGCATGCGAACGGGAGGCGAGACATGCGCAGCAATGACATATGGGCGGCCTACGAGAAGCGTCTGACGCGCGTTTCAGACTATATCCACGATCACCTGGACGAGGAGCTTGATCTCAACCGCCTGTCTGAAATTGCCTGCCTGTCCGCACATCACTGGCATCGGGTCTATCGCGCGGTTCACAAGGAGACGCTGGCCATGACCGTTCGGCGGCTTCGCCTGCACCGGGCGGCGGGTGATCTGGTGCGCAGCGATCGTCCCGTTCGCGATATCGCCGCGCGATGGGGTTATCCCAACCTTCAATCCTTCACGCGGGCCTTTTCGGCTGCCTATGGCATGCCGCCGGCCCGCTACAGGCGGGAGGGACCCCACCGTGCCTACGCAACGGAAAACCAAGAGGAAACCACCGGCATGTTCGACGTCACCATCCGCACGCTCCCGCCGCAAGACCTGCTCTGCATTCCGCATACCGGGTCCTATATGGGCATCGGCAAGGCCTTCGAGGCGCTCTATGGCACGCTCTATGCGCGCGGCCTCTTTCGGCCCGGCATGCGCATGATCGGCTTGTATCTCGACGATCCCGATCTTGTCGCCGAGGACAAGCTGCGCTCCTTTGCCTGTGTCACGGTCGATGCCGCGTCTGCCGTCGCATCGCCACTGGAACAGCGCACGCTGTCCGGCGGAGACTATGCCGTGCTGCGTCATCAGGGGCCTTATGCGAATATGGGTGCTGCCTATCGCTGGCTCTTCGAGGCATGGCTGCCCGCGTCGGGCCGGTCGATCCGCGACGAGGTGATGTTCGAGCACTACCTCAACAGCCCGCGCGATGTGGCGCCCGATGCGCTGCTGACGGAGATCGGCCTGCCGCTCCAGCCGGATGGCAACACGGCTTCCTAAGGCCCGCGGCGGCAAACCCGCCCCAATAAAAAAAAGCCCGGCGCGATGGCCGGGCTTCTCATGCATGTGGATGCCGATCAGGCCGCCGTGGCCTTGCGGAGGTTCTCGTCGATCTTGTCGAGGAAGCCGGTGGTGGAGAGCCACGGCTGGTCGGGACCGATGAGGAGCGCCAGATCCTTGGTCATGAAACCGGATTCGACGGTCTCGACGCAGACCTTCTCCAGCGTTTCGGAGAACTTCGCCAGTTCCGCATTGCCGTCCAGCTTGGCGCGGTGGGCAAGGCCACGCGTCCAGGCGAAGATCGAGGCGATCGAGTTGGTCGAGGTTTCCTCGCCCTTCTGGTGCTGGCGGTAGTGACGGGTCACCGTGCCGTGCGCGGCTTCGGCTTCCACCGTCTTGCCATCGGGTGTCATCAGGACGGAGGTCATCAGGCCGAGCGAGCCGAAGCCCTGCGCCACGATGTCGGACTGCACGTCGCCGTCGTAGTTCTTGCACGCCCAGACGTAACCGCCGGACCATTTCAGCGCCGAAGCGACCATGTCGTCGATCAGGCGGTGCTCGTACCAGAGCTTGGCTTCCTTGAACTTCTCGGCGAATTCGGCGTCGAAGACCTGCTGGAAGATATCCTTGAAGCGGCCGTCATAGACCTTGAGGATGGTGTTCTTGGTCGAGAGATAGACCGGAACCTTGCGCTGCAGGCCGTAGTTGAACGACGCGCGGGCGAATTCGGTGATCGAATCGTCGAGGTTGTACATGCCCATGGCCACGCCGGCAGACGGCGCGTCGAACACGTCGTATTCGATTTCCTTGCCGTCTTCGCCGACGAATTTCATCGTCAGCTTGCCCTTGCCGGGGAACTTGAAGTCGGTGGCGCGGTACTGGTCGCCGAAGGCGTGGCGGCCGACGATGATCGGCTTGGTCCAGCCGGGAACCAGACGCGGGACGTTCTTGGCGATGATCGGCTCGCGGAAGATGACGCCGCCGAGGATGTTGCGGATCGTGCCGTTCGGCGACTTCCACATCTTCTTCAGCTTGAATTCCTCGACGCGGGCCTCGTCCGGCGTGATGGTGGCGCACTTGACGCCGACGCCGTGCTTCTTGATGGCGTTTGCGGCATCGATTGTCACCTGGTCGTCGGTGGCGTCGCGGTTTTCCATGCCGAGATCGTAGTATTCAAGGTCGATGTCCAGATACGGATGGATCAGCTTGTCCTTGATGAACTGCCAGATGATGCGCGTCATCTCGTCGCCATCGAGTTCGACGACGGGATTGGCGACCTTGATCTTTGCCATGAGGAGCCTCGTGCTTGTAGGGGCGGAACGCCCCGGATCGTGGACTTGAAAGAACCGAGTGGCCCTATAGCACTCACGGCCGGGAAGGCAAAGCCGGGCACGGGGCGAGCCGGTTTATTTTCCACGCGCGGCGGAATAAGTTTCGCCAGAATTCCGTTTCAGAAGAGTCGCGGGCATGCGACTTCGTCTGCCGCCAGCCAATGGAGAGTGTGATGTCGCGCCTCGGTCTCGCCGCCCTTGCCGTCCTGATCCCGATTTCGGCCCATGCCGCCGCCTTCAAGGCGCCCGTGGAGGAGCTGATGGCGGCCACCGCCAGCAACTGGAAGGAGATGAAGGAGGATACCGAGACGGCGCCCGACTACATCGACTATTTCAACGAGGATTTCCTGAGGCGGCTCTACAGCAAGGATCTCGTCGCGAAATATCGCGAGGCCGCGAAATATCCGGCCTATGACGATGGCGGCTCGCCCTTCGGCTACGATCCCATCGTCAGCGGCCAGGACGGCTGTTCGCTGAAGGACCTGACGATCACCGAGGGCACGCCCAAGGACGGCGCGGACGACGTGACCGTGACCTTCGACAACACCCATTGTTTCCCCGAGCGCGACCCCTCGCAGGCCAAGACGACGCTGGTTTTCAAGGTGATCGAGGAAGACGGGCGGCCCGTCATCGACGAGATGGTGCGTGAGGGCGAGGACGAATCGACCCTCAAGGAAGAGCTGGGCGAACTGGCACGCTATGGTGCGGAAGCAGCCGCCGGCGGCCAGTAACGCTTTTCATTTCCGGTCAATTGTGCCACTGAGGCCCGGTTTTTCTAGGGATATAGGGCATGGCAGGCACGAACAGCGAACGCACGCTGATCGCCGAAGGACCGGCGATCATTCTCGTTCATCCGCAACTGGGCGAGAATATCGGCATGGTGGCGCGCGCCATGGCGAATTTCGGGCTGGCGGAACTGCGGCTCGTCAATCCGCGCGACGGCTGGCCGAGCGAGAAGGCGATTTCGGCCGCCAGCAAGGCCGATCACGTCATTGCCGCCGCCACGGTCTTTCCCTCGCTGGAGGCCGCGATCGCCGACCTCGAATTCGTCTATGCGACGACGGCGCGCGACCGCTACGGCTACAAGGAGGTCCGCTCGCCGGTCGTGGCGTCCGATGACCTGCGCACGCGCTTCCGGGCAGGGCAGAAGACCGGCATCCTCTTCGGCCGCGAGCGCACGGGCCTCACCAACGAGGAGATTGCGCTCGCCGACGAACTCGTGACCTTCCCGGTCAATCCGGCCTTCGCATCGCTCAATCTCGCCCAGGCTGTGCTGCTGATGAGCTACGAATGGATGAAGAGCGGTCTTTCATCCGTCGAGGTGACGCCGTTCAGCGCGCTGCCGCAGCGTCCGGCCCAGAAGGAAGAGCTCCAGGGCCTGTTCGATCACGTCGAGGAAACGCTGGATGCGCGCGGCTACTTCCGGCCTGCCGAAAAAAAGCCAAAACTGGTGGAGAACCTGCGCGCCATTCTGACGCGTCCTTCCTTCACCGGCACGGAGATCCAGGTGCTGCGCGGCGTGATTTCCTGCCTCGACCGCTTCACCCGCGAATCACCGCGCGGCGCGGCCAATCCGAACCGAACCCGCAACCGCCGGCCCAAGGTGCCTCGTGACATCGACTAGTCCAAAACCGATCCTGATGTTCGACAGCGGCATCGGCGGCCTGACGGTGCTGCGCGAGGCGCGCGTGCTGATGCCGGAGCGGCATTTCACCTATGTGGCCGACGATGCGGGCTTTCCCTATGGCGGCTGGGAGGAGCCGGCGCTGAAGGCGCATGTCGTCGACCTCTTCGCAAGGCTGCTGCACGAGCACGATCCGGAAATCTGCGTCATCGCCTGCAACACCGCCTTCACGCTCGTCGGCGCGGATCTGCGCGCGTCGTTCCCGCACATGCCGTTCGTCGGCACCGTACCGGCCATCAAGCCGGCGGCCGAGCGCACCCGCTCGGGCCACGTCTCGGTGCTTGCCACCCCCGGTACGGTCAAGCGCGCCTATACCCGCGACCTGATCCAGTCGTTTGCCACGCAATGCGACGTGCGCCTCGTCGGCTCGGAACATCTTGCCCGCATGGCCGAGGCCTATATCCGGGGCGAGACCCTGTCTGACGAGGCGGTGCGCGCGGAAATCATTCCCTGCTTCGTGGACGAGATGGGCCGCAAGACGGATATCGTCGTGCTGGCCTGCACGCACTACCCCTTCATGGCGAACCTCTTCCGCAAGCTGGCGCCCTGGCCGGTCGACTGGCTCGACCCGGCCGAAGCCATCGCCCGGCAGGCCCGCCGCCTCGTGCCGCCGCTCGAAACGCTGGCGCCGGGCGAGGACATCGCGATCTTCACCTCCGGCAACCCCGACTTCTCCACCCGCCGCCTGATGCAGGGTTTCGGCCTGCGCGTGGTGTGAAGCGGCTTTCCCTGTGGGTTTTTCAAAAGCCTGAGGTGACGGGTCGGCATTTCGTGCTAGGGCTTGCCGGTTGCCCGGTGGCGGCCGGGCGAATCGCAGATTTCAGAAACGAGGAACGGGATGAAGGTCGGCATCGACATGGGAACGGTGCAGGGCGGCGCACCGGCCAAGCTCGATATCGAGGAACTCTTGGCGACGCGCCTCTTGGTGCAGGGCAATTCGGGATCGGGCAAGTCGCATCTTCTGCGCCGCCTGCTCGAACAGTCCGCGCAATGGGTGCAGCAGGTCATCATCGACCCCGAGGGGGATTTCGTCACGCTGTCCGACCGCTTCGGCCATGTGGTCGTGGATGGGCAGCGCACCGAGGCCGAGCTTGTCGGCATCGCCAACCGCATTCGCCAGCATCGCGTATCCTGTGTGCTCTCGCTCGAAGGCCTGGAGGCCGACGAGCAGATGCGTGCGGCCGGCATCTTTCTCAACGCCATGTTCGATGCCGACAGGGACTACTGGTATCCGGTGCTCGTCGTGGTCGACGAGGCGCAGCTTTTTGCGCCTGCCGTCAGCGGTGAAGTCTCGGAAGAGGCCCGCAAACTCTCGCTCGGCGCGATGACCAACCTGATGTGCCGCGGCCGCAAGCGTGGTCTTGCCGGCGTTATCGCCACGCAGCGTCTTGCCAAGCTTGCCAAGAACGTCGCGGCGGAAGCCTCGAACTTCCTGATGGGCCGTACCTTCCTCGATATCGACATGGCGCGCGCCGCCGATCTGCTCGGCCTCGATCGCCGGCAGGCGGAAATGTTCCGCGACCTGCCGCGCGGCTCCTTCGTGGCACTCGGCCCGGCCTTGTCGCGCCGCCCGCTGCCGGTGACGATCGGTGCTGTGGAGACCTCCGCACGCTCGACCAGTCCCAAGCTGATGCCGCTGCCGGACGCGCCGCAGGATGTCGAAGACCTGATCTTCACACCCGACCCTGACGAATTCTCCCGCCCGCTGGTGCGCCGCGCACCGCCCGCGCCGCGGCCGACGACGGATATCCTGGCCGAACTTTCCCGCGCACGCCCGGAGCCGGTTCAGGCGGAGGCGAAGGCACCGGCGCCGGAAATCTCTCCTGAGGAGCGCGAAATCCTGCTCGATCAGGCGCTGGCCGAAATCCTCGGCAATCCGGAAGCGGCGTTCCGCGCCGATGCCGAGCTGTTCCAGGATTTTCTCGTGCGCTGCCGCATTCGCCGCGTGCCCGGCGCGCCCCTGTCGCTGTCGGCCTTCCGGCGCAAGATGGCCGTCGCACGCTCGGGTGTCGATGCCGAGACGGCCGCAACAGAGATCTGGGGCAGGGCGCTCGACCTGTCGCATAGCGTGACGGAGGACCTCCAGGGCGTCTTCCTGCTCATCGCGCAGGCCGCGGTGCGCGGCCTTGCCTGCCCGTCGGATGCCCGCATCGCGCGCGCCTACGGCACGCATTCGGCCCGCCGGGCGCGGCGCCTGCTCGGCTATTTCGAGGAGCAGGGGCTGGTCGTGGTACACAGCGATCTCGCCGGCCACCGCATCGTCGCCTTCCCGGATCTCGGCTGCGAGACGCTGCCGGGGGATGCCAACGGGCCGGACCTTGCCGATTCCCACCGCGATGCGGCGGAATAGGCGGATTTTCCGGGCTTTGCTCGTTGACAGTTTTGTAAAACTCCCCTAATGACCCCGCCAGCGCCGGGCAGAAATGTCCGGTGTTTCATTTGACATGTCCCGTGGATTCTCCGGTCGCGATCGTGAGAAGCCTGTCGGAACCCACAAGGTTCAGAGGAGGGCGTGTTTCCTTAGAGCCGGCCCGGCAACGGGCTGGCCATAACAAGACTTAGAGGAAATGCGATGAGCAAGCGCGCTGCATCCAAGTACAAAATCGACCGCCGCATGGGCGAAAACATCTGGGGCCGTCCGAAGTCCCCGGTCAACCGCCGCGAATACGGCCCGGGCCAGCACGGCCAGCGCCGCAAGTCCAAGCTTTCGGACTTCGGTGTGCAGCTGCGCGCCAAGCAGAAGCTGAAGGGCTACTATGGCGACATCCGCGAGAAGCAGTTCCGCGCGATCTTCGCTGAAGCCGAACGCCGCAAGGGCGACACCCCGGAAAACCTGATCGGCCTGCTCGAATCGCGCCTGGACGCGATCGTCTACCGCGCCAAGTTCGTTCCGACGGTCTTCGCTGCCCGTCAGTTCGTCAACCACGGCCACGTCAAGGTCAACGGTGTTCGCGTCAACATCGGCTCCTACCGTTGCAAGCCGGGCGACGTCATCGAAGTCAAGGACAAGTCCAAGCAGCTCGTCACGGTCCTCGAATCCGTTTCGCTGGCTGAACGCGACGTTCCGGACTACATCGAAGTCGATCACAACAAGATGGTCGCGACCTTCGTTCGCGTCCCGGTTCTCTCCGACGTGCCCTACGCCGTCGTCATGGAACCGCACCTGGTTGTCGAATTCTACTCGCGTTAATCGCGAACGACACCTTGCCAAATCCGGAGAAGCCGCCAAGAGATTGGCGGCTTTTTCTTTGGGGGACAGTGCATGATGGATCTGCAGGCCATCCTCGACGATATCCATGACAGTCTGTCGTCACGGCGCGGCGAGGGCAGGGTCGCCGATTACATTCCCCAGCTTGCCCATGTCGACCCGAAGAAATTCGGCATGGCCGTCGTGACGGTCGACGGTGCCGTGCACCTGGTCGGCGATGCGCAGGAGCCTTTCTCCATCCAGAGCATTTCCAAGGTCTTCACGCTGACGCTGGCGCTCGGCAAGCATGGCGAGGCGATCTGGAAACGCGTCGGCCGCGAGCCATCGGGATCCGCGTTCAACTCCATCGTCCAGCTGGAATATGAGGGCGGCATTCCGCGCAATCCCTTCATCAATGCGGGCGCCATCGCCATTACCGACCTCGTGCTGGCCGGGCATACGCCGAAGGAGGCGATTGGCGAGATCGTGCGCTTCATGCGCTATCTCGCCGACGAGGACGACATCATCGTCGATCAGGATGTGGCGCGCTCCGAGCAGGCGACGGGCTTCCGCAATTTCGCGTTGGCCAACTTCCTGCGCTCCTTCGGCAAGCTCGACCATGCCGCCGAACTGGTGCTCGGCGTCTATTTCCACCAATGCGCCCTCGCGCTGAGCTGCCGCCAGCTGGCGCGGGCAGGGCTGTTCCTCGCCAACAGCGGCATCAATCCGCTGACCGGCCACCGCGTGGTCTCGCACCTTCGGGCGCGACGCATCAATGCGCTGATGCTGACCTGCGGCCACTATGACGGCTCCGGCGACTTCGCCTACCGGGTCGGCCTGCCGGGCAAGAGCGGCGTGGGCGGCGGCATCCTGGCCGTCGCACCGGGAAAGGCGTCGGTCGCCGTCTGGTCTCCCGGGCTCAACGACAACGGCAATTCGCTTCTCGGATCGCTGGCGCTCGAAATGCTGGCGGCGCGCACCGGCTGGTCCATCTTCGGGGCTTGATTGTGTGGGCGGTTCGGGGCATTGCAGGCGCATGACCCTCGCACTCGCCGAAACCGAAGACGACACCCCGGACGAAGGCCGCCATCCGCTCTTTTCGAATGCGCCGTCCAGCGTGTCTTTCAACAAATTGCGCAAGCGCCTGCTGCGTCAGGTGCGGCAGGCGATGGACGATTTCGCCATGCTGAAGGGCCAGAAACGCTGGCTGATCGGCCTTTCGGGCGGCAAGGACAGCTACGGCCTGCTGGCGCTGCTGATGGATCTGCAATGGCGCGGCCTGCTGCCGGTCGAGCTGATCGCCTGCAACCTCGATCAGGGCCAGCCGAACTTTCCCAAGCACATCCTGCCGGAATACCTGAAGTCCATCGGCATCGCGCATCGCATCGAATATCGCGACACGTACTCGATCGTGAAGGAAAAGGTGCCGACGGGGGCGACCTATTGCTCGCTGTGCTCGCGGCTTCGGCGCGGCAACCTTTACCGCATCGCCCGCGAGGAGGGCTGCGACGCGCTGGTGCTCGGGCATCATCGCGAGGACATTCTCGAAACCTTCTTCATGAACTTCTTCCATGGCGGCCGGCTGGCGACCATGCCGCCGAAGCTGCTGAATGACGAGGGCGACCTGATGGTGTTGCGTCCGCTCGCCTATGCGGCGGAGGACGATCTGGCGAAATTTGCCGCCGCCATGCATTTTCCGATCATTCCCTGCGATCTCTGCGGCTCGCAGGACGGGCTGCAGCGCAACGCGATGAAGGCGATGCTGGCCGATATCGAAACGCGCATGCCGGGCCGCAAGGACACCATGCTGCGTGCGCTCGGCCATGCCAATCCCTCCCATCTGCTCGATCCGAAGCTCTTCGATTTCTCCTCCCTCGAAACGGTAAGACAAGAATGACGACGATTGATATCAATGCCCTTGCGCTGGTGCTCGCACAGGCGGCCGAAGCCGAAATCCGCCCGCGGTTCCGCGCGCTCGCAAAGGGTGACGTCCACACCAAGGCGGATGCGAACGATCTCGTGACGATCGCCGACGAGGCGGCGGAGCGCTTCATCAAGCGGGAGGTGGAGGCGCAGTTTCCGGGCGCGCTGTTCGTCGGCGAAGAATCGGTGGCGGCCGATCCGGCGCTGCTGCCGAAGCTTGCCGATGCCGACCTCGCCATCGTGGTCGATCCGATCGACGGCACGTTCAATTTCGCCGCCGGCGTTCCGATGTTCGGCGTGATGGCGGCCATCGTCTCGGGCGGCCAGACCGTCGGCGGCATCATCTACGATCCGATGGGCGACGATTTCGTCATGGCGGAGAAGGGCGGCGGCGCCTGGCAGACCGGCGGCCACCGGCCGGCCGTCAAGCTCAAGGCGCGCGGGGCGGCGCCGCTGGAAGAGATGACCGGCATGGCCTCCACCAGTTTCTTCGATCGCGAGCGGCGTGCACGCGTGCTGTCCAACCTCGCCAAGGTCGCGTATGTCTCGAACTATCGCTGCGCGGCCCACGAGTACCGCACTTTCGCCGGCGGGCACCTGCATTATCTGATGTACAACAAGCTGATGCCCTGGGATCACCTGGCCGGCACGCTGATAGCGCAGGAAGCCGGCGCCTACGCCGCCCGTTTCGACGGCAAGCCGTACGAGCCGCACCATGTCGGCGGCGGCCTGCTGGTCGCGCCGGACAAGGACAGCTGGGAACTGCTGCGGCGCGAAGTCTTCGTCGACTGAGTGGGTTTCAGATGGAATGAGAAAAGGCCCGGTCGCTTTCGCGGCCGGGCCTTTCCTTGTCAGATGATCTCGCTCTCGCCGTCACGTCGCCTTGTTGTGCGGCTGGAAGAGCTTGCCGTGTTCGGCGATCAGCACGAAGATCAGGCCGATAACGGAGAGCGAGAAGAAGCCCAGCACGAGCGGCAGGGCGGTTCCGTTGAACGACTGGCCGATGACGGCGCCCACCACGGTGCCGCCGGCCGTGCCCATGAAGCCGAGCACGGACGACGCGGTGCCGGCGACATGGCCGAGCGGTTCCATTGCCAGCGAATTGAAGTTCGAGGCGATCCAGCCGAACTGGAACATCGCGAGCGCGAACAGCACGAGGAACAGGGCGAAGGGCAGGTGCGTCGGCCAGAGCAGCGTCAGGACCAGCCAAAGCGCGTTCACGCCGAGGAAGCCGAGGAGCGCGCCGTGCGACAGGCGGCGCATGCCGAAGCGACCGACGAGCCGGGCATTGACGAAGGACGACAGCGCCATGAAGGCCGCGACCGCCGCGAAGGCGACCGGGAACCACACACCGAGCCCGTAGATGCCAACATAGATCTGCTGCGCGGAGTTGATGAAGCCGAAGAGCGCCCCAAAGATGAAGGTGCTCGCCAGGGTGTAACAGAGCGCCACACGGTCGGTGAGGACGATGCGGAAGCCCTGAAGGACCGAGCGCACCGTGAAGGGACGCACATCGTCCTCATGCAGCGTTTCCGGCAGGCGGAAATACATCCAAGCCCAGACCGCCGCGGCCATCACGGCCATGAAGACGAAGATCAGGTGCCAGTCGCCGAAGACCATCACCACCTGGCCGATGCCGGGCGCCATGACGGGAACGACCATGAACACCATCATGATCAGCGACATGACCTCCGCCATCGCGCGGCCGCCGAAGATATCGCGCACGATGGACACGGTGATGACGCGCATGGCCGCCGAGCCGATGCCCTGAACGAAGCGCAGCACGAGAAGGGCGGTGAAGCTCGGAACGAGGATCGCGGCAAGCGACGACACGACATAGATCCCTAGGCCCACGAACATGGGAATGCGCCGGCCGAACCGGTCGGAGACCGGGCCGTACAGCAACTGCGCGAAGGCGAAGCCGATCAGGTAGGCCGAGATGACATATTGCCTGTGGTTCTCGCTCTCGACGCCGAGGCTGGCGCCGATCTCCTGGAGACCCGGCAGCATGATGTCGATGGCGAGCGCGTTCAGCGCCATCAGCAGGGCCATGAGCGCGATGAATTCTATCTTGCCCATGCCTTTCAGGCGCTGGGCGGCTTCGGGGGAAAGTCCGGACATATCAATTCATTCCAAAAATGAGAGAAGGCGCCGCTGGGTTGCGGCGCCTTTGCAATATCGGCAGTCTGAAGACCGCATATCGTCAGGCAGCACCCTTGATCGCAATACCCTGTTCCTGAAGGTGGGACTGCAATTCGCCCGCCTGGAACATTTCGCGCACGATGTCGCAACCGCCGAGGAATTCGCCCTTCACATAGAGCTGGGGAATGGTCGGCCAGTTGGAATAGTCCTTGATGCCCTGGCGGATATCGGCATCCGCGAGCACGTTGATCGCCTTGTAGTCCACACCGACATAATCCAGCACCTGGACGACCTGGCCGGAGAACCCACACTGCGGGAATTCCGGTGTGCCCTTCATGAAGAGCACGACGTCGTTGGTCTTGACTTCGTTGTCGATGAAATCGTGGATGCCGCTCATTTCCATATTCCCTAGCAAATCGGCTTCAAGGGCCGATGGGATGAACCATTCGCCCTAGATAACAACCTCGTGTGACAATTGCCAGAAGTCCGCGTGCAAAAAATGCACGCCGTGTTTTTCAGGCGGCCGCGCCACCGCGGCGATAATAGCCGACCAGCCAGTAGATGAGGCCGCCTGCCAGGCCGCCGGCAAGAACCATGACAGCGAGGGCGTCGCTCAGCAGCGAGCGGTCGATGAACACCAGCGAGAACGGGCCGTCTATGCCGCCGGCAATCACGAAGAACAGCCAGGCCCTCACCTGGAGAACGCGCGCGAGGACGACCGTGACGATGAAGCCGGGAAGTGCGCAGCCGAAGGTGTAGGCGAGGCCGACGACGAAAATCTCAAACAGGCCGTCGCTCGCGCCCGACCAGAAGTAAAGCAGCACGATCACCACCGTCGTCGCGGTCAGGACGGCGGCGATATAACCGAGGGCGACGAAAAGGATGCCGGGTTGCCCGCTTGTGGCCGAGCTGTTGTCTGCGGTCACGTTCCGAGGTCCCTCTTTGCGGAGCGGCGCAAGCCGCGCCTAGCGGCTGCGCTGGCTGCTGCGGCTGGCGGCCGTGCGACGCCGGCTCACCTGCTTGCGCGGCCGCTTGGCCGGCTTCTTCGCGGGCTTCAGGGCTGCTTCGATGATATCGCCGAGCAGCCCGCCGGAGGCCTTCTTGCGCGTCGTGGTCTTGCGGCGCGTACGCTTGGTCGTCGTTGTTTTGCGCACGCCGGCCTTCTTCAGCACCTCCTTGAGGGCTGCATCGACCACGCCGCTGACGAGTTCGTTGAGAAGGCCAGCCATGGCGTCAATCCGGAATGGAGGTCTGGAGGGCGAGGGCGTGCAGCACGCCGCCCATATTGCCCTTCAGCGCGTCATAGACCATCTGGTGCTGCTGCACGCGGGTCTTGCCGCGGAAGGCTTCCGCGACGACCTCGGCAGCGTAATGGTCGCCGTCGCCGGCAAGATCGCGGATGACCACCTTCGCTCCCGGAATGCCGGATTTGATGAGGTCTTCGATATCGCCCGGTGACATGGCCATGAAACTGCTCCCTTATTTATTCCGCGGCGGCAGCGGCGGTGCCGTTGCCATCCATGAAGTCAGGGAACCACGATTCATGGGTGTTGCGCAATTGCTCAATCGACAGCGACAACAGGCCGTCCACGGCAAGCGCGTCGCCGCCCACGGTGCCCAGGCGGCGGAACGGCACGCCTGCGCCTTCCGCGCTGGCGCAGATGAAGTTCGCGAGGTCGGCGGGAACCGCGATCACGTAGCGGGCCTGGTCTTCGCCGAACAGAACGGCATGCGCCGGGCCATTGGCATCCGACAGGTCCACCATGACGCCCTTGCCGGAGGCCATGACCATTTCGGCGAGCGCGATGGCAAGGCCGCCCGAGGAAATGTCGTGGCAGGCGGTGACCTGGCCGTTGCGGATGGCCGAGCGCACGAAGTCGCCGTTGCGGCGTTCGGCATGCAGGTCCACTTCCGGGGCGGGGCCGTCGATCTTGCCGACGACGTCGCGCAGATAGACGGACTGGCCGAGATGGCCGCCGTCCGTGCCGATGAGGATCAGCTGGTCGCCGTCCTTTGCGCCGCCGATCTTGGCCATGACCGACCAGTCGGGCAGCAGGCCGACGCCGGCAATGGTGGGGGTGGGCAGGATCGCGATGCCGTTCGTCTCGTTGTAGAGCGAGACGTTGCCGGAGACGATCGGGAAGTCGAGTGCGCGGCAGGCCTCGCCGATGCCTTCGATGGCCTTGACGAACTGGCCCATGATTTCCGGCTTTTCGGGATTGCCGAAGTTCAGGTTGTCGGTTGAGGCAAGCGGTTCGGCGCCGGTCGCCGTGATATTCCGCCAGCATTCGGCCACGGCCTGCTTGCCGCCTTCGAACGGATCGGCCTCGACATAGCGCGGGGTGACGTCGGAGGAGAAGGCGAGCGCCTTGCTGGCATGGCCTTCGACGCGTACGACGCCGGCGTCGCCGCCGGGGATCTGCAGGGAATTGCCCTGGATGAGCGTGTCATACTGCTCGTAGACCCAGCGGCGGCTCGACTGGTTCGGCGAGCCGACCAGCTTCAGCACGGCGTCGCCGTAGTTTTCCGGTTCAGCCACCAGATTTGCCGGCAGCGGTGCGGGCTTGCCGGGTTCGCGCCACGGGCGATCATATTCCGGGGCCTGGTCGCCGAGGTCCTTGATCGGCAGGTTCGCCACTTCCTCGCCCTGGTGCAGGATGCGGAAGCGCAGGTCGTCGGTGGTGTAGCCGACGATGGCGAAGGCCAGACCCCACTTGACGAAGATCGCCTTGGCGACCTCTTCCTTGGCGGGTTCCAGAACCATGAGCATGCGCTCCTGGCTTTCCGACAGCATCATCTCGTAGGCGGTCATCTGCTCTTCGCGGACCGGAACCAGATCGAGGTTCAGTTCGATGCCCAAGTCGCCCTTGGCACCCATTTCCACGGCCGAGCAGGTGAGGCCGGCCGCACCCATGTCCTGGATGGCGATGACGGCGCCGGTCTGCATCAGCTCGAGGCAGGCTTCCAGCAGGCACTTTTCGGTGAAGGGGTCGCCGACCTGCACGGTCGGGCGCTTCTCTTCGATCGTCTCGTCGAATTCGGCGGATGCCATGGTCGCGCCGCCCACGCCGTCACGACCGGTTTTTGCGCCGAGGTAGACGACCGGCAGGCCGACGCCCTTGGCTTCCGAAAGGAAGATGGCGTTGGACTTGGCAAGGCCGGCGGCGAAGGCGTTGACGAGGATGTTGCCGTTGTAGCGCGGATCGAACTCGACCTCGCCGCCGACGGTCGGCACGCCGAAGGAATTGCCGTATCCGCCCACGCCGGCGACGACACCGGAAACGAGGTGGCGGGTCTTCGGATGGTCCGGCTCGCCGAAGCGCAGCGCGTTCATGGCGGCAATGGGCCGCGCGCCCATGGTGAAGACATCGCGCAGGATACCGCCGACGCCGGTTGCCGCGCCCTGATAGGGCTCGATATAGGACGGGTGGTTATGGCTCTCCATCTTGAAGACGACGCAGTCGCCGTCATCGATGTCGACGACGCCGGCATTCTCGCCGGGGCCCTGGAGGACGCGCGGACCCTTGGTCGGCAGCGTGCGCAGCCAACGCTTGGAGGATTTATACGAGCAATGCTCGTTCCACATGGCCGAGAAGATGCCGAGCTCGGTGAAGGTGGGTTCGCGGCCGATCAGCGAAAGGATGCGGTCGTATTCGTCCGGCTTCAGCCCGTGGGCGGCAATCAGCTCCGGTGTGATCGGGCGGGTGTTCGAAATGGTCATCGTCGCTCGTCTTGTCGTGGAGGGCAGGATTGGGGTCTCTTTACCCCAAGCCGCCGTGCAGCGCGACAGGAAAATGACCGGGAATCACAGGCGGACACGGCTTTCAGGCCGGGCTGTCGTAACCGCTCGGCCCCGACGTGATGAGCCTGCGCAGCCTTGTGAGGCCGGCAACCACATCCTGCCGGTTTGCCGGCGATGAAATGCCGATCCGCACCCGGTGGAAGGTCTTTTCAGAACGGCCCGCCTTGAATTCGTCCTCGTCGTCGATGAGCACGTCCTCGGCGAAGGCAGCCTGCCGGAAGGTGCCCGAAAGCCAGGGGTCGGGCAACTTGAGCCAGACGAAGGGCACGCGCGGATGCGAATTGAACTCGAGGCCGGCGAAGATTTCGCGGACCAGCGCCTCGCGCGCCATCACCTCGTCAGAAACCCGCGCCCGGATGGCTTCCGCCGTGCCTGATAGCACCAGCCGCGCGGCAAGCTCAGCGAGCAGGAACGGCAGGCCGCCGCTCACCATCTTGTGGGCGATGCGCACGCGTTGGGCAAGGTGCGGCGGGCAGGCGATCCATCCGCCACGCACGCCTGCCGCGACGCTCTTGGAAAGCCCGCCAACGAGGAAGGTGCGGTCCGGCGCCAGCTCCGCGATGAGCGGCAGGCCGTTCTCCGTCGATCCGCCGTAGAGATTGTCCTCCACGAGGAAGACATTGTGCCGCTTGGCGATGGCGGCAATCGCGCGCCGCCGTTCTTCCGGCATGGTGGCGAGCGTCGGGTTCTGGGCCGACGACATGAGAAAGGCGAGCTTGGGGTGCTGCTGGACGCAGACCCGCTCGAAGTCGTCAGGGAGCACGCCGTCGGCATCGGAATCCACCAGCACGCTCTGGCGGCCGATCAGCGCCGTGCCGCGGCTGACCTGTGAATAGGTGACATGTTCGAAAACGATGCGGTCGCCCGGCGCGGTGATGACCGAAACGGCGGCGATGACAGCGGCGTGGGCGCCGAGCGTGGGAACGATGCTGTCATGGCCGGGCTGCCAGTCGCCGTGCTTCAGCCAGCGGCGCCCCGCCTCCAGCCAGTCGGCCGGAAAGCTGCGCGTATAGCTCGCGATCTCGCTCGGCTGCTCACGGCAGATCGCTGCGACGATATCCGTGATGGCCGAGGACTGGCCGACATTGGTGGCTGCCGTCGTGTCGAAGCGCAGTTTGCCGGGTGGTGCGCTCGACGCCCGGGTGCCGATCAGGCGGGCGCTGACGGTATCGACCGCGGCGGCGCTGTCGTTGTCGCCCGAGCCCAGCACATAGGTCCCGCGTCCAACCTCGCCGCTGACCAGACCGCGCTCGCGCACCATCGCGTAAGCGCGGCTGACGGTGCCGATGGTGACGCCGATGTCATAGGCGAGATTGCGTTGCGGCGGCAGCTTGCTGCCGGCGGGAAGCGCGCCGATGCCGATCGCCTGCTCGATCTGGTCGGCAATGCGGACATAGAGCGGGCCGTCCGTGGCCTGAAGATTGGGGAGCCAATTTGTCATGGTGCCAATTCATATGTTGCACCGTCTATGGAGTCAATTATTTCCTGAATGCACCAATTGTCACACGTCTTGTGACAAGTTCAGGAGAATTATGATGACAATCGATGCAATTGGTTCCCAAGCCCTTCGGGCGCCGGTCCTTCCGGTGCGCTCGTTCTTGCAGCGGACGGTGCGTGTCTACCGGATTTGGGTCATGAAGCGCCGCACGCGCTATGCGCTCCTCGATCTCACCGACTCGCAGCTCGAGGATATCGGCATCTCCCGCAGCGCGGCGCGGCGGGAGGTCGCGAAATCGTTCTACTGGGACTGAGGCTCAGCAGCCCTTGCCGCCGGCCGCCCAGCGCCTGACGTCGGTTGCGATGCGGGCGCCGACCGGCTCGCTCATCAGCGGACCGAAGGCGTCGAGCTTGGCGGGATTGCCTTCAGCCTGCACGACGAGCAGCGGGCGCGATTCCGGCGAATTGCGGTGCACGACAAGAATGCGCGGCCGGCCGGAGAAGGAATTCAGCTCGGGCGCAAGGCGATAGGCCTTGAAGGCCGGATCACCCGACTTGAACCAGCACGCATTGGCGCCGAGCGCAACGCGCTCCATCGTCGGCAGGGCTGCGCCGTTCGGCTTCGGCGCCGGCGTCTTCGTCTGGCAGCCGGCCAGAGCCGCGGCGAGAGCGAGCGGCAGGATGAGCTTGACGGACGGAAGGGGGCGCATGGAAAGCCTTTCGGAAGCGAACATGCGCCCTTGATAACAAGGACCGGTTAAGCAGCGATTACGTCGAGCACCGATGCGAAGAGGCCGCGGCCATCCGAGCCGCCATGGGCGGCCTCGATGAGGTTTTCCGGATGCGGCATCAGGCCGAGCACGTTGCCCTTGGCGTTCATCACGCCGGCAATGTCGTTGATCGAGCCGTTCGGATTGGTGCCGTCTGCATAGCGGAAGACGACCTGGCCGTTGCCTTCGATGGCGGCGAGCGTCTCGGCATCGGCGAAATAGTTGCCGTCGTGGTGGGCGACGGGGCAGCGGATGATCTGGCCCTTGTCATAGGCGCGGGTGAAATCCGTATCGGCGTTCACCACTTCCAGCTTCACCTCGCGGCAGACGAATTTCAGCGAGGCATTGCGCATCAGCGCGCCCGGCAGAAGGCCCGCTTCGAGCAGGATCTGGAAGCCGTTGCAGACGCCGAGAACCTTCACGCCGGCCTCGGCCTTCGCCTTGATCGCCTGCATGACGGGCATGCGCGCGGCAATGGCACCGCAGCGCAGGTAATCACCATAGGAGAAGCCGCCGGGGATGACGATCAGGTCGACATCCGGCAGGTCCGTTTCGGTCTGCCAGACGGTGACGGGCGCGACGCCCGAAATCTTGGTCAACGCCGCGATCATGTCGCGGTCACGGTTGAGGCCGGGGAGCTGGACGACGGCGGACTTCATGGGTGTGGTTCAAACCTTGCCTGGGCCTCGGCGAGTTCACGCAATTCGAGGCGGTTTTCGATACGGTCGAGACGTGTCAACACCTGAGCCATGCTGCTGTGTAGGTTGTTGACGTCCCCTTGCATGACATGCATGTGATTTCGCAGGCTCACGATATCCTGCCGCATATCCCGCTGTCCGTCCTTAAGTGTGGTAAGGTCAGACTGGATACGCTTCATGAGCTCGAACATTAACTCCTGCGAAATATCCGTCATTGCTTCGTCCCTTCAACCGTCAGGCGAGGGCGATAGTATAGTTCTCGATTACCGTGTTGGCCAGCAGCTTCTCGCACATGGCCTTGAGATCGGCCTCAGCCTTGGCGCGGTCGGCGGTCTCAAGCTCGAGGTCGAAGACCTTGCCCTGACGGACCTGGCCGACGCCGTCGAAACCGAGGCTGCCGAGGGCGCCTTCGATCGCCTTGCCCTGCGGGTCGAGAACACCGTTCTTCAGCGTAACCGTTACGCGTGCCTTGATCATGTCTATCGTTCCATCCTTGGGAGCGTGTTATTTCACCAGAACGGGGCCGGTGCCGCGCACGGGCTCGTTCTCATTGATGACGCCGAGGCGGCGGGCCACTTCCTGGTAGGCTTCCAGAAGTCCGCCCATGTCGCGGCGAAAACGGTCCTTGTCCATCTTTTCCTGGGTCGCGATGTCCCAGAGACGGCAGCTGTCCGGCGAGATCTCGTCGGCGATGATGATGCGCATCATGTCGCCTTCGTAGAGACGGCCGCATTCGATCTTGAAATCGACGAGCTGGATGCCGACGCCGAGGAAGAGGCCGGACAGGAAGTCGTTGACGCGGATGGCGAGCGCCATGATATCGTCGAGTTCCTGGGGGCTCGCCCAGCCGAAGGCCGTGATGTGTTCCTCGGAGACCATCGGGTCCTCGAGCGCATCGGCCTTGAAGTAGAATTCGATGATCGAGCGGGGAAGGACGGTGCCTTCCTCGATGCCGAGGCGCTTCGACAGCGAGCCGGCGGCCACGTTGCGCACGACCACTTCGAGCGGGATGATCTCGACTTCCTTGATCAGCTGCTCGCGCATGTTGAGGCGGCGGATGAAATGGGTCGGAATGCCCATCTTGTTCAGCTGCGTGAAGAGATACTCGCAGATCCGGTTGTTCAGCACGCCCTTGCCGTCGATGACGTCATGCTTCTTCTTGTTGAAGGCGGTGGCGTCGTCCTTGAAAAACTGGATCAGCGTGCCCGGCTCGGGACCCTCATAAAGAATCTTGCCCTTGCCCTCGTAGATACGGCGGCGACGGTTCATGGTTTTTATCTCGGTTGTTGGCGCTCTTGGGCTGCGCGGGTGTCGTTCGTTTGCGCTCCCATAAACGAAATGCCGCAGTTTAACAATCGGCGTTCCGCCCGATCCCCCGATTTCCGGCGTTTCGGTGAAGTTACAGCGGGACAAAAGTTCGCATTGCACTTTTCCCGGCGTTTTGATTTATGGGCTTGGAAGCCCAAACGGGGCAAAAGAATCGACGGGAGTAATCTATGGCCAGCATCAACGATCGGGAAAAGGCCTTCGAAGCCAAGTTTGCGCTTGATGAGGAGCTTCGCTTCAAGGCAGAGGCGCGTCGCAACAAGCTGCTCGGCCTCTGGGCTGCCGGCCTGCTGGGCAAGAGCGGTGACGATGCCGACGCCTATGCCAAGGAGGTCGTTGCCGCCGACTTCGAAGAGGCCGGCCACGAGGATGTCGTGCGCAAGGTCAAGGCCGACTTCGACGCAGCCGGCGTGGCGCGCACCGAAGACGAGATCCGCCTGCAGATGGTCGAGCTTCTCGCCGTCGCCGTGTCCCAGATCGAAGCCGGCTGATCGATTGGCTGCAAACAATATTTGAAAGCCGCCGTGCCTCGCCCGGCGGCTTTTTGCTGTCTAGCTGACGGGGTGCCGGGAAGCGTTGTGAATGTCACGGGCGCGGCGGATTTCTAGGGATTTCCGCTCAGTCACGACTTGCTAAGCTTTCAGCTTGCTGAGGAACTGCGCGAATACCATCGTACCTTCCGGCCACGGGCCGTGACCGGACTGTGCGTTGATGTGTCCTGCTTCGCCAGCATCAAGGATCAGCGATCCCCAGGCGGCGGCGATGTCGTCGGCATGTTCATAGGTGCCGAAGGGATCGTTTCGGCTTGCCACGACGATAGAGGGAAACGGCAGCGGGTCGCGCGGGTAGGGGCCGAACGTCATGAAGTGTTTGGGGCGGATATCGGGACTGGCGACATCCGGCGGCGCGACGAAGAAGGCGCCTGCCACCTTGTTGTTGAAATGCGGCGCGGCATGGATGGCTGCGGTCACGCCGAGCGAATGGCCGACGAGCACGACGGGTTTCGTCGCGGCTGCGACCTCTTCCACGACGCGCTGAACCCAATCCTCACGCACCGGCTTCGCCCACTCCGCCTGTTCGATACGCCGCGCCGTCGAGAGCTTCTGCTCCCAGCGGCTCTGCCAGTGGTCCGGGCCCGAATTCGTGTAGCCGGGAATGATGAGGATGTCTGCTTCCGAAACTTTCATGGGCGCGGATGTGCTATCGGTGCGTGCGGAATTCAAGGGGGGCGGCGATGACGCGTCCTGCGTCATCGCTTTTTCGTACCTGTCGGGACGATCAGACCGTGCCGAAGACGCGACGGAAGATCGTGTCGACGTGCTTGGTGTGATAGCCGAGATCGAACTTTTCGCGGATCTCTTCCTCGGAAAGCGCTGCACGCACCTCCGCGTCGGCCAGAAGCTCCTCGAGGAAGTCCTTGCCCTGTTCCCAGACCTTCATGGCGTTGCGCTGCACGAGGCGATAGGCGTCCTCGCGCGAGGTTCCGGCTTGCGTAAGGGCAAGCAGGACGCGCTGCGAATGAACAAGGCCGCGGAACTTGTTGAGATTCTTGAGCATGTTGTCCGGATAGATCACCAGCTTCTCGATGACGCCGGCCAGACGGTTCAGCGCGAAGTCGAGGGTGATGGTGGTGTCGGGGCCGATGCCGCGCTCGACGCTGGAATGCGAGATATCGCGCTCGTGCCACAGCGCGACGTTCTCCATGGCCGGCGTCACGGCCATGCGCACGAGGCGGGCCAGACCCGTGAGGTTTTCCGTGAGAACCGGGTTGCGCTTGTGCGGCATGGCGGAGGAACCCTTCTGGCCGGGCGAGAAGAACTCTTCGGCTTCCAGGACTTCCGTGCGCTGCATGTGGCGGATTTCGATCGCGACGTTCTCGATGGAGGACGCGATGACGCCCAGCGTCGCGAAGAACATGGCATGGCGGTCGCGCGGAATGACCTGCGTGGAGACCGGCTCCGGCACCAGGCCGAGCTTTTCGCAGACGTGCTCCTCGACACGCGGATCGATATTGGCGAAGGTGCCGACGGCGCCGGAGATCGCGCCGGTCGCGATTTCCGCGCGGGCGGCCACGAGACGGGCGCGGTTGCGGTCCATTTCGGCATAGAAGCGGGCGAGCGTCAGGCCCATCGTGGTGGGTTCGGCGTGGATGCCATGGCTGCGGCCGATGCGGATCGTGTCCTTGTGCTCGAAGGCGCGGGCCTTCAGCGCCGCCAGAACGCGGTCCATGTCGGCCAGCAGGATATCGGCAGCGCGCACGAGCTGGATGTTGAAGGTGGTGTCCAGCACGTCGGAGGAGGTCATGCCCTGATGCACGAAGCGGCTGTCGGGACCGACGAATTCGGCAAGGTGCGTCAGGAACGCGATGACGTCATGCTTGGTGACGGCCTCGATCTCGTCGATGCGGGCGACGTCGAATTCGGCCTTGCCACCCTTTTCCCAGATCGTTTCGGCGGCCGACTTCGGGATGACGCCGAGGTCTGCCAGCGCATCGCAGGCATAGGCTTCGATCTCGAACCAGATGCGGAACTTCGTTTCGGGCGACCAGATGGCGACCATGTCCGGTCGGGAATAGCGAGGGATCATCGGCTCTAGACTTTCCTTGGGAAGGTGGGAATTGCCGCCGCTTTAGCAAAGATGGGCGGCAAGCTCAACGCATGGCGGTCGACATGGCGCGGGCAAGCCACAGACTGGCGCCGGCAAGCACCGGCAGCCCGACCGGAAGATAGAGCCCGAGGCCCATGACGAGGAACTGGTAGATCGCGCCCGCCGTGGTGAATGCGAACTGGAAGGCCCAGATGACCGTGCCGAAGGGTTCGTGCCACTGGGCATAGAACAGGCGGTAGTCCAGCGCGAAGACAAATGCCGTAACCGCGACGGTCCCCACGCTCAGCACGGCGAAATGCGCCGCAAAGCGCACCTCTGCCCCGCGCCGGCGCGACAGGAAGCGCGCCATCGGCAGCACGATCGGCCAGGCGGCGGTACCGCCGGCGAAATAGATGAGAAGAAGCCGGCGCAGGTGAAAGGACGGCAGCCGGTCGTGCATGACGAGCGAGACGTAGGCGCATGCCGCCATCGCGATGCCCCAGCACAGCGCCCCGCCGAGACAGAGAGCCGGCGATGGAAAAACCGGCGGCAACGAATGGTCCGGCGCCGCATCCTTCAAGCCCGTCACGGATGCCGTCTGCTTCATGTCATGGCCGGAAGGGCACGGCGATCCACCGGCCGTTGTCGCCCTCGAAACCGACGCTGCGCACCAGCACCAGCGCCACATGCACCCGCTCGCCGTTCGGCACCGGGAAGGTCAGCGCCCCGGAGAGCTGGTAGGTGAGCGGGCAGTTGCGGCTGTCGGGAACCTGCCCGTCCTCGTAGACCGTGCGGTCCGTCGGCTTGCCGTCATCCTGCACGAGACGCAGGCGGAAGCCCTTGCCGCCGTGGGGCGTCACGTCACGGCATTTTTCCGGCAGCGGCAGCGCGATCTCGTCGAGCGCAAGGGCATAGCTTCCGCCTGGCATGGGCTCGATGGCGAAGGGGTAGTATTCGATGCGGCTGCGGTCCACGCCGAGCTGGCCCATCGGGTTGAACGCGGCGAGCACGCCGGGATTGTCGAGAAGCCCATTCTTCCCGATCATCGGCGCGGCCTTGGCCATTGCATCCGCCCGCGCTTTGGAAAGCCCGGCCTGTTCGTCATCGATGCGCACGCGCACCGGCGTGCCGGGCAGATAGGCGTCCTTTTCCGTGTCGATGAAATAGATCGTGGAATAGGGAAAGCCCGAGCCGTCCTGAACGCCGAATTCCTCGAAGGCATAGACCTTGCCGTCGGGCGAGAAGCCGATGGACTGGAACGTGGAAAAGTCCCCGGCCACGGCGCCCATCGCCGTCATGAGACAGGCGGCAAGCGCCGTCACGGCGTTGCGCAGGATCCTCAAGCGCGGGCTCCCTCCGCATTGGCGCGCAGCGTCTCGATGGTTTTGCGATAGGCGTCGATGTTGCCGCCGCCGAAGATGGCCGAGCCCGCGACGAAGACATTCGCGCCGGCCGCCGCGGGAATGGCGATCGTGTCGACCGCGATGCCGCCGTCCACCTGGATGTCGATCGGCCGGTCGCCGACCATCTTGCGCACGCGGCGCAGCTTCTCCTGCATCGCCGGAATGAACTTCTGGCCGCCGAAGCCGGGATTGACCGTCATGACGAGGATGAGGTCGATCTTGTCCAGGAGGTAATCGAGCACGCTTTCGGAGGTCGCTGGGTTGATCGATACGCCGGCGCGCTTGCCGAGCGCACGGATCGCCTGCAGCGAGCGGTCGAGATGCGGCCCGGCCTCGGCATGCACGGTGATGCTGTCGCAGCCGGCCTTGGCGAAGGCTTCGAGATACGGGTCGGCCGGCGAGATCATCAGGTGGCAGTCGAAGAACGCGTCGGTGTGCGGGCGCAGCGCCTTGATGACATCGGGGCCGAAGGAGATGTTCGGCACGAAATGCCCGTCCATGATGTCGAGATGGACCCAGTCGGCGCCGGCGGCGACGACGTCGCGCACTTCCTGGCCGAGCCTGGCGTAGTCGGCGGCGAGAATGGAGGGCGCGATCCGGATGGGAAGGGTCATGTCAGGCTCCTCGGAACAGGATGGGGCAGGATATGGGCGTGGCCATATCATTCCCGGCAGGGGGGAACAACGGGCGAATTAGCCCGTCGCCCAGCTCGGCATGATGTCGCCCGCCATCGGCTTGGCGTCGTGCACGCCGCGCGCGATGGCGCGGGCCATGGTCGAGGCGGCGGACGCGCCCAGCTCGACGAAATCCTCCGGTGCCGGTGTGCGCCCGCTGCGGCCGGTGGCGAGCGCGAAGACAAGGTCGCCGTCGAAGGGCGTATGCGCCGGCCACAGCGCGCGGGCAAAGCCGTCATGGGCGGCGATCGCCAGACGCTTCGCTTCCGCCTTGGTCAGGACGGCGTCGGTGGCGATGACGGCGATGGTGGTGTTTTCCGTGGCGGTCGGGCTGCGCGACATTTTCGTGCGCGGCAGCCGCGCTTCGGGGGGCAGGGGTGCGGGCAGGCCGAGCCCGCCGAATTCGCCGTCCTCCTCGAAGGGCGCTGCCCAGAAATGCCTGCTATCGCCGATCGTCGCGGACCCGAGCGCGTTGACCGCGACAAGCGCTCCGACCGTAAAACCGCTATCGAGCACGCTGGATGCGGAGCCGAGCCCGCCCTTGAAGGTGGCGGTGAGCGCCCCGGTCCCGGCGCCGGTGCTGCCGGTCTCGAAATCCTCCGCCGCGGCGGCGAGCGCCGTATAGCCCAGTTCGCGATAGGGCGGGTAGCGGCCCCAGTCCTTGTCGCCGCCGTTCATGAGATCGAACAGGATGGCGGCCGGCACGATGGGAATGCGGTGCGGACCGACGGCAAAGCCGCGGCCGGCCTCCCGCAACCCGGCCTGCACGCCGGACGCGGCATCGAGCCCGAAGGCGGAGCCGCCGGAAAGCACCACGGCATCGACCGTCTGCACCGTGTTGTGCGGTTCGAGAAGGTCCGTCTCGCGCGTGCCGGGCGCACCACCCAGCACCTGGACGGCCGCGATTGCCGGCGCCTCGCAGAGCACGACCGTCACGCCGGAGCGCAGCGCATGGTCCGTCGCATTGCCAACCCTGAGGCCCGCGACATCCGTGATGCGGTTCTTCGGGCCGGGGCGCATTTATTCGCCTTCCTTCTCGGCATCGGCCGGCGCGAAGGCGCCGTCGCGCCACACCAGCAGGCGATAGGGATTGTCC
The DNA here is from genome assembly GCF_023038235.1 of Shinella oryzae. NCBI lineage: Bacteria > Pseudomonadati > Pseudomonadota > Alphaproteobacteria > Hyphomicrobiales > Rhizobiaceae > Shinella > Shinella oryzae. The sequence continues at coordinate 1,545,369 of NZ_CP081987.1, read as the reverse complement.
CGCAGCTCGTGGTCGCTGCCGAAGGCGACAGGGCCGAGAGCGGTCGCGAAGCTGCCGGTCGTGAGTTTTTCGATGAGGTCGCCGCTTTCGGCCGCGGCCGCAGCCACCACGCTTACGGCGGCATGGGCCGGCAGCACATAACCTTCCGCCACGATGCCCTCGGCCTGCATGGCAGCGGCTACGGGCCTTCCCTCACGCAAAGCCTGGTAATCGGGCAGGGCGATCGCCTGCACACTGTCCGTCATCGGAACGGCCGGGTCGGCGCCCAGGAGCGCTTCGCCGCCCAGCAGAATGAGCGAGACCTTCTCGGCCTTCGCGTCGCGGGCGATCACCGCGACATCGGTCCGGTCGCCGCCGACGAAGACATGCGTGACGCCCGTTTTGGCAAGCCGACGCACCAGCGTCAGCTGCTGTTCCTGGGCGGGGCGGAACGTATCGACGAAGGTGGCCTTCATGCCGATCTCTTCCAGCTGGAGACGCACGGCCTCCACCAGTTCGCGCGCATGGATCGTGCCGTCGTCGATGAGGGCGAAGGGTTCCGATTTCCAGTCGCGCGTGATGACCTCGACGGCCTTTTCCGCTTCCGCCTTCGGGCCGGGCGCCAGCCGGAAGAGCGGCCACTTCTTCTTCAGCGCGTCTTCCATGAGAATGCCGGAGCGCACGGAGAGCGTGATGGCCGGGATCTGCGCCTCGGCAAGCGCCGGCAGGGCGGCGGCAAGCCCCTCCGTGCAGAGGAAGCCGATGGCGGCGCGCGCATCCGCAGCGATGATCTGCCCGGCGATGCCTTCGCCATCGGTCTCGTCGCAGGCCTCCGCGATCTCCACCACGGTGTCGCCATTGGCTGCGGCGGCAAAGCGGGCACCATCGCGCACCTGCTGGCCGAGGATGGCGAGCGGGCCTTCCGTGGGGGCCACGACGGCGAAGGTCAGGCCGGCCGCAAGGGCAGGCGAGGCGACAGCGCCGATGGTGGCAAACAGGCTGGCAAGGACGGCGCTCTTCATCTTCAACCCATGGATCGCGATCGTTTCCTTTGTACGGATCGGGCTTCGGGCGTCAAAGGGAAAAGTCCCGAACCCGGCCATTGTCCTGAAAGAGACAGGAAAATTCGGCGTTCGGGGGTTACATTTGCGTTCATTTTCGCCATGTATCTCCAGTGTCAAAGGAGAATGCCGTGTTGGACAGATCGACGCTGGATCCGTCGCTTTATCGCGATGCCATGAGCCGTTATGCCGGCCATGTTCAGATCGTCACGACCGCGCATGACGGCGAACGACGCGGCGTCACGATCACCGCCGCCTGCTCGGTCTCCGACAGCCCGGCCATGGTGCTTGCCTGCATCAACGCCTCGAATTCCAAGAACGCGATCTTCGAGAAGAGCGGCCATTTCGCGCTGAACGCGCTCGCTGCGGACCAGATCCATCTCGCCAACGCCTTTTCCGGCCGTGACCCTGCGATGACACCGCAAGAGCGTTTCGCCCTTGGCGACTGGCAGGAGCTTGCTACGGGTGCTCCTGTGCTGAAGAATGCGCTGGCGGCCTTCGATTGCCGGCTTGTCGAACTCACGGTCATGGCGACCCATATGGTGCTGATCGGCGAGGTCATGGGCGTTTCCTTCGGCGAACACCGCCCGGCGCTCATCTACATGGACCGGGGTTACCACACGCTGTAGGCGCGGCGGACAGAAACAGGAGCGGAACTTGGATCGCGACGGGATTGAAGAGATGTTCCAGGCGCTCGGGCCGGTGACGATCCGGCGCATGTTCGGCGGCAAGGGCATCTACCATCAGGGCCGCATCCTGGCGCTCGATTTCCGCGATGAGATCCTGCTCAAGGCCGATTCGGTCAGCGCGCCCGATTTCGAGGCGGCAGGGTGCCGGCAATGGACCTATGAGGGCAAGAAGGGCACGCCGGTGAAGATGCCCTACTGGTCGGTGCCGGAAGCGGCCTTCGACGATCCCGACGAAATGGCGATCTGGGTGCGGCGCGCCTACGAGGCGGCGTTGCGCGCCGGCTGACGCCGAATGAGCGCGTCCACCGCATCCGCGGCAAAGCGCGAAAGCGGGCTCGGCAGGTCATCGAGTGCGAACCAGCCGAATTCCGGCAGCTTTTCCGGCTCCATGACATCAGGCTCACCGGAAAAATCGTCGGTCACATAAATGAGCGACAGCCAGTGCTGGCGCTCCTGCGTGATGATCTGCTCGGAGATGCAGAGAAAGTCGATGGTGTGCGTCACGATGCCGGATTCTTCCTCCGCCTCGCGGCGGGCGGCATCAATGGCGCGTTCCATGTGGTCGACCTTGCCGCCCACGATGTTCCAGCACCTGGCCTCCGGCGCCTTGACGCGCCGATAGAGCAGCAGCTTGCCGTCACGCAAAACAGCCAGGCCGCAACCGAGGCCTGGCACGTCTATTCCAGGAGTTGACATTCAGGAATTCCAGCAGGTGTGGTTTCGCGCCGCAAAGCGCAAAACCGGCGCCGTCAGGCCTTGCCGGCAATCAGCATGAAGGCCGGGACCTCGTCGCCGAAGCCGAGCGGCGTCGGGCCGTCATCGTCGTCGCGGCGGTAGCGGTTGCGGCGGTCACGGCTGTCATCATTGGCCGGGCGCGGCGCGGCGTGGTTTGCAGCGCGGGGATTGCGTGCGGGATTCTGCGGCCGTACGTCCGCCTTGCGTTCAGCTTTCACGACGTCCACCTTTTCTTCGGTCTCGATTGCCTCGACCCGGGGTTCCGGGGCACGGGCTTCACTCCTGCCACGGCCGCGCGAGCGGTCACGGTCGCGCCCGCCGCGATCGCGGCCGTTGCGCGGGCGTTCACGCTCTTCGCTTTCGGCCTGCTGCGGCAGGTCTTCGAGCGAGCCGTTCAGCCATTCGATCTTCTGATCGATCAGCTTTTCGATGGCGTCGACGAACTTGCCGTCACGCTTGGAGACGAGGGTGAAGGCGGCGCCCGAGCGGCCGGCACGGCCGGTGCGGCCGATGCGGTGGACATAGTCCTCGGCATGGATCGGGACGTCGAAGTTGAAGACGTGGCTCACATCGGGAATGTCGAGGCCGCGGGCCGCGACATCTGACGCCACGAGCAGCGTGAGCTTGTTTTCCTTGAAATTCGCCAGCATCGTCGTGCGCGACCGCTGGTCCATGTCGCCGTGCAGGGCGCCGACGGAGAAGCCGTGGCGGTCCAGCGAGCGGAAGAGGTCCGCGACATCGACCTTGCGGTTGCAGAAGATGATCGCGTTCTTGAGATCGTCCTGGGCGCGGATGAGATCGCGCAGCACGGCGCGCTTCTCGTAATCCTTGCTGTGGGTGGCGACGAAACGCTGCGTCACGGTCTTTGCCGTGGAGGACGGCGGGGCCACCTCGATGCGCTCCGGGTTCTGCAGGAAGCGGTCGGCCAGCTTCTGGATTTCCGGCGGCATGGTGGCCGAGAAGAACAGCGTCTGGCGCGTAAAGGGAATGAGCTTGGCGATGCGCTCGATATCGGGGATGAAGCCCATGTCGAGCATGCGGTCGGCCTCGTCGATGACGAGGATTTCGACGCCGGTCATCAGCAGCTTGCCGCGCTCGCAATGGTCGAGAAGACGGCCGGGCGTGCAGATCAGCACGTCGGCGCCACGCTCCAGCTTGCGGTCCTGCTCGTCGAAGGAGACCCCGCCGATGAGCAGCGCCACGTTCAGCTTGTGGTTCTTGCCGTATTTTTCGAAGTTCTCGGCAACCTGTGCCGCCAGTTCGCGGGTCGGCTCGAGGATCAGCGTGCGCGGCATGCGGGCGCGGGCACGGCCCTTTTCGAGAAGGGTCAGCATCGGCAGCACGAAGGAGGCGGTCTTGCCGGTGCCTGTCTGGGCAATGCCGAGAATGTCGCGTCGCGCAAGCGCCGGCGGGATGGCACCGGCCTGGATCGGAGTCGGGATCGTGTAGCCCGAATCGGTGACGGCGGACAGGACTTTCTGGCTCAGGCCAAGATCAGCAAAAGTGGTCAAAGGAAAAACAGTTTCCGTTCCGGTTCTCGCGAACACAATGAGTTGTAGCGGTCGATGCGCCGCTAGGATGCAGCGCACTTATGCCGAAAGTGCCGGAAAGTCAAGGAAATCAGCTTTTCTACAAAAACGGCGGGCTATTTGCTGCTGCCGGACGACAAATTTGTCATACGAAGGGGAACGGATCTGGCGTTCGTCAATCCATGTAGGTGGTCAGCTTCATGCCCGCCATGAGGAAGCGCATCGGGTCGATCGCCTTGCCGTTACGGCGCACTTCGTAGTGCAGGTGCGGGCCGGTGGAACGCCCCGTCGTGCCCGAGAGGCCGACCGGATCGGACGCCTCGACGTGATCGCCGACCTTGACGAGAACGCGGGAAAGATGGGCGTAGCGCGTGGTCAGGCCGTCGCCGTGATCGATTTCCACCATGTTGCCGTAGCCGCCGTTGCGGCCGGCGACGGTGACGGTGCCCGCACCGCTGGAATGAATCTGCGTGCCCGTGCTCGCGCGGAAATCGATGCCGGCATGCAGCGCCAGCCGGCCGAGGAACGGATCGGTGCGGTTGCCGAAGCGGCTGGTAATGTTGCTGCCCGGCGAGGGGTTGCCGAAGGGCAGCTTGCGCGCCGTGCGGCGGGCCGCGTCAAGACGGTCGAGCGCATCGTCGAGGTCGTTGATGGATTCCTCGAAGGGATTGGAAAAGGTCTCGGGCTCCACGAAGGGGCCGCCGATGGCCGTCTGCGCGCCCTCTTGAACAGCCTGATCGTCGGCGGCGGCCGTCTCGGTGACATCGAAGCCGGTGCGGCGCAGGATGGTCTGGATGGCGTCGGCGGTTTCCGATGCGCCAGCCGTCAGAGACTGGATCCGGTTCAGCTGGTCGTGTTCGAGATCCTTCAGCGACAGCGTGACGCGCGAAAAGAGGCGATCGGCCCGATCGGCGACCGATTCTCCGGTCGAAGCGTAGGCGAGTTGCGTGGTCTTCTGCGGGGCCACGTTGCCCATGATGGTGTTGATCGCGCCGACGGCGTCGGCGCGGCGGCCGTCCGTCACCGGCTTCTCTTCGGGCAGGGGCACGGTTTCGGCGCGGTTGAGCAGGGCGTCGAGCTTGCCGTGGCGTGCGGAAAGCGCCAGCTGCTGCTGCATCAGCTTCTCGACCTTCTCTTCCACCACCTGCTGGTCGAGGAGCTGGCGGCTGGTCACGCGATCGACCTGGGCGCGCAGCGCGGAGATGCGGTCTTCGTAATCGTGCTGCATGCGCGCCTGCCGCGCCATCGTGGCGCCGATGAGGTCGTCGCGCAGGACGAGATAGGAGGTGGCGGCGAGATAGCCGACGGTGAACATGCCGGCGAAACAGAATGTGACGGCCGCCATCCAGGGACGGATGGTCATGTGGCGGATCTTGTCGCCGCTCGCCAGGATAACGACATGCTGCTGCGCGCGTTTTCCGAAGACGCGGTTTTCAGGACGCTCCGCCACAGATGACCCCCAGACGTTTCAGCCACGCTACCGGCGCGTCATGTCGTGACTCGCGCTGCCGTGCTCTTGCGGGGATTACACTCTGTTAGGGTTAATAAAGCCTTTCGTGGGGCTCGTTTCGGCCGGAAATATCAGCTCTGGCTTACGGAAACGAGGGCGCGGTAGAAGGAGGGCGTCAGCCCCGCCTCCGCGCGCGCGACATCGTTGAACGGCGCCTTGAGCGGACTGCGAAAATTGGTGCGCACAAGCGCCTGGAAGGTGGCAGCCGGGTCCTTTTTCTCCCGCGCGCAAAGGAAGCGGAACCACTTCGCGCCGACGGCGACATGGCCTTTCTCGTCGTTGTAGATGATGTCGAGAATGTCGGCGCTGGCGTGGTCGCCGGTCTCGCGCATCTTCATCTGCAATGTGGGCGTCACGTCGAGGCCGCGCGCCTCCAAGATGAGCGGCACGACGGCAAGGCGCGCGGTCAGGTCGTTGCGCGTGTCGTGCGCGGCCTGCCACAGGCCGTCATGGGCGGGCAGGTCGCCGTAGTCGGCGCCGAGTTCGCGCAGGCGGTCGCGGATCAGCCCGAAATGCTTGGCCTCCTCGAAGGCCACCTGCATCCAGCCGTCGAAGAAGGAGTGCGGCACGCGCTCGGTCGTGAAGCGCGCGACGATGTCGAGGGCGAGATCGATGGCGTTGAGTTCGATATGGGCGAGCGCGTGCAGGAGCGCGATGCGGCCCTTCTCGGTGTGCAGCGAGCGCTTTTCCATGTTCCGCGGCGGCACGAGGTCCGGCTTGTCCGGCCGGCCCGGCCGCGCGGGCAGCACCGGATCGCGCGGCGAGCGTATCGAGAGCGTGCGGGCAAACCAGCGGCGCGCGGTTTCCTGCGCAAGATCCGCCTTCATGTCGAGATCGGCAGACGCGATGGCGGCGGTGGCGCCGCCGCGCAGGCTTTCGATGTGCGGGGGGTGAGTCATTCCAGGGCCTTGATCGCGTCGCTTAAAGCTTCTTGGCAGCGTCCAGAACGGCGGCGACATGGCCGGGGACCTTCACCTTGTTCCAGATCTCGGCGATCTTGCCTTCGGCGTCGATCAGAACCGTGGTGCGTTCGACACCCATATAGGCGCGGCCGTACATGCTCTTTTCCTTCCACACGCCATAGGCCTGCAAGGTCTCCAGCCCTTCGTCGGAGGCGAGCTGCACGTCGAGGCCGTGCTTCTTGACGAACGAATCATGCTTCTTGACCGGGTCGGGCGACATGCCGATCAGCGCGACGCCGGCGGCGTCGAAATCCGGCCGGGCGGCGGTAAAATCCTTCGCCTCCGTCGTGCAACCGCTCGTGTCATCCTTGGGATAGAAGAACAGCACGACGGGCTTGCCGCGAAAATCCTGCAGGGAAACGGTGCCGCCGCCATCGCGCGGCAGCGTGAAATCGGGGGCTTTCATGCCGGGGGCCAGTTCTGCCATGGGATTTCCTTTCTTTGGCCGGCTTTTTGAGTCAGGGACCGGGCTTTCCGCATATATAGTGACGGGCAGAATCGTCCAGCGCAGAGCGGACGGCACGCCACCTTTCCACGGGATAGCACGGCGAACCAGGGCAGGGGAAAGCAAACGCTTCATGGGAGAGATCCGCGGCGAGAAAGTTGTGTTCCGCAAGCAGGATATCGTTCCGCTGCACGAACTGCCGTCCGCGCGGGCCCATGAACCGATCGTCCTGCACGCCGTGGAAACCGGCCGAACCGGCTTTCTGTGCCGTATCCTTGCCGGTGTGGTCGCGCTCGTCCTGTTCATCGGCGCGGGGCTTGTCGCGCTTGTGGAGGCGGGCGTCTTCGACAGCACCCTGAACGCCCGCGCCGTCACCGCCCTCAACGATGCGCTGGGGCCGCGTTACCGGGCCTCGGTGGATCATACGGTGCTGCGTGTCGCCGGCCTGCGCGGCTTCGTCCTGAAGGCGGAGAATGTGCGCATCGTCGACGTCCAGTCGCAGAAGGAGATGGCGACGACCGAGGCGGTCGGCCTGGTGCTCGATCCGACGGCGCTTGTCGTCGGCCGCGTCGCCATTTCGCGGCTCGATGTCGATGGCGTCATGATCAATGCGGCGCTCCTGCCCGAAAGCAAGCCGCTCGATCTCGACGATCTGCGCATTTCCGACGTGCCCGACTATCTCGAAACGGCGTTCGAGCGGCTGGACGGCATGGATCGCCTGATCGATTCGAGCGGCATGCAGGCCGTCAACCTGTCGGATTTCGGCGCGACGTTCCAGGGGCCGGGCGGGCGTCCCGTCGTCTTGTCCATTGCCGATCTCCAGTTCTCGCGCGATGCGTCCGGCACCATGTCCATCGACGGCCGGTTCCTGCTGAACGACAAGGAGGGCGAGATCGACCTGACCGCGGCGACGCAGGGCGGCTCGGTGCGCACGATCGACGGCGTCATCCGCAACGTCGCCTTCGGCAATCTGTTGCTGAGCCATGCCCCTGATGGAGACATTCATGCGGGTGTCGACACCACCATGGATGTCACCGTCAGCGCGGGACGCGAAGGCGAAGCCGCAAAGCCCCGGCTGGTGGTGGACATCGGCCTTGCCGCCGGCACGGTTTACGGCGACGGCGTGCCGGCCGAACTGCGCCCGTCGGCGATCAAGGCAAGCTACAATTTCGACAAGGGATCGATCGAGCTCGCGTCGAAGGATGCGAGCGTCGGCCAGTCGCATTTCCCCTTCACCGGCGGCCTCATCGATCTCGACCGCGTCTCCGACAAGCCGGACAAGGGCTTTGCCATCGATCTCGTCTTCAGCAACGCGATCAGCCGCCCGGTCGATTCCACCGAGGCGCCGATCCGTTTCGACGCGAAGGCGAGCGGCTATTACCTGACGAAGACGAAGAAGCTGCAATTCGACGAAATGGCGGTGTCGAGCGAAAAGGGCAACGTGGCGGGCTCGCTTGCCATGCGTTTCGGCGACCGGCAGCCGGAAGTGAGCTTCGTGATGATCGCCAGCGAACTGGAATCGGCTGCCGTCAAGCAGTTCTGGCCGTTCTGGATGGCCAAGACGGCGCGCAGCTGGGTGATCAAGAACATTTTCGGCGGCACGGTCACGAACGGCCGCATCGAGTTCTATCTCGCCGAGGGGCGTGAGCGCACGCCGGGCGTGCCGATGCGCCTCACCGAAGACGAATTGAAGATCGATTTCGATATCGAGGGCGCACGCATGAACGTGGCGGGGGAAATACCGCCGCTGCGTGACACGTCCGGCCAGTTCCGCCTGCGCGGGCCGCGCGCCGACATCTCCATTAAGGGCGGCACGGCCTATTTCCCGTCGGGCCGATCCGTCGCGCTGACCGGCGGCACCTTCATCCTTCCGGACAACTACACCAGGCCGCTGATGGCCGACATGGACATCGACGTTTCCGGCGATGCGGATGCCATCGCCGAACTCGTCACCTATCGCCCGATCCGCGCCTTGCCCGCGACGGGCTTCGTGCCCGAGGATTTCGCCGGCCCGGTGAAGGCCAAGGTGAAGGCGCACTTCGGCGTGATCCCCGCGCACAAGCCGCCGCCGCCCGAATGGAACGCGGCGCTGACGCTCGACGGCGTGGACGTGCGCAAGCCGGTCGCCGGCCGCAAGGTGACGGATCTGCACGGTGTCCTGACGATCGATCCGCGGCAGGCGGTGCTCGATGCCAAGGCCGATATCGACGGCGTCGGCCTCAACATCGCGCTGGTCGAGCCCGTCGACAAATCCAGCGGCGCCAAGCGCAAGACGACACTGTCAGGCACCATCGGCAACAAGGATCGCCGTTCGCTACTGCCTGGTCTCGACGAGATCGTCGAGGGGCCTGTCGACATCCGCGTCGAGCAGGAGGGCGATGGAACAAGCAGCGTCGAGGCCGACATGGGCAAGGCGGCGGTATCCGTGCCTTGGCTGGGCTGGACGAAGGGCGCGGGCATCGGCGGCAAGGTGACGCTGACCGCCAGCACGGCCGATGGCGTGACGAAGATTTCCGATTTCCGGTTCGCCGGCGAGGGCTTCAATGTCGCCGGTGCGCTGAATTTCCGCGGCGCCTCTCTCGATTCGGCGAATTTCTCGACCGTTCGCCTGTCGGCCGATGACAGTTTCCGCATCAAGGTCGACCGTTCGAAGTCCGGTTACCGGGTCGCCGCCAATGGCGAGGCGGCGGATGTCCGTCAAGTGCTCGCCCGGCTAAAGAACGCGACCGGGGGCAGCGGCGGCGACAAGCAATCGGTCAGCGTGGATGCGAGCCTCTCGCGTGCGGTGGGCTTCAACGGCGAGAGCCTGTCCAACGTGCAGTTCAGCTACAACACGGCCGGCGGGCGCATTTCGGGGCTGAACCTCTCCGGCGTGACATCGGGCGGCGCGCCTGTCGTGGCCCAGGTGGTGAAGACCGATGGCGTCGACGTGATCCAGCTGACCAGCGGTGATGCGGGTGCCGTTGCGCGCTTTGCCGATGTCTACCGCCATATGAGGGGCGGGCTGCTGAATGTACGCCTGCGTGACACGGGCGCGAACGGCTGGCTCGGTTCGGTCGATATCCGCAACTTCGCGCTGGTGGGCGAGGAGCGGCTGCGTTCGCTCGTCTCGACCCCGGCCGGGGAAAACGGCCGAAGCCTCAATCAGGCGGTCCGCCGGGAGATCGACGTCAGCGCCGTGAAGTTCTCGCGCGGCTTTGCCCAGGTGCGTGCCTCCGGCGGCGCGCTCAGCGTGGCGAACGGCGTCGTGCGTGGCGAAACGGTCGGCGCGACATTCCAGGGCATCGTGCGCGACGCCAACGGCAATATCGACATGACGGGCACCTTCATGCCCGCCTACGGCCTCAACCGGCTCTTCGCCGAACTGCCTCTGATCGGCGTCATCCTCGGCAACGGCAACGACCGCGGCCTGATCGGCATCACCTTCAAGCTGGCCGGCTCGCTGGAACAGCCCAATCTCACGATCAACCCGCTGTCGATCATCGCCCCGGGCGTCTTCCGCAACATCTTCGAATTCCAATGAAAAGGCCGCCCGGAGGCGGCCTTGATCGTCATTCCGATTGTGGTCGCTCAGGCCGGGCGCACGAGGATGTGCTTCTTCTTGCCGAGCGAGAGCTTGATGACGCCGTCGGCGGAAACATCCGCGGTGCCGACGATGCGGCGCTCGTCGGAGACGGCGGTGTCGTTGATGCGCACCGCGCCGCCCTGGACGTGACGGCGTGCCTCGCCGTTGGAGGCGGCGAGGCCGGCCTTGACGATCAGCGCGAGCAGGCCAACCCCGGCTTCGAGTTCGCCCGTGGCAACATCGATGGACGGCAGGTTTTCGGCGATTGCGCCTTCCTCGAAGGTCTTGCGCGCCGTCTCGGCGGCCTGCTCGGCATTCTCGCGGCCATGCAGCACCGCCGTGACTTCGGTGGCGAGGATCTTCTTGACCTCGTTGATTTCCGAGCCGCCAAGCGCCGAAAGGCGGGCGATCTCGTCCATCGGCAGGGTGGTGTAGAGCTTCAGGAAGCGCGAGACGTCGGCGTCTTCCGTGTTGCGCCAGTACTGCCAGAAATCATAGGCCGACAGCATGTCCGGGTTCAGCCACACGGCACCCGAAAGCGACTTGCCCATCTTGGCGCCCGATGCAGTGGTCAGAAGCGGCGAGGTCAGCGCATAGAGCTGCGGCGAACCCATACGGTGGCCGAGGTCGATGCCGTTGATGATGTTGCCCCACTGGTCGGAGCCACCCATCTGGAGGCGCACGTCGTAGCGCTTGTTCAGCTCGACGAAGTCGTAGGCCTGCAGGATCATGTAGTTGAATTCGAGGAAGGACAGCGATTGCTCGCGCTCCAGGCGCATCTTCACGCTGTCGAAGGCCAGCATGCGGTTGACCGAGAAGTGCCGGCCCACATCGCGCAGGAATTCGAGGTAGTTGATGCCCAGCAGCCAGTCGGCATTGTTGATCATCAACGCGTCTTTCGGGCCGTCCCCATAGGTGAGGTAATTGGAGAAGACCTTCTTAATGCTGGCGATGTTATCGTTGATGGTCTGCGGGGTCATCAGCTGGCGCGCTTCGTCCTTGAAGGACGGATCGCCGACCATGCCGGTGCCGCCGCCCATCAGCGAAACCGGTCGGTGGCCTGTTTTCTGGAGCCAGTGCAGCATCATGATCTGGATGAGCCCGCCGGCATGGAGACTGGGCGCCGTCGGATCGAAGCCGATATAGGCCGTCACGGTTTCCTTGGCGAGAAGGTCGTCGAGGCCCGTTTCATCGGAGATCTGATGAATGAAGCCGCGCTCTTTCAGCGTGCGAAGGAAATCGGATTTGAATTCGGACATGGCCTGTCTCTCTGGTGGAATCGTGATGACCGGACATCGTTTTCCGGTGGACAGCGGGGCGTTTAACATCGTTTGCAGGCATAATCACTTTAAAAGTGAGTCTGGAGAGGACGCATGACAGCAGTGAAAACGGCCATCGGCCTCATGAGCGGAACGAGCCTCGACGGCATAGACGTCGCTCTGTTGCGCACCGACGGGGAGGGACGCGTCGAGCGTGGTCCGGCCATGGCGCAGGCCTATGACACTGCCTTCCGCCTTCGCCTGCAGGATGCGCTTGAAACGGCCAGGACGATCCGCGATCGCGGGGACCGGCCGGGCGATCTGGCTGCGGTCGAGCGGGAGTTGACCTTGCGCCATGCCGCCGCCGTGAACGCGTTCCTCGCGCAGAACGACCTGTCCGCCGCCGATATCGATGTCATCGGCTTTCATGGCCAGACCGTGCTGCATCGGCCGGATGACCGCCTGACCGTACAGCTCGGCGATGGCGGACTGCTGGCCGCCGAGACCGGCATCGCCGTCGTCTGCGACATGCGCGCCAACGACATGGTGCATGGCGGGCAGGGTGCGCCGCTGGTTCCGGCCTATCATGCCGCACTCGCCGCAAGCCACGCCAATGCGCGCGGCAAGGCCGTCGTCTTCGTCAATATCGGCGGCATCTCCAACATCACCTTCATCGGCAGCGGCGGAGAGATCGTCGCCTACGATTCCGGACCGGGGAATACCTTGATCGACCAATGGGTGGAAGCGCGCGCCGGCATCGCGTTCGACGAAGGTGGGGCGATTGCGTCCGGGGGCCGTATCGATCCCGCGCTTGCGGCGCGCTATCTCGATCTTGCCTTCTTCAGCGATCCGGTGCGCCGCTCGCTCGACCGCAACGATTTCCGCCCGCCGTCGGACACCGACGCGAACCTTGAGGACGGGGCGCGCACGCTCGCCCATGTGACGGCGGCGGCGATCCTGCGCTCCGCGCGGCATCTGCCCGAACGTCCCGCGCTTTACGTGATCTGCGGTGGCGGCCGGCTGAACAGGGTCATCATGGAGGACCTTGCCGCGCTTGCCGAACGGGAGGAGGCCGAGGTCGTCGCTGCGGAGGCGCTGGGGCTCGACGGAGACAGCATGGAGGCGGAAGCCTGGGCCTATCTGGCGGTGCGATCGCTTGCCGGCCTGCCGCTCACCTTTCCCGCGACGACGGGCGTGAAGGCCGCGGTGACGGGCGGCCTGCTGTGGAAATCATCTCCTTCGATTTAACGCAATCTTTCCTGCCGATCTCTAGCATCGCCAGTCGTCAGTCCGGGCTGCAATGCATGGGAGTGGCTTCGGTGTAATGCGTAAGGTGGCCAATGAGTGGCGCGGGCTTCCTGCTGGCGGTGAATTTCCTCATCGCACAATGTTTCTTCATGTTCTTCCTGGCGGTCTCCGCCCGGAGCCGTAATCGTGTCGCCGCGCGCTGGTTTGCCGGCAGCTTTGCGGTCGCCTCGCTGTCTGCAATCTTTGAATTCCTCATCGCCCTTGTGCCGCCGGTGAGGCTCTGGGCGCTTTTAGCCTTCGCGTCGATGCTCGCCGGCATGTTCATGTTGCGCATCGGGATCGGCCATCTTTACAGAATGCGGACCAATCGTACCGCTCTTGCCGGGATCTATCTGTGCTTCGTAGCGCTTGGTGCCCTGATCTATGACCTGCCGCGCGGCACCCTACAGCACGCGCTGCTGTATCAGGCGCCCTTTGCTGTGGCGCTCGGGATGAGTGCCTGGGCCACTTGGCGGGCACCGGTGAAGTCCTTTGTGGATCGGGCGCTTGTGGTATTGCTGGTCGCCACCAGCCTGCATTTTATTTTGAAAGGCTTTGCCGCCGTATTTGCCGGCGCGGGTGCGACTGCGAAAGACTATCTTAGCAGTCCATTCGCACTTGTCTCCCAGAGCACGGGCGCCGTTCTCATCGTCGCCGTCGGTTTGATGCTGTTGTGCGTGCTCGTCCTGGAAATCGTTGCCGACGAGAAGATCAATGCTGAGGTGGATCCGCTTTCGGGATTGTGTAATCGACGCGGTTTCGACAATCGCGTCGATACACTGATGGCTCAATCCGGGCCGCACAGCATCGTGATCTGCGACCTCGATCGCTTCAAATCGATCAACGATACGTACGGCCACGAGGGGGGCGATGCGGCGATCCGTGCCTTTGGCGAGATGCTGAAGGCCGCTTCCCCTGAAGGTGCGCTCGTCGCCCGCATTGGTGGTGAGGAGTTCGTGCTCTTGCTGCCGCGCACCGGCAAGGAGGCTGCCCTGTTGTTCGCTCACGCATTGCGGGCGACGCGTGCTGTCTCACCGGTGCCCGGCCTGCCGGCGGGCGTTCGCGTCACCGCAAGCTTCGGCGTAGCGGAAATCGGCCAGAACGAGCCGCTGCGCTTTGCCATGCGCCGGGCGGATGATGCGCTTTACGCCGCCAAGAGCGCCGGACGCGATTGCGTGCGGGAAGCCGAGCCGCCCTCCGTCGTTCTTGAAATCGTGCGCACCTCCAACTAGGCCCCAACAAAAAAGCCCGATGGCGAAGCATCGGGCTTTTGTCTGTGCGCCAGTCGGCCGGTCAGCGGATGCGCTTGGCGGCCGGTTCCGGTGTCAGTTCGCCGGCGAGGCGGCGGTCGAGGTAATCCTCGCATTCGGCCATCAGCGTTTCCGTCTGGCCGTTGAAGAAGTGGTTGGCGCCCGGCACGGTCTTGTGCGTGATGAGGATGCCCTTCTGCGTCTTCAGCTTCTCGACGAGGCCGTTGACGTCCTTTTCCGGTGCAACCTTGTCTGCTTCACCATTGATGATAAGGCCGGACGACGGGCAGGGGGCGAGGAACGAGAAGTCGTAGGTGTTCGGCTGCGGGGCGATCGACATGAAGCCTTCGATCTCCGGGCGGCGCATCAGGAGCTGCATGCCGATCCACGCACCGAAGGAATAGCCTGCGACCCAGCAGCTCTTGGAATCGGGATGCAGGCTCTGCACCCAGTCGAGTGCCGACGCTGCATCCGACAGTTCGCCCGCGCCATGGTCGAATTCGCCCTGGCTGCGGCCGATGCCGCGGAAATTGAAGCGCAGCGTCGTAAAGCCGCGCTTCTGGAACATGTAGAACAGCTGGTAGACGATCTGGTTGTTCATCGTGCCGCCGAACTGCGGATGCGGGTGCAGCACGATGGCGATCGGGGCGTTCTTCTGCTTGGACGGCTGGTAACGGCCTTCAAGGCGACCGGCGGGTCCGTTGAAGATGATTTCGGGCATTCTTACTCCGGCAAGCTCGGGTCCGAAAACGGATTCTTGTCAACTGAAGTCTTGACGAAAGCAGTCAGCTTTTCTAGAACCTAGTTTAGAACCATTCGAAACTGTAGGGCGCCAGGTTGGCGCCGTGAGTTTGGTGTCATAAGGCAAGCCCGACGGAAATTTCAAGAAAAATGCACGCGCATCGACCTTGATTGCCGGGCACGGATAAAGAATGATCAGAACCGAGCGCACATATCTGGACTGGAACGCGACGGCGCCCTTGCTGCCGGCGGCGCGTGACGCCTTTGTCGCAGCGCTCGATCTGGTCGGCAATCCCTCTTCCGTGCATGGCGAGGGCCGGGCGCTGCGCATGCTGGTGGAAGCCGCGCGCCGGGACGTGGCAGCGCTCGTCAATGCCGCGCCGGCCCATGTCATCTTCACCAGCGGTGCGACCGAGGCGGCGAACCTCGTCCTCACACCGAACTATCGCATGGGGCGCACGCCGCTCGCCATCGGCCATCTGTATGCAAGCGAGATCGAGCATCCCGCGATCCGTGAAGGCGGCCGCTTTGCCCGTGAGGCCGTGACGAGCATTCCGGTGACACGCGCCGGTGTCGTGGATCTCGATGCGCTCGAGACATTGCTGCAGAACCACGACAAGACAAGCGGCCTGCCGATGGTCGCCGTCATGCTTGCCAACAACGAGACCGGCATCGTCCAGCCGATAAAGGCCGTGGCGGAGATCGTGCGGCGCCATGGCGGCCTTCTTGTCGTCGATGCGGTTCAGGCCGTCGGCCGCATGCCTGTGGACATCGAGGCGCTGGACGCGGATTTCCTGATCCTGTCCTCGCATAAACTTGGCGGCCCCAAGGGCGCGGGCGCGCTCGTCTCGCGGGGCGAGGTGCTGATGCCGGCGCCGCTGATCCGTGGCGGCGGGCAGGAGAAGGGGCATCGTTCCGGCACGGAAAATCCTGCGGCACTTGCCGGTTTTGCCGCCGCCGCGCGCAGTGCCGCCGACGAGCCCGCCGCGCGCAACGGTCGCATTGCCGGCCTTCGTGATGCGCTTGAAAAGGGCATGCGCGCGGCGACCAACGACGTGATCATTCACGGCGCCGAGGTCGAGCGTGTCGCCAACACCTCGTTCTTCAGCCTGCCGGGCCTGAAGTCCGAAACCGGCCAGATCGCCTTCGATCTGGAGGGGATCGCGCTTTCGGCCGGTTCGGCCTGCTCGTCCGGCAAGGTCGGGCAGAGCCATGTGCTGACGGCGATGGGCTTCGATGCCGCGCTCGGCGGGCTTCGCGTGTCGCTTGGCCCGGGCTCGACTATGACGGATGTGGAACGCTTTCTGGCGGCATTTTCGCGCGTCGTATCGCGCCGGCGTGCCGCCTGAGGCAAAACTTGCGGGAACGCAAGTTTTTGCTTGCCAAAAGGTGTGAAAAGCGCCCTTTGGCCCTTACATAACCGGCGGTAGACCGCCACACGTTGACAAACTGCCGGACCTTGGATCCGGCAAGATTGGAGAACGCTATGCCTGCGGTGCAGGAAACGATCGATCAGGTCCGTCAGATTGACGTCGACCAGTACAAATACGGTTTCGAAACGAACATCGAAATGGAAAAGGCCCCGAAGGGTCTTTCCGAGGAGATCATCCGTTTCATCTCGGCGAAGAAGGACGAGCCGGAATGGATGCTCGAATGGCGTCTTGAGGCCTATCGCCGCTGGCTGACGCTGGAAGAGCCCACCTGGGCGCGCGTCAATTATCCGAAGATCGACTTCAACGATCTCTATTATTATGCCGCGCCGAAGAATCAGACCGGCCCGAAGTCCATCGACGAAGTCGATCCGGAACTTCTGAAGATGTACGAAAAGCTCGGTATTCCGTTGCGTGAGCAGGAAATCCTGGCCGGCGTGCAGACGTCGAAGATCGCCGTCGACGCCGTCTTCGACTCGGTTTCTGTCGTCACGACCTTCAAGGAAGAGCTGAAGAAGGCCGGCGTGATCTTCATGTCGATCTCCGAAGCCATCCGCGAATATCCCGATCTCGTGAAGAAGTATCTCGGCACCGTCGTGCCGACGACCGACAACTTCTATGCGACGCTCAATTCGGCCGTCTTCACGGACGGGTCCTTCGTCTTCGTGCCCAAGGGCGTTCGTTGCCCGATGGAGCTGTCGACCTACTTCCGCATCAACGAGAAAAACACCGGCCAGTTCGAGCGCACGCTGATCATCGCGGAAGAGGGCGCCTACGTCTCCTACCTCGAAGGCTGCACCGCGCCGCAGCGCGACGAAAACCAGCTGCATGCCGCCGTCGTCGAGCTGGTCGCGCTGGATGATGCCGAAATCAAGTATTCCACCGTCCAGAACTGGTATCCGGGCGACAAGGAAGGCAAGGGCGGCATCTACAACTTCGTCACCAAGCGCGGCGATTGCCGGGGCAAGAATTCCAAGATCTCGTGGACGCAGGTCGAGACCGGCTCCGCCATCACCTGGAAATACCCGTCCTGCATCCTGCGCGGCGATGGCTCGCGCGGCGAGTTCTACTCGATTGCCGTTTCCAACGGCCATCAGCAGATCGACAGCGGCACCAAGATGATCCATCTCGGCAAGAACACGTCGAGCCGCATCGTCTCCAAGGGCATTTCCGCCGGCTTCTCCAACAACACCTATCGCGGCCAGGTCTCGGCCCACCGCAAGGCGGAGAACGCGCGCAACTTCACCCAGTGCGACTCGCTCCTGATCGGCGACAAGTGCGGCGCGCATACCGTGCCCTATATCGAGGCGAAGAACGCCACGGCCCAGTTCGAGCACGAGGCGACCACGTCCAAGATTTCCGAGGACCAGCTGTTCTACTGCCTGCAGCGCGGTATCCCCACGGAAGCGGCCATCGCCCTGATTGTCAACGGCTTCGTCAAGGAAGTCATCCAGGAACTGCCGATGGAATTCGCCGTCGAGGCGCAGAAGCTCATCGGGATTTCGCTGGAAGGCTCGGTCGGCTGACCTCAATTCACTGAAATTCAGGCGCGCGAAAGTCCGCGCGCTGCACCACGAATTCGTCCGAAAAGGATATGTCCATGCTTGAAATCAAGAACTTGCACGCCCGCATCGCCGAAGACGGCACCGAGATCATCCGCGGCCTTAACCTCACCGTGAAGGCCGGCGAAGTCGCTGCCATCATGGGCCCGAACGGCTCCGGCAAGTCGACGCTCTCCTACATCCTGTCCGGCCGCGAAGACTATGAAGTCACCGAGGGCGACATTCTCTATAACGGCGAGAGCATCCTGGAGCTCGACCCGGCCGAGCGCGCGTCCAAGGGCATCTTCCTGGCCTTCCAGTATCCGGTCGAGATCCCCGGCGTCGCCACCATGCAGTTCCTCAAGGTCGCGATGAACGAGCAGCGCAAGGCGCGCGGCGAGGACGAGCTGACGACGCCGGACTTCATGCGCCGCGTCAAGGAAGCCGCCGCCGAACTCAAGATCGCGCCGGAAATGCTGCGCCGTCCGCTCAATGTCGGCTTTTCCGGCGGTGAGAAGAAGCGCGCCGAAATCCTGCAGATGTCGCTGCTGGAGCCGAAGCTGTGCGTTCTCGACGAGACCGATTCCGGCCTCGACATCGATGCGCTGAAGATCGTGGCCGACGGCGTCAACGCGCTGCGTTCGCCCGACCGGGCCTTTATCGTCATCACCCACTACCAGCGCCTGCTCGACTATATCGTGCCCGACACGGTCCATGTCCTCTACAAGGGCCAGGTCATCAAGTCCGGCGACAAGACGCTGGCGAATGAGCTGGAAGCGAACGGCTATGCCGACATCATCGGGGCTGCTGCCTGAAGCATGGCGAAGGAGTGATCTCATGAACATGCAGACAGGCAAGACGCTTTCCGTCGCCGAAACGGCGTTGTGCGGCGCCTATGACCAGGCCATCGGCGAACTGCCGGGCGATGGCGCCGTGCTGGCGGCGCGCGATGTGCTGATCAGCGATTTCAAGGACGCCGGCCTTCCGACACGTCGCATCGAGGCGTGGCATTACACCGACCTCAAGGCTTTGCTGCGCGCTGTTCCGGCCTTCGATCCCGCGGCTGCCGCCGACAGGATCGAGCCGCTCGTCGAGGGCGCAAACGTGCTGTCGGTTGTCAACGGCGTCGCCGACAAGCGGGCGTCCGCCGATGGCGTGACGGTGACCCGCTTTGCGGATGCGCTCATCGACGGCTCGGCCGCCGCCGGCCTCGTTGCCCGCGACGCTGACGATACGATCGGCCGCCTTAACGGTGCCTTCGTACGCGACGGTTTTGTGCTCGACATTCCTGCCGGAACGGAACTTGAGAACCCCGTCGAAATCCAGACGACGCAGAATGCCGGCCAGACGCATACGCGTTTCCCGGCGACCTTCGGCGCGAATTCCAAGGCGACCGTCATCGAGCGCCATGTGGCGACCGGCGAGAACGCCGCCTTCGTCACGACCGTCAGCGACATCACGCTTTCGGACGGCGCGGAGGTCACCTGGATCATCCTCCAGGCACAAGGCGTAGCCGATACCCATCTCGGCCAGATCCGCATCACGCTGGGCACCGACGCGAAGCTTCGCCTCTACGTGATCAATGCCGGCGGCAAGCTCGTGCGGCAGGAAATCCATGTCGTGGTGTCGGGCGAGGGCTCCGATCTCGTGCTGCGCGGCATCAACCTGCTGGGCGGCGAGACGCACAATGACGTGACCTTCACGGTCGGCCACGACGTGCCGAACACGACCTCCACGGAAGTCATCCGCAACGTGATCTTCGATCGCGCCCGCGGCGTCTTCCAGGGCCAGATCCGTGTGGCGCCCGATGCCCAGAAGACCGACGCGAAGATGTCGTGCAACACGCTGCTGCTGTCCGACGAGGCCGACTTCTCGGCCAAGCCGGAGCTGGAAATCTTCGCCGACGACGTGCAGTGCGGCCACGGCGCGACCGTGATCGATATCGACCACACGCAGCTCTATTACCTGATGGCGCGCGGCATTCCGGAAAACAAGGCACGCGCCATGCTGGTCAACGCCTTCGTCGCCGAGATCGTCGAGGAACTGGAAGACGAGCCGCTGGTCGAAGCCCTGGAAGGCGTGATCGCCGCCTGGCTCGAAAAGCACGCGTAACCCTGGGCAATCCCGGCAGGCAGGCGTCCCTTGCCTGCGGGACTGCTTAACAAGGATCATCGAGATGGAACATGTGCCGGCAAAGACCTATGATGTCGAGGCGATCCGCAGGGATTTCCCGATCCTGTCGAAAACGGTCTATGGCAAGCCGCTGGTCTATCTCGACAACGGCGCTTCCGCACAGAAGCCGCAGTCGGTGATCGACGCGATCTCCAACGCCTATTCGAACGAATATGCCAACGTGCATCGCGGCCTTCACTTCCTGTCGAATGCGGCGACCGATGCCTATGAGGCGGCGCGCGAGAAGGTGCGCCGTTTCCTGAACGCTTCCTCGGTCGATGAGATCGTCTTCACGAAATCCTCCACCGAGGCGATCAATACCGTCGCTTACGGTTACGGCATGCCCAAGATCAGCGAAGGCGACGAGATCGTGCTGTCGATCATGGAGCACCACTCCAACATCGTGCCGTGGCATTTCATCCGCGAGCGGCAGGGCGCCAAGCTCGTCTGGGCGCCGGTGGACGATGCGGGCGCGTTCCATATCGAAGACTTCGAGAAGTGCCTCACCGAGCGCACCAAGCTCATCGCAATCACGCATATGTCCAATGCGCTGGGCACGATCGTGCCGGTCAAGGAAATCTGCCGTATCGCGCGCGAACGCGGCATTCCGGTCCTGGTCGATGGCTCGCAGGGCGCGGTGCACATGCCGGTCGACGTGCGCGACATCGATTGCGACTGGTATGTCATGACCGGCCACAAGCTCTACGGCCCGTCCGGCATCGGCGTGCTCTACGGCAAGATGGACCGCCTGAAGGAGATGCGCCCCTTCCAGGGCGGCGGCGAGATGATCGTCGACGTCACCGAGGATATCGTCACCTACAACGATCCGCCGCATCGTTTCGAGGCCGGTACGCCGCCCATCGTGCAGGCGATCGGCCTCGGCTATGCGCTCGACTATATGGAAAGTGTCGGCCGCGCGGCGATCTCCGCGCATGAAGCGGACCTGCGCGACTATGCCCATGAGCGGCTGTCCGCGATCAATTCGCTGAAGATCTTCGGCACGGCGCCCGGCAAGGGCTCGATCTTCTCCTTCGAGCTTGAGGGCATCCACGCCCACGACGTCTCCATGGTCATCGACCGGGCAGGGGTTGCGGTGCGCGCCGGCACCCATTGT
Organism: Shinella oryzae; assembly: GCF_023038235.1. Lineage (NCBI taxonomy): Bacteria > Pseudomonadati > Pseudomonadota > Alphaproteobacteria > Hyphomicrobiales > Rhizobiaceae > Shinella > Shinella oryzae. The sequence continues at coordinate 1,524,100 of NZ_CP081987.1, read as the reverse complement.
GCGCAGCCGCTCTTGAAACGCTTCGGCGTGACCTCCACATGCCGGGCATCGTTCGGCCTTTACAACACGCGCGCCGAAGTCGATGCCCTGGCCGACGCGCTCGACCATGCCCGCAAATTCTTCGCCTGAGGAGGTGGAACATGTCCCTCGACGCAACCGAAGACAAGATCGACGTCCGTGAAGGCATCGTGCATTCGGCCATCCCGGCCGATGAGCTGGCGCGCCTTTCGGACGATGTCATCGCCGCCCTGAAGACGGTCTATGATCCGGAAATCCCGGCCGATATCTTCGAGCTCGGCTTGATCTACAAGATCGACATCGAAGACGACCGCATGGTCAAGATCGACATGACGCTGACGGCACCGGGTTGCCCCGTTGCCGGCGAAATGCCGGGCTGGGTGGAAAACGCCGTGGGCGCCGTCGAAGGCGTGTCCGGCGTCGAGGTTTCCATGACCTTCGATCCGCCGTGGACGCCCGACCGCATGTCGGAAGAGGCGCAGGTTGCCGTCGGCTGGTATTGAGGGCGAAGGCCGGTCGGCGCTCCGCTATTGATCGTGGCGGCCGGCGGCACTAGATTCAGAGTCGGAACCGTCGGGCCTTGAACCCGTCAGGCCGAAGGAGAAATGACCATGGCCTTTGCAGTTATGACCCTCACGGATGCGGCGGCGGACCGGGTGAAAGCCATTGTCGACAATGCCGGCGACGGCGCTTCGGGTATTCGCGTCGGCATCAAGAAGGGTGGTTGTGCAGGCATGGAATATTCCATCGACCTCGTCACCGAACCCAATGCCAAGGACGACCTGATCGAAAAGAACGGCGCCCGCGTCTGGGTGGCGCCGGAGGCCGTGCTCTACCTGCTCGGCACCGAGATGGATTTCGAGGTGACGACGCTGCGCTCCGGTTTCACCTTCCACAATCCCAACCAGACCTCCGCCTGCGGCTGCGGCGAATCGGTCGAGCTGAAGCCCGCCGACCTTGCCGCGCTGGCGGCTGCTGTCCAGCCCACCGTGCGCGCCTGACCTGCAAAAACGCCCTGTCTGCATCTTTTCTTCGCCCGCCGTTTTGCCTAGGCTCCCGCAGCCGGCGAAGGGCTTGATGCCGGCCTGAGCGCGAAGGAGGGCGGGCGATGATGGATTTTGCCGCCGCACTTTACCGGGATTTGCCGTTTCCCGTTCTGATCGTCGATGCGCAGGCGTGCGTCCTGTCCTGCAACGATGCGGCCGCCCGCGTCTTCGGCCGGGTCGCGGGCCATGCAAGCGCGCCGGGCTCGCCCGTCATAGACGACCCCGCCATTGCCGATACCCTTGCGCGTCATGCCGCGGGCGGGCGGGAGAACGCCCATCCCTTCCTCTTCAAGGTCGACAGGAATGCCGGGCTCGAAGCCACGGCCCATGTCATTGCGCTGCCCGGCGAGACGGACGGCCCGCGTTACGCGCTCCTCCTGCGCAGCCTGCTCAGCGGCGGCAGCCAAGGCGAGCAGATCCTGCTCGGCCAGCGCATCGCCTCCGCGCTCGACACGATGGAGGAGGGCTTTGCCATCTTCGACCGGCACGAGCGGCTCGTCCTGTTCAATCGCTCGTATCGCGAGCGCTGCGGCAGGGCGCGCGAGGCCGTGCGCGTCGGCGCGACCTTCGAGAGCATCGTGCGCGCCAATGTTCGCGCCGGCATGTTCCCGGGCATCCGCGAGGGCACGCCGGAGGCCGAGGCGATGGTGCGCGAGCGTCTGGCCAGCCACCGCAGCGCGGGCAGCGGCGGCGATGTCTTCAGCTTCGGCGACGACCGCTGGCTTCGCGCTGAAAGCCATGTGGCGGAGACCGGCGATATCGTGGCGCTGCGCATCGACGTGACGGAGCTGAAGCGCACGGAGGCGGCGCTGGAGGAAAAGCGGCGCGAGTACTTCTCGCTGCTGCAGATCCTGCCCGACATGATCGTGCGGTTCGACCGCAACCTTTCCATCCTCTTCGCCAATGATAGCTACGCGCAGCATGTCGGCGCGACCGCCGATGCGCTGATCGGGGCCTGCCTGCGCGATGTCGCCTGTGCGCCCGAGCAGACGGCCGCGCTGATCGATATCGCCGGCTATACCCCTGAGCAGCCCGTCAGGACGCGGGAGATCTGCACGCAGGGCGCCGATGGCCAGCAAGACTGGATGCTCTGGACGGCGGTGGCGACCTTCGACGACGATGGCGTCTGCGAGGTGGTGGCGGTCGGCCGCGACATCACCGAGACGAAGCGGCAGCAGGCCCGGGTGGAAGCGCAGGCGGACGAGCTGCGCCGCAAGAACGAGGCGCTCGACCAATTCACCGCCACGGTCTCGCACGATCTCAAGGCGCCGCTGCGCCATCTCTCCATGTTCGCGGAGATGATTTCGGAGGACCTGCATCGCGGGGAATTCGCCGAGCTGCCGCATTACGCCGATCATGTGCGCAAGAGCGCGGCGCGCATGCGGCGCATCATCGACAGCCTGCTGGAATATTCGCAGATCGCCTACCGCATCGCCGCGCCCAAGCCAGTGGACCTGTCCGGCGTGGTGCACGATGCGCTGGCGCTGCTCGAAAGCCATGTGCAGGAAAGCGGCGGAACCGTTGAGGTCGCCGCCATGCCTGCGGTCATGGGTGACCGCGAACTCCTGAAGCGCCTCGCGCAGAACCTCATCGGCAATGCACTGAAATACCGCCGCCCCGAATGCGCGCCGGTCGTGCGTGTCTACTGCCGGGAAAACGAGGCGGGGCTCGATTTCGTCGTGGAGGACGAGGGCATCGGCATCGATCCGCAGCATGTCGACCGCATCTTCGAAGTCTTCCAGCGGCTGCACCGCAACGAAGCCGTCTATCAGGGCACCGGCATCGGCCTGGCGCTGGCGCGCCGGATCGCGGAAAGCCATAACGGCCTGATCACCCTTGACACGACCTATGGTCCGGGCGCACGCTTCGTCGTGACGTTTCCGCAAACCGCGAAGCCAAGGGGGAACGATCGTGGGAGACCTGGCGAGGAAGATGATCGTCGTCGATGACGATCCCGTGGATGTGCGTTTCGTGCTGCGCGCCTTCAGCGACGCCGGCAGCACGCTCGATATTACCCATGTCTCGGATGCGAAGGCGGCAAGCGACCGTCTCGATGCCGAGGTCTTCGACTACATCCTGCTCGACATCAACATGCCCGGCACCAGCGGCGTCGATCTCCTGAAGCGGCTGCGCAGCCAGCCGCGCACGGCGGTCACGCCCGTCATCATGTTGTCCTCTTCGTCGAGTATGACCGACATCAACCGCGCCTATGAGAGCGGCGCCAATGCTTATGCCGTGAAACCTTCGACGCTGAGCGGCTACCGCGAGTTCGCGGAAGGTTTTACGCGTTTCTGGGTGGACGTCGCCGTCTCGCCCTGACCTTTCCCTGCCCGAAACGGAAAACCCCGGCCGATCGATCGGCCGGGGTTCGAATGCGTCTGGCGAGCTATTCCGCCGCGTCCGCGTAGTCCTCCAGCGGCGGGCAGGAGCAGACGAGGTTGCGGTCGCCATAGACATTGTCGACGCGGTTGACCGGCGACCAGTATTTGTCGACGCGGAAGGCGCCCGGCGGATAGCAGGCCTGCTCGCGCGAATAGGGACGATCCCATTCGCCGACGAGGTCTTCCACCGTGTGCGGTGCGTTTTTCAGCGGATTGTTGGCCCTGTCCATCCGGCCCTCCTCGATGGCGCAGGCCTCCTCGCGGATCGCCAGCATCGCATCGCAGAAGCGGTCGATCTCGGCCTTCGTCTCCGATTCCGTCGGCTCGATCATCAGCGTGCCCGCGACCGGCCAGCTCATGGTGGGCGCGTGGAAGCCGCAATCGATCAGCCGCTTGGCCACGTCATCGACGGTGACGCCCGCGCTGTCGACCAGCGGGCGCGTGTCGATGATGCATTCATGCGCCACACGGCCCCTGGCGGACTTGTAGAGCACGTCATAGGCGCCCTTGAGACGGGCGGCGATGTAGTTGGCATTGAGGATCGCCACCTTCGTCGCCTGCGTCAGCCCGGCGCCGCCCATCATCAGGCAGTAGCTCCAGGAGATCGGCAGGATCGAGGCCGAGCCGAAGGGTGCTGCCGAAACCGCGCCGGCCTCGCCCGTCAGCGGGCTTTCCGGCAGGTGGGGCGCCAGATGGGCCTTCACGCCGATCGGTCCCATTCCCGGGCCGCCGCCGCCATGCGGAATGCAGAAGGTCTTGTGCAGGTTGAGATGCGAGACATCGCCGCCGATATCGCCGGGGCGGGCAAGGCCCACCATGGCGTTCATGTTGGCGCCGTCGATATAGACCTGGCCGCCATGGCTGTGCACGATGTCGCAGATCTCCCGCACATTCTCCTCGAACACGCCGTGGGTCGACGGATACGTGATCATGCAGCACGAGAGGTTTTGCGCGTACTGCTCTGCTTTCGCTCGGAAATCCTCCATGTCGATATCGCCGTTCTCGGACACTTTCACGACGACGACCTTCATGCCGGCCATCTGCGCGGAGGCCGGGTTGGTGCCGTGCGCGGAGGTCGGGATGAGGCACACGTCGCGATGTGTGTCGCCATTGGCGAGGTGATAGGCGCGGATCGTCAGCAGCCCCGCATATTCGCCCTGCGCGCCGGAATTCGGCTGCATGGAGACGGCATCGTAGCCGGTGATGTCGCAGAGCTTCTGCGACAGGTCCTCGATGAGATGCCGGTATCCCTGCGCCTGGTCGGCCGGCACGAAGGGATGGATCTCGGAAAACTCCGGCCAGGTGATCGGCAGCATTTCCGCCGTCGCGTTGAGCTTCATCGTGCACGAGCCGAGCGGAATCATCGCCCGGTCGAGCGCGAGGTCGCGGTCGGAGAGGCGGCGGATATAGCGCGTCATCTCGGTTTCCGCGCGGTTCATGTGGAAGATCGGATGCGTCAGGTATTCGCTGGTGCGCAGCAGATCGCCCGGCAGGCGGTAATCCGGCTCGAATTCCGAGACCTCGAAGTCGCCGCCGAAGGCGCGCCACACGGCTTCCAGCGTGACGGGGCGCGAACGCTCGTCGAGGCTGATGCCGATGCGGTCGTTGCCGATCTTGCGCAGGTTCACCTCTTCGGCCACCGCCGTCTTCAGGATGATGCCCTGCAGCTTGCCGACATGGACGGTGATCGTGTCGAAGAACATGTCGGGCTCGACCGTGAAGCCGAGCTTTTCCAAGCCCTTGGCAAGGCGCACCGTCTTCTGGTGAACGCTCTGGGCAATCGCCTTCAAGCCCTGCGGACCATGGAAGACGGCATACATCGAGGCCATGACGGCGAGCAGCACCTGCGCGGTGCAGATGTTCGACGTCGCCTTTTCGCGGCGGATGTGCTGTTCGCGGGTCTGGAGGGAGAGGCGGTAGGCACGGTTGCCGCGTGCGTCGATGGAGACGCCGACGAGGCGGCCCGGCATGGAGCGCTTGTAGGCATCCTTCACAGCCATATAGGCCGCATGCGGCCCGCCATAGCCGACGGGGACGCCGAAGCGCTGCGTGCAGCCGATGGCGATGTCGGCATCCATGTCGCCGGGCGACTTGAGCAGCGCCAGCGCCAGCGGGTCGGCCGCCATGACGGCGATCGCGCCGGTCTGGTGCAGGCGCGCGTTCAGGCCGGTGAAGTCGCGCACATGGCCATAGGTGCCGGGATACTGGAAGATCGCGCCGAAGACGTCGACCGGATCGAGATCGGTGAAGGGGTCGCCGACGACGATCTGCCAGCCGAGCGGTTCCGCACGGGTCTTGAGGAGTGCGATCGTCTGCGGGTGGCAGTTCTCGTCCACGAAGAACGCGGTCGCCTTGGATTTCGCCACACGCTGCGCCATGGCCATCGCTTCGGCGGCTGCCGTCGCCTCGTCGAGAAGCGAGGCATTCGCCACGTCGAGGCCGGTCAGGTCGCAGACCATCGTCTGGTAGTTCAGGAGCGCCTCGAGGCGACCCTGGCTGATTTCCGGCTGATAGGGCGTGTAGGCGGTGTACCAGGCCGGGTTTTCCAGGATGTTGCGCTGGATGACCGGCGGCGTGATCGTGCCATAATAGCCCTGGCCGATCAGGGAGACGAACTTCCTGTTGCGGTTGGCGGTCTCGCGCAGCTTGTCGAGCGCTTCGCGCTCGGTCATCGCGGCACCCCATTCGAGCGCCTTCGTCTGGCGGATCGATTTCGGCACGGTGTCGTCGATCAGCGCATCGAGGCTGTCATAGCCGATCACCTTCAGCATCGCCTCCATCTCCTTCGGCGACGGGCCGATATGGCGACGGTTGGCGAAATCGTAGGGCTGGTAATCGGTGAAGGCGAAGTCCTTGGGAAGGTTCATCAGCCGACAAGCTCCTTGTAGGCGGCTTCGTCCAGCAGGCTGTCGGCATCGGCCGCATTGGCGAGCTTCAGCTTGAAGAACCAGCCGGCACCCTGCGGGTCGCTGTTGACGAGCGAGGGATCGGCGGTGATCGCCTCGTTGATTTCGACGATCTCTCCGTCAAGCGGACAATAGACGTCGGAGGCCGCCTTGACGGATTCGACCGTCGCCGCGTCGCCGCCCTTCTCGAAGCTCGCGCCGACTTCGGGCAGTTCGACGAAGACGAGGTCGCCGAGCTGTTCGGCGGCATGCGTCGTGATGCCCACGGTGGCGACGCCGTTCTCGATCTTCAGCCATTCATGTTCTTCGGTGAATTTCAGCATGTTTGTTCCTCTCTGGAATGGGAATGGTGTGTGCCGGTCAGCGCTTGAAGGTGTTCTTGACGAAAGGCATGGCGGTGACGGTGACGGGCAGGAATTTGCCGCGCACGCCCGCATAGAGCTCTGTTGCGGGAGCGGTCGCCTTGCCATCGACATAGCCCATGGCGACGGGGCCATCGACGGAGGGGCCGAAGCCGCCCGATGTCACGGTGCCGACGATATCCTGCCCCTCCGGGTCGGTCGCGAGCACTGCGCCGGCGCGAACCGGGGCGCGGCCCTCGGCGCGCAGGCCGACGCGGCGGCGCGCGGCGCCGTTTTCAAGCTGGTCGAGAATGACGTCGGCGCCCGGAAAGCCACCGGCACGCGCACCGCCCGTGCGGCGGACCTTCTGGATCGCCCATTCCAGCCCGGCTTCGACCGGCGTCGTCCCGGTGTCGATGTCGTTGCCGTAGAGGCAGAGGCCGGCTTCGAGGCGCAGCGAATCGCGCGCGCCGAGGCCGATGGGCAGCACGTCGGGATGATCGAGCAGGCGCCGGCAGACCGTCTCGGCGAGGGCGGCGGGAATGGAGATCTCGAAACCGTCCTCGCCGGTATAGCCCGACCGCGAGACGATGCAGTGGGCGTCGTGCAGGTCGCAGGCGCGCACGTCCATGAAGCGCATGGCCGATACGTCCGCCCACAGTTCCGCCAGCACGGCCTCGGCATGCGGTCCCTGCAAGGCGACCAGCGCGCGGTCGTCGTGCAGCGTCAGGTCGCAGACGTCGCCGATCTTCTCCTGCATATGGGCGAAGTCGGCGTCCTTGCAGGCGGCGTTGACCACCACATAGAAGTGGTCGCCGCGGTTGGCGATCATCAGGTCGTCGCGGATGCCGCCCTGGTCATTGGTGAAGAGCGCGTAGCGCTGGCGGCCTTCGGGCAAGCCGACGATATCGACCGGCACCAGCGTTTCCAGCGCGCGGGCCGCATCCGTGTTGTCGCCGGAGCGGGCGCGCACCGTGACCTGGCCCATATGGGACACGTCGAACAGGCCGGCGGCGGCGCGTGTGTGAAGGTGCTCCTTCATCACGCCGGCGGGATATTGCACAGGCATGTCATAGCCGGCAAACGGCACCATGCGGCCGCCGAGCGAGACGTTCAGCGCGTGAAGCTGGGTTTTCTTGAGTTCAGACGATCCGTCCAAAGGCGCCCTCCGGTCGTTGGGCGCCTGATCCTTCAGGCGCCGGCTCACAATTCAGGCGCAGCTGCGCCGTTCTCCTGAGCCCCCTCTGTCCCTTCGCCTGAGATTGTTATCCCTTCGGCGAGCGCTTTCGCGCTTCTCTCCAGAGTTTCGACGGCACCTTGCTGGTCCTTTTGCCTGAGAGTTTCCGGGGCGGTTGCTCCTTCGGCACCGGCGCTACCTTCATCGAGGCAGCCGGTTTCTCCCAGCGAGGTCGATCCCAGATAACGGCCTTGCCCATGTTTTGGCAAGAGCGGCGCGTCGCTCTCGAACAATTTTTTGTCGTTGAGGGAAAGTGGCGCGATCGGGGCGAGGGGTGCCGCGTCGTCCGGATACGGAAAACCCGCCTTTCGGCGGGCTTCCCTGGTGGTTCGCGACAGATGCGGTCAGTTCATCGACGACCATTCGCGCTTCACATCCTCGGCATCCCTGTTGAGGTGCACGTGGGAATCGACGTGATCGACCCAGTCGAGCGGGATGAGGTGGTGCTGGCCGTCGTCGGAATCGCTGCGGGTCAGCTTGATACGGCTGTCGCCTTCCATGTGGTCGACCGTGCCGACATGGCGGCCGTCGGCAGCCTTGACTTCCATATGTTCGCGGATCTGGTTTGCGGTGACCATCGGTCTTCTCCTTTTCACGGGGTTGGATAGACCCAAAACGTGTTGCCCCGCGCGTGGTTCCGACCTTTCTGCACGTCAGGCGCCGGCCTTCCTGAACTTCTTGACGATGCGCTCGCGTTTCAGCCGCGAAAGGCGGTCGATCCAGAAGATGCCGTCGAGCTGGTCGATCTCGTGCTGCAGGCAGACGGCGAGAAGGCCGTCCGCTTCCGCGTCATGGTTTTGGCCTTCGAGATCCTGCCAGGAGACGCGGATGCGGGCAGGGCGCTCCACCTCGTCCGTCACGCCGGGCATGGAGACGCTTCCCTCCATGTGGCGCTGCATGTCCGGCGAGGACCAGGTGACCTGCGGATTGACATAGACGCGCTGCGAGGCCGGGCCGTCGAGCTCGATCACCGTGAGGCGTTCCAGAATGCCGACATGGGCCGCCGTGATGCCGATGCCGGGTGCCGCGCGCATCGTGTCGGCGAGGTCGCCGGCAAGCGCCGCCAGGCGACTGTCGAAGATGGTGACGGGCCGGCAGGCCGTGCGCAGGCCCGGATCCGGAAAGCGCAGGATGGGCAGGATCGCCATGATTGCTCCGCTGATATGTTGCTCGCGCGTTCCTAGCGTGTTTGCGCCACGCGGGAAATGCCCGCCATCGCGCGGCGGCCGTGGTGGCGTGATTAGCGTTGATTTGCAACAGCTTGTTAAATTCTTTCGCCGCCCTACCATTTGCCGTGTTCGGCAATGGACCGGCCGGGCGCTTTGCTTTAGCACGATGGAAAGCGAGGCTCTCCCGACCGGTGCTTCGCGCCGAGCCCTGCCCAGCAATCCCAATCGTTCCCGCTTCGCCGAAGTGCCGCGCGGGACGAGCCGATACAAGGAGCGCCCCGATGGAAAACACCGGTGACGACGACCGTATCCGCGCGGGGCAGACCGAGCAGGCCAATTTCCCGCCCGAGGATATCTATGCCGAGGACGGCTCGATCCGCTCGGATTTCCTCATGCATGTCGGCGCGGCGATTGCCGACCGCGACCTCCTGTTCCTGCGCCGCCATGTCCTGCGGCTGCATGAATCGGAACTGGGTGATCTTCTCGAAGCCATCCAGCCGGAGCAGCGCCACCAGCTCGTCTCGCTTCTGGGCGACGACTTCGACCTGTCCGCGCTGACGGAGGTCGACGAGGCGATCCGTCTCGACATCGTCGACCACATGCCCAACGAGCAGATCGCCGCGGCCATCGGCGAGATGGATTCGGACGATGCCGTCTACATCCTGGAAGACCTCGACGAGGCCGACCAGGACGAGATCCTGTCGAAGCTGCCGTTTACCGAGCGCATCCGCCTGCGCCGTTCGCTGGATTACCCGGAGAGCACCGCGGGCCGGCGCATGCAGACGGAGTTCGTAGCCGTGCCGCCGTTCTGGACCATCGGCCAGACCATCGATTACCTGCGCGAGGATGCCGACCTGCCGGAGAGCTTCTCGCAGATCTTCGTCATCGACCCCACCTTCCGCCTGCTCGGCGCCATCGATCTCGACCGCATTCTGCGCACGCCGCGTAGCGCGAAGATCGAGACGGTCATGCGCGAGACGAACCACCCCATCCCGGCCGACATGGACCAGGAAGAGGCGGCGCAGCTTTTCGAGCAGTACGACCTTCTCTCCGCCGCCGTGGTGGACGAAAACGGCCGTCTGGTCGGCGTTCTCACCATCGACGACGTGGTGGACGTTATCCAGGAAGAGGCCGAGGAAGACCTGATGCGCCTCGGCGGCGTGGGCGACGAAGAGCTGTCGGATACCACCATCGACACCGTGCGGTCGCGTGCGCCCTGGCTGCTGGTCAACCTGCTCACCGCCTTCCTTGCCGCTTCCGTCATCTCCATGTTCGAGGCGACCATCGAGGAGATCGTGGCCCTTGCCGTGCTGATGCCGATCGTCGCCGGCATGGGCGGCAATGCGGCCTCGCAGACCATGACGGTCACGGTGCGCGCGCTCGCCACCCGCGACCTCGATATCCACAATGCCTGGCGTGTCGTGCGGCGTGAGGCGGGCGTCGGCGTCCTGCATGGCCTGGCGTTCGGCCTTGCCATCGGTTCGGTCGCGGCCTTCTGGTTCCACGATCTCAATATCGGCGGCGTGATCGCCGCCGCCATGCTGATCAACATGTGCGCCGCCGCGCTTGCCGGCATCATGATCCCCATGCTGCTCGACCGCGCCGGCGCCGACCCCGCCGTCTCCTCCAGCGTCTTCGTCACCGCCGTCACCGACATTGTCGGCTTTCTCGCCTTTCTGGGGCTCGCGACCTGGTGGTTCGCCGTCCGTTATTAGCGGGCACAGTGGCGCCGGAGGGACGGAAAAATTGACTTATACGTAAAAGTCAATAGAATGCCGATCCACAGAGGATCGGAGCAGGCGTGGACAAATACTATACCATAACCGAGTTGACGCGTGAATTCGGCGTATCCACCCGAACCCTGCGCTTCTACGAGGACGAGGGGCTGATCAATCCCGAGCGCCGTGGCCGGACCCGTCTTTTCCGCCCCGCCGACCGTCGCCTCATCCAGGAAATCCTGCGCGGCCGGCGCATCGGTTTCACCATCGCCGAAATCCGCGACATCATCCGTGTCTACAAGGATCCGCCGGGCGAGATCGGCCAGCTCGAATTGCTGATGACCAAGGTCAGCGAGAAGCGGGAAGAGCTGCGCCAGAAGCGGCGCGATATCGAGGAGACCCTGGCCGAGCTCGACAATGTCGAGGAAGCCTGTCTGACGCGCCTCGCCGAGATCGGCGTGGGCACGTAATCGTCGCCGGCAAGTCCGTCATAGGCGGGTCGCCGGCGTGCTGCGCGGCTCAGATCCAGCGCGTCGTATCGTGGCAATAGCGCTCGAAATCCACACCGAAGCGGGAGAGCAGATGCAGTTCCTCGCGCTTGATGGCGACGAGGCTGGTCAGCGCCGCGGCGACCATGGCCGTCACGATGAACCATGGATTGAGCACCGCAAGCCCGATACCGGCCGTTGCCAGCGTATAGCCGAGATAGATGGGGTTGCGGGTGAAGCGATAGGGGCCCGACGTCACGAGGTGGGTGGAGCAACGGTTCGGCAGGATCGTCGTGTGACAGTCGACCAGCGTGCGCATCGCCCAGACATCGAGAATGACGGCCGTGGCGATCAGCACGCCGCCGGCCGCGCGCGCGATCCAGATATTGGTTTCCTCCACCGAAAGCGGGAAATAGGCCTGAAGCAGGAAGGCTGCCGCAATCGCCGCGCCGTAGATGAAGGGCGGCCAGGGAAAGGCGAGCGGTTTCATGCGATAGGCATTCATGATTCCTACTCCTTCAGGTCGGTCGTCGCCTCGGCTGCCGCCGTGCATTGCGACGACATGCGGGTGATCCGCTCGTCCGTCGTCACGTCTATCGCGCCCCGGTTGAGGTCCGCGAACATGTTCTCATTCACAAGGCTGTCCAGCGTGCAACTGCAGAAGCTCTGGCAGAAGCCGGCGCTGCGGTCGCTCTCGCAGGTTTTTGTGCAACTCTTAGTATACGCTTCCATCGGATTCGCCGCAACGGGCGGACTGACGAGAAAGGCGCCATAGACGAGCGCGATTAGCACGGGCTGATGAACAAGGTAGATGGCAAGACTGTGGCGGCCGGCCTGCTCCAGCAGGGTTTTCCACCAGCGTTTCGTGGAGTGGCCGAAGCCCGCCAGACGCTCGGGAAGCGCGCTTGCGACGAACAGTCTGGCGAGTGCGATACCGAGCAGCACGGGCGCGATCCACGGCAGGAGCGGCACATAGTCGTTGGAGCGCGGGATGTCGACCGACAGCCCGACCCACCACAGCGCAGGATGGTCGAACAGCGGCGCGCGCAGGTAAAGCGGCGCGGCCACGGCGGCAGCGGCCGCCAGCAGTGTGACGGCGACCGGCAGCCGGACGAAGAGAAGGCCGATCAGGCTCGACGCGACGATGGCATGCAGGATGCCGAAGAAGATGAACGTGTCGGGAAAGGCGAACCACGTCGCCACGCTGATGGCGGCAGCGGCGAGCGCGATCTTTCCCAGCCGGATGAAGTACGGCTTCGGCCGGAACCCGTTGGCATGGCCGAGCACCAGGCTGAAGCCGACCAGGAACAGGAAGCTACCGGCGATGAGGCGTGCGAAGATGCGCCAGCCGCCGGTGGTCGCGGTTTCCGCGTCGATATAGCCGAAATAGCCGAGGTCCCAGGTGAAATGGTAGATCGCCATGGCGATCAGCGCGACGCCGCGGGCCTGGTCGATCAGCGGAATGCGCGGCAGCGGGCGGGTCGCCGTGCCTGTTTCCTGCGCATCTCCGTCAATCACCGTCGTCGTCATGGGTCGGGGTCGCCGCATTGCATGGATCCACTATAGAATGTCACGCCAAGCTTGCGCCGGGCGGATGGCCGAAAGGTGGCAAATCGGGAGAGGACAAGGCCTCAGTCGAGGCTTTCGAGTACCGCCAGCCGGGCTTCCGAATAGAACTGCCGGCGCACGAGCACGATAATGATGCCGATGGTCGTGAGGATGAAGAGATAGGGGCTGACGAACCAGCCGAGATAACCGATCGACAGGAAGATGGCCCTGAGCCCCATGTTGAAGTGCTTGGCCGCGAGGATGTTCATCCGGATGACGCGGTCGGCGGCGAGGTCGGCGCCGGCCGGATCCTTGTGGATCTCGCCGCTCATCGGAATGGCGCCCAGGAGGATGGTGCAATAGTTGAACAGCCGGTAGGACCAGCCGAACTTGAAGAAGGCGTAGCCGAAGATCACGGCGAGCCCGCCGACCTTCATCTCGAAGCCCGCGCGGCTCGCGCGAAAGACGCCGGGCAGGTCGTTGAAGATCGCGAAGACCTGTTCGGTGGCGCCAAGCAGCGCAAAGCAGCTGCCGAGCGCCAGCAGCGACGTGGAGGCGAAGAAGGCCGTGCCGTTCTGAAGGCCCGCCATGATCTGCGTGTCGATCATGCGCAGGTCGCGGTGCATGGCGTTGCGGATCCAGCGCGCACGCTGCGAGCTCATCGCGCGGGTGAGGCTGACGCGGTTGAACAGCCGCTTGCGGTCGGTGATCGAGGAATACCCGATCCACAGGACGATGAAGATGGCGAGGGCGACGAGATCCGGGGTGCTCATGTCGAAGCGTTGTGCCACGGATTTTGCATTTTGCAAGCGGCTGCGACCGCTGCGCTTGCGCCGTTCAGACCTGGGGCGGGATTGAGGCGGGTGCATAAAGTGCCGCGCCGCGCGCAAGCGTCTGATTTTGCGGCAGGTCATGCATCACGCGCGGGGCTCGTATGCGGCGCGCGCCTCGCTTTCGCCATCTTTGCCGATTGCGTCTTCATCAAATCTTCATTAAACAGGGCCCGTCGGCGCCGATGATGGCTGCCGCTCGACATCTTCCACTTGGGGAAATCATGGAAAGTACCGCTCAGAAGTCCTGCTGGGGCATCACCGTCCGTGCAGTTCTCGGTTTTGGCATCATTCTGGTCGTCGCCCATCTCTTCGGCGGCATCTGAAAAGACCGGGCCATAGCCCCTATATAAACAGCGCGCTCTTCCGAGACGCGCTGTTTTTGTTTTGGGGCATGTCGCACCCGTAAAACCCGATGTCGGGCGATCGCCATGAACGCAACGCGTGATAACGTAGCTTCGGCGATCACAGCATAGCCTGCCGCGGCAAGGAGAAGTCCGGGAATGTTCCTTTCGGTTTTTGATGTCTTCAAGATCGGTATCGGTCCGTCGAGCTCGCACACGATGGGCCCGATGTCCGCGGCGAACCGCTTTCTGGATCTGATTCTCTCCAGCGACTGGCCGCGCCCCTCCGGCGCGCAGGTTGCGGCGATCCGCATGAGCCTGCACGGCTCGCTCGCCTATACCGGCGTCGGCCACGGTTCGGACCGCGCCGTCATTCTCGGGCTGATGGGCGAGAAGCCTGACAGCGTCGATCCCGACCGGATGGAAGCCATCGTCGAGGAGGTCGAGCGGACCGGCCGCATCACCCCGCCCGGCCATCCCGCTTACGCCTTCCAGCCGAAGACGGACCTGATCTTCGACAAGAAGAACCCGCTGCCGGGCCATGCCAACGGCATGACCTTCTCCGCCTATGACCGCGACGACCGGCTGCTGCTCAAGCGCGTCTATTATTCCGTCGGCGGCGGTTTCGTCGTGACCGATACGGAACTGGAGCAGATGCGCGCCAGCAAGGCGCGCTCCAGCGACAGGAAGGTGCCGTTCCCCTTCGCCTCCGCAAAACAGATGCTCGAAATGGCCGAGCGCGCCAACATGACGATCGCGCAGATGAAACGCGCGAACGAGGAAACCGTGATGTCGCGCGAGGCGCTGAATGCCGGCCTCGACCGCATCTGGGAGGCGATGAAGAACTGCATCGACCGCGGCCTGAAGAACGAGGGCATCATGCCGGGCGGGCTCAAGGTCCGCCGCCGCGCGCGCTCGATCCACGACAAGCTGCAGGAAGAGTGGCGCTCCAACAAGGTGAACCCGCTTCTGGCCAATGACTGGCTGTCCGTCTACGCCATGGCCGTCAACGAGGAGAACGCCGCCGGCGGCCGCGTCGTCACCTCGCCGACCAACGGTGCGGCCGGCGTCGTGCCCGCCACCATTCGCTACTACCTGCATTTCCACGAGGATGCCGACCAGGACGGCATTCGCGACTATCTGCTGACGGCTGCCGCCATCGGCGGGATCATCAAGCACAATGCCTCGATTTCGGGCGCCGAGGTCGGCTGTCAGGGCGAGGTGGGGTCCGCCTCCGCCATGGCCGCCGCCGGTCTTGCCGCCGTCATGGGCGGCACGCCCGAGCAGGTCGAGAATGCCGCCGAGATCGCGCTGGAGCATCATCTCGGCATGACCTGCGACCCGATTGCCGGCCTCGTGCAGGTGCCGTGCATCGAGCGCAACGCGCTAGGCGCCGTCAAGGCGGTGACGGCCGCCTCGCTTGCCATCAAGGGCGACGGCACGCATTTCGTGCCGCTCGACGCCTGTATCGAGACGATGCGCCAGACCGGCGTCGACATGAACGAGAAGTACAAGGAAACCTCGACCGGCGGCCTTGCCGTCAATGTCGTGGAGTGCTGAGCGCCCGCGCGCTTGCCTGTGGCCCGCTATTGGCTGTGGAATGCGACACGACGGCCCCTTGACCCGGCCGCCGCAAGGGCGTTCAAGACATCATGGCGCTTCATCTCATCAAACTCTGTGTCGGTGCCGATACGATCGACGACCTGCGCGAATGGGTGTCCGAACGCTCGCTGATCGCGATGGCGGCGGGCATAGAGGCGCATTCCAGCCACATCACTCGCATGATCCCCAGGCGGGATCAGGAACTGCTCGACGGCGGCTCGCTCTATTGGGTCATCAAGGGGCAGGTGCAGGCGCGACAGCGCCTCCTCGACATCAAGACCTTCACCGATGTCGACGGCATCTCGCGCTGTGAACTGGTGCTGGGGCCCGAAGTGATCGAAACCGAGTTCCAGCCGCGCCGCGCCTTCCAGGGCTGGCGCTACCTGACCGCCGAAGACGCCCCGCGCGATCTCAAGAACATGGGCGAGGGCACCGCCGACCTGCCGATGGAACTGCGGCGCGAACTCGCAGAACTCGGCCTTCTGTGAACGTCCACATAAAGTAACGGCCCGTCCTTTGGGAGCGGGCCGGCAGGCTGTGGTCGAAAGCTCAGCGGAGCCGGAGTCGCACCGGATGACGGCGCTCGTTGACGCCGACATGCAGGTGGATGCCGGCGGAGGGCTGGCCGGAGCGCCAGGCCCGCGCGCCATGCGCCAGCAGCATCCCGACCAGGTCCTTCGTCTTGTTGCGGGAACGGCCGAGCCCGATATCCGCGATCCGCATCGCTGCCTCGTGCAGCGGGTGGAGCGTGCCCTTCAGCGGCCGGCGCTTTCCGTCACGCGCTGCGGAGGGGACATCGAAGAGGTTTTCGTTCATCGCCATGATCTGCCTCGTACGCAATACCTATCGAGGATGGCCGGGCCGTTACGCGGCTTCGACCTGCCTTCATCCGCAGCCACCGGTACGCAATACCTGTCCGGGGCTGGTGCGGCATGAATGCTTTGTTTACGGACCGCATCGCAGGGATGCGGTCCCTGTTCGTTACTGTTGGCTCGCCCAGCAGGCGAAGCCCTTCCTTTTCAGGGCCTTGCAGGCGGCTGCCGCGCGGTCCTGATTGTCGAAGCCGCCGAAGCGTGCGCGGTAGAGCTGCGCGCTGCCGCTGTTGACGGCCACCGTGAAGGGGGTTGCCGCAGACAGCGCCCGGCCGCCCTGATCCTTTGCCTTCGCCAGAAGCTTCTGGGCCTGGTCCTGGTCCGGCGTGGCGCCGATCTGGATGACCCAGCCGGCGGGCAGGGCCTGGGTCGCCTTGGCGACGGCCGAGGTCGTCAGCTGGTCGACGGCGCCGCCATCGCCCTGTCCGGAAAGGTCCTCGGGCGGCAGGACGGCGTCGCGCTGTACCTTCAGCGTGGCGGCCAGGGCGCGCTTGCCGACGACTTCCGAGCTGCGCTCCGTCGTGGCGGCATAGGCCGTCTCGATGCGGCTTTCCTCGTAGCGGTAGGACGGGACAGGGCCGTTTTCCGGCAGGTCCAGGCCACCGGCGACGGACGCCGTTGCGGCCGTGGACGCGACTTCAGCTGTCAGGGTCGGCGCGGCCTTTGTCTGGGCGATCAGCTCGCCGTTGCCGCGACGGGAGGCCTGCGGCATGTAGGTGGCGATGAGCTTGCGCATCTGCTGGTCGCGGGCGGCACCCGAACGGCCGCCGATCACGACGCCGACGACGCTGCGGCCGTCGGCCTGGGCGGACGTGACGAGGTTGTAGCCGGAAGCGCGGGTATAGCCGGTCTTGATGCCATCGACGCCGCGCACGCTGCCGAGCAGGCGGTTATGGCCGTTGATGGTCTGCTTGCCGAAGCGGAAGCTGCGGACCGAGAAATAATCGTAATATTGCGGGAAGTGCTGGCGCAGTGCGATGCCGAGGCGGGCCTGGTCGCGGGCGGTGGTCACCTGTGCCGAATTGGGAAGGCCGTTGGCATTGCGGTAGACGGTGCGCGTCATGCCGAGTGCGCGGGCCTTCTGCGTCATCATGCGTGCGAAGCGCTCTTCCGAGCCGCCCAGCATCTCGGCCAGCGCCGTGGAGGCATCGTTTGCGGAGCGGGTGATGAGGCCGAGCATGGCCTGTTCGACCGTGATGGAGTTGCCGACGCCGACGCCGAGCTTGGTCGGCGGCTCGCTTGCGGCATTCTTGGAGAACGGAACGCGGGTGTTGAGCTTGATCTTGCCGGCTTCGAGGGCTTCGAAGGTCAGGTACAGCGTCATCATCTTGGTGAGGGACGCGGGAAAGCGCAGTTCGTCCGCGCTATCGCTGTAGAGCACCTTGCCCGTCTTGGCGTCGATGACGATACCGGCATATTTCGGATTGGCCTGAGCGGGCGTAGCGACGGCCGCAGTGGCGGCGACCATTCCGACCATCACCAGACTTTTCGCCGCTTTGGCAAATGCCTGGACGGAGCGAGGCAGAAAATCGAGGAACACGGTAGGGGACACTAGGCTACTCTTCATTCTCGGATTGCACATGTGGCCCGGATGGGAGGTTTCCGGACGACTGATCCCGGCACAGTAGCGGCACAGCGTTACCAATCGGTTTATGATGAATCATTGGTTGCCGATGCCTGTACTTTTTTATCGGGCTCTGGTGGTGGGGACGCGACCGTCCTCGACGAGGGCGCGGCCGAGATAATCGCGCATGCGGGCCTCGATGGCCTGCCACTGCGGCAAAAGTCTGCTCGAGAAGCGATAAAGCACAGAAAGATCGCGGCCGATGTGGATATCGCGCTGGCAATCGGCGCTGGTCGACTGCTTTTCGTCCGCCGGCATCATGCAGCGCACCGCGTAATCCGTGCCGTCGGGCAGCGTGCCCGTGAAGAAAACCTCGTCGCCATAGGCCGAATTGCCCTTCAGGCGGCGCAGCACGAGCCCGGCCGGGCCCGGTTCCAAACGTTCGTCGAAAAGCTGGCTGTAGATCGGGCCGAGCCGCCCCGACATGTCCTTCGACATCGTGCTTTGCGACAGGTTGAGGAAGACGAGGCTTTCGGGCCGGCCGGCATCGTTGAAGCGAAGCCGTTCGGCATTCGAGTAGCCGGCCATTTCCGGCCATGTCAGGTAGAGGTCGATCCGCTCGGCGCGGCCGATCCTGCGCTGTTCCTCGAAGCGGATGGTGTTGGCGGGAAGGCGGACATGGTCCTGGCCGACGATGATGTCGAGCACGTCGGTGCTTTCGGTGTGGCCGGCGAGCGCGATGCGCTCGCCCATCAGGCGGCCGCCCAGGCTGATCGCGACCGTCAGCGCCGCGAGTGCGGCAACGCCGATGGTCAGGCGCGTCAGCAGGCGATTGGAAATCAGCGGCGTATGCGTTTCCTCGCCCGTCGTTGCCGCTGCCATCTTTCCCTCGCGATTCCCAGAGGTCGAACCTGCGGGGAGCGTCGGCCAACAGGGTTAATTTTCGGTTGATTGTGGACGATGGTGAAAAGAAAGCGGCCGGTTCCGGGGACAACGGAACCGGCCGCAGGGCCATGGTCGGACGGGGATTGGGGGACGGACCGGGCCCTTTCCTGCACCCGGCAGGGCTGCCGGGCTCATTGTCGCGCTGCGCCGTTTCCGGCTACGGCGGTGTTAGTTGACGCTACCGACAGCCTCGGCGCGGCCGTCCTGCAGCTTCACCCACTTGCCGGCATGGACCGACGACTGGCGCTTGAGGAACCGGTATTCGGTTTCCGACCAGAGCATGACCTTGTTGCGCATGTTGTCGAGCACGAAGTCGCCGCGGTCGGTGCGCACGGTCAGGACGGCATGGCCTTCGCCGTTCGGCTGGAGAACGACGGTGATCAGCAGGTTGGAGGGCGCGATGCCGGCTTCCATCAGGCGCTTGCGCTTGATCAGGACATAATCCTCGCAGTCGGCCGCGGCTTCGGGATAGGCCCAGTGCTCTTCGACGCCGTAGATTTCCATGTCGGTCATCGGCACGAATTCGGTGTTGGCCGTGTAGTTGACGTTGAGGATCGTCTTCCAGCTTTCCGGCGTCAGCTTCAGCGGACCGGCGTCCTTGCCGGTCGGGCCGCATTCATCGCTGTAGCGCTTGCAGAATTCGTAATGGCCGATCGGCTGGTTGGTGGCGCCGGCGAGCGGAATGTTGGCCGGCAGGGCCAGCGCGACCTGTGCGGCGGCCAGCGAGAAGAGGAATGCAAACGTCCCTGTCTTGAGTGTTTTTGTCATTGTGTCGTCCCCGTTTGATGGGGTCACAATGACAGGCATGTTTTGATCTTGCGCGAAAACCCGAAGTATAAGTTAGTTCAAATCAAGATCGCATAAGTATAAAATAAAAACAAAATTCGAGTTTTGTTTTATCTGTATTTGAAGCGAATTTGATTAAAATTGTAACGAATTTAGCGCTCGCCGGCTTCCGGCTACTCCGTGATAATTATCTGATTCCATTTGAAATTTCTGGGCTGTTTCCGACGGATATGGTTCTGCAGGCCGGCCGCCGCGCCATCCGATGGGTCACTTCACGCCGGGCTTTGGCCGCCGGATTTTCACTCGCGGCCGGGGCGAGTGGCGTCGACTTGCACTTCGCGCCGATGTCAGCCCAAAATTTTTTTGCGTTTTTTCTGGTGAAGAGGTGCATCGTTCTGAAACAGAAAAGGGCCCGTCGGGCCCTTTTTCGTACAGTCCATGCCGTGTGGTGTCGCGGAATGCTACAGGAACGACGTGAGCGCTTCCTTCGACTGCACCGAGGAGAACTCGATGGCGACGCCTTCCTGGAAGTGGCGGACCACGCGGCCCTTCATGCTGCCGAGCTGCACGGGGGTTCCCAGCGCCGGGCGCACTTCGATATCGACTGCGGCGCCCGACAGCGACAGGTCTATGATCCGGCAGGGATAGCGCCGGCCGTCGTCGAGGGTCAGTTCCGTGCGGGTGTTGCGCGGCGTCAGGCGGTCGTGGCGGCGGTCTTCCGGCAGGCCGAGCTCGTGCTTGTTGGCGATCCAGGTCAGCTGTGCCGCGAGCTTTTCGCGCTTCCTGTCGGTCGCGGTCAGCTGGATGGCAAAGCCAGTATCGTTGAGCAGCGCGACATTGCCCTCGATGCGGCCGAGATGATCGATATAGGCGATGATCCGCTCGCCCATGCGGGGCCGCGCCGCGCATATGAAATTCGCATCGCCCGGCGACATGTCGAGCACCGTGCAGTCATACTCGTCGTGATTGGCGGTCATCAGCCGGCCCGACAGGTTGACCGAGACGCGCTGGAAGTTGCGCTGGTCGCTCTGGGGCTGCCGTGCGGCAGGCGATGCCTGTTGGAAAGAGTACATGAGCGCGGGTGCCTGATGATCCTATCTCTTTCCAACCTTTAATCTTTCTGGGTTAACAGAAGGTTTGCCGCAGCCCGGAAATCTCGTATCCGTCAAGCGTTTCGACAACTTATGGGGGTTGCCGGTTGCATTGCCCGGTGCAGCCCTATCAGTCACTCCGTCTTGCGGCCGCCTTCGAAGATGCGCAGATGCATGACGCGGCTCATCGCCTGGCCGATCCCGGCCGGCCGCATCGTCATGATCGAGGTCGGCACGGGAATGGATGGCCGCGGGGCGGCAAGCGTGTCCGTGCGATCCGGGTCGATGACCGTCAGCGTATCGATCATGGCGTAAAGGAAGGCCGACAGCGGCTGGCGCTGGCCGGGCAGGGGCGCGAACGCGCCGATGATGCGGTCGGCGGTCCGGCCCTGGGTGGCGAGCGGCAGCAGCATGATCTCGGCCTGCGTGGTGTCCAGCGCACCGTCGACGAACTGGGTGTTCAGGATCGTAGGCGCGGTCTGGGCCATGACATTCTCGGCGATCCGCCCGACCCGTTCGCGCAGGTCCGGCGCAAACAGCCGGTCGAAGCCGGTGCCCTTCAGCTCGCGGGCGAACTGCGCGCAGATGCGCGTTCCGGCAAGCCGGAACAGCGGGGCCTTCGCCTCGGCATGTTCCAGGATGAAGACGTCGGGCAGGATGCCGGCGATGTCGGCCGGCTCGATTGCGCTGCGCAGGGGCAAGGCCTGCCGGCCGCGCTGGCGCGTCCAGTAATCGTAAAGTGTCGTCGCGGCCTTGGTCTGCATGCACGTCATCCAATCACTTCTGTCCCGTTCCGGAACGGATTCCGGGGCTGACGGGGCGTGTGAGGTGAGAGGAGCGAGTTTCGTGCCACCGCGCGATTAAGGTTAACAAACGGTTTCGATTGCGCGGCCGGCCGGCTTCGGGAAAAGTCGGGGCATCCCTCCACGAGGGGTGGTTAAGTGCAGATCTTTCAAGCTCCGGGGATTGGGGGCGCGGGCCGTCGGCGAAAGCTGCACGGCCTTTCTTTTATCTGTATAAGCGCGATTCCCTTTGTATGAGTTGGTGGTTCGCAATGCGTGACGACGGCGTGGAAATGCATGATGAGGAGAACGGCGTGCGCAGGCGCGAGCCCGCCTTCAATCTTCCCGGAAGTCTCGTCTTCGTGCTCGGCCTGCTGACGCTCATCCATGCCCTGCGCACCTATGTACTGTCGGTGCCCGCCGACGAGAGCGTGCTCCTGCGCTTCGCCTTCATTCCCGCACGCTACGCCGTGCCGCTTGCCGATCAGGACCTGAGCTGGCTGTGGAGTCCGGTCACCTACTCGCTGCTGCACGGCAGTTGGGAGCACCTGCTGTTCAACGGCTTCTGGATGGTCGCCTTCGGTGCGCCGGTGGTGCGGCGGATCGGCGTCACGCGCTTCTTCCTGTTCTGGTGCCTCTCAGCCATCGCGGCGGTCGCCTTCCACACGGCGCTGCACTGGGGCGAGATGATCCTCGTCGTCGGCGCGTCCGGCGTCGTCTCCGGCTTGATGGGCGCTGCGGCGCGCTTCGTCTTCTCGCCGAGCGGCCGCATCAGCCGGCAGTTCGCCCATCTCAACCGGCGGCTCTCGATCCCCGAGGCGCTGTCGAACCGTTCCGTGCTGGTCTTCTCGGGCATCTGGTTCCTCACGAACTTTCTCGTCGGCGTCGGCCAGGTCTTCGGCTCTGTCGGCGGCGGGGCCATCGCCTGGGAGGCCCATATCGGCGGCTTCCTCTTCGGGTTCCTGTTCTTTCCGATCTTCGACCGGCTGGACAGCGAAGCCCGGCGGGATTGACGCAATCCATAAGCAGTCTTGCAATCGCCGTTTTCGTGGCGCACCATAAGACAGTTCCGGTTCGCACATGCAGACCGGAAGGGATCGGCACACGCACGGAGGAAGCGATGCCTGTCTCACCATACTGGCAGGGCATTCCTGCAAGGGTGCCCCGCCTCTCTGTCATGACGCACACGGGAGGTACGCATGTATGTAAAGTCGATACTGGACGAGAAGGGCCGCAACGTCGTGACCGGCGGCCCACAGCTTACCGTCAGGCAGGCTGCCGTCTACCTTCATGAAAATCACATCGGCGCCATCGTCATCGTGGATCGCAACGACCGCATCTCCGGCATCCTGACCGAGCGCGACATCGTTGCCGCCGTGGCCCGCAATGGTGCGGAATGCCTGGAAAAGCCGATTTCCTCCATCATGTGGGGCAACGTCCACCGCTGCGGTGAGGCGCAATCCGTCGAAGACATCATGGAAATGATGAGCAAGCTACGCGCGCGCCATATCCCCGTGGAGAAAGACGGGCGGCTGGTCGGCATCATCTCCATCGGCGACGTGGTGAAAGCCCATATCCGCGCGATCAAGCATGAGGCCGAAGCGATCAAGGCCTATATCGCGAGCTGACCGCATCGCGACCGGCCCGGTGAAACGGTTTCGGGCGGAACGATCCTAGCCGTTCCGCCCGCCTTTATTCTTGCAGAATTCCTGCAGGCTTTCCCTGATATTGCCGCGCCTCAGCGCACGGCTCGCACGACTTCCTGCATGCGCTGGATTTCGGCGATGCGCGCCTTGGCTTCCTGATAGCCGCGGTCGATGGCTTCGCCGGCGCGGTGGAACTCCGAAAGGCCGATATCGGCGAGCTTCGGATGCAGCGCGAGATCCGGCGGGTCGCCGGCAAGGCGCGCGCGGGAAATGCGGTCCTGGATGATGTTGAACGACTGCACCATCACGCCGGTCAGGCCGAGCCGCGCAGCACTGTCTTCCTGCCGGTGTTCGTCGATCTTCTGCTGGCTGGCGCTGTGCTTGATCACCGCCGAGCGGCCGTAGAGGTCGTAGTTGAGATTGACCGCAACGACGAGCGGCTCTTCATAGGCGCGGCAGACGGAGACGGGCACCGGATTGACGAGCGCGCCGTCGACCAGCGTGCGGTTGTTGCATTTGATCGGTTCGAAAATGCCGGGCAGGGCGTAGGACGCGCGCAACGCCGTGATCAGCGAGCCGCCGTTGATCCACACTTCATGGCCGCTGTTGACCTCCGTCGCCACCGCCACAAAGGGGCGGTCGAGGTCTTCGATCGCGAGATTTTCGAGATGCTCCTGCATGCGCTTTGTCAGCCGCATGCCACCGAACAGGCCGGAGCCGCGAATGGTGAAATCCAGGAGGCTGGCGATCCGGCGCATGGTGAGCGACCGGGCAAAGCTCTCCAGTTCGTCGAGCTTGCCGGCGAGATAGCAGCCGCCGACGAGGGCGCCGATCGAGGTGCCCGCGATCATGCCGACTTCGATGCCCTCTTCCTCCAGCGCCCTGAGGACGCCGATATGGGCCCAGCCGCGGGCAGCGCCGCCGCCGAGTGCGAGTGCGATCTTGGACTTGCGGGGCGGGGCGGGTGCAGGCATGGGCGGGAGCGTGTCGAGGGTGGGGTCGCCGGGATTGGATGCGTCCGATGGCATCAGGCTGCGGTTGAAACTCCAGTTCAGCATTCCGGACCTCCATTCCCGAAAGGAATTCGCGGTGACGCGACCGGTTCCGCCGCTTCAACACCTGCGAATACAGGATATAGGGCAGGATAAGGGCGATGCGTATCGCGGGGAACTTTCAACGTGAAAAAAAGATGCGGATGCGCGATTTTGCGGAGGCTTGCCTGTGTTCGCAGGGGGGCCGTCATCCACGGGGTGGCGCTGGAGACCGGTCTTGATGCAGGAGTGCGATGCGCTTCCATCTCGTGATCCGCATGGCGGGGGTAAAAGCCGCCATGCGAGCCATTAGGCAATTCGAACGGTTTCCAATTCGTGAAAACGTCTCGAATCTGGACGAAAATCGCGCAGATGCTTAATTTTTGCTGTAGACAGCAGCCGGATCGAACTGCGGCTCGCCGCCGGTGATTGTCAGCACCGCGCCGTCGGGTCCGTTCGAGACGGTGCGGTAGAAGCAGGAGCGGCGGCCGGTGTGGCAGGTGGCGTCATGACCGGCCACGGACACTTTCAGCCAGACCGCATCCTGATCGCAATCCGTGCGCAGTTCCACCACCGTCTGGAGATTGCCCGAGGTCTCGCCCTTCTTCCAGAGCGCGTTGCGCGAGCGGCTCCAGTAGTGCGCGATGCCGGTCTCGATGGTCAGCGCCAGCGACTGGGCGTTCATGTGCGCCACCATCAGCAGCTCGCCGTCCTTCGCATCCGTCACGACGGCGGTCACAAGCCCGCTTTCGTCGAAACGCGGGGTGAATGCGGTTCCGGTCTCGAGTTCGGCCTTGTCTTTCGAAGGGGCGTCGAAGGTGATCGGCATGGCGGCGGCTCCGTCTCGCGAAGCCGGCCGTTTCGCCTAGCTTCGTATCATGGTCATGAACCGGACCTGTTCGGTCGGCTCGGTCTTGAAGGCACCGGTAAAGGTGGTGGTCAGCGTTGTCGAGCCCTGTTTCTGGATGCCTCGCATCGCCATGCACATATGCTCGGCCTCGATCATCACGGCCACGCCGCGCGGATTGAGCGTCTCGTCGATCGACTTGGCGATCTGCGCCGTCATGGTTTCCTGCGTCTGCAGGCGGCGGCCGTAGATTTCCACCACGCGGGCGATCTTGGAAAGGCCGAGCACCCGGCCGTTCGGCAGATAGGCGACGTGCGCCTTGCCGATGATCGGCACCATATGGTGTTCGCAATGCGAGAAAAACGGGATATCGCGCACCAGCACCATGTCGTCGTAGCCGGCGACTTCCTCGAAGGTGCGGCCCAGCACGTCCTCGGCGGCGAGGTCGTATCCGGAGAACAGCTCACGATAGGCCTTGGCCACGCGCTTGGGCGTGTCCAGCAGGCCTTCGCGTTCCGGGTCGTCACCGGCCCAGCGAAGCAGGACGCGAACGGCATCCTCCGCCTCTTTCTGGGAGGGGCGATCCGTCTGGTCTTCGGGGCGCGGAAAATTCGTTACGATGGCGTCCATGGTCGTGGAGACCTTTCTGCAGGTTATCTGACGTGTATTCGGACTCGCCACTGGCCATTCGCCTAACCCTGCAGGCTTGGGTTCCGTTGGCGGGCTCCGGGGCTTTCAGGTCTCGCTTAACAGTGCGCTGACCGTCCGGCACGGTTTCCCAAACAACAGGTGGTGTCCGCTTTCCGCCATTTCGCTTCTTGCAAAACACGCACCCCAATACGAGCTATCATATAGTATGGATCACTGGTCGCGAAAGAGGCAGGAGGCGACACGTCGTGCTTTTTTCCCGACCCGATCGGAATAATATCCCCGGATCATTGAAGATTTCGCAAAAAGTGCGAAAAGCAGGTCATGATGGACGATATCTATAACAGCCGCATTCTCGAATTTGCCGGCAACATTCCGCGGATCGGCACGCTTGACGACGCGGATGCCGAGGCAGGCGCCCATTCCAAGCTCTGCGGTTCCCGCGTGAAGGTCTATATCAAGCTCGACGGCGACCGGGTCAGCGACTTCGCGCATGAGGTGAAGGCCTGCGCGCTGGGGCAGGCGTCGTCCTCCATCATGGCGCGCCATGTGATCGGCGCCACCGTTGAGGACATTCGCCGGGCGCGCGAGGACATGCTGGCCATGCTGAAGGCCGACGGCGAGGGCCCGGGCGGACGTTTCGAGGAAATGCGCTTCCTCAAGCCCGTGAAGGACTACAAGGCGCGCCACGCCTCCACCATGCTGACCTTCGATGCGGTGGTGGATGCCATCGGCCAGATCGAGGCGAAGCGGCTCGAAAAAGCCGGGTGAAGCGCGATGTGCGACGGCCCGGACTGCCGGCATGCCGCGCCGGCTTCGGCTTCGGCTTCGGCTTCTAAGGGCCGCAACTGGTCGGGACCGTTCCGCAAGACACCGGGCCGGCTTTTCGGCATGGGCCTCATTCGCTTCTATCAGCTCACGCTTTCCGGTTTCATCGGCAATTCCTGCCGGCATCTGCCGACCTGCTCGGAATACGGCTATGAGGCGGTCGCACGCCACGGCCTGTGGCGGGGCGGTTTCATGACGCTGTTTCGCGTCGCGCGCTGCGGCCCGGGCGGCACGCATGGTTTCGATCCCGTGCCCGAGACGCTGGAGCGCCGGTTCGCCTGGTGGGCGCCGTGGCGGCTGTGGCGCGTGTCGCGCGCCGGCAGGGGCTGAGCCATGACGACCTATGTCGCGCTGCTGCATTCCATCGTGCTCGCGCCGGGCCGGCGGCTGGTGATGGCGGATCTCAAGGCCATGGCCGAGGACCTCGGTTTTGCCGCGCCGCGCACCTATGTCGCCACGGGCAACCTCGTCTTCGAGGGTGATGAGGCCCCAATCGGGGCGCTTGAGACCCGCCTGGAGGCGGCATTTCAGGCGCGGTTCGGCAAGCATGTCGATATCATCCTGCGCACGGCGCAGGCCTGGAGGATGACCGCGGCGCAAAATCCCTATGCCGACGGCAATGGCCAGGATGTCGGCATCCGCGTCATGCGCCGGCCGCTCGGCCCGGAGGCGCTTGCCATGCTTGAAGCCTTCGCCGCGCCATCGGTTCGCATGCAGATCGTCAACGGCGACCTGTGGGTCGATTTCGGCGGCAAGCCTGCCGAGACGCGGCTGCTGTCGCATCTGACGACCCGCAAGCTCGGCATCGGCACGCTGCGCAATGCCAACACCGTCAACGGCCTCGCGAAGATGGTTGCATTGGTCAGCGGCGGCGGGTGAGGCTGCGCAGGTTGCGCACTTCCGTCTCGCTCAGCGGGCGCACGGCGCCCTTTTCGAGATCGCCGAGCGGCAGGTTGCCGATGGCGACGCGCACGAGGCGCAGGCATTCCACGCCGAGCGCTTCGAGCATGCGGCGGATATGGCGGTTGCGGCCCTCGTCGAGCTCGATTTCGAGCCAGGCGTTCTTTTCGCCCGCCCGCAGCTGCCGCACCCGGCGCGCCTTCAGGACGTCGCCGTCATGGATGACGCCGCGCGCCATCGCCTCAAGCAAGGGAGCGTCGGCCTGCCGGTCGATCTGCACGTGATAGGTCTTGGCGACATGGGTCTCGGGATCGAGCAGGGCGTTGGCGAACTGCGTGTCGTTGGTGAAGAGCAACAGGCCCTCGCTTGCCTTGTCGAGCCGGCCGACGGGCGAGAGATGGGCGTGCTCGACGCCCGCGAGGCAATTATAGACCGTCGGGCGGCCCTCCGGGTCGTGGCGGGTGGTGACGAGGCCGCGCGGCTTGTTGAGCATGAGATAGACCGGCGCCTCGGCGACCACCGGCCGGCCATCGACGGCGAGCGCGGTTTCGGCAAGGTCGATCCACGTCTCGGGATCGGTGACGACGCGGCCGGCGACCGTGACGCGGCCTTGCGTGATCAGCGCTTCCGCCTGAGTGCGCGAGCAGAAGCCGAGCTTGGAGAGCGCGCGGGGCAGGGTGACGCGCTTGCCGTCCTGTGCCGCCTTCGGCCTTGCGGACAGGCGCGGCTTAGCGACTGCGGGCGCACGCGCTACCGCGCCTGCCTTGCGGGAGGGGGCCGGTCTCTGCCTGTTGCGCGTATCCTTCGCCATGCTGTCGCGGAAAGCCTCTATGGTTATGATTGACCGCTCCGCCCTTGCCATTCTAAAGCCGGGTCAGTCCAGAGAATACTATAGCGCACACGAGGCCGCCGTTGACACAGCAAGACATCACAACCGAACTCGTGACGCTGCGCGACTACTGGCGCTATGCGATCTCGCGCTTCAACGCCGCCGATCTCAGCTACGGCCACGGCACGACGACGGCGAGCGACGACGCGGCCTACCTGCTGCTCGACACGCTGGAACTGCCGATCGACGCGCTCGATCCCTTCCTCGATGCCCGCCTGCTGCCCGACGAGCGCCGGCTGCTTGCCGAGCGCATCGAGACGCGGGTGACGACGCGCAAGCCCTCGTCCTATATTACCGGGCGCGCCTATATCCAGGGCGTGCGCTTCCATGTCGACGAGCGGGTGATCGTGCCGCGCTCGCATATCGGCGAGATCCTGTTTGCCGAATATCTCGGCGAAAACGGCTCGGCCTTCCTGCCCGATCCGATGACGGTGACGAGCGCCGTCGACATCTGCACGGGCTCGGGCTGCCTGGCGGTGCTGGCGGCAAAGTTCTTCCCGCATGCCACGGTCGATGCCGTCGACCTCTCGGCCGATGCGCTGGAGGTCGCGAAGATCAATCTCGACGAACACGATGTCGAGGACCAGGTGACGCTGTTTCAGGGCGATCTCTTCGAACCGCTCGAAGGCAGCACCTACGACCTCATCATCACCAATCCGCCCTATGTCGACCACGAGGCGCTGGAAGGCTACCCGCCGGAATTCCGCGCCGAGCCGGAAATGGCCCATGACGGCGGCGTGGACGGGCTCGATCTGGTGCGCCGCATCCTTGCCGACGCGCCCGCCTATCTCAACCCCGAGGGCGGCATGATCTGCGAGATCGGCTCGGGTCGGGAAATCCTGGAAGAGGAATTCCCGCATCTCGATTTCGTCTGGCTGGAAACGGCCGAGTCGCAGGACGCCGTGTTCTGGATTTCCGCCGAGGCGCTCGGCGTCTCCTGAGCGTCATACGTCTCCTGAGCGCCACGCGTCTCCCGGGCCTTCGACCGGCCACGCCGGGCACGCCGGCCGCCGTGCCGGCCCAGCTTGCGGGCGCGCGGCAGGCCTTCGGGCGGTGGAAATGCGAGGGGTTCGCCATCGCCCGCACCGTCCGCTGCCGTATCGTCGTCATCTTCGCCGGGGACGAGCCCCCAGGCCTCCCGGATGATGCGGTCTACGTCCATGACGCCGTCGATCAGGCGCCGGATATCCGCGCCGGTGACGATGCAGGGCGGAAGCGTGGCGCTGTCGGGCAATGCGTCCGCTTTACCGCCCGGGCGAGGGCAGCCGGCGCAGCGCCGCGCCCGCCGGCAGCGCGGCAGGCGGCAGGTGCGGAAGAAGCCGGCCTCGGTCGCCCCGAACTGGTGGATGACCAGCCTGTGGTCATCGTCGCCCTCGGGCGGTGCGGTGGTGCCGTGCCTGTCTGGTGTCATGGTTCTCTCCTGGGCTCTCTCCTGGGGTCTCTCGTGGGGCCTCTTCCGGGGTCTCCGGCAGATTGCGCGCAGCCGGAACGGCCCGCAGGTTTCCCATCGGGTTGAAAATGTCGGGACCGGAGAACCGCGCGAAAGCGTTGCCTCTGGAAAGGGTGTGTGTGGTGGCTTCGCTTTCGCGCGGCCCAAGCGTTCTTCGGAGGCGGTCTTGTCCTCCTTCAGGCATGGCAGGGCTTCGCTGCGCATTCTGGCTGGCCCATGCGCCTTGTCCGAAAACCGCGTTCCGCACTTTCCGGGGGCATGGGCTGCCATCCTGCCTGCATGGCGGACCCAAACCGACCCCGCGACCCGGGGAAGGGGGAAGCCCCGCACGACGAAGGGCGTCACCCCCTCGTCGCTCCAAACCTCTCTCGCCCCCGCCGCACGTTACGGCAGACAACGAAAGCGCCTCCTCCCGCCCGCATCGACACGTTACGCGATCCGTCCGGCGGCGGAAGGACGCTCAGGATAGGCGCGGTTCGGGGAGCGGGGATGATTCGCGGGTGAATTTGGCGATGGGG
This sequence comes from Shinella oryzae, assembly GCF_023038235.1. Taxonomy (NCBI): domain Bacteria; kingdom Pseudomonadati; phylum Pseudomonadota; class Alphaproteobacteria; order Hyphomicrobiales; family Rhizobiaceae; genus Shinella; species Shinella oryzae. The sequence continues at coordinate 1,493,675 of NZ_CP081987.1, read as the reverse complement.
ACTGGAATGATTGGGTTTTTTCGGTGGCGGCGTCCCCGTGTTTCAGAGGTGGGCGCCATCGTTGCAGCATCCCCGGTCGCCGCCGCACCCACCGTTTCCACAGATGCTGTCGCTACACCCAGTGACGTCATCCTCGGGCCTGGCCCGAGGATCCCTGCTCGTCCGTTTTTTGCTGTGTTAGATCCTCGGGTCAGATGACAGGGAAACGGGCGCGGCTTATGGTGTGGCGTTGTAGGTTGGGCGGCTGCTTTATGGATTTTCGTCTTTGCCGCATCTTTTCGCAAAACCGAAAGCGCCTCCTCCCACCCGAATCAATATGTCGCATGATCCGTCCGGCGGCAAAGTGGGACTCAGGGCACGCGACGTTTTGTGGGTGAGGATTGGGCTAATTGGAACTTTCCTGTGTAGGCGCCCAGCAAAGTGTACCAGTCTGTCTGCTGTGTCACAGCTTTAAAAAGTTATACTTAAAAGCTTCGCTAACGCCGCGAGGGCGGAAAGAGCCAGTGTTCCGATGACAGCACTTGCGGATTGGCTAAAAATCCAGAGGAGTGTGCTTTTTGCCACCTGCCAGATGTGAGAAGGTCTTACCCATTGCCATTTTTGTTCTGATTCAATTTGCGAAATTTCGGATTTCGCGATTTCTATTTCCTCAGAAGATAGATCACCTAGATCGTTTGAAGTGCGAATACTCTCTTCCAGTTTTTCGAACGCAGCCTTGAATTCTTTAAATTCCGCCGAATTATGGTCAAAACTGACGATGCGATCTGCTGCTGGAATAGGCGCGTTTTCAAGTCTGCGCTTAAGAATTTCAATGTCGCTGGTTGGATCTTCGACGGAAGCCGTCGGAGCGTTCTTTTTAATGCTATCTATCAGATTTTGAGCTGAGTCTTTATTCGAATAACCTTCTGACCTCCAAATCACTTCAGAATTGTATTTGAACCTAACGCGAAACTCACCTGTTTTATCCTTGTATATCTCAAATTTGTGCGCCACATACTCCCCCATCAATCATAATTGCTTTTCAATTTATGCGTGTCTTTAAACGCAATATCAACATTTGCCGTACTGCCGTTGTCAGAATTGACCTATTTGCGAATGTGAACTTTCCATGTGTTATCGGATTCGTCCAGACCGGGCAGAAGCTCGTCAGCCACCGGTAACATCGTGTCGGGAGGCTTATCTACCCCAGCAACTAAAAGCGCCACCCCTTCCAATCCCTCCAAAATCCCCGTATACCGCGCGACGCACGCGCCGGGGCATCCGGCCTCTTCCCTTCGCATACCACCCGCATTCGTTGGCGGGACTGGATAGGAGAATTTCATGTCTGCACCTGTTTCCCTGACATTTCCCGATGGCTCCGTTCGCGAATATCCCGCGGGCTCGACGGGGCGTGATGTGGCGGAGGCGATTTCCAAGTCGCTGGCCAAGAAGGCGGTTGCCATTGCGCTCGACGGCGAGTTGCGCGATCTCTCCGATCCCATTTCGGACGGGCGGATCGAGATCGTCACCCGCGAGGACGACCGCGCGCTGGAGCTGATCCGTCACGACGCCGCCCACGTCATGGCCGAGGCCGTGCAGGAGCTTTGGCCCGGCACGCAGGTGACCATCGGCCCGGTCATCGACAACGGCTTCTATTACGACTTCGCCAAGAACGAGCCCTTCACGCCCGACGACCTGCCCAAGATCGAAAAGCGCATGAAGGAGATCATCCAGCGCAACAAGCCGTTCACCAAGGAAATCTGGTCGCGCGACAAGGCGCACCAGGTGTTTGCCGACAAGGGCGAGGCCTACAAGGTCGAGCTGGTCGATGCGATCCCGGCGGGGCAGGACCTGAAAATCTATTACCAGGGCGACTGGTTCGACCTGTGTCGCGGCCCGCACATGGCCTCGACCGGCCAGATCGGTACGGCCTTCAAGCTGATGAAGGTGGCCGGCGCCTATTGGCGCGGCGACAGCAACAACCCGATGCTGACGCGCATCTACGGCACCGCCTGGCGCACGCAGGAGGAGCTCGACACCTATCTCAACATCCTCGCCGAGGCCGAGAAGCGCGACCACCGTCGCCTCGGCCGCGAAATGGACCTGTTCCATTTCCAGGAGGAAGGGCCGGGCGTCGTGTTCTGGCACGGCAAGGGCTGGCGCATGTTCCAGACGCTCGTCGCCTATATGCGCCGTCGCCTGGCCGGCACCTATGAAGAGGTGAACGCGCCGCAGGTGCTCGACAAGTCGTTGTGGGAAACCTCCGGCCACTGGGGCTGGTATCGCGACAACATGTTCAAGGTGACCGTTGCCGGCGACGAGACCGACGACGAGCGCGTCTTTGCGCTGAAGCCGATGAACTGCCCGGGCCATGTGCAGATCTTCAAGCATGGCTTGAAGTCCTATCGCGAACTGCCCGTGCGCCTTGCGGAATTCGGCAACGTGCATCGCTACGAGCCTTCGGGCGCGCTGCACGGTCTGATGCGCGTGCGCGGCTTCACGCAGGACGATGCACATGTCTTCTGCACCGACGAGCAGATGGCGGCGGAATGCCTGCGCATCAACGACCTGATCCTTTCCGTTTACAAGGATTTCGGCTTCGAGGAGATCACCATCAAGCTCTCCACCCGGCCAGAAAAGCGCGTCGGCTCGGACGAGTTGTGGGATCGCGCCGAAGGCGTGATGACACAGGTGCTCGACACGATCCAGCAGCAGTCGAACAACATCAGGACCGGCATCCTGCCGGGCGAGGGCGCGTTCTACGGGCCGAAGTTCGAATATACGCTGAAGGACGCCATCGGCCGCGAATGGCAATGCGGCACCACGCAGGTCGACTTCAACCTGCCGGAACGCTTCGGCGCCTTCTATATCGACCAGAATTCCGACAAGAAGCAGCCCGTCATGATCCACCGCGCCATCTGCGGCTCGATGGAACGTTTCCTCGGCATCCTGATCGAGAACTTCGCCGGCCATATGCCGCTGTGGATCGCCCCGCAGCAGGTGGTGGTCGCCACCATCACCTCGGAGGCCGACGACTATGGCCGCGAGGTGGCCGAGAAGCTGCGCGAGGCGGGGCTGACGGTCGAGACCGACTTCCGCAACGAGAAGATCAACTACAAGGTCCGCGAGCATTCCGTGACCAAGGTGCCTGTTATCGTCGTGTGCGGCAAGCGCGAGGCGGAGGAGCGCACGGTCAATATCCGCCGTCTCGGCTCGCAGAACCAGACGTCGATGACGCTCGACGAGGCGATCGCATCGCTCGCCGACGAGGCGATGCCGCCGGACCTCAAGCGCAAGCGCGACAGGGTCGCTTGAGCACCCTGCCATCTGTCTGAAAACCTTCATGATCCCGTGCTAGTCGTGCGGGATCATTTTTTTGTACCCACCCTCGTCATCCTCGGGCCTGACCCGAGGATCCATCTTCGGCCGAGAGGCATGACGGAGGAGAGGTTAGGGATTATTGGGGAACGCCCGTGCGGTTCAAAGAACTGTCCTATGCCAACGAGAACGATCCGCGGCTCAAGCGGTGGTTCATCCGCTCCATGGAGGGGCTCGCCGGGCGGGACCGCTATGCGCGGCTCTACGATATCTGGCGCACCTCCATCGTGGGCACCAGCGCGCGCGTCTTCGGCGACATGCTCGATCTCATCGACGTGCGGCTCGCCGTGCGCGGCGCCTGGCCGCCGGCCGAACTGCCGGAGGGGCCGCTGGTCATCGTCGCCAACCATCCCTTCGGCATCGGCGACGGCATCGCGGTGCTGGCGCTCGCCGAACAGCTCGGCCGGCCCTTCCGCGTGATGATCCACAACGATCTGCTCAAGGTGCCGGAAATGCAGCCCTATGCGCTGCCGGTCTCTTTCGAGGAGACGAAGGCGGCGCTGGCGCTCAACATGGCGACGCGCGCCGAAGCGGTGCGGCTTCTGAAGGCCGGCACCACGGTGGTGGTGTTTCCGGCGGGCGGGGTGGCGACGGCGAAGAACGTGTTCGGCCGCGCGCAGGACCTGCCGTGGAAGATGTTTCCGGCCAAGCTGGTGCAGGCGGCCGGGGCGCATGTCATTCCGGTCTATTTCGAGGGGCAGAACGGGCGGCTCTTCCATCTCGCCAGTAAGGTCTCGCTCACGCTGAGGCTGTCGCTGCTGATCCGCGAATTCCGCAGGCTCTCGGGCTCGACCATCACGGCGCGCATCGGTGCGACGATCCCGTGGGCAGCGCTTGCGGCCAGTGACCGCAAGGGCATTATGGCGCGGCTGCACGATGCGGTCTTCGCCATGGCGCCGGCGCGCCGTTCCCTACGCAAGCGGGCGGGCTGATCAGTCGACGACGTCCTGGGCGGCCGCCTTCTGGTCGTTTGCCTTCTCGTCGAGCAGCACCTCGACATCCGTGTTGACGCCGGCCTGCACGTTGAAATCGCGCTGGTAGATGTGGTTCTTGTTGCGGGCGACGGCGATATAGCTGCCCTCCGCCAGAACGAGCGTCGGGAAGGCGCCGACGCTTTCGGAGACCGTGTCGCCCGAGGAGGTGAGGATCGACCAGGCGGTATCGGCGATCGCCTCGCCGCCCGGCTCGGCGACGAGCTTCAGCGTCAGCTTGGCGGCGCGGTGCTGGATCGTGGCGCGCGTCAGCTTGCCGGCCTCCACCTGGATATCGGCGCGGATGACGGCGTTGACCGTGCCGTAATCGGAGACGACGTGGTACGTCCCGGCATTGAGCCGCACGACGGAATTCGGCTTCACGTCGGCGACGACGAGGTTGCGCTCGCCATCCTCGCGGACTTCGGACGAATAGACGGAAAAGCTCAGCTCCTTCGGCGGAATGCGAACGTCCGAGCCGGAGACCGCGTTCAGCATGATGCCGCCTGCATCGAGCACCATCACCTGCTTGTCGACCTTGCCCTGATCGGGAACGACAAGCTTCTTGGTGGCGCCGGCGCGGCCGAAGGCGACGTTGACGAAATATTCGCCGGGCACGAGCTGGAAAGCCGCCGTGCCGCCCTCGGAGGTCGCGACCAGCGGCAGCTTGCCATCGGCCGCCGGGATGGGCGAGAAGACGCGCCAGGTCAGACCGCCGCGCATCGGCTGGCCGTCCTTGGTCAGCAGCGCCTCGCAGGTGATGTCACGCAGGTTGTTCGGCGTCGCTTCGCCCGTCACGATCGGGTTGAAGGAGGTGAGCTTGCCACCCTTCACCGCGGGCTTGCTGACCTGCGAAAAACTCTCGACCGTGTCCTGCGCGAAAACCGGCGCGAGGGGGGAGGCAAGGCTCGCCAGAGCAAGACTTACGACGGCGACAGGATGGAGAGGCATGCGCATGGACTGGTTGACTTCCTGACTGTAAGGCTCCACTTGAGGAGCCGGCACAGGGACTGTTGTAAATGCTTGATGACGGGCTGCAAATGGCGATTTCCGCGCTTCCGGTACGGGCGGACTTGCGTACGCTGCGCTCCGATGCTCGGCATCCCCTTCTTCGCCGGACCCTGACGCATTTCCAAACAGTCCCGAATGGCATTTTCAAGGCCGCTTTCGCGCGCCAAGGTATTGGAACTCTCTCCCGATGAAAACCGAAATCAAGCTGATCGACTACCTTTCGACCCGCCGGTCCATTCCCGCCTTCCAGATGGGCGAGCCCGGCCCCTCCAGAGAGGAGGTCGAGGCGATGCTGACGCTTGCTTCGCGCGTGCCCGATCACGGCAAGCTCGCGCCGTGGCGTTTCATCGTCTACCGGGGGGCCGAGCGCAAGCGCATCAGCGAAGCGCTGGCCAAGATCGCGATGGCGGACAAGCCCGATCTCTCCGAAGAAATGGTGAAGGTGGAGAACACGCGGCTGACCCGCGCGCCCGTCGTGGTCGCCGTCATCAGCCGTGCTGCGCCGCATTTCAAGGTCCCGGAATGGGAGCAGGTGATGTCGGCCGGTGCGGTCTGCCTCAACCTCTTGATGGCGGCGAATGCGCACGGCTATGCCTCCAACTGGCTGACCGAATGGTACGCCTTCGACACCCGCGCCTATCCGATCCTCGGCGTCAACCAAGGCGAGAAGGTCGCCGGTTTCATCCATATCGGCACGCCGACCGTGCCGCCGACGGAACGGCCGCGCCCCGTGCTTTCGGACATCGTGACATGGGTGGGCGACGATGCCTGACACCCTGTTCTACGAGACCGCGCAGAACGCGCACGGGCTGCGGCACGATCCCTTCAAGGCGATCGTCGCGCCGCGCCCGATCGGCTGGATCGGCACCAAGGCGGCGGACGGACGGCGGAACCTTTCGCCCTATTCGTTCTTCAATGCGGTGGCCGACCGGCCGAAGCTGGTGATGTTTTCCTCCAGCGGCCACAAGGACAGCGTGACGAATATCGAGGAGACGGGCGTCTTCACCTGCTCGCTCGCCGGCCAGCACCTCGCCAAGGAGATGAACGCGAGTTCGGTCGCCGTGCCGCGCGGAGTCGACGAGTTCGAGATCGCGGGGCTGACGCCGGTCGGCGGGCGCCTCGTCGATGCGCCCTATGTGGGCGAGGCCTATGCGGCGCTCGAATGCCGCACGACGCAGATCCTGCGGCCGCTTGATCTCGATGGGCGCGAGACGGACAACTGGATCGTGTTCGGCCAGGTGGTCGGCATCCATATCAGCCCGAACATCCTGCGCGACGGCATGATCGACATGGCGGTGGCGCGACCGCTCGGGCGCATGGGCTACATGGATTACACCGACGGCGGCACGGGCGTTTTCACCATGCTTCGCCCCAGGGCGGACTAACGTAGCGTTAGCCGCAGGACTGACGTTGCGTCATCTGCGGGGATAGGTCGCTTCGATGATGGCGGCCTGCGCGGCATCCATCGCGATTCGGCCGTAAAAGCCTTCATTGCGCGAGGTCTCGCAGTCGCGCTGAAAGCTGTTGCCGTCGAGATCGCGGGCGCAGTCGTAGGCGGGGATGCCGGCGGCGGCTGCGGCGAGCAGCACGGCTGAGCGCGCGGCCGCGAAGGCGACGGTCCAGGTACCGTCCTGCATGCGGGGCGCGGCGGTCGCGAGCGCGTTTTCCAGTGCCAAATGATCCCAGACCAGCGCGGCGAGCCGCGGGGACTTTCCGGTGAACCCCTCAGGTCCGGCGGGTGCGGGCAGGATTCCGTCCGTCAGCGCAAGGATGCGCGTTTCGCCGTCCACGCGGCCGGCCTGTGCCTCGGCGACCGAAAGCAGGGTGGCGAGGCGCTGGATGTCGGCGCCCTTGCGGCAGCCGGCAAGCCCGATCATCGGCGTTCCGGCGGCGACGATGACTTGGAGATCGTCCACGGTCGATTCGTTGTTCACGATGGGGAAGGCATGCCCGCTCGCCGCGGGGGCGGCCTCACGGCGACCCATCGGAGCGCGTCCGGCGGGGGGCATGAGGAAGGGGGCGCGGGGCAGCATCGTCATGCTTCTTCTTAAGAGGGCGGATGGCGATCTGGCAATGACCGGAGCGTTAACGGATATGGTGAACCAATCTTAAACACTTTGACGCTAGGTTGCTTTCACTAGAAGTCGCAGGCGTTTGGGGCGTCCATTGATCGTTCATGCATTCCTCCGTTGGATCGAGACCGCGCGGGCAGCCGACAGGGCGAAGGCGGCCAGCGTTCTGGCGCGGGCCTATGCGAAGGCGCGCATCGCGCCCGACGACCGTCGCGCCGCCGAGATGGCGATGATCTTCCTGCTCGACGATCCCGCGCCCAAGGTGCGGCTGGCCCTGGCCGAAGCGCTTGCCTCTTGCGCGGACGCGCCGCGCGCGGTCATTCTGCCGCTGGCCGAAGACCAGCCCGAGATCGCCGCCCATATCATCCTGTGTTCGTGCCTGCTGACGGATGCCGACCTGGTCGATCTTGCCGCCAAGGGCAGCGACGTGACGCGCATGCTGATTGCCAACCGCAGCTATGTCTCGCGGGCGGTGTCCGCTGCCCTTGCCGAGGTGGGGGATGTGGAGGACGTGCTGGCGCTGCTGGAAAACGAGGGCGCCATGCTGTCGCGCCGCAGCCTGGCGCGCATTGCCGAGCGGCTGGGCCATGACGCGGATATCCGCGCGCTGCTGCTCGACCGCGAGGACCTGCCGAGCGATGCCCGCCATGCGCTGGTGGAGAAGGTCGGAACGGCGCTGGCCGGCTTCGGCCTCATCCAGGCGGCGGTGGGCACGGGCCGGGTTGAGCGCATCACGCGTGAAGCCTGCGACGTCGCGACGATCGGCATGGTGGCGGACGTAGCCCCCACGGAAATGCCGGCGCTGGTCGAGCATCTTCGCGTGACGGGCCGCCTGACGCCGGTCTTCCTGATGCACGCGCTGTGCACCGGCCGCGCGGAATTCTTCGTCGCCGCCATCGCGAACCTTTCGGGGCAGGAGGAGCGGCGGGTTCGCTCCATCCTGTCGGACGGTCGCGAGGCGGCCGTGCGGGCGCTCTACGAAACCACCGGGCTCGGCGTCGATATCAGCGCGCTCTTTGCCGAGGCGACGATGCTGTGGCGGCGCGAGGCCAAGGGCGGGGACGGGCTGCACTCCGTTTCGGAAATGCTTCTGGCGCGCAGCCGCGCCATGGGCAACGCCGCCTGCCAGGCGATGCTCGAACTGGTCGAGCGCCTTGCCATTGCCGAACAGCGCCAGACGGCGCGCAGCTATGCGCTGATCGCCACGCGCGAGGCGGCGTGAAGGCAAACGCCTGGCCGTCCGTGGTTCTGTAATCAGTCGGCGAAGCGCTTGGCGACCCAGGAATAGCCGTCCTCGGCATAGCGGATCGGCGTGGTGACGGCAGCCTTCAGCGACTGGCGGTCCGGAATGGCTTTCTTCAGGAAACCCAGCGTGCGCGCCGCAAGGCCCTGACGGGCCTCGACCGTTTCTGCCGGCAATGGCAGCGGGGTCTCACCGGTCGTGTCGGCGGGCGCGGGATCGGGCGTCGGCGTGACCTCCGCCGTCATGCGGTCGCTGGCGGTTTCACAGACCGCCACGATAACGGGATAATTCTTGTCCTGATGGCGGTTGATATAGGTTTCCGCCTGCGCATCGCACAGCGCGACCGTCTGCCAGGAGCGGTCGACCGTGTCGATATAGTGGCACTGGGTCGCGCTGTCGTCGCAGCCCATGAGCGTCATGACGATGAGCGCAGCTTTCATGGCCGATTCTCCGGGATCGATGCCGCCGGTTAGAGGCCGGCAATGGCGCGAAAGTAAGGCATTTCTTCCTCAGATATCGAGGTTGTCGGCAAAGACCGCGCGCTCCTGGATGAAGCGGAAACGCGCCTCCGGCTTCGTGCCCATCAGGTCGTCCACGGCGGTGCGGGTGCCCTCGAAATCGACGTCGTCGATGGCAACCTTGAGAAGCGTGCGCTTCTTCGGATCCATCGTCGTTTCCTTGAGCTGCGCCGGCAGCATTTCGCCCAGACCCTTGAAGCGGCCGATCTCGACCTTGCCGCGCCCGTTGAATTCGGTGCGCATCAGCTCCTCGCGGTGCGCATCGTCGCGGGCATAGAGCGTCTTGCCGCCCTGGGTGAGGCGGTAGAGCGGCGGGACGGCGAGATAGAGGTGACCGCCACGGATCAGGTCCGGCATCTCCTGATAGAAGAAGGTGATGAGCAGCGAGGCGATATGCGCGCCGTCGACATCGGCATCGGTCATGACGATGACGCGGTCGTAGCGCAAGTCCTCGTCGCGGTATTTCGAGCGCGTGCCGCAGCCGAGCGCCTGCACCAGATCGGAAATCTGCTGGTTGGCGCCGAGCTTTTCGCGGCCGGCGCTGGCGACGTTGAGGATTTTTCCACGCAGCGGCAGGATGGCCTGGTTGGCGCGGTTTCGCGCCTGCTTGGCCGAGCCGCCGGCCGAATCGCCCTCGACGATGAAGAGCTCCGCGCCCTCGGCGGAATTCTGCGAGCAGTCGGCGAGCTTGCCCGGCAGGCGCAGCTTGCGCACGGCCGTCTTGCGCGAGACTTCCTTTTCCTTGCGGCGGCGCATGCGCTCTTCGGCGCGCTCGATGACCCAGTCGAGCAGCTTGGCGGCTTCGGCGGGGTTGTCGGCGAGGTAGTGGTCGAAGGGGTCGCGCAACGCGTTTTCCACGATGCGCTGCGCCTCGACGGTCGCGAGCTTGTCCTTGGTCTGGCCGACGAATTCCGGCTCGCGGATGAAGACGGAGAGCATGCCGACCGCCGAGATCATCACGTCGTCGGTGGTGATGTCCCTGGCGCGCTTGTTCTGGGTCAGCTCGGCATAGTTCTTCAGGCCCTTGGTGAGCGCGATGCGCAGGCCCGCCTCGTGCGTGCCGCCGTCGGCCGTCGGGATGGTGTTGCAATAGGAGTGGATGAGCGAATCGCCGCCATACCAGGTGACGGCCCATTCCAGCGAGCCGTGGCCGCCCGACTTCTCGCTCTTGCCGGCGAAGATTTCGCGCGTGACGGTGTAGTCCTTGCCGAGTGTGGCCTGCAGATAGTCCTTCAGGCCGCCGGGGAAGTGGAACACTGCCTTTTCGGGCGTCTCGGATCCCTCGGGCAGGAGGGCCGGATCGCAGCTCCAGCGGATTTCGACGCCGCCGAAGAGATAGGCCTTGGAGCGCGCCATGCGGAAGACGCGGCCGGGATCGAAGCGGGCATGCGCGCCGAAAATCTCCGGATCCGGATGGAAGCGGACCTTCGTGCCGCGGCGGTTGTGCACGTCGCCGAGCTCTTCCAGCCCGCCGACGGGTTTGCCGCGCGAAAAGCGCTGGCGATAGAGCTTCTTGTTGCGGGCGACCTCGACCTCGAGATGATCCGACAGCGCGTTGACGACCGACACGCCGACGCCGTGCAGGCCGCCCGATGTCTCATAGGCCTTGCCGTCGAACTTGCCGCCGGCATGCAGCACGGTGAGGATGACTTCGAGCGTCGACTTGCCCGGCATCTGCGGGTGGTTCTCGACCGGAATGCCGCGGCCGTTGTCGGTAACGGTCAGGAAGCCTTCGGCATCGAGATTGACCTCGATGAAGTTGGCGTGTCCCGCGACGGCCTCGTCCATCGAGTTGTCGATGACTTCGGCGAAGAGGTGGTGCAGCGCCTTTTCGTCCGTGCCGCCGATATACATGCCGGGACGCATGCGCACGGGCTCCAGCCCTTCCAGCACGCGGATCGCCGAGGCGTCGTAATCGCCGCCGGCAGCCGGAGGCGCCGGAACCGGCGCGGCGGCGGCGCGCGGCACGGGCTTTTCCTCCCGCGCCACGGGTTCGGGGGCGGGCTGGGATTGCAGGCTGGCGAAAAGGTCGTTGCTGTCGTCTTGCATGGGCCGTTCAGAGTTTGTTCCGTCTGCCGCTTTCAGCCGTCGCTCCCTGCGGAGCGCGGCGTGGCGGAATGAGGTGGGCGGCGAATCACTTGCGACTCTGCCAGATTCTGCGGGTTTTCGCGAACGCCGGCTGCACCGCCGCGCCACGAGGATTGCTTTGCATCCGGACGAATGGCAAGTATCGCCACCCCAAGGGAGTGCGTGTTCATGGCTCAGTCCACAGTTGATTGCCTTCGCCGGTTCGTTCTGGCCGCCGTTTTCACCGGCCTGGCCGCCCATCAGGCGTCGGCACTCACGCTCAAGCCGTGGAAGGACGAGCTGTTCGCCTACGGCACCGTGGTCGAGACGGCCGACGACGGGGCGCTGCGCGTTGTCGATTACGAGGAGATGCGCGACATCAACGGGCGCGACCAGGTGCCGGAGCGGCGCGTGAAATCCACCTATGTCTCGACGGCGGTGAAGAAGGCGACGCAGGCGCTGACGGTAGACACGCCGGCCGGCAAGCTCGACGTCGCCATGACCGGCAAGGGCGAGGGCGCGGCCTTCACCGTGATCTTCATCCACGGCCGCGGCGGCGACCGGCGCCTCGGCAACAACGACTGGACCTTCGGCGGCAACTTCAACCGCCTGAAGAACCTCGCGGCGCAGAACGGCGGCGTCTATTACGCGCCGAGCGTGCCGTCGTTCGACGATGCGGGTGCTGCGCGCATTTCCGGCCTGATCCTGCGGGCCAAGGCGCTTTCGCCCGATGCGCCCGTCATCCTCGCCTGCGCGTCGATGGGCAGTTTCATCTGTGCGCGTGTGGTGCGCGACGCCACGGCGGTGAAAAGCCTGTCCGGCATGGTGCTGATGGGCGGGGCGGCGGATGGCGACTATGCCAGGACGCCGGCCTTCAAGGCCAAGCTGCCGGTCTATTTCACCCATGGCGACAGCGACAAGGTCTATGCGGCCAACGACCAGATCGCGGTGTTCCGCAAGCTGCGCAAGGCCGGCATTCCCACCCGCTTCGTGCTGTTCCAGACCGGCGGCCACGGCACGCCCGTGCGCATGACCGACTGGCGCGAGACGCTGAATTTCCTGCTGGCGCGCTGAAGCGGGATAGGGGGCGAAGGCTCGCCATGCCTTTCCTTGGCCGCGCCGATTTGCTACGCCCCATGCGACCCGAGAATTCAAGGACAGGGAGGCCTCATGACACCGGATGTAACACCGCTCGTCGCCGGGAACTGGAAGATGAACGGCACGCGCGCATCGCTCGACCAGATCAAGGCGATGGCCGAAGGCGTGAAGGGGCCGCTTTCCGAAAAGGTGGAGACGCTGATCTGCCCGCCGGCGACCCTTCTTTACGTGGCGACGGCGCTTTGCGACGACAGCCCGCTCCTGATCGGCGCGCAGGACTGCCATGACAAGGCCTCCGGCGCGCATACCGGCGACATTTCCGCCGAGATGATCGCCGACTGCTTCGGCACCCATGTGATCGTCGGCCATTCCGAGCGCCGCACCGACCACAAGGAAAGCGATGCGCTGGTGCGCACCAAGGCGGAAATCGCCCATGAAAACGACCTCGTCGCCATCGTCTGCATCGGCGAGACGGGCGAGGAGCGCAAGGCGGGCAAGACGCTGGACGTGCTGAAAAGCCAGCTGGCAGCCTCGGTGCCGGATGGCGCGACGGCGCAGAACACCGTCATCGCCTACGAGCCGGTCTGGGCGATCGGCACGGGGCTGACACCGACGGCCAAGGACGTGGAAGAGGCGCATGCCTTCATGCGTGCGGAACTTTCGGCGCGCTTTGGAGGTGAGGGCGCCAAGATGCGCATTCTCTACGGCGGTTCCGTCAAGCCGGGCAATGCGAAGGAATTGATGGGCGTCGCCAATGTCGACGGCGCGCTGATCGGCGGAGCGAGCTTGAAATCGGACGATTTCCTCGCCATCTACCGCGCCTATGAAGCGCTGACGGCGTAAGCCCTTTTGCAGCCTCTTCCGTCTGCCTGCAAAAGGGCAGGCGGATTGATCGCTGGGGCTTGGAATGGCGCACGGCTTGGTATATTGAGCCGCAAACCTGAAATTTGGCCGCTTGGCCGGGATAGCTAAACATGCAGACCATCTTGCTCGTCATTTATCTCATGGTCGTCGTCGCGCTGATCGGCGTCGTGCTGATCCAGCGCTCGGAAGGCGGCGGCCTCGGCATTGGCGGCGGCTCCGGCTTCATGTCGGCGCGCGGCACGGCCAATGCCCTGACGCGCACCACGGCGATCCTTGCCACGCTGTTCTTCGTGCTGGCGCTCGGCATGGGCATCTATGCCCGCTACGAGACGCGCCCGACCGACATTCTCGACCGTATTCCCGGCACGACCGGCACCGGCGGCGTTCTCGACGCGCTCGGCGGCGGCCAGAGCCAGCAGAACGGCGGTACCCAGCAGAACCAGGGCACTCAAAACCAGGGCACGCAGGGCCAGGGGACCGAGGGCCAGGACACCGGCAACACCACCAACCAGACGCCCGCGGCGACCGGCACCGACGCCGTTCCGACCGAGGGCGGCAACGCCGATACCGGTGCGGGCCAGACGCCCGCCACGACGGGTGGCGCAGCGGAGACCGGCGGCAACACCGGCGTCCCGAGCGGCCAGTAAGCCGAAGCAAACAAAAACAAACCGGCCGGTTGGCAAAACCAACCGGCCTTCTTCTGTGTAAAACGCCGATTGCGACTTCCGAAATCACGCCCAAGGTGATTTTTCGGTGGCGGAATCGATTTTGAAAAGGTATCCGGTGACTCCCATGGCGCGATATGTATTCATCACAGGCGGCGTGGTTTCTTCCCTTGGAAAAGGCATCGCCGCAGCAGCACTGGGAGCCCTCCTTCAGGCCCGCGGTTACCGCGTTCGCCTTCGCAAGCTGGACCCTTATCTCAACGTCGATCCGGGCACCATGAGCCCGACGCAGCACGGCGAGGTCTTCGTCACCGACGATGGCGCGGAGACCGACCTCGACCTTGGCCACTACGAGCGCTTCACCGGCCGCTCGGCCACCAAGACCGACAACATCACCACCGGTCGCATTTACAAGAACATCATCGACAAGGAACGCCGCGGCGACTATCTCGGCGCGACCGTGCAGGTCATTCCGCACGTCACCAACGAGATCAAGAACTTCGTCACCGAAGGCAACGACGATTACGACTTCGTGCTGTGCGAGATCGGCGGCACGGTGGGCGATATCGAGGCGATGCCCTTCATGGAGGCGATCCGCCAGCTCGGCAACGACCTGCCGCGCGGCACGGCCGTCTATGTCCACCTGACGCTGATGCCCTATATCCCGGCCGCCGGCGAGTTGAAGACAAAGCCGACGCAGCATTCCGTCAAGGAACTGCAGGCCATGGGCATCCACCCTGATATCCTCTTGGTGCGCGCCGACCGCGAAATCCCGGAAGCCGAGCGCCGCAAGCTCTCGCTGTTCTGCAATGTGCGTCCGACCGCCGTCATCCAGGCGCTCGACGTGGCCTCGATCTACGACGTGCCGCTCGCCTATCACAAGGAAGGTCTCGACGACGAGGTTCTGGCCGCTTTCGGCATCGAGCCGGCGCCGAAGCCGCGCCTGGAAGCCTGGCAGACCGTTTCCGACCGCATCAGCACGCCGGAAGGCGAGGTGACGATCGCCATCGTCGGCAAGTATACCGGCCTCAAGGATGCCTATAAGTCGCTGATCGAGGCGCTCTATCACGGCGGCATCGCCAACCACATCAAGGTCAAGCTCGAATGGATCGAGTCGGAGGTCTTCGAGAAGGAGGATCCGGCGCCCTATCTGGAGAAGGTGCACGGCATTCTCGTGCCCGGCGGTTTCGGCGAGCGCGGCTCCGAGGGCAAGATCAATGCGGCGCGTTTTGCCCGCGAGCGCAAGGTGCCGTATTTCGGCATCTGCTTCGGCATGCAGATGGCCGTCGTGGAGGCCGCGCGCAACCTCGCCGGCATCGAGAAGGCGTCCTCGACCGAATTCGGCAAGACGGCCGAGCCGGTCGTCGGCCTGATGACGGAATGGGTGAAGGGCAACGAGCTGGAGAAGCGTTCCGCGTCTGGCGATCTCGGCGGCACGATGCGGCTTGGCGCCTATCGCGCGTCGCTGAAGGGCGGCACGAAGATTGCCGATATCTACGGCTCCACCGACATTTCCGAACGTCACCGTCACCGTTACGAGGTGAATGTCGATTACAAGGACAAGCTGGAGAGCTGCGGCCTCGTCTTCTCCGGCATGTCGCCGGATGGCGTGCTGCCGGAAACGGTGGAATACCCCGATCATCCGTGGTTCATCGGCGTTCAGTACCACCCGGAGCTGAAGAGCCGCCCGCTCGATCCGCATCCGCTGTTTGCCAGCTTCATCGAAGCGGCCCTGGAACAGAGCCGCCTCGTCTGAGTGTCGCAATGCAGTTTTGAAAACCGTCCGGCGCGCCAAGCACCGGGCGGTTTTTCTATGGGCTGACGGCGCGGCGTTTCACCTGCCGTAACGTGATGGCCGTAAGGGCAAGCAGCAGCGCATCCGCCGCCGGCGTGGCGAACCAGATGCCTTTTTCCCCGAGCAGCGTGGTCAGGGCCAGCACCAGCGGCATGGTGAAGAGATAGGGCTTTGCGAGGCTCAACAGGGCCGCGCGTCTGGCATCGCCGATTGCCTGAAAGGAACCGGCAATGACCATGAGCGGGCCGGAGAGGACATAGAGCGCGGCCATGATCGGCATGATGTGCGTGACGGCGGCGATGACGGACGCATCCGCGACGAACAGGCTGGCGATCCGGCCGGGCACGGTGACGAGCAGGATTTCGATGCCGAGGCAATAGAGGAAAACGGCGGCGAGGCCGAGGCGCAGTACCTTGGTGGCGCGCTGCGTGAGGCCGGCACCATGGTTGTTGCCCAGGATCGTCTGCACGGCCTGGCTCATGCCGAGCAGCGGCAGATAGGCGAAGGTGAGGATGCGCGTGACGATACCGTAGGCGGTGACCAGCGTTTCGTATGCGCTTCCGGCAGAGATTTGCAGGGCGGCTATGACCGCGGCGGAGACGAGGGCGAGGCCGATGAAGCCGAGGCTTTGCGGCGCGCCGAGCGCCAGGATGTCTCGTATCGAACTGGACAGGCGGGACGGTTTGCCCATGATGTCCGCAAGGCGCAGGCTGGTTTTCCCGACAGTCCTGAATACCGCCAGAAATCCGAGCGCCAAAAGTTGCGCCGAGACGGTCCCGAGCGCGGAGCCGGTGACGCCGAGATCGAACCCCGCGATCAGGATATAGTTGAAGGCAAGGTTGGCGAGCGAGATGAAGAGGCTCGCCAGCGCCATCAGCCCGACACGCCCCTCGCAGCGGAGAGCATCGACATTGACCGCCAGCAGCAGTTGGAGCGGTGAGAAGAACACGACGATCGCGATGTAGCGATAGGCCAGCGTTTCGAGCAGCGGCGCGCCATTGGCGATGACGGCGATGAGGGCGGGGCCAACGGCGAGAAACGCCAGGATGAAGGCCGCGCCGATGGCCAGCGCCAGCCCGTGGGCGGCGGCGAAGGTATTGCGGGCTGCCGGCAGGTCGCCTGCGCCGAGGCGGCGCGCGAGCAGGCTCGCCATGCCGCTGCCGACGAGGGTGGCGAGCGCCACCAGCAGCATGAAGATGGGAAAGACCGCCGTGACGGCGGCGACGGCCTCCGGCCCGGCATAGAGGCCGAGCATCACGGCATCCATGACGGTCAAAAGCCCGTTCATGCTCATGACAAAGACGATGGGCGCTGCTGTTCTGGCGAAAAGCGCGCCGAGCGGCGCGGTCAGAAATGGATTGGAAAGGTCTTGCGACATCCCGCTCTCCTCATGTGCATTTCGATGAGAGGGAGGGGCTCGCATTGCCTGCCGCACGAAATGCTTCGAGGGTCGGGGTCGTCCAAGATCAGATTTCACCGGGACTTTCGTCTGCGAGCGGCAGGTATCTGAAACCTGATGTGCTTGTTAGTGGTGTGGCGCGATGGCGTCAAGTCGTGGGCGTGAAGGCCCGGCGCGATGGCCGGGCCTTGCTGCCTTATTCGGCGGCTTGCGGCGCCGGGCAGACGCCGTCGTCGCAGTCTTCGCCGGCCAGTGTGCGCTGACCGAGCGCGACCGTCAGCACGGCGCCCAAGCAGGCGGCGACGGACACCCAGAAGCCGTTCTGCGGGCCGAACGTATCCACAGCCCAGCCGGCCACGAAGGCGCCCAGCGCCATGCCGATGCCGATACCCGTCGTGACCCATGTGACGCCTTCCGTCAGCATCGCGGCCGGCACGCGGCGTTCCACCAGTCCGAAGGCGGTGATGAAGGTCGGCGAAATCGCGACGCCGCTGATGAAGAGGGCGATCGCCAGGAGCGGCACCGTGCCGGCAAAGGGCAGCGGCAGGGCGGTGAGGCCGAGCACCGTCACGGCGATCATCATCTGCTTTTGCAACGGCGTGGTCGGGTTGATTGCGCCAAGCAGGAGGCCGACGACGAAGGAGCCGACGCCGTAGACGCCGATGACGAGACTTGCCGCGTTGGGCTGCCCGAGATCCTTGGTGATGGCGACTGCACTGACCTCGGCCGTGGCAAAGGTGGCGCCGACGAAGACGAGCGCGAGCGTGATGATCTGCACCGCGCGCAGGCGGATGGCCGATTTTCGCGGGCTGCCGCTGCCGGCCGTGCGGATCGCGGGCTCCGTCGCGCGTTGCAGGACGAAGGCGAGGGTGCCGAGCGCGAGGCATAGGGTGCTGACCAGCATGCCGGCTTCGGGGAAGAGCGCGACGGCGAGACCGACCGACAGCGACGCGCCGGCGATATAGACGAGCTCATCGGCCGCCGATTCGAAGGCGAAGGCGGTGTTCATCTCCGGCCGGTCGCGGAAAAGTCCGGTCCAACGGGCGCGCAGCATGGCCGGCATGCTGGGCATGGTGGCGGCGAAGAAGGCCGAGGCGAAGAGCGTCCAGACCGGCCAGGCCCGATTGGTGGCCGCAATCAGCGTCAGAAAGGCGATGACGGAGATGGCCGTTGCGGGCGTGAGCACCGCAGATTGGCCGTAGCGATCGACAAGCCGGGACACCTGCGGTGCGATCAGCGCATTGGTGAGCGCGAAGGTGGCGGAAACAGCACCCGCGAGCCAATATTCGCCATGCGCCTGCGACAGCATGGCGACGATGCCGATGGGCGCCATGGCAATGGGCAGACGCGCGAAAAAGCCGGCGGTGGAAAAACCTATCGTGCCGGGCACGCTGAAAATCTCTTTGTAGGGATTGGCCATGGCCTGCTCCTGCCTATCGATGAATGAATGCCTACATACGTGGCGTATGTGAATTGGTAATTGCATACGCCACGTATGTCAAATAAAATACGCGACGTATGTAAAAGGGGATGCCATGCGCAAGCCGCGCGAAGAAATGATCGCCGAAACCAGGGCAAAGCTCATCGCCGCCGGCCGCCATGCCTTCGGAACCGTCGGTTATGCGGGCGCGTCCATGGATGACTTCACGGCGGCGGCGGGGCTGACGCGCGGTGCGCTCTACCACCATTTCGGCGACAAGACGGGGCTGCTCCAGGCCGTCATCCAGCAGATCGATGCGGAGATGACAATGCGGCTCAACCGCATTTCCGCCGCCGCGCCGAACCGCTGGCAAGGCTTTGTCGACGAGTGCGTCGCCTATATCGAAATGGCGCTGGAGCCGGAGATACAGCGCATCATGTTCCGTGACGGTCCGGCCGTGTTGGGCGACGTCTCGCAGTGGCCGACGAATAACGGCTGCATCGCCGCGCTCAGCCGAAGCATCGAGCGTCTGAAGGCGGACGGCCTGATGGTGGACATCGATACGGAGGCGGCGGCCCGGCTGATCAATGGTGCAAGCAGCCATGCCGCGCTATGGATCGCCAATTCGCAGACGCCCGAGGCGACGTCGCGGCAGGCCGTCGACGCGTTCAGGACGTTGCTGGACGGACTGCGCGCCCGTAGGGCGTGATCCGGTTCAGGGGCCTGCCGGCGCTTCCTCCAGCTCGCAGGCGGTGGTGCCGATGGTCATGGTGTTGCCGCGCCAGTCGATGGTGCCGCCAAGCCAGGCGCGCAGCCAGATGGCCGGCAGCATGACGTCGCGCACGATCATGGCCGGCACCGACCAGCGCGACAGGCGCCAGCCCTTCGCGAAGGCGAGCGCGAGTTCCGGCAGGTAGATGCCCGCGAGCACCAGCAGCACGGCCGAGGGCAGGGTGCCGTAGCCCAGCGCCACGGCGATCAGGGCAAGCGACAGCGGCGGCAACAGGCCGAGCAGGATTTCCGGCGTGAAGAAGCCTGGAAAGGTGACGCGGCGCAGGCGCGACCAGCGGCACTGGCGCGACCAGATGTCGTGGCCAGTACGGCGGCCGAGCGGTTGCTCGAACGGCGACGACACGAGATGCACCTTGAGGCCGAGGCGGTTGACCAGCTTGGTGGAGGCGGCGTCCTCGGCGATCTCGGCATTGAGGGCGTGGATGCCGCCATTGGCATCCAGCATCGGCTTGTACCAGAGCATGCTCTTGCCCTGCGCGAAACCGAGGCCGAGCGCTTCGCCGGCATATTGCCAGCGGGCCTGCTGGGTGTTGAGGAAGGTGCACTCCACCTCCGCCCAGAAGCCATCCGGCCGCGAGCCGAGCGGTGTCGAGCAGACAAGGCCCGAATCGCTGCGCCAGCCGCCCATCAGGTGCTGCACGTAATCCTCCGGCATCAGCACGTTGGAATCGGCAAGCACGACCCAGTCGTGCCGCGCCGCCTGCCAGCCCTTCACGCAATTGTTGAGCTTGGGATTGGCGCTGATGCGGTCGTCGCCGACGAGGATGCGCGACGCCACGGACGGGTGTTCGGCCGCCGTCCTCTCGATTTCCGCGATGACCGGGTCGTTGCCGTGGGCGACGCAGAACAGGAGTTCGTAATTCGGCCAGCTCAGGCGGAAGGCGCGCGACAGTGTCTCGGCCGTGAAATTCTCGATGCCGCGAACGGGGATGACGATGGAGACGGGCGGTTTCTTGCGCAGGTCCGGCGGCGGAAAGCCCGTTGCCTTGAGCCGCTTGCCGGCGATGAGAATGCTGGCGAGGTTGGTCGCAACGAGGGCGCCCGAGGCAAGGGCGAAGGCCTGAGCCATGTCCATTCACGCAAACTCCTGTGGGCGCCGCATCGGCTGGCGGCTGCCGGGTTCAGTCACGCGCGAAGAAACATCACTGTCACATGACACGGGAATGACGGTGGCGTGCGGCAAGCCTCCATCCCGCTGCAATTCCGGCCCGTGCGCCGATGCCATCACGCTATAATATGGTGTTTCCCGCAGATGGTGCACCTATGCGGGTAGTTGCAAATGTGGTTGACTGTGGTGCCGATGGGAATGGGGTGCGCTGCATGCGATCTGAAAAATACGTGATCGGGCTGGATTTGGTCCGATTCTTTGCAGCGTCGGCGGTCCTGGTTTTTCATCTGGTTTATATGATCGGCGTGCCTGGTGGGGATTCTTACAAGATTTCCGGCGGTGTCGTTGCCTATCCGGAAGTCGGCGGCATCCCGGGCTACGGCTGGATCGGGGTGCAGATTTTCTTCGTCCTGTCCGGCTTCGTCATCTTGTTGAGCGCGGAGAAGGCCACCAGCAGGCGGTTTCTGCAAGGCCGCGTCCTACGACTCGTGCCGGCGGCCTGGATTTGCGCGACGATATCCCTGTTTTTTCTCCTGGCCGCTGACATCGGTTCCGCGAACGAGAATATTATAAAGTGGGCAAAGAGCGTCTTATTTTCTCCGGCCGGAGACTATATTGACCGTGTCTACTGGACCTTGGGAGTCGAGATCGCGTTCTACGCAATTGTCCTCCTCTTCATCTCTGCGGGCAAAATGGCCTTGTTGCCGCCATTCATGCTGATTGTTGCCTTGGTAAGCGCAGTCTTCAATTTTGGAAGCGTGGTGTTCGGATTTCTTCCCGCACCGGATCGGCTCTCGGAGCTCTCCATGCTGCGGTACGGTGTGTTTTTCGCTATCGGCGTCGGTCTTTATCGATGGTGGCGACTGGGATTGGACAGGCTCGCCTATGCGTTGATCACCACCGGCATCTTGGGCTCTATCGCCCAGATTGCCTGGACTATGAGATACTACGACGGGACGCTCGTTCCTGATCGGTTGTTCTGGCTGGTGGTCTTCTGGCTTGGAACAGTGGCATTGATGATCGCAAGCGTGCTGTACAACAAGGCACTTGCTTCCCGGTTTGGAAAACATGCCCACGTCATTCGCACCCTTGGATTGATTACCTATCCTCTCTACCTCATTCACCAGACCGTCGGCGGTATTCTGATCGCATTGTTCTTCGATATGGGTTTGGGGCGATATCCAGCCCTCCTGATCGCTGTTTCCGTCGTTCTGGTTCTTGCGTGGTCGATCGTCAGGTTCGAGGCTGCGATCAGGGCGGCGATGGAGCCGCCTGTCGCAAGGGTGCTGGCTCGGCTGCCGTTTCCCGGCGAAGCAAAAAGCTAAGTCAGCGGGTGCCGTTGCCGAAGGCGAAGATGTCGGCGTCGGGATCGGCGTGGCCGCTGATGGCGGCGGAGACGATTTCGGCGGCGATCTGGCTGAAGGTGATGCCGTTGCCGCCGAAGCCCATGACGGCGAAGACGCGGTCGAGGCCGGGCACGGCGCCGATGAGCGGCAGGCCTGTACTGGTGGTGCCGAAGGGGGCGGCCCAGGCGAATTCGGGATCGGGCAGGGACATGCCGAGCAATGCCTCCGCCTTTCGGCGGATGACCTTCGCCTTGCTGGCGAGCTTTCGCGCCGAGGCGTAGGCGGTTTCGCTTTCCTCGTCCTCGCCGCCGACGATCAGCCGGCCGTCACGCGAACTGCGAAGATAGAGGTAGGGATCGGCACCTTCCCAGACGATGCAGTCCTTCAGCCAGCCGGGCAGGGCGGTGCCGGGCGGGGTGGCGAGCGCCCAGGTGGAGACGACCGAATGCCCCTCCTGCGCCAGGGACTTGAGGAATTCGTAACCCGAGCAGAAGACGACATGCCCGGCAGAGAGGATCTTGCCCTCTGCCGTCGCGAGAAAAGCGCGGTCGCTGGTGGAGCGCAGGTCGGTTATTTCGAGCGGGCTCACCAGCTCCGCCCCGCGTTCGACCGCCGCGCGCAGAATGCCTGCGGCCATCTGGGCCGGGTTTGCGGACGCGGAGATATCGCTGAGAATGGCGCCGGTACGGTCGATGCCGAATTGCTGCTCCAGCGTGGCGGCATCCACGAAATCCGCCGCGATGCCCGCGGCGTGCCGCGCCTCGACCTCGCTGCGCAGTGCGCGGCTGCCATATTCGTCGCCCGCCAGGAACAGCGTCTTCTTGCGCTCGAAGGCGCAGGAAATGTCGAGATCGGCGACGATGTGCGTCAATTGCTCGACGGCGCGGGCCGAACGGCACCAGGCGCGATTGGCCTTCTTAACGCCGATCAGGCCGGCCAGCTTGTGCAGGGGAATGTCGATCTCGTGCTGGATCATCGCGGTGCTGGCAAGCGTGCTGCCGCGCACGGGCGCGCGGCGATCGACGATCAGAACCGAGCGCCGGCCGTCTGTCAGGGCATGCGCGGCGAGCGCGCCGGAAATGCCGGCGCCGACGACGATCACGTCGTAGTCGCTCCTCGACGGGGTGCGCGCGGCGCGAACGCCTATGCGTGGCGTTTCGGCCCAGAGCGGCCGGGATTCATGCAGCTTGCGCTGCTTCGTGATGTCGCGGGGCGTGGAAATGGCGGGCTCCGATGCTGGAATGCGCCGTTTGAATGTCGCCGCGCCGGAAAAGTTCCCGATGCGCGGCTGCCCTTGTGCCGGCGCTTGCATTGCGGGCCGAAAGCATGCAAAGCACGGGGCGCCTGAAACACGACCGGATTACCTGCCCATGACCGTGAGTTCGAGAACGCCCCGCCCGATCGACCATCTGGTGCTGCCGGTGTCCGACCTCGCAATCGCCCGCGAAAGACTGACCACGCTGGGATTTACCGTCGCCAAGGATGCGCGCCACCCCTTCGGCACCGAGAACTGTTGCGTGTTCCTGTCCGACGGCAGCTATCTTGAACCGCTCGGCATCGCAAACCGCGAGGAATGCGAAGAGGCGGCGCGCGAGGGCAATGTTTTCGTCGCGCGCGACCAGGCGTTCCGCTTCCGTCGCGGGCTGGACGGCTTTTCCGGCATCGCCATGGCGACGAACGATGCACGCGATGACGACCGGCGCTATGCGGCGGCCGGCCTTTCCGGCGGCGACATGCTGGAGTTCTCCCGCGAGATGCTTCTGCCCGACGGGACGTCCGCGACCGGCAGCTTCCGGCTGGCTTTCGCCGCCGATCTGCGCAGTCCCGACTTCTTCTTCTTCGCCTCGCAGCGCATCCTGCCGCTGCCGGCCGACCGAAAGGCGCTGGAGGCGCATGAAAACGGCGTGACCGCGCTTTCAGAGGTCGTGCTGTCGGAACAGAACCCGACGGATTTCCAGTATCTCGTGCAGGAAGCCGCGGACGAGCGCGAGATCGAGGCCATGTCCTTCGGCATGTCGGTCGCGACGCCGCGCGGCCGCATCACCGTGCTCAACGATGCCGGTCTGGAGGGTTTTTACGGCATCGCGCCGGAGGCCGGCACGGACCGCGGGCTAAAGGGCCGGGCGGTCGTCTTCACGGTTGCCAGCCTGCCGGAGTGCCGCCGCCTGCTCACCGGGCGCGGCGTCGTCTTTACCGAACGCGACGGCCGGCTCATGGTGCCGCCGGCGCCGGGCCAGGGCGCCCTCTTCGTCTTTGGAGAATGACATGAAAACCAATTCCACCGTCGTCGTCGGCGAGGGCGTCAAAAAGGTTACCTTCGCACAGGACAAGCGCTTCTCGCTGATCGCCGGGCCCTGCCAGATGGAAAGCCGCGACCACGCCTACATGGTCGCCGGAAAGCTCGTCGAACTGACCGACAAGCTCGGCATCGGCCTCGTCTACAAGTCGTCGTTCGACAAGGCCAACCGCACCTCGCTTTCGGGCAAGCGCGGCATCGGGCTGGACAGCGCCATGGAGATCTTCGCCGACCTCAAGAAGGACTTCGGCTTTCCCGTCCTGACCGACATTCACACGGAAGAGCAGTGCGCGGTCGTCGCCCAGACGGTCGATATCCTGCAGATCCCGGCCTTCCTGTCGCGCCAGACCGACCTTCTCGTCGCCGCCGCAAAGACCGGGCGCGTAATCAATGTCAAGAAGGGCCAGTTCCTGGCGCCCTGGGACATGAAGAACGTGCTGGCCAAGTTCACCGAGAGCGGCAATCCGAATGTGCTTCTGTGCGAGCGCGGCGCCTCCTTCGGCTACAATACGCTGGTCTCCGACATGCGCTCGCTGCCGATCATGGCCTCGCTCGGCGCGCCCGTGGTGTTCGACGCGACCCATTCGGTGCAGCAGCCGGGCGGGCAGGGCGGCTCCTCCGGCGGCCAGCGCGAATTCGTCGAAACGCTGGCGCGGGCGGCCATCGCCGTTGGTGTCGCGGGCGTGTTCATCGAGACACATGAGGACCCGGACCACGCACCCTCCGACGGTCCGAACATGGTCTATCTCAAGGACATGCCGCGGCTTCTCGAAAAGCTTCTGGCCTTCGACGACATCGCCAAGGCCTGAACGCCATCAAACGGATGACATGAAGACATGCCATCCGTCTTCCGGCGCCGAGCGCCATTGTAATTTCCGCATGGTCGATTAAAAGTGGATTTTAATCGATTAATAAACCCGAACCAGGACGATATCATGACTGCTATCATCGACATCATCGGCCGCGAGATCCTCGACAGCCGCGGCAATCCCACCGTTGAAGTGGACGTCTATCTCGAGGATGGCAGTTTCGGCCGCGCGGCGGTTCCGTCGGGTGCCTCGACCGGCGCGCATGAAGCCGTCGAACTGCGCGACGGCGGCAAGCGCTACCTCGGCAAGGGCGTCGAAAATGCCGTCGCTGCCGTCAACGGCGAGATCTTCGAAGCCATCGGCGGCCTCGACGCCGAAGACCAGATCGCCGTCGACCAGACGATGATCGAGCTGGACGGCACGCCGAACAAGGCCCGCCTCGGCGCCAACGCCATCCTCGGCGTTTCGCTGGCCGTCGCCAAGGCCGCCGCCGAAGCCGCCAACCTGCCGCTCTATCGCTATGTCGGCGGCCCGAACGCCCGCATCCTGCCGGTGCCGATGATGAACATCATCAATGGCGGCGCGCATGCCGACAACCCGATCGACTTCCAGGAGTTCATGATCGTTCCCGTCGGCGCCGACAACATCCGCGATGCCGTGCGCATGGGTTCGGAAGTGTTCCATACGCTGAAGAAGCAGCTCGCCGCCGACGGCCACAACACCAATGTCGGTGACGAAGGCGGCTTTGCGCCGGGCCTCGCATCGGCGCCCGCCGCGCTGGACTTCATCATGAAGTCCATCGAGAAGGCCGGCTACCGTCCGGGCGAGGACATGTTCATCGCGCTCGACTGCGCCTCGACGGAATTCTTCAAGGACGGCAAGTACGTGCTGGAAGGCGAGGGCCGCACGCTGGAGCCCGGCGCCATGGCTGAGTACCTGGCCGAGCTCGCCGCCAAGTACCCGATCTTCTCGATCGAGGACGGCATGGCCGAAGACGACTGGGACGGCTGGAAGACGCTGACCGACAAGATCGGCAAGTCGGTGCAGCTGGTCGGCGACGACCTGTTCGTCACCAACTCGGCCCGCCTGCGCGACGGCATCAAGATGGGCGTCGGCAACTCGATCCTCGTCAAGGTCAACCAGATCGGTTCGCTCTCCGAAACGCTCGACGCCGTCGAGACCGCGCACAAGGCGAGCTACACGGCCGTCATGTCGCACCGTTCGGGCGAGACCGAGGATTCGACGATCGCCGATCTCGCGGTCGCCACCAACTGCGGCCAGATCAAGACCGGCTCGCTTGCCCGTTCCGACCGTACCGCAAAGTACAACCAGCTCATCCGCATCGAGGAGCAGCTGGGCGCGGCGGCGAAATATGCCGGCCGCGGCATTTTGCGCGGCTGACCGGAAAACAGTTTTTCCGGAATGATGAAACCCGCATCGCAAGATGCGGGTTTTTTCTTGGGCCCAGCCGTCATGGTCAATGGTCGGTTAACCGCTTGCCGATAGTGTCTGGCTGTACTGCGTATCGGGGCACCTGCATGTGGACCAAGCATCATAAGAAGCGGAAATTCGGCCGGCTGGCTCTGCCGGTGATTACGGTCGCTTTCCTTTCCTATTTCGGTTATCATTCCGTCCATGGTGATTTCGGCCTGCGCGGAATGGAGGATTTCGAGCGGCAGCGAATGGAACGGCAGGCGCGTCTGGACGTGCTCGTGCGGCAGCGCCAGATCCTGGAAAAAGAAGTGGCCCTGATGAGCGACGGCTCGCTCGAGCGCGACATGCTCGATGAGAAGGCGCGATCCTACCTCAACATGTCGCGCGCCGACGAAATCGTGATCTTCCACTGAGAAGTGCGATTAACCGAAATCTGGTTAATCGTAAATATTCCTTACTTGTCAGTAGCTTGTAGGGAATATAAGCCATGCAATTATGGCATTGCTGATGCTGGATTTCTCCCCTATGTTTTCGGCAAAAGGCAAACATAGGGAGGATCGAATGGCTCCGCGCAAGACCGCGTCCACGTCCAGCCGCAAAACGACGGCAAAGCCTGCACGGAACGAGACAATCGGTTCCAACAGTCTGACATTCACCAAGGAAGAAGAGCTTCACGCCTACCGCGAGATGCTCATGATCCGTCGCTTCGAGGAAAAGGCCGGCCAGCTCTACGGCATGGGCGTCATCGGCGGTTTCTGTCATCTCTATATCGGCCAGGAAGCGGTCGTCGTGGGCATGCAGATGGCCCAGAAGGACGGCGACCAGGTCATCACCTCCTATCGCGACCACGGCCACATGATCGCGCTCGGCATGAGCGCGCGCGGCGTCATGGCCGAGCTGACCGGCCGTCGCGGCGGCCTGTCGAAGGGCAAGGGCGGCTCGATGCACATGTTCTCCAAGGAAAAGGGCTTCTACGGCGGCCACGGCATCGTCGGCGGCCAGGTCTCGCTCGGCACGGGTCTCGCCTTCGCCAACAAGTATCGCGGCAACGACCAGGTGTCGGTCACCTATTTCGGTGACGGCGCGGCCAACCAGGGCCAGGTCTACGAGAGCTTCAACATGGCCGCGCTGTGGAAGCTGCCGGTCGTCTACATCATCGAGAACAACCGCTATGCGATGGGCACCTCGACGGTGCGCTCCACCGCGCAGTCGAACTTCTCCAAGCGCGGCGAAGGTTTTGGCATTCCCGGCGTCCAGGTCGACGGCATGGACGTGCGCGCGGTCAAGGCCGCGGCCGACGAGGCCATCGCCCATTGCCGCGCCGGCAAGGGCCCGTACATCCTTGAGATGCTGACCTATCGCTATCGCGGTCACTCCATGTCCGACCCGGCGAAGTACCGCTCCAAGGACGAAGTGCAGAAGATGCGCTCCGAGCACGACCCGCTGGAGCAGGTGAAGGCCCGTCTTCTCGAGCAGGGCTGGGCGAGCGAGGACGATCTGAAGCAGATCGACAAGGAGGTCCGCGACATCGTCGCCGACAGCGCCGAATTCGCCCAGAACGATGCAGAGCCGGATGTATCCGAGCTCTACACCGACATTCTGCTTTGATCCGGGGGAGACTTATATGCCCGTAGATATCCTTATGCCCGCGCTCTCTCCGACGATGGAAGAGGGCACGCTTTCCAAGTGGATCAAGAACGAAGGCGACACCGTGAAGTCCGGTGACGTGATCGCCGAGATCGAGACCGACAAGGCGACGATGGAAGTCGAGGCCGTCGATGAAGGCGTGATCGGCAAGATCGTCGTTCCGGCCGGCTCGGAAGGCGTCAAGGTCAACTCCGTCATCGCCGTTCTGCTGCAGGATGGCGAAAGCGCCGACGCGATTTCCGCGCCCAAGGCGGCGCCGGCGGCCGATGCCGACACGCCGGCCGCAACCTCCGGCGATGCAGGCGGCAAGGCCCGCGAATCCTCGGACGAACCGATATCCGTCGCATCCGAGAAGGTTCCGGCCGCACCGAAGACGGAAGTGGCCGCCGATCCGGATATCCCCGCCGGCACCGAAATGGTGAACATGACGGTGCGTGAAGCGCTGCGCGACGCCATGGCGGAAGAAATGCGCCGCGACGGCGACGTGTTCATCATGGGTGAGGAAGTCGCCGAATATCAGGGCGCCTACAAGATCACCCAGGGCCTGTTGCAGGAATTCGGCGACAAGCGCGTGATCGATACGCCAATCACCGAGCACGGCTTTACCGGCATCGGCGTCGGCGCGGCCATGGCGGGCCTGAAGCCCATCGTCGAGTTCATGACGTTCAACTTCGCCATGCAGGCGATCGACCAAATCGTCAACTCGGCCGCCAAGACGCTTTACATGTCGGGTGGCCAGATGGGCGCGCCGATCGTCTTCCGCGGCCCGAGCGGCGCTGCCGCACGCGTCGGTGCCCAGCACTCGCAGTGTTATGCCGCATGGTACAGCCATATTCCGGGCCTCAAGGTCGTCATGCCCTACACGGCGGCAGACGCCAAGGGCCTGCTGAAGGCCGCGATCCGCGACCCGAACCCGGTCATCTTCCTTGAAAACGAAATCCTGTACGGCCACAGCTTCGAGGTTCCCAAGCTCGACGATTTCGTGCTGCCGATCGGCAAGGCGCGCATCCACCGCCCGGGCAAGGATGCGACGCTGGTCTCCTTCGGCATCGGCATGACCTATGCGGTCAAGGCGGTGGCCGAGCTGGAGAAGCAGGGCATCGACGTCGAGCTGATCGACCTCAGGACCATCCGTCCGATGGACCTGCCGACCGTCATCGAGTCGGTCAAGAAGACCGGCCGCCTCGTGACCGTCGAGGAAGGGTTCCCGCAGTCGTCCGTCGGCGATTTCATCGCCAACCGCGTCCATCGCGAGGCCTTCGACTATCTCGACGCGCCTGTCGTCACGATTGCCGGCAAGGACGTTCCCATGCCCTACGCCGCCAATCTCGAAAAGCTGGCGCTGCCGAATGTGGGTGAAGTCGTCGAGGCGGTGAAGGCCGTCTGCTACAAGTAACGGGAGGGCGCGAAATGCCGATCAACATTACGATGCCCGCCCTGTCGCCCACCATGGAAGAGGGCAACCTCGCCAAGTGGCTGGTGAAGGAAGGCGACACCGTGAAATCCGGAGACGTCATCGCCGAGATCGAGACCGACAAGGCAACGATGGAAGTCGAAGCCGTCGACGAGGGCGTCGTCGCCAAGATCGTCGTGCCGGCCGGTACGGAAGGCGTGAAGGTCAACAGCCTGATCGCCGTTCTCGCTGCCGATGGCGAGGATGTTGCGGCTGCCGCCGCCGGCAGTGGCGCCGCCCCGAAGGCGGACGCCAAGCCCGCCGAAAGCAAGCCTTCCGAAGCGAAGGCCGAGGCGCCGAAGGAAGCCGAAAAGCCGGCTGCCGCCGCTGCCGCTCCGGCACCTGCCGCCACCGCATCGGCCGGTCCCGCGCCGTCGCGAGACGGCAACCGCGTGTTTTCCTCGCCGCTCGCCCGCCGCATCGCCAAGGAAGCCGGCATCGATATTTCCGCCGTTTCCGGTTCCGGCCCGCATGGCCGCGTCGTCAAGAGCGACGTCGAGAAGGCCGTTGCGACCGGTGGCGCCAAGCCTGCCGCCGCAGCAACGCCGGCTGCCGCCGCCGCGTCCGCCGCGCCGAAGGGCATGTCGGACGATGCCGTGCTCAAGCTGTTCGACGAAGGCTCCTACGAGCTTGTGCCGCATGACGGCATGCGCAAGACCATCGCCAAGCGCCTGCAGGAATCCAAGCAGACGATCCCGCATTTCTATGTCTCCGTCGATGTCGAGCTCGATGCGCTTCTGGCGCTGCGGGCACAGATCAACGACAGCGCGCCGCGCAAGGACGACCGCCCGGCCTACAAGCTTTCGGTCAACGACATGGTGATCAAGGCGCTGGCGCTTGCACTGCGCGACGTGCCGGATGCCAACGTCTCCTGGACGGAGACGAACATGGTCAAGCACAAGCACGCGGATGTCGGTGTCGCCGTTTCCATTCCGGGCGGGCTGATTACGCCGATCATCCGCAAGGCGGAAACCAAGAGCCTGTCGACCATCTCCAACGAGATGAAGGACCTCGGCAAGCGCGCCAAGGAACGCAAGCTGAAGCCCGAGGAATACCAAGGCGGCACGACCGCGGTCTCCAACATGGGCATGATGGGCGTCAAGAACTTCGCCGCCGTCGTCAACCCGCCGCATGCGACGATCCTGGCGGTCGGCGCGGGCGAGGAGCGCGTGGTGGTGAAGAACAAGCAGATGGTCATCGTCAATGCGATGACGGTCACGCTTTCCACAGACCATCGCTGCGTGGACGGCGCGCTCGGCGCCGAACTGCTGGGTGCCTTCAAGCGCTATATCGAGAACCCGATGGGGATGCTCGTCTGACAAGCGGGGTGCGGCCATGAAGACGGTTCTCTGCTACGGCGACAGCCTGACCTGGGGTTACAACGCCGAAACGCTCGACCGGCATGCCTTCGGGGATCGCTGGCCGAGCGTGCTCGCCAAGGCGCTGGGGCCCGATGTCACCGTGATCGCGGAGGGCCTCAACGGCCGCACCACCGCCTATGACGACCATCTGGCGGACTGCGACCGCAACGGCGCGCGCATCCTGCCGACCATCCTGCACAGCCACGACCCGATCGACCTCGTCATCCTGTTCCTCGGCGCCAACGACATGAAGCCTGCCATTTGCGGCACGGCCTTCGGGGCCGTGCAGGGCATGGAGCGGCTGGTGGAACTGGTGCGGCATCACGCCTGGTCCTTCGACACGGACGAGGGGCCGGATGTGCTGATCGTCTCGCCGCCGCCGCTGTGCGAGACGGCGAACACGGCGTTTGCGGCGATGTTTGCCGGCGGAGTGGAGCAATCGGCCATGCTGGCGACGCTTTACGCCGATCTTGCCGACGAGCGCGGCTGTGGCTTCTTCGATGCGGGCTCCGTCGCCGAGACGACGCCGCTCGACGGGGTGCATCTGGATGCCGAAAACACCCGGGCGATCGGCAAGGGCCTCGAGCCGGTCGTGCGCATGATGCTCGGGCTTTGACGGTATCGCGGCAGGTTTGACAGGGATCAAGGAGTGAAGGCGCGGGTAGGGTAGGCTGACACCATCAACCGAGAAGGAGATGGACATGCCGAACACCCCGCACCAGCTTGAAGAGGAATTTCCGGAGCATCTGGCCACGATCCGCCACCTGCGGGCGGTCGACGGCCACTTCCACCGGATCTGCGAAGACTATCAGGCGGTGAACCTCGCCATTCATCGCGCAGAAACGGATATCGAGCCCGTCGCCGACCTCGGCATGATCGACATGCGCAAGGCGCGGATGTGGCTCAAGGATGAAATCTACGGGATGCTGACGCAGCCGGAAAAGGTGGCGGAAGATCCCTGAGGAGCGGTGGCTTCCGCTCCTCGTCATGCCGCAGCGGTGAAAACCGCGCGGCGCAGAAGAACAACAGAGGAGTGGAAGCGCTCATGTCGAATGCTTACGACGTCATCGTTATCGGTTCGGGCCCGGGCGGCTATATTGCCGCGATCCGCGCCGCCCAGCTCGGCCTGAAGACGGCCATCGTGGAGCGCGAGCATCTCGCGGGCATCTGCTCCAACTGGGGCTGCATTCCCACCAAGGCGCTGCTGCGCTCGGCCGAGATCTTCCACTATGCCCAGCACCCGGGCGACTATGGCGTGAAGATCGAGGGTACGGTGACGCCGGACCTGCCGGCCATCGTCGCGCGCTCGCGCGGCATTGCGCAGCGCATGAACGGCGGCGTCGGCTTCCTGATGAAGAAGAACAAGGTCGACATCATCTGGGGCGAGGCCAAGCTCACCAAGCCGGGCGAAATCGTCGTGTCCAAGACGACCAAGGCGATCCAGCAGCCGCAGGCGCCCGTGCCGAAAAACGTGCTGCCCGAGGGCACCTATACCGCCAAGCATATCGTCATCGCCACCGGTGCACGCCCGCGCGCGCTGCCGGGCATCGAGCCCGACGGCAAGCTGATCTGGACCTATTTCGAGGCGATGAAGCCGGCGGAAATGCCGAAGTCGCTGCTCGTCATGGGCTCGGGCGCCATCGGCATCGAATTCGCCTCGTTCTACCGCACGCTCGGCGTGGATGTGACCGTCGTCGAGGTGATGAAGACCGTGATGCCGGTCGAGGACGCGGAAATCTCCGCGCTCGCCAAGAAGCAGTTCGAAAAGCAGGGCATGAAAATCCATCTGGAGGCCAAGGTCATCAAGGTGGAGAAGGGCGCCAACTCCATCACCGCCCATGTCGAGATGAAGGACGGCAAGGTCGAGAAGATCACGGCCGACCGCATGATCTCCGCCGTCGGCGTGCAGGCCAATATCGAGAATATCGGCCTGGAGGCGCTGGGCGTGAAGACCGACCGCGGCTTCATCGCCATCGACGGCTACGGCAAGACCAACGTGCCCGGCATCTACGCCATCGGCGATGTCGCCGGGCCGCCGATGCTCGCCCACAAGGCCGAGCATGAGGCCGTCATCTGCATAGAGAAGATCGCGGGTCTTCCGAACGTTCACCCGATGGACAAGTCCAAGATCCCGGGCTGCACCTATTGCCACCCGCAGGTCGCCTCCGTCGGCCTGACGGAAGCGAAAGCCAAGGAGCAGGGGCGTGACATCCGCGTCGGCCGCTTCCCCTTCGTCGCCAACGGCAAGGCGATCGCGCTCGGCGAAGACCAGGGTCTCGTCAAGACGATCTTCGACAAGAAGACCGGCGAACTGCTGGGCGCCCACCTCGTCGGCGCCGAAGTGACCGAACTGATCCAGGGCTTCGTCATCGCCATGAACCTTGAGACGACAGAGGAAGAGTTGATGCACACGATCTTCCCGCATCCGACGATTTCCGAAACCTTGAAGGAAAGCGTGCTCGACGCCTACGGGCGTGCGCTGAACGCTTGAACGTGCTAAAGCCTGCCTCCACATGAGGCTGGCTCACCTTTTCGAGCGCAAGGGCCGGCACGGACGCCGGCCAGGAAAGTGGAAAAGACATGGTCACCATTCTCGACCGCACCAATCTCGATCCGAACGCGCCGCGCGTGCGCCATCCGGAAAAGGCCCACAAGCCGGATACGGAAGTGCTGCGCAAGCCGGAATGGATCCGCGTCAAGGCCCCGGTCTCCAAGGGCTACCAGGAGACGCGCGAGCTGGTGCGCTCCCACAAGCTGGTGACGGTGTGCGAGGAGGCCGGCTGCCCGAATATCGGCGAGTGCTGGGACAAGAAGCACGCCACCTTCATGATCATGGGCGAGATCTGTACCCGCGCCTGCGCCTTCTGCAATGTCGCGACCGGCAAGCCGAACGCGCTCGACATGGCCGAGCCGGAGAATGTCGCCAAGGCCGTCCGGCAAATGGGCCTTTCCCACGTCGTCATCACCTCGGTCGACCGTGACGACCTGGACGACGGCGGCGCCGAGCACTTCGAGAAGGTGATCTGGGCCATTCGCGCGGCGTCGCCCGCCACGACGATCGAAATCCTCACGCCGGACTTCCTGAAGAAGCCGGGCGCGCTGGAGCGTGTCGTTGCCGCCAAGCCCGATGTCTTCAACCACAATATGGAGACCGTGCCGGGCAATTACCTGACGGTGCGTCCCGGCGCGCGCTACTTCCACTCCGTGCGGCTTCTGCAGCGCGTGAAGGAGCTGGACCCGACCATGTTCACCAAGTCGGGCATCATGGTGGGTCTCGGCGAGGAGCGCAACGAAGTGCTCCAGCTGATGGACGACCTGCGCACCGCTGATGTCGACTTCCTGACCATCGGCCAGTATCTCCAGCCGACCCGCAAGCACCACAAGGTGGACCGCTTCGTGACGCCCGACGAATTCAAGTCCTACGAGACGGTGGCCTATTCCAAGGGCTTCCTGATGGTATCGTCGAGCCCGCTCACCCGCTCCTCGCACCATGCCGGCGACGACTTCGCCCGCCTGCGCGCCGCGCGCGAGAAGAAGCTGCTGGCCGCCGCGGAATAGACTTTTACCTCCCCATGCTTTAAGCCCCGCCGTCCTGCCGGACGGCGGGGTTTTTGGTTTCAGGAGGCTGGACATGACGATTGCGCTGGAAGAGGCGGCCGGACGGCTGAAGACCGCGGAGCGCGTGCTGGTCATCGGCTGCTCGGGCAGCGGCAAGAGCACGCTGGCGCGGCAGCTCGCGGATCATCTTTCGCTGCCCCACATTTCCATGGACCGGGACGTCTTCTGGATGCCGGGCTGGCAGCAGCGGCCGCGGGCCGAGGCACTGGACAGGCTCAAGGCGCTGGTGGCGAAGGAGCGCTGGATCATGGACGGCACCAGCCCCGGCACGCTGCCGCTGCGCCTGCTGCGCACGCACCTTGTGCTGTGGCTGCGTCCGCCGCGGCTCGTTTCGCTCCATGGCGTGATCTCGCGCTGGCTGCGCTACCGGGGCCGGTCGCGACCCGAGATGGCCGACGGTTGCCCCGAGCGGATCGATGCGGATTTCCTGCGCTACATCTGGAATTTCGAGAAGACCGAAAGCCCTGAAATCGAAGAGAACCTTGCGGCGTATGGCCGCGACGTGCCGGTTTGCGTGTTGAAATCGCGGCGCGACAATGACCGCCTACTTGCAAGAGTTCGCGCGGGTCATTAGCTCTCGGCCATGCCTCAGTTCGAAACCCGCCGCCCGGTTCCC
Organism: Shinella oryzae; assembly: GCF_023038235.1. Lineage (NCBI taxonomy): Bacteria > Pseudomonadati > Pseudomonadota > Alphaproteobacteria > Hyphomicrobiales > Rhizobiaceae > Shinella > Shinella oryzae. The sequence goes on along the minus strand of NZ_CP081987.1, from coordinate 1,458,715 downwards.
CACACGCCCGAAGAGATGTATGCGCTCGTCGCCGATGTCGAGCGCTATCCGGAGTTCCTGCCGCTCTGCGAAGCGTTGTCGATCCGCTCGCGCAAGGAGCGCGACGGCAAGGAACTGCTCGTGGCGGACATGACGGTGGGCTACAAGGCGATCCGCGAGACATTCACCACGCAGGTTCTGCTGAATGCCGCCGAGCGGGCGATCGACGTCAAGTATATCGACGGGCCGTTCCGCTATCTCGACAACCGCTGGCGCTTCGATGCGCTGCCGGGCGGCGGCTGCTCCGTGCATTTCTACATCGACTACGAGTTCAAGAGCCGTATTCTCGGCGCGCTGATGGGCTCGATGTTCGACCGGGCGTTCCGCATGTTCACCGAGGCCTTCGAAAAGCGCGCCGCGGCGATCTATGGCGCAGCGTCTTCAATCGGCTGAGATTTCCGCGAGCATTTCGAGCGCGGTGCGCACCGTGGCGAGCCTGACGGCGCTGCGGCCGATATCACCGTAGCGCATCTCACGGTGCAGGGGCTTGCGCCCGGTGCGCGCGGCGGCAAGATGCACGAGGCCGACGGGTTTCTCATCCGAACCGCCGCCGGGGCCGGCAATGCCCGTCACGGCGACCGAGATGTTGGCGCCGGAATTGCCGATGGCGCCTTCGGCCATTTCCAGCGCCGTCTCGCGCGACACGGCGCCATGGGCCTTCAGCGTGGCATTGGCGACGCCGATCATCTCGCGCTTGGCCTCGTTGGAATAGGTGACGAAGCCGCGGTCGAACACCGTGGAGGAGCCCGCGATCTCGGTGATGGCGCCGGCGATCAGGCCGGCGGTGCAGGATTCCGCCGTGGCGATCAGCAGGTTCTTCTTTTCAAAATCCGCGACGATGGCGCGGGCGGCGTCTTCGATGTCCTGAGGCCAGATGCTCATGCTTCGCTTCCCCTGTAGACGACCGTTGCGGTGGCGATGGCGGCGATGCCCTCGCGGCGGCCGATGAAGCCGATCTTCTCGTTCGTCGTGGCCTTCACCGAGCAGCGGTCGATGGAAATGCCGAGAAATTCCGAGAGGTTGCGGCGCATCGCATCGCGATGGGGGCCGACCTTCGGAGCTTCGGCGATGAGCGAGACATCGGCATTCATGATGGTGCCGCCGGCCTTGCGCACGATTTCGGCGGCGTGTTCGAGGAAGATGCGCGAGGCGGCGCCCTTCCATTGCGGATTCGATGGCGGAAAGTGATCGCCGATATCACCGGCGCCGCAGGTGGCAAGCAGGGCATCGGTCAGCGCGTGCAGCGCGACGTCAGCATCGGAATGGCCGGACAGTTTCTGGTCGTGCGGGATGAAGAGGCCGCACAGCGTCACGCCGTCGCCCGCGACGAGTTGGTGCACGTCGTAGCCGTTTCCGGTGCGCACGTCCGGTAGAACGTGGGAAAGGCGTTGGTCGGCCATGGCGATATCCTTCTGCAGTGTAAGCTTGACGTTGCCGGCGCTGCCTTCGACGAGGTGCACCCGGACCCCGGCCCACTCGGCAATCGAGGCATCGTCGGTAAAATCGGTGCGGCCGGAGGCGGCCGCGCGGCGGTGGGCCTCCAGGATGGTTTCGAAATGGAAGGACTGGGGCGTCTGCGCGGCAAACAGGCCGGAGCGGGAGACCGTCTCGGCGACATTGCCGTTGGCATCGGCCCGCTTCAGCGTGTCGGCGACGGCGACGGCGGGAAGCACCGCACGGGCACCGTGGCTGAAGGCGGTGAGGGTGCGTTCCAGGATGGCGGGCTCGACGAAGGGGCGGACGGCATCCTGGATGAGGACATGGCTGACGGCGTGGCTTGTCAGCACATCGAGCCCGGCAAGCACGGACTGCTGGCGCGTGGCCCCACCATGGACGACAGTCAATCGGCTGCCGGCTGGCGTTGCCGCCGCACGCGCCATCTCGAAGAGGGCTGCGTCATCGGGGTGTATCACGACGACGATATGCCGGGCGGGCTGCCAATTGACAAACAGATCGAGCGTGTGGGAGATCACGGGTCTTCCGCCGATACGGCGGTACTGCTTGGGGCCTTCGGCATGGCTGCCGGCCCGCTCGCCGCGACCGGCGGCAACGATCACCACACCGCAGGAGTGCGCATTTTCCGCCTGCATTTCGGCTCCTTGCCTCCGGTATCAAAGCGTTTTGGGGTGGTTTAGCCGGAAGGATGCCGCAATTCCAGCGCTGACAGGAAAAATGCCACCGGCCCTGATTGCGGCTTGGCAAGAACGACAATAATGGCTAAAAATGATGCAAAGACATGACTTGCTTGAAAGATGAGCATTTGGCACTTCCAACCCTGTCAGCGCCGCTTGCGGTCGGTGACCAGACCCTGAGGAACCGGGTTGTCCTTGCGCCGATGTCCGGCGTGACGGATCTGCCGTTCCGCGATCTTGCTTGGCGTTTCGGCGCGGGGCTGGTCGTGACGGAGATGGTGGCGAGCCGCGAACTGGCGCTGAATGCGCGCGAAAGCTGGTCGCGCATCCGCAATTGCGGCATCCGCCCCCATATGGTGCAGCTTGCCGGGCGCGAGGCGCACTGGATGGCGGAAGCGGCGAGGATCGCCGAAGGCGAGGGCGCCGATATCATCGATATCAATATGGGTTGCCCCGCCAAGAAGGTGATCGGCGGCTATTCCGGCTCCGCGCTGATGCGCGATCCCGATCATGCGCTGGGCCTCATCGAAGCGACCGTCCAGGCCGTGAAGGTGCCGGTGACGGTGAAGATGCGGCTGGGCTGGGACCACGATTCGCTGAATGCGCCGCATATCGCTTCCCGCGCCGAGGCCGCGGGCGTGGCGATGATCACCGTGCATGGCCGCACGCGCATGCAGTTCTACGAAGGAAGGGCGGACTGGGATGCGATCCGCGCCGTGCGTGACGTGCTGTCGATCCCGCTCATTGCCAACGGCGATGTCGATACGGCGGAAGATGCGCGGGAAATCCTGCGGCGCTCCGGCGCGGACGCCGTCATGGTCGGCCGTTCCGCGCAGGGCCGTCCGTGGCATCCCGCGGTGCTGGCCGGGGCGTGCCCGCATCCCGGCGTGGACGAATGCGCGTCGGTTGCCGTCGAGCATTATCGCATGATGCTCGCTTTCTACGGCGTCGAGGCGGGCCTGCGCCATGCGCGCAAGCATGTCGGGTGGTATCTGGAGCGCTTTGCGCCCGGCCTTGCCGGCGTCGACAAGGCGGCGATCATGACCGCGCGCGACAGCGCCTTCGTGGCCGACAGGCTGGCGGCGGCGATCCTGAACGGTCCGGCGGTAAAACTCGGAGAGGCCGCATGACGGAAAAGGCCGCAAACCCGAATGCGCCGGACCTGGCGCTCGCCGTGCTGAACGCCATCCAGAATCCGGTGATCATGGTCGATGGCGCGGGGCTGATGTCCTTCGCCAACTGGGAGGCGGAATCCTTCTTCGGAGCGAGCGCGGGTTATCTCGCCCGTCACAACATCGCAAGCGTCATTCCCTTCGGCAGCCCGCTCCTGACGCTGATCGACCAGGTGCGCGAGCGCCGTGCCCCGGTCAGCGAATACCGTGTGGACCTGAGTTCGCCGCGGCTGGGTGCCGACAAGCTTGTCGACCTCTATGTCGCGCCCGTCACCACCGATCCCGGTTCCGTCGTCGTGGTGATCCAGGAGCGTTCGATGGCCGACAAGATCGACCGCCAGCTGACGCACCGCGCCGCCGCTCGCTCCGTGACTGGCCTCGCCTCGATGCTGGCGCATGAGATCAAGAACCCGCTGTCGGGCATCCGCGGCGCCGCACAGCTTCTGGAGACCTCCGTCATCGACGAGGATCGCGCGCTGACACGGCTGATCTGCGACGAGACGGACCGCATCGTCTCGCTGGTCGACCGCATGGAGGTGTTTTCGGACGAGCGGCCCGTCGACCGCGTGCCGATCAACATCCATTCCGTGCTCGATCATGTGAAGGCCGTCGCCAAGGCGGGTTTTGCGCGCCACATCAAGATCACCGAACTCTACGACCCGTCGCTGCCCCCGGTCTATGCCAATCGCGACCAGCTCGTGCAGGTGTTCCTGAACCTCATCAAGAACGCCGCGGAGGCCGTAGGCGACCGGGACGACGGCGAAATCCAGCTGACGACCGCCTATCGGCCGGGCATCAGGCTGTCGGTGGCGGGAACGCGTGAAAAGATCTCGCTGCCGCTGGAATTCTGCGTGCACGACAACGGGCCGGGCGTGCCGGCGGACCTGCTGCCGCACCTGTTCGACCCCTTCATCACCACCAAGACCAACGGCTCCGGCCTCGGCCTTGCGCTGGTCGCCAAGATCATCGGGGGGCACGGCGGCATCGTGGAATGCGACAGCCAGACCAACCGCACCACCTTTCGCGTGCTGATGCCCGCCTCGCGCGGCATCAGCGAAGACGACGACTTTCCCAAGACCAAAGGACATGATTGATGACAGGCGCCACAGTCCTCGTCGCCGATGACGATGCCGCGATCCGCACCGTGCTCAACCAGGCGCTCAGCCGGGCCGGCTACGACGTGCGCATCACCTCCAATGCGGCAACGCTGTGGCGCTGGGTTGCCGCCGGCGAGGGCGATATCGTCGTGACCGACGTCGTGATGCCGGACGAGAACGCCTTCGACCTCCTGCCGCGCATCAAGAAGGCGAGACCGGACCTGCCGGTGCTCGTGATGAGCGCGCAAAACACCTTCATGACGGCGATCAAGGCCTCGGAGAAGGGGGCCTACGACTATCTCCCGAAGCCCTTCGACCTGACCGAGCTCATCGCCATCATCGGCCGTGCGCTGGCCGAGCCGAAGCGCAAGCCCGCCCGGCTAGACGACGACACGCAGGACGGCATGCCGCTGGTCGGGCGCTCGGCCGCCATGCAGGAGATCTACCGCGTGCTCGCCCGTCTCATGCAGACGGACCTGACGCTGATGATCACCGGCGAGTCGGGCACCGGCAAGGAACTGGTCGCTCGCGCGCTGCATGACTACGGCAAGCGCCGAAACGGGCCCTTCGTCGCAATCAATATGGCGGCGATCCCGCGCGACCTCATCGAATCGGAGCTGTTCGGCCACGAAAAGGGGGCCTTCACCGGCGCGCAGAACCGCTCGACGGGCCGCTTCGAGCAGGCCGAGGGCGGCACGCTGTTCCTCGACGAGATCGGCGACATGCCGATGGATGCGCAGACGCGCCTGCTGCGCGTGCTGCAGCAGGGCGAGTACACCACCGTGGGCGGCCGCACGCCGATCCGCACCGATGTGCGCATCGTCGCGGCGACCAACAAGGACCTCAAGCAGTCCATCAACCAAGGCCTGTTCCGCGAAGACCTCTATTACCGTCTCAACGTCGTGCCGCTGCGCCTGCCGCCGCTGCGCGACCGGGCGGAGGACATTCCCGATCTCGTGCGGCATTTCGTGCAGCAGGCCGAGAAGGAAGGGCTCGACGCCAAGCGCTTCGACCAGGAAGCGCTGGAACTGATGAAGGCGCATCCCTGGCCGGGCAATGTGCGCGAGTTGGAAAACGTCGTGCGCCGGCTGACCGCGCTTTACCCGCAGGACGTCATCACCCGCGAGATCATCGAGACGGAACTGAGGGCCGACATTCCCGACAGCCCGATGGAAAAGGCGGTGGTGCGCTCCGGCCCGCTGTCGATCTCGCAGGCCGTCGAGGAGAACATGCGGCAGTACTTCGCGAGCTTCGGCGACGGCCTGCCGCCGTCGGGCCTTTATGACCGCGTGCTGGCCGAAGTGGAGTATCCTTTGATTCTCGCCGCGCTGACCGCAACCCGCGGCAACCAGATCAAGGCCGCCGACCTGCTCGGCCTCAATCGCAACACGTTGCGCAAGAAAATCCGCGAACTCGGCGTTTCCGTCTATAGAAGCTCCCGCTCGGCTTGACTTGCCTGACGAAGGCGTTGCATTTTGGCCACAATCTGTTGCTTGAGGGTAACAGAGGGAGGCGGTCGGCTCGGTCCGCGCGCCCGTCCGTCACGACAGGGGCGCGGGCGCGCCTGACACACGGTCGGTACATCCCGGAAAACACGAGATAAAGCCTTCGCGCCTGACGGGCGCGTGGCCGGGGAAGCGATGCGGCAGATGACGGAAGACGTTGATGTGCTTTCGCAGGAGGAGACCGGAACGGTCATCGCGGATCGTCGCGCCTCCTTTGCGCTGCCTGGCCTGTTGCTCGCCGGCGGCGCGCTCGTCGCTGCCACGATCTCGCTCTTCATCCTGCTCGGCCTGACGCCGATCCGCCCGGAACCGAACGTCGTCATCGCCTCGGCGGCGATCAATGCCATCTTCATCGTCGGACTGATGTTCCTGATCGGGCGGGAAATCGCCCGGCTGCTGCGCGCGCGCCGGCGTGGCCGTGCAGCGGCGCGCCTGCATGTGCGTATCGTCGCGCTGTTTTCCATCGTCGCCATAACACCGGCCGTGCTGGTGGCGATCTTTGCCTCGATCACGCTGGATGTCGGCCTCGACCGCTGGTTCTCCATCCGCACGCAATCGATCGTCAGTTCCTCGCTCAACGTGGCGCAGGCCTATATGCTGGAAAATGCCAGCTACCTGCAGGGCCAGACGGTCTCGATGGCAAACGACCTCGACCGCAACCGCCAGCTCTACAGCCTCGACCGCTCCGGCTTCATCGAACTCATGACGCGGCAGGCGCGCGGGCGCGGCATGCTCGGCGCCTTTCTGCTCAGGGCCGATGGTTCCCCGATCCTCCAGGCCAATATCCAGGTGGAGGGCGAGCTTCCGCCGGTCCCGCCCGATGCGCTGCGCGCGTCTGCCGCCGGCCAGCCGACGCTGATCCCGCCGGGCATGACCAATCTGGTCGGCGCGATCATCAAGCTGGAAAACATCTCCGACGCGTTTCTCTATACGATCCGCACGGTCGATCCCGAGGTGATGCGCTCCATGCGGCTGATGGAGGAGAACACCGCGGAGTACCGCGCGCTGGAATCCGGCCGCACACCGCTTCAGGTCGCCTTCGGGCTGCTCTATCTTGGCTTTGCGCTCATCGTGCTGCTCGCCGCGATCTGGACGGCTATTGCGATCGCCGACCGCATCGTGCGGCCGATCCGCCAGCTGATCGGCGCGGCCGACAGCGTCGCTTCGGGCAATCTCGACGTGTCCGTCCCGGTCCGCACGGCCGATGGCGACGTCGGCAATCTCTCACGTACCTTCAACAAGATGATATCGGAAATCCGCATCCAGCAGGCACAGATCCTCGATGCGAAGGACGAGGTCGACGATCGCCGCCGCTTCATCGAGGCGGTCCTGTCCGGCGTGACGGCGGCCGTCATCGGCGTGGAGGGCGACGGGCGCGTGACCATCGTCAACACCTCGGCCGAGATCCTGCTCGGGCGGGATGCCGCCGACCTGATCGGCAAGCCGCTGTCGGAGGTGGCGCCTGAGATCGCCGCGGTGCTGGCCGAGGGCGCCACGCGCTATCGCAACGACCACCGCCGCCAGATCAACATCATGCATGGCGGCAAGGAGCGGACGCTGAACGTGCAGGTGACGCGCGAGGAAACCAAGGACGCGCAGGATTCGCACGTCGTCACGATCGACGACATCACCGATCTCGTCATCGCCCAGCGCTCGACCGCTTGGGCGGACGTGGCGCGCCGCATCGCCCATGAAATCAAGAACCCGCTGACGCCGATCCAGCTTTCGGCCGAGCGCATCCGCCGCCGTTATGGCAAGCAGATCGACCAGGAAGACCGCGCGGTGTTCGACCAGTGTACGGATACGATCGTGCGGCAGGTGGAGGATATCGGACGCATGGTGGACGAGTTCTCGTCCTTCGCGCGCATGCCCAAGCCTACAAAGGAGCGCTCGGACCTGCGCACCATCCTCAAGGACGCCGTATTCCTGCGCGAAATGGGCAACAACCATGTCTCCTTCGAAAAGGATTTCGGCGAGGTGCCGCTGACGGGGCTCTTCGATCAGCGCATGCTCGGGCAGGCCTTCGGCAATCTCATCAAGAACGCCGTCGAGGCCATCGAGGCCGTGGCGCCGGATGCCGGGAGGGCGCAGCCGAAGGTGTTCGTGCGGGCCGTTGCGGATGATCCGGGCCGGCGTTTCGTCGTCGACGTCATCGACAACGGCAAGGGCCTGCCGACCGAGAACCGGCATCGCATTCTCGAACCCTATATGACGATGCGCGAGAAGGGCACGGGCCTCGGCCTCGCCATCGTGAAGAAGATCATCGAAGACCATGGCGGGCAGCTGGAATTGCACGATGCCCCCGCGGATTTCGATCACGGCCACGGGGCGATGATCCGCGTGATCCTGCCCTATGAGGAAACGGTGGCCGTCGATGCGGACAAGAATAAGAGCAAGGAAGTAAGCCATGGCGTCTGATATTCTCGTAGTGGACGACGAAGAGGACATCCGCGAAATCGTTTCCGGCATCCTGTCGGACGAGGGGCATGAGACCCGCACCGCCTTCGACAGCGACAGCGCGCTCGCCGCCATCAGCGACCGCGTGCCGCGCCTCGTCTTCCTCGACATCTGGATGCAGGGCAGCAAGCTCGACGGGCTTGCGCTTCTCGACGAGATCAAGAGCCGCCATCCGGACCTGCCGGTCGTGATGATTTCCGGCCACGGCAATATCGAGACCGCCGTCTCGGCCATCAGGCGCGGCGCCTACGATTTCATCGAAAAGCCCTTCAAGGCGGACCGGCTGATCCTGATCGCGGAGCGGGCGCTGGAGAACTCCAAGCTGCGCCGCGAGGTGACGGAGCTGAAGAAGCGGTCGGGCGATCCCGTCGAGCTGATCGGCACGTCCGTCGCCGTCTCGCAGCTGCGCCAGAACATCGAAAAGGTCTCGCCGACCAACAGCCGCATCATGATCCTTGGCCCGTCCGGTTCCGGCAAGGAACTGGTGGCGCGCATGATCCACCGCAAGTCGAGCCGCGCGAACGGGCCGTTCGTCGTCCTGAATGCGGCGGCCATTACGCCGGAGCGCATGGAAATCGCGCTCTTCGGGACCGAGGGGACGCCCGGCCAGCCGCGCCGGACCGGCGTGCTGGAAGAGGCGCATGGCGGCATCCTCTATCTCGACGAGATCGGCGAAATGCCGCGCGAGACGCAGAACAAGATCCTGCGCGTGCTGGTCGACCAGCAGTTCGAGCGCGTCGGCGGCTCCAAGCGGGTCAAGGTCGATGTGCGCATCATCTCGTCGACCGCCTACAATCTCGAAAGCCTGATCGCCGAAGGCGGTTTCCGCGAGGACCTCTATCACCGGCTGGCCGTCGTGCCGCTGCGCGTGCCGCCGCTTGCGGAACGGCGCGAGGACATTCCCTTCCTCGTCGACATGTTCATGCGCCAGGTCAGCGAGCAGGCCGGCATCCGCGCCCGCAAGATCGGTGACGATGCGCTGGCGGTACTCCAGGCGCACGACTGGCCGGGCAATATCCGCCAGCTGCGCAACAATATCGAGCGCCTGATGATCCTTGCCCGCAGCGACGGCCCGGATACGCCGATCTCGGCCGACATGCTGCCGACGGAAGTGGGCGACATGCTGCCGAAGATCTCCACGCAGGGCGACCAGCACATCATGACGCTGCCGCTGCGCGAGGCGCGCGAAATGTTCGAACGCGACTACCTGATCGCCCAGATCAACCGCTTCGGCGGCAATATCTCCCGCACGGCCGAATTCGTCGGCATGGAGCGTTCGGCGCTCCATCGCAAACTGAAATCGCTTGGCGTATAAGGCCTTAAGGCGATTCTGGGGTTCAGGGCATGAAGGTCATCATCTGCGGCGCCGGACGCGTCGGCTACGGTATCGCGGAACGCCTCTCGCAGGAGGGCAACGATGTCTCCGTCATCGACAACAAGGCCACGCTGATATCGGCCATCACGGAGACGCTGGATGTCAGCGGCGTCGTGGGCCACGGCGCGCATCCGGAGGTGCTGGCCAAGGCCGGCGCCGACCAGGCCGACATGATCATCGCCGTCACGCTCTACGACGAGATCAACATGGTCGCCTGTCAGGTGGCGCATTCGCTGTTCAACGTGCCGACCAAGATCGCCCGTATCCGCTCGCAGAGCTATCTCGCGCCGGAATATTCCGACCTCTTCTCCCGTGAGAACATGCCCATCGACGTCACCATCTCGCCGGAGGTGGAGGTGGGCAAGATGGTGCTGCGGCGCATCTCGTTTCCCGGCGCCACCGATGTGGTGCGTTTCGCCGACGATCGCATCGTCATGGTCGCCATCGAGTGCATGGAGGATTGCCCGGTCGTCGAGACGCCGCTGAAGCAGCTGAGCGAGCTTTTCCCCGATCTGAATGCAACGGTGACGGGCATCGTTTCCAACGGCAAGCTGTTCGTGCCGAGCTCGTCCGACCAGCTGCATTCCGGCGATCTCGCCTATGTCGTGTGCGACAAGGGGCATGTGCGGCGCACGCTCGCGCTGTTTGGCCATGAGGAGCAGGAGGCGGCGCGCATCGTCATCGCCGGCGGGGGCAATATCGGCTACTTCGTCGCCCGCGCCATCGAGGATTACCAGCCGAAGACCCGGCTGAAGATCATCGAGAGCGACCGCGAGCGGGCCGTCGCCGTTGCCGACAAGCTGCGCAACACGGTCGTCCTGCACGGCTCGGCGCTCGACCAGAAGATGTTGCTCCAGGCCGATATCCAGGACGCGGACCTGATCGTCGCGCTCACCAACAACGACCAGATCAACATTCTCGGCAGCGTGATGGCCAAGCGCCTCGGCTGCAAGCAGAACCTCGTCCTGATCAACGACCCGAGCTACGAGGATTTCACCAAGACGCTCGGCATCGACTCGCACATCAATCCGCGCGCGGTGACGATTTCGGGCATCCTCCAGCATGTCCGCAAGGGGCGCATCCGCTCGGTCTATGCCGTGCAGAAGGGCGCGGCGGAGGTGATCGAGGCGGAGGCGCTGGAGACCTCGCTGCTCGTCGGGAAACCGCTGCGCGAAATCGAGCTGCCTGCAGGCATCCGCATCGGCGCGGTCTACCGCGAGGGCACGGTCATCCGGCCGGACGGCAACACGAAGATCAAGGCGAAGGATCGGGTCGTGCTGTTTGCGGCCGCCGCATCGGTGCGCCATGTCGAGCAGCTCTTCCGCGTCAGTATCCAGTATTTCTAGGCCGCCATGCCGGGACGCGCGGCCCGCGTCCCGTCCGCATCGTAACAGGATTGCCTCATGCTTCGTTTTGCCTATGTGAACGGCCGCTATGTGCGCCATGCCAATGCGACGGTGCATATCGAGGACCGCGGCCTGATGTTCGGCGATGCGGTGTACGAGGTCTGCCAGGTGGCGAAGGGCTTTCTGGTCGACATGACCCGGCATCTGGACCGGCTCGACCGGTCGCTTTCCGAAATCCGCGTCCGTCCGCCGATGCCGCGGGCGGCCCTCGTGGGCATCATGCGCGAAGTGCTCAGGCGCAACCGCGTGGTGAACGGCCTGGTCTATGTGCAGGTTTCGCGCGGCGTGGCGCGCCGCGACCACGTGTTCCCGTCGCCCGACGTGCGCGCCTCGCTCATCGTGACGGCCAAATCGCTCAACCCGGCGATGATCGCGGCGAAACATGCGGCGGGAGTCAGCGCCTTCACCGCGCCCGACAACCGCTGGAGCAGGGTGGATATCAAGACCGTCGGCCTGCTGCCCAATGTGCTGGCGCGCCAGCAGGCGAAAGAGGCGGGCGGGTATGAGGCGATCTTCGTCGATGCCGAGGGCAATGTGACGGAGGGGGCCGCCACGAATCTCTGGATCGTCGACAAGGCGGGCACGCTCGTGACACGGCCGGCCGATCCCGGCATCCTGCGCGGCATTACCCGCACCACGCTGCTGGATGTCGCCGCCACGCTCGGCCTGCCGGTCGCGGAACGACGCTTTTCCGTCGCCGAAATGCTGGAGGCGCGCGAGGTTTTCATCACCGGCGCCACGACGATCTGCCTTCCGATCGTCTCCGTCGACGGCCGGACGATCGCCAACGGCCATCCCGGAATCATCGCGCAGAAAATTCGCGATGCCTTTTTCGACGTTGCGGAGAAGACCGCGATTTGATACCAAACTCGGCGGTCCGGAAATTCATTCCCGGCCACGGGGACATTTTATTTTCAGTCAACCGGTCTCAAGGGCCGGCAATCAGAAAGAAGCGGCGCGATGGCGGAACGTTCTCAGAACCTGCAGGATCTTTTTCTCAATACCGTTCGCAAGCAAAAGATTTCTCTGACGATCTTTCTCATCAACGGGGTCAAGCTGACCGGGGTTGTCACCTCCTTCGACAATTTCTGCGTCCTGCTCCGTCGCGACGGTCATTCGCAGCTCGTGTACAAGCACGCCATCTCGACCATCATGCCCGGCCAGCCGTTGCAGATGTTCGAGACCGAGGAAAACGGCTCCTGACAGGACCAACGAAGATTAGCAAATCCGATACTTCCAAGGATTCCCTCGTTCCGGATGTTGAAAAGCACCGGGACGACATGCGCGCCGTGGTTATCGCACCCGTTCTGAAGGCGCGCGGGAAAGCCGATCCGACCGTCATCACGCGCTCCGACGAGGCGCGGCTGGAAGAGGCCGTCGGCCTCGCGCGCGCCATCGACCTGACCATCGTGCATTCGGCGCTCGTGCCAGTCGCTCAGCCGAAGCCGGGCACGCTGCTCGGCACCGGAAAGATCGAGGAGATCAAGGCGGCGCTCGACGAGCACAATGCCGGTCTCGTCATCGTCGATCATCCGCTGACGCCGGTCCAGCAGCGCAATCTCGAGAAGGAATGGAACGCCAAGGTCATCGACCGCACGGGCCTGATCCTCGAAATCTTCGGCCGCCGCGCCTCCACCAAGGAAGGTACGCTTCAGGTCGAGCTGGCGCATCTCAACTACCAGCGCGGCCGCCTCGTGCGCAGCTGGACGCACCTTGAGCGCCAGCGCGGCGGCGCGGGCTTCATGGGCGGCCCCGGCGAAACGCAGATCGAAGCCGACCGCCGGCTGCTTCAGGACAAGATCGTCAAGCTGGAGCGCGAGCTTGAGCAGGTGCGCCGCACCCGCCAGCTGCACCGCTCCAAGCGCAAGAAGGTGCCGCATCCCATCGTGGCGCTTGTCGGCTACACCAATGCCGGCAAGTCGACGCTGTTCAACCGCATCACCGGCGCGGGCGTTCTGGCCGAGGACATGCTGTTTGCGACGCTCGACCCGACGTTGCGCCGCATGAAGCTGCCGCAGGGCCGCACCGTCATCCTCTCCGACACGGTGGGCTTCATCTCCGACCTGCCGACGCATCTCGTGGCCGCCTTCCGGGCGACGCTGGAAGAGGTGCTGGAGGCCGATCTCATCCTGCATGTGCGCGATATGTCCGATCCGGACAACGGCGCGCAATCCTCCGATGTCCTGCGCATTCTCGCCGATCTCGGCATCGACGAGAAGGACGGCGCGGAGCGCATCCTGGAGGTCTGGAACAAGATCGACCGGCTGGAGCCGGAGGCGCGCGAGGCCTTGGTGAACAAGGCCGCCACGCAGCCGAACGTCATTGCCGTCTCCGCCATTTCGGGCGAGGGTGTCGATGCCCTGCTTGACGAGATCAACAAGCGGCTTTCCGGCGTGCTGGTCGACCGCGACGTGATCGTGCCCATCACACAATTGCAGCTTCTGCCCTGGATCTACGATCATTCGATCGTCGATGCGCGCGAGGACCTGGAAGACGGCAATGTGCGGCTGGAACTGCGTCTGACGGAGACCGAAGCCGCCGAACTCGACCGCCGGCTCGGCATCGGCGGCAAGCCGGCGCGTGAGGATTGGGAGCAGTAAGGGCTGCTTGGGCCGCCCCTCATCCCGCTGCCGCGACCTTCTCCCCGCAAGCGGGGAGAAGGGGCAAGATCAAAAGCTGCATTCCATTCTGGGCGCTTCCAATAAGGGAAACCAGCGCCGCATATCCCTTCGCCCCGCCTGCGGGGAGAAGGTGCCGGCAGGCGGATGAGGGGCTTTCAGGCCTTCACTTCAGCTGCCGCTCGATCCGCTTCGCCGCCTGCCACAAATCTTCCATCCGCTCCAGCGTCGCATCCTCCAGGCTTTCGCCATTGGCGGCGAGGCTGTCTTCGATATGCGAGAAGCGGTTGCGGAACTTGGTGTTGGTGCCGCGCAGCGCCATTTCGGGATCGGCGCCGACATGGCGGCCGATATTGACCAGTGCGAAGATCAGGTCGCCGAGTTCGTCGGCGACGGCCGTCTGGTCGCCGGCGGCAAGGGCCGTGCGCAGTTCGCCGATCTCTTCCTCGATCTTGTCGAGGATGGGCGCCGGTTCGGACCAGTCGAAGCCGACCTTGGCGGCGCGTTCCTGGAGCTTCAGCGCCTCGACAAGGGCCGGGAAGGAGCGCTGCACGGAGCCGAGATGGCCGCGCAACGGGTCCTCTGGCAGGCCGCGAAGGGCGCGACGCTCCTTGCGTTCCCGCTTCTCCGCCTGCTTGATCGCATCCCATTGCAGCTTCACGGCTTCCGGCGTGTTCGCATCCGAGCGTTCGAAGACATGCGGGTGGCGGCGGATCATCTTGCGGGTGACGGCCTCGACGACGCTGCCGAAATCGAAAGCGCCGCGCTCCTCGGCGATCCGCGCATGGAAGACGACCTGGAGCAGCAGGTCGCCCAGCTCCTCGCAGAGATCGTCCATGTCGTTGCGTTCGATCGCGTCGGCGACTTCGTAGGCTTCCTCGATCGTGTAGGGCTTGATGGTCTCGAAGGTCTGGACGATATCCCAGGGGCAGCCGGTCTCCGGCTGGCGCAGGGCCTGCATGATCTCGATCAGGCGGTCTATGTCGCGGCTCGGCTGCATGGCGGGTCTCAATTCAGCGGGATGGCGTTTCCGGCCTTGCCGGACTGGTAGCTTTCCGAAAGCGCGTCATAGGCGGCGCGGATCTCGGCATCCTGCGCTTTCAGCGCTGCCTTTTCCTCGTCGCCGGCAATCGCGATGAGGTCGGCGATGGCGGCGGAGTGCCAGAAGGCGTTCGTCTTGGCGTAACCGCCCGGCTCCAGCCGGAAGACCTCCTTGAGGATGCGCAGATCGTGCGGGATGGCGAAGCTGTCTCGCGAATCCTCGTGGCTGAAGAAATAGTAGAAATTGTCGAAGCCGGCCCAGGTGATGGCCGACAGGCACATCGAGCAGGGCTCGTGCGTCGACAGGAAAACGTAGTCCTTGGTATCGGGCTTTTCCACGCGCTCGTAGAGGCGTTTCAGCGTATGCACTTCGCCGTGCCAGAGCGGATTTTCGGTCTCGTTGTTGGTTTCGGCGACGACGAGCGACAGGTCGGACTTGCGCAGGATCGCAGCGCCGAAAACCTTGTTGCCGGCGGCGACGCCCTTCTGAGTCAGGGGCAGGATGTCGGACTGGATGACGTCGAGAAGGCGCTTGGCAAGGGGTGCCTGGTCCATGTGGGATTTCCCTTTGGCTTGATGGCCATCCTTAGCGGGCACGGCGGCGAAGAGGCAAGGGCGGCCGGTGACTTATGCTCAAAATGCGGGGGTGCAGAGCAAAACAATACGCCCCGCCTTGGGCATTGGAATTTATGTTTCTTTTGTTTCTGGCAATTTTTCGCGATAGTGCGCACACTCCAACCGGATCGGATCATGACTGAGGCGCAGAGCAAGCTTTCGACATTCCCGGCGTTCTTCCGCGTCAGCGGCAGGACGGTCGTTGTCGTGGGCGCGGGCGATGAGGCCTTCGCCAAGGCGCGCCTGCTGTTCAACACCGATGCCCGCATCGTCGTTGTCGCCGAGACCCCGGAGGCCGATTTCGAGCGTTTCATCACGGACAAGGGGCTCGTGCTCATCCGCGCGCCGTTTTCCAGCGCGGTTATCGAAGGCGCGGCGCTGGTGTTTGCGGCGACCGGCGATGCCGCCGCGGACCGGGCCATTGCCGCGGCCGCCCGCGCGCTTCGCATCCCCGTCAATGCCGTCGACCAGCCGGACTATTGCGATTTCTTCACGCCGGCGCTCGTCAATCGCGCGCCCGTGGCCGTCGCCATCGGCACGGAAGGGGCGGGGCCCGTGCTGGCCCAGATGATCCGCGCCCAGGTCGACCAGCTCCTTTCGCCCTCCCTCGGTCGTCTTGCCGGCCTCGCCAACGGCTACCGCGAGGCCGTGGACCGTATCCTGCCGCGCGGTGTGACGCGCCGGGTGTTCTGGCGGCGGTTCTTCCAGGGCGCCGTCGCCGATGCCGTCAACAATGGCGATGTCGAGCTGGCGCGCCGGACGGCCAATACGCTCCTGAACTCGCAGGGCAAGGCCGCCGGCCATGTCTGGCTCGTCGGCGCGGGCCCGGGCGCGGAAGACCTGCTGACGCTGCGTGCGCAGCGCGTGATGATGGAAGCAGACGTCATCGTCTTCGATGCGCTGGTGCCGCAGGCGATCGTCGACATGGGGCGCCGCGATGCCGAGCGCCTGTCCGTCGGCAAGCGCAAGGGGTGCCACTCGAAGTCGCAGGACGAGATCAACGATCTCCTGGTGGAACTCGGCGAGGCGGGCAAGCGCGTCGTGCGGCTGAAATCCGGCGATCCGCTCGTCTATGGCCGCGCCGGCGAGGAAATGGCCGCTTTGCGCCGGGCCGGCGTGACCTATGAGATCGTGCCGGGCATCACCTCTGCCTTTGCCGCAGCCGCCGATTTCGAGCTGCCGCTGACGCTGCGCGGCGTGGCGTCCTCGCTGGTCTTCACGACCGGTCACGACCTGACCGGATCGGTTCTGCCGGACTGGGCGCGCCTGGCTATTTCTGGCGCCACCGTTGCCGTCTATATGGGACGCACGGTCGCGGCTTCAGTCGCCGCGCGCCTGATGGAAGCCGGCCTGCCGGCCGAGACGACCGTCGCCGTGGTGGAAAATGCCAGCAGGCGCGAGAAGCGGCTGCTGCATGGTACGCTCAAGGATCTGCCCGGCCTGGAGCATCGCGACGAGCTTTCCGGCCCGGTCATGGTGATCATCGGCGACGCCGTCGCCGGCGCCAATTTCGAACATTCCGAACCGCTCGTGCGCGAGCCGGTTCGCACGACAGCAGCATTGGGAGCATGACATGGCCGACAAGGTTCTGACAGCCAATCGCCTTTCCGACGGCATCTCCGTCTGGCTGGATGCCGCCGGCAACTGGAACGAACATCTCCAGGACGCCTTCGTGGCGCGCCACAAGGAGGCCGTCGACGCGCTGGAGGCCACCGGCAAGCAGGCCTTTGCCGACAACAAGGTGGTTGACGTGAACGTCGTGGACGTCGAAGAAGTCGACGGCGTCCTGCGGCCGCTGCGCATGCGCGAGCGCATCCGTGCCGAAGGACCATCCATTGCCTATGCCGCCGGTTATTCCGGCCTGACTGCGACGGCCGCACCGGCCGCCTGAGGACGTTTCAATGTATCGTTACGATGAATTCGACCACGCCTTTGTGTCCGACCGTGTGGAGCAGTTCCGCGATCAGGTCGCGCGCCGCCTGTCCGGTGAACTGGCCGAGGATGCCTTCAAGCCGCTGCGCCTGATGAACGGCGTCTACCTGCAGCTGCACGCCTATATGCTGCGCGTCGCCATTCCCTATGGCACGCTGAATGCCCGCCAGATGCGCAAGCTCGCCTATATCGCGCGCAAGTACGACCGCGGCTATGGCCATTTCACCACGCGCCAGAACATCCAGTACAACTGGCCGAAGCTCTCGGAACTGCCGGACGCGCTGGCCGATCTCGCGACCGTCGAGATGCATGCGCTCCAGACGTCGGGCAACTGCATTCGCAATGTCACGGCCGATCATTTCGCAGGCGCTGCCGCCGATGAGGTCGCCGATCCCCGGCCTTACGCGGAGATCCTGCGCCAGTGGTCGTCCGTACACCCGGAATTCTCCTTCCTGCCGCGCAAGTTCAAGATTGCCGTGACGGGTGCGGAGCGCGACCGCGCCGCCATCCAGGTGCATGACATCGGCCTGCACCTGAAGAAGAACGAGAAGGGTGAGATCGGCTTTGCCGTCTATGTCGGCGGCGGGCAGGGCCGCACGCCGATGATCGCCAAGAAGATCCGCGACTTCCTGCCGGAGCAGGACCTGCTGTCCTACACGACCGCCATCATGCGGGTGTACAACCTGCACGGCCGTCGCGACAACAAGTACAAGGCACGCATCAAGATCCTCGTGCACGAGACCGGCGTGGAGGAGCTTTCGCGTCAGGTGGAGGCCGAGTTCGCCGAGCTGCGCGACACCGAGCTGAAGCTGCCCGAGCGCGACGTTGCGGCGATTTCCGCCTACTTCGCGCCGCCGGAACTTAGCCCCCGCGCAGAAGGCTGGGCGAACCTTGCGCAGTGGAAGAAGGCGGACCCGGAATTCGCACGCTGGGTACAGAACAACGTGCAGCCGCACAAGCACCCCGACTACGGCATGGTGACGATCTCGCTGAAGCCGATCGGCGGCATTCCGGGCGACGCGACCGACACACAGATGGAGGCCGTCGCCGATATCGCCGAGGAATATGCCTTCGACGAGATCCGCGTCAGCCACGAGCAGAACCTCATCCTGCCGCACGTCGCACTGGCGGATCTGGAGCCGGTCTATCGCGGCCTCGTGGCTGCGGGTCTTGCGACCGCCAATGCCGGCCTGATCACCGATATCATCGCCTGTCCGGGGCTGGACTACTGCGCGCTGGCCAATGCGCGCTCGATCCCGGTCGCGCAGGAACTGTCGACCCGTTTCGGTTCGCCCGAGCGGCAGGCGGAAATCGGCGAGCTGAAGATCAAGATCTCCGGCTGCATCAATGCCTGCGGCCACCACCATGTCGGCCATATCGGCCTTCTGGGCGTGGAAAAGAAAGGCGAGGAACTCTACCAGATCACGCTTGGCGGGTCGGGCGACGAGAACACCTCGATCGGCGAAATCATCGGGCGCGGCTTCGAGCCGGAAAAGGTGACGGATGCCGTGGAGGTGATCGTGAACACCTATCTCGGCCTGCGCCTCGACCCCTCGGAAATCTTCCTCGATGCCTATCGTCGCGTCGGACCGCAGCCCTTCAAGGATGCGCTCTACGGTGACAAGACGGCTGCGGCGGCCTGAGGAGAGCGGTCATGACGAAAATCTGGAACGAAGCCGGTTTTGTGACCGATGATCCCTGGGTGATCGAAACCGAGGACGCCAAGGCGGGCTCGAACGAGAAGGCGATCCTCGGGCTCGACGATTTCCTGGCGAAGGTCTCCGAGGGCGGCGAGACCGGCCTTGGTGTGCTGATCAACCCGGCGGACGACGTGCGCAGGCTGGAAGGCCATCTGGACCGCATCGCGCTGGTCGCGGTGGCGTTTCCGGCCTTCAACGATGGCCGGGCCTTCAGCCATGCCTCGCTGCTGCGCTCGCGGCTCGCCTATGCCGGCGAGATCCGGGCCGTCGGCGATGTGCTGATCGACCAGATCCCGCTGATGCTGCGCTGTGGCATCGACAGCTTCGCGGTCAGCAATGCGACGGCGCTGAAGCGCCTGTCCGAAAACCGCCTTCCGGGCATCGAAAACCATTACCAGCCGACGGCGCGCCCTTCCCAGGAGGTAGGCTCGTACAGCTGGCGCCGCAGGGCCTGATTTTTGCATCGCCGCGACCGGCAAAGGCCGCAATCGCGTGATAGGCTTGAGCGAGATCAAGGACGTCAGGCACGGCGAAGGCAATATCGAATGGCCGGCAAACTATTGCGCGGCCATTCGGCGCATTGGAACGGAATACCTTCCTTTGCTGCTCAACATGTAATATCTGCCTATCGTCAAGATTTTCCGACGCAGACAGGACCGATCCAGACATGAACGCACCGGCCAAGACCGAAGACTTTGTGGCAACC
Organism: Shinella oryzae; assembly: GCF_023038235.1. Taxonomy (NCBI): domain Bacteria; kingdom Pseudomonadati; phylum Pseudomonadota; class Alphaproteobacteria; order Hyphomicrobiales; family Rhizobiaceae; genus Shinella; species Shinella oryzae. Next base: position 1,438,920 of record NZ_CP081987.1, on the reverse strand, counting down.
ATTCCGGCCGGCGTTTTCGCCGAGACGGTGACGAGCGTGCAGCACTACACGGATCACCTGTTCCGCTTCCGCATGACGCGCCCTGAAAGCTTCCGCTTCCGCTCCGGCGAATTCGCCATGATCGGCCTGATGGTCGGCGACAAGCCGATCTACCGCGCCTACTCGATCGCAAGCCCGTCCTGGGACGAGGAGCTGGAATTCTTCTCGATCAAGGTGCCGGACGGCCCGCTGACCTCGCATCTCCAGCAGATCAAGCCGGGCGATACCGTGCTGATGCGCAAGAAGCCGACCGGTACGCTGGTTCTCGATGCGCTTACCCCCGGCAAGCGGCTCTACATGTTCTCCACCGGCACGGGCATCGCACCTTTTGCGAGCCTCATCCGCGACCCGGAGACCTATGAGAAGTTCGACGAGGTCATCCTGACCCATACATGCCGCGAAGTGGCCGAACTGAAATACGGTTTCGACCTCGTGGAGGAAATCCGCAGCCACGAATTCCTCGCCGAAGTCGTCGGCGACAAGCTGCGCCATTACGCGACCGTGACCCGCGAGGACTTCCCGTTCCAGGGCCGCATCACCGACCTCATCGCCAACGGTAAGATGTTTGCCGATCTCGGCGTGCCGCGCTTCGATCCTGCCGTCGACCGCGGCATGATCTGCGGCTCCTCGGCCATGCTCAAGGAAACCAAGGCCCTGCTGGAGCAGGCCGGCCTCACGGAAGGCGCCAACAGCAAGCCTGCCGAGTTCGTCATCGAGCGCGCCTTCGTCGACTGAGCGGCGAGACATTCCTTTCACAAAGCGGCGGCCTTTCGGCCGCCGTTTTCGTTTCAGTGGGACAGTTCTTCCAGAAGATCGGTCATCGCGGCCGATGCGGCGGCGGGGTCGCCGTTGCGGATCGCGCGGATGACCTTCACATGCAGGTCCACGGAGCGATCCATCCGGCGGCTGTCGGCGCGCGTGAACCACAGGCGCCGCGCGTGGGTTTGCAGCGAGGCGAGGGCGGCGATGAGGAAGCGGTTGGGGCAGGCCTCTTCCATAATCTCGTCAAAGGTCTTGTCGGCGGCGAGAAAGCCTTCGATATCCGAGTTGATCGAGCAGGCAGTCATGGCCTGTGCGCAGGCGACCAGCCTTTCGCGTTGCGCGTCGCTGGCATGGCGGGCGACCAGTGCTGCGGCCAAGGGCTCCAGCTGGCGGCGCGTGGTCATGACATCGGCATGATCGTCCGGGCGGATCGCGGCGATCTGCAGGCCGGCGCGCGGCCGCACCACGATGAGCCCCTGCCATTCCAGCTTCTGGATCGCCTCGCGGACCGGCGTGCGGCCGTGCCCCGAAAGTTCAATCAGCTGCTTTTCGGTAACGAGCGCGCCGGGTCTCAGCTTCAGGGTCACGATCAGACCCTCAAGGGCGAGATAGGCGAGATGGGCCTGCGAGGCCGCGGATGCCGTCATGCGGAGACTCCGTTGATATATCACTTGGTGCCATGTCGCAAAGTGGATGGCAAGCATGCTGATATATCAGCGGCGTGTCGGCGGAATGGACCGCCGGTTCGCGAGGATACTTGGGGGCTGCTTTTATCCTTCCCAGCCGATTCGCCTGGGGGTGGACGCCATGGCTATGTGGCTTGGTCCATTGTGATATTCGACGCCATGTGCCGGTTTTCGCCTTGCTTGCCAAAAGGCGGCGAATAAAGCCGCCGGGCCGCCCGTCGATAGGAGGATTGCGGTTGACGAATGTCATGCGGCCTTGCAAGCATGCCGGCATTAACGACCGTCCAGTTCCATCTAGGGGGATAGATTGACCGCGGGTTCCATCGTCGCGACTCTGCTGATCGTGATCGCCGGCGTGCTTGCCGTTCCGGCGGTCAGCCATACCAATGGTGCAACGACCCTGTCCCTGATCGCCTCCTCGATGGCCTTTGTCGCCATGGCGATCGCGCAATTCATGGCGACGCGCCCGCCGCTGGTGGAGCGGCTGTTCGGCGGGCTCGACCGCATCTATCATTTCCACCGCAAGATCGGCATCGCGGTGCTCTGTCTTATCCTCGTGCACTATTTCGTGACGCCGGACTTCCAGGGGCTTTCGCTGACCGGCGATCTCAACAGGCTCGCAAAGACGGCCGGCGAATGGGCCTTCTACGGCTTCGTCTTCCTGCTCGTGCTCAGCCTCGTGAAGGTCATTCCGAAGACACGCTTCCAGGTACCCTATCAGTTCTGGCGCTTCACCCACCGGTTCATCGGCCTGCTGTTCGTGCTGGTCGCCTTCCATCAGATGTTCATCAAGCGCCCCTATGACGGCACGGCGCTGCTGGCGGTCTATCTCAACCTGTTCGCGCTACTCGGCATCGTCAGCTATGCCTATACCCAGCTTCTGCCCTGGATCCGCACGCGAAAATACCAGGTGGTGGATGTCGAGCGCCACGAGGGCGCGACGATCATCACGGCGAAGCCCACCCGCAGCAAGCTGAGGGCCTTGCCGGGCCAGTTCGGCTTTTTCCGCGTCAACAAGGCCGGACTGCGCGAACCGCACCCCTTCACCATCGCCGGCATCGACGAGGACGGAACGGTGCGCTTCGCCATCAAGCCGCTCGGCGACTATACCAAGGCGTTGCGGGAAACGGTTGCCGTCGGCGATGCGCTGACGCTCGAGGGCGGATACGGCCATTTCAACCACAAACGTGGCGGCAAGAAGCAGATCTGGCTTGCCGGCGGCATCGGCGTGACGCCGTTCCTCGCCATGGCGAGCCGGCTGAAGGGCGACGAGGGCCAGGACATCCACATGGTCTATTGCGTGCGCGACGGTGCGGAGGCGATCGGCCTCGAGACGTTCCGCGCGCAGGCCGACAAGCTCGGCAATTTCAGCTTCGTGCTGCACAATTCCGCGACCGACGGGCGGCTCGATGCGGCAAAGCTGGTATCCGGCACGGCAATGGACCCGGCGGAGGCCGATCTGTGGTTCTGTGGGCCGACGCCGCTGCGGCTGGCCATCGAAAAGGGATTGAGGGAACTCGGCAAGCCACCGCGCCGCGTCGAGTTCGAACGTTTCGAGTTTCGCTAGGGCATTTCCGCGGAAACTGCCAGGCGGTTTTGCATGCGGAATTGTCGGAGAGATCAGATTTATAGCCGGCCAGCCGGCTTTTTAGAGTGAGGGACAAGCCATGCGCGTGTTCAATATGGCACTTTTCCGGCCGCTGCCGCGCCTCGGTGCGCTTCTCGGCCTCGCGATGGCGGCGTTCTGTCCGACGGCATTCTTGCCGACGGGAGCATTCGCCATCGATCCGTTCGCGCCGGATGCCTATGGCACGTACCAGGCGAATGTTGAAAACGGCAAGGTGCTGTTCGGTGCGGCGGGCTGCGGGGCCTGCCACGGCTCCGGCGACAATACCGAGCTGCTGTCCGGCGGCATGGAGATGCAGACGGCCATCGGGAAATTCTTCGCGCCGAACATTTCCGCCCATCCGAACGGCATCGGCGGCTGGTCGAACGCCGACTTCCTGAATGCCGTGATGGCCGGTGTCGACAAGGAGGGGGACAACCTCTACCCGGTCATGCCTTACACCTCCTATGGCGGCATGAAGCCCGAGGATGTGCTCGACATCAAAGCCTATATCGAGACGCTGCCGCAATCGGACGCGGCCTCGAAGGAGCACGAGATCGCGTTCCCGTTCAGCCGGCAGACGACGATCACGCTGTGGAAGCGCAGCCATTTCACCGTGCCGGCCTACCAGGCGCGCGAAGAAACCCAGATGGAGCGCGGCCGCTACCTCGTCGAGAATGTCGGCGGATGCGGCGACTGCCACACGCCGCGCACCGCCACCTACGGCCTTGACCTGGAGCGCGCCTACGAGGGTGAAAAGGGGCTGACCGGCGCGGTGGCCCCCGATATCACCAAGGCGCGCATGGGCGGCCTCGCCTCGCATGAGGTCTTCACCAAGGGGCTGATCGAGGAGGGCAAGAAGCTCTCCGGTTCGCCGCTGGCCGACCCGGTCATGCGCCACATCGCCAAGGGTCTTTCGGCGCTTCCGGAGGAAGACCGCCAGGCCATGTATGCCTTCCTCGCGGACCGTGAGGTGAAGGTGACGCCGGTGGAAACCAGCGCGACGCCCGTATGCAGCGAGGCCACGGCCGAGACGGCGCTGACGGCGGGCGGCGGCAGCGCGGAATTCGCATCCGCCGCCGATGCGTTCATCGGCAAATATTGCCGCAATTGCCATGGCCCGGGTGAAAGTTCGCAGGGGTCCTTCCCGTCGGGCGAACTATCCTCGATTGCCGCCAATCCGGCTTTCGTGACCCCCGGCGACGCCTCCAAGTCGCTGCTGTACACCAGCGTCACCAGCGGCCGCATGCCGCTCGGCAAGCGCCCGGACGATGCGGAAGTGCAGAGCCTCGCGAACTGGATCAACTCGCTGAACCAGTCCGCGATGCCGACGGCGGTGTCCGCCGGCCAGACCAAGCGCTCGCGGCCGATGCTGAAATATCTCGATTTCGTCGACCTCGCGCTGCGCGACATCTCGCAGGTGGACGAGCAAGACCAGCCGTTCATGCGCTACTTCAGCTACCGCGACCAGTATAACGGCATGATGAGCTGCGAGACGCACGAGACCTTCCTCAAGCGTATGAAGGTGCTGGCGGGCGGCTTCAAGAAGCTCCTCAACTCGCTATCCTACGGACCGGAGCTCGTCATCCCGGAGGAGGTCGAAGGCTCCGATGGCCTGCTGGTGCGCATCGATCTTCGCGATCTGCAATGGAGCGAGGACGACTACAATTTCCTGATCAACGAATATTTCTACGGCGTCGATCCGGCCAGTAATTCGCAGCTGCATGCGCTTTCAAAGGCCACGCAGACGCAGTTGCCGATCATGCGCGTCGACTGGTTCATGAGCAACGGCGCACGGCCGAAGGTCTATAACCGCCTGATGAAGCTGCCGACCAACATCATCGAGCTCGAAAAGCGCTTCGGTGTTGATGTCGCGCAGAACATCGAACGCCGCCGCATCGTGCGTGCCGGTTTCGCGGACGGCTCGTCCGGGGTTTCCGACCACAACCGCATGCTGGAGCGCCACGATATGCCGTTTGGCGGCTATTACTGGAAGTCCTACGACTTTGCCGGCGATGTGGGGCGCCAGGTGCTGAAGCGCTTCCCGGCCGGGCCGGATGGCGTGCGGCTGAAGGCCGGGCTCGAACCCTTCGAGCACGATGGCGGCGAGATGATCTTCTCGCTCCCCAACGGCATGCAGGGCTACTACCTCTCCACCAATAAGGGCGACCAGCTCGATATCGGCCCGACGGCCATCGTATCCTTCCGCAAGCGGCCGATCGGCAAGGGCGTCGAAATCGTCAATGCCCGGTCGTGCTTCGACTGCCATTTCGACGGCATCCTGTCGAAGCGTGACCAGCTGCGCGAGCATATCCAGACCTCCACGCTGTTTTCCAAGGACCAGCAGGACGAACTGCTTGCCGTCTATGTGCCGCAGGAAAAACTCAACGAGGTCTACAAGCGCGACACCGAGCGCTTCGTCAGCGCGCTCGATCGTCTCGGCATCACCGAAGCGACGGCCGGCGGCGGCAAGACCAGCCTGAAGGCCCCGGGCGGGGCGGAAATCTTCACCTACTTCGCCGACAAGTACGAGGACGAGCTGAATTTCGAGCAGCTGGCTGCGGAATTCGACATGACGCCGGAGGAGTTCGCCTCCGATATCCGCCGTGTTGCCGATGTCAACGCGTTGCGCATCGGGCTCGACTGGGTGGCAACGCTCGAGGCAGGCTCCACTATCCCGCGCGTCGAGGTGGAAGAGCAGTTCGCCCTGATGCTGGAGCCGTTGCGGCAGTTCAAGCCGCTGAAGCGCGGCGTCAACCATGAGGCTGCGGCCGCCGAAACCGCGCATACGCAGCCGACCACCGACAACGCCGGGGACCAGGTCCAAACGGCCTATGCCGTTCCCGCCTACAAGCAGGACGACAAGGCGCAGGCCGACAAGGTGAAGCTTGCCGTGCATGTCGCCTCGACGAGCGCGAAGGTGGGCGACTACCTGAGCTTCGAGCTCTCCACCAACCACGCCTGCGAGCTGCAGGTCGTGTATGTCGAGGACACCGGCACGGTGGAGATCATCCCGGATGTGATGATCGGCAACACCACGCTCAATCCGGGCGAACGCCGGCTCATCCCGCAGGCGGGCACGGGCAATCTCACCTTCGATACGCCGTCGGCCGGCGAGACCCTGATCGCCTTCTGCCGGATCGGCGGGCTGGGCGACCAGAAGCTGACGCCCGAAAAGGCCCAGCAGCTGGCGGCGAAGTCGAAGCAGCCGTTGAGCCGCGGGCTTGCAATCAACCTTGCAAAGCAGGCGGAGCAGGACAATGGTACGAGTGGTCTCCAGATGGTGACGTTCGAGATCAAGTGACAACGGGGCAGGGGCGACCGCGCCCCTGCCTGACCCATTCGAGGATATGAGGGCTGAACCGACAATGCTGATGCGATCCCTTGCGGCGACATTCTTCGTGCTCGCCGGTGCTGCGCCGGCGGCTGCCACCTGCGACGCTTTCAAGGGGGTCGTGGAGGCCTTCAATGCAGGCGACGCGCAGAAGGCGCATTCGATCGCCGAGACCGCCGGCACGGCCAATTGCAGCGCCAACGAGCGCACGCTGGTCGGCCGCATCGCCGGCCTGACCGCCTTCAACCGCATATCCACGGCGGTCGCGGGCGGCGACAGGCTGGATGCGCACCGCACGGAACTGGAGGACCTCCAGAAGACCTATGGCGGCCCCTGGCAGGTGTTCGACGCGCTGGGCGATCTCGCGCGCGAACGCAAGGATTACGAGGCGGCCTCGCGCTTCTACCAGATGGCGCTGGAGGACGGATCGAACGAGACGCTGACGCCGGAATGGATGGCGCCCGACGAGCAATATATCCTGCGGCTCGACAAGCTGGCCAGCGAGATGCGCCTTGCCGCGCCGCGGCCGGTGCAGCTCGCCATGCGCGGCGGCTGCAAGGTCTCGTTCCGCGGCGTGAAGATCAAGAAGAAGTCGACGCCCGTTCGCTACGTCTTCGGCACGGCGGATTTCACGCCCGACGGCGTGGCGGCGGCCAAGGACCTTTCCGAATGCCTGAAGGCGGTGAAGCCGGCCTCCATCACGCTGATCGGCCATACGGACCCTGTCGGATCCGCCGCCGCGAACTACAAGCTCTCGCTCGCCCGCGCCGAGACGCTGAAGGCCTACCTGCACGATGCCGGCTATGCCGGCACGATCGCCACGGTCGGCAAGGGCGAGGACGAGCCCTTCAAACCGGACGACGCCAGCGCCTATGACACGGAAACGCTGAACCAGCTGCATCGCCGCGTGGAAGTGGACGTGGAATGAAAATGCCGAGACATCTCTACCGCCTGCTTGCGCTTTCGCTCGCCGTCGCGCTTCCCGGTCCAGCACTTGCCGCGCAGACCTACGGGCTCGTCGTCGGCGTCGACCAGTATCCCAACGACGTGAGCCTTGATGGTGCCGTGCGCGATGCGGAAGACGTCTATCGCGCGATGTCGTCCGCCGGGTTCGAGGTCGTCAAGTTCACCAACGAACAGGCGCGCAAGGACGATATCCGCAAGGCCTGGATGGATCTGGTAGTGAAGGCCGCGGCCGGCGATACGATCATCTTCACCTATGCCGGCCACGGCGCGCAGATGCCCGAACTCATTGCGGGCGACGAGGCCGACGGCCTCGACGAATTTCTCCAGCTGCCGGGTTTCGACCGCAACCGCGCCGCTGAGACCTTCAACGAGATCATCGTCGACAACGAGATGAATGCCTGGTTCGGCGAGGCGGAGAGCAAGGGCGTGCATGTACTCTTCGTCTCCGACAGCTGCTTTTCCGGCGGCATGAGCCGATCGGTCAGCGGCAAGACGCGCCTTGCGCCGGCGGTGACGGTGAAGCTCGCCGCGCCCTCGCAGGAGGCGGTCGACGGCGCGAAGGTCAAGGAAATCGATTTCAAGCAGGTGACGGTGCTCGCCGCATCGCTCGAGAGCCAGCCGACGCCGGAGGTCATCATCGACGGCGAGCCGCGCGGTGCCTTGAGCTGGAGCTTTGCACGCGCCGTCGAGGGTAGCGCGGACCGCGACGGTGACGGCGTGATCACCCGCATCGAGCTGGAGGACTATATCTTCAGCAATGTGAAGAACCGTTCCGAAGCGTTGCAGGTGCCCAATTTCATGCCGCAGGTGGCGCGCTCGGAAAGCGAGGTCGTGGTGCGGCTGACACGCGGCCTTCCGGCGGGCGCCGATAGCGGCGCTGCCGCGGGCACAACGACCAAGCTCGTGAAGCCGGCTAAGGATCTCGGTTGGACAGGCCAGATCGCCCTCGACATCACCGGCGCCGCCGCGCGCCCGAAGAATGCCGAGGGTACCGGCACGCCGTTCCGCTGGGACGTGGCGAGCGGCGTGTTCTACACGCCGAATGGCGATGTCGCGGGCGAGAACGTCGGCGCGGACCGCATCCAGTCGGTCGTCGACAAGTTCGTGCTGCTCGACTTCCTGAAGGCGATGGCGAGCCAGAACCCGGGCTCGGTATCGCTCAAGCCTGTGCGCGATATCTACGCGGCCGGCGACCGCCTGCGCTTCGACGCGCCGCCCGGCCGCTATCCCAACATGCTCGTCTTCAACCTTGCCAACACGGGCGAAGTGCAGTTCCTCGACATGCAGGCGGCGGGCACCGAAAGCGGGCAGTTCAAGCTCACCGATGTCGAGGTGGTGAAGCCCTATGGCGCGGACCATCTGATCACCATCTGGACGGCGGAGCCGGTCGATGCCATCGGCGCCGTCCTCGCCGATCCGAAGGTGACGCCGCAAACGCTGCTGCAAGCGCTCATGACCCGTCTCGACGGCAAGGAAGCCAGCGTCGCCATCCAGCCCCTCTATACGCGGGAAACGCTCTGATGATCCGCTACGCCGCAGCCCTTCTGCTTTCGCTTTCGTTCTCCACATTCGCGGCGGCCGCCGACCGGGCGCTCATCGTCGGCATCGGCACCTATGCCAACCTGCCGGAAAAGATGTTTCTGGAGGGCCCGAAGAACGACGCTCCTCTTATCGAGAAGCTGCTGAAGGAAAAGCTCGGCTATGGAGCGGATTCGATCCGCGTCCTGCGCGACGCCCAGGCGACGCGTGCCGCCATCCTCGCCAGCATCGACGAATGGCTCATCAACGGCACGCAGCCGGGCGACCGGGTCTATTTCTACTTCTCCGGCCACGGCCTGCAGGTGAAGGATTTGAGCGGTGACGAGGAGGATGGCCTGGATGAGGCGCTGTCGACCTACGACATCGTGGCCGGCAATGGCGACTGGTCGAACGTGATCCTCGACGACGAGATCGACGCCATGCTCGCCAAGCTGAAGGACCGCGCCGTCACCATCGTCATCGACGCCTGCCATTCCGGCACCATCTCGCGCTCCTTGTCGACGGAGGTCGGCGATGCCATGGAAAGCGCGCGGTTCCTGCCGCGTCCCCATGCCAAGCCGGCCGACGCGGTGAAGACGCGCGGCCTGCGCGTCGATGTGGCCGTGGTGAAGCCCGAGGTCGCCAAGGAGAGCGGCGTGGAGGCATGGAGCGCGGCCTCTTCCTACCAGGTGGCCTGGGACGATACGCGCCTGCCGCCGGAAGAGCGTCACGGCGTCTTCACGCTGTCCTACGTCAACGGTCACGAGATTTCGGCCGCCGACAGCAATGGCAACGGTATCGTCTCGAACGCGGAGCTGCTCGAATATGTCAAGAAGCAGTCCCAGACATATTGCGCGGCGCAAAGCCAGTGCCAGGGCCTCGATCCGCAGCTCGAGGTGAACTATGCGCTGCTCGGCGCCAGCGCCGTAAGCCCGGCGGTGACGGCCACGGACACGCAGCAGCAGGTGCCGGATGAGGTGAAGGTCGAAGAGGTGAAGGTCGAAAATACGCAGCAGACCGCCTATGTGGCCGCCGACCCGGTCGATGCCGTCGGCGACATTCTCGGCAAGGCGGAGAGCGGTGACGTCCAGGTCTCGTTGTCCTCGGATCATCTCAAGAACGGCGACAGCTTCCGCATCTCGGTGACGAGCCGCACGGGCGGCCATCTCATCCTGTACGACGTCGACAAGGACGGCAAGGCGACCCAGATCTTCCCGAACGAAGCGGCGCAGAAGATCACGCGGCTGGCGCCGGGCACGCCGATCACCATTCCCGACGATTATTACGGCTTCGATTTCGAGGCGGAAGGGCCGAGCGAGAATGTGCTGGTCGCCATCGTCGTCGCCGACGACGTCGATCTCACCGCGGTCGCGCCGAACGATTACGGCCTGACCAAGGAACTGGATGCCCGCACCACCATCGCCGACATCGCCGGCACGCTCAAGCAGGCCTGGACGCGCGATGTGGAAAACCGCAGCGTTGACTGGTCGCTTGGCCTCCTGAAATACACCGTCTACTGAACCACCTGGCCGCCGCGGCTTTCCGCCACGGCGGGGCGGTCGACACGACGTTGCAAAAGCTGTTTTCCCGTGCATTTTCCGGGTTGACCATAAACACCCTCCTGCCTATGTTCCGCCCACTTCCGCGGGGCGCTTCGCACCGCTTGGGAGCGCGTAGCTCAGCCGGTAGAGCAACTGACTTTTAATCAGTAGGTCCAGGGTTCGAATCCCTGCGCGCTCACCACCTGAATTTCTTGAATTATCCGCTTCTCTCAACGTTCGGGTGTCGGTCTTCGCTTTACGCGTCGTTGATGTTGCACGCTTTGCTCATGTTGCTTTGCTGCCTTCAGCCGCATGCCTTCCTCACCCGAGGTTTGACAAGTGCCGTGCGGGTGGTACATCGGGACCGGGCTGTTCGGCGGGGGCCGGATGTCTTCTTGTGATCTGTTTTATAGCGTTATTCGGTCCCGAAGCGGTTCGTTTCTGGGGAATAGCGGCAGTTCATTTTTAGCGCGGGGATAACCATTTCATGAAATACGGGCTTTTTGCACTTCTCATCACCCTTGGGCTCTCGGTACCGGCCTCGGCGGCGCTTTCCGGGTTCTATGATGCGAGCGAGCAGGTCCAGGCGGTCGTCGGCAGCGACAAGGTGTCCTTCGCCATGGGCGGGCGGCCGTTCGATACGCTGGAGCAGGTTCGCACGCGCGACAATGGGCAGATCGAATGGCGCGTGCAGAATTCTGAATGCTACGTCATCGTCACGCTGACGCCCGTTCCGCCCGCCGGACCGGGAAAGACGACCTATGAGGTCGCCAATGTCTCGGCCTGCGAGGGCAGCGATCTGGAAGGCGCGGAGTCGGGCTTTTGAGGGCTTGGCCCCGGGCCTGTCGTGCTGTTGCCGATTGCGCTGAGTTGGCCGGAGTATGTCCGGTGACGTTGCTGTCACCGGATTTTTTTTGTTTTGATCAGCCGGAAATGGCGGCGAAGACCAGGTAGAACAGCGCCGAAATGGCGGCGGCCGAGGGCAGGGTGATGATCCATGCCCAGACGATGTTGCCGGCGAGGCCCCAGCGCACCGCCGTGACGCGACGGGCCGCGCCGACGCCGATGATGGCGCCCGTGATGGTGTGCGTGGTCGAGACGGGAATGCCGAGCCACGTTGCCGCAAAGAGGGTGATCGCGCCGCCGGTTTCCGCGCAGAAGCCCTGCATCGGGTTGAGGCGGGTGATCTTCGAGCCCATCGTGTGCACGATGCGCCAGCCACCCATCAGCGTTCCGAGCGCCATGGCCGCCTGGCAGGTGATGACCACCCAGAACGGCACGTAGAATTCTCCGCCGAGATAGCCCTGCGAATAGAGAAGCACCGCGATGATGCCCATGGTCTTCTGCGCGTCGTTGCCGCCATGGCCGAGCGAGTAGAGCGAGGCCGAAATGAACTGCATGACGCGGAAGGTGCGGTCGACGGCAAACGGCGTCTGTCGCACGAAGATCCAGGACACGGTGAGGACCAGGATCAGGGCGAGGAAGAAACCTATGGCGGGCGACAGGAAAATGGCGCTCGCCGTTTTGATCAGGCCGCCCCAAACGACGGCGTCGAAGCCCGTCTTGGCGAGACCTGCACCGACCAGTCCGCCGATCAGCGCATGCGAAGAGCTTGAGGGAATGCCGAAGATCCAGGTCACGACATTCCAGATGATCGCCCCCATGAGGGCGGAGAAGATCACGAGCGGGCTGACGATGGAGGGATCGATGATGCCCTTGCCGAGCGTTTCGGCGACATGCAGGCCAAAGAACAGGAAGGCGATGAAATTGAAGAACGCCGCCCACATGACGGCATATTGAGGGCGAAGAACGCGCGTGGAGACGATGGTGGCGATGGAGTTCGCCGCGTCGTGCAGGCCGTTCAGGAAGTCGAAGAGCAGCGCGATGCCCACGAGGGCGATGAGCAGCGGCAGGGCGAGGGTGGCGTCCATCAGACGTTCTCAATCACGATGCCGCTAATCTCGTCTGCCACGTCCTCGAAGCGGTCGACCACCTTCTCCAGTTCGCTGTAGATCTCGCTGCCGATGATATAGGCCATCGGGTCGGTCTTGCCGTAGGTCTTGAAGAGCTCCTTCACGCCCTGATCGTGCAGTTCGTCGGAACGGCCCTCGACGCGGGTGACTTCCTGGGCGATGGCGCTGAGACGGTCGGCATGAACGCCGACCTTGTCGAGCAGCGGAATGGCTTCGGCGACGAGATGGGCGGCCTTGACGACCGCCGCACCCATTTCCTGCATGCCGGGCTGGAAGCTCGTCTGTTCGTAGAGGCGGATGGTCTTGACCATCTTGTGCATCATGTCGATCGCATCATCCATCGACTGGATGAGGTCCTTGATGTCGCCGCGGTCGAAGGGCGTGATGAAACTGCGGCGCACCGCAAGCAGGACCTCGGCCGTGATCGCGTCCGCCTCGTCTTCCAGCGCGACGATGCGGTCGCAGTGCTTTTCCATGTCCGGGCCGCCGGCCAGGACGGCCTGTAGCGCCTCGGCGGCACCGACGACGGTGCGGGAATGCCGCTCGAAGAGATCGAAGAACCGGTCTTCACGCGGCATGAGTTTGCGAAACAGCGAGAGCATGGGTGCCCCTTACGTGGCTGGGGTTGTCATGTCGCTGTCATAATTGAGCGCCCATGCGCTGGAAAGCCCGGATTCGGGCTTGTCCCAATTCTCTCAAAGCCTGTGGAAAACTTCGATAGCCGGCTTACTGCACGATCTTAAAGGGCTGTTCGCTGATGGCGACGGCACCACTTGCCGTGTCGCGAAAGCGGTAGCGCAGCACGTAGTCGCCGGCGGGCGGGCCGCTCAGCTTGAGCGTCAGCTTGGCGAAGACCTCTTGGTTGCGCACCGTTCCCTTGAAATCGAAGGAGCCGAAGGCCTTCTGTTCGGCGAGTTTCGCACCCTTCGTATCGAGCAGTTCGAAGTCGACGGTGAAGTGGGACTCCAGATTGCCGCCCTCGCCCGCACGCCAGGTAAGACCCACCGGCTCGACGTAGGAAATCAAGGTTTCGCCGGACTTGAAGTCGGAGGTCGGGCGCGTGGCATACATGCCGTATCCCTCGGGCGGAGCCGCGACGAAGACGGCCTTGCCGATCGTAAAAGGAAGCGTGGCGGCGAAGGCGCCGAAGGCGTCGCGGATGGTGTTGTGGGCGCCCACGGGATCACCGGCCACGGCTTGCTCCTCAGCTTTCTTGGCGGCATCGGCAAGCGGCCCGGCGAGCGCCGGTGATGCCAGGGACGCGGCAAGAAACAGGGGCAACAGTGACTTCGACACGAACATTCCGTCTTCCTCCAGCCGATTTCGGCAAGATGCGGAGAAGCGTGGCAACAGTCAAGAACGCCTCGGCGACTGTACCCGGTCAGCTTTTCCAGAACAGCGGCGTCAGGAGGACGAGCACGGTGAGGATTTCCAGACGGCCGAGCAGCATCAGAAACGACAGGAGATAAAGGGCCGCGTCGTGGAAACCGGCGAAGGTTCCGGCCGGGCCGATGGCCTCCGTGACGCCGGGGCCGACGTTGGAGAGCGAGGTGGCGGCCGCCGAGATGGCCGTCAGCACGTCATAGCCCATGAGGCCGAGCAGAATGGCGCCGATCGCGGACAGGCTCACATAGGTCAGGAAGAACAGGAAGACGGTGCGCTGGAAATCGGCATCCACCGTCATCGTCCCGTAGCGCACGGCGTGGATGCCGTCGGGATAGATCAGGCGATAGAGGCCGGTGCGCATGAAATTGAACAGGATGATCAGCCGATAGGCCTTGAGACCACCGGCCGTGGAGCCCGAACAGCCGCCCATGAAGGTCGCAACGAAGGCGAGCGCCACGATGAAATGGCCCCATTTCGTATAGTCGTCGCTGACGAAGCCTGTCGTGGACAGGATCGAGGACACGGTGAAGAAGGAATGCGCCAGCGCCTCGTGGAAGGAAACACCGTTCTGCAGCCGCTGGAAGATGCTGGCGGCGATGGCGAACAGCACGAGGTAGCCGAGGAAGACGCGGATCTGCGGATCGCGCCAGGCGTCGATCCGGCCGCGCACCATGAAGAGGATGAGCACCGAGAAGGGCAGGCTGGAGAGCGTCATGAAGAACGTGGCGGCCCACAGGAGCGGCAGGCTCTTGAAGTAGCCGAAGGAGGCATCATGCGTCGAAAGCCCGCCGGTCGCCACCGTCGACATGGCGTGGTTCAGGGCGTCGAAGCGGCTCATGCCCAGCGCGGCATAGGTGACGGTGCAGATCAGGGTGATCGCCACGTAGATGGCGAGGAAGGCGCGCGTATAGCTGGCGATGCGGGCAAACGGCTTGTCGGCGGTGTCGGACGATTCCAGCTTGAAGAAGGACATGCCGCCGACGCGCAGGTAGGGCATGATGAAGAGGCCGAGCGCCAGGATCCCGACGCCGCCGAGCCAGTGCAGCAGCGACCGCCACATCAGGATGCCGGGAGGCGCGTGATCGAGGCCGACGATGACGGTGGACCCCGTCGTGCTGATCGCCGAGACCGATTCGAAGAAGGCCTGCGCGTAGCTGAGCTTCATTGAGGACAGCCACAGCGGGATCGAGCCGATGATGCTGGCCGAAAGCCACAGCATGTTGACGACAAGAAAGCCCATGCGCTTGTTGAACGGCGGCGGGCCGGCGCGGGTGGCCGCGGCCGTGGCAAGCGAAAGGCCGCCCGTGAAGAAGGCGGACAGGAAGAAGACTTCCGAATCGGGATGGCCGTAGTAGACGTCGATGAAGGCCGGGACGAGCATCGCCACGGACATGTACATGCCGGCAATGGCGGCGATATTGATGGCGGAACGGAAGATCGTGGCGTTCAAGGTTGGTCTCGATGAGGCCATCTCGGCCAGGGCGGGTGGAAACCGTCGCGTTGATATGCCATAGCCTCTGCGACGTCTAAACTCAAGGACGCCCCAGGTGCGGGATCGGCGGCGGGATCGGTTGCGCCGCGCCGCGCTGGGCGCGCCACGGGATCGTATAAGGGTCGGAAGAATGATCGTCCTCGTCTGTCTCTGTCCTTGCCGAAGGCACGACATGCAGCCTACCGAACCGCATTCCAACCGAAGACGGACCACAGAATGACATCCGACGTCGACGCAGCCCTGGACGCCTTGCGCGGGCTCTTTCCTGAAACGCCGCTCCAGCTCAACGAGCATCTCTCCGCCCGCTATGGTGCCGAGATCTATCTCAAGCGCGAGGATCTCTCACCGGTGCGCTCCTACAAGATCAGAGGGGCATTCAATTTCCTGCGCAAGGTGCTGGCCGATCCGCAGGGCGCGCGCAGTTTCGTCTGCGCGTCCGCCGGCAATCACGCGCAGGGCTTCGCCTTCGTCTGCCGCCATTTCGGCGTGCCGGGCGTGGTCTTCATGCCGGTGACGACGCCGCAGCAGAAGATCGACAAGACCCGCATGTTCGGCGGCGAATTCGTTACGATCAGGCTCGTCGGCGACTTTTTCGACCAGTGCTACAAGGCCGCCCGAGACCATGCCGAGGCCACCGGTGCGCTGATGGTGCCGCCCTTCGACCACCGCGACATCATCGAGGGGCAGGCGACGGTGGCGGCCGAGATCGCCGCGCAGCTCGGCGAGGGCAGGCTGCCCGATCTCGTGGTTCTGCCGGTCGGCGGCGGCGGGTTGGCGTCCGGGGTCACCGGCTATTTCAGAGACGTAATCGATCCCTCGGGTTTCCTGTTTTGCGAGCCGGAGGGCGCGCCGAGCCTCAAGCGCAGCCTGGAGCGCGGCGCGGTCGTGACGCTCGACAAGGTGGACAACTTCGTCGATGGGGCGGCCGTCGCGCAGATCGGTGCGCTCAACTTCGATGCGCTGAAGCGCTTCTCCTCCGACCAGGTGATGCTGCTGTCGGAGAATGCGATCTGCGTGACGATGGTCGACATGCTCAATGTGGAGGGCGTCGTGCTCGAGCCTGCCGGGGCGCTGTCGCTGACGGCGCTTGAGGCGCTCGGACGTGAGGCGCTTGCAGGCAAGACGGTGGTCGCGGTCGTCTCCGGCGGCAATTTCGATTTCGAGCGCCTGCCCGACGTCAAGGAGCGCGCGATGCGCCATGCGGGCCTGAAGAAGTACTTCATCCTGCGGCTGGCCCAGCGCCCCG
Source organism: Shinella oryzae (assembly GCF_023038235.1). Lineage (NCBI taxonomy): Bacteria > Pseudomonadati > Pseudomonadota > Alphaproteobacteria > Hyphomicrobiales > Rhizobiaceae > Shinella > Shinella oryzae. The sequence continues at coordinate 1,422,371 of NZ_CP081987.1, read as the reverse complement.
GCGCGCTGCGCGATTTCCTCAACATGCTCGGGCCCGACGACGATATCGCCCGCTTTGAGTATCTGAAGAAATCGGCCCGCAATTTCGGCTCCATCCTGATCGGCATCGAGACGAAGGCGCCGGAGAATTTTACCGCGCTGAGGGCTGCCTTCGATGCGGCAGGGCTCGGCTATCAGGACATTACCGAAAACGAGATCCTCGCCAACCTCATCATCTAGGAGAGCCGTCAGCATGGCGCTCTGCACTTGGAGGGGGCCATGGCCTGTGGTAGCAATCGGACATGGCTTCTTTCTTCTCAAAACTCTTCGGTCGCGGCGGCGGCTCGGCATCTCCGGCAAAGGTTGCCGAGGAAACCGAGGCCTATAACGACCTTCTTCTCGTCGCAGCCCCGATCCAGGAGGGCAGCCAGTACCGTCTGGCCGGGCGAATCGAAAAGCACGACGGCGACAGGGTGCTGGTCCGCAGCTTCATCCGCGCTGATATCTTCACCTCGCGCGACGACACGGTGGCCACGGCGTTCCGCAAGGCCAGGCAGATCGCCGACCAGCATGGCGCATCGCTTTTCGCCGATGGCGTGGAGAGCCGGCAGGTCTAACGTCCAGCCGACCGGAACCGTTCTTCCGAAAAATTGGCGACCGTTACGCAAGCGTGCTGGAGAACGATCGCGTTTGCCTGTATCGGCTGAAACATCATTGAATGCGGCCGCCCGGGAGGCGGTCGATGACGCGACGGGCCGGCCATGGGAACTGAAAATCTGATCCTGCTTCTCATCGAGGCCGGATTCTATTTCGTGTTTATGGTGGCGATCCTGCATATGCGCCACCAGCTTGGCATCGGGGTCTTCGTCGCGGCCCTCGGCGTAATGCACTTCCTAGAGACCTATCTCGCCGCCGTCTTCTATATCGAGCTGCCGTTCGGCGTCATCTCTCCGGGTTCATCCGTGCTGTTCTCCGGCAAGCTGATGATGATCCTGCTTCTTTACGTTAAGGAGGATGCGGCCGTCGTCCGCGCGCCGATCTACGGCCTTCTGGCCGGCAATTTCCTGACGGTCGGGTTGGGTTTCTTCCTGCGTCACCACCAGACCATTGGCGCCGTGCCGGGCCGCGTGGCGGATCTAGCCTTCATCGACGAGATGGGCTGGCTGATGCTGTGGGGCACCATGCTGCTCTATGTCGATTCGCTTGCCATCATCCTGCTCTACGAACGCCTTGGGCGCGTCTTCAGGAAGAGCACGACCATGCGCTTCTTCGTCGCCGGCGTCTTGGTCCTGACCTTCGACCAGATCGGTTTCTACGCGGTGCTGAATTTCCTGAACGGCGCGCCGATCGCCGTTTTCTGGGGCGGCTGGATCGCCAAGATGATGGCGGCCTGCGCTTATGCCGTGCTCATCTCGGTCTATCTCTATTATTCGCGCATATCGGCCATCCCGGTCTCGCCGCGGCCGATCTCCGATATCTTCGCCGACCTCACGTTCCGCGAACGCTACGAGGACCTGCTGGACCGCTCGGGCCGCGATGCCCTGACGGGCGTCTACGACCGCAGCCGGCTGGAATTCGAGGCGCCGCGCATGCTGTCGTCCATGATGGCCGCGGGCAAGCCCATGGCGCTGATGATTGTCGACGCCGATCATTTCAAGGATATCAACGACCATTTCGGCCATCTTGCGGGCGACAGCGTTCTGAAAGACCTCGCCGGCCGCCTGCAAGCCGCGATGCGCAGCGGCGATCGTCTTTTCCGCTTTGGCGGGGAGGAGTTCGTGGTGATCTGCGAGGATCTTGGGCCGGAGGCCGGGAGGGCGCATGCCGAGGCGCTTCGCGCGTTGGTGGAGGCCGAAATCCGCCGACCGGACGGTGTCGCCGTCACGGTCAGTATCGGCGTGGCCAACAGCTACACCGATGGCACGACGCTCAACGCGTTGCTGTCGGCCGCGGATACGAGGCTTTACGCGGCCAAGAGCGACGGCCGCAACCGGGTCGTTGCAGGCTAGATCCCGACATTCGGGCGGTCGATGACCTCGCGCAGGGCAAAGCTCGAATTGATCTTCACGACATGGGGCAGGGCGGAGAGCCAGTCGCGGTGAATGCGCTCGTAGTCTTCAAGGTCTTTTGCCGCGACGCGCAGGATGTAGTCGTACTCCCCCGACATCAGGTAGCAGACCAGGACGTTCGGACAGAGCTTCACGGCCGCCTCGAATTCGGTGAGCGTCTTGGCAAACTGGCCCGAGAGCGAGATGTGCACGATGGCGATCATCTTGTAATCGAGCGCCTTGGCCGAGACGCGGGCATGATAACCGGTCACGACGCCGGATTTCTCAAGGATGTCGAGACGGCGCGAGCAGGCGGAGGGGGATAGTCCGATACGCTCGGCAAGCTCCGCATTGGATATGCGGCCATACTGCTGAATGACTTTCAGGATCGCAGTATCGATGGCGTCGAGCTGAGACATTCGAATTTCCTTCGGAATCCACCCGCTTTTTCGAATATTATTCGATATCCGCTGCTTGAGCAAAGCCGCTTTGCAAGGACATTGCGCGCATCCTCTGCTTCCATGGACATCCGCCGATACGGCGGGAGGAGCAACGGAAACAGACTGGGAAGGAACGCGCATGCGTGTCGGCTGTCCGAAGGAAATCAAGAATCACGAATATCGTGTCGGCCTGACGCCCGGCGCGGTGCGCGAATACGTCGCCCATGGCCATGACGTGATCATCGAGACCGGGGCGGGCTCCGGCATCGGCGCCGATGACGATGCTTATCGCGCCGCAGGCGCACGCATCGTCGCCTCCGCATCCGACATCTTCCAGAAGTCCGATATGGTGGTGAAGGTCAAGGAACCGCAGCCGAGCGAATGGACGCAGCTGCGTGACGGCCAGATCCTCTACACCTATCTTCACCTCGCGCCGGATCCGGAACAGACCCGCGGCCTGCTGGAATCGGGCGTGACGGCCATCGCCTACGAAACGGTGACGGACGATCGCGGGGGCCTGCCCCTTTTGGCCCCGATGTCCGAGGTCGCCGGACGCCTCTCCATTCAGGCGGGCGCCACCGCGCTCCAGAAGGCCAATGGCGGTCGTGGCATGCTGCTCGGCGGCGTGCCGGGCGTGCTGCCGGCGAAGGTCGCCATTATCGGCGGCGGCGTGGTGGGCCTGCATGCCGCCCGGATGGCGGCGGGGCTCGGCGCCGATGTCGCGATCCTCGACCGCTCCATTCCCCGCCTGCGCCAGCTCGACGATCTCTTCGGCGGCCGCGTGCACACGCGCTATTCGACGATCGATGCGCTGGAGGAGGAGGTCTTTGCGGCCGACCTCGTCATCGGCGCCGTGCTCATCCCCGGTGCCGCCGCGCCGAAGCTCGTGACACGCGAAATGCTGTCGGGCATGAAGAAGGGCGCTGTCATCGTCGACGTCGCCATCGACCAGGGCGGCTGCTTTGAGACCTCCCATGCCACCACCCATTCCGATCCGACCTTCGAGGTCGACGGCGTGGTGCATTACTGCGTCGCCAACATGCCGGGCGCCGTGCCGGTCACCTCGGCGCATGCGCTCAACAACGCGACGCTGCATTACGGCCTGCAACTGGCCGACAAGGGCCTGAAGGCGATTGCCGAGGACAGGCACCTGCGTGCCGGCCTCAACGTGCACAGGGGCCGCGTCACGAACGGACCCGTCGCCGATGCGCTGGGTTATGAATCCGTCGCACCGGAGGCGGTGCTCAACGTCGCGTAAGACGCGGCTACCCGATGAAACGAAAAGGCCCGGAGCGATCCGGGCCTTTGGCGTTCGTCCATGCGATCAGCGGACGAATTCGTCGATACGGCGCAGCGTAACGCGGCGGTTGCGCCATTCCTCGAGCTGCGTCTGCACCAGCAGATATTCCTCGCCGTAACCGACCGTTTCAAGCGCGCGGGCGGGGATGAGGAACTCGCGAACGAGGACGCGCTTCAGCGATTCGGCACGACGTTCCGACAGAATCTGGTTGGATTCGAAGGAGCCGACCGCATCGGTATGGCCTTCGATGAGGAAAACCGCATGGCGCCGGCGGCGCAGCAGCTGCTCCATGGCGCGCGCGATCTGCCGCACCTTGCGATATTCCGAATGCGGGATTTCGGCAGAGCCGAAGGCGAAGTTGATCGACTGGATATTGATGGAAGGGGCGGCGCCACGCAGGTCCGGCCGGCGCTTGAACTCGCGGATCGTCACGCGGTCCTGTTCGCGCATGCGCCGCGTCGGAGCGGCATCGAGCCGGCGCAGGATGACGTCTGCCGACGGTGTTTCCTGGGCGAAGGCAAGGCTCGAAAGGGCCGGGGCGGCGAAGGCGGCGGAAAGCGCGGTCAGAAAGGCGCGGCGTTGCATGCTTGTCTCCTGTAGTGCTCGATCATCTGTTGGCATGAAAATGCCATCGTCGATCTGAAGCAGAGCTGAACCCCGCTTTTATCTCCCGTTCAGATTGCTTAACGCCCGGCGGGCAAGCGCATTGTGTCTTCCGCAGGTTGCGCTGCGCCCATCACGCGGGCGGGAGACAGTCGCGTTTGGCAAGCTCAAGCAGTTCAGCATCCGAGAGCGGGACGAGCTGCGCATCCTCAGTGCCCACAGGCGAGAAGCCGAACATCTGGTAGAGCTGGAGCGCGCGCGGATGGTCGAGATTGTTCGTGGTGACGCTGACGCGTTTCGGCCCCAGCGTCCAGGCGGCATAAAGCGTCTGCAGCAGGAACCATTTGCCGATGCCAAGCCCGAGCGCGTGTTCGAACAGGCCGAAATGGGTGAGCTCGACGACATCGGCGTCGATCTGGAGGAGCTCGAAGAAGCCAGCCGGCGCGCCGTTCACATAGAGCACGGTCACGCTGTTGCGCTTGTCATGCAGCGTCGCCGTCAGCGTCGCGTCGTCCATGCGCAGCCGATCGACCCAATGCCAGCGGCTGCCGACCTGCCGATAGAGGAAACGGTAGAAGGCGAGCGGAATGTCCGGCGCGTTGAGGATGGCCGTGTGCACATTGACGGGCACCGGCAGGCTCTGCTTCGGCGGCGCGGTCATTTCGAGGGCGGTAATATGAACCGCGATGGGCGCGGGCGTGACTTTCCGTGCCATGGTCAGTCTTTCCCCGTCACGACAGGCGTATCTTCGCGTCCGCCCCATTGCGACCAGGAGCCGTCATACAGCGTGTTGTCCTCATGGCCGAGCGAATGCAGCGCCAGCGTGATGATCGCGGCCGTCACGCCCGACCCGCAGCTGGTTACGACAGGCTTGGACAGATCTATCCCCGCGTCCTCGAAAAGCGTCCGGAGTTGATCGATATCCTTGAAATGACCATCGACCGAGAACGTGCCCGACGGCATGTTCTTCGCGCCCGGCATATGGCCCGAGCGCATGCCGGCACGCGGTTCGGCTTCCTCGCCGGTGAACCGGCCCGCTCCACGCGCATCGGCGACCTGGCGCGCACGCGTCGTCACGATCCCGCGCATTTCCTCGAAAGAGGTGACGGCATAGGGATTGAAATTGGTGTGGAAGACGGCGGGGGCGGGTTCCGGCAGGTCCGTCTGGAGCGGCCGTCCCTCCTTCTTCCATCCGTCCAGCCCGCCATCCATGACGAAGACGTTTTTTGCGCCCATTACCCGGAAAAGCCACCAGACGCGCGGCGCGGTGAAGATGCCTGGCCCGTCGTAGACTACGATCGTATCCGTATCGGCAATGCCGAGCTTGCCGACTTCGGCGGCAAAAAACTCCGGCGAGGGTATGGTGTGCGGCAGGCCGCTGGAATGATCGGCGATCACGTCCTGATCGAAGAACACGGCGCCCGGAATGTGACCGCTCGCATATTCGGCAGCCCCGTTGCGGTTCTGCGCGGGCAGATACCAGGCGGCGTCCACGATGCGGAACTCCGGTGCGCCCAGCTGCTTTTCAACCCAGTCCGCCGAAACGACGAACCTGCTCTTTTCCTTGGACATCAAATCCTCCTCTCAGGCATCCGAACCCGGCGCACCGAAACGGATGCGGAACCGGCGGTTCTCCTTGCCCTTCTTGTCTATCTTCGCGATGTAGATGGCGCCGACCTCTTGCGTCTCGGATACGTGCGTTCCGCCGCAGGGCTGGCTGTCGACCGATGAATTCTCGCCGATGCAGACCAGGCTGACCCGGCCGAGGCCGGTCGGCGGGCGCACGTTCTTGGATTTCACAATGCCGGGATTGGCCGCCAGTTCCGCATCCGTGATCCATTGCACGAAGATCGGGTGGTTTTCGCCGACGAGCCGCATCAGCTTCTCCGTCACCTCGTCCTTGTCGATGGTCTGCGCCATGTCGAAATCGACGCGGCTTTCGTCCTCCCCGACGGCCGCGCCGGTGATGGGATAGGGGCAGACGACGGAAAGCAGGTGGCAGGCCGCGTGCATGCGCATCAGCTTGTAACGGCGCGCCCAATCGATATGTGCGACGAGTGTTTCGCCGACGATGGGCAGGGGCTCGTCGGCAAGTGGGCGGTGAATGATGATATCCTTGGTGGCGCCGGTCACGGCCGGGCCGAGCGCGATGCGGCTGCCGTCGGAGCGCTCCAGAAAGCCGGTGTCGCCGGGCTGTCCGCCGGACGTGGCATAAAAGCAGGTCTGGTCCAGCTCGATGCCGCCATCGGCATGCACCGCCGTCACCACCGCCTCGTTTGTCGAAAGATAGAAATCGTCGCGAAACAGGGCAGTGGTGGCTATGGACATGGGACCTATTCGACCGGCTGGTAGGGGACCTTGATCCCCGATTTCGCCTTCAGCCATCCCGGGACGGGCAGGCCCTTCGAATCGAGGAAGTCAGGGTTGAAGAGTTTCGACTGATAGCGGTTAGCATAGTCGCACAGGATCGTCACGATCGTATGGCCGGGACCGAGATCCTTCGCTAGGCGAATGGCGCCCGCAATATTGATTCCCGACGAGCCGCCGACAGCGATGCCTTCGTTCTCGATCAGGTCGAAGATGAGTGGAACGGCTTCCGCATCCGGGATCTGGTAGGAATAGTCAGGCGTGAAGCCTTCGAGGTTGGCCGTGATGCGGCCCTGGCCGATGCCCTCGGTGATGGAGCTGCCTTCCGACTTCAGTTCGCCATGGGCATAATAATTATAGAGGGCGGCACCATTCGGATCGGCGAGGGCGATCTTTATGTTCGGGTTCTTCGCGCGCAGGCCTTCTGCAACGCCCGCCAGCGTGCCGCCGGAGCCGACGGCGCACACGAAGCCGTCCACCTTGCCATCGGTGTCGCGCCAGATTTCGGGCGCCGTCGTCTCGACATGGGCCGCGCGGTTGGCGACGTTGTCGAACTGGTTGGCCCAGATCGCGCCGTTCGGTTCCGTCTTCGCCAGCTGTTCGGCGAGACGGCCGGAGAGCTTCACGTAATTGTTCGGGTTCTTGTAGGCGACAGCAGGCACTTCGACGAGCTCTGCGCCGAGCCCGCGAATGGCGTCCTTCTTTTCCTGGCTCTGCGTTTCTGGGATGACGATCACGGCCCGGTAGCCGAGCGCGCGGGCGACCAGCGCCAGCCCGATGCCGGTGTTGCCGGCCGTACCCTCAACGATGACGCCGCCCGGACGCAGCTGTCCGGCCGCTTCGGCCTTGCGGATGATCGAGAGCGCCGCGCGGTCCTTCACGGACTGGCCGGGATTGAGAAATTCCGCCTTGCCGAGGATCTCGCAGCCCGTCGCTTCGGACGGCCCCTTGAGGCGGATCAGCGGCGTGTTGCCGATGGCATCCAGAACAGACGGAAGAATGGACATGGCAGACGAGCCTCGCATGTGGTTTGCCTTGGTGGGAAGCGTCTTTTCGGCCGGCAGCCGTCGGTTTGCAAGAAATCCTGTTCCTGCCAAGCGCTCATCGTGAGGGATTTTTTCCACTGTTATGGTCAGGCGAGGGGGCGTGTATAGACCACCTGCCGCACATCGATGTTTTTTGCCCGAAATCCCGCTTCGCAATAATAGAAGTAGAACTCCCAAAGCTTGCGGAACCGCTCGTCGAAACCGAGCGGAACGATGCGCTCCCACGCCGCCCAGAAGCGGTGCCGCCATTCGGCGAGCGTGCGGGCGTAATCGTGGCCGAAGCCCATGTCGGAGGCGGTGAACAGGCCGGACTGGCGGCCGAGCGTGGCAAGATGCTCCCGTGTTGGCAGCATGCCGCCGGGGAAGACATATTTCTGGATGAAATCGGGGTTGGCGCGGTAGTCCGCATAGGCCTCCTGCAGGATGGTGATGATCTGCAGGCCGGCGCGCCCGCCGGGCTTCAGGCATTCGTGCAGCTTGGAGAAATAGGCTGGCCAGTACTTCTCGCCCACCGCCTCGAACATCTCGATGGAAACGATACGGTCGTAGGTGCCTTTCTCGTCGCGGTAATCCTGGAACTTCAGCTCGACCCGGTCGGAAAGGCCCGCCTTGGCGATGCGCTCGCGGGCGAAGGCCAGTTGCTCGCGGCTGATCGTCAGGCCCGTGACCGTGCAGCCGATCTCGCCCGCTGCGAATTCGGCGAAGCCGCCCCAGCCGCAACCGATCTCCAGAACATGGTCTTTCGGGCCGATACCGGTCGCCTCCGCCAGCGCACGGTATTTTGCGACCTGCGCGGATGTCAGGTCGTTTGCGCCGCTGGTGTACAGCGCCGACGAATAGGTCATCGTCGGATCGAGCCACTGGGAATAGAACTGGTTGCCGAGGTCGTAATGCGCCGAGATGTTGCGGCGCGCGCCGCGGCGCGTGTTCGCGTTCAGCCAGTGGCGGAATTTCTCGACGAGAAGAAGGAGGCCGCGCGGGCCGTTGGCATAGTTGCGCCCCACCTGCGGATTGACAAGGACGAGCTCGAGGAATGCGCCGGCATCGGGGCTTTCCCAGTCGCCGTCCATGTAGCTTTCCGCGACACCGATCGTGCCGCCGCTCACGGCGCGGTGAATAAGGTTCCAGTTGTTGAGCGTCACGGCGGCGGCCGGGCCGGGCTTTTCGCCTTCGATCACGAAGACTTGCCCGGCGGGCAACGTCATGGCGAGCGTGCCCGCCTCGATGTCCAGAAGTCCTTTCAGCACCATGCGCGCGCGCAGAGGCAAAGCTTTCGTGCGCTCTGCAAACGTCTCCCGCGTCAGCCGCTCCTGGCCCGCAAAAGCCGTTTCCGTGAGGTTTTTGGTCATCATCGATTGCCCCTCTGCCAACCCGATGTCGCGGAAGGCTAACGCCAATGTGGCGAAACACCAATACGAAAATCGTCCTGGAGTGGATCAACGACGTGCGACGAGCGCGCGGGAAAAGCACACCGTTTTAACGACCTGTTAGCAAACATGGTTAATTTTGCGTCTATCGGGCGGCCCGTTGAAACCAATCTTAATGTCGCCCGTTGCATGTCCAGTTCGATCGTGAAGGAGGAGCGCTCATGTTTTTCGGATTTTTTCAGTCCAGCCCCGACAGGGACGACGACATCGCGACCGGCACCTATGCCGACGGCATGATGGAGGCGCTGCGCAGCGACCCCTCCGCCGGTTTGCGCGAGCGCAGCCGGGCATCCCGCAGCCGCCACGAGCGCGATTACGGCGCCGTGCGCACGGCCGGCCAGACCGGCGCGGGCATGGTCGCCTAAAATGTAAAGCCGGCGGGAACAAAGTGCGGCGTCACCGGTTTTCTGGTGTCAGCTTTACGAGGAGGCCCGCCATGACCCACCACATCGACAATCGCCAGTTGGGTAAAACACAGAGCCGGGCCGTCATCGACGTTGCAGCTCACTGCCAGAAGAATGGTGTCGATAAGGCGCAGGAACGCAAGCTGCTGACGCTGCTCGGCCGCTTCGCCAGCCGCCACGAACTTCAGATGAACATCAAGCGTAACCCTAAAAATCTGCGGTGATGAGAATAAAACCGGACAGGCGCCGAGGGGCTTTGCGTGCCCCATGGTGTCATCTCGCAATATTTATCAATCTGAAACGAAAAAGGGGCCTCGCTTTACAGCGCGGCCCCTTTCAGAATCTGGCTCCCCGGGCCGGATTCGAACCGGCGACCTGTCGATTAACAGTCGAATGCTCTACCGCTGAGCTACCAGGGATCATCCGCTCGCTGCGGAGTGAGCGCGTAATACAAATGCCTGATCGATTTGCCAAGCGCTTTTTGACAAAAAAATGCAATGGGCTTGATTGATTGTGGAGAAGTCGCCAACTGGGTTGAGAAAGAGCCCTGGTATTCCGGGCGTTACAAGAAATGAGCCGTGAATGTCCGCGCGAAAATCCAACATGCATTTCGGTATCGATCCCAGGACCCGGGAGATCGTCATCGGTTCGCTCAGGATCAGATTGCCAGAATCGCGATGGATGCGAACGCTGATCGGCGTTCTTCTGATTATCGGCGGACTTCTCGGCTTCCTGCCGGTGCTCGGCTTCTGGATGTTGCCGCTCGGCCTGCTTGTCCTTTCCCACGATTCCCATTTCGTGCGCCGGCAGCGCCGCCGCTTTGCCGTCTGGTGGGCGACGCGCAAGATGCGGCGTGACGGCCGCCGGTAGGCTTCATTGCCTCTCCCATCCGAACCTGCTCTAAACACGAAGCCAAATCGTGGCGAGGGCCAATCGTGGTGGGGGAAGAATGGAACTGGTTCTGAAGGGCGTCCTGATCGGGACGGGCGCCACGCTGCTGATGGATATCTGGGTGATGCTGTTGTGGAAGGTCTTCCGCCAGCCGCGACCCAACTGGGCGCCCGTCGGACGATGGTTCTGGCATCTGAAAAACGGCACGGTCTTTCACGACGATATCGCTCGCGCGGCGCCCTATGACCATGAACGCGCGCTGGGATGGATCGCTCATTATGCCGTCGGCATTCTTTACGGTGTGATGCTGGTGCTGATGGTCGGGCCGGGCTGGCTTGCCGCGCCCACCTTCCTCCCGGCCTGGATCTGGGGGATTGTCACGGTGGCCGCCGGCTGGTTTCTGCTGCAGCCGGGCCTCGGCATAGGCGTTGCCGCTTCCAGGCTGCCGAATGCCAACACAGTGCGGATCTTCAACCTGCTCGCCCATACGGTGTTTGGCTTGGGGCTCTACGGGACGGCGCTGCTCTTGCGCTGACCTGTCAAAACGCCACCGCGGCCGAAGGCGACGGTGGCGTTTGTCTTGTTCTGCTTACCGGGCTGCGGCAACGCCGAGAATCAGGCCGGAGGCGACGCTCAGCAGGAGATAGGTGTTGTCGACCTTCACCCATTGCTGGCCGCGGCCGGGCTTGCGCAGGCCGTGGCGGTGATAATCACGCACGGGAGGCCGGCGCTTCCAGTCGGAGTAGCGCTCGCCCTTGTTCCAGTGGGGCCGCTTCTTCTTGTAGTCGTTCTTCTTCCAGGAGGAAGAATAACCGGGCTTGCGATCATGGCCATGCTGCTGGGCCTGCGCCATCGGCGCGGCGGCAAAGGACAGGGCGACGGCGGCGAGTAGCGTGCGGGTGAAAAGCTTCATGTGGTGGTTCCTCGTTGTCGATGAGGAGACCCTATTGCCAACGGGATGAACGAAAACTGAATGATAACATTACATTCCTGTAAGGAAAACAATATATTAGATTGGTCTTTTTAATGTGCTGCATCGACTATGTCGGCGCGAGTATGGTAGCGACGCCCTGCTACAACGGATGGAAGGGCAGCCATAATGAAAAAAGGATGGCAATCGCAGCGAAGCCCCTTGCGCCCTTTCTCAATTCGTTCTAAACGCCCGGCACCACTCGCTTTATAGCAAACGGACGGCCTCGTGGCGGAGTGGTTACGCAGAGGACTGCAAATCCTTGCACCCCGGTTCGATTCCGGGCGAGGCCTCCACTCTCTTCTTCAACATGCATCGATATCGGATGGTCGCGCTGCGACCTATTTTGCCGCGGCGTCGGAACGTTTCCGCCGCATATGGATTTTCTTCTCGTCATTAGCTCGAAGGAGGAATCCATGAAATCGCTGTCCGACATTTTCGAACATACGCTGCAGGACGTCTATTACGCGGAGAACGCCATCACCAAGGCTCTGCCGAAGGTGGCGAAGGCCGCCGGCAGTGCGGAGCTGCGCAAGGCGGCCGAAGAGCATCTTGCGGAGACCAAGGAGCAGATCAAGAAGCTGGAGCAGGTCTTCAAGTCGATCGGCAAGACGGCGTCCGGCGAAAAGTGCGACGCCATCGAAGGGCTGATCAAGGAAGCCGACGGCCTGATGAAGGAAGCCAAGGGCACCGCTCTCGACGCCGGCCTGCTGGCCGCCTGTCAGGCTGTCGAGCATTACGAGATCGCGCGCTACGGCTCGTTGCGGGAGTGGGCGAAGGACCTCGGCCATGACGAGGCGCACAAGATCTTGAGCGAAATCCTCGACCAGGAGAAGGCGACGAACAACAAGCTCACGAACCTTGCCGTCACCGCCATCAACAAGACGACCACCAAGGCAAAGGCTGCCGCCTGAGCGGCAGAGCGCCGGATTGACCGGGCTTTCGCGAGGGGCGCACACAGGTGTGCCCCTCATGCGTTTATTGCGCTGGGGCGCCTTCCAGGCCGACGAGGGCGATCTTGCCGTAGCCTGCGGCGCGCAGCAGGTTCATGACATCCATGACGCTGCCATAATCGACGCTCTTGTCGGCGCGCAGCAGGATCCGGGTGTCCTTGTTGGCTTCGGTCACCGCATCGAGCTCGGGGCCGAAATTATCGCGCGCGATCTCGCCATTACCGATGGAGACCGTGAGATCCTTCTTCAGCGTCATGAAGACCGGCTTGTCCTCGCGGGGCGTCGGCTGGGCGACGGAGGAGGGTAGGTCGACATTGATATCGACGGTGGCCAGCGGCGCCGCGACCATGAAGATGATGAGCAGAACGAGCATGACGTCGATGAACGGCGTCACGTTGATTTCGCTGTTCTCCTCGAGATCGTCGCCGCCGCCTTCCTTGATCTTGCTGGCCATGACGTCACCCGACCTTTGCGATGGTGCCTGCGGCGCGCTGGGCGTGCTGGCGGTGGGCGCGGCGCACGTCGAGATCGCGGCTGGCAAGCCGTTCGATCGCGGCCGAGGCGTCGCCGAGCTTCTGGCGATAGCCGGTGATGGCGCGGGCGAGGAAGTTGTAGATCACGACAGCCGGGATGGCTGCGACGAGGCCGATGGCGGTTGCCAGCAGCGCCTCGGCGATACCGGGCGCGACGATGGCGAGGTTCGTAGTCTGGGCCTTCGAGATGCCGATGAACGAGTTCATGATGCCCCAGACCGTGCCGAACAGGCCGACGAAGGGCGCCGTCGAACCGATGGTCGCGAGCAGGCCCGTTCCCTTGGCGATGCTGCGGCCGGCATGGATTTCCATGCGGGCGAGACGCGATGCGATGCGCTCCTTCACGCCGCCGTCGGAGACATGATCGAGCACGCCTTCCGACGCACTCATCTCCGCGCGTGCCGCCTGTGTCATCCGACCGACGACGCCGCGGCCGACGGCCGCTTCGCCATCCGCCAGACCGCGGGCGGCAACGAGATCGCGAACGGCGAGGCTCGCCGAGCGCTGAGCCGCACCGAGTTCGGCCAGCTTCACCAGCAGCACGGTCCAGGTCACGACGGAGGCGAAGGCGAGGCCGAGCATTACGCCCTTCACCACGATATCCGCCGCCATGAACATGCCCCAGGGCGACAGATCGTGCGGCAGGCCGGCTTGGCGCTCCTCACCCGCGGCCTCGTCGGCATCGAGCGCATCGAGTTCGGTGGCGGCTTGGGCCGTATTGTCCGTCGTTGCCGGCTGCGTGGTGGTTTGCGTCGTAACCGCCGGCGTGGAGCCTTCGCTCTGGCCGGCCTCCGGCTGGCCTTCCGTCTGGGCCGACGGGGTCTGTGCCTGCGCCAGAACCATATGCGGGGCGGTGATCGCCATCAGGATGATCGCGAAAAGCAGTCGAGACCGTTTCAGCACGGCGTATTCCTCTTGCATCTTCAAGTTCAAGAGCCCGGTGGGGCAGGGACACGGCGCTTGCGCCGTAAAACATGAGTGTCCAATACGACATTTACGGTGCGGGAGGCAATAATATGTTGACTCTATTGTTCATGATAAATCGCTGCAATCCGGGCATGGTAGGGCGTCATCGGCAAAGGGCGCGGTTTTTGCGCGCAATCGCCTTGCGCCACTGGACACCCGGCCCGAAAGCGCACTAAGAGAACTGCGATGCATCCGGCACGGGACCGGGCCTTTGCGCCGGTTCACGCCGTCTCACTTCAAGGGCTAGAGATGATTGACTACAAAGCAGCGCGCACGAAGATGGTGGACAACCAGATCCGTACGACGGATGTGACGTCGCACGACGTGCTTGACGCCTTCCTGACCGTCGCGCGCGAGGAGTTCGTGCCCGCGGCCGCAAAGCCGCTCGCCTATATCGACAACGATATCCAGATAGCGCCCGGCCGCTACCTGATGGAGCCGTCGCCGCTCGCCAAGCTCATCCAGCTCGCCGAGATCGCGGCAAGCGACGTGGTGCTGGAGGTTGGCTGCGGCACCGGGTATGCCTCGGCCATCCTGTCGCGTCTGGGCAGCTCCGTCGTGGCCCTCGAAAGCGATGCGGACCTTGCGGCAACCGCGACCGAAACGCTCGCGCGCCTCGGCTACGACAATGTCGCCGTCGTCACCGGCGATTTCGAGGCCGGCTATGCGGGTGAAGCCCCCTATGACGTGATCTTCGTGCATGGCGCCGTCGAGTTCGTCCCGGACGCGCTTTTCGCGCAGCTGCGCGATGGCGGCCGCCTCGTCGTGGTGGAAGGCTACGGCAATGCCTCGCAGGCCCGCCTGTACATCAAGGAAGGTGGCCATGTTTCCGAGCGCTATGCCTTCAACACGGCGGTGAAGCCGCTGCCGGGCTTCCGCAAGGCCAAGGATTTCGTTTTCTGACGAGATTTGTCAGGACAGGATTCGAGGAGCCCGCAGCACCCGTTGCGGGCTCTTTCTTTGCCGGGCGGCAGGGCATTGCCCCGCTCGTGGCCTTGGCAGCGTAAACAAATCTGTGCATCACTGATGACACATGATTCGCGGCGATTTAGTTCGTCTGCGAACTCGCCTAGGGTCTTCGGCAGGTTCGGCCGCCACGTCTTGTACGCCGCGGCCGCCGCGAGAGAACGGGGATAGAAATGGCTCAGCCAAATGTAGCGCGTGAACCGTCTATGGATGAAATCCTGGCGTCCATCCGCAAGATCATCGAGAACAACGAGGCCCAGCCGGACCTTGCTCCCGATGCGCAGGACGACGGTTTCGACATCACCACGGAAAGCCATTCCGCGCTGCCGGACCATCCCGCCGTCCTCGAGCGGTTCAGGATGGAAGAGCCGCAGCCTGCTCCCGTCCAGCCGATCCGGCACAGCGAGCCCGGGCACGGCGCTCAGCCGGCGCTTTCGCTGGCGGATGTCGCTGCGCGCGTCCGTGCCGCATCCGAGCGCCATGTCGCTGCCCACCGAGAACCGGCCGAAAGCGATCCGGTCGTCCCGTCGCCGGTTTCCCGCGAGGAGAGCCCGCTGGTCACGAGCCGCATGTCGGCCGGCGCCGGCCGCTTCACGCCCGTTGAAGAACCCGTTGCCCGGATGGAACCCGCTAGCGAAGAATCGGCACCCGCGCTGGTGTCCGAGCCTGAGCCCGCTCCTGTTCAGCCTGTTGACGTACAGCCGGCCCGGCAGGAAGAGGCCACCGTGGCCGAGGTCAACAGGGATGTTGCAGCACTCGTATCGCCGGCTGTCGGCGAACGTGTAGCGCTCTCCTTCGGTGCGCTGGCGCAGGCGGTCGATGCCGGCCCGCGCCGTTCCTTCGACGAGATCGCCGAGGACATGCTGCGTCCGATGCTGCAGGAATGGCTGGATGACAACCTGCCGACGCTGGTGGAGCGCCTCGTGCGCGAGGAAATCGAACGGGTGGCGCGCGGCTCGCGCCGCTGATCGCCCCATCTCTCCCGAAATAGGAACGATTTAAGCCGCGCCGGGCCC
The DNA here is from genome assembly GCF_023038235.1 of Shinella oryzae. Taxonomy (NCBI): domain Bacteria; kingdom Pseudomonadati; phylum Pseudomonadota; class Alphaproteobacteria; order Hyphomicrobiales; family Rhizobiaceae; genus Shinella; species Shinella oryzae. Next base: position 1,406,463 of record NZ_CP081987.1, on the reverse strand, counting down.
CCGGGGTGGCTTTTCTTCTGATATTGTTGACTTCATGCCGGCCATCCGGTTTACAAACCACACCGATAAACAGCAGGCCACGCACCAAAATGCTTGAGAAAAATTACGATTCCGCAGCGGTCGAGCCGCGCATTGCCAAGGCATGGGAAGACGCGGATGCCTTCCGCGCCGGCGAGGGCGCCGAACCCGGCGCAGAGACCTTCACCATCGTCATCCCGCCGCCGAACGTGACGGGCTCGCTGCATATGGGCCACGCGCTGAACAACACGCTCCAGGACATCATGGTCCGTTTCGAGCGCATGCGCGGCAAGGACGTGCTATGGCAGCCGGGCATGGACCATGCGGGTATCGCGACCCAGATGGTCGTCGAGCGCAAGCTCGCCGCAGAAAAGCTGCCCGGCCGTCGCGAGATGGGCCGCGAGGCCTTCATCGAGAAGGTCTGGGAGTGGAAGGCGGAATCCGGCGGGCTGATCTTCAACCAGTTGAAGCGACTCGGCGCATCCTGCGACTGGTCGCGCGAGCGCTTCACCATGGACGAGGGCCTGTCGGAAGCTGTCCGTGAGGTCTTCGTCTCGCTCTACAAGGAAGGCCTGATCTATCGCGGCAAGCGGCTGGTCAACTGGGATCCGAAATTCGAGACCGCGATTTCCGACCTCGAGGTCGAGAACAAGGAAGTCGACGGCCATATGTGGCACTTCAAGTACCCGCTGGCCGACGGGGCGACCTATACCTATGTCGAGAAGAACGAGGAAGGCAATGTCGTCTTCCAGGAAGAGCGCGACTATATCTCGATCGCCACGACGCGTCCCGAGACCATGCTGGGTGACGGCGCCGTCGCCGTTCATCCGACGGATGAGCGCTATGCGCCGATCGTCGGCAAGCTCTGCGAAATTCCGGTCGGCCCGAAAGAGCATCGCCGCCTGATTCCCATCATCACGGACGAGTATCCGGAGAAGGATTTCGGTTCGGGCGCGGTCAAGATCACCGGCGCGCACGACTTCAACGACTATCAGGTCGCCCGCCGCAACAACATTCCGCTCTATCGCCTGATGGATACCCGCGCTTCCATGCGCGATGATGGCGAACCCTATGCCTTCTATGCGGCGCAGGCGCTGGAAATCGCACGCACGGGTGCGGTTCCCACCGAGGCCGAGGTTGATGACATCAACCTCGTTCCCGACGAGTATCGCGGTCTCGACCGTTACGAGGCCCGCAAGCGTATTGTCGATGCGATCAATGCCGAGGGACTTGCCGTCACCGTCAAGGATGCCGAAGGCAACGACATTCCCTATGTCGAGAACAAGAAGATCATGCAGCCGTTCGGCGACCGCTCCGGCGTCGTCATCGAGCCGATGCTGACCGACCAGTGGTTCGCCGACGCCAAGACGCTGGCGGAGCCGGCCATTGCCTCCGTCCGCGAGGGGCGCACCAACTTCGTTCCGAAGAATTGGGAAAAGACCTATTTCGACTGGATGGAGAACATCGAGCCCTGGTGCATCTCGCGCCAGCTCTGGTGGGGCCACCAGATTCCGGCCTGGTATGGCCCGGACGGCCAGGTCTTCGTCGAGAAGACCGAGGAAGAGGCGCTTCATGCTGCCATCCAGCACTATATCGCCCATGAAGGTCCTTGGAAGGCATGGGTCGAGGAAAAGCTCGAGAACTTTGCGCCGGGCGAGATCCTGACGCGCGACGAGGATGTACTCGACACCTGGTTCTCCTCCGCTCTCTGGCCGTTCTCGACGCTCGGCTGGCCGGAACAGACGAAGGAGCTGGAAAAGTACTACCAGACCGATGTTCTGGTCACCGGCTTCGACATCATCTTCTTCTGGGTTGCCCGCATGATGATGATGGGCCTGCACTTCATGAAGGACGAGGCCGGCAATCCGGTCGAGCCGTTCCACACCGTCTATGTGCACGCCCTCGTGCGCGACAAGAACGGGCAGAAGATGTCGAAGTCGAAAGGCAACGTCATCGACCCGCTCGAACTGATCGATGAATACGGTGCGGATGCGCTGCGCTTCACGCTGGCGATCATGGCGGCGCAGGGGCGCGACGTGAAGCTCGACCCGGCCCGCATCGCCGGCTACCGTAACTTCGGCACCAAGCTCTGGAACGCCACGCGCTTTGCCGAGATGAACGGCGTGACGAGCGACCCGACATTCGTGCCGGAGACCGCCTCGCTCACCATCAACCGCTGGATCCTGACGGAGCTCGCCCGTACGGCACGTGACGTCACCGAGGCCATCGAGACCTACCGTTTCAACGATGCGGCAAGCACGCTTTACCGCTTCGTCTGGAACCAGTTCTGTGACTGGTATCTCGAACTGCTGAAGCCGGTGTTCAGCGGCGAGGATGCGGCGGCCAAGGCCGAATCCCAGGGCTGCGCCGCCTATGTTCTGGAGGAAATCTACAAGCTGCTCCATCCGTTCATGCCGTTCATGACGGAGGAACTGTGGGCGCATACCGCCGGTGAGGGCAAGAGCCGCGACGGTCTCCTCTGCCACGCAGACTGGCCGGCCCCGGCCTATGCCGACGATGCGGCCGCCGACGAGATCAACTGGCTGGTGGACCTCGTTTCCGGTATCCGCTCGGTGCGGGCCGAAATGAACGTACCGCCGAGTGCGACGGCGCCGCTCGTCATGGTCGGCACCAGCGCGCAGACGAGAAGCCGTCTGGTCACGCACGACTCGGCGATCCGTCGTCTGGCACGGGTCTCCGAAATCCTGCTTGAGGACACCGCACCGAAGGGTGCGGCCCAGATCGTCGTCGGCGAAGCCACGGCCTGCCTGCCGCTCGGCAGCCTGATCGATCTTGCGGTGGAAAAGGCGCGCCTTGAAAAGGCGATCGACAAGGCGAAGGCCGAGGCGGCGCGTATCGAGAGCAAGCTTTCGAACGAGAAGTTCGTCGCAAACGCCAAGCCCGAACTCGTCGAAGCGGAGCGGGAACGCTTTGCCGAACTGGAGCAGCAGCTCGCCAGCCTGGCCCTGGCGCTTTCGCGGGTCAGCGAGGCCGGCTGATTCTCCATTGCCGCCGTTGCGAAACCGCGCCGAACCGTTTCGGCGCGGTTTTGTATTTGAGGACCGGGCACAAAAGCCACGCTGTATCAAAAATGTGACATTGCGCTGCTCTCCGGAAATGGTCATCTCAATTTCAGGAATTATTAAGTGATTCTTGGAAAGATTTTCCGGAGGCTCGGCATAGTGAGGGGCTTCAGAAAAAACTTACGTAATTTCGCGACCTGCGCTGGAAAACACCGCGAAAAACTGGGGTTTGCCAAGTCGGATGTCGTCTTCGATAGTCTTCATGGACAGGCGTGTGCGAGGGGGCACTTTCCGCACGTCGCTATTCGCAGGGGAGGAGCGCATGCGTAAGAATAATTTCGGTCTCGGGGCCATGACAGCCGCCACGCTTTTGGCGGCCACATCGGCACAGGCGGGCGGCCTCGAACGGGGCGGTTACAATATCGACCTGCTGTTCGACCCGTCAGACTATGTCATCGATTCATCCGTGACCTACGTCAATCCGCAGCGCAAGCTGAACAATGTGCGGGATACGAACCCGCTCGATGGTACGAATGCCGGTCGTCCGAGCAACGGCGTTCGCGCCACGGAAGGGTACTGGGTTCCCCGGATCGGTTTCAAGGCCGGCATCGGCGAGGCGGTCGACTGCATGTTCGACTATTCGCAGCCGTGGGGCGCACACCTCAATCAGGGCCGAAACTGGGTCGGTGCGAACGAAAACATCGAGACCAAGATCAAGAGCGATAATTACGCGACGACATGTTCCTATTCTTTTGATGCCGGGCCTGGAAAGTTCCGCATCATCGGCGGCGCATTCTATCAGGAAGTCTCAGGCTTTCAGGAGCGCCTTGCCGCAGAACTGCCGGCGTTCTTGCCGTTCAGCGGTGTAGGGCGATTGGATCTGAAGGGCGATGGCTGGGGCTGGCGTGTCGGCGCCGCCTACGAAATTGAAGAATACGCGTTGCGCACGAGTCTTGTCTATAACAGCGCGGTCGATCTCGATAACATCACCGGCACGCTTGATCTAAGGCAGCTTCCCGGTGGTTTGGGTGGGAACCCGCTTGCGGGCGGGCTCACGCCCGTTTTCGGGGCGGCGAGCATGCCGGACTCTCTGGAGTTCAAGTTCCAGACAGGCGTAGCACCTGGCTGGCTCGTATTCGGTGGTGTGAAATGGACGGACTGGAGCCAGTTGCAGAGCCTGTCGTTCTGCCCGCAATCGACACGCGCCATCGCTTGCACGTCGCGCGGTCCGACGGAAGCAACGTCGCTTGACCTCTTCTATCGGGATGGCTGGACCGTCTCGGGAGGTGTTGGCCATAAATTCAACGAGCAGTGGAGCGGCGCGCTCAGCCTGGCGTGGGATCGCGGCGTCTCCACCGGCCTGGGAACGCATACCGATACCTGGACGCTCGGCGCCGGCGTATCCTATACGCCGACCGAAAACATCGAGCTGCGTGTTTCCGGTGCCCTTGGCCTGCTGACCAGCGGCTCTTCCGGCCCGATCGTGCGCAATGGTCAGACCTATGGTCGCGCCTCGTACGATTTCGACAACGACCTGGTTTCCGCCATTTCGACCTCCCTTAAGGTCAAGTTCTGACCTCAAGGCAAGGCTTCAAGACGAAAGGCCCGACGCATAGCGCCGGGCCTTTTTATATTGCGAATGTCTTTCTGAGCTAAACAAGGACCGGGGCGCTTCTTCCGCCCCGGTCATCGGTGTCAGATCAAGAGCAGCCGCTCGTTGCGCCGCAGGTGTCGCACTTCTCGCAGGTGCCGTTCCGCACCATGGTGAAGTTCTGGCACTCGGAGCACATGTTGCCGGTATAGCCCTGGGCGATCGAGCGCATGCGGCGTTCGGCTTCGAGCTTCTTGGCGTCCGCCTTGGCGGAAGCCGCTTCGGCGGCGGCCTTGTCGGAGAAGAGGGCAGTCACGCTCTGTTCGGCTTCTCCGGCGACCTCTTCGGCGATCTCCTCGGCCAGCTCGGCCGCGCGCTCCTCGTAATCGCGCTTGAAGGCGACGATTTCGTTGGTGGAGATCGCAACCGTCGGCTCGATCTTGCGGGCGGCGCTGCCGGCGAAAGCCGTCACGTTGCCGGTCGCGGCCGCCTTTGCCGGAGCGGCAGTGGCCGCACCCTTTGGCTCGGCGAGCTGACGTTCGCCCGACTGGCCGCCCTGGATGAGCGTCGGCTTGTGGCCGCGCGTCCAGCCGGTCGAGAACGGGTTGGTCTTGCCTTCCTGAATGCCCTTGCCGAGGGCGGTGTTGGAGAAGTCCGACTGGTCGACATGCGCGAGGTCATGGCGGCCGAGATAGGAGACGGCGAGTTCGCGGAACACGTAGTCGAGGATCGACGTGGCGTTCTTGATCGCGTCGTTGCCCTGGACCATACCGGCGGGCTCGAACTTGGTGAAGGTGAAGGCCTCCACATATTCCTCGAGCGGCACGCCGTACTGGAGGCCCAGCGAGATGGCGATGGCGAAGTTGTTCATCATCGCACGGAAGGCGGCACCTTCCTTGTGCATGTCGATGAAGATCTCGCCGAGGCGGCCGTCACCGAATTCGCCGGTGCGCAGATAGACCTTGTGCCCGCCGACGACGGCCTTCTGGGTGTAACCCTGGCGGCGGTTCGGCAGCTTTTCACGGTCGCGCACGACGCGTTCGATAATCTTCTCCACGATCTTTTCGGTGACCGTGACGGCCTGGGCGGCAGCTGGGGCTGCGACCAGCGCCTCGACGGCATCATCCTCGTCGTCCTCATCCTCGATCAGCGAGGCATTGAGCGGCTGCGAGAGCTTGGAACCGTCGCGGTAGAGGGCGTTGGCCTTCAGCGCGAGCTTCCAGGAGAGCATATAGGCGTTCTTGCAATCCTCGACGGTTGCCTCGTTCGGCATGTTGATCGTCTTGGAAATGGCGCCCGAAATGAACGGCTGGGCGGCCGCCATCATGCGGATGTGGCTTTCCACCGAGAGGTAACGCTTGCCGATCTTGCCGCAGGGATTGGCGCAATCGAACACGGCGAGGTGTTCAGGCTTCAGGAAGGGCGCGCCTTCCAGCGTCATCGCACCGCAGACGTGGATGTTGGCGGCCTCGATCTCCTTCTTCGTGAAGCCGATATGCTCCAGAAGGTTGAAGGACATGTCGGCGAGCTGCTCGTCGGAAACCTTCAGCGTCTCCTTCAGGAAGTCGGCGCCGAGCGTCCACTGGTTGAAGGCGAACTTGATGTCGAAGGCCGCCTTGAGACCGGCGCTGACCGCCTCGATCTTCTCGTCGGTGAAGCCCTTTGCCTTCAGCGAGCCGGGGTTGACCGCCGGTGCCTGGTTCAGGTTGCCGTGGCCGACGGCATAGGCCTCGATTTCGGCGATCTGGCTTTCCGAATAGCCGAGCGTGCGGAGCGCCTCGGGAACGGCGCGATTGATGATCTTGAAGTAACCGCCGCCGGCGAGCTTCTTGAACTTGACGAGCGCGAAGTCGGGCTCGATGCCGGTCGTGTCGCAGTCCATGACGAGGCCGATCGTGCCGGTCGGCGCAATCACGGTCGTCTGGGCGTTGCGGTAGCCGTGCTTTTCACCGAGGTCTACGGCCTTGTCCCAGGCAGCCTTGGCATGGACGATCAGCGTCTGGTCCGGGCACTCGTCATGAACGAGGGCAACCGGATTGACCGACAGTTGCTCGTAGCCGGTGGTCTCGCCATAGGCGGCGCGGCGGTGGTTGCGCATGACGCGCAGCATGTTGTCGCGGTTCGGCTCGAAGTTCGGGAACGGACCGAGCTCGCTCGCCATCTCGGCGGAGGTCGCATAGGACACACCGGTCATGATCGCGGTCAGCGCACCGGCAATGGCGCGGCCTTCCGTCGAGTCATAGGGAATGCCCGAAGACATCAGCAGGCCGCCGATATTGGCGTAGCCGAGGCCGAGCGTGCGGTATTCGTAGGAGCGTTCGGCAATCTGGCGCGAGGGGAACTGCGCCATCATGACCGAGACTTCCAGCACGATGGTCCAGAGGCGGACGGCGTGCTCATAGTCGGCGATGTTGATGTTCTTGGTCACCGCATCCTTGAACTGAAGCAGGTTCAGCGAGGCGAGGTTGCAGGCGGTATCGTCGAGGAACATGTATTCCGAGCACGGGTTCGAGGCGCGGATCGGGCCCGCGGCCGGCGAGGTGTGCCAGTCGTTCATCGTCGTGTTGAAGTGCAGGCCCGGATCGGCCGATGCCCAGGCGGCATAGGAGATCTGCTCCCAGAGGTCGCGGGCCTTCAGCGTCTTCATGACCTTCCCGTCCTTGCGGGCGGTCAGGTTCCAGTCGCCGTCATTCTCCACGGCGCGCAGGAAGTCGTCCTTCAGCGAAACGGAGTTGTTGGAGTTCTGGCCGGAAACGGTGAGGTAGGCCTCCGAATCCCAGTCCGTGTCATAGGTGGTGAACTCGAGGTCCTTGTAGCCCTGACGCGCGAACTGGATGACGCGCTTGATGTAGTTTTCCGGAACCTGGGACTTCTTGGCCGCGCGGATCTCGCGCTTCAGCGCCGGGTTTTCCGCCGGGTCATAGCACCGGTCGCCTTCGGCCGAGCAATTGACGCAGGCCTTCATGATGGCCTTGAGGTGGCCGGCGACGATCTTCGAGCCGGTGACGAGCGCCGCCACCTTCTGCTCTTCCTTGACCTTCCAGTTGATGTAGGCCTCGATGTCAGGATGGTCGATATCGACCACGACCATCTTGGCCGCACGGCGCGTCGTGCCGCCCGACTTGATGGCGCCCGCCGCGCGGTCGCCGATCTTCAGGAAGCTCATCAGGCCGGAGGACCGACCGCCGCCGGACAGCTTTTCGCCTTCGCCGCGCAGATGCGAGAAGTTCGAGCCGGTGCCCGAGCCGTACTTGAAGAGACGGGCTTCACGCACCCACAGGTCCATGATGCCGTTCTCGTTCACGAGATCGTCTTCGACCGACTGGATGAAGCAGGCATGCGGCTGGGGATGCTCGTAAGCCGACTTGGACTTGGTCAGCTTGCCGGTGAAGGGATCGACATAGAAGTGGCCCTGGCCGGGGCCGTCGATGCCGTAGGCCCAGTGCAGGCCGGTGTTGAACCACTGCGGCGAGTTCGGTGCGACGCGCTGGGTGGCGAGCATATAGGCGAGCTCGTCCTTGAAAGCGGCGGCGTCTTCCTCGGTCGCGAAATACTTGCCCTTCCAGCCCCAGTAGGTCCAGGTGCCGGCGAGGCGGTCGAAGACCTGGCGGGCATCGGTTTCCGAACCGAAGCGCTCACCCTCGGGGAGCGCCTTCAAGGCTTCGGTATCCGGCACGGAGCGCCACAGGAACGACGGAACGTCGTTTTCCTCGACCTTCTTCAGCCGGGCAGGCACGCCCGCCTTACGGAAATACTTCTGGGCCAGGATGTCGGCTGCGACCTGGCTGAACTGCTGGGGCACATCGATATCGGCCAGCCGGAAGACGATGGAACCATCCGGGTTCTTGATCTCGCTGGTGGCCTTGCGGAACGCGATATCCGCATAGGCCGACTGGCCAGGTTTGGTGAAACGACGTTCTATACGCATTGTCCGTTGTCCTCTGTGCCGCATCCTGTCGCAAAAACAGGGCAAAAATAATCCCCGCCAGGCCGCAATGTCCCTGCAGCCAGCCCCGATCTTCCAGTCCGTGTGGGAAACCCGATTGATCTCGGGTATTCCTGTATCTTGTGCTTATTCTGGCTGCAAACGCTAAATATAGTATTAACAGTTTCTTTATGCCAGTGGTTCAGGAAACTTTGGCGCACCAGAAAACGGACGCGCGAAATACCCCTGCGGCGAGCGGACCTACCGCCCGGCCACATGCGCATAAACGCGATTTTCGTGATGAGAACCGACCTCGTGACTTACGGTTCAGGCGCCGCCGCAACCTTGGTTTTCATTAACCCCATCTGCCTGATTCTCGTCAAGGGCTGGTTTGTGAACGAAGTTTGAACCCCATATCTTGTGCCTCCCGGCTGTGGAAAATGGGGACAGTGCCGAACGCCTGAAAACTCAGGCGGTTCCGGTGAAAAGGGCAGGGCGGCGGCCAGACCGTTGTGGAAAACAAGAAGAAATGAGGGATGAAAACACAGGATTTTTCTCCGCCACGACTTTCGGGATGGCCATGACGACCGCGATGTGATCCGTGGATAAGGTGATTCTATCCTGCCGTCCGCCAGCCATGCGCAGGCAAGGAAAAGCCGGCGGCATGTAGGCACATGCGCCGGCTTGAAACGGAGCAGGCCGCGCTCGGCGCGGCGTCAGGGTAGGCGGTGGCCTATCCGCGCGAGCCCTTTGCAATAGGTTCCTGGTAGGTGAAGCCCATATCCCAGGGGAAATAGATCCAGGTGTCCTGGCTGACCTCGGTCACGAAGGTATCGACCAGCGGACGGCCCTTCGGCTTGGCGTAAACGGCGGCGAAATGCGCCTTCGGCAGCATGGCGCGTACCTGGGCTGCGGTCTTGCCGGTATCGGTGAGGTCGTCGACGATGAGGATGCCTTCGCCGCCCTGCTGGGTCAGTTCCGGCGAGATGCCCTTCAGGACGTGCATTTCCCCCTGCGAGACATAGTCGTGGTAGGAGGCGACGCAGACGGTCTCGATGAGGCGGATGTTGAGTTCACGCGAAATGACGGCAGCCGGCACGAGGCCGCCGCGCGTGATGCAGACGATCGCCTTCCATTCGCGGTCGCCGTCGGCCAGGCGCCAGGCAAGGGCGCGCGCGTCGCGATGAAACTGATCCCAGGAAACGGGGAAGGCTTTGTCGGGCAGCGACATGACGGGCTCCTGAACGGCGGAAAAACAAGATTCCACCTCTCTACTGCAAACCTGACCCCAAGAAAATCGGCGGCTGACCCTCGTCCGCCGCCGATCCACAGGCAAGTCGTCGCATTCGGCGCGTCAGCGCGACATCAATGTCGGCACGCGGGCGCCGCGCATCAGCGCACTGGTGACCCCGCCGAACAGGCGCTGGCGCAAGCGTGAATGGCTGTAGGCGCCCATGACGATGAGGCCGGCGTCGATTTCGGTCGCGCGATGATTGAGCGCGTCGGCGACCGACCGGCCTTCCGAGGCACCGGATGACACCGTTGCCCTGACGCCATGGCGCGCCAGGGTGGCGGCAAGCTCCGCGCCACAAAAATCCCGAGACTGCAGGGCGGTCTCCGGCGGATCGATCGCGAAAATCTCCACTTCCCTCGCGGCGGTCAGAAAGGGCAGGGCGTCGAAGACGGCGCGGGTCGATTCGCGCGAGCCGTTCCAGGCGACAAGCACGCGCTCGATCGGCGCGGGGCCCGCCTGCGCATTCGACACGAGATAGAGCGGGCGGCCGCTTTCATAAAGCAGGTCCTCGATGTCCTCGCGCGCCGGGCCGTCGATATCCGGATCGAACTGGGCGGCGAGCACGATATCGGCACTGCGCGCGCTGTCGATCACCCCGGCGGAGGCGTAGCCGGCCGAACCGGTGAACAGCCGCCATTCATAGGAAATGTCGTCGCGCTCGCAACGGCACCGGAAGGCCTCTTCGACCGCGCGGGACTGTTGCTGCGCCCGGTCCTGCAATTGCAGCACGGCGTTCGGATCGGGATATTCCATCGGTGCGATCAGCGTCACTACCACGGGCGCTTCCGCGTGAATACCGATGACGTGGCCGCCGGTGCGGCGGGCAAGCGCCAAGGCGTGATCCGTCACCTTGCCGGCGTCTTCTGCGGTGCTCAGCACTGCGACAATCGTCTTGTAGGTCATGTCGGCCTCCTGTCTGGTTCGCTCGAAATCTGCGCCAGCAGTGCCGCTGCAACCTTGATCAGGATCAAGATGCCGCCTTGCCGGCCGCGATTTCGGCGATCATCGCTATTATATCACGTTCTGCGGCCTGTGCTGGCGCTTCCTCGCGGCTGCGAATGACGATTTCCGTCGAGAACCGGTTTTCGGAAAAGCGCGGGTAGGAGCCGATGCTGGTCTCGGGATGGTTTTTCTGGATGGCCGCCAGCGCACTGCCGATATCGCCCTCGCCGAAGGGGGAGGCGACGGAGCGCGACAGCATGGGTACGCCACCCTCAAGCTTGGGGATGACGGTTCCCAGCATGGCGGTGAAGACCTGGGGAACGCCGGCCATGACGTAGACATTGCCGATCTGGAAGCCGGGTGCCGTCGAGACTGCGTTTTCGATGTGGACTGCGCCTTGCGGCATGCGCGCCATGCGCTGGCGCGCCTTGTTGAACTCGACGCCGCGCCGTTCGTACATGGCGCCGAGGAGCTGCATGGCGAGCGGATCATGCAGGCAGGGCACGCCGAAAGCCTTGGATATCGCATCGGCGGTGATGTCGTCGTGCGTCGGGCCGATGCCACCGGAGGTGAAGACATAGGTGTAGCGCGCGCGCAGCGCATTCAGCGCCTCGACGATCGCATCTTCCTCGTCGCCGACGATGCGCACCTCCTTGAGGTCGATGCCTGCGAGGAACAGCACGTCGGCGAGCTGGCCGATATTCTTGTCCTTGGTGCGGCCCGACAGCAGTTCATCCCCGATGGCAAGCATGGCAGCCGTAGCGACAGACGTGGAACTCATGGTCGTTTCCTGAAATTTCGAATGGAAATCCGACCACATGGCCGGGTATTGTCAACGCGGGGTGAACAGTCTGTCGACCCGACGGGTTGTGACGCTGTCACACCGAAGTGCTACATCCAAGAGGATGCCGCGATCAAGCGGAAAGCCCTTTTCGAACAGGAGACGACAATGGCGAAAGTACTGGTTCTCTACTATTCGGCCTACGGCCATATCGAAACGATGGCCTACGCCGTGGCGGAAGGCGCGACGTCGGCCGGCGCCGAGGTGACGGTCAAGCGCGTTCCGGAACTGGTGTCCGAAGAAGTCGCCAAGGCGTCCTATTACAAGCTGGACCAGAAGGCCGAGATCGCCAAGGTCGACGAACTCGCCGAATACGATGCCATCATCGTCGGCGCCGGCACGCGCTTCGGCACGGTCGCTTCGCAGATGCGCAATTTCTGGGACCAGACGGGTGGCCTGTGGGCAGCCGGCAAGCTGGTCGGCAAGGTCGGATCGGTCTTCACCTCTTCCGCCACGCAGCATGGCGGCCAGGAATCGACGATCCTCGGCTTCATCCCGACCCTCCTTCACCACGGCCTCGTCGTTGCCGGCCTTCCCTATGCCTTCCAGGGCCAGATGGGCATCGATGAAGTCAAGGGCGGCTCGCCCTACGGCGCCTCCACCATCACCGACGGCGACGGCTCGCGCCAGCCTTCGCAGGTGGAGCTGGACGCCGCCCGCTTCCAGGGCGCCCATGTCGCGAAGCTCGCGGCCAAGCTTTCGGCCTGATGTTCTCCTGAAACATCGCTGAACAAGAGGGTGCGGCCAGCGTCAGGGGCCGCGCCCTTTTTGTTGTTTGTCGCACTTTTCTAGGGTTGGTGCGGGCGGCGGGGATCGAACCCGCACAGCCAAGGCCGAGGGATTTTAAGTCCCTTGCGTCTACCAGTTTCGCCACGCCCGCGTTGAGCTTCAAATAACACGCCGCTGTGACTTTGGAAGCCTCGCAAGCGCTATTGCGATGGAAATTCCGTTTGCTGCACATCATTTACCAGACGCTGACTTGTTTCCCCGTCGGCAACCACGGGGCACCAAGACATTTCGCCGCGTTCTCCAAAAGGTGATTGGCAGGGCGGTGGTGCGGCGGCTATCAGGAGGCATGTTTGGAGGCTCACGGTGCTGCGCGGCTTGGCCGTCTTGCCCCGGCCTTGCGGAGTAGCCCGTGTCGATTGCCGATATTTCCCTTTTGAGCGCACTGCTTGCCGGAGCGCTGTCGTTCCTCTCGCCCTGCGTGCTGCCGCTGGTGCCGCCCTATCTCTGCTACATGGCCGGCATTTCGGTCGAGCAGTTCAAGGGCGCTGATGCGGTCGCCGTCCGGCGCGATACGCGCGGTGCGGTGCTGCTTGCCGCCTTCTTCTTCACGCTCGGCTTCGCCACCGTATTCGTGGCGCTCGGGGCCGGCGCCTCGACGATCGGTATGGTGCTGCGCCGGCATCTCGACATCCTCGCCCAGATCGGCGGCGTCATCATCATCCTGATGGGCCTGCATTTCCTCGGCGTGCTGCGCATCGGGCTCTTTGCCCGCGAGGCACGCTTCCAGGGCGGCGGCAAGCCTGCGACGGCGTCGGGCGCCTATCTGATGGGCCTCGCCTTCGCCTTCGGCTGGACGCCGTGCATCGGGCCGGTGCTGGGCGCCATTCTCGGCGTGGCGGCCGCACGCGAGACGGTCGGTGACGGTGCGGCGCTGCTAGCCGTCTACTCGCTGGGGCTTGCCGTTCCTTTCTGGATCGCCGCCGGCTTCTCCGGCGCCTTCATGCGTTTTCTCGTCCGGTTCCGACGCCATCTCGGCACGGTGGAGAAGGTCATGGGCATCCTGCTCATCCTCACCGGACTGGCCTTCATCTTCGGTTATATCAGCGCCGTCGCCATCTGGTTCCAGCAAACGTTTCCCATTCTCTCGCAAATCGGCTAGTGCGGGGCATCAGCCTCAGCATGCGGGATCGGGCGACAGGCCATGGCGGACATCATCGGACTGGTTCTGCCGTTCTTCGGCATGATTTTCCTGGGCTATGTCGTTGCAAGGATCACGCGCCAGCCGATCGAGGCGCTGGGCTGGCTCAATACCTTCATCATCTACATTGCGCTGCCGGCGCTGTTCTTCAAGCTCGTGGCGAAGACGCCGATCGAGCAGCTGACGCGGATCGATTTCATCCTGGCCAATGTCAGCGCCACCTATCTGGTTTTCACGCTCATCTTCGCCGCCGGCCTGCTTTTGCGCCGCGCGACGACACGCGAAGCGACGATCCAGGGGCTTGCCGCCGCGTACGGCAATATCGGTTATATGGGACCGGGGCTTGCATTGCTCGCCTTCGGGGAGCCGGCGGCCGTTCCCGTCGCGCTCATCTTCTGCTTCGAGAACATGCTGCATTTCTCGATTGCGCCGGCCCTGATGGCGCTGGGCGGCGGTGAAAAGCAGCCGTTGCACCGGCTTGCCGCAGGCGTCGCGCGCCGGATCGTCACGCATCCCTTCATCATCGCCACGGCCGCCGGCTTCTTTGCCGCCTTCACCGGGTTCGAAGCGCCGGCACCGCTGCAGCGGCTGATCGATTATCTCGCACAGGCGGCCGCGCCCTGCGCGCTTTTCGCCATGGGGGTGACGTTGGCGCTGCGGCCGTTGAAGCGGGTGCCGGTCGAGATCGGCTATATCGTGCCGGCGAAGCTCGTCCTGCTGCCGGTGACGATGTATCTCATGCTGGGGCTTGCCGGCAGTTTCGATCCGGTCTGGGTCTATACCGCGGTCCTGCTCGCAGCGCTTCCCACCGCGACGAACGTCTTCGTCATCGGCCAGCAATATGGCGTGTGGCAGGAGCGGGCGTCCGCGACCATCCTCGTGACGACGGTGCTGTCCGTCGCCACCGTGACCGCGCTTCTCTACCTCGTCAAGTCAGGCCTGCTTCCGGCCGACCCGTTCCCGTAAGCTGTCGCGAAACGCCTTGAGCGAGCCGAGCGGCTCGATCCCCTCGCGCATGACGACGCTGCGAAGCGGGCCGATGGTGGAGAGCAGGTGAAGGCCGGCCGAGCGCAGGAACTGCACGGGCAGGAAATCCGACAGCAGCGAGCGGTTGAGGAGATCGACGCTCAGCGTGCGCGACCGGACATCCGCCTGGCGCTTGCGGTCGAAGCGCGCGCCGATCCCGACATCGTCCACCGCCGCTGACGTCTTTAGCAGGTCCTTGAGGGCCATGATGTCGCGCAGGCTGAGATTGAGGCCCTGCGCGCCGATCGGGGGGAAGGCATGGGCGGCCTCGCCGATCAGCACCACGCGATCCTTGCCGAAGCGGTCGGCGGTCATGCCGGACAGCGGAAAGCTCTGGGCGCCGGCTTCGACCGACACCTTGCCGAGCATGGATTGCATGCGCTGCTCGACGGCGACGCTCAGTTCAGCGACGGGGAGCGCGGCGAGCCTTGCCGCTTCCTTCGGCGGCAGCACCCAGACAAGGCTGGAGCGATCGCCGGGTAGGGGAACCTGGGTGAAGGGTCCGCTCTCCGTGTGGAACTCCGTCGAGACATGGCCGTGCGGACGGTCATGGGCGAAGTTGAGCACGAGCGCCGATTGCGGATAGGACCAGGCGCGCACGCCGATGCCGGCGCTCTGGCGGACCAGCGATTGCCGACCGTCCGCGCCGACGACCAATCCGGCCATGACGCGCTCACCGTCATCCAGCACCAGTTCGATGCCGGTTTCGAACGTGTTGGCGGCCGTGATGCCGTTTTCGATGCGCACGATGCCGGCGTTTTCGGAAATCCTGCGATCCAGCGCCGCGAGGAACGGCGCGTTCGGGATGTTGTAGCCGAAGGCGGGCAGGCCGACCTCGCCGGCGCGGAAGGCAACGGGCGGGGCTCGCAGCAGGCGCGTCGTCCCGTCGAGGATCTGCATGGTTTCCAGCGCCGCGGCATGCGGGGCGATATCCTCCCAGAGGCCGAGCGTCTTCAGGAAAGCGATGGACTGGTCCATGAGGGCCGTCGTGCGGCCGTCCGGCTTGCGGGCGGGCGGGGCGATGAGCGCGACGCTGGCTCCCGAGTCGGCGAGCGCCAAAGCGGCGAGATTGCCGGCAAGGCCGGCCCCGACGATGGCGATATCGAATTGTCTCATGACCGGCCTCCGCAGCGCGACGCGATTACCCACAGATTTTGCTGGGCTTCTATCCCTCAAGACTAGGCCGGCAAAGAGGCAATTTCCATGGGATGAATCCGCGCAGGCGGCAAACGGCTCGCAAATGCGGGGATTTTCACTGGCGATGGCGGGCAATCAATGCATATTACCTGACGTGACCGCACAGGAGGGCGCGTTCGGCACGGACGAACGCGTGACAAAGCCCCAGGATGGACTGCGACCGGCAATGAAATTTTTCAACTACAAGCGCGTGCCCTATGCGGAAATCCGCGCCTTTTCCGTTCACATCCTGACGGCATCCGGTTCCTTCCTGGCTTTTCTCGGTGTCGTTGCCGCAGCCGAACATCGTTTCGTCGACATGTTCTGGTGGCTGGGGCTCGCGCTGCTCGTCGACGGTATCGACGGGCCGATAGCGCGCAAGGTGCGCGTCAAGGAAGTGCTGCCGAACTGGTCCGGCGACACGCTCGACAATGTCATCGACTACGTGACCTATGTGCTGCTGCCGGCCTTCGCGCTCTACCAGAGCGGCATGATCGGCGAGCCGTGGTCCTTCGTGGCAGCCGGCGCCATCGTGGTGTCCAGCGCCATCTACTATGCCGACATGGGCATGAAGACCGACGAATATTTCTTCTCGGGCTTCCCCGTGGTCTGGAACATGGTGGTGTTCACGCTTTTCGTCATACAGGCGAGCGAACTGACCGCGTCGATCATCGTTTTCGTGTCGGTCTTCCTCACCTTCATGCCGATCAACTTCCTGCACCCGGTGCGCGTGGAGCGGCTGCGCAACGTCAATCTCGCCGTCTTCTTCCTATGGGCGCTGCTGAGCGGTTATGCGCTGCTTCTCCATTTCGCATCGCCCACCTGGGTGGTCTGGGGCGTGGTCGCGACGGGTCTCTATCTCTATGTCATCGGCGCCGTGATGCAGGTGTTCCCCAGCCTCGGCCGTCGCTAGAATATAAGGAAGCATGCCATGACCAAGGCGATCGTCATTCGCAGCCTCGGCGGACCCGAGGTTCTGAAACTCGAGGACGTTGCGCTTGCGGCGCCCGGCCCGGGCGAGGTGCAGATCCGGCAGGCGGCCGTGGGCCTCAATTTCATCGACGTCTATTTCCGCACGGGCCTCTACAAGACGGAGCTGCCGTTCATTCCCGGCAAGGAAGGCGCAGGCGTCGTCACGGCGCTGGGCGAGGGCGTGACCGAATTCGCGATCGGCGACCGGGTCGCCTATGCCTCGGCCGATGGCGCTTATACCGCGGAGCGCAATGTCGCGACGCGGCATCTGGTGCGGGTGCCGGACGGCATTTCGCTCGAAACGGCAGCCGCCATGATGCTGAAGGGCATGACCGCGCAGTATCTGCTGCTTCAGACCTACCAGGTGAAGCCCGGCAGCGTGATCCTCTTCCACGCCGCAGCCGGCGGCGTCGGGCTCATCGCCGGGCAATGGGCCAAGGCGCTGGGCGCGACCGTGATCGGCACGGCAGGGTCGCAGGCCAAGATCGATCTCGCGCTTGCCCATGGCTACGACCATGTCATCGATTACGGCAAGGACGATTTCGCAGCGCGCGTTCGGGAGTTGACGGACGGCAAGGGTGTCGACGTGGTCTACGATTCCGTCGGCAAGGACACCTTTCCGAAATCGCTCGACTGCCTCAAGCCGCGCAGCCTGTTCGTGAGTTTCGGCAATTCCTCCGGTCCGGTCGAAGCCTTCAACATGGGATTGCTCGCCCAGAAGGGTTCGCTCTTCGCGACGCGCCCGACATTGTTTGCCTATATCGCCACACGCGAGGCACTCGATGCATGTGCAAACTCGCTGTTTGATATTGTGCAAAGCAACAAAGTGCGTATCAATATTAATCAGACTTATCCGCTGGCGGACGCGGGGCGCGCGCACACGGATCTGGAAACAAGAAAAACGAGTGGAACGACACTGCTCATTCCCTGACCGCCCCAACGGGGCAAAAAGGCTGGGATCGCAGGAAAGAGGGGCAAAGTGCCAGCCGTTGGAGCATCCGCGGGCGGACCTTTATTGGCCGTTCGCAGCCTGACAAAACTGTTCGGTTCGTTTGCCGCCTGCAACGGCATCGATCTCGAAATCCAGCCCGGTGAAATCCATGCCCTGCTGGGCGAGAACGGCGCGGGAAAATCAACGCTCGTGAAGATGCTTTTCGGCGTTCTGGCGCCGACCAGCGGCGAGATCGTCTGGAAGGGCGAGGCCGTGCGCATCCCCAGCCCCGGCGCCGCCCGCCGTCTCGGCATCGGCATGGTGTTCCAGCATTTTTCGCTGTTCGAAGCGCTGACGGTCGCCGAAAACATCGCGCTTTCGCTGAGCCCCGGCATATCGCTGTCGAAGGTCGCCGAGGAAGCGTCGCGCCTCTCGCATCTCTACGGCCTGCCCCTCGATCCGAAGGCGCATGTCGCGGATCTCTCGGTCGGCGAGCGCCAGCGCATCGAGATCGTGCGCGCGCTGTTGCAGAACCCTGAACTGATCATCCTTGATGAGCCGACCTCCGTCCTGACGCCGCAGGAGGCCGACAGGCTGTTCGAGACGCTGGACAAGCTGAAGGCCGAAGGGCGCTCCGTTCTCTACATCAGCCACCGGCTCGAAGAAGTGCAGCGCATCTGCGACCGCGCGACCGTCCTGCGCCACGGCAAGGTGACGGGCGCCTGCGATCCCCGCAAGGAAACGCCCGCCTCGCTCGCGCGCATGATGGTGGGCAGCGATGTCGCCTCCGTGAGCACGGCCGGCACCAACACCAAGGGCGACGTGCTGCTGGAGGCGCGCCACCTGAGCGTGCCGTCGCGCACGCCCTTCGCCGTCGCCCTCAAGAATGTCTGCCTCAAGGTGCGGGGCGGCGAGGTGCTGGCGATCGCCGGTGTTGCCGGCAACGGACAGGGTGAGCTTTTCGATGCGCTTTCGGGCGAGTATCCCGCGGCGGACGCCTCCGCCGTTTTCATCCGCAACAAGCCGGCCGGCAATCTCGGCATCACGGCGCGCCGCCTGATGGGCGCAGGCTTCGTGCCGGAAGAACGCCACGGCCACGCCGCCGTACCCTCGCTGCCGCTGTCGGACAACCTCGTCCTGGCGCGCAACCAGTCCGACCGGCGGACTTTCCTCGGCGGCGGCGTGCTCGGCATCATCAAGCACGCGGTCGTGCGCCTGGCATCGCGCCGCATTTCCGAGACGATGGACGTGCGCAAGAGCGGCGACGATCCGGCGGCAGGCTCGCTGTCGGGCGGTAATCTCCAGAAATACATTGTGGGCCGCGAACTCGACCGTCAGCCCTCCGTGCTGATCGTCAACCAGCCGACCTGGGGCGTCGATGCGGGGGCGGCAAGCCGCATCCGCCAGGCGCTCGTCGATCTCGCCAAATCCGGCTCGGCCGTGCTCGTCATCAGCCAGGACCTTGACGAAATCTTCGAGGTGGCGACCGAAATCGCCGTCATCAGCGAGGGACGCCTGTCGGATGCCTATCCCGCGCACACGCTGACGCGCGAAAAGATCGGCCTCCTGATGGGTGGAATGTACGGCAAGACGGAAGGCGAAGAGGTGGCCCATGCGCATTGAACTGGAACGACGCGCCAACCCGTCCCTCCTGTTTTCCGTCCTGTCTCCGTTTCTGGCGCTGGCGCTGACGGTGTTTGCGGGCGGCATCATGTTCGCGCTGCTGGGCAAGGACCCGGTTTCGGCGCTCTACAGCTTCTTCATCGAGCCGCTGCTCGACATCTGGTCGCTGCACGAGATCGCCATCAAGGCCGCGCCGCTGATCCTGATCGGCGCGGGCCTGTCCGTGTGCTATCGCTCCAACAACTGGAACATCGGTGCCGAGGGGCAGTTCATCGCCGGCGCGATTGCGGGGGCCATCGTGCCGGTCGTCTTCCACGAGTGGCATTCGTCGCTGGTGCTGCCGCTGATGCTGATTTTCGGCATGATCGGCGGTGCGCTCTATGCCGCCATACCCGCCTTCCTCAAGGCGCAGATGAACACCAATGAAATCCTGACGAGCCTGATGCTGGTCTATATCGCGCAACTCTTCCTCGATTGGCTGGTGCGCGGCCCCTGGCGCAGCCCGGATGCCTACAATTTTCCTGTTACCCGCGATTTCGCGCCGGAGGCGATCCTGCCAGAGCTTGTATCCTCCGGGCGCGCCAATCTCGGCTTCGTCTTCGCCATCGTCGCCGCGGTCGGCCTGTGGATCATGATGCGCTATACGCTGAAAGGCTTCGAGATCACCGTGCTCGGCCAGTCCGAACGGGCAGGGCGCTTCGCGGGCTTTTCCTCCAAGCGCATGATCTGGTTCTCCATGCTGCTTTCCGGCGCTTTCGCCGGACTTGCCGGCATTTCCGAAGTCAGCGGTGTCATCGGCAAGTTGCAGCCCATCATTTCGCCCGGCTACGGCTTTACCGCCATCATCGTTGCCTTCCTCGGTCGCCTCAATCCGCTCGGCATCATCGCCGCCGGCCTGTTCCTGGCGCTCACCTATGTCGGCGGCGAGGCCGTGCAGCTGACGCTCGGCGTCTCCGACAAGGTGACACGCGTCTTCCAGGGCCTGCTGCTGTTCTTCGTGCTCTCCTGCGACACGCTGATCCAATACAGGATCCGGCTGGTGTTCTCCCGGTTCGGCCAGACGAGCGAGGGGGGAGCGCACTGATGGGTATCATCGAAGCCATCCTCCTGACGGTCGTCACCGCCGCCACGCCGCTGGTGCTCGCTTCGCTCGGCGAGCTCGTCTCCGAGCGGGCGGGCGTGCTCAATCTCGGCGTGGAGGGCATGATGGTGATGGGAGCGGTACTCGCCTTCGCTGCCACGCAGGCCACCGGCTCGCCCTATATCGGCATCCTCGCGGGCATTGCCTGCGGCGCGCTGTTTTCGCTGCTTTTCGGCTTCCTGACGCTGACGCTCGTCGCCAACCAGGTGGCGACCGGCCTTGCGCTGACCATCCTCGGCCTTGGCGTATCCGGGCAGATCGGGGAGCCGTATGTCGGCATGTCCGGCGTCAAGCTTCAGCCCATCGTCATTCCGCTGCTCTCCGATATTCCGTTCATCGGGCCCATTCTGTTCAAGCAGGACCTGATCTTCTACCTGTCGATTGCGCTGGTGTTCGGCGTGAACTCGTTCCTGTTCCACAGCCGGGCAGGGCTCAAGATTCGGGCGATCGGCGACAACCACGCCTCCGCGCATGCGCTCGGCATCCATGTCATCCGCACGCGCTACCTCGCCGTGATGTTCGGCGGCGCCTGCGCGGGTCTCGCCGGCGCGCAGCTGTCACTCGTCTATACGCCGCAATGGGTGGAGAACATGTCGGCCGGGCGCGGCTGGATCGCGCTGGCGCTCGTCGTCTTCGCATCGTGGCGGCCGTGGCGGCTACTGGCGGGCGGCTATCTCTTCGGCGCCGTCTCCATCAGCCAGCTGCATGCCCAGGCGCTCGGTCTCGGCATTCCCTCGCAATTCCTGTCGGCTCTTCCCTATGCCGCCACTGTTATCGTACTAATCCTGATATCGCATAATCGGCGCATGACGCTGATCAACACGCCCGCCTGCCTCGGCAAGCCATTCGTGCCTGATCGGTGATGAAGAACAAGAAGACGGGACACAACCAATCCAACCCACCTACAGAGGATAAAATGAAGAAAATCATTCTCGCTCTCACGACATCGGCCGCCGTTCTCGGCTTTGCCGCCGCTGCCAGCGCTCAGGACAAGACGAAGATCTGCTTCATCTATGTCGGCTCCAAGACTGACGGCGGCTGGACGCAGGCGCACGACATCGGCCGTCAGGCGCTGCAGGACCACTTCGGCGACAAGATCGAGACGCCCTTCCTCGAAAACGTGCCGGAAGGCCCGGATGCCGAACGCGCGATCGAGCGCATGGCGCGCTCCGGCTGCGCCCTGGTGTTCACCACATCGTTCGGCTTCATGGACGCGACCATCAAGGTTGCGGAAAAATTCCCGGACGTGAAGTTCGAGCATGCGACCGGCTTCAAGTCGGCCGCCAATGTCGCGACCTACAATGCGCGCTTCTATGAAGGCCGCTACATCCAGGGCGTGATTGCCGCCAAGCTGTCGCAGAAGGGCCTCGCCGGCTACATCGCGTCCTTCCCGATCCCGGAAGTCGTGATGGGCATCAACTCGTTCGTCCACGGCGCCCAGTCCGTGAACCCGGACTTCAAGGTGAAAGTCATCTGGGCCAACACCTGGTTCGACCCGGGCAAGGAAGCCGATGCCGCCAAGGCGCTGGTCGACCAGGGCGTCGATATCCTGACGCAGCATACCGACACAACCGCGCCGATGCAGGTTGCCGCGGAACGTGGCATCAAGGCCTTCGGCCAGGCATCCGACATGATCAAGGCCGGCCCGGAAACGCAGCTGACCGCGATCGTCGACACCTGGGGCGCCTACTACATCAAGCGCACACAGGCCGTTCTCGACGGCACGTGGAAATCCGAACAGATGTGGGACGGCCTGAAGGACGGCATCCTGACCATGGCACCCTACACGAACATGCCTGACGACGTGAAGAAACTTGCAGAAGAGACCGAAGCGAAGATCCGCTCCGGCGAACTGCACCCCTTCACCGGCCCGATCAAGAAGCAGGACGGCTCGGACTGGCTGGCTGACGGCGCCGTTGCCGACGATGGCACGCTTCTCGGCATGAACTTCTACATCGCCGGCGTGGACGACCAGCTGCCGAAGTGATCGGATCGATCATCCCAAAAACAGAAAGGCGCTCCGTTGGAGCGCCTTTTTCGTTTGAAGCGACAGCGACGCGCCTTCGGATCGTCACGGTCGGCCTCGTAGTCTGCCGGAGCGGTTAATGGAAGATACCGCTTTGTTCCTTCCACCTGTAGTGGCCTTCGTCGACGTCCATCAGCGCGCGGACCTGCGGATGGCGAACGGGCTTGCCACTGTCATCCGCGACCAGATTCTGCTCGGAGACATAGGCGACATATTCCGACTCGTCGTTTTCCGCGAAGAGATGGTAGAAGGGCTGATCCTTCGACGGGCGGATTTCCGCGGGAATGGCGTTCCACCACTCTTCGGTGTTAGCGAATTCGGGGTCGACGTCGAAGACCACGCCACGGAACGGGAAAACCCGGTGGCGGACCACATCGCCGATGGCAAATTTTGCATGATGCATCTTCATGGCGTACCTACCTTTCTCCTTATATTTGGGTAATTGCGCTGAAACATCAATAGTTCCGGTCGCGTGCGATACGCGTTCCGAACAGGGCGGCGGCGCTTGCACCTGCTCCGGTTTCGGCGTACCTCCAAAAGACAGCGTCAAGCGGGTCGTAATGCATGAACAATCAGTGGGGCAGAGGCAGCGGCGGGGCAACCGGAGGCGGTAGCGGTATCGGCGGCATTCTGTTCGCGTCGATCGTCTGTCTGGCGCTGGGTGGCGCCGCCGGTTACGGCGCGTTCCGCGCGATATCAGGCGCCCCCTCCGAAAGCGCCCTCGAAGATCGCGACCGGCGTATCGCAGACCTGACCGATGAAAACGATGCCCTGAAGCGCCAGCTCGATGCGTTGCGCGCCGATGCCAGCCGATCCGACGCGGCGGCAGAAAATGTGCGCGTGGCACAGGAGATCGTTCCAGGACTTCAGCGCGAACTGGAGCTTGCGGGGCAAAAACTCGCCCAGGCGGAACGGCTGCGGAAGGACGCGGAGGCGGCTGCAACCGAGCGTGCCCGTGAGCTTGACGAACGGGCCGGACAAATTACGCAGCTCGAAAAGGCGATCGAGGAGGCACGCAGCACGCGGGCGGCCAACCGGAATGCCGAGACCGAACGCCTCGAGGCCGAGGCGGAGACGTTGCGCGGGGAACTCGCACAGGCCGAGCAGGCCGCCAAAAGGCTCCGCACCCGCGAACTGCCCGACCTGGTGGCCGAAATCGCCCGCAAGAACCAGGAGATCGCGACACTGACGGCGCGCAATGCCGCCCTTGCGGAGAGGATTGCTGCGCTGGAGACGGCCGCCCAGCCGAAGAGCCCGCAACAGGCGGATGACAACGGCGCGCGCGACAACGCCAAGCCTGCCGACCGTCGCAGCCCCCGCAACGCCGCACTGGTGGCGCAGGTCATCGAGAGAACGCCGGGGCTCGACCGGCTGACGGGCGCGCAACGCACGCAGCTGGAACAGACCCTCGTTTCCGGAGAATGCGTGACCAATGCGCTCGGCAGCGTGCTGAACCGCGTGCCCATCCTGGCGCTTCGCGGCCTGATGCGCGACCTCGACAGCGACTGCTAGGCCTTTGCGGCGAAGGCCGGGCACGATACTGTTCTGCCAGGTCGCGAAGACACGTCGATGGGCGGTTTCAGCCTTTAAACAAACGGCCCTGACCTGCGGGAAAAATGCCCGCCCACGGAAGGAGATTTGCATGAAGCGATCAGTTCTGGCCGCCGCACTCGGCCTTGCATTGTCGATGGCAACGGCATCGGCATCGGCACAGGCGTTCGAGCGCAGCATCATGACCGGCGGCCCGCAGGGCACCTATATCAAGATCGGCCGCGACATCGCCGCGCTCGGTGCCGAGTGCGGCCTGACGCTGAACGTCGTCGAAAGCGCCGGGTCGCTTGAGAACTTCGTCGGCGTGCGCAACCGCCGCAACACGCAGTTCGGCATCGTCCAGAGCGACGTGCTCGAATATCTGAAGACCTTCGAGGCGAACGATCCCGAGGTGCAGAAGGCGGTGAAGGGCGTGCGCATCATGTTCCCGCTCTACAACGAGGAAATCCACGTGCTGGCGCGCAAGGAGATTGCCGGCGTGAAGGACCTCGCCGGCAAGAAGGTCGCCGTCGGCAAGAAGGATTCCGGGACCTTCCTGACTGCGACGCTGGTAATGGACATCCTCCAGGTCAAGGCGGGTGAGCGGGTCGACATCAATCCCGACGAGGCGCTGCCGAAGCTGCTTTCCGGCGAGATCGACGCGTTCTTCTATGTCGCGGGCGCGCCCGCATCGCTGTTTTCCGGCAACACGATCGACAAGGCGAAGTTCCACCTCCTGCCGATCACCGAAGCGCCGCTGCTCGCCACGTATACGCCCTCGCGCATAGAAGCCGGCACCTATTCGTTCCAGGACGAGCCCGTCGACCTCGTCGCGGTAAAGGCCGTGATGATGACCTATGACTATGACGTCAAGCGCAACGCCTATCATCGCGACAGCTGCAAGACCGTCGCCGACTTCTCCAGCCTGATCATCGGCGGCCTCGACAAGCTGAAGGCGACCGGACATCCGAAATGGAAGACCGTCGACCTGACGGCGCTGCCGCCGGGCTGGCAGGTCGGGGTCTGCGTCAAGGCCGGCATGGCGCTGGACTACAAGCCTGCCTGCAAGCCGCAAGCCGGCGCGGCAACGGGCGCCACGGACGATTCGAACGAGGAGTATCTCAACCTCCTCAAGCAGCGGCTGAAGCCCTGACCGCATCGCAGACCAACAAAAAACCCGGCCACTGGCCGGGTTTTTCGTCTCGGGAGGCCTCCCGCCCAAAGGCGGGAGGAAAAGCGCCGATCAGGCGGAGTAGTACATGTCGAATTCGACCGGGTGCGGCGTCATTTCGAAGCGCATGACTTCGGCCATCTTCAGTTCGATATAGGCATCGATCTGGTCGTCGTCGAAGACTCCGCCGGCCGTGAGGAACTTGCGGTCCTTGTCGAGGCTTTCCAGAGCTTCGCGCAGCGAGCCGCACACCGTCGGGATCTTCTTCAGTTCCTTCGGCGGCAGGTCGTAGAGGTCCTTGTCCATGGCCTTACCGGGATGGATCTTGTTC
This sequence comes from Shinella oryzae, assembly GCF_023038235.1. Classification (NCBI taxonomy): domain Bacteria; kingdom Pseudomonadati; phylum Pseudomonadota; class Alphaproteobacteria; order Hyphomicrobiales; family Rhizobiaceae; genus Shinella; species Shinella oryzae. Next base: position 1,380,975 of record NZ_CP081987.1, on the reverse strand, counting down.
TTGATGCCGTCGAGACCAGCCATCAGCATGGAGGCGAAGCCGAGGTAGGGGTTGCCGAGCGGGTCGGGGAAGCGGATTTCGACGCGCTTGGACTTCGGACCCGTGCCGAACGGAATGCGGCACGATGCCGAGCGGTTGCGAGCCGAGTAGGCGAGCAGAACCGGTGCTTCATAACCCGGGACGAGACGCTTGTAGGAGTTCGTCGTCGGGTTGGTGAAGGCGTTGATCGCCTTGGCATGCTTGATGATGCCGCCGATGAAGTAGAGGCAGGTTTCCGACAGGCCGGCATATTCGTCGCCAGCGAACTGCGGCTTGGCGTCCTTCCAGATCGACAGGTGGACGTGCATGCCCGAGCCGTTGTCGCCGAAGATCGGCTTCGGCATGAAGGTGGCCGTCTTGCCATAGGCATTGGCGACCTGGTGCACGACGTACTTGTAGATCTGCACCTTGTCGGCGCTGCGGACGAGCGTGTCGAACTTGACGCCGAGCTCGTGCTGGGCGGCCGCCACTTCGTGGTGCTGCTTCTCAACCGTCACGCCCATTTCCTTGAGCACGGTCAGCATTTCCGAACGCATGTCCTGGCAGCTGTCGACCGGCGGGACCGGGAAGTAGCCGCCCTTGACGCGGGGGCGATGGCCGAGGTTGCCGGTCTCGTAGTCGGTGTCGTCGTTGGAGGGGAGCTCCGACGAATCCAGCTTGAAGCCGGTGTTGTACGGGTCGGCCTTGTACTTGACGTCGTCGAAGACGAAGAATTCGGGTTCCGGACCGGCGTAGATGGTATCGCCGATGCCCGATGCCTTGAGGTAGGCTTCAGCCTTCTTGGCCGTGCCGCGCGGGTCGCGGTTGTAGGATTCGCCCGAGACCGGATCGAGGATGTCGCACATGACGACGAGGGTGGACTGCGCGAAGAACGGGTCGATGTGGACCGTTGCGGTATCGGGCATCAGCACCATGTCGGACTCGTTGATGGCCTTCCAGCCGCCGATCGAGGAGCCGTCGAACATGACGCCGTCGGCGAACATGTCTTCATCGACGCAATCGACGTCCATCGTGACGTGGTGCAGCTTGCCGCGCGGGTCGGTGAAGCGCAGGTCGACGAACTTGACGTCGTTTTCCTTGATTTGCTTGAGGATATCATTGGCAGTCGTCATGTGTGTAGTCCCTGTGTGAGATGACGAGGTTATGAAAGCCCGGGCCGGACGGCCAGGCGGGATTAGATGGCGTCGACACCGGTCTCGCCGGTGCGGATGCGGATGACTTCTTCGACATTGGAGACGAAGATCTTGCCGTCGCCGATGCGGCCGGTCTGGGCGGCGTTGCGGATGGCCTCGATGACGGCCTCCGCATTTTCGTCGGCCAGAACGACCTCGACCTTCACCTTGGGCAGAAAGTCGACAACATATTCGGCACCGCGGTAAAGCTCCGTGTGCCCCTTCTGGCGTCCAAAGCCCTTCGCTTCGGTGACGGTGATACCCTGCAGGCCAACTTCCTGAAGGGCTTCCTTCACCTCATCGAGCTTGAAGGGCTTGATGATCGCTTCGATCTTTTTCATGAGAAAATGTCTCTCCGCTTCTCCCGTTTGCGCGCGTTTTGCGCCCGCTGCAAACATCCAATGCATGTAGCATGCCAACTTGAGGCAGGATGGGTGTCGAAACCGAAAAATCCCGTTTCGAGATGAAACCGCTTGTCGCCACGTCGCCGATGATGCGGATTTGCAGCAGAAAGGGCCAGCGAAATCTGCCTAAAATTTATCACTTTTCGGCGCCGGTTACCGTGCGGCGCGGACAAGCCTGCGGCCATGGCTTCAAAAGCCGCAAATTTGAGCACTCAATATGGGCATATGCATAAATAATAGACTGATTGGGAGGGCAGGGTACCGCTCTTGCCCAACTGAGGATTTTACGGGCATGGTGTGCCATGCACAGCCATAAAGACACATTGCTGCTCACGCCCGAAGAGATGGGGCAGGTCGACCGCGCCGCCGCCGCATCCGGTCTCTTCAGCTATGGCCTGATGGAGCGGGCAGGGCAGGCGGTGGCCGCCTGCGCGCTGCGCCGCTTTCCCGGTGCCCTTCGCTTCGTCGTCCTCTGCGGTCCCGGCAACAACGGCGGAGACGGCTATGTCGCCGCGCGGGCGCTGCAGGCGGCCGGCGCGGAGATCGCGGTTCACGCACTGGACGACCCGGCAGCGCTGCGCGGCGATGCGGCCACCGCCTTCGGGCAGTTCACAGGCTTAGTCGCGCCGCTTGCGGATTATCATCCCCGGACCGGCGACGTCGTGGTGGATGCCCTGTTTGGCGCGGGGCTGGCCAGGGACCTCGCAGCGGATGTGGTCGCGATTATCGAAAGCATCAATGAGAGCGTCATTCCGGTGCTTGCGGTGGACCTTCCCTCGGGTATCGACGGCAGAACCGGCGCCGTCCGCGGCGCCGCCTTCCAGGCCGCCGCGAGCGTCACCTTCATGTGCCGCAAGCCCGGGCATCTTCTCCTGCCGGGCCGGATGATGGCCGGCGCATTGGAAATCTTCGACATCGGCATACCCGGGCGCATCCTGCGCGCCCACGGGGGAGAGATCGGCGTGAATGCGCCGGCCGCCTGGCGGGATGTCCTGCCGATAGAAACGGGGGCGGGGCATAAATATGTGCGGGGTCATCTCGCCGTCTTCTCTGGGCCTGCCACCGCGACGGGGGCGGCGAGGCTTTCGGCGATGGCAGGCCTTCGCGCCGGCGCGGGGCTTGTCACGCTGTTGTCTCCCACGGCAGCATTGCCCGCCAACGCCGCGCACCTGACGGCGGTCATGCTGAAGCCGATCGACGATGAAGGCGATCTCGCCGCCTTGCTGGAGGATGCCCGGCTCAAGACCTTCGTGCTTGGCCCCGGCTTCGGCGACGGCGAACGGGCACGGCGCTATGCCGGCCTGATCGCCTCGGGCGAACGGCGGCTGGTTCTCGATGCCGACGGCATAACCGCTTTCCGCGATGACCCGCAGGCGCTTTTCGATCTTTTCGAAGGACCCGTGCCGCGCCTGGTCGTGACGCCGCATGACGGCGAATTCGCCCGGCTGTTCCCCGATATCGCCAAGGACAGCACGCTTTCGAAGATCGAGCGGGCGCAAAAGGCCGCGGCGCGCAGCAACGGCGTGGTCGTCCTCAAGGGCGCGGACACCGTCATCGCAGCACCGGACGGACGCGCGCTCGTCAATGACAATGCGCCGCCATGGCTCGCGACCGCCGGGTCCGGCGACGTGCTGGCCGGTCTCGTCGGCGCGCATCTCGCACAGGGCATGCCGGCTTTCGAGGCCGCGGCGAGCGCGGTCTGGCGGCATGGAGAGGCGGGCCGCCTGGCCGGCGAAGGCCTGACGGCCGAAACGCTGATCGACGCCCTGACCGGCCTCGACCAGCTGAAGTGAGGTTTCTCCGGGCGACATCGATGGGCAAAAGGCTGAATATCGCCCATCGTAAGGCGCGACTGACTACGCGCGCGGCTGCGTGCGTTTCTGCAATTCGCGCGCGCCATTCGGTGCATTGACCTTGCCCGACGTGATGAAGAACGCAAAGACATCGCGCGGCTTCTTCGCCGGCTTCGTGTCGGGATCGATCTTCGGCAGGTCGGATGGCTCACCGCCTGCCGCCCAGGCCTTCAGCCGCTCCGCCCACTCATCCAGCGCCTTGGGCGGATAGCAGGTCTCGATATCGTCGGATCCCTTCTGCAGGCGGGCATAGACGAAATCGGCCGTCACATCCGCGATCTCGGGGTATTCCGCGTGATGCGCATAGACGATGGCCGCATTGTATTTGCGGGCCAGCGCGGCAAATTCCGGTGCCATGAAGCTTTCGTTGCGCACTTCGAGCGCATGTTTCAGCGTCAAGCCATCCTGCTTTTCCGGCAAGAGCTTGAGAAAACCCTCGAAATCCTCCGGATCGAACGCCTTGGTGGGCGCGAACTGCCAGAGGATGGGGCCGAGATGCTCACCAAGCTCCGTCAGGCCCTGCGTCAGGAATTTTTGGACGGACTCGCCGCCATCGGCCAGAACCTTTCGGTTGGTGGTAAATCGGCTGGCCTTGAGGGAAAAGATGAAACCGTCAGGCACTTCCGACGCCCATTTCGCGAAGGTCTCCGGCTTTTGAGAGCCGTAATAGGTGCCGTTGACCTCGATCGTCGTCAGTTCGCGGCTGGCGAATTCCAGCTGGCGCTTCTTCACCAGCTTTTCGGGATAGAAGCTTCGCTCCCAGGGCTCGAAGGTCCAGCCGCCGATTCCGGTTTTGATCGTGCCGGATGCGCTCATCATCGTCCTCCCTTGTGCCTCATTCCGCCGCGATCCGCTTGATCGGCCGTCGCTCCAGCAGCTCCTTCAGGAACTGCCCGGTATAGGACCGCTCGACCTTCACCACATCCTCCGGCGTGCCTTCGGCAATCACCTCGCCGCCGCCATCGCCGCCCTCGGGGCCGAAATCGATGATCCAGTCGGCGGTCTTGATGACCTCGAGATTGTGCTCGATGACGACGACCGAATTGCCCTGGTTGACCAGTTCGTGCAGCACTTCCAGCAGTTTCGCCACGTCATGGAAATGCAGACCCGTCGTCGGCTCGTCGAGAATGTAGAGCGTGCGGCCGGTGGAACGCTTGGACAGTTCCTTGGCAAGCTTGACGCGCTGCGCCTCGCCGCCCGACAGGGTGTTTGCCTGCTGGCCGACCTTGATATAGCCGAGGCCGACCTGGTTGAGCGTCACCAGCTTGTCGCGCACGGCCGGCACGGCGGCGAAGAACTCGACGCCTTCCTCCACCGTCATGTCGAGCACGTCGGCGATGGACTTGCCCTTGAAGGTGACATCGAGCGTCTCGCGGTTATAGCGCTTGCCGTGGCAGACGTCGCAGGTGACGTAGACGTCGGGCAGGAAGTGCATCTCGATCTTGATGACGCCGTCGCCCTGGCAGGCCTCGCAACGCCCGCCCTTGACGTTGAAGGAGAAACGACCCGGCTGATAGCCACGCGCTTTCGCTTCCGGAAGCCCCGCAAACCAATCACGGATCGGCGTGAAGGCGCCGGTATAGGTCGCCGGGTTGGAGCGCGGCGTGCGGCCGATCGGCGACTGGTCGATATCGATGACCTTGTCGATATATTCGAAGCCGTCGATACGCTCGTGTTCCGCAGGGATTTCGCGTGCGCCCATGATGCGGCGGGCGGCCGACTTGTAGAGCGTCTCGATCAGGAAGGTCGACTTGCCGCCGCCGGACACGCCCGTGACCGCCGTGAAGACGCCGAGCGGAATGGAAGCCGTGACATTCTTCAGGTTGTTGGCCTTGGCGCCGACGACCTTGATTTCCTTTTTCTTCTTCGGCTTGCGGCGTTCGCTTGGAACGGCGACCGACAGCTCGCCCGAAAGATACTTGCCGGTCAGCGAGGCCGGATTGGCGATGACCTCCTCCGGCGTGCCCTGTGCAATGACCTGGCCGCCATGGATGCCGGCGGCGGGACCGATATCGACGACATAGTCGGCCGTCAGGATCGCATCCTCGTCATGCTCGACGACGATGACGGTGTTGCCGATGTCGCGCAGGTGCCGGAGCGTATCCAGCAGGCGCGCATTGTCGCGCTGGTGCAGGCCGATGGACGGCTCGTCCAGCACGTAGAGCACACCCGTCAGGCCGGAGCCGATCTGCGAGGCAAGCCGGATGCGCTGGCTTTCGCCGCCCGACAGCGTGCCGGAATTGCGCGACAGCGACAGATATTCCAGGCCGACATCGTTGAGGAAGCGCAGCCGCTCGCGGATCTCCTTGAGGATGCGCACCGCGATCTCGTTCTGCTTGGCGTTGAGGTGCTCCGGCAGCGCCTCGAACCAGTCGCGCGCCACGCGGATCGACATGGCGGTCGTCTCGCCGATATGCAGCTTGTTGATCTTGACCGCCAGCGCCTCGGGTTTCAGGCGAAAACCGTTGCAGGCCGGGCAGGGCGCGGCCGACATGTAGCGCTCGATCTCCTCGCGCGACCAGGCCGAATCCGTTTCCTTCCAGCGGCGCTCGAGGTTCGGCACGATGCCCTCGAAGGTCTTCACCGTCTTGTAGGAGCGCGCGCCGTCCTTGTAGTTGAACTCGATCTTCTCGTCCGTGCCGTGCAGGATGGCGTTCTGCGCCTTTTCCGACAATTCCGACCAGCGGTTGGACAGCTTGAAACCATAGGCGGCGCCGAGCGCTTCCAGCGTCTGGTTGTAATAGGGCGAGGAGGATTTGGCCCAGGGCGCGATCGCGCCATCCTTCAACGTGCGTTCCGTTTCCGGCACGATGAGGTCAGGATCGATCTTCTGCTGGCTGCCCAGGCCATCGCAGGTCGGGCAGGCGCCGAAGGGGTTGTTGAACGAGAAGAGCCGCGGCTCGATTTCCGGAATGGTGAAGCCGGAGACCGGGCAGGCGAACTTTTCGGAAAACAGCATGCGCTCATGCGTCTCGTTCAGCGACTTGTTCGCCGAGCCGCCGGCGGCGGTTTCCTCAGGCGGCAGCGGCTTATCGGCGAATTCGGCGATGGCAAGGCCATCGGCGAGTTTCAGGCACGTCTCGAGGCTATCGGCGAGGCGCGAGGCAAGATCCGGGCGCACGACGACCCGGTCCACCACCACGTCGATGTCGTGTTTGTATTTCTTGTCGAGAGCCGGCACGTCGGCGATCTCATAGAACTGGCCATCCACCTTAACGCGCTGGAAGCCCTTCTTCATGAGCTCGGCGAGTTCCTTCTTGTACTCGCCCTTGCGGCCGCGCACGATGGGAGCCAGGATATAAAGACGGGTGCCCTCGCCGAAATCGATGACGCGGTCCACCATCTGGCTGACGGTCTGGCTTTCGATCGGCAGGCCGGTGACCGGAGAGTACGGCACACCGACGCGCGCGAAAAGCAGGCGCATGTAATCGTAGATCTCGGTGACGGTTCCGACGGTCGAGCGCGGGTTCTTCGAGGTCGTCTTCTGCTCGATGGAGATGGCCGGAGACAGGCCATCGATCTGGTCCACATCCGGCTTCTGCATCATCTCGAGGAACTGGCGCGCATAGGCCGAGAGGCTCTCGACATAGCGGCGCTGGCCCTCGGCATAGATCGTGTCGAACGCGAGCGACGACTTGCCCGATCCGGAAAGCCCGGTCATGACGATCAGCTTGTTGCGCGGCAGATCGAGATCAATGCCCTTGAGATTGTGCTCGCGCGCGCCGCGTATGGAAATGGTCTTGAGTTCGCTCATGGTATCCAGCGTCAGAAGTCGTTGCGCATTCAGGAAAGGTCGGCTTCTATGTAGGGATTGGCAGCCGCGTGTCCATGCGCCCTTGAGAAGATTCCGTGCCCGTTTCCGATTCGGTTGACAAGAGTGTAGGGAATTAATAGAACAAAAAAAGAACAAAAATGCGCAATCTGTGGATTGTCGCTCGTGTGGGGCGCGCTGGCGCGCTCCAGTCGATAAGGTATCGTCAATCTAGTGACAAATGCCGGGTGCCCTTCGCCCGGCGCGACAACGGGAAATACGGGTATGGCTGGAAGCGTCAACAAGGTGATCTTGATCGGGAACGTCGGTGCGGACCCGGAAATCCGGCGCACGCAGGACGGTCGGCCGATCGCCAACCTGCGTATCGCCACGTCCGAGACCTGGCGTGACCGCAACAGCGGCGAGCGCCGCGAGAAGACGGAATGGCACAATGTCGTCGTCTTCAACGAAGGCCTGTGCAAGGTCGTCGAGCAATATGTGAAGAAGGGCGCGAAACTCTATATCGAAGGCGCGCTGCAGACGCGCAAGTGGCAGGACCAGACGGGTAACGACCGTTACTCGACGGAAGTGGTCCTCCAGGGCTTCGGTTCCACCCTGACCATGCTGGACGGCCGCGGCGAAGGTGGCGGTGCAAGCCGCGGCGGCGACTTCGGCGGCAGCAGCAATTTCGGCGGCGGCGGCCAGGGCTACGACGATTACGGCTCGCGTCCGACGTCCGGTGGCGCCAGCAGCGGCGGCGGCAGCCGCTCGGGCGGTGGCTCGCTCTCGCGCGACATGGATGATGACATCCCGTTCTGAGCAACTTATCCTGGCTCCCGGGGATTACGAGGGGGCTGGGTTCTGACGTCAAGGTTCACGGCGCCCCCTTGTGAGAGGAGGCGCCGTTTTGAGTCTTCTTAAAGGTGCAACACGTTTTGTGTTGCTGACGCTCGTGATCGGTCTTTTCGGAAGCCTGATCGCCGCAATGGGCATGCCCGCCGGTGGGAGACCCGGACTGACGGCCTTGGGCATTCTTGGCGCGATCATCGTTCTGCTTAGCCCTTTTCTCGCCGCTGCCTGGATTTGGCGACGACACAGCGTAGCGAAGGCACGAGACGCGTCGATGCGCCTGGCCGCGCTCGCGGAAGAGCAGGAGTACCAGCAGAACCTTCTGCGGCGACGAGCCATCGAGCGGCAGAGGTTGATCGACGCAGTGGACAGACACCGCAGCGCCTTGAGCCGCAATCTGGCGCTCGCCGTCAGGACCAACGATTACGGCGCCGTCGTCAAGGACATGACCGACGAGGCGCTCGTCGAGTTTTTTGCCAGCATTGCGCTCGACAGTGCGTTGTTTTCTTTCGACGAAGCGAAGGCGCAGGTTTTTGGACGGCTCAGCATCCATAGGCGCGAACAAGCGGCGGCAGGCTTCGATGCCGACACTTTTCCAAGGGGCGGGAACGACTTTGAGCAGTGGGTAGCCCAGTCGCTCACGCGGTTTGGCTGGACGGCAGAAGTGACGCGCGGCTCGGGCGACCAGGGACTGGATGTCATAGCCGAGAAAGCGGGCAAGCGCCTCGGTTTGCAATGCAAGCTCTACGGAAGCCCCGTCGGAAACAAGGCGGTGCAGGAGGCCCATGCAGGCATGGCCTATTACGGTGTCGATGCCGCAGGCGTCCTGACCAATGCGAGCTTCACGCCAAGCGCCACCGCACTGGCTACGGCGACGGGTATCAGGCTTTTCTCGCAACACGACATCCCCGACCTTTTCGAGAAGACCTTCGGCGCGCGATAGCGCTGGCTGTCTCTGTCAGAGAACAAACACCGATTTCACGCCGTCGACCACGAACTGCACCGCGAGCGCCGCGAGGATGACGCCGAGCAGGCGGGTGAGGATGGCGCGGCCGGTATTGCCGAGGAAGCGGTCGATGCGGTCGGCGATGACGAGGGCGAGGAACAGGATGGCGATGCAGAGTGCCAGCACGCCGATGAGCGCGCTTCGCTCCAACGCCGAGGGAAATGAACCGGACAGCAGGATCGCGGCCGAAATGGCGCCCGGGCCGGCAATCAGCGGCAAGGCGAGCGGGAAGACGGCGATGTTGTGGATGTGATCGCGAGTGATCGCCACCTCGCTCGTCTTCTCCTTGCGCTCGTTGCGGCGCTCGAAGATCATCTCGAAGGCGATCCAGAAGAGGAGCAGGCCGCCGGCAATGCGGAAGGCGGCGATGGAGATGCCGAGTAAAGACAGCACGCTTGATCCGGTGACGACGAAGACGGCGAGGATGCAGAAGGCGATGAGTGAACCGCGCAGGGCTACCTGCTTGCGCTGCGCACGCGTCATGCCCACGGTGAGCCCGAGAAAGATCGGCGCAAGCCCGGGCGGATCGATCGTGACGAGCAGCGTCGTGATCGCATTGATCACAGTGTCCGTGGTGAGCATCCGGTCGTTCCCCTCGCCGTTGCATGGCCGTTTCACGCGGCCTTGAAGCGACATTGTTAGGCGAGGGCGCGCCCGAAGGGAAGGGCGCGCGCAAAGCGGCGGCAGCCCGGCCATGAAAATGCGCAAATTCGCGGATTTCCTGGGAAAAGCCTGTTCAAAACCCTTGGCAAAATTGGCGCTTCCGGCGCCGGTAGGCTATAAAATTGCATCTGATTCTGAACAACGATCGTGACCGAAATTGACAGAACAAACGACACCCGGCGGAAAGAACCCTCCTGGCATTGAGCCGATTTCCATCATCGAGGAAATGCAGCGGTCCTATCTCGATTACGCCATGAGCGTGATCGTGTCCCGTGCGCTGCCGGACGTGCGCGACGGTCTCAAGCCCGTGCACCGGCGCATCCTCTACTCGATGAGCGAGATGGGCGTCGACTGGAACAAGAAATACGTGAAGTCGGCCCGCGTCACCGGTGACGTGATGGGTAAATACCATCCGCACGGCGACTCGGCGATCTATGACGCCCTGGCGCGCATGGCGCAGGACTGGTCGCTCCGCCTGCCGCTGATCGACGGCCAGGGGAACTTCGGCTCCATCGACGGCGACCCGCCGGCAGCCCAGCGTTACACGGAATGCCGCCTGGAAAAGGCCGCCCATTCGCTGCTCGACGATCTCGACAAGGAGACCGTCAACTTCCGCGACAACTACGACGGCACGATGAGCGAGCCGGTCGTGGTGCCCGCGAAGTTCCCAAACCTGCTGGTCAACGGCGCGGGTGGCATTGCCGTCGGCATGGCGACGAACATTCCGCCGCATAACCTTTCGGAAGTGATCAACGGCTGCATCGCGCTGATCGACAATCCCGCGATCGATCTCATCGAGCTGATGCAGCATATTCCGGGCCCGGATTTTCCGACGGGCGCGCTGATCCTCGGCCGTTCCGGCATCCGACAGGCCTATGAGACCGGCCGCGGTTCCGTCGTCATGCGGGGCCGCGCCACCATCGAACCGATGCGCGGCGACCGCGAGCAGATCATCATCACCGAGGTTCCCTTCCAGGTGAACAAGGCGACGATGATCGAGAAGATGGCCGAGCTGGTGCGCGACAAGCGCATCGAAGGCATTTCCGATCTCCGCGACGAGTCCGACCGCGATGGCTACCGCGTCGTCATCGAGCTGAAGCGCGACGCCAATGCCGACGTCATTCTGAACCAGCTTTATCGCTACACGCCGCTGCAGACCTCCTTCGGCTGCAACATGGTGGCGCTCAATGGCGGCAAGCCGGAGCAGATGACGCTGCTGGACATGCTGCGCGCCTTCGTCGCCTTCCGCGAGGAAGTCGTCAGCCGCCGCACGAAGTACCTGCTGCGCAAGGCGCGCGACCGCGCCCATGTCTTGGTGGGCCTCGCCATCGCGGTCGCCAATATCGACGAGGTCATCGCCCTTATCCGCAGCGCGCCCGATCCGCAGACGGCGCGCGAGCAGCTGATGGAGCGCCGCTGGCCGGCCAAGGACGTCGAGGCGCTGATCCGCCTCATCGACGACCCGCGCCATCGCATCAACGAGGACCTGACCTACAATCTCTCGGAGGAACAGGCCCGCGCGATCCTCGAACTGCGTCTTGCCCGCCTGACGGCGCTCGGCCGCGACGAAATCGACGAAGAGCTGAACAAGATCGGCGAGGAGATCAAGGATTACCTCGATATCCTGTCGTCGCGCCTGCGCATCATGACGATCGTCAAGGACGAGCTTAGTGCCATCAGGGACGAGTTCGGCACGCCGCGCCGCACGGAGATCACCGAAGGTGGTCCCGACATGGACGACGAGGACCTGATCGCCCGCGAGGACATGGTGGTCACCGTGTCGCATGCCGGCTACGTCAAGCGCGTGCCGCTGGCGACCTATCGCGCCCAGCGCCGTGGTGGCAAGGGCCGCTCCGGCATGGCCATGAAGGACGAGGATTTCGCAACCCGCCTGTTCGTCGCCAATACGCACACGCCGGTGCTGTTCTTCTCCTCGCGTGGCATCGTCTACAAGGAGAAGGTCTGGCGCCTGCCGATCGGCACGCCGCAGTCCAAGGGCAAGGCGCTGATCAACATGCTGCCGATCGAGCCCGGCGAACGCATCACCACCATCATGCCGCTGCCGGAGGACGAGACGACGTGGGAAAACCTCGACGTCATGTTCTCGACGACACGCGGAACGGTGCGCCGCAACAAGCTTTCCGACTTCGTCCAGGTCAACCGCAACGGCAAGATCGCGATGAAGCTCGAGGAGGACGGCGACGAGATCCTCAATGTCGAGACCTGCACGGATCGTGACGACGTGTTACTGACGACGGCGCTCGGCCAGTGCATCCGCTTCCCGGTCGATGATGTGCGTGTCTTCGCCGGCCGCAATTCGGTCGGTGTGCGCGGCATCAATCTGGGCGCCGGCGATCGCATCATCTCGATGACGATCGTCAGCCATGTCGATGCCGAGCCGTGGGAACGAGCCGCTTATCTCAAGCGGTCCGCCGCCGAGCGGCGCGCAAGCGGCGCTGACGAAGAGGAAATCGCACTGGTCGGCGAGGATGTCGGCGAAGTCGGCGACCTCTCGGAAGAGCGCTACCAAGAGCTCAAGGCGCTCGAGCAGTTCGTGCTGACGGTGTCGCAGCGCGGCTTCGGCAAGCGGTCGTCGTCCTACGACTTCCGCACCTCCGGCCGCGGCGGCAAGGGTATCCGCGCGACGGACACCTCCAAGACAAGCGAAATCGGCGAACTCGTCGCCGCCTTCCCGGTCGAGGAAACGGACCAGCTGATGCTCGTCTCCGATGGTGGCCAGCTGATCCGCGTGCCGGTCAACGGTATCCGTATCGCCAGCCGCGCCACGAAGGGCGTCACGATCTTCTCCACCGCGAAGGACGAGAAGGTTGTCTCCGTGGAACGCATCAGCGAGCCTGAAGGCGATGATGAGATGGAGATCGAGGGCGAGGCCGTCGTCGTGGATGGCGAGATCGACGCCGGTCCTGAAGGCGAGGGCGAGGCATAAGCCTCGCCGCAGAAGCCCGGTAAACGTGAAAAAGCCGGACGGGCAGGGAACGACCGTCCGGCTTTTCAATGTTGGCGGGCGGCCTGGAGGGAAGCCACCCGCACGAACGGCGGCGAAGGGGCGCTACACGCCGAAGCCGCCTGCTTCCGTTTTCAGCCTGGTTTTCTTCAGGGCCGCGCGATCTCGTTTCAGATCAAGAATTGTCCGCGCGAAGTCCACGACGAAAACCGCGCTGATGAAGAGCGTGGAAATGATGGTCAGCAAAGCCATGATCACGTACTCGCTCACCGCAGCCATTTTCCGCGGCCGGCACCCTCAGCAGCAGCCGGACGATCCTCTTCACGAAGGGCATTGAAAGCCGCAACGCTGAGCGCGATGAACATTGCCATGCAAAGTAGAGCGAGTGCCATCTTGGTGTTCCTTTCCGTTCTAAGGAAACGCAATGCTTCATTCACTTCATTCGGTCGGTAAAATGCCCCGCAACGACTTTTGTTCCCGGCCTTATGCTGTCATTTAGACATGGCCCGCCTGAAATGACCTTGAACGGTTCATTCATGTGCTGTTCATCATCGCCGCAGGGGATAGGTGCGGGTGCGTCAGGCCGTGCCCTTGCAGATCACAGCCTTCCGTGACAAAAGGCGGGCAAACGGGACCTCGCCGATGACAGTCGCCTTCTATCCTGGCTCTTTCGATCCGTTCACCAACGGACACGTCGACGTTCTCGTCCAGGCGTTGAACGTGGCGTCCAAGGTCATCGTCGCGATCGGCGTCCATCCCGGCAAGACGCCGCTTTTTTCCTTTGACGAGCGCGCCGACCTCATTGGCCAGTCGATCGCCGGCGTACTGCCGGAACGGGCAGGGGATGTCAGCGTCGTCTCCTTCTCCAATCTCGTGGTGGATGCCGCGCGCACGCAAAGCGCGCGGCTCTTGATCCGCGGCCTGCGCGACGGGACGGATTTTGATTACGAGATGCAGATGGCCGGCATGAACCGGCAGATGGCGCCGGATATCCAGACGGTGTTTCTGCCGGCCGGCGCCGCTTCGCGGCCCATTACCGCCACATTGGTCCGTCAGATCGCGGCCATGGGCGGCGATGTCAGTGCGTTCGTTCCGGCGCCCGTCTTTGCGGCCCTCAAGGCCCGCCAGAAGGGCTGAGCCCATTATCCTGAACCCATCAAGGGAGCTATCATGAACATTCTCCGCACCGCCTTCGCAGGCGCCCTGTTCCTGGCGACGGCAACCGGCGCCTTCGTGGCCCAGGCTGCCGATTTCATCACGATCCAGCTCAAGGACGGCCCCGTCGTCATCGAGTTGAACGACAAGGCGCCGAAGCACGCCGAGCGCATCAAGGCGCTTGCTGCGGCCGGCGAATACGACAACGTCGCCTTCCATCGTGTGATCGACGGTTTCATGGCCCAGACGGGTGACGTGCAGTATGGCGACATGGAGAACGGCTATCAGCCGCAGGCAGCCGGCACGGGCGGCTCCAGCCAGCCGGATCTGCCGGCCGAGTTCTCGGATATCCCGTTCGAGCGCGGGACCGTCGGCATGGCGCGCGCGCAGGATCCGAATTCCGCCAACTCGCAGTTCTTCATCATGTTCGCGCCCGGCGACTTCCTGAACGGCCAGTACACGGTCGTTGGCAAGGTCGTCTCGGGCATGGAGAATGTCGACAAGATCAAGCGCGGCGACGACGCCAACAACGGTTCCGTCACCGACCCCGACCGCATGATCAAGGTCACCGTCGGCAAGTAACGGCATTTTTTGATTACGTGCCTGTTGTAATCTCGAAGGAAGAACACACCTCTGGGGCAGGCTTTTAAAGGAGAGAGACCATGGCCGAGATCAAGGATCCGGAAAACACCATCATCATGGAAACCACGAAGGGCAAGGTGGTCATCCAGCTGCTTCCGGATCTCGCACCGGGCCACGTGGCACGCATCAAGGAACTGACGCGCGAAGGCGCCTATGACGGCGTCGTCTTCCACCGCGTGATCGAAGACTTCATGGCCCAGACGGGCGATGTGCAGTACGGCAAGACCGGCGGCGCGGACTTCAACCCAGCCCGTGCGGGCATGGGCGGCTCCGACAAGCCGGACCTCAAGGCCGAATTCTCCAATATGAGCCATGTGCGCGGCACCTGCTCGATGGCCCGCAGCCAGATGCCGAACTCCGCCAACTCGCAGTTCTTCATCTGCTTCACCGACGCACCCTGGCTGAACAAGCAGTATTCCGTGTGGGGTCAGGTCATCGAAGGCATGGACAATATCGACAAGATCAAGCGCGGCGAGCCGGTGCGCGATCCCGATACCATCGTTTCGATGAAGGTTGCCGCCGACGTAGCGGCCTGATAGAAACCGATCGTTTTCGACCGCGCCCGCCCCGGCGGGCGCGGTTTTGTTTGTTTTCTTTTCAAGGACCGGCGATATGGCTGCTTTCCTCTGGGCGTTGCTTGGCATCGCGGCCGGCGCGTGCATCGCAATTCAGGCCCCGATCAACGCCATGCTCGGACGTGGTCTCGGCATGCCGGTCGCGGCCGCCTGCGTGTCATTCCTGTCGGGTGCCGCCATCCTCGCCCTTGTCGTTCTGCTGACCTCTTCTTTTGAAGGGCGCTCGCCGGATTGGCGCGGCCCGGACCTCTGGCTCTATATCGCAGGCGGCGCATTGGGCACGGTCTATGTCACGACCGCGATCTTTCTCACGCCGCGCATCGGCGCCGCCGCCGTCATGGCCTTTGCCGTTTCCGGCCAGCTTCTCGCCGGCATCCTGCTCGACCGTATCGGTTTTCTCGGCATGGCCATTCGCGAAATCTCCGTCGGGCGCATCGGCGGCGCCGTCCTGCTCGTCGCGGGCGCCCTGATGATCCGCTTCCTCTGAGAAAACCATGCGCGTCGACCTTTTCGATTTCGACCTGCCGGAAGAAAACATTGCATTGCGCCCCGTGACCCCACGCGAGGCGGCAAAACTGCTCGTGGTGCGTCCGGGCACGGCGACGCCTTATGAAGATTTCACCGTCGGGGATCTGCCGTCGCTGCTCAGGGCAGGGGATGCGCTTGTCTTCAACGATACGCGCGTCATTCCCGCTCAACTGGAAGGCATCCGCCATCGGGAAGGCGCAGGCGGGCAGGCCGTATCGGCAACGCTTCACATGCGCATCGCCGGTGATCGCTGGAAGGCCTTCGCCAAGCCCGGCAAGCGCATCAAACCGGGCGACCGCATCGCCTTCGGCACGCTCTGGGCGACCGTGGAAAACAAGGGCGAGGGCGGGGAGGTCACGCTGCATTTCGATGCGTCCGGCCCCGAACTCGACCGCGCCATCGCGACAGTCGGCCATATCCCCCTGCCGCCCTATATCGCCTCCAAGCGCGCCGAAGACGAGGCGGACCGCAAGGACTACCAGACGATCTATGCCCGCGAAGAGGGCGCCGTGGCCGCGCCCACCGCCGGCCTGCATTTCACCGATTCGCTGTTCGAGAAGCTCGATGCACTCGGCGTCATCAGGCATTTCGTGACGTTGCACGTGGGTGCCGGAACCTTCCTGCCGGTCAAGGCCGACGACACGACCGAGCATGTCATGCACGAGGAGATCGGCTATGTCTCCGAAGAGACCGCCGCGGCGCTCAATGCCGTGAAGGCGAGGGGCGGCCGCATCGTCTCCGTCGGCACGACCTCGCTGCGCCTGCTGGAAAGTGCCGCCGACGAGGATGGCGCGATCAAGCCATGGTCCGGCGCGACGGGCATTTTCATCACGCCCGGCTACCGCTTCCGCACGGCCGATATCCTGATGACGAACTTTCATCTGCCGAAGTCGACGCTGTTCATGCTCGTTTCGGCCTTTTCCGGCCTGGAGACGATGCGCGGCGCCTATGCGCATGCCATTTCGTCCGGCTACCGCTTCTATTCCTACGGCGATTCCAGCCTGCTTTTCCGGGACCACGCATGACCGAAACCTTCCAGTTCAAGCTTCTCGCCACGGATGGCAAGGCCCGTCGCGGTGAGGTCTCGATGCCGCGCGGCACCATTCGCACGCCCGCCTTCATGCCGGTCGGTACGGTCGGCACGGTCAAGGCGATGTATCTGGACCAGGTCCGCGAGCTTGGCGCGGATATCATCCTCGGCAACACCTATCACCTGATGCTGCGGCCCGGACCGGAGCGCGTCGCGCGATTGGGCGGCCTGCACGAGCTCATCCGCTGGCCGCACCCGATCCTGACGGATTCGGGTGGTTTCCAGGTCATGTCGCTCTCGGGCCTGCGCAAGCTCGACGAGCAGGGCGTGACCTTCAAGAGCCATGTGGACGGCGCGCTGCATCACATGTCACCGGAGCGCTCCATCGAAATCCAGGGCCTGCTCGACAGCGATATCCAGATGCAGCTCGACGAATGCGTGGCGCTGCCAGCATCGCCCACGGAGATCGAGCGCGCCATGGAAATGTCATTGCGCTGGGCCGAGCGCTGCAAGGTGGCCTTTGGCGACCAGCGCGGCAAGGCGATGTTCGGCATCGTGCAGGGCGGCGATATCCCGCATCTGCGGGTGCGCTCTGCACAGGCGCTCGCCGGGCTGGATCTCAAGGGCTACGCCATCGGCGGCCTTGCGGTGGGCGAACCGCAGGAGGTCATGCTCGACATGATCGACACGACCATCCCGCACATGCCCTTCGAGAAGCCGCGTTACCTGATGGGCGTCGGTACGCCCGACGATATGCTGAAATCCGTTGCTCGCGGAATCGACATGTTCGACTGCGTGATGCCGACCCGGTCGGGCCGCCACGGCCTGGCCTTCACCCGGCGCGGCCGCATCAATCTGCGCAATGCCCGCCATGCCGAGGACATGCGTCCGCTGGACGAGGAATCGAACTGCCCGGCAGCCCGCGATTACTCGCGCGCCTATCTGCATCATCTGATCCGCGCCAACGAGTCCCTCGGCGGCATGCTGCTGACGTGGAACAACCTGTCCTATTACCAGGACCTGATGGCTGGTATCCGCAAGGCGATCGAGGAGGGCCGTTTCGCCGACTTCATGGCGGAGACGCAGGAGAATTGGGCGAGGGGCGATCTCGCCCCGCTTTGACCGTTCGCACGTTCAGATTTCCGGCCCCGGCGCCGCGCGCACCATATGCACGCCATTGATCCTGTAGCTGCCGTCCGGCTGCCGCAGGAGCTGATAGAGTGCCGTCCAGTCCTTGCCGTCAGGCCCGGATATCAACACCTCCTGCACCACCATGTCGCCAACGATCTTCGAGCGGCCAAAGGCGAAGTTGCCCGCGCGATAGACCGGTGCATAGCTCTTTCTGACCATGTCGAAGAACGCGTCTTCAGTCGCGAACTTTTCGCGGATGGCCGGCGAGGCAAAGGCATAGGCGGTTGCCGCATCGTCGGCCAGGAACGCGGCGATCTGACGTTCGATAATATCCTGGACGGTGTCCAGCGGCTCGGCCGCGCCAGCCGCAGACGGTAAGGCCGTCACGAACAATGCACTGAGGGATATGGCGGCAGCGCATTTCATGGCATGCTCCTCACGCTGATCGTCGGTTAGAATAGCGTGTTTTCGTGCAGAACGCTTGCTTATTGAACTGCTACTCGATTTACGGAGGAACCACATATTTTATTGTTTTATTTCAGATGCATATTGCAATGTTTTAATGTAATTTACCTGAGAGACAAGTTTATGAACTTGCACGTTGCGTTTGTCAGCCGCGCCTGCGCGTGAGAAAGTTGTCGGTGCTGGGCGAGCTCATTTTCGGTTCCAGAGCGGCACGGCAAGAGCAGGAGCAAAGACCATGCAGCGGTTCACAGGTGGTTGTCTTTGCGGTGCCGTTCGCATCGAGGCGGCGGGGCCGCCGTATCGCGTCGGCCTGTGTCATTGCATGGATTGCCGCAAGCACCATGGCGCGCTTTTCCATGCCTCGGCGATCTTCCCGGAGAGTGCGGTCACGGTGCAGGGAGAGATGCGGGACTATCAAAGCCGCTTCTTCTGTCCGCGTTGCGGTTCCTCCGTATTCTCGCGTAGCGACGACGAGATCGAGGTGAACCTTGGCGCGCTCGACGCGCCCGACCAGTTGGTACCGACCTACGAACTCTGGACCATCCGTCGGGAAATCTGGCTACCGCCGTTTCCAACCAAGAAGCTCTACGAGCGCGACCGGGAGAATGAGGGACGTTTCGAAGACCGGGATTGAGGGATTAGGGGCTTCAGATCGGCCGATATGAAAATCACATAAGATAGATTATGGAACTATCCATCTGACGAAATTCGCCAAAGACGCTGGAAAACCGGTTTCCGCCTTGACCCGGAACCTCTCCCAGCCTTAAGCGAAACGGCAGACGGAACCAACAGCGAAAGCCTTGCTCATGAGCGATTTGCGCATTCTCTCCGACGCCTACATTCCGGAACTGCCGAACCGCTACAACGGCAAGGTTCGCGAGAATTACGACCTGCCGGATGGTCGCCGCATCATCATCGCGACGGATCGGCTCAGCGCTTTCGATGTCATCCTGACCGCCATTCCGTTCAAGGGACAGGTCCTGACCCAGACGGCGCGCTACTGGTTCGAGGAAACCGCCGACATCTGCCCGAACCATGTCCAGTCCTATCCGGACCCGAATGTCGTGATCGGCACGCGGCTCGATATCCTGCCGGTCGAGATCGTGGTGCGCGGCTATCTGGCCGGCACGACCAGCACGTCGATCCTGACCAAGTATCGCAAGGGCGAACGCGAGATGTACGGCATCACGCTGCCGGATGGCCTCAGGGACAATGAAAAGCTTCCCGAGCCGATCATCACGCCCACCAGCAAGGCCTTCGACGGCGGCCATGACGAGCCGCTGTCGGGCGAAGAAATCCTCGCCCAGGGCCTGCTGACGCCGGCACAGTGGGAAACGGTGTCGCGCTATGCGCTCGCGCTCTTCGCGCGTGGACAGGCGCGCGCAGCCGAACGCGGGCTGATCCTCGTCGATACCAAGTACGAATTCGGCACGGACAAGGACGGCCGCATCGTGTTGGCGGACGAGATCCATACGCCGGATTCCAGTCGGTACTGGATTGCCGACAGCTACGAGAAGAGTTTTGCCGCCGGCGGGCGTCCGGCGAGCTTCGACAAGGATTTCGTGCGCGCCTGGGTTACCGAGCGCTGCGATCCCTACAAGGACCCGATCCCGGAAATCCCGCGCGAGCTGGTCGAGCAGACCTCCAAGGTCTACATCCAGGCCTTTGAACAGATTACGGGAAAGACGTTCGTTCCCGATCTTTCCGAGGACACGGTGCTCGACCGAATCCGCAAGAATCTGGCGCCTTACTTTACCTGATCGCCGGTCAGCGTGGTTTCGAAGCGCAGCCCGTCATAGGCGGGCTCCACGTGATCGGGCGTTTCCCGCTGCACGGTGTCGTAATCGAGCGGCACGTGCATGTGGGTCAGGATCGCGCGGGACGGCTTCAATCGCTCGATCCACTCCAGCGCCTGGCTGATCGAGAGATGGCTGGAGTGATAGCGATACTGGAGCGCGTCGATGATCAGCACGTCGAGGCCGTGCAGACGCGGAACGGTTTCTTCGGGGAAATCGCTAACATCGGAGCAATAGGCTACATCGCCGATGCGAAACCCTAGCGAATGGATCTGGCCGTGCACCTGAAGGTGAGGCTGGAACGTCATGGCGCCCCCTCGCCCGTGGATCGTCACCGGCGCGTCCTTCGGCTCGATCAGGTTCTCCGTGATGATCGGCGGATACATGCTGCCGGCGGGTGTCTTGAGACAGTAGCCGAAGCCTTCGCGAACGCGCTCCATGGTCGGCTCGTCGGCCCAGATCGGCACCTGCCGGTGGTTCTGCAACACGAATCCCCTGATGTCATCGATGCCATGGATATGATCGGCATGGGGATGCGTATAGAGAACGGCATCGATCTCGGCGACGCCGGCTGCGATCATCTGGGTGCGAAAATCCGGCCCCGTATCGATGACGACGGTCGTCACCCCATCCGGCCCGAACTGCTCCACCAGGAAGGACGCACGCGTTCGCCGGTTCTTCGGATTTTGCGGATCGCAGGCGCCCCAATCACCGGTGATGCGCGGCACGCCGGGCGACGAACCGCAGCCGAGTATGGTAAAGCGGCGGCGATAGACCACGGCTACACCCGCGGCATCTTCGAGAAGATGCGGAAAGCGTTCTCGGTGGTCATGCGCGCGATATCCTCGGTGCTGACACCGATCGTCTCGGCCAGCACAGCCGCCGTGTGCGCGACATAGGCCGGCTCGTTGCGCTTGCCGCGGAACGGTTTCGGCGCAAGGTAGGGCGCGTCAGTCTCCACCAGCATGCGCTCAGGCGGCACGGTTTTGGCGATCTCGCGCAGCTCTTCCGACTTCGGGAACGTCAGGATGCCCGAAAAGGAGACGTAACCGCCGAGTTCCACTCCAGTACGGGCGAGATCCGGCCCGGAGGAAAAGCAGTGCAGCAGGAAGGGGAAAGCGCCCTTCCCCGTTTCATCCGTCAGGATCGCCGCCATGTCCTCGTCCGCCGAGCGGCTGTGGATGACGAGCGGCAGGCCGGTTTCCCGGGCGGCGGCAATGTGGTTGCGCAGGCCGATCGCCTGCGCATCACGCGGCGCATTGTCGTAGAAATAGTCGAGACCCGCCTCGCCGATCGCTACCACGCGCGGATGCCGAGACAAGGCCACGAGTTCCGCGATCGTGATATCCAGCTCCTCGTCCGCATTGTGCGGATGCGTGCCGACCGAGCAGAATACGCTCGGATAGGTCTCGGCGATCGCCAGTATGTCCGGAAACTTCCGTACCCGCGTCGAGATGGTGATCATCTGCTTCACGCCGGCCGCATGCGCACGCGCGACGATATCGTCCCGCTCCGCCGCGAAGTCCGGAAAGTCCAGATGGCAGTGGGTGTCGATCAGCATGACGACCTTACGCCTCGGGCGCCACATAGCGCGGGAAGACCGGTGCGGGCGCTTCCAGCGGCGTGCCGCTCACCAGACGGCCTGCGGTGCCCAGTGCGGCGAAATCCCGCTTGTCCGCGCCGGCGCCGACGAGATCCAGCAGCTTGCCGCCCGATTCCGGCATGAAGGGCTGAAGCAGGATCGCGATCTGCCGCACGACTTCCGCCGTCACGTAAAGCACGGTGCCCATGCGGACGGGATCGGTCTTCTTGAGCGCCCAGGGCGCTTCGCCCGCGAAATAACGGTCGGCCTCGGACACGACGGCGATGATCGCGGCGAGCGCCTTGTGGATCTGCTGCTTGCCCATTTCCTCGCGCGTGATCGCATGCAGCGCGTCGACGGAGGCCAGCATCGCACGGTCGGCATCCGTCAATTCACCGCATTCGGGTATCTTGCCGTCGCAGTTCTTGACGATCATCGACAGCGAACGGCTGGCCAGATTGCCGATGCCGTTGGCGAGATCCGAGTTGATGCGGGTCGCGATGCCCTCTTCGCTATAGCTTCCGTCCTGGCCAAAGGAGACTTCGCGCAGGAAGAAATAGCGGATCGGATCGAGGCCGAAATGGCTGACGAGGTTGACCGGATCCACGACGTTGCCCAGCGACTTCGACATCTTCTCACCCTTGTTGAGCAGGAAGCCATGCGCGAAGACGCGTTCCGGCAAGGGCAAGCCCGCCGACATCAGGAAGGCCGGCCAGTAGACGGCGTGGAAGCGGATGATATCCTTGCCGATGATGTGGATATTCGCCGGCCAGTACTTTGCGCGCGGTCCCTCGGGATCGGTCAGGTAGCCCGTCGCGGTGATGTAGTTGGTCAGCGCATCCACCCAGACATACATCACATGATCGGGATCGCCCGGAACCGGAATGCCCCAGTCGAAGGTCGTGCGCGAGACGGACAGGTCCTTGAGACCGGACTTGACGAAGGAGACGACCTCGTTGCGGCGCTCGGCCGGGCCGATGAAGTCAGGGTTGTCCTCATAGTGCTTGAGGAGCTTGTCCTGATAGGCCGAGAGCTTGAAGAAGTAGCTCTCCTCCTCAACCCATTCGACAGGTGTGCCTTGCGGGCCGTAGCGAACGCCGTCGTCGCGCTTCTCGGTCTCGCTCTCCTGGTAATAGGCTTCGTCGCGGACGGAATACCATCCGGCATAACCGCCCTTGTAGATGTCGCCATTGGCCTGCATCCGGCGCCAGATCTCGGCGCAGGCTTCGTAATGGCGCTGTTCGGTTGTGCGAATGAAATCATCGTTCGATGCATTAAGAAGAACGGCCATATCCTTGAATTCTTTCGAATTCCTGTCAGCCAATTCCCGCGGCGTGATGCCCTCCTTGCGCGCGGTCTGCTGCATCTTCTGGCCGTGCTCGTCCGTGCCCGTCAGAAAGAAGACATCGCGTCCGTCCAGCCGCTGGTAGCGCGCCATCGCATCCGTGGCGATCAACTCATAGGCATGGCCGATATGCGGCTTGCCGTTCGGATAGGAAATGGCGGTCGTGATGTAGAAGCGGGACGTGTCGGTCATGAAGGCTACGTTCTGTTTTCGGTTGTGCGTTGCCGCAAGGTATTAGACCATGCCGCCGCAGAGGGAAACAGCAAGTTTCCCATGAGTGCCTTCCCGAATTGTCACTGCGCTCCCCGCCCAAGACAATTCCGGCCAAGCGCTGGCAAGACCAAAAGAACATCACCGATCTTCGGCCTGGCCTTCAGAACGAGGAGGGTTTCAACACCACTCTCGGGTTCCTCGAACACCGTGAACCGACGATCGGCCCCGAAATTCATTTCCGACCGGCCATTTTCAAATGAACAGTCATCCAAGCCGCAGTCCAAAGAGATTTTCTGCATAAGACATGGATGATCGTCGTTTTGCCAAACTTCCAGGGACAGGCCGATATCGTGCTGCTTTTCATAAAGAATCCGACACGTCTGGCCGATCTTGCACGTTGCTGCGTTGGTGACCGGATCGTCGTCCTGCGGCAGAAAGGCTGCCTGCACGGAGAATGTCGTGCCGTCTCTGCTTTCTTCGGCGGCGGCGACGTCAATGGGAGCCAGTAAGAAAATCAGACCGTACAAAAGAATTGCCGGCATTAGACCCCCTGTCCGTTTCTGGCTCAGGCTTTCATTCGACTATGCCGGAACTGTGGCGTGAACATGCGACGCGCCTATAGCGCCGCCCGGATGTCGTCGAGCACGGTGATGATCGTCTGCTTGCGATCGAGGTTGTAGCCCTGCGCGATGGCGATGCGCTCGCCGAGTTGCGACGAGAGTTGCGCAAGGCGGTCGGCGCGGGCGATGTCGCCGGCGAGGGCTGCGGCGCGGGCGCTGTCCGTCACGAAATCCGCCGCGTGCTGGCAGAAGAAGGAGAAGACGGTGTCGCTGTCTTTCGCAGAGAGCACATCGGCGAGCTTGTGCACGTCGCGGCGTGGTGGTTCGGCCGCTCCGTCGACGATGGCGCGGAATGCTTCCACGATGTCGAAACCGCCGTAGTTCACCAATTTCAGCGCCTCCGAGACGCTGCCATGCGCGGCTTCGATCAGCGCCCCTGCCCGTTCGCCTGATGGTGCGACGCCGAGGCTGTCCAGGGCCGAGACGAGATCTGCATCAGACAATGGCGCAAGCGCCAACGGCATGCAGCGCGAGCGGATGGTCGGCAGCAGCTTGCCCGGCGCATGGGTCAGGACAAGGAAGAGCGCCCGCTTCGGCGGCTCCTCCAGGATCTTCAGGATGGCGTTGGCGGCGTTGCGGTTGAGATCATCCGCGGGATCGATGATGACGATGCGCCAGTTGCCCGTACCGGAGGTCTGCGCCAGGAATTTTCCGGCCTTGCGCACCTCGTCCACGGTAATCGCGGATTTCACCTTGCCGCTCTTCTCGTCCACCGGGCGGGTAAGGTGCAGCAGATTATGGGAGGAGCCGGCCGCCAGCTGACGGGTGATCGGCGAGGCGAGCGAGGGCGCGGCGAGGCTCTCCGGTGCAGCGGACGGATCGGGATGATGCAGCACGTGGTTGGCGAAGCGGAAGGCGAACGTCGCCTTGCCGATCCCCTCCGGCCCCTCCATCAGGATGGCGTGATGCCCCTTGCCCGAACGATAGGTGCGCGCAAGGAAATCCTCCGCCTCGACATGGCCGAAAAGCTTCGTCTGCTCGGCGGGATGTACCGCGCCATCCAGAATGCCCGGGCGCTCGTCGCTCACGAAACCTGCTCCGGATTCTGCCTGCGGGCGGCAGCGATGGGCAGCAACGGCTCGACGATGGCCAGGACGTCCGCCGCAATCGCCTCCTGCGTCCTTGTGGCATCGACGACCCGGCAGCGCAGCGGCTCGCGCTCGGCGATATCGAGAAAGGCTTCGCGCCGCTTCTCGTGCGTCTGCAGCTCTTCCTTTTCGAAACGGTCGGGCTGCTCGTTCGGCCCGGCGGCACGCTTGCGGGCACGCTCCAGCCCTACGGCAGCCGGCAGGTCGAAGATCACCGTACAATCCGGCACGACGCCATTGACCGCGACCCGCTCCAGCGCCTCGATGAAGGGCTGTTCGAGATTGCCGGTAATGCCCTGGTAGACGCGCGAGGAATCCATGAAGCGATCGCACAGCACGACGCTTCCCGCCGCAAGCGCCGGGCGGATGACCTGTTCGACATGATCGCTGCGTGCGGCGGCAAACAGGATCGCCTCCATGCGAATGCCGTACGGTTCCGCGGCGCCGGAAAGAAGGACGTGACGGACGGCCTCCGCCCCCTTCGAGCCGCCCGGTTCACGCGTCGTGAGCACCGTCATGCCGCGCGCGCGCAAGGCCTGGGCGAGAAGCTGGATCTGCGTCGACTTTCCGGCGCCCTCGCCGCCTTCGAACGTGACAAACAAACCGGGTGCGGCAGACAAATCCTGTTTCCGTTGCTGTGGCCGCAACGCGGCGTCTTCAGTCGAAATCCGGCATGGCCGAGATGAATCGGACCACTACTACCCCATGTTTCCGGCAGGCGAAACGCTTTTCGCCCCGCCCTGCCCGTTCATATCCAGAAGAAGAAGAGTTCGACCAACGCATCCAGCGCCCGCGAGCGCAGCGTGCCGACGTCCACTGTTCCCGCCGTCTTTACCGGGACCTCGCGCAGGAGCTGCTTCTCGTTGGATATGCGCAGCGTCCCGACGGCCTGTCCCTGCTGGACAGGCGCCCGCAGCGGCCAGGTGTAGACCACGCGGGCGACCAGGCGCTGCGAGTTGTCCTTCGGCAGGAAGACATCGACCTGCTCGCCGGCCACCAGCGGCACCTTGCCGCTTGCCCCGCCATAGACGCTCGCATCGGCAATCGTCTCACCTTCGCGGAAGAGCGTACGCCGCTCGAAGGACGACAGCGCCCATTCGATGATCCGGCGCGATTCCTCGATGCGGACCTTGTCGTTCTCCAGCCCGCTCATGGCGAGCAGCAGATGCTTGCCGTCGCGGTTGACCGAGGCGACGATGGAATAACCGCCCTCCTCGGAAAAGCCCGTGACGAAGCCGGTGACGCCGATATTGAGCGCCAGAAGCGGATTACGGTTGCGCTGCGCGATCTTGTTCCACGCGAATTCCGGCTCGACAAAATACCCCATCCGCTCGGGATAGGTCGTCTGGAGATGGCGGGCCAGAACCACCATCTCGCGCATCGTCACCTTGTTGTCGGGGTTTGGCAGGCCCGTGGCATTGGCAAAGACCGAGCGTTCCAGCCCGAGCGCCCTCGCCTCCTTCGTCATGCGTTCGGCGAAGGCGCTTTCCGAACCCGCCAGGCCCTCGGCCAGGATGATGCAGGCATCGTTGGCGAACTGCACGGCAATGCCGCGGATGAGGTCCTCGACCCGAATATTCGATTTCAGCGCGGCAAACATCGTGGAGGTGCGCGACGGCGCGCCGCCCGTGCGCCAGGCATATTCGCTGACGGGATACTGCGTCTCCAGCGTGGTTTCGCCGGCGGCCAGGGCCTTGAAGACCGTCGCCATGGTCATGAGCTTGGCGAGAGAGGCAGCGGGCACGGCCTCGTCTTCCGCCCGCGCGAAAAGCACCGTGCCCGTCTCGGCCTCGATGAGGTAGACCTGCTTGGCCTTCACGTCGAAACCGGCCTGCGGCGCCGTAGACTGGGCAGGCGCAAATCCCGGCAGCAAGACGAGGAAAGCGAGAAGAATGAGCAGACGATGATGCATGACGACTCCGGATGCCGTCACACTCCCATAGGCCCGCGCCAATCGCAAACGGCTTTGACGCCGTCGCGGGTCAGCCGGCGTTATCGGCGAGTGCGGACAGCGGCGTCAGTTTGCCGTCGATGGTGAGGATTGCGTCGAAGGCGCCCGAAGCGTCGCGCACGCGCTCGTCGGCATAGGCGGCCGCATAGCTCGGATCGGCGGAAAGCTGGGGCGTGAAATTCGGCCGCTCCATCGGCATCGGGCC
Source organism: Shinella oryzae (assembly GCF_023038235.1). Lineage (NCBI taxonomy): Bacteria > Pseudomonadati > Pseudomonadota > Alphaproteobacteria > Hyphomicrobiales > Rhizobiaceae > Shinella > Shinella oryzae. The sequence continues at coordinate 1,353,947 of NZ_CP081987.1, read as the reverse complement.
GATATCGGGCAGCGAAACGAACTGCTCCATCACCTGGAACGGCGTGTTTTCCTGGGCCGCCGTGTTGGCGAGCGCCGTCATGGCACTGCCCGTCGGGGCAGAAAGTGTGCCGGAACCGTCGCTCGGCAGCGAACGACTGTCGGCAGACGCCACCATTACGCCCGTTGCGATCTGGCCGCCGGGATCGACGGCGGGAACGCGCGAGCCCTTGGTGACATAGGATGCCATGAGATAGGGCATGTCGTTGCCCTCGAGCGGCGCCTTGCCGACATATTGCACGCGGACCTTCGCCGTGCCGGTGCGCTTCATGTCGAGCAGGTCGGCCGTCTTGGAGGACACGTCGATCACGCGCCCCTCATGGAACGGGCCGCGATCGTTCACGCGCACGATGACGGACGTGCCGTTTTCCATGTTCGTGACGCGTGCGTAGCTGGGCAGCGGAAAGGTCGGATGGGCGGCCGACAGGTGGTACTTGTCGTAGACCTCGCCATTGGCCGTGCGGCGGCCATGGAACGCGGAACCGTACCAGGAGGCAAGCCCCGTCTTGTTGTAGCCGAGCTCTTCCTTGGGCTGGTACCACTTGCCGCGCACCTGGTAGGCCTTGCCGACCTGATAGCGGCCGCCGCCCTTGGGAACGGCCTGCCCCTCCTCCACGACGCGCGGGCTTGCCTTCACGCCATATTCGGATTCGGAGAAGAACTCCTTGCTGCGGGGTTTCTTCTTGGTCGGTGCCGACGTCGTCGCGCAGGCAGCAAGGCCAGCGCATACAAGCGGAATCGCGATGAACCTGAGGGCCGTGCCAAATCGGTTCACAGTGTTCTTGATGTCTTTATGTCCCACGCCGCTATTGTCCCCGACGGTGTGCCAGCCTAACCCTGCCCCTGCAAGTCGACCGTCAATGCCACTCAGTAAATAACAGTGCGTTAATCATGCCAGCAACGTGGCGAAATTGCGAGCGAACGCCAAACTCCGGTCCAGCTTCCGCGAATTATGGTTTATGCATGGTTAATATTGATGAAGGCGGCACGCGCGAACACGCTGCGAACCAGCACCGAAAGCGCCGGTAAAACCGCATCAAGGCGGTCGGGAAGAACAATGTTCTGAAGCCTTCGCCGGTGGTCGGAGTGGAGAGATTCGAACTCCCGACCCTCTGGTCCCAAACCAGATGCGCTACCAGACTGCGCTACACTCCGTCCGTCCCGGCGATGGGGAGATACACGCATCCGGTCTTTGCCGCAACAGCAAACGGTTGTTTTCGTGCGCTTGTGGATGAATTCCCCCGAGCTGCCGCGCCTTGGTGCTGCCGCGCCTCAGGGCTGCTTTGCCGTGCGCATGGATTCCACGAGTTCGTTCTGGATGCGGTTGCCCGTGCGGATGCCGAGGCGTTTGACCGTGCCGCCGTTGAGTTCCAGCACAAAGTCGATCGGGCCCTTGGAATCGATGATCGATTCGGAATGGGGCTCGGCGTTTTCCTTGATCGCGGTGATCTTGCCGTCCTTGGCGATGAACAGCATGTCGAGCGGAATATAGGTGTTCTTCATCCACATGAAGACCTGACGCGTCTCGCCGAAAGCAAAGAGCATACCGTGATCGGGCGCCATCTCGCGGCGGTGCATCAGCCCCTGCTCGCGCTGGCGCGGCGTTACGGCAAGCTCCACCGTGAAGGCGTGGCTGCGGCCGTCGCGCGTCACGATGGTCAGCGATTGGGTATCGAATGTCTCGGCGGCGGAAGCACCGAAAGACGTGAGGAAAAAGAACGCCGCGAAAAACCCGGCCAGACGTGCGAGGCCTGCCATTCGCGCGCCGACCGCCATCAATGCGGCCTGTTGCCCGCGACCGGGAGATCCGGATGGATTTCGGCCGCCATCAGGCCTTTTTCGCCATCGCCAAAGCGCACCAGCACGACCTGGCCCGGCCGCAGTTCCGTCAGGCCGAAGCGGCGCAGGGTCTCCATGTGAATGAAGATGTCCTCGGTGCCCTCGCCGCGCGTCAGGAAGCCGAAGCCCTTGGTCCGGTTGAACCATTTTACCAGCACGCGCTCGAGCCCGCTGGACGGCGTGACCTGCACGTGGGTGCGAACCGGCGGCATCTGCGAGGGATGGACGGCCGTGGACTGATCCATGGACAGGATGCGGAAAGCCTGGTGGCCACGCTCACGCTTCTGGACCAGCGCAACGACGCGCGTGCCTTCCAGAACCGTCTGATAGCCATCGCGGCGTAAACAGGTAACGTGCAGCAGGATGTCCTGCATGCCGTTGTCGGGCACGATGAAGCCGAACCCCTTGGCGACATCGAACCACTTGATGACCCCGGTGATCTCGATCAGATCAACGGCGTCATTGCTCTGGTCATCACGCGTCGTGATTTCCTTTGAAGACACCCTGTCTGCCATGATCTGCCAGCCCCTCGTTTACGCGTCACATGAGTTACGGTTAACTGATTCTTGAGAATAAGAATAACATTGTCCCGATGCGACTGCGCAAGCCCCCTTGAAACTTTTGCCGGCTGCATTGGTAGCCTTCAAGGCTTGCCTCAAGCTGACAAAACCATAACCTTCCGCTTGATTCCGGGTTCAGAGGATATTTTCATGCGTTATCTTCACACGATGGTTCGCGTCAAAGACATCGACCAGTCCCTTCACTTCTACTGCACGCTCTTCGGACTGGAGGAGGTTCGCCGGTACGAGAACGAGAAGGGCCGCTTCACGCTGATCTTTCTGGCCGCCCCTGGGGACGTCGAGGCGGCGCGCGCCAACGCCGCGCCCTGCCTCGAACTCACTTATAACTGGGATACCGAGGATTATGCCGGCGGGCGCAATTTCGGCCACCTCGCCTATGAGGTCGACGATATTTATGCCGTGTGCCAGAAGCTGATGGACAATGGCGTCGTCATCAATCGCCCGCCGCGCGACGGCCACATGGCGTTCGTGCGCTCGCCGGACGGCATTTCCATCGAGATCCTGCAGAAGGGCGAAAACCTTGCCCCGGCCGAACCCTGGGCCTCGATGCAGAACACCGGCAGCTGGTAATTCGCCCGCAACGCAAGCCCCGGGCAAACCCCGGGCTCTAGGGTGAACGCGACAAACCATCGTTTCGCCGTATTCGGCCAGGATTTCTTGCTTTCCCGGCCGTTCTTCAAGCGTAACGCGGCGATTCGGGCCTTTGTTCGGCCGGATTGCGCTCGTTTGCGCTCACGGCACCCAGCGCTCCGGCCTTTACACCATCGGCTCAAGCGCTAACATCGCGGCAATCGCAGCGTGGCCTCACGGCTTCATCGACTGCGGTTGCGACTGTTTGAAGAATTGGCCTTTCCGGCGGCAAGACCGGAGGCCCGAACGTCGAAAGCGGGGGAAAGCCTTTGCAGGACATGCAAGGAAAGTGGCCCGGCCTCAAGACGCTGCGGTATGGATTGCTGCTGGCCGTCTCGGTCGCCACACTCTCGGGCTGCGTTTCCGCAGTCTCTACAGATTTGCGCGCGGACAATGCAACCGCCCGGACCAAGGACGATGCCGTCGCCGCGAGCGGCGAGGAAACGACGACGCCCGTGTTCGCCGAAACGGCGTCTGCCGAGGCCTCCGCCGAAGCGGCTGCGACCGGCCAGCAGACGGAAAAGGCCGAGATGGCCGGCCTCGTCATGCAGCCCGCGTCGCTCGATGCCAACAAGGCCAGCATCTACTCCAACGGCGGCCAGGTGACGCCGACGGGCGCGGCCTATGCTGCCGAGAGGACCGGTACCAATCCGGCAACGACAAGCCTCTATTCCACAGGTGCTGCGCAGACGATCGGAGCGGATGGCCGCCTGCCGGTCGAGGACATGCCGCAGGTGGGCGCGTCCGTGCAGCCATCGGCTGATGGCGAGCAGGCGCTCATCCTGCCGGAGACGGGACCGATCCCGAAGACGGCGCGCACGGCGCTCGTCGCGGAAACGCAAAACGCCAATCCCGCGGAAATGGCGCTTGCCGCCCAGGACGGTGAGAACACCCTTGGCGCGACTGTCGGAAGCGTGCCGGAAACGCAGACCGGACAGCGCAAGCAGGTCACCCTCGCCTCGCTCTTCGCCAACAAGCGGGAAGCGGCGAAGGACGATTTCAACGGTGAGCGCTTCGCCACGCGAGAGCGGCGGGTGCTGAACCGCGACACCGCCGGCTCCACGCAGAAGGCATCGCTCGGAACCCTGCCCGGCGTTTCCACCGCCAATGCGATGTTCTCGACAAACCATTCGGAATCCGATGAGGTCGAGGACGACGCGCCGCAGTTCAAGGAAGTGGCCTCGCTTGCCGGCCTTGCGCGCCTCGCGCCGAACGGACTGTGGCTGCAGACCGAGAAGGTGAAGACGGGTTGCTTCAAGCCGGAGCTGCTGCAGGTTCTCAAGAACATCGAGCACCATTACGACAAACCCATCATCGTCACATCCGGCCTGCGCGACGTGAAGGTGAACCGGGCAAAACAATCGCTGCACACGCGTTGCGAGGCCGCAGATATCCAGATTGCCGGTGTGAGCAAATGGGAGCTCGCCGAATATCTACGCAGCATGCCCGGCCGCGGCGGCGTGGGCACCTATTGCCATACGGAATCGGTGCATATCGATATCGGACCGGAGCGCGACTGGAACTGGCGCTGCCGCCGCAAATAGCCGGACTTGAGCCGTAAATATCTGGGAAAATTCAATTTTCGAGACGCCGAGGCCGCCCTTGAGGCGGCCTTTCATTTTTTTGTCACAACGGCTTTTTCCCGCTTGCGGAACCGAAAACGCCCTTCTATAAGACGCCCACCGCACGCGCCCTTCGTCTATCGGTTAGGACGTCAGATTTTCATTCTGAAAAGAGGGGTTCGACTCCCCTAGGGCGTGCCACGGTCCCTCTCCCCCCAAGTCACCATCGTTATCGCACCATCATCCGAACCCGTTCGTTCGGCATTGAAAAAGTTGCGACTTACGGCATTTTTCGTCTTGCGCATCCGGCCGGTCCTGATTAGAAGACGCCCACCGCACGCGCCCTTCGTCTATCGGTTAGGACGTCAGATTTTCATTCTGAAAAGAGGGGTTCGACTCCCCTAGGGCGTGCCACGGTTCTCTTCCCTCAAATGCCTTTATTTGCCCACCACCTGTGCCAATGGGCACTCTGTTTTCGGGCAAGAAAAATAGAAAAATCCTGCATTTAGGGCTTGCACGAATCCGCTGCCCTGATTAGAAGACGCCCACCGCACGCGCCCTTCGTCTATCGGTTAGGACGTCAGATTTTCATTCTGAAAAGAGGGGTTCGACTCCCCTAGGGCGTGCCACGGTTCTCTCCCCTGTTCCGACAAAACATCCGCGCTCAGAATGCCTTTGCCGCATCGAGAATGCGAAACTGTATGCGCCTGTTGCCCTGCCAGCTGTCGGCCGAAAGCGTGCCGGCGAAATGCACCGCCTGACCGCGCTCCTTCATCAGGAAGAGGCCGAGATCGGTTTCGGCCGCGCGAAACGCCATGGCGTCGAGACGGCCACCGTCCGGCCCTTCCAGGCTGACGCGCAGGTGGTTGGCACCCACCGGCCGCACATCGCGCACACGGTGCGCCGGCAGGGCGAAGACCGGCTGCGGATGGCCGGAACCATAGGGGCCCGCCTGCTCCAGCTGGTCGGCAAGCGCAAGCGTCGCACCACTGGCGCTGAGCGCCCCGTCGATCTTCAACGTTTCCACCGCCACGAGGTCGCGCACGACACGCTCGGCGCGCTCCTCGAAGAAGCTGCGCAACCGACCGAGGTTGGCGCGTTCCACCGTGAGGCCGGCCGCCATGGCATGGCCGCCCCCCTTGACGAGAATGCCTTCGTCCACCGCGGCACGCACCATGCGGCCAAGATCGAACCCGCTGATCGAGCGGCCCGAGCCGGTGCCTTTGCCGGACGGGTCGAAGGCGATGGCAAAGGCCGGCCGCCGGAAGCGATCCTTGAGACGGGAGGCCAGCAGGCCGACGACGCCGGGATGCCAGCCCTCGCGGGCGGTGATGATCACGGACGCGTTCTCGCCTGTGCCGTATTCCGCCTGCGCCTCGGCTTCCGCCTCCGCCAGCATGGCCGCTTCCATCGCCTGCCGCTCGCGGTTGAGCTCGTCCAGTTGGAGGGCGATGCGCTCGGCCTCTCCGGGCTCTTCCATGGTGAGAAGCCGGCTGCCGAGCGCCGCGTCGCCGATACGCCCGCCGGCATTGATGCGCGGCCCGACGAGGAAGCCGAGATGATAGGGCGTCACGGGGCCGCCGATGCCTGCCTGCTTGAGCAACGCCGTCAATCCCGCATTGCCGAGATGACGGGCGGCGACGAGGCCTTTTACGACATAGGCGCGGTTCAGGCCCTTGAGCGGCACGACATCGCACACCGTCGACAGCGCGACGATATCGAGCATGGACAGGAGATCGATCGTGCCGGCGCGGGCATCGCCACGCGTGCGCAGGAGCCGTTGCAGGGCCACGAGCACGAGGAACACGACGCCGGCGGCCGACAGATGCCCCTGCCCCGACAGATCGTCCTCACGGTTCGGATTGACCACGGCCAGCGCGGGCGGCACCTCCACGCCGACCTGGTGGTGATCGATTACCACGACATCGACGCCGCGTTCGCGCGCTACGGCAAGCGATTCGTGGCTGGTGGAGCCGCAATCGACCGTGACGATCAGTTGCGCACCGCGCTCGATCAACTGGCCGATCGCCGCCGGATTGGGCCCATAGCCTTCGAAGATCCGGTCGGGAATGTAGATTTCGGCCTCGACGCCGAAATGTGCGAGGAAACGATAGAGCAGCGCGGATGACGATGCGCCGTCGACATCGTAATCGCCGAAGATCGCCACGCGCTCGCGGTTGGCGATAGCGCGCGCCAGCCGCTCGGTGGCCGCTTCGCAGTCCATCAGGCTGTAGGGTTCCGGCATCAGCCGGCGCAATGTCGGATCCAGAAATTCGAGCGCGTTTTCGAACGGTACGCCCCGCCCGGCAAGCACCCGGGAAATCAGGTCGGGCAGGCCGTGGGTCTGGCTCATCGCAAGCGCGCGGTTCTCTCCCGCCTGATCGAGCCGCGCCATCCAGCGCTGCCCGGTCGCGGAGCGCTCGACGCCGAGAAAGGCGCGGGGGACGGGATCGGCGTTTTCCAACATGCTCATCGCGACTCCGGTCGTTTTACCCCTGCATCCGAAGGCCGCCCCTTATCCTGCCCGCCGGCCGCCCTCCACGCGCGAGCGCGAAGAGGTCAAAACGAAGGGCCGATCCGCGCCGCGATACCGTCAGCGCGAATCATGCCGTCTTGGGGCGCTCGATGCGAATCACCTGCGGCTCGCCGACCAGGTATCCCTCGGCCTTGATGGACGCCACCGCCTTGCGGACGGAATCCTCCATCGTCGCATGGGTCACGAGGATGATGGTCTTCGGATCCGTCGATTCGGCCGTGGACTGGGCACGCTGTACGATGGATTCGAGCGAGATGCCGTTTTCGGCCATATGCTTGGCAATGCTGGCGAAGACGCCGGTGCGGTCCTCGACCGAGAGGCGGATGAAGTAGCCGCCGTGGTGTTTGCGGATTTGCGCGCGCTTGTAAGGCGCAAGTGCCGCAGCCGGACGGCCGAGCGCGGGAACGGTCTGCGCGCCGGGACGGCTCTTTGCGATGTCGGCGATATCGCCGAGCACCGCGGAGGCCGTGGCGTTGCCGCCGGCACCCGGACCGACCATCAGCAACTCGCCGAGGATGTCCGATTCGATCGCAACCGCGTTCGTCACGCCGTCCACCTGCGCGATCACGCTGTCGAGCGGCACCATGGTGGGATGCACGCGCTGCTCGACGCCCGTATCGGTCCTCTGCGCAACGCCCAGAAGCTTGATGCGATAGCCGAGATTGGCCGCCGCGCGGATGTCGTCGATGGAGATGTTGGTGATGCCCTCGAGATAGATATCGTCCGCCGCGATCTTCGTGCCGAAGGCGAGCGTCGTCAGGATCGACAGCTTGTGAGCGGTGTCGTTGCCCTCGATGTCGAAGGCCGGATCGGCCTCGGCATAGCCAAGGCGCTGGGCTTCCTTGAGGCATGCCTCGAAGGACAGCCCCTCCTTCTCCATCTTGGTGAGGATGTAGTTGCAGGTGCCGTTCATGATGCCGTAGACGCGCGAGATCGTGTTGCCCGTCAGCGATTCCCTGAGTGCCTTGATGACCGGAATGCCGCCTGCGACCGCTGCCTCATAGTTGAGAATGCAGCCGTTTTTCTCGGCGATGGCGGCAAGCTCGACGCCATGGGCGGCGAGCAACGCCTTGTTGGCGGTGACGACGTGCACACCGCGCGACAGCGCCGCCTTTACCGCTGCGAGTGCCGGATCGCCGGCCCCGCCCATCAGCTCGACGAAGACGTCGATCGTCGCATCGCGCGCCATGGCGGCCGGATCATCGAACCATTCGGCGGCGGACAGGTCGATGCCACGGTCGCGGCCCTTGGTGCGGGCCGTCACTGCAACGATCTCGATTGGCCGGCCGCACGTCGTGGTGAGCATGTCCCTGCGTTCGACGAGAATCTTCACGAGCGAGGCACCAACGGTCCCCAAGCCCGCAATGCCGATCTTCAGGGCATCAGCCATGGTCATGTCCTAACGTTTTGGAAGAGACCCTCCGCAGGCCGCGGAGGGTGGATTTCAGCGATGGGCGTTGAGCGAGATGACGTTGTGCATCGTCTCGTCGGCCGTCGACAGGAACTTCTTGATGTTGCGCGCCGCCTGGCGGATGCGGTGTTCGTTCTCGACGAGCGCGAGTCGCACATAATCGTCACCCATCTCGCCGAAGCCGACGCCCGGGGCGACCGCGACATCCGCCTTTTCGACGAGCAGCTTGGAGAATTCCAGCGAGCCGAGATGGCGGAACTTTTCCGGGATCTTCGCCCAGGCGAACATGGTGGCCGCCGGCGGCGGAACCTCGAAGCCGGCCTTGCCGAACGTGTCGACCATCACATCGCGACGACGCTTGTAGACGTTGCGCACTTCGGCGATGTCGGAGCCGTCGCCGTTCAGCGCATGCGTGGCCGCGACCTGGATCGGCGTGAAGGCGCCGTAATCGAGGTAGGACTTCACGCGCGTCAGCGCGGCGATCAGCCGCTCGTTGCCGACGGCAAAGCCCATGCGCCAGCCGGGCATGGAGAAGGTCTTGGACATGGAGGTGAACTCCACCGTCACGTCCATGGCACCGGGCACTTCCAGAACGGACGGCGGCGGCGCGTTGTCGTCGAAGTAGATTTCGGAATAGGCGAGGTCGGACAGCACGATGATGTCGTGTTTGCGCGCAAACGCGATGACATCCTTGTAGAAATCGAGCGTAGCCACATGCGCCGTCGGGTTCGACGGGTAGTTGATGATCAGCGCCAGCGGCTTCGGGATCGAGTGGCGCACGGCGCGCTCGAGCGGCGGGAAGAAGCTTTCGTCGGGCTCCACGGACATGGAGCGGATGACGCCGCCCGCCATCAGGAAACCGAAGGCGTGGATCGGATAGGTCGGGTTTGGGCAGAGAATCACGTCGCCGGGTGCGGTGATCGCCTGCGCCATATTGGCGAAGCCTTCCTTGGAGCCGAGCGTGGCGACGACCTGGGTCTCCGGGTTCAGCTTCACGCCGAAGCGGCGCGCGTAATAGGCGGCCTGCGCACGGCGAAGGCCCGGAATGCCCTTGGAGGACGAGTAGCGATGCGTGCGCGGGTCCTGGACGACTTCGCAGAGCTTGTCGACGATCGCCTTGGGGGTCGGCAGGTCGGGGTTGCCCATGCCAAGGTCGATGATGTCGGCGCCACCCGCTCGCGCGCTTGCCTTCAAACGGTTGACCTGTTCGAAAACATATGGCGGCAGACGCCGGACCTTGTGAAACTCTTCCATTTTCAACCCCGTTGGGCGCGGCGCCCTGTCCCGGCTTGGCCGGAGCAAACCCCGCGCGATTCGATCAACCGGCGCTACTGCACCGTCTGCGCGTCACAATCGGCGCGCAGACGGTGCAGTAGCATTTCAATTGCCGCATAATTTTGTCCTTGGATCGTGCCCGGTTCAAGGAATCATGCAGCGGCGAAAACGTTCGAAATGAACACGCTTCGCCCGCGCCGGCGGCCCCCAGGCCGCCTTTCGCTTTGCTGCCAAACGGAAAGAAACGCAAGCGTTAATTCGTGCCTTCGATCTCCGAAAGCGTTGCCTTGCCGTGGTTGTCGCGCAGCGCCTGCAATTCGGCGAGCTGGCGACGGTATTCCGCATCGGAAATCTGGCCGGCGCTGCGCCGTTTCGCGAGCGCCGCAAGGCTCTCGCCGTTGGCGGCCGCCTGCTCGTCGCTCATCTGCTGCGTCTCCGCGCTGACGATGGCGGTGATGTCCGGATAGACGTCCGCGCGGTTGGCACCGGCATTGACCGAGGGATCCCGCGGCGTCGAGCTGCAGGAACCGAAAGCCACCGGCAGGGCGGCCATGAGAAGGACGACGCTCAAGCGCCTGAATTCGAACGCCATATGGCTGTATGCTCCTGTCGAAACGACGGGTTCCGGATCGTGCCGCGAAAGGCTGTCTGGCCCTTGTAATCTGTTTCGCAGAGAATGTAAAAATGCAAACGAGACAATAAAATCGGGAGGAAAGCATGGCGCAGGACAGCAAAGCGGGTGAACGCGATGCCGCCGGCGAAAAGCCCGGTTTCCAGCCCTTCGATCCCGCAACGATCGAGCCCTATGTCGTGAAGGACCCCGAGGCGCTGACGGTCAATCTCGCCCGGATGGTCGAGCAGCTGGGAAAAGCCGCCTCCGCCTGGCTCGCCCCGCGCGAAAGCGGTGCGAAGGTCGATACCGTCTCCGAACCGATGGTCGACATGGTCAAGACCCTCTCGAAGGTTTCCGAATACTGGATGGCCGATCCGCGCCGCACGCTGGAGGCCCAGACCATGCTGCTGGGCAGCTATTTCAATATCTGGGCGCGCACGCTCGGCCGGATGGGCGGCGAGGATGCGGCCCCGGCAACTGATCCCCACGCCAAGGACAAGCGTTTTACGGACGAGGACTGGGTGAAGAACCCCTTCTTCGATTTCCTGCGGCAGGCCTATCTCGTGACGTCGGACTGGGCGGAGAAACTCGTGACCGATGCCCAGGGCCTGGACGAGCACACGCGCCACAAGGCGGCCTTCTATGTGAAGCAGATCGCAAGCGCCGTTTCGCCCTCCAACTTCGTTACCACCAATCCGGAGCTCTATCGCGAAACGGTCGCTGCGAACGGCGCGAACCTCGTGCGCGGCATGCAGATGCTGGCGGAGGACATCGCGGCCGGCCGCGGCGACCTGAAACTGCGCCAGACCGATACCAGCAAGTTCGCGATCGGCGAGAACATGGCGCTCACACCGGGCAAGGTCCTGGCACAAAGCGATGTCTGTCAGGTCATCCAATACGACGCATCGACGGAGGAGGTTCTGAAACGCCCTCTCCTCATCTGCCCGCCGTGGATCAACAAATTCTACATTCTCGACCTTAACCCCGCGAAATCCTTCATCAAATGGGCAGTCGACCAGGGCCATACGGTTTTCGTCATCTCGTGGGTGAACCCGGACGAGCGGCATGCCGGCAAGGATTGGGAAGCCTATGCCCGCGAGGGCATAGAATTCGCGCTCGACACGATCAAGCAGGCGACCGGCGAGGACGAGGTCAACGCGATCGGTTACTGCGTGGGCGGCACGCTGCTGGCGGCGACGCTGGCGCTGCATGCCAAGGAGGGCGACAAGCGCATCCGCAGCGCGACCTTGTTCACGACGCAGGTCGACTTCACCTATGCCGGCGACCTCAAGGTTTTCGCGGATGAGGAGCAGATCGACCTCATCGAGCGCGGCATGCAGGCCACGGGCTACCTCGACGGCTCCAAGATGGCGACGGCATTCAACATGCTGCGCGCCTCCGAACTGATCTGGCCCTATGTCGTGAACAACTATCTGAAGGGCCAGGATCCCATGCCCTTCGACCTCCTCTACTGGAATTCAGATTCCACGCGAATGCCTGCCGCCAACCATTCGTTTTATCTTCGTAATTGTTATCTCAACAATACGCTGAGCAAGGGCGAGATGGTGCTCGCAGGCAAGACGCTTTCCCTGAAGGATGTGAAAATCCCGATCTACAATCTCGCGACCAAGGAAGACCATATCGCGCCGGCCAAGTCGGTTTTCGTCGGCAGCCAGCTGTTTGGTGGCAAGGTCACCTATGTCATGGCCGGCTCCGGCCATATCGCCGGCGTCGTCAACCCGCCCGACAAGAACAAGTACCAGTACTGGACAGGCGGCCCGGCAAAGGGCGAATTCGAGGCGTGGATCGGCAAGGCGAAGGAAACCCCGGGGTCGTGGTGGCCGCACTGGCATGCCTGGATCAAGGCCGAGGACGACCGGATGGTTCCGGCCCGCAAGACCGGCGGCAGCATGAACTCCATCGAGGAAGCCCCCGGCTCCTATGTGCGCGTGCGCGCCTGATGAACTGATCCAGCGATGATCTTCGATCCGCCGCTTATCCCCGGCACCCTCGTGCAGCGCTACAAGCGCTTCCTGTTCGATGCGATCCTCGACGACGGGTCGGCGATTACCGGCTCCTGCCCGAACACCGGCTCGATGCGCGGCCTCACCGCACCGGGATCGCGCATCTGGATGTCGACGAGCGACAGTCCCACGCGAAAGCATCGTTACCGTTTGGAGCTTGTGGAGGCGGATGAAACCGTCGTGGGTATCAATACCGGCCTGCCGAACCGTCTGGCGGAAGAGGCTATCCGTGCCAGCCTCGTTTCCGATCTCGCGACCTATCCGCTGCTCGAACGCGAAAAGAAGTACGGCCGCAATTCGCGCGTCGATATCCTCCTGTCCGGCGATGCGCGGCCGTCCACCTATGTGGAGGTCAAGAATGTGCATTTTCGCCGCACCGCGGGCCTTGCCGAGTTCCCCGATACGGTGACGGCGCGGGGCGCAAAGCATCTCGAAGAGCTTGGCGACATGGTTGAAGCGGGCTTTCGCGCGATCATGCTCTATCTCGTTCAGCGCGAGGATTGCGACCTCTTCCGCATCTGCGCCGACCTCGATCCGTTCTATGCGGCCGGGTTCCGGCGGGCGCTCTCCCGCGGCGTGGAGGCCTATGCGGTCAAATGTGCCGTTACGTCGTCGCAAATCCGGCCTGTCGCATCGATCGCCATGGACGAACCCGGTGCCGCTGTTTTATGACGGTCGCTGGAGAATGAAGAAAGCTGGACCATGGTGACTTATATTGAAGCGTCGGCGGCGCCGTTGAAGAACACGGGCGTCATCCGCCTTTACGATGCGGAGGCCTTCGAGGGCATGCGCAAGGCCTGTCAACTGACGGCCCGCTGCCTGGATGAACTCTATCCGCTCGTGAAGCCCGGTGTCGCGACCGACGTGATCGACCGCTTCGTCTTCGAGTTCGGCATGGACAATGGCGCCCTGCCCGCCACGCTCAACTATCGCGGCTATACGAAATCGACCTGCACCTCGATCAACCATGTCGTCTGCCATGGCATCCCCAACGACAAGCCGCTGCGCGAGGGCGACGTCGTCAACATCGACGTCACCTACATTCTCGATGGCTGGCATGGCGATTCCAGCCGCATGTATCCCGTCGGCGAGATCAAGCGTGCCGCCGAGCGGCTGCTCGAAGTCACCCATGAATGCTTGATGCGCGGCATTGCCGCCGTCAGGCCCGGTGCGCGCACCGGCGCCATCGGCGAAGCCATCCAGGCCTATGCCGAGGCCGAGCGCTGCTCGGTGGTGCGAGATTTCTGCGGGCACGGCGTCGGCCGGCTGTTTCACGATGCGCCGAACATCCTCCATTACGGACGGGCGAACGAAGGTCCGGAACTTCGCGAGGGCATGATCTTCACCATCGAGCCGATGATCAACCTCGGCCGCCCGCATGTGAAGGTGCTTTCCGATGGTTGGACGGCCGTGACGCGTGATCGCTCGCTGTCGGCCCAGTACGAGCACACGGTCGGCGTCACCGCCGACGGATGTGAAATCTTCACGCTGTCGCCCGGCGGCCTCGACCGCCCCGGTTTGCCTACTTAAGGATCGCCATGAAGGGATCGCGCGGCCGTATCGACCAGCCCTCGTCCGCCGCCAAGGCGGACAACGCGCCGTCTGCCGGCGATCTTTTCCATGAAACCGACGAACGCGGATATTTTTCGGAGCGGCCGGCGCGGACCGCAGCTCCCATTGCCACGAGCGTACCCGAAGAGAAGCATTACCACGGGCACCGTGACCGCCTGCGTCTTCGTTTTCGTGAAAGCGGCGATACGGCGCTCGCCGACTATGAAATCCTCGAACTCCTCCTCTTTCGCCTCATTCCCCGCCGCGACACCAAGCCGGTCGCCAAAGCGCTGCTCAGCAAATTCGGCACGCTCGCCGGGGTCTTCGGTGCGACACCAGCCCTGCTCCAGGAAGTCAGCGGCATCGGAGAGACCGTCGCGCTCGATATCAAGCTGATCGCCGCCGTCGCCCAGCGCACGCTGAAGAGCGAGATCCGCGACAAGACGGTGCTCGCCTCCTGGTCCTCGGTCATCCAGTACTGTCATGCCGCCATGGCCCACGAGCCGCGCGAGCAGTTTCGCATCCTCTTTCTGGACAAGCGCAACACGCTGATCGCCGACGAGGTGCAGGGCCGCGGCACGGTGGATCACACGCCCGTCTATCCGCGCGAGGTGGTGCGCCGTGCGCTCGAGCTCTCCGCCACCGCCATCATCCTGGTCCACAATCATCCGTCGGGAGACCCTACCCCGTCGCGGGCAGACATCGACATGACGAAGACGATCGTGGAAACCGCCCGGCCGCTCGGCATCACGGTGCATGACCATATCATCATCGGCAAGGACGGACATGTCAGTCTCAAGGGTTTGAGACTTATGTGAATTCCGAAATCGGACGATCGATCTTTCATCCGATTGAAACGGTTTGCTGCCACATTCGGTTGACGAAATTGGACGGGCGAAGACAATTGCTGCGATGCAATATGATTCTTCCCGCACAGGACTGGGGCTATCTTACATGCAGGAATATGATCTCGTCGTCGTGGGCAGCGGCCCGGCCGGCCGCCGCGGCGCCATCCAGGCAGCCAAGCTCGGGCGCAAGGTTCTCGTCATCGAGCAGGGCAAACGCGTCGGCGGCGTGTCCGTCCACACCGGCACCATCCCCTCCAAGACCCTGCGCGAGACCGCGCTGAACCTCTCCGGCTGGCGCGAGCGCGGCTTTTACGGCCGGGCCTACCGCGTGAAGCAGGAGATCAGCGCGGACGACCTGCGCCGCCGTCTGCTCATCACGCTCGATCACGAGGTCGAGGTTCTGGAGCACCAGTTCGCCCGCAACCGCGTGCAGCACATTCGCGGCAAGGCGACGTTCCTGACACCAGATACGATGGAGATCGCCAAGGACGACGGCGAGACCATCCATGTCCAGGGCAAGAGCATCATGCTTGCCGTCGGCACGAAGCCCTATCGCCCGGAAAGCATCCCGTTCGACGGCGTGAGCGTGCTCGACAGCGACGAACTGCTCGACATCCAGGAACTGCCGCGCTCCATGGCCGTGATCGGCGCGGGCGTCATCGGCATCGAATACGCCACGATCTTTTCCGCGCTCGACACGCAGGTCACCGTCATCGACCCCAAGTCGACCATCCTCGATTTCATCGACAAGGAGATCATCGAGGAGTTCATCCACGACCTGCGCGACCGCAACATGAAGCTGATCCTCGGCCAGAAGGCCGACAAGGTGGAGAAGCTGCCCAACGGCAAGTGCGAGATCACGCTGGACAACGGCCGCCGTGTCACCTGCGACATGGTTCTCTATGCGGCGGGCCGCGTGGGCGCGACGGATAGTCTGAATCTCGCCGCCGCCGGCCTTACCGCCGATTCGCGCGGCCGCCTCAGCGTCAACCCGGAAACCTTCCAGACCGACGTGCCGCACATCTACGCCGCCGGCGACGTGGTCGGCTTTCCCGCACTTGCCTCGACGTCCATGGAACAGGGCCGCATCGCCGCGCGCGTTGCCGTCGGCGCCATTGCCAAGGAGCCGCCGAAATACTTCCCCTACGGCATCTATGCCGTGCCGGAAATCTCCACCTGCGGGCTGACCGAGGAAGAGGTGAAGGAACGCGGCATTCCCTATGAATGCGGCATGGCGCGCTTCCGCGAGACCTCGCGCGGGCATATCATGGGCCTGAATTCCGGCCTGTTAAAGATGATCTTCTCGCTGAAGACCCGCCGCCTGCTCGGCGTGCACATCGTCGGCGAAGGCGCGACCGAGTTGGTCCATATCGGCCAGGCCGTGCTGAACCTGAAGGGCACCGTGGAATATTTCGTCGAAAACACCTTCAACTACCCCACGCTCGCCGAAGCCTACAAGATCGCCGGTCTGGACGCCTGGAACCGCATGGGAGACCTCTCGCAGGCAGGCTGATGCATGCATGTCGAAAAGCCCGGCAAGCCACCTCGCAATTGCCCGGAGAGGCGACGAAGATTGGGTGTGGGCGAGGTTGTCAGCCCTCGTATTCGCGGCTATATCAACGCTTGCAAATTGTGTCTGAATGGCAACCGCACGGGCATCAAGGCGCGTGGAATCGTCTTCGGAAACGAACTCTTGTTCGACTTCGAAATGGTCTCCTTGCCCTGCCCGCGGTGAGCATTTCGGCGCAGTCTGTCGCTCCGGTCTCCCAATCAAACCGGATTATGCATTTCCTCATGCTCGCCGGCGGATCGTTGCGCCGCGATGCGCGAATTCTGGAGCCATGTCGATGACCGCCAAGATCTATCGTCCCGCCAAGACCGCGATGCAGTCGGGCAAGGCCAAGACCCATCTATGGGTTCTGGAGTTCGATGCGGAAAAGCCGCGGACGATCGATCCGATCATGGGCTATACCAGCTCGGGCGACATGTACCAGCAGGTCAAGCTGACCTTCGAGACCAGAGAAGCGGCGATCGCCTATGCCGAGCGCAACGGCATCGAATATCGCCTGATCGAGCCGAAGGAAGCGACCCGCAAGCGCGTCGCCTATCCCGACAATTTCCGCTTCAACCGCATGCAGCCCTGGACCCACTGAGGTCCCGACGGCCCCTTAGCTCAGCTGGATAGAGCATCTGCCTTCTAAGCAGAATGTCGCAGGTTCGAGCCCTGCAGGGGTCGCCATTCAGATCAACATAACTCAGCTTTACGGATTTCGTCCGCAAAGACGCCCCGCACGGCAGAGGCCGTGACGGGCTTCGCTTATGGCTGGATGACGCAGCGCCTAGCTGCACGAAGATACTCATCAATGGACAAATTGGAACTTCTCCGACGGCTGCGTATTTCCCGCACAGGGAGAACACACATGGATTACAGAACCTTCGACCCCAACACATCCGTGCCGGACGCGATCGTCGTCAAGCTTTACACGTCCGGCGACAAGATCAGGGGCTATGTCCGCAAGATCGCCGATCCCGCAGAAAACGACACGATTTTTCCCGGCGAGGAAATGGAGCCGGCCAAGGCATTCCAGCTGGCCGCATCCCACAGCGAGGGCGAAGCGCCGATCTATGTGGAGCTCGTGGAGGGCGTGGAATGGGATCCTTCTTGGGGTGAAATCCTGCGGTAGCGCGGAACCCGGTCAGGCCGACTCGTTCCATGTCTGGAACATTCGCGAGTCTGCGTCGTTCGGGCTGAATGAAAGACACCGAACGCAAAGCCAAGGCCGGAATGTACCGGTTTGTCGTCATCCTCTTCGGGATCGCCCTGCTTCTGGCCGGCTTCTACATCGTGTTCTGGACGCCAGGCGCCACGGAGCGACCACCGTTACCGAATGCGATCAATCAATCTGAATGAGGACGACATGGATAAAGATGAGACCCCTGTTGGCCTCGCGCCATCAGCGGATTCCCCGAGAGAGAAAAGGCGCAAGCTCCAGATCGGCCGGGGCGCCATCATGGTGATCTGCGGCGTCGGCATTGCAGCATTCGTGCTCTACACCTTCACGGTGCTCTACGGCATTTTCACCGCAGCAAACTGACTTCCATCTGCGGACATGGTGCCGGGATATTTCTTGCCTGACGCCACACCGCAGGCAGCCACCGCACGCGCCTCCCGTTGACGCGCCGGGCAAAGCTGCTACAAAGCCGCATCGCTTGGACGGGGCACGCTCCGATGCAAGGATGGGTGGCCGAGCGGTTTAAGGCACCGGTCTTGAAAACCGGCGTAGGTGAGAGCCTACCGTGGGTTCGAATCCCACCCCATCCGCCATTTGTCGAAGACATCGCTGTCGGCAAGCCCACGTTTCGCTGCTCGACGGGACGGTTTCTTGGCCACCCCTTGTTTTGGCCACAATGGCCTCTTATATCTCCGTTAACGGTATTGCTGATGAGCGCTGGAACGCTTCTGCCGCTCGTAATGCCGCCATCGCCTGGTGCTTTTGACCACGGATGTACTGGCACTGGCGAAACAGGCGATGATGAGGAAGGTCGGTGCGATTTCGCCCCGGCCTTTTTTATTGCCTGTATTTTGCCCAAGTAAAATATGTGAATGGCTTCGGATGCCTTGCCGCTTCCTGTGTTCGGCGGCCCGCGCGCCCACACTCCGCCATGATCTTCGCCATGAGATGCATCGCGACCGGGAACCAATGCGCCGGGCTCGCCATTATCGTGCCAGACAGAAGGAGTGCACAAATGAACAAGAAGCTTGGAACGGTTCTCGCCTTGACGCTCGCACAGGTCGTCGCCACCAGCGCCGGTGCAGCCGACATGGTTGGCCGTGACAACGCGCCAGTCTATGTCGACCGTGGCGCGCGTGACGGTGTGAAGATCGGCATGCTGACCTGCGATGTCGGCGGTGGTGTCGGTTACGTCATCGGCTCGGCCAAGAGCGTCGATTGTGTTTTCAAAGCCAGCAACGGCGAGGAGGACGTTTATTCCGGCGTGATCCGCAAGATGGGCGTCGACCTCGGCTTCACCACGCAGGGTCGCATCGTCTGGGCCGTCTTCGCGCCGACCGCCGGCTACCATCAGGGTTCGCTCGGTGGCCTGTATCAGGGTGCAACGGCCGAAGCGACCGTCGGCGTGGGTGTCGGCACCAATATCCTGGTCGGCGGCACGTCGGGTTCGATTCAGCTGCAGACGATCAGCGTCAGCGGTCAGCTTGGTCTGAACCTCGCCGCGACCGGCACGTCCGTCACCTTGCAGCCGCAGGGCTGATAAACCTTACGATTGAAACGGGCAATGCCGGTTGCCCGTTTCTTCCTTTGCACCATCTGCTAGGATGATGCCGAGAGGTTCTTCATGAAACGCTTTGCCCTTCCCCTCCTCTCTATCCTGGCTCTGGCCGGTTGCACGACCGGCGGCATGACGCTGGAACCGATTCCGGGGAGCATCACCTATCACGCACAGCCACGCACCAAGTTGACGAAAGCCCCCGTTGGCAGCACGTTCGAACATCAGTTTATCGACCGTCGCGGGCGCGAGGTGTACGAGACCTATCGCATCGAGCCGGACCGGTCGCTGTCGATCGTCCGACGTTATGTGCGCGTCGAGGTGTTCTGATGGACGGACAACGGGAGAATGCCATGCTGGAAAGCTCGGATATCGAACTCGAGGACGAGCGCCTGAAGCAGCTCGATATTCTCGCGGCAGAACGCAACCTGACGGCGCCCGAATTGATGGCGCATTACGAATCGGGCTCGTTCGGCTTCCATGAGGCTGTCCACACCACGTCGATCGTGCTCGACCTCGTCGACGAACAGTTGCTGCACCATCCCGCCATCGCCGGAAATCCGGAATGGTTCCGGATGGCGGCGCGAGCAAGCGAGGCATTGTTCAATCTCTACCAGTCGATGGGCGCCGCACAGCTTGCAAGCCGCAGCACGGACGAAGGCAAGCGGCCGGAAGAGCTCAACGCCAGCAACGACGACTGATCAAATTCCGCAAAAACGTTAAGCGGCCGGCGCTTCTGGCGACGACGCCGGCGCCCCCGTGTCCGTTCAATCATGTCACATCGCGCAGGGCCTGAACGACCCGCTCGCGCCCCAGGCGAATGACATTCTCCATGGCGCTTCGCGCGCCCTCCTCGTCCCGCTTGTGGATTTCCTCGACAATACGGATGTGATTGGCGGCGACATCGTTGATCTTGCTGCGATCCTCAGCGGGCGAGCTGAGCGTGAAGGCGCCGACGAGGCCGGCCTCGATGAGGCTGCCCAGCGTGCGCAGGAACGGATTGCCCGACGCTTCCAGAACGGACAGATGAAATTTCAGGTCCGCCATGGCCATCGAGCCGGCCGTGTGTTCCGGGTCGCCCATCGCGACGGCAAGCCGCATCATCTGGCTGATATCGGCCTCGGAGGCGTTGCGCGCCGCAAGGGCCGCCGCATGGGGCTCGAAACCGAGGCGCACCTCGGAGAGGTGAGTCAGGAACTCCTCGTTGATACCCACGGCGAAATGCCAGGTGAGGATATCGCCGTCGAAGAGGTTCCACTGGGTATTCGGCGTCACGCGGGTCCCAATTCGGGCGCGTGGAACGACAAGTCCCTTCGCCGCCAGCGTCTTCATCGCTTCACGCAAGACGGTTCGCGAAACCTTGAAGCGCGCCGCTAGGTCCACGTCGCCCGGCAGGGTGCTGCCAACGGGGTACTCGCCGGCGATAATCGCCCGCCCGAGTTCGTTGACGACCTGCGCATGGCTGGTGCGCGTATTCGCCCCCGATATGGCGGCTTCCAGCAAACCCTTTTGCAAATGTCCCCTCCTGCGCCCCGCACGCGTCGTCGGCTGCGAAACATCCCGCTGGTATAGAACGCGGCGGCGATTTCGCAAAGCCCGATCGCGCCCCGCCCGCGCCAACAAAAAACCCGGCGAGACGCCGGGTTTTCTGAAATGGATATGCGGTGCCGAGCCTTACTGACTCTTGGCAGCCTTCTGGGCGTCTTCCAGCTTCTTGCGGGCTTCCTCGGCCTTCTTCTGCATTTCCTCCTGCAGCAGGCGCTGACGCTCTTCGAGCTGGGACTGTTCGATCGGCTCGCCGTCGAATACGCCCGTGAAGCCTTCAAGCGAGATCTTGATCGGGTTCGGGGCGCGCTGGAAGTTGACCGAGGTCAGGACAAGCTCGCCGCCCTTCTTGAGGCTGGCCAGAACCTGATCCGTAAGCGGCACTTCGGCGACGCACTTGTCGGGCATGCAGATGGCGTAGTCGAGCTTCTGGGCCTTGCCGCCGTCGACCTGCATCTGAACGCCGACGGGGATCAGGCGTGCGCTCGGAACCGAGACCTGCATGATCTTGCGGTTGGCCTTGCCGGTAACGGTGATGAGGCCGATCGCCGTGATGAGCTGGCCGCTGTTGGCGGTCAGCAGGTTCTGCACGATGCAGACGTCATTGTCTTCCTGCTTGGTGCAGACCTTGAACCAGCCCTTCGGCGGAGCGGCCTGCTGCTGGGCCTGCGACGCGGACGGAGCGGCAGCCATCGCAACGGACGCGGCGAAGGCAGAAAAGACGGTCCGCTTGATGAGATTCGATGTGAAGATCATACGATTTCGGTCTCCTGAAAATCCGGTGCCGGAGCGACTGCGCTCCTCCCGCAAGCCCCTCTCGGGCATTCGGTCAGCCGTGCGCTCTCCTGTCGGCGAAATGAGGCATTTGCATGACCCGCTTCGGTGAACCCTGTTACATCGCGTCGCGCCGGATATCCAGTCTTTCCTTGCGAAAATCCCGTAAACCCGCCATTTCGCGCTGTCGCCATGCTGCTGCCGCGTGCGCAGGCAGTATAATAGGGAGAATCATCCTGACATCACGGGAGTCCTGCGTGCGCCTCATCCTCATTGCCCTTGCCGCCTGCACGATCGGCCTTTCCGCAACGCTCGTCGAGGCCGCGCCCGTGCATGCGATCGCAATGCATGGCGAACCTGCCCTGCCGGCGGATTACACGCACTTTCCTTACATCAATCCTGCCGTCAAGAAGGGCGGGCGCATTGCCTATGGCGTCGTCGGGACCTTCGACAATCTCAATCCTTTCATCCTGAAAAGCATGCGCACGACCGCGCGCGGCATGTGGGATCCGGAATTCGGCAACCTCGTCTATGAGCCGCTCATGCAGCGCTCCCGCGACGAGGCTTTCACCATGTATGGCCTGCTTGCCGAAACCGTCGTGATGGACGACGACCGGACCTTCATCCAGTTCAACCTCAACCCCAGGGCACGCTGGGCGGACGGCGAGAAGGTGACCGCCGAAGACGTCATCTTCAGCTTCGAACTGCTGCGCGACAAGGGCCGCACACCCTTCAACCGCAGGCTCGACGGTGTGGCGAAAATGGAGAAGGTCGGCGAAAACAGCGTGCGCTTCACCTTCAACGACAAGGCCGACCGCGAGACGCCGCTGCTGATCGCCGGCTATTCGCCGATCCTGCCGAAACATGCCATCGACGTCGAGACCTTCGACCGCACGTCGCTGTCGTTCCCGCTCGGCTCCGGGCCCTATAAAGTGAAGGCGATCCGGCCTGGCGAAAGGATCGTCTACGAGCGCAATCCGGATTATTGGGCCCGGGATCTTCCCTCGAAGGTCGGCTTCGACAATTACGACGAGATTTCCGTCGAGTACTTCCTGCAGGACAATTCGCTATTCGAGGCCTTCAAGAAGGGCGAAATCGACCTCTACCAGGAGGGAAGCCCGACGAAATGGGTGCGAAACTACGATTTTCCCGCCATCGCCTCCGGTGACATCGTAAAAGATGCGGTCAGCCCCAAAACGCCATCGGGCATGTTCGGCTTCGTCTTCAACACCCGCCGGCCCGTCTTCCAGAACAGGGAACTGCGCAAGGCCCTGACGCTGGTGTTCGATTTCGAATGGGTCAACCGCAGCCTTTTCGAGAATGCCTACAAGCGCACGCAGAGCTTCTGGCAGAACTCCGAGCTCAGCTCCATGGGCGTGCCGGCGGATGCCCGTGAACGGGCCGTGGCGGGCGCGGCGCTCGAGCGGATCGAACCGGATATCCTCGCCGGCACGCATCGCCTGCCCACCACGGATGGTTCGGGCCGGGACCGCAAGGTGCTGCGCCTGGCGATGGATTCGTTCATCAAGGCCGGCTACGCCATCAAGGGCGGCCAGATGGTCGACGCGAACGGCAAGCCGCTCGCCTTCGAAATCATGACGCAGAACGCCGATCAGGAAAAGCTCGCGCTCGCCTATCAGCGTTTTCTTGCGGCACTCGGGGTGAAGGTCGGCATCCGGACGGTGGATGATTCGCAGTACCAGAGCCGCAGCCAGACCTTCGACTACGACGTGATCATCAAGTCCTTCCCCTCCTCGCTTTCGCCCGGACGCGACCAGATCAGCTACTGGAGCTCGACGATGAGTGACTTTCCGGGAAGCTCGAACTTTGCCGGCGTTGCCGATCTGGATGTCGACCGTTTCATCGATGCGATGCTGAACGCGCGCTCCGCCGAGGATTTCCGTTCGGCCGTGCGCCTGCACGACAGGATGCTGCTTTCCGGCTACTATGTCGTGCCGCTCTACCATCTCGGCGAGCAGTGGGTGGCGCATTCCAAGCGTATCCAGCGCCCGGAAAAGACCCCGCTCTACGGCTTCCAGTTCCCCGCATGGTGGGACGCTCGCGCGCAATGAAGGGGTGATCCCAGAATTAGGGTTCCCTCACGGCAACCTGTTGAAAGAAGCGGCGCGTGAGCCTATCTCGGCGCATGACCGGATCGTTCCGGCGTCTCGAAAGGAAAACCGGATGGAAGCCATTACAATCGATGTCGTCTCGGATGTCGTCTGCCCGTGGTGCTATCTCGGCAAGAAGCGGCTCGACCAGGCAATCGAGAACGTCAGAGACGAACTCGGCGTTGCCGTGACCTTCCGCCCCTATCAGCTCAATCCCGACCTTCCGCCGGAAGGCACCGATCACAAGGCGCATCTTGCCGAGAAGCTCGGCGGCGCCGAGGCCGTCGAGCGGGCGCATGACACGCTGACGGAGCTTGGACGGCAGGACGGTATCGCCTTCGATTTCCCGGCGGTGAAGATCAGCCCCAACACGCTTGATGCGCACCGCCTTCTGCGCTGGGCGATGATCGAAGGGCCGCAGGTGCAGAACCGCGTGGCGATGGCCCTCTTCAAGGCCTATTTCGAGGAAGGCCGCGATGTCGGGGACCGCGCCGTGTTGCTCGATGTGGCCGAAGCCGCCGGCATGGACCGCGCGGTCGTGACGGCCTTGTTTTCCGCCGGTGCCGACGTCGATTCCGTCAAGGAGGAGATCGGCATGGCCCGCGACATGGGCGTCTCCGGCGTGCCCTGCTTCATCATCGACAACAAATACGCCGTAATGGGCGCGCAGTCCGTCGATGTGTTGACCAATGCCTTCCGCGAAATCGCGGCGATGAAGGCGCAGGAGCGTATCGGCAAGAACTGACGCGGCTTACGCCAGCGCGGCGACCACGGAGGGGCGGACTTTGATCCGCTCCCACCAGGCGACCAGGCTCGGGAATTCCGCCAGCATCGCCGCCCCTTCCGGCGCCTGTTGGAACAGGTCGAAGATCGGCGCAGCGTGGAAATCGGCAAGACAGGGCGTGTCGCCCGCCAGCCAGGGCAGGTCTCCGACGAGATCTGTTAGAGCGGTCAGGAAACGACGGGCTTTTTCCAGGCCGTCTACGATCCTTGCCTCGTCAGGGCGCTGGCCTTCGGGCGGCTCCACGCGCTGCACATAGACGTCCCAGACCATCGGGCGGTAGGCATAGTTGTCCAGCATGGCGATGATCTGGTTCATGCGCGCCCGTTCACGCGGTGCCTGCGGCTGAAGTGCGGGTCCGTCGAAGCTCTCGTCGATATAGCGGGTGATGGCGGTGGTCTCGTAGAGATCGAAACCGCCATGGGAAAAGGCGGGGATGCGGCCGAAGGGATGGCGGGCGATATAATCCGCCGGCAGGCCTTCCCGCGCGAAGACATCGACCGGCACGAGCTCATAGGAGACGCGCTTCTCGGCCAGCACGATGCGCACGATCCTGACATAGACGCTGTAGCCTGCGCCGTAGACGACGACGCTATTGTCGATATCGGACATCTGCCTTCCTCTCCCGTTTCATCCCGTTCGTCAGGCCGCACCCTGTTTTGCGAGGCCGGCCAGTTGCATCATGACCTGTGCGGCGCCCGTGAGGCGCCGTTCCGGCGTCGGATAATCGCGCGCCAGGAAGAGGCTCTGGTCCGGCCTGATCTTTGCGAGCGTGCCCTGCTTGGCGATATAGCCGACAAGTGCCGCCGGGTTGGGGAACTCCTTGTTGCGGAACTGGACGACGACGCCCTTGGGACCGGCATCCAGCTTTTCGACATTCGCCACACGGCACAGCGACTTGATGTAGACGATCTTCAAAAGGTGCTGGACCTCGATGGGCAGAGGACCGAAACGGTCGATCATTTCCGCACCGAAGGCATCGATATCGGCAAGCTCCGTGATCTCGCCGAGGCGACGATACAAGCCGAGGCGCAGATGCAGGTCCGGCACGTAATCGTCCGGGATCATGACGGGCGTGCCGACGGAGATCTGCGGTGACCAGCCGCTGTCGGCGACCTCTTCGTCGCCCTTGATCTCTGCGACCGCCTCTTCGAGCATCTGCTGGTACAGTTCGAAACCGACTTCCTTGATATGGCCGGACTGCTCCTCGCCGAGCAGGTTTCCGGCGCCACGGATATCGAGGTCGTGGCTGGCGAGCTGGAAGCCCGCCCCGAGCGTATCCAGCGATTGCAGCACCTTGAGGCGGCGTTCCGCCGTGCCCGTCAGCGTGCGGTTGACCGGCAGCGTGAGCAGAGCGAAAGCGCGCACCTTGGAGCGTCCGACGCGGCCGCGCAGCTGATAGAGCTGGGCAAGGCCGAACATGTCGGCGCGATGGATGATCATGGTGTTCGCCGTCGGCACGTCGAGGCCCGACTCGACGATGGTCGTCGAGAGCAGCACATCGTAGCGGCCTTCGTAGAAGGCGTTCATGATGTCTTCGAGCTCGGTGGCCGGCATCTGGCCGTGCGCAACGGCGACCTTCAGCTCCGGCACGTCCTGGCGGAGGAAATCATGGATTTCCGAAAGGTCGCTCAGGCGCGGGCAGACATAGAAGCTCTGGCCGCCGCGGTAATGCTCGCGCATCAGCGTCTCGCGGATCACGAGCGGGTCGAAGGGCGAGATGAAGGTGCGCACGGCCATGCGGTCGACCGGCGGCGTGGTGATGAGCGAAAGCTCGCGTACACCCGTCATGGCGAGCTGCAGGGTGCGCGGGATCGGCGTGGCGGAGAGCGTCAGCACATGCACGTCGCCCTTCAGCTCCTTCAGCCGTTCCTTGTGCTTCACGCCGAAATGCTGCTCCTCGTCGATGATCAGCAGGCCGAGATTGGCGAACTTGATCGACGAGCCGAGAAGCGCATGGGTGCCGACGACGATATCCGTCTTGCCCTCGGCCAGTTCCTTCTTCGTCAGCGCCAGTTCCTTGGAGCCGACCAGGCGGGAGGCTTGCTGGACGCGGATGGGCAGGCCGCGAAAGCGGTCGGAGAAGGTCTTGAAATGCTGGCGGGCGAGCAGCGTCGTCGGCACGACGACGGCGACCTGCACACCGTTCATGGCCGCGATGAAGGCCGCGCGCAGCGCCACCTCGGTCTTGCCGAAGCCGACGTCGCCGCAGACGAGGCGATCCATGGGACGGCCGGCGCCCAGATCGTCGCGAACGGCATCGATGGCGTTCGCCTGATCGTCGGTCTCGTCATAGGGGAAGCGTGCGGCGAACTCGTCATAGACACCTTCCGGCGTGCTCAGAACCGGCGCATGGCGCACGAGGCGCGCGGCGGCGATCTGGATGAGCCCGCCGGCCATGTCGAGCAGGCGCTTCTTGAGCTTGGCCTTGCGCGCCTGCCAGGCGACACCGCCAAGCTTGTCGAGCAGCGCATCGGTGCCCTCGCCGCCATAGCGCGACAGGAGATCGATGTTTTCGACGGGCAGGAAGAGTTTCGCGTCGTCGGCATAGACCAGTTCGAGACAGGCATGCGGCGCGCCGGCGGCCTCGATGGTGCGAAGACCCACGAACCGGCCGATGCCGTGCTCGGCATGCACGACGATCGAGCCTTCGTCGAGGCCGGCAACCTCGGTGAGGAAATCCGCGCCGCGCTTGCGCCGCTTGGCGCGCCGCACCATGCGGTCGCCCAGAATATCCTGCTCGCCGATAACGACGATGTCGCCCGCTTCGAAGCCGCTTTCGAGGCTCAGAACGGCCGACCCCGCCTCGCCCGGTTTCAGCTTGCGCAGATCGGAAAACTTTTCGACCGGAACGACATTGCCGAGGCCGTGTTCGGCAAGGACCTGCAACAGGCGGTCGAGCGAGCCTTCCGACCAGCCGGTGACCAGCACCTTGGCACCGGACGCGCGCCTGTCGGCGATGTGTTTGACAGCCTGGTCGAAGACGTTGACGCGACCGCCGTCGGCATCCTCGCTGCCGGCCGGCCTTGCCCAGCGCTGGCCGGGCCGGGCCTCGATGGTCACGACCTGACGCGCCTCGCCTTCATGCTCGTTGAAGGGCGACAGGCGAATGGCGGCGCGCTCGTTGAGTTCGCGGGCAAAGCGTTCGGCGTGGAGGTAGAGCTGGCCCGGCGGCACCGGCTTGTAGGGTGTCGCCTGCGCCACCTGCCCCTTGCCGGGCGTGGCGGAGGCAAGGCGCGCATCGTAGTAGTCGCGCACGAGGCGGGAACGCTCAACGGCAGCCTCACGTACGGTGTGGTCCGTGACGATACGGAAGCCGGCGAGATAGTCGAAGGTGGTTTCCAGCTCGCCGTAGAATAGCGGCAGCCAGTGCTCCATGCCGGCATAACGCCGGCCCTCGGAGACGGCCTGGTAGAGCGCATCATCGCGCGTGGCGGCACCGAAGGACGACAGATACTGCTTGCGGAAATGCGAAATCGTCTCCGGCGTCAGCGTCACTTCGCTCATGGGATTGAGGTCGAGCGAGCGGGCCTGCCCCGTCGTGCGCTGGCTCGCCGGATCGAAGGAGCGGATGCTTTCGAGCGTATCGCCGAAGAAATCGAGGCGCACAGGCTCCAGACTGCCGGGCACGAAAACGTCGAGGATGCCGCCGCGAACGGCGAATTCGCCCACCTCGCGCACGGTCGCGACACGGTCGAAACCGTTGCGCTCCAGCCGCGCGGCGATGTCGTCCATGCGGACCTGCTGACCGGGTTTGGCGGAGAAGGCGAGGCTTTCGATGATCGCGCGCGGCGCCGTCTTCTGCAACATGGCATTGACGGTGACGAGCACGATCGCCGCATGCGGCTTCTTCTGGTGGGCGATCAGCGCCGAAAGCGCCGAAAGGCGGCGGGCGGAGACATCCGCACTGGGCGAAACGCGGTCATAGGGCAGGCAGTCCCAGCCGGGCAACGTGAGAACCGGAATGTCCGGCGCCGCGAACCCCAGCATCTGCTCCAGATCGGAAATACGCTGGCCGTCCGATAGAACATAGGCGAGCGGTCCGGACTTGCGCGCCAGATCGGCCAGAATCAGCGGTTCGACGCCCGATGGCACCGCGCCGATGGTCAGCGGCCTGTCGGCGGCCGCGATGCGTTCGGGAGAAAAGCCGGGGATCATGCGCGGTCGTCTTTGAAGAGCGGGGAAAAATCGGGGCGGTAGGCGGCGATCCGCGGAAAGAGGCCGTCGCGGAAGGCGTCGGGCACGGGTCTTTCCCCCGTGACCCACTTGATGAGGTCGTTGTCCTCTTCGGCCATGATGCGCTCCAGCTCATCCAGCTCGGTCTCGGACAGCGTCGCGATCTCCGCGTCGGCGAAGGCGCCGAGCACCAGATCCATTTCGCGGATACCGCGATGCCAGCAGCGGAAGAGGATGCGCTTGCGGCGCGGGTCGATATCGGCACTCGAGCGCGTCGTTCCCGTCATGATCGTCCTCGCCTTTCTGACATCGCAAAGAATTTCGCGCTTCTATAGACCGGCAAAAGCCGCTTGTCAGCCTTGCCAAAGACACCATCTCCGGCGATTTTGGCGCCCCATGAGACCCGCCCTGCTCGATCCACTCTTCGCACCGCTCTCCACGCTTCCCGGCATCGGGCCGAAGCTGGGCGAACTCTTCGCGCGCCTGCTCGGGCAGGAAAGCATCGAGGACTGCCGGGTGGTCGACCTCGTCTTCCACTTCCCGCATTCCATCGTCGACCGGCGCAACCAGCCGGGCATCGCCAATGCGCAGCACGGCGTCATCGTCACGATCACCGGCCGCGTGGACCGCCACCAGCCGCCGCCACCGGGCAAATCCAACATGCCCTACCGCGTCTTCCTGCACGACGAGACCGGTGAATTGGCGCTCACCTTCTTCCGCGCCAAGGGGAACTGGCTGGAAAAATCGCTTCCCATCGATGAAACCGTCGTGGTCAGCGGCAAGGTCGACTGGTTCAACGGCCGCGCCTCCATGGTGCATCCGGACTATATGGCGCGGCTCAGCGAGGCCGACAGCGTGCCGTTGGTCGAGCCGGTGCACGGCCTCACCGCCGGTCTCACCTCCCGCGTGCTGCGCAAGGCGGTGGAGGCGGCGGTGGCGCGCGTGCCGCACCTGCCCGAATGGATCGATCCCGCGCTGGCGCAGCGACAGGATTTTCCCACGGCTTTCGATGCCATCCACCAGCTGCACGACCCGCGCGACGAAACCGACCTCGATCCGCAGGCGCCGGCCCGTCGCCGGCTTGCCTATGACGAATTCCTGGCCGGCCAGATTTCGCTCGCACTGGTGCGGCAGAAGTTGCGCAAGGTCGCGGGCCGGCCGGTCATCGCGACCGGCGCTCTCAGCCGCCCGGTCATCGACGCCCTGCCCTTCTCGCTGACCAACAGCCAGCAGGCGGCGATTGCTGAGGTGCTGAAGGACATGGCCGGCGAGCAGCGCATGCTGCGGCTCCTGCAGGGCGATGTCGGCGCCGGCAAGACGGCGGTGGCGCTGATGGCAATGCTAGCCGCCGTCGAATCCGGCGGCCAGGCCGTGCTGATGGCCCCGACCGAAATCCTGGCGCGGCAGCATTTTGCGACACTGTCCAAAATGGCGGCACCGGCGGGCCTCACCATAGACGTGCTGACGGGCCGCACCAAGGGCCGCGAGCGCGACGCCATCCTGGAGCGCATCGCCTCAGGCGAAACGCAGCTCGTTATCGGGACGCACGCCCTTTTCCAGGACAATGTCGCCTATAAGGACCTTGTCCTGGCCGTCGTGGACGAGCAGCATCGCTTCGGCGTGCACCAGCGCCTGCGCCTGACCGCCAAGGGCATCTCGCCGCATATGCTGGTCATGACGGCCACGCCGATCCCCAGAACCCTCGTCCTGGCGGCGTTCGGCGACATGGACGTGTCGAAGCTGACGGAAAAACCGGCCGGGCGAAAACCGATCCAGACCGTCGTCGTTGCGCAGGAGCGTGTCGGCGAAATCGTGGAGCGGCTTCGGGCCGCTCTTGCCGAAGGCAAGAAGGCCTACTGGATCTGCCCGCTCGTCGAGGAATCGGAAGAAAGCGACCTCATGTCCGTCGAGGAGCGGCATGCGACGCTCGCCAGCGTCTTCGGAGACGCGGCAGGCCTCGTGCATGGACGCATGAGCGGGCCGGAAAAAGACGCCGCCATGCTCGCCTTCAAGAGCGGCGAGACACGTCTACTGGTGGCGACGACCGTCGTGGAAGTCGGCGTCGACGTGCCCGATGCCTCCATCATGGTCATCGAGCACGCCGAACGCTTCGGCCTCGCCCAGCTCCATCAGTTGCGCGGGCGCGTGGGCCGCGGCGAGGAAGCCTCGAGCTGCATCCTGCTCTACAAGGGCCCGCTCAGCGAGAATGGCCGGGCGCGGCTTTCCATCCTGCGCGAAACGGAAGACGGTTTCCGCATCGCCGAGGAGGACCTGAAGCTGCGCGGCGAAGGCGAATTGCTGGGAACACGGCAGTCCGGCACGCCGGGCTTCATCGTCGCGAGCCTGGAAGCCCACGGCGACCTCCTGGAGATCGCCCGAAAGGACGCCGCCTATATCCTGGAGCGCGATCCGGAGCTGACAAGCGAGCGGGGCGAAGCGATCCGCACCCTGCTCTATCTCTACCGGCGCGACGAGGCGATCCGCTTCCTCAGGGCCGGCTGACCACAAAATCGTGATTTCGCCGATAAAGCGCGTAAGGGCATACTTCTCCCGCACAAGCGAAAAAGGAGAAATGCCATGAAGACAGTTCTCGCAGTCGCAGCAGTACTCGGGCTCTCTGCATCCGCCGCCTTTGCGGATTGCGCCGGGCATAACAAGACCACCGCCGCGGCGGATGTCGACACGACGATCACCACCGCCAGCGTCACCACGGAAAAGCAATCCCGGCTTCCGGTGGATGCCGATACGATCCGCGTCGAAGATCGTACGGACGCGACCACGGAATAGGCTTTTCGTAGGTCAGATCGTGTCCGGCTGGCGTCGTCCGGCCGGCGCGATCGTCACCTTGATGCCCACCGTTTATACCGCTGACCATCGCTGACGTCGGTTGGTGCCTGCCTCAGCCTTTCTTGCGATCCTTCGACTTCGTCTTGCTTTCCGGCTTCACGGCCGGAAGCAATGCGCCTTCCGGCGGCGTGACAAGGCCGACGGAGATGACGAGCTTCGCGGCGTCCTCCGCGCTCATGTCGAGCGGCACGATCTTCTCCCGTGGAATGTAAACCAGCCAGCCGGCCGTCGGGAACGGGGTCGGCGGCAGGAAGCAGGCCACCATGTCCTTGCCCATCGAGCGGAACTTGGTGGCGATCTCGCCGCGCGCATCCGTGGCCACGAAGACGATCGACCAGAGGCCTGCGCTCGGATATTCGATCATCGCCGCCTTGTTGAAGGAGGTGCCCTTATCCTTCAGGACCGTCTCGAAGATCTGCTTGAGGCTTTTGTGGACCGTGCGCACCAGCGGCGTGCGGTTGAACAGCCCGTCGCCGAACTCGACGATGGAGCGGCCGATGAGGTTCTTGCCGAGGAAGCCGATCAGCGTGATCAGCACCAGCGCGATCAGGAGACCGAAGCCGGGAATGGCGAACTGAAGGTAGCTCTCGGGATTGTAGCGCGCGGGAATATAGGGTTTGACCCAACTATCCGCCCAGTGAATGAATGTCCACGTCAGCCATATGGTGATGGCGATCGGCGCGCAGATGACCAGGCCGGTCAGGAAATTGTTGCGCAGCCGCGTGGGCAGCGACGGTCTCGGGAGGGGTTCGGTCATCGAATATCCAGCATGTGGCGAGCGCGGGAGGCCGCTCAGCCATAGAATGCCGAATGATAGGAAACCGTTCCGCCGCCGTAAACCTGTGAAAGCGCCGGACGCAGGAAATACTCGGGCGGCACGCCATAGAGCCGCGAGGCACGATGCGCCTCGAAGCCGACATCGGCGGGCCGCGCCGGCCTGACGGTCATTCCACCGTCACGGATTTGGCGAGGTTGCGCGGCTGGTCGACATCCGTGCCCATGAAGACGGCGGTGTGGTAGGCGAGCAGCTGGATGGGCAGCGAATAGATCATCGGTGCGATCACCTCGTCCACATCCGGCAGCACGATCGTCGCCATTGTCTCCAGCTTGGAGGCCGCGGCCCCCTTCGCATCGGTGATGAAGATGATGCGCCCGCCGCGGGCGGCCACTTCCTGCATGTTCGACACCGTCTTTTCGAAAAAGCGGTCATGCGGGGCGATGACGATGACGGGCATGTTTTCGTCGATCAGCGCGATCGGCCCATGCTTCAGCTCGCCCGCAGCATAACCTTCGGCATGGATATAGGAGATTTCCTTGAGCTTCAGCGCGCCTTCCATGGCGAGCGGATAACTGGTGCCGCGGCCGAGATAGAGCACGTCCTTGCACTTGGAGAGATCGCGCGCCAGCTGTTCGATGGACGGCTGGATGGTGTTGAGCACGCCGGCCATGACGCGCGGCATCTCGGCGAGGTGGCGCACGAGGGTCTTTTCGTCGGCCGCCGTCAGCGTTCCGCGCGCCTTGCCGGCACCGATGGCGAGTGCGGCGAGCACCGTCAGCTGGCAGGTGAAGGCCTTGGTCGAGGCGACGCCGATCTCCGGGCCGGCGAGGATCGGAAAAACGGCGTCCGATTCGCGGGCGATGCTCGATTCCCTCGTATTCACCACCGCGCCGATCTTCAGGCCATGCTCCTTGCAGTAACGCAGTGAGGCGAGCGTGTCGGCGGTCTCGCCGGACTGCGAGATGAAGAGCGCGGCGGATTCGGGGTTCAGCGGGATTTCACGATAGCGGAACTCCGAGGCGACGTCGATCTCGACCGGCAGGCGCGCGTAACGCTCGAACCAGTACTTGCCGACGAGGCCTGCCAGATACGCCGTGCCGCAGGCGGAAATGGCAAGGCTCGGCACCTTGGCGAAATCGATGCCGCCGGCCACCGGGCGAACCGCATGCTCCAGGAAATCGACGTAATGGCCGAGCGCGTGCGAGATGGCCTCCGGCTGCTCATGGATTTCCTTCTCCATGAAGTGGCGGTGGTTGCCCTTGTCGATGAGATAAGCGGCCGCCGAGGAAACCTGCTTCGGACGCTCGACGCGATTGCCGTCCATATCGAAGATGTGGGCGCCGTCCCGACCGAGGATCGCCCAGTCGCCATCGACGAGATAGCTGATCTCGTTGGTGAAGGGGGCAAGCGCGATGGCGTCGGACCCCAGGAACATCTCCCCATGGCCATGGCCGATCGCCAGCGGCGGGCCGCTTCGGGCCGCCATGATCGTGGACGGATCGTCCGCGAAGATCACGGCAAGGGCATAGGCGCCGGTCACCCGTCGCAGCATGGCATGCATGGCCTCACGGCGACCAAGGCCGTCGCGGCGATACTTCGCCAATAGCTGGGCGACCACTTCCGTATCCGTCTGCGTGGAGAAGGTCGCGCCGTCGGCGATCAGCTCGTCCTTGAGTTCCGAGAAGTTTTCGATGATGCCGTTATGGACGACCGCGACGCCGTCCACGAAATGCGGATGGGCATTGCCTTCGGTCGGCGCGCCATGCGTGGCCCAGCGCGTGTGCGCGATGCCGATCGTACCGGCCAGCGGCTCTTCGGCAAGGCGCTTCTCCAGGTTGAACAGCTTGCCCTCTGCGCGGCGACGGGCAAGCGCGCCATCGACGATGGTCGCAACGCCGGCGGAATCGTAACCTCGGTATTCAAGGCGCTTCAAGGCATCGACCAGCCGGCCCGCGACAGGCTGATTTCCGACGATACCGACAATTCCGCACATGGCCCCGCTCCGCGTTCTAGAGATGCTTCGATTGCGCTTGTCGTAGAGTTTTTTCGTCGCAGCGCAACAGACGCGCACTCACTTTCGATTGCAATCGTTAATGTGGGCGCGCCCACATGCGCATCAGCGGGCGTCCTTCTTCTTCGCGTCCTTGATCGCCTGGTTGCGCTCGCGGATCAGAACGGCCCTGCCTTCCTTGTTTTCCTGGCGCGCACGGCCGAAGGCGACGGCGTCGTCAGGCACGTCGGCGGTGATGACGCTGCCCGACGCGATATAGGCGCCGTTGCCGACCGTCACGGGCGCGACGAGCGACGTGTTGGAGCCGATGAAGGCACCCGAACCGATGCGCGTGATGTGCTTGTTGATGCCGTCATAGTTACAGGTGATCGTGCCGGCACCGACATTGGTGTGCGCCCCGATAAAGGCGTCACCGATATAGCTGAGGTGATTGACCTTGGCGCCCGCACCGACCTCGGCCTTCTTGATCTCGGTGAAATTGCCGACCTTGGAGCCGTCTCCCAGCTTCGCGCCGGGCCGTAGGCGTGCATAGGGGCCGATCTCGGCATCCGCGCCGACATGCGCGCCCTCGAGATGCGAGAAGGAGTGGATGACCGCGCCGCTCTCCACCGTTACGCCCGGGCCGAAGACGACGTTCGGTTCGATGGTGGCATCGCGGCCGATCTCGGTGTCATAGGAAAGGAAGACCGTTTCGGGCGCGACCATCGAGACGCCCTCGATCATCATGGCGTGGCGGCGGCGCTGCTGCCAAAGCCGCTCGATGACGGCAAGCTCGGCGCGCGTGTTGCAGCCAGTCAATTCTTCTTCGGGCGCCGCCACCGCGATGGCACGGCCACCGGACGCACGCGCGACTTCCACGATATCGGTCAGGTAGTACTCGCCCTTGGCGTTTTCATTGCCGATGCGGCCGATCAGGTCGAGCGCCTTGCGGCCGTTGATCGCCATCAGGCCGCCGTTGCAATAGGTGATGGCGCGTTCGGCTTCGCTGGCATCCTTGTGTTCGCGGATCGCCAGCAATTCGCCGTTTTCCACGATCAAGCGGCCATAGCCTGTCGGATCGGCGGTTTCGAAACCGATGACGACGACGTCGGCCCCGTCGGCCAGCCCTTCCCGGGCCGCAATCAGCGGCGCTTCGGTGATGAGCGGGGTATCGCCGAAGACGACGAGCAGGTCGTCATACCCGCGGGCGATCGCCTCGCGGGCGGCCAGCACGGCATGTGCCGTGCCGAGGCGCTCCGTCTGAATATGCACGGTGCTTTTAACCGCCGCGTTCTTCGCCGCGGCCTCGACCTTTTCCGCGTCGCGGCCCAGCACCAGCGCGATATCGGCAATCCCGGCCCGCGCGAGTGCGTCCACGACATGGGCGATCATCGGGCGGTTGGCGACCGGATGCAGCACCTTGGACTTCGAGGACTTCATCCTCGTGCTTTCGCCGGCGGCCAGGATGACGGCCAGGCAAGTGCGCTTCGTCCGGTCTGCGGTCATGGGAATCCCTCGTTCAGGCGTCTTCGATGGCGTTCCTTAGCAAAAAGCGGTGAGAAGACACAAAAGGATTTCGCACGATCAGCTGGTGCTGCGCAGGCGGCTTTCCGTCAGCAATCCGTTTTCATCCAGGATCGGATAGGCGACCGAAACGAGGTGCGCATTGACGCGCTTGAGGTCGCGCAGCATGTCGAGATGCAGCGAACTCGTCTGGAGGCTGTCGAGACGGCCGTCGCGCAGGCGCTCCAGATGGCGCTCGGAAGACTGCTTCTCCATGCGGCGCACATCGACCTTGACCTCGACGAGCTGGCGCGCCAGCGCGGAATCGCGCGTCACGAAGATGGTCTGGGCGATGCGCAGGTTCTCAATCGTCAGATTGAAGAGATTGGCCAGCTCCTTGTAGCCGTCCTCGGAGAACTTCAGGCCGTTGACCACCTTCTTGCGAACCTGGTCCTGCAAGCCCTTTTCGATGATATCGCCGACATGTTCGAGGTTGATCGCATAATCGATGATGACGATCGACCGCGCCGCGCATTCGCCGTCGACACCCTGACGACCGAGCCGGGAAAGGTATATCTTCACCTCCTGCTGAAGGCCGTCGACCTGCTGCTCCAGGTTGCCGATATCCTTGAGCGGCGCCAGATTATTATCGTTGAAGGCCCGCATGGTGCGGATCAGCATGGCCTCGATCAGGTCGCCGACACGCAGCACCTCGCGGGTCGCGCCCGACAGCGCGACGACCGGGCTGGAGAGCGCGGAATCCTCCAGATATTTCGGCCCGCTTTCCTCCGGCTTGTCATCGGGCACCAGCTTTTCCATCAGCCGCGAGAGCGGTCCGGACAGCGGCCAGAGCACCAGCGCCACCACGAGGTTGAAGGCAAGGTGCACATCGACCGGCAGCTTGGCGGCCGGCACGGGCAGCAGCGCAAGCAGATCCGCCACCTGACCGGCGAACGGCAGGACGACCAAGCAGCCCGCGCCGCGCACCAGCAGGTTCCCGAGCGTCACGCGCCGCGCGGAGGCGGCAGCCCGCAGCGTCGCGATGACCGGCGGCACGGCGCCGCCGAGATTGGCGCCCAGCACGAGGATCACCGTCAGGGCCGGCGACAGGATGCCCATTGCCGCCAGCGACAGGATGAGCACGACGACCGCAAGGCTGGAGGAGGAAATGATCGCGAGCACGGTGGAGAATGCAAGCGCCGCGGGCCATGCACCATCCAGCAGCGTCAGGAACGCCGCGAGCGCCGGCGACTGGCGCATCGGCTCCGTCGCCAGACTGAGAAGATGGAGCGACAGCAGCATGAGGCCGATACCGACCAGCGCCGATCCCAGGCCCTGCCGTGCCGTCGATCCCGTGGACTTGTAGAACACGACGCCGACGAGAATGATCAGCGGCGAGATCGACTCTATCCCGGTCGCGACCAGCCAGGCCGTGACGGCGGTGCCGACATTGGCGCCGAGCAGCACGATCTGGGCCATGCGCGCGCGGACCAGGTTCTTCTCGACAAAGGAGGCGATCATCAATGCCGTCGCCGTCGAGCTCTGCAGCGCGACGGTCGCCACGAAACCGGCGAAGAAGGAGCGGAAGGGCCCGCGCGTGCCGAGCGCCAGCCCAGAGCGCAGCTTGACGCCGAACGCCCGCGTCATGCCGTCCTTGACCAGTGCGAGGCCGAAGAGCAGCAGCGCGACGGCGCCAAAAAGGTTGATCATGACGATCGTGGATTCCACGTCTTCCGTCTCCTTGCAGCCCGAGGATTATGGGACTCGCCGGACTGATCACGCATCCGACCACGAATCTTTCGATTATGACAGCGCAATCCGGCTTGAATCCGCTAATAATTTCAGGAAATTTTATTTTGCCGGCGAAGAATATCGACAGTGTCGCGCCGATTTGCGCCATCGGTCGATTTTGCCCGGAATTGCAGAAGTCCGCGGACTTCATTTCCCGAGAACTTTCCGTTATGAGACGTTCTCCGGCCGCATGGCCGCCGAGATGAGGAAATATAGACGATGCTCGAAGCCCTGAGACGCGCCGCCCAGACTTGGGTGGCAAAAGCCCTGCTGATCGTTCTGGTCGGTTCCTTCGCGATATGGGGCGTTTCAAGCTCGATCGTCACAGGCGCGTCCAATGCCGTCGTCACCGTCGGCGACGTCAAGGTTTCGCCGACCGATTTCCGCCTCGCCTATGAGCGGCAGGTCGCCACGATGTCGCAGCGCTTCGGCATGCGGCTGAACGCCGAGCAGGCCCGCGCCTTCGGCGTCGAGAACCAGGTCTTCGCCGAGCTCGTTGCCGGCGCGGCCCTCGACCAGCTGTCGCGCGACATGAATCTCGGCCTGTCCGAAGGCCGCCTTGCGCAGCTGATCGCCGACGACCCGGCCTTCCGCGGCGTCAATGGCCAGTTCGACCGCACGGCCTTCTCCGCCATCCTGCGCAATGCGGGCCTGCGCGAAAACGACTATATCAACAACCGCAGCCAGGTCGCGATCCGCACGCAGGTCGTCGAGGCGGTCTCGGATGGCTACAAGGCGCCTGAAACGCTTCTCGAAGCGCTGCGCCAGTACCGCGGCGAGGCCCGCTCGATCGATTATCTCATCCTGACCAACGCCAATATCGATCCGGTCAAGGCGCCGGGCGACGACGTGCTGGCGCCATGGTTCGAAGAGAACAAGGCAAAATACCGCGCGCCTGAATACCGCAAATTCGTCTACGTCTCGCTCGAGCCGAAGGACATCGTGGACACGGCGGCCATTACCGATGAAGCGGTGAAGGCCGATTACGACAAGAACGTCGCCAAGTATCGCACCCCTGCGACGCGCACCATAGAACAGCTGAGCTTCGCCGACCGTGCAGCGGCCGACGCTGCCGCCGCCAAGCTGGCAGCCGGCACGACCTTCGACGCCCTCATCTCCGAAGAAGGCAAGACAGCCGCAGACGTGCTGCTCGGCGACTTCACGGAAGCGAACGTACCTGACCAGAAGCTTGCCGCGCCCGCCTTTGCGGTGACCGCCGATGGCGGCACGACGCCTGTCATCGACGGCACGTTCGGCCCGATCATCCTGCGCGTCACGAATATCCGCCCGGAAACCGTCAAGAGCTTCGACGAGGTCAAGGAAGACCTGCGCAACGAGCTTGCACTCAACGAGGCGGCCCAGGGCATCCTCGCCGTGCACGAC
Source organism: Shinella oryzae (assembly GCF_023038235.1). NCBI lineage: Bacteria > Pseudomonadati > Pseudomonadota > Alphaproteobacteria > Hyphomicrobiales > Rhizobiaceae > Shinella > Shinella oryzae. Next base: position 1,315,073 of record NZ_CP081987.1, on the reverse strand, counting down.
CGCATCGAGGACAGCCGTGCCGATGGCATGACGCTGGCGGAAGCCGCTGCCAAGAACAACCTCAAGGCCGTAACGGTCGAGGCCGCCGATGCGCAGGGCAATGACGACAAGGGCGAAGAGATCACCGGCATTCCGGAAAAGGCGGCGCTGATCGGCGAGGTCTTCAAGACCGATGTCGGCATGGAGACGTCGCCGGTCAATATCGGCCGCGAAGGCTACGCCTGGTTCGAAGTGCTCGATATCGTGCCGGAGCGCGACCGCACGCTGGACGAGGTCCGCGACCGCGTCGTCGCCGACTGGACGGCAGAACAGCAGCGCCAGGCGCTTGGCAAGAAGGCCGAGGAACTGGCCGAGCGCGTGCGCAAGGGCGGCGATCTCGCCGCGATCGCGGCCGAACTCGGCATGGTCGTCGAGACGAAGGCGGGTCTGCATCGCGGCGCGCAGGATGCCGTCCTGAGCCCGCCGGCCGTTGCCGCTGCTTTCGGCGGCCCGGTCGGCCACGTCGCCAACACGCCCGGCGTCGACGGTGAAGGCCAGATCCTTCTGAAGGTGACCGAGGTCAATACCGACGCCACCACCGACGCGCTGTCCGATGACGCGCAGCAGATCGCGGCCGTTGCCCGGGTCAGCGGCGACGATATCCTCGACCAGATGGTCAGCGCGCTGCAGACCTCCTATGGCGTCTCTATCAATCGGACGCTCGCCGAACAGAGCATCACGCGCTGAGGGAGACGCAGCCGCATGTCCGACCTGAAACCCTATATCGCCAAGGTCGCCGCCGGCGCCTCCCTTGACCGGGAGGAAGCGCGCGGCGCGTTCGAGATCATCATGTCGGGCGCGGCCACGCCATCGCAGATCGGCGGTTTCCTCATGGCGCTGCGCGTGCGTGGCGAGACCGTGGACGAAATCTATGGCGCGGTCGGTTCGATGCGGGCGCGCATGCTGCCGGTGGACGTGCCGGCCGATGCGATCGACATCGTCGGCACGGGCGGCGATGGCGCCGGCACCTACAACATCTCGACGCTTGCGGCGATCATCGTGGCGGGCGCCGGCGTGCCTGTCGCCAAGCACGGCAACCGCGCGCTCAGCTCTAAGTCGGGCACGGCGGACGCCCTCTCCTGCCTCGGCGTAAAGCTCGATATCGGTCCGGCGGATATTGCGCGCTGCGTGCACGATGCCGGCCTCGGCTTCATGTTCGCCCAGCTGCATCATCCGGCGATGAAGCATGTCGGCCCCTCCCGCGTCGAACTGGGAACGCGCACGATCTTCAACTTGCTCGGCCCGCTTTCCAATCCCGGCGGCGTGAAGCGCCAGTTGCTCGGCGTCTTCTCTCCCCAGTGGCTGCTGCCGCTGGCCGAAGTCATGCGCGATCTCGGTTCGGAAAGCCTGTGGGTCGTGCACGGCGAAGGGCTGGATGAGATCACGACGACGGGCACCACCCAGGTCGCGGCCCTGGAAGGCGGCAAGATCCGTACGTTCGAACTGACGCCGGCCGATTTCGGGCTGCCGCAGGTGACGCTCGACGATCTGCGCGGCGGTGATGGCGCGCACAATGCCGCGGCCCTGCTCTCCGTGCTCGGCGGCGCGCACATGCCCTATCGTGACATATCGCTCGCCAATGCCGCGGCCTCGCTCGTCGTCGCCGGCAAGGCCGAGACCCTGGCGGATGGCATGACACTCGCCACCGAATCGCTCGAAAGTGGCCGCGCACGCGCCGCCCTGGAACGACTCGTCACGGTTTCCAACGAAGCCGCGACGGGTTAGGATTGCTCATGACCGATATCCTGAAGAAGATCGAAGCCTACAAGCTGGACGAAATTGCCGCCGCCAAGGCGCGTGTGGCACCGGCGGAGCTTCGCGCCCGCATCCACGACCAGGAACCGCCGCGCGGTTTCTTTGCCAGCCTGAAGGACAAGAAGGCACAAGGCCGGTTCGGCCTGATTGCGGAAATCAAGAAGGCCAGCCCTTCCAAGGGCCTCATCCGCCCGGATTTCGATCCGCCGGCGCTTGCCAGGGCCTATGAGGCCGGCGGTGCGGCCTGCCTTTCCGTGCTGACCGACGCGCCGAGTTTTCAGGGCGCGCCGGAATTTTTGACGGCCGCACGCAACGCCTGCGCACTGCCGGCACTGCGCAAGGACTTCATGTTCGACAGCTACCAGATGCTGGAAGCGCGCGCCTGGGGTGCCGACTGCATCCTGCTCATCATGGCCTCTCTCGACGACGACACGGCGAAGATGCTGGAAGACTCCGCCTTTTCGCTCGGCATGGATGTCCTGATCGAGGTGCATGACGAAGCGGAAATGGAGCGCGCGCTCAAGCTGAAATCCAAGCTTGTCGGCATCAACAACCGCAACCTGCGCACCTTCGCGGTCGATCTCGCCGTTTCTGAAAAGCTCGCCGGCATGGTGCCGGAGGACCGGCTGCTCGTGGGCGAGAGCGGCGTGTTTACCCATGCCGATTGCCAGCGCCTCGCCAAGGTCGGCATCTCCACCTTCCTCGTCGGCGAAAGCCTGATGCGCAAGGATGACGTGACGGCGGCGACGCGCGACCTGCTGACCGGCTCCGCCGACATGCTGGCGGCGGAATGATGGGCGACGACGCCCGCACGCTCACCCATATCGATGCCGCCGGCGAAGCCCATATGGTCGATGTCGGCGACAAGGCGGAAACGGTGCGGATAGCCGTGGCGGAAGGTTTCGTACGCATGCTGCCCGCCACGCTCGACCTCATTCTCAAGGGCGATGCGAAGAAGGGCGACGTCATCGGCACGGCGCGCCTCGCAGGCATCATGGCCGCCAAGCAGACGTCCAGCCTCATTCCGCTCTGCCACCCGCTGATGCTCAGCAAGGTTTCCGTGGAAATCCGCGAGGACCACGCCCTGCCCGGGCTGCGCATCGAGGCCATGGCCAAGCTCACCGGCCGCACCGGCGTGGAGATGGAGGCGCTGACCGCCGTCAGCGTCGCGTGCCTGACCATCTACGACATGGCAAAGGCGGTCGACCGCGAGATGGAAATCGGCGGCATTCGCCTCGTCGAAAAATCCGGCGGCCGTTCCGGCGACTACAAGCGCAGGGACGGCTGATGTCCCTTCTTCTCGTTGCCGACGCCCTCAACCGCCTGCTGTCCGCGGCCAAGCCGGTGAGGCGGACGGAAAGCGTCCCGCTCCACGACGCCGCTGGACGCGTGCTGGCCGACGATGTCGCCGCCCGCCTCACTCAGCCGCCTTTCGACAATTCGGCGATGGACGGTTATGCCGTCCGCCACGCCGACATCGCGGAGGTCGGATCGGTGCTCAGGGTCGCCGGCCTGTCCTCCGCCGGCCACGCTTTCGACGGCACGGCGGGCCCGGGGGAAGCGGTTCGTATCTTCACCGGTGCGCCGCTGCCGGCCTTCGCCGATACGGTCATCCTTCAGGAAGACACCGAGCTTCTGGAAGACGGCCGCATCCGCACGACGTTCCTCACGCCCAAGGGCCGCCATATCCGCCCGCGGGGGCAGGATTTCACCGACGGCGAGGTTGTGCTGAAGGCCGGCCAGGTGCTGGATGCCGGCCGGCTGACCGTTGCGGCGGCCATGAACCACCCGGACCTGCCCGTCTATTCGCGCCCGCGGGTCGCGATCCTTGCGACGGGCGACGAACTCGTGCCGCCGGGAGAGACGCCCGGTGCAAGCCAGATCATCGCCTCCAACAGCTTCGGCGTCGCGGCCATCGCGCGCGAAGCCGGCGCAGAGGTGATCGATCTGGGCATCGTGAGAGACGACAAGCAGACCATATTGGATGCCGTGCGCCGGGCGCTGGAAATGGACATCGACGTGTTGGTGACGCTCGGCGGCGCATCCGTCGGCGATTTCGATCTCGTTCAGCCCGTGCTCGGCGAGGCCGGCATGGCACTCGATTTCTGGCGCATCGCCATGCGTCCTGGCAAGCCGCTGATGGTCGGCCGCCTCGGCGATATCCAGGTGATCGGCCTGCCCGGCAATCCCGTCTCCAGCCTTGTCTGCTCCTATCTCTATCTGGAACCGCTGGTCCGCAAACTCGCGCGCCTGCCCGCGATGAACCGGGTGCGCCCGGCCGCCGCCGCCGTGCCGCTCAAGCAGAACGACCGCCGGCAGGATTACATTCGTGCGCGACTCGTGCGCGGCCCGGACGGCGGTCTCCTCGTCACGCCTTTCGACAAGCAGGATTCGTCGATGATGAAGATCTTCGCCGAATCCGAAGGGTTGCTGATCCGCCCGCCGCATGCACCGGCAGAGGAGCCCGGCGCGCTCTGCGACGTCCTCGTTCTCAGGGAACCGGCGGCCTGAATGGTATTATTGTGCGCGCAGGCCCTTGCGGAACACATGTGGAACGGATAGTGTCTGTTCTGGATTTGTTTCACGATTCTCGTTGGAGAGGCCATGCTGACGCGCAAACAACAGGAACTGCTCCTGTTCATTCACGAGCGTATGAAGGAATCCGGCATTCCTCCGTCCTTCGACGAGATGAAGGATGCCTTGGATCTCGCCTCGAAGTCGGGCATCCACCGCCTCATCACGGCGCTTGAAGAACGAGGCTTCATCCGCCGCCTGCCGAATCGGGCCCGCGCGCTCGAGGTGATCAAGCTTCCGGAGGCCTATTCGCCAAGCCTCCAGCCGCGCCGCGGATTTTCGCCGTCGGTCATCGAAGGCAGCCTCGGCAAGCAGCCCCCCGCCGTGACGCCATCCAAGCCCGTGGCGCCACAGCCGACCATGTCGTCGTCTGTTTCCGTTCCGGTCATGGGCCGTATCGCCGCCGGCGTTCCGATCTCCGCCATCCAGAACAACACGCACGAGATCACCGTCCCGGCCGAAATGATCGGCAACGGCGATCACTATGCGCTCGAGGTGAAGGGCGATTCGATGATCGAGGCCGGCATTCTCGATGGCGACACGGTCATCATCCGCAACGCCAGCACCGCCAATCCCGGTGAAATCATCGTTGCTCTCGTCGACGACGAAGAGGCGACGCTGAAGCGCTTCCGCCGCAAGGGCGCGTCCATCGCGCTTGAAGCCGCGAACCCGGCCTACGAGACCCGGATCTTCGGGCCCGACCGGGTCAAGATCCAGGGCAAGCTCGTGGGGCTTATCCGCCGGTATCATTGAGACGCATTGGACAAGCATTATAGCGCGTGGTGAGCGTCTTGTCAGTTCAGGACCGCAGCTCGGGTATGATGGAGCTTGGCGGCTAAGGTCTCCCCTCGCTTCGCCCGGTGCTCTGCCGTTAGCGATAGCGTGCGGTCAGGTGGCTTTTTCTACGATCGCTGCAAATCGGGAAGCTTGGCCGCTCGGCTGACTTCATGGCAATTGAAGAGGCGAGCGATCGACCTCCTTGGTCTCAGTCTCTGCCGGCGGCGTTGCGGCTGCCGTTTCGAAAGTGTCGCTGCGCCAGTCATAGGTGCGATGCCTTGACCAGGCGCGCGCCAAGGTTTCCACGGCCGGCATGTCGGTCGCGCCGGCGAGGCTTGCGGTGGGATCGTCGATCGGCGGCGTGATTTCCAAAGCGCCCGTTCGGCGCAGATGACGTGCGGTCACAAGCCTCGCACCCGAGCGGCAGCTGTCGAGCCGCAGGGCGAAGGGTACGACGACGAGATCAGCCGTGTCGCAGGCCGTGCCCAGAAAGGCCGTATCCTCAAGGGTGACGATCGTCCAGCTGCTCGGCGAAACGGCAGCGCAGAAGGCCTTCGCCTCGCAGACGAAGGTATGCGCCTGTCGCGCTGCCGCGATAGCCTCCGTCATCGCGTCCTTCGCCTTCGTCCTGTCCGCCTTGCGGCGCGGTCGTTTCCTGTCGGTCCCGGCAGCGGCTTTCTCCGTCGCCGTCTCCGCCAGCAGCAGGTCGGCGGTCTTTCGCAGTTCCGGCTTGGTCAGGTCGCCGAGCCGCATCGCGCGACGCCATTGGTCGTAGATGAAACCCGGCGGCTTGGCGCGGTTCGTGGCAACCGCATCGCCGCGCAGGATCGCAACCAGACGCCCGTCTTCGGAGATGAGCAGTTCCGGTTTCCCGCGCGTGGACGGCCAAAGGGCCACCAGCGCACCGGCGACAATGAAGACCGTCCCGGCATGCCGCAGCCGCGTGCGCAGGATACAGAGCAGCCCCCCGCCGACACCGATCAGCAGGAAGGCGGACATGGGAATTTTACCGGTGACGATATCCCCGCCCTTCCAGCTCGAAACCCACGACGCCAGCGCGATCATCCATTCGATGCCCTTGCCCATGATGGCAAAGGGAACGGCATCCAGCCCGAAGGGCATGAGCAGGACGGCGATGAGGCCAAAGGGCATGACGATCGCGCTGATCGCCGGCATGGCCAGCAGGTTGCCGGCAAGCCCGTAGGCCGGCACGCGGTGAAAGTGGCCGATGGAGTAGATCAGCGTCGACAGGCTTCCGATCGCCGACGACAGCAGAAGTCCGCCGAAGAAGCGCCCGGCCACGCCGCCGGTCAAGCGCAACGCGCCGCCTTTGCCCTCCTTGCGCACGGGCCGCTCGCGCCACGCCGCATAACCGGCGACGAGGCCGAGCGTTGCGGCGTAGGACATCTGGAAGCCGGGATTGGTGATGGCGGAAGGCGTGACGGCGAGGATGATGATGGCCGACAGCGCCACATTGCGCATACTGATGGCGGAGCGGCCGAAGAGCACGGCGATCAGCATCACGCAGATCATGATCCATGACCGGACGGCCGAGATCGCGCCGCCCGACACGAGAATGTAAAGCGTGACCATGAGGAGTGCACCGCCCGCCGCGATCTTGCGCGTGGGAAATCGTTCGGCAAAGCCCGGTATGAGCGCCATCAGCATGCGCGCGCCGACAAGGAACGTGCCGGCCGCGAGCACCATGTTGAGACCGGAAATGGCCAGGACATGGGCGAGCCCGGCCTGGCGGAGCGCCTCCACCGTCTCCTCGCTGATCGCCCGCTGTTCCGCCGTCACCAGAGCCGCGGCGATCGCGCCGGCATCGCCCCCGATGCGTCCTCGGATATGCTCGGTCAGGTTGTTTCGCCATATCGCGATCCGCTGCGATATGCGGTAGCTCCACCCGGTCGGAGCGGTCTCGATTGCGACCGGCGCACTGTAGAAATAACCGACCGCGCCCGTGCCGGCGAAATATGCGTCGAAGGCGAAGTCGTTGAGGCCGGCCAGGGCCGGGCCCGAGGGTGGCCCAAGACGCGCCCGGCCCGATATGCCGTGGCCGATGGCGATGGGGTCGTGACGGCTTCGCGCCAGAAGCGTAACAACCTGCGGCGCGCGTTTCAGAGCCGGCTCGCGCGTCTTCTCCAGCGCGATGCGATACCGGATCGCGTTGCCCGCACCGCTTTCGCGCGCCAGCACCCGCCCTTCGATCACGGTCGTCACGGGCGTGTCGAGAATGACGGTATCGAGCCGTGCACTTTCGAGCGCTGCGAGAAGCATGCCGATCGGAACGAGGAACGCGCCACCCGCCAGGATCGCGCCCAAATCCTCGCGATGTCGAAGCCGCCAGGCGGGCACCGCGGTGGCGATGGCCCCTAGCACCATGGCATAAATCGGTGGATCGGCCTCGGCGGCAAACCAGAGAGCCGCGCCTATTCCAAGGAAGACCGGAACGAACAGGAAGAAGTGCCCGTGGCCGCGCTCCTCGACCAGCGCCTCCGACAGGCTTTCTCGGACGGCGCGGCGCGGCCGGAGCCAGACCAAAGCCTGACTGTACCACGGCGCGGATGTCCCAGCCGGCGCAGGAGCATCGTCGAACGCAGCGGGCACCGCGCCATCGCCTGGCCGGACATCCCACTTATAGGCCTTCGCGGCCCGCTCCCGCTCTGCGATCTCCGTTCCGGCCATGCGCCCGGCCTCACTGTCCCCGCCGCATCATGCAATCGATCGGCGCAACATTCAATCGAAAGTAGATGAAGCCGATGGTAAGGCAGCCAGAAAGGATGCGCCCTCCGCAATTTTCCGACCACCCTCAATAGTTGCTTGCAACTTCGCTCAAAGGGTAGATATTGCGTTGCCGGAAAGCCTGTTACCGCAATGCACAATTTGCCTTTCGTATCGCTTGGCAGGACATCGCAAATGGGCTAGCAAAACGGGCATGTTCGTGGCGCCGGTACAACCGGATGCCGCCATTCGAAACAACGGAGGATCGTTATGACAGGAAAAGGCGCGGACGTATCGGTCGGTGGCAAGACAATCGAGCTGCCGACGCGATCCGGGACGATCGGCCCCGATGTGATCGACATCGGCACGCTCTACAAGAACACGGGTACCTTCACCTACGATCCCGGCTTCACCTCCACGGCCTCGTGCGAATCGAAGATCACCTATATCGACGGCGATGAGGGCGTGCTGCTGCACCGCGGCTACCCGATCGAGCAGCTGGCGGAACACGGCGACTTCCTGGAAGTCTGCTATCTCCTGCTGTACGGCGATCTGCCGACGAAGGCCCAGAAGGACGACTTCGACCATCGCGTCACGCACCACACGATGGTGCACGAGCAGATGAGCCGCTTCTTCACCGGCTTCCGCCGCGATGCCCACCCGATGGCCGTAATGTGCGGCTGCGTCGGCGCACTGTCGGCCTTCTACCACGACTCGACTGATATCACCGACCCGCACCAGCGCATGGTCGCCTCGTTGCGCATGATCGCCAAGATGCCGACGATTGCGGCGATGGCCTACAAGTACCATATCGGCCAGCCCTTCGTTTACCCGAAGAACGACCTCGACTACGCGTCGAATTTCCTGCGCATGTGTTTTGCGGTTCCCTGTGAGGAATATGTGGTCAATCCGGTGCTTTCGCGCGCCATGGATCGCATCTTCATCCTGCATGCCGACCACGAGCAGAACGCGTCGACCTCGACGGTTCGCCTCGCCGGCTCCTCGGGCGCCAACCCGTTCGCCTGCATCGCGGCCGGCATCGCCTGCCTGTGGGGCCCTGCCCATGGCGGCGCGAACGAAGCAGCCCTCAACATGCTGGCCGAGATCGGCTCGGTCGATCGCATTCCGGAATATGTCGCGCGCGCCAAGGACAAGAACGATCCGTTCCGCCTGATGGGCTTTGGCCACCGCGTCTACAAGAACTACGATCCGCGCGCGCGCATCATGCAGAAGACGACGCATGAGGTTCTCGGCGAACTCGGCATCAAGGACGATCCGATGCTGGAAGTCGCCATGGAGCTGGAGCGTATCGCCCTGACGGACGAGTACTTCATCGAAAAGAAGCTCTATCCGAACATCGACTTCTATTCGGGCATCACGCTGAAGGCGCTGGGTTTCCCCACCACGATGTTCACCGTTCTCTTCGCGCTTGCCCGCACCGTGGGCTGGATTGCCCAGTGGAACGAGATGATCGAGGATCCCGAACAGCGCATCGGCCGCCCGCGGCAGCTCTATATCGGTGAACCGAAGCGTGATTACACGCCGGTTTCCAAGCGCTGATCCAGCAAGGACGACATGAAAAAGCCCGGTCAGAACTGACCGGGCTTTTTTTCTGCAAGAAGGTCCAGAATGACGGCCGCACCGGTTTCTCCGGGCGGCCGGGCGGTCTGCATGCGCTCCAGAACGAGGTCGTAGCCCTCCAGCATCGCCCGGCGCTCGGTCGTGTCGGCAGCGAGCCGCTCGAAGCCGCGGGCGAGCGTGCCGGGACGCACTTGCTCATTGAGAAACTCGGGCACGACGCCGTAGTCGGCGATCATGTTCGGAATGGCCGCCGTCCAGATCTTGAGCCGGCCCACGAAGAAATTCGCCAGCCAGTCGAACCTATAGGTGGAAAGCACCGGCACACGCGCCAGCGCCAGTTCCAGGATGACGGTACCGGAGGCGGCGATGGCGGCGTCCGCCTCGACGAAGGCCTGCCATTTCTCCTCCGGAGTCACGGTGACGACAGGCCTGACCGGCCAATCGGCCGTCAGGCGGCGCACCAGCGCCTCCTGTCGCGGAACGGTGGGCAGGAGAAAACCGATACCGGGATTGCGCTCAGCCAGTATCCTGGCCGTTTCACCGAAAATGGGAAGAAGGCGGGTGATTTCGGTGCTGCGCGAACCGGGCAAAAGAAGGCACCGGCGTTCGCCCGGCGGCGTTTCGGGCCGCACAAGCCGTGCTGCGCGTATCCGGCCGATATCGGCATCGCTGACCAGGCGATGGCCCACATAGGTCGTAACGGGGCCGCCCAGCCGCTGCATGACGTCGGGTTCGAAGGGCAGCAGCGCCAGGACCCGGTCGACATAGCCGCGCATGCGTGGCGCGCGCTGTTCCTTCCACGCCCAAACGCTGGGGCAGACATAGTTGACGACGGGCAGATCGGGCCTTGCCTTGCGCACACGCTTTGCAACGCGGTGGGTGAAATCCGGGCTGTCGATGATCACGAACACATCCGGCTGTGCCGCGACGATGGCATCCGCTGTCTGGCGAATACGGCGCAGCAGCAGCGGGAGCCGCTTCAGCACCTGTGAAATCCCCATGATCGAGAGTTCGGAGAAATCGAACAGGGATTTCAGCCTCTGCCCCTCCAGCGCCGGGCCGCCGACGCCCATGATTTCGATATCGCCGGGATAGGCGGAGCGCAGGGCGGCAACGAGATCGCCGCCGAGCATGTCGCCCGAAACCTCACCCGCGACGATGGCTATTTTGAGGGGGCCCTTCGTCATGGCGTCTTTTCCCTTCTGTCCGGCACGATCCCCGTTACGAAGAGGCCGTGTGCATCCGCCTCGGCAATGATCGCGTCCCGTTCCAGCACCAGGGAGCGACCGGCTTCCACCGCAATACCGGCAAGGCCCGCGGCGCGGGCGCGCGACAGTGTCTCCACGCCGATGGCGGGAAGATCGGCGCGCATATCCTGTCCCGGCTTGCAGAGCTTGACCAGAACGCCCTTGCGGCGTTGCGAGATGCGTCCGGCGGCGCGCAATGCTGCGACGCGCTCCAGCATGCCATCCGTGCCCTCGGCGCCCTCGAGCGCCACCACCCGGCCGCCGACGGCGACAGCGCCCTGCCCCACATCCAGACGACCGAGCGCCTGCGCTGCGGCGGTGGCCGCGGCAATATCCGCCTCGGCATCACGATCCGGCACGACATGGCCAAGCGGCCCCTCGCAGCCGAGGAGATCAGGCACGATTTCATGCGCGCCGACGATGCGCACACCCTCGGCCTCGATCAGACGGATCACCATTCTCAGAACCGCGTCATCGCCACCTTTCAGCAGGGTACTCACCACCGAGGGAACAGCCAGCAGCATACGCAAGGGCGCATGGATATCGCGCCATTCCGGCCTGCGACGCACCCAGCCCGACAGCACCGCCCGTCCGATGCCGTGCCGGCGAAAGGCCGCGCCGATGCCGGCATAGTTTCCGATGGAAATGATCTCGTGATCGAAATCCGACCAGTCATCGCCGGACTCGTTGCGCAAGGCGAGAATGTACGGCACCTCACCACGCGCACGCGCCGCCTCGGCAACGTAGCGTGGAAGAAGACCGCCACCTGCGATGATGGCGAGCCGGTCACGGATATCGGGCCGGCTGTCCGTCATGGCGGTCAGCCCTTGCTGCCCCGATGCGGGGATGAGAGCGCGCGATCGCTCTCGGCGGCGATGAAGTCGAGGATCTGCATGACCGGCTCGCTGCCCGCGTAATCGTCGCGAATGGCGGCGGCATTGGCGCGGATCGAGCCCTCGCCCTCGAAAATCTGCTTGTAGGCGCGCCGGACCTCATGGATCGTCGCCTTCTCGATGCCGGCGCGCGACATGCCGACCACATTGAGGCCGCTCAGCAGGCCCGGATTGCCGTTGAGCATGCCGTAGGGAATGACGTCGTAGGACACGGCGGAAAGACCGCCGATGAACGCCTGCCGGCCGATGCGGGTGAACTGATGCACGGCCGAGCCGCCGCCCAGGATGACGCGGTCCTCGACGATCACGTGGCCGGCCAGCATGACATTGTTCGACATGACGATGTGGTCGCCAAGGATGCAGTCATGCGCGACGTGGGAATTGGCCAGGAACAGGTTGTTGTTGCCGATAACCGTCTTTCCGCCGCCGTCCGTGGTGCCCGTGTTGACGGTCACGCCTTCGCGAAACGTGCACTTCTCGCCGACGGTGAGCGTCGTTTCGGCGCCATCATGATGCAGGCTTTGCGGATCACCGCCGACGACGGAGTTCGGAAAGAAGCGGCAGCCGCAGCCGATGACCGTGCGTCCCGTGACAACCGCGTGCTGCAGCAGTTCCACATCATCGTGAAGAACGACCTTGGGCCCGACATAGCAGAAGGGACCGACGACAACGTTCTCTCCGACGACCGCCCCGTCCTCAACGACGGCGAGCGGATGGACCCTTGCACTGGCGGCAATCATTTTCAGGCATCTTCCTTTTTCACGATCATGGCGCCGATATCAGCTTCGGCGACGAGATGCCCATCAACTTTTGCATCGCAGTGAAACTTCCAGATATTGCCGCGCTGCTTCTGCTTCACGACATGGAATTCCACGCGGTCGCCCGGCACGACCGGCTTGCGGAAACGCGCATTGTCGATGGTCATGAAGTAGACGAGGTTCGAGCCGGATGCCGCCTTGCGCGCGCAGATGGCGCCGGCCGTCTGGGCCATGCCCTCGACCAGCAGCACGCCGGGCATGATGGGGTGATCGGGAAAATGCCCCATGAAATGGGGTTCGTTCACCGTGACGTTCTTGATGCCGATGGCGGAATTGTCGCCATCGATCTCGATGATCTTGTCCACCAGCAGGAACGGATAGCGATGGGGCAGCAGCGTCAGGATTTCACGCAGGTCGGCTACGCCCAGGGTGGCCTTCGTCGTCTCTTCAGTCATCCTTGCTGCCCTTCTTCTTGTCTCGCGCGCTGGAACGCAGCGCCATTTCCGCTACGTCACGAAGGAAATCACGCATCGGGCGTGCCGGAATGCCGCCGTATCGTTCACCCGGCGGGATGTCGCCGACAACGCCGCTCATGGCGGCGATCTGCACGCCATCGCCGATGGTGATGTGGCCGTTGATACCGGAGGCGCCGCCAATCATCACGCCGTCGCCGATGCGCGTGCTGCCGGCAATGCCGACGCCGCTGACGATGCCGCAATGGCGGCCGATGCGCACGTTATGGCCGACCTGCACCTGATTGTCGATCTTGGTGCCCTCGCCGATCACGGTATCGTCCATCGTGCCGCGGTCGATCGTCGTATTGGAGCCGATCTCCACATGGTCCTGGATGATCACGCGGCCGATCTGCACGATCTTGATCATGCCGGGCTTGAGACCGGGTGCATAACCGAAACCGTCCTGGCCGATGCGCGCGCCCGGATGGATGATGACCTCGTTTCCGACCAGGGCGCATTGCAGCGTCGCGCCCGCGGCTATGGTGCAATTGCGGCCGATGCGGACATCCGCACCGATGATGACGCCGGGGCCGATGCGGGTTCCCTCGCCGATCTCCGCGCCCTTGCCGACGACAGCCATGGGTTCGACCACAACGCCCGCTTCGAGGCGCGCGCCGGGATCGACGAAGGCCGCGGGAGAAATGCCGGTGGAATCGGACGTCGTCACGCCCGGACGCATGGCTGCGGGATGAAGCATGGCGCCCGCGATCGCAAAGGCGGTGTGGGGGCGCTTCGAGAGCAGGACGGCGATATGCGACGGGACGAGCGACGCCAGCGCGGCGTCGCACAGGATTGCCGTCGCCTCGCTCGTCTCAAGCTCAGCACGCATCTTTCGGGAAAGGATGTAGCAGAGGTCGCCCTCTTTCGCACGACTTACGGGCGAGACGTTACGTACGATGCGGTCGGCATGCGCCGCATCGGCAAGCTCCGCCCCAAGCGCTACCGCCAGGTCTCCCAGACGAATGCCTTCGTGGGGCGGAAAGAACCAGTTATGTTCCATCGCAAGACTCCAGAACGTCCAAATACTCGCGGTTCTGGACGCGCTGCATCAGAACTGGGTTGCGATACCGAACTTGAAGCGCTGGGTCTCGTCAAACTCTTCCTTCTTGATCGGAACAGCATAGTCGAAGCGCAGCGGGCCGAACGGCGACGCCCAGATGATCGAGGCACCGACGGACGCGCGCAGGCTCATATCCGTACCCCGAACCCGGTCGGAAGCGGCATAGGCGACCTTGTTGCCGTAAAGCGTACCGGCATCGATGAAGACGGCGCCACGGAAGCCGGAGTCGCGCGGGATGGCCGGCAGCGGGAACGACGCTTCAGCCGAAGCCGTGAAGAACGTCGTGCCACCGAGCGCATCGCCGGTCGATGTGGCGCGCGGGCCGATACCAGCCGACTCGAAGCCACGCAATTCGCCCGCCGAGAGGGTGAACTGATCATAGACACGAACCGTGTCACCCGTACCCCACATGTGACCGCCGCTGACGGACAGCGAGCCGATGACATCGGCATCTTCCAGCAGCGTGTGGAAGTAACGCGCCTTACCGGAGATCTTGTAATAATCGGAGTCGCCACCGAGGCCGGCGAATTCCTGCGTGATCTGCGCGAAGATACCTTCACGCGGCAGCGTGCGATCGTCGATCGTGTCGAAGGTCAGGCTGTGCGAGATCGACGAACGAACCCAGGGGCCATTGTTCACCGCATCCCAATACGGCGTCGACAGGCGGGGATCATTTGTCGCAAGCGACGACCTATAGTCGAGCTTCGTGTAGTTGTACCGGAACGTCGTCGACAGATCTTCGGTGATCGGCGCGGTGACACGCAGCGTGAAACCCTGCGAGTCGACGCGGTAGTAGTCTTCGCTCCGGTCTTCGTTCTTGAAGATGTCGAAGCCTGCCGCCAGACGATAACCGAGGAAATAGGGCTCGGTGAAGTTCAGGCTGTAGTTACGCGAGTCCTCACCGCCACCGGCGGCAACGCGGATATATTGACCGCGACCAAGGAAGTTCTTCTCTTCGATCGACGCTTCAAGCTTGAAGCCGCCGTCATTGCCCGTCTCGTAACCGGCGCCAATACCGAACGAGCCGGTCGACTGGTCCTGGACATCGACGACGAGAACGACGCGGTCGGCTTCGCTGCCCGGCGCGGTGGTGACCTCGACGGAAGAGAAGTAACCGAGTGCCTCAAGGCGACGCTTGGCGCGCGTAATGACTTCCTGGTTGAAGGCATCGCCTTCGCCGATATCGAACTCGCGACGGATGACATAGTCACGCGTGCGGGTGTTGCCGCGGATTTCGATGCGCTCGACATAGGCGCGCTCGCCCTGATCGACGAGATAGTCGACGGCGATCGTGCCATTGCCGAGGTCGCGGTTGCCGCGCGGCGTCACGCGGGCGAACGGATAACCGTTTGCCGCGACGCGCTGGGAAATCGCGGACATCGTGTCCTGCACATCCTTGGCACGGTAGGTCTTGCCGGCCTTCGTCTCGACGAGACCCTTCAGCTCCTCGGGATCGATACCCTCGACCGTCGATTCGACATTCACGTCGCCGAAGTTGTAGCGCTGGCCTTCGTCGACCGTGAAGGTGACGACATATTCGTTCGACGCCTCATCCAGAACGGCATCCGAAGAGATGACGCGGAAGTCGGCATAACCGTTGTTGAAGTAGAACTGGCGCAGCGCCTCTTCATCGGCGCGCAGCTTTTCCGGGCTGTAGACGTCCTTACGGGTCAGGAACGACAGGAAGTTCGACTTCTTGGTCAGGATGACGGAACGCAGGCGGCCGTTGCTGTAGGCCTGATTGCCGACGAAATTGATCTGCGAGATCTTCGTGCGGTCGCCTTCATCGACGACGAAGGCGAGGTTCACGCGACCATTGCCCAGCGGGTAGGTCTGCGTGGTCACCGTTGCATCGCTGCGGCCGATGGCGGCATAGGCGTCGCGAATGGCCTGCTTGTCGGCCTCGATCGTGGCTTCGCTGTAAGGACCCTGCGAGCGCGAGCGGAGAACCGCCTGCAGCTTGTCATCCTTGATCTTGCGGTTGCCGTTGATGACGACTTCGTTGAGCAACTGGCTTTCGTTCACCGTCACGACGAGCGTGCTGCCGGAAACGGCAACCTTGACGTCGGAGAAGTAGCCGGTCGCGTAAAGGCGACGAACGGACTCATCGATGTCGGCACTGGTGAAGTTCTCACCGGGCTTGATCGCCAGGTTGGCCTTGACCGTGTTCGCGCTGACGCGGTCGGCGCCATGCACCTGAATGTTGCGAATGACGGCCGCCTCTGCAACGGTTGCGGAGACAAGCGTGGCAACAGAGCCGCCCGTAACGACCATACTTGCCGACAAGGCTACGGCAGACACGGCGTTCAAAAAGTTCGAACCAGCTTTCATCTTCACAACTTACCTTCGTTTTACGTCCGGCAGGCATGCCCGATTCCGGACACGATGCCGTTTTAACCGCTTTTGCCATACAAGCAAGGCCACGCGTTAATTTCTGTTTACTTCGATTGCAACAGTGGCCTCAACGCCACTAATTGCTTTTCATCACGGTAAACAGAGCGTTAGCGCCCTCACCCGGACTGCGGCTCCCCTTAATAATATGGCCCCGACGATGCCGGCGGCCTTCAGCCAAGAAGCATGGATATGTCGTTCCAGGTCGCGAAAACCATCAGCATGAGCACCAGCGCCATGCCGATGCGAAATGCGACGTCCTGCGCCCCGGGCCCGACAGGCCTGCCCCGGACAGCCTCTACCGCATAGAACATCAGGTGGCCGCCATCAAGTACCGGAACCGGCATCAGATTCAAAAGTCCAATGGAAACAGAGAGAACCGCGGCGAGTTGCAGCAATGCGGCAACACCGAGCGTGGCCATCTGGCCGGATGCCTGCGCCACGCGGATCGGGCCGCCGAGCTGGTCCGCCTTCATGCGGCCGGTCACGAGGTTCGACAGATAGTCGAACGTACCCGTCACGATATGCCAGCTCTGGACAACACCCTGCCCCACGGCTTCAAGCGGTCCGTACTCCACGACGCGGAAATTGCCGGTCTCCTGATTGGTGACGATACCGATCAGGCCGAGTTCCACCTTGTTGCCGAACTGGTCGGTAATCTCCGTGCGCTTCGGCACCATCGGAAGATCGAGGTCCTCGCCGCCGCGGCGCACCGTCACGGTGATCGGCAGCTCGGGGCGTACGCTCACATAGCGGCGAACGTCGTCGAAGGTCGTGACGGCATGGCCATCGAGCGCCACCAGCAGGTCGCCGGGACGTACGCCCGCCTCCTGCGCGGCGCTGTCCGGCCGCACTTCCGCAACGATCGGATCCGCGATCTGGCGGCCGTAGATGGAAAACATCACCGCGAAGATCGCGATGGCGAGGATGAAATTGGCGATGGGGCCCGCGGCGACCGTCACGGCCCTTTTCCACAGGGCAGCACCGAGGAAGGTGCGCTTGCGCTCGCTTTCCGGCAGTGCCGCAACGGCGTCGTAGTCAGGCGTCGAGGCCGGATCGTCATCGCCGAGGAACTTGACATATCCGCCCAGCGGAATGGCGGAGAGTTTCCAACGCGTCCCGTGTTTGTCCGTGAAGCCCAGGAGTTCGGGGCCGAACCCCACGGAGAAGGCGGTCACGCCGATACCGGACCAGCGGCCCGCCAGATAATGGCCCATTTCGTGCACGAAGACGATGAGCGTCAGCACGATCAGGAAGGGAACGATATAGCCCGTCACGAAACCGAGCGAGCCTGCAAGCATTTCCATATATCCAGTCCCCAGTCTGTCGCGGTCACGGGCCGAAAAGGAACACGCCGGCGGGCGTGTTGACGGTGCCCTTCATGATCGCGTCGCCCAATGCAATGAGGAACGCGGCGAAGCAGGCAAAAACAAGGCCGTCGACGCGGTCCATGACCCCGCCATGCCCCGGAATGAGACGGCTGGAATCCTTCACGCCGAAACGGCGCTTGATGAAGGATTCGAAGAGGTCGCCGATCTGGCTGAAGATCGACAGGACCAGCGCGATCGCCGGCACCCACAAACCGTTCAGCGAGAAGAACGCCATGTGGACCAGCGTGCCGGCAACGACGGCCGAAACCGCACCGCCAATGGCGCCCGACCAGGTCTTGCCCGGCGAGATCGATGGCGCAAGCTTCGGGCCGCCGATGGCCCGGCCGATGAAATAGGCAAGGATATCGGTTGCCCAGACGACGGCGAAGATGAAGAGCATGGCGGCAAAACCATGCGCGGTGTCGCCGCGGATCGCCGCAAGCGAGATCACCGTCAGGCCCGAATAGACGATGCCGCCGGGCAGCCAGCGGCTGGACCTCGCGACCAGCGCATAAGCGATGCCGATGACGGTCGCGGCCAGAAGCGCCGGCAGGGCCAGCTCGTCGAAATCGAAAAGCACGAGCGCAGCCACAAGCGCGACGGCCAGCCAGCCAAAGGCGTTGCCGCGAAAATCCGAATCGGCAAGCCGGGTGATCGTCGACCACTCGTAGTAGATCAGGACGCCGATGCCGGCCGCGAGCACGCGAAAGGCAAAGCCACCGAACCAGGTCGCGGCAAGAACGGCGATCGCCAGCACGATGCCGGAAATGATGCGCAGGCGCAGTTCAGTCTGCATCAGGAACCCACTGCAAGCGTGGTGGCGGGCTGCAACCCGCCAAACCGCCTCTCCCGCATGGCATAGCGCGAGAGCGCGGCGACGAAGGTGTCGCGCGAAAAGTCCGGCCAGAACTCGGGTATGAACATCAGCTCCGCATAGGCGGCCTGCCAGAGCAGGAAATTGGACAGGCGTTCCTCACCGCTCGTGCGGATGACGAGATCGGGGTCCGGGATTCCCGCGGTATCGAGCGCCGCACCGATCCGTTCCGACGTGATGGCGGATGCCTCGAGGCGACCGGCCGCGACCTCGGCTGCGAGCTTCCTTGCCGCACGCGCGATCTCGTCGCGCGCGCCGTAGTTGAACGCGATGATGAGCGTTATGCCTGTGTTGGCGCGCGTGGTTTCCTCCGCTTCCAATAAAAGCGGGAGAATATCGCCGGACAGGTTCGTCTTGTCGCCGATGATGCGGATGCGCACGTTCTGCTTGTGGAGAACCGCAAGGTCACGCCGGATAAAGGCCTTCAGGAGGCCCATGAGGTCCGAGACCTCGCTTTCCGGACGGCTCCAGTTTTCCGACGAGAAGGCAAACAGGGTCAGATAGGAGACGCCGCACTCGGCGGCCGTCTTCACGGCCTCGCGCACGGCCTCGACACCCTTGCGGTGTCCCATGGCGCGCGGCAGGCCGCGTGCATTCGCCCAGCGGCCGTTGCCATCCATGATGATGGCGACGTGAGCCGGAACGGTACTGGGCGAAAGCTGGTTCATGGACAATCCGAAAAAGAAGAAAAGCAGGCGAGCCTTTGCTTTAAACCTGCATGATTTCCTTTTCCTTGTCCGCAAGCAAGCGATCGACGTCCAAAATCGTCTCGTCGGTCATCTTCTGCACCTTTTCAGACTGCGCACGGCTCATATCCTGGCCGATATCGCCATCCTTTTCGGCTTTCTTGAGGTCGTCCATGCCGTCGCGGCGCACGTGGCGGATCGCGACCTTGGCCTTCTCGGCGTAGTCATGCGCAACCTTGACGAGCGACTTGCGGCGCTCTTCGTTGAGTTCCGGCAGCGGAATACGCAGGTTCTGGCCGTCGATGATCGGATTGAGGCCGAGATTCGATTCGCGGATGCCGCGCTCGACCGCACCGACCATGCCCTTGTCCCAGACGGAAACGGACAGCATGCGCGGCTCGGGAACACTGATATTGGCGACCTGGTTCAGCGGAACGCGCGAACCGTAGGCTTCGACCTGGACCGGGTCGAGCACGTTGGCCGAGGCGCGGCCGGTGCGCAACGAGGCGATGTCGTTCTTGAACGCGTTGATCGCGCCATCCATGCGGCGCTTCAGTTCTTTGAGGTCGATACCTTCACTCATCGGAATACTCCCATTGTCGCAGAACGGCCGCACGCGATGAGCGCGCAACCGTTCCAGAATCAGTTGTCGGTTACGATGGTCCCGCGGCCGCCACCGGTCAATATTTCGGCAAATCCGCCCTTTTCGTGGATCGAGAACACGATGATCGGGATCGAATTCTCGCGCGCCAGCGCCACGGCAGCGACATCCATCACGGCCAGGCCCTTTTCCAGAACCTCGCTGTGCGTCAGGCTATCGAAGCGGGTCGCCGTCGGGTCCTTCTTCGGGTCGGCCGAGTAGATGCCGTCGACCTGGGTCCCCTTGAAGATCGCCTCAGCGCCCATTTCGGCGGCACGCAGTGCTGCGGCCGAGTCGGTCGTGAAGAACGGATTGCCCGTGCCGCCGGCGAAGATCACGACGCGGCCGAGCGAGAGGTGATAGAGCGTGGCGCGCTGCGAGAAGCTCTCGCAGATTTCCGGCATCGCGATGGCCGAGAGGACAACGGTATCGATGTCGAGCTTGCGCAGCGAGGTCGCGAGCGCCAGCGCATTGATGACGGTCGCCAGCATGCCCATGTGGTCGCCGGTGACGCGGTCGCCGCCCTTGGAGGCTACGGCGACGCCACGGAAGATATTGCCACCACCCACGACAACGCCGACTTCGACGCCCAGTGCACGCGCTTCGGCAATGTCGGAGGCGATGCGATCGGCAACGGCGACATCGATGCCGAAGCCCTGCGACCCCATCAGCGCCTCACCCGAGGCTTTCAGCAGAACACGTTTGTAGATTGGCGTGGCGGTCATCGTCGCTCCTGAATTCGTGTGCCTGCTCACCCGTTCGGCCGCCGGACGGGTACCGGGTCGGCTCCGCACGAGGCAGTCCTGGCCGCAGAGAAATTTCGGGGCAGGCATTTCGGCAAGCCGGATACACGAAGGGCGCCGCGTTGTCACGCGGCGCCCTCCTCTTTTCCAAACCGAGATTACTTTTCCCTTGAGGGAGAAGTGAAATCAGCCCTTTGCAGCGGCTGCGACTTCAGCGGCGAAGTCGGACTCTTCCTTTTCGACGCCTTCGCCGAGCAGGAGGCGGGCCATGCCGACGACTTCGATCGGCGCGCCGACGGTCTTTTCAGCTTCCTTGACGGCAGCGCCGACGGTCAGGTCGGGGTTCATGACGAAGGCCTGCGACAGCAGGGCGACTTCCTCGAAGAACTTGCGCATGCGGCCTTCGACCATCTTTTCGATGATGGCGTCCGGCTTGCCGGAAGCGCGCGACTGCTCGATGAAGACGTTGCGCTCGCGCTCGGCGACGGCTGCATCGACTTCCTCGGCGCGGATCGCCAGCGGCGCGGTCGCTGCGATGTGCATGGCAACCTGACGGCCGATAGCGTTCAGGGCTTCCTTGTCGCCGGTCGACTGGAGCGCGACGAGAACGCCGAGCTTGCCGAGACGGTCGGCGGCGGCGTTGTGGATATAGGTCGCGACAACACCGTCTTCGACCGACAGGGCGGCCGAACGGCGCAGGTTCATGTTCTCGCCGATGGTGGCGACGGCATCCTTGATTGTGTCGGTGACCGACTTGCCGGTTGCCGGGTAGGTCACGGCGCCAACGGCTTCGACGGTGCCATCGGTGGTGAGCGCAACGTCGGCGATGCCGCGAACCATGGCCTGGAAGGCATCGTTGCGGGCAACGAAGTCGGTTTCAGAGTTGACTTCGACGACAACGGCCTTGGTGCCGGAAGAAGCGACGCCGATGAGACCTTCGGCAGCCGTGCGGCCCGACTTCTTGTCGGCCTTGGCGATGCCCTTGGCGCGCAGCCAGTCGATTGCCGCTTCGATGTCGCCGTTGTTTTCAGCCAGCGCCTTCTTGCAGTCCATCATGCCTGCGCCGGACTTTTCGCGCAGTTCCTTCACCAGTGCAGCGGTGATTTCAGCCATTGTGAGCCTCTTGTCGGTTGTTGCGTGCCGCCGAAAAACCTCGGCGAACTCAAGGTTTTGGGAACGAATGTACCCGGAAATATGATAGGGTGATGAAGATCACCTCCGGCCCGTGCCTTGAATGCAACCGCTTGGATTGCCGGCAGCAGGGCCTTCAAACAAGCCGAGGCCAGGGATCGTCTCTCTGGCCTCGGTTGATCAGGAAGCTGGAGCGGATCGCTCCGGCCTTGCCTTACGCTTCGGCTTCGAGAGCCGGCTCGACCGGAACTTCGGCGGAGGCGCCGAGGTCACGGCCCGAGGCGCCCTGCTGGCGCGCGATGCCGTCGATGGCTGCGCGGGCGATCAGGTCGCAGTACAGAGCGATAGCGCGCGAGGCGTCGTCGTTACCGGGGATCGGGAAATCGATCGGATCCGGGTCGCAGTTGGAGTCGATGACGGCGACGACCGGGATGCCGAGACGCTTGGCTTCCTGGATCGCGATCGATTCCTTGTTGGTGTCGATGATGAACATCAGGTCCGGCGTGCCGCCCATGTCGCGGATACCGCCGAGAGCCTTTTCAAGCTTCTCGCGTTCGCGCTCGAGGTTCAGGCGTTCCTTCTTCGAGTAGCCCGAGCCTTCCGAGGCCAGGATCTCGTCGAGCTTGCGCAGGCGCTGGATCGAGTTGGAGATCGTCTTCCAGTTCGTCAGCATGCCGCCGAGCCAGCGGGCGTTGACGTAGTACTGGGCCGAGCGCTTGGCAGCGTCGGCAATGATGTCGGAAGCCTGACGCTTCGTGCCGACGAAGAGAACGCGGCCGCCGCCAGCGACGGTGTCGCTGACGACCTGAAGGGCGCGCGACAGCATCGGAACGGTCTGTGCCAGGTCGATGATGTGAACGTTGTTGCGGTCGCCGAAGATGTACGGCTTCATCTTCGGGTTCCAGCGGTGCGTCTGGTGGCCGAAGTGGATGCCGGCTTCGAGAAGCTGGCGCATAGAGAAATCGGGCAATGCCATGCCTAGTTATCCTTTTCCGGTTGAACCTCCGCGAGACGAACAGCCCTTCCTTCGGAAGCGCCACCGGGCGGAACAGTCCGGATTTCTCCCGGACGATCCCATGTCTCACGTGTGGAATGGCTGCCCCATAACCGCAGTTTCCCGGCAAATCAAGGGCAGCGGGGTAAAAAACACGCCGGGGAGCACTCTTTCATCCCGATCAGGCGGTACCGGCGACGGCCGGCACCGCCAAAGCGGCGGATCGCTTATTTGCAGTCCTGCTGCTTGAGCATCTCAAGCTTGGCGAGCTTTCCGCTCAGCACGAACTCGCCGTAGTCCATCGTCAGGTCGCGCGTGATGCCGTTTTCATAGAGCTTGAAGGACATGCGGTAGACCGGCACGGCGTCGCCGTCGCTGGTGTCGTTATAGTAGGCAACGGAGACCGGCCAGAACGCCTGCTTCGAGAAGGTGCCCGCCTTGTCCGCGTCGGGATCGCCCGCCTTGGGCTTCTCCTTCTTGCCGACGACGGCCGTCGTCATCAGCGTCTTGTCACCCGAATCGGAACCATCGAAGATCCGCGATTCGAAGAACCGTTCGCCCTTCTTGGCGTGATCGATCACCTCAAGCATGTGTTCGGTCGGAAAGCGGCTGGCGGCAAGTTCCACCTGCTTGGTATCCGGCGCGGTCAGGTCGACGCTGACTCCGGTCTTTTCCTCGCGTGCGGTGCCGCGCACTTCCTTGTCCAGCTTCTCATCGGTGAAGGAGCGGGTCAGGAAGCGGAAGCTGCCGGTCTTCAGGTCCTCGTAGGTCGTCGTCTGCTGGTCGGTTAGGCGCGTTTCCTCGCCCGTGTTGACCTGCGTGACGAAGCGGAAGCTCACCGTATAGCCGTCACAGGGGCTACCGTTGAATTCGTAGACCATGCGGCCATACATGCCCGCGATGCCGGAACGCTCGCTCGCATCCTTGAGCTGGAGGTCATAGACGGCGCGATGCGGCGCAAGCCCGCTCGCCGGGTTGGCGTAAGCGCCGGTTACGCCGCTGCCGGCGACACATGCCCCGGCTGCAAGCGCCGTGACAAAGGATGAACGAAACATCCGTTTCCTCCTGTTGAATCCAGCGGCGATGTTATATGAACTCTTCCGGCAAAAGCGAGGCAATATCCGTGCGATGACATATTCATTTGCAATGGTGCGATCTGCAATGCCCCTGACAGTCGAACCGCGCCGACCCTATCTGAGGGTGGTGAACACACTACGGAGACCGGAATGTCCGCTGAAATCGAAAACCGCGTCAAGGAACTGGGTTACGATATCCCGGTCGCCGCAGCCCCTGCAGCCAATTACGTGCCCTTCGTCATCAGCGGCAATGTCCTCCACATCTCCGGCCAGCTGCCGATGCGCGACGGCAAGATCGCGGTCACCGGCCATGTCGGCAAGGACGTCGACGTGGCGGGCGCACAGAAGGCCGCGGAACTCTGCGCGCTCGGCCTGCTCGCCCAGGCCAAGGCCGCACTCGGCGACCTCTCGCGCATCAAGCGCGTCATCAAGATCAACGGCTTCGTCGCCTCCACGCCCGATTTCGTCGAGCAGCACCTCGTCATCAACGGTGCTTCCAATTTCCTCGTCGGCGCGCTGGGCGATGCCGGCAAGCATGCGCGTGCGGCCGTCGGCATGGCCGCCCTGCCCCTTAACGCGGCGGTCGAGATCGATGCCATCATGGAAATCGCCTGATGTACAAATTCAACTGGCTGACCGAGCGCCCGATTGCGCATCGCGGCTACCACGATCTCAACCGTGCGGTATGGGAGAACACGCTCTCGGCCTTCTCCCGCGCGGCCGAGGCCGGCTTCTCTATCGAATGCGACCTGCAATATGCGGCCGATGCCATTCCGGTCGTCTTTCATGACGACGACCTGAGGCGCCTTTGCGGCATCGAGGGGGACGTACGCCAGCGCACGGCCGCCGAACTGGGTCTCCTGCCGATCGGCGGCACGGCGGACCGCATCCCGACGCTGAAACAGCTGCTCGATCTCGTGAAGGGCCGGGTGCCGTTGATCCTGGAGCTCAAGGGTCGCAACGGTGACGACGACGGTTTCGCGATGGCGGTTCTGGATGCCCTTGAGGGCTACGACGGGCCCGTGGCGCTGATGAGCTTCGATCACTGGCTCCTCAAGGACCTCAAGGCGATCGGTACCGACCATCCGGTCGGGCTGACGGCCGAGGGCGCGCGCCCGGAAAACTTCGCCGTGCATGAAGACGCCATGCAGTACGGGCTCGACTTCATTTCGTACTATTACGGCCACCTGCCCAACGCCTTCATCAGCCGCCAGCGCGACCTCGGCAAGCAGATCATCACCTGGACCGTTCGCGACGACGAGGCGCGCACGATCACGGCCCTCAATGCGGACCAGATGACCTTCGAGGGCTTCGATCCCCGCGAGCCCCTGACAGCATAGGATGACGGAAACCGTGCGCATCCGCGTCGAAACGACTTTCGCCGATATCGCGGCGGACGACTGGGGCCGCCTTTCCGGCGCCTCCCGGGCGGATGCGCAGACGCCCTACAATCCCTTCATCAGCCACGCCTTCCTGTCCTCGCTGGAAGAATCGTGTTGTGCAGTCGCCGAAACCGGATGGCTCGGCCAGCACCTGCTTCTGGAGGGCGACGACGGTGCCCTGCTTGGCGCCCTGCCCGCCTATCTGAAGAACCACAGCCAGGGCGAATATGTCTTCGATCATGGCTGGGCGGATGCCTTCGAGCGTGCCGGCGGGCGCTATTATCCCAAGCTGCAAGCCTCCGTCCCCTTCACGCCGGCCACGGGCCCGCGGCTGCTTTCCCGCGTCGGCCAACCGGTCGTCGCCACGCAGACGGCGCTTGCCGAGGGCCTCAAGGAGCTAGCGAAGCGGCATGACGTCTCATCGGCGCATGTCACCTTCGCGCCACAGGACGAAATGCCGGTCTTCGAGGCGGCCGGCTATCTCCACCGCACCGACCAGCAATTTCATTTCATCAATGAGGGCTACGGCTCGCACGACGATTTTCTGGAGACGCTGGCGTCTCGCAAGCGCAAGGCGCTGAAGAAGGAGCGCCGCGCCGCCCTCGAGCATGGCATCGAGATCGATTGGCTCACGGGCAAGGACCTGACCGAATCCATCTGGGACCAGTTCTTCGCCTTCTACATGGATACCGGCAGCCGCAAATGGGGCCGACCTTACCTCAACCGGGAATTCTACAGCCTGATCGGCGAACGCATGGCCGAGGACATCCTGCTGGTCATGGCCAGGCGCAACGGCCGTTATGTTGCCGGCGCGATCAATTTCATCGGCAGCGATACGCTTTTCGGCCGGCACTGGGGCTGCATCGAGGATCACCCGTTCCTGCATTTCGAGGTCTGCTACCATCAGGCGATCGACTTCGCGATCGCCAGGGGCCTCACGCGCGTCGAAGCCGGTGCACAGGGCGAGCACAAGCTGGCGCGCGGCTATCTGCCGGTCACGACCCATTCCGCGCACTACATCACCCATCCGGGGCTTCGCCGGGCCGTTGCCGACTATCTGGAGCGTGAACGACGCGACGTGGAGATGATGGGCGAGTATCTGGCCGAACACGGCCCCTTCCGCCGCGGCGGCGGCGACAACGAGATTGAGTGAGACCGGGAGACGGGCATGAGCTACGACACCAACAACATTTTCGCAAAGATCCTGCGCGGCGAAATCCCGTCGCACCGCGTCTATGAGGACGAGCAAATCGTCGCCTTCATGGACGTGATGCCGCAAGCGAACGGCCACACGCTCGTCATTCCCAAGGCGGCATCGCGCAATATCCTGGATGCCGATCCCGAAACGCTGTCGCGCCTCCTGCCCGTCGTGCAGAAGGTGGCGAAGGCGGCGAAGGAGGCTTTCCAGGCCGACGGCGTCACCGTCATGCAGTTCAACGAACCGGCTGCCGGCCAGACCGTCTACCACCTGCATTTCCACATCATCCCGCGTGTGGACGGTGCACCTCTCCGGCCACATTCCGGCGCGATGGAAGATCAGGGCGTGCTGGCGGCGAACGCCGAGAAGATTCGCAAGGCGCTGGCCGGCTGAGACTGTTCAGACGCCGGTAAGCGCAAGTCCCGCGGCCAGGAAGGCCATGGCCGCGGCAATGCCCAAGGGTTGGCGGAAACGTCCGCCGATGAAAAAGAACAGGGCTCCGAACAGGATCGACCCGAGCCGCAACCACAAGGGCGAGTTTTCCAGCACGCCGGTCGGGAAGAAGATGAGCTTGGCGATGACCGCGGCCACGAGCGCCGTGGCGACCGCCCTCACCCAGTTCAGCGTTTCCGAATTTTCGTCGATCCGCTTGCCGGCGATGACGCCGGCCCAGCGCCAGATGTCCGTTGCCAACCAGCCGGCAATGGCGATGTAGATATAGGGCCAGACACCGTCGAAGCTCATTGTCCGGCCTCCTTCTGCCGCAGCCGCTTCTCCGCCCACCATGCCAGCGTGCCGCCGATTATGCCGGCCAGCAGGATATCGTATTCCGGCGCGATGACGGCAAAGAGGTAGCCGAGAGCAAGGCCGATGCCGAGCGCCCAGTAGATCACGCGATGACGGGCCGAAATCCAGATCGAGGTCAGGAAGTAGACCGGCGTCAGGAAGAAGAGGCAGCCTGAGACGATGGGCGGAAAGTGCGAGACGGCGCCGTAGACCAGACCGACGAGAATGATGTTGGTGACCGTCAGCGTGATGCCGAACCCGGCAAAGAACGCCACGCGGCCGGAGCGCGGCACGTCACGCACCTTCTCCATGGCAAAGACCCAGGCGGTGATCGCGACGAAATGCGAGATGATGAGCAGCAGCCAGGTCGGCGTGCGGCGATCGCGGATTTCCGGAATGAGCGCCGCCACCATCGGCATCATGCGCACGGACGAAAGCGTCACGGCGATGAAGGCGGCGGCGACATGCGCGCCTGACAGCATGGAGCCGACGAGGATCACCTTGGCCGGCAGCGCCCAGACCATGCCTGTCATGAACATCACCTGATCTACCGGGATGTTCGCTTCGGCGGTGAAAGCGGCAAAGCCCACGAAAGACAGCATGAGAATGATGGCCGGCAGGCTGAAGAGCCCGCGCATGCCGATGAGGAACCAGTGCAATTGGGATGGATGGGCTGGCGCGGTAGTCATTCAGTTCTCTTGCGAGAGAGGACAGCGCCCCCTCATCCGGCCCTTCGGGCCACCTTCTCCCCGAGGGGAGAAGGAAAGTCAGGGAGGCGACCTCTCGTTTTCCCCTTCTCCCCTCGGGGAGAAGGTGCCGGCAGGCGGATGAGGGGGGGACGGCAAAAGGAAGCCGGGCAGTTTCCTGCCCGGCTCCGTATCATCAGTAAAGCCGTTATTTCTTGCGCGGCACCTTCGGAACGGCGCTGGAAGACTTGCGCGGCTCGTCCTTCGGCTCCGGTGCCTTGGCCTCGGCCGCCTTCTTCGACGACTTCGCCTTGGCAGGAGCTGCCTCGGCGGCAACCGTTTCCTTGGCCTTGCGCGGCTTCGCCTTCTTGGCGGCAGCCTCTTCCACTTCGGCCTTGGGCTTGATCGGCGCGGTCTCCGGCACGGCGTCGAGGATCAGGCCCTTCGAGCCGTCTTCCTTGGTGCCGACGGAGACGCGGACGACGCCGCCCTTCTTGAGCTTGCCGAAGAGGATCTCGTCGGCCAGCTTCTTCTTGATGTTTTCCTGGATGACGCGCGCCAGCGGGCGGGCCCCCATCTTCTCGTCGTAGCCCTTCTCGGCCAGCCAGGCGATGGCGTCCTGCTGGAGGTCGAAGGTGACGTTGCGCTCGGCCAGCTGGGTTTCCAGCTGCATGACGAACTTCTGCACGACCTGATGGATGACCGGCGTCGGCAGCGAGCCGAACGGGATGATCGCATCGAGACGATTGCGGAACTCTGGCGTGAACAGGCGGTTGATCGCCTCCATGTCCTCGCCTTCGCGCTTGGACGAACCGAAGCCGATGGCGGCCTTGGCCATGTCGGACGCGCCCGCATTGGTCGTCATGATCAGGATGACGTTGCGGAAGTCGATCTTCTTGCCGTTATGGTCGGTCAGCGAGCCGTGATCCATGACCTGCAACAGGATGTTGTAGAGGTCCGGATGCGCCTTCTCGATTTCATCGAGCAGCAGCACGCAATGCGGATGCTGGTCGACGCCATCGGTCAGCAGGCCGCCCTGGTCGAAGCCGACATAGCCGGGAGGTGCACCAAGCAGGCGCGAGACCGTGTGCCGCTCCATGTATTCCGACATGTCGAAGCGCAGCAGTTCGACGCCGAGCGAGCTGGCGAGCTGCTTGGCGACTTCCGTCTTGCCGACGCCCGTGGGGCCGGAGAACAGGTAGCTGCCGATCGGCTTGTTAGGCTCGCGCAGGCCCGCACGGGACAGCTTGATTGCCGAAGCCAGCGCCTCGATGGCGAGATCCTGGCCGTATACGACCGACCGCAGTTCCTTGTCCAGGTTGGCGAGCACCTGTTCGTCGTCCTTGGAAACCGTCTTCGGCGGAATGCGGGCCATGGTGGCGATCGTCGCTTCGATCTCCTTTTCGGTGATCAGCTTCCGACGCTTTCCGGCCGGCAGCAGCATCTGGGCCGCGCCGGTCTCGTCGATCACGTCGATCGCCTTGTCCGGCAGCTTGCGGTCGTTGATGTAGCGTGCCGACAGCTCGACGGCGGTCTTGATCGCCTCGTTCGAGTACCGCAGCTTGTGATACTCTTCGAAATAGGGCTTCAGGCCCTTCATGATCTCGATCGTGTCGTCGATGGTCGGCTCGTTCACGTCGATCTTCTGGAAGCGGCGCACGAGTGCCCGATCCTTCTCGAAGAACTGGCGGTATTCCTTGTAGGTCGTCGAGCCGATGCAGCGGATTGCGCCGGAAGACAGCGCCGGCTTCAGGAGGTTGGACGCGTCCATCGCGCCGCCGGAGGTGGCGCCGGCGCCGATGACGGTGTGGATCTCGTCGATGAACAGCACGGCGCCCGGATACTCCTCGAGTTCCTTGACGACCTGCTTCAGGCGTTCCTCGAAGTCACCGCGGTAGCGGGTGCCGGCGAGCAGCGTGCCCATGTCGAGCGAGAAGATCGTGGCATCCGCCAGCGCTTCCGGCACCTTGCCTTCGACGATGCGCTTGGCAAGGCCCTCGGCGATAGCCGTCTTGCCCACGCCCGGATCACCCACATAGAGCGGGTTGTTCTTAGAGCGACGGCACAGCACCTGGATGGTCCGGTTGACTTCGGCGTGACGGCCGATCAGCGGATCGATCTTGCCGCCCTTGGCCTTCTCGTTGAGATTGACGCAGTAGGCGGTGAGAGCATCCTGCTTTTTGGCAGGCTCTTCCTGTTCGTTGCCGCCGTTGCGCTGCTGCTTGGGCTCGCTTTCCGTCTCGTCCGCGCCGCGCACCGGCCGCTGCTCGGAAGCACCCGGCCGCTTGCCGATGCCGTGCGAGATGAAGTTGACGGCGTCGTAACGCGTCATCTCCTGCTCCTGCAGGAAGTAGGCGGCATGGCTTTCACGCTCGGCGAAGATCGCGACGAGCACGTTGGCGCCGGTCACTTCTTCACGGCCGGACGACTGGACATGGATGACCGCGCGCTGGATGACGCGCTGGAAGCCGGAGGTCGGCTTGGAGTCTTCCTCGTATCCGGTCACGAGGTTGGCGAGGTCGTGATCGACATAGTCGGTAACGGTCTTGCGCAGCGCGTCGAGGTTCACGTTGCACGCGCCCATGACGGCCGCCGCATCGGAATCGTCGATCAACGCCAGAAGCAGATGCTCCAGCGTTGCGTATTCGTGATGACGCTCGTTTGCAAAAGTCAGTGCCTGATGGAGCGCCTTTTCAAGGCTTGCAGAAAATGTTGGCACGTTGGTTCCTCATTTCTTTTCCATGACACATTGCAGCGGGTGCTGGTGCTGGCGGGAGAAATCCATCACCTGTGTCACTTTGGTTTCGGCAACCTCGTAGGTGAACACACCACATTCGCCCACGCCATGATTGTGCACATGGAGCATGATCCGCGTGGCCGCTTCCCGGTCCTTCTGGAAGAAACGTTCCAGAATGTGGATCACGAACTCCATGGGCGTGTAGTCGTCATTCAGAAGCAGGACGCGGTAAAGACTCGGCTTCTTGGTCTTCGGCTTCGTACGGGTAATGACGGACGTGCTGCGGCCGGGAGTATCGCCGCCGTCTTCGCCATCCTGCATTCGAACCCGTCTCACTTCCATTTCCTGTTCATTCCCTGACTGCGTAGTCCGTCTCGAGGTTGCCTCTCGACGTGTTATCTAATGTCTCGACACACGATTGTAAGACCCTCGCTTCGCACTGCAATCATAATCGCGGACCGTGCGAAGGAAATAGCGAAATTTGCCGCCGGCGCGTCAGCCTCGCGCAATCCCCGAAACGGAAACGACCGGCTGCGGTTGCCCGCGGCCGGTCGTTGAACGTCATGCGCGTATTACGGCGCGTCGGCCTCAGGCGGCGACTGCAGCCTTTGCCGCCGCGGTGGCCTTGGCAACCGGCGCTTCGTAAGGCTTGTAGGCGCCCTTGGCGAGATCGGCATAGAGTTCGCCGATCTTGGTGGCTTCGGCGACGAAGCTTTCATAGGAGGACTTCACGAAGGCGGACTGCAGCTCAACGGCGGTCTCGATGCTCTTGACGCCCGAAAGCTTCTCGAAATGGGCAAGGCCGTTTTCGAAGGACTTCTTGGAATAGTCTGCGGCTTCGGTGGCGATCGCCTGCCAGCCCTGCGCGACAGTCGTATAGCTCTTCACGAACGTATCCATGGCTTCCTTGTTCTTCTTGCTTGCCTCGTCAAAATTGAACATCGAAGTCTCCTTTGGTCCCTAGTGACTTGGCAGCAATATATATGCGATGCACAAAAAAGTCAATGTATATGCTGCAATGCAATATTCCGTAACCAAAGCAAGATGTTGGACGATACGTATGATTATTGGTGCTGACGAAAGGCAATTTGCCACAAAACAATAACAAAAGGCCAGGCGCCAAAGGCGGCCGGGCCTTGTTGCTGGAAATCCTTCAGATCAGAGATCGATGTCGAGGATCGCCATGGAGAAGTTGTAGGAGAGCTCGCCGTCTTCGTCGTCGCGGAAGATGACGCCGAGAAATTCGTCCGCGAGGTAGACTTCGGCGGATTCATCCTTGCGCGGGCGGGCCTTCACGACAATCTCCTTGTTGATATTGCGCTTGAAGTAGGCCTCGAGCTTTCTGATTTCTTCCGGCTTCACGATACGTCTCCGTCAACGATTTGATGTGCCGCGCTTCTCGCACCTGCTCCCGGGCGTGTAAACCCTTCAATGCCGGTGCGCGCCGACTTTTCCCGCGTTCAGGCTTTTGGCGCAGTGCCGCGGGCGAGGCCGTTTCGGCCCTGGCCGGCGCAGTCAGAGATCGTAGTCGAAGGCCGCAAGCAACTGGTCCATCGCACGCGACGGCTCGTTGCAACCCGCCTCGCCCACGACGCGCGCCGGCACACCCGCCACCGTCGATTTCGGCGGAACGGGCTTGAGCACGACGGAGCCCGCCGCGATGCGCGAGCAATGGCCGATATGGATATTACCGAGGATTTTCGCGCCGGCACCGATCATGACGCCGTCGCCGATCTTCGGATGGCGGTCGCCGCCTTCCTTGCCGGTGCCGCCGAGCGTGACATTGTGAAGGATCGAGACATTGTCACCTATGGACGCCGTCTCGCCCACGACCAGACCCGTCGCGTGGTCGAGGAAGATGCCCTTGCCGATGCGCGCAGCCGGATTGATATCCGTCTGGAAGACGCTGGAGGAGCGGCTTTGCAGGTAAAGCGCGAGGTCACGCCGGCCATTGTTGTAGAGCCAGTGGGCAACGCGGTGCGTCTGGATGGCGTGGAAGCCCTTGAAATAGAGCACGGCATCGAGGAACCGCAGGCATGCCGGATCCCGGTCATAGACGGCCTGGATATCGACGCGCAGGATGCCGCCCCATTCCGGCCAGTCTTCAA
This sequence comes from Shinella oryzae, assembly GCF_023038235.1. Taxonomy (NCBI): domain Bacteria; kingdom Pseudomonadati; phylum Pseudomonadota; class Alphaproteobacteria; order Hyphomicrobiales; family Rhizobiaceae; genus Shinella; species Shinella oryzae. Next base: position 1,282,348 of record NZ_CP081987.1, on the reverse strand, counting down.
GCATCTCGTCGAAGATCTGGTGCAGCAGATTGGCCTGCAGGTCCGGATGGTCGAGACGCTCGCAGACCCGATGGATCACGCTTTCCTCAAGCGAGTGGTGGTTCAGCACCGTCGAATAGAGGAAGGCCGCCAGCAGCGGCTCGGCCTGGGCGGCAACACGCGCTTCCTCGCGCAGGCTGTCCCAGATCGGATCCATGGCCTTGAGCCGCTCGGCAGCCCGCAGTTCGTTCGTCGCGACCATCGCCGCACTCCTTGTCGTCATTCTCGTCCATATATAGAACAAACCAAGGGCAAGCGAAATGCCCCGGCCGTCATTGTCATGAACGCCGCCTCAACGTCCTTCGATCTCCGCATAGAAATCCAGCACAGCGCGCTTGAAAACCTTGTCTCCGACCGCGAGCATGTGATCGCGCCCGGGAATGTCGAGCGCGCGCGCATCCGGCATCAGCGCCGCCAGCGGCTGCGGCTCACCGGCAATGTCGTCCTTGGTGCCGACGCCAATCAAGGCCGGCATGTCGATGCGCGCCATGTCGGCTTCCGTCAGCAGATCGCGCGAGGTCATGATGCAGGCAGCAAGCGCCTGCCGATCGGACCCCGTTTGCTCGGCGAAAGTACGGAACATGCGCCCGCGTGCGTGGGTGACATCGTCGAGCGACGGCGCCAGCAGCGCATCCGCGATCGGGTCCCAGTCGCCCACACCGTCGACCATGCCGATGCCGAGCCCGCCGAAGACAACGGACCGCACCCGATGCGGATGGCCGAGCGCCATGAAGGCCGTGATGCGTGCACCCATCGAATAGCCGAAGACATGCGCTTCGGGGATCGCGAGATGATCGAGAAGGGCCGCAGCATCGCCGGCCATCAGCGGTGGGGTGTAAAGCGCGGGATCATGCGGCTTGGCACTGGCGCCGTGTCCGCGATTGTCGAGCGCGATGACGCGGTAGCCCGCATCCCCCAACGTCTTCAGCCAGCCGGGAAACACCCAGTTGACGTTGGCGCTGGAGGCGAAACCGTGGATCAGCAGAACGGGATCGCCGGAGGGATCGCCCTCATCGAAGAAAGCCAGTTCGAGGCCTTCGTGGGTGAAACGGGAAAAGGGCGGAGGATCAATGTTCATCGCGAGGCCGTCTTTCGTTTTCTCGCCCCGCTCTTACCGCCGTTTGCGCGCAGAGGAAACGCCCGGTGCGGAAATCTCGCACGCTCCCCAGGCGCGATCGGAGGAAAACCGCCTCAGGAAGACGATCATTGCCTCTCCGCGACGGTTTTGCATCTACACATTCCGTTGGAAGACGATTATGGTCCGGCCAACAAACAGACCTGCACGGAGCATGACATGGCTGGGCACAGCATTCCCCATTTCCAGAACGACGGCGGCCATAGCGCAATCGAGATCGGCGTGAAGGAATTCATGTGCGTCGGCGCATCGATCCCCTACGACCATCCGCACGTCTTCCTCGACATGGGCGACGACAACGAAAAGGTCTGTCCCTATTGCTCGACGCTCTACCGCTACAACGCGGCCCTGAAGGCCACGCAGACCAATCCGGTCGGCTGCACCTTCACCAACGTGGTGGCGGCGTGACGGCCGGAAGGCCGACACGATCATGTCCCCTGTAAAATCAGTCACGATCGTCGGCGCCGGCATTGCCGGCCTGACGGCAGCGCTTGCGCTCGCCCGCAAGGGTATCGCCGCGCACATCGTCGAACAGGCCTCGACGCTTGCGGAAGTCGGGGCCGGGCTGCAGCTTTCGCCCAATGCTTCCCGTGTCCTAGCCGAGCTCGGCCTTCTGCAGGACCTTGAAAGGCGCTGGAGCGAACCGGATCACATCCAGCTTTCCTCGGGAAACACGCTTGCGCCGCTCGCTTCGGTTCCGGTCGGCGCCGCCGCCCGCGCGCGGTGGGGGGCACCCTACGGCGTTCTCCATCGCGCCTCGCTGCAGGCCGTCCTTCTCGATGCGGTCAGCCGGGAGCCATCGTGCACGCTCGTCACGGGCCGCAGGGTCGAAACTGCCGAAGAGGCCGCAGCCGTTGCCAGCACCGATCTGGTGGTTGCGGCAGACGGCGTCTGGTCCAGGCTGCGCGGTTCCGTTCCGGGCGCCCTGCCCGCGCGATACTCCGGCAATGTCGCCTGGCGTTTTCTCGTGCCCTACGATTTTGCGCCGGTCCTGCTCAATCCCCGCACGGTCACGGCCTTTCTTGGACCGCAGGCCCATCTCGTCGCCTATCCGCTGGCCGAGACCCGTTCGTTCAACATCGTCGCCATCCACCAGCAGGCCGAGGCACCGCCGGAAGGTTGGTCACGGCGTGGAGACGCCGCCGCCAAAAAACGCCTCGCCAATGCTTTTTCCGGCTGGCATGCCGACATAAGAGAGTTGGTCGCAGGGGCAGACGATCCGCTGGTCTGGCCGCTCTTCGGCTGCCCGGATGGTGCCTGGACGGATGGGCGCAATATGGTACTGATCGGGGACGCCGCCCACGCCATGACACCTTTTGCGGCACAGGGCGCCGCCATGGCCATCGAGGATGCCGCGCTTCTGGCGAACCGGCTTTCAGGCGCAACGGACCTCGGCGCGGCATTGCGCCGCTTCGAGACCGAGCGCCGGGAACGGGTCGCGAAGGTCCGCAATCGCGGCGCTTTCAACCGCTTCGCCTATCACGCGCGCGGCCCCGTCGCACTTGCGCGCAATCTGGTGCTGTCGCTGCGGAAGCCGGAGACCCTGGCCGGCGATTTCGACTGGCTCTACGGCTACCGCACGCCGGACTGATCCGGCATGTTCCCCAACTTGCCGGAAAGCCCCGGCAAGCCGTGATCTCAAGCGCTTGCAGCCGTCAGACGGAGCGCGCCGCGGCCAGGCCGCGTTCGATATCGGCCTTGATATCCTTCACATCCTCGAGGCCGATCTGAAGGCGCAGCACCGGGCCCTCTTCCGGCGCCTTGGCGACACGCCGGTCGTTGAGGTTCACATGCACCGCGAGGCATTCGAAGCCACCCCAGGAATAGCCGAGCCCGAAAATACCGAGCGCATCTAGGAATGCGTGGGCCTTGGCCTTGTAACGATCGGGCGAACCACCGTTCAGCACGATCGAGAAGATGCCGCAGGAACCCTTGAAGTCCCGCTTCCAGAGGTCGTGTCCCGGGAAGCTCGGCAAGGCCGGGTGCAGGACCCGCGCGACATCGTCCACGCCCTCCAGCCAGCGCGCCAATTCCAGCGCGCTTTCCTGGTGACGCTCCAGCCGCACGCCCATGGTGCGCAGTCCGCGCAGCACTTGGTAGGAATCATCCGGCGAGGCGCAGGTGCCCAACGTGATCTGCGTATCGTGCAGTTGTCCCCAATGGGCGGCGTTGGCCGAGACCGTGCCGAACAAAATGTCGGAATGACCGGCCGGATACTTCGTGGCGGCATGGATGGACACGTCGACGCCGAAATCGAGCGGCTTGAAATAGAGCGGCGTCGCCCAGGTGTTGTCCATGGTGACGACCGCGCCATGCCTGTGCGCTACAGCGGCGATGGCCGGAATATCCTGCATTTCGAACGTGTTGGAGCCGGGTGCCTCGGTGTGCACGAGCCTGGTGTTGGGCCGGATCAGGCTCTCGATACCGGCGCCTATCAAGGGATCGTAATATTCCACGGTCACGCCCAGCCGCTTCAGCATGGTGTCGCAGAAATGGCGTGTCGGGTGATAGACGGAATCGACGATCAGCGCGTGGTCGCCCGCCGAAAGGTAGGCGAGGAACGGCACGGTCACGGCTGCCAGACCCGAAGGCACGAGAATCGTACCGGCCGAGCCTTCCAGTTCATCGATTGCGGCGCAGAGCGCATCCGTGGTCGGCGTGCCGCGCGTGCCGTAGGTGTATTTCTGCGCCCGGCTTTCCATGGTCGCAGCATTGGGAAAGAGAACCGTGGACGCATGCACGACGGGTGGATTGACGAAACCGTAATAGTCGGCGGGGTCGTTGCCTGCATGGGCAAGGCGGGTGTTCACGCCGGCGCCGGCGAGGATTTCGTCTCTGTTTTTCATGGATCAATCCGAACGATGCAATGTGTTACCTCCGGCGGACTTTTCGCCAGCATCAAGGTGAGGTCAACCCCGTGCGCAAGAAGAACGCGAAACCCCGAAAGCGCTACAAATTTCCAACAAGCGGTTTTTTTGTGCGGCTGACTGCACTTGCCCCCATTTTCCTGCCCAAATGCGCGCCAACTTTCCTTAAATTTGGAGAAGTGAATGGAAAATGGGCTGTGTCACTTGACCGTGCGAAATTTTGAGCATGAGATAAGCGACCTCGCGCCGGGAGGGTGGCGAGTTCCGCATAGGTGTCCTTTCGGACCGCGTGACCTGCGGATAAGACAAGACAACAGAAAAAGGTCGTAAAAAATGGCAAAAAAAATCGTGACGGCGCTCGTTGGTGCAGCCGTACTGGGGTTTGGCGCAACAGCATCTCAAGCCGACACACTGTCTGACGTAAAGGCAAAGGGCTTCGTCCAGTGCGGCGTCAACGGCTCGAACCTTGCCGGCTTCGGCGCACAGGATTCGCAGGGCAACTGGGCCGGCCTCGACGTGGATCTCTGCAAGGCCGTGGCCGCTGCCGTCTTCGGCGACGCCACCAAGGTCAAGTTCACGCCTCTTTCGGCCAAGGACCGTTTCCCCGCGCTGCAGTCGGGCGAAATCGATCTTCTGGCACGCAACACGACGTGGAGCATCAGCCGCGACACGCAGCTCGGCTTCGACTTCCGCGCCGTGAACTACTATGACGGCCAGGGCTTCATGGTGAAGAAGGAGCTCGGCGTTAAGTCCGCTCTGGAACTGTCGGGCGCGTCCGTCTGCGTCCAGTCGGGCACCACCACCGAACTGAACCTCGCCGACTACTTCCGCTCCAACAACATGGATTTCAAGCCGGTCGTTTTCGAAGCGCAGGATGAAGCCGACGCCGCCTACAATGCCGGCCGTTGCGACGCCTACACGACGGACGCCTCGGGCCTCTACTCGATCCGCCTGAAGATGGCCAACCCGGACGACCATATGGTTCTGCCGGAAATCATCTCCAAGGAGCCGCTCGGCCCGGCCGTTCGCCAGAACGATTCCAAGTGGCTCGATATCGTCAGCTGGGCACATTATGCGATGGTGGCTGCCGAAGAGTTCGGCATCACGCAGGCGAATGTCGAGGAAATGAAGACCTCCGCCAACCCTGACATCAAGCGCTTCCTCGGTGAAGAAGCCGATTCGACCATCGGTGCGGATCTTGGCGTGCCGAAGGACTGGGCCGTGCAGATCATCAAGGCCGTCGGCAACTATGGCGAATCCTTCGAACGCAATGTCGGCGAAGGTTCTCCGCTCAAGATCGCCCGTGGCCTGAACGCCCAGTGGACGAAGGGCGGCCTGCAATACGCCCCGCCGATCCGCTAAGTCGGACGACACCGCTTCGGGAGGGCAAGCCATTGCCCTCCCTTTTTAGAACAACGCCCGGAAAACAGGGCGACCACAATGTCAGGGGACTTGCATGGCTCTTGCGGACACCCGAACCGGGTCCAGCGAACCGCCGAAGGTTTCGCTTCTCTACAATCCTGCGCTGCGAAGCGTGCTCTATCAGGTCGTTACACTTGTCGTGATCGTCGGTGCGGTGTGGTACGCCTGGAACAATGTCGTCCAGAACCTCGCCCGCGCCAACATGTCGGCCGGTTTCGGCTTCCTGAACAGCCGCGCCGGTTTCGACATCGCGCAGACGCTGATCGCCTATTCGAGTGACTCGACCTATTTCCGTGCCCTGCAGGTCGGTCTGCTCAACACGCTGGTGGTCGCCGCCGCCGGTATCGTCACCGCGACGATCGTCGGCCTTCTCATCGGTGTGGGGCGCCTGTCGAACAACTGGCTGATTGCGCGGCTCTGCACGGTCTATGTGGAAATCTTCCGCAACATTCCGCCGCTTCTCGTCATCTTCTTCTGGTATCTCGGCGTTCTCGCCCTGTTGCCGTCGATCCGTACGATCTTCCAGCATCTCGAGGAAAACCCGGACGCGATCTTCTTCATCTCCAACCGCGGCATCTACATGCCCGCCCCGATCTTCGGTGAGGGATTCGGCATGGTGGTCGGGGCCTTTGTCCTTGGTATCGTCGCGGCAATCGCCTTCACGATCTGGGCCAATGCCCGCCAGCGGGCCACGGGCAAGCGTCCGCCGGTGCTGTGGGTCAATCTCGGCCTGATCGTGCTGTTCCCGATCCTCGTCTTCCTCATCATGGGAAGCCCGCTGTCGCTGGACTACGCCGTTCCGGGGTCGTTCAACATGCGCGGCGGCATGTCCATCGGGCCAGAATTCCTGGCGCTCTACCTCGCACTTTCCCTCTACACGGCGTCGTTCATCGCCGAAATCGTGCGGGCAGGCATCCGTGGCGTGTCGAAGGGCCAATCGGAGGCCGCTTTCGCACTCGGACTGCGGGGCGGACACACGACGCGCCTCGTCGTCCTGCCGCAGGCCTTGCGCATCATCATCCCGCCCCTCACCTCGCAATATCTCAACCTCATCAAGAACTCGTCGCTCGCCGTCGCGGTCGGTTACGCCGACCTCGTGGCTGTCGGCGGTACCATCCTCAACCAGTCGGGTAAGTCCATCGAGATCATCGCGATCTGGATGTTGGTCTACGTATCGATCAGCCTCGTCACGTCGCTGTTCATGAACTGGTTCAATGCCAAGATGGCCCTGGTGGAGCGCTGAGATGTCCCAAAGCATTACCTATGTCCGCGAGGGGTTCATCGAGGCGGAAAAGCCGCCGACCTCGGATTCCTCAGCGTTTGCCTGGATTCGCCACAACCTGTTCGCGTCCTGGAAGGACAGCCTTCTCACGGTGATCGCTCTTGCGGTGCTCGTCTACTACCTCCCGAAGGCCATCGACTGGCTGTTCCTATCGGCGGTCTGGACGGGCGCCGACAGAACGGCCTGCCTGACGACTGACCAGGGCGGCCAGCTTCCGGCCGGCTGGAGCGGCGCCTGCTGGGCCTATGTGAACGACCGCTTCGTGCAGTTCATGTTCGGCTCCTATCCGCGTAGCGAACTGTGGCGTCCGCTTCTCGTGGCCGGCATGTTCGTCGCGCTGCTCGTGCCCTTCCTCATTCCGAAGGTGCCGCGCAAGGGGCTGAACGCGATCCTGCTGCTCGTCGTGCTGCCCATCGTCGCCTATTTCCTGCTTCTGGGCGGCTCGTTCGGCCTGCGTTACGTCGAGACGTCGCTGTGGGGCGGGCTGATGGTGACGCTCATCATCTCCTTCGTCGGCATCGTCATGTCGCTGCCGATCGGCATTCTGCTCGCGCTCGGACGCCGGTCGTCCATGCCGATCCTGAAGACGGTCTGCATCGGCTTCATCGAGCTGATCCGCGGCGTGCCGTTGATCACCGTCCTGTTCATGGCCAGCGTGTTGCTTCCGCTGTTCCTGGAACCGGGCAACAACATCGACAAGTTCCTGCGTGCGCTCATCGGGGTTTCGATCTTCGCGTCCGCCTATATGGCGGAGGTTATTCGCGGCGGTCTTCAAGCCATTCCGAAAGGGCAATATGAAGCGGCCGATGCGCTTGGTCTAAACTACTTCCACAAGATGACCTTCATCGTGCTTCCGCAGGCCATCAAGCTCGTCATCCCGGGAATCGTGAACACCTTTATCGGCATGTTCAAGGATACCTCGCTCGTCACCATCATCTCGATGTACGATCTGCTCGGCATCGTGAAGGCGAGCTTCGGCGATTCGGGCTGGATTACCCCTGTCACGCCGCTCACGGGCCTGATCTTCGCCGGCTTCGTATTCTGGATCTTCTGCTTCGGCATGTCGCGCTACTCGGCTTTCGTTGAACGCCGGCTCGACAAGGGCCATAAGAGATAACTGAGAGGACATAATAATGGCCAACCAAGCCAATGCACAAAAGATGACTGTCTCGGCCACCGACGCCGCCGTCGAAATCATCAACATGAACAAGTGGTACGGCGACTTCCACGTGCTGCGCGACATCAATCTGAAGGTGATGAAGGGCGAGCGCATCGTCATCGCGGGACCGTCGGGTTCCGGCAAGTCGACGATGATCCGCTGCATCAACCGGCTGGAAGAGCACCAGAAGGGCCAGATCATCGTCGACGGCATCGAGCTGACGAACGACCTCAAGAAGATCGACGAAGTGCGTCGCGAAGTCGGCATGGTGTTCCAGCACTTCAACCTCTTCCCGCACCTGACCATCCTCGAGAACTGCACGCTTGCGCCGATCTGGGTGCGCAAGATGCCGAAGAAGGAGGCCGAGGAGATCGCGATGCACTACCTCAAGCGCGTCAAGATCCCCGAACAGGCCAACAAGTATCCCGGCCAGCTGTCGGGCGGCCAGCAGCAGCGCGTGGCGATCGCCCGCTCGCTCTGCATGAAGCCCAAGATCATGCTGTTCGACGAGCCGACCTCGGCGCTCGATCCGGAAATGGTCAAGGAAGTGCTCGACACCATGGTTTCGCTGGCTGAAGAAGGCATGACCATGCTGTGCGTGACGCACGAAATGGGTTTTGCCCGCCAGGTCGCCAACCGCGTGATCTTCATGGACCAGGGCCAGATCGTCGAGGAGAACGCACCCGCCGAGTTCTTCGACAATCCGCAGCACGAGCGCACCAAGCTGTTCCTCAGCCAGATCCTGCACTGAGCGGATCGGAATCCGGGTTTGGAAAAGGCGGGCGGAGTGCCCGCCTTTTTTCGTCCCGCTTGTTGGTCATGCCCTTCATTTCGTCCGAAGCCCCATCCGGAACTTGAGCGGACTTGCGCCGAAATGATTGCGGAAGGCGCGCGAGAAGGCCGAGAGACTGTCGAAGCCGCTGCGCAGCGCCACCTCCTGCATGGACAGCGGCGTATCGCGCACCAGACGCTGCGCCGCCGTCAGCCGCAAGCGCAGATAATATTTCCCGGGTGCCGCGCCGAGCCCGTCGACGAAGAGCGTCTCGAGCTTTCGCGTGGAGAAGCCGAGGCGGCGTGCCAGTGCTGCGATGGTCAGCGGCCGGTCGATCGTGCGCTCCATCAGGCGGATCGCGGCAGCAAGCTCCGGCCTGTGCTCGCCCAGGCGCCCCAATGAGACGAGCGGCTGCGCGTCCGTTGCGGCATGGGTCTCGTCGTAGACGAAGACGCTGGCCACATCGAGCGCCACCGCCGAGCCGAACTGCTCGCGCACCAGATGCAGCATCATGTCGAAGGTCGGCGAGGCACCGCCTGACGTCCATAGCGGGCCGTCCGTGACGAAGCGGTCGGCGCGTACGTTGAGCGCTGGAAAGGCTGCCGCGAAGTCCTCCAGCTCTTCCCAATGCGCCGTCGCGTCGCGCCCGTCCAGCAGGCCGGAGCGCGCCAGAAGCCAGCAGCCGGACTCGATGCCGGCCACGATCCCGAAACGCCGTGCCACCTTCTTGAGCCGCGCGACGAACGGTCGCCCGGCGTGGCGATCCTGGTTGAAGCCGGCGATCAGGAGCAAGGCATCGCCGCTCGTCACATCGGCGAACGCGCCATCGACACGAACCTCAACGCCGCAGGTCAGGAGCACCGGCTGCCCCTCCGGCGAGAGTATCGTCCAGCGGAAGACCGGTTCGGGCACCACGCGGTTGGCCGCGCGCATGGGATCGAGCACGGAGGCAAGCGACATGATCGATGATTCCGGCAGCAAAACAATCGTGACGTCGAGCGGGCCCGACCGCGGCATTTCTTTGGTCATGCGGAAATTGTCAAAAAACAGACGTATTATGTCAATCGGGAAAAGATAAATCCGGCATGATCCGTCTTACAGGTGATCCGGAGATGCAGCCGGGTCATGGCGACAGCCCCCTGTACCCCGAACCCTGATCCGCTTTTTATCGGAACGGGTTGGCGAGCCCGAGGGCGGACCAGCCCGTTTTTTTTGCGCTGTCCTCGGCACCGTTTCGCCCGTCAGGTTGCGACCGCCCGGAACCTACACCTGTCTTGCGCGTTGAAGCGACAACCAAGCAGGAAAGGTTCTATCATGCAGAAGCTCAAGTCCATCTTTGCCACGGGTGCGCTCTCCATCGCCGTCGCGCTGACGTCCTTCGTTCCGGCACAGGCCATTACGTTCCCGAACGTTCCGGTTCCGTCGGCGTCGTCCGTCGAGCAGGTGCAGTATCGCTATGAGCGTCGGGAACGCATGCATCGCCGCGACCGGGCGGAGCGGCGCTGGCACGGCCATCGCGGTTACCGTGACCGCCGTCCCGGCTATCGCCGCCACTCCGATGGCTGGTGGTACCCGCTGGCTGCCTTCGGCCTGGGTGCGGCCATCGGCGGTGCCGTGACCCGTGACCGCGACGTGAGCGGCTCGCATGTCAGCTGGTGCGCCAACCGTTACCGTTCGTACCGCGCCTACGACAACACGTTCCAGCCGAACAACGGTCCGCGCCGGAGCTGCGTCTCGCCCTATTCACGCTAAGCCGCTGACCTCTTCCCTACAAACAAAACGCCCGCGATGGATATCGCGGGCGTTTTGCATTGCTTAGGCATTGTGGAGGACCGAAACCCTCCGCCGGATACTTACTCGGCGTCGCCTTCAGCGGCCTTCTTCTTGGCCGGGGCTTTCTTCTTCGCAGCGGCTTCTTCGCCTTCCGCAGCGTCGGCCTTGGCAGCAGCCTTCTTCTTCGGCGCAGCCTTCTTGGCGTCCTTCTCGGAGCCTTCCTCGTCGTCAGCCATCAGCTCGTCCTTGGAGACGGTCTTGTCCGTCACCTTGATTTCGCCGAGCAGGTGATCGACGACCTTTTCTTCGAAGATCGGCGCGCGCAGCGAAGCGGCGGCACCCGGGGTCTTCTGGAAATATTCGAGGATCTGCTTTTCCTGGCCGGGGAACTGGCGCAGCTGCTGGTAGAGCGACTGCTGCATTTCCTCGTCGGAAACCTGGATGCCGGCCTTTTCGCCGATTTCCGAGAGAACGAGGCCGAGGCGGACGCGGCGTTCGGCCAGCTTGCGGTATTCTTCGCGTGCGGCTTCTTCCGTGGTGTCTTCGTCAGCGAAGGTCTTGCCGGACTGCTGGAGGTCCGTGTTGATCTGGCGCCAGATGTTTTCGAATTCGGCGTCGACCAGGCGCTCCGGCGTGTCGAACTTGTACAGCTCGTCGAGCTGGTCGAGGATCTGGCGCTTGACCTTCTGGCGCGTGACCGAGCCGTACTGGCTTTCGATCTGGCCGCGGACGATTTCGCGCAGCTTGTCGGCCGATTCGAGGCCGAGCTTCTTGGCGAGCTCGTCGTTGATCTCGATGTCGGCGGCGGCAGCGACGTCCTTGACCTTGATGTCGAAGGTGGCTTCCTTGCCGGCGAGGTTTGCGGCCGGGTAATCGGCCGGGAAGGTCACGGTGATGACCTTTTCGTCACCGGCCTTCAAGCCGACGAGCTGCTCTTCGAAGCCCGGAATGAAGCGGTTGGAACCGAGAACCAGTTCTGCGTCTTCGTCCTTGCCGCCATCGAAGGCTTCACCGTCAACCTTGCCGAGGTAATCAATGGTGACGCGGTCGCCATTGGCGGCCTTGCCCTTCTTGGTTTCGTAGGAGCGTGCGCTTTCGGCGATCTGCAGGATCTGGTCGTCGACTTCCTTGGCGTCGATTTCCACGACTTCGCGCGTGACGGCGATGCCAGAATTGTCCTTCAGCTCGATGGCCGGAATGACTTCATAGGCCAGCGTGAACTCGAAGTCGGCTTCACCGGCGAGAATCTTCTCGGCCTCGGCCTGGTCTTCGGTCATCGCGACTTCCGGCTGCGTGGCAGACTTTTCGCCGCGCTCGGAAAGAATTGCGGAGGGGCGGTCGCGAACGATCTCGTTGACCAGCTCGGCCATGACGGATTTGCCGTACATCTTCTTGAGATGTGCGAACGGCACCTTGCCCGGACGGAAGCCGTTGATGCGGACACGGCCCTTCACGTCCTCAAGACGCTCGTTCATCTGAGCTTCCATGTCCTTGGCCGGGATGACGACCTTGATTTCGCGCTTCAGCCCTTCAGCGAGCGTTTCGATAACCTGCATGTTCAAACCTTTATTTCGAGTTGGCGGTGTTCAAACCGGGCTGCCGGTTATGGCGAACACCCCGCCGGTCCATTTGCCGGCAGTGGCTTTACTGAATTCGGTGGCCTTTTGGCAAGCAAAATGGCGCGCTCTAACATTCCACACCCCGCGGAAACGTCCGGTTTCCGCGTTTGGTGGCTCTGGTGCGGGTAGAGAGACTTGAACTCCCACGCCTTGCGGCACCAGAACCTAAATCTGGCGTGTCTACCAATTTCACCATACCCGCGTCTCAGAAACCGCTGTCCACAGGCGGCCGGGCCGCTCCAGTGGCGCCTTCCGAGCGCGGCGTCTCTATATCATCCGTTTCCAAGGGATCAAAGGAAAAATGACAGGAAAACGACCGTTCTCCGGCGCTTCGGCTCAATAGAGCGGCTCGTCGTAGACCGGCTCCCCGCGCAGCAGCAGCCGCGCGATCTGCGGCGTGCCATCGCTCGACACCCGCGCCTCCACGTCCAGCTCCTGCGCATTGCGGGCATTTTCCAGCGCCCTGCCCTCGCCTTCCGGCACATAGTAGCGCTCGATACCGTATTGCACGAAGAGCTCATCGGGCATGCCGTCGGCGCCGTATGTGTTGAAAACGAAGGGCAACGTGCGCAGGATGACAGACCCCTCCTCCGGCGCCATCTCCGCAAAGCGCGCTTCCGTCGCCTTCCACAGCCCGTCGGCATCCGGTTTCAGGCGCACGGAAAGGCGGGTGCGCGTCCCGTCCGAGGGAATATCGCCCGTGACGATCGACGCCGGAATGGTGGAAATCTCGTAGATCAGTATGACGTAGTCGCCGCGCAGCAGGTCGCGCGGGTCGACCGGGTTGGTCTTCAGCCGGATATCCGCGCCGTTGCGCAGGATGGACGCCCGGCTTTCGACCATATAGCCGATCACGGCGGTCTGGAGCACGGCGACGACAAGTGCTGCAACGAGCGGCGACAGGCGGAAGGAACGCGTCCGGGTCATATCAGGCCTCCGCCTTGTCTTCGTTGGATGCAAGCCGGCGCTCCAATGCGATCACCGCCCAGGCGATGGCGGCGACGACAAGGCCGGAGACGAGGAAGAAACCCGAGGTGCCGATGATGGAGCCGATGGTTTCCGACGCGAGATAGAGCGTCTCCGCCGCGAAGGCCACGTATCCCAAATACCGGACCGCGCCGTTCTCCTTCCCCGAAAGCGCGATGCCGGTGATCGCCGCGCCGAGCGTGACGATGCCGACCGCCAGACGCTCGCCCACCGCATCGAACTCGACATGCAGGACCACGAGCCCGAGCATCAGCACGAGATAGGCATAGAAAGCGGGCGCTGAACCGGCGCTGCGGGCGGCGGCGTGCAACGGCGACTGCGGTAGCGCGGCGGCAAGATAGGCAACGGCGCCGAAGACGACGATGGCAATGGCCGTCGTTGCGGTGGAGTATTCGCTGTAGATAAAGGCGAGCCAGGCGACCAACAGCAGATAGCCGAGGTGGCGTGCACGCCCGGCGCCGGTGTAGCGCGCAAGCGCGATGACGACGACCGCCATCAGCGGCATCAGCCAGAGCAGCAGCATCTGATCGGCCGAGTAGGATTGTGTCCAGTCCGTACCCGAGACGACGAAGGCGAGAAAGCCGGCGACGACGGTGACGGCACCCGACCGGAACAGCACGGCCGCCGCCACCGTCCCGCCGAACCAGACGAGCGCCGCCTGAAGCGCGTCGCCCGAGAGATGGTACATCTGCCCCACAAGCGCGATGGCCCCGCCGAAGGACAGCGCTCCCAGAACGAGGAAAGCAGCCGCAAGACGCTCTGCGCCGCGTGCCAGAAGGGCACCGCCGCCGAAATAGGCCGCCCAGAGGACGCCGATAATGCCTGCAAGGCGCACGAGCCGCGGAATGGCTTCCCAATTGGCCGCGACAAGCAGGAGGACGGCTGCCGCAAACAGAAGTGCCGCGATGATCAGAAGCACGCGCCCCACGCTGAAGGAGTTGGGACGCGAATCGTACTCCTTGAGCAGCACGGTCGCTGTTTTCGTGTCGATCAGGCCCTGCGCCGTCCACGTTTTCAGGTCGCGTTCCAACCAACTCCTGTACATTGCCCCGCCGTCCCCTTCGACAATCCGCCTGCGGCCGTGATTCCGGCCCTGGCAACGGCGGCACTATAGGCTGCCCGAAAATGCCCGGTCACGGCAAAAGTGAAGGAAAACGCCAATGCGGCAGCAAAATCGCGGCGTTTCCGGCGGACATGCAATCAGGATTAACGAAACATAAAGAAAACCATGGGAGATTTGGCCGTAACGATCCGGTCCCGGCGGCATGCAGGCAGCGCATACCATCCATGACTATATTGCACTGCACAAAACCGAATGACCCGGCTATATTGCAAACATCGGATCGATGATGATCCAGCCGCAACGAGGCGCCGCTTTAAGGCGACAGGTTGCGGAAAGGCCAGATGATCGGGCCCGGCATGACGCCGAAAGATCAGGTTGCCGGAAACGGTGATCGATGGAATTCGGAGTGGCGCACTCCTCCTCCCAGCGCCCCTTCGATCGATTGGCAACACTCCTCCTCCCAGTTGCCAATCAATATCAATGACGCCCGCTGGATCTCCTCCCCCAGCGGGCGTTATTCTTTTTTGACCTCCCCGCGATTTCCAAGATCCATATCCCGTGGCCGTAGCGTCGCCCGCGCCTTTCTTCATGGCGCTACGCATCGCCCTCGCCATTCGGGCCGGCCCATTCCGGTTTTGCATGGCGAACGTTTACCAGTGTGGCGAGCCGGCCTTTTTTGGCCAGAATTTTGTCAAAATTTCCGCTTGACATGCAAGAAATGCATGGGTGCCGTGCCAATCGGGCGCTGTTCATTTTGCCGCTCGAGCGTATAGTCCGGCTCAACAGATCAGGGCGGCGCCAACGACGAGCGGCCGCTCAGTACGAAGCCCAAGAAAGGGGTATGAAAATGAACCTGGCACGCTCTTTCAACAACTGGCGCAAGTATCGTCAGACCGTCACCGAACTCGGCCGCATGTCGGACCGCGAGCTTCGTGACCTCGGCATCGGCCGCAGCGATATCCCTTATATCGCACGCAAGGCGACGATCTAAGCCGAACGGACCCACGGGTCGCAAAATGAACGCCCTTCGGTCTCCACCGAAGGGCGTTTTCGTTTGCCGGTCTTTTTGCGCCGCACAATGTCGCAGATTATAGACTGCGACATCTTGCAGATGGTGAGGTGACGCAGCTGAATCGCCGTATCTGCCTGATATAGCGCCCTTATCTGCCTTTTTTGCATGCAGCGGCGGCAGTTGCCTTATCCTTCATCGTCTTATTGCACAAATGCATAGCAGCTGCATTTTCTTTGCACTGCACATTAACGGGGATGTCGCGTATATGAGCGTCAACGCCGGGGGAAAGCCTCCGGGTAACCCTTCTAGGACACGACCATGAACCCGCTCCGCATCGCAAAGAACTGGATTTCCTACCGCCGCACCCTGAACGAACTCGGCAACCTGTCGAACCACACGCTCTCGGACATCGGCCTGACCCGTTACGACATCCGTGACATCGCTTCCCGTTCCTTCCGCTAATTCATAGCCGGTTTCCGCCGCTGCGGCCGGAAACGGCGACGCGCGAGGAACGCTTCAAACGGCACCATCTGGTGCCGTTTTTGATTCCGGGGGCATGTTGCGCCGCCTCCATGCTTTTCCTTGGAATTGCGGCGTGGCCCATGGTAACGAACCGGCCATGACCAAGACCTCTTCGCACACTCCCATCCATGTCATCGGTGGCGGCCTCGCCGGCTCGGAAGCCGCCTGGCAGATCGCCGAACGTGGCATTCCCGTCATCCTGCATGAAATGCGCGGCGTGCGCGGCACGGATGCGCACAAGACCGATGGCCTCGCCGAACTCGTCTGTTCGAACTCCTTCCGCTCGGACGACGCGACGAGCAATGCCGTCGGCGTGCTGCATGCGGAGATGCGGCTGGCCGGTTCGCTCATCATGCGCTCCGCGGATGCCAATCAGGTTCCGGCCGGCGGTGCGCTTGCGGTGGACCGCGACGGCTTTTCCGATGCCGTGACGGCCGCCATCGAGGGGCATCCGCTCATTACCGTCACGCGCGAGGAAGTGACGGGGCTTCCGCCCGAGGACTGGGACCAGGCCATCATCGCCACCGGTCCGCTGACCGCCCCATCGCTGGCGCAGGCCATCCAGGCGCGGACCGGCGCCGATTCGCTCGCCTTCTTCGACGCCATCGCGCCGATCGTGCACACGGCGAGCATCGATATGGATATCTGCTGGTATCAGTCGCGCTACGACAAGGTTGGCCCAGGCGGCACGGGCAAGGACTATATCAACTGCCCGGTGGACGAGGCGCAGTACAACGCCTTCATCGATGCGCTGATCGCCGGAGACACGACCGGCTTCAAGGAATGGGAAGGCACGCCCTATTTCGACGGCTGCCTGCCGATCGAGGTGATGGCGGAACGTGGCCGCGAGACGCTGCGCCACGGCCCGATGAAGCCGATGGGGCTGACCAATGCGCATAATCCCACGGTAAAGCCCTATGCGGTCGTGCAGCTGCGCCAGGACAATGCACTCGGCACGCTCTACAACATGGTCGGTTTCCAAACGAAGCTGAAATATGGCGCGCAAGCGGAAATCTTCCGGCTGATCCCGGGTCTCGAAAACGCCGAATTCGCGCGCCTCGGCGGGCTGCACCGCAATACCTATATCAACTCCCCCACCCTGCTCGACAGATCGCTGACGCTGAAGGGCCGTCCGGGGCTTCGCTTCGCCGGCCAAATCACCGGCTGCGAAGGTTACGTCGAAAGTGCCAGCATCGGCCTGCTGGCGGGACGCTTCGCGGCCGCCGAGCGCCAGGGCGCCACGCCTGTCCTGCCGCCGGAGACCACCGCCTTCGGCGCGCTGCTCAACCACATTACCGGCGGGCATATCGTGTCGGACGATGAGCCGGGCAAGCGCTCGTTCCAGCCGATGAACATCAATTTCGGCCTGTTCCCGCCGCTTGAGCCGGGCACCGTGACCAAGCCGGACGGGGTGAAGCGCTTCCGCGGCAAGGACAAGGCGCTCGCCAAGAAGCACGCAACGGCTGCGCGCGCGCTGGAAGATTGCGCACGCTGGCTGAAAGGCTGATCTTGCGCCTCAGATCGGCTGTTTCTGGGCGAGGTCGCCGGCAACGGCGGTCATGGGCCTGAAGCTGCCGAGCAGCCACAGCGAAACTTCCGCGGCCTGCTGCTCATTGCGGAATTCGAATGTGCCGCCCTCGAAGGCGGCATTGGCGAATGTCACGGAAAGCCGGCGGGGACCGGCACTTTCGACGCGCACCGTGCCCGGCTCGATGAGATGGCAGGTATAGTGCAGGCCGTGTGCGTTCATGCAACCGGCTTTGCCGTCATGCAGACGCAGAAACACGGTCTTGCCGTTTGCCGTGGTCACGACATCACGGATGGCCTCGTCG
Organism: Shinella oryzae; assembly: GCF_023038235.1. NCBI lineage: Bacteria > Pseudomonadati > Pseudomonadota > Alphaproteobacteria > Hyphomicrobiales > Rhizobiaceae > Shinella > Shinella oryzae. Next base: position 1,264,864 of record NZ_CP081987.1, on the reverse strand, counting down.
GGAAAGGCCCGGCCGAACTCCAGGATCGCCAGCCCCGAATCGTTCTCGGCTTTCTCACGCTCGTCCCGTTGAAACGCCTGGCGAAAAATCAGGCCCACCAGAAACAGGCACACGATCGTGATGGTCCAGAGCATGGCGTGAACTCCCCCGCGCCGATAACATTCGGCCTCCCTAACAAACGAGGCTTGCGCCAGTTTTGCGTGTCGCTCGTCAAACGGGGCCCGGGCCAAACGGTTCCGCCGGGCGGCTCAGAAAGGTCCGCGCCGCAGGGCCCGCCACATCCACCATTGCCGTCGCCATTGCGGCGGCTGCAGGACGCGTTCAAGCACGTCCGCACCGGCCTTTTCGGCAGCGTCGAGAATGTGCGGCACGAGCGCAACGGGCAAGAAGGCCGGACGGTTGCCCATCGAGACGCCATCCGCGGCACGCGCCTTGGCCAGATGATCCCGCCCCAGGCCCACAAAAGCCTCGATGGCGCGCCCGGCGGCGGCCTTGTCGTCTCCCCGCAGCAGTGCCTCCGGCGACAGGCCCGTCGCCGCGAGCAGGTCCGCAGGTAGATAGACCTGACCACGCCGGCGATGGATGGGCAGCATCAGAAGCACCCCGGCAACGGTCTGCGCGACGCCGGCATGCCCTGCCGCATCGGCCGACTTCGGCGCATTGACCGGATCGAGCACGAGGCTCGCAAGCTGGATAAGCGCCGAGGCCGTTTCGCCCGCATAGCCTTCGAACGCCGAACGGCTCTCCATCGGGTCGTTGTAGACGTCGAAGATGCGGGCCTCGATCATATCTGTCAGCACCGCGACCGGCAGATGATGATCCCGCATGCAAGCGAGAAGGCCCGCCGCCAGCGGATTGGCCAGCGCATCGCCATCCGCCTGCCCCTCCAGAAGATCCCGCCACCATTGCAGGCGGATTTCGCCCGGCAGTGCCTCGCGTACGACGTCTCGCACCCGGGCGAGCTCGGCATTGAAGGCATAGAGGGCGGCAAGCGCGCCACGCTTTTCCGCCGGCGTCAGAAGGCAGGCGAGATAGCGGTCGCGATCGGTGTCGCGAAGCACCGTCAGGCAATGCGCATAATGGGTATCGTTATCGCTCACGTCGAAAAACCGCCTCGTCCGTCACACGGCGATAAGCGCGGCGGCAACCGCACGGCTTTCCGCCAGCATGACGTTGAACGTGCGCACGGCCGCACCCGTGCTCATCGGATCGGAACTGATTCTGCGCTCCCGCAGGGCCGCCTTGATTTCCGGTGCAAGCGGGCGGATCTCCTTGCCGGTGCCGACAAGCAGGACCTCGATATCACCGGCCTCGTCGAGCACGCGCTGGAGGTCGTCCAGCGTCAGCGGGCTGCCATCCTGTTTGTCCCAGCCATGAATGCCCGAGGGCAGGCAAAGGATGGAGCCGCGGTGCGACATGTCGGCGAAACGGAAGCCGCCATTGCCGTATGCATCGATCGGCGCGCGTCCTGGGAAGTGCGCCTCCCGGATTTCAATTCCCTTAGCCATTGGCTCCCGTCGCTTCCGGGGCCGTCACCGCACCGCCCTTGCCGGGCCGATAGCGCTCCGGCCGCAGACGGAACAGGATGAGGATAGGCCCGGCAATGTAGATGGAGGATATGGTGCCGACCGCCACCCCGAAGAACAGCGTCAGCGCGAATGTACGAATCGCCTCGCCGCCGAAGAGGGCAAGCGCGGCAAGCGCGATCAGCGTCGTCGCGGAGGTCAGGACCGTGCGCGACAATGTGCGATTGATCGCGTCGTCGATCAGGATCGGCAGCGGCATCTGCTTGAAGTGCCGTAGATTCTCGCGGATGCGGTCGTAAACGACCATCGTATCGTTCAACGAGTAGCCGGCGACCGTCAGAAGCGCGGCAACAGCGCTGATGTTGAACTCGATATTGGCGATGGCGAGGAAGCCGAGCGTGAAGAATACGTCATGCGCCAGCGCGATGACGGCGCCGATGGCGAAATGCCATTCGAAGCGCACCCAGATATAGGCGATCAGCGCCAGAAGCCCGGCGACGAAGCCGAGGGAGGCCGTATCGATCAACTCTCCCGATATCGACGGGCCGACAACCTCGACGCGGCGGAAATCGTAGTCGTCCTCAAGTTCGCCCCGCGCGACGAGGACCGAGGTCTGCTCGGCGTTTTCGCCATCGCCTTGCGAGGTCAGCCTTACGATGGCGCGGCGCTCGTCCGCGCGTGTATCGACGGTCTGCACGGCGACGCCGGCATCGGCAAGGCGCGCGGATATGTCGAACGGATCGGCCTTGCCCGATTTCGCCTGGACCTCGACCGCCGCGCCGCCGGTGAAATCGATCCCGAGCCGCAGTTCGCCGAGCGCAAGCAGGCCGGCGATCACGAGCGACAGGGCGGCCGTCGCCAGGAAAACCGCATTGCGAACCGCCATGAAGCGCAGGTTCAGGCTATCGAAAAATCCGCTGCGCACGCCTTTGGGAAGGCGCGTGGCATGGCTGCGGCCGAGCCAGATGCGCACAAGGCGGTGTGTCAGCCCGAATGTGGTGAACAGCGTTGCCACCATGCCGACGCCGACCGCCAGCGCGAAGCCGCGCACAGGCGCCGCCGACAAGAGGAAGAGGACGGCGACAGCGATCAGCATCGTCACCGACGCATCCAGAACCGTCGTGCGGGCGCGACCGAAACCAACCGACACGGCCTGCGACAACGGGCGCCCGGCCTTCACCTCCTCGCGAATGCGTTCGAAGATCAGAACGCTCGCGTCGACGGCAAGGCCGACGGTCAGCACGATGCCGGCGATCATGGAGAGGGAGATCGGCATACCGATTAGCGCGAGCGCGGCGAATGTCAGCAGCACGTTGAAGAACAGCGCCAGCGATGCGATGACCCCCAGCACGCCGTAAAAGAACGTGATGAAGGCCACGACCGCCACGACGGCAACGACGAGCGCCAGGACGATGGAGCCGACAGACGTCGTGCCGAGTACCGGCTCGATCGACCGTTCCTCCAGAATGGTGAGCGCGGCGGGCAGCGGACCGCTGGCGACGATGCGGGCGAGGTTTGCCGCGCCTTCGGCATCGAAATCACCGGAAAGCCGGCCGACGCCATCGCTGATGGCGCCCTGGATCTGCGATGTCGAGATCACCTGTCCATCGAGCAGGATCGCGATCGTTCGGCCGGCATTGTCGCGCGTGAAAGCGGCGAGCTTGTCTGCGGCTTCCTTGCGCAGCACGAATTCGATGAAGGGTTCGCCATCCGCCGATGCCCGCGCCGATGCCACATCAGCGGCGGTAAAGAGGTCATCCTGGCGCACGAGATAACCCGTCGGCGGCTCGTCGGCGGAATAGAGCACTTCGGAACCGGCAGGTGCGCCGTTTTCGATGGCCGTATTGACCGGCACGCTGTCGTCGATCAGGCGTGCGGAAAGCTTGCCGACGGTCGCCAGCATATCCTTCACGCGCTGCGGGTCGGTCAGGCCGGGCATGGACACGACAATGCGGCCGCGGTCGCCGCGCCCGACGGTCAGCGCGGGAATATCCAGGCTCTCAACCCGCCGGCGCACGGCATCGACCGCGCCGAGCGATGCGGCCGCCACGGCTTCATCGACGGCGGCATCGGACAGCACGATGCTGAACTCGCCGTTTTCGCCGGTATTGAGCGTACCGAGCCCAAGGCCTTCGAGCGCCTGCCTTGCCTTATCGGCGTCACCAGTCGCCGATATCGTCACATCGACCTGATCGTCCGCGCCGTTGAGATTGCCGTAGGGAATCTGCGCTGCCCGCAAGGCGTTGCCGATCGTCTCGACGGCGCCACGCAGGCGCGCATCGACGATATCGTCACGGGAAACATCGAGAACGAGGCGGGATCCGCCGGTCAGGTCCAGGCCCGGTTTCAGCCGATGCGCGGAGATCCAGTCCGGAAGGCCGGCCGCCATGCGGGCCGGCATAAGGCTCGGCAACAGGACGAGAAGGCTGGCCAGGAACGCGGACCAGAGAAGGAATGTTTTCCAGCGGGCGGATTGCTGCATTGCGATCTCGACAAAAACGGCGCCAGCGCCGCTGAAAACCAGTCGGGCCGCAGGCCGAGGTTACCCTCGGCCGAACGGCAAGCCAAGTCATTCCTTGACGGGTTCGCCCTTGACGCGGACTTCGCTGACACCGCTGCGTACGACACGCACTTTGATGCCTTCTGCGATTTCGACTTCGAGCTCGCTGTCGTCTACGACCTTCGTCACCTTGCCGACGATGCCACCACCGGTGACGACCTGGTCGCCGCGGCGGATGTTCTTCAGAAGCTCTTCGCGACGCTTCATGGCTGCACGCTGCGGGCGGATGATGAGGAAATACATCACCACGAAGATCAGCAGGAACGGGAGGATAGACATCAGGATGTCTGCACCGCCTGCTGAACCGCCGGGTGCCGCCGTCTGGGCGAAGGCCTCGGTAATGAACATCAGCTACTCCTTGAAAACTTGGATTTATAAGGCCTGTAGACCCATTTCGGATGCCGGAATATAGGCAAGCACACATCCAATGCAACACACGAGACCGAGAAGCTCTCGTTTTTCAAGTGTTTTCCCCCTTTTCGCCCCCCTTCCCGCCATGCTACCCGCAAGGAGTATGAGGAGAGACACAGTGCAGGAAGATCACGTCAAGCTTCTGCTGGCCGAAATCGGCCGCATCAACGCAACGCTGGAGCGCCTTGCCGGCCCCGCGCCCGCCATCAACGACTGGAATGCGGCCGACGTCTTCGTCTGGTCGCCCGCGCGCCTGCAGGTGCAGCCGGTGAAGCGCCCCAACCGCATCGACATCGATCTTATCCGCGGCGTCGATCATGTTCGTGACATTCTCGTCGACAACACGGTGCGCTTCGCACGCGGCCTTCCGGCCAACAATGTGCTGCTGTGGGGCGCACGCGGCATGGGCAAGTCCTCGCTGGTCAAGTCCGTCCATGCGCTCGCGGCAAGGGAGACCGGCAGCGACCTGAAGCTCATCGAGGTGCACCGCGAAGACATCGCCAGCCTTCCCGCGCTGATGGACATCCTGAAGGGAGTGCCCTATCCGGTCATCATCTTCTGCGACGACCTGTCCTTCGACCACGACGACACGTCCTACAAGTCGCTGAAGGCGGCGCTGGACGGCGGCGTCGAGGGCCGGCCGGACAATGTCCTGCTTTACGCCACCTCCAACCGTCGCCACCTCCTGCCCCGCGACATGATGGAAAACGAGCAGTCCACGGCGATCAACCCGTCGGAAGCCGTCGAGGAGAAGGTCTCCCTTTCCGATCGCTTCGGGCTATGGCTCGGCTTCTACAAGTGCAGCCAGGCCGAATATCTCGAGATGATCGACGGCTATGCGAGCCACTACACGCTCGACATCCCGGTGGAACAGCTTCACGCAGAGGCACTGGAATGGGCAACCACGCGCGGCTCCCGCTCCGGGCGCGTGGCCTGGCAGTATGTCCAGGATCTTGCGGGGCGTCTCGGCAAGCCGCTCAACCGCTGAAACCACCTCAATGACGAAAGGGCGGTCCCGCAGGAACCGCCCTTCTCTTTATCAGTGATGTGTGCCCGCCTATTCCAGATAGGTCATCGGGTTGACCGGCGTCGCGTTCTTGCGCACCTCGAAGTGAACCTTGGGCCGGGTGGCGCTGCCGCTCATGCCCGAGGTCGCGACGGTCTGGCCGCGCTGGATCTTCTGGCCGCGCTGCACGTTGAGGTCGCCGGCATGGCCGTAGACGGTAACGGTGCCGTCGTCGTGGCGGACGAGAACCGCGTTTCCGAGTTCCTTCAGGCTGCTGCCGGCATAGATGACCACGCCATTCTCAGCCGCCTTGATGGGCGTGCCCTCGGGCACCGAAATATCGATACCGTCGTTGCGGCTGCCGTTGACGTTGGAGCCGTAGCCGGCAATGACCGCGCCGCGGACCGGCCAGCGATACTTGCCGATACCCGTCGATTCGGGCGCTTCGTCCGTCACGTCGGACTTCTGCGTCACCTCGGCGACCGAGACGGTCTTGACCGGCGCCTTATAGGACTCCGGCTTCTTCTCCGCCGTCTCGACCTTCTTTTCCTTGACCGGAACGGAGGCCGTCGTCGTCTTGTCCGTCGTCGTGTCCACGGCCGCGCCGCCAGCCGGGATCACCAGCTTCTGGCCGATGCGGATCGCGGCGGTATCGATGCCGTTCGCCTTCTTCAGGGCGTCGACCGACACGCCATTGCTGCGGGCGATCTTGGCAAGCGAATCGCCGGGCTTGACCTCGTAGCCGCCAGTGCCTTCGCCGGCATTGGCGAGGTTGGTGTTGGCCTGATCGGTTTCAGACTTCACCTTGTCGCGCTTCGACGTGCCGGGCAGGATCGCGACGTTCTGTTCCGTCTTGCGCTCGGGTGTCGGCAGCTTGTTGTCGACCTTCAGCGTGTGGTCCGTCGCAGCCTTGGCAGCGCTTGCCGTGGTGCTGAAGGTCGGGATGATGATCCGCTGGCCGGGCTCGGCATCGGTCGAACGCTTCAGTCCGTTTGCGGCGAGGATTTCCTTCTCCGGCACGCCATAACGGTTGGCGAGCGTCTTCACGCTTTCGCCCTGGCGCAGCATGACGACCGGGGCATTGTTCGTCGACCAGCCGGCCTTGGCCTTCTGCACGGTTCCGGTCGAGAGCGTATCCGTATTGTCGGCAACCGCTTTCGCCTGGCGCTGCTCACCGAAGGTCTCGCGCTCGGCCGGCCGGGCGCCGCCATCCGTCGGGTCGCTGAGCGAACCGCGCTGAACGGTCATCGGTGTCGTCGCCAGACGCGAACCCGAGCCGGTCGTCGTTGATGTGTTGATGGGATCGTAGGAAACGCCGCCCTGATCCGGGAAGGGCTGGCTGAGCGCCTGATCGCGGGTTCCCATCTGATTTGCCGACGAAAACTGCTGCTGCTCGTTTCCGACGGTTGCCCGCGGAACGATGCCATTGCTGCCGAACAGCGTGCGGCGCGGAACCGAACTGGTCGTCATGTTGTCCTGCCCGGAGCTGGAGAACAGACCGCCAAAACGGGAAACATCCGAACTGCACCCGGTCGCGACACTGGCCAGCAGGGCCGCAGCAATAAGGCGGGTCGCGGTCCTGCCAAAACTCGGCGATACACTCTTACGCATGAGACTACCCAATCGGTACGCTACTTGAAGTGAACCGATTAAAGCGCGTTAGAGTTACTGCCCGGTTAAGGCTGGCCTATTCGCCAAGGTTTTTTGATGAATTGATAACCATGCCGCAGGGTGGCAGGCACGGGCCGCATCAGAAGCCGGCCGCGTACATGCTGTCAGCGCGGGAAATACGCGCGCCGATATGGGCAACATTCTCGATGGCGCCCTGGCCCGGCTGCAGGATCGCGGAGATGGGCGTCGCGCGCCGCGCCGCGCCTTCGATGACCGCTTCGGGTTCGCTCATGTCGAGCGCACTTTCATTATAGGCGATGGCCCGCAGGGCGGACACGGCGACATCGCGCGTTCCCAGATAGCGGGCGCTGCGCTGGTCCTGCGCCGGCATGCTGTCAAAATATTCGATATAGGCGCGGTAATAGGCCTTGCGGTCGCCGGCATCGAGGAAATGGCCGTAGGCGCCGTATTCGCGGGCCTCCAGTGCGGCTGTATCCAGGTTGTTGCGCTCGGCATCCGTCAGGGCCGGCTGGCTGTGGACCGCCTCTTCCTTGGCGACGCTGAGGACGAGAAGCGCATCGACCGAAAGGCCGACATGGGATGAGGGATCGGTCGTGCCGCCCGCGAGATTCGCGGACGATGCGGTCTCGGTCGCATCCTCCGCGGCCTTTCCCGCCGCCTTGGTCGCGAGATAAGCGAGCCCCTCATGCGTCGAGCCGCTGGCTATCCTGTTTGAGACGTACATTTCCCTCTCCATCGGAATGGCCGGAAAGGTTGGAAAACCGGCATCCTGCGTGGAAACTGCTGCTTCGATACCGGCCTACGCGCCGAAGCTTGCGCGAAACTTGCGCGGGTTAACAAATGGTTAACGTTGCACTTTTCGGGACGGCCAGGAGGAAGACGCACAGAAACGCGCGCGACAATGCGAAAAAAACCGCCGAAACGACTCGGCCGATAATACTAGGCATGGAGGCAGGATAAAACGTTCGGGCGCTCAGAGCGCCTGCGCCATCATCGGAACGATGGGCAGATAGGGCACCGCAAAGAGATCCTCACGGTCGAAGCGGCTGCCGGTCTTGGTGAGCTTCAGCATGCGACATTCGGTTTCACTGACCATGGCGGGCGCGATGAGGACGCCGCCGGAGACGAGCTGTTCGGCAAAGAAGCGCGGCAGGGCGGGAAAGGCGGCGGTGACGAGGATGCGGTCGAAGGTGCCCTCGCCCGGCATGCCGTTGCTGCCATCGGCCTGGCGGACGATGACGTTGCGCGTGCCTGCCTTTTCGATGGCCTGCTGGGCGTTCGTGACCAGCGTCCGGTAGCGGTCGATGGTCAGCACGCGCTCGGTCAGGCGCCCCATCACAGCGGCGGTGAAGCCGCTGCCGGTGCCGACTTCCAGCACGCGCTGCCCTGCCTTGAGGTTCAGAATGTGCAGCAGGCGCACGGCGAGATCGATGCCTTCGGCGAAGGAGCCGCATTCGAGCGGCAGCAGGCGGCTCGAATAGGCATCGCCGGCAAACTGCGGGGGAACGAAGAGCGTGCGCGGCGTCTGCTCCACCGCCGTCAGGAGTTCGAGATTGTTGATGCCCTCGCCGCGCAGGCGCAGCGCCAGCGCAGCAAAACCTTCCTTCTCGATCACCCGTCCCGTGCTCAATCGGCATCCTCACTGATCAGGGCGCGCTTCACGCGGTCCAGTACCGTATAGTCCGTCAGGTCGAGCTTGAGCGGCGTGACGGAAATCTTGTGGTTCTTCACCGCATGGATATCGGTGCCCGCGCGGAAATCGCCCTTCCGCTCGCCGAAGCGCAGCCAGTAATAGGGAAAGCCGCGGCCATCGGCGCGCTCGTCGATGGTCAGCCCGAAATCGAGCTTGCCCTGGCTGGTGACTTCGACGCCCTGGAGTTCCTTCGGCGCGCAATTCGGGAAATTGAGGTTGAAGAACGTCCAGTCCGGCAACTCGACATCCATCAGCTGGCGAATGAGCTTGGGCGCAAAGGTCTCGGCAACCTCCCACGGCACGATACGGCCATTGGCATGGTTGTAGGCCTGGCTGAGCGCGATCGACTTGATGCCCTGAAGCGTACCCTCGATGGCGCCGGCGATGGTGCCGGAATAGGTGACGTCGTCAGCCATGTTCGCGCCGGCATTGACGCCCGACAGAACAAGATCCGGCTTTTCGTCGAGAACCTCGCGCACGCCCATGATGACGCAATCGGTCGGCGTGCCGCGCAGCGCAAAACGCTTCTCATCGATCTTCCGGAGCCGCAGCGGCTCGGAGAGCGTGAGAGAATGGGCAAGGCCGCTCTGGTCGGTCTCCGGCGCGACGACCCAGACGTCGTCCGTCAGCTCGCGCGCGATCCTTTCGAGAGCCGCCAGGCCCTCGGCGTGGATACCGTCGTCGTTCGTCAGGAGAATGCGCATGCCCCGTCCCGCCTCAGGCGGCCTTCTCAATCTTCGTCAGACCGCCCATATAGGGCAGCAGCGCCTCCGGCACAGTCACGGTGCCGTCCGCATTCAGGTAATTTTCCATGACGGCGATCAGCGCGCGGCCGACGGCCGTTCCCGAGCCGTTGAGCGTATGCACGAACTTCGTCGCCTTGTCGTCCTTGCCGCGGTAGCGCGCATTCATCCGCCGCCCCTGGAAATCGCCGCAGACCGAGCAGGACGAGATTTCGCGGAACGTGTCCTGGCCGGGCAGCCAGACTTCCAGATCGTAGGTTTTCCGGGCGCCAAAACCCATGTCGCCGGTGCAGAGCGTCATGACGCGGTAATGCAGGCCGAGGCGCTGGAGGATCGTTTCCGCGCAGGCCGTCATGCGCTCATGCTCATCCACGGCGCTTTCGGCATCCGTGATCGAGACGAGTTCGCACTTCATGAACTGGTGCTGGCGCAGCATGCCGCGCGTGTCACGCCCGGCCGAACCCGCCTCCGAGCGGAAGCACGGCGTCAGCGCCGTGAAGCGCAGGGGAAGCTTTTCCTGTTCAAGGATTTCCTCACGCACCAGGTTGGTCAGCGAGACCTCCGCCGTCGGGATCAGCCAGCGGCCATCGGTGGTGCGGAAAAGGTCTTCGGAGAACTTCGGCAGCTGGCCCGTGCCGAACATGGCGTCGTCGCGCACGAGGAGCGGCGCATGCACTTCCGTATAGCCGTGCTCTTGCGTGTGCACGTCGATCATGAACTGGCCGAGCGCGCGTTCCAGACGGGCAAGCTGCCCCTTCAGCACGGTGAAGCGCGAACCGGCGATCTTCGCCGCGGCCTCGAAATCCATGTAGCCGAGGGCTTCGCCGATCTCGTAATGCTCCAGCGCCTTGTGGTTCCAGGCGGGCCTGTTGCCCCAGCGGTGCTTCTCGACATTGCCCGCTTCGTCCGCCCCGACGGGCACGTCCTCGAAGGGAATGTTCGGCAGGCGCGCCAGGGCGTCGTTGAGTTCGGCCGTAACCTGCCGCTCTTCCTCCTCGGCGGCGGGAAGCCGGTCCTTGATAGCAGAGACTTCCGCCTTCAGCTTCTCGGCAAGGTCCGTGTTCTTGGCGGCCATGGCCGCACCGATTTCCTTGGAGGCGGCATTGCGGCGCGACTGCATGTCCTGCGCGGTCTGGATGACGCTGCGGCGCTTCTCGTCGAGGTCGATCAGCGCCTGCGCGAGCGGGCTTGCGCCGCGCTTGGCGAGAGCAGCGTCAAGGGCAGCCGGATTGTCGCGGATCCATTTTATATCAAGCATTGTCGTTCCAGGCTCTTCCGTGGATGAAGGCCCATCCACGCCCGGCAGCGACCCGCAGGCGAAGGCTTATTCAGCCTCGCCCTGCGTTGCAGCGACCTCGTTTTCCGCATCCTGCGCGTTCGAGGCGCTCGCCCGCTGCCGTTCGATGAGTCGGGCCGTATAGATGGAAATCTCGTAGAGAAGGATGGCCGGCAGTGCAAGGCCGATCTGGGACACCGGATCGGGCGGGGTCAGCACGGCCGCCACGACAAAGGCGATGACGATTGCGTATTTGCGCTTCTCCGCAAGCGTCTGCGACGTGATGAAGCCGGCGCGCACCAGAAGCGACGAGATGACGGGCAGCTGGAACACCAGACCGAAGGCGAAGATCAGCGACATGATGAGGCTGAGATATTCCGAAACCTTCGGCAGAAGCTGAATGGAAACCTGGCCCTCGCCGCCACCCTGCTCCATGGCGAGGAAGAACCACATGACCATGGGCGTGAAGAAGAAGTAGACGAGTGCCGCGCCGAGAAGAAACAGGATCGGGGACGCGATAAGGAACGGCAGGAAGGCGGCGCGCTCGTTCTTGTAGAGGCCGGGCGCCACGAACTTGTAGACCTGCTGGGCAATCACCGGAAAGGCGATGACAAGGGCGCTGAACATGGCGACCTTGATCTGCGTGAAGAAAAACTCCTGCGGCGCCGTGTAGATGAGTTCGACATTGCGATGCGTCAGGCCGGCCCATTCGACGGACCACTTGAACGGCAGCACCAGGATGTTGAAGAGCTGCTTGGCAAAGTAGAAGCACACCAGGAAGGCGATGAAGAACGCGCCGACAGCCCACATCAGGCGCTGGCGCAGTTCGATCAGGTGCTCGAGGAGCGGCTGGGGCTTGTCTTCGATATCGCCGCTCATGCCTCATCCTTCCGGGTCTTAGCAGTCTTGGCCTTTGCCGTGGATGTCTTGGCGGCGACCGTCTTCTTTGCACCAGAGGCTTTCGCGGCCGGCTTGGCCGCAACGGCCTTCGGCTCTGCCTTCACCTTGGCAGCCGGCTTGCGCGCAGCCGTCTCGGTGCTGGCCGTGGTGAGTTCGGCCTTCTTCGCCGCCGTCTTGCGCGTCGGCCCCTTCTTCAGGGGCTCGGCGGCGACCGGTTCAGCAGACGCGGGCTTGTTCGCTTCCGATGGCACGGCCGAAACGGCAGAAGCCGGCGTCGAGACGGATGAGGTCGACGCGTTGACGGATTTTTGAAGGTCGGACTTGATCTCGCCACCCACCTGGCGCAACGGATTGACCGCATCGCGGATGGTGTTCAGCGGGTTCAGCTTCTGGGCGTCGCCGATGGTCTTGCGGACATCGTCGAGATCGGCTTCGCGCAGCGCTTCGTCGAACTGCTGGCGGAAATCGCTCGCCATGCCGCGCATCTTTGTCACCATGCGGCCGAACGTCCTGAGCATCGGCGGCAGGTCCTTCGGGCCCACCACCAGGATCAGGACGATGGCGATGACGAGTATCTCGGTCCAGCCGACATCAAGCATTGGGTACTGTCCTCAGAAGCCGCGCACCACCGTCCGCAGCCGAATGCCGGTTACTTGACCTCGTCGGCCTTGTGGTCGACGGTCTTCGCCTGCTCGGCGTTGGCTTCCTCGTCCGTCATGCCCTTCTTGAAGTTCTTGATGCCCTTGGCGACATCGCCCATCAGTTCCGGAATTTTACCGCGGCCGAACAGCAGCAGCACCACCACCAGAACAATCAGCCAATGCCAGATGCTGAAAGAACCCATTCGCTTGACTCCCTTTTGAACCTTGATCCCGATGTAAGACGTTCAGCCGTCTTTTTCAAACACAAGTATGTCGCGCTGGTTAGCCGAAAGCGTGACATCGCGCAATCCGGCAGGCAGTTGATCGGCCCTCACCCGCGCTCGAACGGGACGGTCGGTTCCATCGACGGCAAGCTCCAAAAGCTCCACCACGCCGAGGAAACGCCGCGAAAGGATGCGTGCCGGCGTCTCGCCGCCGGTTTCCTGCACCCGAATGCCTGTCAAACGCACCGCTACATGAACTTTCTGGCCGTCGGTAAAATCTTTGCCATCGACATTGCCGAGCGGCGTTTCCACCACGCCGCCGCGAACGTGGCCCGGAAATTCGTTGATCTCTGAGAAGAACGCCGCGGCGAATATGTCTTTCGGCTTGAGATAGAGATCCTCGGCGGTACCGACCTGGACGAGCCTGCCGTCCTTCAGAAGCGCGATGCGGTCGCCCATGCGCATCGCTTCCTCGGCGTCGTGCGTGACGACGATCGCGCTGGCGCGGGATTTGCGCAGGATGGCGAGCGTATCGGCACGAATGGAATCCTTGAGCCGCGAGTCCAGGCCCGAGAACGGCTCGTCCATCAGGAGAACGCTCGGACGGGGTGCGAGGGCGCGCGCAAGCGCCACGCGCTGCTGCTCGCCGCCCGACAGCATATGCGGGAACTTTGCGGCGTAGTGCGACAGACCGACGCGGTCCAGCGCTACGTTCGCTTCCGCCTCCGCTTCGGCACGCGGCAGCGCCGTCAGGCCGAAGCGCACATTGTCGAGCACGGACATGTGCGGGAAGAGCGCGAAATCCTGGAACATCAGGCCGACGCCGCGTCGTTCCGGCGGCAGGAAGACATCCGGGCCCGCGATCTCGCGATCGTCGAGCAGGACGCGGCCGCGCGTCTGCGCCTCGATGCCGGCGGCGATGCGCAGCAAGGTGGTCTTGCCCGAGCCGGACGGCCCGAGCAGGCACAGGACCTCACCCGGTTCCGCCGTCAGCGAGAGGCCACGAATGGTGTCCTTGTTGTGATAGCTGTGATGAATGTCATCGAAGACGAGGCGCGACGCGAAGGTCACCGCCGAAGCCCGTCTCGCCTCGATGCCGTTGGAACCTGACGGGTCCGAAGCCATTGCCGAAGTCTTTCCCTGTCGCCGGCGCGGAGGTCGACGATGCAGTCTTGCATAAACCTTCGTCTATTCGTCCGCTTTTCCGCCCGGTGTCAAGAGTCCGAGTTCCTCAAGGTCGAGTTGTGTCAGCGGATCCTCGTCCTCCGCAAGCTCGTCCTCGCCAAGCGGCATGGGGATCTGGAAATTGGACGGAATACGGCCCGACAGCAGGCCCGTGCCCTTCAGTTCATCGAGGCCCGGCAGGTCGCGCAGCTCTTCCAGCCCGAAATGATCGAGAAAATCCCGCGTGGTGCCGAATGTCACGGGACGGCCCGGCGAGCGGCGGCGGCCGCGCAGGCGCACCCAGCCGGCCTCCATGAGCACGTCGAGTGTGCCCTTGGATGTCTGGACGCCGCGGATATCCTCGATCTCGGCGCGCGTCACCGGCTGGTGGTAGGCGATGATCGAAAGCACCTCGAGCGCGGCGCGCGAAACTTTGCGCACCTCCGTCTCGTCGGTGCGGATGACGAAGGACATATCGGGCGCCGTGCGGAACGCCCAGCTGTCCTCCATCTGCACGAGATTGACACCACGCCCCGCGTAGAACGCCTTCAGTTCGCGCATGACATGCAGGACGTCGACACCGCGGGGCAGCCGCTCGGCGATATAGGCGGAGGAAACGGGGCCCGCGGACGCGAACACCAGCGCCTCGGCGATGCGCGTGGCCTCATACAGCCGCCGTGGATCGACGACCGTCGCGTTCTCCGTGTCGGCATCCACGTCGTCAGCCACCCTCTTCGCCCTCGCTGCCTTCTCCGGCCTTCTGGCCCCGGCGCAGATAGATCGGCTGGAAGACGCCGTCCTGTCGCAGTTCCAGCCGCCCTTCCCTGACCAGTTCCAGCGTCGCGGCAAATGCGCTGGCAATCGCCGTGGTCCGCTCGGCGGGATCGCTCAGGTAGCGCAGCATGAAATGATCGAGCGCAGTCCAGTCATCGTCGAAATCGCCGACGAGGAGTTGCATGATCTCGCGCGCGTCGGCCAGCGACCAGACGCTGCGCTTTTCGATGGTGACCTGGGTGATCGCATGGCGCTGGCGCAGCGACGCGTAGGCGGTGAGCAGATCGTAGAGCGACGCCTCGAAGGCCGAGCGACGTTCCGTCGGGATATGCTCGGGCATGCCGCGCGCGAACACGTCTCGGCCGAGGCGGTTGCGGTTGACCAGCTTCGTCGCGGCATCGCGCATGGCCTCCAGCCGCTTGAGGCGGAAGGCAAGGCTCGCCGCCATCTCCTCGCCCGAAGGACCGTCATCCTTCGCCTGCCTGGGAATGAGGAGGCGCGACTTGAGATAGGCAAGCCACGCCGCCATGACGAGATAGTCGGCGGCAAGCTCGATGCGGATCTTGCGCGCCCGGTCGATGAAGACCAGATATTGCTCGGCCAGCGCCAGCACGGAGATACGCGTCAAATCGACCTTCTGCGTGCGGGCAAGATGCAGGAGCAGGTCGAGCGGCCCTTCGAAGCCGGCGAGATCCACGACGAGGCTTTCCTCGTGCAGGCCCCGCCCCGAGGCGTCGTCCTGCCACAGGTCATCCATCGGCGCATCCGCGCCGCGTCCTTTCCTCGGTGGCTTGCCGCCCGTTGCCTGCACGTCGCGCCTCTCGTGTTCGAACGCAGTTCCCGACGCACACCGCGATGCGGCAGATCAGGCCACCGCGATCATGGCGTTGAATTCCTCTCGCAGCGCCTGCTCGTCCGCACCGTCGGGCGCCTGGAAGCCTGCACGGACCGCCTTCGCCCGCCGCAGGCTCTCGCCGGAAAGGGGCGGAACGTTTTCGGTCACTGCCAGCATTTCGTCCATGATGCCATGGCAATGCAACACCATGTCGAGGCCCGCGGCGATGATTCCCCGTGTTCTTCCGGCAATATCGCCTCGCAGCGCATTCATCGAGACGTCATCGGACATCAGGAGCCCGTCGAAACCGATCCTCTCGCGGATGATTTCGCGCACGACCTTCGGCGACGTGGTGGCCGGATTGTCGGGGTCGATGGCCGTGAAGACGATATGCGCCGACATCGCCATCAACTCGTCGTTCATGCGCCGGAACGGCACGAAGTCGCATATGTCGAGTTCTTCCAGGCTCGCCTGCACGACGGGCAGGTCGTGGTGGGAATCGACCATCGTGCGGCCGTGGCCGGGCATGTGCTTCATGATCGGCAACATGCCTCCGGCCTTCAGGCCTTCCGCCGCGGCCTTGCCCATGGCGGACACGATTTCCGGTTCCTGGCCATAGGCGCGATTGCCGATGACATCGTGCACGCCGGGAACGGCGACGTCCAGCACCGGCAGGCAATCCACGTTGATGCCGAGGCGCAGCAGGTCGAAGGCGTGAAGGCGCGACATCAGCCAACTGGCGCGCAGGCCCTTTGCCTCGTCGGCACGATAGATCGCACCGAGCGCGGCAGCGTTCGGATATTGCTGGACATGCGGCGGCTTGATGCGCTGAACGCGCCCGCCTTCCTGGTCGATCAGCACGGGAATATCGGCATCGCCGCCGACGCAATCGCGCATTTCGGCAGTGAGATCGGCAACCTGCGCCGGCTCACCGATATTGCGGCCGAACAGGATGAACCCCCATGGCCGCTCATCGCGGAAGAAGGCTTTTTCGTCGGCGGTGAGGCTCAGGCCCTTGCAGCCCGAAATGAAGGATTTCGATTCGCTCATATCGGCAATCTTATTGGTTCGGGGAAGAAAGACGAGGCCCTGCTCTGCCGGCTATCCGCGATGCGCCTCGCGACGGAATCGAAAGGGCGCGGACAGGATCCGCGCCCTTCATGATGCTGACCGCTTGCCTCAGCGGGTCACGAGGCAGCTGCCGCCGGCGCCCTTGTAGCGATTGCAGAGGCTGTTGGCCTCCTCACGCGAGCCCGCCGGGATGCGGACACGGTAGAACGTGCCCTTGTTGGGGATCGCCACCTGCTTGATATCAACGCCGCGACCGCCGATGACGCTGCCGAATTTGGCAGACAGCGAATTGTAGGTCTTCTGCGCTTCTGCCTCTGATGGCAGCGAGGCGATCTGCACGACGTAGCTGCCGGGCGTCACGGCGGCGACCTGGGTGGTCTCGGCAGCCTGGCCCGTCGTTGCGGCAGCGGTCTGCTGGCCGCGGACATTGCCGTTTTCGGTGACGGTGCCGACGACGTTGACCGGCTGGTCCACCGGACGGCTTTCCGGCGTCGGCGTGTTGTTGCCGGTCGTCGTTGCGGTTTCCGCGCCGAAGGTCGTCGTCTTCACGGTGCGGACAGGCGCCGTGTCGTCGACCTGCGCATTCGCCACTTCGGCGAGCGCCGAACGCGGCTGCGTGTTGGTGGCGGCCTGTTCGGCACGCAGCGAGGCGTCGGGATCGACCTCGGCCTCGGCGGCGGCGGCTTCACCCGCCGTGCGGCCGGTGGTCGCCGTCGGCTTCGCGTCGAGCTGGGCGGTTTCCTGCGTGGCCGGCGTGTCCTCGCGGGCAACCAGCGTGCCGTCGGGCTTGACGATCATGGTGCGTACCTTGCGGGGCGACACGACCGGCTTGTTGGTGTCGGCGGTCGCCTTTTCCGGCTCGTCCACGCCCGGAAGCAGGCGGTTGTCATCGTCAGCGCCAGCCGTTTCCTGGCCGTCATCGGCATCGTCGAACGGCAGGGTCTCCGGGGTCAGCGTGCGCTGAACGACATCAATCGGCTCTTCCGACGAGGTGACGAGCTGCTCCTGCTGCGGCGTGCTGGCGCCGTCGCCTGCCACGCGATCGTAGACAGCCTTGTCCTGGTTGGGCACGGTCTTGCCGCCGCGCTCCTCGGGCACGACCTTGATCGGCTCCTTGTCGGCGAGGATGACGCGCGGCTCACCGGAACTTGCCGCTCCGCCGCCCGTGAACGACGACCATGCATAGACGCCACCGCCGCCAACAAGCAGCAGGGCGGCAACGGACGCCGCAATCAGCATGCCGCGGCGCGGGCGCGACTGTTCGTCATCATAGCCGTCGCCGGCATAAAGCGTGTTGGCCTGGCCGGGATCGACGGGGATGGCCATGCGCTCCGGCTGGTGCAGCGAGCGGCGGAAATCCTCTTCGAGCGCCCGTTCGAAATCATCGACATCGTTGATCTGCGCCGCCGGCTGGCCGACCGCGGCCGCTCCCGTAGCAGCGCCGCGCGACAGATCTTCCGCACGCGCCGGTGCAGCCGGCTCGGTGAAGAGCTGGGCCATCTCCGCATCTAGGTCGAAATCGAAATCGGGCTGGTAGGCCTGCGGCTTTTCCTTCTCGACAACGGGAAGCTGCGGCACGTCCAGTTCCGTGACCGGCGCCACGCCGACATCCGTGTCGGCAATCATGGTCGGGTCGAACGGCAGGGAACCGTCAGCGGTTTCCGCGATGACCGGCTGCGGCGCCGTGTAGGTCGACACGGGAACGGCGACAGCGGGCTCGCGGCGCACGGTGCGTTCCACTTCGACCGGGCGCACCACCTCTGCCGGGGCAACCTCCGCGCGGGCCACGGGCGTTGCGGCGACCGGCGCTTCGTCCAGCGAGAAATCGGACAGGTCCAGATCGATGTCCGAGAGGTCGAAATCCAAATTGTCGAAATCGACCTCCGGCTCGGCGGCCGGTATCGGGCTGGAAACCGGCTCGTGACGGGTCTCGGTGACAGCTGCCGGCGCGGTGAAGGCGGGCTCGGTAAATGTCGGCGTGGCGGACGTGACGGCCTTCTCGGCCACGGTCTCGCGGCGTCCCGTCGGGGTTGCACGCCCGAAGATGGCCGAAACGTTCGCAAAGGAATTGCGCTGCGCTGCGGCAGCGGCGGTCACCGTTGCAGCCGTCGCGGCAGCAGCTGTGGCGGCGGAAAAGGGCGAGCTCGCCTCCGGCACCGGATAAAGCTCGACTTCGGCCAGCAGCGAGTCGCGGTCGTAGCCCTGGCCCTTCTGGACGGACTGCACCTGATAATCCGGCTCCGCCTCATGGACGGGCTCCGCCTGCCAGGATTGCTGGGCTTCGGCGACAGCGCGTGCGTGGTCTTCGGCGGTCTCGACCGGCATGTCGGAAACGAAATGCGGTTCCTCACCGGCGTAGTAGGCGGTCTCGGCATGGAAGGGCTCGGCATGCTCGACACCCGAGTCAGCCGGTATCCAGGTGTCCGCAACGGGCTCGACGGCACTTTCGACCGCTGTCGCGGCGACCGGCAGCGGCTGGAGGAAGGCCGCCTCGGCACTCGCGTCGTACCCCTGATCGCCATCCGTGAAAGCATCGCCGAGCGACAGTTCCAGTTCACGCTCGAGATCCACGCCAAGATCGGAAATCGTGTCGCCTTCCACCGGCTGCAGGCCGAGGAATGTCGGCTCCGGCGCGGCATAGGTTTCGTGTTCCGCAACAGGCGAAATCTGCGGCGGCGCCTCGAAATGCGGCTCGAACCGGTCGGCGAACTGCAGGCCTGCATGGGCCTCCGCTTCGACCGAAACCGGCGGCACTTCCTGAACAGCGCCTTCGAGCTCATCGGCCAGCAGAAGGGCGGAGTCAGCGGGCTCATCGGCCTGGAAGACCGGAGCATCGACCGTTACCGGCGCCTCTTCGAACGATGGTTCCCAGTCGCCGGCCGCGTCGGCATGGACGTCGTGCGCGGAAAAATCCTCGACAGGGCTGGCGACGAACGCATCGACTTCCGGCTCGAAAACGGGCTCGGCATAAACAGGCGATTGATAGGCTTCTGCCGGCGCCTCGAAGGCGGGCTCGGCGAAAGAGGGTTCGGCGAAGGACGGCTCCTGATGGCGCGGGGCGCTCACGAAGGTGTCCCGCTCAGGGATCTCGTCGATGATCGCGGCGCGGTCCTCGACAACCGGTGCCGGCACGTCAAAGACGGGCTCGACATGGCGCTCGGCGACCGACTCCACCAGCGGCTGCGCCGAAACGCGGCTTGCGGGCGCATCGTATTGCTCGAAGGCGCGCATCAGCTCGTCCTCAAGCGCGAGAACCGCATTCTCGCGCCGGGACGCCGGCTGCGCGGTTTCCGAGAAGGATTGCGCCACGCCCTGCACCGGGCGCGGATCGAAGTTCACGAGACGGGTAAGCTCGCTCAGCGGATCATCATCCGCCAAGAGGCCCGCATCACCGGTTCCGCTTCGCGCGAAGTTCTTGTCAGCCATACTGCTTCCCACTCATAAGCCACAAAGACGCATTGCCAGCTTATTATGGGTAAATGGTGACGTTATCGCATTTCATCCGGTGCTGCGGTGCCTGTAATGGACAGGCCCGACTTGAGAACGGAAGCGACAGCGTGCACCAGCCCAAGTCTGGCGATGGTCAATTCTCTATTTTTATCGTTAACAAACCGTAATTCCGGTTGTTCTTTACCCTTGTTCCAGTGTCCGTGGAATGCGCTGGCAAGTTCATAGAGATAAAATGCAATGCGATGCGGCTCCTGCGCCGCTGCCGCACCTTCGATGACACGGGGATATTCTGCCAGTTTTGCCAGAAGCTGCAACTCGCTGGGATCCGCGATATTTCCGGCGATCGCGCCGGCAAGATCGAGCGCGCTTACATCGAGGTCCGGCAGGGCTTCGGCCGCCTGGCGGAACACCGACATGCAACGCGCATGGGCGTACTGCACATAGAAGACCGGATTGTCCTTGGACTGCTCCGTCACCTTCGCGAAATCGAAGTCGAGCGGCTCGCTGCTCTTGCGGTAGAGCATCATGAAGCGGACGGGATCGCGGCCGACCTCCTCGACGACATCGCGCAGGGTGACGAAATCGCCGGAGCGCTTGGACATCTTCACCGGCTCGCCATCGCGGAAGAGCTTGACGAGCTGGCACAGCAGGACGGTCAGCTTCGAGCTTCCATCGGAAACGGCCTTGGCGACCGCCTCCAGGCGCTTGACGTAACCGCCATGGTCGGCGCCGAGCACATAGATCATCTCGTCGAAGCCGCGATCGAACTTGTCCTTGAAGTAGGCGACGTCAGCGGCAAAGTAGGTATAGGAGCCGTCGGACTTGATCAGCGGGCGGTCGATATCGTCGCCCACCTCGGTCGAGCGGAACAGGGTCTGCTCGCGATCTTCCCAGTCTTCCGGAAGCTGGCCCTTCGGCGGCGGCAAGACCCCCTTGTAGACATAGCCCTTGAAGGTCAGGTCGTTGATCGCGGTGCGGATCGGCGCACCGTTTCCGGCATGCAGCGAACGCTCCGAGAAGAAGACGTCATGCACGACATTGAGGGCGGCAAGGTCCTCGCGGATCATCGCCATCATCATTTCGATGGCCTTTTCCTTGACGATCGGTAGCCACTGCGCCTCCGACATCGCCCGCAGCGACGTGCCGTGTTCGGCCACAAGCGCCTCCCCGACCGGAATCAGGTAGTCGCCGGGATAGAGGCCCGGCGGGATCTCGCCGATGGTCTCGCCGAGCGCCTGGCGATAGCGAAGGAAGGCCGACCGCGCCAGCACATCGATCTGCGACCCGGCATCGTTGATGTAGTATTCCTTGGTGACGTCGTAGCCGGCGAAGCCAAGAAGATTGGCAAGCGCATCGCCGACCACCGCACCGCGGCAATGGCCGACATGCATGGGCCCGGTCGGATTGGCCGACACATATTCCACATTGACCTTGCGGCCGGTGCCGACCGTGCTGCGGCCGTAATCGGTGCCAGCCGTGACGACGGCGGCCAGAAGCTTCTGCCAGTAAGCGACGGACAGGCGCACATTGATGAAGCCCGGCCCGGCCACGCCGACATCGGCGACTTCCGGATCGTTCTTCAGCTCGGCGACAATGAGATCGGCAAGCGCGCGGGGATTAAGGCCGAGCGGCTTGGCGAGAACCATCGCCGCATTCGTCGCAACATCGCCATGGCTCTGATCGCGCGGCGGCTCGACGGAGATACGGCCGAAATCGAGTTCGGCGCGCTTCTCACGGACGATTTGAAGTCCTTCGAGTACGTTTTTGATTCTGCTGTCGAAGTCTGTAAAAAGGTTCATCTCATCCATCCGCGCGCAGAGACCCGCATCGGGGGCTTTTCTGCGAAGAAATTCGGGGTGCCGGCTGACTATCGCAATTCAGGGGTATGGTCAAACAGCCGTCGATGGGTGTTGATCGCGTAATTGTCGGTCATGCCCGCCAGATAATCCGCGACGTGGCGAGCACGCGCCGATTCCGGCATGGTGGCGATGCGATCGACCCAGTAGTGCCCTTGCATGAGCTGCGGGTCATCCATGTAGGCGTGGTAGAGATCGGTCAGGATCGACGCGGCATTGGCGCGCACGCGCATGACTTCCGGGTGCCGGTAGATCCGCGAGAACAGGAGCTTCTTGATCTGCCGATCGGTCTGCCCCATACCCTCGGAAAAGGTCGCCATGCATCGGCGCGCCTTGCGCACATCGTCGGCGCTCTCGGGGCGAACGTCGAGCAGCGCGCGTTGCGCATAGCCGATCACGTCCTCCACCATCGCCGTGATCTGCCGGCGCATAATCTCATGGGTGAAGCGCGACGCCTCCAGACCGGGATAGCGGTCATGCACTTCCTTCATCAGCCCCGCGAGGAACGGCACGTCCTCCAGCATGTCGAAGGTCAGGAAGCCGGAGCGCAGACCGTCGTCGATGTCATGGGTGTTGTAGGCGATATCGTCGGCGATGGCGGCGACCTGCGCCTCCAGGCTCGCGAAACTGCCGATCTCCAGGTCATGCTGCGCGCAATATTCGAGAATGGGCCGCGGCACCTCCTTGCCATGGGTGCATTCCCCGTTGGGGCCGATCAGCGGACCGTTGTGCTTGACCAGGCCCTCCAGGCTTTCCCAAGTCAGGTTCAGCCCGTCGAACTCGGCATAACGCCGCTCGAGCTTGGTGACGATGCGCAGGGACTGGGCGTTGTGATCGAAGCCGCCGAACGGCTCCAGCACCTCCTGCAGCGCGTCCTCCCCGGTATGGCCGAAGGGGGTGTGGCCGAAATCGTGCACCAGCGCCACGCCTTCGGCGAGATCCTCGTCGAGCTTCAGCGCGCGCGCCAGGGCGCGGGCGATCTGCGCCACTTCGATCGTGTGCGTCAGCCGCGTACGGTAATGGTCCCCGTCGGCGGCGATGAACACCTGCGTCTTGTGCTTGAGGCGCCGGAAAGCCGTCGTGTGCACGATGCGGTCTCGGTCGCGCTGGAAATCCGATCGCGTGGGGCTTTCGCTTTCGGGAAACAGCCGTCCACGGCTTGTCCAGGGATCGGAAGCATAGATGGCGCGCTGTCCGGCGCCGAAACCCAGCGCATGTCTGTCGAGTGTCATTCGTCACCTGCATTCACGCCGCCCATTGACGCGGCCTCAATGCCTTCATACCTATAGTGTGCATAGCAGCAAGTCCGGCCGCAAGCTCCGTCTTAAAGATCAGCGTTTTCAATGATCTGGCGACGGTTCCGCCCGCAGCCGGGCCTCACGGCGCAGCCGCGCCGGCCAGTGCGAACAAGCGATTCTCTCCGGATCTTGACCCCGGCAGGAGGCAGACATGAACGACCAACCCGTAACCCTCTCCGATGCCGCCGCCCGGCGCATTGCGAGCATTCTCGGCTCCTCTCCCGAAAAGCAGGCGCTTCGCGTCTCCGTCGAAGGCGGCGGCTGTTCCGGCTTTTCCTACAAGTTCGATCTCGTCGAAGACCAGCAGGACGACGATCTCGTGCTGGAGAAGGACAATGCGCGCGTGCTGATCGATCAGCTTTCGCTCGTCTATATGGACGGCTCGGAGATCGACTTCGTCGACAACCTCCTCGGCCAGTCTTTCCAGATCAAGAACCCGAACGCCGTCGCCAATTGCGGCTGCGGCACCAGCTTCTCGATCTGACCTCACTTTGGAACCCGGCCGACCGAGGCTGGCCTGAAAAACACGCGAAACGGAAACCGCATGCCGATCAAGATTGCCACCTGGAACATCAACGGCGTGCGGGCCCGGATCGAAAACCTCGTCGCGTGGCTGAAAGAATCGAACCCCGACATCGTCGCGTTGCAGGAAATCAAGACGGTCGACGAGACCTTTCCCCGCCTTGAGATCGAAGCGCTCGGCTATCATGTGGAGACACACGGGCAGAAGGGTTTCAACGGCGTCGCGCTTCTGTCGAAGATCCGCCCCGACGAGGTGAACCGCGGCCTTCCCGGCGACGCGGCCGACGAACAGGCGCGCTTCATCGAAGGCGTCTTTTCCGTTGACGGCGGCGCGATCCGCGTCTGCTCGATCTACCTGCCGAACGGCAACCCCGCCGACGACCCGGTCAAATACCCTTACAAGCTTTCGTGGATGGAACGCCTCTTCGCCTTCGCGCAGGATCGCCTGGCGCTGGAGGAACCCCTGGTGCTTGCCGGCGACTACAATGTCATCCCCGAGCCGCACGACTGCTGGGACGTCAAGGTCTGGGAACGGGACGCGCTCTATCTGCCGCCGACCCGGCAGGCCTTCCGCCGTCTTGAAAATCTCGGCCTCACCGATGCTTTGCGCGCCTCATCGGATGCCGCACCGCTCTATACGTTCTGGGATTATCAGGGCGGGTGCTGGCCGAAGAACTACGGTATCCGCATCGACCATCTCATGCTGTCGGCCGAGGCATCGGACCGTCTGGTCTCGACGGGCGTCGAGAAGCATGTGCGCAATTGGGAAAAGCCCTCGGACCATGTGCCCGTCGTGGCCGTGCTCGACTACGCAGCGTGATGCGCGCCTGATCGCTTGCGGATCAGGCTATTCGTTGGGGTTGAAACGGATGCTCTGGGCGAGCGCGACGCCCTTTCGGCGGTCTTCCTCGGTGGCGACGGAGAAGGCTTCTTCCTGCGTCGCCTGAAGCCAGCCACAGTCCTTGGGCGGGCAATGGTCCAGCGCCGCCGTCATGAAGGCGAGTCCGCGCGCGGTATCCCCTTCCTGGAAGAGAATGTTACCGAACAGGCCCATGGCGCCGGCATGGCCCTTGTTGCGCGCGCGGTTCAGCCACTTCTTGGCCTGATGCACCGACACATTGCCACCCTCGCCGCGCAGCATCATGCGGCCAAGCTGGAACTGCGCTTCCGGGATGCCGAAGGTGGATGCGGCCTGGAAATAGAGCTGACGCGCCTGCGCCAGATCGATCCGGACAGGACTGTCCGGAATGCCGCGGCGATAATAGCTGGCAAGCGAAATCAGGGCGCTCGCGAAATAACCCGTGTCTTCAGAGCCCGGCTCGACGCCGGCGCGGGCGATCTCGCTATAGATCTTGAAGGCTTCCAGATCATTTTCCGGCACGCCGTCGCCGTCGGCATACATATTGGCGAGCGCCCAGCGCGAACCCGTATGCCCCTTTTCCGCGGCGTAGCGATAGGCCTCGACGGCATCGCCCTTGCGACCTTCCTTGTAGGAGAAGAAACCGAACTTGAAGAGATCGAAGGGCCCGCTTTCCTTGGTAATGCCCGCATCGGGATCGAATGCCAGAGCCGTCGACGCCATCCCGCAGGAGAGCGAAAGGCAAAGACCCATTACAAGTACTTTCATCGGCATCAACTCAGACCTGGGTATCACTTCAACTATTCCGCGGCCGGCCGGTCTTCGACGACGAAAGCGGGAGCGTACGGTTTTCGTACGCTTTTCCGACAATTCCGGCGGCAATGACATCGTTTGGCTCATCGTTTCCCTTGAGCGCGGTCGCCCGCATCTGCATGTCCCCATCGCTGCGCCCCGTTTGTGGCGGGAAATGGACATTTCGTCGCTTGCCAGAGGGTGTAGCAAACTCTGGAAAAAAATGTGTTGCGATTCTGTCACAGAATTTCCAGCAACGCTGTGATTTCCCCACCGCAAGCGCTCAACAGTAAGGAAACATTAACTATAACGCTTGTCGCAGATGATTTGAGCACCATTTAGGCGCGCCCGATGGACGCCGCGCGAAAGCGGCGGGATTGGCTGCGCGGGGGAAGGGAAAACAGAAGCCCGGAAACGAGAAAACCCGGCACTAGGCCGGGTTCTTGGTGCGGTCGAGAAGACTCGAACTTCCACGGGTTGCCCCACAGCGACCTCAACGCTGCGCGTCTACCAATTCCGCCACGACCGCATCGTGGTAGATGTCGTCTTGCGGCGACGGGGGTGCATGTAGCAAAAGGATTTGGGGTGCACAAGGCCGCGTGACAAGAAAAATGAGGGAAAGCGAAACAATTTCAACAGCCCCTTCGAGAAGCCCCGGAAACCCCTGAAATCCTTGCATGATCGCTCCTATATCTGGCACAAGGAACCCGAAAGGAAGGCCGTCATGCAGCGCCAGGACATCGAGACATCCCTTCTAGCGATTCCCGGCTCCCCGCCGGTGCGCTGGCGCGTCGCGCCGGGACTTGTCGCCTATGACGAGGCGGTCGAAACGATGGAGCGCGAGGCCGCGGCCATCGCCCGCGGCGAGGCCGACGAACTCGTCTGGCTGGTCGAGCATCCACCCCTCTACACCGCCGGCACGAGCGCGGTGCCGGATGACCTCGTGGCCCCCGATCGGTTTCCGGTGTTTTCGACGGGACGCGGCGGCGAGTACACTTATCACGGGCCGGGCCAGCGCGTCGTCTATGTCATGCTGGATCTCAAGCGCCGGCGACAGGATGTGCGCGCCTTCGTGGCGGCGCTCGAAGCCGTCGTCATCGATGCGCTCGATTCCATGAACGTCCGTGGCGAGCGGCGTGAGGATCGTGTCGGCGTCTGGGTGCGCCGACCCGAACGCCCGCCGCTGCCGGATGGCTCGCCGGCCGAGGACAAGATCGCCGCCATCGGCATTCGCCTGCGCCGCTGGGTGAGCTTTCATGGCTTCTCCCTCAATGTCGATCCGGATCTGGAGCATTTCAGCGGCATCGTCCCCTGCGGCATCCGCGGCTACGGCGTGACCAGCCTCGTCGATCTCGGCCTGCCGGTCATGATGAGCGACGTGGATGTCCGCATCCGCGACTCGTTCGAGCGCGTCTTCGGTGAAACCACTCCCGACATCGACTGTCAGGCCATAAGCGCGTCGCAGGCATAGACGATGGCGTAGCCGTGCAGGGAAAGAGCTGCGTAGAGGCCGAAGCCCGCGAGCAGCCGCTGCGGCGGCGTCATCGGTTCCAGCGCACGGCGGGGTTTCACGCCACCGGCACCGATCAGGCTCAACAGCGTGAAGACGGCAAGGCCGGCGATGAGAAGCATGAACGGCAGGCCGATACGCCAGCCGACGAAGACGATGGCGAGCGTCACGAGGAAGCTCGCCGAAAGCAGGCCGCTTCGACTGGGGAAGACCTGACGCAACACCTGCCCGCCATCGAAGCGATGCATGGGCAGCAGATTGAGCAGGTTGAACGCGCCGAGGATCAGCAGGAAGACCAGCACGGCCGCACTTGTCGCGTGCGAGCCTGCATCGTGCAGCGCGATCAGCGGCGGCACCAGGAAGGCGGACATGCCCGCGCCCATCAGCGCGCAGACCGCCACCTCGAATCGTGAATTGTAAGGCCGCCCGCCGACGGCGATGCCGCCGAGCAACGGAACGAAGATCATGCGCACGCGCTTGTGGCCGAAGGCCCGGTAGGCGGCCATGTGCCCGAATTCGTGCAGAACGATCACCACGGTCAGAAAAGACGACAGCAACAGCCCGCGGGCGTTGGGCCCGAAGAACGGCCAGAGCAGCAACGTGGACAGGACGGCGAGCGCCACCTGCGTCGCCGGCCGTTCCAGAACGCCCCTCACATCGCCCTGGCCTGTGGCCAGCCACTGGTCGAGCGCCTTCATTTCCCGGCGCAGCTGCACATAACGGAAAAGAAGAAAGGCGATGCCGCGATAACGATCCGTCTGTTCGACCGTCATCAGCGTGCCGCCCGGCACGGGACGCAGGAAACGCCGATCGATATAATCATGCCAGAAGGACGCATCGAGCGCGCTGTCTTCGATAACGCGCGTCTCGCAGGCGATGCCATCGCCGTCGCGCGCTTCGCGCACCGACACGGTGCGCGTGATCGGCTCGCCCCGCCGGTCGGGATAGCGAAAGGTCTGCCGGACACGATCTGCGGAAAGCGGTTCGCTCGACAGGATCGCGGGATGCCAGTCCGCTTCCCTCCCGAGCGGGCTGACCAGCCCGGCGAGACGCGACGGCGACGCCTTCACCACCCGGCTGAGCCGCAGGGTGCGGCGGCCGACCGGCGCGGCGATCAACAGCCAGATCAGGCCGAGATTGATTGCCAGCAGCAAGATCACCGAAACCGATGTCGACATGGCGTCCTCCCCGGCCTCATGACCGGAGATTTCAGGCTAGCGGCGATTTCCTAACAAATCTCAAGACTCAGGCGAATTCCATGATGACAGCATCCACGGCCAGGCTTTCGCCGGGCCGGGCACGGATCGGTCCGACGGTCAGGTCGCGCTCGGCGCGCAGCACGTTTTCCATCTTCATCGCCTCCACGACGGCCAGGGTCTCGCCCGCCTTGACCTCCTGCCCCTCCTGCACGGCGATCGACACCATGAGGCCCGGCATGGGGCAGAGCAGCATTTTCGAAGTATCCGGGGGCAGTTTGACCGGCATCAGCGCATCGAGTTCGGCAAGGCGCGGCGTGAAGACGCGGGTCAGCACGGAAAGACCCTGCCAGTCGATGCGCATGCCGTTTCGCAGCGGCCGCACCTGCGCCGTCACCGATTGGCCGTCGACCGCGCCGCGCCAGACGGCATCGCCCGGCCGCCAGTCGCTCTCGACCGCATCCGCCGTCGTAAGCGCGTGATAATCATCGCCGATCTTCACCACCCAGTCGGGTCGCAGACCTTGTGCCGGGCGCAGACGGTCAAGATGTTTCGCCCGGCGCGCGGCATCGGTCAGATGGGCCGACAGCGCGACACGGGCCAGCACCTGCGCCTCGTCGGCGCTCGGCGCCATCGGCATGAAGCCGTCGGGATACTCCTCGGCGATGAAGCCCGTCGAAAGCCGCCCCTCCCGCCAGCGCGGATGCCGCATCAGCGCGGCGAGGAAGGGAACATTATGCTCGATGCCATCGACGGTGAAACCGTCGAGCGCGTCGCTCATGGCGTCGATCGCCTCCAGGCGGCTCGGCGCCCAGGTGCAGAGCTTGGCGACCATCGGATCGTAGTACATCGAGATTTCGGCGCCCTCGTAGACGCCGGTATCGTTGCGCACGATCGTCGAACCGGTCTTCCCTTCCGCGGGCGGGCGATAGCGCGTGAGCCGGCCGATGGACGGCAGGAAGCTGCGGTACGGGTCCTCGGCATAGAGGCGGCTTTCAATGGCCCAACCGTCAAGGCGAATATCGTCCTGCGCCAGCGTCAGCTTCTCGCCGGCGGCGATGCGGATCATCTGCTCCACGAGGTCGATGCCCGTGACGAGTTCCGTCACCGGATGCTCGACCTGCAGGCGGGTGTTCATCTCGAGGAAATAGAAATTGCGGTCGCGGTCGACGATGAACTCCACCGTGCCCGCGCTCTGGTAATCGACGGCTTTGGCGAGCGCCACCGACTGCTCGCCCATGGCACGCCGCGTCGCCTCATCGAGAAACGGCGACGGCGCCTCCTCGACGACCTTCTGGTTTCGGCGCTGGATGGAGCATTCGCGCTCGCCGAGATAGAGCGTCGTGCCATGCGCATCCGCGAGTACCTGGATCTCGATATGGCGCGGGTCGACGATGTATTTCTCGATGAAGACGCGGTCGTCGCCGAAGGCGCTTTTCGCCTCCGAGCGGGCGCGGTCGAAGCCGTCGCGCGCCTCTTCCTCGTTCCAAGCGATGCGCATGCCCTTGCCGCCGCCGCCGGCGGACGCCTTGATCATCACGGGATAGCCGATCTCGCCGGCGATGCGCTCGGCATGGGCGGCATCCTCGATGACGCCGAGGAAGCCCGGCACCGTCGAGACCTTCGCGGCATTGGCGAATTTCTTTGATTCGATCTTGTCGCCCATGGCGCGGATCGCCTTTGACTTCGGGCCGATGAAGACGATGCCCTCCGCTTCCAGCGCCTCGCAGAAGCTGGCGCGCTCGGACAGGAAGCCGTAGCCGGGATGAACCGCCTCTGCGCCGGTCTCCTTGCAGGCGGCGATGATCTTGTCTGCGACCAGATAGCTTTCGGCCGCCGGCGCCGGGCCGATAGGAACGGCTTCGTCGGCCATTTCGACATGGAGCGCATCGCGATCCGCGTCGGAATAGACCGCCACGGTGGCGATGCCCATCCTGCGTGCCGTCCTTATCACGCGGCAGGCGATCTCGCCGCGGTTGGCAATCAGGATTTTCGTGAACATGCTTTCCTCCCGGCAGTCTTGTGCAGGATTTGTAGCCACAAAAGCGCCAGCCATTCAACGGCGGCGCGCGGGCACTTTAGTCGAAGGCGATGTCCGCCCTCACCTTCCGGCTCTTTTGTTCGCGCCAGATGATGAAAAGGCCGGAAGCGACGATGACCGCGATACCGAGCCATTTCGACGGCGTCGGGAAATCGCCGAAGATCGCGTAGCCGAGCACGGTGGCCGAGATGATCTCGAAATACTGGAAGGGCGCCAGCAGCGAGAGCGGCGCCATGCGGAAGGCGCGCACCACCAGCATATGCGCATAGCCCGACAGCGCCCCCAGGATGAGCAGCAGGATGAGCGTGAAAAGCGATGGCGGTAGCGACAGTTCGAAATCCGCAACGCCGGCATTGTTGCCGATCATCAGGGCCAGGCCCATGAACAGCGTTCCGCCGAAGCCGGCGATCGTCTGCATGGTGAGGGGAGAATCGGCATCGCCGATCGCCCGGTTCATGAAGAGATAGACGGAATACAGGAAGGCGCAGCCGACCGGCAGCAGCGCCGTCCAGCCGAACAGCACGAAACTGGGCTGGATGACGATGAGCGCGCCGCCAAAGCCGATGATGATGGCGAGCCAACGCCGCCAGCCGACCCTGTCACCGAGAAAGGCGGCCGACATGGCTGTCAGGATGAAGGGTTCGACGAAGTAGATCGCGAAGACATCCGCCAGCGGCATGTACTTGACGGCGGCGAAGAACAGCAGGCTTGCGGCACCGTGGATGGCCCCGCGCAGGAGGTTGAGCCATGGACGCTTCGGGCGCAGTGTCGCGGCGCCGGCCGCCGTGAAAATCAGCGGCACGGTGCAGACCAGCTGGAAGAAGAAGCGGTAGAACGTGACCTGCCCCGGCGACATGCCGGCGAAATTGGCCATGTATTTGGCGATGGCATCCATGCAGGGCAGAAGCAGCATGGCGACGGCCATGAGCGCCACGCCCTGCATGGTGTTTGCGCCGGACTGGCCGGCAGGGCCTGCGCCTGCATTCATGGTTTGTCTCCTCGTTACCTTCTCCTTAGACCTTTTCACTCAACTGGCAATGCCGGATTTCAGGCCCTGCAGAGGCGGCGCGAAGCGGCGCATTTGAGGTAGATACAAAGCCTTCTCTGCCTGTAAACTTGCCGGAAACACATTGGAGGCCGCGATGACCATTGCCGGCGAAAACAACACAATCCCTTTTCCTGCCATCCGCACCGACGGCGACACGCTGGGCGGCCGCATCTGGCGCGCGCGCGATGCCATCGGCCTTTCCCTGGAAGACCTCGCGGCCCGGCTCGGCCTGCCGCAGGACACGGTCGGCGGCTGGGAGAGCGATCGCGCCGAGCCGGACACCAAGGCGCTCTTCATGCTGGCAGGCGTCCTGTCGGTCTCGCCGTCCTGGCTGATCGCGGGCATCGGCGATGCACCGAGCGATCCCGCCGGCGACGAACACCTCCATCCGCTGCTTCGCCAGCTCCGCGAGGTGCACCAGATGCACGAGCGGACGGGCAAGGCGATCGCCGCGCTCGAAGCCGAGATCGCCAGGCTGATACAAAAAGATCAGGCCTGATTTCACCCCCAAGACTTGAGACGGCGGCCCGGCTCTGCAATGGTCTGGCCGCAAGAGAATCCGTATAGGGAGACGACTATGGACGTACGTGCCGCCGTTGCCGTTCAGGCAGGAAAACCGCTGGAAGTGATGACCGTGCAGCTCGAAGGCCCGCGCGCCGGCGAGGTGCTCATCGAGGTGAAGGCGACCGGCATCTGCCATACGGACGAGTTCACCCTGTCGGGTGCCGACCCGGAAGGCCTTTTCCCCGCCATTCTCGGCCATGAGGGCGCCGGTATCGTCGTCGATGTCGGCCCGGGCGTCACGTCGCTGAAGAAGGGCGACCATGTCATTCCGCTCTACACGCCGGAATGCCGCGAATGTTACTCCTGCCTGTCGCGCAAGACCAACCTCTGCACCGCCATCCGCGCCACGCAGGGCCAGGGCGTGATGCCCGACGGCACCTCGCGCTTCTCGATCGGCAAGGACAAGATTTTCCACTATATGGGCTGCTCGACCTTTGCGAACTACACGGTCCTGCCGGAGATCGCGCTCGCCAAGGTCAACCCGGACGCCCCGTTCGACAAGATCTGCTACATCGGCTGCGGCGTGACCACCGGCATCGGCGCCGTCATCAACACGGCCAAGGTGGAAGTGGGCTCGACGGCCATCGTCTTCGGCCTTGGCGGCATCGGCCTCAACGTGCTGCAGGGCCTGCGCCTTGCCGGCGCCGACATGATCATCGGCGTCGATATCAACAACGACCGCAAGGCCTGGGGTGAGAAGTTCGGCATGACGCATTTCGTCAATCCGAAAGAGGTGGGCGACGACATCGTGCCCTATCTCGTCAACATGACGAAGCGCAACGGCGACACGATCGGCGGCGCCGACTACACCTTCGACTGCACCGGCAACACGAAGGTCATGCGCCAGGCGCTGGAATCGGCCCATCGCGGCTGGGGCAAGTCGGTCATCATCGGCGTCGCCGGCGCGGGCCAGGAAATCTCGACGCGTCCGTTCCAGCTGGTCACCGGCCGCAACTGGATGGGCACGGCCTTCGGCGGCGCACGCGGCCGCACGGATGTTCCCAAGATCGTCGACTGGTACATGGAAGGTAAGATCCAGATCGATCCGATGATCACCCACACCATGCCGCTGGAAGACATCAACAAGGGCTTCGACCTCATGCATGAGGGCAAGTCCATCCGCAGCGTCGTCGTCTACTGATGACGGCAACCGCCTACAGCGTCGATGTGCGGAGAATGGAAGCGTTCTCCGCGCTGGAGCTTTATGCCTTGCTGAAGCTGCGGGTCGATGTCTTCGTGGTCGAGCAGGCCTGCGCTTATCCGGAGCTGGATGGGAAGGACGCAGACGCGCTGCATCTGCGCTTGCTGATCGACGGCGAGACTGCGGCCTATGCGCGATTGGTGAAGCCGGAGGACGATTTCCCGCGCATCGGCCGGGTCATCGTCGCGCCGGACCATCGCGGCAGCGGGCTCGGCAGCGTTCTGATGCGTGCGGCGATCGATGCCTGCGGGACGCATTTTCCTGGCCAGCCGATCGCGCTTTCGGCGCAGAGCCATCTCGAACCCTTCTACCGGTCCCTTGGCTTCGTGCCGACTTCGGCAGAATATGTCGAGGACAGCATTCCGCATGTCGATATGGTGCGGCCGGCCGAGGGCCATGAACGGGCGAGCTGAAAAGACGGATCGTATGAGCGAAAACCAGCCTACCATCTTTGTCGATGCGGATGCCTGCCCGGTAAAGCCGGAAGTGCTGAAGGTTGCCGAGCGGCATGGCCTGCCGGTGACCTTCGTCGCCAATTCGGGGCTGCGGCCGTCGCGTGACCCGATGATCCGCAACGTCATCGTCTCCGGGGCCTTCGACGCGGCCGACAACTGGATCGTCGACAACGTGCGCGAAGGCGATATCGTCATCACCGCCGACGTGCCGCTTGCCGGGCGCACCGTCGCGAAAGGCGCGCATGTGACCGGCCCGACCGGACGGCTGTTCGACCAGACGAATATCGGCATGGCGAGCGCGATGCGCGATCTCGGCGCGCATCTGCGCGAGACGGGTGAAAGCAAGGGCTACAATGCCGCCTTCTCGCCGCGCGACCGTTCCGCCTTCCTGGAAACCCTGGACCGGCTTTGCCGCCGGGCGAAGAATGCGAAGGTGGGATCATGACGAAGGTACCGGAGCACAGGATCTACGGCCGGCACGTGCCCTTCTATGCGGGTATCGGCGCCGCCATCGTCTGCGGCGTGCCGGCGATCTGGCTCAAGCCGGATTTCGCAGTCGAGATCGCCGCCGTCGTGTTCTTCTCCTGCTACCTGGTGATGACGGTCATTCGCCTGCCCTATCTGACCGCGGCCTATCTCGAGCATCATGCCACCGACGCCGACGAACCGGTCTGGATCATCTTCGCCGTCACCTTCGCCGCCGCCGCCATTTCGATCGGCTCGCTGTTCGTCGTGCTCAATCAGAAGGGTGCCACCGGCCTCGAGCTCACCCTCGCCTTCGCCTCGGTCGCGCTCGGCTGGTTTACCATCCACACCATGGCCGCATTGCATTACGCCCATGTCTATTGGCGGCCGTCCCAGGCGGAGACGGATCGCGGCCTCTCCTTTCCCGGCGATACGAAGCCGGGGGTGTTCGACTTCCTGTATTTTGCCGTCGTGATCGGCATGACGGCGCAGACATCCGACGTCGCGATCACCTCGACGGCGATGCGCAAGGTCAACCTGTTGCACGCCATCGCCTCCTTCTTCTTCAACACGGTGCTGGTCGCAGCCGCGGTGAACGCGGCCGTGTCGCTCGCCACCTGACATCCGGAGCTTCCATGAAAGTGCTATCCCAGAACACCGCCTTCGGCGGCATGCAGGGCGTGTTCGCCCACGATTCCGAGGCCTGCAAGACCGAGATGACCTTCGCCGTCTTCGTGCCGCCGCAGGCCATCAAGGAGCCGCGTCCGGTGCTGTGGTATCTCTCCGGCCTCACCTGCACCCATGCCAATGTCATGGAGAAGGGCGAATATCGCCGCATGGCGGCCGAGCTTGGCCTGATCGTCGTCTGCCCCGATACCAGCCCGCGCGGCAATGACGTGCCCGACGAAATCACCAACTGGCAAATGGGCAAGGGTGCCGGCTTCTATCTCGACGCCACGGAGGCGCCCTGGGCGGAAAACTACCAGATGTACAGCTATGTCACGGAAGAGCTGCCGAATTTCCTCAGCCAGCATTTCCGCATGGACATGGATCGCCAGGGCATTTTCGGCCACTCGATGGGCGGACACGGCGCCATGACCATCGCGCTCAAGCATCCAGACCGGTTCAAGAGCTGCTCCGCCTTCGCCCCCATCGTGGAGCCTTCGACGGCCGACTGGTCCGCACCCGCCTTCGAAAAGTATCTCGGCCCCGATAAGGCCGCCTGGCGCGAATACGATGCCTGCGCGCTGGTGGCCGATGGCGCACGCTTCCCCGAATTCCTCATCGATCAGGGCAAGGCGGATGGCTTTCTCGACAATGGCCTTCGCCCCTGGCTGTTCGAGGAGGCGATCAAGGATACGGACATCAAGCTCACGCTGCGCATGCACGAGCGCTACGACCACTCCTACTACTTCATCTCGACTTTCATGGACGACCATCTGAAGTGGCACGCCGAACGCCTCGGCTGACGCAACGGTTTCCATGGCGGGGGCGCATGGCTGACATGCCGTCCCCGCTCTTGCGATCGGCCTGCCAATGCGCGATATTCCCACCCGGTAGACGGCTACCGCCGGGCAATCCGGTCACGATCGCGGGGACGGCCTCGCTCCTTTCAAACGGAGTAGGCAAAATGCCCTGGATTCTCCTCACCCTTGCAGGTCTCTTCGAAATCGGCTGGGCCGTCGGGCTCAAATATACCGATGGTTTCACCAAGCTCGTGCCGACCGTTCTCACCGCCGGTTCCATGCTGGTCAGCATCGTGCTTCTCGGCCTTGCCGTGAAGACGCTGCCCATGGGCACGGCCTATGCGATCTGGACCGGCATCGGCACCGTCGGGACGGTCATTCTCGGCATCGTCCTGTTCGCCGAGCCGGCCACCGCCATGCGGATCGGCTGCATCGCCCTCATCGTCACCGGCATTCTCGGCCTGAAATTCGTCGCGTAGACGCCGTCAGCACGGCCGGGGGCGAAGCTCCCGGCACCGCTGTCGGACGTTCCCTTACAGCGGGATGTTGTCGTGCTTCTTCCAGGGATTTTCCAGATCCTTGTTGCGCAACAGGCGGAGCGCGCGGGCAATACGCTTGCGCGTCGAGTGCGGCATGATCACCTCGTCGATATAGCCGCGCTCGGCCGCCACGAAAGGTGAGAGAAACCGGTCCTCGTACATCTTCGTGTGCTCGGCGATCTTCTCGGGATCGGCGATATCCTTGCGGAAGATGATCTCCACCGCGCCCTTCGCTCCCATCACCGCGATCTGCGCCGTCGGCCAGGCATAATTGATGTCGCCGCGCAGGTGCTTCGAGGCCATAACGTCATAGGCGCCGCCATAGGCCTTGCGCGTGATGAGCGTCACCTTCGGCACCGTCGCCTCCGCAAAGGCGAAGAGCAGCTTGGCGCCGTGCTTGATGAGGCCGCCATATTCCTGCGCCGTGCCCGGCAGGAAGCCCGGAACATCCACGAAGGTCACGACGGGGATGTTGAAGCAGTCGCAGAAGCGCACGAAACGCGCGGCCTTGCGGCTGGCATCCGAATTGAGAACGCCCGCCAGCACCATCGGCTGGTTGGCGACGAAGCCGACCGTCGCGCCCTCGATGCGGCCGAAGCCGCAGACGATGTTGCGGGCAAAACTCTCCTGGATCTCGAAGAAGTCGCCCTCGTCGACGGTCTTGAGGATCAATTCCTTGATGTCATAGGGCTTGTTGGCATTGGCCGGCACAAGCGTGTCGAGCGAGGCGTCGATCTCCTCCACCGACTGGAAGCATTCGATCTCCGGCACGGGCGACGTGTTGGACTGGGGCAGGAAATCGACCAGGCGACGAACCTGCAGAAGCGCATCGACATCGTTGTCATAGGCGCCGTCGGCAATCGAGGATTTCGTGGTGTGCACGGAGGCGCCGCCCAGTTCCTCCGCCGTCACGGTCTCGTTCGTCACGGTCTTCACGACGTCAGGACCCGTCACGAACATGTAGGACGTGTCGCGCACCATGAAGATGAAATCGGTCATGGCAGGAGAATAGACGTCGCCGCCGGCGCACGGCCCCATGATGACGGAAATCTGCGGAATGACGCCGGACGCGAGCACGTTGCGCTGGAAGACCTCGGCATAACCGCCCAGCGCCGCCACACCCTCCTGGATACGCGCACCGCCGGCATCGTAAAGCCCGACGATCGGCGCCCGGTTCTTGAGCGCCATGTCCTGGACCTTCATGATCTTCTGGGCATGGGTCTCGGAAAGCGAACCGCCGAAGACCGTGAAATCCTTGGCGAAGACGAAGACGGTGCGGCCATTGACCGTGCCCCAGCCGGTGACGACGCCGTCGCCGGCGATCTTCGTCTTCTCCATGCCGAAATCGGTGGACCGGTGTTCGACAAACATGTCGAACTCCTCGAACGAGCCCTCGTCAAGGAAGACATCGATGCGCTCGCGCGCCGTCAGCTTGCCGCGCTTGTGCTGCGCATCGATGCGCGCCTGGCCGCCACCCATGCGGGCGCGCTCGCGCCGGACTTCGAGCTCGTGGAGAATTTCCTTCATGATCCCTCGGTTCCTCCCGTTCAGACAACGGCTTAGCATGGGGAAACGGGGGCTTGAAGAGGATTCGCCCTAGGTCGATGGTCTTAGGTCAGCGCGGAATGCCGGCGAGGACGGAGGCGGCGACATCCATCTCCTCGCGCCGCAATTCCCGGCGCCGGAAGGCTTCCTCGTCGGTGCCCCAATGCTCGATCTGCCAGTCCTCGTCCACATGGGCGAGAGACCAGGCCGTCTCGGCATCGATAACGCCTTCCGCGAGCGCCAGCGCCAGCAGCGCCGAGCCGGTCAGCGTCGTGACCGTGTGCAGGCAGGCCAGCGCGAGCGGATCGGTGTGGGCGGAAAGCGCTGCGGCAAAAGCATCGATCGCCGGTGCCGGCTGCTCCTGGTGCATCACCCCTTCGACGAGGATGAACCGGGCGCCCTTGGCATCGGCCGCCCAGCGCAGGATCGGATCCCAGCCGTCGCGCTGGCGGTTGACGAGGCCCTCGGGCGAATCGGCGCGGTAGCACAGCATGTCGGTGCCGGCGAACCGCACAATCTCGTCGGCCACCGCATCGAAATTGGCGGTGACGCCGTCGATGGCCGTGTTGACGAGGCGGGTGACCGGCATCTTCGCGGGATCGATCTCCTCGCCCTGCCCGTCCCACTCGTCGCGCAGGCGATCGGCAATCGCCTGGGACGGCACCGCCAGGATGTTCTTGCCCGGCGTGCGCACCGGCCGGCCGTCGAGGAGGATGCGGAATCCCTCCTCCGCCTGCTCGGTCGTCACGTCCTTATAGAACCGCTTCGGCAGTGGCCGCTTCATCTGGATTTGCGCGCGGCGCACCGGATCGGGATCGCTCATCGCGTCGGAAAGATCGCTTCGGATATCACGCATCGGAAATCTCCAGCCATTCGAGGAGGTCGGCCGGCGTGCGCAGGATGTGATCCGCGCCCGCATCGACCAGTTCGGGAACACTCGCATATCCCCAGGAAACGCCGATGGCCTTGGCGCCGGCCGCCTTGGCCATCTGCATGTCATAGACGGCGTCGCCGATCACGACGGTACGGTCCGCATCGATACCCGCCTCGCTGCAGCATTCCGTGACCATGGCCGGATGCGGCTTGGAAGGGCAGTCGTCGGCGGTGCGGGATACGAAGAACGTCTTGTCGAAGCCGTGCGAGGCGCGAATGAGATCGAGGCCGCGGCGGGACTTTCCGGTGACCGCACCGAGGATGAGCTCGTCTTCCCGCTCCAGCCGCGCCATCATCGGCGCGATGCCATCGAAAAGCGGCTCCTGGAAGCCCGGTTCGGCGCGCACGCCGGTAAAGATGGCCTTGTAATGCGCCGTCATTGCCAGCGCTTCGTCATCTACATGCGGCTTGCCCAGCATGCGGGCAATCGCGATGTCGAGGGTAAGCCCGATGATCGCCTTGGTCTCGGCCATATCGGGCCGGGCATAACCGAAATCGACGAAGGTGCGGGCCATGACCTCATGGATCAGCTTGACGCTGTCCACCAGCGTTCCGTCGCAATCGAAAAGAACGAGCCGCATCACTCTTCCTCATCCGCCGTATTCTGGTCGAAGCCGAAGAGGTTCCACGTCTGCACCATGTGCGGCGGCAGAGGCGCCGTCACACGCAGGCGCCCGCCATTGGGGTGGGGTATGTCGATGTGACGCGCATGCAGATGCAGCCGGTTCTGCACCCCGCCCGGGAAATTCCAGTTCACATCCGCATCGAAATACTTGGGATCGCCGAGGATGGGGTGGCCGATGTGCAGAGCGTGGACGCGCAGCTGGTGCGTGCGGCCGGTATAGGGCTCCATCTCCAGCCACGCGAAGTTCTGCCCCGCCTGCTCGACGACGCGGTAGAAGGAGACGGCGTGGTCTGCGCCATCCTCGCCATGCTTGGCGATGCGCATGCGATCGCCATCCGGCGTCTGCTCCTTGACGAGCCAGGTGGAAATCTTGTCCTCTCGCTTCTTCGGCACGCCCTTGACCAGCGACCAGTAGGTCTTCTTGGTGTCGCGCTCGCGAAAGGCGGCC
Organism: Shinella oryzae; assembly: GCF_023038235.1. Lineage (NCBI taxonomy): Bacteria > Pseudomonadati > Pseudomonadota > Alphaproteobacteria > Hyphomicrobiales > Rhizobiaceae > Shinella > Shinella oryzae. The sequence continues at coordinate 1,225,595 of NZ_CP081987.1, read as the reverse complement.
GTGAGCTTCTGCGCGGCACCGCGCGTGCGGGCGATGACGAGAACGCCCGACGTGTCGCGGTCGAGGCGGTGCACGAGACGCGGCTTCTCGCCCTTCTGGCTCGTCCAGGCTTCCAGCATCTGGTCGATATGGCGCGTGACGCCCGAGCCGCCCTGTACGGCGATGCCGGCGGGCTTGTTGAGCACGAACACCTTGTCGTCCTCGTGCAGCAGCATGCGCGACAGGAGTTCGCCGTCCGGGGAATGCTTGAGGTCGCGCCCGGCAATCGGCCCGGACTTCACGGCCTTCGGATCGACATCCATGGGCGGAATGCGGATCATCTGTCCGGGCTGCACGCGCGTATCGCTTTTCGCGCGCCCGCCATCGATGCGCACCTGCCCGGAGCGCAGCAATTTCTGGAGCGGACCGAAGCCGAGCCCCGGATAGTGGACCTTGAACCATCGGTCGAGGCGCATGCCCGCCTCGTCGTTCTCCACCTGCTTGTGTTCGATGCCTGCCATGTCAGCCTTCTTTCGTTGCGCCGCTCATAGCGCAAGAACGAAGGAATTAGAAGGCGCGGAAGGTCAGTGTCGTCAGGGAACGCACGATGCCGGGAATGGACGCCACATGATCGTTGATGAACTTGCCGATATCCTCTTCGCTTTCGACATAGATCTTGAGCAGCAGATCGAACTCGCCGCTCGTCGAATAGAGCTCCGAGATGAGCTCGGTCGCGTAAAGCGCATCCGCCACTTCATAGGTCTTGCCCGGAGCGCATTGCAGTTGCACGAAAATCGGCTTCATTGGTCCTCCCCGCCATCGGCGGCATGCTTGAGCCGCGCGATCCCGGCGGCATTCCGCATTCCTTATGGCGGAATTGCCACCGCAAAGGCAAGACCACGGGAAGACGACGGCATCCGTTAAAATTCGATGAAAATACAACCATCACAATTCACCGCAGCGAAATTCTCGACTGATAGGGTCTGCCATCCGATCAACCGTTGAAATGCCATGACCCAGATCGTGACAGTCTCTCCGGCAACCGCCGCCTATGCCGCGCTCGGCGCGAAGACCACCACGCGGAGCCATACGCTCTTCGAGGAACGCATCCATCACTGGAGCGAAGATGCGAAGGTGCGCGGCGATGCGCGCGTGGTCGCCGTCCTCAACGTCATCCAGCCGCCTGCGCTTGCGCTCGCCCTCCTCACGGCGCCGCAACTACGCCCCCAGGTCACGGTCGCCGAAGCGCAGCGCCAATATGACGAGAACGGTCGGGAAATCCCGCCCGACGTCGACTAATCCCTCCCCGACAACAGCCGTCCCCAACACCTCGCCCCCGTTTCCGGGGGCTTTCTTTTTTGCGAGGAGCAAACAAGACATGTAAAAATTTGGGACCGCTTCCCACCGCTGTGTTTGATCTCGCTTAAAAACCGAACGTCTCTGCCCGCTTGCGTATAGCGAAAGACAATCATACACTACCTTAACGGGAAAGATGACTCGGGGGGAGATGTTATAAGGGGTAAGAAACAGAACTTAAAAGATGGGGGATGGACGTTCCAGTTCACAAAATTGGGCTGGCATTGGGAGCTTCGCGATCGGCATAATGATTTTATCGGTCGATCGATCGCCTCATTCATTACAGAGCGGGCGTGCCGTGAAAACGCTCTTGCTCACAGCAAAGCAAAAGCGCCAGTAATCACTGACGAGCAACACAGCGCGCCGTTCGACGAAAGCGAAGCTCGCGCAGACCTCAACGTGCTTCGAGAAAGGTTTGCCATGAAACAGCAAGCCTTCACAGCGGGTTTCGCGGAGGGAAGGGCATCGTCATTGGAGCCTCATGATGCCGGTCCCAGCGAAGCAGACACGTGGTACGTTTACATACTTGCGTCAGGTCCTGCTGATCGGCTGCTGTTGCAGGCGGACAGTACGCTGGCGCCGCATGTAAACAGGGCGAGAAACAGCTCTACCGGCAAGCACGCCAAGGTACTGGTGTGGTGCGAATGGCATGACAGTAAGGAAAGCGTCATGAACCGTCTTAAGGAGATGCGGAAATGGTCGCGCCAGAGGAAGATCGGTTTCATCGAGGCATCCAATCCCGGCTGGAACGACATCTCTGAAAGCCTGGCGAAGCGGTAGCCGGCCAGGTTGTCATTGCGGTGCGGGATTGCACGGGCTACATGCGAACGTCCCGTTACGGGAATCGCCTTTACGGCTACTCCCGTGATGCAGAAGGAACCGCTGATGCCCACAGCACCGCGCAAGGGAGCGATCGCCCTCGCCTACCGTGTTTTCGTCCTGCCGGGCGTCATTGCCTATCTTTTCGCCGTCAGCACCGTTGTGCTTGCTGCCGATCGCTTCTGGCTGGTGGACCTCGTCACCTTCGCCTGGCCCTACGTCGTCGCCGTCGGCGTGCTGCTGACCGTCGCGGCCTTCCTGACCCGCCGCATCAAGGCCATCACCATGGCGGCCATCGGCCTTACCGTCGCGCTCCTGCCGGCCGCCGACGTGCCGACGGCGCGCCCCTCGTCCGCGCAAGGCGGCATCAAGGTGATGACCGCGAATATCTTCGGTGACAACATCAAGGATCGTACCGCCTTCCTCGCCCTATTGAAACAGGAACGGCCTGACATCGTCGTGCTTGAGGAGACCAGTCCGGCTTGGGAACGGCTCCTCTCGTCATCCGACCTCTATCCCTATGAAAGCAGCACGGAGACGATGCTGCGGGACGCGCTCAAAGTCTATTCGACCCTGCCCATTCGCGCCGAAACGGAACTGAAGCGCGCAGTCACCGAGCCTCAGGCCTACAAGCAGCCGTTGCGGCTGGAGCTCGACCTCGCGGGAAAGCCGCTTTTCCTTTACGCCCTCCACCCCGAAACGCCACGGCGGCTCTGGCAGTGGCGCGATCGCAACGCTTATCTCTCGGCGGCCGCTGATGCCGTGAAAGGCGATCTCGAACGGGCGCCGGTGATCGTTGCCGGCGACTGGAATACGCCGACATGGTCGCCCTTCTTCCGCACCTTCCTCCAGCAATCGGGCCTCGCCTCGACGGCGGTCGGATGGCTGCAACCGGTCACGCGCTTCACCATGAAGCTCGAGGCGCTCGCCTATATCGGCTCCACAATCGACCATATTGCCGTTTCGCCTGACATCTTCCTGCGCGACCATCGTGTGGGCCCAGCCTTCGGCTCGAACCACCGTCCGGTCATCGTCGAACTGACCCTACCGCAAAGCTGAGACCTCGCCACGCCGGAAAAACACGCTATCTTGCATGTGTACCCGCAACGAGGAGACGACGATGACGACCAGGAAGGACAGCCCGAAAGCCTCGCTCGAACAGGAACGTGCCCGGCAGAAGGAAAAGAGCCCGAAGGCCGAGCAGGACGATTATCTGGAAGAAGCGCTGGAAGAGACCTTTCCGGCCAGCGACCCCATCGCGCCGGGCGATGTGAAGGATCACGCCAAGTGAGCGGAGCCGCAGCGTGACCGGCCGCTTTCTCTTCACCGGCCCTGATAACGCGCCGGTGACGCTGCTTCTGGCCCATGGCAGCGGCGCCCCGATGGACTCGCCGGCCATGAACGCCGCCGCAGAGGCGCTGGCGGCGCAAGGCCTGCGTGTCGCGCGGTTCGAATTCTCCTACATGGCGGCGCGGCGCACGGATGGCGGCCGCCGTCCGCCACCCAAGGCGGAGACGCTGAACCCGGAATTCCGTGCGGCCGTTTCCGCGCTCGGCGCAACGGGTCCGCTGGTCATCGGCGGCAAGTCGATGGGCGGGCGTGTCGCCAGCATGGTGGCGGACGACCTCCACGCCGCCGGAAGCGTCTCCGGCCTGCTCTGTCTCGGCTACCCGTTCCACCCGCCGGAGAAACCGACGCAACTGCGCACCGCCCACCTGATGACGCTGCAGACACCCGCGCTCATCTGCCAGGGCACGCGCGATCCCTTCGGCACGAAGGAAGAGGTGGCTACCTATGGCCTGCCCGAACGCATCCGCCTGCTCTGGCTCGAAGACGGCGATCACGACCTGAAGCCGCGCAAGTCCATTTCCGGCTTCTCCGCCGCCGACCATCTCGCGACGATGGCGAGCACGGTGAAGGCGTGGACGACAACGCTCTGACAGACCGTCAAGCAAAGCTGAGGGATCGATTCAACGGTTTGACGAATTGAATCCGCTTGTCCTTGCAAGATGTTGAAACACGATCCATTTTCGACAAAGGGAACATTAACCGGGCCGTGCCATCATGCCGCCGTATCACACGACGCCGGGCAAGCCATGACGCACAGCTTTCCTTACACGCACTACGACCTCGACATGCAGCGCTCCGGCACGGTCATCGAAATCACGCTGTCGTCCATCGCCAATGTGCGCCTGATGACCCACGGCAATTTCGATCTCTTCAAGAACGCGCGTCAGCACAAGTTCCTCGGCGGCGTGGCCAAGCAGTCGCCAATCCGGCTGAAGATCCCGCAGAGCGGCCACTGGCACGTCGTGGTGGATATGGAAGGACATCCGGGCAAAGCGCAATCCTCGATCAAGATCGTGCCGAAGGGTCCGGAGAAGCCGGCGCAGCGCTTCAACGCCGCGTAACGCTCCCTAGCTGCGCTCGCGGCGCAGCTTCGCCCACCATTCCAGCCGCTTGCGCAGCTCGCGCTCGAAACCGCGCTCCGGCGGATCATAGAAGGTTCTGCGGCCCATCTTCTCCGGGAAATAATCCTGGCCGGAAAACGCATCCGGCTGGTCATGATCGTAGAGGTAACCCTCGCTATAGCCCTCGCCCTTCATGAGCTTGGTCGGCGCGTTGAGGATGTGCTTGGGCGGCAGCAGCGAACCGTTCTCCTTCGCCGCGCGCGTGGCCGATTTGTACGCGGTATAGACGGCATTGGACTTCGGCGCGGTCGCAAGATAGACGCAGGCCTGCGCCAGCGCCAGTTCGCCCTCCGGCGAGCCCAGGAAGTCGTAGGCGTCCTTAGCGGCATTGCACACGACAAGCGCCTGCGGATCGGCAAGGCCGATATCCTCGACAGCCATGCGCACCATGCGTCTGCACAGGAACAGCGGATCCTCGCCCGCGTCCAGCATGCGGGTGAGATAATAGAGCGATGCATCGGGATCCGAGCCGCGCACGGCCTTGTGCAGCGCCGAGATGAGATTGTAGTGGCCGTCCTGTGACTTGTCATAGACGGGCGCGCGGCGCTGCACGATGCGAAAGAGGTCATCCTGTCCGAAGGTCTCGCCGGGGCGGGCTGCGCGCCAGACCTCCTCGGCCAACGTCAGCACGGCGCGGCCATCGCCGTCGGCCATGCGCAGGAGCGAGGCGCGCGCCTCATCGTCCAGCGGCAGCGGCTTCTCCTCCACCGTCTCCGCGCGTTTCAGCAGCTCCTCCAGGCTTTGCTCGTCATGGGGCTTGAAGGTCAGCACGCGTGCCCGCGACAGAAGCGCCGCATTCAGCTCGAAAGAGGGGTTTTCGGTCGTCGCGCCGACGAGCACGATGGTGCCGTCTTCCATGACCGGCAGGAAACTGTCCTGCTGGGCGCGGTTAAAGCGGTGGATCTCGTCGACGAAGAGCAATGTCTGGCGGCCGCCCATGCGGCGCGCCCGCGCCGCTTCGAAGACCTTCTTGAGATCCGCCACGCCGGAGAAGATCGCGGAGATCTGCTCGAAGGCGAGCCCCGTCTCGCCGGACAGCAGCCGCGCGACCGTCGTCTTGCCGGTGCCAGGTGGCCCCCAGAAGATCATCGAGCCGAGCGAGCCCGCCTCGATCATGCGCGAAAGCACACCGTCGGGTCCGGTCAGGTGTTCCTGGCCGGAGACTTCGCCCAGCGTGCGTGGACGCAGCCGGTCGGCCAGAGGCCGTTTTGCCGCCATATCCTCGGGTTCACGCGGAGCGAAGAGGTCGCTCATCGGAAGAACTGACGAATGCGCTGGCCGTCACGTTCGATCTCGACACGCCAGAAGGACGGGTTTTCGTTGACCATCGCTTCCAGCGTCTCCGTTGTCGTCACGGCTGCACCGTTCAGCTCAATCACGATATCGCGCGGCTGGAGGCCGATACGGGCGGCGGGCGAGCCGCGGTTGACCTGCGTGACGACGACGCCTGTCGTGGTCTGGTTCGTGGGCATGCGCAGCTCGTCGGCCACGCGCGGCGAGAGATTGGCCACCACCGCGCCCGAGAAGGGATTGCGGCCTTCGATCAGGCGTTCGTCGCGCGGGGTTGTTTCGGGTGCGCGGTCGAGGGCGAGCGTCAGTTCCTCCTGCTTGCCATTGGCGATGACGGTGATCTTCGCCGTGCCGCCGATACCGACCGTCGTCAGCCGGTAACCCAGGGCATCGGGATGCTCGACCGCAATGCCGTTGACGGCGGTGACGACCTGGCCGGGCTTCATGCCGGCCTTTTCCGCCGGGCTGCCCGCCTGCACGCGCGAAATCAGCGCGCCGCGCGCGCGGTCGAGGCCGAGCGCTTCGGCGACTTCCGATGTCACCGCATCGAAGGTCGCGCCGATGAACGGGCGGTCGAAGGTGGCATTGCCATGTTCGGCGCTTGCCACGAATGTCTTCACGAGATTGGCCGGAATGGCGAAGCCCACGCCGTTCGAGCCGCCGCCACGCGAAAAGATGGCGGTGTTGATGCCGATGAGTTCGCCGTTCATGTTGACGAGGCCGCCACCGGAATTGCCGGGATTGATGGCCGCATCCGTCTGGATGAAGAAGCCGAAGTCGCCGGAGCGCACCTGGTTGCGGGCAAGCGCCGACACGATGCCGCTCGTCACGGTCTGGCCGACGCCGAACGGGTTGCCGATGGCCAGCACCAGATCGCCCACCTGCACCGCGTCGCTATCGCCGAGCGGTAGGGTGGAGAATTTGACATCGCCCTTGATCTTCAGCACGGCGAGGTCGATCCGTTCGTCTTTCAGGACGACCGTGCTTTCGAACTCCCGGCCATCCGCCAGTGCGACCTTGATGTCGTTCGCGCCTTCGATAACGTGGTTGTTGGTCACCACGATGCCGTTGGCGCCGACGATGACGCCGGAGCCGAGTGAGGACTGCTTTTCACTGCGGTTGGGCATGCGCTGGCCGAAGAACTCCTCGAAGAAGGGGTCGCCCTCGAAGATGGAGCGGCGCTCGACCGACCGTTCGGCATAGACGTTGACGACCGCGTTCTCGACCTTCTTGACGAGCGGCGCGAAAGACAGCTGCATCTCCGTCCTCGACTGCGGGACGGTGCGCTCCTCTGCCGTGGCGGGCGTCACAAGCGCCAGCGCCACGAAAAGCGGGGCGGCAAACAGCATTCTGGCTTTCGACATGGGCGAGTCTCCTTCGTTTGCGCGTCACGTTCAGATAGGATTTCGCAGGAAAAAAGGCAAACCGCGCCTTTGATTTCGGTCACGGCCTCTCACAGGCTGCGCACGCAAATGTGGTTGCGGAAAAAATCACCGCCATTGAAACAACGCCATCCTCCTTTACGTAGAGATGAGGGAATACACCCCAACGGATCGAGCCCCATGCCAGTCTATCGCCCTCACCGCATCCCCGCCTCGGAGATCACGCCCGAGCGCTGTTTTCTCAACCGCCGCGCCTTCATCGCCACGGCAGCCGGCGGCATGCTGGCGGCAACCGCTGCGCCGGCACTCGCCTCGGCGCTGAAGGCGTCCGAGAGCCGCTACAAGGTCGACGAGAAGCTGACGCCCGAAAAGGACGTGACGACCTACAACAACTTCTATGAGTTCGGTCTCGGCAAGGGCGATCCGGCGGCGAATTCCGCAAATTTCAAGCCCACGCCCTGGACCGTGAAGGTCGATGGCCTCGTCGGCAAGCCCAGGGAGTTCGGGCTGGAGGAACTGCTGGCCATGCCGCTTGAGGATCGCGTCTACCGCATGCGCTGCGTCGAGGCCTGGTCGATGGTCATCCCCTGGGTGGGCTTTCCGCTCGCGGCGTTGCTCGACAAGGTGGAGCCGCTGGGCGACGCGAAATATGTCGCCTTCGAAACGGTGGTGCGGCCAGAGGAAATGCCGGGGCAGTCGGGCTATTTCCAGTCGCTGCCCTGGCCCTATGTGGAAGGCCTGCGGCTCGACGAGGCGCGCAATCCGCTGACGCTGCTGTCCGTCGGCGTCTACGGCAAGACGCTGCCCAACCAGAACGGCGCCCCCATCCGGCTCGTCGTTCCGTGGAAATATGGCTTCAAGGGCATCAAGTCGATCGTCAAGATCACGCTGACCGATAAGCAGCCGCCATCCACCTGGAATATTTCCGCACCGAACGAGTACGGCTTCTATGCCAACGTCAATCCCGAGGTGGATCATCCGCGCTGGAGCCAGGCGAGCGAAAACCGCATCGGCGAAGGCGGCTTCTTCGGCGCCAACCGCCGGCCGACGCTGCCGTTCAACGGCTATGCGGAAGAGGTGGCGGGCCTGTATTCCGGCATGGACCTGCGGGCGAACTTCTGATGCCCGCCCTTCCTGCACTGCCGCGCAAATACCACGCCGCCTCGATCTGGCTTCTCTACGCCGTCGGCCTTCTGCCTGCGGTGTGGGGTTTCTGGCTCGGTGCGACCGGCGGGCTCCCCGGCAACCCGGTGAAGGAGTTCGAGCACCTGCTCGGCCTCTGGGCGCTGCGCTTCCTGGTCGCGACACTTGCGATCACGCCGCTGCGTGACCTGTTCGGCATCAACTGGATCCGCTATCGCCGCGCCCTGGGCCTGCTGGCCTTCTGGTACGTGCTGATGCACTTCCTGACCTATATGGTGCTGGATCAGTATCTGAATTTCGCGGCGATCATCGACGATATCGTCCGGCGCCCGTTCATCACCATCGGCATGGCCGCATTCGTGATGCTCATTCCGCTGGCCTTGACGTCGAACAACTGGTCGATCCGCAGGCTCGGACCACGCTGGGTGAAGCTTCACAGGCTCGTCTATGTCATCGCCGCGGCCGGCGTCCTGCACTTTGCCATGTCGGTGAAGGTGGTTGGTCTGGAGCCCTGGACCTACATCACGCTCGTTGCGCTGCTCCTGCTATACCGGCTGCTGCGCCCGATCCTGCGCAACCGCAATCGCGGCAGACGGACTGGCGCTTCGCTCCCGGGACGCGAACGGTCAGCCTGACAAACCTTCCGTTTCTCAGTCGCGCACGACGAAGAGACGCGGGCCCGCTGCTGGCTGCGCGCCCTCGGCGGCGTTGCTGACGACCCGGTTGCGGCCGCTGCTCTTGGCCAGATAGAGCAGCCGGTCGGCACGGCTGATCGCATCGTGGATCGTATGGTCGCCCGCCGCCGTGACGGCGACACCGAAGCTTGCTGTGATCGCCCGGTCGATGCCGATGCCGCTCAAGTCCCGTTCCGCCAGCGCGATGCGGACGGTGTTGGCCAGCATATGCGCATCCGGCAGGCGGCAGTTCGGCAGGTAGGCGATGAACTCTTCTCCGCCGAAACGCGCGACGGCAAGGCCCGGCCAGGACACCGCCCGCAGGAGGCGCGCGACCTCGCGGATCGCCTCATCGCCAGGGGCATGCCCGAAGTGATCGTTGATCGCCTTGAACCAGTCGATATCGGCCACGATGATCGCAGCCTCGTTCTTTGCCGTCCGCCCGCCTTCGCCGATGAACTGCTCGAAACCGCGCCGGTTGAGCAGGCCGGTCAACGGGTCCTCCTCCGCATCCTTCCGGTGGCCGTCGAGGATACGCAGCGCGACGGAGGCGAGCGCCGTCAGCGCCAGAAGCAGCGCACCGACCGTGGAGGTGATCTGCATCACATAGGCATAGGGCGAGCCCACGAAATCGTCGATGGCAGGCGTCCCGGCCATATAAAAGAACACGAGCGTCCGGACGAGTGTTTCAAGAACCACGTAGACCGAGGCGGCAAACAGCGCCTTGTCCACGGGAGCACGCAACCGGAAGCGTATGGAGACCATGGCCGCGACCAGCAGAAGGCCGCAGGTGATGTCGCTCAGGAACAGTTCGTAGCGAAGGCTGCCGGCGCCAAGCACCGCCACGGCGATCGCGGCATAACCGAGCACGGCGATTGCACCGCGCAGCGTCAGGATCCGTGGTGCATTGAAATGGCAAATGAGCGCCTGGCTGTAGAGGAAGAAGGCGCAGACAAAAACCGCTTCCGCCACCAGGGCAACCACGGGCGCGGGCAAGACCGCAAGAAGCAGCGGCGCCAGGAAGCCAAGGGCGGCGCAGAGATAACCGCCACCCCAGAACAGCGCTGCGCGATTGCCGTAGCGGGCAACGACGAGGAACGCGACGCCAAACAGGCTGAGGACCACTGGCAGCAGAAAAGCGAAGTTGTCGTCCATCACCCGAACTCGATTGGATTTCATCTGCACCTTAACCAGCAGGACTGAAAACACTGCCTAGGGACATGGTTTACGAAATCCTACGAGCTCACAAAAATAGATGAAACGCAAAAAGCCGGACGCGCAAGCGTCCGGCTTTCGACCGTCCCGGAGGAACGATTCAGATCATGCGGCTTCGGCAGCTTCAGCTTCGGCAGCAACGCGGGCCTTGTCGGCTGCGCCCTTGGCATCGACGTCGCGCTCGACGAATTCGATGACGGCCAGCGGAGCGTTGTCGCCGTGGCGGTAGCCGGCCTTCATGATGCGCAGGTAGCCGCCGTTGCGGTTGGCGTAACGGGTGGCAATCGCGTCGAACAGCTTCGAAACGACGGCGACGTCACGGATCTGCGAGATCGCCTGACGGCGAGCGTGCAGGTCGCCGCGCTTGCCGAGGGTGACGAGCTTCTCGACGATCGGACGAATTTCCTTCGCCTTCGGCAGCGTGGTTACGATCTGCTCATGCTGGATGAGCGAAGCAGCCATGTTGGCGAACATCGCCTTGCGGTGGCTGGCGGTACGGTTGAGTTTGCGACCGGAATTCTGGTGGCGCATCTCGGTTCTCCTTCACATGCAGGCAGTTGCCTGCCGTTTGACGGGGCGCATGTCCGTCTCGCGTTCCGCGAAACCATGTCCATACGCGTTGATCTTGCTGAGGCCAGCCTTGCGCGCCCCCGAAGGGGCGCGTGCGGCCTCAGTACTGGTCTTCGTAGCGCTTGGCGAGATCTTCGATGTTCTCGGGCGGCCATGCCGGCACTTCCATGCCGAGGTGCAGGCCCATGGAAGCGAGAACTTCCTTGATCTCGTTGAGCGACTTGCGACCAAAATTCGGAGTGCGAAGCATCTCGGCTTCGGTCTTCTGAATGAGATCGCCGATATAGACGATGTTGTCGTTCTTCAGGCAGTTCGCCGAACGGACGGACAATTCCAGTTCGTCGACCTTCTTGAGAAGCGCCGGGTTGAACGCCAGTTCCGTGACCGATTCTTCCTCGGCTTCCTTCTGCGGCTCGTCGAAGTTGACGAAGACCGAGAGCTGGTCCTGAAGAATGCGAGCCGCGAACGCGATCGCATCCTCGCCCGTGACGGAACCGTCGGTTTCGATGGTCATCGTCAGCTTGTCGTAGTCGAGAACCTGGCCTTCGCGGGTGTTTTCCACCTTGTAGGACACTTTCTTGACCGGCGAGTAGAGGCTATCGACCGGTATGAGGCCGATCGGTGCGTCTTCGGAACGGTTGCGATCAGCCGGGACATAGCCCTTGCCGTTGTTGACCGTGAACTCCATGCGGATCTCCGCGCCCTCGTCGAGGGTGCAGATGACATGCTCGGGGTTCAGGATCTCGATGTCGCCGACCGTCTGGATGTCACCAGCCGTCACGACGCCCGGACCCTGCTTGCGCACGACCATACGCTTCGCGTCATCGCCATCCATCTTGATGGCGATTTCCTTGATGTTGAGCACGATGTCCGTCACATCTTCCCGGACGCCCGGGATGGAGGAGAACTCGTGCAGGACGCCGTCGATCTGCACGGCGGTAACAGCCGCACCGCGCAGCGACGACAGGAGCACGCGCCGCAGCGCGTTGCCGAGCGTCAGGCCGAAGCCACGCTCCAGCGGCTCGGCAACAAGGCTTGCCTTGGTGCGGCCGGAGGAGGTGAACTCCACCTTGTTCGGCTTGATCAGTTCCTGCCAGTTTTTCTGGATCATATGTTTTGCCTTCCGTTCGCCGCCACCATCCAATCGTGGCGACCGAGCCCTGAAGTTCCGGAAAAGCCGACCGGCTTTTCCGGCAGTTCGAATGCGATGATCAGACGCGACGCTTCTTGCGCGGGCGGCAACCGTTGTGCGGGATCGGGGTCACGTCGCGGATGGACGTGATCATGAAGCCGGCAGCCTGGAGGGCACGCAGAGCCGATTCACGACCCGAACCCGGACCGCAGACTTCGACTTCCAGCGACTTCATGCCGTGTTCCTGGGCCTTCTTGGCGCAGTCTTCGGCAGCGATCTGGGCAGCGAACGGGGTGGACTTGCGCGAGCCCTTGAAGCCCTTTGCGCCGGCCGACGACCAGGCAATGGCGTTGCCCTGTGCGTCCGTGATGGTGATCATCGTGTTGTTGAACGAAGAATTGACGTGAGCAACACCCGAGGTGATGTTCTTGCGTTCGCGACGGCGGACGCGTGCGGCTTCCTTGGCCATGGATAGTCCTTTCGTTGATCTCGACACCGCCGTAATGCCAGCGGCTCCACCGGGTCGGGGCAGCACCCCTTCCCTGAATAACAATTGCACGCGGCCTTCAGGCGATGCGTGCGGCGATATCGTCACTGCCGTAATACCAGCAGCTCCACCGACCAGGGCCCCGACTGAAGCAAGCCCCTGCTCGAAACTCAAAAGAGGCCGGCGCGAAGCGCCAGCCTCCCGTTCCCCGTTTCCGGGAAATTACTTCTTCTTGCCTGCGATGGCCTTGGCCGGGCCCTTGCGGGTGCGGGCATTGGTGTGCGTGCGCTGACCGCGAACCGGGAGGCTGCGGCGGTGGCGCAGGCCACGGTAGCAACCGAGGTCCATGAGACGCTTGATGTTCATCGAGGTTTCGCGACGCAGATCGCCTTCGACCTGGTAGTCGCGGTCGATCGCTTCACGGATCTGAAGGACTTCCGCGTCCGTCAGCTGGTGAACGCGACGATCAGCCGGGATACCGACCTTCTCGATGATTTCCTTCGCAAACTTCGGGCCGATCCCGTGAATGTAGGTCAGCGCGATGACTACGCGCTTTGCAGTCGGGATGTTGACGCCAGCGATACGTGCCACGCCTGTTCTCCTTGCTTCCAGTTGCCATCCGGCAAGTGGTCTTCTTCATTTGAAACGGCCTCGAAAGCCGCAACGCTCAATCGATGTTCGGTACGCACCAAAAGGACCGCACCCGGACTTCTCATCTGGAAATCCGCGCCGATCGCAATGGCATGTCGCGAGTTGGCGCTGTCTTAAGGGGAATCGGCCGAAAAAGTCAACTCCCCAGCCGTTCCTTTTTGCCTGATATCAGGCGCTCTCGAGGATTCCGTCGATCTCGGCGGTCACCTTGTCGACATTGGCCATGCCGTCGACGGTCTGAAGCTTGCCGGTCGAAGCATAATAGTTCGACAGCGGCGCGGTCTTCTCGCGGTATTCGGTCAGCCGGCGCTTGAACGATTCGGCATTGTCGTCGGAGCGGACGGTGCCACCGGCGGCGATCGTTTCGGCGACCCGGTTCTCCATGCGCTTGACCAGCGCATCCTCGTCGACCTTCAGCTCAATGACCGCGTCGAGCGCGATGCCCTTGTCGGCCAGGATCCGGTCAAGGGCTTCGGCCTGCGGAACCGTGCGCGGATAACCATCGAGGATGAACCCCTTGGCGCAATCCGGCTCGGCGACCCGCTCGGACACGATCTCGTTGACGATCGCGTCCGAAACCAGCTGGCCGGCATCCATGACGGCCTTGGCGCGCTTTCCGACATCCGTGCCGGCGGCAACGGCCGCGCGGAGCATGTCCCCCGTGGAAAGCTGCGGGATGCCGTACTTCTCGGTCAGCAGCTTGGCCTGCGTTCCCTTGCCGGCACCCGGCGGGCCCAGAAAAATCAGTCTCATCGTCCCCTCTTACCTCCACGCAGCTTCGACTTCTTGATCAGCCCTTCATACTGCTGGGCGATCAGATGACCCTGTATCTGTGCTACCGTATCCAAGGTCACGCTGACAACAATCAAAAGCGATGTACCACCAAGGTAGAAGGGCACACCTGTCTGAGCGATGAGAATTTCAGGAAGAATACAGACGAACATCAGGTAGGCAGCGCCGATCACCGTAATGCGGGTCAGCACGTAATCGATATATTCGGCGGTGCGCTCGCCGGGGCGAATGCCCGGGATGAAGCCGCCGTGCTTCTTCAGGTTATCGGCCGTGTCCTTCGGATTGAAGACGATGGCCGTGTAGAAGAAGGCGAAGAAGGCGATCATGGCGGCATAGAGCGCCATGTAGAGCGGACGGCCATGGCCGAGCGCGGCGATGATCGACGTCGCCCAGGACGGCAGCTCCGACGTGTTGGAGAAGCCCGCGAGCGTTGCCGGCAAGAGCAGCAGCGAGGACGCGAAGATGGCCGGGATAACGCCCGCGGTGTTCAGCTTCAGCGGCAGGTGCGACGTGTCGCCCTGGAACATGCGGTTGCCGACCTGTCGCTTCGGATACTGGATCAGCAGACGGCGCTGGGCGCGTTCGACGAAGACGATGAGCGCGATGACGCCAACGGCCATGACGACGACCGCGATGACGACACCGATCGACAGCGCGCCGGTGCGGCTGAGTTCGAGCGTACCGGCCAGTGCGCCGGGAAGTGCCGCCACGATGCCGGCGAAGATGATCAGCGAAATGCCGTTGCCGATGCCGCGCGAGGTGATCTGCTCACCCAGCCACATCAGGAACATGGTGCCACCGAGCAGCGAAATGACGGTGGAAATGCGGAAGAACCAGCCCGGATCGTTGACGAGCCCTGCCCCGCTTTCAAGGCCGACAGCGATGCCGTAGGCCTGCAGCGTGCCGAGCAGCACCGTACCGTAGCGGGTGTACTGGTTGATGATCTTGCGGCCCTGCTCGCCTTCCTTCTTCAGCTGTTCGAGCGAAGGAACGACCGATGTCATGAGCTGCACGATGATCGACGCGGAAATATACGGCATGATGCCGAGCGCGAAAATCGCCATGCGCTCGACGGCGCCGCCGGAGAACATGTTGAAGAGGCCGAGAATACCGCCCGACTGGCCGCGGAAGGCCTGCGCGAAGGCATCGGGATTGAGGCCCGGCAACGGAATATAGGTGCCGAGACGATAGACGAGCAGCGCGCCCAGCGTGAACCAGAGACGCTTCTTCAGGTCTTCCGCCTTGGCGAAAGTCGAGAAGTTCAGATTAGAGGCAAGTTGTTCCGCTGCCGAAGCCATGCATTTCTCCGCGTAGCCAATCCGGCGGCGGCGACGCCCGGCCAGGTCCGGAATGGCTTATCCGTTGGCATTCGCACCCTGCCCTGCCCGGGCAATGCGCCTATGCTGAAATTGGTCGTGCCCTTCTGCCGTTGCGGCAAATCGGGCGGATGGGAGCCTAAACCGGTTGAAACGCGAATTGTCAAGCAATCCCGGCCTCACCCTGGTTTTAATTCCGGATAACGATGCGGATTTGAGAATCCGTCTGCCGTTGTGAGGCTCACATATGGGAGCAAAATCGCCCGGTGTGAAGCACACCGGGCGATTATTTCGTGGAATTATTCGGCAGCTTCGGCTGCTGCCACCAGCAGCTTGATCGAGCCGCCGGCCTTTTCGATCTTCTCGATCGCCGGCTTGGAAGCACCAGCCACTTCGAAAGCGACCTTGGCCTTCAGTTCGCCGTCGGCGAGGATGCGAACGCCGTCCTTGATGCGGCGGATGATGCCGGCGGCCTTGAGGGCAGCAGCATCGACCGTTGCCTTGCCGTCGAGCTTGCCGGCGTCGATGGCCTTCTGAACGCGCTCCAGCGAAACGACGTTGAAGTCGGACGAGAAGATGTTCGTGAAGCCGCGCTTCGGCAGGCGACGATAGATGGGCATCTGACCGCCTTCGAAGCCGTTGATCGCAACGCCCGAACGTGCCTTCTGACCCTTGACACCGCGACCACCGGTCTTGCCCTTGCCGGAACCGATACCGCGGCCGAGCCGCTTGCGGTTCTTCGAAGAGCCTTCGTTGTCCTTGATTTCATTCAGTTTCATGATCTTGTCTCCCTCACTTCTCGTCGACGACGCGGACGAGGTGCTGGACGGCGCGGATCATGCCGCGGACAGACGGCGTGTCTTCCAGCGTACGGACCCGGTGCATCTTGTTCAGGCCCAGGCCGACCAGCGTCGCGCGCTGAATGGCCGGACGGCGGATGGGGCTGCCGATCTGCTCGACAGTCACCGTCTTCTTGGCGGTTTCTTTCTTAGCCATGGATCAGGGCTCCTTATTCTTCGGCAGCGACGCCGGCGGACTGGCGGCGAGCCTGCAGCGTGGCGTACTTGAGGCCGCGCTGTGCTGCGATGTCCTTCGGGTGCATCTGGCTCTTGAGAGCGTCGAACGTCGCACGGATCATGTTGTAGGGGTTCGACGAACCGGTCGACTTGGCGACGACGTCATGAACGCCGAGCGTTTCGAAGACGGCGCGCATCGGACCACCGGCGATGATACCGGTACCGGCCTTGGCCGAACGAAGCAGAACCTTGCCGGCGCCGTGGCGGCCGTGCACGTCGTGGTGCAGCGTGCGGCCCGAGCGCAGCGGAACGAAGATCAGGTCACGCTTGGCGGCTTCCGTGGCCTTCCGGATTGCTTCCGGAACTTCACGCGCCTTGCCGTGGCCGAAGCCGACGCGGCCCTTCTGGTCGCCGACGACGACGAGAGCCGCAAAACCGAAACGACGGCCGCCCTTGACGACCTTCGCGACGCGGTTGATCGCGACGAGCTTGTCGACAAACTCGCTGTCGCGCTCTTCGCGGTTCTGGCGGTCTTCGCGACCGCGCTTTTCCTGTGCCATTGTCCTTTTCCTTTTTCTTTTCCGGGTGCAATCGGCAGATTGACGAAAGTCGCCCCATTCTAAAGCAAATGGAAGCGACGGATACCCTGCTGAGACCGGCGGGGCGCCGAGGCGCCCGGCCGAATGATCAGAAGTTCAGACCACCTTCACGAGCGGCTTCGGCGAGAGCCTTGACGCGGCCGTGATAGAGGAAGGCGCCGCGATCGAAGACGACGTCCTTGACGCCGGCCTTGACAGCGCGCTCGGCAATGAGCTTGCCGACGGCAGCGGCAGCTGCCGTGTCAGCGCCCGTCTTCAGCGACGAACGCAGATCGGTGTCGAGCGTGGAGGCAGACGCAAGCGTCTTGCCGGCCACGTCGTCGATAACCTGTACGTAGATGTTCTTCGACGAGCGATGAACCGATAGGCGCGGACGGCCATTGGCCACCGCCTTGAGGGAACGGCGCACGCGGTTGGCGCGGCGCACGAGAGCTTCTTTGGTGCTAGCCATTTCGCGTGATCCTTACTTCTTCTTGCCTTCCTTGCGGACGATGCGCTCTTCCGCGTACTTGACGCCCTTGCCCTTGTAGGGCTCGGGGCCACGGTACTCGCGGATTTCCGCAGCGACCTGGCCGACCTGCTGCTTGTTGATGCCGGACACGATGATTTCGGTCGGCTTCGGAACAGCGATCGTGATGCCTTCCGGCGTCTGGTAGACGACGTCATGGCTGAAGCCGAGTGCCAGCTGCAGGTTCTTGCCCTGCAGCGACGCGCGGTAACCGACGCCGTTGATTTCGAGCTTGCGCTCGTAGCCGTCCTTGACGCCCTTGAAAATGTTCTCGACCATCGTGCGGGACATGCCCCACTTGGAACGAGCGTCCTTCGACTGGCTGGTCGGCTGGACGACAACGGCGTTGTCTTCGAGCTTCACCGAAACTTCGTCGTTTGCGACGAAGAACAGTTCGCCCTTCGGGCCCTTCGCGGTGACCTTCTGACCATCGACGGTCGCGGTAACACCAGCGGGAACCGGAACGGGCTTCTTACCGATACGAGACATTGTTTTATCCTGTCTGTTCGTTATGGAGATCCATGCCCGATCTTAGAAGATCGAGCAAAGAACCTCGCCACCAACGTTCTGTTCGCGTGCCTGGTGATCGGCCATCACGCCCTTCGGGGTCGAAAGGATGGTGATGCCGAGGCCGTTCGCGACCTGCGGAATGGACTTGACCGAGACATAGACCCGGCGGCCCGGCTTGGAGACGCGGTCGATCTTGCGGATCACGGACGCGCCTTCGTAGTACTTGAGTTCGATGCTCAGCTCGGACTTGCCGTTGCCGAATTCGACTTCGGAGTATCCGCGGATGTAGCCTTCAGCCTGAAGGACGTCCAGAACGCGTGCGCGCAGCTTGGAAGCCGGCGTGGAAACGCTGGACTTGCGGCGAGCAGCACCGTTGCGGATACGGGTGAGCATATCGCCCAGGGGATCAGTCATTGCCATGTACCCGTCTCCTTACCAGCTCGACTTGACGATGCCCGGCACCTTGCCGAGATTGCCCAGCTCGCGAAGCGCGATACGCGACATCTTGAGCTTACGATAGAATGCACGCGGGCGGCCGGTGACTTCGCAACGGTTGCGGATGCGGGTCTTGGAGCCATTGCGCGGCAGTTCGGCAAGCTTCAGGGTAGCCTTGAAGCGCTCTTCGATCGGAAGAGCCTGGTTCTGGATGATCGCCTTGAGGGCGGCGCGCTTTGCAGCCTGGTTTGCAACCAGTTTACGGCGGCGCTTGTTCTTCTCGACTGCGCTGGTTTTAGCCATAACAGTAATCCTTCTTTACGCTTGTCGTTACGGTCAGGCGCGGAACGGGAAGCTGAACTCTTTCAGAAGAGCGCGCGCTTCGTCGTCCGTCGGGGCCGTCGTGCAAACGATGATGTCCATGCCCCACATCTGATCAACCTTGTCGTAGTTGATCTCAGGGAACACAATGTGCTCCTTGATACCCATGGCGAAGTTGCCACGACCATCGAAGGACTTCGGGTTCAGACCACGGAAGTCGCGTACGCGGGGCAGCGCGATGTTCACGAGGCGATCCAGAAATTCGTACATGCGGGCGCCGCGAAGGGTAACCTTCGCACCGATCGGCATGCCTTCGCGCAGCTTGAAGCCGGCGATGGAGTTGCGGGCGCGCGTGATGACCGGCTTCTGGCCGGCGATCGCTGCGAGGTCAGCGGCGGCAACCGAAGGCTTCTTCGAGTCGCCCGTGGCTTCGCCAACGCCCATGTTGATCACGATCTTGTCGAGGCGCGGGATCTGCATCTCGTTGGCGTAGGAGAACTGCTCCATAAGCGCCTTGCGGATACGCTCGACATATTCCTTCTTGAGCCGCGGCTCATACTTGGTGTCAGCCATCGATCGACACTCCCGAACGCTTTGCAACACGAACCTTCTTGTCGCCTTCGACCTTGAAGCCAACGCGGGTCGGCTTGCCGTCCTTGGGGTCGGCGATGGCGATGTTCGACAGATGGATCGAAGCTTCCTTGGTGATGATGCCGGCTTCCTGGGTCTGGGTCTGGCGCTGGTGACGCTTCACCAGGTTGATACCCTTGACGACCGCGCGGTCTTCCTTCGGCAGCACCTGCACAACTTCACCGGTACGGCCCTTGTCCTTGCCGGTGAGTACGACGACCTTGTCGCCCTTGCGAATCTTTTGCATAGCCATCGCTCCTTAGAGTACTTCGGGAGCCAGCGAGATGATCTTCATGTGGTTCTTGGCGCGAAGCTCGCGCGGAACCGGTCCGAAGATACGGGTGCCGATAGGCTCTTTCTTGTTGTCGATCAGGACAGCGGCGTTGCTGTCGAAACGAATGACGCTGCCATCGGGGCGGCGGATGTCCTTGGCGGTGCGAACAACGACCGCCTTCATCACATCACCCTTCTTCACGCGGCCGCGCGGAATAGCTTCCTTGATCGAGACGACGATAACGTCGCCAACGGAAGCGTACTTGCGCTTGGAGCCGCCCAGCACCTTGATGCACATGACACGACGTGCGCCGGAATTATCCGCGACGTCGAGGTTAGTCTGCATCTGAATCATGTCAGGTCGCCTTCTTGTTTTACCAGACCGGTTGGGCCAATCCCGATCAAGGAAAGGCCCCCTGTTCCAGCATATGGAAATTCATGTCTTCGCGCGGGAAGATGTGTTGCCAGGGTGGTTTCCCTTCGGCGAACCGACGGACCTTCCGTGCGCTCAAAGCAAAAGACGCTCGTGATTCCGAGCGTCCTTGCGCTGCTTCATACAGGTTTTCGCGCCAGACGCAAGGGCCGGCGCGAAATCAGCTGTTTTTAAGCCTGGGCCGCGACGACGGTCCAGCGCTTGTCCTTCGAAATCGGGGCGCATTCCTGGATGGAAACGACGTCGCCGACCTTGTACTGGTTGGTTTCGTCATGCGCCTTGTACTTCTTCGACCGGCGAACGGTCTTCTGAAGCAGGGGATGGGCAAAACGGCGTTCGACGCGCACGACAACGGTCTTGTCGTTCTTGTCGCTGACAACAGTGCCCTGCAGAATGCGTTTCGGCATATTTTTTGGTCCTTAGGCCTTGGCTTCTGCCGCCTTCTGGCGGGCAATGGTCTTGACGCGTGCGATGTCCTTGCGGACTTCGTTGATGCGCGAGGTCTTCTCAAGCTGGCCGGTGGCCTTCTGGAAGCGCAGGTTGAACTGCTCCTTCTTCAGCTTGGCAAGCTCTTCGTTGAGCTGATCGGCGCTGAGCGCCTTGACGTCTGCGGCTTTCATGGCGCTCGCTCCTTACTCTGCAATGCGCTGTACGAAGCGCGTCTTGACCGAGAGCTTGGCCGAGCCGAGACGAAGCGCCTCGCGGGCGATCTCCTCGGAGACACCGTCGATCTCGAACATCATACGACCGGGCTTGACCTTGGCTGCCCAGTATTCGACCGAACCCTTACCCTTACCCATACGGACTTCCGTGGGCTTGGCGGTGACGGGAACGTCGGGGAACACGCGGATCCACACACGGCCGGCACGCTTCATGTAACGGGTGATCGCACGGCGGGCCGCTTCGATCTCGCGAGCGTTCACGCGGTTCGGTTCCTGAGCCTTCAGGCCGAACTCGCCGAAGGCGAGCTCGGAGCCGCCTTTGGCGACGCCCTTGATGCGGCCCTTGAACTGCTTGCGGTACTTGGTACGCTTTGGCTGCAACATTTTTTTACTTCTCCGATATTGGCTGCCAAACGCGACTGTTACGCGTTTTCACGACGACGGTCGCCGCGATCACCGCGTTCGCGGCTTGCGGGACCCTGGCTGTCACTTTCGCTCGCGCGACGCTCAGAGGCCATCGGATCGTGCTCAAGGATTTCGCCCTTGAAGATCCAGACCTTGATGCCGCAGATACCGAATGCGGTTTCGGCTTCAGCCGTACCGTAGTCGATGTCCGCACGCAGCGTGTGGAGCGGAACGCGGCCTTCGCGGTACCATTCGGTACGCGCGATTTCCGCACCGCCGAGACGACCGGCGCAGGTGATCTTGATGCCTTCGGCGCCAAGACGCATGGCCGACTGAACAGCGCGCTTCATCGCACGGCGGAAAGCCACGCGGCGTTCGAGCTGCTGGGCGATCGACTGTGCAACGAGGGTTGCGTCGACTTCCGGCTTGCGCACTTCAACGATGTTGAGGTGCGTTTCGGAGTTCGTCATCTCGGAAAGCTTCTTGCGGAGCTTTTCGATGTCTGCACCCTTCTTGCCGATGATCAGACCCGGGCGAGCCGAGTGGATCGTGACGCGGCACTTCTTGTGCGGACGCTCGATGACGACCTTGGCGATACCGGCCTGCTTCAGTTCATCCTGAACGAACTTGCGGATCTTCAGGTCTTCGTGAAGCAGCTGGCCGTATTCGGCGTTGTCGGCGAACCAGCGGCTGTCCCAGGTACGGTTGATGCCGAGGCGGAAGCCGATCGGATTAATCTTCTGGCCCATTATGCGGCCTCCCCTTTGGCTTCGACTTCACGGACGACGATCGTCAGATGCGAGAACGGCTTCTCGATCCGCGATGCGCGGCCGCGGCCACGAGCGTGGAAACGCTTCATGACGATCGACTTGCCGACATAGGCTTCGGCGACGACAAGGCTGTCGACGTCGAGATCGTGGTTGTTTTCTGCGTTTGCAATCGCGGATTCGAGCGTCTTCTTGACGGTCTCGGCGCTACGCTTGCGCGAGAATTCAAGTTCTGCAAGGGCGCGATCGACCTTCTTGCCGCGGATGAGCGCAGCAAGCAGGTTGAGCTTCTGGGGGCTGACGCGGATCGTGCGCGCAACGGCCTGCGCCTCATTATCCTTCAGCCGACGTTCGGCTTTAGCCTTACCCATCGTTACTTCCTCTTCGCCTTCTTGTCCGCGCCGTGACCGTAATAGGTCCGCGTCGGAGCGAATTCACCAAACTTGTGGCCGACCATGTCTTCATTGACGGCCACCGGGATGTGCTTGGAGCCGTTGTAGACACCGAAGGTCAATCCAACGAACTGCGGCAGAATCGTGGAGCGACGGCTCCAGATCTTGATAACTTCGCTGCGACCGCCTTCACGAACCTTCTCAGCCTTCTTGAGAAGATAGCCGTCAACAAACGGGCCTTTCCATACTGAACGAGCCATTTCTGACTAACCTCTCTTACTTCTTCTTCAAGTGGCGCGAGCGCATGATGAACTTGTCGGTCGACTTGTTCGAGCGGGTCCGCTTGCCCTTGGTGGGCTTGCCCCACGGGGAAACCGGGTGACGACCACCGGAGGTGCGGCCTTCACCACCACCATGCGGGTGGTCGACGGGGTTCATGACGACACCGCGGTTGTGCGGGGTCTTGCCACGCCAGCGCGTGCGGCCGGCCTTGCCGTCGTTGATGTTGCCGTGTTCCGGGTTGGACACCGCACCGATCGTTGCGAGGCAGGACGAGTGAACCAGGCGCTGTTCGCCGGAGTTCAGGCGAAGGATCGCCATGCCCTGGTCGCGGCCGACCAGCTGGACGAACGTACCGGCCGAACGCGCGATCTGACCGCCCTTGCCGGGCTTCATCTCGACGTTGTGGACGATCGAACCGACCGGCATGTACTGCAGCGGCATGGTGTTGCCGGGCTTGACGTCAACGGCCTTCTCGGACGCGATGACCTTGTCGCCGACTGCCAGGCGCTGCGGCGCCAGGATATAGGCCTGCTCGCCGTCGGCATAGTTCACCAGAGCGATGAACGCCGTACGGTTCGGGTCGTATTCCAGACGCTCGACCGTGCCTTCGACGTCGAACTTGCGACGCTTGAAGTCGACGAGGCGGTAGGTACGCTTGTGACCGCCGCCGATGAAGCGGGCGGTGATGCGACCTGCGTTGTTACGGCCACCGCTCTTGGAGAGACCCTCGGTCAGAGCCTTTACGGGCTTGCCCTTGTAAAGGCCCGACCGGTCGACGATGACCAGCTGGCGCTGGCTCGGAGTGGTCGGGTTGTAGCTTTTCAATGCCATTTTCTTGTTTCCTTTTTAGCCGACTGCTCGATTAGAGCCCGGTGGAGACGTCGATGGACTGACCGTCAGCAAGCGTGACGATCGCCTTCTTGACATCTCCCTGCCGGCCGGCGAAGCCGCGGAAACGCTTTACCTTGCCCTTGCGGACGAGCGTGTTCACAGCCGTGACCTTGACGCCGAAGAGAGCTTCCACGGCAGCCTTGATTTCAGGCTTGGAAGCGCGCTTGGCGACGTTGAAGACGATCTGGTTGTTCTCGGATACCAGCGTCGACTTTTCGGTGATCGAAGGAGATACGATCACATCGTAGTGGCGAAGATCCGTCATTTGAACCGCTCCTCGAGGGCTTCTACAGCAGCCTTGGAGAGCACGAGCTTGCCGCGGCGCAGGATATCGTAAACGTTGATGCCCTGGATCGGCAGTACATCCACGTTCGGGATGTTGCGTGCTGCGAGCTTGAAGTTGCCGTCAAGTTCAGCGCCGCCGATGAAGAGGACATTGGTGAGGCCGAGCGAAGCGAACGTTGCGGCCAGAGCCTTCGTCTTTGCTTCTGCGGCGACGAGGTCGTCGATGATGATGACGTCGTCAGCCTTGATCTTGGCCGAGAGAGCGTGACGCAGGCCGAGCGCGCGAACCTGCTTGGGCAGGTCGTGAGCGTGGCTGCGGGATACCGGGCCGTGAGCCTTGGCACCGCCGCGGAACTGCGGAGCGCGCGCCGAATGGTGACGAGCGCGGCCCGTACCCTTCTGCTTGTACATCTTGGCGCCGGTGCGCGAAACTTCGCCGCGGGTCAGCGACTGGTGCGTGCCCTGCTGCTTCTTCGCGAGCTGCCAGCGAACGACGCGCGCGATGATGTCTTCGCGCGGCTCGAGGCCGAAGATCGCGTCGGAAACGGAAACCTTGCCGGCGTCCTTCCCTGCGAGGGTCGTGACTTTGAGATCCATGATCAGGCTCCCTTACTTAGCTGCGGCGCGCACGGCGGCCGGACGCGGAGCGTCGGACGGGGTGCCGGACTTGACGGCGTCGCGAACAACGATCCAGGCACCCTTGGAGCCGGGGACCGCGCCCTTGACGAGGATGAGACCGCGCTCTTCGTCGGTGGAGACGACTTCGAGGTTCTGGGTGGTGACGCGCGTCTGGCCCATGTGACCAGCCATGCGCTTGCCCTTCCAGACCTTGCCCGGGTCCTGGTTGTTACCGGTCGAACCGTGCGAACGGTGCGAAACGGAAACGCCGTGCGTTGCACGAAGACCGCCGAAGTTGTGGCGCTTCATGGCGCCGGCAAAGCCCTTACCGATCGTTGTGCCGGTAACGTCGACCAGCTGGCCGGCGACGAAATGGCTGGCGGTCAGTTCCGCGCCGATTTCGATGAGGTTGTCTTCCGACACGCGGAACTCGACCAGCTTGGCCTTCGGCTCGACGCTTGCAGCGGCGAACTGACCGCGCAGCGCCTTTGCCGTGTTCTTCACCTTGGAAGAGCCGGCGCCGAGCTGAACGGCCGTGTAGCCGTTCTTGTCCTGCGTACGCTGAGCAACGACCTGGACGTTATCCAGTCGCAATACTGTTACGGGGATGTGCTCACCTGCGTCGTTATAGACGCGAGTCATCCCTACTTTCTGTGCAATCACACCTGAACGCATGGTTCAATCCTCTTAGAAGTCCTGGCGGGATCGTGACGTCCCGTCATGCCTCTTGGTTTAAGGATTCCACTCGGGCCTCAAGGCCGTCGGGTTTCCCGTTTTTAGAAGACGTCGGCTTTCGCCACGTACCTTCCTTGTTATTCGGCTTGCGCCAGGACTTAGAGCTTGATCTCTACGTCCACACCGGCCGCAAGGTCGAGCTTCATGAGAGCATCGACCGTCTGCGGCGTCGGATCTACGATGTCGAGCAGGCGCTTGTGGGTGCGCATCTCGAACTGTTCACGGCTCTTCTTGTCCACATGGGGCGAGCGGTTGACAGTGAACTTTTCAATACGGGTCGGGAGCGGAACGGGGCCGCGGACGCTTGCGCCGGTGCGCTTTGCCGTCGACACGATCTCGCGCGTGGAGGCATCAAGGATCCGGTGGTCAAACGCCTTGAGGCGGATGCGGATGTTCTGGCCGTTCATACGACTTTTCCTTAGTTCGTTATTCGCGCGATTCTCTTGGAGAATCCGCGTTTTTGATTCTGGCGGTTCCATAAAGGAACACGCACGAAAACACAATTGCCGAAAGGCCAGTCCGCTAAATTTTCAAAGACCGGAGGGGCAGGATGTCTCCTGCCCTTCCTATTTCAGCGGCCTTGGGGCCTTCAGTCTTACTCGACGATCGAAGCGACGATGCCGGCGCCGACGGTACGGCCGCCTTCGCGGATGGCGAAGCGCAGCTTTTCTTCCATCGCGATCGGAACGATCAGCTCGACGTCAACGGTGACGTTGTCGCCCGGCATGACCATTTCCGTGCCTTCCGGCAGCGACACGATGCCCGTCACGTCCGTCGTGCGGAAGTAGAACTGCGGACGGTAGTTCGTGAAGAACGGCGTATGACGGCCGCCTTCTTCCTTCGTCAGGATGTAGGCTTCGGCCTTGAACTTCTTGTGCGGCTTGACCGAACCCGGCTTGCACAGGATCTGGCCACGCTCAACGCCGTCACGGTTCACACCGCGCAGCAGCGCACCGATGTTGTCGCCGGCCTGGCCCTGGTCGAGCAGCTTGCGGAACATTTCAACGCCCGTGCAGGTCGTCTTCGTCGTCGGACGGATGCCGACGATTTCGATTTCCTCACCGACCTTGACGATGCCACGCTCGACGCGGCCGGTCACGACCGTACCACGGCCCGAGATCGAGAACACGTCTTCGATCGGCATCAGGAAGGGCTGGTCGATCGGACGCTCGGGCGTCGGGATGTAGTCGTCGACAGCGGCCATCAGGGCGCGGATCGCGTCTTCGCCGATTTCCTTGTTCGAATCTTCCAGAGCCGCCAGAGCCGAACCCTTGACGATCGGAATGTCGTCGCCCGGGAATTCGTAGGACGACAGAAGTTCGCGAACTTCCAGCTCGACGAGCTCGAGAAGCTCGGCGTCGTCGACCTGGTCGACCTTGTTGAGGAACACGACGATCGCGGGAACGCCGACCTGGCGGGCCAGCAGGATGTGCTCGCGCGTCTGCGGCATCGGGCCGTCGGCGGCCGAAACAACCAGGATCGCGCCGTCCATCTGGGCAGCACCGGTGATCATGTTCTTGACGTAGTCGGCGTGGCCGGGGCAGTCGACGTGCGCGTAGTGACGGTTCGCCGTCTCGTATTCGACGTGCGCCGTCGAGATGGTAATGCCGCGCGCCTTTTCTTCCGGAGCAGCGTCGATCTGGTCGTACGCCTTGAACTCGCCGAAGTACTTCGTGATCGCTGCCGTCGTCGACGTCTTGCCGTGGTCAACGTGCCCGATCGTGCCGATGTTTACGTGAGGCTTGTTGCGCTCAAACTTGCTCTTTGCCATTTCCGGCTCTCCGTTCGTGATCCCTGGACGGGAAATTCATACAAATTGGGTGGGGCGTACCCCGGTCACTTCTGACCGGAGTACTTTGCCTGGATTTCCTGTGCGACGTTCGAGGGAACCGGCGCATAGTGGTCGAAGACCATCGAGTACTGGGCGCGGCCCTGCGACATGGAGCGCAGGTTGTCCACGTACTTGAACATGTTGGCCAGCGGTACGTTGGCGGAGATCACGACGGCAACGCCGCGGCTCTCCTGGCCCTGGATCTGGCCACGACGGGAGTTCAGGTCGCCGATAACGTCGCCGACATAGTCTTCCGGCGTTACCACTTCGACCTTCATCATCGGCTCGAGCAGCTGGGCGCCAGCTTCACGGGATGCTTCACGGAAGCAGGCACGCGATGCGATTTCGAAGGCGAGGACCGAGGAGTCGACGTCGTGGAAGGCGCCGTCGATGAGCGTCGCCTTGACGCCGAGCATCGGGAAGCCTGCGAGCGGACCCGAGGACAGAACGCTTTCGATACCCTTCTGAACGCCCGGGATGTATTCCTTCGGAACAGCACCGCCGACGATCTTGGATTCGAAGAGGAAATCTTCGCCTTCCGGGTTCGGTTCGAAGACGAGCTTCACGCGGGCGAACTGGCCGGTACCACCGGTCTGCTTCTTGTGCGTGTAGTCCTTCTCGGTCTTGCGCGTGATCGTCTCACGGTAAGCAACCTGCGGAGCACCGACGTTGGCTTCGACCTTGAACTCGCGACGCATGCGGTCGACGATGATGTCGAGGTGAAGTTCACCCATGCCGGCGATGATCGTCTGGCCGGACTCTTCGTCGGTCTTGACGCGGAAGGACGGGTCTTCTGCGGCCAGGCGGTTGAGCGCGAGGCCCATCTTTTCCTGGTCGTTCTTCGTCTTCGGCTCGATGGCGATCTGGATAACCGGCTCCGGGAACTCCATGCGCTCGAGGATAACGGGCTTCAGGGGATCGCAAAGCGTATCGCCCGTCGTCGTATCCTTAAGGCCGGCGAGAGCAACGATGTCGCCTGCATAGGCTTCTTCGATGTCTTCACGGGAGTTGGAGTGCATCTGAAGCATACGACCGACGCGCTCGCGCTTGTCCTTGACCGTGTTCATGACCGACGTGCCCTTTTCGAGCTTGCCGGAATAGATGCGGGCGAAGGTCAGCGAACCGACGAAGGGGTCGTTCATGATCTTGAAGGCGAGCATGGAAAGCGGCTCGCTGTCATCGGCATGACGCTCGATTTCGGCTTCGGTCTTGACGTCGATGCCCTTGATGGCCGGGATGTCGACCGGCGACGGCAGGTAATCGACAACGGCGTCGAGAAGCGGCTGAACGCCCTTGTTCTTGAAAGCCGTACCGCAGAACATCGGGTGGAACTTCACGTCGATGGTGCCGCGGCGAACGAGTTCGCGGATCTTGTCGTTGTCCGGGTAGGTGCCTTCGAGGTAGGCTTCCATCGCGGCTTCGTCGATTTCGACGACGGTCTCGATGAGCTTCTCGCGGTACTCCTCGGCCTTTTCCTTCATGTCTTCAGGAATTTCGACGACGTCCCACTGGGCGCCGAGCGATTCATCGCGCCAGACGAGAGCGTTCATCTCGATCAGATCGATAACACCCTTGAATTCGCTTTCAGCGCCGATCGGAAGCTGCATGACGACGGCGGTCGCACCGAGACGCGACTTGATCATGGAAACCGAGCGGTAGAAGTCCGCGCCGGTCTTGTCCATCTTGTTGCAGAAGATCATGCGCGGAACGTTGTACTTCTCGGCCTGACGCCAGACGGTTTCCGTCTGCGGCTCAACGCCGGCATTGGCATCGAGAAGGGCAATCGCACCGTCGAGAACGCGCAGCGAGCGTTCGACTTCGATGGTGAAGTCAACGTGGCCGGGGGTGTCGATGATGTTGAAGCGGCGGGTCTTGCCGTCACGGCCCTTCCAGAAGGTCGTGGTGGCAGCGGACGTGATGGTGATGCCGCGTTCCTGCTCCTGCTCCATCCAGTCCATGGTGGCGGCGCCGTCATGGACTTCGCCGATCTTATGGGACTTGCCGGTGTAGTAGAGGATGCGTTCGGTCGTCGTCGTCTTGCCGGCGTCGATATGCGCCATGATACCGAAATTTCGGTAGTCTTCGATTTTATATTCGCGAGCCATTGGAGCTCCTTTCGAGACGTCTAGTTTCGGTTACCAGCGGTAGTGCGAGAAGGCACGGTTGGCGTCAGCCATCTTGTGCGTGTCTTCGCGCTTCTTGACGGCGCTGCCGCGGTTGTTCGAAGCGTCCATGAGTTCGCCGGAGAGGCGCTCGACCATGGTCGTTTCGTTACGCTTGCGGGCAGCAGCGATCAGCCAGCGGATGGCCAGAGCCTGACGACGCTCCGGACGAACATCGACCGGAACCTGGTAGGTCGCACCACCGACGCGGCGCGAACGCACTTCAACGTGCGGCGCAACGTTGTCGAGAGCCGAATGGAACACGCCCAGCGGGTCGGCCTTGGCCTTGCCCTGAACGACGTCGAAGGCGCCGTAAACGATCGTTTCGGCGACGGACTTCTTGCCGTCCAGCATGATGGCATTCATGAACTTGGTGACAACGAGATCGCCGAACTTCGGGTCCGGATTGATCTCGCGCTTTTCTGCTCTATGGCGACGGGACATACTTTTCGTCTTTCTTCAAAAGGTTCCGACCAGCGAAATGGCGCCGGTTACTGTATTATTTCGGACGCTTCGCGCCGTACTTGGAGCGGCGCTGCTTGCGGTTCTTGACGCCCTGGGTGTCGAGAACGCCGCGGATGATGTGGTAGCGCACACCCGGAAGGTCCTTTACGCGGCCGCCACGGATCATGACGACAGAGTGTTCCTGCAGGTTGTGGCCTTCGCCCGGGATGTAGCCGATGACTTCGAAGCCATTGGTCAGGCGGATCTTGGCGACCTTACGCAGAGCCGAGTTCGGCTTCTTCGGGGTCGTGGTATAAACGCGGGTGCAAACACCACGCTTCTGGGGGTTTTCCTGCAGGGCAGGAACCTTGTTGCGCTTTACCTGCGCCTGGCGCGGCTTGCGGATCAGCTGGTTTACGGTAGGCATAGACCCATCCCTTGTTCGTCTCATTTACCCTTGCGGGCGGATACATGGCCACACGCGTGTTCATGCGCAATAAAAGGCCGATCCACATGAGTGGATGACCCCAATAGGCAGAGGACGCGTTATAACCGCGTCATGCGTGCAGCATTCATGTTCTCAACGTGCGTCGAGCCCTGTTTGAGGCGAACTCCAGAACGAGTCGTTCCGAACCAGCCAGCCTCACATAGGCTCTGATGGCGTGCGGAATACTGACTTAAGGGCAAAAGGTCAAGGGGCGCGGCGAAAGAATCCCGGGCCGCGACGGCAGATATGCCTGAAATGCAGGGCTTTCGGCCTTGCCCCCTGCCCTGTACAGGCAGCGGGCCAGCCATCAATCCATCACGAATGAATATTAAGAAAGCATGAAAGCGGAATCAACCGGGAAGAGTCAGCACTCGCCGCCTGCATCCACTGATTCTCTCGACCGGCTGGCCGATGATTGCATTTTGCCATTGGGCCCGGCCGCCCTACCCTTTATAGAAAGTCCAGCACTTAATCCCGAAAGGAGCCCGCCATGGCGTCCAGCGCCGACAACGACAACAATACGCTCGACGAACCGATGGTCTTCATCATCATCGGCAAGGCCTATGAGCGGGAGGGCGACGATGGCCTCGACATCCACGTCATGCTGCGCGCGCCCGACGACGACAGCGCCGTGCGGGAGGCCCTCAACGCGCTTTCCGAGGAAGGCTTCATCGAGGCGGACCTCGACCAGATCGGCACCCTGACCGGCGAACCGGAAGAAGAGCCGCACGCCTCCGCCTACAAGGGCGCGCTGGAAGGCGAAGTGGCGATCATCCGCTTCGCCTGAGCGCCTGCCGCACTTTACCGTTCATAAGCCGCCCGGCCACCCGGGCGGCTTTTCTGTTTCTTCGAACCGCTTGTGCCCGGCAGAAACAAAAACGCCGGGCACGAGGCCCGGCGTCTTCATAGTCATAGGACCCAGCCTTACTCGGCTGCGGCACCTTCACCACCGGCGAGCTCCGTGAGCATCGGGGTGGCGACGCCGGCGCCCGTCGACTTGCGGCGCTCGTCGAGGATCATCTCGTCGCGAGCCGTCGCGATACGGCGGATCTGGGTCATGGTGCCACCCGTACCGGCCGGGATGAGGCGGCCGACGATGACGTTCTCCTTGAGGCCCTGCAGGCCGTCGGTCTTGCCGGCGATCGCAGCTTCCGTGAGAACCTTGGTGGTCTCCTGGAACGAAGCGGCCGAGATGAACGACGGGGTCTGCAGCGACGCCTTGGTGATGCCGAGAAGGACAGGTTCGCCGTATGCCGGCTTCTTGCCTTCCTCGATCAGCGCGTCGTTGACGTCTTCGAGCTCGATACGGTCGACATTGTCGCCGACGATGTAGGTCGAGTCGCCAGCATCCGTGATCTCGACCTTCTGCAGCATCTGGCGAACGATCACCTCGATGTGCTTGTCGTTGATCACGACGCCCTGCAGTCGGTAGACTTCCTGGATTTCGTTCACGAGGTAGGAAGCGAGTGCTTCCACGCCCTTGATCGCCAGGATGTCGTGCGGCGCCGGGTTGCCGTCGAGGATGTAGTCACCCTTTTCGATGAAGTCGCCGTCCTGAAGGTGGAAGGGCTTGCCCTTCGGAATCAGGTACTCGACCGGTTCGACACCGTCTTCCGCCGGCTCGATCATCACGCGACGCTTGTTCTTGTAGTCGCGGCCGAGACGAACCGTACCATCGATCTCCGCGATGATGGCGTGGTCCTTCGGACGACGGGCTTCGAACAGTTCGGCGACGCGCGGGAGACCACCGGTGATGTCCTTGGTCTTGGCGCTTTCCAGCGGCGAACGGGCAAGAACGTCACCCTGGGAGACCTTCTGGCCCGGCTCGACCGAGAGGATCGCGTCGACCGAGAGCATGAAGCGGGCTTCGCCACCGCGGGACAGCTTGGCAACCGCGCCATTCTTGTCCTTGATGACGATGGCCGGCTTCAGGTCCGAACCGCGCGGCGTCGAACGCCAGTCGATGACCGAACGCTTGGTGATGCCGGTGGACTCGTCCGTCGTTTCCAGAACCGAGATGCCGTCGACCACGTCTTCAAAGTGAACGGTACCCTCGACTTCCGTCATCATCGGACGGGTGTAGGGGTCCCACTCGGCGAGACGCTGGCCGCGCTTCACCTTGTCGCCATCGTCGACGAAGATCTTCGAACCGTAGGCGACGCGCTGCGAGGAACGCTCCACGCCACGCTCGTCCAGGATGGTGATCGCCATGTTGCGGCCCATCGCGACGAGTGCGCCTTCGGAGTTGCGCAGCATGTTGCGGTTCTTCATCTGCACCGTGCCTTCATACGATGCTTCCAGGAACGACTGGTCGACCACGGTCGCCGTGCCGCCCAGGTGGAAGGTACGCATGGTGAGCTGGGTGCCCGGCTCGCCGATCGACTGTGCCGCGATGACGCCAACGGCTTCGCCCATGTTGACGGGCGTGCCGCGTGCGAGGTCGCGACCGTAGCAGACGCCGCAGACGCCGGTCTGGATTTCGCAGGTCAGTGCCGAACGGATGCGGATCGACTGGATACCAGCCTTCTCGATCTCGACGACATCGGCCTCGAGGATCATCCTGCCGGCATCGACGATGCGCTCACCCGTGACCGGATGATCGATGTCGTCGAGTGCGGTACGGCCCAGAACGCGGGTGCCGATCGAAGCCACGACCTGGCCGGCATCGACGATCGCGGTCATGGTGAGGCCCTTGTCGGTGCCGCAATCCACGTGCGTGACGATGCAATCCTGCGCGACGTCGACGAGACGACGGGTCAGGTAACCGGAGTTCGCGGTCTTCAAGGCGGTGTCTGCAAGACCCTTGCGGGCGCCGTGCGTCGAGTTGAAGTACTCGTTCACGGTCAGGCCTTCCTTAAAGTTCGAGATGATCGGCGTTTCGATGATCTCGCCCGACGGTTTGGCCATGAGGCCACGCATGCCGCCCAGCTGGCGCATCTGGTTCGGAGAACCGCGGGCGCCCGAGTGGGACATCATGTAGATGGCGTTCATCGGCTTCTGACGACCGGTTTCCGGGTCGAACTCGACGGCCTTAATGCGGGCCATCATGTCTTCGGCAACCTTTTCGGTCGCCTTGCCCCAGGCATCAACGACCTTATTGTACTTCTCGCCCTGGGTGATCAGGCCGTCATTGTACTGCTGCTCGTATTCCTTGACCAAGGTTTCGGTGTCACCGACGATCTTCGCCTTGGTTTCCGGGATGATCATGTCGTCCTTACCGAACGAAATGCCGGCGCGGCAGGCATGGGCAAAGCCGAGCTGCATGATGCGGTCGCAGAAGATGACCGTGTCCTTCTGGCCGCAGTGACGGTAGACCGTGTCGATCATCTTGGAGATGTTCTTCTTGGTCATTTCCTGGTTGCAGATGTCGAACGGAATGTTGCCGTTCTTCGGCAGCAGTTCGCCGATGATCATGCGGCCGGGCGTCGTTTCATAGATCTTGGTGTACGGCTTGCCGTCGGCATCGACCGACTTGAAGCGTCCTTTGATCTTGGCGTGCAGCGTGACGACCTTGTTCTCCAGCGCATGGTGCAGTTCGCCCATGTCGGAGAAGGCCATGCCTTCGCCCGGCTCGTTCTGGTTCATGATCGCCAGATAGTAGAGGCCGAGAACCATGTCCTGCGAGGGAACGATGATCGGTGCGCCGTTCGCCGGATGCAGGATGTTGTTGGTCGACATCATGAGCACGCGCGCTTCCAGCT
The DNA here is from genome assembly GCF_023038235.1 of Shinella oryzae. Classification (NCBI taxonomy): domain Bacteria; kingdom Pseudomonadati; phylum Pseudomonadota; class Alphaproteobacteria; order Hyphomicrobiales; family Rhizobiaceae; genus Shinella; species Shinella oryzae. The sequence continues at coordinate 1,191,931 of NZ_CP081987.1, read as the reverse complement.
GGGCTTCCAGCGAGAGCGGAACGTGAACAGCCATCTGGTCACCGTCGAAGTCGGCATTGAAGGCCGTGCAGACGAGCGGGTGCAACTGGATCGCCTTGCCTTCAACCAGGATCGGTTCGAAGGCCTGGATGCCCAGGCGGTGCAGCGTCGGTGCGCGGTTCAGGAGAACCGGATGCTCGCGGATGACCTCGTCGAGGATATCCCAGACTTCCGGCTTTTCCTTCTCGACCAGCTTCTTGGCCTGCTTGACGGTCGAGGAGAAACCCTTCGCGTCGAGACGGGCGTAGATGAACGGCTTGAACAGTTCGAGCGCCATCTTCTTCGGCAGGCCGCACTGGTGCAGCTTGAGTTCCGGACCGGTCACGATGACCGAACGGCCGGAATAGTCGACGCGCTTGCCGAGCAGGTTCTGACGGAAGCGGCCCTGCTTGCCCTTGAGCATGTCGGACAGCGACTTTAGCGGACGCTTGTTGGCGCCGGTGATGACGCGGCCACGGCGGCCGTTGTCGAACAGGGCGTCAACCGATTCCTGAAGCATGCGCTTCTCGTTACGGATGATGATGCCCGGTGCGCGCAGCTCGATGAGGCGCTTCAAACGGTTGTTACGGTTGATGACGCGGCGATAGAGATCGTTGAGGTCCGACGTCGCGAAACGACCGCCGTCCAGCGGGACGAGCGGACGCAGGTCCGGCGGGATCACCGGAACAACCTTCATGATCATCCATTCCGGACGGTTGCCGGACTCCATGAAGTTCTCGACGATCTTCAGGCGCTTCATCAGCTTCTTCTGCTTCAGCTCCGACGTGGTGTCCGCCAGATCCGAGCGCAGGTCGCCTGCAATCTTCTCGAGGTTCATCGAGGCGAGCATCTCGTAGATGGCCTCGGCGCCGATCATCGCCGTGAACTGGTCTTCACCATATTCATCGACGGCGATCATGTACTCTTCTTCGGAAAGAAGCTGGTTTTCCTTGAGCGCGGTCAGGCCCGGCTCGGTCACGATGTAGTTCTCGAAATAGAGAACGCGCTCGACATCCTTCAGCGTCATGTCGAGGAGCGTCGCGATGCGCGACGGCAGCGACTTCAGGAACCAGATGTGGGCAACGGGCGCAGCGAGCTCGATATGGCCCATGCGCTCACGGCGAACGCGCGACAGCGTGACTTCCACGCCGCACTTTTCGCAGATGATGCCCTTGTACTTCATGCGCTTGTACTTGCCGCACAGGCACTCGTAGTCCTTGATCGGGCCAAAGATGCGCGCGCAGAACAGACCATCGCGTTCCGGCTTGAACGTGCGGTAGTTGATGGTTTCCGGCTTCTTGATCTCACCGTAAGACCAGGACAGGATCTTTTCCGGAGACGCGATCGAAATCCGGATGGAATCGAACGTCTGCGCAGGCACCTGCGGGTTGAAAAGGTTCATGACCTCTTGGTTCATGCCTATCTCCTTAGTGGGCCTTGGGCCCTCTGCTTAGCAAGCAATTGCGGCGATACCCGGGTGCCGCAACGCTGCCTTAAACGGATGAGCCGCCCCCTGCCGAACGGGCGGGAGGCGGAAACGGTGCGCGCCTCGTGGCGCGCACCCGATCAGATCACTCTGCCGCGTCGGGAAGCTGGCCGGCTTCCGCGTTCGGATCGACCTTGGAGTTCTCGAGTTCGACCGACAGACCGAGCGAGCGCATTTCCTTGACGAGAACGTTGAAGCTCTCGGGAATGCCCGCCTCGAACGTGTCGTCGCCGCGAACGATCGCTTCGTACACCTTGGTGCGGCCCGCGACGTCGTCCGACTTCACGGTCAGCATTTCCTGCAGCGTGTAGGCGGCGCCGTAAGCTTCGAGCGCCCAGACCTCCATTTCCCCGAAGCGCTGGCCGCCGAACTGCGCCTTGCCGCCCAGCGGCTGCTGGGTAACGAGCGAGTACGGACCGATCGAACGGGCGTGGATCTTGTCGTCCACGAGGTGGTTCAGCTTGATCATGTACATGTAGCCGACGGTGACCTTGCGGTCGAAGGCTTCACCCGTACGGCCGTCGTAGAGAACCGACTGACCGGAGGAGTTGAGGCCTGCACGCTCCAGCATGCTGGCGACGTCGGGTTCATGCGCACCGTCGAAGACCGGCGTTGCGATCGAGACACCCTTGCGGGACTGCTCGGCAAGCTTGACCAGGGCGTCGTCGTCGAAATGGGCGACTTCGTCCTTGGCTTCGCTCTCGTAGACTTCCGTCAGCTCGCGCTTCAGGTCCGAGATGTCCATCGTCTTGCGATACTCGTCGAGCAGGTCGCCGATCTTCTTGCCCATGCCGGCGCAAGCCCAGGCAAGGTGGGTTTCGAGGATCTGGCCGACGTTCATGCGCGAAGGCACGCCCAGCGGGTTCAAGCAGATGTCGACATGCGTGCCGTCTTCGAGGAACGGCATGTCCTCGATCGGCAGGATGCGCGAAACCACACCCTTGTTGCCGTGACGGCCGGCCATCTTGTCGCCCGGCTGGATCTTGCGCTTCACAGCGACGAAGACCTTGACCATCTTCATGACGCCCGGAGGCATTTCGTCGCCGCGCTGGACCTTCTCGACCTTGTCCATGAAGCGCTGTTCAAGGCGCGACTTGGATTCGTCGTACTGGCCACGAAGCGCTTCGATCTCGCCCTGGACCTTCTCGTCCTCGACGGCGAACATCCACCACTGCGAGCGGGGATATTCGGAGATGACGGCGTTCGACAGCTCGGTGCCCTTCTTGAAGGACTTCGGGCCGGCAACGGCGACGTGGCCGCGCAGCATGTCGATCAGACGGCCGTAGACGTTACGGTCGAGGATCGCCTGCTCGTCGTCACGGTCCTTGGCCAGACGCTCGATCTCTTCACGCTCGATCGCCATCGCGCGTTCGTCCTTCTCCACGCCGTGGCGGTTGAAGACGCGAACTTCGACGACGGTACCGAAGGTGCCGGGCGGCATGCGCATGGAGGTGTCGCGAACGTCGGAGGCCTTTTCACCGAAGATGGCGCGCAGGAGCTTTTCTTCCGGCGTCATCGGGCTTTCGCCCTTCGGGGTGATCTTGCCGACCAGGATGTCGCCTGGCTGAACCTCTGCACCGATATAGACGATACCGGCTTCGTCGAGGTTCTTCAGCGCTTCTTCCGAAACATTCGGAATGTCGCGCGTGATTTCTTCCGGGCCGAGCTTCGTATCGCGGGCCATGACTTCGAATTCCTCGATGTGGATCGAGGTGAACACGTCGTCGGAGACGATGCGTTCGGACATCAGGATCGAGTCTTCGTAGTTGTAGCCGTTCCACGGCATGAACGCGACGAGCGCGTTGCGGCCGAGTGCCAGGTCACCGAGGTCGGTCGACGGGCCGTCCGCGATGATGTCGCCCTTGTTGAGAACGTCGCCGACGGTGACCAGCGGGCGCTGGTTGACGCAGGTGTTCTGGTTGGAGCGCTGGAACTTCTGCAGACGATAGATATCGACGCCCGACTTCGACGGATCGAGGTCTTCGGTGGCGCGGATAACGATACGGGTCGCGTCGACCTGGTCGACGACACCGCCGCGGCGGGCCGCGATGGCAGCACCCGAGTCACGGGCCACGATCGGCTCCATGCCGGTGCCGACGAACGGCGCTTCCGCCCGCAGGAGCGGAACGGCCTGACGCTGCATGTTCGAACCCATGAGCGCGCGGTTGGCGTCGTCGTTCTCGAGGAACGGGATGAGCGCCGCCGCGACCGAAACGAGCTGCTTCGGCGAAACGTCCATTAGGTTGATCTGGTCGCGCGGGGCGAGCATGACTTCCCCGGCGTGACGGCAGACGACGAACTCTTCAGCGAAGGAGTTGTCGGCTTCCAGCACGGAGTTAGCCTGAGCAACGTGGTACTTGGCCTCTTCCATGGCGGAGAGGTAGACCACGTCCGTCGTCACCTTGCCGTCCACGATCTTGCGGTACGGGCTTTCGATGAAGCCGTACTTGTTGACGCGGGCGAAGGTGGCGAGCGAGTTGATCAGACCGATGTTCGGGCCTTCCGGCGTCTCGATCGGGCAGATACGGCCATAGTGGGTCGGGTGAACGTCGCGGACTTCGAAGCCGGCGCGCTCGCGGGTCAGACCACCCGGGCCAAGAGCCGAAAGACGGCGCTTGTGGGTGATTTCCGACAGCGGGTTCACCTGGTCCATGAACTGCGACAGCTGCGAGGAACCGAAGAACTCGCGAACGGCGGCAGCCGCCGGCTTCGCGTTGATCAGGTCCTGCGGCATGACCGTGTCGATCTCGATCGAGGACATGCGTTCCTTGATCGCACGCTCCATGCGCAGCAGGCCGAGACGGTACTGGTTCTCCATGAGTTCGCCGACCGAACGCACACGGCGGTTGCCGAGGTTATCGATGTCGTCGATCTCACCCTTGCCGTCGCGCAGTTCGACGAGCATCTTGACCACAGCCAGGATGTCTTCCTTGCGCAGCGTACGGACCGTGTCGGCCACGTCGAGGTCAAGGCGCATGTTCATCTTCACGCGGCCGACGGCGGAGAGATCGTAACGCTCCGCATCGAAGAACAGCGTGTTGAACATGGCTTCGGCCGAATCCATGGTCGGCGGCTCGCCCGGACGCATGACGCGGTAGATGTCGAACAGAGCGTCCTGACGGTTCTCGTTCTTGTCGGCTGCGAGCGTCGAGCGGATATAGGCACCGACATTGATATGGTCGATGTCGAGAACCGGGATCTCGTCGAAACCGGCCGACAGGATGACCGGCAGGGTCTTCTCGTCGATTTCGTCGCCGGCTTCGAGATAGATTTCACCCGTCTCGTAGTTGACGATGTCTTCGGCGAGGTAGTTGCCGTAGAGATCCTCGTCGGTCGCCTTGAGAGCCTTGAGGCCCTTTTCGGAGAGCTGGCGGAGCAGGCGCGGCGTGAGCTTCTTGCCGACTTCGACAACCACTTCGCCGGTATCGGCATCGATCATGTCCGCGACGGCCTTCTGGCCCTTCAGCACGTCGGGATTGAACGGAATGCGCCAGCCTTCGCCGTCGCGCTGGTAGAGCGACTTCGTGTAGAAGGTCGACAGGATATCTTCGCCGTCCATGCCCAGCGCCATGAGGAGCGAGGTGACGGGGATCTTGCGGCGGCGGTCGATGCGCGCATGCACGATGTCCTTGGCATCGAACTCAATGTCGAGCCAGGAACCGCGATACGGGATGACGCGGGCTGCGAAGAGCAGCTTGCCGGAAGAATGGCTCTTGCCCTTGTCGTGATCGAAGAACACGCCCGGCGAACGGTGCATCTGGGAGACGATGACGCGCTCGGTGCCGTTGACGATGAACGTGCCGTTGTCGGTCATGAGCGGCATGTCGCCCATGTAGACGTTCTGTTCCTTGATGTCCTTGATGGACTTCGCGCCGGTATCCTCGTCGATATCGAACACGATCAGGCGCAGCGTCACCTTGAGCGGCGCTGCATAGGTCAGATCACGCTGGCGGCATTCCTCGACGTCGAACTTCGGCTGTTCGAATTCGTAGGAGACGAATTCGAGCATGGAAGCGCCGGAGAAATCGGTGATCGGGAAGACCGACTTGAAAACCGACTGAAGGCCCTCGTCCGGACGACCGCCGGCGGGCTCTTCAACCATCAGAAACTGGTCGTAGGATGCCTTCTGAACCTCGATGAGGTTCGGCATTTCTGCGACTTCGGGGATTTTTCCAAAAAACTTGCGTACGCGCCTACGACCGTTAAACGAAAGGGTCTGAGCCATCGTCGCTCCTTCAAATTAAGCATCCGGGCCTGCAACGGACGGGGTTCGCTGGCCAGTCGATCCCGTCTATCATGGGTTGGTTCAAACTCGTCTCGCCTGCCGCGCACCGGGCCGGATTGCCCTGACTTGCGGGGAAAGACCATCCTCTTGAAGAACCCATTACCCAAAAGCCGTTTTTGCGGCTTTTGGGTAATCAGTCCGGAGGAATCATCAATGGGAGAGGGTCGAAACCCTCTCCCATCGCATTCCGGTATTACTTGACGTCGACCTTGGCGCCGGCGTCCTCAAGCTTCTTCTTGAGGTCAGCGGCTTCAGCCTTGGAGACGGCTTCCTTGACCGGCTTCGGAGCGCCTTCGACCAGGTCCTTGGCTTCCTTGAGGCCGAGGCCGGTGATGCCGCGGACTTCCTTGATGACGTTGATCTTGTTGGCGCCAGCGTCAACGAGGATAACGTCGAACTCGGTCTTTTCTTCTTCAGCAGCAGCCGGAGCAGCGCCACCGCCAGCAGCGGCAACAGCGACCGGAGCAGCTGCAGAAACGCCCCACTTCTCTTCGAGCAGCTTGGAAAGCTCAGCAGCTTCCAGAACAGTCAGAGCAGACAGGTCTTCAACGATCTTTGCGAGATCAGCCATTGTAGTAGTTCCTTATATTCGGTTCGAACTGGTTAGTTTGATTTACAGCGAAAAACCGCCTCAAGCGGCTTCGTCCTTCTTGGCGTAGGCTGCGAACACGCGGGCAAGCTGGCTTGCCGGTGCTGCAACGACCGTGGCGACGCGCGTTGCCGGGGCTGCAAGCAGGCCCAGGAGCTTTGCGCGGAGCTCGTCGAGCGAAGGCAGCGTCGCGAGCGACTTGACTGCTTCGGCGTCGAGTGTGGTCGCACCCATGGCGCCACCGAGAACAACGAGCTTGTCGTTGGTCTTGGCGAAATCCATGGCTACCTTGGGAGCAATCATCGGATCATTTGCGTAAGCAATGAGCGTCTGACCCTGGAAGAGATCAGACATCCCTTCCGACTCCGTACCCTGAAGGGCAATTTTGGCCAGGCGGTTCTTCGCGACCTTGACGGTGCCGCCGGCAGCACGCATCTTCGTACGAAGATCGTTCATCTGCGCGACGGTGATACCGGCGTAGCGGGCCACGACAACCGAACCGGAAGCCTTGAAGACTTCGTTCAGCTCCGTGACGAATTCGCGTTTTTCCGCTCTTTCCACTGTGCCTATCTCCAGTTGACAGGACCGTGAGTTCTCACGGGACCTGCCGGGTTTACCTTTGCCGCCAGAGGTCCACTTTGAAATGGACCCCGAGCGACGCTCGAGGATCCTGTCCCCCCGCGCTCGGCCCTTTCGGGCCGCGGCACAAGGTAAGGTAGGTTCGAACCGAATTCCGGCGTCATCCGACGCTGAGATGAAATCCAGGTCTCACCCCGTCTCATGCAGGCAAAGTGATTAAGGTTAAACCACCTGCAATCTCGGACAGGAGTTCCGGGGTTTGGCCCCGGAAATCCCCGGCCAGACAAGGCCGGGAATTCTGTTGGGTCCGGCCGGAGCCGGACCCTTGTCTATCAGGCGACGGTCGCCGGGTCGATCTTGACGCCCGGGCCCATGGTCGACGAGATGGCAACGCGCTTGACGTAGTTGCCCTTCGCGCCGGCCGGCTTCGCCTTGACGACGGCGTCGGCGAACGCCTTGATGTTTTCTTCCAGAGCCTTAGCGTCGAAGGAAGCCTTGCCGATGCCGGCGTGGATGATACCAGCCTTCTCGACGCGGAACTCGACAGCACCGCCCTTGGATGCCTTGACGGCGCCTGCAACGTCCATGGTGACGGTGCCGACCTTCGGGTTCGGCATCATGCCGCGGGGGCCGAGAACCTTACCGAGACGGCCGACAAGCGGCATCATGTCCGGGGTCGCGATGCAGCGATCGAAATCGATCTTGCCGCCCTGGACGATTTCGAGCAGGTCTTCGGCGCCGACGATGTCAGCACCGGCAGCCTTGGCTTCGTCAGCCTTGGCGCCACGGGCGAAGACGGCGACGCGAACGTCACGGCCCGTGCCGTTCGGCAGGTTGACCACGCCGCGGACCATCTGGTCTGCGTGACGCGGGTCGACGCCGAGGTTCATGGCGATTTCGACGGTTTCGTCGAACTTGGCGACGGCACGCTCCTTGACGAGAGCGATGGCATCCGAAAGGGCGACCAGCTTGGTGGGGTCGATGCCTTCACGGATCTTCTGGATACGCTTTGCAATCTTGGCCATGGTCTTAACCTACCACTTCCAGGCCCATGGCGCGGGCAGAGCCCTCGACCATTGCCATCGCGCCTTCGATGTCGGCGGCGTTGAGATCCTTCATCTTGGCTTCGGCGATCGACTTGATCTGAGCCTTGGTGAGCTTGCCGACCGTGGCGCCCTTGCCCGGGGTCTTCGAGCCGGACGTGATCTTGGCTTCCTTCTTGAGGAAGTAGGTCACCGGCGGCTGCTTCATCACGAACGTGAAGGACTTGTCCTGGTAATAGGTGATGACGACCGGGATCGGCATACCCTTTTCCATTTCCTGCGTCGCTGCGTTGAACGACTTGCAGAATTCCATGATGTTAATGCCACGCTGACCAAGCGCCGGGCCGATCGGCGGGGACGGGTTTGCCGATCCTGCCTTGACCTGAAGCTTGAGCTGGCCTGCAACTTTCTTAGCCATTTTCTCTGCCTTTCAGAATGCGGCCGGTTGCCCGGCCCTTGATGCCGATCCGGGGATCGGCGGCTGCGGTTGCGTGGTGCGGTTTTCAGCGCCCGGCTACAGGCCGCCTTCCCTTCCACGCGATTGGCGGAAACTTCCACCGCCGATCCTGCAAGCAGGACCGGATTTCAGATGGACGGCCCCGCGGTCGCAAAACCGGGAGCCACCGAAATCAGATTTTCTCGACCTGGGCGTATTCCAGCTCGACCGGGGTGGCGCGACCGAAGATCGACACCTCCACCTTGAGGCGCGAACGCTCCTCGTCGACATCCTGCACCGTGCCGTTGAACGACGCGAAGGGACCGTCGGAAACGCGGACCTGCTCGCCGATCTCGAACGAAACCGAGGGCTTCGGACGATCGACACCGTCCTGCACCTGCGACAGGATGCGCTCCGCCTCGCTGTCGGGAATCGGAACCGGCTTGTTGTCGGAACCGAGGAAACCCGTGACCTTCGGCGTGTTCTTGATGAGGTGATACGCCTCGTCCGTCAGGTTCGCCCGCACCAGCACGTAGCCGGGGAAGAACTTGCGTTCGGAATCGACCTTGCGGCCGCGACGCACCTCGACAACCTTTTCGGTCGGGACGAGGATCTTTTCAAAGAGATGGTCAAGACCCTTCTGGCGGGCCTTGTTCTCGATGTCCTCGGCGACCTTCTTCTCAAAGTTCGAATAGGCGTGGACGATGTACCAACGCGAAGCCATGTTCATCTCCAACCAATCAGACGCCAGCGTTCAGGACGAGCGCGATCAGCCAGGCCAGCAACTGGTCCGCAGCGAAGAAGAACACCGCGGCAAGGAAGACCATCACGAACACCATTGCGGTCGAGATCATCGTCTCGCGCCGCGAGGGCCAAGTCACTTTTGCCGTTTCGGAGCGTACCTGCTGCAGAAACGCAATCGGATTCGTTTTCGATGCCATTGAATATCCACGCCATTACGGCGCGTAAAGCTGAATTATCAGCCCCACGCACCGCGTGTCTGTTTTGCCCTACATAAAGCCCGATTCCCTTTTTCACAAGAGGTAACCGGACTTTTCACGAATTTAGACGGCTCTCGCCGCCGGTGCCATGTTCCGCCGTCGCTGCTGGTGGTCCGCGCCATCAGGCGAAAATGGCAGGGGCAGAGGGGCTCGAACCCCCGACCTGCGGTTTTGGAGACCGCCGCTCTACCAACTGAGCTATACCCCTTTACACCTGCCGCATCCGGGTGAAACACCGCTCGCCGGCAAGGCATGGCGTCTTTACGGCGCGCAGCCGGACTTGGCAAGGGCGAAGACGTGTTTTTTTCACAGCTTAGCAAGCCGACACCCCTTCCCCCGATGGATCACCAGTCCATGCGGAACCGCGCGCAGATGGCGCCGACCACGTCGGCATCCTGCCTTTGCACGGTCGCGGCGACGTTGAGACCGCGCATGACGTTCTGCTCGACGCGGAGCTCCGTCTTCACATGCGGCTGACCGGAGACGGCCGTCCCCGAAGCGATCAGGGACGTGCCCGTCATGACGGACTGAAGCTGCGCTTTCTGCGTCACGCGTACGGATCCCGTATGACCGTGCCGCATATCCGAATCGGCCCAGACGGAAGGGTTGATGAGAATGTCGACGGAGGGCGTGGCCATCCAGCGGTGCGAAACGCCCGCGCTTGCCGTCGCACGCCCCGTCGCAGGGTTATACCCGGCTGCCACGTTGCCCTCCGCACCCGATGCGCCCCTGCCCTGCATTTCCGCCCAGAGCCGCGCATTGTCGCGGGTGCGTCGGACGGTGCCCGTCGAGGAGGTCGTGACGGAGAAATCGACCCCGGCGCGCGCATCGCTGCCCGGCGGCGTCCTGGCGCCCATGCGGAGGCGATAGGCATTGCCGGAGATCTTGCTCGGCGACCAGATCAGGAGGGAGCCCTCCGCTCGGGCAACCCCAGCCGGAAGAATCACAAATGCCATCGAAAGGACGAGCGCTGCGCGCGCCGCACGAAAGAAAGGCGTCATGGGAAACGGGTCCGTCTCGTGTGAGCGTTGTTGCGCGCGGCAGGGCCTCATGCCCGCCACGCGCACGGGCGCCTTTTGCAAAACAGAGGACCGCGGTCCAAAGGCGCCGGGCCTTGGCGCATGCCAGGGCCGGTCGCACGAAGCGACGCCATGACCCTACACATCGACGTCGGATGCCTCCATCCCCAGAACTGGCGAGTTATCGGCAAGGTCTAAAATATCGGGCGAGAATAGCCTGAACGAAAAAGACCCCGCTGGCGACCAGCGGGGTCTTCTAGATCTATCGTGATCCGGAAGGATTACTCGACGATGGAGGCGACGATGCCGGCGCCGACGGTACGGCCGCCTTCGCGGATGGCGAAGCGCAGCTTTTCTTCCATCGCGATCGGAACGATCAGCTCGACGTCAACGGTGACGTTGTCGCCCGGCATGACCATTTCCGTGCCTTCCGGCAGCGAAACGATGCCCGTCACGTCCGTCGTGCGGAAGTAGAACTGCGGACGGTAGTTCGTGAAGAACGGCGTATGACGGCCGCCTTCTTCCTTCGTCAGGATGTAGGCTTCGGCCTTGAACTTCTTGTGCGGCTTGACCGAACCCGGCTTGCACAGGATCTGGCCACGCTCGACGCCGTCACGGTTCACACCGCGCAGCAGCGCACCGATGTTGTCGCCGGCCTGGCCCTGGTCGAGCAGCTTGCGGAACATTTCAACGCCCGTGCAGGTCGTCTTCGTCGTCGGACGGATGCCGACGATCTCGATTTCCTCACCGACCTTGACGATGCCACGCTCGACGCGGCCGGTCACGACCGTACCACGGCCCGAGATCGAGAACACGTCTTCGATCGGCATCAGGAAGGGCTGGTCGATCGGACGCTCGGGCGTCGGGATATAGTCGTCGACAGCGGCCATCAGGGCGCGGATCGCGTCTTCGCCGATTTCCTTGTTCGAATCTTCCAGAGCCGCCAGAGCCGAACCCTTGACGATCGGAATGTCGTCGCCCGGGAATTCGTAGGACGACAGAAGTTCGCGCACTTCCAGCTCGACGAGTTCGAGAAGCTCGGCGTCGTCAACCTGGTCGACCTTGTTGAGGAACACGACGATCGCGGGAACGCCGACCTGACGGGCCAGCAGGATGTGCTCGCGCGTCTGCGGCATCGGGCCGTCGGCTGCCGAAACAACCAGGATCGCGCCGTCCATCTGGGCAGCACCGGTGATCATGTTCTTGACGTAGTCGGCGTGGCCGGGGCAGTCGACGTGCGCGTAGTGACGGTTCGCCGTCTCGTATTCGACGTGCGCCGTCGAGATGGTAATGCCGCGCGCCTTTTCTTCCGGAGCAGCGTCGATCTGGTCGTACGCCTTGAACTCGCCGAAGTACTTCGTGATCGCTGCCGTCGTCGACGTCTTGCCGTGGTCAACGTGCCCGATCGTGCCGATGTTTACGTGAGGCTTGTTGCGCTCAAACTTGCTCTTTGCCATCTCTTATTTCCTACTGAACGAAAGTTGGGCTAACCGGCCCGTCCGGTTTGGCAGGCGTTTAAGGGTTTCACAACGAATGCGCAAGCCTTAAATGCACGGGAAAAGGGACCGGGAGGGGGCCGGGCTGTGCCGGATTTCCGAAATATCGTGATGAGGAATCGCTTTTTCAAGGCAGGGCTTTACAGCGGCTGCTTGATTCTTCGTTTCAACTCGACGATTGGAGCGGGTAGCGGGAATCGAACCCGCGTATTCAGCTTGGAAGGCTGCTGCTCTACCATTGAGCTATACCCGCGGGGGTCTTGATCCGTCTGACAGAATGGTGGAGGGAGTTGGATTTGAACCAACGTAGGCTGAGCCAACGGATTTACAGTCCGTCCCCTTTAACCACTCGGGCATCCCTCCATATTCTGTCGGGATCAAGCGACCGGTATCGATCTCGGCTGGCGCTTCGCAGCGGCGCCTTCGATCTGGCGGCGTATATGACGGGCACAGTTCATCCTGTCAACACGACGCCACGGAAAAAATTGCGAAAAATGCCAGCATCTCCGCTTCGTGCCGCAAGCCTGTGGACGGGCCTGTCGCCGCCGCCCGATTTTTCCCGCGCCCTTGCCGCAAAACCCCTGCACACTTTGCCGGGACATGCTTTATAAGGCCCCCATGAGCAAAGACGATACCGGCGGCAAGTCCGCAAAAGACACCCATTATGCCAAGCTGCGCCGGGCGCATCGCGACCAGCGGCGCGAGCGCGGCGAGATCCCGACACCGAAGGACGACCGCCGCCGCAAGCAGGCGGAAGGCTGGAAGGCGCCGGCCCTCGCGCCCGACCAGGTCTATCTCTACGGCCTGCACACGGTGCGCGCCGCCCTCGACAATCCCGAGCGGCAGATCATCAGGCTTTCGGTCAGCCAGAACGCGGCCCAGCGCCTGGAGCTGCCCGACATCTCGACCCTGCCCTACCCGGTCGAGACCGTCCTGCCGTCCGATCTCGACAAAGTGCTCGGTCCGGAAGCCATACATCAGGGCGTGATGCTGGAGACCCGCCCCCTGCCGGTGCGCCGGCTGGAGGCGCTGAAGGACAGCCCGCTGCTGCTCGTGCTCGACCAGGTGACCGATCCCCACAATGTCGGCGCCATCATGCGCTCGGCCGTTGCCTTCAACGCCGGCGCCGTCATCACCACGCAGCGCCATTCGCCTACCGAATCGGGCGTGCTCGCCAAAACCGCGTCCGGCGCGCTGGAGCTCATCCCCTATATCCAGATCACCAACCTCTCGGATGCGCTGGAAGAGCTGCACAGGCTCGGCTTCCTGACGATCGGCCTCGATTCGGAGGGACCGGCACCGCTCGAGGGCACGCTGTCGGGCCAGCGCGTCGCGCTCGTCATGGGTTCCGAGGGCAAGGGCCTGCGCCAGAAGACGCGCGCCACCTGCAAGGCGCTCGCCCGTCTCGACATGCCCGGCGCGATCAAGTCGCTCAATGTCTCGAACGCGGCGGCCATCGCCCTTTATGCCACGCACCGCCATCTGTTCGGCTGACGACACATCCCGGAATACAGAAAAGCCCGCCGGTTTTCACCGGCGGGCTTTTGCATGAAGGACGGCAGGATCAGCTTGCAGCCTTGAAGCCGCCGCGGGCGGAAATGCTGCGTTCGGCTTCCGAGATCGCCTCGATCTTCGAATCGGCACTGAGGTTCAGGCCTTCGGCACGAACGATTTCGATATCGGTCACACCAAGGAAACCGAAGACGGTGCGCAGGTAGCTTTCCTGGTGGTCCATGGCGGCGGCGGGGCCGGTGCTGTAATGGCCGCCACGGGTGGACACGATGATGACTTTCTTGCCGGTGGCGAGGCCTTCAGGGCCTTCGGCGGTGTAGCGGAACGTCTTGCCTGCAACGGCGATGCGGTCGATCCAGGCCTTCAGCTGGCTCGGCAGGGAGAAATTGTACATGGGCACGCCAAGCACGACCGTGTCGGCCGCAAGGAATTCATCGAGCACAACAGCACTTTCGGCAACATCGGCGGCAATCTGCGCGTCAACGTCGGCGGGATTGGCATTGGCAGCCATGAGATGCGCACCCGACAGGTGCGGCAGCGGGTTGGACACGAGGTCGCGATAGGTCACGGAGGCGGCGGGGTGTTCGGCCTTGATCTGCGCGACGACAGCGGCGGTCAGGCGAGGCGAAACGGAGTGCTCTCCGAGAATGCCGGAATCGATATGAAGGATGTTCATGGGTCAGCACCTTGGTTGAATTGGCTGCCAAACATATGTTCTGAAAACAATGCGATGATTAGACAGCAAAAATCCAATTGACTGTTTCCTCAAGGAAACAATAAATCCAGGATGATCCCGGAGACGCGTGCCATGCAGGACCTCAACGACCTCGCCCTCTACGCCGCCGTGGTGCGGCACAAGGGATTTACCGCCGCAGCCAATGCGCTGGGGGTCCCGAAATCGAAGATCAGCAAGCGCATCGCAGCACTTGAAGAGCAGCTGGGCGTGCGGCTGATCGAACGGTCCACGCGCAAGCTGAGCGTCACCGACATCGGAAAATCCTTCTACGACCGCTGCGAGGCGGTTCTGTCGGGCGTCGAGGCTGCGGAGGCGGTCGTGGCGGTCGCGAAGGCCGAGCCGGCGGGCACGGTGCGCATGTCCATGCCTCCGGGCTTCGCGCCGATGATCGCCGCGGTGCTTCCCGGCTTCATGAAGCGCTACCCGCTCGTGCGGCTGTCGATCATCACCACGGGGCGGCCGGTCGACCTGATCGAGGAGCGGATCGATATCGCGTTGCGCGTCCGCGATACCTATGACACCGACCAGTCGCTGGTCGTACGCCGCTTCGCCAGCACGCGGCGTCACCTGGCGGCAAGCCCCGCCTTTCTGGAACGCTACGGCCATATCGATTTCGATACGATCAGCCGCGTGCCTACCCTGTCCATGCAGGAGAACACGCCGCGCGCCATCTGGACCCTTCATAACGCCAGCGGGGATGTGCGCGACATCGCGCATTCACCGGTGCTGTCCTGTTCCGATTTTGCGGTGCTGGAACGGGCGACGCTGGAGGGAATCGGCCTCGGGCTGCTGCCGGACATAATTGCCGAACGCGGCTTCCGCGCTGGTGTCCTCACGCATGTCCTGCCGGACTGGTCGAGCGCGGAAGCGGCCGTCCATGCCGTCTTCACATCCCGGCACGGCATGCTCCCTGCGGTGCGTGCGCTCATCGACCACCTGGCGGAAAACCTGCCGCGATCGCTTGAGCGCTGCCAGGAAATTACCCCCGGTGAGCGCTCGCACGGCACATGGTCGATCTGAGCCGCCCGTTTTTGCTTTACAGCGGCGGAGAATATGCTAACTCCCTCCACGCAGTGCCCTTATAGCTCAGTTGGTAGAGCACCTGATTTGTAATCAGGGGGTCCCGGGTTCGAGTCCTGGTGGGGGCACCATTCTTCCCAAATCTTTGGATGCGCATGCGCGGGAGCCTGACGCCGGCTTACGTGGAACGCACCACGCCTGTTCGAATCAGGCGCTGAAGGCGCACGACCGGTGGCGCTTCGCTTATCGTTCGGTCGTGATCGTTTTCAGGTTGGTGACGACTTCCGCCTGTTCCTTGTCGCTCAGAACTTCCACATTCTCTTTCCAGAAGGCTGCGGCTTCGGCGGGTTCGTCGTCCCATTGGCGGGTCGAAACCAGGTTGTCGTCGAGCTTGGCCAGGCGCTTGCCGCCCAGTCTTTGGTATTCCTTCGCTATATCCGCTGCATGGGTCATGACGGCCTCCTTTGTTGAGGAAGGAAACGGCCTTGGCCTGCGGAGGTTCCTGACGCACGGCGATCGACAGCGAAGACGTGTTTATCGGCAGCCAGCCGTATCCATTCACTTCGGCCCCTGACGCCGCGAATACCGGCCTTTCGGCGCGATCTTGATTTTCGTTCTAAAATAGAACATATAGAGAACAAACGGAGATGCGATATGCAGAACGATACCCTTGATCGCGCGGTGGCCATCATCGAGGCATGCCGGTCGCTTCGGGAGCGACAGGTCCAGAACCGCATGGAACTCCAGCGCAAGGCCGCGGCCGCCGCAAAACCGCTCTATGTGCTCAAGCACAAGACGCAACTCGAACTGCCGCTGCAGTGAACACCCGCGTGCGGGGTACGTCGCCGGACGCGGGATGCCGACAGCGTGCATTGCCGAGGAAGGCCGACTGTCCTATAGGGCGTTCCACGGAGCGACGCGATCGGGCATCGCGACCTGCACTTGCCTGGAGGAACGGACGTGGCAGACAAGGAACCGGTTTCGAAGGTCACGGTCGAGAAGGACCGCAAGGGCCAATATTTCTTCGCCCTCACCTTTCGCGGCGTGACCTATCCCGTGACGGGTCCCTTCACCAATGCGTTGCAGGCGGCGGCCGCAGGGCAGTCTGCGCTCAAGAACCTGGAAGACCGCACGTCTGGCCGGAAGGTCTGACGCCCTGAGACCGCCCTGCCGCCGATCGGCAACCCACCCGGTCTGTCATATTTTTCAGATGCATATCGCGTAAAGGCGTGCAACAAAGACCGCCCGGCCTGTTGGTGCGGGCGACTTCCTGGAGGGCGCGCCGTTTTCGCCGATGACGGCAACGCCCTGTCGATAGCATGCTTGACGTCGGGCGAAGGGATTCGGCCGGCACGGTACCGAGAGGAGACGGACGGACACATGGCGCGCCAGTTCAACACCTTCTCCTTCGTTGCGTCGCAGGCAGCCGAAGCGCAGGAAGCGCGTGCGGAACTGATTGCCGCCTATGGCAATACCGATCCGGAAGAGGCCGACGTGATCGTCGCGCTCGGCGGTGACGGCTTCATGCTCCAGACGCTGCATACAACGATGAACACGGGCAAATGCGTCTACGGCATGAACCGCGGCTCCGTCGGCTTCCTGATGAACCGCTATGATGCAAAGGATCTCCCGGCCCGTGTCGAGCGGGCGGTGGAGAACGCGTTCCGTCCGCTGGAGATGGTTACGAGCGACGCCAGCGGCCTCGAGCGGCGGGCGCTGGCCATCAACGAAGTCTATCTGTTTCGCCAGTCCTACCAGGCGGCAAAGCTGCGCGTCAGCGTGGACGGCCGTGTGCGGCTGGAGGAGCTGATTTGCGACGGCCTGCTCCTGGCAACGCCCGCCGGCTCGACGGCCTACAATCTCTCCGCCCACGGGCCGATCCTGCCGCTGGAAGCGCCGCTGCTGGCGCTGACGCCGGTCAGCGCCTTCCGGCCGCGCCGCTGGCGCGGTGCACTGCTTCCCAACAAGGTGACGGTCGAGATCGAGGTACTGGAGGCCGAAAAGCGCCCGGTTAACGCAGTCGCCGACAATACCGAGGTCAAATCGGTAACATCGGTGCGCATCGCCGAATCGGTCGGGCTGGCGGCGCGAATCCTCTCCGATCCGGATCATTCCTGGTCCGACCGGATTCTCGCCGAACAGTTCGATTACTGATCGCACGACACTGCCGGGAAGGAGTTCGCCATGAATGCGCCGATCAAACGGTTCGCGCCAGCCGCCGCCATCGCCCTGCTCGCCCTTGCCTGCGCACCGGCCCAGGCCGCCGGCGACGCGCCGCCCGTTGCGGAAACCGTCACCTTCGTCGTCAGCACCGGCTTCTGGGAAGAGCCTGCGGAGGAGACGGGAT
This sequence comes from Shinella oryzae, assembly GCF_023038235.1. Taxonomy (NCBI): domain Bacteria; kingdom Pseudomonadati; phylum Pseudomonadota; class Alphaproteobacteria; order Hyphomicrobiales; family Rhizobiaceae; genus Shinella; species Shinella oryzae. Next base: position 1,174,364 of record NZ_CP081987.1, on the reverse strand, counting down.
CGGAGGCGCGGCGCGGTTACTACAAGCTGATCGCCGTGCGCCAGCCGGATGGAACGGCCGAAGTGCATCTCCAGCAGATCGAGGCCACCGCGGAAGGGCCGAAAATCGCCTCCTCCACCGCGCTGGAGGAGTTTTCCGCGATGAAGCCCTATGTGACGGATATCCGCCCGGAAAATTCGTCCGGCATCACTTCGCAGCCGGGTTTCTTCGCGACGGTCTACCTGAAGACCGATCCCAAGGCGACCGAACCCGAGAGCTGGACGGTGCTGATCGACGATCTCGGTGAGATCAAGGTGGAGCGCGCCACAAACTGAAACGGGCGCCGAAGCGCCCGTCTGCAATCCATCAACAGCCTATCAGGTATCAGTTCAGGTCATCGACCACGGCATCGCTGCCGCCGTTCACGCGGTGCGCGAGCGCGGCTTCCATGAACTCGTTGAGTTCGCCGTCGAGCACATCCGACGGTGCCGTGCTTTCGACGCCCGTCCTCAAGTCCTTCACCAGCTGGTAGGGCTGGAGGACGTAGGAGCGGATCTGGTGACCCCAGCCAATATCCGTCTTGGAAGCGGCCTCGGCATTGGCGGCGTCTTCGCGCTTCTTCAGCTCGGCTTCGTACAGGCGTGCACGCAGCATGTCCCACGCCTTGGCGCGGTTCTTGTGCTGCGAACGCTCCTGCTGGCAGGCCACCACGATGCCGGTCGGAATGTGCGTGATGCGCACGGCCGAGTCGGTCGTGTTGACGTGCTGGCCGCCGGCGCCGGACGAACGGTAGGTGTCGATCCGGCAGTCGCTTTCGTTGACCTCGATGTTAATCGAGTCGTCCACGACCGGATAGACCCAGATCGAGGAGAACGAGGTATGGCGGCGCGCATTGCTGTCATAGGGCGAGATGCGCACGAGGCGATGCACGCCCGATTCCGTCTTCAGCCAGCCATAGGCATTGTGGCCCTTGACGAGCAGCGTGGCGGACTTGATGCCGGCCTCTTCGCCGTCGTGGATTTCCAGAAGCTCCACCTTGTAGCCCGACCGTTCCGCCCAGCGCGTATACATGCGCAGGAGCATGTTCGCCCAGTCCTGGCTTTCCGTGCCACCGGCGCCCGAATGCACTTCGAGATAGGTGTCGTTGCTGTCGGCCTCACCCGAAAGCATGGCCTCGACCTGCTTGCGCGCGGCCTCGACCTTGACGGCTTTCAACGCCTCCTCGGCTTCGCTGACGATGGATGCATCGCCCTCTTCCTCGCCGAGTTCGATTAGCTCGATATTGTCACGAAGCTGCTGCTCGATGGCCTTCACGGCATTGATGCTTTCATCCAGCTGCTGGCGTTCGCGCATCAGCTTCTGGGCTTCCTGGGCATCGTTCCAGAGGTTGGGATCCTCTGCTTTATTGTTCAACCAGTCCAGTCGTCTTACCGCCTGATCCCAGTCAAAGATGCCTCCTCAGCAGGCTTATGGCCTGCTTGATTTCGTCGACGATATTCTCGATTTCCGCGCGCATGTCCGTTTCTTCAATGCTCGTGTTTCGGTGGCCCCGAAATAGAGAGGGCGGGCGCGGATGTAAACCCCCGCGCCCGCCCTCAAGGGATGCGATATGGATCAGAACAGGCCGCCGCTGCCGCCCGTCACCGCCTGGTTCGCCTGCGGCGAGCTCTTCAGGATTTCCTCCGGCGTCGCGTACTCATCGCCACCGATGACCGAGAAGACATCGGCCGGGCCCGTGCCGGGCTTGAAGGCTTCCATGATGGTATCAGGCTCGCCTTCATAGGCCTGCATGCCCGTCTTGCGGTTGACGGCGATGAACTGCATGCCCTCGGGAACGATGAACTTGGTGGGACGCGTGCCCTCAAGTGCCGCCTGCATGAACTCGTTGAAGATCGGCGACGACAGCGAGCCGCCAGTGGCGCCACGGCCCATCGGCGCCGGGCTGTCGAAACCGATATAGAGGCCGGCCACGAGATCCGGCGTATAGCCGACGAACCAGGCATCCTTCTCGTCGTTCGTGGTGCCGGTCTTGCCGGCGACCGGACGGTCGAGCTTGATCTTGCCGGCCGCGGTGCCGCGCGTGATGACGCCTTCCATCATCGAGGTGATCTGGTAGGCGGTCATGGGGTCGAGAACCTGCTCGCGATTGTCGACGAGTTCGGGTTCGGCCTGGTTTTCCCAGTCATTGGCATTGCAGTTCTCGCAGGTGCGCTCTTCATGCCGGAAGATCGTCTTGCCGTAACGGTCCTGAATACGGTCGATCAGCGACGGCTTGATCTGCTTGCCGCCATTCGCCAGCACCGCATAGGCCGAGACCATGCGCATGACGGTCGTCTCGCCGGAGCCGAGCGACATGGCCAGAACCGGCAGCATCTTGTCATAGATGCCGAAGCGCTCGGCATATTCGGCTACGAGGTTCATGCCCATGTCATTGGCAAGGCGCACGGTCATGAGGTTACGCGAGCGCTCGATGCCGAGACGCAGCGTCGACGGGCCGGCCGAGCCGCCGCCGTAGTTCTGGGGGCGCCACACCTGGCCGCCAGCAACCATTTCGAACGGTGCGTCCATAATCACCGACGCCGGCGTATAACCATTGTCGAGAGCGGCTGCGTAGACGAACGGCTTGAAGGACGAACCCGGCTGGCGCATTGCCTGCGTGGCGCGGTTGAATTCCGACTGGCCGTAGGAGAAGCCGCCGACCATGGCGAGCACGCGGCCCGTATGCGGGTCCATGGCAACGAGGCCGCCCTGAACCTTGGGCGGCTGGCGCAGGCGGTAGCTGCCGCTCTCCATTGGCTCGACATAGACGACATCGCCGACCTCAAGCACGCCCGCTGGCGATTTCGCCGTCTTGCGATCGCCCTTCGCAGAACGATACGCCCAGGTCATGCTCTTGGCGTCGATACGGCCGGTCACACGCTGCTCGACGACCTTGCCGGATGCGTCCTTGCTCGGCTGAAGCCCGATATCGGCGCCGCTATCATCCGCGGAAAGCACGACGGCGAGCTTCCATTCCGGCACATCGGAGAAACTATCGATCTTGGCGAGTTCCACACCCCAGTCGCCACCGATCTGGATGGTCTTGATCGGGCCGTGGAAACCGCGACGTTCGTCATAGCTGATCAGGCCATGCTGCAGCGCCTTGCGCGCGGCGACCTGGATACGCGGATCCAGCGACGTGCGGACCGAAAGGCCGCCTTCATACAGCGCGTTGTCGCCATAACGCTCGATGATCTGGCGACGCACTTCTTCGGAGAAGTAGTCGGAGGCAAAGAGATAGGTGCCGCGATGGCGCGGCGTCACGCCGAGCGGCTGCGTCTTGGCGTCTGCGCCGTCGCTCTGGGTGATATAGCCGTTCTCCACCATGCGGTCGATGACCCAGTTGCGGCGCTCGAGCGCGGCCTCGGTCCGGCGGAACGGATGGTAGTTCGACGGGCCCTTGGGCAGCGCGGCCAGATAGGCCGTCTCGGCGATCGTCAGCTCCGTGACCGACTTGTCGAAATAGGTGAGCGCCGCGCCGGCGATGCCGTAGGAATTCAGCCCGAAGAAGATCTCGTTGAGATAGAGTTCGAGAATGCGGTCCTTGGAATAGGCCTGCTCGATGCGGAAGGACAGGATCGCTTCCTTGACCTTGCGGTCTATCGTCTGGTCGGACGAGAGCAGGAAGTTCTTGGCGACCTGCTGGGTGATCGTCGACGCACCAACGGGGCGGCGGCCGGAGCCCATGTTCTGGAGGTTGACGACGATGGCGCGGAACAGGCCGGTCACGTCGACGCCGGGATGCTGGTAGAAATTCTTGTCTTCAGCCGACAGAAAGGCGGCCTTCACCCGGTCGGGAATGGCCTGGATGGGCAGGTAGAGGCGCCGTTCGCGGGCATATTCGGCCATCAGCGCGCCGTTGCCGGCATGGACACGCGTCGTCACCGGCGGCGCATAGCTGTTCAAGACCTCATAATCGGGAAGATCCTTGGTGACACTTCCGAGATAAAGGGCGACCGCGCCTGCCACGACGAGGAAGAAAACGGCGCCAATCCCGAAGAAATATCCAATCAGTCTGATCATGAGCCAGTTACCGATGCCTTATGTCTTTATAATTCGTCGCGCGGACCTGCCGACCGGTCTTCACCAGCGCGACGACATGCGTCACGCCGGCACTCTGAAGACGAGTCACGCCTCAATTTTCTCGAACCCGTCTAGCGATCGGAATGTGAGGAAAATAGGGCTTTACAGTATGCTTGCCCGCTTCGCCACCGCACATTGGCGACCGTTGTCACTTTTCCGGCACAGCGGCCAGACTAGCATATCGCGCATCGCCTTGCCGCTACTATCGCACGAAAGGCTTAACCGCCGTTGGAGGCAACGGTTGTGCGGTAATCCTTCACGGCCTCTGCAATGAGGCCGGCGACCTTCTTTTGCCATTCCGGATCGGTCAGAAGCTTCTCGTCGTCCTTGTTCGACATGAAGCCGAGTTCGAGCAGGATGGACGGCACGTCCGGCGCCGTCAGCACGCGAAAGCCGGCATGCCGGTGCGGATTGTTGATCAGCAGGACCTGGTCCTTGAACTTGCCGACCACGCTCTGCGCCAGATTGATGGAGAAGGCCTGGGTTTCGCGGCGCGTCAGGTCGAGCAGGATGTCTGCGACCTCGGCCGGTTCATCGACGAAGGCGATGCCGGCGATCTGGTCCGACAGGTTTTCACGCTCGGCCAGGCTTGCGGCAAGGCTGTCGGAGGCCTTGTCGGAGATCGTATAGACCGTCGCGCCGCGGATATCCTTCTGCCGCAGCGTATCGGCATGGATGGAGATGAGAAGGTTCGCGCCTTCACTGCGGGCAAGCTGCACGCGCTGCGAGAGCGAGAGGAATTCATCCTTGTCGCGCGTCAGGATGGCGCGCGTATCCGGCAGCGCGTTCAGCGCTTCGGCCAGCTGCTTGGCAAAGGCGAGCGTGACGTGCTTTTCCTCCATCTTGGTGACGCCGCCGCGCGCGCCGTTGTCGATGCCGCCATGGCCTGCGTCGACCGCAATGACGAAGGGACCGTCGGCCTTGCTGCCGGGCAGTTGGACCGGCAGGTCGTTGCCGGCCTGCGCGGACACTTCCTTCCAGCTCTGCTTTTCCATCTGCGCCTGGAAGACCGTCTCGGTGACGATGGCCGCGTCGATGACCAGGCGGTGGCTGGACGCCCCCTCCTCCTGCTGCACCTCGGCCAGCGCCACGCCGACCGGACGGGTCGCCGTCAGCACGATGCGGGAACGGCCGGCGGCCATCGCGCCGTAGCGGATGTCCGTGAAGATGCCGCGCGCCTCCAGTTCCTCCGCCTTGATGCCGAAATCCGTCTGCGGCAGGTCGATGAGGATACGGTAGGGATTGGCGACGTAGTGCACCTCGAAATCCGGCTTGCGGTCGAAATCGATGATCAGGCGGGTGCGCGCGTCATCACCGGCGATGCGGGCGGCGAAGGCGAGCAGCGGCGACGTGTCCGCAGACGCCGCGACAGCCGCTGCGGGCATGCAAAACAGCAGCGCGGCGAGAAACAGGCCCGGGACAAGCCGGGAAAATCTGTGGTTCAGGGAGCGTAGCATCACCACTGGCAGTCCGTTCAAACGCGTGAAAACCGCGCGATGCGGTGCAGGACGAGGCCTATAGATGCTATCATATGGTTAATCAAATCTTGCGATCCCGTGCACACGCTGCAAGCGCGCACACAGACCGGCAATTGGATCAAGATTATGACGCAAGGGCTTTTCCCTTGCCATTGTGACATATCCGCCATAAAAGCAAAATCAGGGAGAAAGAACAGACGGGATAGAATCGCTTAGAGCAGGCAGCCAATCCATCGGAACTTGGCGCCGAACCGGGCCTTCATCCGCCGTCGCAAACCTTTTTCCCGGCCGATTAGATCGCGTAAACCGGCGGTGGCCGGAACAGTCAAGGTGGTTATCCACCGCTCGCCCTTACCCAAGGGCATTTCATCGGACCGAACAGGTCTATGGCACTGGCATTCTCGTTGGACGTTGATGTTGTCACGGCGGATTCATTCAGAGGGTAACAGGCAACGGGACGCTCGCGTGCCGGCCTCCCTTCGTCCGCTTACCCCTCACCGGGGCCCGACGAGACCTTACTTATCCGGCGCATCCCTCTCCTCCCCCGGCTCGTTCCCCTCAGGGAAAAGCTCGCCGCCAGGATTGCGGCTGCGCCGAGGAGCACAATTTAAATGGCAGAGAAAATGCTTATCGACGCGTCTCACTCCGAGGAGACGCGGGTTGTCGTCGTGCGCGGGAACCGCATAGAAGAGTTCGACTTCGAATCCGAACACAAGAAACAGATCCGCGGCAATATCTACCTTGCCAAGGTGACGCGCGTGGAGCCCTCGCTCCAGGCCGCCTTCGTCGATTACGGCGGCAACCGCCACGGCTTCCTGGCCTTCGCCGAAATCCATCCCGACTACTACCAGATTCCGCTGGCCGACCGTCAGGCGCTGCTCAAGGCCGAGGCCGAGGATCATCGCCGCGATGACGATATCGAGCCGGTCGAGACCGCCCCGCACACATCCGGCAGCGGCGACAACGAATCGATCGCCGATACGATCGAGGCCGTGGAAGCCGAAGCTGTAGAAGCCGTCGAGGAAATCCAGGCCGAGCCTGCCGCCGAGCCGGAGGTCGTCGAAGCCTCCGCCGATCTCGCAGCGGAACCCGAAGCGCCCGCCGAAAAGCCGAAGAAGGCACGTCGCCCCCGCAAGGCCAAGGCGAAAGCCGAAGAAGCTCCGGCCTCCGAGGAAGCCGCTCCGTCCGAAGGCAGCGACGACGAGACGCCCGGCGGCGCCATGGCCATGGCGGTCGATACGGACGAGGTGTCCGAGCCCGCCGAGCGCAAGCGCGGCCGTCGTCATCGTGACGATGACGACGATGATGACGACCACAATGGCGAAGAGAAGGAAGTCATCGAATCCGTCGGCGCCGAAGACGCCATGGAAGAGGTTCCGGACCGCGTGAGCCGCAAGCCGCGCAAGCAGTACCGCATTCAGGAAGTCATCAAGCGCCGCCAGATCCTGCTCGTGCAGGTCGCCAAGGAAGAGCGTGGCAACAAGGGTGCTGCTCTCACCACTTACCTGTCGCTGGCAGGCCGCTACTCGGTCCTGATGCCGAACACGGCGCGCGGCGGCGGCATTTCCCGCAAGATCACCAACCTGCAGGACCGCAAGCGCCTGAAGGAAATCGCCCGCGACCTCGAGGTCCCGCAGGGCATGGGCGTCATCCTGCGCACGGCCGGTGCCAACCGCACCCGCGTCGAGGTCAAGCGCGACTTCGAATACCTGATGCGCCTGTGGGAAAACGTCCGCACGCTGACGCTCGCCTCCACGGCTCCCTGCCTCGTCTATGAGGAAGGCTCGCTGATCAAGCGCTCGATCCGCGACCTCTACAACAAGGACATCAGCGAGATCGTCGTTGCCGGCGAGGAAGGCTATCGCGAAGCGAAAGCCTTCATGAAGATGCTGATGCCGAGCCACGCGAAGGTCGTCCAGCCCTATCGCGATGTGCATCCGATCTTCTCGCGCTCGGGCATCGAAGCGCAGCTCGACCGCATGCTGCAGCCGCAGGTGACGCTGAAGTCCGGCGGCTACATCATCATCAACCAGACCGAGGCGCTCGTCTCGATCGACGTCAACTCGGGCCGCTCGACGCGCGAGCACTCCATCGAGGAGACCGCGCTCCAGACGAACCTGGAAGCGGCGGAAGAAGTGGCGCGCCAGCTGCGCCTGCGCGACCTTGCCGGCCTCGTCGTCATCGACTTCATCGACATGGAGGAGAAGCGCAACAACCGGGCCGTCGAGAAGCGTCTGAAGGACCATCTCAAGAACGACCGCGCGCGCATCCAGGTCGGCCGCATCTCGCATTTCGGCCTGCTCGAAATGTCGCGCCAGCGCATCCGCGCCTCGGTTCTCGAATCGACCATGCAGACGTGCCCGCACTGCAACGGCACGGGCCATATCCGCTCGCAATCGTCCGTGGCGCTGCATGTCCTGCGTGGCATCGAGGAATATCTCCTCAAGAACACCACGCACAACATCACGGTGCGCACGACGCCCGATATCGCGCTCTACCTGCTCAACCACAAGCGCGGCACGATCATCGACTATGAAGGCCGCTTCGGCGTGGCCATCCTCATCGATGCGGATGCCCATGTCGGCGCGCAGCATTTCGCGATCGACCGTGGCGAGCCCGTCGAGAACCCGGTCAAGATCGAGCAGATCCTGCATTTCGAACCGGAACCCGAAGACGATGACGTCGTGATCGAGGACGAGATCGACGAGGAAGAGGAAGAAGCGGCACGCCCGGCCGCAACCGCCGCGGCGAGCCAGTCCTCCGCATCCGATGAAAACGGCCGCAAGCGCAAGCGTCGCCGCCGTCGTCGCGGCCGTGGCCGTGAGAACGGCGACGGTGCCGATACCGCCTCCTTCGGCGGCGAACAGGCCGGCGACGAAGACGCACTGGATGACGACGACGCGGACGGTGACGCCGAAGGTCTTGAGGGCGCGGAAGCCACCAAGGCCGACCCGTCTTCCGAAGACGGTTCGGATCGCCGCAAGCGCCGCCGCCGCGGCAAGCGCGGTGGCCGTCGCAACCGTCCGGAAGACGGCAGCGTCGAGGCTTCGGCCGATGGTTCCGACGAGGATGGCGATGACAGCGAAGGCGAGGCCGAAAAGGTTGTAGCCGTCGAAGTCGACGTGACCGAAGTCGCCGCCCCCGTCGAGGAAACTCCGGCCGAGGTTGCAGCCGAGGACGCATCGGCCAAGCCCAAGCGGGCACGCCGCAGCCGCGCCAAGGCCAAGGAGGAGGCCGTGACCGACGAGGTTGCCCGCAGCGAGATCGAATCGCAGCCGGCCGCTGTCCCTGAAGAGGCGGAAGTACCTGCGGAGCCGGAAGTCGAAGAGGCCTCCGAAGACCTCGATGCGCCCGCCAAGCCGACCCGCGCCAACCGCGATATCACCAAGATCGCGTCGGAGCCCGTCGTGAAGTCGTCCACCGCCAAGGAGACACCTTCGGACAACGAGGCCGACAAGCCCAAGAAGGGTGGCTGGTGGCAGCGCCGCGGGTTCTTCTGAGAACCCCTGGACAATCTTGATTTCAGAAGGCCCGGTTTCGACCGGGCCTTTTTCGTTCTCGGGGGCTCGCGCCCGAATCGGGTGGTTGCCCGGCTAGTCGTTTGCGACACGGATGTCCTTGGACATAGCAAGGAGACATTCCATGACACGCCTTTCCGGCAAGGTCGCCATCATCACCGGGGCCAGTTCGGGCATCGGCCGCGCCGCCGCGTTGCTTTTCGCCCGTGAGGGCGCGAGCCTCGTTCTTTCTGCTCGCGGCCGTGAACGGCTCGAGGCCGTCGCGCAGGACATCCGCGCACACGGCGGCACGGCGATCGCCCTATCCGGCGATGTCGGCGAGGAGGCGCACCACGAGGCTCTCGTCGCAGCGGCGCAGGCAGAATTCGGCGGCCTCGATATCGCCTTCAACAATGCCGCCACCACCGGACCCGTCGGTGCGCTTCCCGCGCTTTCGCTCGCCGACTGGCAGGCCGTCGTCAACGTCAATCTCACCAGCGGTTTTCTTGCGGCGAAGCATCAGTTGCCGGCGATGGAGGTGCGCGGTGGCGGCTCCATCGTCTTCACCTCGACATTTGTCGGCTATACCGCGGGCTTTCCGGGGCTGGCGGCCTATGCCGCCTCGAAATCCGGCCTCGTCGGCCTCACCCAGGTTCTCGCTTCGGAATATGGCCAGAAAGGCATTCGCGTGAACGCGCTCCTGCCCGGCGCGACCGATACGCCGATGGGCCGCCACGTCGCCAATACGCCGGAGGCGTTGGAATTCGTCGCGGGGCTCAATGTCTTCAAACGCATCGCCGCGCCGGAGGAAATTGCCGAAGCCGCACTCTTCCTGTGCTCGGATGCGGCCAGCTTCATGACCGGCACGGCGATGCTGGTCGATGGCGGCGTATCGATCAACCGGGTCTGACAAAATGATTCAGGTGCTTGAGAAAATGAGTCCGCCTGTCGCGGCAAGTCCCTGAGACGGAATCGCTTTACGCCATCAGGCCAGCCAACGTGCGAGGCGGTCGACCGCCTCGTTCATCTCCTCGAAGGCGCCGGCATAGGAAAAGCGCATGGTGTGGTTGCCGTCGCGCGGGTCGAAGTCGATACCGGGCGTGGCGGCCACATCGGTTTCGGCCAGCATGCGGCGCGCGAAGGCCATGCTGTCATTGGTGAAACGGCTGACATCCACATAAGCATAGAACGCGCCGTCCATGGGCGACGCGATGGAGAAGCCGATCTCGGGCAGGCGCTTCACCAGGAAATCCCGGTTCACGCGGTAAGCGTCGCGATAGACATTCAGTTCGGCCTCGGCCCCAAGCGCCGCTTCCGCCGCAATCTGCGACAGTTCCGGCGCCGAGATGTAGAGGCTTTGCGCGATGCGCTCGACGGGGCGCACCAGCTTTTCCGGCAGCACCATCCAGCCGATGCGCCAGCCGGTCATGCAATAATATTTCGAGAACGAGTTGATGATGACCGCGTCCTCGCCGAACTGCAGCGCCGTCGCCTCTTCGCCGACGAAGGTCAGCCCGTGATAGATCTCGTCCGAGATGAAGGCGATGCCGTTGTCGCGGCAGTATGCGGACAGGGCGGCAAGATTGGCCCGGCCCGTCACGGTGCCCGTCGGGTTCGCCGGGCTCGCCAGGAGCACGCCATCAATACGTCCGTGCGCGGAAGCCGCGGCCTCCAACGCCTCCGGTGTCAGGGTGAAGCCGTTTTCCGCATTCACTTCGATTTCCACCGTCTCGATGCCGAGCGCGGCGAGGATGTTGCGATAGGCGGGATAGCCCGGGCGTGCGATCGCCACGCGATCGTCGGCGTCGAACAGCGCGAGGAAGGCGAGGTTGAAAACGGCGGAGGAGCCCGTCGTGATGGCGATGCGGGCGGGATCGACAGTCACGCCATGGTGACGCCGGTAGAAATCCGAAATGGCGGTCCGCAGCGACACAAGGCCGAGCGCGTCCGTGTAGCCGATACGGCCCACGTCCAGCGCACGGCGCGCGGCCTCGCGGGCGGCCTGCGGCGCGGGATGGACGGGCTGGCCGACCGCCATGGAAATGACGGGCCGGCCGGCGGCGCGCCGCCTGGTCGCTTCGGCAAGAACGTCCATGGCGTGGAAGGGTTCGACGGCGCCGCGCGCGGAGAGCTTCATGAGGTTGCCTTTCGCTTCCTGACTGCGGCTTTCCTGCCGCAAGATGCCGACATTCACAATCCCGCGAGGGCCGGAAATCCGCCGCTTTTTCCCTGTCGTTTGCGTCACCGCGCCCATAAGGTCGTTGAAAGTGGCCGCGCGCGCATTGACGCGCCGGTATGGCCAATGGCACTTCTGCTGCGCATCACGACGAGGACAGGACAGACATGACTTTCAAGACGAAGCTCGCGGCCACCGTAGCCCTTACACTGGCGGTCGCAGCACCCCTTCCGGCGCTTGCCCTCGACGACGCGCAGAAGAAGGAAATCGGCGAATTCATCAAGGAATACCTTGTCGAAAACCCCGAAGTCCTCCTCGAAGCACAGGAAGCCCTGCAGAAGAAGCAGGAAGAGCAGCAACAGGCCAAGGCCCAGTCCGCCATCACCGACAATACGAAGGCGATCTACAACTCGCCCTACGATATCGCGCTCGGCAATCCCAAGGGCGACGTCACGATCGTCGAGTTCTTCGACTACAATTGCGGCTACTGCAAGCGCGCCCTGTCCGACATGGAAGACATCCTCAAGGACGACAAGAACGTCCGCTTCGTCCTGAAGGAACTGCCGATCCTCGGCCCCGATTCGCTGGCTGCGCACAAAGTCAGCGCCGCCGTGCGCGATCTCGCGCCGGAAAAGTATGGCGAGTTCCACCGCACGCTACTGGGCGGCGAAGGCCGCGCGACGGAGGAAAGCGCCATTGCGCTCGCCGCCAGCCTGGGCATTTCCGAAGCCGACGTGCGCAAGACGATGACAGAGAAGCCGCATGACGACGCGGTGCGTCAGGCCTATTCGCTCGCCAACGATCTCGGCATTACCGGGACCCCCTCCTATGTCGTCGGCGAGGAAATGGTCTTCGGCGCCGTCGGGGCGGACGACCTGCGCGAAAAGATCGCCAATGTCCGCGCCTGCGGAAAGGCGAGTTGCTGACCGCCGCCATCTTCTCGCCATGCTGGCGGTGTTGGAGCCTAACCGCTTGTGGACACGTCCCTTCGACCGGGAAAGCCCGCGCCTTGGGGCTTTCCCTGCGCAAACCGCCGGTCTATAGGTAATCCTCCATCCAGCATGCGGAATTTCGAATGGCTTCAATAGTTTTCGTGCTCAACGGCCCCAACCTGAACGCACTCGGCAAACGCGAGCCCGGCATCTATGGTGGCCAGACGCTCGCCGATATCGAGGCGCTGTGCCGGGCCGAAGGCGAGAAGCTGGGCCTTGCCATCGATTTCCGCCAGTCCAACCATGAAGGCGACCTGGTCGACTGGATTCACGAGGCCGGCGATGTCGCCGCCGGCGTCGCGATCAATGCCGGCGCCTACACGCATACCTCGATCGCGCTTCACGACGCCATCCGCGCCGTGAAGACACCGGTGGTCGAACTGCACCTTTCCAACGTGCATGCCCGCGAGGACTTCCGCCACAAATCGATGATCGCACCCGCCGTAAAAGGCGTAATCTGCGGTTTCGGTGCGCAGAGCTACATCCTGGCGCTCCATGCGCTTTCATCCATCACGAAATAAGAAGAACCAGAGGCTCATTCCCATGGCTGACAAGAAAAACGGCATCGATCAGGCCCTGATCCGCGATCTCGCCAATATCCTCAACGAGACGGATCTGACCGAGATCGAAGTGGAGCAGGATGAACTGCGCATCCGCGTCTCGCGCGCCGGCACGCCGCAATATGTCCAGGCGCCGATGGCCGCTCCGGCGCCCGTTGCCGCTACCGCCGTCAGCGCAGCAGCCGTCGCGCCTGCCGCCGACGCGCGCAGCAACAAGAATGCGGTCACCGCGCCGATGGTCGGCACGGCCTATCTGTCGCCCGCCCCCGGCGCCCGCCCCTTCATCGAAGTCGGCGCGACGGTCAAGGAAGGCCAGACCATCCTCATCATCGAAGCGATGAAGACGATGAACCAGATTCCGGCGCCGCGTTCGGGCAAGGTCACCGAAATCCTCGTTCAGGATGCAAGCCCGGTCGAATATGGCGAACCGCTGATCGTTATCGAATAAGGCGGGTCCCATGATCTCCAAAGTCCTCATTGCCAACCGCGGCGAAATCGCCCTCCGGGTCCTTCGGGCCTGCAAGGAGCTCGGCATCGCCACGGTCGCCGTGCATTCCACGGCCGACGCCGACGCCATGCATGTGCGCCTCGCCGACGAGAGCGTGTGCATCGGCCCGCCCCCGTCGCGCGAAAGCTACCTCAACATCCACCAGATCGTCGCGGCCTGCGAGATCACCGGCGCAGACGCCGTGCATCCGGGCTACGGCTTCCTGTCGGAAAACGCCAAGTTCGCCGAAATCCTCGACGCGCACGGCATCACCTTCATCGGCCCGACGGCGGAACATATCCGCATCATGGGCGACAAGATCACCGCCAAGCAGACCGCGCAGGAACTCGGCATCCCCGTCGTTCCGGGTTCCGACGGCGAGGTGAAGCCGGAGAACGCGCTGGAAATAGCCCGCAAGATCGGCTTCCCGGTTCTCATCAAGGCGACCGCCGGCGGCGGTGGCCGCGGCATGAAGGTCGCCAAGACCGAGGCCGATCTGGAAGAGGCCGTCTCGACGGCGCGTTCGGAGGCGCTTGCCGCCTTCGGCAACGACGCCGTCTACATGGAAAAGTATCTCGGCAAGCCGCGCCATATCGAAATCCAGGTCGTCGGCGACGGCATGGGCAATGCGGTGCATCTGGGCGAACGCGACTGCTCGCTGCAGCGCCGTCACCAGAAGGTTTGGGAAGAGGCGAACTCGCCTGCCCTCAATGTCGAGCAGCGCATGAAGATCGGCCAGATCTGCGCCGACGCCATGAAGAAGCTGAAGTACCGCGGCGCCGGCACGGTCGAATTCCTCTACGAGAACGGCGAGTTCTATTTCATCGAAATGAACACGCGTCTCCAGGTGGAGCACCCGATCACCGAAGCGATCACCGGCATCGACCTCGTGCATGAGCAGATCCGTGTCGCGTCCGGCGCGGGCCTCTCCGTCACGCAGGAGGAGATCGTCTTCTCGGGCCATGCCATCGAATGCCGCATCAATGCCGAGGATCCGCGCACCTTCGTGCCCTCGCCCGGCACGATCACGCATTTCCATGCGCCGGGCGGTCTGGGCGTTCGCGTCGATTCCGGCGCCTATGCCGGCTACAAGATCCCGCCCTACTACGACAGCCTCATCGGCAAGCTGATCGTGCATGGACGCACGCGCGTCGAATGCATGATGCGCCTGCGCCGCGTGCTCGACGAGTTCGTCGTCGACGGCATCAAGACGACGCTGCCGCTGTTCCAGGACCTGGTCGCCAACCAAGACATCGCAAACGGCGACTACGACATCCACTGGCTGGAGAACTATCTGGCCAGCACGACCGACGCCTGAGAGGCGTTGGGCCATGGCAAGGCGTCGCGGCGGCAATCCGGAAATAACACCGGATCTTCTGCTGCGCGCCTACTCCATCGGACTCTTCCCGATGGCCGATTCCGCCGATGACCCGGAGCTCTTCTGGGTCGAGCCGGACATGCGGGGTGTCATCCCGCTCGACGGCTTCCACGTCTCGCGCAGCCTCGCCAAGGCAATCCGTCAAAAACCCTTCGAGATCCGATTCGACACGGCCTTCGACGCCGTTGTCGCGGCCTGCGCGCAGGCTGCGCCGGACCGGCCGTCCACCTGGATCAATGCGAAGATCAAGTCGCTCTACGGCACGCTGCACCGCATGGGCCACGCCCATTCGGTCGAGGCATGGGAAGGCGACCAGCTCGTCGGCGGCCTCTACGGCGTGTCGCTCGGCGCCGCCTTCTTCGGCGAGAGCATGTTCTCGCGCCGGACAAACGCCTCCAAGATCTGCCTCGTCCATCTGGTGGAGCGACTGAGGGCAAACGGCTTCCGCCTGCTCGACACGCAGTTCACCACCGATCATCTGAAGACGTTCGGGGCGATCGACGTGCCGAAGATCGACTACGAGGACATGCTGGCAAACGCACTCGCTTCGCCGCATCTGCCGTTTTGAAATGATGAATTGTGCTGTGAGACTTGGATCCTCGGGTCAAGCCCGATGATCGATAGCCGTAAACGCAGCCTTTACTGCGCCTTCGCCTCGGAATCGTCCGGCGGCGGGACGTCGGACTTCGCCTTGCATTCGGTGAGCCAGACGTCATAGACGGGGTGCTCGACGGCATTGAGGCCGGGGCTGTCGGCGAACATCCAGCCGGTGAAGATGCGGCGGATCTTGCGGTCGAGGGTGATTTCGTCGACTTCGACGAAAGAGGTGATCTTCTGCGCTTCGGTATCGTCGCGGCTGTAGCAGACCTTCGGGGTGACCTGGAGGGCGCCGAACTGGACGGTCTCGCCGATGTAGACATCGAAGCTGGTGATGCGGCCGGTGATCTTGTCGATGCCCGAGAAGACGGCGACCGGGTTCTCGATACGGGCGGCCTCGGCCGAGACAGGCACAAGGGCAAGCCCCACGGCCACTGTTGCCAGCATGGCCGAAAGGAACCGCCGTCCGGCGCCTGTCCGCGAAAACCCTGATGTCATGAAAGCCGTCTCCTGCGATCTGCGCCAGCGTTCGCCGGCCGCTTCGGGCTACCGGCGAAATGTGGCCAAATCGGTATCAGTTGCCCGGTGTCCAGGCGTCATAGTCGCCCGTGACGCGCGGACGCTCACCGGTCGCGGCAAGCGAGCCCGGCGGACGATAGGCTTCGGACGTGCCTGTCGGGTTGGCGCGATGCGGCTTCTGCCATTCGCGCGCCTTGTAATCCTCGTCAGCGGGCGAGACATCGGTGCGGTGATGCATCCAGCCGTGCCAGCCCGCCGGAATGGCGGAGGCGTCGGCATAGCCGTTATAGATGACCCAGCGACGGGTGCGACCTTCGGAATCCTTGCCGCCCTGATAGTAGACGTTGCCGAACTCGTCCTGCCCGACCTTCGTGCCGAAGCGCCAGGTGTGAAAGCGGGTGCCGATCGTCTGACCGTTCCACCAAGTGAAGATCTGCGTGAGAAGGCTCATGGCTGGCGTCCTTGGCAGGGCCATGCCGAACACGGCCCGAGACTGATATTTCCTCCGCTTATGGCGCGGCAGGGTGTGAATGTCCAGCGATTCCCGCGTCTTCGCCCACGGCTTTTCGCGTCTCCAAAGTCCGTGCTTTCGCCGCCCGCCGATGCTCGAAACACCGGAGAAAAAGGCGTTGGAACGCCGACGGCAATATTCAAGGGCGATCACGCGATTGCGATAAATTATTGAAATACTGTTCTTTTTTTCCGAACGCTGTGGTCACAGTTCTTGCACTAGTAACCATTTAATGAGGGCCCTAAATTCTACTCATCGAAGCGGCCAACACGGCGCTTCGGCAGACACACAGCAAATAAGGTGAATACCATGAAAAAGACCGCTCTCTTCGCCGCCGCCCTCGCTGTTCTCGCAGCCGGCTCGGCTTCTGCGGCATCCGTCAGCGGCATCGTTCATGACTACGATGCCCGCACCGGCGTCATCCGACTCCAGGACGGCAAGGCGATTGCCCTGCCCGTAAGCGTCCCGGTTCCGGCCAACCTGACGTCCGGCTCTGCCGTCAACATCCTGCTCAACGCAGACAACAACCAGCCGCGCGCCGTTCTGGCCCGCTGAATTTCTCACGTCCAAACACAAAGGTGATTAAAATGAACACTGTAGCTCTCTCCACCGCCGCCCTCGCCCTCCTCGTTGCCGGCTCGGCTTCCGCAGCATCGCTCAGCGGCACCGTGCAGGATTACGATGCCCGCACCGGCGTCATCCGCCTCCAGGACGGCAAGAGCGTCGCCCTGCCCGTGAGCGTTCCCGTCCCGGCAAACCTGACGTCCGGCGCTTCGGTCAACATCCTGCTCAACGCAGACAACAACCAGCCGCGCGCCGTTCTGGTCCGCTGAATTTATCAAAATCCAAACATAAAGGTGATTAAAATGAACACTGTAGCTCTCTCCACCGCCGCCCTCGCCCTCCTCGTTGCCGGCTCGGCTTCCGCAGCATCGCTGAGCGGCACCGTTCAGGATTACGATGCCCGCACCGGCATCATTCGCCTCCAGGACGGCAAGAGCGTCGCCCTGCCCGTGAGCGTCCCGGTTCCGGCAAACCTGACGTCCGGCGCCTCGGTCAACATCCTGCTCAACGCAGACAATAACGAGCCCCGCGCCGTTCTGGTCCGATAATATCGGCAAAGCCTGACATCATGCCGAAGCGGCCCGCCACCAGAAAGGACGGCGGGCCTTCATGTATCCGGCGCCTGGCGGTTCCCGCTAAGGCTTCGCTCTTTCCTTAGAAATCGAGCCGCTTTTCCAGAATCAGCATGGCAATCCCCGCCGCGAAGTCATCGACTGTTTCGCCGATGGTCTCGAACCCCAAGCGTTCAAAAAACGACACGGCCAGAGGGTTGTCCTTCTCGACGTGAAGCCGCATCGTCTCGGCATCGGGAAAGCAGGTTTCGAGTTCCGCGAACATGTCGCGGCCGATGCCCTGGCGCTGATGATCCGGCAGGACATAAAGCTGGTGAAGAACAGCCGTCTTCGGCCGGTCCTCCGCCGTGGCGGCGTAGCCCATGCCGGCGAAGGCCTTGCCATCATCGGCGACGACGAATTCGCCGTCCGTGCGCGCGAGCCGCTCCTTCAGCGCCGGCACGGAATGCCGGCGCGCATTGATCTCGCTCACCTTGTCGGCGCCGTAGAGCGCGTCATAGGTCGCGTGCCACGTCGCCGACAGCAGTTCGCTGACTTTTGCCAAGTCGCGTTCCGAAGCCGTGCGGACGAAGAACATGGTCGTTTCCTTGTTTTGAAGCCATTCCGGACGGAAAACCGCTTCATACTTTCCTGGAATTGCTTCAGTCCTCGATACCGAGCTTGGCCTTGACCAGGGCCTGAACGGCCTGCGGGTTGGCCTTGCCGCCTGTCGCCTTCATGACCTGGCCGACGAACCAGCCGGCAAGCGTCGGCTTGGCGAGAACCTTGGCGACCTGATCGGGGTTGGCGGCGATGATCTCGTCGACCGCCTTTTCGATGGCGCCTGTATCCGTCACCTGCTTCATGCCGCGCGCTTCGACGATCTCGGCGGGGCTGCCGCCCTCGTTCCAGACGATTTCGAAGAGGTCCTTGGCGATCTTGCCCGAGATCGTGCCATCCTTGATGAGATCGATGATGCCGCCGAGCTGATCGGGCGAAACGGGGGTCTCTTCAATGTCCTTGCCGGCCTTGTTCAAGGCGCCCAGGAGGTCGTTGATGACCCAGTTTGCGGCAATCTTGCCATCGCGACCGGCCGCCACGGCCTCGAAGTAATCGGCGATCGCCTTTTCGGAGACGAGAACCGAGGCGTCATAGACCGAAAGACCGAGATCCCTAACGAAGCGGATCTTCTTGTCGTCGGGCAATTCCGGCAGATCGGCCAGAAGCTTGCCGACGAATTCGTTGTCGAACTCCAGCGGCAGCAGGTCCGGATCGGGGAAGTAGCGGTAGTCGTGCGCGTCTTCCTTGGAGCGCATGGAGCGCGTCTCGCCCTTGCCGGGATCGAACAGGCGGGTCTCCTGGTCGATTGAGCCGCCATCCTCCAGAATGCCGATCTGGCGGCGGGCTTCGTATTCGATTGCCTGGCCGATGAAGCGGATGGAGTTGACGTTCTTGATTTCGCAGCGCGTGCCGAAGGGCTCGCCGGGCCGGCGCACGGAGACGTTGACGTCGGCGCGCATCGAGCCCTCGTCCATGTTGCCGTCACAGGTGCCGAGATAGCGCACGATGGAGCGCAGCTTGGTCATATAGGCCTTGGCCTCGTCCGACGAGCGCATGTCCGGCTTGGAGACGATCTCCATCAGGGCCACGCCCGAGCGGTTGAGATCGACATAGGACATGGTCGGATGCTGGTCGTGCATCGACTTGCCGGCGTCCTGCTCCAGATGCAGGCGTTCGATGCCGATCTCGATGTCCTCGAAATTGCCCTGGCGATCCGGGCCGAGCGAGATGACGATCTTGCCCTCGCCGACGATCGGATCCTTGAACTGCGAGATCTGGTAGCCCTGCGGCAGGTCGGGATAGAAGTAGTTCTTGCGGTCGAAGATCGAGCGGTGATTGATCTGCGCCTTGAGGCCGAGGCCGGTGCGCACGGCCTGCTTGACGCATTCCTCATTGATCACGGGCAGCATGCCGGGCATGGCCGCGTCGACGAGCGAGACATTGGCGTTCGGCGCCTTGCCGAATTCCGTGGAGGCGCCGGAGAAGAGCTTCGAATTCGAAAGAACCTGTGCGTGCACCTCCATGCCGATGATGACTTCCCAGTCGCCGGTGGCGCCGGGGATCAAGCGTTTCGGATCGGGAGTGCGGACGTCGACGAGGGTCATTTTAGGCTCTTGTTGTGGTGTCTTTGGTGTTGTCTCGGTAGAACATATGGGCAGGCGGCGCAAGGATTTCAGCGGATGCCGCAGGCCTTCATTAGCCAGCCGGCAAGGTTGTGCGGGTAAAAGCGCGCCATGGGCACGCCGGCAACACTTTTGATCATCTTCCTCCTCTTCAACGTCGTGACGTTCTGCGTCTACTGGTGGGACAAGGAAGCCGCGCGCGACGGCCATCGGCGTGTTTCCGAAACACGCCTGCTGCAACTCGCCTTCTTCGGCGGCAGCCTCGGCGCCTTCGCGGCGCAACGTTTGTTGCGGCACAAGACACGCAAGGAACCCTTTCGCACGCGGTTGATGGCGATCTTCGTCCTGCAGGCGGTGCTGGTCCCGATGGCCTTGATCTTTGGTCCTTTCCTGTAGCGAATGTAAAGGCTTGAACTGCTTGCCTAGACACACTCAGACTCTGCACCCTCAGAAAGCACAGGTAACTTCTGATTCCGGACACCGGGACCGAACCGCCCCCCCAAAACGCGAATGTAGGCCACAAATGGGACTCGACTATTCTGATGAAGCCGAAAGCGGTGACTATTGTGTCTACACCGACGGTTCGTACGACCCGATAGCAGAACGGGGTGGCTGGGGCTTCGTCGCATGCCATGCTGCCGGCCAGCTGGCCGCCAAACGCGGCGGCTTTGACGGTGGCGACAACAGCGCCGCAGAACTGACTGCCGTACTGGAAGCATTGCAATGGATCGCTGCGAACCTCCACGACCATTTCGTCACCCTGTTCTCGGATTCCATTTACGTCGTCCGGGGGTGTAACGAGTGGCGCTTCGCTTGGCGGTCAGGCGCTTGGCGCAAAAGGACCTCTGGCGGGCGTGGCCGGGCCCGGACTATCCCTTATGCCGAGATATGGCGGGAGATTGACCTTCACCTGCAAGCACTTCCCAAGGTGACTATCGAATGGTGCAAGGGACATGCAGGCAACGCCGGAAATCTACATGCGGATGCGTTGGCGTCAGTAGGCCGCCGCTCATGCCTTTGACGTCACAAACTCGCTCAGGACCATACTTCGCAATTTATCAAAACTTTATAGCTGGCCGTCTATTTCGTCATAATCTCATAGGGTTAAACCAATGCATGTTCTCAAGACATTCACATATCCCACTTTTATGGGGCTCTGCACGATTCTAGCCGCCTGCGCCGACGTTCTCCAGAACCAGACCATTTTCAATGGCGTTCTCATGGCGCTCCTTTTCGTCGCCGCCTTGGCAGCACTTCTCTCGGTGAAAGGCATCGCGGGTGCGGTTCTGGAGAGACCGGCAACAGAACAGTTGCTGAAGACGTTCGGCGTTGATCCATCGATCAAGACGTCGATGGCGCCCTTCGCCATTTCCTGCATTATCCTGGCGGGAATAATCTATGTCTTCTCCGCAGCATCCTCCAAAGCATCGGAAGAGGGCGGAGTTCTGGTCGTCGTGTTCCCGGATCTGAGACCTATCCAACTCTCCCTTGGGCGCATTGAGCAGAATGTCGGCATGCTGAAGCAGCAAACCGTCGCGATCAAACAGGACACCGGGCAACTCGTTGATACCGTGGTAAAATGGATTAGCCTGGACGTTTCTCTCGGCAGCAATCAGCGCATGACGAATGCAGGTGAAAAGCACTACTTCCCGCAAGGAATGTATGTGACCTTCACAAACGAAACCGGTCTTACCTTCGAAGATGTGACACTTTTGGTGACCGATGGAACCAGTGCCCTTATCTCCGAAAACGTGAAAATCTTCCCGCAGGACGGTTACAAGCACAACTCATACGATGATGGCAAAGCGTATGAGAAGATAAGTGTCTGCCTGTCTGCGAAGCGGCGCAACAGCGACGAATGGCTTCAGGAAAATCGCGTTTATCAGTCCAAGCAATTGCGATTGACTGATGAACCAATTTTCGAGCTAGTCGATGCATCTGGACAAAGGGTTCTAAAGCAGAAAACCACCTGCTCCATATGAACCAGGGATCGACTACACCTTTATCAGGGAGCGCCCTTCCGAATGCGCGAACGGCGTTCACGACGCCGTTTTCCCCGCAGGCGGGCGCTCCGAGCGGGCCGCTTGATCTTCAGAGCTAGGGCCTCAGGTCACAATTCCCAGTCTTCTGCATCACTGTTTTCACGACCGGACAATCCCTCTCCATCGCATGTGTTGACACACGGCACGATTCGTAACTATTGTTGTTACATGAAAAGAAACAGCCGTCTTTCTGCCGTGCTTCATGCACTCATGCATATGGCCGAACGCGAGGAGCCGATGACCTCGGATGATCTCGCGCGCTGCCTCGATACCAACGCCGTCGTTGTGCGCCGCACCATGGCCGGGCTTCGGGACGCCGGGATCGTGCAATCCGGCCGCGGCCATGGCGGCGGCTGGCACTTCGCCAGGCCGCTTGCCGAAATCTCGCTGCTCGACATCTACAATGCACTCGGCGAGCCGATCGTCTTCCAGATCGGCCCGGCGACGGAGATGCCGGGTTGCGTTGTCGAGCAATCCGTCAACCGGGTGATCGGCGACGCGCTGAAGGATGCGGAAGCCATCCTGATGGCGCGCTTTGCCGGCACGACGCTGGCCGATCTTGCCGCCGATTTCCGCGTGGCGGCGAAACGCTGCCGGACCGACACCGGCTAAAGGCAGCCACTTCCCTGGCATCCCTTCGAACGCCCGGTACATGCCGTGCGAAGGATGCCGCACGCTCACAGGAAAGGACGATCATGACCGAAGATGCCATCATCATCGGCGGGGGCTTTGCCGGCCTGTCCGCTGCCATGCAGCTCGCCCGCGCCCGTCGCCGCATCACCATTCTCGACACGGGGCTGCCGCGCAACCGGTTTGCGGCCCACTCGCACGGCTTCCTCGCCCAGGACGGCCGGCCGGGCGGCGACATCCTCGCCGATGCCCGCCGCCAGCTTGCGGCCTACGAGACCGTTACCTTCCGCGACGCGCCGGCCGAACGGCTGGAGGGCGAGAGAGACGCTTTCTCCGTCGTCACCGGCGATGGTGCACGCATCGACGCGCGGCGCGTGCTACTCGCCACCGGTTTCGAGGACCAGCTGCCGGATATTCCCGGCCTCTCCGAACGCTGGGGCAAGACGGTGCTGCATTGCCCCTACTGCCATGGCTACGAAGTGGGTGGAGGGGCGGTCGGCGTCCTGGCGCGCACATCCGACGCCGCGCGTTTTGCGGCCGTGGTCGCCGACTGGGGCGATGTCACGCTTTTCACCAATGCGGTGCCGGAGCCGGACGAGAAGGATCTGGCCGTGCTCGAGGCACGCAATGTGAAGCTGCGGCCCGGCCGCGTGACGGCCGTCACGGATGGGCCGGGCGGCATGCTCGCCGTCGAAACGGGCCCCGGCATTCCCACACTGGTCAAGGCGCTGTTCGTCAGTCCGGAAGCCCGCGTGCGCAGCGACATCCCGCGGAATCGCGGCCTCGAACGGAAGGAAACGCCCGTCGGCAGCATCCTCCAGACCGACGATACGGGGCAGACATCCCTGCCCGGCCTCTATGCCGCCGGTGACATCGCGCTTGGCGCGGGCAATATCGCGCTTGCCTCGGCCAACGGCGTGAAGACCGCCGTCTTCCTGCATCACTCGCTGATCTGGTCGTAACGTTGACGATGGAAGATGTCGGATTTATCTAAGGGACATCCGCAAATGGAGTCTTGATGTCCAACTCGTCTGAGTCCCGCTAGAGACCCTGTCCGCAGCTTTTGCGCACAGGGTCGGAAAAACGATGAACCCTGCCACCCGCCGGTGGCGGAACGTTTTTTCGCGTTCGTTCGAACGCCAGACGGATTCCCACGACAATGGACATTTCCCGCGCAGAACAGCGCATTCTCCACCTGCTCGCCCAGGGCGGTAGGATCGACATCGAAAAAGACGAGAACCGCAAGATCATCACCGTCGCCTGCATCACGCGCGACGGATGGCGGGCGAGTGGGCTCGACCTCGATCTTTTCCGCAAGCTGAAACGCCGGCGCTGCATCGCCTCTTCCGGCGGCAGGCCCTACCGCATCACGCAACGAGGGCTTGAGCTGGTGCGATCGCAACTCGACAACCAGTGACAGGACGGAGGCGTGACGAAGGCCGCGCCTCCTTCAGAACCCGCCCGGCCCGTAGCCGATCGGCAGATCGGCGACGAGCTGGCGGCGCAGCCCGATCGATTCGACATTACGATCGAGACGCGGCGAATAGTCGACGGAAAGCCAGTTCACCGAATAGCCATGCTTCTGGAAGAAGGCGACGGCGGCAATGTTGCGCGCGTGGGTCTGCAACCTGGACGCTTCGAACCCAGCGGCGACGATTTCCGCCTCCATAGCCGCCAGCAGCGCGGTCCCCAATCCCCGCTTCTGCTGGAGAGGATCGATCCAGAGGTCGCTGATCTCGTCGTCGAGCGCCTCGCGCGCCGCCCAGCCCGCGGGCGCGCCGTCGGTCTCGGCCACGCTGACATGCAGCCAGTGGCCGGACAGGAATTGCTCGAAGGCATTGCGGGCATGGTCGCGCCGGACCTGGAGATCGGCGACCCCGACCACAGCCTGCTCCCACGCCCTCGTCCCGATTTCGACGAGCGCTGCGACATCGCCTTCCCGGGCATTACGAACCATGACCATGCGCCAGACCTCTCCGGCACGATGAAAGCACGCTTGGCGTGAGTCGGCGAGAGACCCGCGCGGCTATCCAGAACGATGATACACCCGAAACGACACCGCCCGGCACATGGCCGGGCGATCCCTTACTTGTCGCGACGCTGGACGACGTCGTTCATCAGACCTGCTGAAGGCTACCTGCCGCTTACCACCACTTGGAAGGCGTGAAGCGGCCGGCGGCCTGCTCGATGACGTGGGCCGTCCGGAACAGGCTTTCCTCGTCGAAGGGCTTGCCGATGAGCTGGAGGCCGAGCGGCAGGCCTTTGTGGTCGAGGCCGGCGGGAACCGTGAGGCCCGGCAGGCCGGCCATGTTCACCGTCACCGTGAAGATGTCCTGAAGGTACATCTTGACCGGATCGGACGCGAGTTCCTCGTCGGCGATGCCGAAGGCCGACGACGGGGTCGCCGGCGTCAGGATGGCATCGACACCGGCATTGAAAACCAGTTCGAAGTCGCGCTTGATCAGCGTACGCACCTTCTGGGCCTGCAGGTAGTAGGCGTCGTAGTAACCAGCCGACAGCACGTAGGTGCCGATCATGATGCGGCGCTTCACTTCCGTGCCGAAGCCGGCGGCGCGCGTCTTCTCGTACATGTCGACGATGTCCTTGCCGTCGACGCGCAGGCCGTAGCGAACGCCGTCATAGCGCGCGAGGTTCGACGAGGCCTCGGCCGGCGCGACGATGTAATAGGCCGGCAGGGCATATTTCGTGTGCGGCAACGAGATGTCGACGATTTCGGCGCCAGCATCCTTCAGCCAGGCGATGCCCTGCTGCCAGAGCGCCTCGATCTCGTCCGGCATGCCATCGACGCGATATTCGCGCGGAATGCCGATGCGCATGCCCTTCAGCGACTGGCCGAGGGACGCTTCGTAGTCCGGCACCGGCCGGTCGACGGAGGTCGTGTCCTTGGCGTCGACGCTCGCCATCGACTTCAGCAGGATCGCGGCGTCGCGCACGTCGCGGGCGATCGGGCCGGCCTGGTCGAGCGACGAGGCGAAGGCGACGATGCCCCAGCGCGAGCAGCGGCCATAGGTGGGCTTGATGCCGACGGTGCCGGTGAAGGCCGCCGGCTGGCGGATGGAGCCGCCCGTATCCGTCGCGGTCGCACCGGCGCAGAGGAAGGCCGCAACGGCCGCGGCCGATCCGCCGGAAGAACCGCCCGGCACAAGATCGGCGTTGGAGCCATTTGCACGCCACGGGTTCTTCACGGCGCCGTAATAGGAGCTTTCGTTGGACGAGCCCATGGCGAACTCATCCATGTTGAGCTTGCCGAGCATGACGGCGCCATCGTTCCAGAGGTTCTGGGTGACGGTCGATTCGTATTGCGGCTTGAAGCCGTCGAGGATGTGGCTGCAGGCCTGCGTGTGCACGCCTTCGGTCGCAAACAGGTCCTTGATGCCAAGCGGGATGCCTTCGAGCGCACCGGCCTTGCCTTCGGCAATGCGGGCGTCGGAAGCCTTCGCCATCTCGCGCGCCTTTTCCGGCGTCACGGCGACATAGGCGTTGATCGCCGGATTGGCCGCCTCGATCGCGGAAAGATACGCGTCCGTCAGCTCGACCGCCTTGATCTCCCTGGCGGAGAGCTTTTCGCGGGCTTCGGCAATGGTCAGGCGGGTCAGGTCGGTCATGGGTGCGGTCACTTCAGGTCAGGCAGCACGAAGCTGCTTTTGATAGAATACGGAATAGGGTGAGTCCGGGTAGTCGAGCACGGGGCCGCAGCGGGTAAAACCCGCCTTCTCATAGATCGCCCATGCCGCCGGATGCTGGTCGCCCGTTTCGAGCACGAGCGTCTTCAGCTCCTCCCGTTCGGCGGTCTCCAGGATCTTGTCGAGCACAAGCCGGCCGACGCCCTGCCCCTGCCAGGCCGGCCGGGTGAACATGCGCTTCACTTCGCCCACCGTGTCGGAATGGCGCTTCAGCGCGCCGCAGCCGATCGCGGCGTCGCCGTCGCGTGCGATCCAGACCGTCACCGTGGGATCGGCCATCTCCTCCACGGTGAGGTTATAGCACGCCTCCGGCGGCGACAGCGCAAGCAGGACCGAGTTCAGCTCTGCGATCAGCGTGCGAACCTCATCCGTAAGCGGGCTTTCGACGTCGATTGTGACGGCCAAGGATTACTCCACAACCTTCGGAACCTGGAAGAAATTGCGGTCGGTTGCCGGGGCGTTGGCGACGATCGCGTCGGCCTTGTTGCCGTCGTTGACGATGTCCTGGCGCTTGCGCATCTCCATCGGGGTGACTGAGGTCATCGGCTCGACGCCCTCGACATTCACCTCGGACAGCTGTTCGACGAAGCCCAGGATACCATTGAGCTCGCCGGTCATGCGGTTTGCCTCTTCTTCGCTGACGGCGATGCGGGCAAGGCGCGCAACGCGCTTCACGGTGGCTAGATCTACGGACATGGACGGTCTCCGGTGGGAAATTTCCCCTTCGCTATAATGACCAAGCCCAAGGGGCGCAACGGGGGAATGGCCGCTTCCACGCCCCCTCGCCCGATTTCCCGCGGTTCAGCGCGTGACGACGCCACCGACCTGGGGCACCTCGATGCGGGTGGACGCACCCTCCATGGCCTGCACGAAAAGGTCCGCCGTCTGGTCGATGATGCCGAAGGAACCGTAATGGCAGGGAATGACGGTGCCGAAGGTGAAGAAACGCTGGCAGGCGAGTGCCGCTACGGCACCGCCCATGGTGAACCGGTCGCCGATCGGCACCAGGCCGATTTCCGGCTGGTGCAGCTCGTTGATCAGCGCCATGTCGGAAAAGATATCCGTATCGCCCATGTGGTAGAGCGTCGGCTCGTCCTCGAAATGCAGGACCAGGCCGTTGGCGCTGCCGAGCGAGTGGGAGGTGCCGTCCTCGGTGATCTGCGCCGACGAATGCAGCGCGTTGACGAAGGTTGTCGAGAAACCGTCGAAATGCACGGTGCCGCCGGTATTGCCCATATCGACATTCTCGACGCCCTTGGCGCCGAGCCAGGTTGCGAGATCGGCATTGGCGAGCACGGTCGCGCCGGTTTCCTTCGCGATCCCGATCGTGTCGCCGACATGATCGCCGTGGCCGTGGGTCAGCAGGATATGGGTGAGGCCGGAAACGGCGTCCTTGCGCGTCGCCTCGTCGAAGGCGGGATTGCCGGTGAAGAACGGGTCGATGAGGATCTTCGCCTTCGCCGTTTCGATGCGGAAAGCCGAGTGGCCGAGCCAGGTGATTTTCATGGGAAGTCTCCGGTTTGGATTCGTCACGCAATATAGTCGGCGCGAAGGCCGTTTCCATCCGCCGCCGGATCGTTATAAGCGTGGCGCTCATGATTGAAGAAGGAGTTCGCCATGAGCGACGACGATTACATCTATGACGAAGCGACCGGCGAATGGCGCCCGGCTTCCGAGATCGCAGCGGAAAAGGCTGCGCAGAGCGCCGTGCACGACGCCGCCGGCAATGTGCTGGCGGATGGCGATTCGGTCGTGCTCATCAAGGACCTGAAGGTCAAGGGTGCGGGCCAGACGCTGAAGCAGGGAACGGTGATCCGCTCGATCCGCCTGACGGACAACCCGGAGGAAATCGACTGCCGGCATGAAAGCATCCGCGGCCTGGTGCTGCGCACCGAATTCGTCCGCAAACGGTGAGAGGCAGGCCCATGGCGACACTGACGCTGGAAGAACTGTCGCAGGTCCTCGCCCCCGGCCAGCCTGTCGCGGGCCTCGATCTCGGCACCAAGACCATCGGCCTCTCGGTCTCCGATATCGGCCGACGGCTCGCGACACCCCGGCCTGTGCTGAAGCGCGTGAAATTCACGCAGGATGCCGAGTTGCTGCTTGCCTTTGCAGCGAAAGAGAAGATCGCGGCCTTCGTCATCGGCCTGCCCGTCAACATGGACGGCAGCGCCGGTCCACGCGTGCAGGCCACCCGCGCCTTCGTGCGCTCCATGTCGGAGAAAACGCATATTCCCTTCGTCTTCTGGGACGAACGGCTTTCGACGGTGGCGGCGGAACGCACGCTGATCGAAATGGATGTCTCGCGCAAGAAGCGGGCCGAGCGCATCGACTCGGCGGCTGCGTCCTTCATCCTTCAGGGCGCGCTGGACAGGCTTTCATCCCTGGCCAGGACGGCCGGCGCCGACTGACGGCGCGCCTGCCACCAGGCCGCGATCTTCTTGCGGCGGCGGAAGGCGATGATGCCGAGCACGAGGAAGCTGTCGAGGATGATGGCGCGCAGGACAAGCGGCGGAATGCTCTCCGGCGGAATGCCGAGAATGTGCCCGTAGATGCGGAACACCAGATCATGGGCATCGCGCGTCAGCATGAAGATACCGAAATTCATGTCGTAGTAGGACAGCCCGTACCAGCTGCCCAGCAGCGCAATCGGCCCCGCCCAGAGAATGAGGAACCACTTCATGCCGCTCTCCTCCGCGTTGCCAGAAGGTCCGCGGCGGCAAACAGCGTTTCGCTGATCGCCACGACCGCGACAAGAACGATGAGCGGAAGCACGATATCCACCGCCGCGAAGGAAAACAGGGTCGTCATGACCGATATCCGGGCCACCATGGCCATACTCGTCACTCGCTACATGGTTAACAGCAGGTTAATGCCAGCTTTGCCGGTTAACCCTGTCCGCGCAATGCAAACCTGCGATTAAGGTTAATTTCCACACGTGCGGCGGTCGCAACCGCACTTGCCACCACCACCGCGACAGGGCATGAGCGGATAATCGTCTCTCGGCCCTCCGGTTCCATGCTCCTCATCTTCGAAAGCATCCTGCCCATCTTCCTGCTCGTCGTGCTGGGCGTGCTGCTCAAACGCTGGCGCGCCATCGACCGCGACATGTGGAACGGGCTCGAGCAACTCGGCTTCTATGTGCTGTTTCCGTGCCTGCTCTTCACGACGCTCGCCAAGGCCGAATTCTCGGGGATCGCAGCCGGCAGCGTCGCGGTCAGCTCCATCGGCTCGGTGACGCTCATCGCGCTGCTGCTCGCCTTGTCCTGGCCGCTCTTCCGGGCCGCCGGGGTGTCGGGTTCGTCCTTCACCTCGGTCTTCCAGACCTCGACCCGCTGGAACGCCTTCATCGCGCTCGCCATCGGCGAAAAGCTCTACGGGCAACAAAGCCTCGCGCTTGTGGCGCTGGTGGCCACGCTGATCATCATTCCCCTCAATTTCTACAATATCGCCATGCTGATCTGGTTCGGCGGCGGCAGCCGGAGCCTGAAGACCTTCCTGTGGAAGGTGCTGACAAACCCGATGATCATCGGGTCGGCGCTGGGCGTTGCTGTCAATTTGCTGGAAATCCCACTCTATCGGCCGGTCATGCAGGCGGCGGAGCTGGTCGCCAGTTCGTCGCTGAGCCTGGGCCTCATCATGGTCGGTGCCGGTCTGAAACTGGCGGATGCCCTGAGACCACGTCCGCTGGCGCTGCTGCCGGTGTTCCTGAAACTGATCTTCATGCCCGTCGTGATGACGGCGGCGGCCTATGCGCTGGGCATTCGCGGCGAGCTCCTCATGACCATCACCATGGGGGCGAGCGTGCCGACTGCCATGAACGGCTACGTGCTGGCCAAGCAGATGGGTGGCGACGCGCCGCTCTATGCGGCGGTTGCGACGCTTCAGACGGTCGCGTCCTTCTTCACCATTCCCATCGTCCTGGCCGCGGCGGCCTATCTGGCCGGCGGATAGAGCAGGTCGACGATGTAGGCCGAATCGAAGCGCGAATCGAGCATGCCGTAGGTCGCCCGCCAGCCGGAGGCCAGACGCGTTTCGAGGAAGGCATCGGCGATGCGGCCGGCACCGGCACGGTAAAGTTCGGCGGCGGCCGCAGCCAGGGCCAGTTGCTCCACCAGCATGCGGGCAGCGCCCTCGTCCCGCTCGCACAGCGAGAGCGCGGCGCGCAGCACCTCCACCGTCTTCTTCCCGGCGGGGCCGAGATCGCGGGCAAAGCCCGCGAAGAGCAGTTCGAACAGGTCCCTGCCCCGGCTGATGACGCGCATCAGGTCAAGCGCCATGACATTGCCGGACCCCTCCCAGATCGCGTTGACCGGCGCCTCGCGATAGTGGCGGGCAATCGGGCGCTCCTCCACGTAGCCGCTGCCGCCGATACATTCCATCGCCTCGTAGATGAGCGCGGGCGCGATCTTGCAGCACCAGTATTTCGTGACCGGCGTCATGATGCGGGCATAGGCGGCGTCGCTTGCGCTGTCGCGCGCCTTGTCGAAGGCATCGGCGAGGCGGAAGGAGAGCGCGGTCGCACCGGCGACATCGAGCGCCATGTCGGCCAGTACCCGTGTCATGATCGGCTGCGCGACGAGCGGCTTGCCGAAGACCATGCGGCCGCGGGTGTGATGCACGGCTTCCGCAAGCGACGCCCGCATGATGCCGGCAGAGGCCAGCGCGCAATCGAGCCGCGTCAGCGTGACCATGTCGAGAATGGTGCCGATACCGGCATCGGGCTTGCCGAGCAGGAAGCCGAACGTGTCGGCGAACTCCACCTCCGACGAGGCATTGGAGCGGTTGCCGACCTTGTCCTTGAGGCGCTGGAAGCGCAGGCCGTTGCCCGAACCGTCCTCCAGCAGGCGCGGCACGAGGAAGCAGCCGACGCCCTCGCGGGTCTGCGCGAGCATGACGAAGCCGTCGCTCATCGGCGCGGACATGAACCATTTGTGGCCGTTCAGCCGGTAGATGCCCTCGCCGACCCGCTCGGCTGTCGAGGTATTGGCGCGCACATCCGTGCCGCCCTGCTTTTCCGTCATGCCCATGCCGATGGTGATGGCGCTCTTCTGCATGGCGGGCTTGTTGGCGCTGTCGTATTTGCGCGACAGGATCTTGCGGCCCCATTCGCGCTGGACCTGCGGCGAGGCCGAAAGTGCCGCGACGGAAGCGCTCGTCATGGTCAGCGGGCACAGATGCCCGCATTCGAGCTGCGCGGTCAGAAAGAAGCGGGCGGCGCGTGCCTTGTGCGCGATGCCCTTCTCGTCCGGGACGTTTTCCCAGAGCGAGGAGTGCAGGCCGTTCGACATTGACCGGCGCATCAGCGCATGCCAGGCGGGGTGATAGTCCACGACATCGAGGCGCTCGCCGCGCGGGCCATGCGTGCGCAGCTGCGGTACGCCCTCGTTTGCCATGCGCGCAAGCTCCTGCGCCTCCGGCGAAGTCACATAGCGGCCGATCGCGTCGAACTCGTCGCGAAGGCTCTTGGGCATGGCGTCCGTGGCGTCGACCAGCAGCGGATCGGAGCGGTAGGCATTGATGCCCGACCACAGCGGCGGCTGGTTGAGATCGGCAAGTTTCTGTTCGGTGTCGCGAGTCATGAGCGGGTTCTATCCCAAGTCGCGACGGGGCGAAACGGGGCCGTGATGCCGCAAACGCGCTTGAGCGAACAAAAGCGTGGGAATGCATAGCGCGCCGCCCGCCGCGCCTTGCCGCGCGCAAACCGACACTTTATAGACCGCGCGTATCCACGACAGTTGAGGCGGAGCCCCATGGACTTCTTTCCGCATCGCCACCTTCTCGGCATCAAGGGTCTGACGGAGCAGGACATCACCCTCCTGCTCGACCGTGCCGACGAGGCAGTGAAAATCTCCCGCCAGCGGGAGAAGAAGACGTCGGCGCTCCGCGGCCTGACGCAGATCAACCTCTTCTTCGAAGCGTCCACCCGCACGCAATCGTCCTTCGAACTGGCCGGCAAGCGGCTCGGGGCGGATGTGATGAACATGTCGGTCGGCAATTCCTCGGTGAAGAAGGGCGAAACCCTGATCGACACCGCGATGACGCTGAATGCGATGCATCCGGACGTGCTCGTGGTGCGCCACTCCTCCGCCGGGGCCGCCGCCCTTCTGGCGCAGAAAGTATCCTGCGCCGTCATCAATGCCGGCGACGGCCAGCACGAGCATCCCACCCAGGCCCTGCTCGACGCGCTGACCATCCGCCGCGCCCGGGGCAAGCTGTCGCGCATCATCGTCGCCATCTGCGGCGACGTGCTGCATTCGCGGGTCGCCCGCTCGAACATCCTCCTGCTCAACGCCATGGGCGCGCGCGTGCGCGTGGTGGCGCCGGCGACGCTGCTGCCCTCCGGCATCGCGGAAATGGGGGCCGAGGTCTATCACTCCATGGAGGAAGGCCTGAAGGATGCCGACGTCGTGATGATGCTTCGCCTGCAGCGCGAGCGCATGTCCGGCGCCTTCGTGCCCTCGGTGCGCGAATACTTCCACTATTACGGCCTCGACGCCGAAAAGCTGAAGGCGGCGAAGGAGGATGCGCTCGTCATGCATCCCGGCCCGATGAACCGCGGCGTGGAGATCGCCTCCGAAATCGCCGATGGTCCGCAGAGCGTGATCGAACAGCAGGTCGAGATGGGCGTTGCCGTGCGTATGGCCGTCATGCAGACGCTTCTCCTCTCGCAGAATCAGGATGTCCGCGCATGACCCGCACCACCGTCCTGAAAAACCTCCGCATCCTCGACCCGTCCCGCAACCTCGATGAAAACGGCTCCATCGTCATCGAGAACGGCCGGATCGCCGCCATCGGCAGCGGCGCGCACAACCAGGGCGCCCCTGAGGGCGCCGAGATCGTCGACGGTCGCGGCGTGATCGCCGCGCCCGGCCTGGTCGATGCCAGGGTGTTCGTCGGCGAGCCGGGCGCGGAACATCGCGAGACCATCGAATCCGCCTCGCGCGCCGCAGCGGCAGGCGGCGTGACCACCTTCATCACCATGCCGGACACCGACCCCGTCATCGACGACATCGCGCTGGTGGAGTTCGTGCTGAAGAACGCCCGCGACAAGGCGATCGTCAACATCCACCCGGCCGCCGCTCTCACCAAGGGCCTTGCCGGCGAGGAGATGACGGAATTCGGACTGCTCAAGGATGCCGGCGCTGTGGCTTTCACCAATGGCCGCAACCCCATGCACAATGCGCAGGTGTTGCGCCGTGCCATGACCTATGCGCGCGAATTCGGCAGCGTCATCGCGCTTGAAACGCGTGACAAGTATCTCGGCGCCGGCGGCGTCATGAACGAGGGGCTGCTTGCAAGCTGGCTCGGCCTGTCCGGCAGCCCGCGCGAAGCCGAGCTGATCCCGCTTGAGCGTGACCTGCGCATCGCCGGCCTCACCCGCGGCAAGTACCATGCCGCGCAGATCTCCGTGCCGGAATCCGCCGAGGCCTTGAAGACCGCCCGCCAGCGCGGGGCAAATGTCACCTGCGGCATTTCGATCAACCACCTGACGCTCAACGAGAACGATATCGGCGAGTACCGCACGTTCTTCAAGCTGTCGCCGCCGCTGCGCGGCGAGGATGATCGCAAGGCCATGGTCGACGCGCTTGCCAGGGGTGACATCGACATCATCGTTTCCTCGCACGATCCGCAGGATGTCGACACCAAGCGGCTGCCCTTCGCCGATGCGGCGGACGGCGCCATCGGGCTCGAAACCATGCTGGCGGCGGCGCTCCGGCTGCACCACAGCGGTGAAGTCCCGCTGATGCGGCTCATCGATGCGCTGTCGACGCGCCCGGCGAAGATCTTCGGTCTCGATGCGGGAACGCTCGCACCGGGTGCGAAGGCCGATATCGTGCTGATCGACCCGGACGAACCGTGGCTTGCCACCAAGGAGACCTTCGTCTCGCGCTCGAAGAACACGCCGTTCGAAGATGCCCGCTTTACGGGACGCGCCGTTAGCACCTATGTTGCCGGCGAACGGGTGCATTCGCTGGGCTGATGGGACGTCGGCCTATGGGGTGCGGATCCTCGGGTCAAGCCCGAGGATGACGGAGGAGATGACATGCCGTAGCGCCCATCGAAGGGTGTTACGCGCGGCAAGGTTTCTCCAGGTCACTCCGCATCCCTTTCTTCATCCTCGGGCTTGACCCGAGGATCCATGACCGCGAATGCAGAGAATGAAACGGGGGGAACAATCGTGTCCGACATCTTCAGCTGGCCGCTCGGCGCCTTGCCAACCCTTGCCGCCCTCGCCTTCGGCTATCTGCTCGGGTCGATACCCTTCGGCCTGGTCCTCACCCGCATGGCGGGTCTGGGCGACGTGCGCAAGATCGGTTCGGGCAATATCGGCGCGACGAACGTGCTGCGCACCGGCAACAAGAAGCTCGCCGCCGCGACATTGCTTCTTGACGCGCTGAAGGGCACGGCCGCGGCCGCCATCGCATCGTGCTGGGGCATCGAGGCCGGCATTGCCGCGGGCTTCGCCGCCTTTCTCGGCCACCTCTTTCCCGTCTGGCTGGGTTTCAAGGGCGGCAAGGGTGTCGCGACCTATGTCGGCGTCTTGCTCGGGCTCGTCCCCGTCATGCTCGCGGTCTTCGCGGCCGTGTGGATCGCCTGCGCTTACATCACCCGCTACTCGTCGCTCTCGGCCCTGGTTGCAACAGCCGTATCTCCGGTTGTATTGTGGTTTCTGGGATATGAGAAAGTGGCGCTGCTCTTCCTGGTGCTCACCCTCATCACCTGGTGGAAGCACAGTGCCAATATCAGCCGTCTTGTGAGCGGCACGGAAAGCAAGATCGGCAGCAAGGGATAGCCATGGACGACCGCAGCGCAAGGGCCACGGGAATTGCGCTGACGGAACGACAGAGGATCGCCTGGCTGCGGCTCATCCGAAGCGACAATGTCGGGCCGGTCACGTTCCGCGACCTGATCAACCACTTCGGCAGCGCCGAGACCGCGCTGGAAATGCTGCCGGAACTCTCGCGCCGCGGCGGGGCATCGCGCAGCATCCGCGTCGCCAGCCGGGCGGATGCGGAACGCGAAATGGACATGGCCGAACGCCATGGCGCAGGTTTCGTCGGCATCGGCGAGCCGGACTATCCGCCCCTTCTGCGCCAGATCGACGGCGCGCCGCCACTCTTGGCCGTCAAGGGCAACCGCAAGGTCATGACGGCGCCGGCCGTCGGCATCGTCGGCGCGCGCAACGCTTCCATTTCAGGCATGAAGTTCGCAGGCCTCCTGGCGCGGGATATCGGCCGGGCGGGTTATACGATCGTATCCGGTCTTGCCCGCGGCATCGACACCGCCGCCCATCGCGCCAGCATCGAGACCGGCACCATCGCCGCCATGGCCGGCGGCCTCGACAAGCCCTACCCGCCCGAGAATATCGGGCTTCTCGACGAACTCACCGCACGCGACGGCGTCGCGGTCAGCGAGATGCCCTTCGGGTGGGAGCCGCGCGCACGCGATTTCCCCCGCCGCAACCGTTTGATCGCCGGCATGTCACTTGGCCTCGTCGTGGTTGAGGCGGCGATGCGCTCCGGCTCGCTGATCACCGCGCGCAATGCCGGCGACTTCGGACGGCTGGTCTTCGCCGTGCCGGGCTCGCCGCTCGACCCACGCTGCGAGGGAACGAACGGCCTTTTGAAGGATGGTGCGACGATCACCACGACGGCACAAGATGTGCTGGACGGCCTGCGGCCCTTATGCGAACCCGATCTCTTCCAGCCGAACAGCGGAGCCGACGAACCCGATGAGGACATCGCCTCCGCCGAACGGCTGCCACCGAGCGAAAGCGATCGCGAGCGGCTGACGGAGGCCCTCAGTCCCGTCCCGACAGAGATCGACGAGATCATTCGCTACACCGGCATCGCCCCGTCGGCCGTCTATCTCATCCTGCTAGAACTTGACCTTGCGGGCCGTTTGGAACGCCATGTCGATGGGCGCGTCTCGATGACCACGGACTGAGAGCGGCCTCACGCCCGACAGGATGTCTCCGGCTTCGACATAGGCCATCTCGATCAGGTAGCGCAGCATGTCGGCGCCGTCGTTGTTCGCGATGCTGCGCAATTCACCGAGCATCTGGCGTATATAGGCTATGTTATCCTCCGCAGTGCGCGGCGGCATGCTTGGCGTGGCTTGTTTCGGGTTCATGGCACCCCCGTTGCATCCGTGACGAATCATCACTTCAGGTTGCAATTCCGTACCACCCAAACGATAATACGATTATTTATAATTGCAATAATTTATTAGTCCACTTTTGGTTGCATTGCGTTGTAACCGACTTATTTCAACCCTACCTCTTGACCGAAACGCTTTCCCTGTTCATGTCGAAACACACTTTGCGGCGCAGGACGCCTTCTTTTTTGCCGCGCGCTCAAGCTGCGGCACCTGGTATCAGAGAAATGACGATGAATGTTGTAGTTGTGGAATCGCCTTCCAAGGCCAAGACGATCAACAAGTATCTCGGGCCTGGCTACACCGTGCTCGCCTCGTTCGGCCATGTCCGCGACCTGCCGGCCAAGGACGGCTCCGTGCGCCCGGACGAAGACTTCGAGATGTCCTGGGAAGTCGACACCGCGTCTGCAAAACGCATCAAGGACATTGCCGACGCGATGAAGTCGTCCGATGGCCTCATCCTCGCGACCGACCCGGATCGCGAAGGTGAAGCGATTTCCTGGCACGTGCTCGATGTGCTCAACAAGAAGAAGGCGATCGGCGACAAGCCGGTGAAGCGCGTGGTTTTCAACGCCATCACCAAATCGGCCGTGCTCGACGCGATGAAACATCCGCGCGACATCGATATCGCGCTGGTCGACGCCTATCTGGCGCGCCGCGCCCTCGACTATCTCGTCGGCTTCAACCTGTCGCCGGTGCTCTGGCGCAAGCTGCCGGGTGCGCGTTCGGCCGGGCGCGTGCAGTCGGTCGCGCTTCGCCTCGTCTGCGACCGGGAAGCCGAGATCGAGCGCTTCATCTCGGAAGAGTATTGGAACCTCTCCGCCGTGCTGAAGACGCCGCGCGGCGACGAGTTCGAGGCACGTCTCGTTTCCGCCGAGGGCAAGCGCCTGACGCCAAAGGCCATCGGCAATGCCGAGGAGGCCAACCGCCTGAAAGCCCTGCTCGACGGCGCGTCCTATCGCGTGGAAAGCGTCGAGGCGAAGCCCACCAAGCGCAACCCCGCCCCGCCCTTCACCACATCGACTTTGCAGCAGGCCGCATCCTCCAAGCTCGGCTTCTCGGCGTCGCGCACCATGCAGGTGGCGCAGAAGCTCTATGAAGGCATCGATATCGGCGGCGAGACGGTCGGTCTCATCACCTATATGCGTACCGACGGCGTGCAGATGGCACCCGAGGCGATCGACGCCGCCCGCCGGGCCGTCGCAAACCAGTTCGGCGAGCGCTATGTGCCGGAAAAGCCACGCCTCTACTCCACCAAGGCAAAGAACGCCCAGGAAGCGCACGAGGCCATCCGCCCGACATCGTTCGACCGCACGCCTGATGAAGTGCGCCGCTTCCTCGATGCCGACCAGCTGAAGCTCTACGATCTCGTCTGGAAACGCGGCATCGCGAGCCAGATGGCCTCCGCCGAGATCGAGCGCACGACGGTCGAGATCGAAGCCGACAACGGCGGCCGCAAGGCCGGCGTGCGCGCCACCGGTTCGGTCATCCGCTTCGACGGCTTCATCGCCGCCTATACGGACCAGAAGGAGGACGGCGAGCAATCGGACGACGGCGACGACGACGGCCGCCTGCCGGAAATCAACGCGCAGGAGAAGCTCGACAAGCAGAAGGTGAATGCCACGCAGCACTTCACCGAACCGCCGCCGCGCTATTCCGAAGCCACGCTCATCAAGAAGATGGAAGAGCTCGGCATCGGCCGTCCCTCCACCTACGCCGCGACCCTCGCCACGCTGCGCGACCGCGAATACATCACCATCGACAAGCGCAAGCTGATCCCCGAGGCCAAGGGCCGTCTCGTGACGGCTTTCCTAGAAAGCTTCTTCACGCGCTATGTCGAATACGATTTCACGGCCGATCTCGAAGAGAAACTCGACAAGATCTCGGCCGGCGAACTCGACTGGAAGCAGGTCCTGCGTGATTTCTGGAAGGATTTCTTCGCGCAGATCGAGGATACCAAGGAGCTGCGCGTCACCAATGTCCTCGATGCGCTGAACGAGGAACTGGCGCCGCTCGTCTTCCCCAAGCGCGAGGACGGCAGCGATCCGCGTATCTGCCAGGTGTGCGGCACCGGCAAGCTGTCGCTGAAGCTCGGCAAGTTCGGCGCCTTCGTCGGCTGCTCGAACTATCCGGAGTGCAACTATACCCGCCAGCTTTCCGCCGATAGCGGTTCCGATGCGGATGCGTCCGTCTCCAACGAGCCGCAGAGCCTCGGCAAGGACCCGCATACCGGCGAGGAAATCACCCTGCGCTCCGGTCGCTTCGGGCCTTACGTGCAGCGCGGCGACGGCAAGGAAGCCAAGCGGTCCAGCCTGCCCAAGGGCTGGGCGCCTGCCACCATCGATCATGAAAAGGCCGTCGCCCTGCTCTCGTTGCCGCGCGATATCGGCCAGCATCCGGAAACGGGCAAGATGATCTCGGCCGGGCTTGGCCGCTATGGGCCGTTCCTGCTGCACGATGGCGGCTACGCCAACCTGGAGACCGTCGAGGACGTCTTCTCGATCGGCCTCAACCGCGCCGTCAGCGTCATCGCCGACAAGGCGTCGAAGGGTCCCGGCGGTCGTGGCCGTGGAACACCGGC
The DNA here is from genome assembly GCF_023038235.1 of Shinella oryzae. Taxonomy (NCBI): domain Bacteria; kingdom Pseudomonadati; phylum Pseudomonadota; class Alphaproteobacteria; order Hyphomicrobiales; family Rhizobiaceae; genus Shinella; species Shinella oryzae. Next base: position 1,135,652 of record NZ_CP081987.1, on the reverse strand, counting down.
TGCGCTGAAGACGCTCGGCGACCACCCGGACGGCGGCCCCATCACGGTGCGCGACGGCAAGTACGGCCCCTATGTCAACTGGGGCAAGGTGAATGCGACCCTGCCGAAGGACAAGTCCGCCGACAGCGTCACGCTGGAGGAAGCGCTCGTTCTGATCGCCGACAAGGCCGGCAAGACGCCTACCAAGGGCGGCAAGGCCAAGGCGACGAAGACCACGAAGGCGGCAAAGACCGGCGAGGCCAAGACGGCGAAGCCCAAAGCGAAGGCCGCCGCCAAGCCGAAGGCGGCCCCCAAGGCAAAGAAGGCCTGACCGAATGACCAGAGAACCACGCAGCCGGTCAGGACAATCCAGACGGCCCGGCCGCGCGGGTCGTGATGCGCCGGCGGCAGACGACACGCCGATCATCCACGGCGTCGTGCCGCCGCGCGACGTTCTCCTGCGCTTCATCGCCGATCATCCCGAGCAGGCCTCCAAGCGCGAAATCGCCAAGGCCTTCGGGCTGAAGGGCGAAGCGCGCGTGGAACTGAAGGCATTGCTGAAATCCTTCGAGGAGGATGGGCTGCTGGAGAAGCGCCGCAAGTCGCTGGTGCGCCCCGGCGCCCTGCCACCGGTCGCCGTGCTCGACATCACGACGCGCGACGTGGATGGCGAACTGATCGGCCGCCCTGCCGAATGGCTTGACGATGCGGGCGTGGCGCCCGCGGTGCTGATCCGCCAGTCGGGCGGGCCGCGCAAGGACAAGGCGCCGGTCGCCGGTCTTGGCGACCGGGTTCTTGCCAAGATCTTTCCGACCAAGGAACGCGGCGGGCCGGCCTATACCGGCCGCGTCATCAAGGTTCTCGACAAGAAGAAGAACTCCGGCATGGGCGTCTTCCGCTCCATGCCCGGCGGCAATGGGCGCATCCTGCCGATCGACCGTCGCGGCGAGGAGATGGACGTCGATGCCGAATTCACAGCCGGCGCCAAGGACGGCGACCTCGTGGAGATCGATGTCGTGCGCATCGGCCGCTTCGGCCTGCCGCGCGCGCAGATCAAGGGCGTGATCGGCTCCGTGGCCTCGGAAAAGGCGATCTCGATGATCGCCATCCATGCCCATGGTATTCCCTACATCTTCCCCGATGCGGTCATTCGCGAGGCGGAGGCGGCGGGCCCTGCATCCATGTCGCATCGCGAGGATTGGCGCAGCCTTCCCCTCATCACCATCGACCCGGCCGACGCGAAGGACCATGACGACGCCGTGCATGCCGAGCCGGACACGTCGCCCGACAATCCCGGCGGCGTGATCGTCACCGTCGCCATCGCCGATGTCAGCTACTACGTTCGCCCGAAATCCGCACTCGACCGCGAGGCGCTGAAGCGCGGCAACTCGGTCTATTTTCCCGACCGCGTTGTGCCGATGCTGCCGGAGCGCATTTCCAACGATCTCTGCTCGCTGAAGGAAGGCGTCGACCGCCCGGCGCTCGCCGTTCGCATGGTCTTCTCCAAGGAAGGCCGCAAGGCGGGCCACACCTTCCACCGCGTCATGATGAAGAGTGCTGCAAAGCTGTCCTACCAGCAGGCGCAGGCCGCCATCGACGGCGCGCCGGATGACAAGACCGGCCCGATCATGGAGACGATCCTGAAGCCGCTCTGGGAAGCCTACCGCATCATGACGGTCGGAAGGAACCGGCGGCAGCCGCTCGAACTCGACATGCCGGAACGCAAGATCCTGCTGAAACCTGACGGCACCGTCGACCGGGTCTTCGTGCCGCCGCGCCTGGATGCACACAAGCTCATCGAAGAGATGATGATCCAGGCAAACGTCTCGGCCGCCGAAACGCTGGAGAAGAAGAAGCAGATCCTCGTCTACCGCGTGCACGACGCGCCCTCGCTTGCCAAGCAGGAGACGCTGCGCGAATTTCTCCAGACGCTCGACATCTCGCTGGTGAAGGGCGGAAACATGCGCTCCAACCATTTCAACGGCGTGCTCGCCAAGGCGAAGGACACGCCCTTCGAGCAGATGGTCAACCAGATGGTGCTGCGCTCGCAGAGCCAGGCGATCTACAGCCCCGAGAATATCGGCCATTTCGGCCTGAACCTTATGAAATACGCCCACTTCACCTCGCCGATCCGCCGCTATGCGGACCTGATCGTGCATCGTGCGCTGGTGGGCTCGCTCGGCCTGGGCGAAGGCGGCATCACGCCCGACGAAGAGGCGGCACTCGATGATATCGCGGCCGAAATCTCGACCTTCGAGCGCCGCGCCATGGCCGCGGAGCGCGATACGGTCGACCGGCTCATCGCCCACCACCTTGCGGCGCGCCTCGGCGAGGAATTCGAGGGCCGCGTGTCCGGCGTCACGAAAGCGGGACTTTTTGTCACCCTGCCCGAATATGGCGCGGATGGTTTCGTACCGATATCCATGCTCGGCCAGGATTACTTCATCTATGACGAGGCCCACCAGGCACTGTCGGGCGAAAAGACCGGGCTCGGCTATCGCGTCGGCGACGAGGTGCGCGTCAAGCTTGCCGAAGCCGTGCCGCTTGCCGGTGCGCTGCGCTTCGACATGGTCAGCGAAGGCCGCAAGATGCCGACGGCGGTGCGTTCGTTCCACAAGTCGGGCCGGCGCAAGGGATCGGCTCCTCGCCGCCAGCCGGGCACCCGCCCGCCACGCGGCCGGCGCTAGGCCCAGACAGGACATGCCGGGCGCGGTTTACACAAGCGGCCTCCGGCAGGAAGGACAGGTGACATGCAAGCCAACGAGACCGGCGAGACGACTCAGCATTTCGGGGAGAGCGGACAGCCCGTTCCGAACGACCGGCCCGTGTGGCGTTCCATCCGTCGCGGCGTGCTCAACCGCTGCCCGGCCTGCGGCACCGGCCGCCTGTTCCGCGCCTTCGTCAAGCCTGCCGATCACTGCGCGGCCTGCGGCCAGGATTTCACCCCTCAGCGTTCCGACGACCTGCCGCCCTATATCGTGATCACCATCGTCGGCCATATCGTCCTCGGCGGCTACATGGCGACAGACCTGATCCTGCCCCTGAACACGTGGCAGCATCTCATGATCTGGGTGCCCATCACCATCATCATGGCGATTGCCCTGCTCCAGCCCGTCAAGGGCGGTACGATCGGCCTGCAATGGGCGCTCAAGATGCACGGCTTCGGTGACAAACCCGCCGATGACGCGGAAGCGCCGGCGCGCGGCGACAGCGTGGCATGACGGCCATCCGGCCCGTCGACGCCGCCTCGATCCTGCTTCTCGACCGGACGGGCGGAAACATTCGCGTCCTCGTGGGACGGCGCAGCAGCCGGCATGTCTTCATGCCGGATGTCTATGTCTTCCCCGGCGGCCGGCGCGATGCCAACGACCGGCTTTTGCCCATCGCCAGCCCGCTGCATGCCCTCGCCTGCGAGAGGCTGGCGATTCGCGCCGGCGCGCGCTGTTCCGATTCGCGGCTGCGGGCGCTGGCCGTCGCGGCCATCCGGGAACTCTACGAGGAGACGGGCATCAGCGTCGGCACGCCGCTCGCCGCTCCCACAGGCCATGCCCTGCCCTTCCTGCCCGATCTGTCACGGCTGCGCTTCCTTGCGCGCGCGATCACGCCTGCCGGCATGGTGCGCCGCTACGATACGCGCTTCTTCACGCTTTTTACCGATGAAGCCGGTGTCGATCCTGCGGCGGCGACGGCCAGTCACGAGCTGGAGGACCTGCGTTGGGTCAATATTTCTGATCAGACATGCGTTGAGATGCCCGACATAACCGTCTTGATCCTTGAAGAGCTTCAAAAAAGCCTTCAGGAAGACAAATCTCTGCCGTTTGGAAGAGCCGTGCCCTTGTATCACACGCGGCACGGACGCTTCCTTCGGGACCTGCTTTGAGGACAGACCGCATATGACGCAGCCGCAATCCGGCACATCCGGCCCGGTGGAACACATTCACTGGCGTTCTCTCATTGCAGCCGTCGCCGCGATCTCCGCCGTGGGACTTGCCATCGGGCTTGGGCTTCCGCTGCTGTCGATCATCATGGAGAAGCGCGGGATCTCGCCGACCCTTATCGGCATCAATTCCGCCATGGCAGGCGTCGCTGCGATGGTGGCCGCCCCCTTCACCACGCGGCTCGCGCACGGGCTGGGCACCTCGACGACGATGTTGCTCGCCATCGTGCTGGCGGCCATCAGCGGGCTGGGCTTCTACTATATCGAGAACTTCTGGCTGTGGTTTCCGCTGCGCCTCGTCTTCCACGGGGCGATCACCACCCTGTTCATCCTCTCCGAATTCTGGATCAACGCCGCAGCACCGCCGCGCCGCCGCGGGCTGGTCCTGGGCATCTATGCGACGGTGCTGTCGCTTGGCTTCGCAGCCGGCCCGCTGCTCTTCTCGCTGCTCGGCAGCCAGGGCGTTCTGCCGTTTGCGGTCGGCGCCATGATCATCCTCCTCGCCGCCGTGCCGATCTTCATCGCACGGCGCGAGAGCCCCATCATCACCGAGAAGCCGGAAGCGCACTTCATGCGCTATGTGCTGCTGGTACCGACGGCGACGGCGGCGGTCTTCGTGTTCGGCGCGGTCGAGGTGGGCGGACTGTCCCTCTTCCCGATCTACGCCACCCGCGCGGGCTTCAGCGAGCCGCAGGCGGCCCTTCTCCTCACCGTCATGGGCATCGGCAACATGGCGTTCCAGATCCCCCTCGGCATGGTTTCCGACCGCATGCGCGACCGCCGGGGCCTGCTGACGATCATGGCCGTCATCGGCCTGATCGGCGCGCTGTCTCTGCCCCTGGTCTCGCAGAACTGGATTCTGATGGCCGTCGTGCTGTTCGTCTGGGGTGGCTGCGTTGCCGGGCTCTATACGGTCGGGCTCAGCCATCTCGGCTCGCGACTCGTCGGCGCGGACCTTGCGGCGGCCAATGCGGCCTTCATCTTCTGTTATGCGGTCGGCACGGTGGTGGGCCCGCAGGCCATCGGCGGGGCCATGGACGTCTCCGGCAATGACGGTTTTGCCTGGGCGATCGTCGCCTTCTTCGGCCTTTACCTCATACTTTCTCTTGGTCGGATGGTTTTCCGGCCGAAACAGGGTTGACTTTTCGGGCGCTATTTGTAGTTTCCGCGCAGATTTAAAGCCGTGGAGCAGACTGGCTGTCCGCGGCTTCGTTTTTCATAAAGGCAGGACGACCATGGCCAAGGCTACCACCATCAAGATCAAGCTGCTGTCGACGGCCGACACCGGTTTCTTCTACGTAACCAAGAAGAACAGCCGTACGATGACGGACAAGATGTCCAAGACGAAGTACGACCCAATCGCCAAGAAGCACGTCGAATTCAAGGAAACCAAGATCAAGTAATCTTGGGACCCTGAGTGGTTCGCAAAGGCGCGGGGCGGAAACGCCCGGCGCCTTTTTCTTTTGCGGAAATTCCGGCATTCTTTACGTAAGCCGAATCGAAAACGCCGCCCTCCTTGCGGAGAGCGGCGCGGAATTGGGGGTCGGTCAGGCACGACGACGGCACGAGGATTCCGTAGTTGTCGTTACTGACCGACCGACCCCACGACCCAGGAGATGCGGCGGACCTAGCATCATGGGGTAACCGGTTGTACGGGATCATATCCCGTCCACGAGTTGAGCATCGCCCGGAAACGAAAAAAAATCAACGAATTCTTAACGCTCCACCACCCGTGCGTTGTCTCATAGTTAATCGCCGTCCGATTTTCTGTCACGAAAACGAGACAGTTTGCGACGCCGTTGCAACCAAGTGGTGAAGAGGACAAAAGCCGAACACATCAGAAGCCGCATGCACGGCCTGATTGCACAATCGACAAGATATTGATAAATTTCGGCAAAATGAAACCACGGCGCTATAGCCAGATTTCACTACAGCGGAAGACGCTTGCGCAATACGTTCCCGGGTCGTGAGCCGGCTTCTTAATTTTGGCAGCCGGTATAAAAAGTCTATCCGGCCGGCAGCGCCGAGATGGCTGTGGACAAAGGTCGCAGTGCCGTTCAGGCCGCCGCTGCCACGACCCGATTGCGGCCGGAACGCTTGGCTTCATAGAGCGCGTTGTCGGCACGTTTCAGCAGCGCATCCGGGGTGTCACCACCTGGCAGCATGGCGGCAATGCCGAGCGATGCCGTCACGGAAAGAGCAACATCCGTGCCCGGGATGCGGAACGGCTCGGACTCGACGATCGCGCGCAGGCGTTCTGCAACGCCGGCCGCCATGTCCGGTGTCGTGTCGGGCATGACCAGCACGAATTCCTCCCCGCCATAGCGGCAGGCGAGATCGGCGCCGCGCACGGCCGAACGGACGCGGCTTGCAAATTCCCTGAGCACGACATCCCCGGCGTCATGGCCATAGGTGTCATTGACGAGCTTGAAGCGATCGATGTCGGTAATGCACACGGAGAGCGCCCTGCCCCGTGCGGTGGCACGGTCGATCAGAAGCTTGAGGTGGTTGTCGAGATAACGACGGTTGTGCAAACCTGTCAGCCCGTCGGTGACGGCAAGCTCGATCGTCTGGCGCACGCTGGCGCGCAGGCGGTCGTTGCAACGCTTGCGGCGGATCTGCGTGAGGCTGCGGGCGATCAGCTCGTTGGGATCGATCGGCCGCATGATATAATCCGTCACGCCCAGATCGAGCGCGCGCACGATCAGGTCGTCATCGCCCTGCTCGGCGATCAGCAGGATCGGCAGGAAGCGCGTGCGCTCGAGCGACCGCAGCTGCGAGCAGAGGCGAAGAGGATCGTAATCCTCGAAATTGGCGTTGACGATGACGAGTTCGAAATTGCTCTCCGCGGCCTGGAACACCGCCGCCTGCGGATCGGACATGCAGGTGACCTCGGCAATCGGCTTCAAGGCGCGCGCGATGCGGTCCTGCGAACTGCCGCGCCCGTCGACGAGCAGGATGTCGCCGGGCTCGTCGCCCAGGCCGGTGTCCAGCCCGTCCTCCAGCGAGATGGCGCGGGCGGTGGCTGCGCGCAGACGCAGTTCGTCCGTCAGCATCTTGAGGCGAACGAGGCTCTTGACGCGCGACATGAGCTGCAGGTCGTTGACCGGCTTGGTCAGGAAATCGTCGGCGCCGGCCTTCAGGCCGCGCACGCGGTCGGACGGCTGGTCGAGCGCCGTGACCATGACGACGGGAATATGCGCGGTCCGCGGATTGGCCTTCAGCCGCTCGCAGACCTCGAAACCGTCGATGCCCGGCATCATGATGTCGAGAAGGATCAGATCGACCTGGGTACGCTCGCAGATCGACAGCGCGTCGTAACCGTTCTCGGCCGTCAGGACATCGAAATACTCCGCAAGAAGCCGCGCTTCGAGCAGCTTCACGTTTGCCGGGATGTCGTCGACGACGAGGATGCGTGCGGTCATTCTGCGGCCCCTCGCTCAGGCGTCGCCGAGATAGGTCTTGATGGTTTCGATGAACTTCGGCACGGAAATGGGCTTGGAGACATAGGCCTCGCAACCGCCCTGGCGAATGCGCTCCTCGTCACCCTTCATCGCGAATGCGGTGACGGCGATGACGGGAATGACGTGAAGCTCGTCATCCTCTTTCAGCCATTTGGTGACTTCAAGTCCAGACACTTCCGGAAGCTGGATGTCCATCAGGATCAGGTCCGGGCGGTGCTTGCGCGCCAGTTCGAGGGCTTCCATGCCGTTGCGGGTCTGAATGGTCGCATAACCGGACGCCTCGATAAGGTCCCGGAAGAGCTTCATATTCAGCTCGTTATCCTCGACAATCATGACCTGTTTGGGCATCGTGCGTCCCTGTTCCTCTGACCGGCCTTGCAAGCTTCCGACAGATAGATAAGTTGCGGCGGAGCCGAATTCAGCCAGCCGGACGACATTCACATTAGCGGCACTTGGTTGATTAAAAGGTAAATTTCCCGAGGAAAAACGATGAAGAGCCAGAAAGAGACAGCGGCGGTAGAGAGCTCCGAATCGACCGCCATCGCCATCCTCGGCTGGCTTGCCGGTGAGCCGGAACTGCTTTCCCGTTTCCTTTCGCTGACGGGCGTCCTGCCATCGGACGTGCGCCATGCGATGGACGATCCCGGCTTTCGCGCCGGCCTCGTCGATTTCCTGATGGCGCATGAGCCCACCCTTCTCGACTTCTGCGCGGCAACCGGCACGCAGCCGGAAACCGTCGTGGCGGCCCATGCCGTCTTGTCGGGACCGCACGGCGACATCGATTTTTGACCGGCGACGACACCCGCCGTGCCTGTGCACTGCGCGACGTCAGGCGACAGCCCGTCTTGAGACTCATGAACTTACGCGGTAATGTCGCGATGTTCAACTTTTGTTCCTGACATGCGCTCCGCTGCCACGCGATTTCCGGGTTTCTGCCGCGACTGCCTCTCCGGGCAGGCGGCCGACCTGCGCCGCTGTCGTGCCTGCGGCAGCCCGCGCCTTATTTACCACCCCGAACTCGACGACCTGACGCTGGCCCATATCGACTGCGACGCCTTCTATGCGGCGATCGAGAAACGTGACAATCCCGAACTGGCGGACAGGCCCGTCATCATCGGTGGCGGCAAGCGCGGCGTGGTGTCGACCGCCTGTTATGTCGCGCGCATCCATGGCGTGCGCTCGGCCATGCCGATGTTCAAGGCGCTGGAAGCCTGCCCCGACGCGGTGGTGATCCGGCCCGACATGGAGAAGTATGCGCGTGTCGGCCGGCAGATACGCACCATGATGCAGGAACTGACGCCGCTGGTGCAGCCGCTGTCGATCGACGAGGCCTTCCTGGAGCTGAAAGGCACCGAGCGGCTGCATCACGATACCCCGGCCCGCGTGCTCGCCCGCTTCGCGCAGCGGGTCGAGAAGGAGGTGGGCATCACCATCTCCATCGGCCTGTCCTATTGCAAGTTCCTCGCCAAGGTCGCCTCCGATCTCAACAAGCCGCGCGGCTTTTCCGTCATCGGCGAGGCGGAGGCGCTCGCCTTCCTCAAGGACAAGCCGGTTCGCGTCATCTGGGGTGTCGGAAAGGCCTTCGCGCAGACCCTGGAGAGCGACGGCATCCGCACCGTCGGCCAGCTCCAGACCATGGAGGAGACGGACCTGATGCGGCGCTACGGCATCATGGGCAAGCGCCTCTTCAACCTCTCCCGCGGGCAGGACGACCGCGAGGTCCACGCCAATGAAGCGGCCAAGAGCGTATCGGCGGAAACCACCTTCTTCGACGATATCTGGCGCTATGACGATCTTGTCGCCCATCTTCGCCAGTTGAGCGAAAAGGTCGCGAGCCGCCTGCGCAAGTCGCAGATCGCCGGCCATACGGTGGTGCTCAAGCTCAAGAGTGCCGATTTCAAGAGCCGGACGCGCAACCGCAAGCTCGAGGACCCCACCATGCTGGCCGACCGGATCTTCCGCACCGGCATGGAGCTTCTGCGCAAGGAAGCCGACGGCACGAAGTACCGGCTCATCGGCATCGGCGTCAGCGACCTCACGGATTCCGGCCGCGCCGACCCGCCCGACCTGGTCGATCCCGCCGCCAGCCGCCGCGCCGCGGCCGAAGCAGCGATGAACACGCTGCGCGACAAGTTCGGCAAGGCAAGCGTGGAGACCGGCTACACGTTCGGCCGCTCCGGCCCCGAGCGAACTCACGGAAAAGTGAGCCTGAAGGCCGTGGGGAAATTCGACGACCCGAGCGAATAAATCCCGGCAAACCGGCGTTTTCCTCTGTATCGGGATGGCACGGCAGGGGACATCGGAACGGTGCATCAAGTGTTCCTTAAACCGGATGCACTAGGATTATCCCCGGTTTGTATTGCGTACGGGTGGGTTACATGAAGTTTCGTCTTGCCGCTGGCATGAGCATTCTAGGACTGATGCTGAGTTGTACGAGCGCCCTTGGCGGCACGCTCGAAGGGCCGCTCCAGATCGTGGTGTCCAAGGATCTCCAGGAATTGAAGATCTACGATGGCGGCGTGGTCGTGGCGACCTCGCGCGTTTCCACCGGCAAGGCCGGCCACTCGACACCGACGGGCATCTTCTCCATTCTCGAAAAGAAGCGCACGCACTTCTCCAACATCTATGATAGCGCGCCGATGCCCTTCATGCAGCGGCTGACCTGGTCGGGAATCGCGCTGCACGCCTCCAACAGCGTGCCCTCCTACCCGGCTTCGCACGGCTGCGTGCGCCTGCCCAACGATTTCGCCAAGACGCTGTTTTCCGCCACCCGTCGTGGCGGGCATGTCCTGATCTCCGACCGGGACGTCGCGCCGCAACGCGTGGTTCATGCCGCGCTCTTCAAGCCTTCCATCGTCGTGCCGGATACGCCCCTGCTTTCCGATGCCGGCCTGCGGCCCGCGCTGATCGAGGCCGGCGACAAGAGCGTCGAGGTCGCGATGACCGAGCCCAAGCCGTCGGCGGTCGAGCCCGTCGTCGTCAAGACCGAGCAGGACCCGATCCGCATCCTGATCACCCGCCGCGGCGAGCGCGAAGCGCTGCTCGACCTGCAGGCGCTGCTCAACACGCTGGGTTACGACGCCGGCGTACCGGACGGCCGCCACGGCAAGCAGACGATCACGGCCATCCGCGCCTTCCAGCTGGCGGAGGGATTGAAGGAGGACGGCATGGCGACGCCTGCGCTCGTTGCCGCCGTCTATGCCAAAGCCGGCAAGGGTGCACCGCCGAACGGCCAGATCCTCGTGCGGCAGAAGTTCAAGCCGCTCGTTGAGGAAGCGATCACCATCCGCCAGCCGGAGGTGGCACTGGGCACGCATTTCCTGCTCGCGCGCGCCGTCGATGCCGACAAGGGCACGGCCGAATGGTACGGCGTTAGCATGGACAACCAGCTGCCGCGATCGGCCCTGAAGCGGCTCGGAATCACCACCGAGGCGGACGCGAGCGCGCCGGACGCAATCGCCCGCACGCTGGACCGGCTGGATATCCCCGAGGACATGCGCAACCGCATTTCCGGTCTGATGGGCGAAGGCGCGTCGCTGTCCATTTCCGACACGGGGCTTGGCCCAGAAACCGGCGACGGGACCGACTTCATCACCATCACGCGCAAGGTGCAGAAGGCCGACGCGTCCGTCACACAGGGCAGCAGGAAATCGAAAAAGAAAAAGTCATCGGTGACGGTCATCGACTGACGTTCGGCAGCGATGTTAACCAGGGCCACCCGGCATCCGGCGGGTGGCCTTTTGCTTTGCGTGTTTCACTCGCCAAGGCGGCGCAGCAGCTCGTCGTAATCCTCCTGCGCCGTCGCCAGCTGGGCCTTGTCGCCGGCCGCGCGCAGACGCTCGATCCGGGTCAGCATGAAGGCCTTGGCGTCCTCCTTCCGCCCTAATTCGTAGGCGAGCACGCCGCGCTGGAACAGCAGGTCCTGCACCGTATCGAGGTCGTTATCCGCCTCGGCGATGGCCAGCACACGTTCCAGATACGGCTCCGCCTCCTGCTTGCGGCCCATCGCGTGCAGGTTCTGCGCGAGATTGGTCAGCACGGTCGTGAGGTTGGGGTGGCTTTTGCCGTATATCTTCTCGCCGCGGGCGAGCACATCGAGATTGAGCGTGTAGGCCTGCTCGTAGAGCTTCGCCTCGTGCAGCTGGTAGGCCTGCTTCTGGCGCACACCGGCACGCTGGTCGTCGCTGTAGCCGTCGTAACGGTCGGCGATCAGTGCCGCCTTGCCATATTGCTCGGCGGACAGTGCGTGGCTGGCGCTGTTGCCGGGGATCTTCGCGTAACCACCGAGCAGTTCGGCATAGAGATAGCGGTCTTGAAGCTGGCGCTTTAGCGGTCGGCTGTCGCTGTCCGCCAGTGTCATGAGCTCCGCCAAGGCATCAATTCCATCTTCAAACGGAACGACAGAAGAGCGGCTCGTGACGAGACCGATCATCGACAGGATGTCGCGGCGTTCGTCGATCAAATCCTGCCGCTTGCCGACATAGGCACGCAAGACCTTCAGCTCTTCCACCGCGTCGGTGCCGCTGAACTGCACGTTCTCGTCGTCGACGCGGCTGCGCATCAGCGCGACGCGCTGGCGCAGTTGCGCATCATCGGCCGGTGCGGCCTGCTTTTCGATGGTGATCGTCTCGCGTTCTGCCATGGCAATAGACGGAAGGCTGAGGACGGCGAAGAGGCAGTACACAAGGGCAGCGCGCAATCGCATCCGTTTCCTCCGGTTCCCTGTTGATGGTTACAGGTCAGGAATTGGCAAACGACGCCCTGAAGATCAAGACCGCAAACCGTCTTTTTGGACGGTCCGGGCGGCAGCGCAACGCGACCGCCTAGACCAACTCGACATCAAGCACGCCCGGCGCCGAGCGCAGGGCGGCTGCGATTTCGGGGGAGATGCGGAAGCGCTCATTGAGTTCGACCTCGATTTCGCGCTGGCCGTTGTCCTTGATGACGATGAAGGACACGAGGCCGTCTCCCTTGGTGTTGAGATGGGCGGCGATGGACCGTAGCGGACCGGAATCGCGCACATAGACGCGCAGCGCCTTCTGCGTCTGCAACGCTTCCTCCTCCAGCGAGCGCAGCGTCTGGATGCGCAGGCCGATGCCTTCCGGCCGCTCCTCCGCCTGGACCGTCATGACCAGCGATTTGCCGGGCTCCAGCAGGTCGCGGTACTGGTTCAGCATTTCGGAAAACAGCACGGCCTCGAACTGGCCGGAGGAATCCGAGAAGGCGACGATGCCCATCTTGTTGCCGGTGCGCGTCTTGCGCTCCTGCTTGGAGGTGACGGTGCCGGCCAGGCGGCCGGCCGTCGCGCCGCGCTTTACCGCGACGGAGAAGTCGCCGTAGGTCTGTACGCGCATCTTCGACAGGATGGGTGCATAGGTATCGAGCGGGTGGGCCGAAAGATAGAAGCCGAGCACCTGGAACTCGCGGTGCAGCTTTTCCGAGGCAAGCCACGGCGTGTAGGCCGGCAGCGTGATGACCTCGGGTCCCGTCGCGGCCCCCATGCCGAAAATGTCGCCCTGCCCGCTCGTCTTGTTCTCCTGGGCGCGCTGGGCTGCGCCGAGCAGCCGGTCCAGGCCGGCGATCATCGCCGCCCGGTCATGGCCGAAGCAATCGAAGGCGCCGGCAATGATGAGGCTTTCGAAGACTCGGCGGTTGACGAATTTCGGATCGATGCGGGTGCAGAAATCCTCCAGGCTCTTGAACGGCGTCGTGCCGCGCACCTCGACGATGTGCTGCACCGCCGCCTCGCCGACACCCTTGATGGCGGCGAGCGCATAATAGATGCGGTTCTCGCCCGTTTCGAAATGCGCAAAGGACGTCTGGACCGACGGCGGAATGACCGCGATGCCGAGACGCCCGGCATCCTGCCGGAAGTCGTTCAGCTTGTCGGTGTTGGACATATCGTAGGTCATCGACGCGGCGAGGAACTCGACCGGGTAATGCGCCTTCAGATAGGCCGTTTGGTAGGAGACGATGGCGTAGGCCGCGGCGTGGGACTTGTTGAAGCCGTAATTGGCGAACTTGGCAAGCAGGTCGAAGATCAAGTCGGACTGCGGCTTGGACACGCCGTTCCTGACCGCGCCCTCGACGAAACGGGCGCGCTGCTTGTCCATCTCCTCCTTGATCTTCTTGCCCATGGCGCGGCGCAGCAGGTCGGCTTCGCCGAGCGAATAGCCCGAGAGCACCTGGGCGATCTGCATCACCTGCTCTTGGTAGACGATAACGCCCTGGGTCTCCTTGAGCAGGTGGTCGATCATCGGGTGGATCGACTCGATCTCCTCTTCGCCGTGCTTGCGCGCATTGTAGACCGGGATGTTTTCCATCGGCCCCGGACGATAGAGCGCGACGAGCGCGATGATGTCCTCGATGCAGTCGGGCCGCATGCCGATCAGCGCCTTGCGCATGCCGGCACTTTCCACCTGGAACACGCCGACCGTTTCGCCGCGCGAGAGCATTTCGTAGGTGAGCTGGTCGTCGAGCGGCAGGCTTTCGAGCTTGACCTCGATGCCGCGCTTGCGAATGAAGTCGACAGCGGTTTTCAGGACGGTGAGCGTCTTCAGGCCGAGGAAGTCGAACTTCACGAGGCCGGCCTGCTCCACCCACTTCATGTTGAACTGGGTGACGGGCATGTCGGAACGCGGATCTCGGTACATCGGGACGAGCTGCGACAGCGGCCGGTCGCCGATCACGATGCCGGCGGCGTGCGTGGAGGCGTGCCGGTAGAGGCCCTCGATCTTCTGGGCGATGTCGAGCAGGCGCGCGACGACCGGCTCCTTCTCCGCCTCTTCCTGCAGCTTGGGCTCCTCCTCGATCGCCTTGTAGAGCGGCGTCGGGTTGGCCGGGTTGTTCGGCACGAGCTTGCAGATCTTGTCGACCTGTCCATAGGGCATTTCCAGCACGCGGCCGACGTCGCGCAGCGCGGCGCGTGCCTGCAGCGATCCGAAGGTGATGATCTGTGCCACCTGCTCGCGGCCGTATTTCTGCTGCACGTAGCGGATCACCTCTTCGCGGCGGTCCTGGCAGAAGTCGATGTCGAAGTCGGGCATCGAGACGCGTTCCGGATTGAGGAAGCGTTCGAAGAGCAGCGAGAAACGCAGCGGATCGACGTCGGTGATGGTGAGCGCATAGGCAACAAGCGAGCCCGCGCCCGAACCACGGCCCGGCCCGACGGGAATATTGTGCTGCTTGGCCCATTTGATGAAGTCGGCAACGATGAGGAAGTAGCCGGGAAATTTCATGCGCTCGATAACGCTGAGTTCAAAATCCAGCCGCTCGCGGTAATCCTGCTCGGTGTAACCCGGCGACAGCCCCAGAAGGGCCATGCGGTTCTCAAGACCTTCCACCGATTGCCGGCGCAACTCCGCCGATTCGGCCCGTTCGGCCTCTTCCGGATCATCCGTGGCGCCGGTGAAGCGCGGCAGGATGGGGCTGCGCGTCTTGAGAACGAAGGAGCAGCGCTGCGCGATCTCAACCGTGTTCTCCAGGGCCTCCGGCAGATCGGCAAACAGCGCCGCCATATCCTTGCGGCTCTTGAGGTAGTGATCGGGCGACAGGCGGAAACGGTTATCATCCGACACCATGGCGTTGTGCGCGACCGCCATCAGCGCATCGTGCGCATCGTAATCGTCCGGCGCGGGGAAGAAGGGCTCGTTGGTCGCGACCAACGGCAAATCTTCGGCATAGGCGAGTTCGACCATGCGCCGCTCGTGCTGCCGGTCGTAACGGCCGTGGCGCTGCAATTCGATATAGAGGCGGTCGCCGAAGGCCGCCTTCAGCGCCTTGAGCCGCGCCTTGGCGACGGCCGGCTGGCCGGCGAGATACGCCATGTCGACGGGCCCGCCGAGCGCACCGGTCAGCGCGATCAGCCCCTCCGTGCCGTCTTCCAGCCAGCTCCTCGCGATGCGAACCGACTGGCCGCTCTCGCCGCCGAGATAGGCGCGGCTGACAAGCTCCACCAGGCGGATATAACCGGCATCGGTCGCCGCCAAAAGCACGATCGACGGCAGCTTGACGAGCTGCGCCTGCGAGCCGCGCCGCTCCCCCTCGCCTTCGTCTTCCATGTCGATCGACAGCTGGCAGCCGATCAGCGGCTGGATCCCGTCGCCGACCGCCTTCTGCGAAAACTCGAGCGCGGCGAACAGGTTGTTCGTGTCGGTGATGGCGATGGCCGGCTGCTGGTCGGACACCGCCTTGCCGATGATCTTCTTGATCGGCAAGGCGCCCTCGAGCAGCGAGAACGCCGAATGCACGCGCAGATGCACGAACTGCGGCGTTTCCGCGATCTTCTCGTTGCCTGCGCCCGGTGCCGCTTCCGCCATCTGCTTCGTCCTTTCAATCAGGCAGGAAGCTTAAGCGGATTCGCACCCGCCTCGTCCAGACGGTTCTTGCCCTTGCACCCGATATCCACGCGGCAAGGCGCATTCCATTGACGGATGCGGCGAAAATGTCAGATGCCGAAGAGAATGACGGAGAAGCTGGCGACGAACATTGCCATGGTGGTGAAGGCTGCGAGATCGCGAAGAAAGTCGGTCATTGGTGTCTCCCTTTCCTTTTATGTTTTTATTTTGTTCCACTATTGTTCTCGTGTCAACAGTTTTCCACAGCCCCTCTGGACCGCCGCCGCCAAGCGCAATACGGTCTGGCCGATCAACGGAGAATTGAGATGAAGTCGTTTGCCGCCGCCCTGCTGTTTTCAACGACCGTTCTGCCCGCCGGCGCGATCGCCGCCGACTTTCCGGCAGAGCGCATCATCGCCATGGCAAGTGGCGACTGGAACAAGGACGGAACCGCGGATCTCGCCGTCATCGCGACGCCGGAAAACGACGGCGACGACAACGGGCTCTATGTCTATCTGGCCAAACCGAACGAAAGCCGGCTGACAGTCGCCCTGTCGCTGCCCAACACCGTCTGGGGCAGCCTCACGCTGTTCGGCCAGGAGCCGGAGCTTGCCGCACTCGCCAACGGCTCCTTCACGCTGTCGACGAAGAACGAGACCATCGGCCGCGACCGTTGGCGCCAGTCGCTCACCATCGCCTATCGCAACTTCGATTTCATCGTGGCGGGCTACACCTTCAACTCCTACGACACGCTGAACCCCGACGGCGGGCAGGAATGCGACCTGAACGTTCTGACCGGCAAGGGAAAGAGCAGCGGCCGGCCGGTGGCCGGCCAGGCGCAGTTCGTTCTCCTGAAGGATTGGAAGGACGATATCGGCCGCTCGATCTGCGGCCTCGACAACTGATCCTGACGCGCGTCACCGCACGCCGGTTGCGGCCTCAGGCGAGTTCGCGCACGAGGCCGTCTTCGATCGTCACGCGGCGGTCCATCAGGCCGGCGAGCTCATGGTTGTGCGTGGCAATCATCGCGGCAAGACCGGACTGGCGGGCAAGCGCCTCCAGCGCCTCGAAGACGTAGCCGGCGGTTTCCGGGTCGAGATTGCCGGTGGGCTCGTCGGCCAGAAGCAGAAGCGGTGCGTTGGCCACGGCGCGGGCAATCGCCACGCGCTGCTGCTCGCCGCCGGAAAGCTCCGAGGGGCGATGGTCGGCACGGTGGCCGATGCGCATGTAATCGAGCAGCTGCGCTGCGCGCTCGCGCGCTTCCGCCTTGGTGAGGCCGGAAATGAGCTGCGGCATCATGATGTTTTCGAGTGCCGTAAATTCCGGCAGCAGGTGGTGGAACTGGTATACGAAGCCGATCTCGCCGCGGCGGATGGCCGTGCGCTCGTCATCGCCGAGCGTCGCGCAGGAATGGCCGTTGACGAGAACCTCGCCCGCATCGGGCTTTTCCAGCAGGCCCGCGATATGCAGCAGCGTCGATTTTCCGGTGCCGGATGGGGCGACGAGCGCGACCGTCTCGCCGCTCCGCAGCGTGAAATCGGCGCCGCGCAGGATCGACAGCGTGGTTTCGCCCTGGCCATAGTGCCGTTCGATGCCCTTCAGTTCCAAAGCGACGCGCGCATTCATGCGTTCTGTTCCTATTCGTACCGAAGGGCCTGGACGGGATCGAGCTTGGAGGCGCGCCAGGCGGGGAAGATCGTCGCGAGGAACGACAGCGCCAGCGCCATGACGACCACCGATACCGTCTCCCCGGCATTCATGTCGGCGGGCAGCTGGCTCAGGAAGTAGAGTTCCGGGTTGAACAGCGTCGTGCCCGATATCCAGGAGAAGAACTGGCGGATGGATTCGACGTTGAGGCAGACGACGACGCCGAGCAGCACGCCCGCGAACGTGCCGACCGTACCGATGGCCGCGCCCGTCATGAAGAAGATGCGCATGATGGCGCCCGACGTCGCCCCCATGGTGCGCAGGATCGCGATGTCGCTGCCCTTGTCCTTCACCAGCATGATCAGGCCGGAAATGATGTTGAGCGCCGCGACCAGCACGATCAGCGTCAGGATCATGAACATGACGTTGCGCTCGACCTCGAGTGCCGAGAAGAACGTCTTGTTGCGCTGGCGCCAGTCGGTGATGAATATCTGCCGCTCCGCGGCCGCCTCCAGCGGCTGGCGAAGTTCATCGACCGCATCCGGGTTCGACACGAACAGCTCGATCGACTGCACGATGCCTTCGGCATTGAAATAGAGCTGCGCTTCTTCGAGCGGCATGTAGATGATCGACGCATCGTATTCCGACATGCCGATCTCGAAGATCGCCGAAACCGTATAGGTCTTTACACGCGGGTTGACGCCGAGCGGCGTCACGTCGCCCTCCGGCGCGACGAGCGTGATCTGCCCGCCCGCGCTGAGCCCCAGCTGCTCGGCCATGCGCGCGCCGATCGCCACGCCGCCCGTGGCGAAGCCGACGAGATCGCCTTCCTTGATGTGATCGGAGACGGCCTTCATCTTGGCGAGATCTTCCGGACGCACGCCGCGCACCAGCGCGCCGGTGCCCGCGCCTGCCGTGCCTGAGGCCAGCGTCTGGCCCTCGACGAGCGGGATCGCCATGGTGACGCCGGCCACTTTCGAAAGCCTCTCGGCCAGCTGCCCGTAGTTGGTCAGCGGCGTATCGATCGGCTGAACGATCATATGGCCATTGATGCCGAGAATGCGGGAGATCAGCTCCGTGCGGAAACCGTTCATGACCGCCATGACGATGATGAGCGTCGCCACGCCCAGCATGATGCCGATGAAGGAAAAGCCGGCAATGACCGAGATGAAGGCTTCCTTGCGCCGGGAGCGCAGGTAGCGCCAGGCGACCATCCGCTCGAAAGCGGAAAACGGGCGGTTCTTCTTGAAGGCCTGTGCCTCGGATGCAGATGCACCGCTCGCTGCGTCAGCCATGATCTCTCCCGTTGCACCCGGCGCTCTAGCGCCGCATCAATTCCCTGAAGTCAGGCGGTTGATCGCCGCCTCGATGGTCAGCGTCTCGCGTTCGCCGGTCTTGCGATCCTTGATCTCGACCTCGCCGTTGGCGATGCCACGCGGGCCGGCAATGATCTGGACCGGTGAGCCGATCAGATCGGCGGTCGCGAATTTCGCACCCGCGCGCTCGTCCTTGTCGTCGTAGAGAACATCGACGCCGGCGTTCATGAGCGCGTTGTAGATCGTCTCGCAGGCGGTGTCGCAGGCGGCATCGCCCGACTTCATGTTGATGACGATGGCCTCGAAGGGCGCGACGGCCTTCGGCCAGATGATGCCGTTCTCGTCATGGAAGGCTTCGATGATCGCCGGCACGAGACGCGTCGGGCCGATGCCGTAGGAGCCCATATGCACGGCATGTTCCTTGCCGTCGGGGCCCTGGACCTTGGCGCCCATGGCTTCGGAATATTTCGTGCCGAAATAGAAGATGTGACCGACTTCGATGCCGCGCGCCGACAGGCGCTCGCCTTCCGGGATGGCATCGAAGGCTGCGGCGTCGTGCATCTCGGACGTGGCGGCATAGCGCGACGTCCACTTGTCGAAGATCGCCGTCAGGGCCGCAGCATCCTCGAAGTTGGTGTCTTCGGAGGGAATGTCGAGGTCCAGGAAGTCCTTGTGGCAGAACACTTCCGACTCGCCCGTATCGGCCAGGATGATGAATTCGTGGCTGAGGTCGCCGCCGATCGGGCCGGTATCGGCACGCATCGGAATGGCGCGCAGGCCCATGCGCGTGAAGGTGCGCAGATAGGCCGCGAACATGCGGTTATAGGCGTGGACCGCGCCTTCGCGGTTCAGGTCGAAGGAATAGGCGTCCTTCATCAGGAATTCGCGCGAGCGCATGGTGCCGAAACGCGGGCGGATCTCGTCGCGGAACTTCAGCTGGATATGGTAGAGGTTGAGCGGCAGATCCTTGTAGGACTTCACGAACGAGCGGAAGACGTCCGTGATCATCTCCTCGTTGGTCGGGCCGTAGAGCATCGGGCGCTCCTGGCGGTCCTTGATGCGCAGCATTTCCTTGCCATAGGCGTCGTAGCGGCCGCTTTCCTGCCAGAGTTCGGCGGACTGCAGCGTCGGCATCAGAAGCTCGACGGCGCCGGCACGGTTCTGCTCCTCGCGGATGATCGCGGTCACCTTGTCCAGCACGCGCTTGCCGAGCGGCAGCCAGGTGTAGATGCCCTGGGACTGCTGCTTGATCATACCCGCACGCAGCATGAGCCGGTGGGAGACGATTTCAGCCTCCTTGGGATTTTCCTTCAGGATGGGCAGGAAGAAGCGGGAAAGACGCATAAGAGAAGGGTTCCGAACTGACCGAACCGCCCTATGGGGGGAATCGGGCAAAATGACGTTGATTTTCACGCGTTCATAAACGCTTCGCGAAAGGAAGGAAACCCGGCAGGCCTCATGGGCGCGACGGCGCGAAGCACTGTCCACCGCTCTTGGCGGCCCGGAGGAATGTGGCGAAAAAAAGGGGCGAGCAATAACGGAAATTGCGCGCGGCTTGTCAATGGAAAAATTTTATTCCACTGTAGCAAAAATGCAAAAAAACCGGATGACAACGCCTAAGCTTTGGGCTAATTTCAGGTCACAAAACAGGCAGGAAGTGCAAATTCCAGCCAAATTCGCGGTCAAGTCTTGGGAGGATCAGATCTTTGGCGCGCGCAGACGCTGCCACCGCACAACGGATAGAGATCACGCGATACCTGTAAAACAAGGCTTTACGCCTTGTTTTTTTTTGACTTCAGGCCGACCCTTCCCGTTACGTCAGCAGTTTTCGGCGATGTCCACGGGACATAGGCGCGCACCTGCTTAAGCTGCGACACTCGGCCTCACGGGCGCATCTCCGGGCCTTCATCTCCATATCGTCGAAATTCCGCCTGCCCGCGCCATTTAAGGGACGCGTATAACGCCGAAGCGCGCGACGTGCCAAAGGAACGGATTTCCTGGATATCCGCCGAACAGGAATGGAATGCTCCGGCCCTTGGCGGGCCGTTAACATTTGCGGCAGGCGCTATTCGAAGTCGGGATAGAGCTGCGGAAGGGAATCGATGCCGTAGCCGAAGCGCACGGACAGGATATACCAGCCGCCATAGATCAGTGCCGAGACAATGGTGGTCATCAGGACCACACGACCGCCGCGAAAGCGCGCCGGCGCGCTTTCCACGGAGCCGGGCACCACCTCGTTCGCCTCGGCCTGCGTGCGCAGTCCGAACGGCAGGACGGCGAAAAGCGTCATCCACCAGGCGATGAAGTAAACGGCAAAGTAGGAAACGAATTGCATGGGCGGCCCTCGTGCGACAGCGCCCTTTTACGCCGGGCGAGTGCGAAGTTCAAATGGAAGAAGGGCGGCGCGCTGTCACACCTGTTCGAGCTCGACCAGGGTGCCGAGGAAATCCTTGGGATGCAGGAAAAGCACCGGCTTGCCATGCGCGCCGGTTCTGGGGTTCCCGTCGCCCAGCACGCGCGCGCCACCGGCGACCAGCCGGTCACGCGCGGCGAGAATATCGTCCACCTCGTAGCAGATGTGGTGCATGCCGCCCGACGGCGCCTTTTCGAGAAAGGCCGCGATCGGCGATGCCTCGCCCAGCGGCTCGAGCAGTTCGACCTTGGTATTCGGCAGTTCGACGAACACCACCGTCACGCCATGCTCCGGCAGGGCCTGCGCCTGCGATACTTTCGCGCCCAAAGTATCGCGATAGGTCGCCGTGGCCGCGGCGAGGTCCGGCACGGCGATGGCGATGTGATTGACCCTTCCGAGCATGGCATTCTCCTGTGGCCATCCATGTGCCCCCTCATCCGCCTGCCGGCACCTTCTCCCCGCGGGGAGAAGGTGGCCCGAAGGGCCGGATGAGAAGGCCTGAGCGCTTCCGATATCATTCCCCCGACATCGGCAATCAGACCTTGGTCAGGAACACCGTCACGACGGGCTTCTTGCCCCAGATCTCGTTTGCGGTGGAACGCACCGCGCGGCGCACTGCTTCGCGCACCATTTCGAGATCCTTGCGGCGGGCCCGGGGAATGCTTTCGACGGCGCCGAGGATGGCATCATAGAGCGTATCGCCCATATCCTCGCCCTCGTCATCAAACTGCGGCAGGCCGAAGGGCTCGACCTCGGGATCGCCCATGAAATCGTAGCGGCTGTCGAGCAGAACGCTGACGGCGACGTGGCCGACAAAGGCCAACTTGCGCCGCTCGCCGATCCCCATCTCCTCGAAATCGCCGATCAGGTTGCCATCCTTGAAGATGCGGCCGAACGGGGCATGATCCACGACTTCGGGCTCGCCGGGGGCAAGTTTCAGGACGTCGCCATTGCGCACGCGCGGGACCTTGCCGATGCCCGACTGTTCCGCAAGCTCGGCATGCGCCGTCAGGTGCGCGGCTTCGCCGTGCACGGGCACGACGATCTTCGGGCGCACCCAGCCATACATCTGCTGCAGCTCGTGGCGACGGGGGTGGCCCGACACATGCACCAGCGCCTCGGAATCGGTGATGATATGGATGCCCTGCTCGATCAGGCCGTTCTTGATATCGTTGATCGCCTTCTCATTGCCGGGAATGGCGCGCGAGGAGAAGATGATCGTATCGCCGGCGGTGAAGGCGACGTTGCGCATCTCGTCGCGGGCGATCTTGGCCAGCGCCGCGCGCGGCTCGCCCTGGCTGCCGGTCAGGATCACCACGACCTTGTCGCGGGGAATGTAGCCGAACTCGTCCTCGGCGATGAAAGGCTTGATGCCTTCCATCAGGCCGATGTCGCGCGCCACATCCGTCACGCGCTTCATGGAACTGCCGAGCAGCAGCACCTCGCGCCCGGCGGCCTCGGCTGCACGCGCAATCGAGCGGATACGTCCCACATTCGACGAGAAGGTGGTGATGCCGACCCGGCCCTCGGATGCCTCGATGATCTTGGTCAGGCTTTCCGACACCTCGCGCTCGGAGGGCGAAACGCCGTCGCGCAGCGCGTTCGTGCTGTCGCAGATCAGCGCCAGCACGCCCTCGTCGCCGAGCTTGCGGAAGCGCGTCTCGTCCGTCAGCGGACCAAGCGACGGTTCAAGGTCGATCTTCCAGTCGCCGGTATGGACGACCGTGCCGAGCGGCGTCTTGATCGCCAGCGACATGGGCTCGGGGATCGAGTGATTGACGCCGATCGCCTCGATTTCGAAGGGGCCGACATGGATGCGGTCGCCCTGCTTGAAGATCGTGACGGGAATTTCGACGCGGCTGCGCTCGTAGTCGCGCTTGGCCTCCAGCATGCCGGCCGTGAAGGGCGAGGCATAGACCGGCACGTTTAGGCCGGGCCACAGGTCGTTCAGCGCACCGTAATGGTCCTCATGCGCGTGAGTGATGATGATGCCCTTCAGCCGGTCGCGTTCCTTGGCCAGGAAGCGGATATCGGGCAGGACGAGATCGACGCCCGGCAAATCCGGTCCCGGGAAGGTGACGCCGCAATCGACCATGATCCACTGGCGGTTGGCCTTCGGGCCGTAGCCATAGAGCGCCAGGTTCATGCCGATTTCGCCGACGCCGCCAAGCGGCAGGAACACCAGTTCGTCTTCTTGTGCCATCGTGTTCAAAACATCCTATCCAAAAAATACGTCGCCGGCCGCGATCAGTCGCGTGCCGCCGTCATCCGTCTCCAGCTTGAGGAGACCTGTATCATCAATTCCCGCAAAGCGCCCGGAAATCGAACGGTCCGGGAGATTGACCGTTATGTTTTCGCCGATGCCGCCGGCGACCTCTTTCCAGCGTTCCATGATCACGGCGATGCCCTGCCCGCCATCCCACAAGGACAGCGTCTTTGCCATCGACTGGAAGAGATGGGCGAAAAGCTCGTCGGGGGAAGCGGATACGCCGAAATCGCGCAGCGTCGCCACGGGATAGAGGCCCGCCTGCGGGGCCACGGCCACATTGATGCCGATGCCGATGACCAGCGCATGCCGGCCGTCGGCAAGCGTTTCTCCTTCCACCAGGATGCCGCAGACCTTGCGGCGCTCGATGAGGATATCATTCGGCCACTTGATCAGTACATCAGGCGCATCGAGCGGCATCACGCGGCTGATCGCATCCTGTACCGCAACGGCGACGGCGAGCGGCAGGGAGCCGAGACGGTCCATCGGCGCCGCATCGATCAGCAGCAGCGAGGCATAGAGATTGCCGGGCTCGGAGAACCACGCGCGACCGCGCCGCCCGCGACCGCCCGTCTGGCGCACGGCGGTCACCCAGAGACCGGAAAGCGCGCCCTCTCGGGCGCGCTCCAGGCATTCCGTGTTGGTCGAACTCACATCCGTGAGCGCCTCATGCCGGAAGTCGTCAAGCGACATCAGGCGAGGATGACCGGACCGGCTCAAAAGAAGGTCCGTGCCGCCGCTTCGGCTGCGTTGCCGATCGGCCCGCCGATCAGGATATAGCCGAGAACGAAGAGGCCGGAGAGACCGAAGACCAGCTTCAGCTCGCCCGACGTGCGCGCGAATTCGCCGGTCGGCTCATCGAACCACATCACCTTGATGACGCGCAGGTAGTAGTAGGCGCCGACGACCGACGACAGCACGCCGATGATGGCCAGCGCATAGAGATGCGCCTCGATCGCCGCCATGAACACGAAGTACTTGGCGAAGAAGCCGGCCATGGGCGGAATGCCGGCAAGCGAGAACATGAGGACCGTCAGGACGGTCGCCATGAAGGGATTGGTCGAGGACAGGCCCGCGAGGTCGTTGATATCCTCGACATTGCCGCCTTCCTTGCGGCGCATGGCGAGGATGCAGGCGAAGGTGCCGAGCGTCATGACCATGTAGATGAGCATGTAGAGCGCAACGCCGCGCACACCGGCCATGGAGCCGGCGGCAAGGCCGACCAGCGCATAGCCCATATGGCCGATGGAGGAGTAGGCCATCAGGCGCTTGATGTTCCTCTGGCCGATGGCGGCAAACGAACCGAGCAGCATCGAGGCGATCGAGATGAAGACGATGACCTGCTGCCAGTCGGCGACGACCGGCTCGAAGGCATCGATGACGATGCGCACGAGCATGGCCATGGCGGCAACCTTCGGCGCGGCCGCGAAGAAGGCCGTGACCGGGGTCGGCGCGCCTTCATAGACATCCGGCGTCCACATGTGGAACGGCACGGCGGAGATCTTGAAGGCAAGGCCGGCAAGGATGAAGACCAGGCCGAAGACGAGACCGAGCGAGCGGCCCTCGGCGGTCAGCGCGGAGGCGATTTCCTGGAAGCCGATCTGGCCGGTGAAGCCGTAGACCAGCGACATGCCGTAGAGCAGCATGCCCGAAGACAGCGCGCCGAGCACGAAGTACTTCAGGCCGGCTTCCGTCGAGCGCAGGCTTTCGCGGTTGATAGCGGCGACGACATAAAGCGCGAGCGACTGGAGTTCCAGCGCCAGATACAGCGACAGCAGGCTGTTGGCGGAGATCATCAGCAGCATGCCGAGCGTCGACAGCACGATCAGCACCGGGAACTCGAAGCGGTCGAGCTGGTCGGAGCGTGCGTGACCGACCGTCATGACCATGGCCGTGATCGAGCCGATCAGCGCCAGCACCTTCATGAACCGTGCGAACGGGTCGGAGACGAAGGCGCCGCCATAGGCCTGGCCCTCGCCCGTGGCGAGCACCAGCCAGAGACCGGAGATGATGAGCAGCGCGACGGCAAGCCCCGTGACCGTCGTCCCGGAGCGTTCGCCCGAGAAGACACCGATCATCAGCAGGGCCAGGGCGCCAACGGCCAGAATGATCTCCGGCATCGAGAGCTGCAGGCTGGCGAGGATTGTATCAGCAGTCATGTCTAGGGTCCCGTCGTCAGTTCGCCAGAAGCGCAACAGATTGCTGCGCCGCTTGCAGAGCCGCGGAATATTGGTTGAGCAGGGCGTCGACCGAAGCCGCCGTCACATCGAAGACCGGTGACGGATAGACACCGAAGAAGATGGTCAGGATGCCCAGCGGATAGAGCAGGAGCTTTTCACGGCCCGAGAGATCGAGCAGCGACTTCAGGCTTTCCTTTTCGAGCGCACCGAAGATCACCCGGCGGTAGAGCCAGAGCGCATAGGCGGCCGAGAGGATGACGCCGGTGGTCGCGAAAAGCGCAACCCAGGTGTTGGCACGGAAGACGCCGAGCAGCGTCATGAACTCGCCGACGAAGCCCGACGTGCCGGGAAGGCCGACATTCGCCATGGTGAACAGCATGAAGGCGACCGCATATTTCGGCATGTTGTTGACGAGACCGCCATAGGCCGAAATCTCGCGGGTATGCAGCCGGTCATAGACCACGCCGACGCAGAGGAAGAGCGCGCCCGAGACGATACCATGCGACAGCATCTGGAAGATGGCGCCCTGCAGGCCCTGCGCGTTCGCCGCGAAGATGCCCATGGTGACGTAGCCCATATGGGCGACCGACGAATAAGCGATCAGCTTCTTGATGTCGTCCTGCATCATCGCCACCAGCGAGGTGTAGATGATGGCGATGACCGACAGCGTAAAGACGAAGGGTGCGAAATAGTCCGAGGCGAGCGGGAACATCGCGAGCGAGAAACGGATGAAACCGTAGCCGCCAAGCTTCAGGAGCACGCCCGCCAGGATGACCGAACCCGCCGTCGGCGCCTGAACGTGCGCGTCGGGAAGCCAGGTATGCACCGGCCACATCGGCATCTTCACCGCGAAGGATGCGAAGAAGGCGAGCCACAGCCAGGTCTGCATATGGGCCGGGAAGTTGTAGGCGAGCAGTTCCGTGATGTCGGTCGTGCCGGCCTGCCAGTACATCGCCATGATGGCGAGCAGCATCAGCACCGAGCCGAGCAGCGTGTAGAGGAAGAACTTGTAGGATGCGTAGACGCGATCCTTGCCGCCCCACACGCCGATGATGATGAACATCGGAATGAGGCCCGCTTCGAAGAACACGTAGAACAGCACGATGTCGAGCGAGACGAAGACGCCGACCATGAACACTTCCAGAAGCAGGAAGGCGATCATGTAGGCCTTCAGGCGCTTCTCGATGGTGTTCCAGCTCGCCAGCACGCAGAACGGCATCAGGAAGGTCGAGAGGATGACGAACAGCATGGAGATGCCGTCGACGCCCAGGTGGTAGGAGATGCCGGTGCCGAGCCATTCATGCTTTTCGGTCATCTGGAAACCGGGGTTCGAATAGTCGAAGCCGATCCAGATGAAGAGCGAGAGCACAAAGGTGAAGACCGTCGTCAGCAGCGCGACATTCAGGATGTTGCGCCGGCCGTACGGGCTGTCTTCACGCGTCAGCAGCAGAAGCGCCACGCCGACGAGCGGGAGAAAGGTGACCGCTGAAAGAATGGGCCAATCGGTCATCAGAGGGAACTCCCGAGCATCATCCAGGTGACGAGTGCTGCAATACCCAGCAGCATCGCGAATGCGTAGTGATAGAGGTAACCGGTCTGGAGACGCACGACACGGTCGGTGACGTCGATGACGCGGGCGGCGACACCGTTCGGGCCGAGACCGTCGATGACGGCGCCGTCACCCTTCTTCCAGAGGAACCGGCCCAGAGCCTTTGCCGAACGCACGAAGAGGAAATCGTACAGTTCGTCGAAGTACCACTTG
This sequence comes from Shinella oryzae, assembly GCF_023038235.1. NCBI lineage: Bacteria > Pseudomonadati > Pseudomonadota > Alphaproteobacteria > Hyphomicrobiales > Rhizobiaceae > Shinella > Shinella oryzae. The sequence continues at coordinate 1,108,352 of NZ_CP081987.1, read as the reverse complement.
TTGAGCAGGAACTGGTAGAGGCCGCGGTGCTGCTCCGCCAGGTATTTCGGGGTCTCCGGCGAGCGGATGTACATGTACCAGGCGGTGACGAAGCCGAGTGCCATGGCGGCGAACGGGCTCCACTTCACCCACAGCGGGACGTGGTGGTACTCGTTGACGAGGTCGTTGCCCGGCAGCGTGAACAGAGCGCCCTGCCAGAACTCGGCGTAGTGATGGCCGAAGAAGTACTCGACGAAGATCACACCGGCGAAGATCGCGCCCACGCCCAGAATGTAGAGCGGGATCAGCATCACGGCCGGCGATTCGTGCACGTGGTGCATGACGTCTGCGGACGCGCGCGGCTTGCCGAAGAAGGTCATGAAGGCCAGGCGCCAGGAATAGAAGCTCGTGAAGAGCGCGGCGATGACCAGGAGCACGAAGGCGAATCCGGCGATCGGGCTGTGCGACGCGAAGGTCGATTCGATGATCGCATCCTTCGAGAAGAAGCCGGCGAAGCCGATGACCGTGCCCGGGATGCCGACGCCGGTCAGCGCGAGCGTGCCGATCGTCATCATCCAGAAGGTGATGGGGATGTGCTTGCGCAGGCCACCCATGTAGCGCATGTCCTGCTCGCCATCGACGGCGTGGATGACGGAGCCCGCACCGAGGAACAGCAGGGCCTTGAAGAAGGCGTGCGTGAACAGGTGGAAGACGGCCGCGCCATAGGCGCCGATGCCGAGCGCCACGAACATGTAGCCGAGCTGCGAGCAGGTCGAATAGGCGATGACGCGCTTGATGTCGTTCTGCACGAGGCCGACCGTCGCGGCGAAGAAGGCCGTGATCGCGCCGACGAGCGTGACGACCATCAGGGCGTCATGCGACAGTTCGAAGACCGGCGACATGCGGGCGACGAGGAAGACGCCGGCGGTGACCATGGTCGCGGCATGGATGAGGGCCGAGACCGGGGTCGGGCCTTCCATGGCGTCCGGAAGCCAGGTGTGCAGCAGGAACTGCGCCGACTTGCCCATCGCGCCCATGAAGAGCAGCAGGCAGGTGGCCGTCAGCGCATGCGACTTGTCGAGCGACATGCCGAACAGGTTGATGACGGGTTCGGCCGCATCCGCAGCCCCTTCGGCCGGCAGATAGGTGGCGGCGGTCGCGAAGATCGTTTCGAAATTGATCGAGCCGAACAGCACGAAGACGCAGGAAATGCCGAGAATGAAGCCGAAGTCACCGACGCGGTTGACGATGAACGCCTTCATGGCGGCCGCACTGGCCGAAGGCTTCTTGTACCAGAAACCGATCAGCAGATAGGACGCCAGGCCCACGCCTTCCCAGCCGAAGAACATCTGCAGCAGGTTGTCGGCAGTCACCAGCATGAGCATGGCGAAGGTGAAGAGCGAGAGATAGGCGAAGAAGCGCGGCCGATGCGGGTCGTGGTGCATATAGCCGATCGAGTAGATGTGCACGAGCGTCGAGACCGTGTTGACCACGACGAACATGACGGCCGTCAGCGTATCGACGCGGAACGCCCATTCGACATCGAGGTTGCCGGACTGGATCCAGCGCAGCACGCTGACCTTGATCATCTCCGCCTCGCCCATGGCGACGTCGAAGAAGACGATCCACGACAGCACGGCGGCGATGATCATGAAGCCGGACGTGACGTATTCCGATGCCTTGGCGCCGATGGCGTTGCCGCCGATGCCGGCGATCAGGAAGCCGATCAGCGGAAGAAAGACGATTGCCTTGATGATGGTATCCATGACCCGATCAGCCCTTCATCACGTTGACGTCTTCGACGGCGATCGAACCGCGGTTACGATAGAAGACGACGAGAATTGCAAGACCGATGGCCGCTTCCGCAGCCGCGACGGTCAGAATGAACAGCGCGAAGACCTGGCCGACGATGTCGTTCAGGAACGCCGAGAACGCGATCATGTTGATGTTGACCGCAAGCAGGATCAGTTCGATCGACATCAGGATGACGATGACGTTCTTCCGGTTGAGGAAGATGCCGAAGACGCCGAGAACGAAGAGGATGGCGCTGACCGTGAGATAGTGGGAAATACCGATTTCCATGATGCTTTTCCTTGTCCGCGCGACCTCAGATACCCTGCCCGGGCTTCACCTTGACCACCTCGACGGCGGTTTCCGGCGTACGGGCAACCTGCTGCGAGATGTTCTGGCGCTTGATGTTTGGCTTGTGGCGCAGCGTCAGCACGATCGCGCCGATCATGGCGACGAGCAGCACGAGGCCGGCGATCTGGAAGAAGTAGACGTAGTGCGTATAGAGCACGTCGCCGAGTGCTGCCGTGTTGGTGCGCTCCGTCACCGGCGGGATCGGCATGGAGACGTTCGAGGCGATCTCCGGCGAAAGCGTCGAACCGCCGATGACGACGATGAGCTCGATGGCCAGGATGACGCCGATGAGCGCGCCGACCGGTGCATATTCAAGCACGCCCGCGCGCAAGGCGGCAAAGTCGATGTCCAGCATCATGACGACGAAGAGGAAGAGGACCGCCACGGCGCCGACATAGACGACCAGCAGGATCATCGCCAGGAACTCGGCGCCGGTCAAAAGGAACAGGCCCGCCGCGTTGAAGAAGGTGAGGATCAGGAACAGCACGGAATAAACCGGGTTCCTCGACGCGATCACCATGAAGGCGGACGCCACCGCCACGAAGGCGAACAGATAGAAGAATAGAGCCTGCAGACCCATTTTGGTGCCTTTTCGTCTTCCCCGGAGAAGGTCCCCCCTCCCCGTCGAAGCCTGACGACCCTCTCGTCAGGCACTTGAAATTCAGTACGCCCCGCCGATCAGCGGTAAGGCGAGTCCATCGCGATGTTGCGGGCGATTTCCCGCTCCCAGCGATCGCCGTTCTCGAGGAGCTTCTGCTTGTCGTAGTAGAGCTCTTCGCGCGTCTCGGTCGAGAACTCGAAGTTCGGACCTTCGACGATGGCGTCGACCGGGCAGGCTTCCTGGCAGAAGCCGCAATAGATGCACTTCACCATGTCGATGTCGTAGCGCACCGTGCGGCGGGTACCGTCGTTGCGGCGCGGACCGGCCTCGATGGTGATGGCCTGAGCAGGACAGATCGCTTCGCACAGCTTGCAGGCGATGCAGCGCTCTTCACCGTTCGGGTAACGGCGCAGCGCATGCTCGCCGCGGAAGCGCGGAGAGACCGGGCCCTTTTCGAAGGGATAGTTCACCGTTGCCTTCGGGCGGAAGAAGTAGCGCATCGACAGGAAGAACGCGCCGACGAATTCCTTGAGGAACAGCGAATTTACGGCTTGCGAAAGACTAGCCATTTCAAGCTCCAATGCTGCTGAGGCGGGAGACGGTCATCATGGCGACCAGCCCGTGAGCTTCAGCACGAATGCGGTAATGACGACCATGGCAAGCGAGATCGGAAGGAAGATCTTCCAGCCGAGACGCATGAGCTGGTCGTAGCGGTAGCGCGGCACGAAGGCCTTCACCATCGCGAACATGAAGAAGACGAGAAGCGCCTTCAGGACGAACCATACGATGCCGGGAACCCAGTTCAGGAACCAGACGTCGACCGGAGGCAGCCAGCCGCCGAGGAAGAGGATCGTGGTCAGCGCGCACATCAGGCAGATGGCGGCATATTCGCCGAGCATGAACATCATGTACGGGGTGGAGCCGTACTCGACCATGAAGCCGGCGACGAGTTCGGATTCCGCTTCCGGAAGGTCGAAAGGCGGGCGGTTCGTCTCGGCCAGCGCCGAGATGAAGAAGACCACGAACATCGGGAACAGCGCCAGCCAGTGCCAGTCGAGGAACGACGGCGGCAGGCCGAGGCGCGTGCCGAGACCGTCGCTCTGCGCGTTGACGATATCCGACAGGTTCAGCGAACCGACGCAGAGCAGCACGGTGACGATGACGAAGCCGATCGACACTTCATAGGACACCATCTGCGCGGCCGAACGCAGCGCGCCGAGGAACGGGTACTTCGAGTTCGAAGCCCAGCCGCCCATGATGATGCCGTACACTTCGAGCGACGAGATCGCGAAGATGTAGAGGATGCCGACATTGATGTTGGCGATCATCCAGCCGTCGTTGACCGGGATCACCGCCCAGGTCGCCAGCGCCAGCGTTACCGAAACGAGCGGGGCCAGCAGGAAGATGACCTTGTTGGCCGTTGCCGGGATGACCGGCTCCTTGAAGACGAACTTCAGAAGGTCGGCGAAGGACTGCAGCAGGCCGAAGGGACCGACGACGTTCGGGCCGCGGCGCAGCTGAACGGCCGCCCAGATCTTGCGGTCTGCCAGAAGGATGAAGGCGATCGACACCAAAAGCAGCACCAGCAGCAGAAGCGACTGGGCCACGATGATGAGGCCGGGCCAGACATAGGTCGAAATGAAAGCGTCCATAACGTCTTATTCCTTCGCGCTCATTCCGCCGCGGCTTTGAAATTGTTGCGGGCAAGCGCCGAGCATTCGGCCATGACCGCGGAGGCGCGCGCTATCGGGTTCGTCAAATAGAAGTCTTTGATCGGAGACGCAAACCCGGAATTCGCCATCGTCCCGCCTTTTTTCGCAAGGACCGAGAGATCGGCGGTTTCGCCCGGTGCGATCTCGTCGATCGCGGCGAAATGCGGGTGCGCGGCATAGAGTTTTGCACGCAGCTGGACGAGCGAATCGAACGGCAGCTTCTTGCCGAGAACATCGGAAAGCGCACGCAGGATCGCCCAGTCCTCGCGGGCGTCGCCCGGTGCGAAGCCGGCGCGGTTGCCCATCTGGACGCGGCCTTCGGTGTTGACCCAGGTGCCCGACTTCTCGGTATAGGTCGCGCCCGGCAGGATGACGTCGGCGACATGCGCCGCGTTGTCGCCGTGCGAGCCGATATAGACGGTGAAGGCGGACTTCTTCGCGAAGTCCATCTCGTCGGCGCCGAGCAGGAAGAGCACGTCCGTGCCGTCAAGCATCTCGGCGGCCGTCTTGCCGCCCTCGCCCGGCACGAAGCCGAGGTCGAGCGCACCGACGCGGGCAGCGGCGGTGTGCAGCACGGCAAGGCCGTTCCAGTCGGCCGTGACCGCACCGACCGTCTCGGCAAGCGCCGAGACAGCCGAGAGAACGGCGAGGCCATCGGCACGCGACAGCGCGCCCTGGCCGACGATGATCATCGGACGTTCGGCCTTCTTCAGCGTTTCGGCAAACGAGATCGAACCGTTGACGAGGCCGGACAGCGTGTCCGTGCCGGCGCCGAGATATTCGTAGCCGTAGCGCAGTTCGCCCTGCTCGCCGATCACGCCGATCGGGAAGTTGTCCATGCGCCAGCGCTTGCGGATGCGGGCGTTGAGCACGGCGGCTTCGAGGCGCGGGTTGGAGCCGACGATGAGCAGCGCGTCGGCCTGCTCGATGCCTTCGATGGTCGGGTTGAAAATGTAGCTTGCACGGCCGAGCGACGGGTCGAGCACCGAACCGTCCTGGCGGCAATCGATGTTCACGGAGCCGAGCGAGGTCATCAGCTCGCGCAGCGCGTAGATTTCCTCGACGGAGGCCAGATCGCCGGCGATGGCGCCGATGCGGTCGCCCGGCTTGCCGGCAACGGCGGCCTTGATGGCACCGAAGGCCTCGGCCCAGGAGGCGGGCTGCAAACGGCCGTCCTTGCGAACATACGGACGGTCGAGGCGCTGGGTCTTCAGGCCGTCCCAGATGAAGCGGGTCTTGTCGGAGATCCACTCCTCGTTGATCTCTTCATTGACGCGCGGCAGGATGCGCATGACTTCGCGACCGCGCGTATCGACGCGGATGGCCGAGCCGACGGCGTCCATGACGTCGATGGATTCGGTCTTGTTCAGCTCCCACGGACGGGCCGTGAAGGCGAAGGGCTTGGAGGTCAGCGCGCCGACCGGGCAGAGGTCGACCACGTTGCCCTGGAGCTCCGAGGTCATCGCCTGCTCGAGATAGGTGGTGATTTCGGCGTCTTCACCGCGGCCGATCAGGCCGAGCTCGGTGATGCCGGCGACCTCGGTCGTGAAACGAACGCAGCGCGTGCAGTGAATGCAGCGGTTCATGATCGTCTTGACGAGCGGGCCGATATACTTGTCCTCGACCGCACGCTTGTTTTCAGCATAGCGCGACGAGTCGATGCCGAAGGCCATCGCCTGGTCCTGCAGGTCGCATTCGCCGCCCTGGTCGCAGATCGGGCAATCCAGCGGGTGGTTGATGAGCAGGAACTCCATCACGCCTTCGCGCGCCTTCTTGACCATCGGTGTGGTCGTGAAGACTTCCGGCGGTTCGCCGTTGGGGCCGGGCCGCAGGTCGCGCACGCCCATGGCGCAGGAGGCCGCCGGCTTCGGCGGGCCGCCCTTCACCTCGACGAGGCACATGCGGCAGTTGCCGGCGACCGAAAGCCGCTCGTGGAAACAGAAGCGCGGAACTTCGGCGCCCGCCTCCTCGCACGCCTGAAGCAGCGTGAAGTGGTCAGGGACTTCGATTTCTTTTCCGTCGACGATCAGCTTTGCCATATCTCAATCCCGCTTTGACGCGAAACCGCGTCTCACCAGCGCCATTCTCTCTCCGGCCTTCGGCCCGGGACGTGACCCGGTCCTTCGCCTTCGTTCCTACTGCCGGTCCGGGCGGGTCTTTCCCCTGCCCTTCGCCAGCGTCTTTGCCTGCTCCACCCAGCCATCGCGGGCAATCCGCCCGCCAGCGCCGAGTTCGGCCTCGATCCTTGCGACATCCGCATCCCCGAGGGCTGCGATGTCGGTGTAGCGCGTGAAGCCCATGCCTTTCAGCACCTGCTCCAGCTTCGGCCCAATGCCCGAAATCATCTTCAGGTCATCGGCCTTGGCGGCCTTCTTCACCGGCGCCGTGCGCACCGGCTTTTCGCCCGCCGGCTTCGGCGTCGCGGTCTTGTCCCGCGCCACCTTCGCCTTTCGTTCGACGGCGGGCGTCTGCGCCTTCGCCACCGGTTCCTTCGGCACCACCCTCAGCACCGGCTTCGCCCTGACGGGTTCCGCCTTGGCCCTGGCGGCCAGATCCGCCGCCTCGTCCAACGCCGCCTTGGCCTGTCCCGCGGCACCCTGCATCAGCCCCAGCATCGCGCCGGCCATCTGGCCGGCAAGCCCGAAGCCGATCGCCGCCGTCGCGGCCATCGCCGCGACCGGATGCGCCATCAGCGGATGCAGCGGCACATCGGGCACATCCTTCAACCACTGCGCCATCCCGAAGGGGTCGTCGCCGGCCGCTTCAGCCGGCGGGACATTGGTGGCATTTCCATCCTGTCCGGCCGGCGTCTTCATCGTCTTACTCCGCTGCTTCCAGCACCGCGCCATGCGCCATCGCATTGGCGGTGTACTGGTCGATCCGCGCCTCGATCTCGGGGCGGAAATTGCGGATGAGGCCCTGGATCGGCCAGGCGGCCGCATCGCCAAGCGCGCAGATCGTGTGACCTTCGATCTGCTTGGTGACGTCGAACAGCATGTCGATCTCGCGCTTCTGCGCGTTGCCGCGCACCATGCGCTCCATTACGCGCATCATCCAGCCCGTGCCTTCGCGGCAGGGCGTGCACTGGCCGCAGCTCTCGTGCTTGAAGAAGGCCGAGATGCGCCAGATCGCCTTGATGATGTCGGTGGAGCGATCCATGATGATCATGCCGCCGGTGCCGAACGAGGACTTCACCTCGCGCAGGCCGTCGAAGTCGAGCGTGACGTTCATCATGTCCTCGGCCTTGACGACCGGGCAGGATGCGCCGCCGGGAATGACGGCAAGCAGGTTGTCCCAGCCGCCGCGAATGCCGCCGCCGTGCTTCTCGACCATCTCCTTGAAGGAAATGCCCATGCTTTCCTCGACGGTGCAGGGCGTGTTGACGTGGCCCGACATCATGAACAGCTTGGTGCCGACATTGTTCGGGCGGCCGAACGAGGAGAACCAGCCAGCGCCGCGGCGCAGGATCGTCGGGGTGACGGCGATCGACTCGACGTTGTTGACGGTCGTCGGGCAGCCATAGAGGCCCATATTGGCCGGGAACGGGGGCTTCAGGCGCGGCTGCCCCTTCTTGCCCTCGAGGCTTTCCAGCAGCGCGGTCTCTTCGCCGCAGATATAGGCGCCGGCGCCGTGATGGACGAAGACATCGATGTCATAGCCCAGCTTATTGTTCTTGCCGAGCAGGCCCGCGTCGTAGCACTCGTCGATGGCCGCCTGAAGCGCCTCGCGTTCGCGGATGAACTCGCCGCGCACATAGATATAGGCGGCATGGGCGCCCATGGCGAAGGACGCGACGACGCAGCCCTCGATCAGCGTATGCGGATCGTGGCGCAGGATATCGCGGTCCTTGCAGGTGCCGGGCTCAGATTCGTCGGCGTTCACGACGAGGTAGTGCGGACGGCCGTCCGATTCCTTGGGCATGAAGGACCACTTGAGACCGGTCGGGAAGCCGGCGCCGCCGCGGCCGCGCAGGCCGGACGCCTTGATCTCGTTGATGATCCAGTCGCGGCCCTTTTCGAGAAGCTGCTTGGTACCGTCCCACTGGCCGCGAGCCATGGCGCCTTTCAGCGACCTGTCCTTGGTGCCGTAGATATTGGTGAAGATGCGATCCTGATCTTTAAGCATGGTTCACCTCTTTACCGCGGCTTCTTGCCGAAAACGCGGATGTATTCCGCTTCGCCGCCCTTGGCGAGCGCCTTGGCCTGCTTGACCCAGTCGTCGCGCTCGATGCGGCCCTTGAAGTTCAGATAGCCGTCGACCCACTCGCGCTCGGCCTTCTTCCAGGATGCGACCTGCGCAAAGGTGAAGATGCCGAGTTCGTGCAGGGTGCCCTCGATCTTCGGGCCGACGCCGGAGATCAGCTTGAGGTCGTCGACCGTGGCCGGGCGCTCGATGCCGGCCGGACGGTTCTTGTCGTTCAGCGACGGCTTGGCGACAGCAGCCGCCGGCTGCTTTTCGTCGGCGTCGCCACCCTCGGCGCGCGTTTCGCCCTTCACCTTGGCGTTGGCGGCGGCTTCCGCCTTGGCCGTCAGCGGGGTCTTGACCGTCGGATCGGTTTCAGCGGCGTCCGTCTTCGGTTTGGCGGCATTCGATGGGGGGACGCTGACGCTCTCATCCGCCGTCTTGCGGCTGCGCGGCGCCGTCTTGCCGACGGCGGCGTCCGACGCGGTGAGGCTGGTGAGGCCGCCGGCCGGTGCTGAGAAGACACGCTCGATCTGCGGACCGGTCGCCACTTCAGCGCCCTTGCCCGCGTCGAAACGGTCGATGATGGTCTCCAGCCGCTCGGGCGTCAGGTCTTCGTAGCTGTCCTTGAAGATCATGATCATCGGCGCGTTGACGCAGGCGCCCTGACACTCGACCTCTTCCCAGGACAGCGTGCCGCTCTCGTTGCGGTGGAAGGGCTCCGGATGGATGCGCTTCTTGCAGACTTTGATCAGATCTTCCGCGCCGCGCAGCATGCAGGGCGTGGTGCCGCAGACCTGGATGTGGGCGCGCGTGCCGACCGGCAGAAGCTGGAACTGCGTGTAGAAGGTCGCGACTTCGAGCACGCGGATATAGGCCATGTCGAGCATGTCGGCGACCGATTCGATCGCCGCCTTGGTAACCCAGCCATCCTGCTCCTGCGCCCGCATGAGCAGCGGAATCACGGCCGACTGCTGGCGGCCCTGCGGATACTTGTTGATGGTCGCCCTGGCCCAGGCCGCATTCTCCTCGGTGAAGGCGAAGCTGGCGGGCTGAACATTATCATCGGCTAGTCGACGAACGGACATTCTGTAACGCCTTGTCTCAGTTAATCTGCCGGCACTGCGTTCTCGTCGTGTTGACGAACTCGCAGGCGTAGACAGACTTCTCTTTCTGCATGAATAGGACGTAACGGCTGCCGTTCGGCGCCGCCGCCTTGATCTCATAGCCCTGCCCCGCCAGCTGGCCGATCGTCGACGACGCATTGCCCTCGCCGCCCTCCTGCGCAAGCGCAGGCACGGCGGTCAGGACAACGGCGACGATGGCAAGGGCGGCTTTCGGCATCAGCGGTCAACCTCGCCGAACACGATATCCAGCGAGCCCAGGATCGCCGAGACGTCGGCGAGCTGGTGACCACGACAGATGAAATCCATCGCCTGCAGGTGGGCATAGCCCGGGGCGCGGATCTTGCAGCGATACGGCTTGTTGGTGCCGTCGGCGACGAGATAGACGCCGAATTCGCCCTTGGGCGCTTCGACGGCCGCATACACTTCGCCGGCCGGCACGTGATAGCCTTCGGTATAGAGCTTGAAGTGGTGAATGAGCGCTTCCATCGAACGCTTCATCTGGCCGCGCTTCGGCGGAACCATCTTGCCGTCTATGGAGGAGACCGGGCCGACCTTGGCGTCGCCGAGAAGGCGGTCGACGCATTGGCGCATGATCTTCGCCGATTCGCGCATCTCGATCATGCGGATGACGTAACGGTCGTAGCAGTCGCCGTTCTTGCCGATCGGAATGTCGAAGTCGAGGTCGGAATAGCACTCGTAGGGCTGCGAGCGGCGCAGGTCCCAGGCAGCGCCCGAGCCGCGCACCATCACACCCGAGAAGCCCCAGGCCCAGCAGTCTTCCAGCTTCACGACGCCGATATCGACGTTGCGCTGCTTGAAGATGCGGTTGCCGGTCAGAAGCGCGTCGATATCGTCGACGGTCTTCAGGAACGGATCGATCCACTTGCCGATATCTTCTACCAGCTCGTGCGGCAGATCCTGATGCACGCCGCCCGGACGGATATAGGCCGAGTGCATGCGCGCGCCGCAGGCACGCTCGTAGAACACCATGAGCTTTTCGCGCTCTTCGAAACCCCAGAGCGGCGGCGTCAGCGCGCCGACGTCCATGGCCTGGGTCGTGACGTTGAGCAGATGCGACAGGATGCGGCCGATCTCCGAATAGAGCACGCGGATCAGCTGTCCGCGGATCGGAACTTCCGTGCCCGTCAGCTTCTCGACGGCCAGCGCGAAGGCATGCTCCTGGTTCATCGGCGCCACGTAGTCGAGGCGGTCGAAATAGGGAACGGCCTGAAGATAGGTCTTCGTCTCGATCAGCTTCTCGGTGCCGCGGTGCAGCAGGCCGATATGCGGATCGACGCGCTCGACGATTTCGCCGTCCAGCTCGAGAACCAGACGAAGAACCCCGTGCGCCGCAGGATGCTGCGGGCCGAAGTTGATGTTGAAATTGCGAACGTTGTGCTCGTTCATGGGCGCGCTCCGCGCTGGGAGGGAGTAGCGAATAGCGAATAGCGAATAGTGTTCGTCGATCGATTCATAGCTTGTCCTGCAGACTTCTGATCAGAGCGCGCAACATTTTTCCGATATCTTCCGAGCGATCGATCAGTTCTTTGAACTTATGATCCTCTAAAAAGCCTACCCTGTTGGCTATGATCAAATGGGTCTCGAACTCCTTCAAGGATCCTTGAGAAAATCTCAGAAACTGAATGAAATGAGCTGTGGTTTCTCGTCCATGGCCTTCCGCTATATTGGCCGCAACGGAGCCGGCCGCTCTTCGCATCTGGGACGTCAACCCGTAAAGCTCACTCCTCGGAAAATCTCCAGTGGTCTTATAGGCTTCGACAGCGAGTTCTATCGCCACCTGCCAGACTCGGAGTTCCTTATAGGAGTTTACCGTCTGCTTCTCCTTCGTCTCGGCGATAACTATTCGCTATTCGCTACTCGCTATTCGCGGTTACATTGATCAGTTCGTCTTCGCCTTCTCATCGCCCGGCAGCACGTAGTCGGTGCCCTCCCACGGCGAGAGAAAATCGAAGTTGCGGAATTCCTGCTTCAGCTCGACCGGCTCGTACACGACGCGCTTGACCTCGTCGTCGTAGCGCACTTCCACGAAACCGGTCGTCGGGAAGTCCTTGCGCAGTGGGTGCCCCTCGAAACCGTAGTCGGTGAGGATGCGGCGCAGGTCCGGGTGGCCGGTGAACAGGATGCCGTACATGTCGTAGGCTTCGCGCTCGAACCAGTCGGCGCCCGGATAGACGGAACAGGCCGAGGGAACAGGAACGTCCTCGCCGGTCGCGACCTTGACGCGGATGCGCAGGTTCTGGCGCGGCGACAGGAGGTGGTAGACCACGTCGAAGCGCTCGGCGCGCGCCGGCCAGTCGACGCCGCAGATATCGATGAGATTGACGAAACCGCACTGCACGTCATCGCGCAGGAAGGTCAGAAGCTCGACGACGCGCGCGCCGTCGGTCTTCAGGGTGAGTTCGCCATAGGCGATGTCGGCGGACGACACCAGACCGCCGGCGACTTCGCCGATGTGGGAGGAGAGCTCCCGCAGAGCTTCGCTCATATCTAAAGTCCCCTGCCCTTAACGCTCGATCGTACCGGTCCGGCGGATCTTCTTCTGCAGCAGGAGCACGCCGTAGAGGAGCGCTTCCGCCGTGGGAGGACAGCCTGGTACATAGATGTCGACCGGCACCACGCGGTCACAGCCGCGCACCACCGAATAGGAATAATGATAGTAGCCGCCGCCGTTGGCGCAGGAGCCCATCGAGATGACGTAGCGCGGTTCCGGCATCTGGTCATAGACCTTGCGGAGCGCGGGCGCCATCTTGTTGGTCAGCGTGCCGGCGACGATCATCACGTCGGACTGGCGCGGGCTGGCGCGCGGCGCAAAACCGAAGCGCTCAACGTCGTAACGCGGCATGGAAAGCTGCATCATCTCGACGGCGCAGCAGGCCAGGCCGAAGGTCATCCACATCAGCGAGCCGGTACGGGCCCAGGTGATGAGTTCATCCGTGGAGGTGACGAGAAAACCCTTGTCGGCGAGCTCGTTATTGATCTCGCCGAAGAAGGCATCGTTGCTGCCAATGGGCTTGCCGGTCGAGGGATCGATGATCCCCTTCGGCTGCGGCGCGACGAGCGTGTTGGATGCTACTCCCATTCGAGTGCTCCCTTCTTCCATTCGTAGATAAAGCCGATGGTCAGGACACCGAGGAAAACCATCATCGACCAGAAGCCGAACCAGCCCAGGTCGCCGAAGGAAACGGCCCAGGGGAAGAGGAAGGCCACTTCGAGGTCGAAGATGATGAAGAGGATCGACACCAGATAGAAGCGGATGTCGAATTTCATGCGCGCATCGTCAAAAGCGTTGAAGCCGCACTCGTAGGCGGAAAGCTTTTCCGAATCAGGGGCCTTGTATGCGACGGCAAACGGCGCGACCAGCAGCGCAAGGCCGATCACAAGCGCGATACCGATGAAGATGGCGATCGGAATATAGGAACCGAGAAGTTCAGTCATTGGCGTCCATCCTGCCTGCGATCGGCGCCGGAGAGACGCCTGTTGGTTCAAGACCTGCAAGCCGATAAAGTATGTTGCAACGCCCTGTCGTTAGCGCAGCGAGCGCCCCCGCGCAAGGCTTTGTCCCGCTTTCGCCGCAATCAATCTTCGCTTTTGAGACAGGAGCGGCGAAAGCCCGCGGGAAGCCGTTTAAATCGTTACGATTTCATGACGGGCGGCATTCGGGGCGTTTCGCCGCAGGCGCGGGCCAAAACCGCGCCTGCACCTTTGTCGCCTTGGATTGAGCCCTCAATTCGGGTTGAGGTTGAGCATGGGAACCGCACCGCCCGGCAGCATGGTGCGCGGCAGCTGGCCATCCCATTTCTCCGCCTGCGTCAGCGCCACGAGGCCCGGATTGTCCTTCAGCGCATCGCCCCGCGCCTTGATCGCTTCGGCCTCCGCCTCGCCGCGCAGGCGGATCGCTTCCGATTCGGCCTGCGCCGCCAGCCTGACGGCATCGGCTTGCGCCTGGGCTTCGGCGCGCCGCGCATCGGCCTGGGCACGCGCCTGCGTTACCGTGATTTCCGCCTGCACCTTCTCGCGCTCGGCGTTCTGCCGCAGGCGCTGCACCTCGACCTCGGCCAGCATGCGCTGCTCGATACTCGCCTCGTAGGCATCCGAAAAATCGATGTTCTCGATCTGAACGCTATCGATGAGGACGGGGCCGGAGACGCCCTGCTGGATGGCGGAGGCGATTTCCGCGTTCAGCCGTCCGCGCTCCTGGATCGCCGTCACCGCGTTGAAGCGGCCGAACACCGTCTTCGTTTCCTCGAAGACCTTGCGCTCGATCAGGCGCGACAGGAGCCCGTCCTCCCCGCCATAGGTGGCGTAGACTTCCTGCACGCGGTCGGCGGGGATGCGATAGTTCACCGAAAGACGAATCTCGGCGGGCTGCTGGTCGCGGCTGTAGGCTTCCATCTTTTCATAGACCACCGCCTTGGACTGCACGGACACGCGCACGATCGAATCGATGAATGGCAGCTTGAAGCCGAGACCCGGCTCGGCCGTGCCGGAAATGGCGCCGTAGCGCAGGATCACACCGCGCTCCCCCTGATCGACGGTAAACCAGGAGCCGAACAGAACGCTGAGCGCAACGAGCGCAGCGCACCCGGCCAGAATCATCGTAACGTTTCGCATGCGAATCCTCTCTCATTTTTGACGCGTCGCTATATCCGAGACGCAGAGAGGCCTGCAAACATTCAGCGTGAAAAGCGGAAATCGTAGCTCGTTCTTCACATGAAGAAAAAGCAGGAAGAAACTGGAAGAGAAAGAAGAATGGCGCGAGTGACGGGGCTCGAACCCGCGACCTCCGGCGTGACAGGCCGGCACTCTAACCGACTGAGCTACACCCGCGCATCTTTTGGACCTTAAGTCCCGGATGATGGTCCGGCCTTTCGAGTGGCGCGAGTGACGGGGCTCGAACCCGCGACCTCCGGCGTGACAGGCCGGCACTCTAACCGACTGAGCTACACCCGCATTCCTCGAAAGCGACCGGATGACAAGGCATCCGTCCCGAGCGGCCTTGGCCGTTCGATGAGCGGCTAACTACGGGGTTCGCCTTTGGGTGTCAAGCAGGTTTCAAGACAAAAGAATGACGCCGCACGAAATGTTTCCACACCCTCCCGCATCATCACCGCACCCTTCAAAAAAATGCAGAAAACTTTGCAATTGCCTCTTGCGGTTCGATCCGGTTCCGCATAGATCACAGCCACCAACGCGGCGGGCGATTAGCTCAGTTGGTAGAGCGCCTCGTTTACACCGAGGATGTCGGGAGTTCGAGTCTCTCATCGCCCACCATTTTCCCTTCACGCCAGGCTCTGTTTTCACAGGGCCTTTTTGCTTTTCGGGCCATAGAGAGGATCCTACGCCTGTGCGGGGAAAAGCGTGTAGTTCGCCCATACGCTTTGGCCGATATCCTCGGCGGTCGCCCACTGCGCATCGGAGGGATTGAGCAAGGTCGGGAATCCGCTGTTCGCGTCGATTTCATCCGGGCTTCGAAAGCCTTGCTCGCATTCCTCGCAATGACCGTAGACATCGCCGGTATCCTTCTCGCGGAAGAGAAACAGCCGTCCGTTGCGGCATGCGGGGCAATTGCCAACATGGTAGGTCGTCATGGCGGCCATGGTGGATGGGGCGGGAAGGAATGTCCAGGCGGGAAACCCGAACGTGACGGACGACGATCCGCAGAGGCTCCGTCCGCAGATATCGTCGCCGAGTCCGCCCGGCGCTACTCCACGGGCCCGACAGCCGGCGCCGGTACGATGGCGCCATCGCCGGTTTCGGGAAATGGCGGGTCGACCTCGATGAGGAGAACGCTCACCACGAGGGCTGCAAGCGCGATAAGGAGAGCGGTGAAGGCAATGCCGGTTCTGTCCATGCCCATATCCTGCACTGCAATGTGCAAAAGGTGAGGCGACGCGCGCTCTATCCAGTTTGTGGGCGACGTCACCTCCGGGTTTCTCTTCGGAACCAAATCGGCGCCGGCGGGTTCATACTGCATTGCAATATGAAATCTGCCGGACTCCGCTCGTCTCGCAGGCCGCCTTCTGGATTGCCTTCCGAAGGCTCTCTGCCGAGCGTCGGGCCGGCCCAGACATGGTTCAAAAACTCATGAGTCGTCTTATCGTCGTTTCCAATCGCGTTCCCCTTCCCGCAAAGAACGGCGCGGCGTCCGCTGGCGGCCTCGCGGTCGCGCTTCAGTCGGCGCTGGCCGCGCGCGGCGGGCTCTGGCTGGGCTGGTCGGGAAAAATATGCAGCGACGAGCCTGTCGGGCCGCTGACGATGCTGAAGGACGGCAATATCGAATACGCGCTGACCGACCTCACCGACCTCGATGTCGAGGAGTATTATCAGGGGTTCGCCAACCGCGTGCTTTGGCCGATCTGCCATTACCGGCTCGATCTCGCCGAATATGGCCGCCGGGAGATGACGGGTTATTTTCGCGTCAACCAGTTCTTCGCGAGCCGCCTGCTGCCGCTGATCCAGAAGGACGACGTCATCTGGATCCACGACTATCATCTGATCCCGCTTGCGGAGGAACTTCGCCGGCAGGGCGTGAAGAACCGCATCGGCTTCTTCCTGCACATCCCCTGGCCCGCACCGGATGTTTTCCTGGCGATGCCGGTTCATGACGAGCTTTTGAAAAGCCTGACGGCCTATGACGTCATCGGTTTCCAGACCCGTCAGGACCGCGAGAACTTCGCGGCGTGCCTGGCGCGGCAGAACATTGGTGAACGCCTCGGCGAAGAGGAATTCAGCGCGGCGGGCCGCACCTTCATCGCACGCCCCTATCCGATCGGGATTGAGACCGACGAGTTCGCGAAGCTCGCGCGCCAGGCGGGAAACACCACCTTGCATAAGCGCATGCGCCAGAGCCTGGACGGAAAGGATCTCATCATCGGCGTCGACCGCCTCGACTATTCCAAGGGCATCACCCAGCGCATCGATGCCTTCGAGACGTTCCTGACGCGTCATCCCGATTACCAGCGCAAGGTCACCCTGCTGCAGATCACGCCGAAATCGCGCTCCGAGGTGCCGGAATACGAGGCGATGCAGAAAACGGTCGCGGAACAGGCGGGCCGCGTGAACGGCGCGCTCGGCACCGTCGACTGGGTGCCCATCCGCTATGTCAACCGCTCGCTGCGCCGCCCGGCGCTCGCCGGCCTGTACCGCATGGCCAAGGTGGCGCTCGTGACGCCGCTTCGCGACGGCATGAACCTTGTCGCCAAGGAGTTCGTCGCAGCGCAGGACGAGGACGATCCCGGCGTTCTGCTGCTGTCGCGCTTTGCGGGTGCGGCGCACGAACTGAAGGACGCCATGCTGGTCAATCCCTACGATGTCGAGGGAACCGCCGACGTCATCGCGCGCAGCCTCGCCATGCCGCGTGAAGAGCGCCAGGCGCGCTGGAAAAGCATGATGGCGACGGTGCGCGAAAACAACGTGTTCACATGGTGCGATACGTTCCTTGCAGACCTCGCCGGTAACGAGGCGCCCGAAGGCGTCGCGCAGCCCCGTCTGAAAAGGGTCAGTCGTTGAATGCGCCGTAACGACGCCGGCTCACGATCTCGAGCGAGCGGTCGGGCAGAATTCGATAGATCTCGATATATTCGTGCCCCGTCACCGCATCCCTCAGGCGATGGCTGAACGTGCTGCCGACCGGCGCCTTGGTGAGCTTCGTATGAGGCTGGCCACCATAGGTGATGCTGCCGGGCACCGGAGCGAGCCCCTGCGCGAGAGCCGTCGGCGTCGCTGTGAGAATGGCGATGAAGCAGGCGATCGAAAGCTTGGGTGATGGAAACATGAGATTACCCTTTCGTCGCTTCTAATCGGCGAAGCGCCCATAGGTTCCAGCCGGCTGGAACTTCATTCCGCGCCAGCCGTTTCATGCCTGCAATTGAGATGGAGTATATACGATGAAAAGAGCCGTCATCCTTATTGGTCTTCTCGCAGCCTTTCCCGCCGCCGCCCAGGAGGTCAACAAGCCGACGCCTGAAACGGGCAAGAAACCCTCGGAAATCCTCGCGATGATCGAGCAGCGGCCGGGTTTCGACCGCCTGGAGGAAATGTCGTGGGAAGATGAGGGCTACTACGAAATCGTCTACCACACGACCGACAAGGCCCGCGTCGAAGTGAATATCGATCCGATGGGCAAGGCCGTCGAACACCGCTGATCGGCGGTCGCCGGGAGAGGCACGATGCAGATGCGATTCAGTCCGACGGGCCTGGGGCTCATCCTCACCTTCGTGGTCATCATGGGCTCGGTGCTGAGCCTTGCGGTGATGAAAAGCCAGAGCGCGAACGCGGAGATCGTGACCGAAGCGCCTGCGGAGTCGGGCAGCCCGTAAAGGCTGCCCGCCTAGTGCGTCGTGGGGATATCGTCTTCCTCCAGGAAGGAATGGATACCGTCGCGGGCGATGGTGGCGAGGAACTCGTCGAAGGCTTCGCGATCGGTGGCGAAGGGCTCGTCCCACTCGAACAGATCCTCGTTCTGGGTCACGACCTCTAGCTTCCAGTCGTTCTGCGTGCCGGCCGGGCGGTAGATGTCGACGAGGACCGTGACGTCGTCCTCGGTGTATTCTCCGGAAAGCTCGGAATGTTCCAGCTTGGGCTTCTTGGTCATGGCGGCTCGTCCTGGAGGCGATGCCGGATTGTCCGTTCCGGCTCGCGTGATCGAAGAAAACTGCGAGGAACGGCCAGCGTGATCTCGCGGCAGCGACGTGACGTCAATCGGTCGCCCGACCCCGATCTAAAACTACCGGCAGTCGCGTTCCTGAAATCGTTGTGACAGAGCCGGCGGCGTGCGTCCACCCATTCCGTGGCATGCCGGCGGCTTCTCCTCAAGCGAGCTTGGGATGGGTGGGGGCGAATTCGGCAACGAGTTCGTGCTTCTCGCCGGGATATGTCAGCAGCACGCGGGTCACGTAGAGGCCGCCGCTCCAGGTGCGGCGTTCCACCACGAGGCAGGGCGTGCCGGGCGCGATGGCGAGAAGTCCGGCCACACGGCTGTCGGCCCCCATGGCACGGATGCGATGTTCTGCGGCACTCCAGGGCACGCGGCTGATCAGCCACGCGCCCGGGGCGATGTCGTCGAAGGTCTCGTCTGCGACCTCGGGCACGGCGTCGTGGTTGATCAGGCGTTCTTCCAGACAGAACGGCTGCGCGCCCGCGAAATGAAGCGCCGTGACCTCCGTCACCCAAGCCTGCGCCGGAAGCTCCATCAGGCGCCGATCGGCAGCCCCGGCGGGACGGTCGAGGCGCGCGCGCTGCTCGTAGCGATAGGGCAATCCCAGCTGCTCGACCTCCAGGCGGATATCGTGAATTTCCAGCACGGCCGACTGCGCATGGGGATGGGTGACGAAACTGCCGGATTTGCGCCGGCGCTCGATCAGGCCGCGCTTGACCAGTTCGGTGATCGCCTTGTTCACGGTCATGCGCGAGCAGCGGTACTGCTCGGTCAGCTCATGCTCGAAGGGGATGCGGTACCCAGGGGGCCATTCACCCGACAGGATCCTGCCCTCTACATCCTCCAGGATGCGACGGTGCAGCGAGGGCGCTTTGGCTCCCTCCTCCGGGCTCTCCTCGCCGCTGGACATGCGCACCTCCGTTGCCGGACGCAGAGTCGCCGGTCTCCAATGTCATAGAAAAGGCCTTTGCGCCTTTCAATATGTCCTCAGGCGGCGGCGAGCGCGCGCATGACGGACGCGAAGCGGCGGCCGATCGCCTCGCGTTCGCAGTGTCTCCCCGCTTCGACCCGCTTGTGACCGTTCACCCAGACGCAATCCACCGCGGCGGCGTTGGCGAAGATCCAGCCGTCGAGCAACGCGTCGCCTTCCAGATTGATGCCATGACGCGCCTTCAGGCTGACGAAATCCGCCGCGTGGCCGGTTGCGATGCCGGACGCTGCGCCGAGCGCCGAGGAACCGCCTGACAGTGCGCCGTCGAACAGCGCGCGGCCCGTCGAGCCGCCGGGCGTCGCCACCACGTTGCGGGCGCGGTGGAGCAGGCGCTGCGAATATTCGAGCTGGCGCAATTCATCCGGCAGGCCGATCAGCACGTTCGAATCGGAGCCCACGCCGAACCGGCCGCCGGCGGCGCTGAAATCAGGCGCCGGGAACGTTCCGTCGCCCAGATTGGCTTCGGTCACGGGGCACAGGCCGGCAATGGCGCCGGCGCGCGCCATGCGGGCAGTCTCCGCCTCGGTCATGTGCGTGGCGTGGATGAAGCACCAGCGGCCATCGACAGGCTGGTGGTCCAGCAGCCACTCCACCGGACGGCGTCCGGACCAGGCGATGCAGTCCTCGACCTCCTTGACCTGTTCGGCGATGTGGATGTGCACGGGTGCATGGTCCGCCATGGCGACGACGGCCGAAAGCTCTTCCGGCGTCACCGCGCGCAGGCTGTGGGGAGCGACGCCGGTGATGCCGCCCGGAAGCGCATCCGTCAGCGCACGGCAGCGCTCCAGCAGCACGGCGAACGAATCGCAGTCGTTGATGAAGCGGCGCTGCCCCTCACCCGGCGCGGTGCCGCCAAAACCGGCATGGGCGTAAAACACCGGCAGTAGGGTCATCGCGATGCCGGTCGCCGATGCCGCCGCGGCGATGCGGGACGCCATTTCGGCGATATCCGCATAGGGCCGGCCATCCCTGTCGTGATGCAGGTAATGAAATTCGCCGACGCGCGTGAAGCCGGCTTCCAGCATTTCCACATAGAGCTGGGCGGCAACGGCCTCCACATCGTCGGGCGTCATCGAGAGCGCGAACCGGTACATGACGTTGCGCCAGCTCCAGAACGAATCGCTGCCCGGCCCGCGGGTTTCGGCAAGGCCCGCCATGCCGCGCTGGAAGGCGTGGCTGTGCAGGTTCGGCATGCCGGCAACGATCGTGTCGTGGCGCTCGTCGCCGGCCTCGGGCACCGTATCCGTTTCCAGCGCGCCGATGCGACCCGACGCGATGTGCAGCCGCACGTTCTTCGCCCAGCCGCCCGTAAGCAGCGCCTGCCTTGCGTGAATGACGGACATGGTTCCCTCGTTCGCTGCCTCTCGCGCGCGACGTCAAATTGACCCTTGCACGCTGTGTTATTATGTATATACATTATAACCGTCACAGGGAAGAGGCAATCGCGATGACGACATCGGAAAAGGACACGCCCCGCGTCTGGCGCAATGCGCAGCTTGCCACGCTCGACGAACGCCTTCCCGGGCTCGGCATCGTCGAAAACGGCGCGATTGCCGTGGAGGACGGGCGCATTGCTTTCGCCGGCCCTCAATCGGAGCTTCCCGCCGCCTTCGCCGGCGCACAGAGCGTGGATTGCGAGGGTCGGTGGATCACGCCGGGTCTCATCGACTGCCACACCCACCTCGTGCATGCAGGCGATCGTGCCCATGAGTTCGAGCTTCGTCTCTCCGGCGCCTCCTATGAGGAGATCGCGCGGGCCGGCGGCGGCATCGTCTCCTCGGTCAAGGCGCTGCGCGCGGCAAGCGAGGACGCGCTGGTGCGCCAGACGTTGCCGCGGCTCGATGCGCTGATCGCCGAGGGCGTGACGACGGTCGAGATCAAGTCCGGCTACGGGCTCGACACGGAAAACGAACTGAAATCGCTGCGTGCCGCCCGCCGCGTTGCCGAGGCGCGTGATGTCACGGTGCGGACGACCTTTCTCGGGGCACATGCCCTCCCGCCCGAAATGAACGGCGACAAGGCGGCCTATATCGACAAGGTGGTGGGCGAAATGCTGCCGGCCATCGCTGCCGAGGGACTGGCGGACGCCGTCGACGGTTTCTGCGAGGGCATCGCCTTCTCGCCCGAGGACATGGAACGGGTGTTCGATGCGGCCAGGGCGCACGGCCTGCCGGTCAAGCTGCATGCCGACCAGCTTTCCAACCTGCACGGCGCGGCGCTCGCCGCCCGTTACGGCGCGCTTTCGGCCGATCACCTCGAATATACCGACGATGCCGGTGCTGCCGCCATGGCGAAGGCCGGCACCGTCGCCGTCATCCTTCCGGGCGCCTTCTACTTCATCCGCGAAACGAAGAAGCCGCCGGTCGATCTCTTCCGCAAGCACGGCGTGAAGATGGCCGTCGCCACCGACAGCAATCCCGGCACCTCGCCGCTGACCTCGCTTCTCCTCACCATGAACATGGCAGCGACCCTGTTCGGCATGACCGTCGAGGAATGCATTGCGGGCGTCACGCGCGAGGCCGCGCGTGCGCTCGGCCTGGTCGACGAGGTGGGGACGCTGGAAGCCGGAAAGTGGGCCGATTTCGTCCTCTGGGACATCGGCCGGCCGGCGGAACTGGTCTACCGCATGGGCTTCAACCCCATGTTTGCCCGGGTCCGCAGCGGACAATAATCGCTCTTTGCGCAGCACCGTGCTGCATCGGGGAATGCACCATGACCATCACGCTCCACCCGGGCTCCGTGCCCTTGAAAACCCTTGAGGCCCTGTACTGGACGGGCGAGGCGACGCGCCTCGACGCCTCCTTCAATGCCAGCATCGCAAGGGCCGCCGCGCGCATCGCCGAGATCGCCGCCGGTGATCAGCCCGTCTACGGCATCAATACGGGCTTCGGCAAACTTGCCTCGATCAAGATCGCACCGGCCGATGTCGCCACACTCCAGCGCAACCTCATTCTCTCGCATTGCTGCGGCGTCGGCAAACCGCTTGCCGAAAACATCGTGCGCCTCATCATGGCGCTGAAGCTGATCTCGCTTGGCCGCGGGGCCTCGGGCGTGCGCGTCGAGATCGTTCGCCTCATCGAGGCCATGCAGGAAAAGGGCGTGATCCCCGTCATTCCCGAACAGGGCTCCGTCGGCGCGTCGGGCGATCTCGCCCCCCTCGCCCATATGACGGCCGTGATGATCGGCGAAGGCGAGGCCTATTATGCCGGCGAGCGCCTGCCCGGCGGCACCGCGCTGGCAAAGGCCGGCCTGAAACCGGTCGTGCTGGCCGCCAAGGAAGGTCTTGCGCTGATCAACGGCACCCAGGTTTCCACCGCACTGGCGCTTGCCGGCCTGTTCCGCGCCCACCGCGCCGCCCAGGCCGCCCTCGTGACCGGCGCACTCTCCACGGATGCCGCCATGGGCTCGTCCGCGCCGTTCCATCCCGATATCCATGCCCTGCGCGGCCACCAGGGCCAGATCGATGCCGCCGCCGCCTTGCGTGCGCTGCTGGCCGGCTCCGTCATCCGCGAGAGCCACATCACCGGCGACGAGCGCGTGCAGGACCCCTATTGCATCCGCTGCCAGCCGCAGGTCGACGGCGCCTGCCTCGATCTCCTGCGTGTCGCCGCCCGCACGCTTGAAATCGAGGCCAATGCGGTCACCGACAATCCGCTTGTGCTCTCCGACGACAGCGTCGTCTCGGGCGGCAACTTCCATGCCGAGCCCGTCGCCTTCGCCGCCGACCAGATCGCGATCGCCGTCTGCGAGATCGGCGCGATTGCCCAGCGCCGCATCGCTCTCCTGGTCGATCCTGCCCTCTCCTTCGGCCTGCCGGCCTTCCTCGCAAAAAAGCCGGGCCTCAATTCGGGCCTGATGATCGCGGAAGTCACCTCCGCCGCGCTGATGAGCGAGAACAAGCAGATGGCGCATCCGGCGTCGGTCGATTCGACGCCGACCTCCGCCAACCAGGAAGACCACGTCTCCATGGCCTGCCACGGCGCGCGCCGCCTGCTGCGCATGACGGAAAACCTCGCCGCCATCATCGGCATCGAGGCGCTGACGGCTGCACAGGGCATCGAGTTCCGCGCGCCCCTCGTCACCAGCCCGGAACTGCAGAAGGTCGTGGCAGCGCTGCGCACCGTCGTTCCGACGCTGGAGGAAGACCGCTACATGGCCCCCGACCTCGCAAGCGCCGGCACCTTCGTCTCCTCCGGCGCGCTGGCCGCCTCCGTCTCCAAGGGCATCCTGCCGGTGCTGGAGGTCTGATATGGCGCTCTTCGAAACCCACCAGGGCACCTCGCCCGTCATCCTCGCCTTCCCCCATACCGGCACCGACGTCCCCGCCGACATACGGGAACGCCTCAACGACAATGGCCGCATCCTCGCCGATACCGACTGGCACATTCACAAACTCTATGACGGCCTGCTGCCCGACGTGACGACGGTGCGCGCCACCTTCCACCGCTACGTCATCGACGCCAATCGCGACCCCGCCGGCATCAGCCTCTATCCCGGCCAGAACACGACGGGCCTCATTCCGGAGACGGATTTCGACGGCAAGCCGAT
Organism: Shinella oryzae; assembly: GCF_023038235.1. NCBI lineage: Bacteria > Pseudomonadati > Pseudomonadota > Alphaproteobacteria > Hyphomicrobiales > Rhizobiaceae > Shinella > Shinella oryzae. Next base: position 1,084,393 of record NZ_CP081987.1, on the reverse strand, counting down.
CTGGAAGGAAGGCCAGGCACCGACAGAGGCCGATATCGCCTTCCGGCTCGCCGGCTTCCACGCGCCCTATCACGCAGCGCTTGCAGCCGAGATCGCGCGCGTCAAGGCGATCCACGGCGTGGCTATCGTCTATGATTGCCACTCGATCCGCTCGCACATTCCCTTCCTGTTCGAAGGCCGGCTGCCGGATTTCAACGTCGGCACCGACATGGGACGGACTTGCGCAAGAGCCATCGAAACGGCGACCTACGAGGTCTGCGCGAAGGCCGATGGTTATACCAGCATCCTCAACGGCCGCTTCAAGGGCGGCTGGACGGTGCGCCACTACGGAAAACCGGACACCGGCGTGCACGCCATCCAGATGGAACTGGCGCAGATCAGCCACCTCTCGAGCGAGGCCCCGCCCTTCGCCTATGACGAGGACAAGGCCGCGCGGCAGCGCGTCCACCTGAAAGACATCCTCCACCGCATCGCGGCGCTTGCCGCCACCCTTCCACGCTGACCCGGGAGCCGCAGCCATGACCGACAATCCCCGCCACAACATCCGCACGGTCCGTGCCGCCACCGGCACCGAGCGCACCGCCAAGAGCTGGCTCACCGAAGCGCCGCTGCGCATGCTGATGAACAACCTCGATCCTGACGTCGCGGAAAACCCGCACGAGCTGGTCGTCTATGGCGGCATCGGCCGCGCCGCCCGCACCTGGGCGGATTTCGACAGGATCGTCGCCTCGCTGCGCGATCTCGAGGACAACGAGACGCTGCTCGTGCAGTCCGGCAAGCCGGTCGGCATCTTCCGCACGCACAAGGATGCGCCGCGCGTCCTGATCGCCAACTCGAACCTCGTGCCGCACTGGGCCACCTGGGACCATTTCAACGAGCTGGATCGGAAGGGCCTTGCGATGTACGGCCAGATGACGGCCGGCTCGTGGATCTATATCGGCAGCCAGGGCATCGTGCAGGGCACCTACGAGACCTTCGTGGAGGCAGGTCGCCAGCACTATGGCGGCAATCTCAAGGGCAGATGGGTGCTGACCGGCGGCCTCGGCGGCATGGGCGGCGCCCAGCCGCTCGCCGCCGTCATGGCCGGCGCGTCCTGCCTTGCCGTCGAGTGCAACCCGGATTCGATCGAATTCCGCCTGCGCACTCGATATATCGACGAGAAGGCCGAGACGCTCGATGAGGCGCTCGCCATGATCGACCGCTGGACGAAGGCCGGCGAGGCCAAGTCCGTCGGCCTGCTCGGCAATGCCGCCGAAATCCTGCCGGAAATGGTTCGCCGCGGCATCCGCCCCGACATGGTGACGGACCAGACCTCAGCCCACGACCCAATCAACGGCTACCTGCCGAAGGGCTGGACGATGGCCGAATGGAAGGCCAAGCGCGAAAGCGACCCGAAGGCCGTTGAAAAGGCCGCGCGGGCTTCCATGCGCGAGCATGTCGAAGCCATGATCGCCTTCCAGGACAGCGGCATCCCGACCTTCGACTACGGCAACAACATACGGCAGGTCGCCAAGGACGAGGGCCTGGAAAACGCCTTCGCCTTCCCGGGCTTCGTGCCCGCCTATATCCGCCCGCTGTTCTGCCGCGGCATCGGTCCGTTTCGCTGGGCCGCGCTATCCGGCGATCCCGAGGACATCTACAAGACCGACGCCAAGGTGAAGGAACTGCTGCCCGACAACGAGCACCTGCACAACTGGCTGGACATGGCCAGGGAACGCATCGCCTTCCAGGGCCTGCCGGCGCGTATCTGCTGGGTCGGCCTCGGCGACCGCCACCGCCTCGGCCTCGCCTTCAACGAGATGATCCGGAACGGCGAGCTCAAGGCACCCGTCGTGATCGGCCGCGACCACCTCGACTCGGGCTCCGTCGCTTCGCCGAACCGCGAGACGGAGGCGATGAAGGACGGCTCTGACGCCGTGTCCGACTGGCCGCTGCTCAATGCGCTGCTCAACACCGCCTCGGGCGCTACCTGGGTGTCGCTCCACCACGGCGGCGGCGTGGGCATGGGCTTCTCGCAGCATTCGGGCGTCGTGATCTGCTGCGACGGCACGGATGAGGCCGCCGAGCGTATCGGTCGCGTGCTGTGGAACGACCCGGCCACCGGCGTCATGCGCCATGCAGATGCGGGCTACGACATCGCGCTCGACTGCGCGAAGGAAAAGGGCCTGCGCCTGCCGGGCATTCTGGGCAACTGAGGATGCGGCTCCTTCGCAACGCAGACCATCGCCGCATGCCGTGGAAGAACGGCGGCGGCGAGACGGTCGAGGTGATCGTGCATCCACGCGGCGCCGGCCTCTCCGATTTCGGCTGGCGCGTCAGCATGGCGACGGTGGCGAGCGATGGGCCGTTCTCGCTTTTTCCCGGCATCGACCGCACGCTTGCGGTCCTTTCGGGCGACGGCATGGCGCTGTCCATCGAGGGTCTGGGCGACCGGCTGTTGACGCCGGCCTCGCAACCGCTGTCCTTCCCCGCCGATGCACCGACGATGGCCCGCCTGACGGGAGGCCCGATCACCGACCTCAACGTGATGACCCGGCGCGGCCATTTCAGCCACACGCTCTCGCGCCATGCGGTGAGCGGCAGTTTGAGGCTTCCCGCAGCATCAGGAACACGCCTGCTCGTGGCGCTCGATACGCTCGGCGTCGCCACATCGGTGGGCCTAACCGGCCTCCAGCCGCTGGATACCCTCCTGCTCGACACCGACGTGGAGGTCGAGGTGATCCCGGTCAGCGACGAGGCCGCGTTCTACGACATCCGCATCCTTCCCGCCGTGTCATCCGCATAAGCTGAAATGATAGCTGATATCATGGCTATCTATTTCGTTTATGCCGGAGCGCGCGCTACCGTCACGCCAGGTCACAACACAACAGGGGAACGACCATGAAAAGAACGCTGCTTGCGCTGGCTCTCGCCGGTGCCGCCTTGATCAACGGACAGGCTTTTGCCGAAACGCTGAAGATCGGGACCGAGGGCGCCTATCCGCCCTTCAACTTCCAGGATTCTACCGGAAAGCTCGGCGGTTTCGATGTCGAGATCGGCCTTGCGCTCTGCGAGAAGATGAAGGTCGAATGCGAGGTCGTGGCGCAGGACTGGGACGGCATCATCCCGGGCCTCATCGCCAAGAAATACGACATGATCATCGCGTCGATGTTCATCACCGAAGAGCGCAAGAAGCAGGTCGCCTTCAGCGATCCCTACTATCTCGCCGCCATGACCCATGCCGCGCCCAAGGGCGCCGGCATCACCGACTTCACAAATGAGGGCATGAAGGGCAAGACGATCGGCGCGCAGTCCGGCACGACCCAGGCCGACTATGCCGCGGCGGTCTATCCCGATGCGGATATCAAGCTCTATCCGACACAGGACGAGGTGAACCTCGACATGGCGAACGGCCGTCTCGACCTTCAGGTCGGCGACATGATCCCGCTGCTCGACTGGGTCACCAAGAACGAGGATGGCAAGGCCTGCTGCGAACTCATCGGCAAGCCGATCACCGATCCGAAGTTCGTCGGCGAAGGCGTCGGTATCGCCGTGCGCCAGGACGACAACGATCTTCGCGAGAAGCTCAATGCCGCGCTCAAGGCCATCCGCGAGGACGGCACCTACCAGAAGATCAACGACAAGTACTTCTCCATCGATATCTATACGATGAAGTGAGCATGGGGGCTTTGCGGCCCCTCACCCGGCCTGCCGGCCACCTTCTCCCCGCAAGCGGGGAGAAGGACATGTGTGGTACGGCTTTTCTACCTTTTACGCGCGATGCTTGAGATTAAGGGATGCTGCGGGATGAGGGCAGCCCGCACCCACGGGCAAGCCCCTTGCCTTCCCCCGCCCCGCCGTCATAGCTAGCGCATGCCGATCAATCGCCTCGAACGCTTCGCCCACAATCTCGACTGGAACCTGCTGCGCACCTTCGTCGTGGTGGTGGAGGAAGGCTCGATCACGCGGGCGGCAAACCGGCTTCTTCTACAGCAGCCTGCCGTCAGCATGGCCTTGAAGCGGCTGGAGCAGTCCGTCGGCCACCGGCTCATCGATCGCAGCCCCGGCCGTTTCGAGCTGACGGAGGCCGGCGAGCGGCTGCACGATCTCTGCCACGACATCTTCACCGCCATCGTGCGCCTGCCCGAGGCGATGGAGACGTCCGGCGAGGACATAGCCGGCCACATCACCATTCATTCCGTCAGCCACGCCATGAACCCGGCCTGGGACCGCGCCATCGCCGATTTCTTCCGGCTGCACCCGCGCGTCACGGTGGGCGTGACCGTGGAAACGACGACGGATGTCATCCGCTCGGTGGAACGCGGCGTCGCGACGCTGGGCCTGTCGGACGGGATCATTCCGCCCGAACTCGAAAAAGTGCCCTTCTGCACCGAACGCTACGCGCTCTTTTGCGGCCGCGGCCACCGGCTGTTCGGCGTGCCGGATGTCCGCCTGGAGGACCTGCGCGGCGAACCCTATGTGAGCTTCCTTGCCGACGTGCTCGGCGGGCCGCATATGGGACCGGTAACGGCGGTGCGCGCCATCGGCTCCTTCGGCCAGCAGGTGCGGGCGCTCGCCTTCAATGTCGAGGAAGTGCTACGCTTGGTGGTCGCCAATGCCGGCATCGGCATGCTGCCCTTGCACCTCACGGGGCCGGCCGTCACTGCCGGCGACCTCTGGCAGCTGCCGCCCTATGACGCGCTGCCCGTCGCCGAGACGTTTCGCATCACCAATCCCGGTTCGACGCTCAACCCGGCCGAACGCGCCTTCCTCGCCCATATGGCGGATGTGCCGGCGTGGCACTGGGGCGAGCCGCATCAATCCGGCTGATATCCACCTTCACATCTATAAATTTGAAGAATGCCGATGGCTTGCTTACGGCTTCCTGTGTTCGAACGCTGGAGGACAGCATGCAGACTTTCGACATCGCGATCATCGGCGGCGGCATTGCCGGCCTTTCGCTTGCCCATTTCGTCAGCCCGCATCACTCCGTCGTCGTGCTGGAGCAGGAGGAAGCGCTCGGTTACCACAGCACCGGTCGTTCGGCCGCGGAGTTCACGCTGCGCGACAACCCGCCCCTGGTCAACGCGCTCGCCCGGGCCAGCCACGCCTTCATGACGGCGCCGCCGGAGGGTTTCACTCCGGTTCCGCTCCTTAATGCGCGCGGCGCCATCCTGATCGGAACGCAAGGCAAGGAGGCCCTGGTCAAGGCGCGTTTCGAAGAGGCCAGAGCGCTCGGTGTTGCCGTCGAATGGCTCGACGACGCCGCCCTGCTTGCCCATGCGCCCATCCTCGACCCGGCCTATGTCGCCGCCGCCTATTTCGATCCTGATTACTGGGACATCGAGGTCGATGCGCTGCTGCAAGCCTATGCGCGACACGCGCGCCATAACGGTGCCCGGATCCTTGAGAAACGACAGCTGACAGCAGCCAGGCGAACGGGGGGAAGCTGGCTGATCGAGACGAACGAGGAAACAATCCGCGCCCGGGTTCTTGTCAATGCGGCGGGCGGCTGGGCCGATACGGTCGCCGGTCTCGCCGACGTGGCGCCGATGGGCATCGTGCCCCACCGGCGCACCGCCATCACGGTCGACCTGCCGGCAGGGACCGACGCAAATGCGCTGCCGGAGATCAACGAGATCGAGGACACGTTCTACCTCAAGCCGGAGGGCGGTCGCCTGCTCGCCTCGCCCGCCGACGCCACGCCCTGCGCGCCCGCCGATGTGCAGCCCGAAGAGCTCAATATCGCCTATGCTGCCCACTATGTCGAGGAAGCGACGACGCTCGACGTGCGGCGTGTCGTCAAGAGCTGGGCCGGCATGCGCAGCTTTGCGCCGGACCATCTGCCGGTCGTCGGTTATGCCAGGGATGAACCCGGTTTCTTCTGGCTTGCCGGCCAGGGCGGCTACGGCATCCTCACCTCTCCGGCACTCGGCAGCCTCGCCGCCGCGCTGCTGACGGATCAGCCCGTACCGGAACCGCTCGTCCGCGAGGGCATCGGGGCCGAGACGTTCAGCCCTCGCCGCTTCCCCTGAAACGAAACGGGCGCCTCAAGGGCGCCCGTTCTGATTTTAGGCTTCCGCAGCGGGCGTGCCGGGCGTGCCGGCCGTCCTCGTTGCGCTGCGATCCTTCCAGTAGCGGTTGAGGAACAGCAGGATCGGACCGCCGATATAGATCGACGAGGTCGTCGCGACGATGACGCCGAACAGCATCGGCCAGGCGAAGGGCTTGACCGTGTCGCCGCCCCAGATCGCCATCGGCAGCAGCGAGGCCGCAACGGCAACCGAGGTGAAGATGCATCGCATGACCACCTGGTTGATCGATAGATCGATCAGGTCCGAGAAGGGCATCGTCTTGTATTTTCGCATGTTCTCTCGCATGCGGTCGTACACGACCACCTTGTCGTTCACCGAGTAGCCGATCAGCGTCAGCACGGCGGCGATGGCCGTCAGGTTGAAGTCGATCTGCAGCAGCGCGAAGAAACCGATCATCTTGGTGATATCGAGGATCAGCGTCGCGATGGCGCCCACGGCAAAGTGCCACTCGAAGCGCCACCAGATGTAGATCAGGATGGCGACCATGCCGAGACCCACGGCCAGGAAGCCGGAGCGGGCAAGCTCGGTACTGACCGTCGGGCCCACCACTTCCGTCCGCTCGAAGCTGGCATCCGGAATGACTTCCGCCACACCGTCGCGGATCTTCTGCAAGGCCGCGGTCTGCACTTCCTCGCCGCCCGGCTGACGCTGGACGCGCACGAGGACCGACGTGCCCTGGCCGAATTCCTGCAACGCCACTTCGCCGAGGTTGAGGCCTTCCATCTTCGAGCGCAGCGGCCCCAGATCGATCGGCGTCTTGGACGTCGCCTCCACCTGAATACCGCCGACGAAGTCGATGCCGTAGTTCAGGCCCGGCGTGAAGAACAGGACGATCGAGCTCGTCGAGATGAAGGCCGACACGGCGATCGCGATATAGCGGCCGCGCATGAAGGAGAAGGTCGGCATGCTCCAGGTCTTACCGAAGATCGAATGGATCTCGATCTTCTTCATCTTGCGCCAGATGACCGCCTCGCGCATCAGGAAGCGCACGAAGGTGATCGAGGTGAACATCGAGATCGCAAGGCCGATGATCATGGTGATGGCGAAGCCGCGCACGGGGCCGGAGCCGAACATGAAGAGCAGGACCATGCCGACCATGGTCGTCATGTTGCCGTCGACGATGGTCGCATAGGCCTTGTTGAAGCCGACGTCGAGCGCCTTCATGGCACCCGCCCCGCCCGCCGTTTCCTCTCGGATACGCGCGTTGATGAGGATGTTGGCGTCAACGGCCATGCCGATGCCGAGAATGATACCGGCGATGCCGGGCAGCGTGAGCGTCGAACCGAGAAGGCCGAGCAGGCCGATCGTCAGGATCGTGTGCAGCACGAGACCGAGATTGGCGATGAGGCCCCAGGAACCGTAGAGCACCTGCATGAGCACGACGACGGCGGCAAGGCCGGCGAGACCGGTATAGAGGCCCATGCGGATCGAGTCCGAGCCGAGGTTCGGGCCGACGGTGCGTTCTTCGATGATGGTGAGCGGCGCGGGCAGCGCGCCCGAACGCAGCAGCGCGGAAAGCACGGTCGCTTCCTGCGGGTTGAAGTTACCGGATATCTGGCCCTGGCCGCCGATGATCGGCTCGCGGATGACGGGCGCGGTCAGCACCTTGCCGTCGAGGACGATGGCGAAAGGCTTGCCGACATTGGCCTGCGTGATTTCCGCGAACTGGCGTGCACCGGTGGAATCGAAGCTGAACGAAACGATCGGCTCGCTCGTGCGCTGGTCGAAGCCGGCCTTGGCATCGGCCAGACGGTCGCCGGAAATGGCGACCCGCTCTTCGACGGCGTATTTGTTGTTGTCGTTGGCGCCGGGCAGGATCATCACGCCGCGGGGAGCGACACCGTTCGGATCCACGGTCTGGTCGACCATGTGGAAGCTCATCTGCGCGGTCGAGCCGAGCAGCTGGCGAAGACGCGTCGGGTCCTGGAGACCGGGCAGCTGGACGAGAATGCGGTCGCCGCCGACACGCTGGATGAGCGGTTCGGCAACGCCGACCTGGTCCACGCGGCGGCGGATGATCTCGAGGCTCTGCTCGACCGCAGCCGACATGCGCTCGTTGATACCGGCTTCCGTCAGGGTGACGTTGATCACCTGGCCGCTGGTGGCGACATCGATATCGGAGGAACCGGTGCCGAAGCCGAGGGTCGATGTCGGGGTGGCGAGCTTGCGCACCTCCGGCAGGACCTTGTCGAGCGCGGCCTGGTCGGGCAGCGTCACCGTCAGCGTCGTGCCGTTCAGGCGCGCGGCGGAGGCGCGTTCGCCGGCCGTGCGCAGGATGGCGCGCGTATCGTTGAGCAGCGCATCCATGCGCGCCTTGCGCAGCGCTGCCGAATCCACCTCCAAAACGAGGTGCGAGCCGCCCTTCAGGTCGAGCCCGAGGGTGACGGGGTTGGCGGGCAGGTAGCGCCCGTATTTCGACTGCTGTTCAGGCGTCAGCACGTTCGGCACGGCCGCAAGCACCCCGAAGAGGATGAGAAGGGTCGAGACGATCAGTGCCCATTTGGACGTTTTCATGGGTTTGTTCCAGTTCGACTGCCGGAGTGGCGCGACTGCAAGCCGGCGCCGTCCGTGGGAGCGGTATTGTATCGAATGGCGCGGCGCTACAGGCGCCACGGGGCCTCAGGCAGCAAGGACCGGAGGCGCACGGCTGCGGAAGGCGCTGTGGCCGGCGCGTGCCGGTGCCACATCGTCGGCAGCGTGAAAAACCACATCAACAGCGGTTTCGAAGGGATAGAGCCACGCGCCGCCCACCGAGAGTAAAGCCTTGCCGCCGGCATCGCCCTCGGGCAGGCCGGCCTTGGCCTTGGCGGCCCGCCGCTCGGCATGGCCGCTCGTGCGGAACCACAGGTCGTCGGCGGAGGTGGAAAGTGGCGACGGCGCGACGCCGCCCTCGGCGGCGGTCCGTTGCGGATGCGCAGCCGCACGCGTGTCGTCAGGCAGGGAAAACTGCGAGAGGAACAGGGTGAAGAACAGCACGAGGAAGCCGACGGGTGCAAAACCCCGCTCCCAAGCCGTCCAGTCTTTCCCGTTCCTGATGGTCATGCCTGTCCGTGTTTCTCCACGCAGTGCGGACGCGAAGCAGGCTTCGCAGCGGCGCCGATGGTGCGCCAAGAACCATTTACGGCCCGCCAAGTCAAGTTCGCGGCCTTAACCCTTCCTTGACGATCAGACGTTTCAGCCCTCACAATTCATGGATCGTGACATCCGGGCAGGCTTCAAGCGCGAGATCGCGCAGATGCTGGTGATGGGTGAGATAGATCACCTGCCCGCCCATTGCCATGTCACCCATCACCTTGAGCGTGTTCAGCGCGCGGCGGTCGTCGAAGGTTTCCATGATGTCGTCGGCAATGAAGGGCACGATCTCGCGGCTGGCGGCAATCTCGTGGTAGCCGGCGACGCGCAGCGCCAGATAGAGCTGGAAGCGCGTACCCTTGGAGAGGTCCTTGGCGAGTTTCGAGCCACCGGCGGCGGCATTAACCACGAGGAATTCTCCGTCCTTTTCCAGCACTGTGGACAGCCCGGCATATTCACCGCCGGTTATATCGCGGAACGTGTCGGAGGCCCGCTGCATCATGGCACTACGGTGACGTTCGCGGTACAGCCGCAGCGCCTGCTCGGCCGCCATGATGCCGGCGCGGGTCGCCAGGTACCGGCGGGATTTCTCCGCAAGCTCGATCAGCGCGGTGCGGCGCCTTTCCTCCAGCGCCGCGGCCGCGTCGCTGCCGGCGACCTTCGCCAGCGCTTCCTCGGCCCGCACGCGCGCCAGATGATGTTCCTGCACCTCGCTATCGAGCGCATCGAGCTGCACGGCGAGATCGGCCTTTTCGGCCTGAAGCTGGTCGCCGTCCACCGCCGCCAGCAGCGCCTCCGCCTCATCGACGGTGTCGGTGTGCATCTGCTCCACCAGACTGCGGGCGGCGTCTGCGACATGGGAGAGCACATCGTCCCGCTGGCGGTAGGCCTCGAGAAGGCCGGCCGCCTCCGCAAGACTGTCGCAACCGAGGAAGGTGAAGATTTCCGAGAGGCGGGCAGCGAGCACGGCGCGCTGCTCCTCCAGCGCCCCCGCCTCTTCCGTGAGCCGCGCCAGCGTCTTGTCGATGGCCTCGCGCCGCTCACGCGTGCTGCGGGCGTCGGCAAGGCGGCGGGCAAGCACGGCGACGACGGAGAGGCAATCGTTCACGTCGAAGGGTTCGCCGAGACGTTCGGCGAGGCCGCGGGCGCGGTCGGCGTAATCCTGCTGATCGCGGCGCATGGCGGCGATGCGGTAATCCAGCTCGCCCTTGCGCTCGATATTCTGGGCAAGCGCCTGCAAGGCGGGCAGCAGGGCGGCCAGCCGTTCCGGGTCGTCACCGGCCGCATCGCCTGCAAGCCATGTGCCCGCCACGTCCGCATTCCAGTCCTGCTGCCATGTCTGGAGGTCGGCCGCCGCCTCCTCCGCCGCCAGCCGCCGCGCCTCGACGTCGGCCTGCGCCCGCTCAAGCGCATCGGCGGCGGCCAGCCGCGCGGCGTGCGACGCGCGAAGCGCCTCCAGCCGGTCCTCGGCCAGAACGAGAAGTTCATCGAAAGGCATCTCGGCCGCATCGACGCCGAGCATCGGGGCCAGCCGCTCGGAAAGGGCCTGCGCCTCCGCGCCGACGAGGTTTGCCTCCACCCTGCAACGGGCAAGGTCGTCGGCCGCCTCCAGCGCCGCCGCCCGGCGTTCCAGCCATGCCAGCACGTCGGCCGGCGACAGGCTTTCGGCGAGCCCAAGCCCGCCCGCAAGCGCGGCGATGTCGGCCTCGACATCCCGCTGCCCCTGCTCCAGCCGCCCCGCCTCCTCCATGAGAACGGCAAGGCGCGCGGATGCTTCCGCGCCGGTGCGCTCGTGCAGGCGGATTTCCGACAGGCGGTCGGCATTGCGCAGCCGCAGTTCCGCCGCGCGATCGTCATCGCGCATCGCCGTCTCGAAGACATCGGCCGTCGACGCGTCGAGGCGCGCACGATGGGCGTGCCAGGCCGCATCACGGGCGGCGCGCAGGCGCTCGGTCTGCTCGTCGCTGACGGCCCCGGTCACGGCCAGGAGCGCGTCGAGCTTTGCCCTGGCCGAGGCAACGTCCAGGCTGGCGCCGGCGATCTGCTCCTGCTGGCGGCGCAAGGCTTCGGCCGCGACCTCGCTGCGCTTGCGCAGGGCATCGACATCGCCGGTCGCGGGCACGGCAAGCCGCCGCAGGGCCTCCGGCGTGCCGTCCCAGGGCAGAAGATGCGCCATGGCGTTCTCCGCCTCCTGCCCGGCAACGGCAGCGAGGCGACGGGCCGCACGCAGCCGCCCGGACAGGTCGTTGGCGCGCGCGGCACGCAGCGCGGTGGCAAGCGTGGTCTGCAACGCCGCATCGGTGCCGGCTTCGCCTTCGAAGGTCCCGGCATCCCCGCCCAGGGCCTCCAGCGCCTTTTGCGCATCCGCATGTTCGCGCTTCGCCGTCCCGGCACGCTCGGCCAGCGTTGCCCGGCGCGACAGACGTTTCATGAGCCGGTCTGCGAGCCCGACGGGCAGCACGAGATCGTCCGGATCGGTATCCGGCGCCAGCATGAGCGCAGCGAGTGCATCCGCCATCGTCGCCTCGAGCCGGTCGCGATCGGCCTCGCGCGCGGCAAGGTCCATGCCGGCGGTGCGGAAACGGGCTTCCAGCGCGGACCCGGACAGGGCGAGAATATCGGCCTCGGCATGCAGGATCGCGTCATCCTCCGGCAGGGCATCGCGCTCGTCGCCGTTCCTGTGGCGCTCGCGGTCCAGATGCTCCGTGCGCGCCGTAATCTCCGCTTCCTCCCGCGCCAGCTCGCCCAGCAGGCCGCGCCAGCCCGGCGGCGGCGATTCCCCGAGGTCGAAGGCGGCCAGCTCGGCCCGCAGCGCGCGAAGGCGACGCAGCGCCGGCAGCGCGCCAAGACTGCGCTCCACCTCGACCAGCGCGCCACGCAGCCTGGTGCGGGCCGCCGTCGCCGCCTCCAGCCTGATGGCAGCGGCGTCGCGCTCGCGCAAAAGCAGGCCGTAGTCGCGGGCGGCGACGTCGAGCGCCTTGCGCTCGGCCGCCAGCGCCTCGATTTCGGCCTTGAGATTGGAAAGCCCGTGCTTGCGGCCGGACGGACGATAGAACTCGTCGGCCTCGGCCTTCAGCCCCGTGAGCGCAGAAGCCATGTCGGATAGGCCGGAACTGGCGGAAAACAGCATCGCGCCAAGCTCGCCCTCGCTTTTCAGGATGTCCTCGCCGCCCTTCTCGATGCTCTCGTCATCGAGCGAGAACATCGTGCGGTAGGCGTGGCGGTCCATGCCGCCGAGCACGGAGGCGAAGAGCCCATCCGGCAACGGCCGGTCGTCGGCGGTGACGAGCGACGCCTGGTTGCGCTTCAGCCGATAGGCTTCCTGCTGTGAGGCGCCGATCGACAGCAGGCCGCCGACGCGCATCAGCGAATAGGGGTGCAGGAAGCCGTAGGCGCTGGATTTCTCGATGCCGAAGAGCAGGTCGAGATAGGCGGAAAACAGCGTCGACTTGCCGGCCTCGTTGGGGCCGTGCACGAGATGGAAATCCGGCTTGCCCGGCCGTGTCGTGCCGAAATCGAGACTGCGGTCGGTGAACTTGCCGTAGCGAATGAGATCGAGGCGGTCGAGGCGCATTCTATGTCCTCCCGCCTTCGCCGCCGAGGCGGGCCAGCACGGCGTCGGCACCCGTCAGCGCCAGTTCGGACAGCAGCGCCTCCTCGGCCGCCTCATCCGCGGCAAGCAGGCCGCGCGCCTCCTTCGGCAGCTGGCGCAGCAGATCGCTCAGTGCCTCGCGCAGGTCCTCGCGATAGGCATGGCTTTCCACGACATTCTCATGCATCAGCCGCGAAAGCTCGCCCACCGGCCCGGCATCCCCGCCGGTCACGGCAGCCGGCACGGTCACGGAAAGCTCGACGGTCTCGATCCAGCATTCGCCGAGCGAGGCGGCGAGGTTCTGCGCTTCGGCAAGCAGCAGGTCCTCGTCGCGGCGCAGGCGCCAGGCGAGCGGCGTCGCCCCCGTCAGGAGCAAGCGCGCGACGAGATGCGCGCCACCGGCCGCCGCGCGCGCCGCGCCGAGTGCGGCCTCCACCCGGTCGAGCATGCCGCTCCAGTCGTCGATTGCGGAGAGATCGACGGCGATGCGCTCGAACACGGCGACCGCGACGGCACGCTCCTCGCAGGTGATCGTGCCGTCGTCATCGATATCGACGAGCGTGACGCCCTTCGGCCCGGCTTCGTTGATATCGCGGCCCTGCGGATTGCCCGGCATGACGATCCAGGGCTTTTGCGCATGCACCCGCCGCTGGTGGATATGGCCGAGCGCCCAATAGTCGAAACCATGCCCCGCAAGATCGGCGAGACCGACCGGCGCATAGGGATCGTGGCGGCTCGCACCGGCCAGGCTGGTATGCATCACCCCAATATTCACGGCGTCCGCCACCGGTGCGCGATAGGTCGGCAACAGCGAGGCCGGCGCGTGCGGATTGGCGAAGCTGACGCCGTGCACATGCACCTCGCGGCCGTTCGAGAGCGTGCCGGCCAGCACCGGCCGGCCGCGGCCGTCGAAGACATGCACATTCGGCGGAAAGGTCAGTTCGCGGGTGATCTGCGATTGCGCATCGTGGTTGCCGCGAATGACGAAGACGCGGATACCGGCCGCATCCAGCCTGCGCATCTGCTCCATCAGGAAGAGCGCCGTCGCCATGGAAGTCTGCGAGCCGTCATAGAGGTCGCCGGCGATCACCACGGCGTCCACCGCCTCCCCCAGCGCCAGATCGACGATGCGTTCGAGCGCCTTGCGCGTCGCCCCGCGTACGAGGTCGCCAAGCTCGGCATTGCGCAGCGCAAGCGATGTCAGCGGCGAATCGAGATGCAGATCGGCGGTGTGGATGAAGCGGAAAGACATGGCCGGACAATCGCCTCCGCGTTCCGCGGGGTCAATGCCCGCAAAGGCACCGTCGGCGTTATGCAGGGGAAATCATCACCTTACCGCCAGCCTTGGAAAACCCTCGAAAAGCGGTCCTTAACCTGATCGTCAGCATTTACAGTCATCGTTCAATATATATGATCAAATTATCCGAAAAACTTCGTGATCATTTGACATGGTCCCTCATAATACCTATATTTCCCCTCATGAGTAGCACGATAGAAATCTCCCAAGGCATGTTCAAACTCTACCATCAGGTCAGCCGCCTGGTGAACGAGTGCATGATGGACGAAGGTGTGTCGCTCGCCCGCAGCAAGTTCCTGCTCCTTCTGGAATGTCAGGGCCCCCAGCGGTCGACGGATATCGCCTGCGCGCTTGGTTTCGCACCCAGGACGGTGACGGAAGCGATCGATGGTCTCGAGCGTGACAAGCTCGTCATGCGCGAGCCCGATCCGAAGGACCGCCGTGCCAAGATCGTTTCGATTACGGATATGGGCCGCACGGTCATCTCCGCCGCCCAGCAGCCGCAGCACAAGACGATCGAAGCCATCTTCAGTGCACTGACCGAAGACCAGAAGCAGCATATGAAGGAAATCATCCGCTGTCTCAGCGAGAAGACCGAAGAGCTGCAACGGGAAAGAGACAAGCGTGCCGGCGATCTCGACGCCGCACCCCAGCGTTCCCTGCAGGACGCCGTCTAGTTTGAACATCATGAAAATCGAAAGGCCGGGATCGAAAGACCCCGGCCTTTTTCTTTTGGGCCCGGCCGCCCGGCGCCTCCCCTCCTGAGAGACGGCGCCGGGCCGTGCGCCTTACATGGTATTGATCGGCCCGATGCCGAAGAACAGCGTCTCGCCGGAGGAATCGTCCACGCCGTCATTGTCGGTGACGACGAAGCCGTTGCCGGCGGCGTCGATGGTGAAGCCCTCGACCTTGTCCACGACATAGCCGTTGTTGGCCTTGAGGTCGGGAATGAGGTCGCGGACCTCTTCCTTCTTCACGACCGGCAGGTCACCGCCGAGCTTGGCCGGCTTCAGGTCGGCAAGCGCCACGCGGAAGAGCTTCTTCAGCTTCGCGGCCTGGCCGATCTGATTGTCGCGCTCGATCACATAGGCGTAGTCGCCGCTGGCGGTGATTTCCGACAGGCCGACCCAGCCGGCTTCGGTCTTTTCGAGCGGGTAGCGCACCGCGCCCCATTCCTTGGACGACGGCTTGTAGGAGACAAGCTTGACGAAGCCCTTCTCGTCGTCGCCCCATTCCCGCTGCACGGCCATCCACAGCACCTTATCGTCGCCTTCGCCGACGCTGGTGATGCCCTCGAAGCCGAAACGCTTTTCATGGGCGCGCAGCTCGGCGGGAATGGCGATCTCCGCCTGGATCTCGCCCTTGGCGTTCACGTTGATGATGGCATGGCTGTAGAGCTTGTCGGCATCGCCCTCGTTGGCCAGCCAGAAACCGCCCTCGCCGTCGGGCGTGATACCTTCGATGTCGAGTTTCTGCGCCGCCGCGCCGTTGCGGGTTATGCGCAGCGCGTCGACCATCTTCGCCGGCTTCGCCGTGGCGTCGATCGTGAAGATGGTCGGCTGCGAGGCGTAGAAGGAATCGTTCACGGCATAGATGAAGCCCGGCTTTTCCGGCACGGGTGCAAGGCCCGAGAGCGCGCCGAAGCCGATCAGTTCGCCGTCCTTTTCCGTGGAGACGAGTTGCGGATAGGCCGCCTCGCCTTCCCCGCGCTCGTAGATCATGACATGCGAGCGCGCGCCGCCGTCCTCGACCAGATCGGCTTCGTTGGCCGTCACGAACACGTTGCGGGCGGGAATGGCGACGGCCCCTTCCGGTGCGATGCCGGAAGGCAGAAGCTGGAGAAGCGCGGGCTCGCCGCCGGTATCCTTGTAGACGCCGACGATGGAGGCGCGCTCGGCCAGCACGAAGAACAGGTTGTCCTCGCCGAACCTCGCCGCTTCCAAGCCCTCTGGCTCGATGCCCTTCTTGTTGCGCTTGTCGGGATAGTGGCCGATCTTCACGATCTCGCGCTCGAAGGCCGCGCCATTCTCGTAGAGAACCTTGCCCTGCTTGTCGAAGATGGTGAAGCCGCGCGCGCCGCCCTTCCAGTCACCCTCGTTGGCGACCAGCAGGCGGTTGTCGTCCAGCCACTTCACGGCGTCGGGCTCGCGCGCGACATCCTTCATCTCGCCGGTGAATTTCAGCGCGCCGTCCTTCTTGGTGTCGATGCCCTCGAGGTTGACGGTGCCGGCGGAGAAATGGCTCTTCACGGTGCCGGTCTTGCCGTCGACGACGACGATATGGTTGTTCTCCTGGAGCGTGACGGCCACCTCGTCCAGGCTGTTGAAGGACACAAATTCCGGTTCCGGGTCCTCGCCGCCGACCTCGGCAAGCCCGGTCAGGTCCACGCGCTTGAGCGAGCCGCAATCGACCACGCCGTCCTTGACGGAGAGGAGCACCAGGTCACCGGCCGGCATCTGCGGCAGCGCGCCGTCGTTCACGTCCTCGTCGCGCTCGTTTTCGATGGCGATCGCGGCGATCGTCTTGTCCTTGTTAAGCGCGATGGAGTCCGGCTGGCCACCGATATCGCACGTCGCCTCGACGGTCTTCGAAGCGAGATCCACCTGGGCCAGGACGCCCGAGGGATTGGTGTAGCTCTCACGCGTGTTGACGGCGACCAGCACCTTGGCGCCGGCTACGGTCACCGACGTTGGCTCGCCCTCGAGCCTGACGGAGCCGCCGGCCTTCGGCGCCTTCGCATCGGTGATGTCGACGAAGCCGATCGCCTTGTTCGGGCTGTCGGAATAGACCAGCGTGTTGCCGTCCTCGGTGGCGGCGATGATTTCGGCCGAAGTGGGCGTCGCCGTGTCGGCGCCGTCTGGCAGATTGTCGGCAACGGCAAAGGACGCGATGCGGTTGAAGACGGGCTCGGCGCTTGCGGCCGGAGCCACGGATGCGGCCAGCACGGCTGCCAGGGCGGCGGTGAGCGAACGGGTTTTCATGGGATCCTCCGGAATCCGGTTGAATGGAACCCGGCGGTTCTGCGGCCTTCCTGTTACAGAGACATGACAGCCCGCAAATAAAAAGGGGCCCGGACGAACCGGACCCCGGCCCTGAATGTCAGGTATTGCGGCGGAGTGGATAACCGCTCTGCCCGAACTGAGGATCAGCCGTTGACGGCGTCCTTCAGGCCCTTGCCGGCCGAGAACTTCGGCACGTTGCGAGCCGGGATCTCGATCTCGGCGCCCGTCGAAAGGTTGCGGCCCTTCGAAGCTTCACGACGCGATACGGAGAAATTGCCGAAACCGACGAGACGAACGTCGCCGCCGTTCTTGAGTTCGCCCTGGATGGTCTCGAATACGGCGTCGACAGCCGATGCTGCGTCCGTCTTCGACAGGCCCGACTTTTCAGCGACCGAAGATACGAGTTCATTCTTGTTCATGTTTCCACCCCTTTCATACGGTTTGAAACGACTCATACAAGTCGGGGGCAGAATACGCATCACCCCTCGCCCCGCAAGAAAATTTCGTCGCAATCGCCTGAGAATCCGGGCTTTACACACGCTTTTCAACGAAAAAGACCGGCCAGAGGGCCGGTCTTTTCCAGTTTCGGGTCCAAAAGCCGGGGTCTTTAGCCGGCGTAAGGCCTCAATGTGCGACCGTTCCGGCGCCGTCTTCGGACGATTCGACGGCCGGAACCTTGGCCGCTTCGGCCGTTCCGTCCCACTCGATCGGCTCGGGCTTGCGCAGCAGCGCATGCTCGATGACCTCGCCCATGCGCGAGACCGGAACGATTTCCATGTTGTTCTTCACATTGTCCGGGATATCCGCCAGATCCTTGGCGTTCTCTTCCGGGATCAGAACCTTCTTGATGCCGCCGCGAAGGGCCGCGAGCAGCTTTTCCTTGAGACCGCCGATCGGCAGGACCCGGCCACGCAGCGTCACTTCGCCCGTCATAGCGATATCCTTCGAGACCGGAATGCCGGTCATGATGGAAACGATGGCGGTCGCCATGGCGATACCGGCCGACGGACCGTCCTTCGGCGTCGCGCCTTCCGGCACGTGCACGTGGATGTCGGTCTTGTCGAAGCGCGGCGGCTCGATGCCGAAATCGACGGCGCGCGAGCGGACATAGGATGCCGCTGCCGAAATCGATTCCTTCATCACGTCCTTCAGGTTGCCCGTGACCGTCATGCGGCCCTTGCCACCCGGCAGGCTGACGCCTTCGATGGTGAGCAGTTCGCCGCCGACTTCCGTCCAGGCAAGACCCGTGACGACGCCGACCTGATCCTCACGCTCGGCTTCGCCGTGGCGGAAGCGCGGAACGCCCAGGAAGTCATGGATGTTGTCAGCCGTGACCTCGACCTTCTGCGCCTTGCCCTTGATGATCTCGGTCACCGCCTTGCGGGCGAGCTTCATCAGTTCACGCTCGAAGTTACGCACACCGGCTTCGCGGGTGTACTGCTGGATGACCGCCATCAGCGCGCCGTCGGTGACCGAAAACTCCTTCGGCTGCAGTGCGTGGTCGCGGATCGCCTTGGGCAGCAGGTGCCTTTTCGCGATTTCCAGCTTTTCCTCTTCCGTGTAGCCGGCGATGCGGATCACTTCCATGCGGTCCATCAGGGGTGCCGGAATGTTCAGCGTGTTCGCCGTCGTCACGAACATGACGTTGGACAGGTCGTATTCGACTTCCAGGTAGTGATCCATGAAGGTCGAGTTCTGTTCGGGATCCAGCACTTCGAGCAGGGCCGAAGACGGGTCGCCGCGGAAATCCATGCCCATCTTGTCGATCTCGTCGAGCAGGAAGAGCGGGTTGGACTTCTTGGCCTTCTTCATCGACTGGATGACCTTGCCGGGCATCGAGCCGATATAGGTGCGGCGGTGACCGCGGATCTCGGCCTCGTCGCGCACGCCGCCAAGCGCCATGCGGATATACTCACGGCCGGTCGCCTTGGCGATCGACTTGGCGAGCGAGGTCTTGCCGACGCCCGGAGGGCCGACGAGGCACAGGATCGGGCCCTTGATCTTGGTCGAGCGGGCCTGCACGGCGAGATACTCGACGATGCGCTCCTTGACCTTGTCGAGACCGAAATGGTCCTCGTCGAGGATCTTTTCCGCCGCGTTGAGGTCGGTCTTGATCTTCGACTTCTTGCCCCACGGAATGCCCGTCAGCCAGTCGAGATAGTTGCGCACGACGGTGGCTTCCGCCGACATCGGGCTCATCTGGCGCAGCTTCTTCAGCTCGGCATCCGCCTTCTCGCGGGCCTCCTTGGAAAGCTTGACCTTGGCGATCTTCTCTTCAAGTTCGGCCATCTCGTCGCGGCCGTCCTCGCCGTCGCCGAGCTCCTTCTGGATCGCCTTCATCTGTTCGTTGAGGTAGTACTCGCGCTGGGTCTTCTCCATCTGGCGTTTGACACGCGAGCGGATGCGCTTTTCGACCTGCAGGACGGAAATCTCGCCTTCCATGAAGCCGAGCGCCTTTTCAAGCCGCAGCTTGACGCTCGTCGTCTCGAGCATTTCCTGCTTCTCGACGATCTTGATGGACAGGTGCGAGGCGACCGTGTCGGCGAGCTTCGAGTAGTCCTCGATCTGGCTTGCGGCACCGACGACCTCGGGAGAGATCTTCTTGTTGAGCTTAACGTAGTTCTCGAACTCGGAGACGACCGAGCGCGACAGCGCCTCGATTTCGACCGGGTCTTCCTCCGGCTCCACCAGGACGTGGGCGGTGGCTTCGTAGAATTCCTCGCGATCGGTATAGCCGTCGATCTCGGCGCGCGCGCGGCCTTCGACAAGCACCTTCACGGTGCCGTCGGGCAGCTTCAGAAGCTGGAGAACGTTGGCCACGGTGCCGATGCGGTAGATGGCGTCGGTTTCCGGATCGTCGTCGGAGGCGTTGATCTGGGTGGCAAGCATGATCTGCTTGTCGGTGCCCATGACCTCTTCCAGCGCACGGATCGACTTCTCGCGACCGACGAACAACGGCACGATCATGTGCGGGAACACCACGATGTCGCGCAGGGGCAGGACCGGGAAGGCCGTGGATTCGTGCGGCGCAGACGTCTTTTTCGTCATGTCATTTCCTTTCAAACGTCCCGTTTCCGGGAACCGGACCGATCGGCACCTCAAGGCGCCGGGCCGGCGATCTTTTCCATCCACAAGTGGCGTGCGGTTAACGCTTTTTCAAGCCCGGCGACAGGGAGCCCCCTTCCAGTCGCCGACCAGACGAACGAACATCAGGAACACTAGTCCTCCGCGCTGTCGCGGACCTTGCGGTCTTCCCACCGACGGCGCCACCGAGGCATTGCCAGGCAGATTCGCGGTCTTCCATATTCGCCTGCCGCGCCGTGTTTCGCAACGGCCTCCCGCGATATCGCCTGCCTTGCATCATGCCCTTTCCGAGCGCAAGCGGCCAATCACGAAATGTAGCGCGCAGCCGTTTCGCGACACCCGGAAAACCGCCCGTCTTGACCTGTCGCAAGACGGGCCGGCGCTCGATGTGCCAGAGTATCGGCGAACAGAGCAGGAAAGGATCGCCCGTGAACGACACGTCTCTCGTCAGCAACGCATTCCAGACATTCATGAAGGACGCGCCCGCGCACAGCCAGGCCTGGCTAGAAGCCGTGGCGAAACTCGGCGCAGCGTCGGCGCTCGACGCCAAGACCCAGGCGCTCGCCTATATCGCCGTGCTCGCCGCCGTCCGGCTGGAAAGCGGGCTTGCCTTCCATGTGGCGGAAGCAAAGGCGGCCGGCGCAAGCCGCGAGGACGTCATAAGCGCCGTCCTGACGGGCCTGCCGGCGGTCGGCAACGGCGTCACCGCCGCCCTGCCCGCCGCCATCGCGGCCTACGATCGCTGAGGCCCACATGAAAAGACCCGCCCGTTGCCGGGCGGGTCCTCTGTCTGAAATGCTGCGAGGGATCAGGCCGAAACGTTGGCCTTCTCGTCGGCGCGCTCGGAGTAGATGTAGAGCGGCCGGGCGGTGCCCTTGGCGACTTCGTCGGAAATGACGACTTCGCGCACGCCTTCCAGTTCCGGCAGTTCGAACATCGTGTCGAGCAGGATCTTCTCCATGATCGAGCGCAGGCCGCGGGCACCCGTCTTGCGGACGATGGCCTTGCGGGCGATCTCGCGCAGCGCGTCCTCGTGGAAGGTCAGTTCGACGTCTTCCATCTCGAACAGGCGCTGGTACTGCTTGACGAGCGCGTTCTTCGGCTCCGACAGGATCTGGATCAGCGCATCCTCATCGAGATCCTCGAGCGTCGCCAGGACCGGCAGACGACCGATGAATTCCGGGATGAGGCCGAACTTGACCAGGTCTTCCGGCTCCAGTTCGCGCAGGACTTCGCCGACGCGGCGATCTTCCGGTGCGCGCACCATCGCGCCGAAGCCGATCGAGGTCTTCTCGCCGCGGGCGGAGATGATCTTGTCGAGGCCGGCAAAGGCGCCGCCGCAGATGAACAGGATGTTCGTCGTGTCGACCTGCAGGAATTCCTGCTGCGGATGCTTGCGGCCGCCCTGCGGGGGCACGGAGGCAACCGTGCCTTCCATGATCTTCAGAAGCGCCTGCTGCACGCCCTCGCCCGAGACGTCACGCGTGATCGACGGATTGTCGGACTTGCGCGAAATCTTGTCGACTTCGTCGATATAGACGATGCCGCGCTGCGCACGCTCGACATTGTAGTCGGCCGCCTGCAGGAGCTTGAGGATGATGTTTTCCACATCCTCGCCAACGTAACCGGCTTCGGTCAGCGTCGTGGCGTCGGCCATCGTGAACGGCACGTCGATGATGCGGGCGAGCGTCTGGGCAAGGTACGTCTTGCCGCAGCCCGTCGGGCCGACCAGCATGATGTTCGACTTGGCCAGTTCCACGTCCGAGCCCTTGGCGGCATGCGCCAGGCGCTTGTAGTGGTTGTGCACCGCCACCGACAGGATGCGCTTGGCCTGCTGCTGGCCGATGACATATTCGTCGAGGACCTTGATGATATCCTGGGGCGTGGGAACGCCGTCGCGGGATTTCACCATCGAGGTCTTGTTCTCCTCGCGGATGATGTCCATGCACAATTCCACGCATTCATCGCAGATGAACACGGTCGGTCCGGCAATAAGCTTGCGGACCTCGTGCTGGCTCTTGCCGCAGAAGGAGCAGTAGAGGGTATTCTTGGAGTCGCCGCCGTTGCTGCCGCTGACCTTGCTCATATCACTTTCCTTCCAGCACGCCGTCCACCCCTCGCAAGATGGCCGGACACTCAAACCGCCTTTTCCGGAACGCTCGGGAAAGCGCAGCCCGTCAAGGCTTAGGGGGTACTAACCGAACGGGGCGACACAGCCCTGGCCGGTGGCAACGAATCCCCCACCGAAATACCGAATGCTAGGCTCTCACAAATCACCATAGCATTAACAGTCAATATTAGCCGCTTTGCCGCCGGGATAAAGCCCTGTGCACCTTACAAATGTGTCACAATAGCTTCATCCGCGGCAAAACCATGACATTACGCGCCTTCGACACCCTCGATCGCCTCGCGGCTGGTGATGACGCGGTCGACCAGGCCCCAGTCCTTCGCCTCGTCGGCGCTCATGAAATGATCGCGGTCGAGCGTCTGTTCCACTTCCTCGTAGGTGCGGCCGCAATGCTTGACATAGACCTCGTTGAGCTTGCGCTTCATCTTGATGATGTCCCTGGCGTGGCGCTCGATGTCCGAGGCCTGGCCGGAGAAGCCGCCCGAAGGCTGGTGCACCATGATGCGCGCATTCGGGGTGGCGAAGCGCATGTCCTTGTGGCCGGCGGCCAGAAGCAGCGAGCCCATGGAGGCCGCCTGGCCGATGCACAGCGTCGACACGGCCGGCTTGATGAACTGCATCGTGTCGTAGATCGCCATGCCCGAGGTGACGACGCCACCCGGCGAATTGATGTAGAGCGCGATTTCCTTCTTCGGGTTTTCGGCCTCGAGGAAGAGAAGCTGCGCGCACACCAGCGTGGCGATGTGATCTTCCACCGGACCGGTCAGGAAGATGATGCGCTCCTTAAGGAGACGCGAATAGATGTCGTAGGAACGCTCGCCGCGGTTGGTCTGCTCGACGACCATCGGCACCAGAGCCATGGCGGTATCTACGGGATTTCTCATATCAATCCTTCATCTCAAGTGCCCTGAAACCCTCGCCCAAGCGTTGGGAATCAGCAAGTTTCGTATTCCCTACATAGAGTGTCAGGGTGGCTGACTTCAAGACGGCGCCATGTTTTGCGGCGCTGTATGCGAGAATGCGGTTAATCGGCGCAATGCGCGGCGGGGATTTCCACAACCGATCCGCCGACAGGGTGAAGGAAAGATGAATTCTTTCGCCCGCCTTGCTCCTCCCTGCGGTCGGCTGCACTATGTCGTCTCCAGCGGAGGCAATCCCCATGAAACGCGTCCTCGTCGCCCTTGCAACCCTGGCTCTTGCCGGCACGCCCGCGCCGGCGCAGCAGGCATCCGACACCGTCGCTCCCGAGCGCGCCACGGGCCGAGCGGCCGCCGGCATCGTCACCGCGACGAAGCACATGGTCGCAGCCGCCCATCCGCTCGCCGCCGCGGCGGGCGCGAAAATCCTCGATGAGGGCGGCAGCGCCATCGATGCCATGATCGCCGTCCAGACCGTGCTCGGCCTTGTCGAACCGCAATCTTCCGGCCTCGGCGGCGGCGCCTTCCTTGTTTATTACGATGCACAGGCGAAACGGATCACCACGCTCGATGGCCGCGAGACCGCGCCGATGGAGGCGACACCCACGCTTTTCCTCGACGAGAAGGGCGAGCCGCTGGCGTTTCTGGATGCCGTGGTCGGCGGCCGCTCGGTCGGCACGCCCGGCACCGTGATGCTGATGCAGGAGGCGCATAACCGCTGGGGCACCATGGCGTGGAAGGACCTCTTCGCGCCCGCGCAGAAACTGGCGAGCGACGGTTTTGCCGTCTCGCCGCGCCTCGCCGCCCTGGTCGCGGCCGAGGGCGACCGGCTGAAGACCTTCGAGCCGACGGCATCCTATTTCTTCGGTGCCGACGGCGCGCCGCTCAAGGCCGGCACCATCCTCAAGAACCCCGCCTATGCCGAAACACTGTCGGCCATCGCCAATGGCGGTGCCGCCGCATTCTACGAAGGCGCCATCGCCGAGGCGATCGTCGACACGGTGCGCATGGCCGGACAGAATGCCGGCGTCCTGTCGCTCGCCGACCTCGCCAACTACCGGGTCAAGGAGCGCAAGCCCGTCTGCGCCGCCTATCGGGCGCTCGATATCTGCGGCATGGGCCCGCCCTCCTCCGGTGCCGTTGCCATCGGCCAGATCCTCGGCATGCTGGAGAACTTCGACCTCAAGGCGCTCGGCAGGGACAATCCGCAAAGCTGGCGGCTGATCGGGGACGCCCAGCGCCTCGCCTTCGCCGACCGGGAGCGTTACCTCGCCGACACGGATTTCGTGCCGGCGCCCATCAAGGGCCTGACGGACAAGGCCTATCTCGGCGAACGCGCCAGGCTGCTGGACGGCGACAAGGCGCTCGGCGAGGATGCCGCGAGCGCCGGCAAGCCGGAATGGGACCATGCCTTCAATTTCGGCCGGGACGCGGCCATCGAACTGCCCTCCACCAGCCATTTCGTCATCGTCGACGACAAGGGCAATGTCGTTTCCATGACGACCACCATCGAGAACGGCTTCGGCTCCCGGCTGATGACCAACGGCTTCCTGCTCAACAACGAGCTCACGGATTTCTCCTTCAAAACCCATGACGACGGCCTGCCCATCGCCAACCGCGTCGAGCCCGGCAAACGGCCCCGCTCCTCCATGTCGCCGACCATCGTCCTAAAGGATGGCAAGCCGCTGCTTGCCATCGGCTCGCCCGGCGGCAGCCAGATCATCGGCTATGTCGCGCAGGCGCTGATCGCCTATATCGACTGGGGCATGGATGTCGGCGAAATCGTCGCGATGCCCCATCTCATCAACCGGTTCGGCACGTACGACATCGAAGCCGGCACCGATGCGGAAAAGCTCGCCGGACCGCTGAAGGACCTCGGCTACGAGGTGAAGATCGGCGAGATGAACTCCGGCCTGCACGCCATCGAACTCACCGCCGATGGCCTGAAAGGCGCAGCCGACCCGCGGCGCGAGGGCATCGCGGCGGGGAAATGATTTGATTTAGGTGACACGGTTGTTGAAGGCGTTTTGCCAAGCTTTCATGGGCTTGTGAAATCCGCTACGTCATCGTTCATGACGACGCCACATCTCTCCTTCCTCACCATCGATGCCGCCAGCCGACGCGTTTCGCTGGATGGCCGCGATCCCGCTTTCTATCGCGATCCGAACGCGGTCTATGCGGCGCTCCACGCGCAGTGCCCCACCTTTTGGTGGGAGGAGCAGAGGAAATGGTATTTCACGGGCTATGACCATGTGAACGGCCTGTTGCGCGACCGCCGTTTCGGCCGGCAGATCCTCCATGTCGCAAGCCGCGCGGAACTCGGGCTTCCTGAACCGCAGCCGCATGTCGCGCATTTCGATGCGGCAGAGGCCTGGTCACTGCTGGAGCTGGAACCACCGGAACACACCCGGCTGCGCACCCTCGTCAACCGCGCCTTCGTCTCGCGCATGATCGAGAAGCTGACACCGGAGATCACCGATCTCTGCCATCAGGCCATCGACCGCTTCGAGAAGGACGGCAAGGTCGAGCTGCTCTCCGCCTTCGCCGATATCCTACCGGTGACGATGATCGCCCGCATGATCGGCATTCCCGACGAGATGGGCCCGCAGCTCCTCAAGTGGTCCCACGCCTATGTGCGCATGTACATGTTCGGCCGCACCCATGCCGACGAGCTTGCCGCCGACAAGGCGGCGCAGGAGTTTTCGGATTACGTGCGCGGCGTCATCGCCGAGCGCCGGGCCGAACCGCGCGACGACCTGCTCTCGCACATGGTGCATACCGAGCATCGCGGCCAGCTTCTGACCGATGACGAACTCATCTCCACGACCATCGTGCTGCTGAATGCCGGCCACGAGGCGACGGTGCACCAGATCGGCAATGCGGTGCGCACCATCCTGGAAAACGGCGCCGACCCCGCCGTGCTCTTCGCCGACGGGAAGGCGACGGAGCGTACCGTGGAAGAGTGCCTGCGCATCTCCGCACCCGTGCATATCTTCGACCGTTTCGCGCTCGAGGACGTCGAACTCGACGGCATCCGCTTCCGCCGCGGCGACAAGGTGGCCATGATCCTCGCCGCCGCAAACCTCGACCCAAGAAAATTCTCCGATCCCCCGGCCTTCAAGCCGGATCGCGATGAGGGCGCCAACCTGTCCTTCGGCGCCGGAATCCATTTCTGCATCGGCGCGCCGCTGGCCCGGCTCGAGCTCAACATCGCGCTGCCGATCCTCTTCCAGCGCCTTCCCGGCCTGCGCATCGCAAGGCCGCCCGTGGTCAAGGACGTCTATCACTTCCACGGCCTGGAGGCGCTGGAGCTGGAATGGTGAGCTGTCAGGCCGCCGCGTAACGCGCGGCCGGCTTGTTGTGCGAGATGTTCGGTCCCAGCGCGAAGCGGGCGGCTTGCAGCTTTTCCCAGTCGGCCTTTTCCGGCAGGGAGGGGATCGTCACCAGCTCGCCTTGATCGAGGCCGGCAAGGGCCGCGTCGACGAGATCGGAAACGTCCATCACGCGGCTCTGGTCCAGCGCATCGATGGAGCCCCCTGCCCGGTCGAAGATTTCCGTGCGCGTCAGGCCGGGCAGAACGGCCTGGAGGCGAACGCCCGTGCCGTCGAGTTCCTTCGCCAGCGCCTGCGTGAAGGCCAGCACGAAGGCCTTGCTGCCGCTATAGGTGCCGTTGAAGAGTTCCGGAATGATGGCGACCGCCGAGGCGATATTGACGATGGTGCCCTTGCCGCGGGCGGAAAATGCCTGGGCGGCGGCAACGGCAAGGCGATTTGCGGCCGTCACGTTGAGCGCGATCATCGTGTCGAGATAATCGATATCGTCGGCAAGCAGCCCGCCCTTCGGGCCGATACCCGCATTGTTGACGAGCAATGCGATCGCCGCGTCCTCACGCAGGCGCTTTTCGACAAGGCGCAGGTCGGCGGCCACGGAGAGGTCGGCACGCAGGATATCGACGGCAACGCCGTACTGCGCCTTCAGCGTCTCCGCCAGCGCCGACAACCGCACCGCATCGCGGGCGACGAGAACGAGGTCGTGGCCGCGACGGGCCAGACGGTCGGCATATGTGGCGCCGATGCCGGCGGATGCACCCGTGACAAGGGCGGTTCCAGATGTGGATGAAGTAGTCATGGCAGGTCTCCGGTTTGAATTTAGTGGCATATGCCATTATATTGGAGAGCGCTGTTTCCACTTGCAAGTGGGCCGCCCGATTTTTATCGAGGACTGGACGAGGTGAGAGATGAACGAACCCGAAGGTGTCTGGCAGAACTGCACCAACAGCGCGATCCGCCGCGCGGCCCGCCAGCTTGGCCAGCTCTATGACGAAGCGATCGCGCCGAGCGGCCTCAAGGGCACGCAATTTTCGCTTATGTCGCAGATTGCGCTCGCCGGGCGGGACGGCGTCGCCCTCAAGCCGCTGGCGGAAGCGTTGGTGATGGACCTCTCCGCCCTCGGCCACACGCTGAAGCCGCTGACGCGGGATGGGCTGGTCGAGCTGATCGCCGACGAGAAGGACGGCCGCGTTCGGCGCGCCAGGCTGACGGAGTTGGGCATGGCCAAGCAGGAAGAAGCGCTCGCGATGTGGCGCGATGCGCAGGCGCGCTTCGACGCCGCCTTCGGCGCCGAGCGCTCGGCGGAGATGCGCGCTCTGCTCGGCTTCGTTGCCTCGCCCGGTTTTGCGAAGGCGTTCCGGGCGGGGAAGCCGGACACCTAGAGGCGGATGACGTAATCCTTGCGAGTCGTTTCAACGACTTCCCAGCTTCCCTTGAAGCCGGGTCTCAGGATCAGGCGGTCTCCGGCCTTGAGCTCGAACACCTCGCCCTCGTCGGACGTGACGATCGAATGGCCTTCGAGGATGTGGAAATATTCCCACTCGTCGTACTGGATACGCCACTTGCCCGGCGTCGATTGCCAGATGCCGGAATAGACGCCGCCGTCGGCTTCCTCGATGTTCCAGCTGGTGAAGACCGGATCGCCCGCGATCAGCCGGTCGGCGGCGGGGCGGCCGGTTTCCGGCTCCACGCCGGCGATGTCGAAGGGTTGTGCCTTGCTCATGCTGTCTTCCATAGGGAGGAATGTAAGGGCGGCCTGCACGGCCGCCCCGTGGCGTCAGGCCTTGGCGAGGGCCTGCTCGATGTCGGCGATGATGTCGGCGGCGTCCTCGATGCCGATGGACAGGCGCACCACATCCGGGCCCGCGCCGGCCGCAACCTGTTGCTCTTCGGAGAGCTGGCGATGGGTCGTCGAGGCCGGGTGGATCACCAGCGAGCGCGTGTCGCCAATATTGGCGAGGTGCGAGAGCATTTCCAGCCCCTCGACGAAACGCTTGCCCGCCTCGTAGCCGCCCTTCAGGCCGATTGTGAAGACGGCGCCCGCGCCCTTTGGCGCATAACGCTGCTGGAGCGCGTGGTTGGGGTGGTCATCAAGGCCGGCATAGTTGACCCAGGCGACCTTGTCGTGGCCCTTCAGCCACGTCGCGACGGACAGCGCGTTGTCGGAGTGGCGCTGCATGCGCAGCGGCAGCGTCTCGATGCCGGTCAGAAGCTGGAAGGCGTTGAACGGCGAGATGGCGGGGCCGAAATCGCGCAGGCCCAGCACCCGGCAGGCGATGGCGAAGGCGAAGTTGCCGAAGGTCGAATGCAGCACCATGCCGGCATATTCCGGGCGCGGCTCGGACAGCGCGGGATATTTGCCCGATGCGGACCAGTCGAACGTGCCGCCGTCGACGATGATGCCACCCATGGAGTTGCCGTGGCCGCCCATGAACTTGGTCAGCGAATGCACGACGATATCGGCACCGTGCTCCAGCGGGCGCAGCAGGTAGGGCGTCGCCATCGTGTTGTCTACGATGAGCGGCAGGCCGTGGCGGTGCGCGATATCGGCAATGCCGGCGATATCGACGAAGGTGCCGCCCGGATTGGCAAGGCTTTCGATGAAGATGCCCTTGGTCTTGTCGTCGATCTGGCTTTCGAACGTGGAAAGGTCGTCGGTGTCGGCCCAGCGCACGTGCCAGTCGAAATTCTTGAAGGCATGGCCGAACTGGTTGATGGAGCCGCCATAGAGCCGCCGCGCGGCGATGAAGTTGTCACCCGGGCGCATGATCGTATGGAACACCAGGAGCTGCGCGGCATGGCCGGAGGCCACCGCAAGCGCCGCCGTGCCACCCTCGAGCGCGGCGACGCGCTCCTCGAGCACGGCCTGCGTGGGGTTCATGATGCGGGTGTAGATGTTGCCGAAAGCCTGCAGGCCGAAGAGCGAGGCGGCGTGGTCGGTGTCGTTGAACACGAAGCTGGCCGTCTGGTAGATCGGCGTCACGCGCGCGCCGGTCGTGGGGTCCGGCTGGGCGCCCGCATGGATGGCGAGCGTGGAAAAGCCCGGCTTGTTTTTCGTCATGGATGACCTCCCTTTTTAAAGTTCCGGCACTATTTCAGAGAGATAGCGGCCGGTCAAAGGTAGTTTTCCTGCTCGCGCGGGGCTGCGGCAAAGCGCTCCATGCGCAAGGCGTCATCCGATGAGGCGCGGATATTCGATGGCCGGGCAGCGGTCCATCACGACCTTGATCCCGGCGGCTTCGGCCTTGGCCGCAGCCTCGTCGTGGCGCACGGAAAGCTGCCCCCAGATGACTTTCGGCAGGGGCGAGAGCGTCAGCACCTCGTCGACGACGGCGGGAAGCGCATTGGCGGCGCGGAAGACATCGACCATGTCGATCGGCTCTTCGATATCGGCCAGACGGCCGACGACGCGCTGGCCGAGGATTTCCTTCCCCGCCTGCCCCGGATTGACCGGGATCACCCGATACCCCTTGCGCAGCAGGAACGCCATGACGCGCTGGCTGGGGCGCTCCGGGTTCGGCGAGGCGCCGACGAGGGCAATCACCTTCGTCGCGCGCAGGATGTCGGCAAGATAATAGTCCGGATAGGAATCATGATTCATGGCGCGTTCCCGTTTTCGGGGAGAATTGAGGTAACGCTATGTGAAGTCAATGTTTGCCCGGTGTCACGATGCCTTGCGCATGAGCAGCGGATATTCCGTCACCGGGCAGCGGTCCATCACGACGCGAAGACCTGCGGCCTCGGCCCGCGCGGCGACCGCATCGTCGCGCACGGTGAACTGCCCCCACAGGACCTTCGGGCGTCGCGGCAGCGCCAGCACCTCGTCCACGACGGCCCCCAACTGGTTGGCGGCGCGGAAGACGTCGACCATATCGATCGGTTCAGGGATATCGGCGAGGCTGGCATGGACAGTCTGGCCGAGAATGGTCTTGCCCGCATGTCCGGGATTGACCGGAATGACATGGTAGCCCTTGCCGAGCAGGAAGCCCATGACCCCATGGCTCGGGCGCGCATCGTTCGGGGACGCGCCGACGACGGCGATCGTGTGCACGCTGGAAAGGATATCGCGGATATAGCTGTCGGGATAATGGTCGTGGTTCATCGCTGCCTCCTCCGGCTGTCGCGAACGTCTCTCCCATGCCTTGCTGTTCGCCATTCTAGCGCGAAACCTTAAAGAAGAAGAGCGCCCCGGCGCGGCCTTTGCGGCGCGATCTGTGCCAATCCGGCGCAGGCATCACGGATTCTGCCGGTTTCATCACAAAAGTTGCGGCGGGTCCCGATTGCAAATGTCAGGATTTGGGCGGATGAAGAGATGCCTTCCCGTCCGTCCCGCCTGCCCCGCCGAGGTTCCAGATTGCCGTTCGACGTTCTTCTCCTCGTGCTTCTCGGCGCGGCCCTGCACGCGACATGGAATGCGCTGGTCAAATCCGGTACCGACAAGTCGCTCGACGCGGCGATGGTGGCGCTCGGCGCCGGCGCCGTCGGCCTGTTCTTCCTGCCCTTCGTGCCGCTGCCGAAACCGGAGGCCTGGCCGTTCATCCTCGTCTCGGCTGTCCTGCAATTCGCCTATTTCCAGCTGGTGGCCGCGGCCTACCGGGCCGGCGATATCGGCCTTGTCTATCCGCTGATGCGCGGCGTGGCGCCCCTCATCGTCGCCATGACGAGCGGCCTCGTGTTGGGCGAACACCTGACCACGACGGCCATGGCGGGCGTGCTGGTCATTTCGGCCGGCGTGCTGACGCTCGCGCTCGAAGCGCGCCGTGGCGGGCGCCACGCCATCCTGCTCGCGCTGGCCAATGCCGTCGTCATCGCCACCTACACCTTCGCGGACGGCGCGGGCGCGCGCGTTTCGGGCAACGCGATTTCCTATACGCTCTGGATGGCGCTCTTGCCGCCGGTCCTGCTGTTTGCCTGGGCGATCGCGCGGCGCGGCACCGCTCCGGTCTGGAGCCATGTCCGCCGCAACTGGGCGCGCGGCCTTTTCGGCGGCGCCGGTTCCATCGCTTCCTACGGGCTGGCGCTGTGGGCGATGACCAGGGCGCCGGTCGCGACGGTCGCGGCGTTGCGCGAAACCGCCATCCTCTTCGCCCTCCTCATCTCCGTCTTCATCCTCAAGGAAAAGGCAAGCGCATGGCGCTACCTCGCCGGCGCGGTCATCGCCTGCGGCGTTCTGGTGCTCAAGCTGGCCTGAACTTATTTAAAGCCGAACTCAACCTTCATAATATCGAATAATTGCCGAGCTGCCCCTTCGTCCAATTGGATCGTCTGGCTAAGTTTGCCGACCTCTTGGCGACCTGCCCGCCCGTAGGTCGAAATTTGCATCAATTTCCGCCCGTCGTAATCTTGAACGAAGAGTTTTGCTTCAACTTCATCGTGAAGCTGAAACCTATCCATTTTATCTCTTTGAAAACGCTCAATTCTCGCCATTACTTCCACTCCGGCATGCGCTTGTCCAGAAACGCGCCGATGCCCTCCTTGGCGTCGTCTGCCAGCATGTTCTCGACCATGGTGGCGACGGCGATGGTGTAGGCTTCCGCGACCGGCAGGCCGGCCTGGGCGCGGATCGCGGCCTTGCCGACGCGCAGGGCCTGCGGCGACTTGGACGCGATGACGGCGGCGTATTTGTCGACGACCTGGCGCAGGTATTGCTGCGGGACGATGCGGTTGACGAGGCCGAAATCCTTGGCGGTGGACGCGTCGATGGTCTCGCCGGTCAAAAGCATCTCCATCGCCTGCTTGGGATGCGCCGCGCGGGTCACGGCGACCATCGGCGTCGAGCAGAACAGGCCGATATTGACGCCCGGGGTGCAGAAGGTGGCGGTGTCCGTGCAGATAGCGAGGTCGCAGCTCGCGACGAGCTGGCATCCGGCGGCCGTCGCAAGGCCGTCGATCTCGGCCACGACGGGCTGCGGCAGCGCGGCGATCTTCAGCATGATGTCGGCGGCCATGCGCATGGCCGTCTCGAAGAAGCCACGCCCGCCGTCGTCATCCGCGCGGTGCATGGTCATTTCCTTGAGGTCGTGGCCGGCGGAGAACACCTTGCCGGTCGAGGCCAGCACGACGACGCGGATGGCGTCATCTGCCGCGACGGCATCGAGCGCCTCGGCAAGCGCCCGCATGGTGGCGATGGAAAGCGCGTTGGCCGGCGGATTGTTCAGCGTGATACGCAACACCGGCGCCTGCCGCTCGATCCGCACCAGGCCGGCCGGCTCCTCTTTCCTGAACTCCACCACATCCGCCATGCTCGCCTCCTTGTCTTCTCGTCCTGAGGTCCTACGCCGCGCCGCCGCCTGTTTCAAGCGCGGCAAGATAGACTTTCAGCGGGCTTGCGAGAGAGGGCAAATCGGTCTGTAAACGCTAAAAAGGGAGACGCCTGCGATGGAACTGACGCCGATCATGGATCCGGAAGCGCTGAACCGCTTTCTCGAAACCGATTTTCCGCAGCTTCATACGGATGGCAAGGTGTTCGAGGTGACGGCGGTCGGCCCGGGAACGGCGACGCTGCGGCTCACGCCCAACGAGCGGCACCTGCGCCCGGGCGGCACGATTTCCGGCCCCACGCTCTTCGCGCTCGCCGATGTCGGCGCCTGGTGCGCGGTGCTCGCCCATATCGGGC
This sequence comes from Shinella oryzae, assembly GCF_023038235.1. NCBI lineage: Bacteria > Pseudomonadati > Pseudomonadota > Alphaproteobacteria > Hyphomicrobiales > Rhizobiaceae > Shinella > Shinella oryzae. The sequence goes on along the minus strand of NZ_CP081987.1, from coordinate 1,051,282 downwards.
CGGTGGCGCTTGCCGTCACCACCAATCTCAACATCAATTTCCTGCGGAAGCCCGCCCCCGGCCCTCTTTCCTGCACGTGCCGCCTCCTCAAGCTCGGCAAGCGGCTGGCGGTCGTGGACGCCGCGATTTTCGAAGCCGGCGGCGAGGAGCTCGTGGCCCATGCCACCGCGACCTACTCGATTCCACCGCGATAATTTGTGGTATCTTAATACCGCTGTTATAAACCTTTGTTTTTAAATAGTTATCTTTCGCATCCTCCGGACCACGTCGCTTGACGACCTACCCGCTCTCGCTTATAAGCCGCACCAGATCGCGGTCCCCACGGGCCGCGTTCGATTTTTGGCATCCGCAAGGCGCCAAACCAAGCAACAAGAAACGCCCCAGGCCGCAAGGCTTCGGGACCCTACAGAAAGAGCTACTCCCATGGGTACCTTCGTACAGAAGCCCGCCGAGGTAGAGAAGAAGTGGATCCTCATCGACGCCGAAGGCCTCGTTGTCGGTCGCCTCGCTACCCTCATCGCGAACCGCCTGCGCGGCAAGCACAAGGCCACCTTCACGCCCCACGTCGACGACGGTGACAACATCATCGTGATCAACGCCGACAAGGTCGTCTTCACCGGCAAGAAGTACTCCGACAAGAAGTACTACTGGCACACCGGTTACCCGGGTGGCATCAAGGAGCGTACGGCTCGCCAGATCATCGAAGGCCGCTTCCCGGAGCGCGTTCTCGAGAAGGCTGTCGAGCGCATGGTTCCGCGCGGCCCGCTCGGCCGTCGCCAGATGAAGAACCTGCGCGTTTACGCCGGCGCCAACCACCCGCACGAAGCCCAGCAGCCCGTCGTTCTCGACGTCGCCAAGCTGAACAGCAAGAACACAAGGAGCGCCTGATAATGGCCGACCTCTCCTCGCTCAAGGACCTCGGCGTCGCCGCTGCAGCTCCGGCCGCTTCCGCCCCGGTTCACGTCAAGAAGGTTGACGCCCAGGGCCGTTCCTACGCCACCGGCAAGCGCAAGGACGCTGTCGCCCGCGTGTGGGTCAAGCCGGGCTCCGGCAAGATCACCGTCAACGGCAAGTCGTTCGAAGCCTACTTCGCACGCCCGGTCCTGCAGATGATCCTGCAGCAGCCGATCGTCGCAGCTGCCCGTGACGGCCAGTTCGACATCGACGCGACCGTTGCCGGCGGCGGCCTTTCCGGCCAGGCCGGTGCCGTTCGTCACGGCATCTCCAAGGCACTGACCTACTTCGAACCGGCCCTGCGCTCGGTCCTGAAGAAGGGCGGCTTCCTGACCCGCGACTCGCGCGTCGTCGAACGCAAGAAGTACGGCAAGGCCAAGGCCCGTCGTTCGTTCCAGTTCTCCAAGCGTTAATCGCCCGGACGATTTTGGTTCAGGAAAGGCCGGGGCTCGCCCCGGCCTTTTTCGTTCTACGCTTCGGCTTTTCCGACACCTCTAGCGGATAATCCCGGCCTGCTGAAAAGGGCGACCGCCACCGCGACACCGATGAGCTGCAGCGTTGCGCCGACCCACTCGGCCGTCTGCGGCCACCGCGCTTCGTACACAAACCCGTAAACGAGACCGAACACGGTTTCCGCCACGATGAGCTGCGCGGCAAGCGCGAGCGGCAATCTGGCGGAAGCGATCCCCCAGCAGAATGTCGCGATCCACGATCCCGCAATGCCCATGACCGCAGCCCAGCCGAGAAAGTTCAGCATGTCGGGACCGGCAAGGGGCTGCGTCGAAAAAGAGGTCAGCGGCAGAAGTGCCATGCTGCCGATCGCCGCCCCTATCCCCTGTACGCCCGTCCAGTGCAGGCCATCCGGCGCGTCGGCGGCGCGCATGACGGCGGCATTGGCGAGGCCGTAGGCGATCCAGATCGCAAGCGCGGCCGAGGCCGCCACAACGCCGAGCAAAACGGCCTCCCGCCCCTCCGGCCCGGCTGCCTCGATGACCGAGATGTTGACGATCGCCACGCCGGCGGCGATCAGCGCGAGCGGCGGAGCAAGCGCGCTCCACGGGGCAGACCGGTCCCGCCAGTTGGCGATCAACGCCAGCAGCACCGGCATGGTACCAATGACGAGCGGCGGTATGGCGGCTCCCGCCAGCCTGACCGCATAGGCGGCGGCGACGAAATATCCGACATAGCCCGCGCCGCCGAGAGACAGGCCGGTCAGCCAGCGCCTGCATGTCAGGCCGCGCGGGCGGAAGCGCGGGTGCAGCATGAGCAGCACGGAAACCACGCCAAAAATTCCGTATCGTGCAACGGTCAAGTCCCAGGTGGAGGCGGGATCGACGGCGCGTGGCGCAATGAATGTGAGGCCCCACAACGCGCATGTTGTCAGGCCGGCCAGAATACCAATCAGCATGGGTCACTCCTGTGATGCGCGATCATGGAGGGTGGACAGGCTGATTTCCATGGAGAACCGAAAGCAGAACCGCTATATTGCATCGATGAGCAGCTCAAAAATCCCTAATCGCCTTCAGTATGAAAACTCACCCATCGACGCCGTCGATTCCCGCATCCTGGCAGCGCTTGATGCGGATTCACGGCTTTCCATGAGTGAACTCGCCCGCCTCGTCGGCATGTCCGCGCCCGCGGTGTCGGAGCGGGTGCGTCGGCTGGAGGCCGGCGGCGTCATCCGCGGCTTCACACTGGACGTCGATGCGCGCGCGCTCGGCTACCAGATCCGCGCCCTGGTGCGTATCAGGCCGCTGCCCGGCAAACTGCATGTGGTGGAGAAGCTGATCCAGGATACGCCGCAGTTCATCGAATGCGACAAGATCACGGGGGACGATCCCTTTCTCGCCCGCCTCGTCGTCCATTCGATAGAAGAAATGGACGATGTGCTCGAGGCGCTTTCCGACTATGCCGTCACCAGCACGGCCGTCATCAAGGGAACATCCGTCGCCCGGCGCCTGCCGCCGCTTTGAGGCGGATGCCTCGCCGTTGCGAGGATACATTCTTTCTTTTCAGCCACGGGGCTTGCCGCGGCGCCTGCATTTTGCTGAAACAGGCAACCTTTTCGAAGGGCGACAGCAATCGGGAGCCTGACAGTGGCCAACAAGACGATCGATCACGCCATCACTGCAAAATCGCTGAAGAGCGCGGCCTCCGACCCGACGCATGCCGGGATCCTCTCCTTCATGCGCCGGCGCTACACCAAGGTGCTGAAGGATGTCGATGCGGTCGTCTGGGGCATTCCCTTCGATGCCGCAACGTCCAACCGTCCCGGCGCGCGCTTCGGGCCGCAGGCGATCCGCCGCGCCTCCGCGATCATGGACAACGATCCGCAATATCCCTTCGAGCGCGACCTGTTCGAAGACATTGCCGTCATCGATTACGGCGATTGCCTGCTCGACTACGGCAACCACGCGAAGACGCCCGGCACCATCGAGCGTGAGGCCAAGAAGATCCTGAAATCCGGCGCCTATATGCTGACGCTTGGCGGCGACCATTTCATTACGCTGCCGCTCTTGCGCGCCCATGCCGAAAAGTACGGTCCCCTCTCCCTCGTGCAGTTCGACGCGCACCAGGATACCTGGGCCGACGAGAAGGGCCGCATCGACCACGGCTCCTTCGTCGGCACCGCCGTGCGCGAGGGGCTGATCGATGCCGAGACGTCGATCCAGATCGGCATCCGCACCCATGCGCCGGAGGATTGCGGCATCCGCATCCTCTATGGCTACGACGTGGAGGAGATGAGTGCTGCCGAGCTCGCCGATGCGATCATCCATCATGTCGGCGACCGCGCGACCTATCTCACTTTCGACATCGACTGCCTCGACCCGGCCTATGCGCCCGGCACCGGCACGCCGGTCTCCGGCGGCCCGTCCAGCGCGCGCATCCTGTCGGTGCTGCGCAAGCTCGGCGCGCTCAATATCGTCGGCTCCGATGTCGTGGAGGTGGCGCCCGCGTATGACCATGCCGATATCACCGCCATCGCCGGCTCCACCATCGCCATGTACATGCTGGGCCTCCATGCCGAGGCGCTGGCCGAACGACGCTGAAACACGGCGTTGAATACGACAGGGCAAGGGGCTATATCGGCGGCGAACGCGCAAACAGGATGGAACAGCAGATGAAACCGAAGATCTTCATCGATGGCGAACACGGCACGACGGGCCTGCAGATCCGTACCCGCATGGCCGGCCGCGCCGATGTCGAGCTCCTGTCCATCCCGGAAGCCGAGCGCCGCAATGCGCAGCTGCGCGAAGACCTGCTCAACAGCGCCGATATCGCCATCCTCTGCCTGCCGGATGATGCCGCCAAGGAAGCCGTGGCCATGGTGGCGGGCAACAATTCCGTGCGCATCATCGACACGTCTACCGCCCATCGTATCAACCCGGACTGGGCCTACGGCTTTGCCGAAATGGACCGCGACCAGCCGAAGAAGATCGCGGATGCGCGTTACGTCGCCAATCCCGGCTGCTATCCGACGGGCGCCATCGGACTCATCCGGCCGCTGCGCCTCGCCGGCATCCTGCCGGAGGATTACCCGGTCACCGTCAACGCCGTCTCTGGCTATACCGGCGGCGGCAAGCAGTTGATCGCGCAGATGGAAGATGAAGGCCATGCCGAGCATATCGCTTCGCCGCACTTCCTCTACGGCCTCACGCTGAAGCACAAGCATGTGCCGGAAATGCAGGTGCACGGGCTTCTCGGCCGCGCGCCGCTGTTCGCGCCCTCCGTCGGCAAGTTCCCGCAGGGCATGATCGTGCAGGTGCCGCTCCATCTCGCCGACCTCAAGGGCAACGCCTCGCTCGGCTCCATCCATGAGGCGCTGGCGGACCACTATGCCGGCCAGGATATCGTCGAGGTGGTCGATCTCAAGGAAACCGCCAGCCTGCCCCGCGTCAACGCGGTGGAGCTGGCCGATACCGACCGCATGAAGCTCTATGTCTTCGGCACGGCGGGCGCGCCGCATGTCAACCTCGTCGCGCTGCTGGACAATCTCGGCAAGGGTGCGTCGGGTGCCGCCGTGCAGAACATGGACCTGATGCTGGGCGCATGACGACGCCAGAGCCGGCCTTTCCCGACGAATGGCGGATCGAAAGCGCCAGTCTTCTTGCCGACACCGTCGCCGGGAGCGTCTACGAGGTCACGCTTGCCGGTGGCGAAAGTGCCGTCGTCAAGGACCTGAAGCCGAAGGCGCTGGAGGACAACCTGCGCGGCGCGGATTTCATGGCATGGCGGGATGGCGTCGGCTGCGTAAGACTTCTCGCCCGTTCCGGCACGATGCTGCTGATGGAGCATGCCGGCAAGACGACGCTGAAAGATCACATGGCGTCACATGGCGACAGCGACGCAACGTGCATCGCCGCCAACGTCCTGCTCGATTATCACCGCCCCTCCGCCAGTCCGCCGCCCGCCAGCCTGCAACCGCTGTCACGCTACTTCGCAAGCCTCTTCGCCAAGGCGGAACGGGACCGCAAGGACGGCCTTGCCGGCCCCTATGCGGACGCGGCTGCCATGGCGGAGGCGCTGCTGGCCGACCAGCGGGATATCAAGCCGCTGCACGGAGACCTGCACCACGAAAACATCATGCATGGACAGCGCGGCTGGATCATCATCGATCCCGTCGGGCTGATCGGCGATGCCGCGCTCGACGTCGCCAACATGTTCTCCAATCCGCTGGATCGGTTCGACCTCACCCGCGACGAAGCGCGGATCGCCGGCATGGCGGATGTGTTCGCGGAGACGCTCGGGCGCGATGCGCGCACCATCCTCCGCTACGCCTTCGCCTATGGCTGCCTGTCGGCCGCCTGGCATGACGAGGACGGCAACGAAGCCGACCGCGACGACGAACTGGCCGTGGCCGCGGCGATCCGCACCGTTCTCAGGCAGGCCTGAGCGGATCAGGCCCGCGCATCGTCCCTGTCATATTCGCCGTAGAAGCCGCGCCAGTGCGCGACGGCGAAGCCGAGCACCACCAGCGCGCCGCCCTGGTGCGCCAGCGCCCAGCCGAGCGGCACCTGCCAGATCAGCGTCAGGATGCCGATGGTCGCCTGGAGACAGACGAGGCCGAACAGCACCAGCGCGCGGCGCGCATGGGTGGTCTCGGGCGCGGCACGCAGCGAGGAGATCAGGTGCACGAGCGCCAGCGCAAACAGCACATAGGCGCCGATGCGGTGCACGAACTGCACGGTCTTCGGGTTTTCGAAGAGATTGATCCACCAGGGCTGCTGCAGGAAGAGGCCGCCGGGCACGACGGCGCCGTCCATTAGCGGCCAGGTGTTGTAGGTGAAGCCGGCATGCAGGCCGGCGACGAGCGCGCCGAGATAGATCTGGAAGATCGCCATGCCGGCGATGATGCCGGCCATGCGGCGCGAGCCTTGCGTCGGGGCTTCATCGTCGCTGTGCGGCGCAAGGGCGCGCATCAGCCACACGGTCCCGGCGAAGATCAGACAGGCGATCGTGAGATGGGTGGCGAGCCGGTACTGGCTGACGGAGACCCGCTCGGCAAGGCCCGACGACACCATCCACCAGCCGATGAAGCCCTGGAAGCCGCCAAGCGCGAGAAGGCCGACGAGCGGCCAGCGCATCTTGCGCTCGATGCGGCCGGTCAGCCAGAAGAAGGCGAGCGGCACGGCAAAGACGAAGCCGATGGAGCGGGCGATCAGGCGGTGGGCCCATTCCCACCAGAAGATCGTCTTGAACTCGTCGACGGTCATGCCCTTGTTGACCTGCTCGTATTGCGGAATGCGCTTGTAGAGCTCGAATTCCTCCTGCCATTCCTGCGCGCCGATCGGCGGGATGACGCCATGGATGGGCTTCCATTCGGTGATGGAGAGGCCCGACCCGGTCAGGCGCGTCGCGCCGCCCACGAGCACCAGAACGAACAGCATGAACAGCACGAAACCCAGCCAGATTCGGACCTGCCGGCGATTGCGCTCGATGCGGCCCGCATCGTCCACGCTGCGATAGGCTGTTACGTTTGTGGCGCTCATTTCATCGGCTCCTTTGCCCGGAGCGGCGATCTGCCCGCCTCTCCGGTTTTTCCACGCAGTCGCGGGCACAAAATGGCGTGCACCCTTCGCCGCGAACTGCTCCGACGTTGATTTGCCCGACCGGGCCGTGCAAAACAAGGCCCGAAGCTTTGCGGCATGCCGTCGCGCCCTGCAGCCCCGCCGAACGAAGGTCCGAAATGCCCCCTCGCCTGAGAAAACTGATCGGCACGATCCTGATCATCATCCTCGTGCTCGTCTATGCGCTGGTCGCGACGACGGTCGCCGTTGCGACGCTGGGGGAATCGCCGTGGTATATCCACCTCCTCTATTTCACGCTCACCGGCCTTCTGTGGATCCTGCCGGCCATGCTGATCATCAAGTGGATGGAAAAGCCCGGCAAGCCGCGCGAGGAGTGACGGCAATGCGCATTGCAGTGATAGCGGACATCCACGGAAACGATCTCGCACTGGAAGCCGTGCTGGCGGATATCGATCGCCGCGGCATTCGCGAGATCGTCAATCTCGGCGATCACCTGAGCGGCGCGCTCAATGCAGGCCGCACCGCCGACATCCTGCTGTCGCGCGCCGATATCGCCTGCATCGCCGGCAACCACGACCGCTGGCTCCTCGAAAAACAGCCGGACGCCATGGGAAGCTGGGATCGCAGAGCGCATGCGCAGCTGGCCGCGAACCACCTTGACTGGTTGGCCCAGCTGCCGCCGACCCGTCTCGTCGCAGACACCGTCTTTCTCTGCCACGGCACGCCCGGGACCGATACCATCTACTGGCTCGATGAACCCTCCGGCGAAGGCGTGATGCAGCTTTCCCCGATCGAGCGGATCGAGGCGCTGGCCGGCGGTATCGCCCACCCGGTCCTTCTCTGCGGCCATACCCATATCGCGCGGGCCGTGCGCTTGCGCGACGGCCGTCTGGTCGTCAATCCCGGCAGCGTCGGCTCACCCGCCTATGATGACGACGAGCCAGTGCCCCACAAGGTCGAAGCGGGTACGCCGCATGCGCGTTATGCCGTGATCGAGCGGCACGGAGAGCGCTGGGACGCCACATTTCATCTCGTGGACTACGATCACATGGCCATGGCCCGTCTGGCGGAAAGTCGCGGCGAGCGTGCCTGGGCAAGTGCCCTTGCCACCGGCTGGCTGTGCTGACGATCCGGCGTCGACCGATCACACCGAACGTTCGGCTTTTCGGATTTTCGTTATGAAATTGCTAACCGCGCCGGCCAAATTCCCAGGGCATGCGCCGCGGGCGCACTGGATTTAAACCTTTTGCGCAAGCCTGGTGCCTATCGTGTTCAATGCGGCAAGACAGTCGCAGGTGCACAAGGGCGACACCATGGGAGCGATGCAACTCCATTACCAGGCAATGCCATCCGAGCCCGCGCCAGCCGATGCGACGACGGCTGGTGACGGTACGCTTGCCTTCGGTCCTCTCTCCATCCGCCTGCACGACCGCATGGAACCGCTGGAAGCCGCATGGCGCGCGCTGGAGGCAGAGAACAACCTGTCGCTCCACCAGAGCTATGACTGGTGCCGGGCCTGGACACGCACACAGGGCACAAAGCTGCTGATCGTCGAGGGCCTGTCCGGCGGCCGCACGCAGCTCATCCTGCCGCTCGAAATTGTGCGGCACGGGCCGGTGCGGGTCGCCCGCCTGCTCGCCACCGATTTCAGCAACCTCAACACCGGCCTCTATACACGCGCGTTCCGGGCGCTTGCCTCGCCGCCCCGGTTTCGCAAGGCGCTACGCCAGGCACGCGGCGACTTCGCCCGCCATTTCGACCTTCTCCTGCTCGACAAGGTGCCGCTCGAATGGCGCGGTGAAACCAATCCGTTTGGCGACCTGCCCGCCGTCCTGAACCAGAACGCCGCCTTCCAGCTCCCGCTGCTGGGCGATTTCGAGCGCACGCTCGCCCAGATCAATGCCAAGAACCGCCGCAAGAAGTTCCGCAACGCCGAACGCCGGCTGATGGAGCTTGGCGGTTACGAGCACATCATCGCGCCGGCCGGAAACGAGGCGCTTGCGCTTCTGGAAACCTTCTTCCGCCAGAAGTCCGTCCGCTTCCAGGCGCTCGGCCTGCCCGATGTCTTCCGCGACGAGCGTACCCGTGATTTCTTCCGCGCGCTCGTGACCACGTCAGCGTCGGACACCGAACATCCGCTTCAGCTTCACGCACTGCGCCTCACTGGCGCGCATGCGGGCCATATCGCCGCCATTGCCGGCCTGTCGCGCAAGGGCGATCATGTGATCTGCCAGTTCGGCTCGCTCGACGAAAGCGTCGCCGCGGGTGCCAGCCCCGGCGAATTCCTGTTCCATCTGGCCATTCGCAAGCTCTGCGGGGAAGGCGTGGCGCTTTTCGATTTCGGCATCGGCGACCAGCTCTACAAGCGCTCCTGGTGCACGATCGAGACGCCGCAATACGACCTGTTGTGGGCGACGACACCGGCCGGCAGCCTTGCGGCCACGCTTCATCGTCTGAAAGCGGGCGCCAAGCGCTTCATCAAGCGCAATCCGCAGATCTATGCCTTCCTGCAACGCCGGCGCTCGGGACGGCAGGCGTCCCGCGCCGGCACGGGCGCGGACTGAACCGTCAGGCCACGCGACGGCCCGGATTGCGGGGCGGTTCGCCGGTCTCGCCGGTCATCAGCAGGATGTCGCTGTACCCGGCCTCGTCGAAGGCGCCGATGAGTTTGACGACCTCGTCCTCGTCCGCACCGGGCAGCGAGAGGATGACATCCGTCTCCCGGTCGCGGGTCAGGCGGCGCACGCCCTCCACCTCGGCCGGGCCACATTCCACGATCACGGTATCATAGGCGTCCGACAGCGCGTCGATCACCATGGCCAGCCGGTCGATGCCGCGCATGGCGCGCCGGATATTGGCATTGCCGCGCGGGATGACATGGGCGGCGGAAAGACGGTCACCGTGGATGATGTCGCCGAAAGCGGCTTCACCGACCAAAAGGTCGGTGATCCCCGCCAGGTGAACCGACTCCGCCATCAGGCGGGTCGGGCAGGCCGAGCCGGTCAGGTCGATGATGAGTGTGCGGCGATGCTCCTGCGCGATCCGGCGCGCCAGCATGACGGCAGCGGTCGAGCCGCGATCTCCCGACGGCGAGACCGAAATGGCCACGGAGATGTTGTTCTCGATCATGTGCCGGGCGACGGCGTTGACCGAGAAATCGCCTTCTTCCTCTTCGAGGGCAACCGTTTCGGCGGTCTCGGGCGCGAGCGCCGGTTCCAGGTCCTCCTCGTCTTCCTCGACGGGACGGATGTCTGCGAGCAGCGACCGCGCCGGCGCATTCATGTCACGCACCGCCGCATGGTCGACGCGGGCTGTCTGCTCCCTGCGGGCAAGCGGCGGCGGCTCGACCACCACATCGGCTTCGGCAGCCTCGTCGTCCTCCTCTTCACGGCGGCGGGCGGGTGTTACCACCGCGCCGACCGGCTTCAGGGCGCGGCCGCTGAACAGTTCGGCAAGCAGGATGGCGATGGCGCTGAGCGCGAAGCCGGCAACACCGCCGACGATGGTGATCGGGATCACCTTGGGGAAAGCCACTTCCGTCGGCTCCACGGCGGCGGAAATCACGCGGGCATCGGCCGGTGTGGCGCCGTCGCCGGTGCGCGAGGTCGCCTCGCGGTAGCGGGCAAGGTAGGTTTCGAGCAGTTCGCGCTGGGCTGCGGCCTCGCGCTCCAGCGCCTTGAGGCCGACTTCGTCCTCGCCGGCGCGCGCCGTATCCGCCTTGACCGTGTTGAGCTGCTGGACGAGCTGCGTCTCGCGCAGCCGTGCCGTCTTCGCCTCGTTTTCGAGGCTCGACAGGATCTTCTGGGTTTCCGACTTGATCTGCGCGCGAATACCGACGAGCTGCGAGCGCAGGCCCTTAAGCCTCGGGTGCCCCTCCAGCAGCGATGTCGAGAGGTCGGAGATCTGCCCCTGGATCTGCGCCTCGCTCTCCTTGAGTCGCTGGATCATCTGGGAGCCGACGACTTCCGTCAGCGTATCCGGTGCGCCGCCATTCTGAAGCACCGCGCGTACGCTTTCGGCTCGCGCCTCGGCGGTCGCACGCTCGCCGCGAACGCGGGCAAGCTCGGTCGAGATATCGTTGAGCTGGCGCACGGCGAAAGTCGAGTTCTCGCCTGTTGGCAGCAGGTCGGATTGCGAACGGTATTCGGCGACCTTCTGCTCGGCCTCGCGCACCTTCTCACGCAGGTTGACGATTTCGGGCTCCAGCCAGCGTGACGCCTCGGAATTGGTATCGAGCTTGGCGCCGCTTTGCAGCGACAGGTAGACCTTTGCCATCTCGTTGGGAATGGCGGCCGCAAGGCGCGGATCGCGCGAGGAGAACTCGATGCCGATGACGCGCGACTTCTCCACCTGGTAGACGACGAGCTTGTCGTTGAACTCCTTCAGCACCCGCTCTTCCGGCGGCAGATCGAGCGGGTTCTTCTTCAGGCCGAGCAGCACGAGCAGATCGGAGATGGCCGAAGGCTTGGCGGTCGGGTCGAATTCTTCCAGCTCGTAGAGTTTCATGTTGCGCGCGACCTGCTTGATCAGGTCGGCGGATTTGAGCATCTGCACCTGGCTGGCGATGCCGAGTTCGTCGAAGGCCGGCTGCTCCCTGCCCTGCGAGCGGTCCTGGCCCGTCGTGAAGGCCGGCTCGCGGGTTTCGATGAGAAGGCGCGATTCACTCTTGTAGGTCGGCGTGATGGCGCTCGCGATGGCGAAGGCCAGGCCGGCGCCGGCAACCGTCGCCAGCAGCACGCGCATGCGGTGCCGCCAGATCGCGCCGAAAAGGCCGCCAAGGTCGATATCGACATCCTGCTGGCTCCCGTGAACGCCCGACATATCCCTACTCCAAACCGACGATTTCCGCGCACGGTAAACAAATATGGTAACCCAAGCGTTAACCATCTTTAGTTGCATATCTTGGAATAAATACTTTTGCGCGATTTAGGACATGATACCGCCCGCATATTTACCGGCCATTAACCCTAACGGATGGATAACGAAGGCCACACTCTGATTTGCGGGACTGAGCGAATGACGTTCGCAACGATCAACAAGGGCTTGCTGCTTGCGCTGGCGCTTATCGTGCCGGCCGTTGCCGGCTGCAGCGGATACCGCCCTGCCCCGAAGGCCTTCCATGAAGCGACCATCCAGCCCTACCGCCTCGACAGCGGCGATCGCCTGCGCGTGACCGTCTTCGAACAGGCCGGCCTGTCCAACACCTATACGATCGACCAGGCCGGTTATCTCGCCTTCCCGCTGATCGGCGCCGTGCCGGCACGCGGCCAGACCATCCAGGAGCTGGAAAGCATCATCGCCGCGAAGCTGCGGCAGGGATACCTGCGCGATCCTGATGTCTCCATCGAGGTCGACCGCTACCGCTCGATCTACATCATGGGCGAGGTCGGCCAGGCCGGGCAGTACAGCTACGTCGCGGGCATGACCATCCAGAACGCCATCGCCGTCGCCGGCGGGTTTTCGCCGCGCGCCAACCAGCGCGACGTGGACGTGACGCGCAAGATCAACGGCAAGATCGTCACGGGCCGCGTTTCCATCTCCGATCCCATCCTGGCCGGCGACACGATCTATGTTCGTGAACGGCTGTTCTGAGCATCATGGCGGACGATGGGGCTCTGCGCATCATTCACTGCTTCCGTTCCCCCATCGGCGGAATCTTTCGTCATGTGCGCGATCTCGCCGAATTCCACACGAAGGCCGGGCATGATGTCGGCATCATCTGCGACAGCCTCACGGGCGGTTCGTTCGAAGATGCGCTCTTCGACGAAATCCGCCCCTATCTCTCGCTCGGCCTCGTGCGCATGCCCATCAGCCGGTCCGTCGACCTTCGCGACATCGGCGCGTTCCGGAAAAGTTATCATGAAATAAAAGGTTTGCAGCCGGATGTCCTGCACGGGCACGGCGCCAAGGGTGGCGCCATTGCCCGGCTCATCGGCTCAGCCCTGCGGGTCAACAGGTATCGCGTAGCCCGCCTCTATTCGCCGCATGGCGGCAGCCTGCACTATACGAGCCGCACGGCGGCGGGACTGGCGATCCTCACCGCCGAACGGCTGCTGGAGCGGCGCGGCGACGCGCTCACCTTCGTCTGCGACTACGAGCGCGACGCCTATATCGCGCGCGTCGGCAAGCCGCGCGTACGCGCCGAGCGCATCTACAACGGTATTCACGACCGGGACTTCGAGATCGTCTACCCCCGCGAAGATGCCGTCGATTTCCTCTATATCGGCATGCTGCGCGACCTGAAGGGCCCGGATGTCTTCGTCGAGGCCTTCGCGCAGACCGAGCGCCGCGTCGGGCGGCCGCTTTCGGCGCTGATCATCGGCGACGGTCCGGACAGGGCGAAATACGAGCGGCGCATCGTGGAAAGCGGTCTCGGCCGCCGCATCGGCCTGCTGCCCGCCATGAAGGCGCAGGAAGCCTTTGCGCTTGCCCGCACCGTGGTCGTCCCCTCCCGCGCGGAAGCGCTGCCCTATATCGTGCTGGAAGCGATCGCCGCCGGCCGGCCGATCATTGCCAGCCGCGTCGGCGGCATTCCCGAAGTGCTGGGCCGCGACAGCCCCGCACTGACGGAGCCGGGCGACGCCGCCTCGCTTGCCACCGTGATGACGCAGGCGATGAACGATCCGGTCTGGCTGCGCAAGGCGATGCCCGAGCCCGTCGCCTTCAGGAAGACGTTCTCCGCGCGGACCATGTCGGAGGCCCTGCTTGCGCTTTACCGGGACATTCTGGCCACCCAGAGCGGCAAAATGCGGCCGTTCGGCGCGCCCCGCACCGGTCAACCGTAAACGTTTCTTAGGGGCTTCATGCTATCTGAGGCTGAAAGCCTGCTGAGGTACAGCCATGAACCAGATCCAGCCGCCCGACTCCTTCGACCCGGATAGCCTGCGCCGCAAGGTGTCGGAAATCCGTACGCTTTCGCAGGAGACGAAGTCAGGCGACGAGGAAACGGTCGAGCTCAATCCGCTCGCGCGCAAGATCGCACAGCAATTCCGCATCGACACCTTCTCCCCGTCCATGATCACGGGCCTGCTTCGGCTTTGCGAATTCGCGATGCTGCTGGTCATCGGCTACGCCATCCACGCCTTCTATGTCGGCATGGGACTGACGGGATTCTATGCGATGGTGCTGTTCGGCGGCGCTGCGGTCGGCGTGCTGACCCTCCAGCTTGCCGATAGCTATCAGGTCCCGTCGCTTCGCTCGCCGCTGCGCATGATGCCGCGCATCCTGGCCGCATGGGCCGCCGCCTTCGCCATCATGGCGCTGATGGTGTTCTTCTTCAAATCCGGGCAGCATTATTCGCGTATCTGGTTCGTGTCCTGGTTCGCCGTGGGCGCGGTCTATCTCGTCGTCGAGCGGCATATCATCGCCTATGCGATCCGCCGCTGGGCGCGCAACGGCACCATGGAGCGGCGTGCCGTCATCGTCGGCGGCGGCGAGCCGGCCAAGGAACTGATCCGCACGCTGGAACAGCAGCCGGAGAACGACATCCGCATCTGCGGCATCTTCGATGACCGCGACGAGCGCCGTTCGCCCTCCGTCATCGCGGGTTATCCCAAGCTCGGCAACGTCGCCGAACTCGTGGAATTCGCCCGTCTCGCGCGCATCGACATGCTGATCATCTCGCTGCCGCTCTCGGCGGAAGCGCGCATCCTGACGCTGCTCAAGAAGCTCTGGGTGCTGCCGGTCGATATTCGCCTTGCCGCGCATGCCAAGGGCCTGCGCTTTCGCCCACGCAGCTATTCGCAGGTCGGCAGCATGCCGATGCTCGACATCTTCGACAAGCCCATCGCCGATTGGGACAATGTCGCCAAGCGCATCTTCGACCTGTTCTTCAGCATTGTCGCGCTCGTCCTGCTCTGGCCGGTCATGCTGGGCGCGGCCATCGCCGTCAAGCTCTCCTCGCCGGGCCCGATCATCTTCAAGCAGAAGCGCCACGGATTCAACAACGAGATCATCGACGTCTACAAGTTCCGCTCGATGTACACGCATCTCTCCGACCCCTCGGCCCGCGCCGCCGTCACGAAGGGCGATCCGCGCGTCACCCCGATCGGCCGTTTTCTGCGCAAGTCCTCGATCGACGAACTGCCGCAGCTGTTCAACGTGCTGAAGGGCGAGCTTTCGCTGGTCGGCCCGCGCCCGCATGCCGTGCAGGCGCAGTCGCACGACCGCAAATATGTCGACGTGGTCGACGGCTACTTCGCCCGCCACCGCGTCAAGCCCGGCGTCACCGGCTGGGCGCAGATCAACGGCTGGCGCGGCGAGATCGACCATGACGACAAGATCCGCTTCCGCACGGAATTCGATCTTCACTATATCGAGAACTGGTCGCTCTGGCTGGACCTCAAGATCCTGTTCCTGACGCCGTTCCGGCTACTCAACACGGAAAACGCCTATTGAGCGACGCGGCCCTCCCCTATGCCCCGCCGTTCCGGCCGCAGCTTGCGGCCGTCGGCGTGTTCGGCTCGATGCTGGTCGCGGTCGGCGTCTTCCTGTCCGGCTTCGTCATGAGCGAGCCGGCGCCCTATGAGCTGTTCATGGCGGGGCTCATCGGCCTCTGGGCCATCGTGGGGCTGCGCATCTCGCGCGGCGTGGCGCCCCTGCTCGTCCTGCTCGTCACCTTCAATGTCGGCGGCATGCTGTCGCTGACCGTGATGGACGATCTGGCCGGCGGGCCGATGTATGTCGCCGTCTCGCTGTTCCTGGCGCTTTCCAGCGTCTTCTTCGCCGCCATCATAGAGGCGCGCCATTCGCGCTTGGAGCTCATCTTCAGGGCTTGGGTCGCCGGCGCGCTCATCACCTCCATCCTCGGCATCCTCGGCTATTTCCATGCCTTTCCCGGAGCGGAAGCCTTCACGCTCTACGACCGTGCCAAGGGCGCCTTCCAGGACCCGAACGTCTTCGGCCCCTATCTCGTCGCGCCGTCGCTCTACCTGATGTATGGCCTGCTTTCCGGCCGCATACTTGGCGCGCCGCTCAAGATCATCGGTGTGCTGATCCTGGCACTCGGCGTCTTCCTGTCGTTCTCGCGCGCCGCCTGGGCGCTCTACCTGTTCTCGGTGGTGGCGCTCGTCTTCATCATGCTGCTGAAGGAGCGCACCGGCGCTTTCCGGCTGAAGATCCTCATCCTCAGTATCTCGGCGGCCGGGCTCATGGTTATCGCGTTGCTCGTGGCGCTCCAGTTCGACAAGGTCGCGGACCTCTTTTCCAACCGCACCCAACTCGTACAGGATTACGACGGCGGGCATCTCGGCCGTTTCGACCGCCATCGCATCGGCTTCCTCATGTCCATGGAAAAGCCGCTCGGCATCGGCCCCATGGTGTTCAGCAAGATCTTTCCGGAAGACGAGCACAATATCTGGCTGAAGTCGCTGACGAGCTACGGCTGGCTCGGCTTCCTCTGCTATGTCTCCCTGATCGCCTGGACGCTCAGCGCCGGCTTCAAATACCTGCTGCGCAACCGGCCATGGCAGCCCTATCTGATGATCGCCCTCATCACCATCGTGGGCCACAGCGTGATCGGCTTCGTCATCGACACCGACCACTGGAGGCACTTCTACCTGCTGCTCGGCATCCTCTGGGGCTGTTTTGCGCTTGAGCGGCGCCATAACCTGCGCAGCGTCAAAGGCGCTGTGTCCTGATGAACGCAGCCCCGATCAGGAGCCCTCGGCCCCTGCGCCTCCTGCAAATCCTGGAACCCAGCGGCGGCGGCTCCGGCCGGCATTTCATCGACCTGTGCCGTGGCATGCAGACGCGCGGCCACAGCGTGCATGCCGTCTACTCCCCGGTCAGGGCGGAGGAGCGGTTCGTCGCCGAACTCACCGCGCTCGACCTCGCCGGCATCCATGTCGTACCGATGAAGCGCTCGCCGGGCCCGGCCGATTTCGGCGCCTGGCGTCAGTTGACCGGCGTCATGCGCCAGGCAGGCCCCTTCGACATTATTCACGGCCACAGCTCCAAGGCGGGCGCGCTCGCGCGTCTGCGCCTGCCGGGACGACATGTGCCGCGGGTCTACACGCCGCACGCCTTCCGCACCATGGATCCGGGCCTCGGCAAGACCGGTCGCCGGGTCTATGGCCTGATCGAGACGATGCTCGCGCGCCTGCTGACGGACCGGCTGATCTGCGTCTCGAAGGACGAGTACGCGCATGCCCGCGGCCTCGGCATACCGCGTGAGAAACTCACCATCGTCGTCAACGGCGTCGAGACACCGCCGGACGATACCCGCGCAGCCGTGCGCCGCGAACTCGGCATCCCCCCGGATGCGCTGCTCTACGGTTTCGTCGGCCGCCTCTGTCATCAGAAGGCGCCGGAGCGGCTCGTGGCTGCCTTTGATCTCCTTGCCGGTCACCTGTCGCGCGCGCATCTCCTGATGATCGGCACGGGCGAGGCGCAGGAGGCGACGCGCAGCCGGATCGAGGCCAGCAGGCATGCCGGGCGCATGCACCTCACGACGCGCTTCACCGGGCGCGACGCGATGGCGGCGATCGACGTGCTCGTCATGCCGAGCCGCTACGAGGCCATGTCCTATGTGATGCTGGAGGCCGCCGCCGCCGGCAAGCCGCTCGTCCTGACCGATGTCGGCGGCGCCTCGATGGTGTTGAAGGACAAGCACAACGGCCTTTTGATCGAAAACACCGACAATCCGGACCGTCTGGCGGACGCGATGCTGAACCTCGCCAGCCCGGAGAGCCTCGCCCGCTACACCGCAGCCGCCGTGGCCCGCAGCGCCGACTACGCCCTGGACCGCATGATCGACGAGACCGAAGCGATCTACCGCAGCCTCGTCGCCTGAGATTTGCCAACGAAAAAGGCCGCCTTTCCTCGCGGAAAGACGGCCTTGGGAAACGTGTTTTTCTCTATCGCCTGATAGCGCGCGCCACCGCAATGAGAATGCAGGCGCCGATGAAGCCCGCGATCAGATAACCGATCCAGCCGCCCAGCGAAACGCCGATAAGTCCGAGCAAAAGGTTCGCCACGGCCGCGCCGACGATGCCCAGGAGGATGTTCATGAGAACGCCCATGTCGCTCTTCATGAAGCGTTCCGCGAGCCAGCCCGCAATACCGCCGATGATGATGGCCGCAATCCAGCCGATACCTGCTTCTTCCATGTCCGTTGCCCTCTCGCTCGAATGACACCGGCGAAAGAGCCGGCGGCATGGTAACGCGAAGAACCGGCAAAAGTTCCGCTGAAACAGGATATGCGGGAGAAGGAGAATTGGTCGGAATGGCGGGATTCGAACCCACGACCCCTTGACCCCCAGTCAAGTGCGCTACCGGGCTGCGCTACATTCCGGACCGAGCAAACCCCTATAGTCTGGATGTTTTGGATGCAAGCCCAAAAATCGGCGTCCGGAACAAATGTGGATAAATGTCCCGTTGCCGGACGTCGCGGAGCGATACTCAGCTTGCGGCTTATCGTAAAAGGCACGCTCTCGGCTCCATGCCGCGCGATATGGGGGCACCGCATAGGCTTCATCGATCACGGTATCGGCTTTTCTTTCGTAAACCGTACCGGATTCAGCGCTTTCGACCTTTCCGGACATAAGACGAAAGTCGTAGAAGCATTCTGCCCGCCTTGATTTTTGCGGGCACTCCCCGCGTCACCGCGAGCCAAGCGTGACGCCTGCTTGCCCCGCCTTCGGCGGGGCTTTTTCCCCAAGTTGCGTCCGTCCGCCCACCGCCTCTTGACTCCCTAGGCAACCGGAACATAATAAGAACATTCATGGCCAAGGCGTCTGCTTTCAGACCCTTGGACGCTCTGATCCATTCCCGGGAGAATCACATGCAGCCGCTTTGCGAGCCTGTAACCGACGCGGCGACTCTTGATGCGGCAGGCGACCCCGTGGATACCGCCCTCGCCTGGCATGGCGGCGATGCGCGGGCGACCATCGAGACCCTGCTCGCCGACTGCGCACATCTGCAACGCCAGCTCGACCTGATGCGTGCTGCGATGGGGCGCGGCTTCACGCGAGGCTGGGAGCCTTCCGTGCGACGGGACTAGAGGCGAGCGCGGCCGATGAGCCGTGCGGAAGAACACGGCGGCGTTTACAGCAGCGCATACGAGTGCCTTAACGCACCTGGTCCAACAGGCGCTTGCACTCCAGCAGGTCGTAGAGCGCCTCCTGCAACAGGGCGCGGTCTTCCTTGCCGACGCTGGTCTTGCCGAGGGAGATTTCCGGCGTTTCGTCTCCGCCGCCGACAAAGGAGAAGAAGCGGCGGCTGGACGGCGCCTTGGCGCGGCCGACGATCTGGTCCTCGTCGCTGCCGGCCTTCGGCGGTGACGGCTCCTCGTGGCTGGCGGCCGCCAGTGCTTCGACCGTAGCCAAGTCCCCGCTGGCGATGGCCGCGACGAACTTGTTGCCGTTAAGCTTCAGGAGCTTCTGCACGCCCTTGATCGTATAGCCGTGATCGTAGAGCAGGTGGCGGATGCCCTTGAGCAGGTCGACATCCTCGGGGCGGTAGTAGCGCCGTCCGCCGCCGCGCTTCATCGGCTTGATCTGCGTGAACCGCGTCTCCCAGAAGCGCAGGACATGCTGCGGCAGGTCGAGATCGTCGGCGACCTCGCTGATGGTGCGGAAAGCGTCCGGACTCTTGTCCATACTGGCCTCGATGAAAGGTTACGGCGGCAGCATACACGATATGCAGCCGAATCGTATTCATTTCAGCGAGTTGCCGGGCGATATTCAAGTTTCAAATTGCCGGCGGCGGGGCTATCACCCCGAAAAGCGCTTAAGATGCGGGCGAAGCCGGCTTCTGTTTCGCCTTGCGCGCGAGATGGGCTTTCAGGACACGCTGCTTGAGCACGTTCGAGGCCTTGAAGGTCATGACGCGGCGCGGCGAGATCGGCACTTCCTCGCCGGTCTTAGGATTGCGGCCGATGCGCTCGTTCTTGTCGCGCACCTGAAAGGTGGCGAAGGAGGAGAGCTTGACGCTCTCGCCCCGCACGATGGCGTTGCAGATCTCATCGATCACGGTTTCGACGAGCTCTGCGGATTCAGTCCTCGAAAGGCCGACTTTCCGGAAAACCGATTCGGCCAAATCTGCGCGTGTCACCGTCTTGCCGCTCATCGTTCCTCACCGATTTCCTATTGAAAGCGTATGGTTAGTCGCGGAAGACTATTGTCCTTGCAAGCCCGGGTCAAGCCGCACCTGTGGTGGGCGCCATCCTACCAACGTAGCAGCACCGCGCCCCAGGTGAAACCGCCGCCCATGGCTTCCAGCAGAACCACGTCTCCCTGCTTGATGCGTCCGTCCTCTGCGGCTGCGGCCAGCGCGAGCGGGATGGAGGCCGCCGACGTGTTGCCGTGCAGGTCGACGGTGATCACGACCTTTTCCTCGGGAATGCCGAGTTTCTTGGCGGAACCATCGATGATGCGCTTGTTGGCCTGGTGCGGCACCAGCCAGTCGACGTCGTCGGCCGTGAAGCCGGTCGCGTCGAAGGCCGAGACGATCACGTCGGTGATCATGCCGACCGCATGCTTGAAGACCTCGCGGCCCTCCATGCGCAGGTGTCCCACCGTGCCGGTGGTCGAGGGGCCGCCGTCGACATAGAGCTTGTCGCGATGCGCGCCGTCGGAGCGCAACTGCGCCGTCAGCACGCCGCGGTCGGCGGTGGTGCCCGCCCCTTCCTGCGCCTCGAGCACGATGGCGCCCGCGCCGTCGCCGAACAGCACGCAGGTCGTGCGGTCGGTCCAGTCGAGGATGCGCGAGAAGGTTTCCGCGCCGATGACGAGGACGCGCCTGGCCAGGCCGCCGCGAATATAGGCGTCGGCCGTCGTCACGGCATAGACGAAGCCCGAACACACGGCCTGCACGTCGAAGGCGAAGCCATGGTGCATGCCCAGGCGGTTCTGGATGTTGACGGCGGTCGCCGGAAAGGTGTTGTCGGGCGTGGAGGTCGCCACGATGATCACGTCGATATCGGCGGCGGTGAGGCCGGCCTTATCGAGGGCCGCGCGCCCGGCCACTTCGCCGAGCGAGGCGGTCGTCTCGCCCTCACCGGCAATGTAGCGCTGGCGGATGCCGGTGCGCTGCACGATCCACTCGTCGGACGTGTCGACCGTCTTTTCCAGCTCGGCATTGGTGACCACCCGTTTGGGAAGCGCCGTTCCGAAACCACGGACAACTGAACGGATCATTTCGATACCTCATCGCTCACGCTCTGGGCGCCCTCGACGGGGCGGCCGGCGTGATATTTCTGCAAATCTCTTTCGATCTTGTCTTTCAGGCCGTTGCGGACCATGTCGTAGCCGACATCCACCGCGGCTGCGAAACCCTCGGCATCCGTGCCGCCATGGCTCTTGATGACGATGCCGTTCAGGCCGAGGAACACGCCGCCATTGACCTTGCGCGGATCCATCTTCTCCCGCACGCTGTCGAAGGCGCTCTTGGCGAGGATGTAGCCGAGCTTGGCAAGCCAGGTGCGCGACATGGCTGCGCGCAGATATTCCGCGATCTGGCGCGCGGTGCCTTCCGCCGCCTTCAGCGCGATATTGCCGGCAAAACCTTCCGTCACCACCACATCCACCGTGCCGCGACCGATATCGTCGCCTTCCACGAAGCCATAGTAGTCGATCGTGTCGAAATTGGCCTCGCGGATGAGCTGGCCGGCGGCCTTCACCTCTTCCTGGCCCTTGATCTCCTCGACGCCGACATTGAGCAGGCCGAGCGTCGGCTTGTCGATCTCGAAGAGCGCGCGCGCCATGGCGCCGCCCATCAGCGCGAAGTCGAAGAGCTGGTTGGCGTCCGCGCCGATCGTGGCGCCGATGTCGAGCACGATGCTCTCGCCCTTCAGCGTCGGCCAGATGCCGGCGATGGCGGGCCGTTCGATATTGGCCATCATGCGCAGGCAGAATTTCGACATCGCCATCAGCGCGCCGGTATTGCCGGCGGAAACGGCGACATCCGCCTCGCCCTTGGCCACCGCATCGATGGCCTGCCACATGGAGGCCTTGCCACGGCCGCGGCGCAGCGCCTGGCTCGGCTTCTCGTCCATGGCCACCGCGATGTCGCAGTGATGAAACGTGCTGGCGGCCTTCAGTTTCGGGTGTTGCGCCAGAAGAGGCTCGCATTCGGCGGCGTTGCCATAGAGCACGAAGCGGATTTCGGGATGGCGCTCGAGAGCCTTGGCTGCACCAGGGATGGCCACGGACGGGCCGAAATCGCCACCCATGACATCGACGGAAATTCTGACCACGCGTGTATTGCCTTAGTTTTGTTTCCAACGGCAGAAGAGCCGCCCCAGCGGAATTCGGCCAAAATACCGCTTTTCGCCGGGGGCACAACTGAATTATCGGACGCCCTTGAGGCGTTCAGTCTTTTTTCCAGTCCTTGAGAACAGCAAAAGGCGACGGTTTTCGGTCGTCCTTGTCGGTGCTCTCGATATGGCCTGCAAAGGCGATATCGGCCTTGCGCGGATAGGGATCGATGGCGAGCGCGACGTGCTCTGCGGCCACCACGCCGGCATCGATCGTGTCGCCGGTGAAGATTTCCGGCGCGTCCGGGCCTTCCGGATCGAGCAGCATTTCCCCGCCCTCGGCCGCGACCGGCATGCGCGCGAGCTTGGAGCCCTCCGGCACGAACACGACTTCGACAGGCTCGTCGATATGCGCTTCCACCGGGTCGAGCGTCACCACGCAGGCCTGCACGATGTCGGCGGTCACGCGGCCTTTCAGGCGGATGCCGTCGCGCTTCCAGCGCTTCACCTCGAAGGCCGCCGTCAGCGCCTTCACCTCCAGCACGGACCAGAGCCTGGCAAGGCCCGTCAGTTCCTCGGCATTCGCCGCGATCTTCACTTCCACCGGGTTGGCGGAGATATGCCCCACCTTGACCGGGTAGGAGAACGGCGTTTCGTCATTGTGCTTCATCGTCTTGCCTTTCGCCTCACACGGCCTGTGCGGGCGCGCGCGGTTCCAGAACCGTGAGCGCGCCGACCGCAATCGCATCCTCGCCAACGCCGGCCATCGCCGTTTCTGCGTCGAAGAGATAAGCGGCCAGGCCGTTCATGGAAGGGGCGCCCTCGCCGCCTTCCGGGTAGATGTTGCGCCGCAGCGCCGCCGCCAGCGCATCACGGTCGGCGGCATCGAACGCCGCCGCGTAAGACTCCAGCCGGCCGTAGAACATGCCGGCGAATTTCTTCATGCGCTTGGGCACGCCGGCATCGCCGACGCCGAGTTCGCGAATCGAATGATCGACGTCCTCGAAGAAGGCATCGACGATCTCCTGGGCGATTTCCTGACCCGATGTCGCGCTCGCGCGGGTGCGGCGGAAGTACAGGATCAATATCGCCGAGAGCATCTCGAAGCGGCCCATCACCGTGTCGGGAACATCAAGCGCTTCATAGAGATAGGGATGGCGCGCGGCCGTTGTAAGCGTCGCATATTGTTTTTCGACAATGCGCCGGTTGCCGTTTTTTTTGCCGAACAGGCCAAAAATCATCATAAAGCCTAGTTTTGCCTGATTCAAACCATGGTGCCGTCGCAAGTCATGTTGCATGACGGTCGAAGCTGGTTTACCGAAGCATGCATGAATTGCAATGGCTGCGCGGCCATCATCGTCCCGGGGATAGTGTTAAGAGAGATGCTGTGAATATGAAGCTGTTGCGTAGTGCCGCCGTTGCCGCCACCCTCTCCGCATCTGTTCTGGCAGGCTGCCAGGGCATGGGCATGGGCGAGGTAATGCACCAGGGCTACGTCATCGACCAGGAAACGCTTGCACTTGCCCCCGTCGGCTCGTCGCGCGAACAGGTCCTGCTGTCGCTCGGCTCGCCCTCCTCGACGGCGACCTTCGACAACGAAGTCTTCTACTACATATCCCAGAAGCGCACGCGCCCGATGGCTTTCATGAAGCCCAAAGTCGTGGAGCAGAGCGTTCTGGCCGTGTATTTCGACAAGGACGGCAATGTCGAGCGCCTCGCCCACTACACGCTGCAGGACGGCAAGGTCTTCGACATGATCAAGCGCGTCACGCCGACGGGCGGCGCCGAGACGACCTTCCTCGGCCAGCTGCTGCGCGGCGGTGCAAACCCCGGCGCGATGGTGAGAAGCATGCTGGGCGGCAACAACTAGGCGCGCACCGCGAAGACAAAAGGAAACCGCGGGGATCGCTCCCGCGGTTTTTCTTTGCGCGGATTTTGGGGTCAGGCCAGGACGGCCAGCAGCAGCAGCGCCACGATATTGGTGATCTTGATCGCCGGGTTGACCGCGGGGCCCGCCGTGTCCTTGTAGGGATCGCCGACGGTATCGCCGGTCACGGAGGCCTTGTGCGCTTCCGAGCCCTTCATGTGCCGGTTGCCGTCCTTGTCGACGAAACCGTCCTCGAAGCTCTTCTTCGCATTGTCCCAGGCGCCGCCGCCTGACGTCATCGAGATGGCGACGAACAGGCCGTTGACGATCACGCCGAGCAGCGAGGCACCGAGTGCGGCGAAGGCGTCAGCCTTAGTCGCCATCGGCATTGCGAGCACGCCGAAATAGACGACGAGCGGCGCCAGCACCGGCAGGAGCGACGGCACGATCATCTCGCGGATCGCCGCCTTGGTCAGCATGTCGACGGCGCGGCCATAGTCGGGCCGTTCCGTTCCCGCCATGATGCCCGGCTTTTCGCGGAATTGCCGGCGCACCTCCTCGACGATCGAGCCCGCCGCACGCCCCACCGCCGTCATCGCAATGCCGCCGAAGAGATAGGGGATGAGTCCGCCGAAGATCAGGCCTGCGACGACATAGGGGTTGGAGAGGTCGAAGGAGATCGTGCCGATATCCGCGAAATACGGATACTTGTCGCCATTGGCGGCGAAGTAGGCAAGGTCGTTCGAATAGGCCGCAAACAGCACCAGCGCGCCGAGACCAGCCGAACCGATCGCATAGCCCTTGGTCACGGCCTTCGTCGTGTTGCCGACGGCATCGAGCGCGTCGGTCGACTTGCGCACCTCCGGGTCGAGACCGGACATTTCCGCAATGCCGCCGGCATTGTCGGTGACCGGGCCGAAAGCGTCGAGCGCCACGATCATGCCGGCGATGCCCAGCATGCCGGTGACGGCGATGCCGGTGCCGAAGAGGCCGCCCAGCTGGTAGGTGGCGATGATGCCGCCGACGATGACGATGGCCGGCAGCGCCGTCGATTCCAGCGAGACCGCGAGGCCCTGGATGACGTTGGTGCCGTGGCCGGTCACCGATGCCTGGGCGATCGAGTTGACCGGGCGCTTGTTGGTGCCGGTATAGTATTCGGTGATGACGACGATCAGCGCCGTCACGATGAGGCCGAGAAGCCCGCAGATGAACAGGTTGGTGCCGGTGATCTCCTTGCCGGCCACCGTGCCGATCACGCCCCAGCCGACGGTCAGCGTCGTCGCGGCGGCAAGGCCGAGGATCGACAGCAGGCCGGTCACGACGAGGCCCTTGTAGAGGGCGCCCATGATCGAGCCGTTCGTGCCGAGCTTGACGAAGAACGAGCCGACGATCGAGGTGATGATGCACGCGCCGCAGATGGCGAGCGGATAGATCATCGCGGACGCCAGAACGGGCGTGCCGGCAAAGAAGATCGCCGCAAGCACCATGGTGGCGACGACCGTCACCGCATAGGTCTCGAAGAGGTCGGCCGCCATGCCGGCGCAGTCGCCGACATTGTCGCCCACATTGTCGGCGATGGTGGCGGGGTTGCGCGGGTCGTCTTCGGGAATGCCGGCTTCCACCTTGCCGACGAGGTCGCCGCCCACGTCGGCGCCCTTGGTGAAGATACCGCCGCCGAGACGGGCGAAGATGGAGATCAGCGAGGCGCCGAAGCCGAGCGCGACGAGCGAATCGATGACCTCGCGCGAGGCGGGCTCCTGCCCGAGGACGCCGGTGAGGACCCAGTAGTAGATCGACACGCCGAGAAGGGCGAGGCCGGCCACCAGCATGCCGGTGATCGCGCCCGACTTGAAGGCGATGTCGAGGCCGGAGGACAGGCTGACGGACGCGGCCTGCGCCGTGCGCACATTGGCGCGGACGGACACATGCATGCCGATGAAGCCGGCAACGCCCGACAGCACGGCGCCGATCAGGAATCCGATGGCAGCCGTTGCGGAAAGAAGCAGCCAGGTGCCGACGAAGACGACAACACCGACCAGGGCAATGGTCTTGTACTGCCGGGTGAGATAGGCCTGCGCCCCTTCCCGGATATAACCTGCAATTTCCTGCATGCGGGCATTCCCCTGGTCGGCGGCAAGCACCGACCGTGTCGCCCAGATGGCATAGACCACCGAGAGCAACCCGCATGCGATAACGCCAAGCAATATGGTCATTTCGCTCTTTCCTCCTTGGATGCCGCGGTCCTCTCCCGCAGCGCTATGCGTCCGCGCCCGGTTTGCCTCCTCACAAGCCGGGTGCCGGCGCGAGGCCAGAGTGCGTTTGCGAATCGGCCGCGTCAAGCCGCCGCATCTCGCCACACACGTCGAGGGAGCGGATTTTGCCGCCGCGGCCGATGCGGACCGTCAGGCCGCCTTGCGGCGGTTGCGCAAGAGGAGGATCAGGACGAGGAAGAGGCTGACGCCGGTGACGGGCCAGAACATCATGTTGATGGCCTGCCAGCCATAGGCGGTGAACACCTTGCCGGAGGAGAAGGAGGCGAGCGCCACCGTGCCGAACAGGATGATGTCGTGGAAGCCCTGCACCTTGTCGGCCTCGTGCGGCCGGTAGCTGGAGGCGACGATGGCCGTCGAGCCGATGAAGCCGAAGTTCCAGCCGACGCCGAGCAGGATGAGCGCCCCCCAGAAGTTCCACAGCTCGATGCCCATATGCGCGATGCCCGCGCAGGCCATGAGGATGACGAGGCCGGCAGCCACGACCGCCTCGCTGCCGAAGCGCTGGATCAGCATGCCGGTGACGAAGCTCGGCGCGAACATGGCCAGCACATGCCACTGGATGCCGAGCGTGGCGAGATCCGGCGAGAAGCCGCAGCCGATGACCATGGCAAGCGGTGCGCCGGTCATCATGAAGGTCATCAGCGCATAGGTGGAAATGCCGCAGATCATGCCCGTCAGGAAGCGCTGCGTGAGCACGATCTCGCCGAGCGGCCGGGCCGGCTCGCCGCTCGCCGCACCCGCCGCCTTGTGGTCGGGCAGGCGCAGGAAGAAGAACAGCAGGATGGCCGCGCCGCACAGCGGCACGAGCGCCACGAAGGCGCCCGCGAACATCACCGGCGCGAACAGGTCCCTGGTGAAGATCACCACCTGGGGGCCGAGCATCGCCGAGAGCACGCCGCCCGCCAGGATCCAGGAGATCGCGCGCGGCTTGTAGAAGGACGGCGAGGCATCGGCGGCGGCGAAACGGATCTTCTGGGCGAAACCGCTGGAAATGCCGACCAGCAGGAAGCCCAGGGCGAACAGCCAGAAATCGCTGCGGAACAGCGCGATGGCCGCGACCAGCCCGCCGCCGGCGCCCACCAGCGAACCGACCATGAAGCCATGCGCACGGCCGAGCAGGCGCGCGGCGATGGCGACCAGCACGGCGCCGAGCGCCACGCCGATGTTGAAGCCGGTAAGCGGCGCGGTCGCGAGCGACTTGTCCTGTCCCAGCAGATTGTAGCCGGCAAGGCCGCCGACCGAGAAGACGATCGGTCCGGCGGACGCAAGCAGCGCCTGCGCCAGCGTCAGCAGGAACACGTTGCGGCGCGCGGCCGAAAGCTCCCGTTCAAGACCTTCGACCGTATTCGCGCTCATGCCTGCCTACCGCTTTACTTGCGTTGTTCGACCCGGACCTGCTTGGCGATGCGGTCGAGGACGGCATTCACCAGCTTGGGTTCGTCTTCCTCGAAGAACGCCTTGGCGATCTCGACATATTCAGTGACGATGACCGCCACCGGCACATCCTTGCGCTCCTTGAGCTCGAACGTGCCGGCACGCAGGATGGCGCGCACGGTGGAATCGAGACGCGACAGCGCCCAGTCGTCCTGCAGGGCCGCGCCGATCATCGGATCGAGCTGGCGCTGGTCGCGCACGACGCCCGATACGATGGAACGGAACCAGCCGGCATCGGCCTTGAGGTAGGTGTCGCCGTCGATTTCCTGTCCGAGCCTGTGCGTCTCGTACTCGGCGACGATCTCAAGAACGCCGGCACCGCCGACATCCATCTGATAGAGCGCCTGCACGGCGGCAAGACGCGCGGCACCGCGCTGGTTGGCCGGCTTAACGGGGTGGGAATTGTTTTCGCTGGTCACTGTTCGCCGCCCAGTTTCTTCTTCAGCTCGATCATGGTGAGGGCCGCGCGTGCGGCAAAGCCGCCCTTGTCGCCTTCCGAACGGCGGGCGCGCGCCCAGGCCTGCTCGTCGTTTTCGACGGTCAGGATGCCGTTGCCGATCGGCAGGCTCTCGCTGACGGCGATGTCCATCAGCGCGCGGCAGGACTCGTTGGCGACGATATCGAAGTGATAGGTCTCGCCACGGATGACCATGCCGAGCGCGACGAAACCGTCATACCAGGTGCCGCCATTGTCCATGCCGTCGAGCGCCATGGCGACGGCGGCGGGAATTTCCAGCGCGCCCATGACGGTCACGACATCGAAGGTGGCGCCGGCGGCTTCCAGCGCGTGTTTCGCGCCGTCGAGCATCGCATCGGCCATGTCGTCATAGAAGCGCGCTTCGACGATCAGAAGATGAGGATTATCGGTGTTGGCCATGAATCACCTGAAAATGGAGCAGGCCCGGCATGGCGGGCAGAGGCGGCGGTCAAACCATGCCGAACGAAGCTTGGCAAGCAATTTCCGCCGCCTGCGGCGTTTTCGGCCCCGCGGACGGGCTTACGGGCCTGTCGCAGCCGGTTCAAGTCGGTCGTCAGGCGGCAAGCGACACGCGATTGCGGCCGTTGTGCTTGGAGGTGTAGAGCGCCTTGTCCGCATTGCTCAGCAGCGCGTCGAAGCTCAGACCAATGTCACTTCCGAAGGCGATGCCGGCGCTGACGGTGCAGTTGATCGAGCCCTTTCCGGTGGGGATGAGCCGGGCGGCGAAATCCGCCCGGATGCGTTCGGCGACGCGCGCCACGCGGTCCGGCACGGCGCGGTCCATCACCACGACGAATTCCTCGCCGCCGAGGCGGGCGATGCAGACGCCGGTTCCGCAGGCCTCCACAAGCACTTCGGCAAAGCACTTCAGCACCGCATCGCCGGCGGCATGGCCGTACTGATCGTTCGCGGCCTTGAAGTTGTCGAGGTCGAAGGCGATGGCCGCACGATGGGCGAAGACGGTCTCTTCGCCGTAGCGGTCGAAAAGCGCGCGGCGGTTGAGAAGGCCGGTCAGGGCATCGGTCATCGCCGTGCGCTGGTGTGCGCCGGCGATGCGCCACTGGTTCAGCGCCAGCGACATGGCACCGATCCCGGTTATGCCGAGGATCGCCGCGATCAGGTTGAGATTTTCGGCCCAGTTGTCCGGCGCATGGCCGATCGACCACTGGCGCTGCTCCAGAAGCACGCCGGCACAGAGCACGAAGGAGGTCGCCACCAGAACGTAGAGCGCGACGATACCGGTCAGCGGCAGCGGCGCTTCCGCACGGCCGAGCCAGTATTCCCACGCCGTCGCGACAAGCGTTGCCGCTATCACGAGGTTCAGCGCAATGAGC
This sequence comes from Shinella oryzae, assembly GCF_023038235.1. Taxonomy (NCBI): domain Bacteria; kingdom Pseudomonadati; phylum Pseudomonadota; class Alphaproteobacteria; order Hyphomicrobiales; family Rhizobiaceae; genus Shinella; species Shinella oryzae. The sequence continues at coordinate 1,021,717 of NZ_CP081987.1, read as the reverse complement.
GCGACGCCGTCGAGGCCGAACGGGATCCACGGAATGCTGACGGCCGACGATGCCAGGAACACGGCGGCAATGCGCCAGCGCCCGCGCCGGCTGGTGCGGAAGCGGTAAGCCGCGCCGTAGATGAAGGCGAAACCGCCAAACTGGAGCACGAAGGCAAGGCAGGTGATGCCGATGCTGGCATTCTCGACATAGAGGCTATAGACGCCCACCGCCGCCACGATGATGCCGATGCCGATCGCCCATGACAACAGGAAACGCTCGACCCGGGCCGACAACCAGGACGCAAACAAGGTGGCGGAAAGGCAAAAGCCGGACAGCCCGATCGCAAGGAGCAGGGTGTTGTAGTCTGGCGTCATGCAGGGGCGGTCTCCAGCGGTCCAATGCGCCACCCTAAAGACGCAGAAGTATCCAGAGTCTTACGCCCCTTGTTAAATTTTGCCGGTGTCCCGTATCAATCCACACCGGCGCCGCCCGGCGTCACGCGCGAGTCACGGCTTGGCCGGAAACTCCGCCAAGCGCGCTGCATAGCGGGCCATGGTGTCGACCTCGAAATTGACGAAGTCCCCCGCCTTGCGTTCGCCCCAGGTCGTGACCTCCAGCGTGTGGCGGATGAGCAGCACGTCGAAGACCGCGCCGTCCACCGCGTTGACGGTCAGCGACGTGCCGTCGAGCGCGACCGATCCCTTCGGCGCGACGAAGCGCTCCAGCCCCTCGGGCGCGCGGATGCGGAAGCGGGTGGCATCGCCCTCGGCCTCGACGGACAGGATTTCGGCCTTGCCGTCGACATGGCCGGACACGATATGGCCGCCCAGTTCATCGCCGATCTTCAGCGAACGCTCGAGATTGATGCGGGTGCCGGTGGTCCAGCTGCCGATGGTGGTGAGGCGAAGGGCCTCTTCCCAGGCCTCCACCTCGAACCAGCGGGCATTCGACCCCTCTTCCGGCAGGGCGGTGACGGTGAGGCAAGTGCCGGAATGGGCGATGGACGCGCCCATGTCGATGGTCGCCGGATCGTAGGCGGTGCGCACGCGCAGGCGAACCCCCTCGTTCATCGGCTCGACCTTCTCCACCGTTCCAATATCCGTGACAATGCCGGTAAACATCAATCGTCTCTTTCGTATTCTTCCAGAAGGTCAGCGCCGTAACGGGCCGTATGGCGACGCGAGAAGCCCGCCGGCGCCCGCCCGGGCACACATGGGGATGCAACCCCGTCGCTGCCAAGGGGGGCAGCACCGCCAAACAGCAGGATGCGGTCGACAAGACCGGCATCGAGGAAGGACTGCGCCGTGCGCGCACCGCCCTCGACCAGCAGCGAGGATATCCCGCGCGTGGCCAGCGCCACAAGCAGGGTATCGAGCCTGCGCGGGTCGCATTCCACCACCTCGACGCCAAGGCTCTCCAGCGCGTCGCGCCGGGCGATGAAGGCCGGATCGGCCTCACCGTCGTTTTCGGCGACAAGCAGCACCGGCACGTCGCGCGTCGTGCGCGCCAGCTTCGACGTCACCGGCAGTTCCAGCCGCGGATCGAGCACGATGCGGACCGGCGAGCGGGCTTCCAGTCCCGGCAAGCGGCACGTCAGTTCGGGATCGTCGGCAAGGGCGGTGCCGATGCCGACAAGGATTGCGTCCGTTTCGGCGCGCAGCACATGCACCTGCCCGCGCGATACCGGCCCCGTGATCGCCACCTGCCCTGCCCCGAGCCGGCCGAGCATGCCGTCGCTCGAAACCGCAAGTTTCAGAGTCACATAGGGCCGCTTCTTCGTCTGCCGAGTGAGATAGGCGGCGAGTGCAGCGCGGCCGTCGGCCTCCAGCACGCCCGTCTCCACGGCGATGCCGGCCGCTTGCAGCATGGACAGTCCCCTGCCCGCCACGCGGATGTCGGGATCGGTGACGGATACGACGACGCGGGAGACGCCGGCGGCGATGAGCGCATCGGAACAGGGCGGCGTCTTGCCGTGATGGGAGCAGGGTTCGAGCGTGACATAGGCCGTTGCGCCACGCGCCGCCGCGCCGGCTTCGGCGAGCGCCTGCGTTTCGGCGTGCGGCCGTCCGCCGGGCGCGGTCACGGCGGAGCCGAGAACCACGCCATCCTTGACCATCAGGCAGGCGACGGAGGGATTGGTGGCGGTCAGGCCGAGATTGCGGCGGCTGAGGCGAAGTGCTGCCGCCATGAACCTGATGTCGTCGCGCGCGCCGCCGGACATCTAGCCATCGACGCCCGGATCACGGGCGATCTTAGCGGCGACCTCGGCGAGGATCTTCTCGAAGTCGTCGACATGGGAGAAGTCGCGATAGACGGAGGCGTAACGCACGAAGCCCACGTCATCGAGCGCCTTCAGCGCCTCCAGCACCTGGAGGCCGATTTCCTCCGAGGCGATTTCCGTCTCGCCGGAGCTTTCCAGCCGGCGCACGATGCCTGAGACGGCGCGCTCGATACGGTCGCGGTCGACGGGCCGCTTGCGCAGCGCGATCTCGAAGGATTTCAAAAGCTTGTCGCGGTCGAAGGGGGCCTTGCGGCCCGTCTTCTTGACCACCATGAGATCACGCAGCTGCACCCGCTCGAAGGTGGTGAACCGACCGCCGCAATCCGGGCAGATGCGCCGGCGGCGAATGGCGGCCCCGTCCTCTGCGGGACGGGAATCCTTCACCTGCGTATCTTCCGAACCGCAATAGGGGCAGCGCATGAATTCTCCTTGCTCTGCGCGGTTCCCGACGGAAACCGCGCAACCGTTGTCCTGGAAAGACCGGCTTACATGTAGGAATACATGGGGAAGCGTTCGGTCAGCTTGAGGACCTTGTCGCGCACGCCGGCTTCGACGGTCGCATTGCCTTCGTCCGAATTGGCGACCTTGAGGCCGTCGAGAACCTCGACGATCAGGTTGCCGATTTCCTTGAACTCGGCTTCCTTGAAGCCGCGGGTCGTGCCGGCCGGCGTGCCGAGACGCACACCCGAGGTGACGAAGGGCTTTTCGGGGTCGAACGGAATGCCGTTCTTGTTGCAGGTGACGTAAGCGCGGCCGAGTGCTGCTTCCGCACGCTTGCCGGTGGCGTTCTTCTTGCGCAGGTCGACCAGCATCAGGTGGTTGTCGGTGCCGCCGGAGACGATGTCGAGGCCGCCGGCCTTCAGCGTCTCGGCAAGCGCCTTGGCGTTCTTGACGATCTGTGCGGCGTATTCCTTGAACTCCGGCTGCAGCGCCTCACCGAAGGCCACGGCCTTGGCGGCGATGATGTGCATCAGCGGGCCGCCCTGGAGACCCGGGAAGACGGCCGAGTTGATCTTCTTGGCGATGTCCTCGTCGTTCGTCAGCACGACGCCGCCGCGCGGGCCGCGCAGCGACTTGTGCGTGGTCGTCGTGGCGACATGGCAATGCGGGAACGGCGACGGATGCTGGCCACCGGCGACGAGGCCGGCGATATGGGCCATGTCGACCATGAGATAGGCGCCGACTTCATCGGCGATCTCGCGGAAGCGCTTCCAGTCCCAGATGCGGGAATAGGCGGTGCCGCCGGCGATGATGAGCTTCGGCTTGTTCTTGCGGGCCTTCTCGGCGACGTCGTCCATGTCGAGCAGGTTGTCGCCTTCGCGCACGCCGTAGGACACGACGTTGAACCACTTGCCGGACATGTTGACCGGCGAACCGTGCGTCAGGTGTCCCCCCGAGTTCAGGTCGAGGCCCATGAAGGTATCGCCCGGCTGGAGCAGCGCGAGGAAGACGGCCTGGTTCATCTGCGAGCCGGAATTCGGCTGCACGTTGGCGAAGTTGACGCCGAACAGCTTCTTGGCGCGCTCGATGGCGAGTTCCTCGGCGATATCGACGAACTGGCAGCCGCCGTAGTAGCGCTTGCCCGGATAGCCCTCGGCATACTTGTTCGTCATGATCGAGCCCTGGGCTTCGAGCACGGCGCGCGACACGATGTTTTCGGAGGCGATCAGCTCGATTTCATGACGCTGGCGACCGAGTTCCTTCTGGATCGCGCCGAAAATATCCGGATCCGTGTCGGCAAGGTTACGCGTGAAGAAAACGTCGGTGGCAGAAGTCTGGCTCATCCTCGAGGCTCCTTAAGGGTGGTGGCACGGTGTTTATCGTCCTCGCATGGCAAGGGCAATATCCGCTCCACGGTTTGCGCCATTTCAACGCATCTTCTGCAATAAAAACGACAGAGCGCGAAGACCGGAAAAGCAAAAGCCCCGCGATCCCTTGGGATGCGGGGCTTTCGACGGTCTGGAGCCGATTGCCTTATTGCGGCAGCAGATTGCTCTCGACGGACTGGCCGCCTTCCTGGTTGTAGCCGGTCTGGAGCGCCAGTTCCGTGGCGCCGTCCATCTGGTAGATGTCGTCGCGGAACTGCACGACGCGGTCGCGGGCCGACCATGCGGAGATGTAGACGAAGTAGACCGGCACCTCGGTCGCCAGCCGGATCGGCGAGCTGACACGGGAGTTGATGACCTGCTCGATCTTCTCGCGCGACCAGCCGGGCGTGTCGCGCAGCAGCCAGGTCGTCAGGTCGCGTACGTTCTGCACGCGCACGCAGCCGGAGGATTCGAAGCGCATCAGCTTGTTGAACAGGCCCTGCTGGGGCGTGTCGTGCATGTATTCGTTGTTCGGGTTGTGGAAGTTGATCTTCGTCGAGGACATGGCGTTGATCTTGCCCGGGTCCTGGCGGAACATCAGGTTCGGCGCCTTCTCGGCGTTCCAGTCCACGGTTTCCGGCGCCACTTCCTGGCCCTTGCCGTCGATGAGGCGGATGTTGTTGCGCGCCAGATAGGTCGGGTCCTGACGCATCAGCGGCACGATGTCCTTTTCGATGATCGAGCGGGGCGCCGTCCAGTAGGGGTTGAGGATGACCTCATAGATCTTGGAATTGATGATGTGGGTCGGTCGGCTCATGCGGCCGACCACGGCAACGTGGCGTGAGGCCACGCGACCGCCTTCCACCGCCTCGATATAGGCGGCCGGGATGTTCACCATGACATAGCGCTGGCCGAGGTCGCCCGACATGGTCTGCAGGCGCACAAGGTTGGTGTTCAGCTGGCTGAGGCGGGTCGTGGCGGGCACGTTCATGGCCTTCAGCGTGTATTCGCCGAGAACGCCGTCCTGCGGCAGGCCGTGGCGGGCCTGGAAACGCTTGACCGCGCCATCGACGTAGGAATCGAAGGAGTCCGAGATGCCGGCGGCCCGCGGCAGGTCGCCCGAGATGATCAGGCGCTGGCGAAGCGCCTGCACGCCGGAATCGACGACGCCGATCTGCAGCTTCTGGGACGAATTGACCTGCGGCCAGCCGCCGTTCGAGACGATCTGCTGGTAATCGGAAATCGCCTGCTGGATGTTCGGGACCGAACCCGAGCCCAGGATGGGATTGTTGGACTGGACGGCCGCGGATGCACGCGAGGCCTGCGCATCGAACTGGTCGTCCCAGTTGCCGCGGCGCGGTGCATTCAGGACATCGTCAAGCGCCGTCTGGGCCAGAGCCGGGCCGGCAACGGCGGCGGCGCCGAAGGTTGCGGCGGAGCGCAGAAAAGCGCGGCGCGAGAACACATCAGTTTCGGTTTTGCGAGACATCTATCCTACCATCTCCTGAGACGCCGTTCAAAGCGGCGGGCGCGCGGGCACGTGAACCGCGGTTCATACCCGATGCAGCTATCACGAACAGGGTTAACAAACGCAAACCGGCCGTGCCGCCCGCGCATACCTTAAGCCCAGCGTCCGGGTGTCACAGCAATATGGCCGATTCGTGTCTCGAAGGGTCGTACAGCGCCTTGCACGAAAACGTGAAAAGCCGGACGCGCAGGGAACGCGGCCGGCTTTTGAGGAGGAGGTCGAGACGGCGGTCGCGCTTACAGGCGGTACAGGATCGAGTCGTTCCAGAAGCGGTCGAGACGCTGGAGCAGCTTGTTCATCTGGTTGAACTCACCCTCGCCGATGCCGCCGACCTTCTGGATCGAGCCGATATGGCGCTCGTAGAGCTTTGCGACGGTTTCGGCGATTTCCTGGCCGCTTTCCGTCAGGCTGATGCGGACCGAGCGACGGTCGATGCGCGAGCGCTGGTGGTTGATGAAGCCGAGATCGACCAGCTTCTTGACGTTGTAGGAAACGTTCGAGCCGAGATAGTAACCGCGCGAGCGCAGCTCGCCGGCGGTCAGTTCCGAGTTGCCGATGTTGAAGAGTAGCAGCGCCTGGACGGCGTTGACATCGGAGCGACCGGCACGGTCGAACTCGTCCTTGATCACATCGAGCAGACGGCGGTGCAGGCGCTCGACGAGGTGGAGGGATTCCAGATAGAGGTTGCGGATCGCATCTTCCTGCTGATCGACGACCGGGGCCTGCTGGGGCTTCATCTTCGTGTTCATTGTTACTGCCTCACTGTTTTGTTTGGCGGTGTGGTTTGTTTTCCCGCCTTGAGTGAGAACCTAACGAATGCATCTAAAATTCTACTTAAACCGCAGCCTTAACAGCGCCTTACCAGAGGCCGATGCTGTCTCACGGTGAATCAGTTCTTACCGTGCGGGCCTGACGGCGGCGCTGGAGGAAGAGCGCGGCGTGGAAAATCAGGAAGGTTGCGGCCACCGCAACATGCGCGAAGACCAGCAGCCGGTTGATGCCGAAGACGGAAGGAAAGACCTCGTGCATGGCGATCTCGGTGGCCGCCGCGATGAGCCAGATTACCGGCCCCCAGGAGACGAGAAGCCACAGGCCGACGGCGGCGACGGGAAACAGAACGGCGAGCGCGGTCGCGGCGGCCTTCCATGCCGGCGGCAGCAGGTCGAAGCGCCCTGCCCCGCCGAGCGAGAGGCCGGTCAGCATGGCCCAGTACTGAAGCGCGAACCAAAGAGACGTCACCGCCACGAGCCGCAGGAACAGCACGAACAGCGTTTCGGTCAGGCTTGGCCTCAGGCCCTTGGCAGAATCAGCGAGCATGCGGCCGACAGTAAGGGCAAGGTTTGTCCGCATAAAGAGCGCCCCGGCATTTTGCGCCGCGCATGGCCATATGCCGCAGCCCTCCCGATCGCTCGTGATTTGATTGACGGGGCCGGCGTGATAAGGAGCGGAAAACACATCCAGCAAGGAAGCGGTATCATGACCGGCAGCAGAAACATCGTCGACGAGATCACCGGGCACCGCCGCATGCGGCGCAACCGGAAGGCCGATTGGACGAGACGGCTGGTGCAGGAAAACCGCCTGACGGTCGATGATCTCATCTGGCCCGCCTTCGTCGTGCCCGGCACCAATGTCGTCGATCCCATCGCCGCCATGCCGGGCGTCAACCGGATGAGTATCGACAAACTGGTCGAGGCGGCGAAGGAAGCGGCCGATCTCGGCATTCCGGCGATCGCTACCTTCCCCAATATCGACATGGCGCTGCGCGACGAAACCGGTTCCCACTGTCTTGCCGCAAACAATCTCATCAACGAGGCGACCCGCGCCATCAAGCAGGCCGTGCCCAATATCGGCGTCATTACCGATGTCGCGCTCGATCCCTTCACCAGCCACGGTCATGACGGCGTGCTGCGCGGCGATGTCATCGTCAACGACGAGACGGTCGAACTGGTCGCCAGGGCGGCGGTCATCCAGGCCGATGCCGGTTCCGACATCATCGCGCCGTCGGAAATGATGGACGGGCGCATCGGCGTGATCCGCCGCGCGCTGGACGAGGCCGGGCATCAGAATGTCGGCATCATGGCTTATGCCACCAAATTCGCCTCCGCCTTCTACGGCCCGTACCGCGACGCCATCGGCACCGGCGGCCTGCTGAAGGGCGACAAGAAGACCTATTACATCGATCCGGCTAACGGCACCGAGGCGATCCGCGATGCCGCGCTCGATGTCGAGGAAGGTGCCGACACGCTCATGGTCAAGCCCGGCCTGCCCTATCTCGACATCTGTTGGCGCATGAAGGAAGCCTTCGGGCTTCCCGTCTTCGCCTATCAGGTCTCGGGCGAATACAGCCAGATCAAGGCCGCCGCGCTGAACGGCTGGATCGACGGCGAGCGCGTGATGCTCGAAACCCTGCTCGCCTTCAAGCGCGCCGGCTGCGACGGCATCCTCAGCTATTTCGCCATGGATGTCGCGCGGCATCTCGCGAAGCGGGGGTAGCGGCCGGGGCACCCCCCTCTGCCCTGCCGGGCATCTCCCCCACGGGGGGGGAGATTGAACCGTGGCACCGTGTTGCCCTTCTCCTGCGTGCTGGTGAAGCGACGATCCCGCTTCTTGCCGATCTCCCCCCTTGTGGGGGAGATGCCCGGCAGGGCAGAGGGGGGTCGCCCGCACCCGTTGTTTTCCGCGCAAAAATTCCCATATCTGGATCATGTTCCATTCGGGAGACAGGCAGATGAGCGCTGATTTCAACGAAACGCGGGTTCCGACGACGGACTGGCAGGCCTATCGCGGCGTGCTGTCGCGGCGTATCTTCGCTTTTCTGATCGACTACGCGATCATCGCGCTGCTTTGGGTTCCTGCTGCCGTGGTGGTCTTCTTCCTCGGCATCCTGACGCTCGGCCTCGGCTTCTTCCTCTATCCGGCGCTGTTCACCATCGTCGCGCTGTTCTATTTCGGCTTCACGATGGGCGGGCCGAGCCAAGCCAGTGCGGGCATGAACGCCATGGGCCTCATGCTGGCCCGGACGGATGGCCGTCCGATCGATTTCCTGACGGCTGTCGTGCATCTCGTCCTGTTCTGGATCGGCAATGTGGTGCTGACGCCCTTCATCGTGCTTGTCGGCCTCTTCACCGATCGCGGCCGCCTGCTGCACGACCTTCTTCTCGGCACGGTGGTGGTTCGCCGCGATCGTTATTGAGGGGACGAGAACACACGGACGAAATCCGCCAGTTGACCTTTTCCTGAACTAGGCCATGGTATTGGCATAGAAGTGTCACAGAGCGACGGGTACGCCTTACGGCCGATGAACACGCACGCAACATCCTCCCCGCAATTCTATCTCACCGCGCCGGCGGCTTGCCCCTATCTGCCGCAGGAGATGGAGCGGAAGGTGTTTACCCATCTGGTGGGTGAGCGCGCGCCGGAGTTGAACGATCTCCTCACCCAGGGTGGCTTCCGCCGCTCGCAGAACATCGCTTACCGCCCGGCCTGCGAAAGCTGCCGGGCGTGCATCTCCGTGCGCATCCTCGTCAACGAGTTCGAGCCGCGCCGCACCATGCGGCGTGTGCTGGCCGCCAATGCCGATCTCGTCTCGCGCGATTACCCCGCCGAACCCTCCAGCGAGCAGTATTCGCTGTTCCGCGGTTATCTCGATGCCCGCCACCAGAAGGGCGGCATGTCCGACATGTCGGTTCTCGACTATGCGATGATGGTGGAGGACACCCACGTCAACACGCGCATCATCGAATATCGTCTGCGCGAGGAAGGCGCGGGCCTCAAGGAGCGTCCGCAGGGCGAACTGCTGGCCGTCGCGCTCACCGACCGCATGGGCGACGGCCTTTCCATGGTCTATTCCTTCTACGATACCGAGCGGGCCGATCGCTCGCTCGGCACCTTCATGATCCTCGACCATATCAGGCGCGCCAAGGCGCTCGGCCTGCCGCATGTCTATCTCGGCTATTGGGTCAAGGGATCGCGCAAAATGGACTATAAAACAAAGTTTTTGCCGCAAGAGCACCTGATGCCGCGCGGATGGGAGCGCTATGATGGGAATAGTGCAGCTTCGTAGTCGATTCCCGGTCCCGCCTTGCCCCATACGAACGATCCCGCCCTTCACCGCAAGGGTCTTCTGATAACCGCCATCGGCGGTCTCGCCCTCTCTTTTGACATCCCGCTGATCCGTGCTGCCCATGGCGAGTTCTGGTCGATGGTCGTCGTCCGTAACGTGGCGGTGTTCGGGATGGCGCTCGTCCTGTGGGCCGGCCTGAATTTCGTGCTGCGCCGCAGGACCGTTCTGGTGCCCGGCCGCGTCGGCCTCCTGATCGCGTTGTTCTACGGCATCAACGGCATGACCTTCATGCTGGCGGTGTTCAACACCACCACTGCCAATGTGGTTTTCATCCTCGCCTTCACCTCGATGTTCGCGGCGATCCTTTCCTGGATTTTCCTCGGCGAGCGTCCGTCCAATGCGACGCTCCTCACCATGGCCGCCATGGGCGGTGGCGTTCTGCTGATCGTTCATGACGGGCTTTCCAGCGGAAACGTCTTCGGCGACGCGATGGCGGCCTGTTCCGCCTTCCTGCTTGCGGCATCGTTGACGCTCAGCCGCAAAAGCGGCGCGGAAATGGGCTTCGTTCCTTTGGTCGCCACCCTGCTGCCGGGCGTTCTCGCGGTGTTTTTGCTGCCGCCCGGCGGCCTTATCGTCGCGGAACCGTTCTATATCCTGCTCAACGGCCTCGTCGTGCTGCCCCTCGCCTTCTGGTGCCTCGCCACCGGCCCGCGCTACCTCTCGGCGCCGGAAGTCGGCATGTTCTATCTGGTGGAGACGGTGCTGGCACCCGTCTGGGTGTGGATCGCCTTCTCCGAAACGCCCACGACGCAGACGCTGATTGGCGGGGCCATTCTGATCCTCGCCCTGCTTGGCCACTCGCTATGGCAGATGCGCTCCAAATCCCGCGCCGCACGAGCAAGCGGCGTGGCAGTGGAGTTCCCCCTCACGCACTGATCCTTGAGACTGGCCGGGGCGCATGTTATAACCTGGTTATAACGGAGCCAAAGCCATGAACATCACCATCCGCAAGATCGGCAATTCGGAAGGCATCATCATCCCCAAGGACGTCCTCGACCGCATGGGCGTCAAGGCGGGGGACGAGATCGTGCTGCACGAAGAGAACGGTGAAATCAAACTCTCCGCGCAGAACGCAGACCTTGCGGAGCAGCTCAAGGCGGCGCGGATGGGCATGGAGAAATACCGCGTCGCCCTGCGTGAACTCGCCAAATGAGCACGATCAAATGGCTTTCCCGCCAAGCCGTCGAGATCATGCACCAGGAGCAATTGCTCGAGCATGGCGGACTGAGCGGCCTAAAGGACGAGAATGCCCTGGAAGCAGCGCTCGCACGGCCGCTCAACAAGTCCGCCTACGGCGATCCTGATATCTTCGAATTGGCCGCGGCGTACCTCTATGGCCTCGTCCGCAACTACCCGTTCTCCGATGGCAACAAGCGCACGGGGTTTCTCGCCGCCTTCACGTTCCTGCTGCTGAACGGATTCCTGATCGAGGCTTCGCAAGCCGATATCATCGCCTTCGTCCTCGCCGTCGCGGCAGGCGAGATCGATGAAGAGGGCGCGACGCGGTTTTTGCGCGACGTCAGCGTCCCCTATCCCGGATGATCAGCCGCTGAACCTGCCGCTGCGGGGGAAGCCCTTCGGCACGGTTCGGCCGGCAGTGGCGCGGTCGCCCAGCCATTCGGCCAGCTCGTCCTTGTTGCGCACGAAGTTGCGGCCGGCGCTGTCGTCCCAGGACAGGCCCTCCTCTATCGCAAAGCAGCGGATGTCGGAGACGCCGCCGTCCTTGTAGCGCTGCAGGCGCACACCCTTGCCGCGCGACATCTCGGGCAGTTGCGACAGCGGGAAGACCAGCATCTTGCGGTTTTCGCCGACGACGGCCACATGATCGCCGCGCACCGGCACGACGAGCTTGGCCTCGTCGGGCATGCCGACATTCATCACCTGCTTGCCCTTGCGGGTGTTGGCGACCATCTCGGTCTCGGAGACGATGAACCCGTTGCCGGCCTGCGAGGCGACGATGACCTTGCGCGCGGGATCGTGCACGAAGGCCGTCAGCACGTCCTGATCGTTTTCCATGTCGACCATGATGCGCAGCGGTTCGCCATGGCCACGCCCGCCCGGCAGCTTATCGGCGCCGAGCGTGAAGACCTTGCCGCCCGTCGTCATGATCAGAACCTTGTCCGTGGTCTGTGCGGGGAAGGCCACCTTCAGCGCGTCGCCTTCCTTGAACTGGAGGCCGGACGTATCGGCGATGTGCCCCTTCAAAGCGCGCACCCAGCCCTTCTCAGAGATGACGACCGTGACCGGCTCCTTCTCGATCATGGCCTGCTGGATGGCCTCGATATCGGCGTCGGGGGCGCTTGCGAACTGCGTGCGGCGGCGGCCGAGTTCGGTCGCCTTGGCGAATTTCTTGCGGACCTCGCCGATCTCCCAGGCGACGGTCTGCCACTGCTTCTCGTCGGAGGCGAGCAGCGCCTCGATCTCCGCCTTCTCCTTCGACAGCGTGTCGAACTCGGTGCGGATCTCAAACTCCTCAAGCTTGCGCAGCGAGCGCAGGCGCATATTGAGGATCGCTTCGGCCTGCACGTCCGTCAGCGAGAAGGTCTCCATGAGAGACGTCTTCGGCTCGTCCTCCTCGCGGATGATCCGGATCACCTCGTCGAGGTTGAGATAGGCGATCAGGTAACCGCCGAGGATTTCCAGCCGGCGGTCGATGGCGGCCAGGCGGAAGCGCGAACGGCGCTGGAGCACGTCGCGTCGATGATCGAGCCACTCGACGAGAACGTCCTTCAGGCCCATGACCTTCGGCACGCGCCCCATCGACAGCACGTTCATGTTGAGCGGGATGCGGCTTTCCAGCTCGGACAGCTTGAAAAGCGATTCCATCAGGATCGTCGGATCGACGGTGCGGCTCTTGGGCACCAGCACGATGCGCACGTCTTCCGCCGATTCGTCGCGGATGTCTTCCAGGAGCGGCAGCTTGCGGGCGATCAGCAGTTCGGCGATCTTCTCGATCAGGCGCGACTTCTGTACCTGATAGGGAATTTCGGTGATGACGATCTGGTAGCCGCCGCGGCCAAGATCCTCGGTCTCCCACTTGGAGCGCACGCGGAAACTGCCGCGGCCTGTCCTGTAGGCCTCGATGATGCTCTCGCGGCTGTCGATGATGACGCCGCCCGTCGGCAGGTCCGGGCCCTGCACGAATTCGACCAGCTTCTCGACATCGGCATCGCGGTTGCGGATCAGGTGAAGTGCTGCGTCGCACAGTTCGTGCACGTTGTGCGAGGGAATGGACGTCGCCATGCCGACCGCGATGCCGGACGAACCGTTCGCCAGGAGATTCGGGAAGGCGCCCGGCAGCACGACCGGCTCGTCGTCTTCCTCGTTGTAGGTCTTGCGGAAGTCGACCGCATCCTGATCGATGCCCTCGAGCAGCAGCATCGCGACCTCGGTCATGCGCGCTTCGGTGTATCGGTAAGCGGCCGCATTGTCGCCATCGATATTGCCGAAGTTGCCCTGCCCGTCGACGATCGGATAGCGCTGCGAGAAGTCCTGCGCGAGACGCACGAGGGCGTCGTAGACCGACTGGTCGCCGTGCGGGTGGAACTTACCGATGACGTCGCCGACGATACGCGCGCATTTCTTGAAGGAGGAATTGGACCTGAGGCCCATCTCGCTCATGGCATGGATGATACGGCGGTGAACCGGCTTGAGGCCGTCACGCACATCGGGCAGCGCACGCTGCGTGATGGTCGACAGCGCATAGGCTAGGTAGCGCTCTTCAAGCGCCGCCTTGAGGTCAATAGGCTGGATGTGGTCGTCTCCGCCATCAGGCGGCAAAGCGTTTTGTCCCATGGGTCTTGACTAACCTTCATACCGATTCGCGGCAAGGAATCCGGGCGATCCGCCTGTGGATAGCGCTTTGTAAAGGCTGTTGGTGAAATCGCCGCGGGACACAAGAAATACATGGAAAGTTGCAAACAGCCGAATATAGTCGCCCCGCCGCTCGTCTAGAGGGCGGTACGGCAAGGCAGCCGTTCAGAAAACCAGAAAGAGAGCCAATCAATGATGCGCACCTCCCACTTCCGCAGCCTTCTTGCAGGCGCCGCGCTCGCCACCCTGGCAAGCCCCGCTTTCGCGCTTGACGGTGCGGACCTGATGACCAAGCTGAACGCCACCTATGCCACCAGCGGCGTTTCTGTCGGTTACTCGAATGTTGCCGTCGACGGCTCCACCGTGACGCTGGAAGGCACTGAACTGAAGGCCACCGGCACCGACACCCCGATCAAGCTCGGCACCGTCACCATGGAAGGCGTCGAAGAAGACGGCGACGGCGGCTACACGATCGAAACCATCGGCTTCGAAGACGTCAACGTCACCGAAGCAGAATCCACCGTCTCGGCGAAGGACCTCGCCCTCAACGGCGTGGTCGTGCCCGGCAAGATCGTTCCCGGCACGCTGGAATCGCTGCTGATGTACGAATCCGCCACCGCCGGCCCGATCAGCGTCAGTGCCAAGGGCAAGGAAGTGTTCTCCCTGTCCGGCATGGAGACCAACATCACCCGCATGGACAATGATGCGGGCCTGGAATTCGACGCCAAGCTCTCCGACCTCAAGGCGGACCTGACGAGTGTCGAAGACCCCAAGGCGAAGGACACGCTCAACAAGCTCGGCATCCAGACGCTGGAAGGCGAAGTCTCGATGGCCGGCAACTGGGAACTGGCCAGCGGCAAGCTCGCCGTCGACGAATATGCCTTCGACTTCAAGGATATCGGCCGCCTGAACCTGCAGCTCGCCTTCTCGGGCTACACGCTCGACTTCATCAAGAACATGCAGGAAGCGCTCAAGGCCGCCGAAGCCAATCCGAACAAGGAAGAAGCCAACGCCGCCATGGGCATGGCCATGATGGGCCTCGTCCAGCAGCTGACCTTCAACAACGCCACCATCTCCTTCGAAGACGCCTCGATCACCAAGAAGCTGCTCGACTACGCCGGCAGCGAACAGGGTGTCACGGGCGACCAGATGGCACAGTCGCTGAAGGGCCTGGTTCCGATCATGATCGCGCAGCTCAACATGCCCGACCTGCAGAACCAGATCTCGGCTGCCGTCAACACCTACCTGGACGACCCGAAGAGCATCAAGATCAGCGCCGAGCCGAAGGAGCCGGTGCCGTTCCCGATGATCATGGGCGCCGCCATGGGTGCGCCGCAGACCATTCCGCAGGTCCTCGGCGTCACCGTCACGGCCAACGAATAAGGCCCGCCTTTCGGCGTTTCGCCTGACATGGAAGGCCCGGAGCATTGCTCCGGGCCTTTTGCGTTCCAGGCCTCGCATCAGGGCTGCGCCGGGACGTCGCGTCCCGACCAGTCCACCCGGCGCGTCGCATACATGGTCGCGGCAATGGCGATGAAGGAGATGATCGCACCGGCCAGCAAGGCATATTCATCCTCGCGCAGCACCAGATACATGATGCCGTAGGCGGCGAGCAGAACCGTGCCGAGGGCCACGCCGTTCCTGCGGCTTGCCGTCGCGCTGCCGAGATAGGCGGAAATGAGGAGCGTCGTGGCGATGGCGGCGATGGCGTAAGCGAGCGTGAAGCCCGTATGCTCGGCCAGCGCCAGCAGCAGCACGTAGAAGACGATGAGCGCGAGGCCCGTCAGCACATACTGGATCCAGTGCACCATGCGCCCGCCTTTCAGCTCCACGACGAAGACGGCGAGGAAGACGAGCGAGATGAAGCCGATGGAGTATTTCAGCGTGCGCGAGACGACCTGGTAGAACTGCACGGGCTCCACGAGGTTGATGCTCATCAGGCTCTCCGACAAGGGCAGCATGGAACCCGACACGGCCTTGTCTATGCCGCGCGCGAGATAGGGGATCGTCCACGTCGCGGTGAAGTCCTTGTCGGTGATGGTCTTCTTCTCCGGCAGGAATAGCCCTTCGAAGCCGGGATGCGGCCAGTTCGCCTTCGCCTGGAAGCTCGTCGTCTGCCCGGCGGGCGCCGCGGCGAAGCTGCGCGAGCCGTTCAGCGACAAGGCGATGTCGAAGGCAAACCCCTTTTCGATCAGCGCCCGGTCGATCGGGCGGTGGACGCCGGCATTCGATTGCGACCTGCCGTAATCCATCGTGCCGGCCACGCCCATCGCGGAAATCTGCCGCATGCCGGGATCGAACGGAAGAACCGGACCATTGTCGATCTTCACGCCGGCATCGGAGCGGATACCGGTGATGTCGTTGATGTTGAGCACGAGGATGGCGCGGGTGAAATCCGGCGTGCCGTCGAACCGGGCGAGATCCTGCAGGATGCCGGCGCCGAAGCGGCCCTTGAGCGTGAGGGCGCCGTTATAGACCGGCAGCGTGTAGATCGAGAGGCGGCGCTCTTCCGCCTTAAGGTCGGCCGTCACATCCAGCGTTTCGGGCATGACGAGCGCCCATTCCGTGACCCTTTCGACCAGGGTGCGGCCATCCACCTCCCGGCTGCGCATGACGTCGAACGGTACGGCGATATAGGGGCCGTTGACCGCCTGGTCCCCGCCCCAGCCGTGGGAAATGCGATTGGAAACCTCCCTCGCCCGGTCGGCACGCTCTTCGGTGAGGCCCCAGACGAGGAGCAGTGGCACGAGAAGCGCCACCGAAATGACGCCGATCATGATGAACTTGACGCCGGGCGAGCGCAGCAAGGTGCCGAGATTGCCGCGCGGCTCCGCATAAGGCAGCGGCCGGGGTGGTGTGGAAGCAGGATCGTCGGAATGCGGTTCGGTCATGGAAGTCCCTCCAGTCGTTGTTCGCCATTATAGGCGCGCTCACGCTAGGGGTGCATTTCGACCGATTGTTCGCGGAGTTGGGATCGAGTGACGGCGAATTCGCGGCATTGTCGCGCTGCGGTCACAGACAGCGGAAACCCGGCGCAGGTGCCGGGTTTCCAGTGGGTGTAGGCTTATTCGAGGACCTGGACCACGGTGCGGGTCTGCGGATCGACGATCACGCGGCGCTCGTTGACCACGGTGTAGCCGTAATCGGTGTAGCCATCGACCGGATAGATTTCGACGGTCTCGGGAATGACGCGGCCTTCGAGGACATCGCCCTCATAGGTCACGGACGGCACCTGCTGTTCCAGGACGTAGGTGCGCACGCCGCCGGGGACCACGACCGTCGATTCGGTCATGACCGGATCGGTCTCATGGATGATGACCGTATCCTGGGCATAGGCCGTTGCGGACAGCGAAAGAAAAGCAGCCGCGCCGGCGAGAATGAGCTTGCTGGTCATGTTCGTTCTCCTTTGTCGATGGCAGAAGAACGGTCATGAGGCCGAAGGGTTCCCTCGGGCGGGACGGCGATGCGTCCCGCCCTTGGACAATCAGTCCTTCTTCTGCGACGGCACGACGCGCAATGCCAGTTCGCGAAGCTGCGTCGGCGTTGCCGGCGACGGGGCGTTCATCAGGAGGTCCTGCGCCTGCTGGTTCATCGGGAACAGCGAGATTTCGCGCAGGTTCTTCGCACCGACGAGCAGCATGACGACACGGTCGATACCGAAGGCGCAGCCGCCGTGCGGGGGCGCGCCGTACTGGAACGCGCGGTAGAGGCCGCCGAAGCGCTCTTCCACGTCCTGCTGGCTCAGGCCCACCTTCTCGAAGGCCTTGACCATCAGTTCCGGCGACTGGTTACGGATCGAGCCCGAGGCGATCTCGAAGCCGTTGCAGACGGCGTCGTACTGGTAGGCCTTCAGCTCCAGCGGATCCTTGCTGTCGAAGGCTTCCAGGCCACCCTGCGGCATGGAGAACGGGTTGTGGGCGAAGTCGATCTTCTTTTCGTCCTCGTTGTATTCGTAGAACGGGAAGTCGACGATCCAGCACATTTCGAAGCGGTCGCGATCGACGAGGTTCAGTTCCTCGCCGGCGCGCGTGCGGGCTTCGCCGGCGAACTTGTAGAACTTGGCCGGATCGCCGGCGACGAAGAAGCAGGCATCGCCGTCATCGAGGCCGAGCTGCGTGCGGATGGCTTCCGTGCGCTCCTCGCCGATGTTCTTGGCGAGCGGGCCCGCACCTTCCAGCTTGTCGGCTTCCTTGCGCCAGAAAATGTATCCGAGGCCGGGCTGGCCGGTGGACTGCGCCCAGGCGTTCATGCGGTCGCAGAACGCGCGGCTGCCGCCGGTCTTGGCCGGGATCGCCCAGACCTGGACCTTCGGGTTGGACGCGATCATGTTGGCGAAGACCTTGAAGCCCGAGCCGGCGAAGTGATCGGTGACGGCTTCCATGACGATGGGGTTGCGCAGGTCGGGCTTGTCGGAGCCGTATTTGCGGATCGCTTCGTCATAGGGGATGCGCGGCCATTTCTTGGTGACAGGCTTGCCTTCGGCGAATTCCTCGAAGACGGCCGTCATCATCGGCTCCATCGTTTCCCAGACGTCTTCCTGGGTGACGAAGCTCATTTCGACGTCGAGCTGGTAGAACTCGCCCGGCAGGCGGTCGGCGCGCGGGTCTTCGTCGCGGAAGCACGGCGCGATCTGGAAATAGCGGTCGAAGCCGGCGACCATCAGGAGCTGCTTGTACTGCTGCGGGGCCTGCGGCAGGGCGAAGAACTTGCCCTCATGGATGCGCGACGGCACGAGGAAGTCGCGCGCGCCCTCCGGCGAGGAGGCCGTCAGGATCGGCGTGGTATATTCGGCAAAGCCCGCCTCGCCCATGCCCTTGCGCATGGCCGAGATGATCTGCGTGCGCTTGACGATGTTCTTGTGCAGCGTCTCGCGGCGCAGGTCGATGAAGCGGTACTTCAGGCGGACGTCTTCCGGGTATTCCGGTTCGCCGAAGACCGGCAGCGGCAGTTCCTTGGCGGCCGAGAGAACCTCGATATCCTGCGCGTAGAGTTCGATCTCGCCGGTCGGCATGCCCTTGTTGATGGTGTCTTCCGTGCGCGCCTTGACGAGGCCGTCGATGCGGATGACCCACTCGCCGCGGACCGTCTCGGCCGTCTTGAAGGCCGGGCTATCAGGGTCGGCGACGACCTGGGTGATGCCGTAATGGTCGCGCAGGTCGATGAAGAGCACGCCGCCATGATCTCGCACGCGGTGGACCCAGCCGGAGAGACGGACAGTCTGGCCGACGTCGGACTTGCGGAGGGCGGCGCAGGTGTGGCTGCGGTAACGGTGCATCGTGGTATCCTGAAATGCTGACGGGCCACGCGGGAACATCCCGGCGCGGCCACCCAAGAAAAATCGGGCGGACAAGCGCATGACCCGGCCCGTTTGTCAAGGCTTGGCGGGCCTTGCGACGGCCCGGCAGGGGTTGGAGGGCCTGCCTTGCCGCGGTACCGGACATCGGCGGACAACGCGGCGCGGCGCCCTTCCCGCTCACCCGTCACGCGGCGGCGAATCGAAAGCTGCCATGCCCAGCCGCGCCAGCCTGTCTCCCCAGCACCGCACGGCGGCGCGGAAGGCGGCGGCCGGCGGCGCGTCGAGATCGGTCACGCAGAGCGGCAGGAGAAGCGCCGGCTTGCCCGCGACCGGCCGAAGGGGCCCGAGGCAGATGCCGGCGCGGCGGCAGCGGCGCAGCCCGCACCAGTGGCGCGGGCAGGATGCTGAAAGCGCTGCCAGCCGGCAGAGCGTTTCGTGTTCGAGCGCATGGCTTTCGGGGGCCGGAAGGCTTTCGGTTTGCGATGCGGTCATGGAGACGGCTCCTGCGATAGTGCCCACGCGACGCGTCGCGTCCGTGGTTTGGCTCTCTTCTCAATGGCCCGGGCCAGCCGGGATCGGACGGGGCGCCGGAGCTGCCTCATCTGTAAGTGTGTTTAATGGCACCTTCCGGCACCCCGTTCGGTGTCTTTTGCCCGGCAACTGCGGTTTCTCTGCAAGAACCGGCGCCTTCTCCAGGGCGACCGCTCACCGGCAGGCGCCGGGGCGGTGCGAAAGGCCGGCAAGGCAACACCTTCACGACCAGTCGCCGGTTCCCTTGTGTGCCACACAGGCACGCCCCTGCTGCCAGGAGCCGGGAGGGAAACCATTTCTGCCGGGCCCCTCGCCTGCGACATGCGTCGATATCGACAGACAAGGGCACCGGTCCCGCCTCGCCGGCAACGCACTCCGGTGTATCCGCGGCGGGACACGCGCATTATCGGCCGGCTGCGAAGAGCGGGGACGTTTCGCGATAATATTTTTCGTCGCGGAAGGGCTTAGATATTGAAATCGCTGCGGTTCAGCATGAGCCACTGCAGCATCATGATGGTCTTTGCATCCACGATTCCGCCGGTCGCGACGAGGCCGACAGCCTCCTCGACGGGCATTTCGACGACCTCGATATCCTCGCCTTCATGATCGACGCCGCCGCCCTTGCCGTCGCGCCTGTTGGCATCGATACGGGCGGCAAAGCAGGAGACGCGCTCGGTGAGCGTGCCGGGGCTGGAATACATGTCGAAGACGTGGCGCAGGCCGCTTATGGCATAGCCGGTCTCCTCCATCGCCTCGCGCGCGATGGCGTCTTCCGGGCTGTCATCATCCAGGAGGCCGGCGGGCACTTCCAGCAGGAAGCCGTCCGGATGGCCGCCGAAGAAGGCGCCGGGGCGGAACTGGCGCACCAGCACGACCGAGCGGCGGTCGGGATCGACCAGCAGGATGGCGGCCGCGGCGCCATGATCGTGCACCTCGCGGTCGAGCCGCTCGACGCGGCCATCGGCGCGGGTCTGCTCGACGACGATGGTGCTGAGCCGGATGAAGCGCTTCCACACCGTCTGCTGGTCGACGATGCGGATGGCGGACGAAGCGGGGGCCGTCATGGAAAGTCCTTGCGATGTGTGTGCGGTCATGTCCTGCGCAGCCAGACACGGTTGTCGTGGAAGGCGGCACCGCCGTAGGGCGCGACGGGATCGGCGCCGGTCAGCACATTGATGCCCTCACCGTCCAGGTGGGCGGAATTCGGCCAGATGCCCTCGGCGATCAGCACGCCGGGCTTGACGGCATCCGTGACCTTCGCATGCAGGCGGATATCGCCGCGTGCGTTGCCGAGCTGCACGACATCGCCTTCCGCGATGGCGTTGGCGCGCGCATCCTCCGGGTGGATCATCACCTCCGGGCGGCCTTCGCGCTCGCGCGAGCTCTTCATTTCCGTGAAGGAGGAATTGAGGAAGGTGCGGGCCGGCGACGTGGCGAGGCGGAACGGGTGTTCGGCATCCGGCGTCTCGATGATCTCGACATGATCAGGGAATTCCGGCAGCGCCTCATGCGGCCCGAAGGCGCCCAGCGCCCTGGGCGGCCGGTTCGGGGCGGGCGTTCCCGTCCAGTCCGGCCGGAAACGGAACCTGCCGTCCGGGAAGCCGAAGCCTTTCACGAAATGCGCCGTCTCGAAATCCGGCTGGCAATCGATCCAATTCTCTTCCTTCAGCCCGTCGAAATCCATGTCGTAGGCGGGCAGCATGCGGGTGATGTGCTCCTGCTCGGTGAGGCCGAAGCCCGGCTTGTCCGCGACGCCCAGGCGCCGGGCCAATTCCTCGATGACGAAGAGATTGGTGCGAACCGTGGCCGGCGGCTCCACCAGCTTGGGGCCGAGCAGGATGTGCTGCTGGCCGCCGCCGCGATAGATATCGTCGTGCTCGACGAACATGGTGGCGGGCAGCACGATATCGGCAAGCTTCGCCGTATCCGTCATGAACTGCTCGTGCACCGCGACGAAGAGGTCGTCGCGCAGGAAGCCTTGCTTCACGAGGCGCTGTTCGGGCGCGACGTTCACGGGATTGGTGTTCTGGATCAGCATGGCCGTGACGGGGCCGCCGTGGCGCAGGGCGACCGCGTCGCCCGTCAGGATGCGGCCGATCTGCGACTGGTCGAGCGCGCGGATATCGGTATCGGCATAGGACAGGCCCATCAGGTCCGACTTGCGCAGGCGGAAGATGCCGGAATTGCTGTGGAAGGCCCCGCCGCCCTCATATTGCCAGGAGCCCAGGACGGTGGCGATGGAAAGCGCCGCATGCATGGCGACCGCGCCGTTGCGGCTGCGGGTGAAGCCGTAGCCGAGACGGAAGAAGCTGCGTTTGGTCTGCCCGACCAGCGCGGCGAAGGCCTCGATCTCGGCGACACCAAGGCCGGTGATGGCGGCGGCCCATTGCGGCGTGCGGGTGGCGAGATGCGCCTCCAGCCCGGCCGGATCGTCGGCATACTTGGCCATATAGGCGCGGTCGGCATAACCATCGCGGAAGGCGACATGCATGACGGCGCAGGCGAGCGCCGCATCCGTGCCGGGGCGCAGCTTGAGCGCCAGGTCGGCCTGCTTCATCGTGGGATTGTCGTAGATATCGATGACGACGATCCTGGCGCCGCGCTCCTTGCGCGCCCTGACCGCGTGGGTCATCACGTTGACCTGCGTGGCAACCGCGTTCGTGCCCCAGATCACCACGCAATCGGAGACTGCCATCTCTCGCGGATCGGGGCCGCGCAGCGCGCCGGCGCCCATCACGAAGCCGGTCCAGGCGGTGTTGGTGCAGATCGAATCGAAGAAGCCGGAATAGCGCTTGGCGTGGCGCAGGCGCTCGATGGAATCGCGCTGCACGAGGCCCATCGTGCCGGCGTAATAATAGGGCCAGACGGCCTCTGCGCCATGGGCCTGCTCGGCCTTGACGAAATTCTCGGCGATCGCGTCGAGCGCGGCATCCCAGGAGATATCGCCCCATTCGCCGCTGCCCTTTTCGCCCTTGCGGACGAGCGGCTTCATCAGCCTGTCGGGATGATAGAGGCGCTCGGCATAGCGGGCGACCTTGGCGCAGATGACGCCGGCCGTGTAGCTGTTGTCGGCGCTGCCCTTGATGCGGCCCATGCGTCCATCCGCGCCGATCTCGACATCGAGCGCGCAGGTGGAGGGACAGTCGTGCGGGCAGGCCGAATGGACGGTCCGCGGTTTTCCGAGATTTGGTGTCGCAACGTTCATGGCTTTTGTATATTGCAGGGCGCGAACGGCCAAAAGGCAAATCATTCTACCATCGCAACAATTCATCGTCGCATCAGAGCGCGTGATCGCGCGGGAACGCCATGAACTATCGCCACGTCTACCATGCCGGCAATTTCGCGGATGTGCTCAAGCACGCCGTGCTCGCGCGCCTCGTCACCTACATGCAGGGCAAGGACAAGGCGTTCCGCGTGCTCGACACCCATGCCGGCGTCGGGTTCTACGACCTCTCCGGCGTCGAGGCGCAGAAAACGGGCGAATGGCGCGACGGCATCGGCCGGCTGCTTGACGGCGACCTGCCGGCGGGTGTGGCCGATATCCTGGCGCCCTATCTCAAGGTCGTTCACGAACTGAATCCGCAAGGCGGGCTAACCTATTATCCCGGCTCGCCAAAACTGGCCCGCATGCTGTTTCGCCCGCAGGACCGGCTCTCGGCCATGGAGCTGCATCCCGACGATTACGAGACGCTGCACCGGCTGTTCGACGGCGACTTCCAGAGCCGCATCACCCATCTCGACGGCTGGCTTTCGCTCGGCGCGCATCTGCCGCCCAAGGAAAAGCGCGGCATCGTGCTGGTCGATCCGCCCTTCGAGATCGAGGGCGAATACGAGCGGCTGGTCGACGGGCTGGAAAAGGCCGTGCGGCGGTTTCCGGGCGGCGTCTACTGCCTTTGGTATCCGCTGAAGAAGGGCGCGCCCATCGCGCAATTCCACGCCGCGCTGAAGGCGACGGGCATTGCCAAGATGCTCTGCGCGGAGCTTTCGGTGAAGAGCGACCGCGAGACGACAGGCCTGACCGGCTCCGGCCTCATCGTCGTCAACCCGCCCTTCACGCTGAAGGCGGAACTCGACGTGCTGCTCCCCTTCCTCAAGGCGCGGCTGGCGCAGGACCGCTTCGCCTCGGCGCGGTCGTTCTGGCTCGCCGGCGAGAACAAGGCCTCTTGACCTTTGGCACGCGGCGACAACAATCGCGCGCCGAACCGGGAGACCGCCATGCCCTCTTTGCCTGCCGCCGCCGCATGACGGTCCGGCTGCCCTCCTCCAGACCGCTCTGCACCGTGGCGCTGCTGCTGTCAGGCATGGCGCTGCTTGCCGGCTGCGGCGAGGACAAGCCCGCCGAAAAGCCGAAGGTCGAGACGAGCCGCAAGGAAACAGCCGCACCGGCGCGCGTGCCGCTCGGCAAGGGTTTCGACTTCTATGTGCTGTCGCTGTCGTGGTCGCCGACCTGGTGCGCCGGCAATGACGCGGGCGGCCGCACGCAGCAATGCCGGCGCGGCGAAAACAACGGCTTCATCGTGCACGGGCTCTGGCCGCAGAACGAGCGCGGCTATCCCGAATATTGCGCGACGCGCGAATCGGACCGCGTGCCCGAAGGCCTCGGCCGCACCGTGCTCGACATCATTCCCTCCATGGGCCTGATCGGCCATCAATGGCGCAAGCACGGCAGCTGTTCGGGTCTTTCGCAGAAGGACTATTTCGCGGTGACGCGCGCGGCGTTCGAGCGGGTGCGCATTCCCGCAAGCCTCGACGCCGGCAAGGGACAGCGGCTTTCGCCCGACGGGGTGGAGGCGGCCTTCATCGCCGACAATCCCGGGCTGTCCGCCCAGGGCATCGCGGTGACCTGCGAGGCCGGGCGGCTGGAGGAGGTGCGCATCTGCATGACGGCGGACCTCGCGTTTCGCACCTGCCCGCAGGTCGACCGCGCCGCCTGCCGCGCCAAAAGCATCGAACAGCCGCCGGTTCGCTGACCCATTCTTTCTTCAACGACACAGGACCCGCCATGAAGATCTTCTATTCCTCCACCTCGCCCTATTCGACCAAGGTGCGCATGGCCGCGCAGTATGCCGGGCTTGCCGCCGAAGCGGTCGTGGCCGATACCGCCAAGGACCCGGCCGACCTGCTTGCCGCCAACCCGCTCGGAAAGATCCCGGCGCTCGTGACGGACGATGGGCTTGCCGTCTTCGACAGCCGCGCGATCATGAACTACATCGACCGCCAGTCGCGCGGCGCGCTCTATCCGCGCAATGCGGTCAAGCGCACGGAGGTGGACGTGCTGGAGGCGACGGCCGACGGGATCTGCGACTGCCTGCTCGCCATCGTCTACGAGCGCCGCTCCCGCCCGGAGGACATGGTGTACCAGCCCTGGATCGACCGGCAGTGGCAGAAGGTGGAACGCGCGCTCGACCATCTCGAGGCCAACATGCCGCGGCTCGGCAAGAAGCCGAATGCCGGCCATTTCGCGCTCGCCGCCATGCTGCGCTACATCGAGCTGCGCTTTGCCGGACAATGGCAGCGCGGCCGGCCGAAGCTGAAGCGCTACCTCACCCGCTTCGAGGCGGTGTTTCCCGATTACGCGACGTTCAAGGATTGAGCGCGGAGCCTCAAACACAAAAAGGCCGCGGATCGCTCCGCGGCCTTTTTCATTCCAGAGCCCTGAGGCTTAGAACTTCACGCCCATACCGACGCGAACGCTGTGGTCTTCGAAGCCGCTGCGGACGCCGGCACCGTTGAAGGTCTTCTTGCCGTAGTCGCTGTAGCGGTATTCGACGCGTGCGGTGATGTTGTCCGTCACCATGGTTTCGACACCGGCGCCGGCCGTCCAGCCGAGCAGGGTCGCATCATCCTTGGCGCCGGTGGCGTTGTTGGTCACCTTGACGCCCGAAGCGGCGACACCGGCCGTACCGTAGACGAGAACCGGGTTCAGGTCGACGCCGACGCGGCCGCGGATCGAGCCGTTGACGCCCTGCTTGGCGGTGAAGCCATTGGCGGTGTGGTCGACGCCCGAGTAGTTCAGGTCGGCTTCCGGACCGTAGACCAGCTGGCCGTTCTGCATGTTGTAGCCGCCGTAGACGCCGCCGCCGAGAGCATGGCCACGCTCGCTGCCCTGGTTGTTGAACTTGCCCTTCTGCCAAGTGGCGTTACCACCGACATAGGCGCCGGACCAGTTCTTTACGACCGGCTCGGAATATTCAGCAGCCGGAGCCTGCGGGATGTCGTCAACGGCATCCGCAGCGTGAGCGGCCTGGAAGGCGACCATGGAAACGGTCGAAGCGACGAGGGTGGCGATAAGTGTACGCATGTTATTCTCCTTTTACTAAACGACGCCCTCTTGGGGAGGCTGTCGGGCGCCGTCATCCAATTCAGTCCCGCCCGGTTGAGGTGAAATTGAATAAAGATTGAGGAAATGAAAGAGCCAAAATGTGAAATCATTGTGGCACACGCGGGGCGAAATCTGGATGTGACTTTTCCGCACCAGGTAATTCATTAACCATAATTTCAGTTGTGAAGAAAACAGTGAAAATATACTTCAAATTACTTCGAAGTCGCTTTTGCGGTTAATTTTTCCGCAACCAATTGTCCGGGGGAGTTTAAGCCTGCGCCCGGATGTCTATATCTTTGGCCGGTTAATCAAATGAATCGGCAGGACGGACATTTCTTGAAAAAACCCCTGAAGACGGCCCTGGTGACGGGCGGGGCCAAGCGCATCGGCAAAGCCATCGTCGACGATCTCGCCGCCAACGGCTTTGCGGTCGCCATTCACGCCAACACATCGCTCGATGACGCCGAGGCGCTCGCGGCCACAATCAGGGCACGGGGCCAGACGGCGTTCGCGGTGCAGTGCGACCTCGCGGACGGTGCGGCGACGGCCGGCCTGATCGCAGCGGCCCGCGCGGCCGTCGGTCCGCTCGACCTCCTCGTCAACAACGCCTCCCTCTTCAAGCCCGACACGGTGGCGGATTTCGACGACGCCCTGTGGGAGCGGCATTTCGCCGTGCATGTGAAGGCGCCCTCCATCCTGGCGCGCGACTTCGTGCGGCAATTGCCGGAGGGCGTGGCCGGCTCCATCGTCAACATCATCGACCAGCGCGTCTGGAACCCGACGCCGCGCTACTATTCCTACACGCTCTCCAAATCGGCCCTGTGGATGGCGACGCGCACTATGGCGCAGAGCTTTGCGCCCGATGTGCGGGTCAACGCCATCGGCCCCGGCCCTTCCCTGCCCAACGAGCGCCAGGACGACGCGGCGTTCCGGGCCCAGATCGACGGGCTGATCCTGCGCCGCGGGCCCGATCTCACGGAATTCGGCCGCACAGTTCGCTTTTTGTTCGACACGCCGTCCATTACCGGGCAAATGATAGCGCTCGACGGCGGGCAGCATCTCGCCTGGGAAACCCCCGACGTCGCGGAGAATGCGGAATGAACGGCCGGAAGGTGGAGGATGGCGGCATCCTCTATGACGAAAACGAGACGGACGAGGACGACGAGCTGCTGGAAGGCGCATCGCCGGCCGCAGACGCACCCGCCGTCGCGACCGGCGGCATGGACTGGAACGAAGGCGGCGACGTGCCGGAAGGCCTGACCGGCGCCGACCTGATCCAGCATTTCGTCAAGCGCCTGCCCAACAGCCCCGGGGTCTACCGCATGTTCAACGCAGCCGGCGACGTGCTCTATGTCGGCAAGGCGCGCAGCCTGAAGAAGCGCGTGAGCAACTATGCGCAGGGCCGCGTGCATTCGAATCGTCTCGCGCAGATGGTGCGTCAGACGGCCAATATGGAATTCGTGACGACGCGCACGGAGACCGAGGCGCTGCTGCTCGAGGCCAACCTCATCAAGCGGCTGCGCCCCCGCTTCAACGTGCTGCTGCGCGACGACAAGTCGTTTCCCTATATCCTCCTGACCGGCGACAGCCGGGCGCCGGCGATCTTCAAGCATCGCGGCGCGCGCTCGCGAAAGGGCGACTATTTCGGTCCCTTCGCCTCGGCGGGTGCGGTGGGCCGCACGATCAATTCCCTGCAACGCGCCTTCCTGCTGCGCACCTGCACCGACAGCGTCTTCGAAACCCGCACGCGGCCCTGCCTGCTTTATCAAATCAAGCGCTGTTCGGGCCCCTGCACGCACGAAATCCGCGATGCCGACTATGCCGAACTGGTGCAGGAGGCGAAGGACTTCCTTTCGGGCAAGAGCCAGAAGGTGAAGGCGCATATGGCGGACGCCATGAACGCCGCCGCCGAAGATCTCGATTTCGAGCGCGCCGCCGTGTTCCGCGACCGACTGGCGGCGCTGTCCCACGTCCAGAGCCACCAGGGCATCAACCCGGCCGGCGTGGAGGAAGCCGATATCTTCGCCATCCATCACGAGGGCGGGATTTCCTGCATCCAGGTCTTCTTCTTCCGCACGGGACAGAACTGGGGCAACCGCGCCTATTTCCCCAAGGCCGATCCGCAGCTTTCCGGTGCGGAAGTGCTCAACGCCTTCCTTGCGCAGTTCTACGACGACAAGCCCTGTCCGCGGCAGATCCTGCTGTCGGAGCCGGTGGAGGAAATGGAGCTCCTGTCGCAGGCGCTTTCCGAGCGATCGAGCTACAAGGTGACGATCTCCGTGCCGCAGCGCGGCGAGAAGAAGGACCTCGTCGACCATGTGATGGCCAATGCCCGCGAGGCGCATGGCCGCAAGCTGGCCGAGACTGCCTCGCAGGGCCGGCTGCTCGAAGGCTTTGCCGCGACCTTCAAGCTGCCTTATGTGCCGCGCCGCATCGAGATCTACGACAACTCGCACATCATGGGCACCAATGCCGTGGGCGGCATGGTGGTGGCCGGGCCGGAAGGCTTCGTGAAGGGGCAGTACCGCAAGTTCAACATCAAATCGACGGAGATCACGCCCGGCGACGACTTCGGCATGATGAAGGAAGTGATGACCCGCCGCTTCTCGCGCCTGATCAAGGAAGAGGGCCTGCCGGACCGCACCGCCGCCGACACGGGCGCGGATGCCGCCGACCTGCCCTTTCCCGCCTGGCCCGACGTCATCCTCATCGACGGCGGCCAGGGCCAGATGACGGCGGTGCGGGCGATCCTGGAAGAACTGGGGATCACCGACCAGGTGATCGCCATCGGCGTCGCCAAGGGCGCCGACCGCGAGGCCGGGCGCGAGCGCTTCTTCATGCGCGGCATTCCCGATTTCTCCCTGCCGCCGCGAGATCCGGTGCTCTACTTCGTGCAGCGCATGCGCGACGAGGCGCACCGCTTCGCCATCGGCTCGCACCGGGCGCGCCGCAAGAAGGAAATGGTCAAGAACCCGCTCGACGAGATCGGCGGCATCGGCCCGACGCGCAAGCGCGCGCTCTTGCAACATTTCGGCACGGCGAAAGCCGTTTCCCGCGCGGCGATGTCCGACCTGATGGCCGTCGCCGGCATTTCGGAAAGCGTGGCGCGCATCGTCTACAACCATTTCCACGACGATTCGGCGGGATAGCGGTCGGGAGGAGGACGAGTGGGCTGGTGTAAATCGATAGCCATCAAACTGGCGAACGCGGCAACTTGGTCATCTTTGGCCGCAATCGGCGAGTCGCCGATGATAAAATTGACAATTACGGTCCCATTTCTAGGCTATTTAATTCTGTATAACGACTACGTTTTATCGCTCTTAAACGTATCATTTGCTCACCTTCGTCAGCTTTCCGGCGTTGATCCCGCCTCGACGCAGGCGGTAACGATGGCGCGAATTAACCTATTGTATTTCGGCCTAACTGCCCTCGGGATTGCATCATTTATCTACACTTTATTTACCCCTCGAGATGTTGCACGCCACCGAACTGCAGTCGAATATCTCCAATTTGTCCTTCCAGCATCAACACCCGCGGCGTTGGAGCGATCAATCTTTCAAACAATCGACGAATTTGGTTCCGCGTCTCATTCCGTAGGGTTTGCGCTAACGGATAACTTGCAGTTTCCGCTCTCGCTACAACAAGATCTCTATAAATTAATGGAGCAAGCACACGGAAAAATGGATGCCGATGACGCCTTCGGGGAACTTATGAATGGTGCTGGATACATGAACTACACACCTATGCTAGAAACTTTATACATGAGAAATGCAGCGAGCAAACATGCCGTAGCACAGTTCAAGTTTCATGTGCCGGAGCTAGAGAAAGACATTTGGCAGCTTGAATTTGAGCGTAAAAACCACACTTGGCCAGTTGCGCGGCTGCTTTCCATGGCGTTTTATTCGATTGGCTTCGCGCTACTATTTTACCCGTCAGTCGAGTTGACGGTGAGGCTCTTACTCAAGCTATTTTATGCGTAATTAGCACCGGGCACTGCGGCTGTTCTTTCAAGTAAAGACAGGCTTATCCTCACGCTTCGCCACGGCCATCAATCACCGATATCATGAATCTAGAGGCGTGGCATTTTGGAAACAGCCGCGTCATTGTGCCCCGCTCCGTAAATTCGCCAAGAATTGCCGGAAACAAAGGTTGACGGCACTCTCACAAAGACCTCATCTAGCAGAAATCGAGAGACTGAGAATCCATGGCTTCCCGCGCATACAGCATACCCAACCTGCTCACCTACGCCCGCATCGTCGCGGTGCCGCTGATCGTTCTGTGCTTCTTCATCGAAGGGCGGCTCGAATCGTCGGATTTCGCGCGGTGGACGGCGCTCGTCCTCTTCGCGGTGGCGTCGATCACGGACTATCTGGACGGCTATCTCGCGCGTATCTGGAACCAGACCTCCAATATCGGCCGCATGCTCGACCCGATCGCCGACAAGCTGCTGGTCGCCTCGGTGCTGCTGCTGATGGCCGCCGACGGCACCATTGCTGGCTGGACGATCTGGGCGGCGATCATCATCCTGTGCCGCGAGATCCTCGTTTCGGGCCTGCGCGAATATCTCGCCGACCTCAAGGTCAGCGTGCCGGTGACGCGCATCGCCAAGTGGAAGACCGCCATCCAGATGTTCGCCATCGCCTTTCTCCTGGCCGGCCCGGCCGGCGAACAGGTGCTGCCCTTCACGACGGAGATCGGCATCACGCTGCTGTGGATCGCGGCGCTGATCACCATGTATACGGGCTACGACTATTTCCGCGTCGGCCTGAAGCACATCGTGGACGAGTGAGATGACGCGGCTCGTCTATTTCGCCTGGGTGCGCGAGCGGATCGGCAAGGGCGAGGAAGACATCGACCTTCCCGCCGACGTGACGACGGGGGCGGCACTCCTTAGCTATCTCAAGACGCTCGGCGACGGCTATGCCCATGCGCTGGAGCATGAAAGCGTCATCCGCATCGCCATCAACCAGGAGCATGTCGAGCACGACGAGCCCATCGCCGGCGCGCGCGAGATCGCGCTGTTTCCGCCGATGACGGGGGGCTGAACGGTGGCCGGCGCGGCCCCTGCCCCTGTCATCGTTCGCGTGCAGCGCGACGACTTCGATGCGGCGGACGAAACGGCGCGGCTGGTGGCCGGACGCGCCTCGGCAGGCGCCATCGTCAGCTTCACTGGGCTTTGCCGCGACGAAGGCGGCCGTCTCTCGGCGCTGGAACTGGAACACTATCCCGGCATGGCCGAGGCCGAGATCGAGCGCATCTGCCGCACGGCCGTCACGCGATTCTCGCTTCTGGGCATCGCCGCCGTCCACCGGATCGGTCGGATCGCGCCGGGCGAGAACATCGTGTTGGTGATTGCCGCGGCACCGCACCGGCACGCCGCCTTCGACGGCGCATCCTTCGTGATGGACTATCTCAAGACCGCCGCGCCCTTCTGGAAGAAGGAGCACTTCGCCGACGGGTCCGAAGGCGGCTGGGTGGCGGCGAAGGACAGCGACAACACGGCGCTGGAGAAGTGGTCGTAACGGCGGCCTAAGTCTGTGAATCAGCTGTTAACAACCTGTGGATAAAACCTTATCAACAGGAAAAAACACGAAAAAGCTGCAAGACTCACCCTCTTGATAAATTTCTACATGTATGACTAAATGCGAAAACAAGCACTACATATAGATGAGCTTCGTTAAAAATCGTTTAACAATAGTGATTCGTCAATATGTGGAGAGACTTATCCAAAGCTAATTGGAAAAGCGTTCCGATTGACGATAAAAGATGAGAAACGAATATTAGGAACAGGGTGAACCAAGTTGCAGCTTGATTCACCCTGCAGAACAGCCAAGGCGGACTCGCCGCCCCTTGTGTCCGAGTGCTTCCTAAGCTTCGGCATGCTGTTCTCTTGCGACCAAAAAGTCAAGCCGGCGAGAGAAAGGAGAACGCAGCGATGCCAGTAGGAACGACCGCTACGACGGGCCAGAAGTGCCCAGAAAGTGGTGTTTGGAAAGTTGTCGGAAATCCCACCACAACCGCCCCAATAGCCAAAAGCAATATCATGCCGCCCTATAACAACAGGGCTGTTACCTGGATGCTTATTCAACCCGCATAAACATCCAGCTACTTCGGCCAGCCCGAAACCTCGTTTCGGTCTGGCCACTAAAGTGTCGGCCGCTCGCGGCGGAAGATGACCAGGAGCAGCACCAGCGCGGCGATGACGACCACGTCGCGCCAGAGGAAGGGGCCATAGGCGCTCCACAGGGTCTCGGTCAGTCCGATGGTCGCCCCGCCCAGGGCCGACCGCAAGGGGTTTCCCGCCCCGCCGAGTGCGGCGATGAACAGCACCTTCACGCCGAAGACCAGCCCCGCGCCAAAATCCATGTTGCCGTAGTAGGAGACGGCCAGCATGCCCGTGAGGCTGGCGAACAGCGCGGCCAGCGCATAGGCCGACAGGTAGACGCTGGCCGAATCGATGCCGCAGAGTTCCGCCGCCCGCCTGTCCTGCGAGACTGCGCGCCAGCGGCGGCCCCAGCGGGAGCGGGCAAGGAAGGCCGCGCCGAGCGCGATCATGGCCAGCATGGCGAGCGTGTTGGCGAGTTGCAGCACGGTGAGCGCCACCGGGAATGCCGCATCGTTCCAGAAGACGACGGGCGTGGCGAGGAGCGGCGGCAGCCACAGGCTGCGCGCATCCGACGCCAGCCGCGCCGTTTCCATGAGGACAAGCACCACGCCGAGCGCGGCGACCACGACCGTATTGTCGGAGGAGAAGGCGAGCGGGCGCATCACATGGCGCCCCACCAGAACGGCGGCGCCGAGGCTGTAGACCAGCGCGCCGAGCGCGCCGAAGCCGAGCGCGGCGGGCAGGACGAGCCAGAGCTGGCTCCAGCCGTAGCCGGAAAACAGCACGAACAGCTGGGCGGCAAAGGCAAAGAGCGCGCCATAGGCGATGTCGGCGCGCCGGGTCACGGCAAAGGCGATGGAATAGCCGAAGGCGAGCACCGCATAGAGCGCGGCCACAGGCACGGCATTGGCGATCTGCTGAAGAAAATAGGCCATGGCGCTTTCCCGATCCGCCAAAATTATAACTGGCAAAATTGCTTTTACCAGTTAGAATATCGCATGACCTTTTCCTGGACCCCGCATCGTTTTTCCGGTGGCGCGCTGGCGCTGGATGTCGCCAACTCCGTGGTACTGCGTGACGACCCGGCGCGGCGGATCGACCGGTTCGCCGATCCCGCCGCCATGGACGCCTTCTGTGCGGGGGCGAGCACCTATGGGGCGGAGCGCGATCTGTTCGGCGCGCTGACGCCGGTGCACGACGACGCACGCAGCGGGCTTGTCGCTCTGCGCGAGGCGATCGACGCGCATTTCCGCGCCGAAATCGAGGGCACGGCAACGCCGGACCTGCTCGCACGCCTGCTGGAGGCGATCGCCGCGACGCTACGCCGGTCCGGCACGCGGGCGCAGGCGCTGGATACCGCCACGGCGCGCTCGGCGCTGATGCTGCTGGCGCAGCCGCAACCGGACAGGCTGAAGATCTGCCCCAACTGCCGCTGGCTGTTCATCGACCGGAGCCGCAACCGCTCGCGCGCCTGGTGCGACATGGCGGTGTGCGGCAATCGGGTGAAGGCAAACCGCCACTATCGCCGCCGGCGCGGAGACCCCGGACCATGAAACGCGCTTTGATATTGCTACTTCCCCTCGCCCTGCTTCTCTCCGCCTGCCAGCGCGAAGCCGGCCCCGACCCGCTGAAGCTGACGGGCAAGATGTTCGTCTTCAACTATCGGCTGGCCTATGCGACCTATCTCGTGACGCTGGAAAAGACGCAGCCCCTGCCCGAAGGATCGGTCGTCCGGGCCGCGTTCGAGAACCCGGCCGGCGGCACGCCGCTCGAGCTGGAGCGCAAACTCTTCGCCAGCCTGCCGCGCGTGGTGCTGGAAAGCCCCGACGTGACCTGCGTGAAGAAGAACCACCCCTACAAGGTATCGATCCGCGTACTGGGGCCGGACGGAGAGCAACTGCAATCGCTGGAAACGGAGGTGACCTCCAGCCTCGACCAGGACATCCTGCCCGCCAAACCCCTCGTCATCGGCCCCGCCTACGAGAAGAACCCCGCGGTCTTCAAGGACGGCAAGGCACCCGCGCATTTCGAGACGGCGACGTGTGCCGGATAGGCCGAAAGAGAATGCGGATGCGGATGCGGCCATGCCGCAATCCCGGCAAGAATAACGCAATCCGCACTTCAATCGGCGGGTTTCAAACGCGGTCCCTTCCGAACCGGGGCGGCATCGTATATTGACGCTCCCGGCGGCGTGCCCGCGCGACCGGCCAAAAGTTTCACGCCCTTACCGGTCGGAGTGCCGTCTTCATGTCACCAACCCCCGCTCTGAACTATGGTGCGATTGCCTGCGCCGACGCCAATATGCTGCCAGCCGCCTGCTGCGCTTTGCTGTCGATCCACACCAACCTGAAGGCCGTCAACGCGAAACTTCTACTGCTGGTGCTGGGTGCGGAGGAAAAGCAGCTCGAAGAGATCGCCGCCTTCGCAGAACGGCATTCGATCACCATCGACGTGCTGCCCGACCCGACGCCGAGGGCGGATGGCCCCGCCTTCGGTCGGTGGTCGCGCGCAACGCTCGCGCGGCTTTACATGGATCTCATCGTCCCTGATGCTATCGACCGACTTCTCTACATCGACGCCGATGCCGTCGCCGTGGCATCACTGGATGAGCTTTTCCAGGCCGACCTCGGCGGCAAGGCGCTCGGTGCGGTCGACGATTACGTCATGGCATTTCCCGAGAAGATCGAGCGCCGGCAACAAAGGATCGGCCTGAAGCGCGGCGGGCGATATTTCAATGCCGGGGTTCTGTTGTTCGACTGGAAAAGAAGTCTCGAGGACGGCCTGATCCGAAAGGCACGCGAGACGTTCGAACGGGAACCGGAGCGGTTTCCGTCGCACGATCAGGATGTGCTGAACATCGCCTATGATGGGAACTGGCATCGGCTCGACGCACGCTACAACGCGCAGACCGGTATCCTGCCCTTCATCAAACAGCCGGCCATCGTGCATTTTACAGGACGAAAGAAGCCGTGGCAGGCCGTGATGCCATGGACGCACCGGCGGATGAAGGCGTTCTATCGCCAGGCGCTTGAAGGCACCGCATGGGCGCCGTTCTGCAAGGCGTCTTCTCTTACCGATAATATGGCGAGCTTTGCCGGCCATTATTCCACCCTGCTGACGACATTGCCGAAGATCGCCAAGGTTCGCGCCCATTTTCGTTGATCGCGCGCGTTCCGGAAAACGCATGCGCAAACACACCACCACAAACGAAAACCGGGACCTTTCGATCCCGGTTTCGTAATCACTTCAATACCTTCCGGGCGGGGCCGGAGGAAATGATTCAGCCGACGATTTCGGTGTCGGAGAACCAGTACTTGATTTCCTGGGCGGCGGTTTCCGGGGCGTCGGAGCCGTGGACCGAGTTCTCGCCGATGGAGAGAGCGTGGGTCTTGCGGATGGTGCCTTCGTCGGCGTTGGCCGGGTTGGTGGCGCCCATGATTTCGCGGTTCTTCAGGATGGCGTTCTCGCCTTCCAGGACCTGGACGACCGTCGGGCCCGAGGTCATGCCTTCGACGAGCTCGCCGAAGAAGGGACGCTCCTTGTGCACGGCGTAAAAGCCTTCGGCTTCGCGCTTGCTCATCCAGACGCGCTTGGACGCCACGACGCGCAGGCCCGCGTCTTCGAGCATCTTGGTGATGGCGCCGGTGAGGTTGCGCTTCGTCGCGTCCGGCTTGATCATCGAAAAGGTGCGTTCAATCGCCATTTTTAGGTTTCCCTTGGTTTTCCGGTGAAAGTGGCGGTTCAATAGCTGCCAATGCCCGGCAAAACAAGGGGGTGGCGATGTTTGGCGCCTTCAGGATGAAAGTTTCATGCCGCCGTCACGCGCCGCCCCGCGCCGCCGTGCAGATCAAGGCAGCGCTCGAACCACAGGGCGACCGGATCGTCCGCCTCCAGCACCTTCGTGCCCGCCGTGGTGCGCAGCCATTGCAGCGCGCCGAAGACGATGTAGTCGGCGAAAAGCGGGCCATCGCCGCCGATGAACGGCTGCACGTTCAGCATATTGCGCAATGGCTGGAGCTTCTTCGCGAAGCCCTCGATCTCCTGCTTTCCGGCCGCGGCGATATCCTCCAGCGACGCGCCGAGGCGCCCTTCGCGGCTGCGGCGGAAATAATCGCGGTCGACGGGGCCGAGCAGGTCGTGAATATCGAGGATGGCGATGCGGGTGACGGCCATGTGCAGGGTCGACTGCGACCATGCCTCGATGAACCGCGCCATGGCCTTGCCGCCCTCGCCGCCGAACAGCGTGGGACGATCCGGGTAGGCCTCGTCGAGATAAAGGGCGATATCGAAACTGTCGCGCACCAGCCTGTCGCCATCGCGCAGCAGCGGCACCGTCGCGGTCGCGCCGTCCTCGATTGCGGGTATCTCGGTGAAGCCAACGGGAACCGTCCGGTAATCCAGCCCCTTGTGGGCAAGCGACATCACCGTCTTCCACACATGGGGCGAAAACTGGCGGGTCTTGTCGGTACCGGCAAGCGCATAGAGCAATCGGGTCATGGGAAGCCTCCGTTCAGCGCATTGAAACGCACGGCGGGCGCAGCTTCAAATCAGATAATTTCATGCGTCGCATTCATCCGCGAAATGCACGGCGCCTTATACTGGCCGATCCAAGGAGAACCAGATGCACGATCACTACCGGATGCTTTGCGCCTATAACAGCTGGGCGAATGCCAGACTCTATGACGAGGTCGCCAAGCTCGACGACGCCGATTTTCGCCGCGACCTCGGCGCGTTCTTCCGCTCGCTGCACGGAACGCTCAACCACCTGCTCGCCGCCGACCGGATCTGGCTGAAACGCTTCACGGGCCAAGGCGACGCACCGACCAGCCTCGCCGCCATCCTGTACGAGGATTTCGAAGGGCTTCATGCGGCACGGCAGAGGGAGGACGAGCGGCTCGGCGCCTTCATCGATTCGCTCAGCGAAGCGCAGATCGCGGCCGACGTGACCTACAGTCCGCTCAGCAATCCGGGCGAGATAACCCACCCGCTCGGCCTTGCGCTTACCCATGTCTTCAACCACCAGACCCACCATCGCGGACAGTGCCATGCCATGCTGACGGCGCTGGGCGGACCGAGCGTGCCGCTCGACCTCACCTATTTCGTCCGCAGCGAGGGACAGGCTTTTCTGCACATCTGAGGTGCGGAGACGGGTCGACTCCTGCAATAGTAGTGATACAGTTGAGGAATATGGAAGCGCTCGACACCGATTTCGGGGGCTGCCGCATGCGTGTCACCCAGGTGACAGCCATGCGGCGATCGGTGGCAGCATAGTCGCTTCCGTTGGGGCCACGCTCATGGCGCGTGCCTCGCCCGATGAGAGGAAAGCTTATGGCAAGAACGAACGAAGAGTGGGCCGCCCTGCTCGGCAGTACGCTTTGCAAGATGGCGCGTGTCTACGGCACCGACGCCCCGAACGCCTACCTGCCGGAAGAGTGCTACCCGGTCATTGAAAAGACCTTCGAGGTGGCGTTGAAGGATGCGCGGGCGGAGGGCTATGCCGCCGCACTGCGCGACCTGCAGCAGAAGCGCGCCGCGCGGGCCGCCAAGAAGCCACGCCTGACGGTGATTGGCCAGGTGATGCGGGCCCTGCCCATCGCGCGGCGCACCGCCTGACGGAACGGCCGGCGTCTACGGCGGGGTGTTTCACCGCGATACACCCGCTGGACCCGGCAATCGTCAGGAGACGGCCTATCGTTCGTGAGCGAACGTAAAATTAACCGCACAATCCGATAGTTACGCCGACAATTCCTGCGCGTGGGCAAACCTGCCCGCGCCGAACCCGACGGCGTTTCATGAACAGCAAGGCGTCCACCGCTTCCAAGGACACACAACAGGC
Source organism: Shinella oryzae (assembly GCF_023038235.1). Taxonomy (NCBI): domain Bacteria; kingdom Pseudomonadati; phylum Pseudomonadota; class Alphaproteobacteria; order Hyphomicrobiales; family Rhizobiaceae; genus Shinella; species Shinella oryzae. The sequence continues at coordinate 984,091 of NZ_CP081987.1, read as the reverse complement.
CGTTCCGCCGATCGCGGCGCGCATCGCGCAGCTGATGGCGACCCTCGGCATCGCAGCGCTTCCGCGCAATTACGAGCTGTTGTTCGAAGCGCTGAACGGCAATGCCGGCGTGGCGCGGGAGATCGCGGCGCTGGGCAGGACGCCCGACCAGCTTTCGCTCGACGCCATCGCGCTACGGCATGCGTTGCCCAGCCACAATGCGCTGGCGGCCGGCAAGGCGGCCGAGGACGCCGTGCGCGTGCTCTGCGAGATCGCCAAAACAGCCGAGGAGAGCCAGCGTCAGCGCGCCGTCGCCGTACAGGAACTGGAGGAAATCGCCGCCCGCATGAAGCGTGACCCGGTGCTTGGCATTTCGGATTTCGCCAGCGATGCGACGCGGCTTCTTTCCCTCATGCAGGATATTCTCGGCACCGACCGGATGGCGTCCTCGCGCATCGGCGACCTGCAATCCCACCTCGACAGCCTGCGCTTAGGCCTCGTCACAAGCCGCGAGGCGCTGACCCACGACCCGGTGACGGGGCTTGCCAACCAGGCCGCATTGCTCGGCCATCTCAAGGGCATCTTCGAGGACAAGGCGGCGGCGGGCACGTGCGCGTTGCTGGTGTTCCGCGTCGAGCGGCTGCGGGAATTTGCCGACAGCCACGCCGCCGGGGCGGACGAGAAGACGGTGAAGCGGCTGGCCACCCTCTTCCGCCAGTCGGTGAAGAGGAACGACCTCGTCGCGCGCACCGGGCCGGACCTCTTCTGCCTGCTGCTCAGCGACGTGACGCGCGAGATCGCCGCCGGTATCGCCCGGCGGATGGCCGACAAGGTGGCGGACATGGCGTTTCCCTTCCTCGACCGCGAACTGCCGGCGGGCTTCCTGACGCTGACGGCCGGTCTCTCGATGACCGATTCGGCAAAGACGCCCGTGATGCTCTGCGAACAGGCCGACCAGGCGCTGGCCTATGCGTCGGAGACGGGGATGGCGCTGCGCATCTACTCCGCGGAGGTGGCCGAGCGGGCCGGCCGCACCTATCGCGGCGGCGCCGCCGCCTGAGACGGCGCCGCGCGCGCAAAACCGCTTCGCACTTTCGCGGGATTTGGTTATAGACCCGCCATGATCACGATTTCCGGCCTCACCGCCCGCATCGCCGGGCGTCTCCTCATCGACAACGCGTCGCTCTCGCTGCCTTCCGGCACGAAGGCGGGTCTCGTCGGGCGCAACGGCACCGGCAAGTCCACGCTGTTTCGCATCATCACCGGCGCGCTCTCGCCGGAGGCCGGGACGATCACGCTGCCGAAGAACGCGCGCATCGGCCAGGTGGCGCAGGAAGCCCCGGGCACGGACGATGCGCTGATCGAGATCGTGCTGGCCGCCGACAGGGAACGCGCCGCCCTTCTCAAGGAGGCGGAGACGGCCAGCGATCCGCACCGCATTGCGGAAATCCAGACGCGGCTCACCGATATCGGCGCGCATTCGGCCGAGGCGCGCGCGGCCAGCATTCTTGCCGGTCTCGGCTTCGACCACGAGGCGCAGCAGCGGCCCGCGAAAAGCTTTTCCGGCGGCTGGCGCATGCGCGTGGCGCTGGCGGCCGTGCTGTTTTCCGAGCCGGACCTGCTTTTGCTCGACGAGCCGACGAACTATCTCGACCTCGAAGGCACGCTGTGGCTGGAAGACTATGTGCGGCGCTATCCGCACAGCGTGATCATCATCAGCCACGACCGCGACCTGCTCAACACCGCCGTCAACGCCATCGTGCATCTCGACCAGCAGAAGCTGACCTTCTACCGCGGCTCCTACGACCAGTTCGAGCGCCAGAAGGCCGAGAACGACGAATTGCAGATGAAGGCGAAGGCCAAGAACGACGCCGCGCGCAAGCATCTTCAAAGCTTCATCGATCGCTTCCGCGCGAAGGCGACGAAGGCGCGGCAGGCGCAAAGCCGCATCAAGGCGCTGGAGCGCATGGGCACGGTGGCCGCCGTCATCGAGACCCATGTGCAGCCGATCACCTTCCCCGAGCCGGAAAAGCAGCCGGCCTCGCCGATCATCGCCATCGAGGGCGGCGCGGTGGGCTATGCGCCGGGCAAGCCGATCCTCAGGCAGATCAACCTGCGCATCGACAATGACGACCGCATCGCGCTGCTGGGCTCGAACGGCAACGGCAAGTCGACCTTCGCCAAGTTCATCTCGGGCCGGCTGGAGGCAGAATCGGGTGTGGTGAAGCGGGCGCCGGGGCTGAAGATCGGCTTCTTCGCGCAGCACCAGCTGGACGATCTCATTCCCGACCAGTCGCCCGTCGAGCATGTGCGCCGGCTGATGCCGGAGGCGCCGGAAGCCAAGGTGCGCGCCCGCGTCGCCCAGATGGGGCTTGCGACGGAGAAGATGTCCACGCCCGCCAAGGACCTGTCGGGTGGCGAAAAGGCGCGCCTCCTCATGGGCCTTGCCGCCTTCGACGCGCCGAACCTGCTCATTCTCGACGAGCCGACCAACCATCTCGACATCGACAGCCGCCGCGCACTGATCGAGGCGCTGAACGATTACGAGGGCGCCGTCATCCTCATCTCGCACGACCGGCACCTGATCGAGGCCACCGTCGACCGGCTGTGGCTGGTCAACAACGGCACCGTAAAGGCCTTCGAAGGCGACATGGAGGATTATCGCGGCCTCATCGTGCAATCCGGCAAGCGGGACGACAAGGACAAGCCGGCGGCGGGCGGCGACACCGCCAACAAGGCCGACCAGCGCAAGGCCAATGCCGACCGGCGCGCGCAATTTGCGCCGCTCAAGAAAAAGATCAACGAAATCGAATCCCTGACGGCGAAACTGAACAAGCAGATTCAACTGCTTGATGCGGAACTTGCGGACCCCGCGCTCTACGAGAAGAGCCCGGCCAAGGCCGCCGAGAAGGCCAAGCTGCGCGCCATGGCCGCCGACAGGCTCAACGAGGCCGAGGAGCAATGGCTGGAGCTGTCGGCCGAGTACGAAGAGGCGATGGCCGGCTGACCCGCCCGGCCGGCTCCGCCTGACGCCTGCAAAACCGGGGTGTTCGGCAGTCCGTCGTCTAAGACGAAAGTCGTAGCGGGCGGGATTTGTCCTGCCCCATCTTCGCTTGAAACGCGCATCCCGGCATGGTTAGCTTTCCCGGTCACATAGGGTGGGGTTGAGGAGCCCTGCCCGTCACTGGGAGGAAACCATGGATCGCCGTTCGTTCATCAAGAAAGCCGGTGTCGCAGGTGTGGGCGGCGCAGCCTCCGCCGTGCTCGCTGCGCCGGCCCTCGCGCAAAGCAACCCGAAGGTCAACTGGCGGCTCGCCTCGTCATTCCCGAAATCGCTCGATACGATCTATGGCGGCGCGGAGGTGCTGTCGAAATACGTGTCCGAAGCGACGGACGGCAATTTCCAGATCCAGGTCTTCGCGGCCGGCGAAATCGTCCCCGGCCTGCAGGCGGCAGACGCTGCATCTGCCGGCACGGTCGAGGCCTGCCACACCGTCTCCTATTACTACTGGGGCAAGGATCCGGTCTGGGCGCTGGGTGCGGCCGTGCCCTTCGCGCTCAACGCGCGCGGCATGAACGCCTGGCAATACCATGGCGGCGGCATCGACCTGTTCAACGAGTTCCTGGCCACGCAGGGCCTGGTCGGTTATCCCGGCGGCAATACCGGCGTGCAGATGGGTGGCTGGTTCCGCAAGGAGATCAAGACCGTCGCCGACCTCCAGGGCCTGAAGATGCGCATCGGCGGCTTCGCCGGCAAGGTCGTGGAAAAGCTCGGCGTCGTGCCGCAGCAGATCGCCGGCGGCGACATCTATCCGGCGCTGGAAAAGGGCACTATCGACGCCGCCGAATGGACCACGCCCTATGACGACGAGAAGCTCGGCTTCGTGAAGGTGGCGCCCTACTACTACTATCCCGGCTTCTGGGAGGGCGGCCCGACGGTGCATGCGCTGTTCAACAAGGCGGCCTTTGAAGGACTTCCCAAGAACTACCAGTCGCTGCTGCGCACCGCCTGCCAGGCGACCGACGCCGACATGCTGCAGAAATACGACTGGCTGAACCCGCCGGCGATCAAGCGCCTCGTCGCGGCCGGCGCCAAGCTCAGCCCGTTCAGCCAGGAGATCCTCTCGGCCTGCTTCGACGCCGCCAACGAGGTCTATGCGGAAATGGAAGCCGCAAACCCGACCTTCAAGAAGATCTGGGACTCCATCAAGGCCTTCCGCGGCGAATATTACCTCAACCTCCAGATCGCCGAATACAACTACGACACCTTCATGATGCTCCAGCAGCGCGCCAACAAGCTGTAAGGGAGGGTATCGGACGGCATGGAAAACCCCGGAGTGGCGACGCTCCGGGGTTTCTGTTTGTTTGAGTACCGTCGGACGTGGCGGCCTTTGCGTTGCCCCTCATCCGGCCTGCCGAACCTCTCCGTCAATTGAACGACCGCGGGCTTGACAGGTCGGTCGCGACTTTCTGTTCGGCCCCTGCTGGCCGACCTCGGCAGACATTTAACTAGAGCCGCCGCCCAGAGGTTCGCCAATCTCGACGGCGTGCCCGTCGGGATCGTAGAAGCGGAACACGCGCTGTCCCCATGCCTGCCGCTCGACGGCGTGGATCAGTTCGACATGCGGTGCGATGCGCTCGAATGCGGCATCGACGTCGTCGTGCTCGAAATAGAGCAGAAGGTTTCTTCGCCCATATTTTGGCTGCTCCGACGACGCCCGGCCCCACACCGTCCGTTCCAGCGCCGCGCCCTCATGGATCGCAAAGCCCGTCTCGAAAAGCACGAAGCTGCCGAAATCCTTCACCACTTGCAGGCCGAGGCGTGATTCGTAGAACGCCTTCGAACGGGCGATGTCCTTAACGAACGGGATGGGGTTTACGAAGCGCATCGATATACCTTTCGCGGCGGCGGGATAGGAAGAAGGACCGCCTGCAACGAGGTTACAGGCGGTCCATCGGCATCATCAATGCGAATTCGGCAAGGCCGTTCAGTTGAACGACGGCGGGCTTGAGAGGTCGGTGGCGGGTTTCTGTTCGGTGCCTTGCTGGCCACCTTCGGCCGGCTGCTGCGCACCGCCGCCGTCCAGCGGGTTGCCGGCGGGCAGTTGCAGGCCGCCGGGCAATCCGAGGCCGCCGCCATTGTCCGGCAGGCCGAGACCGCCGCCGCTGCCGCCGAAGCCGGGCACCTCGATCTTGATCGTGGCGGGATCGACGCCGCTGCCCTCGCCCTTGTAGTGCATGACCATGCCCGGGAACATGATGGTCAGCGCCACCATCAGGATCTGGATGCCGACGAAGGGCACCGCGCCCCAGTAGATCTGGCCGGTGGTGACGGGTTCCATCCGCTTGCCGGTGACCTTGTCGAGATAGGGTATCTTGGCGGCGACCGAGCGCAGGTAGAACAGCGCGAAGCCGAAGGGCGGATGCATGAAGCTCGTCTGCATGTTGATGCCGAGCAGCACGCCGAACCAGATGAGATCGATACCGAGCCTGTCTGCTGCGGGTGCGAGCAGCGGCACGATGATGAAGGCGAGCTCGAAGAAATCGAGGAAGAACGCCAGGAAGAAGACCAGAACGTTCACCGCGATCAGGAAGCCCGTCTCGCCGCCCGGCATCGAGACCAGCAGGTGTTCGACCCACAGGTGCCCGTTCACGCCGTAGAAGGTGAGCGAGAAGACGCGCGCACCGATGAGGATGAACAGCACGAAGGACGAGAGGCGCGTGGTGGCGGCCAGCGCCGAGCGCATGACATCCATATTGAGCCGGCCCTTTGCCGCCGCCATGATCAGCGCGCCGACCGCACCCATCGCGCCGCCTTCCGTGGGCGTGGCGATGCCGAGGAAGATCGTGCCGAGCACCAGGAAGATCAGCGCCAGCGGCGGGATCAGCACGATGATGACCTGCTGGGCGAGCCGCGACATCATGTTGATGTTCAGGCCCTTGTCGGCCAGCGCCACGATATAGATGAAGATGACGCCGACCGTGCCGCCGAGGATATCGGCATTCTCGCCATGTGTCGGGTATAGATAGACGTGCGCGGCATAGGCGATGCCCGCCGCCACGGCGAGCGCGACGATCAGCGATGTCACGCCCGGCCCGAGCGAGCGCGCCTCCAGCGGCAGGGCCGGCATGGAATCCCGCTTCAGGAACGTCATGATCAGGATGTAGAGCATGTAGAGCCCGGTCAGGACCAGGCCGGGAATCAGCGCGCCGGCATACATGTCGCCGACGGAGCGGCCGAGCTGGTCGGCGAGCACGATCAGCACGAGCGACGGCGGGATGATCTGCGCGAGCGTGCCCGAAGCGGCAATGACGCCCGAGGCGATCGACCGGTCATAGCCGTAGCGCAGCATGATGGGGAGCGAGATGAGGCCCATGGCGATGACCGAGGCGGCGACGACGCCGGTGGTGGCCGCAAGCAGCGCGCCGACGAAGATGACCGCATAGGCCAGGCCGCCGCGAATCGGCCCGAAGAGCTGGCCGATCGTGTCGAGCAGGTCCTCGGCCATGCCGGACCGTTCGAGCACGATGCCCATGAAGGTGAAGAAGGGGATGGCGAGCAATGTGTCGTTCGACATCACCCCCCATAGCCGTTCCGGCATCGCGTTGAGCAGCGGCCAGGAGAGGTTGATCGAATCGGAGAGCGGCGCGAGTTCCACGCCGATGACGAAGAAGAGCAGACCGTTTGCCGCCAGCGAGAAGGCCACGGGATAGCCGAGCAGGAGGAACACGATCAGCGACACGAACATGATCGGTGCGAGGTTGTCAGCGATGAACTCGATCATGCGCCCTTCTCCTCGGCAATGGCCGTATCGAGCGGCGCGTGCGTGGGCACATAGGGCGTGGGATCGTCCATGTCGCCGCGCATGATCGCGATCTTCTTGATGATTTCCGACACGCCCTGGGCGGCCAGAAGCAGGAAGCCCGCGAGCAGGATGGCCTTGGCGGGCCAGACGATGAGGCCACCAGCACTGGAGGAGCCCTCGCCCGAGCGATAGGACATCAGCACATAGGGCAGGAGGTAATAGATCATCAGCAGCACGAAAGGCATCAGGAACAGGCAATGGCCGAGCAGGTCGATCCAGTGCTGCACCCGGCGGGAGAACTTGCCGTAGACCACGTCGATGCGGATATGTTCGTTCTGCGCCAGCGTATAGGCGGCGGCCAGCATGAAGGCGCCACCGAACAGGTACCATTGCGCCTCGAGCCAGGCGTTCGACGATATGTTGAATGCCTTGCGCACGACGGCATTGCCGGCGCTGACGAGTACGGCAATCAGGATGAGCCAGCCGACCGCCTTGCCGACACTTTCCGTGACAGCATCGATCAGCCGGCTGAAAACCAGCAGTGTCTTCATGAAATAATCCTCCCCGCGTGGCATCTTCTTCTGTGTGCCCAGCCCGGCCAGAGTGCCAATTTCATCGACGCTTGCAAGTCAGAAACCGGAGTGGCACCACACTTATTAGACAAAAGACGAATGCCGCGCGGCGGGCCGCAGACGTGGTGCATAAGGAATAGGCAGTTATCGCCACGATGACGCCTTGCCGCGGCAACGGGTTCTGCTAAAACAGCGGCGCAATCATCATACAAATGAGGGTGGAGACATGGCACCGATCAATCTCGCAATCGTCGGCGTCGGCAAGATCGTGCGCGACCAGCATCTTCCGGCCGTCGCCAAGAATGGCGATTACACGCTGATCGCCGCCGCAAGCCGGCATGGCGTGGTCGACGGCATCGACAATTTCAAGTCGATCGACGAGATGCTTGCGGCCGTGCCCGCGATCGACGCCGTGTCGCTCTGCATGCCGCCGCAATACCGCTACGAGGCTGCCGAGAAGGCGCTTTCGGCCGACAAACACGTCTTCCTGGAAAAGCCGCCGGGTGCGACGCTTTCGGAAGTGGCCGACCTCGAGGCGCTGGCAGCCTCCAAGAGGCTTTCCCTCTTCGCCAGCTGGCATTCGCGCTATGCGCCGGCCGTGGAGGCCGCAAAGAGTTTCCTCGCCGGCACGACGATCCGCTCCATGCAGGTGATCTGGAAGGAAGACGTGCGCCACTGGCACCCGAACCAGGACTGGATCTGGCAGGCGGGCGGCCTGGGCGTGTTCGATCCCGGCATCAACGCGCTGTCGATCGTCACCCACATCCTGCCGCGACCGGTCTTCATCACCGAGGCCACGCTGGAATTCCCTGAGAACCGTGACGCGCCGATCGCCGCCGCCATCACCTTCACCGACGCGAAGGGCCTCGACCTCAAGGCCGCGTTCGACTGGCGCCAGACGGGCAAGCAGAGCTGGGACATCGTGGCCCAGACCGAGGCCGGCGAGATGGTGCTGTCGGAAGGCGGCGCAAAGCTTTCCATCGACGGCAAGCTCGTGCATGACGAGCCGGAACAGGAATATCCGATGCTCTACAAGCGGTTTGCGGAGATCATCAAGGCGGGGCGCTCGGATGTCGACCTGGCGCCGCTGCGCCACGTGGCGGATGCCTTCATGCTGGGGCGGCGCAAGTTCGTCGACGCTTTTCACGATTGAGAAAAGGCCCGCTTCGGCGGGCCTTTTTGTTCAAGCCTGTGCGGCAAGCGGGCGCGGCTGAGGGCGCTTGAGCAGCATCACCGACAGCGCGGCGAGGATGCACATCAGCCCCGCGATCTGCAGCGCCGGCATATAGGTGTTAAAGTCGCTTTTGAGGTAGCCGGCGCCGAAGGCGGCGGTGGCTGCACCAAGCTGGTGGCCGGCGAAGACCCAGCCGAACACCAGGCCGGCCTTCTCGCGGCCGAAATTCTCGGCCGCCAGCTTGACCGTCGGCGCCACGGTGGCGACCCAGTCGAGGCCGTAGAAAACGGCGAAGACCGACAGTTCCACGAAGCTGAAGCCCGAGATGGACAGATAGAGCAGCGACAGGCCGCGCAGGCCGTAGAACCAGAACAGCAGGACGCGGTTGTCGTAGCGATCCGACAGCCAGCCGGCGAAGACGGTGCCGAAGAAATCGAACACGCCGATAACCGCGAGCGTGCTTGCCGCCGTGACGGCCGCCATGCCGAAATCGCCGCAGATCGAGATCCAGTGCGTCTGGATCAGGCCGTTGGTCGAGAGGCCGCAGACGAAGAACGTGCCGAACAGCACCCAGAAAACCGGATTGCCAGAGACGCTCTTCAACGTGACGAGCGGTGCGAGCAGCGTGGCCCCAAGCTTGTGATCCTGCCGGGGCGGCGCGACGACCGCCGTTTCGCCATAGGCCGGAAGACCGACATCGGCCGGGTGATCGCGCATCAGGAGGAGGACGAGCACCATGGCCGTGGCGATGACGGCGACGGAGAGCGTGAGCGCCGTGCGCCAGCCATAGGCTTCCGTGAGGGCGGCGAGCAGCGGCAGGAAGACGAGCTGGCCCGTCGCGTTGCTCGCCGTCATCAGGCCGACGACGAGGCCGCGGCGCTTGGAGAACCAGCGGGTGGCGACGGTGGCGCCGAGCACCAGCGCCGTCATGCCGGTGCCCACACCGATGACGACGCCCCACAGCAGCAGCAATTGCCAGACCTCGGTCATGAAGAAGGACAGAACGATGCCGCCCATGATGAGCGACAGCGCCGCAGCCACGACCTGACGGATGCCGAAATGGTTCATGAAGGCGGCTGCGAAGGGGCCGAGCAGGCCGAAGAGCACGAGCCGAACGGCCATGGCGGAGGAGATATCGGCGATGTCCCAGCCGAACTCCTGGTGCAGCGGCTGGATCATCACGCCCGCCGAGCCCATGGCGCCGGCCGTCGCCAGCATGGTGAGGAAGGTGGTCGCGGCCACCACCCAGCCATAGTGCACATTCCTGGCCGCCATCCATCTGGCGACATTTGCCGAAACCATCGTCACGTCCCTTTCGTCAGCACCGGCGTCGCGGTGGAATTGCGGGTATATACCCTTTTAAAAGCAAAAAAGTCACAGCGCCGCGAGGAGATCCCGCAGCCGGCCGACGCCATCCGCGCCCAGGCGGGTTTCGATATCGGCCTGCACGCGATCCCAGAGCGGCGCCCCTTCAAGCAGGATCGCCTTGCCCGGCGCGCTGACCAGAAGCGTCGCCTCGCGCTGATCCTTGCCGGGACGGATCTCCACCAGCCCCATGCGCTCCAGCACCTTGGCATTGCGGCCGACGGTCGAGCGGTCGAGTTCGACCCGGGCGGCCAGATCCGTGAGCGACACCGGCGCCATGCGGTTGATGTTCCTGAGAAGGCTGAACTGGGCGATGTTCACGCCAAGCGGGGCCAGCGCCTCGTCATAGTAGGACGAGACCCTGCGTGACGCCTTGCGCAGCAAAATGCAGTGGCAGAGATCCTTGGTCATTTCTCGGGTATATACCCATGAACAGGTTTCCGCAAGATGGGAGGCCTGCCGGCATCGCGAGGAAGGCGGCAGCCGCAGCTGCCGCCCGGCCGTCCTTCAGGCCTTCAGCGCCGCGGCGTTGTCGGCGGCATAGGTGGCAAGCGAACGCGGCGCGTGGCCGGTCAGCGTCTCCACCGCATCGGTGACCGGTGCCGTCCAGCCCTCGCGGACCGGGTACAGGATGGCGGCAAGGAAATCGGCATAGTCGGCGGGCACGCCGGCGCCCGTGAGCATGCCGACGAAGGTTGCGTCGTCGACGGCCTGATAGGCGATCGGCCTGCCGACCACGTCCGACAGGATCTTCGCCGCCTCGGCATAGCTGTGCGCCTCCGGCCCGGTCAGAACGAAGGCCTGGCCGTCGAAGGCCGTCGAGGTCAGGGCCGCCGCCGCGCTTTCGGCGATGTCGCGCGCATCGACAAAGCTCGACCTGCCCTCGCCCGCCGCCACGGCGATCGTGCCATGGTCGACGCCGGCCTTCCAGTAGGTGTGGAAATTGTCGGAAAACCAGTTCGGCCGCAGGATGACATAGGGCGTGCCGGATTTTTCGAGCGCGATCTCCACCTGGCGATAGGGAATGTCGTCATCCGCATCGACGCCGATGGCGCTCTGGAACACCACCTTCACCTTGCGCGCCGCGGCCGCCGCGATGACGGGAAGCAGCAGCTCCGTGGCGTTCACATAGCCCGCCGGCAGCATGACATAGGCGCGGTCGACGCCGTCGAAAGCCGGGCCGAACGTCGCGGGATCGGCATAGTCGAAGGCGACGCCCTCCGCACCCGCCACGGCCTTGCCCGAGCGGGACGCCGCCTTCACGCTTTCGCCCTTCGCGACGAGCGCCTTGACCAGCGGCGTGCCGACATTGCCGGTGGCGCCGAGAACCAGAATTTTACCTGCCATTTCTCTCTCCTAAGTATCATTTGGAAACTTGCTTTCGAAATGATACGTAATGAAAAAAGAAGATCGGCGTAAGGAGGCACTTTGAACTCCGGTAGTTTCCTCCTGGATACCGACGCCCGGACGAGGTCACGAAACGATGGCGTATATCTATGATATCTATGAGGAAAACTGCCCGACGCGGCAGGTCCTCGACCGGCTCGCCGACAAATGGGCGCTGCTCATTCTCGACCGGGTGAAGCACGAGCCGATGCGCTTCAACCATCTCAAGCGCGACATCAAGGGCATCTCGCAGAAGGCGCTGTCGCAGACCCTGAAGAAGCTGGAGCGCGACGGGCTCATCTCGCGCACGGTCCATCCGACCGTCCCCGTCACCGTCGCATATGCGCTGACGCCGCTCGGCGCGACGCTGAAGGAAACGGTCGCCGCCATCGCCCACTGGGCGGAGCGGCACATGGATTCGGTGCTGAACGCCCAGAGGGCCTATGACGGCGCGGCGGCCGGACGCTGAGCGTCAGGCCTTCTTCGTCCAGCGCCCGTCGGTGTCCTGCTGCCAGTAGGTGAGCTGGTGCCCCTCGCCTTTCAGGCGCTTCCAGTGCTCGCGCGCGGTCTCGACCTCCGCCTGGTCGTAGCCGTCGAACATGAAGATCACGCGCTCATAGGCGTCGAGCGGCGGCGGAACCGCGCCGGCGACGATGAAACGCACATTCGCGGCGTTCGCATTGTCGGGCGTTGCCGTCACCAGCACCGGCTGGTCGGCGGCGAAGGCCTGCTCGTCGGTGCCGTGCGGCAGAAAGCTGTCCTCGCGGAACGTCCACAGATGGGTATCGATGGCGTCGCGCCGTTCGGCATCGCCCGCCTGCACGACGACGCGCCAGCCGCGCTCCAGGCTCTTGTCGAGGAGCGGCGGCAGCGCATCCTCGAGCTTCGATTCGGTCAGGTGATAGAAGAGGACCTCGCTCACCTCATCCCTCGTAATTCGCACGCACGAGCTCGTCGAGCAGCCGCACGCCGAAGCCCGAGGCCCAGGACTGGTTGATCTCGTCCGTCGGAGAGCCCATCGCCGTTCCCGCAATGTCGAGATGCGCCCAGGGCGTATCCTTGACGAAGCGCTGCAGGAACTGGGCGGCGGTGATCGATCCCGCATAACGGCCGCCGGTGTTCTTCATGTCGGCGAACTTGCTGTCGATCATCTTGTCGTATTCGCGCCCGAGCGGCATGCGCCACAGGCGCTCGTTGGTGGCGAGACCCGCCGCGGTGAGGCGCGTGGCGAGCGTATCGTCGTTCGAGAACAGGCCCGCGTGGTGGCTGCCGAGCGCGACCATGATGGCGCCGGTCAGCGTGGCAAGGTTGACCATGAACTGCGGCTTGAAGGTCTCGTTGCAGTACCAGAGCGCATCGCACAGCACGAGCCGGCCTTCGGCATCGGTGTTGATGACCTCGATGGTCTGGCCCGACATGGATTTCACGATGTCGCCGGGGCGCTGCGCATTGCCGTCGGGCATGTTTTCCACAAGGCCGATGATGCCGATGACATTGGCCTTCGCCTTGCGCGCGGCAAGCGTGTGCATGAGGCCGATGACGGCGGCAGCGCCGCCCATGTCGCCCTTCATGTCCTCCATGCCGGCGGCCGGCTTGATGGAGATGCCGCCGGTATCGAACACCACGCCCTTGCCGATGAAGGCGATCGGACGATCCTTCTCCTTGCCGCCCTTCCAGTGCATGACCGCAAGGCGCGGCGGGCGAACGGAGCCCTGCGCGACACCGAGAAGGGCTGCCATGCCGAGCTTCTTCATTTCGCGCTCGGTGAGGATGTCCACCTCGACGCCCAGCTTTTCCAGCGCCTTGGCGCGGGCCGCGAACTCGACGGGGCCGAGCACGTTGGCCGGCTCGTTGACGAGGTCGCGGGCGAGGATCACGCCCTCGGCGACGGCGTCGGAGACCTCGCTGGCCTTCTTTGCGGCGCTGGCGGCGGCGGTGACGAGCGTCACCTTCACCGGCTTGCCGGGCTTTGCGTCGTCTTCGTCGCCCTTCTTCGTCTTGTAGGTATCGAAGCTGTAGGCGCCGAGCTGCATGCCCAGCGCGAAATCGGCGGCGTTGCGCGCGCTGACCGTGACGCCGGGTGCATCGAGATAGACGGTGACCTTGTCGGCCCGGCCGATCTTGGCGGCGGCGGCACCGCCGGCCTTCAACCAGTCATGCGCAACGAGCCGGTCCGCCTCGCCGAGGCCGAGCACGCGGATGCGATCGACCGGGGCGCCGTGGGGGGCGAGAACGTCCAGGCTCTTCAGCGCCTTGCCGGTGAATTTCGCCACGTCGGCCGCGCGTCCCACGACATTGCCCGGGTCGACATCCGCCAGCCCTGCGGCCGGCTGGCCGGCGGCCTGCAGGAGGATTGCGACGCCGCCCGAAGCGCGTGCCGTCTTTGCGAAACCGATGTCGAACCTGGATGCCATGACTTACTCCGCATGTGACGCCGGAACCCGCCGGCGGGGCGGGCAAAGCCCGCGATGACATCGACTCCTTGTCGCTTTTGCAGCGCTTGGCAAGATGCGTTCGGTTGTTTAGAGAACGTTAACCACGCTTGTTCGCCATAAATTTTCCATCCGGGTGGAGACTCCTGGGGTATGGCGTCAGCCTCAAGAAAGCTTATATGCCCATTGCAGTTCCGCAGAGGGGCGCCAGGGGGCGCTGACCGGAGCCGCCTTTGGACCACGCGGACTGAACGATGAAACTGATCGAGCGCTATATCCTGCGGCGGGCGTCGCTCATGTTCGCGGCAACCCTTCTGCCGCTGATCGGCATCGTCTGGGTCACGCAGGCGCTGACCAGCGTCAATCTCGTCACCGACAGCGGTCAGTCTATCTTCGCCTTCCTGCGGCTCGCGACGCTCATCCTTCCCTCGGTCATCCCGATCATCCTGCCCTTCGCGCTGGTCATCGGCGTGGCGCAGACGCTGACGGTGATGAACAGCGATTCGGAACTGACCGTGCTGAACGCCGCCGGTAGTTCGCGCATGACCATCATTAAGCCGGTCATGATCCTCGCCATGGCCACGAGCGTCGCCTCCTTCGCCGTGGACAATTTCGTCGAGCCCTATTCGCGCATGGCCGTGCGCCAGATGATCGCCACCGCCAATGCGGACATGCTCTCCTCGGTCGTGCAGGAAAACACGTTCCGCAAGGTGACCGACGGCCTCTATGTGCAGGTGGCGGAACGCCGCAACGGCGGCGTGCTGCACGGTCTCTTCGTTGCCGACACGCGCGATCCGCGCTTCGAGATGATCTATTATGCCCGTGAAGGCGCGGTGGACGAGAACAGCGCGGCGCTGGTGATGAAGGACGGTGAAGTGCACCGCAAGCTTCCCGACGGAAGCGTCTCGATCATCAAGTTCGATTCCTACGCCTTCGACCTCGCCGACCTGACGCAGAGCGCGGGCACGGCGAACATCCGCCCGAAGGATCGCGACCTCGCCTACCTGCTCAATCCCGATCCCGCGGATACGCACTACAAGAACAACCCGCTGGCCTTCAGCGCCGAGCTGCACCGCCGTTTCACTGAATGGCTGTTTCCGGCCGTCTTCGGCCTGATCGCGCTGGTGGTGAGCGGCGACGCGCGCTCGCACCGCGAAGCACGGCTGCATCCGATGGTGACGGCGCTCCTGACGGCGCTCTTCGTGCGCTGGGCGAGTTTCTACGCCTCCAACAGCGCCGAAAAATCCGCCTATTTCATTCCCGTCATGTATATCATCCCGCTCCTGACGGCAGCGATCGCGATCCGTTATCTCGCACGCAACAAGAGCCTCGATCTTCCGAGTTCGGCGGGCGAGCGGCTGACGGAGGTCGTGGATAAGCTCCGGTCGCGCTTCGTGAAGAGCCGCGCCCTGCCCGGCGGAGGCAAGCAGCCATGATCCGCACGCTCGATCTCTATTTCTTCCGCCGGTACATCGTCACTACCCTCTGGTTTCTGCTGGGCATCTTTGCGCTCGTCTTCATCATCGACTTCAGCGAGATGTCCAATCGCGTCGGCGGCCTGCCCGGCTATACATTGGGGATGGGCCTCGTGGTCACCGCGCTGCGCATCCCGATGATCCTCATGCAGACGGTGCCTTTCGTCGCCCTCTTCGCCGGCATGGCCGCGCTGATCTCGCTCAACCGGCGCTATGAGCTGGTGGTGACCCGCGCCGCGGGCATTTCCGCATGGCAGTTTCTTCGCCCGTTCCTGCTCGGCGCCTTCCTGTTCGGCGTGGCCGCGATCCTGACGATCAACCCGCTCGCCGCCTGGGGCAGCAAGAAGGCGCAGGAGTTCGAGGCGTCGTGGGGTGCGACCAATGCCGCGCGCTCCGAGACCGCCGTTCCGTGGCTGCGCCAGATCTACGGCAACGACCAGGCG
This sequence comes from Shinella oryzae, assembly GCF_023038235.1. Taxonomy (NCBI): domain Bacteria; kingdom Pseudomonadati; phylum Pseudomonadota; class Alphaproteobacteria; order Hyphomicrobiales; family Rhizobiaceae; genus Shinella; species Shinella oryzae. Next base: position 968,459 of record NZ_CP081987.1, on the reverse strand, counting down.
ATCATCGGTGCAAAGGCGGTTCTGGACGGCGGAATGCGCCTGATGAACGTGTCCGTCATCCACTTCGATACCGACAATCGCATCACGCTTCGCCAGGACGCAGACCAGGCGACTTTGGAAGATGGTTACTGGCTTCTTAAGAATGTGCGCGAAACGCGCGCCGGCGAATTGCCCGTGCGTCTCGACGAGGTACAGCTTCGTACCAACCTGAAACAGGAATTCGTTCAGGAGAGCCTTGAAAAGCCTGAAACCATTGCCTTTTTCAATCTGGGACGGAAAATCGAAGCGGCAAAATCCTTCGGCTTTCCGACGCACGCGATGGAAACGCAGCTTCACACGATGCTGGCGCTGCCTCTTCTCCTGGTTGCGATGACGCTGATCGCCGCCTGTGTATCACTGAAATTTAGCCGGTTTAATCAATCGCGTGCGGTGATTCTGGGTGGAATCCTTTCGGGCTTCATGCTTTATGTCGTCACCGTGCTTGTGAAGGCATTCGGAAGCAGCGGTGTTGTTCCTCCGTTCGTTGCGGCTTGGCTCCCAGTGGTCGTCGCGATGTCCTTGGGAGCGACGATTCTTCTGCATCAGGAGGACGGCTAGTGGCGGCAGGCGCCCGCAAAACGAATCGGTGGTCGAAAGCCGCCCTGCTTGCAGGTGCGGCCGCGTGCGCCCTCATGTCCGCATCCGCAGTCCCCGCATATTCCCAGAACGCGCGCGTCGATGCGATGGCGCCGAATGTCCCTGAGGGCAGCAAGCTGCTTCTGGCGGCAAACGAGGTTGTCTATAACAGGGACAACGAGACCGTCACCGCTCGCGGCGCCGTTCAGATCAATTATGCCGGCTACAAGCTGGTCGCCCGCCAGGTGGTCTATGACCAGAAGACCGGCCGGGTGAAGGCCTACGGTAATATCGAGCTGATCGAACCGACGGGCAACCGCCTCTATGGCGACGAAATGGACCTGTCGGACGATTTCGCGAACGGCTTCGTCAATGCCGTCCGCGTCGAGACGACCGATCTGACGAAGCTTGCCGCAACGAGCGGCGAGCGCGTCAATGACGAGGAGATGATCCTCAACCACGCCGTCTATACCGCCTGTACGCCCTGCGCGACCAATCCGACCTATCGCGGCGTTTGGGAGGTCAAGGCGGAGCGTGTCGTGCAGAACGGCCGCACCAAGACGATTCGTCTCGAGCATGCGCGCTTCGAGATGTTCGGCAGGCCGGTCGCTTATATTCCCGTGCTGGAAGTGCCCGATCATACCGTAAAGCGGAAAACCGGCTTCCTCTTCCCGCAGTTCCGCTTCGATCAGAAGCTCGGCTTCGGCGTCACGACACCTTATTATATCGCGATCGCTCCGGACATGGATGCGACGCTATCGCCGACGGGCCTGACCAGCCAGGGCTTCCTGATGGAAGCGGAGTTCCGCAAGCGCTTTCACAACGGCATGGTGACGCTGCATGCCGCCGGCATCAACCAGTCGGATCCGGATCGCTTCAACGCCGGGACGAGCGACCAGCTCGAGACGACGCGCGGCATGGTCGGCACGACGGGCAGATTCCAGATCAATCCGCGCTGGGCGTTCGGCTGGAATGCCATGTTGCAGAGCGACAACAATTTCTCGCGCACGTACAGCATCCAGCGTTTCAGGAGCAGCACCTACGTCAACCAAGCCTATCTGACGGGCCTGAACCGCCGCAACAGCTTCGATTTGCGTGCGTTCTACTTCGACGTCCAGGACGCCGATGTCGACAATACAGCCGAGCGCAAGCAGGCTATCGCCCAGGTTCTCGATCACCAGTATATCGTCCCGGAGCCCGTTCTCGGCGGCGAGCTTTCCGTCACGACCAACTTCACCAATATCGATCGCGACCTGACCGACAGCAGGCTTGTTCCCGGTGGAATACGATTCGGGGGTCTGGAAGGCGGTTCGACACGGTTCACCAGCGAAGTGGAATGGAAGCGCCAGTTCATCGCGCCCGGCGGGCTGGTGCTGACGCCCCTGCTCGCCGCACGCGGCGATGTCCATCGCCTCGACGTCCGTTCGCCGGTCGGGTACGGTGGTGATTTCGAGACGGCCGGCAGCGCAACACGCTCGATGCTGACGGCGGGGCTGGAAGCCCGCTACCCGATTCTCGTCACGACCGACTCGTCGAGCCACATTTTCGAGCCGATCGCGCAGATCTATCTGCGTCCGGACGAGGATCTTGCCGGCCGCCTGCCGAACGAAGATGCGCAAAGCTTCGTCTTCGACGCCTCCAACCTGTTCGAGCGCGACAAATTCTCGGGCTTCGACCGGATCGAAGGCGGCAGCCGCGCCAATGTCGGCCTGCGCTATACCGGGACGTTCGACAACGGCATGCGGCTGCGCAGCATTGTCGGCCAGTCCTATCATCTCGGCGGCGTGAATTCCTTCGCGACACCCGATCTGGTCAATGCAGGCGCGAATTCCGGCCTTGAAACGGATAGCTCCGACTATGTCGGCATGGCGGGCGTCGATCTGCCGATCGGCATCACCTTCACCACCGGCGCGCGCCTCGACAAGGACGACCTGTCGCTGCGCCGCTCCGATGTGTCACTCGGCTTCACGAACGACCGCTTCAGCACGACGACAACCTATACGCGCATCGCTGCGCAGCCGCTCTACGGCGCGGACGAAACGGCAAGTGAGATCCAGAATACGGCGTCGTTCAAGTTCCGCGACTATTGGTCGGTTTTCGGCTCCGTCACCTATGATATCAGCAACAAGGTCGTCGCGCGCAACGGCGTCGGCTTCGCCTATGATGACCGCGACACGCTCTTCTCGATCGCCTATGAACAGACGCGCGACAAGAGCAATACCGCCGCGAACGACTGGTCGGTCATGGCCCGCCTGATGTTCCGCACGATCGGCGACATCCAGATCGGTTCCGACAGCGATTAAGGCCGCACTTGTCATTGTTTAGCCGCATGTACTATGCACATCCGGGAAAAGAACTTCCGGATGGCAGCACGCCTAAGGGGCATTGTGCGCTCAAACCATGCGGAACGGCTACGGGAAAGGGAACGGGATGAGACACTCTCTGGTACGCTCCGTGATGATGGGAGCGGCGCTGGCCGCGGCGGTTGCAGTCGTCGTGCCGGCCGGCACGGTGCAGGCGGCAAGCTCCGTTGTCGCAGTCGTCAACAACACGGCGATCACCACCGGTGACGTGGAAAAGCGTGTGAACTTCCTCAAGCTGCAACGTGCCAAGGGCAACCTTCGCAGCATGGCACGCGAACAGCTGATCGAGGACGCGCTCAAGCGCGAGGAGATCCTGCGCGTGCGCGCGTCCGTCAGCCAGTCGGAAGTCGATGCCGCCTATGCGCGCTTCGCCTCCTCCAACAAGATGACGACGGAGCAGCTCGGCAAGGTCCTGAGCCAGGCCGGCGTCGGCTCCGAGCATTTCAAGCAGTTCATCGCGCTGCAGATGAGCTGGCCGCGCGTGGTGAACGCGCGTTTCGCCGGCTCCGGTACGGGCAAATCACTCGTCGAGCGCATGCAGGAGAATGGCGGCAAGAAGCCCGTCACGACGGAATATTTCCTCAAGCAGGTGATCTTCGTCGTTCCGGAAAAGCGCCGCAACGCCATCCTCGGCAAGCGCAAGTCGGAAGCGGAAGCCTCGCGCTCGAAATTCCCGGGCTGCGACCAGGCCAAGGCCTTTGCCGCCACGATGCATGACGTCTCGATCCGCGATCTTGGCCGGGTGCTTGCGCCGCAGATGCCCGAGGACTGGAAGCCGCTGATCGAAAAGGCGACCGGCCAGACCACCGGCACGCGCGTGACCGAACGCGGCGTCGAATATCTCGCGATCTGCATGAAGCGCGAGGTCAATGACGACGTCGCCGCAGAAATGGTCTTCCGTGCCGAGGACCTCGCGAAAGCCAAGGGCAACGAAAACGACGAGAACAGCAAGAAGCTCCTCGCCGAGCTTCGCAAGAAGGCCACGATCACCGATCGCTGAGCAAAGCGCCGGATCTGCGATGCCCCGCCCCGGCGGGGCATTCGCTTTCCTAACCCGCTGCGGGGTATCATGACACCGACGACTGTTCCGCCGCTGGCGCTCACCATGGGCGACCCCGCGGGGATTGGACCGGATATCGCGCTTGCGCTCTGGTCCGACCGTAGATCGCTTTCGTTGCCACCCTTCCTTTTCATCGGCGATGCGCAGGTGTTGGCCGCACGCGCGGCCGCGCTCGGCCTCGACATCGCCGTTGCCAGTGCGGCGCCCGAAACGGCGAATGCGCTCTTCGACACGGCGCTACCGGTCCTGTCGGTCGAATGCGCCGTGGCGGCGGTGCCGGGCACGCCCGATTCCCGCAATGCCGCCGCCGTGACCGGGGCGATCGAGACGGCCGTCGCGCTGACGATGGCCGGCAGGACGTCGGCCGTCGTGACGAACCCGATCGCCAAGGCCGTGCTCTATGAGGCCGGCTTCGGCTTTCCCGGCCATACGGAGTTCCTTGCCGATCTGGCCGCCAAGGCGACAGGCGTGGACAGCCTGCTTCCCGTGATGCTCCTGGCCGGCCCTAAGCTGCGCAGCGTGCCGGTGACGATCCACATTCCGCTGAAGGATGTGCCGGGGGTGCTCACCGAGGCGCTGATCGTGGAAACCGCTGTTATCACCGAGCGGGATCTGCGCCAGCGTTTCGGCATCGCGCGGCCGCGGCTTGCGATTGCCGGGCTGAACCCGCATGCCGGCGAAGGCGGTGCGCTCGGGCTGGAAGACGACGCGGTGGTGCAGCCGGCTGTCGCCCGCCTCCAGGCGGCCGGCATTGATGCCGTCGGGCCGCTCCCGGCCGATACGATGTTCCATGACGCGGCACGCGCCACCTATGACGTGGCATTGTGCATGTATCACGATCAGGCGCTCATCCCGGCGAAGGCGCTTGGCTTCGACGATTCCGTCAATGCCACGCTCGGCCTGCCCTTCATCCGCACCTCGCCGGACCACGGCACGGCCTTCGCGCTTGCCGGAAAGGGTGTCGCAAAGCCCGACAGCCTGCTGGCGGCGCTGCGCCTCGCCCACACGCTCGCCGCGCATGAGCGCGCATCGAAGGAAACGCTCTGATGGCCGCCCTCGACGGATTGCCGCCGCTGCGCGATGTCATCCAGCGGCACGGCCTGGATGCCAAGAAGGCGCTCGGCCAGAATTTTCTCCTCGACCTCAACCTGACGCAAAAGATCGCCCGCACCGCCGGGCCCATCGAGAACCACACGGTGATCGAGGTCGGCCCGGGTCCCGGCGGCCTGACGCGCGCCATTCTGGCGCTCGGCGCCAAGCGCGTGATCGCCATCGAACGCGACGCGCGCTGCCTGCCGGCGCTGGCGGAGGTGTCGGCGCACTATCCGGGGCGCCTGACGGTGATCGAAGGCGACGCGCTGAAGACCGATTTCGAGGCACTGGCGCCCGGCGAGCCCGTCCGCATCATCGCCAACCTGCCCTACAATGTCGGCACGCAATTGCTCGTGAACTGGCTGCTGCCGAAGACCTGGCCGCCCTTCTGGGAATCCCTGACGCTGATGTTCCAGCGCGAGGTGGGCCTGCGCATCGTGGCCGAGGAGAACGACGATCACTACGGGCGTCTCGGCGTGCTCTGCGGCTGGCGCACACGGGCGCATATGGCCTTCGACGTGCCGCCGCAGGCCTTCACGCCACCGCCGAAGGTGACATCATCCGTGGTCCATCTGGAGCCAATCGCCGATCCCCTGCCCTGTGACGTCGCGTCCCTCGAACGCGTCACCCAGGCCGCCTTCGGCCAGCGCCGCAAGATGCTGCGCCAGAGCGTGAAGTCGCTTGGTGGGGAGGCCTTGCTGGCGCGGGCCGAGATCGATCCGCAGCGGCGCGCGGAGACGTTGAGCGTGGAAGAGTTCGTGCGGCTGGCGAACGCGCTGTGAGGCATTAGAGGGCCGCGGTCTCGGATACCCCCCTCTGGCCTGCCGGCCATCTCCCCCACAAGGGGGGGAGATCGGATGGGGTGGCGTTTCCTTCCAAACGTGGGTTTTGCTGATGAGGTGGTGTCCGCGCTTCTTGCCAATCTCAGGCCAGAGGGGATGCTACAGCCCGCTGCCCTACAGAACCGGTTTTTCCGTCACCAGTCCCGTCACGAACTCGAAGAGGCCGTGGCGGCGGTCGCGGCGGAGGCGTTCGGCCTTGACGATGCTCTGCACGGCATCGAAGGCGACGGAGAGGTCGTCGTTCAGGATGACATAGTCATATTCGCGCCAGTGCTCGATCTCCGCGCGGGAGTTGGCAAGGCGGGTCTGGATGACCTCCTCGGTATCCTCCGCGCGGCGGTGCAGGCGTGATTGCAGCTCGGTCATGGATGGCGGCAGGATGAAGATCGAGACGACGTCGGCCGGCATCTTCTCCTGAAGCTGCTGGGCGCCCTGCCAGTCGATGTCGAACAGCATGTCGCGGCCGGCGGACATGGCCTCCTCGACCGGTTCGCGCGGCGTGCCGTAGAAATTGCCGTGCACCTCCGCCCACTCCAGCAGGGCATCGCTGTCGCGCAGGCGCTCGAATTCCTTGTGGTTGATGAAGTGGTAGTGGCGGCCGGCGATCTCGCTTGCCCGGCGCTGGCGCGTCGTCACGCTGACCGAGAGGCTGAGGCCGGAATCGGCTTCGAGGAGATTGCGGGCGATGGTCGACTTGCCCGCGCCCGACGGCGAGGAGATGACGAGCATGAGCCCGCGGCGCTCGATGTGGATCTGCTTGGTCTGCTCGGCCATGGCCTACTCCAGATTCTGGACCTGTTCCCTGAACTGGTCGATGACGACCTTCAATTCTATACCCGCAGCCGTTACAGCAGCCGCGTTCGACTTGGAACAGATGGTATTCGATTCCCTGTTAAATTCCTGTGCGAGAAAATCGAGCTTGCGGCCGATGGGTCCGCCTTCGGCGATCAGCTCGCGCGCGGCGCGCACATGGGACTTCAGCCGGTCGATCTCCTCGCGCAGGTCCGCCTTGGTGGCCAGCAGCGCCACCTCCTGATGCAGCCGGTCGTGATCGAGCGCGGTCGCCCCCTGCATGAGCGTCGCGACCTGGGTGGCGAGCCGCTCGGCGATGGCCGCGACGCTGCGCGACGGATCGGCCTCGACAGCCGCCGTCAGGGCCTCGATGCGGGCGACCTGGCCGAGCAGCACGTCGGCAAGCGCCGTCCCCTCCTTGCGCCGCATGTCGGCGAGGCGGCGGATCGCCTCCGCCAATCCCGCGCGGATATCGCCATCGCGCGCCTGGGTTTCGGCTTCGCTTTCCTCGGCTTCGCGGAAATCGACGATGCCGCGCACAGACAGAAGCGTGTCGAGCTTCAGCGGCGCGGGATCGATGGTGCCGGCAAGCCGGTCGCGCAGGGCGAGCACGGCGGCAAGCGCACCCTCGTTCACGACGGCCTCGACCTGCGCCTCGCTGACACTCGTCGTCAGCCCGATCTGCAGGTTGCCGCGTGCAAAGGCTTCGCCGGCCAGGCGACGGACATCCGCCTCCAGCGCCTCCAGGCCGGGCGGCAGGCGCAGGCGCAGGTCCAGCCCCTTGCCGTTGACCGAGCGCAGCTCCCAGGCCCAGCGCGTGCGCCCGCTGGTGCCTTCGACGCGCGCAAAACCGGTCATCGACTGCAATGTCATGTCATCCTCCAGTGGTGCCCGCCGGAACGGGCGGCCCGGCACGCGCCGTCACGGCGGAGCCGGTTCCCAAAGTGAAGCAGTTTTAAGGGCTTGGAAACGGGCCGGCGTGCGGAAGGTGCAGCGATCCACATCAAAGGTGGGATGTGTGCGCAGGATGCGAGGGGAATACCCCCCTCTGGCCTGCCGGCCATCTCCCCCACAAGGGGGGAGATGGGATGGGGCGGCATTCCGCCCCAATATTGCCGTTGCGGATTGAGGAATGTCCGTGCTTCCTGCCAATCTCCCCCCTTGTGGGGGAGATGCCCGGCAGGGCAGAGGGGGGTGGCTGCCCCGCGCCCCTCAATTACTGCGCGGTCGCGCCTTCGGCTTCCTTCGCCGCGGCCGCCGCCTTTTCGGCTTCCAGCTTGCGCCAGCGGCGGACGTTCTGATTGTGCTCGTCCAGCGTTTCGGCAAAGACGTGTCCGCCCGTGCCGTCGGCGACGAAGTAGAGGTCGGGCGTGCGCGACGGGTTTGCCACCGCCTCCAGCGCCGCACGGCCGGGATTGGCAATCGGCGTCGGCGGCAGGCCGCGGATGATATAGGTGTTGTAGGGCGTCTGCTTTTCGAGGTCCGACTGATAGATCGGCCGGTCCGAAGGCTTACCGTCGCCGCCGAAGATGCCGTAGATGATCGTCGGGTCGGACTGGAGGCGCATACCCTTCTCGAGGCGGTTGATGAAGACGGAGGCGACGCGCGGGCGTTCGTCGGCCCGGCCGGTCTCCTTCTCCACGATGGAGGCAAGCGTCACGAAATCCTCGCGGGTCGTGACCGGCAGGCCTTCGTCGCGGCGCGCCCAGATCTGGTCCACCAGGTTCTTCTGCGCCGTCAGCATCTGCTGGAGAATATCGGCGCGCTTGGTGCCGCGCGAGAACTTGTAGGTGTCGGGCATCAGCGTGCCTTCCACCGGCAGGTCCTGCGGCAGGTCGCCCTCCAGCACCGGATCGTCGGCGAGGCGCTGGAACACCTGCTTGACCGTCAGCCCCTCGGGCACGGAGACGCTGTAGAGGATCGATTTGCCGGACTTCAGCAGTTCCACGATGTCACGCATCGAGGAGCCGGCCTTGATCTCGTATTCGCCGGCCTTCAGCGTCTCGCCGTCGAGATAGACGCGCGAAAGCACGCGGAACACGCGGCCATCGGTGATGATGTTGTTGCGCTCCAGATTGGCGGCGATTTCGTTGGTGCCGGCACCGTTGCGCACGATGAAGTTGGTGTTGGCGACCAGCGGGCCGGGCTCGTCATAGCTGCGGACGCCGTAATAGAACACGCCGACGCCGATGATCGTGGCGAAGACGACCAGGGTCATGACGAAATTCAGGAAGATGACGACCTGGCTGCGGGCCTTGCGCGAACGGCGGCGGCTCGGCGGTTGCGGCACCTGTTCAGGCCGGAGAGCCTCATTGGCGGACTTGGGGATGATGCGCGGCTGGCCGGATGTTTCCGTGCGGCCAAAGGGCGTTTCACCAGGTTCGTTCGTGTCGCTCACGGACTGTCCTCATGTTCGGGCATTGCTCGACGTCTTCCAGCAGAGCAATGCGGCAAAAGCAGGGATGAGCCCCGCGTCTTCTATCGATGCCCCGGGCCTCTCTTCGTCCGGCCCTTCGGGCCACCCTCCATGCAATGGAGAGGAAGAGAGGATGGGGCGTTTCGGTTCTCCCCTTCGGGAGAAGATGCCGGCAGGCCGATGAGGATGCCTTGCCGGCGGTAAAGGGTCAGGCGTAACGCTTCAGGACCAGCGAGGCATTCGTTCCGCCGAAGCCGAACGAGTTGGACACCGCCACGTTGATCTCGCGCTTGCGGGCCTTGTGCGGCACCAGGTCGATCGCGGTCTCGACGGCGGGATTATCGAGGTTGAGCGTCGGCGGCGCGATATTGTCACGGATCGCCAGCGCCGAGAAGATGGCCTCGACCGCGCCGGCGGCACCCAGCAGGTGGCCGATGGCCGACTTGGTCGACGACATCGAGATGCGCGACGCGGCATCGCCCACCAGGCGCTCGACTGCGCCGAGCTCGATCGTGTCGGCCATGGTCGAGGTGCCGTGCGAATTGATGTAGTCGATTTCGCTCGCCGGAATGCCGGCGCGCTTCAGCGCCATCTGCATGCAGCGGTAGGCGCCCTCGCCGTCTTCCGACGGTGCGGTGATGTGGTAAGCATCGCCGGACAGACCGTAGCCGACGACTTCGGCATAGATCTTGGCGCCGCGCGCCTTGGCGTGCTCCAGCTCTTCCAGGACGACGATGCCGGCGCCCTCGCCCATGACGAAGCCGTCGCGGTCGCGGTCATAGGGCCGCGATGCGGCCGTGGGATCGTCGTTGCGCTCGGTCGACAGCGCCTTGCAGGCGGCGAAGCCCGCGAGCGCGATGCGGCAGATCGGCGATTCGGCGCCGCCGGCGACCATGACGTCGGCGTCCCCCAGCGCGATCAGGCGGCTGGCATCGCCGATGGCGTGCGCGCCCGTCGAGCAGGCCGTGACGACGGAATGATTGGGGCCGCGCAGCTTGTGCTTGATCGAGACATGGCCGGAGGCCAGGTTGATCAGCCGGCCGGGAATGAAGAAAGGCGAAATGCGGCGCGGGCCCTTGTCGCGCAGCGTGTAGCCGCCTTCGACAATGCCTTCCAGGCCGCCGATGCCCGAACCGATGAGAACGCCCGTCGCGATCTGGTCGTCGTCGCTCTGCGGATGCCAGCCGGCATCGGCAAGCGCCATGTCGGCGGCGGCCACCGCGTAGACGATGAAGGGATCGACCTTGCGCTGCTCCTTGGGCTCCATCCACTGGTCGGCATTATAGGTGCCGTCGGAGCCGTCTCCGCGCGGAATGGAACAGGCGATTTTTGCGGGAAGGTCTTCCACCTCGAACGCGGTGACCCTTGCGGCACCGCTGCGGCCTTCGAGAAGCCGGCTCCAGGTTACTTCGGTACCACAGCCAAGCGGAGATACCATGCCGGTACCCGTGATAACGACACGCCTCATCGTCCGTGATCCACCCTATAGAATCTTATTTCTGTTGCCTCGATACGAGGGGGGAGCGGTCTCCCGGACGGAGACCGGGACGGACCACCCGAAGGCGGCCCGCCGGAAATCGCTTCGATCAGGCCTGGGCCTTCTCGATGAACTTGACAGCGTCGCCGACCGTCAGGATCGAGTCCGCGGCATCGTCCGGGATCTCGACGCCGAATTCTTCTTCGAACGCCATGACCAGCTCAACGGTGTCGAGGGAGTCCGCGCCAAGGTCATCGATGAAGCTTGCGCCTTCGCTGACCTTTTCGGCGTCAACGCCCAGATGATCAATGACAATTTTCTTTACGCGTTCTGCGATATCGCTCATGTCGGATTCCTCGACCTTTGTTTTTGATCGGCGCCTTGCGGCACCGGACACTCAACACGCCCGATGTGCCTCAAGAACACATCCGGCAATCCCTGCAACCGGCAAACGGCATCGGCGATACTCGTTCGCACCGCCTGATCGCTCAGGCTTTTGCCGGTCGACTGCTGACAGTCATGGCCCGATTAACACGGTTTAAGTCTGCCGCAAAGTCCGAAAATGGCCGGTGCTCCAGCGGTCAACATGCAATTTCAGCCGGTTGACCGGGTGCCCGCAGCCCAATCAGATCATGGCCATGCCGCCGTTCACATGCAGCGTCTGCCCCGTCATGTAGGCGGCTTCCGACGACGCGAGATAGGCCACGGCCGACGCGACTTCCACGCCAGTGCCCATGCGCTTCATGGGAATGGCGCCCATGATGGCGTCCTTCTGCTTGTCGTTCAGCTTGTCGGTCATGGCGCTTTCGATGAAGCCCGGCGCCACGCAGTTGACGGTGACGTTGCGCGTGGCGATCTCCTGCGCCAGCGACTTGGTGAAGCCGATCATGCCGGCCTTGGAGGCGCAATAGTTGGCCTGGCCCGGATTGCCGGTGACGCCGACGACCGACGTGATGTTGATGATGCGGCCATAGCGGCGGCGCATCATGGGATGGGTCAGCTCACGCGTCAGCCGGAAAACGGAGGTGAGGTTCACTTCCAGAACCGCATCCCAGTCCTCGTCGCTCATGCGCACGAACAGGCCGTCGCGGGTGATGCCGGCATTGTTGACGAGGATGTCGACGCCGCCGAGATCGGCTTCCGCCTTCTCGCCGAGCGCCTTGACCTCGGCGCGGTCGGACAGGTTGGCCGGGAAGATGTGGACGCGTTCGCCAAGATCGTTGGCAAGCGCTTCCAGCTTCTCGACACGGGTGCCGTGCAGGCCGACGATCGCGCCCTGGGCGTGCAGGATGCGGGCGATCTCTTCGCCGATGCCGCCGGACGCGCCGGTAACGAGAGCCTTGCGGCCGGAAAGGTCGAACATGGGTTGGGTTCCTCTTGCTAGAGCGAATAGCGAATGGCGAATGGCGAATAGGGGAAAAGCGGTAGCGCAGCTTCTATTCGCTATTCGCTATTCCCAATTCGCCCTTCAGACGAGTTCCGCCAGCGCATTGTCGATATCGGCGGGCGTGTTGATCGCGATGCCGGTGACGGATTTGTCGATGCGGCGGGCGAGACCGGTCAGCACCTTGCCGGAGCCCGCCTCGTACAGCGTCGTGACGCCGTTGGCGCCGAACCACTCGACCGTCTCGCGCCAGCGGACCTGGCCGGTGACCTGCTCCACCAGGAGGCGGACGATCTCCTGCGGATCACTGACGGGGGCAGCGCGTACGTTTGCGATGAGCGGCACGACCGGGGCCGTCGCCGCGACGGCGGCAAGCGCCTCGCGCATGGCATCGGCGGCGGGCGCCATCAGGGCGGAATGGAATGGTGCGGAGACCGAAAGCATCAGCGCGCGCTTGGCGCCCTTGTCCGTCGCGAGCCGGGCTGCGACCTCGACGGCCGGCTTGGAACCGGAGATGACGAGCTGGCCGCCGCCATTGTCATTGGCGATCTGGCACGAGCCACCCTTCGACGCTTCCTGGCAGATGGCTTCGACATCCGCCTGCTCCAAGCCGATGATCGCGGCCATGGCGCCCTCGCCGACCGGGACGGCCGACTGCATGGCATTGCCGCGGATGCGCAGGAGCCGCGCGGTATCGGCCAGCGAGAAGGTGCCGGCGGCGCAGAGCGCAGAATATTCGCCGAGCGAATGGCCGGCGACATAGGAGACCTTGTCCTTCAGCGAAAGGCCGCGCGCTTCCAGAACGCGCATGACGGCGATCGAGACGGCCATCAGCGCCGGCTGCGCGTTCGCCGTCAGCGTCAGCGTTTCCTCGGGGCCCTCGAACATGATGGCGGACAGCTTCTGGTCCAGGGCGTCATCGACTTCCTGGAAAACGGCGCGCGCTTCCGGGAAGGTGTCTGCGAGTTCCTTGCCCATGCCGACGGCCTGGCTGCCCTGGCCGGGGAAAGTGAATGCTACGCTCATTGGGGGTCTCCCGTCTTCTGTTTGTCTTTCCATTCACATTCCGGCCCGCCAAGTCAAGGCGTGGCGCGCCCCCGCCCCCTGCCCGGAGTGCCGTTTGGCGCGCCTTGCACAGGGAATTGCGGCTTAATATCTTGTACTTCTATCTTGCACTTCGCCGGCACCCGCCTACATTCGCGCGGTTCCCACAAAAGGATTTTCCCTCCCATGAAATACAATCCGCTCGGCAGGACCGGCATCGACGTGTCGGAAATCTGCCTCGGCACCATGACCTGGGGCTCCCAGAACAGCGAGCAGGAAGCCCATGACCAGCTCGACTACGCTCTCTCCCAGGGCGTGAACTTTATCGATACCGCCGAACTCTATCCGACCACGCCGCTCTCGGCAGAAACCTATGGCGACACCGAACGCTTCATCGGCAGCTGGCTGAAGGCCCGCGGCAACCGCGACAAGGTGGTGCTCGCCTCCAAGGTCGCGGGTCCCGGCCGCCCGCATATTCGCGGCGGCGCGCCGATGGATCGCGCCGGCATCCTGGCGGCCATCGACGCCAGCTTGTCACGCCTCCAGACCGATTATGTCGATCTCTACCAGCTGCACTGGCCCAATCGCGGGCATTACCACTTCCGCAATTCCTGGGGCTACGATCCCTTCCAGCAGGACCGCAACCAGGTGGCCGAGGAGCTTTCGGAAATCCTCGAAACCGTGGGCGAGCTCGTCAAGGACGGCAAGGTCCGCGCGATCGGGCTTTCCAACGATACGGCCTGGGGCACGATGCGCATGCTGGCGCTTGCCGAGCAAAAGGGCCTGCCGCGCGTCGCCTCCATCCAGAACGAATACAACCTGCTGTACCGGACCTACGATCTCGATCTCGCGGAGCTGTCGCATCACGAGGACATCGGTCTGCTCGCCTATTCGCCGCTCGCCGCCGGTCTCCTCACCGGCAAGTATCTCGACGGCGTAAAGCCCGAGGGCTCGCGCCTGACGAAGAACGGCGATCTCGGCGGGCGCTACCAGCCGCTGCAGGAGCCGGCGGTGCGCGCCTATGTGGAGCTTGCCCGCCAGCACGGGCTCGACCCGGCCCAGATGGCGCTCGCCTTCTGCCTGACGCGCCCCTTCATGGCATCGGTCATCATCGGCGCGACGTCCATGGAGCAGCTGAAGACGGATATCGGGGCCAAGGACGTGACCTTGTCCCAGGACGTCCTCGACGGCATCGCCCGCGTCCACCGGCTGCATCCCGCACCGATCTGACATCGGCATGCCCGTCGTATCAATATAATAAGAAACCCGCCGTTTCCGGCGGGTTTCTCGCTCCCTCGGCCCGGGCGCGGACTTGGGGTTTGTCCTTGTCCGGGCTTTGGAAAGGGTTACGGCGTGGTCGTCGTCGCGCCGCCGCCTTCTGCAGGCTGGCTGTTCAGCGGCTGCTGGGTGCCGCCCGTCGTCGCGCCGCCGGTCTGGCCGTCGGTGGCCGTGCCACCGGACGGTGCGGTTTCCGGCGTCGTGATGGACGAGGTGTTGGCGTTCGGGTCGACATTATCGGGCGTGCCGCTGCCGACGAAGTAGAAGGCGCCAACCGCGACCAGCACGGCGAGGATCACCGCAACGGCCCAGCCGCCCGATCCACCACTCCGCGTGTTGTTCACGACGACGGGATCGCGGTCCTGCACCGGGCGCTCGACGCGGCCGTCCGGGGAGCTGTGTTCCAGGGGACGATTGACAAGGTTCGGGTCTTGCATGTCGTTCACTCCATGTTGTTAGATCGCCAAGATAACGCCCCGGCCCGGGGATGGTTCCGCGATGCGTTGCAGAACGAAACAGGGGCTTTTGCCGGCAGGCCTTGCGTTTGGCTGAAAAATCCGTATAAGCGCGCTGTTCAAAACACCCGGTCAACCGGCTGGTGGCTGAACGGAGGGCCGGCATATCCTTTGTGACATGCCGTTTGGGGCCAAGGGCTCCAGCCTCCCGTGTCTCCGCTCTCGACCGTCTGGATTAACGCTTTTCTTGCTTCGGGCCTCGGCCCCTGAGAACTGTCGTTGAGGCTTGGCGCCGGTTTCGGGTGATATGCAAACGCAAGAAAGGCAAAGCCACATGGCTCTTTACGAACACGTCTTCCTGGCACGCCAGGATGTGTCCGCCCAGCAGGTCGACGCTCTCGTCGAACAGTACAAGGGCGTTATCGAATCGTTCGGCGGCAAGGTCGGCCGGGTCGAAAACTGGGGCCTCAAGTCCCTGACCTACCGCATCAAGAAGAACCGCAAGGCGCATTACGCGCTGATGGACATCGACGCCCCGGCCGCTGCGATCCACGAAGTCGAGCGCCAGATGCGCATCAACGAAGACATCCTTCGTTACATGACCATCGCCGTCGAAGCCCACGAAGAAGGCCCGTCGGCCATGATGCAGAAGCGTGACCGCGACGACCGTCCGCGCCGCGAAGGCGACGACCGCGGCCCGCGCCGCGACTTCGGCGACCGTCCGCGCCGCGATTTCGGCGACCGCCCGCCGCGTGGCGACCGTCCGGCCCGCGAAGACCGCGCGTAATCGAAGCAGAAGGAGATTATAGATATGGCTGATGTTTCTTCCGCTCCGGCACGCCGTCCGTTCCACCGCCGCCGCAAGACCTGCCCCTTCTCGGGCGCAAACGCTCCGAAGATCGACTACAAGGACGTCCGTCTCCTGTCGCGCTACATTTCCGAGCGCGGCAAGATCGTCCCGTCCCGCATCACGGCCGTTTCCCAGAAGAAGCAGCGCGAACTCGCCAAGGCGATCAAGCGCGCCCGCTTCCTCGGCCTGCTGCCCTACGTCGTAGCGTAAGCACGCTGACGCTGCGGCCTGACTCGACGTTAGGCCATAGCCTTTGACTCAAGGGGAAGACGGGCCGCCGCCTTCCCCGTTTCCCTTCCGCGTTGGGCGCGGATCGGAGCCGCCGGTCTTTTGAGACCACCAATCCCATGTTGGGGAGACAGTCCTGAAACCATCGGTCAGGAACCTCCTCTAACTGTCTGATGAGACAGGACAGCGAACGTGAAGACCTTGACGCCAACCTCGATTGCGATCGGCCTCGTTGCCGGTGTGACCGCCGCTCTGCTTTCGCTGAGCGCGAATGCGCAGTCGTCGCTCGCCATCGTGCTTTACGCCGCGTCCGCCCTTCCCATCCTGATCGCCGGGCTGGGCTGGGGCAATGCCAGCGCCTCCATCGCCGTTGTTGCCGGCGGTGTCACGGCGTCCGCGCTCGTCTCCTCGCATTTCGCCGCGCTGATCGTGCTCATCACGCTGATCCCGGCGGGCTGGCTTTCCAACCTCGCGAACCTCGCGCGCCCGGCTTCCGAGCTCGGCGGCCCCGACAATGCGCTCGCCTGGTACCCGCTTTCCAACATCCTCGCCCACCTCGCCGTGATGGTGACGCTCGGCATGATCGCGGTCGGCGCCATCGTCGGCTATGACAGCGAGATGGCGAGCAAGCTCGTCGACATGGTCATCGAGGCGCTGAAGGCGCAGGAGCCGCTCTACAACCCGGATGCCGCGGCCGTCGCGCAGCTGAAGTCGGTGTTTGCGATCGCGCTGCCGCTCGTGCAGGGCGCGCTGTGGGTGTTCCTGCTTTTTGCAGCCTATTACATCGCCTCCTTCATCGTGCGCGCCTCCGGCAAGGGGCTGCGCCCGCGCGAGGACATGCCCGCGACGCTGCGCATGCACCGCAACGCGATCTTCGCCTTCCTCGGCGGCCTCGTGCTCACCTTCGCAGGCGGCGTCCCGGCGATCATCGGCGCCCTGATCTGCGGCACGTTCGGCGCCGGCTTCGTGCTCGCCGGTTTCGCAAGCCTGCATTTCCGCACCCGCGGCAAGCCGTGGCGGCTGCTTGCGCTGTGGTTCACCTACATCTCGGTACTGCTCTTCACGATACCGGTCTTCTTCATCCTCATTCTCGGGCTGATGGACACGAGGCGCACCATCGCGCTGACGCCCACCGGCCCGGCTGAACAGAAAAACCCCGATACCTGAACTCAAGAAAGGAACTCTAAAATGGACGTCATTCTCCTCGAACGCATCGCCAAGCTTGGCCAGATGGGCGAAACCGTAAAGGTTCGCGACGGCTTCGCCCGCAACTTCCTGCTGCCGCAGGGCAAGGCGCTGCGCGCCAACGAAGCCAACAAGAAGCGCTTCGAAGCCGAGCGTGCGACGCTCGAAGCCCGTAACCTGGAGCGCAAGTCCGAAGCCCAGGCCGTTGCCGAAAAGCTCGACGGCAAGTCCTTCGTCATCGTCCGTGCCGCCGGCGAAACCGGCCAGCTCTACGGTTCGGTCGCTGCCCGCGACATCATCGAAGTGCTGGAAGCCGAAGGCTTCAACGTCGGCCGCAACCAGGTCGAGCTCAACACGCCGATCAAGGCCATCGGCCTGCATAAGGTCGTGCTGCACCTGCATGCCGAAGTCGCCATCTCCATCGAGCTCAACGTTGCCCGTTCGGCCGATGAAGCCGAGCGCCAGGCCAAGGGCGAAAGCCTGACCTCGGCCGACGCCATCTACGGCGTCGACGAAGACGCGCTGACGGCAGCCGACTTCTTCGACCCGGAAGCTGACGGCGTCGACGAAGACGACGCATAATATCCAGTCCTTACGGACGGTTACGGGACGGGTCGGCATTGCCGGCCCGTCTTCGTTTCGGCAGGTCAAAAAACACGGGTTGAAATCCCCGCTTTCCCAGCAATATCTTATAGCCGTTAGACTGGATTGGCGGTTGGGCCGCTCTTCAGGCCGGTTTCCGACCAGACCCGTTCCGCCATATTTTCAAGCGCGACGGAGTTTGCTGATGAAATTCATAGTACAGGCTCTTGTTTCCCGCCTCGTCGAGACTGGAAATCTGACGATCACCTACCCGGACGGATCCCGCCAGACCTTCGGCGATGGAACCGGCAATCCGGTGCACATGCGCATCAACAGCCGCAAGGCGCTCTGGGGCCTTGCGGTCGACCCCGCCTATTATCTCGGCCACCACTACGGCACCGGCGATATCGATATCGTCGAGGGCGACATGTACGGCCTGCTCAAGATCGTCTTCACCGGCAATCCCGACTTCCAGTATTACGACACACGCTGGAACCGGGCGCTGGAGCGGCTGCGCTACCTGCTGCGCTGGGCGCGCGAGAAGAACAGCGTCGTGCGGTCGCGCCGCAACGTGCAGCATCACTACGACCTGACCGGCGCGCTCTACGACCTCTTCCTCGACCAGGACCGGCAATATTCCTGCGCCTATTTCGAGCGGCCGGACCAGTCGCTGGACGAGGCGCAGCTTGCCAAGAAACGGCACATCGCCGCCAAGCTCAACATCATCAGGCCCGGCCAGAGCGTGCTCGATATCGGCAGCGGCTGGGGCGGCATGGCGCTCTACCTTGCCCGCCAGCTCGGCGCGAAGGTCACGGGTGTCACCCTCTCCGACGAGCAGCATGCGCTTTCGGTAAAGCGGGCGAGCGAGGCGGGGCTGGCCGACGAGGTGACGTTCCTGCTACAGGACTACCGCAATACGGAAGGCCCGTTCGACCGCATCGTCTCGGTGGGCATGTTCGAGCATGTCGGACGGCCGAACTACCTCACCTTCTTCAAGAAGAGCGCGGCCCTTCTGAAGCGTGACGGCGTGATGCTCCTACACACGATCGGCCGCACCGACCGGCCGACGGCCAACAACCCCTTCATCGAAAAATACATCTTCCCCGGCGGCTATATCCCTGCCCTGTCGGAAGTGATGCAGGCCGTGGAAAAAAGCGGGCTTGCGGTGACGGACGTGGAAATCCTGCGGCTGCATTATGCCGAGACGCTGCGCCACTGGCGCGAACGCTTCATGGCCCGGCGCGACGAGGCCAAGGCGCTCTACGACGAGAAGTTCTGCCGGATCTGGGAGTTCTATCTCGCAGCGTCCGAGAGCGCCTTCCGCTGGCAGAACCTCGTCGTCTTCCAGCTCCAGCTCGCGCATGACCAGGAAGCGATCCCGCTGACCCGCGACTATATCGGCCGCGGCGAGGATTGCCTGAAAGCGCATGAGGGCAATCCCAAGGGCGAGCAGCGCGGCCCGCGGCAGTTTCCGCAGGAAGCCGCGCTTTAAAAAATCTCCGGTGGACACGCGTTCACCGGGGACGCTCCACGCTCTGTTTTTTGCGCATTGTCTCCCGCCGAAGCCTTCGCGCTTCGGTGGGACGCGCGCGGGGATTCGCACTGCGAGTCAATCGAAAGCCAGGGCCCCCCGCAGGAATCCGGGCTTGCTGTGGCGGGCCTGCCTGTGGAAAAGTCTAAGACCGGGCTTAACCACCGGTGTGAGTCGGATGCGCTTGACCCCCGCCGGTACATGACCCAAACCATCGACCTTCGCAAAAGAGGACGGGGAGATTCGGGACGATGAATGATGCCGTGCGCAAGCTCAGCCAGGCCGGTCACGACAATGCGGAGCTTCACCATCGCGAGGCGCCGAACAACGTCGAGGCCGAACAGGCGCTGCTGGGCGCCATTCTCGTCAACAACGATGCCTATTACCGCGTCTCGGACTTCCTGAAGCCGATCCATTTCCACGAGCCGCTGCACCGCAAGATCTACGAGCTTGCCGGCGATACGATCCGCATGGGCAAGATCGCCACGACGATCACGCTCAAGACGCACCTGCCGACGGACGGACGCGTCGGCGACCTGACGATCCCGCAATATCTCGCCCGCCTGGCGGCCGAGGCCGTGACGATCATCAACGCGGAAGACTATGGCCGGGCGATCTACGACCTCGCGCTGCGCCGCTCGCTGATCAATATCGGCGAGGACATGGTCAACATCGCCTATGACGCGCCGCTCGACATGCCGCCGCAGACGCAGATCGAAGACGCCGAACGCCGCCTGTTCGAACTCGCCGAGACCGGCCGCTACGATGGCGGCTTCCAGTCGTTCAACGATGCCGTCGCGCAGGCCATCGACATGGCCGGGCAGGCGTTCGAACGCGACGGGTCGCTGTCGGGCATCTCCACCGGCATCCATTCGCTCGATGCCCGCATGGGCGGCCTGCAGCGTTCGGACCTTATCGTGCTTGCGGGACGTCCCGGCATGGGCAAGACCTCGCTTGCCACCAACATCGCCTACAACATCGCGGCGTCCTACGAGCCCGAAGTGCAGGCGGACGGCTCCTTCAAGGCGCGCAACGGCGGCGTCGTGGGCTTCTACTCGCTCGAAATGTCGTCCGAGCAGCTGGCGACCCGTATCATTTCCGAGCAGACGGAAGTGTCTTCCTCGAAGATCCGCCGCGGTGACATTTCCGAGGCCGATTTCGAAAAGCTCGTCGCCTGCAGCCAGATGATGCAGAAGGTGCCGCTCTATATCGACCAGACCGGTGGTATCTCCATCGCGCAGCTTTCGGCGCGCGCGCGACGCCTCAAGCGCCAGCGCGGCCTCGATTGCCTCGTGGTGGACTATATCCAGCTCATGACCGGCTCGGGCAAGTCGAGCGACAACCGCGTGCAGGAAATCACCCAGATCACCACGGGCCTCAAGGCGCTGGGCAAGGAACTGAACGTGCCGATCATCGCGCTTTCCCAGCTTTCCCGTCAGGTGGAAAGCCGCGAGGACAAGCGCCCGCAGCTTTCGGACCTTCGCGAATCGGGCTCCATCGAGCAGGACGCGGACGTGGTGCTCTTCGTGTTCCGCGAGGAATACTATGTGAAGAACCTCGAGCCGCGCGACGAGTTCGATCCGAAATACGAGGAATGGAAGATGAAGTTCGAGGCCGTGAAGGGTACGGCCGACGTCATCATCGCCAAGCAGCGTCACGGACCGACCGGCACCGTGAAGCTCGCCTTCCAGTCGGAATACACCCGCTTCACCGACCTCGCCGACCCGTCCTTTACCCAGTACGAGCACTGAGGACCGGTTCAAGCCATCGCTCTTTGCTAGAACGGCCGGGCCCTGCCCGGCCTTTTTTCGTTCGCCTACTGCTTCGAAAAGGCCGGCGCCTTGCAGATGCCGGCAACGATGGAGAGTGCCTTGCGGGCGCGTTCCTTTTCCCGTGCATCCGTCAAGGTCAGGTCCAGCCGGTCGGCACAGACCATGTCAGAAGCGGTTTCGCCCGAAAGCGATATGCGCGTGGCACAGTGCAGGTCCTTGCCGGTGAGAACGATTTGCACCGCCTTGTCCGAATCGACCGGCACCGGCTTGACGCCGGCGATCATGTCGTCGGCCGAGGCATAGGCGCGGACGGAGGTGACGCGGCGCAGGTCCACCATGCCGAATGTCACGGTCGCCCACTGGCCGGGAAACTGCAGCGCGGACATGAAGCGGGCGCGGCACGGGACGCCGCCCACCTCCAGCCGGGTGACAAGGCGCGGCGCGTCGGGGTTTTCGACGATGGAGTAATAGAGCGCGGCGCTGTCGTCCTCCTGCGGCTTGCCGTCGTCTCGGGCAAGCCCGAGCAGCGTCGCGTGAGCGTCGCGGATATCCGCTTCCGTCGGGGCGTCCTGCGCAACGGCCGGCAGGGCCAGGAGTACCGTCGCAGCGGCAATGAACGATGGTTTTACGCGCGCCATGGTCGCTCCTGTTCGCGCCGCACCATAGGGCCGGCACCGGGCCGCCGCAATGCGGGCTGCGACCGTATTGCCGCCACAGTCCACAGGCTGTATTTCCACACGATGAGCAAACATCCAGCTTCCGGCCGCCCCACGCTTCCTGTCGCAGGCGAGGATCATGCCCGCCTGACGATCGACCTTTCCGCGCTGGCCGACAACTGGCGCGCCATGGCCCGCCGCTCGGGCGCCGCGCGCACCGCCGCCGTGCTGAAGGCCGACGCCTACGGCATCGGGCTGGAGCCAGCCGCCAAAACGTTCCACCAGGCCGGCGCGCGCGATTTCTTCGTCGCCACACCGGCCGAAGGGGCGGCGGTCCGCACTGCGCTGCCCGATGCGCGCATCTATGTGCTTTCGGGCATGTGGGCGGGCGCCGAGCGGCTGTTCTTCGAATTCGACCTCGTGCCGGTCATCGTCTCCGAGGAGCAGCTGGTCGTGTTCATGTCGGCGATCGCCGACGGCGGGGACATTCCCTGCGTGCTGCATGTCGATACCGGCATGAGCCGTCTGGGACTGAGGGTGGAGGATGCGCTGGCGCTGGCCGAGGACATCGCGCGTCCCGCGAGCTTCTCGCCGATCATGCTCTTGAGCCACCTCGCCTGCGCCGACGAGCCGTCCCACGCGCTCAACCGACAGCAGCTCCAGCGCTTCCGCAGCGTCGTTTCCGCCTTCGGCGATATCGACGCGACGCTTGCCAATTCCGCCGGCATCTTCCTCGGCGAGGACTATCACTTCACCCTCACCCGCCCCGGCATCGCGCTATATGGCGGGGCCGCGGTCAATGGCGTGCCGAACCCTATGAAACCGGTCGTCACGGCGGAGGCGCGCATTCTCCAGGTGCGCGACGTGAAGGCCGGCGAAAGCGTCGGCTACGGCGCCGCCGTGGTCTGCGCCCGCGATACGCGCGTCGCCATTGCCGCCATCGGCTATGCGGACGGCTATATGCGCAGCCTTTCCAGCGCCGGCATACCGCTGCGCCGGACCGGCCTTGCCGGCCCGAGCGGCATGCTGCATGGCCGCACCGTGCCGGTCATCGGCCGCGTGACCATGGACCTCACGCATTTCGACGTGACGGACATGCCCGCGGGAAGCGTGCGGCCGGGCGACTTCATCGAACTCTTCGGCAGGACCATGCCGATCGAGGATGTGGCGCGCGCCGCCGGCACCGTCGACTACGAACTTCTCACCAGCCTGGGCAACCGCTACGAACGGCGTTACGAGGCCGTAAAGAAGTAGGTCGCCCTCCCACGACGGCGCACTCGGTGCTCACCCGCGAACTGGACTTGTTCCCGTTTTGTGCTATTGCCATGGGCAACTGATACCGGAGAAGAAGTCCTGATGGCGAAAGGCCGCACTCAATTCGTCTGCCAGAACTGCGGCACCGTGCATTCCCGCTGGGTGGGAAAATGCGAGGGCTGCGGCGAGTGGAACACCGTGGTCGA
This sequence comes from Shinella oryzae, assembly GCF_023038235.1. Classification (NCBI taxonomy): domain Bacteria; kingdom Pseudomonadati; phylum Pseudomonadota; class Alphaproteobacteria; order Hyphomicrobiales; family Rhizobiaceae; genus Shinella; species Shinella oryzae. The sequence goes on along the minus strand of NZ_CP081987.1, from coordinate 945,377 downwards.
GGAAGACCCGATGGGCGGCATCGGCTCGGGGCCCGGCAAGGTGCCGAAGAAGGGCCGCCCCGTTGCGCTGACGGCGCTCTCCGGCGAGATCGAGGAAGCGCCGCGCATCCATACCGGCATCGCCGAACTCGACCGTGCCACGGGCGGCGGCTTCGTGCGCGGCTCGGCCGTGCTGATCGGCGGCGATCCCGGCATCGGCAAGTCGACGCTGCTGATGCAGGCCGCCGCCGCCCTCTCCCGCCATGGCCACCGCATCATCTATGTCTCGGGCGAAGAGGCCGTGGCGCAGGTCAGGCTGCGTGCGCAGCGCCTCCAAGCACACCAGACCGACGTGCTGCTCGCTGCCGAGACCAATGTCGAGGACATCCTGGCCACCATCGGCGAAGGCAAGCGCCCGGACCTCGTCATCATCGATTCGATCCAGACGCTGTGGAGCGACACGGCGGAGGCCGCGCCCGGCACGGTGACGCAGGTGCGCACCGGTGTGCAGGCCATGATCCGCTTCGCCAAGCAGACGGGCGCGGCCATGGTGCTGGTCGGCCATGTCACCAAGGAAGGACAGATCGCGGGACCGCGCGTCGTGGAACACATGGTCGATGCCGTGCTCTATTTCGAGGGCGACCGCGGGCACCATTACCGCATCCTGCGCACCGTGAAGAACCGCTTCGGCCCGACGGACGAGATCGGCGTGTTCGAAATGTCCGACAAGGGCCTGCGCGAGGTTTCCAATCCGTCCGAACTCTTCCTCGGCGAGCGCAACGAGAAGGCGCCGGGCGCGGTGGTCTTCGCGGGCATGGAGGGCACGCGGCCCGTGCTGGTGGAAGTGCAGGCGCTGGTGGCGCCCACATCGCTCGGCACGCCGCGCCGCGCCGTCGTCGGCTGGGATTCGGCGCGCCTTTCGATGATCCTCGCCGTGCTGGAGGCCCATTGCGGCGTGCGGCTCGGCCAACACGACGTTTACCTCAATGTGGCGGGCGGCTACCGCATCTCGGAGCCGGCGGCGGACCTTGCGGTGGCCTCGGCGCTGGTTTCCTCGCTTGCCGGTCTTGCCCTTCCCGCCGATTGCGTCTATTTCGGCGAAGTCAGCCTGTCGGGCGCCATTCGTCCGGTTGCGCACACCGCCCAGCGCCTCAAGGAGGCGGAAAAACTGGGGTTTTCGCAGGCCCTGCTGCCCGCGGGTTCAGCCGAACTGCCCAAGGGCACCGGCAGCCGCTGGAGCGAGATCGAAGGCCTGCCGGACCTGGTGGCGCGCATCGCCGGATCGAAGAGTGCCCTCAAGCGGGAAGACGAGGACGTCTGACGGCCTTCGGCAGCGGGTCAATGCCCTGTGGGAAACACGGGTTTGAAGCGTGCCGAACCGGGACGGCGAAGACGCCTTCCGCTAACGTGCGCTTCGCACGGGGCGGGCCTGGCGACATTTCGGGTTTGGAGTAGGACGAACATGCCCATCACAATTCTCGACGGTATCGTCATCGGCGTTGCGCTGTTCTCCGCCGTGCTGGCGATGGTGCGCGGCTTCTCGCGCGAGGTTCTTTCCGTCGCAAGCTGGGTCGGTGCCGCGGCTGCCGCCTATTTCCTCTATCCCGTCCTTCTGCCCTATGCGAAGGACTATACGACGAGCGACACGGTCGCCATGGTCGGCTCCGCCGCCGCCGTCTTCCTCGTCGCGCTCATCGTGATCTCCTTCATCACCATGCGCATCGCCGACTTCATCATCGACAGCCGCATCGGCGCGCTCGACCGCACCCTCGGCTTCCTGTTCGGGGCCGCACGCGGCATCCTGCTCGTCGTCGTCGCCATGCTGTTCTTCAACTGGCTGGTGGCGCCGCAGCAGCAGCCGTCCTGGGTCACCACCGCCAAATCCAAGCCGCTGCTCGACAATCTCGGTTCGCGTCTCATCGCGCTGCTGCCGGAAGATGCCGACGCGACGATCATCGACCGCCTGCGCGGCAAGCAGACCGACGGCGCCACGGAGGATCCGGACGGTGCGGCCGGCGGGACCAACCAGGCGCCTGCCGAAGAGACGCCCGCGACGAACGGATAAGACAGTCAGGGGAGCCGCCACTCGCGAAAATTGACGAAGGCAGGCTCCCCGTTTTTTTGTTAGGATGAAAGAACCGCCACTGATGCTCCCGGGCCTCGGTGGCAAATGCTTTAGGCCATACCCATATGGGGCATGGCCGGAGTGGTGAAGACCCCCGTGCAACCTCCCAGGTTCCGAGCAAAGGCTTGCAGCAATGAGCGATTTCCTCTTCCCCGGCCGCCACGACGACGATCTCGACGGCGATACGCTTCACGAGGAGTGCGGCGTTTTCGGCATTCTGGGCCATCCCGATGCCGCAACGCTGACCGCACTCGGCCTGCATGCGCTCCAGCATCGCGGCCAGGAGGCGGCGGGTATCGTCTCCTTCGACGGCACGCAGTTCCACACCGAAAAGCATATGGGCCTCGTCGGCGACCATTACACCAATCCGGTGACGCTGGCGAAGCTGCCCGGCAACATGGCGATCGGCCACACGCGCTACTCCACGACGGGGGAAGTGGCGCTGCGCAACGTGCAGCCGCTGTTTGCGGAACTGGAAGTCGGCGGCATCGCCGTCGCCCATAACGGCAACTTCACCAACGGCCTGACGCTGCGCCGCCAGCTCATTGCCGGTGGCGCCATCTGTCAGTCGACCTCGGACACCGAAGTCGTTCTCCACCTCATCGCCCGCTCGCGTTACACCAACACGACCGACCGTTTCATCGACGCGATCCGCCAGATGGAAGGCGGCTACTCGATGCTCGGCATCACCCGCACGAAGCTGATCGCCGCACGCGACCCCACGGGTATCCGCCCGCTGGTCATGGGCGAACTCGACGGCAAGCCGATCTTCGCCTCGGAAACCTGCGCGCTCGACATCATCGGCGCCAAGTTCATCCGTGACGTGGAGAACGGCGAGATCGTCATCTGCGAAATCCAGCCCGACGGCTCCATCACCATCGAGGCCAGGAAGTCCGGCAACGCGCAGCCGGAACGGCTCTGCCTGTTCGAATATGTCTATTTCGCCCGCCCCGATTCCGTCGTCGGCGGCCGCAGCGTCTATGTGGCGCGCAAGAACATGGGCATCAACCTCGCCAAGGAACACCCTGTCGAGGGCGACGTCGTCGTGCCCGTGCCCGACGGCGGCACGCCCGCGGCCCTGGGTTACGCCCAGGAGAGCGGCATCCCGTTCGAATACGGCATCATCCGCAACCACTATGTCGGGCGCACCTTCATCGAGCCGACGCAGCAGATCCGCGCCTTCGGCGTGAAGCTGAAGCACTCGGCCAACCGTGCGATGATCGAAGGCAAGCGCGTCATCCTGGTGGACGATTCGATCGTGCGCGGCACCACCTCGCTCAAGATCGTGCAGATGATCCGCGACGCCGGCGCCAAGGAAGTGCATGTGCGCGTCGCAAGCCCGATGATCTTCTATCCCGATTTCTACGGCATCGACACGCCGGACCGGGACAAGCTTTTGGCCAACCAGTATGCCGACGTCGACGCCATGGCGAAGTATATCGGTGCGGATTCGCTGGAGTTCATCTCCATCAACGGCCTCTACCGGGCCGTCGGCGGCGAGGATCGCAACCCGGCCCGTCCGCAGTTCACCGACCACTACTTCACCGGCGACTATCCGACGCGCCTCCTTGACAAGGAAGGCGAGACGATGGGACGGAAGGTCTCGGTTCTGGCAAGCAACGGATAATTGAAGACAGCATGAGCATCGACCTGAAAGACCGCATCGCGCTGGTCACCGGCGCGTCGCGCGGGATCGGCTATTTCACCGCCCTCGAACTGGCCAAGGCCGGCGCCCATGTGATCGCCTGCGCCCGCACCGTCGGGGGACTGGAGGAACTGGACGATGCCATCCAGGCCGCGGGCGGCTCGGCGACGCTGGTGCCCTTCGACCTCGCCGACATGGCGGCCATCGACAAGCTCGGCGGCTCGATCTTCGAGCGCTGGGGCAGGCTCGACATCCTGATCGCCAATGCCGGCGTGCTCGGCACCATCTCGCCGATCGACCATGTCGAGGCGAAGGTGTTCGAGAAGGTGATGACCATCAACGTCACGGCGACGTGGCGGCTGATCCGCTCGGTCGCGCCGCTGCTCCTGAAATCCGATGCCGGCCGCGCCGTGCTGCTCTCCTCGAGCGCCGCACACAAGTGCAAGCCTTTCTGGGGGCCCTACTCGGCGTCCAAGGCCGCCGTCGAGGCGCTGGCCCGCACCTGGGCCGGTGAGACACAGCGCACGGCGCTGCGCATCACCTCGTTCGATCCCGGCGGCACCCGCACGGCCATGCGCGCCCAGGCCATTCCCGGCGAAGACCCCTCGACGGTGCAGCACCCCTCCGAAGTGGCCAAGGCCATCCTGCCGCTCGTCGCGCGCGACTATGCCGAGACCGGCAAGCTGTTCGACATGCGCCAGGGGCGTCTTGTGGATTACCGTCTGCCGGAGTGATCTTCAGCGTTATCGCCTGGAGAACTCCCCTCTGCCCTACTCCACCACCGTCCTCACCTCGACCGAAATGCCCGGCGCCAGGTATTGCGACAGGTCCTGCCCGTCGTCGATGGCGATGCGGACGGGGATGCGCTGGGCGACCTTGGTGAAGTTGCCGGTGGCGTTGTCGGGCTTGATGACGCTGAATTCCGAACCGGCGGCCGGCGAGAAGCGTTCGACATGGCCCTTCAGCGTGGCGTGGCGGAAGGCATCGACCGTCACCTCGACCGCCTGCCCCGGCTTGATATAGGCGAGCTGGGTTTCCTTGAAATTGGCGATGACCCAGGTATCGCGCGGCACGACGGCCATGAGCTGCGTGCCGGCGGCGACGTACTGGCCGAGCTTGACGCCGACCTCGCCGACCGCGCCGTCACGCGGGGCGGTGATCACGGTGTTCGAAAGGTCGATGCGCGCGAGCTCCACCGCGGCCTCCGCGCCGGCGACGGCCGCACCCAGCGAATCGCGGCCGACGATGATGGTCTGCAGATCCTGCTTCGAGACTTCGAGGTTGGCCTGCGCCTGCGAGACGGCGGCCTCGGCCTGGTCGAGCGTCGTGCGGCTCTGCTCCAGATCGCTCTGGGTCGAAATGCCCTTGGCGGACAGCTCCTCAACCCGGTTCCAGTTTTCTTCCGCGCGGCGCTTGGCCGAGGTGGCGCCGCCGAGCGCGGCTTCGCTGGCGCCGATGCGGGCCTTGGCGGCGTTTTCCTGCTGCTCAGAATTGGCAAGCGCCGCCTTCTGGCTGGCAAGCGTCGCCTCGGCCTGGGCAAGCTTCTGGTGGTAGATGCGATCGTCCAGGCGGACGAGCACCTGGCCTTGCTTGACGCTCTCATAATCCTTGACCGCGACGTCCGTGACGTAGCCGGGAAGCTGCGGGCTGATCAGGGTGACATAGCCGCGCACATAGGCATTGTCCGTCGTCTGGACTTCGCTGGCAAAGGGCGGCAGGCGCCAGGCATAGGCGACGACGACGATGCCGACGATGCCAAGGACGACGGCCAGCGCCGTCGCGGTGTTGCGAATATACTGTTTCATAGGGTCAGGCCTTTGCGGCGGCTGCGCCCGAAACGGCGCCCGCCTCTTTAATACGGACATAGATTCGGTGAATGGCAAGCGCGATGGCGGAGGCGACGGCCAGAAGCGCGATGACGAAGAAGGCGTCGTTGTGCGCCAGCACGTTCGCCTCGCGGGTCACCTGCTGGCTGAGCAGCGCCACCCCCTCGGCCTTCAGCATGGCCTGATCGGTGATCGTGCGGCCATAGGCGGCGGAAAGCTGGGAGATGCGCGCGGCGACCAGCGGGTCGGTCAGGGTCATCGCCTGGGCGAGAATGTTGGAATGGAACTTCTCGCGCAGCGTGATGAAGGAGCCGAAGATCGCGGAGCCGGCAAGGCCGCCCAGGCTCTGCGTGGCGAGGAAGACCACGATGAAGCTCAGGATGTATTGCGGGCCCTTGCGCAGCGCCATGGTGAAACCCGCGGCGATGGCGGGCGGCAGGAAGAGGCCGCCGCCGGCGGCGATCATCGCCTGGCTGAGATACATGTCGTGCGGGCGCGTGAGGTTGGTGGCGTGGCTGTCGAGCCAGGCGCCGACGCCGATCAGCATGAGCGCCACCATGTGGATGGCGGGCTCGCGGCTGGGCTTGAGGATCGCCGCGCAGACGAGACCGCTCGCCAGCGTCGCCAGCGCGACACAGGAATAGAGGCCGGTCAGCTGGTCGTTCTGCAGGCCCATGATCTGGAAGAAGTTGCTGGCCACCGCCGTCTGCTCGGCCAGCATGAGCCGGAAAAGGATGAGCACGGCTGCGAAATGCATCACCTCCCGGCTGAAAAGCCAGCGCAGGTCGATGAGCGGCGTCGCACGGTTGAGTTCCAGGACGGCCGCGATGGTCAGCGCCGCGATCATCACGACGGCCAGCACGCCGATCCACTCCGCCTCCAGCCACCAGTAGGTGCGGCCGACGGCGAAGATGACGGCGGCCGAGCCGAAGCCGATGGCGATGAAAAGGTAGCTGACGATATCGAGCTTCTCGATCACCTTGGCGCGCGGCAGAGGCGTCAGCGGCAGGAGATAGATGGCCGCGAAGGCCAGCATGGCGAGCGCGAGTTCGAGATAGAGCAGCGCCCTTACCCCGCCGATGTCGATCAGGAACGGCGAGACGATGCGGGTCAGGGGCGCGGCGAGCGCGATATTGGTGAGCGCCAGCGAGATGCCGATGGTCAGCTTGCGCGCCGGGGAGAACGCCTCCAGCATGTAGAGGAAGCCGAGGGTGGAGAGCGGCGCGGCCGCCATGCCGGCGAAGAAGCGCAGCACGATGGCCGAATGCAGGTCGGTGATGAAGATGTGCATCACCGACACGACGAGGAAGACGGAAATGCCGAGTTCGGCGAAGTTGCGCAGGCCGTACTGGTTGCGGATCTTGACGAGGGCGATCGACAGCGAGGCGTTCGGCGCCATATAGGCCGCGACCAGCCAGACCGCCTCGGTGCTTGTCGCGCCGAGCGGGCCTTGCAGCTGCGGCAGATTGGCGGCGACGAAGTTCATGCCGAAGCCCTGCGTCATGGCCAGCAGCGTTGACGCGACCATGTACAGGGCGGCCCGGCCGGGCGGCATGGATGGCGGCGCCGGCGGTGCGGCCGCCGGCGTTGCCGGCTCGGCCGGCTCGTCCAACTCATCGCTTGAGGAAACGGTGCTCATGCCTCGACGCTGTCCCGGCAGCTCCTGGCGATGTTGTCCGACATGGCCGCGAAGACCTTCACGGTGGCCGTCATGTCCGCGGTGGAAATGTCGGCAAGCACGTCCGCCCGCAGCGAGCGGGCGAGATCGAGCACTTCACCGGCCATGCGCGCGCCGTGCGTCGTCATGACGATCTGCTTGGCACGGCGATCGCCCTCCACCGACTGGCGCTCGATGAAGCCCTGTTTCTCCATCCCGTCCAGCAGGCGCACCAGCGTCGGCGTCTCGATGTCGAGTTCGTCGGCCAGTTCGCGCTGGTTGAGCTGGGAGCCGCGCCCGAGGATCATCAGGGCGCGGGCGCGCGGCAGGGTCAGCCCCCTCTCCTTCACCCGCGCATCGAACAAGGCGCGCATCTTGCGCTGGACGCGGGAGAGGTCGTCGAGGAGGCGTTCACGCGGATCGGTCGTCATCATCTTGGTAGCCTAAATATTATTAGCTTACTATCTATTTGCTTGCTAGGTAATCCACGACATGACAAAAATCAAGCCCCGCCCAGCGAACTGGACGGGGCTTGCGGCAAGCTCACGTAAAAATGATTGCGGCGGTCAGTGGCCTTCGGTTTCGGGGAACTCGCTGGCGGCCGGGGTGACGGGCGCCGACCAGCCGCCATACTTGCGCTTCCAGGACCGGGCGCCGAAGGGCAGCGTCACGAGATAGGCAAGGACGGTCACCACCATGGTTTCCCAGGTGAAGCTCATCAGCGTCGCGACGTAGAGCACGACGAGCAGGATGCCGGGCAGAACGAGATCGCGGCGGATGCGGCTGCCCTCGGACTTGCCCGACCAGACCGGCAGGCGGCTCACCAGAAGGAAGCCGATCACCACGGTGTAGCCGGAGGCGAGGAAGGCGAAGAGCGGGCTCGGGGGAACGCCGAGGAAGCCGATATAGACAGGCAGGAGCACCAGCATGGCGCCGGCCGGGGCTGGCACGCCGACGAAATATTCGCTCTGCCATTGCGCCTTTGTCTCGCGCTCGGCCATGACGTTGAAGCGCGCAAGGCGCAGGCCCGCGGCGATGGCGTAGATCAGCGCCGCGATCCAGCCGAAGGAGCGGGCCTGATCGAGGATAAAGACATAGAGCACCAGCGCGGGCGCAACGCCGAAATTGACGATATCGGCCAGCGAATCCATCTGGCCGCCGAACTTCGAGGTGGCCTTCAAGAGCCGCGCCACGCGCCCATCGATGCCATCGAGGAAGGCGGCGAGCAGCACCATGCCCACGGCGAGTTCGTAGCGGTTTTCGAAGGCCAGCCGGATGCCGGTAAGGCCCGCGCAGATCGCGAGCACGGTGATGACGTTGGGAATGACGATGCGCAGCGGGATTTCGCGCAGGCGCGGTCCGCGCGCTTCGTCGTTCGGGCCGTTGGGCTCATAGGGCGGAAATGGCGTTTCCATCGCGTGTCGTTTCTCTTGGTTGGAGACGGCTGCGGTTCGAAAACGCCCCGCCGGCCGCCTCGTTCCTGATCCTACGCCCTGCGGCTGACGACGGGGCCCTTGGCAGAGCCGAATTCCGCCAGCACGGTTTCGCCCGCAATCGCCGTCTGTCCGACGCTGACGCGCGGCTGCGCGCCGGCCGGCAGGAACACGTCGAGGCGCGAGCCGAAGCGGATGAGGCCGAAGCGCTCGCCCGCGTCGAGATGATCGTTCATCGTGCTCCAGCACAGGATGCGGCGCGCGACGAGGCCGGCGATCTGCACCACGCCGATTTGACCATGCGCGCTTTCGATGACGAGGCCGTTGCGCTCGTTCTCCTGGCTCGCCTTGTCGAGATCGGCATTGAGGAATTTGCCGGCGCGGTAGGCCACGCGCGTGATGCGGCCGCGCATGGGCGCGCGGTTCACATGGCAATTGAAGACGTTCATGAACACCGAGATGCGCAGCATCGGCTGGTCGCCCAGCTCGAGCTCCACCGGCGGCGTCATCAGGGCGATGGCGGAGACGCGGCCGTCGGCCGGGCTGATGACGAGGTCGTCGTCCTGCGGCGTCAGGCGCTCGGGATCGCGGAAGAAGTAGGCGCACCAGGCGGTCAGCACGAAGCCGATCCACATCAGCGGCGTCCAGAGCAGCCCCAAGAGAAGCGAGACGACGAAGAAGCCGGCCACGAACTTCCAGCCCTCCCGATGGATCGGCACCAGGGTGCTGCGGACTGTATCGACCAAACTCATCTTCGACATCTCCTGACAATTTCACGCCATCGACCTAGCGTGAAATGGCGATGGGGGCAATGTTTAGGGGAAGGTGATAGGCGATAGGCAATAGGAATTAGGGGAAAAGCGATTGCGCTTCCTCCCCTATTGCCTACTGCCTAAACCCTACATCCTATTCCGCCGCCGGCGTGCCGCGCACGACGATCCCGAGATCGTCGCTTTCGCGCACCTGCTTGAGGCGTTCCTCGGCCTGGACGGCCTCGCGCTGGCGGTTCCACATGGAGGCGTAGAGGCCGTCGTCGCGCTGCATGAGTTCGCCATGGGTGCCGCGCTCGGCGATCGCGCCGTCCTTCAGCACGATGATCTCGTCGGCGGAGATGACCGTGGACAGGCGGTGGGCGATGACCAGCGTGGTGCGGTTTTTCGAGACGATGTCCAGCGCCGCCTGGATTTCCTGCTCCGTGCGCGTATCGAGCGCGGAGGTCGCCTCGTCGAGGATGAGGATGGGCGGGCTCTTCAGGATGGTGCGCGCGATGGCGACACGCTGCTTCTCACCGCCGGAAAGCTTCAGGCCCCGCTCGCCCACCATCGCCTTGAAGCCCTCGGGCAGCTGGTGGATGAAGGCGCCGATCTGCGCGGCCTCGGCGGCGGCCACCACCTCTTCCTGGGTCGCATCCGGCCGGCCATAGCGGATGTTGTAGGCGATCGTATCGTTGAACAGCACGGTATCCTGCGGCACCATGCCGATGACGTGGCGCAGGCTCTTCTGCGTGACGTCGCGCACATCCTGCCCGTCGATGGTGATGGCGCCCTCCTGCACATCGTAGAAGCGGTAGAGCAGCCGCGACAGCGTGGACTTGCCCGCACCCGACGGGCCGACGACGGCGACGGTCTTGCCGGCGGGCACGTCGAAGGAAACGCCCTTGAGGATTGGCCGCGCGGGATCGTAGGCGAAATGCACGTCGCGGAAGGAGATGGCGCCGGAGGAGACGACCAGATCGGCGGCACCAGGCTTGTCCTGCACCTCCTCCTCCACCTCCAGGAGATCGAACATCTGCTCGATATCGGTCAGGCCCTGGCGGATTTCGCGGTAGACGAAGCCGATGAAGTTGAGCGGAATGGCCAGCTGGATCAGCATGGCGTTGATGAAGACGAAATCGCCCACCGTCTGCTCGCCGCGCTGCACGGCCATGGCCGACATCGCCATCATGGCCGCCATGCCGACGCCGAAGATCAGCGCCTGGCCGAAGTTCAGCCAGCCGAGCGAGGTCCAGACCTGGGTCGCCGCCTTTTCGTAACGTTCCATGGACTGGTCGAAGCGGCGGGCCTCCATCTCCTCGTTGCCGAAATACTTCACCGTCTCGAAGTTCAGGAGCGAATCGATGGCCTTGGTGTTGGCCTCGGTGTCGCTGTCGTTCATCGAGCGGCGGATGGAGATGCGCCAATCGGAGGCGCGCACCGTGAACCAGATGTAGAGCCAGACCGTGACGGCGGTGACAAGCAGATATTGCAGCCCGTAGCCCCACCAGAAGATGGCGGCGGTCATGAGGAATTCGATGAAGGTCGGCACGCTGTTGAGGATCGTGAAGCGCACGATCGTCTCGATGCCCTTGGTGCCGCGCTCGATGACGCGTGACAGGCCGCCGGTGCGCCGTTCCAGATGGAAGCGCAGCGACAGGCGGTGCAGGTGAACGAAGGTGCGGTAGGCCAGCTGGCGGACCGCATATTGCCCGACGCTGGCAAACAGCGCATCGCGCAGCTGGTTGAGGCCGGCCTGAAGGATGCGCGCGCCGTTATAGGCAAGCACCAGCATGACGGCGCCGAGCATGAAGACCGGCAGCAGGCCCACGGCGTCCGGCTTGCCGTTCAGCGCATCCGTCGCCCATTTGAAGAAATAGGGCACGAGCAGCAGCACGACCTTCGAGGCGAGCAGGAAGACCGAGGCCCAGACCACCCGCATCTTCAGGTCCGGCCTGTCGGAGGGCCACATATAGGGCCAGAGATTGACCAGCGTCCGGAGCGGATTGCTGCTGTCGGCCGAAACCGTCTTTTTTGTCGTCGTCGCCACGCTGGCCTCCACCAAACCGCGGTCGGCGGTTCGATCTTACATGCTGGAATTTCCGCAATGAAAAGACGGCGCCCTTTCGGGCGCCGTCCGTGTGAGATAGGTCCTCGCCGGCTGCTTCGCAACCGCCGGCGGGAAATTGTCAGGCATCAATTGCCGCGCACATGCTTGCGGTGCATCTCCTCGGCCGCCGCGTCGGTCTCCACCGTCTTGTCCGGGACGCCGAAGACCTGGCCGGGGATGATGCGGTCCGGATCGGTGATCTGGTCCTCGTTGGCGAGATAGATCGTCGTGTAGCGCACGCCCTTGCCATAGATGCGGCGGGAGATCTGCCACAGCGTATCCCCGCGGCGGATGATGACGGACGTCTTGCTGGCCTGAAGCGGCGCCTGCTCGACCGTTTCCGGCTCCTCGGCCGCGGCCTCGCCGCCCGCCGGGGTTACCGCCGTGCCGCTGCCCGCGGTTTCCGCAGTGTCAGAGCCGGCCGTCGCCGGTGCTGCGCCTTCGGTCGTGGTTTCCACGGCGCCGGCGGCGGCGCTGAGCGAAGGCATGCCTTCCAGCGCCACGAGCGCCTGGCGATAGGCATCCGCGCCCGCGCCGGCAGGAACGGCGGCCAGGCGGTCGAGCGCGGTGGAGGCCCAGCCCTTCAGCTTCTCGATGGCCGCAGCCACGTCGCCGGTCGTATCGGCCGGGACGGTGAAGCCGACGATCTTTTGGAGGGCTGCCTCCAGCGCCGAACGGCCGGTCTGGATTTCCGCCGCCGTGGCATTGCGGCCATCGGCGAAGAGCGCCACGAACTTCTGGTGGATCGCCGCGGTCTGTTCGACCAGTGCCTCGATGGAGCCGTCGGCCACGGCCGCGACATTCTCGGCCATGGTCTGCGCCTTCTCGATTGCTGGTGCGAGCGCGTCCGCGACGGCCGTCTCGATGGACCCGAGCGCCGCACCTACGGCAGCGGCATCCGCCGGCAGTGCGCGCAGGTGGGCAAGCGCGTCTGCCGCAGCGGCCGAAGCCTTGGCGGCCATCGTGCGGGCGGCGTCGCCCTCCTCTTCGCCGGGCTTGAATTCGGCCAGCGACTTCAGGGCGATTTCCGTCGCCGAGCGGGCCGCGGCCAGTTGTTCGGCAGAGGGAACGGCGCCGTTTGCATAGAGCCCCTTCAAAAGCGCCAGCGCCTTGTCGGCATCGCCGCGCAGCTTGTCGAAGGTGCCGCCGCCGATCAGGCCGAGCGCGGCATCGGAGGCGCCCGTCGCATTGTCCTGCGCGACGACGGCGGCGACCTGCTCGCCTTCCGGACGATCGAACGGCACGGAGGCGCGGAACTCGACCTTTTCGCCATCGGCGCTCATGACATCGGCACGGATCGTGTGGCGACCAACCGAAAGATCGATCGTGCCGTCGGCCACGAAACGGCCCTGCTCGTCCGCCTTCGTTTCGCCGACGAGCGTGTCGTCGGCATAGAGGCGGACCAGCGCGCCGGGCTTGGCGGTGCCGGCGATGAACATGCGCCGGCCTTCCAGCTCCACGGCCGAAACGCGGGCTTGCGCTTCCTTGGCGACGGCCTCGGGCGCAGACGCCGTCGCGGCATCGCCGGATGTCGTTGCCCCGTCCTCGGCCGCGCTGGCGGTTTCGCCTGCGGCAGGCTGTTCGCCTGCGGCCGTACCGGCATCCGCAGACGCGGTCTCGGTTGCCGGCTCGGTTGCCGGCTTGTCGGCCGTTTCGCCGGCCGGCGTCGCGGTCGCGCCCTCGGCGGCCGTGCCGGCGGTCTCGGTCTTGGGAACCGTGATCAGGCGGCTCGCCTCGCCGGGACGGGAGACCATGGCAAGCAGATCGCCCGCGCCGTCCTTGGGCACGGAAACGGTCGCGACCTCCTCGGAGGTCTTCGACGCGCCCTTGTCGTCCTTCGTGTTGAGGGTGAGCTGATAGTCGCCGGCAGCGAGCGGCTGGTCGAAGACGGCGGCGAAATCGCCCGACGGGCCGATATCGGCCGTGGCGACGACCGTATCGCCGTTCTTGATCTCCAGCTTGCTGTTCGGCTGGCCGCGGCCGGCAATGACCGTGGAGCCATCGGGCTCGACGCGCAGCACGTCGAAGGACGGCGTGACCCAGCCCTCGCCTGGCGTGGCCGGCGTCGCATCCGCCTTGGCGGTTTCCTGCGTGGCCGTTTCCTGCGTGGCGGTCGCGTCCTGTGTCGGGGTGGCTTCAGCGCCCGCTGTACCGTCGGTCGCGGCGGCCTCGCCGGCGGCTTCGCTAGTGCCGCGCGCCTGCTTGCCGGCTGCCGTGGTGGTATCGCCGCCGCCTGTGGCCGGCGTCTCGCTGGCCGTCGAGACGGTGGTTTCGGCCGGCTTGTCCGTGTTCATGTTGGGCAGCACGAAGAAAACCATGAGCAGCGTTGCCGCCGCCAGCACGATCAGGGCCACCAGGCCGGTCTTGTTCTTCATCATCAAATCTCTCTCTGTCCCGGTTTCCCGGGGAGTTCCCTGCCCGAATTGCTATCGATTCCCGATGGCTCGCACAAGGTTTGCAGCCTTCAGGAGCCTCCCACGCGCGCATTTTCCGTCATTATCCTTGACGGGCCCGCGGTCGGGTGGCTGAATCCGCCCCATGAGCGAACATTCAATGCCGATTCGATCCGTCTGTGTTTACTGTGGTTCCCAGCCGGGACGCGATGCAGCCTATGTCAATGCCGGGCGCAGCCTGGGCAAGGCGATGGCGGAAAACCATCTGCGCCTCGTCTATGGCGGCGGCACCAAGGGAATGATGGGCGCCGTCGCCAGCGGCGTGCTCGCCCATGGCGGCCGCGTCACCGGTATCATACCGCAATTCCTCATCGATATGGAGGCCACACGGCATTCGCTCGGCCAGCTCAGCGAACTGATCGTCACGCCCGACATGCACGAGCGCAAGCACAAGATGTTCGAGCGCTCCGATGCCTTCGTCGCCCTGCCGGGTGGCATCGGCACGCTGGAGGAAATCGTGGAGATCATGACCTGGGGGCAGCTCGGCCGCCACCGCAAGCCGATGGTCTTCGCCAATATCGGCGGCTTCTGGGATCCGATGCTCAAGCTCATCCGCCACATGGCCGACGAAGGCTTCATCCACACCGCCCATCTCGTGCAGCCGCTCGTCATCGACGATCCCGAAGAGATCGTCTCGACCCTGCTCGACCATTGGGCGAGCCAGGTGGACCGCGAGGGCGAGGCGGAAATCATCGCGCGGCTCTGACGCGTCGTCATCCAGCAGAAAATCGCATCATGGCCGGGCACGTCCCGGCCATTGTCGTTCGCGACAGAGGCAGCTATTCGGCCGGCTTCACTTCGGCGGCGGCCAAGCGGCGGTTGCGCGCGCTGCGCAGCATGGAGCCCGAATAGATGAAAAGTGCCGCCCATATGAAGACGAAGGCGATGAGCTTCACCGTGCCGAACGGCTCACCGAAGGCGAAGACGGCGATGATGAAGATCATGGTCGGCGCGATATACTGCATGATGCCGATGGTGGAGAGGCGCAGCAGCTTGGCGCCGTTGGCATAGACCATCAGCGGAACCGCGGTGACGATGCCGCAGGACAGGAGCCACAGCACATCCGCCATGCCGGTATCGCCGAAATGGCCCTGCCCCGTGGACTCCAGCCAGATGACATAGCCGATGGCCGGCACGCTGAGGATCAGCACTTCGAGGAAGAAACCCTGGTTCGGCCCGATCGGCAGCGCCTTGCGGCAGAAGGCGTAGAAGGCCCAGGAAATACACAGGCTCAGCGACACCCAGGGCAGGCCGCCCGCATCGAAGGCGAGGATGGCGACGGCGACGGCGGCAAGCGCGATCGCCACGATCTGCGCCCGGTCGAGCTTCTCCTTCAGGAGGACGGCGCCGAGGAAGATCGAAAACAGCGGATTGACGTAATAGCCGAGCGCCGTCTCGATGGCGCGGCCGGCCCCGATGGCCCAGACATAGATGCCCCAGTTGATGGTGATGAGCACCGCCGTCAGCGTCGCCATGCCGAGCATGCGCGGCGAGCGCAAAGCCGCCTTGATATCGGCGGTGCGGCCCAGCCAGACGAGGACGAGGCCGGCGAGCGGCACGGACCAGATGATGCGGTGCGCGACCACCTCGGCTGCCGGGATATGCGCCACCGCCTTCATGAAGAACGGCAGGAAGCCCCACAAGACATAGGCTGTCAGGGCAAAGGCGAAACCGCGCGGCGAATCGCCGGTCTGCGGGCCGCTGGAGGAATTGGCGTCGGCCATGGGTGTCACTTCCCGTCGATTTATGGATTTTTCGACGGGAATACTCCAACCGCGATGAATGTACCAATTCATTCCGGTGAAGGGATGCATGAGCGGCATTGAACCTGCCGCCCGCGTTACTCCGCCGCGACCTTGCCCGCCTCGCCGCGGTTCTTCAGGAGCTTGTAGACGATACTGTCCATCAGCGCCTGGAAGGAGGCGTCGATGATGTTGTCGGAGACGCCCACCGTCCACCAGCGCGCGCCGGAGGCATCGGTGGATTCGATCAGGACGCGGGTGATGGCCTCGGTGCCGCCGTTGAGGATGCGCACCTTGTAGTCCGCCAGCTCCAGATCGGCGATTTCCGACTGGTATTTGCCGAGGTCCTTGCGCAGCGCGAGGTCGAGCGCGTTGACCGGGCCATGGCCCTCGGCGACGGACATCATGGTCTCGCCATCGACGATGACGCGCACCACGGCCTCCGACACGGTCTTCAGCTGGCCGTTGGCATCGTAGCGGCGCTCGACCATCACCCGGAAGCTTTCGACATGGAAGAAATCCGGCACCGAGCCCAGCGTCCGGTAGGCCAGGAGCGCGAAGCTCGCATCCGCGCCCTCATAGGCATAGCCGGTGGCCTCGCGTTCCTTGACGATCTGGATGAGGCGATCGAGCTTCGGATCGTCCTTGGCGACGGTGATGCCGCGCAGCTTCAGCGCATTGATGAAGTTCGCCTTGCCGCCCTGATCCGACACCATGACCTTGCGCAGGTTGCCCACGCTCTCCGGCGTGACATGCTCATAGGTGCGCGGGTCCTTGAGCAGCGCGGACGCGTGGATGCCGGCCTTCGTGGCGAAGGCGGAGGCGCCGACATAGGGCGCCTGATGGTCGGGCGAGCGGTTCAGCAGTTCGTCGAACGTATGCGACAGCTTGGTGAGACCTGTCAGCATGTCGGCGTCGATGCCGATGTCGAAGCGTTCGGCGTAGGTTTCCTTCAGCGCGAGCGTCGGGACGAGCGTCACGAGATTGGCGTTGCCGCAGCGTTCGCCGATGCCGTTCAGCGTGCCCTGGACCTGACGCACGCCCGCCTCGACGGCGGCGAGCGTGTTGGCAACGGCCTGTCCGGTGTCGTTATGGGCGTGGATGCCGAGGTTTGCACCCGGAACGCCGGCGGCGATGACGGCCTCGACGATGGCGCGCACCTCGGCCGGCTGCGTGCCGCCATTGGTGTCGCAAAGCACGACCCAGCGCGCGCCGGACGCAAAGGCCGCGGTGGCGCAGGCCAGCGCATAGCCGGGATTGGCCTTGTAGCCATCGAAGAAATGCTCGCAGTCGATCATCGCCTCGCGGCCGGAGGCGACGACCGCCTTCACCGATTCGGCAATGCTTTCGAGGTTCTCCTCGTTGGAACAGCCGAGCGCCACGCGCACATGGTAATCCCAGCTCTTGGCCACCAGACAGATCACGTCGCTTCGCGAATCGAGAAGCGCGGCGAGGCCGGGATCGTTCGAGGCCGAAATGCCGGCGCGCTTGGTCATGCCGAAGGCAACGAATTTTGCGCGTGTGGTGCGTTTCTGTGCGAAGAAAGCCGTATCCGTCGGGTTGGCCCCGGGATAGCCGCCCTCGACATAATCCAGGCCGAACGCATCCAGCATGCCGGCAATCGCGATCTTGTCCTCGACGGAAAAGTCGATGCCGGGCGTCTGCTGGCCATCGCGCAGCGTGGTGTCGAAAAGATAGATACGGTCTTTTTTCATCTGTTCCCTCCCTGGGAACCGTCTGTCTTACTGTTTGCCCGCGAACTTGTCCGTCGCGTAGATCAGGCGATCGAGGATGCCGGGCTCGGAATAGGCGTGGCCGGCGCCCTCGATCAGGTAGAATTCCGCTTCCGGCCAGGCCTTGTGCAGCGCCCAGGCATATCTGGCCGGGCACGGCATGTCGTAGCGCCCATGCACGATGACACCGGGAATGCCGGCGAGACGGCCGGCGTCGCGCAGGAGCTGCCCCTCCTCCATCCATCCGGCATTGACGAAGAAATGGTTCTCGATGCGCGCGAAGGCATGGGCGAACTCGTCCTCGCCGAACTTGTCGCTCGTCGACGGCTCGGGCAACAGGGTGATCGTCTCGCCTTCCCACAGGCTCCAGGCCCTGGCGGCGGCAAAACGCGTCGCCTTGTCGTCGCTGGTCAGGCGGCGATGGTAGGCGTGCATCATCTCGTGGCGCTCTTCCGGGGGGATGGGCGCGATGAAACGCTCCCACTTGTCGGGGAACATTTCCGAGACGCCGAACTGGTAGTACCAGTCGAGCTCGCCCTTGGTGAGCATGTAGATGCCGCGCAGGACGAGTTCGGACACGCGCTCGGGATGCTTTTGCGCATAGGCGAGCGCCAGCGTCGAGCCCCAGGAGCCGCCGAAGACCTGCCACTTTTCGGCGCCTGCCATTTCGCGCAGCCGCTCGATATCCTCGACAAGGTGCCAGGTCGTGTTGGCGTTCAGCTCCGCATGCGGCGTGGACCGGCCGCAGCCGCGCTGGTCGAACAGCGTCACGTCGTAGAGCGCGGGGTCGAACAGGCGGCGATGGCCCGGGGAAAAGCCGCCACCGGGACCGCCGTGCAGGAACACGGCCGGCTTGGCGCCCGGCGTTCCCGCACGCTCCCAATAGATGACATGGCCATCGCCGACATCGAGATGGCCGGAGGCATAGGGTTCGATCTCGGGATAGAGGCCGCGCAGGGTATCGCTCATAATTTCAGTCCGTGTTCTGGCCAGTTTTCGGTGTCGTGGTCGGGATGCTGGAAGGAAATGATGCCCTCCTGCTGGCTGTAGTAATCCGGGTCGTCGTGAACAGGGGCGGCAAAGATCTGCTCCACCCAGGGCAGCCGCGACCCGTAGTTGACCTGGATCTGCGGGGCGAGATCGCTGCGGTCGTCAAAGGCGCCGATGGCAATCTCCAGGCCGCCGGGGTGCTTGTAGGTCAGCGGCGTGCCGCATTGCGGGCAGAAGCCGCGGGCGATGTTGACGGAGGATTGGAAATAGGCCGGCTCGTTGCGCGGCCATTCCACCTCACCCTTGGCTGTGACGAGCGGACCGAAGAAGCCGCCGAACTGCTTCTGGCACATGCGGCAATGGCAGATCGACGGACGGCCGAGCTTGCCCTTGATGCGGAATCGCACCGCACCGCACTGGCAGCCGCCGGTTCTCACTTCCTGCTCTTCCTTGCTCATGACGATATCCTTCAACGGTTTGAGGAATGGATGACGACGGCGGTGATCGGCGCCGGCTCGGCGGCGATGAGATCAAGTCCTTTGTGCAGAAAACCGAAGTCCGACCGCGGATCGATCATCGCCGATCCTCCGGCGGCCACTCATCGGTATCGTGGTCGGGATGCTGGTAGGACACGAGATCGGCGAGGAAGGACGCGGCGTCCTGGTCGGCCATCGTGTCCTCGCCGGGCAGGTCCGGGATCGTGTCGACATAGGGCAGCTTCGCCTCGATGCCCCACTGGATACGCGGGGCGATCGCGGCGGGATCGTCGAAGGCGGCGATCGCCAGCGCCACACCATCCGGCGCCTCATAGGTCAACGGCGTGCCGCAATCGGCGCAGAAGCCGCGATAGCCGTGGTTGGACGAGCGGAAGCGTTTCGGCGCGCCCCGCGTCCAGGTGAGCACCGCGTCGCGCATGGAGACCAGCGGCAGGTAGAAATTGCCGCTCGCCTTCTGGCACATGCGGCAATGACAGACCGACGCATCGCCCAGCGCCCCCTCGACACGAAAGCGCACCGCCCCACACTGGCAGCCGCCGGTTTGAGCGGATGCGGTCACCGCTTCACCTCCCAGGTCGTCACGCGTTCGCCGGTTTGGGGGTCCTTGCCGTCCTTGAGCTGGATACCCTTGGCGGCGAGGTCGCCGCGGAGTTTGTCGGCTTCCGTGAAGTTCTTGGCCTTCAGCATTTCCAGGCGCAGCTGGATGAGGCTTTCGATGCTGTCCTCCAGCGCCTGGGAGACCTCGGCCTTCTTCGGCAGGACCCCGAGAAGCGCGGCGCTCGCGGCGAAGACCGGGAGCATCAGCGGGTCGCTGTTGGCGCATTGGGCAAGGGCGTGCAGCGCCTGCACCGCGCCGACCGTGTTGAGGTCGTCGAGAAGGGGTGCGAGCACGGTCTCGTCCACGCGGCCTTCCGCCGGATTGCCGCCGGCCGGCCATTTGGCGAGCAGGCGTTCGGCCTCCTCCAGCCGCTTGACGGAAAAGTCGATCGGCTCGCGATAATGGGTCATCAGCATGGCGAGCCGCAGCACCTCGCCCGGCCACGTGCGGCCGCCGAATTTTTCCTCGTGCAGCAGTTCGTAGATCGTGACGAAGTTGCCTTCCGACTTCGACATCTTGCGGCCTTCGACCTGCACGAAGCCGTTGTGCATCCAGACATTGGCCATGACCGTCGTGCCGTGGGCGCAGCGCGACTGGGCGATCTCGTTCTCGTGGTGGGGGAAGATCAGGTCGAGCCCGCCGCCATGGATGTCGAAGACCTCGCCGAGATAGGCGGCCGACATGGCGGAGCATTCGATGTGCCAGCCCGGACGGCCGCGGCCCCAGGGAGAATCCCAGCCGGGCTCCTCCGGCGAGGAGAGCTTCCAGAGCACGAAATCGCCGGGGTTCTTCTTGTGCGTATCGACCGCCACGCGGGCGCCGGCCTGCTGCTCGTCGAGATTGCGCCTGGAGAGCGCGCCGTAATCTTCCATCGAGCGCGTGTCGAACAGGACTTCGCCATTTTCCTCATAGGCATGGCCGCGTTCGATGAGACGTTGAATCAAGGTGATCATGTCCACCTTGCCATCCGCGCGCGGCGAGACGAACTCGGTGGCGCGGGGCTCATGCGTCGGGGGCATGGCGCCGAGGCGAACGATGTCCTCGTGGAACTGGTTGGCCGTCTTTTCCGTCACGCGGCGGATCGCCTCGTTGAGCGACAGCGTGCCCGTCTCGATGTCCGACCCGAAATCGCGCAGCGCCCGGGCGTTGATCTTGTCGTCGACGTCAGTGATGTTGCGCGCATAGGTGACATGGCTTTCGCCATAGACATGGCGCAGCAGGCGGAACAGCACGTCGAAGACGATGACCGGGCGTGCATTGCCGATATGGGCGAAATCGTAGACCGTCGGGCCGCAGACATACATGCGCACGTTTTGCGGATCGATGGGCGCAAGGGGCGCCTTGGTGCGCGTGAGCGTGTTGTACAGCGTCAGGACCGGCTTTTCGGCCATTCTCATCTCCCAAAATGCAGAAACCCGGCTGGCCGGGTCGTTGTCATCCAGGGATTTCGGGGGACGAAAACGGCCGAGCCAGCGCGTGCGCTAGCGAATAATGCTCCGGCGAAGGCAGAGTACCGTTTTCATGGTGTGCTTTATTGCGCCCCGCAGGCGTCCGGTCAAGCGGGTGCGAGGGCGACGACGCGAAAATCCTGCCGCTCCTGTTCCCCGGGTGACTGGCCGTCGGTCCGGGACATGCGAAAAGAGGCCTTCGCCGCACGAAAAGGATGAACCGGATGAAGACCGACAGGACGCAGATCGACCTTACCGCACGCCATAACCCGCTCGCCATTCGCGCCGTCCTGGCGGCCGCCATGCTGGCCCGGCCACGCCCGCGGCCCGCCCGCTGATTGTGTGCGCCAGTCACAATTGTTGATCAAAAACCCCGTGCTTTCAGCGGTTTGCCGCAGAGCGATCAAAATTCGGGCAGAATTCGGCCGGAAGGCTGCGTTAAATTCATAGCTCATCGAGAGCGGCGACCGGAGGGAACACACGGGGCTGCCTCACCAACAGATCTGAGGAGAATGAAATGTCGACCGCCAAAACCCAGCCCGCTCCGCAGGGCGCCACGAAGGAAAGCCTGCAGACGCGCTACAAGCCGCTCGGCCTGCGTGCCGTCGTTGCGGCCACGCAGTGCAAGCCGGAGGTCAAGAGCGCGGATGCCACCAGCAAGCGCGATATCCCCGCCGTGCTTCAGGCGCTGCACGACTGAGCGGACGCCGCTCAGAACAGCGACAGCTGATCGGATGAAGGGGGCGCGTCAGCGCCCTTGTCCTTTTTGGGCGCCGGCGCGGCGACGACCTCCTCGACCGGTTCGAGGATCTCAGGGCCCATATTGGCGACCTTGTTGACCTTGTCGGAGACCGGGATAGCCTCGAAGAAACCGTCCTCGATCGGCTTCATCAGGTCGAGCACGTCGCGCGGCTCCTGCGTCTTGCAATCGAGCCAGCGGGAAAAATCCTCCGGGCGGATGACGACGGGCATACGATCATGAATGCGGGCGATGTCGTTGTTGGCCGCCGTGGTCAGGATGGCGCCGGTATCGACCTCGGACCCGTCGGCCGAGGACCACGTTTCCATCAGCCCGGCAAAGGCGACGATCTCGCCCTTCTTCGGGCGGATGAAATAGGCTTGCGACTTGGCGCCCTTCTCCGGCGGCCGGCGCCATTCGAAAAAGCCCGTCGCCGGCACGAGGATGCGGCGGTGGCGCATGGCGGACCTGAAGGAGGCCTTGTCGATGGCCGTCTCCGCGCGGGCATTGATGAGCAGCGGAAATTCGCGCGGGTCCTTCACCCAGCCGGGCATGAAGCCCCAGCGCACCAGCATGGCCTTGCGCTCCGGCAGGTTGCTGCCCTTCTCCAGCCGCTCACTCGCCACCACGATGACGATCGGCTGGGTCGGCGCGATATTGTAGCGCTCCGTCAGGTCGTCGATCTCGGCGAGATCGAAGAATTCGCGCGCGAGATCGGTCTTGGCCAGCAATGCAAATCGTCCACACATGGCGTCGTCATCGCACTTTGCCTATAAGGGGTCAATGAAGCGCCAGCGAACCGGATCACGATGACGACGCCAAGGATATCCAAGCCCGCCTCCTCCGCCATTCTCGAGCGCAACGGCCGCTATCTGCTCGTGCTGCGCAGCAAGCCGCCGTCGAAGGCCATGTATGCCTTTCCCGGCGGCCGAGGCGAACCGGGCGAGACGGCCGCCGAAACGGCGCTGCGCGAACTGGCCGAGGAAACCGGCATCCGGGGGGAAAACCCCGAACTCTTCGCCACCTACGATCTGTCCGGTCCCGAGGGCGCGCCCGGCAGCCTCGCCTTCTTTCTCTCGGTGTTCAAGGTGAAGGCCGATCCGCAGGCCGTTGCCGTCGCCTCCGACGACGCGGCGAGCGTCGGCTGGTACACGGCCGCAGAGATCGCCACCATGCCCGCGCCCGACAGCGTGCGCGACTGTATCGCCCGGCTCGAGGCCGAGCGGCTGGGGATCAGCGCATGATTCGCCTTCTTCTCCTGCTCAGCCTTGCGCTGGCCACGCCCGCGCTCGCCCAGAAGGCGAAGGGCGATGCGTCGGCCGCAACGCCTGCGACCCCCACCGTGGAGGAAAAGCCCGCCCCCTATGACGAGCGGCTGGAGCGCCTGTCGGAAATCCTGGGCGCGGTGCATTACCTGCGCAACCTTTGCCTCGGCCAAGCCGAAGACAACTGGCGCGCCGACATGCAGCGCCTCATCGACATGGAGGCGGCGGGCGAGCCGAAGCGGCAGGAAAAGCTGACGGCGGCATTCAACCGTGGATACCGGTCCTTCGCCGCCATCTATACCGCTTGCACCGACTCGGCAGTTGTCGCAGAACAGAGATACCGTAACGAAGGTGCAACACTTGCCACAGAAATAACCGCACGCTTCGGAAATTAGGGATTAATTAACCCCTTTTTACCTGACCCAGTGCCGTTTTGGGAAAAGGCTGCTAAGGTCGTTAACAGAGCAGTAAGAACTGAATGCCGCGCATGGACCGATTGATGGAACCTACTCTCAACGATATCGACGAGATGATCGTGCACGAGAAGATGCAGGCCGCTCTGGAATACCAGAACGAGGCCTGGGCCGACGGAATGGCTGACGGCATCGAGCCCGAAATCATCGCCGACGCGGCCATCGCTCTTGCGCTTCGCGAGACGATCCGCACCCAGGGCGAACGCGGCGCGGAAGCGATGCTCGAGGCCCTGCGCGAGCGCATGCTTGCCGGCGAATTCTCCCCCGAGCGTATCCTGCAATAGGCTGGAATTTTGATCATGCGCATACCGACGGACGGTAAAACGCTGCTTCGCGGCAGCCTCATCGTATTGTCGGCGCTGTTTGCGACAACGGCGCTCACCCTGCCCGCACGCCCCGCCTTCGCGCTCAGCGAGTTGAAGAAGGAAGAGGTCGAGGTGCCGGAGAAGCCCGCCGAGGGCGAAAAGGCGGCACCGGTCGAGGAGGAGCAGGAGAACGCCGCTCCCGTCGAACTGCCGCAGCCCGACCCGCTGATCCGCAAGCGCGATTCGGTGACGGAGCCCGCGGACGAGCCCGCCGTCACCGACGACAAGCCCGCCGAAGAGGAACCGCAGGCACCCGTCGAAGTCCTCTACGACATCGAGAAGGCGCCCGAACCGGTGCGCCGCATGCGCCAGCTGATCGTCGAGGCCGCGGCCTCCGGCGATATCGAGCACCTGCGCCCCCTGCTCGGCAAGGGCGTGACCGAAACCCAGGTCTCCATGGTCGAGAGCCAGGAAGGGCCGGTCGAGACCCTCAAGGGCCAGTCCGGCGATTCCGACGGCATCGAGGTCCTCGCCATCCTGCTCGACCTGCTGGCGACGGGCTATGTCCATGTCG
The DNA here is from genome assembly GCF_023038235.1 of Shinella oryzae. Lineage (NCBI taxonomy): Bacteria > Pseudomonadati > Pseudomonadota > Alphaproteobacteria > Hyphomicrobiales > Rhizobiaceae > Shinella > Shinella oryzae. The sequence continues at coordinate 921,033 of NZ_CP081987.1, read as the reverse complement.
GCCAGGGCACGCCGGACGAGATGTATGTCTGGCCCTATTTCACCGCCAAGCCGCTGGCCGGCCTCACGCCGCCGGAAAAGGTGGAGCTGCTGCGCATCGTCACCGCCGGCGACTTCGCCGACATGCAGGAATTCGGCAGCTACAACTTCTACCGCGTCGGCATCGCGCCCGATGGCCAGTGGAAGTTCTTCGTGACCGGCGACTAGGACCGGCCGCCCCCACCTATAAAGCCGCCAGCCAACCGTGGTCAGGGTAGGCCTTCGCGATGCACGCTTTCAGCCAGCGGCGTCGATCCTCATCAAGCATGGGCGCGGCGCGCGCGAAATCGGCCTCATCCTTCTCCCGCCGGTATTTCGCCTTGAAGAGCAGTACGGCCTCCGGCGCGAGATAGGGAATTCCATCCTTGGTGACCTGCACCATGTCGGTGCGCGAGCGCCGGATCGAAGGATCGCGCTTGTATATCCAGGTCTCCAGCGTGCCCTCTTCCAGCATCATGTCCGCCCGCCAGCAGCCGGCCGCGACGTCCTCGCACCAGACCTGTGCAATATCGGCAGGCGGCGCTTCGTCCCCCAGCAAAGGCCGCACCTCCCCGTTTCCCACTGCGTGAAAGCGCAGGCCGGTCAACGCATGGCGAAACAGGGGAAGTTGCGCGCGCAATACCGTAAACTCGATGTCTTCATGCGGCCGCGTTTCGGCGCCGTGCCACAGGTCGAGCGCCCAACCACCGACGACGCACCACGGTCGCCTGACGCAGGAAACCCTGCGCGCCAATTCCTGCGGGTGCCAGGCACACCAGGCATCGTGCGGGATTGGGGATGCTTCGCTCATGACTTCGCTTTCGATCTGGAAGGCAGTCATAGCGGCTTTGCGTGGCGCGGCAAGAGGCGCGACCTTGCGAAAGGCGTCCGGCCGTTCTACCTCTGTCTCGATGGGTGCATCGACGCACCGCCTGCGCCGGGCGTTTGCCGGCGCGCGAGATATCTGGATCCTGCCATGCCTTCCGTCACGCTTTCCGGCCGCGCCTTTCTCCATATTTCCGGCAAGGACGCCGAGACCTTCCTGCAATCGCTGATTACCACCAACCTGCCGGAGCTGGCCGAGGGCGAGATACGCCCCGGCGCGCTGCTGACGCCGCAGGGCAAGATCCTGTTCGATTTCCTGATCCGCCGCGATGGCGAGGGCGCCTTCCTGATCGAGACGGGCGCGGACCAGCGCGACGCGCTCCTCAAGCGGCTGACCATGTACCGGCTGCGCGCCGCCGTCGACCTTTCGGCCGTGGACGGCGACAGCGTGACGGTCGCCTGGGACGATGCGCAAGCCGGGGCGCCGCAGGACGGCCGCTTCGCCAAGGCGGGCATCGCCCTGTCGCGCGTGCCCGGCGCGGCCGGCAGTGACGACCCGGCCCTCTACGATCTCCTGCGCATCGAAGCGGGCCTGCCGGAAGCCGGCAGCGACTATGCGCTGTCGGACGCCTTTCCGCATGACGTGCTGCTCGATCTCACCGGCGGGGTCTCCTTCCGGCAGGGTTGTTATGTCGGCCAGGAGGTCGTCTCGCGCATGCATCATCGCGGCACGGCGCGCCGCCGCCCGGTCATCGTCAAGGGCGAAGTGGCGCTGCCCGACACCGGCGCCGAACTTCTGGCCGGCGGAAAGCCGATCGGCACGCTCGGCAGCGTCGCCGGCACGCTCGGGCTTGCCATCGTGCGCATCGACCGCGCGGGCGAGGCCATCCAGTCCGGCACGCCGATCACGCTCGACGGCGCGCCCGTGACGGTGGAACTGCCGCACTGGACCGGGCTCGCCTTCCCGCAGGATGCCGCGGAGGCTCCCGCACCATGAGCAGAACGGTGCGTTCCAGGACCGAGCCGCGCGCCTGGCAGCGCATGCTGTCGGGCCGGCGCCTCGACCTGCTCAACCCCTCGCCGCTCGATGTCGAGCTGTCCGATATCGCCCACGGGCTTGCCCGCGTCGCGCGCTGGAACGGCCAGACCAACGGCGACCATGCCTTTTCCGTCGCGCAGCACTCGCTGATCGTGGAGACGATCTTCCGTCACCAGAACCGCTGCGGCGTGGACGAATGCCTGATGGCGCTGCTGCACGATGCGCCGGAATATGTGATCGGCGACATGATCTCGCCGTTCAAGGCGGTGGTCGGCGGTGGCTACAAGACGGTGGAGAAGCGGCTGGAGGCGGCCGTGCACCTGCGCTTCGGCCTGCCGCCCGTCACGCCCGCCGCCGTGAAGGCGAAGATCAAGAAGGCCGACCAGGTCGCCGCCTTCTTCGAGGCCACCGAGCTTGCCGGCTTCTCGCATGCCGAGGCCGTGAAATTCTTCGGCGCGCCGCGCGGCATCACGCTCGACATGATCGACATCACCCCCGTTCCCGCGCTGGAAGCGCAGCGGCTGTTTAGCGCGCGGTTCGAGGCGCTGGAGCGGGAACGCGGCCTCACCGCCGCGGCCGTGTGACGATGGGCACCATCATCGTTGCACCGCTCGGCAAGATCGCGGAACTCGCCGTGCGCCACCGCTGCCGCGAGATGCTGAGCCTGATCGCGCCGCAGCAGAACTTTCATCGGCCCGCCGTCATCGCCGGGGACCGCCACATGATCCTCGGCGTCAACGATATCGCCTTTGCCGGCACCGGCAGGCTCGTGGCGCCCGGTGAAGAGCATGTCGACGCCATCATCGGCTTCGCGCGCGCATGGGACCGGCAGGCGCCGCTTCTCGTGCATTGCCAGATGGGCGTCTCCCGCTCTCCGGCCGCCGCCCTCATCGCCGCGCTGGCGGTGGCGCCGGACCAGGACGATCACGACCTTGCGCAGCGCCTGCGCCGCGCCTCCGTCCAGGCAACGCCCAATGCGCGGCTGGTCGAGATCGGCGACCGGATGCTGGGCCGTGGCGGACGGCTGGTCGCCGCCGTCAAGGCGATCGGCCGCGGTGCGGACTATGTCGGCGACAGCCCCTTCTCCTTCTCCGCCATGCCGGAGCCTGTCGCGCCATGAGCGAGACCCGCGCCCGCCCGCCGGTCGAGATCGGCCTCAATGCGGCGGTGGTCGCGATCTCGGGCGGCCGGCCCTCAATTCTTGCCATCAGCGGCGACGGGCCCGACGGCCGCGACGCGCTGCCCTTCGGCCCCTTCGATCCGCGCCAGCACCGCACTTTCGAAACCAGCCTGAGGGCGAGCGTGGAGGCGCAGATCGCGCTGAAGCTCGGCTATATCGAGCAGCTTTATACCTTCGGCGACCGGGGGCGGCAGAAGCTGCCCGATGAGGCCGGCACGCATATGGTGTCCGTCGGTTATCTTGCGCTCACCCGCACCGATGCGGAGGCGACGGAACAGCTGGCCGAAGCCGGTGCGGCCTGGCGCGACTGGTACAGATATCTTCCCTGGGAGGACTGGCGGCAGGGCCGCCCTGCCGTCATCGACCAGATCATCCTGCCCGCGTTGCAAAACTGGGCGGCCGAGCCGCCGCCGGAGGAGCGCGCCGGCGGCGCGCCCTCGCCGCGCACCCGCATGCGCCTCGCCTTCGGCCTCGACGACTTTCCCTGGGACGAGGAGCGCGTGCTGGAACGTTACGAACTGCTCTACGAGGCGGGTCTGGCCGAGGAGGCCGTGACCGACGGTCGCGGCACATCCTGTCTCAGTGCCCCGGGCGTGGCCATGCGCCACGACCATCGCCGCATCCTCGCCACCGCCATGGCGCGCCTGCGCGGCAAGATCAAATACCGCCCTGTCATCTTCGAGTTGATGGCGCCGGAATTCACGCTCACCGAACTCCAGGCGAGCGTCGAGGCGATCTCCGGGCGGCACCTGCACAAGCAGAATTTCCGCCGGCTCGTGGAGGGCGCCGAACTCGTCGAGCCCACCGGCGGCTCCACATCGGCAACGGGCGGGCGGCCGGCCGCGCTCTTCCGCTTCCGCCGCCGCGTTCTGGAAGAACGCCCCGCACCGGGCCTCAAGGTCGGCATGCGCTAGGCGAGCGAACCGGGGAACCTATCGCTTTCCCTGACATTTGGCCCTTCAACATCAAAAGTGGAAGGGCTCATGGAACAACAGGTCAACGAAGCCGTCGTCGCAACGCGTGCCGCACTCACCCAGGCGAGTGCCATGGCCGTGCAATATTCCTTTTCCATCCTCGGCGCGGTCGTGCTGCTCCTGCTCGGCTGGTTCCTGTCGCGCATTCTCCACGGCTGGGCGCTGAATGGACTCAAGCATGTGCGCGGCATCGACACCACGCTGGCGCACTTCTTCGCCAATGCGCTGCGCTACGCCATCCTCATCCTCGTTTTCGTGACGGTGCTGGGCCAGTTCGGCGTGCAGACCGCCTCGATCATCGCGGCCCTTGGCGCCGCGGGCCTGGCCATCGGCCTGGCCTTGCAGGGCACGTTGCAGAACATCGCGGCCGGCATCATGCTTCTGGTGCTGCGGCCGTTCCGGGTCGGCGAATATATCCAGACCAAGGACGTTTCCGGCACGATCACCGAAGTCGGCCTGTTCGCCACCGAAATGAAGACCAGCGACGGGCTCTACCTGCTCGCACCGAACTCCACGCTCTGGAACACCCCCGTCACCAATTTCAGCCGCGAGCGCATCCGCAAGCATGACCTTGAGGTGACGGTGCCCGGCGACCGCAATATCGATGACGAGATGGCGCGCCTGCTGGCTATTGCACAGGAAGACCCGATGATCGAGAGCGTGCCCGCGCCGCAGGTCTTCGTCGATAGCCTGAGCGACAGTGCCGCGACGCTGAAACTTCGTTACTGGGTGTCCACGCCGCAATGGTTCAAGATCACCCGGGACATGAACCGCCGCGTGCGGATCGCCTTCGGCCAGAAGGTGGCCGGGCCGGAGCCGGATGCGGCACCAGCCGGCTGATACCAAAACATTTCCGGCGAATATCCATTCGCCGGAAATGGTCTCTTCGTGTTTTGATATCGTCGATGCCGAAGCGATCTGGCTTCGGCTCGAACGCTAGCGGATCACCGCGCAGGCCAGCCGGTCGCCCGCACCGCCGGCAGGATCGGTGCGGTTGTCATCCGAGCCGGCATGCACGATCAGCGCACGGCCGCGAATGCCGCGCTCCTTGTCGTCGAGACGAACCAGCGTGGAGTAGATTTGGGCGCGCATGACGCCGTCCTCCGCGACATACTGGTTCGGCAGGTCGCCCGCATGCGGACCGTTGGCGGACAGGAACCCATGTTCCTTTTCATCGGGATTGAAATGGCCGCCGGATGCCTTGTGGCCTTCGGCATGGTCATCGCAGTTGCCCGTTTCGTGAACGTGCAGCGCCACCCATTTGCGCGGCTCCAGGCCGGAAACTTCGACTTCGAACAGCACGCCGCCGCTTGCCGCCGTGAGATGGGCGCGGCCGGTCTCCTTGCCGGACTTGTCGACGAAATCCGCCTGGGCGGTGTTGCCGGCCTGCTGGGCGAGCGCGGGCGAAGCCAGCGCCACGGTGCTCGCCGCGGAGGCGAGTGCGAGAATTTTCAACATGATACGTCCTTCCGGTTGGTTGGTCCTGAAACCGGAACGCATCGTGCGTGAGGGTGTTCCGCCGTGCTCAGCCGACGACGACGTCGAGGCCGATGTCGAGCGTCGGCGCCGCCATCGTGATCTTGGACGTCGAGATATAGTCGACGCCGGTCTCGGCGATGGCGCGGATCGTCTTGAGATTGACGTTGCCGGAGGCCTCAAGCTTCACACGGCGCGGATCGGCGGCGTAGGTGGCGTCCGTCAGCCCAGCGCAATCGCGGTTGATCTCGACGGCGCGGTAGAGCAGTTCCGGACCCATATTGTCGAGCAGCACGACGTCGGGCTGGGCCTCCAGCGCTTCCTCCAGCTCCTCCAGCGTGGTCACCTCGACCTCCACCTTGACCAGATGGCCGGCAAAGGCGCGCGCGGCGCGGATGGCGGGAGCGACGCCGCCGGCAACGGCGATGTGGTTGTCCTTGATGAGGATGGCGTCGTCCAGGCCGTAGCGATGCGAGGACCCGCCGCCCATGCGGACCGCATATTTCTCCAGCGCCCGCAGGCCCGGAATGGTCTTGCGCGTGCAGCAGACCCTTGCCGGCGTATGCGCGATCTCCTGCGCGAAATGGCCGGTGTGGGTGGCGACACCGCACAGATGCATGAGGAAATTGAGCGCGACGCGCTCGGCCGAGAGCACGGCGCGCGCCGGGCCCGATACTTTCGCGATCACCGTGCCGGGTGCGAGCCGGTCGCCATCCTTCACGAAGGCCTCGAAGCGGATTTCGGGGTCCATCAGCCGGAATGCCGCGCGCGCCAGGTCGAGCCCCGCGACAATGCCTTCCTCCCGCGCATTGAGCTCCGCCGTCGCCGTCATGTCGGGCGCGATCGTCGCCTGGCTGGTGATATCGCCCGCCCGGCCGAGATCCTCGACAAGCGCCGCACGCACCTGCTCCTCAACCATCAGCGGGGAGAGAACGGGAAGACGGGGCGTGTTCATGGACTTGTCCTGTTCAGATCGTGGATGCGTGGTCGTTCACGCCGCCTTCGTTTCGGAGAGTTCGGCGACGACGCGGTCGGCTTCGGCGAGGGTGAGGAAGGTGCGGTGCTTCCAGGCTGCTTTCTGTTCGGGGAAATCGGAGCGGAAGTGGCCGCCGCGGCTTTCCTCGCGCAGATAGGCGCCGGCCGCGATCAACTTGGCGGTCGTGACGATGTTGTGGAAGCGCATGCGGGTGTTCTCGCGTTCCAGCGTGGCGATCTCGCGGATGGCGGTCATCAGGCCCTCGCGGCTGCGGATCACGCCGACATGGTCGCTCATGAGGCGGCGCAGGCGCTTGAGCGCGGCGCTGTCCTCGATGGTGACGAGGTCGTCGCTCTCGCCGGCATTCTCGCCCCAGTCGTTGAGCTTGGGCTCGGGCAGCATGCCCTTGATGTTCTCGGCGATGCGTGCGGCGAAGACGACGGCTTCGAGCAGCGAATTGGAGGCGAGGCGGTTGGCGCCGTGCACGCCGGTCGAGGTGACCTCGCCGGCCGCCCAGAGGCCGTCGATGGAGGTGCGGCCCTCGGCATCCGTCAGCACGCCGCCCATATGATAGTGCACGGCCGGCACGACGGGAATGGGCCGGGTGACGGGATCGATGCCGGCGGCGATGCAGGACGCGTAGACCGTCGGGAACATGTCCGGGAAATGCGCGCCGACCGCCTTCGTGCAATCGAGGAAGGCGCCGCGGCCGGCCTGGACCTCCGCGAAGACGCCGCGCGAGACGATGTCACGCGGGGCCAGTTCACCATCCTCGTGGATATCGAGCATGAAGCGGTGGCCGGCGGAATTGACGAGATGGGCGCCATCGCCACGCAGGGCCTCGGTGGCGAGCGGTGCCGGATCGCGGCCGATATTGATGGCGGTGGGGTGGAACTGCACGAATTCCGGATCCGCGATGATGGCGCTGGCGCGCGCGGCCATGCCCACACCCTGCCCGCAGGCTTCCCACGGGTTGGTGGTGACGGCGAAGAGATGGCCCACGCCGCCCGAGCACAGCACCACGGCGCGCGCGGGGAAATGCACGCGCCGCTTCGACTGGCCGGCATCCGGCCGTGCGACGACGCCGGAAATGAAGCGGCCCTCGCGCACCAGCTCCTCGACCACGTAGCCTTCCAGCACGCGGATCGACGGAGTGTTGCGCACGGCCGATATCAACGCCTCCATGATGGCCTTGCCGGCCATGTCGCCCTTGACGCGCACGATGCGGCGCTCGGAATGGGCGGCTTCGCGCGACAGCAGAAGCTTGCCTTCAAGGTCGCGATCGAAGGGAACGCCGTATTCGAGCAGATCGTGGATGCGGGCGGGGCCTTCGGAGACCATGAAGCGCGCCATCTTCTCATCGACGATGCCGGCGCCGGCTTCCAGCGTATCGGCCACGTGCTTGTCGAAGGTATCGCCGGGGCTCATGGCCGCAGCGATCCCCCCCTGCGCCCAGGCCGAGGAAGCGCCCTGCCCGATGGGTGCGGCCGCGAGGATCGTGACGGGCCGCGGCGCGAGTTTTAGCGCGCAGAACAGGCCGGCGAGGCCGCCACCGACGATGACGATATCGTCGATACCGTTCCAGGATTGCGGGCGAAAACTTTCGATGGGCATGCCTGTTTCCTCCTGCGAGCATCGAACTGATCTCCCCCCTTGTGGGGGAGATGTCACGAAGTAACAGAGGGGGTGGCGGCCGGCACCGGAGGAGGTTCACCCCCCTCTGCCCTGCCGGGCATCTCCCCCACAAGGGGGGAGATCGAAAGCCGCAACTCTCGCGTCCTGTCCCTTCGCGTCCTTCCGGTCGCGCTTCCTACTGCTTCAAATTCACCATCCGCTCGACGGCGAGGCGGGCGCGGTCGGCGATCGCCGGGTCCACCACGACCTCCTCCGTCATGGTCACCAGGCTGTCGAGGATCTTCGGCAGCGTGATGCGCTTCATGTGCGGACAGAGATTGCACGGCTTGACGAAATCGACGCCGGGCAGTTCGGCCTGGATGTTGGAGGCCATGGAGCATTCGGTGACGAGCAGGACGCGCGAGGGACGGTTGTCCTTCACATAGTTGATCATGCCCGCCGTGGAGCCCGCGAAATCGCAGACGGCGATGACATCAGGGTGGCATTCCGGATGCCCGATGATCTCGATGCCGGGGTGGGCTTCCTTGTAGGACAAGAGCTCCTGCGGGGTGAAGCGCTCGTGCACCTCGCAATGGCCCTTCCAGGTCAGTATCTTCTTGTTCGTCTGCTTGGCGACGTTCATCGCCAGATATTCGTCGGGAATGCAGAGGACGGTGTCGCTCTCCAGGCTTTCGATGACGGCGAGCACGTTGGACGAGGTGCAGCAGATATCCGTCTCCGCCTTCACATCCGCCGAGGTGTTCACATAGGTGACGACGGGCACGCCCGGATAGCGCTCCTTCAGGAGCCGCACATCCGCGCCGGTGATCGAATCCGACAGCGAGCAGCCGGCTTTGGCATCGGGGATGAGAACGGTCTTTTCCGGGTTGAGGAGCTTGGAGGTCTCCGCCATGAAATGCACGCCGCACTGGATGATGATCTCGGCATCGACCTTGGTCGCATCGCGGGCAAGCTGCAGCGAATCGCCGACGATATCGGCGACGCAGTGGAAGATCTCCGGCGTCTGGTAGTTGTGCGCCAGAATGACCGCGCCGCGCTCGCGCTTCAGCCGGTTGATGGCGGCGACATAGGGCGCATAGACCGGCCACTCGAAGGCCGGAATGAACTGCTTGACCTTCTCGTAGAGATGCTCGGTCTCGCGGGCGATTTCAGGCGTGAAGGTGAGGTCGGGTTTTTCAAGGACGCCGAAGCGCTCCGCTGCGGTGAGAGGACGCGGTGCATCGGTTGCCGGCGCATGCTGGGCCAGAACGGTCATTAAACCCTCCTCTTCCACCGCCCTTCGGCGGCGCCGCCATTTTGCTCAAAATGAGCATAATGGCGTTAAAACAAAACCGGCATGGCCGGTGGTTCTGATTTAAAAACTTTTGTGACGGTTTGCAAGGAGCGGCGCCCGAAATCCTCGTGGCGCCGCTTCCGTTTCGTTCAGGCGGCGGCCGGCCGCGCCACGGCTTTTTCCTCGATGGGCCAGTGCACGATGGCGGCGAAGATGCCGAGCACGACGCCGAGCCACCAGACCGGATCATAGGTGCCGAAATGGTCGTAGAGATAGCCGCCCATCCATACACCAAGGAATGAGCCGACCTGGTGCGACAGGAAGACGATGCCGCCCAGCAGGCCGAGATGCTTGGTGCCGAACATGATGGCGACGAGGCCATTGGTCGGCGGCACCGTGGAAAGCCACAGCAGGCCCATCACGATGGCAAAGATGATGACGGAGGCCGGCGACTTGGGCAGCAGGATGAAGGCCGAAACGGCGACCGAGCGGGCGATGTAGATATAGGCGAGGAAATAGGGCTTGGAGTAGCGCTGGCCGATGACGCCGGCGGCCAGCGAACCGATGATGTTGAAGAAGCCGATCAGCGCCAGGCCGATCACCGCATAGCGCGCATCGATGCCGATATCCCCGAGATAGGCCGGGAAATGCGCGGTGATGAAGGCGACCTGGTAGCCGCAGACGAAGAAACCGGAGACGAGCAGCAGATAGGAACGGTGGCCGAGCGCCTCGCGCAGGGCCTCGCCGATCGTCTGCTTGTATTCGCTCGCCGCGGTGATGCCGGACGAGGAGTTGCCGCGCAGCGGAATGGCGATCAGCGGCACGAGCAGCATCAGCATGCCGAGATAAACCAGACTGTCCGACCAGCCATAGGCGCTGATGAGACCCTGCGACAGGGGCGCAAAGAGGAACATGCCGGCGGAGCCTGCCGCCGTACAGATGCCGAAGGCCATGGAGCGCTGCTCGGGCGTGACATTGCGCGCAAAGGCCGACAGCAGGATACCGAACGAGCCGGACCCGACGCCGAGCCCCACCAGCACGCCGCCGCCGATATGCAGCCAGAGCGGCGAGGTGCCGAGCGACATGAGGAACAGGCCGAGCGCATAGACGAGGCCGGAGACAAGCAACACCCGCCAGGTGCCGAACTTGTCGGCGATGGCGCCGAAGAACGGCTGGCTGAGGCCCCAGGCAAGGTTCTGCAAAGCCATGGCGAGGCCGAAGGTCGTGCGGTCCCAGCCGGTATCCTGCAGCATCGGCAGCTGGAAGAAGCCCATGGCCGAGCGCGGGCCGAAGGTGAGTACGGCGATCAGCGAGCCGGCGACGATGATGCCCCAGGGCATCGGGCGGCTGGCGGAGGGTGTCGCAAGGGTGGTTGGGGCGGACATGGCGGTCTCCAGATCGGGTTGCCGAACCTAAGCTTCGCCATCGTTGAACAAAAGCGAATTTAATTGACCGGAAGATCAGCGGCGCTGATGGAACCCGGCCGGCTTTCCCGCCCTTTCGGATCGACTTGACGCGGGGCGATTTTAGGCGCATCTCCACCGCAGGCGTCACAGGACGCCAAACCAAACCGGATAAGACAATGGACCCCGACAGTAGACGATCGAGAGCAGTCGAACGATCTGTCCGGTAGCGGCTTCACGCTTCGCTCCGGGCGGTTCGCCTGCCCTCAAAGGAGTGAAGCATGCTGCAGATTTACGCCCGCAGGGCCGACCGCTTTTGCCTGCGCGAAATTTCCAACCCGGCCATCGAGCAGGCGATCTCGCCCGCCCTCTGGTATGACCTGCTCAGCCCGACGCCCGCGGAAATCAAGGACGTCCAGGAGGCCCTTCACGTTTCCATCCCCACGCGGGAGGAAATGGAGGATATCGAGCTTTCGGCCCGGCTCTATCAGGAGGACGGCGCGTCCTTCATGACCATGACGGCGCTGACCAATCTCGACAGCGACGAACCGGCCAAGACACCGATCACCTTCATTTTGCGGGGACCGACGCTGATCACCGTGCGCCATGCCGATGCAAAGCCCTTCGCCACCTTCTGCACGCGGGCGTTGCGCGGCAACGGCCACAGCTACGAGACCGGCGAGGACGTCATGCTCGGCGTGATCGAAGCGGTGATCGACCGCATGGCGGATGTGCTGGAACGGCTCGGCAACGAGATCGACGGCATTTCGCGCGGCGTGTTCCGCAGCACGAAGGCCTCCTCGCGCAAGAAGACGCGTGACCTGGAGGCGCTGATCGAGCAGCTCGGCCGCAAGGGTGATTTCCTGAGCGGCGTGCGCGAAAGCCTCGTCAGCATCTCGCGGCTCGTCGCCTATCACGCGGCGCTGGAAAGCCCGTCACGCCGGCCCTCCAAGGAGGTTCGCCAGCTGGTGAAGCTCGTGCAGCGCGACGCCACGTCGCTCGGCGACCATGCCGCCTTCCTGTCCGGCAAGATCAACTTCCTGCTGGACGCGACGCTCGGCCTGATCAATCTCGAGCAGAACCAGATCATCAAGATCTTCACCGTCGCCTCGGTGGTCTTCCTGCCGCCGACGCTGGTCGCCTCGGCCTATGGCATGAACTTCGAACTGATGCCGGAACTGCAATGGCACTTCGGCTACCCCTATGCCGTCGGCCTGATGGTCATCTCCGCGCTGATGCCCTACCTCTACTTCAAGCGGCGCGGCTGGGTCTAACCGCGCACCTTCATCGGCCAGCGCTCGGTGCGCGTCTTCGTCACGCGCACCGGGTCGCCGAGGCGGATTTCGCCTTCGTTGCGGGGGACGGCGTTCCAGCCGAACAGGACGCCGGGGACACGCCGGTCGGCGGACATGCGCTTTTCGGCGAGCCCCTGGATCGGGTTTCCGCCGATGCGCTCGCCCGTCGTCTGATCCTGTGTCGTCATGATGCAGCGGGCACAGGGTTTGACGAGGTCGAAGACGACACCGCCCACCTCGATCGTTTCCCAGAGGTCCTCGGCCCAGGACTCGTCGCTCGACACGAGGATATTGGTGCGGAAGCGATCCATGCCGACCGGCTGCTGCCCTTTTTCCGTCAGCGTTGCATTGAGGTCGGCGAGCGATGCGGTCGTCGTGACGAGAACCGGAAACCCGTCGGCAAAGCCGACCGGCGCCGCAGTACCCGCCCATGCCTCGCCTTCCGCGCGACGGGCCAGCGCATCCATGTGCACGAGCTTGACGGGACGGGCGAACCATTCCGAAAGCGCCTCGTTGACAGCGGGATCGGCGACGGCCGCGTTGACGGGCGTATCCCAGATCACGACATCGAGGCGATCCTCCGGCTCGAAGCTCGCGAAGAGCTGGCGGCCGTCCATTTCGAGATGCAGGCTTTCACCGACTGCCGTGGCCTCGACGCGGGCCAGCGCCTGCAATTCGCGCTGGGTGATGAAACGGCCGTCCGGCTCGACGATCATGTAGCGCCGGTCGCCGGCCAGGCCGTCGATGCAGACGGTCGCCGTCTCCAGCGGAATGGCGCGGCCGCTCTTCAGCGGATGGATGTTGAGGCCCTCGACCTGCATGACGGCGATCTTTCCTGAAATATCGATTCAAATCCTTGCCGGATCGATTCAATCCGGCATCACAAAAGCATGTTTTTCCTCAGATTTCATCCAGCATCATGTCGCGGATGACGCGCAGGCGCTGCGTCCTTTCCGCCGCCATACGGCTGCCGGTCGGCGTGCAAAAGCCATCGGCAAGCTTGAAGAGCTTCACCTCGAAATGATCGATGGCGAAGGCCTTGTCGTCGAGCGGGCGATTTTCGGCGAGCGGATCCATGGGATCGTAAAGGCCGCTGCCCATGCGCCCGGCAATGTAGAAGCAGCGCGCCGCGCCCATCATGCCGATGGCATCAAGCCGGTCGGCATCCTGAACGATCTTCGCCTCCAGCGTCTCCGGCGCGATATTGGCGGAGAAGCTGTGCGTGAGAATGGCATGCGCGACGGCGGCGACATCCGCCGCCTGCCAGCCTTCGGCGGAAAGCAGGCGCGAAGCCTTTTCCGCGGCAAGGCGCGAGGCCTGCGCCCGCAGCGGCGAATTCTTCTCCACGGCCACGCAATCATGCAGCAGAACGGCGGCGGCAAGCAGCCGCAGGTCGCCGCCCTCCTCGGCCTGGATGCGGCGGGCGTTCTTCCACACACGGATGAGATGGGCGGCGTCGTGCGAGCCGTCATCGGCGGCGAAGGCCTGCGGCAGCAGGCGTTCGGCAAGGTCTCCGAGCGGCGAGAATGCGGCGGCAAGACAGGCGAAGGACATGGAGCGATCCCGGAATGGTGCCCCTTCCCTAGCCCGTCACGCTTCGGCGTTCAATTCCGCCGCATCCTCCGTCCCGGATTTTCGCGACAGGATCTTCTGGTAGAACAGGCCGATGCCGATCAGCACCGCGCCGAGCCCGATGAAGGAAAGCGCCCGCAGGATGCCTTCGAGGTTCGACATATCGACGAGGAAGACCTTTACCACGGAAATCAGCACGAGGCCGGCGGAGGCAAGGCGGATGCTGCGGGAATCGAATTTCGAGCCGATCGCCAGAAGCATGACGCCGAGCAGCAGCCAGACGACGGAATAGGCATAGGTCTCCGGCTGGAGGAAACCCTTCCAGTCGGCAATGCCCTCGCCGTGCCAGTAGCGGCGAACCGAGAGCGTCACCCAGGCGAAGGCGAGCGCCACGGCCGTGAGCGCCAGCATGATGACATAGGGCAACGGCCGGCGGTGGCGCGCATAGAGCGCCAGACCGCCATAGGCGAGGCCGGGCAGCAGGTAACCGACCAGCAGCAGGTCGAGCACCGGCCATTTGCCGAGCAGTTCCCCGGTGAAATAGGGGTTGAGGCCGATGAAATGCGCGCTCAGCACCGACAGGACGGAAAGCACGCCGACCACCATCGAGCCATAGCGGAAGACCGGGCTTGGCGACTTGAGGTCGAGCGACATCATGACTGCCGAGGCGCCGATGATCAGCAGCGTATAGGTCGCCTGTTCGCCGAGCGTCGGCACGGCGCTGTCGAGCACGCCGCCGTTCATGCCGTGGCGCACGAGGATCGCTGCCGTCAACAGCACGAAAAGGCTGGCGAGCGCCTGCAGGAGATTGCGGATGCGTTCACCCGGCCAGCGGCGCAGTTCGAAGGCGGAGAGCGCGAGCAGTGCGGCGGGAATGCCGTAACCGGCGAGAAGCTGGTTGAACACCGGCGTCTTCGACAGATTGGCCGCGCCGACAATGGTCGGCTCCCAGGCAATGCGGCCTGCAACGAGCATCGCCGCGGCCGCCATCAGCCAGGGCAGGACCGGCCAGCGGCGCAGGCGCGTGGCAAAGACCGCGATCGTGCCGAGCACGGCGATGCCGAGCGTGGTCGCCAGGCCGTCGGTCAGAGCGTGCAGCGCAAGGACGAGGAAGGCGAAGCCGCCGGCGACGAAGGCCCATTGCGTGACGTCGGCGCCGTCCTGCGCCTCGCTTTCGCGGGAGAACATCTCCGCGGCCGCGAAGAAGACGAGGCCGAGAACGATGGCGAGAAGACCGTGTTTGGGATCGAAGGAGAGATTGCCGAGCGTCAGGAAGCTGACGGCAAGGATCGCAAAGGGCACGGCCGGCGCCAATATGCTCCAGATCGCGGCGAAGGCACGCTCGCCCCTGCCCTGCAGGCGCACCGCGACGAGACCGACCGCGGCATAGGCGACCGCCAGGACGAGCAGCAGATTGACCGGCACCATGCCGAGGACGGAAACAGGCTGCGCACCATCCAGCGTCGGCGGTTCGATCAGCGTGAACGGATCGATCAGGCCGCCCGGCAGCGCGGTCATCTTCATGACGCCGCCGACGGCAGCGATGGCCGACAGCAGCGCCGGATAGATCGCCCAGCCGCGCAGCGTGCCGAGAACGGCCAGCGCCAGCACGATGGCCGCGAAGGCGTATTCGCCATGCGCAATCGCCGGCACCTTGCTGGCCAGCACGAGCGCCGGGAAGGCCATGGCGAGCGCGCCGGTCAGGGAAACGGCAAGCAGCGGCGGAGCGAACAGGCGGTCGAGCGCGGTCGACGGCGACGCCGGTGGTGTCGGTGTCGCGGACGTCGCGGCAGGACGCGGAACGTCTTCCGCCGTCACGCTGCCCGGCCAGAGCAGGCCGTGGCCGAGCGCCAGCAGCAGCATCGTCAGAAGCACGGGAATGACATCGACATAGCTCGCCTGCGTCAGATAGAGCAGTGTCCACATCAGCATGCCGGCATTGGCAAGCGCCGGCACCGCCTGCCAGCGGCGGATGCGCGCGGCGGCGAAGGTGGCGAGCCACGCGATGCCGAGAAAGCCGAACAGGCCCCAGGCGCTCGGATTTTCCGTGGAGACCAGAGCCGGCGTCAGCATGGAGGCGAGCAGGCCGAGACCCGCCAGCGCCTGCCCGTGCAGCAGCGACAGGCCGATCGTGCCGAAGGAAACGACCGCCAGCAACACGAAGGCCGTCAGCGGGCCGAAATAGCCGTAGACCGCGTAGGAGACATAGGTGACGGCAAAGAGCGTCAGCGCACCGGCGGCCGTCAGCACGCCGGGGATCATGGCGTTCTGGAAGGCGTTGGCGATGAGCGGCTGGGTGCGGCGGCGCACGAACTCGCCGACGGCGATCAGCAGCAGACCGAAGACGGCGGCGAGCGACAGGCGCACCGCGGGGCTGAGCAGCCCGGCCTCGATGGAGTATTTCACCATGAAGATGCCGCCAAGCGCCAGCGCGACGCCGCCGACCCAGACGGCCCAGCGCGCGCCGATGCGGCTTTCGAAGCTTTCGCGCGGCTTGGCCGGGGTCGCGACAGGCGTGGCGGCCGGAGCCGCGGAAACATCCGGCGCCGTCTCGCTTGCCGCGACGGTTTCCGGCGCTTCTTCGGCCGGCGCGCCGCCGAAGATGGCGCGGCCCTTTTCAAGCTCGCCGGTCGTTCCTGCCCATGGGCCTTCGAACGTTTTCTGTTCGGGCTCGTCCGCGGCATCCGCCGTCGCGACATCGTCGGCCTTCCCCGCCTCGGCCGCCGCCACGGGACCTGCCGCCTTCAGCGCCTCTACCTCGCGCCGGAGGCGCAGCACCTCTTCGCTGATCTTCTGCGCACTGGTGCGGGATGCGTTGAGGGTATAGAGCGCCAGACCGAACGCGACGAGGGTAAGGATTTCCAGCATTACAACTCCAGGACGGCCAGGTTCGGGCGGCAGACTACCCGTTTTTCTTCAAACGCCAAACAGGGTTACGTTTCAGGCGCGCGATCTCTTCACAGGATTGGATTGGCGATTTCGGCTTGAGCGATCAGCGCCATGCGCAACGGTCACGTGCCGGCTTCCCCGGCCCGCATCTCTTCCGCCGTCCCCAGCGCCTTCAGCGCTGCCTGCACGAAGCCGTCGCGGGCGTTGGCGAGGGTCAGGCCGCGGGGCTCGCAGACGTAGCGGTTGAGGAAAAAGGCCGTGAGCCGGAAGCCATCGGAAAGGGCGGCGGCATCGGCGGCGTGGCGGCTTTCATCACCCAGGAACGCCGGCAGCGCCAGCATCCTGTCTGCCCAGGGCCCGCCGGCGGCACGCGAGACCGCGCGGCCCGATTTGGGCGAGACGTAGCAGAGGTCCTCGCGCGAGCCGGTGGCGGCGCATTCCAGGAGATCGAGGCCGAAGCCGAGGTCGTTGAGGACGGCGAGCTCGAAGCGAATGAGAAGCTCGCCCGCGGCAGAGGGCTCGTGCAGGTGATCGAGGATGACGGTCAGCGCCTCGTAGAGATGGGGATGCGGATCGCGCTCCGGCAGGAAGCGCAGGAGTGCGGCCATGGCCTGCACGCCGTAGACGGCGGTCGCCGTTTCCATCAGCCGGGCCGCGCGCTGTTCCACAGGCTCGATGCGGAATTCGCCGAGATGCTCATCGAGCCGCGCGCGCCAGGTGACATCGACGGAGTTTCCTGGCTGGAGCACCGGCTGCATGGTCCGCGAGCGGCCGCCGCGCACCATGCCGAGATGCCGGCCGCGGCCACGCGTCATGACCTCGACGATAACGGACGTTTCGCCATGGCGCCGAACGCCCAGAACGATGGCCTCATCACTCCACTGCATGGCCAAGCCTTACGCCTTCGGCCCCGTCGCTGCAAGGCGGGTGGGTGGTCCCCGTGCGGCGGAACGCCGCGTGGCGTGGAGGCCACACCCAAGCCCTTGCCACAGTTTCGCTTTCTTCTCGCCCTGCCCTCGCCCGCTTTGCCCCCGAAAGACCACCCGAAGGCTCAAAAGCCTCATTTCACTGACATGACAGGTGCCGTTTTCATGCGTTTGCTTCGCTCCATCGCCCTCTTCGTTCTCGCCTCGACGCTCGCCGGCTGCGCCACGACGGTCATGGAGGTGAGGCAGAAGGGCCCGGATCCGATGCATGTGGCGATGTACGGGCCGCATCCCGACGAGCGCTTCCCGCTGCCGGCGATGGACATCAGCAAGGTCAACCCGAAATACTTCCGCCAGCAGGTGGCCTACCAGACGATGGAGCCGCCGGGCACCATCGTGGTCGATACGCAGGAGCGCTTCCTCTATCTCGTGCAGGGCGACGGCATGGCGATGCGCTACGGCATCGGCGTCGGCAAGGCGGGGTTGGAATTCGAGGGCGCGGCGCGCATCGGCCGCAAGGCGGAATGGCCGCGCTGGACGCCCACCCAGAACATGATCGCGCGCGAACCCGAGCGGAACCTGAAATGGGCGGACGGCATGGAGCCGGGCCTTACCAATCCGCTCGGACCCCGCGCGCTCTATCTCTACAAGGACGGCAAGGATACGCTCTTCCGCATCCACGGCACATCCGAGCCGTGGTCGATCGGCAAGGCGGTCTCCAGCGGCTGCATCCGGCTGTTCAACCAGGACATCATCGACCTCTATGGCCGCGTTCCCACCGGCAGCCGCGTCGTGGTGCTGCAACACCATACGCCGGTCGAGGAGCCCGGCCCGATGGCCGCCTCCGACGGCCTGGTGCCGCCGGCCGCTATCTGACGCGCCTCACCAGGCGTCGGGCTCGCGCACCATATGCACGATGCCGGCGGGGTTCATGATCCAGCCGCCGCGAAAGCCCTCTCCCAGATCCTCGACGGCGTCGCAACGCACGACGCCGTTCTGCTCGAGATATCCGAGCGCGGCCTTGTGGTCGGGCGTGAAAAGTTCGAGCCAGACTTCCGCCTGACTGTAGGTCGGCGCCTCGTCGATCCACAGTCGGTTGGGACCGAGTTCGAAACCGGCGACCGGCGCCTTCGCCTCGAAGGGTTTAAGGCCGACGACGTCCCGATAGAAGGCAACGGTCGCCGCATATCGATGTGACGGCACCTTCATGGCGATATTAATGCCGCCCGTGATTTGCATATCCACCGCCACCTCCGTCACGTGAAATCCTCCTGCTCGGAGGTGACCACACCCTTCATTTCGCTTGGATAATAGCCTTCCCGCAGGTTGATGCCGTACTCGACATAGGCCTTCATGCAGGCGAGCATCTGCGACCAGCCCTCGCAGTTCATGTAGGACGACTTCTGGCCGCGCGCGTCGTCGCGCCAGCCGGTCTCGGCGATGGTCACCATGGTGCCGCCGTCGTCGAGCGGCTTGAAGCGCATCTCGACGCGTGTCTTGTAGGGCGCCTCCCCCTCGTCGACCATCGCATCCCACCGGAAGACGATGAGGGCGTTTTCCTCCACCTTGTCGACGATGACAGGCGCCATGCCCCACCAGGTGACGGTCGTGCCCTCGACCAGCGGCGCGCTCGCGCCACCGACCGTCGTGAAGTAGCCACTCAGCTTTTTCGGATTGACCACCGCGTCGAAAACCTCGGCAACCGGCTTGCCGATCCGCCCGTTCACGCGAAATTCCAGCGTCATGCCGTCCTCCTTGGGGCGTACCCGCCCTCCCTGTCTTGTACCCGGTCAAAATATGTTATAAAAATATAACATGTCAACCGAATCGATAGAGGACGCCGTTTTCAAGGCGCTTGCCAACGGCAAGCGGCGGCAGATGCTGGATGCGATCAAGGCCGCACCGCTCACGACGCGTGCACTGTGCGAGAAATTTCCGGAAATGGACCGCTGCACGGTGATGCAGCACCTGAAGGTGCTGGAAGAGGCGGACCTGGTCATTCCCCGCAGAGAGGGCCGCGAGCGCTGGAACCACCTCAACGCCCTGCCGATCCAGGCCATCCATGACCGCTGGATCAGCCAGTATGCCGGCCATGCCATGACCGTGCTGTCGGCGCTGAAAGACGAACTGGAGGGCTGAGGCCCCGCCCTTCGACGGCGCCCCGCAAAATCAGACCTCGACCGCGATGCGGCCGATCTCGGCGATGATGGCGTTGCGGTCGTCGCCGGAGATGCCGGGCATCTCCACGAAGGCGGTCACCACGATCGCGCCGCGATCCGGCGACCAGGCGATGGCGACATCATTGGCGTTGCCGGCCTTGTCGCCGTTCGTTCCGGTCTTGTCGCCGGTCATCCAGTTCGCCGGGAAGCCGGCGCGCAGCCGCGTATCGCCCGTCTTGTTCATCACCAGCCACGCGGCAAGCTGCGCCTTGGACTGCGGCGAAAGCACATCGCCGAGAACGAGCCTGTGCAGGGTGTCTGTCATGGCGGCCGGCGTCGTGGTGTCGCGCTCGTCGGCCGGGCTATCGTGATAGTTCAGCGTCGGCTCCGTGCGGTCGAGGCGCGTCACCGTGTCGCCGAAACCGCGCAGGAAGGCCGTGACGGCTTCCGGGCCGCCCGACGCGGCAAGCAGCAGGTTCGCGGCGGCGTTGTCGCTGAGCGTGATCGTCGCCTCGCACAGCGCGGCAACCGAGATGCCGGCATCGCCGACATGCTTTTCCACCACCGGCGACCAGTCGATGAGGTCCGATGTCTTGACGACGATGCGCCGGTCGAGCGTTTCCTCCCCGCGGTCGACGCGCGCGAGGATATGCGCCGCCAGCAGCGCCTTGAAGGTGCTGCACATCAGGAACCGCTCATCGGCGCGATGGCCGAGCCGGGCGCCCGTTGCGAGATTATGTATGGCAACGCCGATGCGGCCCGTGTGGCGCGCTTCCAGTTCGGCAAGCCGCTTGCCGAGTGCACCGTCGCCGTTGGCCCGGGCGGAGCGCGTCATTGCCGCAACGGCGGGAATCGTGAGCAGAGCGCCGGCCATCGCCTGCCGGCGTGAAATCGTCATCGTCATCGTCATTTGTCCTGTCTACCGGGCACCGAACGCTGCGCGCCCGGCCCGTTTGAGCCCGCCCATGCCGCGACTATGCGCAAGGGACGGGGTCAAAACAAACGACGATTTCTGCCGGCAGCCATTAGGAAAACTAGGGCTACTTCTTCTTCATCGCCTCGGCGAGCGCGGCGCCGAAGGCCCCCTGCGACGTGGCCTGCTGCTTGGGCGCGGCCTGGCTGAACTTCGGCTTCATCTGGGTGTTGCGGTCGTTGCGCGCGGCGTTGTCGCGCGGTGCTGCGGCCGCCCCGTCCTTGCGCATGGTGAGGCCGATGCGCTTGCGCGGCACGTCCACTTCCGTCACCCGCACCTTCACGACATCGCCGGCCTTCACCACCTCGTGCGGATCCTTGACGAAGCGGTCGGCGAGTTGGGAGACGTGCACCAGACCGTCCTGGTGCACGCCGATATCGACAAAGGCGCCGAAAGCGGCGACGTTCGTCACGGTGCCTTCCAGCAGCATGCCGGGCTTGAGGTCCTTGATGTCGTCGATGCCATCGGCGAAGGTCGCGGTCTTGAATTCCGGACGCGGATCACGGCCGGGTTTTTCCAGTTCGGCGAGGATGTCCTTGACGGTCGGCAGGCCGAAGCGCTCATCGACGAACAGCTTCGGATCGAGCTGCTTCAACGCCGCGCTGTCACCCATCAGCGCCCGCAGGTCGCGGCCGCAGGCGGCGACGATCTTCTTGGCGACGCCATAGGCTTCGGGATGGACCGACGAGGCATCGAGCGGCTCCTTGCCGTTCGGGATGCGCAGGAAGCCGGCGCACTGTTCGAAGGTGCGCGCACCGAGGCGCGCGACCTTCATCAGTTCCTTGCGGCTTTCGAAGGGGCCGTTGGCATCACGATGCGCCACGATGGCTTCGGCGGAAGACTTGCCGAGACCCGAAACGCGCGCGAGAAGCGGCGCAGACGCCGTGTTGAGGTCGACACCGACGGCGTTCACGGCATCCTCGACCACGGCATCGAGCGAACGCGACAGCTTGCTCTGGTCGACATCGTGCTGGTACTGGCCGACGCCGATCGACTTCGGCTCGATCTTGACGAGTTCGGCGAGCGGATCCTGCAGGCGGCGCGCAATGGACACCGCGCCGCGCAGCGACACGTCGAGGTTCGGGAACTCGGCGGCCGCCGTTTCCGACGCGGAATAGACCGAGGCACCAGCCTCCGAGACGATGACCTTGGTGGGCTTGGGCGCCGGAAGCTGGGCGAGCAGGTCGGCGACGAGCTTTTCCGTCTCGCGGCTGCCCGTGCCGTTGCCGATCGAGATCAGCTCCACCTTGTGCTTGCGAATGAGCGCGGCCAGTTCGGCCTGCGTGCCGCGCACATCGTTCTTCGGCGGAAAGGGATAGACCGTCGTCGTCTCGACCACCTTGCCGGTGTTGTCGACCACGGCGACCTTGACGCCGGTGCGGATGCCTGGATCAAGGCCCATCGTGGCGCGCGTTCCGGCGGGGGCTGCAAGCAGCAGATCTTTGAGATTGCGGGCGAAGACGCGGATCGCTTCTTCCTCCGAGCGTTCGCGCATCTCGCGCATCAGGTCGAGCGACAGCGACATGGAGAGCTTGACACGCCACGTCCAGCCGATGACGTCGGCCAGCCACTTGTCGCCGGGCCTGGTGCCGACGGCATAGAAGGAGGCGATGATGCGCTCGACGGGCTTGACCGGCTCGGTGCTGTCCTGGTCCACGACGATATCGACCGACAGGAACTCCTCGTTCCAGCCGCGCAGCATGGCGAGCGCGCGATGGCCGGGCACGGTCGCCCAGCGTTCGGTGTGGTCGAAATAGTCGGAGAACTTCGCGCCGGCCTCCTGCTTGCCCTCGACCACGCGCGAGCGCAGGAAGGCGTTGTCCTTCATATAGTTGCGCAGGCGCTTGAGAAGGTCGGCATTTTCCGTGAGCTGCTCGGCGACGATGTCGCGCGCGCCTTCCAGCGCCGCCTTCACATCGGGCACGTCGGCGGAGACGAATTTTTCCGCGAGCTCCGCCGGCACCAGCGCGCGGTCGGCAAGGATCTGCTCGGCGAGCGGGCCAAGGCCGCGTTCGCGGGCGATTTCCGCCTTGGTGCGGCGCTTCGGCTTGTAGGGAAGATAGATATCCTCAAGCTCGGCCTTGGTGGTGACGGCGGCGATTCGGGCGGACAGCTCGTCGGTCAGCTTGCCCTGCCCCGCGATGGAATCGAGGATGGACGCGCGGCGGGCTTCCAGTTCGCGCAGGTAGGCGAGCCGTTCGGCGAGCGTGCGCAGCTGGGTATCGTCGAGCCCGCCGGTCACTTCCTTGCGGTAACGGGCAATGAAGGGAACCGTCGCGCCCTCGTCGATCAGTTCGACGGCCGCCGTCACCTGCGCGGCGGTTGCCTTGATCTCCGTGGCGATCAGGTTCGCGATCTTGAGCGGGGTCGGGGCCATGACGAACTCCTGTGGGATGACGGCGGGCGGCGACCATAGTTTGCCGATGGCGCAAGGCCAACCGCAAGGGGGCCGGCGGGCGGGCCGTCCACAATATATCGCAGCACGCCTGCAAGCACGGAAAAGTGAGGCTAACACGCTTTCCGACCTTGGGGTTGTAACGCTTCATAAAGCCTTCCGCCGGTATCGTGCGCTGTGGAACGGCAACGGGGCCATCGTCATGCGCAGCGCATTTTTCGCAACAGTCTCAGTGGCGGCCCTCGCCGTGGCAGGGCCTGTGCAGGCGACGACGCTCAGCCTGCTGATCTGGGAAGCCTATATCGACGAACAGGTGCTTGCCGACTTCACCGCCGAAACCGGCGCCGAGGTTCGCCAGACGCTGTATGACAGCGGCGACGTGCGCGACGAGATCCTTGCCGACCCCAACAGCAATATCGACGTGGTGGTCACCAACGAGAACGGCGCGAAGCTCTACGGCAATCGCGGCATCCTGACGGCGCTCGACACCGGCAACGTGCCGGCGCTGAAGGACTACGAGGAGAGCTGGACCAAGCGCTGCGGCGGCTACGGCGTTCCCTATCTGTGGGGAACGATGGGCATCCTCTACCGCTCCGACAAGATCACGACGCCGCCGACCTCCTGGGCCGATATCATGAAGCCCGCGGAAAGCCTGCGCGGCCATATCGCGATGTACGACGATCATGCCGAAGCCTTCGTCGCGCCGCTCGTGCTGCTTGGGAAATCGGTGAACGCCAACGACAACGAAACGCTCAAGGCCGCCTACGACATGATGAAGGCGCAGGCCCCCTATGTGCTGACCTACGACTACGCCATCACCTCGGTGCAGAGCCCGGACAAGGGGCCGAACATCTGGATGGCGCTCGGTTACAGCGGCGACCAGTTCACCCTCAACGACAAGGTGGGCAAACCGCATCTGTGGCGCTATGCCGTGCCGAAGGAAGGCACGCTGTCCTGGCTCGACTGCATCTCGGTCAGCGAGCGTTCGAAGGAAAAGGCGCTGGCGCTGAAACTGGTCGATTACATCGGCAACGCGCAAAACAGCGCGCGCAATGCCATCAAGCTCAACATGCCCACGGCAAACAAGGCGGCGATGGCGCTGCTGCCGGAAGACATGCAATCCAATCCCGAAATCTATGCGGCCCCGGAAATCCTGGCTAAGAGCCAGCTTCAGGAGGAACTGACCGTTCAATCGGTACAGGCCCGCCGTCGCATCCTCAGCAGTCTGGCTCAATTCAGTGACGCTCGGTAAACGCGCCCTCGCCCTCATCTTTCCCGTCGTTCTCGCAGGCTATGTGCTTGCGGCTTCCCTCATCTACTATGTGCAGAGCTCGTCCATTGCCGGGCTGGAGCGTGCGCGCCTGTGGCAGCAGATCGGCATGCTGACCGCCGTCTTCCAGAACGACGTGATGCAGAACCGCAGCTTCCTCTATTCGCTCGTCGAAGGCGGTGCGGTGCGCCTGTTCGTCAACGAGCCGAATGCCGATTACCGCCGCATGGCGCTCGGCGTGCGGCTGCAGCAGAGCATCACCTCGCTCTCCGAGGATCGCAAGCGCTTCATTTCCGCCGCCATCATCCGCCCGCCGCTGACGGTGGACTACTATTTCGAGGACAGCGACGATCCCTTCGCCGAGATCACGCCGCAGCAGCTCGAGCTCATCCGCCACACCATCGACAGCCCGCGGCTCTCCTCGTGGACCTATCTCGACACGCCGGGCATCGAGCCGCTCATCGTGCATTCCGAATTCATCGACCCCGTGACCTTCAATCGCCCGGTCGCCAGCGCCAAGGCCGAATCGATCCTGGTGCAGACGGCGGTGCGGCCGAAGGCGTTTCTCGAATTGAAGCGGGCGCTCGAGAAGGAATATGGCGCGACGGTCGAGATCGCCCGGCATCAGTTCCTCGCGCAGGGCGGGCTTTCAGCGACAGCCACGCTCGGCCCCTCGCTCTTCGCACGCCTGACGCCGGAACCGGGCTTCCTCGAGGAACGGCTTTCGACGCTCAGGATGCTGCTGGCGCTCGGCGCCATCGCACTCAGCCTGTGCACCATCGTCCTCGTGCTGGTGCTCGTGCGCCGCTACATCACCAACCCGATCGCCCGCCTCGACCGCCAGCTGACCGAAGTCATGACCGGCAACCGCAGCGCCCTGCCCGAAATGCACGAGATCGGCGAAATCGGCCGCCTCTCCGTCAACGTCAAGCGCCTGCACGACCAGTCCATGCACTCCTTCGACCTCGTGCAGAACGCCTCGTGGACGGATACGCTGACCGGCATCTCCAACCGCGAATACTTCAACATCCGCTCGACGCAATTGCTCGAAGAGGCGGCGGAAGCCGGCATCGGCTGCACGCTTCTGTTCATCGACGTCGACAACTTCAAATTCGTCAACGACAAGCACGGCCACAAGATCGGCGACGAGCTGCTCAAGACGCTCGCCGACCGTATCTCGGCCATCGTCGCGCGCATCGTCGTCGAGCGCCAGCTGCCGGCCGGGCTGTTCGCCCGCCTGTCGGGCGACGAATTCGCCATCATGCTGCGCTGCCAGCCCGGCGCCGGCACGATCACCGAATTGTCCGGCGATATCCTGGCACTGTTCGCCGAAGGTTTCGAAGTGCTGGACAAGGCCTATCCGGTCACCGCCAGCATCGGCATCGCCGTCTATCCCGAGGACGCGCGCACGCTGCCCGAACTCATCGCAAATGCGGACGCGGCCATGTACCAGGCCAAGTCGCAGGGCAAGAACGGCTCGGCGCGCTATTCCCGCTCCCTGCACGAGAAGCGCAACCGCCGGCGCCGCATCGAGGAGGAACTGCGCATCCTCAATGCCGACGAGCAGTTCCATCTCGTCTACATGCCCATCGTCAACGGCCAGGGCAAGGTCACGGGCTGCGAGGCGCTGCTGCGCTGGACCTCGCCGGTGCTTGGCAACGTCACGCCGGACGAGTTCATTCCCATCGCGGAAACGACGGGCCTTTTCAGCAAGATCGACTGGTGGGTGATCAACCGCGCGATGGCCGATTACGGCCATGTCAGGAAGCTCTTCGGCGCAGAGACGATCCTGTGCATCAACATCTCGTCCGCCGAGCTCTACACCAAGTCGATCAGCGATCACTTCTGCGATTGCGCCGACCGGCATGGCGTCGATGCGCGGCTGATCGAGATCGAACTGACGGAGACCTTCGCGGTCAAGCTGGGCGAGCAGTCGCGCCGCAACATCGAGATCCTGCGCGCCAAGGGCTTCCGCATCTCGATAGACGATTTCGGCGCGGGCTATACGTCGGTCCAGCAGATCATCGAATATCCGGCCGAGACCATCAAGCTCGACCGGGAGCTGGTGGAGAGCCTGACCCGGTCGGCAGCGCTTCCCACCTTGCGCGCGCTGATCGCGCTCTGCCACGCGCAGGACATGTCGGTCATTGCCGAAGGGGTCGATACGCCGGAGAAGATGTCATTGCTCGCCGCGGCGGGCTGCGACCTCTACCAGGGCTACCTCATCAGCCGTCCGCTATCGCTCGACGACCTCGGTGTGTGGGCCATGCAGCGCCTCCTGGACACGGCACGCGAGACGATGCGGTCGGCGGAACGTCGCGCCCAGGGCTGAGACGCACGAGCCGACGGATCAGGATGTCGGGAAGTCGAGGCCCATTTCGCGGAAGCGGGCCGGATCGTCACCCCAGTTCTCACGCACCTTCACGAAGAGGAAGAGGTGCACGGGCTGCTCCAGGATTTCCGAGAGCTCCTTGCGGGAGGCCGTCGAGATGGCCTTGATGGCATCGCCGTTCTTGCCGAGCGCGATCTTCTTCTGGCTGTCGCGCTCGACATAAATGACCTGCTCGATGCGCACCGAGCCATCCTTGCGCTCTTCCCACTTTTCCGTCTCGACATGGGAGGAATAGGGAAGCTCCTGGTGGAGACGCAGGAACAGCTTCTCGCGCGTGATCTCGGCGGCGAGCTGGCGCATGGGAAGGTCGGAAATCTGGTCTTCCGGATAGTACCAGGGCCCCTCCGGCAGCGCGGCGGCAAGATAGTCCATCACGTCCTCACAGCCAGAACCGTTGAGCGCGGAAATCATGAAGGTGCGCTCGAACTTCACGACCTCGTTGACGGCTGCCGTCAGCTTCAGCAGGTCTTCCGGCTTGACGCGATCGACCTTGTTCAGCACGAGGATCTTCGGCTGGTGAACGTCCTTCAGGCCCTCCAGGATCGTCTCGGCGTCACCCTTCAGGCCGCGCTCGCTGTCGATCAGGAACATGATGAAGTCGGCATCCTTGGCGCCGCCCCAGGCGGTCGTCACCATGGCGCGGTCGAGCCGGCGGCGCGGCTTGAAGATGCCGGGCGTATCCATGAAGACGATCTGCGCGTTGTTGTGGATCGCGATGCCGCGCACGATGGCGCGCGTCGTCTGCACCTTGTGGCTGACGATCGACACCTTGGCGCCGACGAGCCGGTTCACCAGCGTCGACTTGCCGGCATTGGTGGCGCCGATCAGGGCGACGAAGCCCGAACGGGTCGCGCCCTCGGCTGCGGCGCCGGTCTCGGCGGGGATGTTGGTTTCTTCCGTCATGATATCCGTCAATCCGGGTCCTTCCGGCTGAAGGCCCCATTTTCCTGTTTCCATGCAATTTCAAAAGGTGGAAATGCGGTCAGGCGCCGGCCTTGGGCCAGATGCCTTCGCGTTCCAGTATCTTCGTCGCGGCCGCTTGCTCGGCGGCCCGTTTCGAGCGATCGACGCCGGTTTCCGGTGCCACGCCCTTGACCTCGACCGTCACGGTGAAGCGGGGATCATGATCCGGTCCGGAGCGCTCGTCCACCCGGTAATTCGGTGTGAGGCCGAACCGCGCGTGCGCCCATTCCTGCAATTCCGTCTTGGCGTCGCGCCGCGCGCCCTCGGCCCGCGCCGCCCTGCCCTCCCAGTTGGCGAGGATGAAGCCGCGCGCGGCCTCCAGCCCGCCATCGAGATAGATGGCCGCGATCAGCGATTCCACCACATCGGCCCTGACGTTCAGCATGGCCTTGCCGGTGAGCTTCTTGACGTCGGCGCCGGTGCGGATGAAGCGGTGGAGACCGAGATCATCCGAAACAGCCGCACAGCTTTCGGCACTGACGAGCTGGTTGAGGCGAACGGAAAGCTCCCCCTCCTTGGCATCGCGGAAGGTGCGAAACAGCATCTCGGCCACGCACAGGCCGAGAACGCGGTCGCCGAGAAACTCCAGCCGCTCGTAGTTGCTGCCCTTGCCGGGCCGCGCACTGGCATGGGTGATCGCCCGGTCGAGGCGATCCTTGTCGGTGAAGACGTAGCCGATCAGCTCTTCGAGGGCCTTGCGGTTGACGTCGTTCAACGGAATGGCGCCCTTCATTCAACGACCTTGAAGAGGCGGTCCCAACGCAGGTTCGCCGGCCATTTCCAGATTTCGCTGAAGGAGGTGTCGTGGCCCAGCGAGAAGAAGATCAGGCTGGCGCGGCCGATGAGGTTCTCGGCAGGCACGAAACCGACGTCGAAGCGGCTGTCGGCGGAGTTGTCGCGGTTGTCGCCCATCATGAAATAATGGCCTTCGGGCACGATGAACTCGCGCGTGTTGTCGCCGACGGTGCCCGGACGGGTGTCCAGCGTGTCGTAGGAGACGCCGGTGTCCAGCGTCTCGCGGAACATCGGGATGTTTTCGCCGGTATCGTACTGGTCATCGGCGCGGAAGAAGCCGTCCTGCTGGCGCTCGACGGGCTTGTCGTTGATGTAGAGGATGCTGTCGCGCACCTGCACGCGGTCGCCCGGCAGGCCGACGAGACGCTTGATATAGTCGATGTCGGGGTTCGGCGGGAAGCGGAACACGACGATGTCGCCGCGCTTGGGCTCGCTCGCGAAGATGCGGCCCGAGAACAGGTTCGGCGAGAAGGGCAGCGAATATTTCGAATAGCCGTAGGAGAACTTGTTGACGAACAAGTAGTCGCCGACCAGCAGCGTCGGCATCATCGAGCCGGACGGAATGGTGAAGGGCTGGAAAAGCACGGTGCGGATCACGACGGCGAGCAGCAGCGCCTGGATAATGACCTTGACGTTTTCCCACAGGCCGCCTTGGGCCTTCTCAGTCTTCTCTGCCACGCCCGACTTGTCCTTATTTGCAAACATGAGGCCCTCTATAGAGGAAAGGTTGCGCGTTGGAAATCACATCGGTCAAAAAGACGCGGAAGCTCACAAGGCCGGCGTCCCGGCGGGCAGCGCCTCGATGATCACGAAAGCCTGCGCCAGCGGAAAGTCGTCGGTGATGGTGAGGTGGATCCGCGCCTCGTGACCGGCCGGCAGCATCCGCTTCAACCTTTCGAGCGCGCCGCCGGTGAGATGCATGGTCGGCTTGCCTCCGGGCAGATTTATGACGCCCATGTCCTTCCAGAAAACACCCTGCGCAAGGCCCGTGCCGAGCGCCTTGGAACAGGCCTCCTTGGCGGCGAAGCGCTTGGCATAGGAGGCCGCGCGGTTCTTGCGCCCATCGGACTTGGCCTGCTCGATCTGCGTAAAGCAGCGCTCGGTGAAGCGCGCGCCAAAACGCTCCAGCGACTTCTCCACCCGACGGATGTCGATGAGGTCGCTGCCGATGCCGATGATCATGAGGACAGGTCTCCGGATGAGAGTGCTGTGGGCGCAAGCCCTGCGCGCAGCGCCAGCCGCGCGCGGCGGCGGGCCTTGAAGGACTGGACGGCAAGGCGCGTCACGCCATAGGCGATGACGGCCGCGAGCAGGCCGAGTACACCGGCGCCGGCCAGCATGGGCTTCAGCACCGGCTGCCAGAGCTCGGAAAACTGGAGATGCTCCAGCCGGTGCAGCAGGTCATGCGTGGTGATGGCCTCCGCGGCCTGGATGCCGAGCAGCGTTTCGCCGGCCCGGAAGGTGGCAAGCGCGATCAGCGGAATGGTCAGGGGATTGGCGACGGTGGTGGCAAGGGCAGCCGCAAGCAGATTACCGGCCATTAGATAGGCCAGAACCAGCGCCAGGATGACGTGAAACCCGAGCAGCGGTGTGAAGGCGGAGAAGACGCCGGCCGCGACACCTGCGGCGACCGCGTGCGGGGACGCCGACAGGCGGATGATGCGCTTCGCAAGATAGCGCGCCGGCCGCGTCAGGCCCTTGCGCGGCCAGAGAAATTCGCGCAAGCGTTCGGCCCGCGAGGCCTTTTTTCGACGTCTGAACAACATTGCTCAGACATAGCCGATCCGTTGGTGGCATTTCAATGGCGCCCTCATGGCGCCACGGCATGGGCCGCCGCGGCGCACCGGGTGCGCCGCATGGCTGCAGACCTTAGTAGGACTTGCGGAAAAGGCCGCGGTCGATCTGACGCTGGCGGTATTCCAGGTCGATCCGGTCGATGGCGCCGTTGAGATAAGCACTTTCGCGCTCTTCGGTCGACGGAACGCGCAGGGCGCGGGCGATGTTTCTGAACTGCTTCAGCATGGTAAACCTCTTTCGGTTGACCTCCCGAGACAGAAGATAAGGCGAACACCCCTTCGGCACCAGCGCGACTATACCAACACAGCCATGCGAGTGGCGCATATCGACTGGTCAAAACTTGGGCAATTCTGCCTTATTCAGGGCAAAATGCTGAAAATTGCGTTATAGCCCCTACTCAAACACACGGCTGATGGTCGAAACGCACTGCAACTCCTTCAGCTGTCCCATCAGCTGGTTGAGCTGCCGCAGGTCCCAGACCTCGAGGTCGATATGCACCTCGGTGAAATCGGCCGCGACCCTTGCCATGGACATCGAGCGGATATTGATGTCGCTGGTGGCGATGACCTGCGTGACCTCGGCCAGCGTGCCCGGCTCGTTCAGCGCGTTGATCATGATGCGCGCCATGAAGCGGGTGTTGTTGGCCTCGTCGAGATCCCAGCGCACGTCGATCCAGCGCTCCGGCTCGTCGTCGAACTTCTGCAGGGCCGGCGACTGGATCGGATAGATGGTGATGCCCTTGTCCTTCTCCATGATGCCGACGATGCGGTCGCCGGGAACGGCGCCGCCGGCGGAGAAATGCACCTCTGCATTGCCGGACAGACCGCGGATCGGCAGGGCCTCCGGCCCCGTTTCGCCCTCGCCGTCTTCCAGCGCCGCCTTCGTCTTGCCGGGCAGCTTGAAGACCATGCCGGCGGCGCTGCGCATGTTGAACCAGCCCTCGTCCGTGCTGGGCTTCACGGTGACGCGCTCGTCCTGATAATCCGGGAAGACGGCGCGCAGCACGTCGAGCGAAGAGAGTTCGCCGCGGCCCACCGAGGCGATCGCGTCTTCCACGTCCTTCTGGCCGAGCCGGTGCAGCACGGGCTTCAGGCCGTCGCGTGAAAAGGTCTTGCCGGCGCGATCGAAGGTGCGCTCCAGGATGCGGTAGCCGAGGCCGGAATATTGCTTGCGAATGGCGGCGCGCGTGGCGCGGCGGATGGCCGCGCGCGCCTTGCCGGTCACGACGATCTCTTCCCAGGCGGGCGGCGGCACCTGGATGCCGGAGCGGATGATCTCCACCTCGTCGCCGTTGTTGAGACGGGTGACGAGCGGCATGATGCGGCCGTTGATCTTGGCGCCGACGCAGGTATCGCCGATATTGGTGTGCACCGCATAGGCGAAATCGATGGGTGTCGCGCCACGCGGCAGCGTGATCAGCTGGCCCTTGGGCGTGAAGGTGAACACCTGGTCCTGGAACAGTTCCAGCTTGGTGTGCTCGAGGAATTCCTCGGGATTATCGCCTTCGGCAAGCGCCTCGATGGTCCGGCGCAGCAGGGCATAGGCATTGGAGCGCGGTGAGCGCGCGGCCTCCTCGTTGACCGGCTCCTTGTCCTTGTAGAGCGAGTGCGCGGCGATACCGTATTCGGCGATCTCGTGCATGCGCTTGGTGCGGATCTGCAGCTCGATGCGCTGGCGCGACGGCCCGACGATCGTGGTGTGGATCGACTGGTAGTCGTTCTGCTTGGGCGTCGAGATATAGTCCTTGAAGCGGCCGGGCACGACGCGCCAGCGCGTGTGCACGATGCCGAGCGCCGCATAGCAGGCGGGAATGTCGCCGACGAGGATGCGGAAGGCGTAGACGTCGGACAGTTGCTCGAAGGAGAGCGACTTCGACTGCATCTTGCGGAAGACCGAATAGGGCTTCTTCTGGCGGCCCTTGACGAGGGCATCCGGCAGGCCGTTGACGACGAGCAGTTCGCGCAGCTCCTCCTCGATCTTGCGGATCAGCCCCTCGTTGCGCTGCGACAGCTCCTCCAGCTTGCGCGAGACGGTCTCGTAGGCTTCCGGGTTGATATGCCGGAAGGACAGGTCTTCCAGTTCCTCGCGCATATCCTGCATACCCATGCGGCCGGCGAGCGGCGCATAGATGTCCATCGTCTCCTCGGAGATGCGGGCGCGCTTTTCCGGCGACATATGCTCGAGCGTGCGCATGTTGTGCAGGCGGTCGGCGAGCTTGACGAGCAGCACGCGCACGTCGTCGGAGATGGCGAGCAGGAGCTTGCGCAGGTTTTCCGCCTGCTTGGCCTTCTTGGAAACGAGGTCGAGCTTCTTGATCTTGGTCAGGCCCTCGACGAGGGCGCCGATATCCTCGCCGAACAGCTCGTCGATTTCCGCGCGCGTCGCGCTGGTGTCCTCGATCGTATCGTGCAGAAGGGCGACGGCGATGGTCGATTCGTCGAGCCGCATATCCGTGAGGATGGCGGCGACTTCGAGAGGATGCGAGATGTAGGGATCGCCGCTCGCACGCTTCTGCTGGCCGTGCTTCTGCATGGCGTAGACATAGGCCTTGTTGAGCAGCGCCTCGTTGGCATCGGGCTTGTATTTCTGAACCCGCTCCACGAGTTCATATTGACGCATCATTCTCGGTGGGCTCCCTCCCCGGCTCGTTCAGGCGGGGCAAACAAAAAGTGCGCCCCAAGCTTAGAAGGGGCGCACCGGTATTCACAATAATAAAGGTTTCGGAATGGCTACCGAAATCAGTAATCGTCGCTTTTTTCCGGCGGAACGAGGCCTTCGATGCCGGCGAGCAGCTCTTCTTCCGACATGCGGTCGAAGGCGATCGTCTCGGGCTGGTCGTCGTCCTCGTCGGCGGTCGCCGTCGTGGCATCGTCGGCCAGCAGGCTTGCCGGATCGGGCTCGGGCTCATCGACTTCCACATGCTTCTGCAGCGAGTGGATCAGGTCTTCCTTGAGATCGTCGGGCGACAGGGTCTCGTCGGCGATCTCGCGCAGCGCCACGACGGGGTTCTTGTCGTTGTCGCGATCGATGGTGATGGCCGCACCCTGCGAGATGAGGCGGGCGCGATGGCTTGCCAGGAGAACCAGCTCGAAGCGGTTGTCTACCTTGTCAATGCAATCTTCAACGGTGACACGGGCCATTGCCTGTCCTTTGTGATCGAGAATTTCAGGAGTTTGCATGCCCGATACAGGCAAAGGACGGCAAATTCAAGTTTTTCCTTGCCGGCGTCTCCTTTCGCGGCCCCCTTAACGGCCGCTTGTAATTCCCGGTTGAGGTTCAAGACCGCGGAAAGATGGGGCACGGCACAATGACCGGCGAGGATAACGGCCGGTAAATACTTCCCAATTTGCCTATTGTGAAATGCACGGGCTCCGTGCTTCTCGAAAAAATGCACCGCAACCCGTGTTTGGTTGGAAATGTCACCAAGCTGCCCTAAATGACAAATACATGAAATATGCATAATGCCACCGGAAAACGCAGCCATGCACGCCGGGCCGGCGTGGCTTACGCATCTTCCGGGACTCTATTTAAGGGAATTTTTGAAATGTTCGACCCGCGCGAGAAAATCGCACTCTTCATCGACGGCGCCAATCTCTATGCCGCTTCCAGAACACTCGGGTTCGACATCGATTATCGGAAACTACTGAAAGCATTTCAGAAACGCGGCTATCTTCTGCGCGCCTATTACTACACGGCACTGATCGAGGACCAGGAATATTCCTCCATCCGCCCGCTGATAGACTGGCTCGACTACAACGGCTACAAGGTCGTTACCAAGCCGGCCAAGGAATTCACCGACTCGCTCGGCCGCCGCAAGATCAAGGGCAACATGGACATCGAACTGGCCATCGACGCGATGGAGCAGTCCGAAACGGTCGACCACCTCGTGATCTTCTCCGGCGACGGCGATTTCACGACGCTGGTCGAAGCGCTCCAGCGCCGCGGCCGCAAGGTTTCCGTCGTCTCGACCATGCAGACGCAGCCGCCGATGATCGCCGACGACCTGCGCCGGCAGGCGGATTACTTCATCGATCTGGGCACGCTGAAGGCCGAAATCGGCCGCGATCCCTCCGAACGTCCCGCCCGCCCGGCGGAAGTGACCGATACCGCCGCCGACTGATCAATCGTTCGCGCGAACGAAGGGACCGGAAGTGACCGGTTTGCGACGCGTGCCGATGCTGCAGCCGGGCCTTTCAACGGTTCGTTAAACATCGAGGAGAATAGCGCGGAACTCCATTAGCATTCCGCAACGTTCTGCTGCTATTCAAAATGCGGTCAACACGTCCCGCATTGGAATATCCCGTCATGGTCGACGCAGTATCGCTTTCTGGCAGCAGCTACCGGGCAGCAATCCAGGCGCTGGCGCTGCGTCCGGCTGCACCGGCCGGCGAGACCCGTCCCGCCACTCCGACACCCACCGTCGCGCAGCCGTCCGAGACCGTGGATGACACCGGCTTTCTCTACGCGGCGAACGGCCTTCCGAGCGTTTCGTCGGCATCGGCCAATACGGTCGAGCGCAGTGCGAGCTCCGACACCGCGCGTCATACGCCCGCCCCGCTCGCCATCCAGAGCGCGGACCTCAACGCGTTGATGTCGTCTTTCCTCACGGCGCGCACATCCGATGATGGCGAGACGTCGCCGCGCACCGTCAACCAGTCGATGATCGCGCGGCTTTACAGCCAGTTCTGACGCGGAAAGCGCGAGGCCTTCAGCCGCGATCGCGCAGCAGGCGGCCCTTCTGGCGGTTCCAGTCGCGTTCCTTCTCGCTCTCGCGCTTGTCGTGCAGCTTCTTGCCCTTGGCAAGCGCCAGTTCGAGCTTCGCGCGGCCGCTGTCGTTGAAATAGACTTTCAGCGGCACGAGCGTCATGCCCTCGCGGTTGATCGCGGAGCGCAGGCGATGGATTTCCCGCTTCGACAGCAGCAGCTTGCGGCGTCGGCGGGTCTCGTGGTTGAAGCGGTTCGCCTGCAGGTATTCCGGCAGGTAGGAGTTGATCAGCCAGATCTCGCCGCCCTCGTCCGACGCGTAGGACTCGGCGATGTTCGCCTTGCCCTCGCGCAGGGATTTGACCTCCGTGCCGGTCAGCACGAGGCCGGCCTCGTAGGTATCCACGATCTCGTAGTTGTAGCGGGCCTTGCGGTTCTCCGCGACAATCTTCTTGATCGTTGTCGGACGTGCCTTGGTTGCCATGTCAGTTCAACAGACCGGCATGGCGAAGGGCCGCATCGATGGCGGTCTCCGTTGCCGGCTCCAGGCTGGGAAGAAGGGGCGAGCGGACGGCGCGGTTGCCGCCGCGGATACGATGCAGGCCGTATTTCGCGCCACAGACGCCCGGCTCCATGAAGATCGCCTTGTGCAGCGGCATCAGCTTGTCCTGATAGCCGAGTGCCTTGGCGTAATCGCCCGAAAGCGTCGCTTCCTGGAACTCCGCACACAGGCGCGGCGCCACATTGGCCGTGACCGAGATACAGCCGACGCCGCCATGGGCGTTGAAGCCGAGCGCGCTTGCGTCCTCGCCCGAGAGCTGGACGAAATCCTTGCCGCAGGCGATGCGCTGCTCGGAGACACGCTCGATCTTGCCGGTGGCATCCTTTACGCCGATGATCGAGGGATGCGCCTTGTGCAGCGCGCCCATCGTATCCGGGGTCATGTCCACAACCGAACGGCCGGGAATGTTGTAGATCACGATCGGCAGCGCCACGCTTTCCGCAATGGCGGAAAAATGCGCGAACAGGCCCTTCTGCGTCGGCCTGTTATAATAAGGTGTGACGACGAGGATCGCATCCGCGCCTGCCTTCTCGGCGTGGCGGGCCAGATCGATCGCTTCCTTGGTGTTGTTCGAGCCGGCCCCGGCGATGACGGGAACGCGGCCCTTGGCAACCTCGATGCAGAGTTCGACCACCCGTTTGTGCTCGTCATGCGACAGCGTCGGCGATTCGCCCGTGGTGCCGACAGGGACGAGGCCGTGGCTGCCCTCACCGATCTGCCATTCGACATGAGCGGCGAATGCGGCCTCATCGACGGCACCGGCATCGGTGAACGGGGTGACGAGAGCGGGAATGGATCCCTTGAACATCGAGAACTCCTAGGACCAGAGCCGCCCGGGGGCTTACATGCTTTGGCCGTATTCCGTGGTTAAAAACGAACGCACAATAGTCATGTGACAGTCATGCGGCAAGCGGCGTGAGAGGCGTTTTTCGTGCGCGATCAAGGCGAAAGTGCCGCAACGACGCGAATATCCGCGCCGTTCGGTCCGTCGTGTGAAGCATTGGCCTTCACGGCTTGGTGACCGGGGCGGTTAAGCATTCGTTAAGACAACAAAGGGTTAATGATTGTCGAGGATCAGGCGCAATATGAGCATCGTCGCCTGCCAGGCATCCGGGACGTGAGATGATCTCAAAACGCAATCTTGCCCTTTGCGCGCTGCTGCTGGCCGGCGTGGCCGGTCTTTCCCTTCGCCCCTCCCCCGTGGAAGCGGAAAATGTCGCGACGCCCACGATCAAGCCGCTCGGTTTCGCCGCCGAGATGCCGTCGAAGGACATCATCACCAACGCCATTCCGCGCGGCGATGCCCTGCCGCAGGTGAACCCCGCGCTCAAGGCCGGGCTGGACGCGCTTTCCAACCGCGATGCGGCGGCCGCGATGGTCGCTCGCGATCGCCTTTCCAAGGGCAGCCTCGACCGCCATATCCTGACATGGGCCATCGCCGTCTCCGGCCAGCGCGGCGTGCCCTCCTGGGAGATCGCCGAGGCGCAGCGCGAGCTGAAGGGCTGGCCGGGGCTGAAGGCGCTGCGCGGCCATTCCGAACGGGCGCTCGCCCGCGAAAACCCGCCGACATCGGATGTGCTCGCCGCCTTCGGCACGACCCGCCCCGAAACGGCGGAAGGCGCCATGGTGCTGGCACGCGCCCTCATCGCGACGGGCGATACGGCCCGTGCGACGGACGTGCTGCGCACCTTCTGGCACAAGGAGGCGATGAACAAGGATCTCGAAACGCAGATTCTCGGCGAATTCGGCTCGCTTCTCACCATCGCGGACCATCGCGCGCGCATGGAGATGCTGCTCTACAGGGACCGCGCCGACCAGGCGCAGCGTTTCGGCGATCTCGGCCAGGCGCTGTCGCTTTACCGCGCCTGGGCCGCCGTCATCCGCAAGAGCAAGAATACGGCCGCCCTGATCAAGGCCGTGGATGCCCGCTGGCAGAACAATCCCGCCTATACCTACCTGCGCATCCGAAACCTGCGCAACAACGAGGAATACCGCGCCGCCGGCAAGCTGTTCTCCGCCATGCCGGAAGACCCCGCACGGCTCGTCAATCCGGGCGCGTGGTGGAACGAGCAGCGCATCGTCAGCCGCGGCCTTGCCGATCTCGGCGATTATCGCGATGCCTACCGGGTTGCCGCCCATCATGGCGCGGACGATCCGACCGATATCGTCGAGGCGGAATTCCACGCCGGCTGGTATGCGCTGCGCGATCTCGGCGATGCGAAGACCGCGCACAAGCATTTCCAGCGCATCCTGCAAGCCTCCGATCGTCCGCTGTCCGTTTCCCGCGCCTGGTATTGGCTCGGCCGTGCGGCGGAAAAGGGCGGCACGGGCGACGCCAAGGATTATTTCGCGAAGGCCGCGGCCTTTCCCGGCACATTCTACGGCCAGCTTGCCGCGGCACGGCTCGGGCGCAAGGCCCTGAACGTCGCCTATCCGAAGCCGACCGCGGAGGAGCGCGCGCGTTTCCACGGGCGTGAGGCGGTTCAGGCCATTGCGCGGCTCCAGGCCGCCGGCCATGGCTGGCGCGGAGACAGCCTCTACCGCGCACTGGCCGCCGAACTGATGAGCCCCGGCGAGCTGGCGCTGCTGGCTGCGCAAGCCGAAAAGGGCGGCAACCACCAGCTTTCGCTCCAGATCGGCAAGATCGCCTTCGGCCGCGGCATCGATGTGGCGGCGCTGGCCTTCCCGGTGGGCGTCATTCCCGACGGCGCCAACATTTCCGGCTCGGGCAAGGCGCTGGCCTATGCCATCGCGCGCCAGGAAAGCGCCTTCAACCCGGCAGCCGTCTCGCCCGCCAATGCGCAGGGCCTGCTGCAATTGATGCCGGCGACCGCCCAGGGCGTCGCGAAACGCTACGGCCTCGCCTATTCCAAGGAGCGGCTGACGACGGACGCCGCCTACAACGCCACGCTCGGTGCGCATTATCTTGGCGAACAAATCAACGATTTCGGCGGCTCCTACGTGCTGACCTTCATCGCCTACAATGCCGGTCCGCGCCGCGTGCCGCAGTGGATCGCCCGCTATGGCGACCCGCGCGGCAAGCCGATCGACGAGGTGGTCGACTGGATCGAGCGCATTCCCTTCTCCGAAACGCGTGGCTATGTGCAGCGCGTGATGGAGAACTACCAGGTCTACAAGACGCGGCTTGGCCAAAAGGCCGATATCGAACACGACCTCGTCGCAGGGCGTTGATGACGCGCCGCGGCTCATAATTCCCCTGCGAAAGCGCTACGCAACAGCCGTCCTTTTGCCCTAAGCTCTCGCCATCGGACACGAGGGCGCAGGCATGGCAGACTTTAACAGCCGCTTCATCACCGCGACGGACGGGTTGCAACTCCATCTGCGGGACTATGCGCCCGTGTCGGACGCCCCTACCCGGCTGCCTGTCGTCTGCCTGCCGGGGCTCAGCCGCAACAGCCGTGACTTTCATCCGTTCGCATCCCGCCTTTGCGAGGATGCGGCATCGCCGAGACGCGTGATCTCCATCGATTATCGCGGCCGGGGCCGCTCGAGCCGCGATCCGGACCCCGCACATTATAATGTCGGCGTGGAATGCGCCGATGTGCTGGCCATCTGCGACGCGCTCGGCATCGCCCAGGCCATCTTCGTCGGAACCTCGCGGGGCGGGTTGATTCTGCATGTCATGGCGGCATTGCAGCCCGATCGGATCGCAGCGGCCGTTCTCAACGACATCGGCCCGGAGATAGAGGCGGAGGGTCTTCGGGACATCCGTGATTACCTCGCACGCCGCACCATGTTCGACGATGCCGACGCGGCGGCCGACCATCTTGAAGCCGTTCACGGCCCGACTTTCCCGGCCCTCGTCCGGCAGGACTGGCTGGATATGGCTGACGCAATCTATGTCGAGGAGAATGGCAAGCTGGTCGCAAACCACGACCCGGCCCTTGTGGCGCCCTTGCTCACAATGGATTTCACCCAGCCCCTGCCGACGCTCTGGCCGCAATATGCCCTGCTCGCCCAAAAGCCTCTGCTCGTCGTGCGCGGTGAATATTCCAGGCTGTTTTCAGAGAAGGCGCTGGCGCGGATGAAGGCGCAGGGGCCGAATGTCGAAACCACGATTGCCAAAGGCCAGGGCCACGCACCGCTTCTGCACCATCCGGATTTGTTCGAACGGGTAAAGGGATTTCTCGACGGGCGCTAACCTGCTCTTGAAATGCCGCAAGGCATGAAGGATGCAAAAACGAAAAACCCGCAGCCTCAGAGAGACTGCGGGTCTATTCCTAGCTCAACTTCAGATTAGAAGTCGCGCTGCAGACGGAGGAAGCCCGAGACGAAGTCGTCGGTGTTGTCCGGATCCGTGTAGTTGACGGTGGCCTTGAGGTTGAGGTTGTCAACGATAGCGTAGTCGACCGTCAGGCCAACGCGCCATGCGTCGTTGCCGTCGATGAGTTCGTAGTCACCGAAGTACTGAGCACCGGGGGTGATCGTCAGCTTTTCGGTTGCCTTGAACGA
Source organism: Shinella oryzae (assembly GCF_023038235.1). Lineage (NCBI taxonomy): Bacteria > Pseudomonadati > Pseudomonadota > Alphaproteobacteria > Hyphomicrobiales > Rhizobiaceae > Shinella > Shinella oryzae. The sequence goes on along the minus strand of NZ_CP081987.1, from coordinate 881,070 downwards.
GTAGTCAGCAGCAACGCTCCATTCGGATTCGTTGTAGTAGACGTTGTCGCCGCTGGCATAGAGGCCCATCAGTTCGAACGTGCCCGGGCCGACTTCAGCCGACAGCCAAGCGCGGATCGCGCCTTCTTCGGTGTAGGTGTCGTATGCGCCGAGCAGTTCGAAGTTCACGCCGCCGAGGGTGGCAGCGATCATGCCCGAAACGCCAACTTCGTTGCCCGAGCTACCGGGGGTTGCCCAGTAAGCAGAACCGTCAGCATCGATTTCGTCGACGCTGAGGCCGGCGCGGAACGTGCCGCCGTCGTAAACGTAACGAACCGAGGTGAAGCGGGTGACGTTCGAAGCCGTTTCGGTTTCGCCGATCAGGTCGTTATCCCACCAGTTCAGGAAGGTACCGACGCGGAAGCCGCCGAGTTCGATGTAAGCTTCGTCAACGAGACCGCTGGTGCTCGTGTCGCCGCCGCCAAAGCCGTTGCTGGCTTCGAAGTGCAGTGCGATGAAGCTGGTGAGCGTGCCGAGTTCCGTGTCAGACTTGGCGTCGAACGTTACACGAGCGCGCGTCCAGGAATCCCAGTCGGACGTGCCGACTTCATCACGACCGAAGTCGGTCTGGAAACGGACGTAGCCGCCGATCTTGAGGCAGGTTTCGGTGCCCGGGATGTAGAAGAAGCCGGTGCCGAAAGCGTCGCAAACGCGAACGTATTCCATGGGCTCGGGCTCAGCAGCGACGATAGCGTCGGCAGCCTGTGCGCCGGATACTGCCATGAGAGCGGCAGCGGAGCCGATGAGAAGGCTCTTGATGTTCATTTCTGACCTCCAGTCAAAAAGTTTCAAACGGGTCTGGGTTTTTTGCTGAAGGACAGCGTTCCCTGCCCCATCCCCAAGTTCAGGAAGCGGACGAACAACCGCCCCTGCTTCCGAGGCTGAAAATACAAGACGCGGTTCGGTAAGCAATCATCAAACTGAAACGAGGCGGGGTTTCTGTAAGCCTTCGCCCCGGCCTGTTGCGCAAAGGACACAAAATGGCAGGCGAGATCGCTAAAAGTTTATGGATCCTTAACAAAAAACCTTATGCAGCCGCCACTTAGCCCATGACGCCTCCCCATTGGCGTCGTCACAATCCGGGCAGAAAGCCGGCACACAGGGCCTCTTCGCATGACAAGAGCGCGGTTTTTATGGGGCACTTCACCGACCAGGTCACCCGCGCATCGCGGAAAATCGGGAATCGGCCCGGCGTTTGAGTCGTGCGATTCGTCGCCGAATCGTGGTCGCTCATGGAGCCGCCTGCCGCGAGTTCGCTCCGGTACCTGCTCGTCAAATGGCCCGGGGCGGTGCCGCTCTCGGAAAAGCGCGCGCTCTTCTATCCCGGCGGCGTCCATCTGCGCGTAAACGCACACCCTATATACGGCATATGGGGAAGCCAGGGGTTGACCATCCGTCCGAAAGCCACACGCACGGCTCTTTTTGACTGGAGGTCAGAAATGAACATCAAGAGCCTTCTCATCGGCTCCGCTGCCGCTCTCATGGCAGTATCCGGCGCACAGGCTGCCGACGCTATCGTCGCTGCCGAGCCCGAGCCCCTGGAATACGTTCGCGTTTGCGACGCCTTCGGCACCGGCTACTTCTACATCCCGGGCACCGAAACCTGCCTCAAGGTCGGCGGTTACGTCCGTTTCCAGACCGACTTCGGTCCCGATGAAGTTGGCTCGTCCGACTGGGATTCCTGGACGCGCGCTCACATCCAGTTCGACGCCAAGTCTGACACGGAACTCGGCACGCTCACCAGCGTCATCGCTTTCAATGGCGAAACCAGCCAGAGCATCAGCGGCGGCTCGACGAGCGATTTCTACGTTGACCAGGCCTACATCGAACTCGGCGGCTTCCGCGTTGGTACCTTCCTGAACTGGTGGGATAACGACCTGATCGGCGAAACCGAAACGGCTTCGAACGTTACGCGCTTCACCTCGGTTCGTTACGTCTACGACGGCGGCGCCTTCCGCGCCGGCCTCAGCGTCGACGAAATTGGTAACGATTACTACCCCACGACTGCGTTCAGCACCAGCAACTCCGTTGGCGTTTCGGGCATGGTTGCTGCCACCCTCGGCGGCGTGAACTTCGAACTGCTCGGTGCATATGACACCGATACCGAAGAAGGCGCAGTCCGCGCTTGGCTGTCGGCTGAAGTCGGCCCGGGCACGTTCGAACTGATGGGCCTCTATGCCAGCGGCGACAACGTCTACTACAACGCCTCTGAATGGAGCGTTGCTGCAGACTACTCGTTCAAGGCAACTGAAAAGCTGACGATCACCCCCGGTGCTCAGTACTTCGGTGACTACGAACTCATCGACGGCAACGACGCATGGCGCGTTGGCCTGACGGTTGACTACGCTATCGTTGAAAACCTCAACCTCAAGGCAACCGTCAACTACACGGATCCGGACGACCAGGACGACTTCGTCACCGGCTTCCTGCGCCTGCAGCGCGACTTCTAAGCCAATCCGGCTTAGCTCATCCAAAAACGGAGAACCCGGCCGTCGGTCGGGTTTTTCGCGTTCCGGCTAGTTTTTGGGGTTAATTAGCAGGAAATTTATAAGCAATTTAATGCAACCAATGCGCGTCACATCGGGCGCAGTCAGGTCAGCATGTTAAATCACCCCTTGATGAGCGGCCCATACCGCTTGAGCTATCAGTTTCAGAACGCTTCCAATCAGGCTTCGCTTCGCGCCCTGCTCGACCGCTATGTCGACGTGCTCTGGGAACCGGGCTCGCATAAATACAATGTCACGTCCTTCGTCGGCGAGCTCGACGAGATCCTGCTCGGCGCCGAGTTTTCGGACTTCACCGACGAGATGCTGGATACGCTGACGTCGTCGCTTCGCAAGCGCGGCAACAGCAATGCCACGATCAACCGCAAGATGGCGGCGCTCAGCAAGCTCCTGAAGAAGGCCCAGAAAATGGGCGAAATCCAGGGCCTGCCGGAGTTCAAACGCCTGAAGGAGAAGGCAGGACGCATCCGCTTTCTCGAGCCGGAAGAGGAAAAACGGCTGTTTGCCGCCATATCCGAGAAATCGGAGCTCTATGGTCGCTTCTGCATCTTCCTCATCGACACCGGCGCGCGGCTTGGCGAGGGTATCGGCCTTCGATGGCAGGATATGAACCAGGACCGCGTGACGTTCTGGCTGACGAAAAGCGGCAAAAGCCGCTCTGTACCCCTCACCGAGCGGGCAGCGGCGGCCATCCAGGCGTCGGAGCGCAGGCGACGCGGACCTTTCACGACCATCGTCCAGGCGAAGTTCCGGGCGGCGTGGAACGAGGCGAAGCAGGAGGTCGGCCTCGGCGCGGAACCGGACGTGGTGCCGCATATCCTGCGGCACACCTGCGCTTCACGGCTCGTGCAGGGCGGAATCGATATCCGGCGCGTGCAGACATGGCTTGGGCACCAGACGCTGCAGATGACCATGCGCTATGCGCATCTGGCATCCGGCGATCTCGATGTCTGTGTTCCCGTTCTGGAACACGCCGCGCGCATCAAGGCGGGGTAGGCCCCCTTTGCGCGGCGGGAGGCATTCTGTGCCTCCCGAATCATCGGGCTTGGGAAGCCCTGCGAGCGTGGCCGTGCTCACACGGCCCGCATGGAGGGGATGTGCAAAAGACCGCTGCACGCGCAGCGGACGGTCGCACGGACTAAGGCGCGAGAAATTCTGGATATTGTCGCAAAAATCTAAAAATGCCTTGCAATCCCGACCCATGCCGCATAGTGAAATCGCGAGCGGAGAGGTGGCCGAGTGGTCGAAGGCGCTCCCCTGCTAAGGGAGTATACCGGAAACGGTATCGAGGGTTCGAATCCCTTCTTCTCCGCCAGTTTTCCTACGCACTCTGTTTCAAAGCCGAATGGTCGCGCATCCCGCTGTCGGCAGGCCGAGTCCGTTTCCGGCCCTGCCCTACCGGGCACTCCAACGCAGTCCTCCCGTAACGCCGTCCGCCCGGCCCTGCGCCTGCACGAACGTTCAAGAACGGGCGATTGCACAGGCCTATTTCTTCGCGCTCAACAAAGGAGAGCGGCAGAATGGCCAGCACGTACCAACCCATTCGATTTTCGGAAAAACTGTCCGGGATCAACGATTTGTGGCAGCCGCGCGTCGTCGCCGAAATGAACGACGACCAGTTCAAGCTCGCGCGCATCGAGGGCGATTTCATCTGGCACGACCATCCGGAGACGGATGAAACCTTCATCGTCCTCCACGGCGAATTGCGGATCGATTTTCGCGATGGCGCCGTGACGATCCGGCCGGGCGAAATGTTCGTCGTGCCGAAGGGCGTGGAGCACAAGCCCTTTGCGGAGAAAGAAGTCCATCTCCTGCTGATCGAGCCGCGGGGCGTGCTGAACACGGGCCATGCCGGCGGTGAGCGAACGGCCGAAAACGATATCTGGATCTGACGCAGCAGCATCCAGTGTCCGAGTAGCCGCCGTGCGACGTGCTCAAACGAAAGCCGCCGGAAACGATCGTTTCCGGCGGCTTTCTTTCTTCTAACAACAGTGCGTCAGGCGCGGGCCGCGAGGCGGTCGATGGCGTTCTGGGTCGACGCGCCGAAATCGCCGTCGATCGGGCCGTTGTAATAGCCGCGGTCCTTCAGGATCTGCTGGAACGCCTTGCGGAACTGCGGCGTGAAGTTGGACGGCGAGCCCTTGAGTTCCGAAAGCTTGCCCTGATCGCCGCCCTCGATGCTGGCGGCCGCCCAGCGGGCCGCCTCCTTGGCATCTGCCCGGGTGCCGAGACCGTAGTCGTAGAGGCGCGACAGGTTGCCCATCGCATAGGTATTGCCGCCGTTGGCCGCCTTTTCATACCAGCTGATGGCCTGGGCGTAATCCTGCTTCACGCCGTTGCCGGCATCGTAAAGCCAGCCCAGCGAGGCCATGGAATAGTAGTCGTTGAGCGCTGCCGCCTTTTCATACCACTTGCGGGCTTCGGCGTAATCGACGGGCACGCCGAGGCCGGACTGGTAGGCATAGCCGACGGAGGACATGGCGTTGATATCGCCGCCTTCCGCGCCCTTCTTGTACCATTCGAGCGAAAGGGTCAGGTCACGCGCCGTGCCGAGGCCCTCGCGGTAGAACCAGCCCATGGTGGCCTGACCGTTGGCGTAGCCCTGTTCGGCGGACTTGCGATACCACTTTATGGCCTCGTCATAGTCCTTGCGCGTGCCGTTGTAGCCCTCGCGGTAGAGCCAGCCGAGCGAGGCCTGCGCATAGGGATTGCCGGCATTGGCACCCTGCTCGAACATGCGGATGCCCTTGGCCATGTCGACCTGGCCATCCGTGCCGTAGATCGAATACCAGGCCAGGTTGGTCAGGGCGTAGAGGTTCCCCTCGTCCGCCGCCTTCTGGTAATATTCGCGGGCCTGGCTGTAGTTGCGCGCCGCATCGTGCGCGCGGCCCAGCATGTTGCGAATGCCGTTGTCGGACGGATTGGCGTTGAGCGCCGCCTCGCAGACCGGGATCGCACGACCGTAGTCGATCTGCGTGAAGAGCTTGCCCAGGAAGCCGGGACGCAGGTTCGGCTCGCCGGCCAGTTCGTAACACTGGTCCGCATCCGAGCCGGAGAGCACCGTCGTGGACTGGCCAGTGGTGATCGTCGATGAGCCGCTTGTGGAAGCCGACGCGCTGCTCGTGCGGCCGGTCGCAAGCCCGTCGATGGCCGCGATCGTCGCCGGGCCGAATTCGCCATCGGCCGAACCGCTGTAGTAGCCGCGTTCGCGCAGCAGGTTCTGCAGCTCCGTACGGAAGGCGACGGTGAAGTTGCCGGGGGTTTCCTTCAGCTCCTTCAGCTTGTTGGCATCGCCGCTTTCGACAGCGGCCGCCGCCCAGCGAACGGCCTCCTTCGCATCGGCCGGCGTACCGAGGCCCTGATCGTAAAGGCGCGACAGGTTGCCCATTGCATAGGCGCTGCCGGCATTGGCGGCCTTCTCATACCAGTAGCGGGCTTCCACATAGTCCTGCTTCACGCCGTTGCCGACATCGTAGAGCCAGGCAAGCGACGCCATGGAGTAGGCATCGCCCATATTGGCGGCCTTCTCGTACCAGACCTTGGCTTCGGCATAGTTCTGCGCGGTGCCGAGGCCATTCTGATAGGCCCAGCCGAGCGACGACATGGCATTGGCGTCACCCGCATCGGCGGCCTTGCGATACCAGGAAAGCGACTGGACGTAATCCTGCGGGACGCCGAGGCCTTCTCGGTAGAACCAGCCCATCGTCGCCATGGCATTGGCATAGCCCTGGTTGGCCGACTGCTGATACCACTTCACCGCTTCGTTATAGTCCTGACGCGTGCCGCCATAGCCTTCGCGGTAAAGCCAGCCGAGCGAGGCCTGCGCATAGGAATTTCCGGCAATCGCAGCCTTCTCGAACATCGACAGGCCCTTCGGCACGTCGACGGGGCCATCGGTCCCGTAGATCGAGAACCAGGCCAGGTTGGTGAGGCCGTACATGTTGCCGAGTTCGATCGCCTTTTCGTAGTTGCGGCGCGCCTCGATATAGTTGCGATCGGCGTCATGCGCGCGGCCGAGCAGGTTCACGAGCATGCCGTCGGACGGGTTCTCGTTGACGGCCTGGGCGCAGGCGGTGAGCGCCCGCTTGGCATCGATCTTCAGGAAGTTGACGCCCATGAAGCCGGGCAGCGACTGCGGCTCACCGGCCAGCAGGAAGCAATCGCGCGAGGCCGGCGTTTCCTTGCCGGCGACATTGACGCTCAGCCCCTTTTTCGGTTCCAGCGCGGCGATCAGCTGTTCGGCGTCGCTGCGGTGCTGGCTGTCGGGATAGCGTTCGATGAAGCGCTGGAGGGCGGCCGCATCGGTCGAGCCCTTGAGCGCTTCCCAGGCGATACCGGCCGCATCCTGTCCTTCCGTCTCCGTCGCTTCCTTGAGGCTGGCGAGCTTCTTTTCCGCCAGCATCTTGTAGACCGGGTCCTTGCCGTGCTTGGCGATGAAGGCGTTGATCAGGTCCTCGTCGGCGAGGTCGCGGATGTTCTGCCAGTCGGCCGCCGCCTCGGACTGGCCGTTTGGCGAGACCTCCTGCGTGTTGCCGCTGTTGGTGATGTTGATGTTCACTTCCTTGATGTTCAGGAAGATCTGCGCGCCGCCGAGCGAACCGTAAACGAAGGGCTCCTGCTCGCGGTTGGTGGCCTGCACCACCTCGTCGCGCACCTTGCCGAGCGCGATGCGCACATCCAGGCCCGGCTCCGTCAGATATTTGGCAAGGGCCGTGGCGAACGGGCTGTTCTTGCCCTCCCCGTCCAGCGCCACCGTGCCGGCCTTCGAGGCGAAGGCGATCAGCGTATCGGCCGACTCGGGCTCGACGCGAGCAAGGCCGCGGGACACGGCGCGCGTGCCGATCGAGCGCGTCATCTGCGCGGAGAACGGATTGTTGCGGCAGGCATCGAGAATGAAAAGCTTCAGCTTCTTGGCGCCTTCCAAGGACCGCTGCACGCGATCGATGGCCACGCTTTCGTCCTCGACGTCCCGATCGCTCTTTAAAGCCGCATCGACAGGGATCAGGTAGTTGACCCCATTCATTTCCATGGCGTGGCCGGAATAATAGACCACCGCCATTTCCGCATCGGCCGATTCGTCCTCGAATTCGCGCAGCGCCTTGACCATGGCGGAGCGGTCGAGATCGAACACCGTTTTGACGGAATCAAAGCCCGCATTCTGGAACGAGGCGCGCATCAGCTCCACATCGTTCGCAGGATTGTTGAGCTGGGCGGTCTCTTCGTATTTCTGGTTGCCGATCAACAGCGCAACGCGTTTCGCCTCCGCGGCGCCCGCATTGAACACCACGACGGCGACGGACACGAAGAATACCGGCGCCCAGTGTTTTTGTACGCGTCTTAACATGCCCTTACCTCCGGCATTATTGCCGCCACTATTACGTATGGGCATGCCTGTTTCAATGTGGGGGCATCCGGAAATTTTATCCGGGCCGGCGGAAATCAACCGGCATCGACCTCCACCCAGCGCTGCTCGCGATGGGAGCGGGCCATGGCATGCACGGACTTCTCGATGCGCAGGCCATCGACGAAATCGATGGCACGGGAGGGTTTTCCGGCGATGGCGGCCATCAGTTCGCGGCATTCGATGACCTTGAGATCATTGAAGCCGAGGCCGTGGCCAGGTGCGGGAATGAACCGGTCATAGGGCTTGTGATGGGGCGCCGTCAGGATTGTGGAAAAGCCCTGCTCGGTGGCGCGACCGTCGGTCTTGTAGAGTTGGAACTCGTTCATGCGCTCCTGATCGTAGAGGATCGAACCCGTCGAACCGTAGATCTGCAGCGCGATGCGGCCCTTGCGGCCCCAGGCGGAGCGGTTCGCCATCAGCACGCCGGAAATGCCGCCGGGAAGGCGCATCAGGACGCTGGCGATATCGTGGTTTTCCACGGCGCGGCGGCCACCCTCCTTGGTGAGGCGGTCGGCATAGGGTTTTGCAAGCGCGGCTATGACCGCCTCGACATGGCCGAACAGGCTCCACAGCAGCGACAGCGGATGCACGGCAAAATCATCGAGCGCACCGTAGCCCGAGGATGCCTCGCTCTTCCAGTAGAACAGCGCCTGGGGATCGGCCATGAAATCCTCGTCCATCTCGATGCGGACGTGATTGACGGTGCCGATCGCGCCCTCGTCGATCAGCGAGCGGATGTGGCGCATGACCGGGTTCTGGATATAGTTGTAGCCCATCACGGCGACCTTGCCGGACGCGCGCTGGGCGGCAAGCATGCGCTCGGCATCGCCAAGGTCCGTCGCCATCGGCTTTTCGCACCAGACGTGTTTTCCCGCCTCGAGTGCGGCGATCGCCATTTCGGCGTGGAACTGATTGGGCGTGGTGACGGAAATCACATCGACCTCCGGATCGGCCAACAGATCGCGCCAGTTCGCGGTGGCCTTTGCAAAGCCGAACTCCTTGGCACGCGCGACGGCCAGTTCGCCATTGGCTTCGGCGAGATGCACGAGGCGCGGGCGCTCGACGTCGCCGAAGACCGTGCTGACATTGTTCCAGGCGAGCGCGTGGCACTTGCCCATATAGCCCGTGCCGATCAGTCCAATGCCAAGAGCCTTCATGACGTCTCCTCCGTCCGCTGAATTCCGCTACGCTCGCGCGCCGGAATTGCTATATTTCGCAGGACGGGCGCGCTCGCGTCATTCATAGACGGAAAGATTTGGAATGAAAACTTCCTTTTCTTTGATAATGGAATATTCATTCCATTCGACGCGAAGCGCCACTTGAGGAGAATGAATGTATGAACAGCAGCGAAGCGGCCCAGACGCGTGTACCCCGCGATTTCGAAAGCCTGCGCAGCGTCATCATCGAGCGCAAGGAGACCATGCCCAAGCGGCTGGCGCAGGTGGCCGCCTATGCGCTGTCCAACCCCGACGACATGGCCTTCGGCACCGCAGCGAGCATCGCCACGGCCGCGGACGTGCAGCCCTCGACGCTGGTGCGCCTCGCCCACCATCTCGGCTACGAGGGCTTTTCCGACCTCCAGAACGTCTTTCGCGCCCGGCTGCGTGACCGCACGCTCTCCTATGAGGAGCGGCTGCTCTCGCTGGAGGCGGGTGCGACGGCCGGCAGCGACGCCGAACTGCTTTCCGGCTTCCTGAACGCGGCAAGCCAGTCGGTGGCGCGGCTTGCCAGCACGGTCGACGGCGAGACGTTCACGAAATCGGTGGATGTGCTGGCGCGGGCGGAAACGATCTACCTCGTCGCCAAGCGCCGGTCCTATCCGCTGACGGCGCATATCGCGTATGCCTTCGGCAAGCTCGGCATACGCCACCAGATCATCGCCTCGCCCAACGGCATCGATGCCGAGATGGCGCTGTTCGCCACGGGCAAGGACGCCGTCATCGCGGCGAGCTTTTCCCCCTACGCGGCCGAAAGCCTGGCGCAGGCGCAGGAACTGGCAGGCCGCGGCGTGCCGATCATCGCGATCACCGATTCGGTGTTCTCCCCGCTTGCCGCCGCAGCCACCCACTGGTTCGAAGTGTCCGAGGCGGACTATGCCGGCTTTCGCTCGCTTTCCGCCTCCATGGCGCTTGCGATGGCGCTGCCCGTGGCGATCGCTGAACGCCGGCGCAGCCTCAAGCGGAAATCGAAGCGGAATGGCCCGGAATAAAATGGAATGAATATTCCGAATTGACATAATAATAGAATTCATGTTTCATTTTCCGAGAATGCCGCATCGCCTTCCCGAAGGCGCCGCGAGACCGGGAGGAAGACATGCCCAACACTGATCGCCGCGAGAGCCCGGCGAAGTCGCTCGACGTGATCACGATCGGCCGTTCGTCGGTCGATCTCTACGGCCAGCAACTCGGCACGCGGCTGGAGGACACCGCCTCCTTCGCCAAGTCCGTTGGCGGCTGCCCGGCCAATATCGCGATCGGCACCGCCCGCCTCGGCCTCAAGTCGGCGCTGATCACCCGCGTCGGCGACGAGCAGATGGGCCGCTTCATCCGCGAGCAGTGCGCCCGTGAAGGCGTGAATGTCGAGGGCATCAGGACGGACAAGGATCGGCTGACCGCGCTCGTGCTGCTTGCCATCGAAGCCGAGGGCGTCTCGCCGATGATCTTCGTGCGCACCGATTGCGCCGACATGGCGCTCGACGAAGGCGACGTGGACGAGGCCTTCGTGCGCTCTTCGCGGGCCGTGCTGGTCTCCGGCACGCATTTTTCGCGCCCCAATACGGAAGCCGCGCAACGCAAGGCGATCCGCATCGCCAAGGAAAGCGGCGGCAAGGTCATCTTCGACATCGATTACCGCCCGAACCTCTGGGGGCTTGCCGGCCATGCCGAGGGTTTCGAGCGCTATGTGAAGTCCGACCGCGTGTCGGCCATCCTGAAATCCGTCCTGCCGGACTGCGACCTGATCGTCGGCACCGAAGAGGAGATCATGATCGCCTCGGGCGCAGACGACGTGCTCTCGTCGCTGAAGGCGATCCGCGCCGTCTCGCCGGCCACCATCGTGCTGAAACGCGGCGCCATGGGCTGCATCGTCTATGACGGCCCGATCTCCGACGACCTTGAAGACGGCGTGGTCGGCGATGGTTTCCCGATCGAGGTCTATAATGTGCTGGGCGCGGGCGATGCCTTCCTATCCGGCTTCCTGCGCGGCTGGCTGACGGGCGAGGACCACAAGACCTGCGCCACCTGGGCCAATGCCTGCGGCGCCTTCGCCGTGTCGCGCCTTCTGTGTTCACCGGAATATCCGAGCTGGGAGGAGCTGACCTTCTTCCTGACAAACGGCAGCAGGCATCGCGCCCTGCGCAAGGACGAGGCGATCAACCACATCCATTGGGCGACGAACCGCAAGCAGGCGGACATTCCGCTGCTGATGGCGCTTGCCTGCGACCACCGCATGCAGCTTGTCGACGTGGCCGACGCGTTGAAGGTGCCGCATGACAGGATTTCCGCGTTCAAGCGGCTGACCGTGGAGGCTGCCGCGCGAGTCTCGCAGGGCCGTCCCGGCTACGGCATGCTGATCGACGAACGTTTCGGCCGGGACGCCTTTTTCGACGCCGCGACCAAGGGTTTTTCGTGGATCGGCCGCCCGGTCGAGCTTCCGGGTTCAAAGCCGCTGCGCTTCGAATTCAGCCAGGATATCGGCTCCCAGCTGGTGGAATGGCCGCTCGACCATTGCATCAAGTGCCTGTGCTTCTATCATCCCGACGACCCTGATACCCTCAAGACGGAGCAGCAGGAGAAACTGCGCACGCTCTTCGAAGCGGCCCGCCGCGTCGGTCGCGAGCTTTTGATCGAGATCATCGCCGGCAAGAATGGCCCGCTGAAGGACGACACGGTCTCGACGGCGCTTCAGGAACTCTACGATCTCGGCATCAAGCCCGACTGGTGGAAGCTGGAGCCGCAGGCCTCCAGCGCGGCATGGCAGAACATCGAAGCCGTCATCGCGCGCAACGACGCGTATTGCCGCGGCATCGTGCTGCTCGGCCTGGAAGCGCCGACGGAAGATCTGGTGAAGGCCTTCGAGGCGACGACGGTGGCGCCTTCGGTCAAGGGTTTTGCGGTGGGCCGCACGATCTTCGTCGACGCCGCCCGCGCCTGGATGGCCGGCAGGATCGACGACGAGGCGGCGATCACGGACATGGCCAGCCGCTTCCGCGAACTGACCGACGCCTGGCTGCGCACGCGCGGCCTGCAATAGAGCATACGGGAGGAAGACCATGGCAAAGACGATCCGGCTGACGATGGCGCAGGCCGTCACGCATTTCCTGAAGGCGCAGATGACCGTCGTGGACGGCAGGAAGGTGCCGATCTTCGCGGGCGTGTGGGGCATTTTCGGCCACGGCAACGTCGCGGGCATCGGCGAGGCGCTCTACCAGGTGCGCGGCGAGCTGCCGACGCTGCGCGCCCATAACGAACAGGGCATGGCGCATGCGGCCGTCGCCTTCGCCAAGGCGGCTTTCCGCCAGCGCTTCATGGCCTGCACGACCTCCATCGGCCCGGGGGCGCTGAACATGGTGACGGCAGCGGGTGTCGCGCATGTCAACCGCCTGCCCGTGCTCTTCCTGCCCGGCGACGTCTTCGCCAACCGCATCCCCGATCCGGTTCTCCAGCAGATCGAGGATTTCAACGACGGCACGGTTTCGGTCAACGACGCCTTCCGCTGCGTCTCGCGCTATTTCGACCGGATCACGCGCCCCGAGCAGATCATCTCCGCGCTCAAGCGCGCCATGCAGGTGCTGACCGATCCGGTCGATTGCGGCCCGGTGACTCTGTCGCTCTGCCAGGACGTGCAGGCCGAGGCCTACGATTATCCCGCCAGCCTGTTCGAGGAGAAGGTCTGGACGACCCGCCGCCCCCGCCCCGACACGGACGAACTGGCAGCGGCCATCGAAACGCTGCGCAAGGCGCAAAAGCCGCTCATCATCGCCGGCGGCGGCGTGCTCTATTCGCAGGCGACCGCTGAGCTCCAGGCGTTCGCGGAAACGCATGGCATTCCCGTGGCGATCACGCAGGCCGGCAAGTCGGCAATTGCGGACGATCATCCGCTGTGCATGGGCTCGGTCGGCGTGACCGGCACGTCCGCCGCCAACGCCTTTGCGGAGGAAGCCGATGTCATCCTCGCCGTCGGCACGCGCCTGCAAGACTTCACGACGGGTTCGTGGGCGCTATTCAAGAACGGCGGCGTGACGATGATCGGCCTCAACACCGCGCCTTTCGATGCGGCCAAGCATGACAGCCAGCCGCTCGTCGCGGATGCGCGCGAAGGGCTGAAGCTGCTGTCGCAAGCGCTTGACGGCTGGTCGGCGCCTGCCGCCGTCCGGCAGACGGCGAAAAGCCGCAAGGACGAATGGATGGCGGCGGCGGACCGCGCGACGGCACCGACCAATGCCGACCTGCCCTCGGACGCGCAGGTCATCGGCGCGGTGCAGCGCGCGATCGGCGGCGAAAATTCGGTTCTCGTCTGCGCGGCCGGCGGCCTGCCGGGCGAGCTGCACAAGCTGTGGCAGGCGAAGAAGCCCGGCGGCTACCACATGGAATACGGCTTTTCCTGCATGGGCTACGAGATTGCCGGCGCGCTCGGCGTGAAGCTGGCGCGGCCGGAGGCGGATGTTGTCGTCATGGTCGGCGACGGCTCCTACATGATGATGAATTCCGAGCTCTCCACCTCGATCATGCTCGGCCAGAAGCTCACCATCATCGTGCTCGACAATCGCGGCTACGGCTGCATCAACCGGTTGCAGATGGGCACCGGCGGCGCGAACTTCAACAATCTCCTGAAAGACGCGATGATCGAGGTCATGCCGGATATCGACTTCCGCGCGCATGCCGAGAGCATGGGAGCGGTCGCCGTGAAGGTCTCCTCCATCGCCGATCTTGAAACGGCTATCGAGCAAAGCAAGGGCAACGACCGCACGTCGGTCATCGTCATCGATACCGATCCGCTGATCACCACCGAGGAGGGTGGCCATTGGTGGGATGTGGCGGTGCCGGAGGTGAGCCCGCGCAGCGAGGTCAACAAGGCGCGCGAGGCCTATGTGAAGGCGCGCGCGGCCCAGACCGTCGGTTAGGACAGAACACCCACTCTCCCCGTCATCCTCGGGCTTGACCCGAGGATCCACGCGGCAAACTCAGCGCCTGTATATGGATCCTCGGGTCAAGCCCGAGGATGACGTGGAGAGGGAAGAGACAGTGACAGTGACAATGCAGGGGAAGCCCCGCTTCCCGCCAAGGAGACCCGCATGAAAGCCAAACTCGGCATGTCGCCCATCGCCTGGTGGAACGACGACCTTCCGGAACTGAGCGACGACGTGTCCCTCGAAGAGTGCCTGCGCCAGTCGCGCACGGCCGGCTTCACGGGCATGGAACAGGGTCGCCGCTTTCCGGGCAGCCCGGAGGAGATGCTGCCGATCCTGCGCGCCGCCGACGTGACGCTGTGCGGCGGCTGGTTCTCCGGTACGCTCGTCGACGAGGACCTTGCGGCCAACAAGGACCGCATCGCCCCGATGATCGCGCTGTTCAAGGCCGTCAACGCGCCCTGCATCGTCTATGGCGAAGTCGGCCGCTCGATCCAGGGCGACCGCTCCCGGCCGCTTGCCACCAAGCCGCGCCTTTCCGACGACGAGATGAAGGCCTATGCGCGCCGCCTCACCGCCTTCGGCGAATGGTGCGCCGACCAGGGTATGCCGCTCTCCTACCACCACCACATGGCTGCCGTCGTCGAGACCGAGCCGGAACTCGATGCCTTCATGAAGCATTCCGGCGAAGGCATTCCGCTGTTGCTCGATGCCGGCCACCTCGCCTTTGCCGGCGGCGACGTGCTGCGCGCCATCGACAACCATCATGCCCGCATCAACCATGTGCATGTGAAGGACATCCGCCGCCCGGTGGTTGACGGCCTGGACCGGACGAAGCAGTCGTTCCTCGACGCGGTGGCGCTCGGCGCCTTCACCGTTCCCGGCGACGGCTCGCTCGATTTCGGCGCCATCGTGCAGCGTTTCGCGGATTACGGCTATGAAGGCTGGTTCGTCGTGGAAGCCGAGCAGGATCCGCGCAAGGCGCCGCCGGCGAAGATGGCCGAAGTCGGCCATGCCGAACTGATGCGCGTGATGACCGCCGCCGGTTATACTGTCGAGACGGAAGGCTTTCCCAAGGGATAAGCCCCACCCGCCCGCCGGAAGGAAAGGACCAAGCCCATGCCGAACCTGCTCGTCAAACCCCAGGGCACCCATGGCCGCGTCAGCCATGTCACGCCCGAAAGCGCCGGCTGGACCTATGTCGGCTTCGACCTGCACCGGATGAAGCCCGGCGAGATCGTCGCGGCGGAAACGGGAAGCCGCGAGGTCTGCCTCGTGTGGGTTTCCGGCAAGGGCAAGGCGACGGCGGGCGGCGCGGATTTCGGTGTGCTCGGCGAGCGCATGAGCCCCTTCGAGGGCGCGCCGCACGCGCTCTATATCCCCGCCAATTCCAACTGGTCGGTCACGGCGGAGACGGATCTGGAGCTTGCCGTCTGCTCAGCCCCGGGCGGCGGCGATTACAAGGCGAAAGCCATTCCACCCGGCACGCATCCGCAGCTGCACCGCGGCAAGGGCTCGAATATCAGGCATGTGCACAACATCATGCCGGAAGACGACAATTCGGCCCATTCGCTGCTCGTCGTGGAGGTCACCACGCCGAACGGCAACACCTCGTCCTACCCCTCGCACAAGCACGACCGGGACGACCTGCCCAACGAAAGCCTGCTGGAAGAGACCTACTACCACCGCCTCAACCCGCCCCAGGGCTTCGCCTTCCAGCGCGTCTATACCGACGACCGCTCGCTGGACGAGGCCATGGCGGTGGAGGATGGCGACGTGACGCTGGTGCCCCGGGGTTACCACCCCTGCGCGACCATCCACGGCTATGACCTCTATTATCTCAATGTGATGGCCGGGCCGAAGCGCGTTTGGAAGTTCCACAACGCGAGGGAGCATGAGTGGCTGCTGAAGTAGGCATGCATATCATTCGGCAAGCGACTGGCTTGCTCGCAGGCTCACGGTAAACCCCGCCCTCTCCCTCGTCATCCTCGGACCTGACCCGAGGATCCATGCCACAAGCGAGACGGTGCGGATGTGTGGATCCTCGGGTCAAGCCCGAGGATGACGACAGAGAGGTTTGCGGGCGATATCCGGGTTGGTGCGCGTCAGGCAGTGGTGGGCGTAATTGGCGCATGAACAGCCTAATCTCTAGCGTTAGCCGCTACCGCTACCGCTTCCGCGTCAGCCCCCATTCCTTCGCGATCTCCAGCGTGGAGGAGAACCCTGCTTCCAGCATGAACGGCTCCCTGGAGACGGCGTGGCCGCCGCCCTCGCCTGCCATGACCGGCGTGCCGTGGCCCATGCCGTCGATTTCGTGGAAGGTGACGAGCGGCTTGCCGTCCTTATCGGGCCAGATGCGGGTGCGGCGGCCTTTCAGGCGCTTTTCCACGAAGGCGTCCTTGGGCAGGCGGTAGAGGTCACGCCATTGCTCGACCAGCGCGCGGCCGTTGGAGAGCGCGACGGTCTCGTCGGCGGTGCCATGCCAGACGGAGATTGCCGGCTTGTGCGCCATACGGGGCGAAACGAGGCGTACCAGATCGGCCCAGGCGCGGGGCGTGTGATCCGGGGCCTGCGCCATCGCATCGAAGGCGCGCGTGGCATCGCGGGCGGCGCCGAACGGCAGGCCGGCAATGATCGCACCGCCGGCAAAGACGTCCGGATAGTTCGCCAGCATCGCCGCCGTCATCGCGCCACCGGCCGAAAGTCCCGTTATGAAGACGCGCTGCGGGTCGCTTGCCGCAAGGCCGGCCGCATGGCTCACGATCTGGCGGATCGACATGAGTTCGCCGCGGTCGCGCGTCACCTCGCTCGGGCGGAACCAGGTGAAACACAGACGCGGATTGTTCGCCTCGCGCTGCTGGGCATAGACGACGGCAAAGCCACGCTCGTCGGCCAACGATGCCCAGCCGGCGGCGCGATCGTAGCTTTCGGCGTCCTGCCGGCAGCCATGCAGCACCAGCACAAGCGGACGCCCTGCCGGCAGCCCCGCGGGAACATGCATGAACATGCGCAGACCACCGGGATTGCTGCCGAAATCGCTCGTCTCGACAAGCGGCGAGGCCGTGCCGGCGCGGCGGCGCACGGCCGGCGTCTTGCGTTCCGTGGTCGGCTGGAACGGCCAGAACAGGTCGCTCAGCCGTGTTTCGGCCGGGAGCAGTAGCTCGACCGACCGCTTGAAGCGATCCCGCATGCTCGGCCTCTCTTTCATGGAATTGCTCATTGCCAGATTATGTGCGCAGAGCGCGCGGCAGGATCAAGGCGCAGGCAGCGAAATATCGGGGATGGCTCATTCTGCGGATTCATGAGGGCATTCATAAATAGCCAAAGTGCGAAGCCCCGCATTTCGTTCCCGGCCTTTCGAACCCGTCCAAGCTGATGTAGCACTTCTGCCACGACAGATCCGCGACAGGAGGAACCCCATGAGCGAGCACCACAGCGCCACCCCCGAGCAGGCGCGCGCCAAGATGGCGCCCTTCGACTGGGCCGATCCCTTCCTGCTCGAGGACCAGCTGACGGATGAGGAGCGCATGATCCGCGACACCGCGCGCGCCTACTGCCAGGACAAGCTCGCCAGCCGCGTGACCGAAGCCAACCGCCACGAGATCTTCCACCGCGAGATCATGAGCGAGATGGGCGAACTCGGCCTGCTCGGCCCGACCATTCCGGAAGAGTATGGCGGCGTCGGCGCCAACTATGTGTCCTACGGCCTCGTCGCCCGCGAGGTTGAACGCGTCGATTCCGGCTATCGCTCGGCCATGTCGGTGCAGTCCTCGCTCGTCATGCACCCGATTTTTGCCTATGGCACCGAAGAGACCCGCAAGAAGTACCTGCCGAAGCTTGCTTCCGGCGAATGGGTTGGCTGTTTCGGCCTGACGGAACCGGACCACGGTTCGGACCCCTCCTCCATGATCACCCGCGCGAAGAAGGTCGACGGCGGCTACCTGATCTCGGGCGCGAAGAACTGGATCACCAATTCGCCGATCGCCGATGTCGCCGTCGTCTGGGCCAAGTCCGACGCGCATGACAACAAGATCAAGGGTTTCGTGCTGGAACGCGGCATGAAGGGCTTCGAGACGCCGAAGATCGAGGGCAAGTTCTCGCTGCGCGCCTCCGTCACCGGCATGATCATGATGCAGGACGTCTTCGTTCCCGATGAAAACCTGCTGCCGGACGTGGCGGGCCTCGCCGGTCCCTTCGGCTGCCTCAACCGCGCCCGCTACGGCATCGCCTGGGGCGCGATGGGTGCTGCCGAATTCTGCTGGCACGCCGCGCGCCAGTACACGCTGGACCGCAAGCAGTTCGGCAAGCCGCTCGCCGCCACGCAGCTCATCCAGAAGAAGCTCGCCGACATGGAAACTGAAATCGCGCTCGGCCTTCAGGGTGCGCTGCGCCTCGGCCGACTGTTCGACGAGCATCGCGCGCCGGCCGAACTCATCTCGCTGATGAAGCGCAACAATTGCGGCAAGGCGCTCGATATCGCGCGCGTTTCCCGCGACATGCACGGCGGCAACGGCGTTTCGGACGAGTATGGCGTCATCCGCCACGTGATGAACCTGGAAGCCGTCAACACCTATGAGGGCACGCACGACATCCACGCGCTGATCCTCGGCCGCGCCCAGACCGGCCTCCAGGCCTTCCAGTAAGCCGACCTGTCATTTCGCAAATTCTGCGGCCGCTCGTTAGAATACGGGCGGCCGTTTTTACGCTTTCTCCATCCCGTTTCGGTACAGTCCCAGTCCGGCAACAGAAGCGGGAGGGCTTCATGCCTCTCGAACATCTCCACGAACAGGCCCATCCACGGCAGCCCAAACGCAGTTTCGTCCAGTACAGGCTGGACAGGCCCGGCTTCATCACACCGATCGGCCACCACCTCAGCACGGCGCTGCGCTATACGTGCCTGATCCGCAGCATTTCGAGTGCGGGTGCGGTGCTCTCCATCAACCGGACGCTGACGCTGCCTGAAAACTTCTATCTGGAAATCCAGGGCATCCGTGACGGCATTCCCTGCACCGAGTTCAAGCGCGACGGCGACGAGATGGTGGTGCGCTTCAACATGTTCCTCGATGCGGATTTCCTCAAGGTGGTGCTGGGGCGACCGGCCGACCTCCAGGACGCGTGATCGGCCGCACGGAAAAATGCGTCGATTAAACTTTTAAAAATTTGCTTCAGCGAAACAAAATACTCCGCTGCGACACTGCCCATCTGTGTCGGACATGATCGTCTTCCTCGGGAGTATCGCAATGAGCATTGGCGCCGATCCGCGTTCCGCCGCGGGCCTTTATGAACGCAAGTGGGAGCGTTATGCCGTCAACCGGCAGGGCATGCTGATGACCGTGGGCTTCGATCTGGGCGCGCCGAAAATGCGCAGCTGCCAGTTGATCGACATCTCGCAGGGCGGCGCGAGCTTCAGCGTCACCACGACGATCGGCCTGCCGCTGCACTACTATCTCTCCGTCGTTGGCGTCGCCTCGCGCATCGGCTGTGCCGAGGTCTATCGCACCGACAAACGCATCGGCGTGCAGTTCATCAAGGAAATCGACGAGGAGCTGCTGCACACCATCGTACGCGCCGACTACTTTACCGGCGGCGGCGCGGCAAAGCCGAAAGTGCCGGAGCGGCGCTACATGGTGGGCGTCGAAAAAGGCGGCGTGGGATCGCGCATCACCTGACCGTTTCGCGACCGGGGATTATTGGCTAGGGTGCCGGAAAAACCGATTCCGGCACCTTGTCCTTCCCGATCCCAGGCGTTTTCATGTCCGCATTCTCCCGCTTCACTCCCATTGCCCAGACGCTGCCCTCCACCGTTCCCTTCGTCGGCCCCGAAACCATCGAACGCACCCGCGGCCTTGCGGTGCGCGCCCGCATCGGTGCCAATGAAAGCGGCTTCGGCCCGGCTCCCTCTGTCATCGAGGCGATGCGCGCGGCAGCGGCGACGACGTGGATGTACAGCGATCCGGAGAATTTCGAGCTGCGCGAGGCGCTTGCCCTTCATCACGGCATATCGCGCGACAACATCGCGATCGGCAGCGGCATCGACGGCCTGCTCGGCGATATCGCACGGCTGATCGTGGAGCCGGGCACGCCGGTCGTCACCTCGCTCGGGGGCTATCCGACGTTCAACTATCATGTAAACGGCTATGGCGGCCGGCTCGTCACGGTGCCCTATGCGGGCGACCGGGAGCACCTCGAC
Organism: Shinella oryzae; assembly: GCF_023038235.1. NCBI lineage: Bacteria > Pseudomonadati > Pseudomonadota > Alphaproteobacteria > Hyphomicrobiales > Rhizobiaceae > Shinella > Shinella oryzae. The sequence continues at coordinate 860,806 of NZ_CP081987.1, read as the reverse complement.
GGCCTGCTGGACGCGGTGCGGCGGGAAAACGCCCCGCTCGTCTACCTCGCCAATCCCGACAATCCGATGGGCAGCTGGTGGGATGCCGACAGCATCGTCGCCTTCGCGCAGGCTTTGCCGGAAACGACGCTGCTCGTGCTGGACGAGGCCTATGGCGAGACGGCGCCGGCCGGAACCATTCCGTCCATTGCCGCGCTGATCGGCCAGCCGAACATTCTGCGCATGCGCACCTTCTCGAAAGCCTACGGACTGGCGGGCGCGCGCGTCGGCTATGCCATCGGCACGCTCGGCAATGCGCAGGCCTTCGACAAGATCCGCCACCATTTCGGCATGGCACGGGTGTCGATTGCGGCAGCGCTCGCCGCCCTCGAGGACCAGACGTATCTGAAGGATGTGATCGGCCGCATCGCGGCGTCGCGCGCGCGCATCACCGCCATCGCAAAGGAAAACGGTCTTTCGCCGCTGCCTTCAGCGACGAATTTCGTCACCATCGATTGCGGTCGCGACGGCGTGCATGCCAAGGCCATTGTCGACGGACTGATGGAGCATGGCGTGTTCATTCGCATGCCCGGCATCGCACCCCTCAACCGGTGCATCCGCATCAGCACGGGACTGGATAGCGACATGGCCCTCCTGGAAGAAGCCCTGCCCAAAGTGCTGAAAAAGCTGGCATAAACGCCAAGCCTCCCGACGAGCCGACGGAACTCCGGTTCTGGCGCCGGTTGCCGTGGGTCTGCGGGAGGCTTTGCGAATGCCTGTTGAGGCCTGTCTTATCAGTGAAGCGTCATCCACTCGCGGGCGGCGCGCAGTGCCAGGGCGAGGTCGGTTTTCGTCATCGTCGCGGCAAGATCGGCACGCAGTTCTGCGGCGCGGTCGCACCCCTTGATCGCGGCGATGTTGAGCCATTTGTGCGCCTGGACGACATCGATATCGCAACCGCGACCCGTCGCATACATCAGGCCCATGTCGCAGAAGGTTTCGGCGCGGTTGTCACCGCCAGTCATGGCGGCCGTTTCGGTGTTCTGAAAATCAAAGCGTGCCATTTCGATATCCCTGTCTGACTGGTTTTCGTTCTTTTGTCCTGTTTTACCTGCCCTTTCGGGCCTCTCGTGGCGCCTGCCGTCTGCGCGGCCTTGGTCTTTCCCCGAGAGTTTTGCCGGCCGGTTATCCCGTGCTCGTCTTATGGCTCCACTATGCCGCGGGGCCTTCAAAATGCGCTTAAAAGGCATGCTTAATTTGAGACGAACAAAATCCAAACGCTTGGTAAAATTGGATTTTCGTTAAACATCGGACCTTCTGGAATCCGGCGGATTTGCTTCAAAATTTACCGATTGTTCAAACGACGATTTCAACGCTTCGCTAACCACGGCAAACGGCGGCAAATTTCCGGACTGCGATTTTTCGGTCGCTCCGCCCCTTTTCGACCGCGCCGGATTCGCGTTTCCCCGCATATTTACCTTTACGTTTGCGTAAGATATTCTGCGCGCTCATTCTGGAGGAGGAAGAGAATGAAACTGAGGACCTTGCTCATTGCAGCCCTTTTCGCCATGCCCGCCGTCGCCAATGCCGCCGAGCCGATCGAGGGCAACTGGAAGACGGCAAGCGGCGCGACCGCGGCGATCGCCAAATGCGGCGGCGGCTTCTGCATTACCCTGAAGACGGGAAAACACGCCGGCAAGCGCATCGGCCAGATGAAGGGCGCCGGCACCGACTACAGCGGCTCGATCACCGACCCGGAGACGGACAAGACCTACAGCGGCTCCGGCACGGTCAGTGGCAGCTCGCTGCGCATGAAGGGCTGCGTGCTGGCGGTTCTGTGCAAGTCACAGACCTGGACACGGCTCTAGAAGCCGAAAAGCCGGCGCCAAGCGCCGGCTTTGCCTCTTCGATTATCGCGCGCGCTGGCCGAACAGGATCTTCTGGGCTTCCTTGTCCTCGGCAAGGTTGGCCTGGCGGGCCCGCTCTTCCTGACCGACCGCGATGCCGCGCTCGACGGCCGGCCGCGCCATTACCGCCTCGAACCACCGCTTGAGATGCGGAAAGTCGTTCAGATCCTGCCCCTGCTTTTCGTAGGACCGCACCCAGCCGACGCATGCCATATCCGCGATCGAGTAATCGCCGGCCAGATATTCGCGATCGGCAAGCCGCCGGTTCATCACGCCGTAGAGGCGGTTCACCTCGTTGGTATAGCGGTCGATGCCGTAGGCGATCTTTTCAGGTGCGTAATCGCGGAAATGATGCGCCTGTCCCGCCATCGGTCCAAGCCCGCCCATCTGCCAGAACAGCCACTGGTCGACGTCGACGCGTTTGCGCTCGTCCGCCGGATAGAACTGCCCGTATTTGCGGCCGAGATATTGCAGGATCGCGCCGGACTCGAAGATCGAAATCGGCGCGCCGCCGGGGCCGTCCGGATCGATGATCGCCGGCATGCGGTTGTTGGGCGCGATCTTCAGGAAATCCGGCGCGAACTGCTCGCCCTTGCCGATATTGATATACCTGACGTCATAGGGAACACCCAGTTCCTCCAGCATGATCGTGACTTTGTACCCATTCGGCGTGGGCCAGTAATAGACTTCGATCGGCGCGGTCATTTCGGTCTCTCCTTGGTGTCGTTCCAGACGTAGAAGGCCAGACGTAGAGGGTGCCCGGGGCTCCTTCAAGGCGCATTCAGACCTTTTCTGAACGGGAGATGAACCGGCCTCTCAGGGAGCGTTCAGTCCCGGAATGCGACAAAGGCACCACAGCAACATTCTGCTTCAGGGACAAGACAATGGACATTCTCGCTCGCCGCCTCACGATCATCACGCTTCTGATGGCGATTTTCGCGATCATGCTCGCTGCCGCCGTCGAGACGGACTACCGCCGCAACGCCCATAATTCCAACGGCAAGCTCGTCGCGTGCTCCGCACCGCAGATGTGCCGCGCCTCTATCTGACAGCAAACCGAAAGACGAACCCGATGACCGCCCTCACCCACACCGCCGCGACGCTTCTGCGCATCTTCGCCCTCTCGGCGATGATGATCGCGCCGGTCGGCGGTCTCGCCTGGAGCAATGCCGGCGGCCTCGGGATCGAAAAGCAGGGCGCCGGCCTCGTTCTCTTCGTCACCCTCCAGCGCCAGTCGATGAGCTGACGCCGGTCTTTCCAGCCGGCTGATCCGTGATAAACGGGGAGACTGCCAAGTCTCACCGGAGCCCGGATGAAATCCCTCCTTCTGTTTTCCGCCGCCGCCCTTGCCGAAATCGCCGGCTGCTTTGCCTTCTGGGCCTGGTGGCGGCTGGACAAGTCCGTTCTCTGGCTCGTTCCCGGCATGGTTTCCCTCGCCCTGTTCGGCTGGCTGCTGACGCAGGTCGACAGCGCGTTTGCGGGCCGCGCCTATGCGGCCTATGGCGGCGTCTATATCGCGGCCTCGCTGCTCTGGCTGTGGCTTGCCGAAGGCATGCGGCCGGACCGCTTCGACCTTGCCGGCGCGACACTGGCACTCGTAGGCGCCGGCGTCATTCTCGCGGCTCCGCGATAGGGCTTGCGATAAGGCTTGCGGGCGCGCCGAAGTTGTCGTTTGCTTGTCAAAAGACAACACCTATAGTGATTCATGAGCAAACGAATCTTCTCGCCCAAGCCGCTTTCCTACGCCACACCCGCGCCCTATGAGGCCAAGTCCTTCGACGATCCGGTGGCCGCCGTCGATGCACTCGAAGCGCTCTACGATCGCAATACGAGCTTCCTGACAGACGCCTTTGCCTCGCTGGCCGATATCGGCACGCCGCATACGCGCTTTCGCGCCTGCTATCCGCAGGTCAGCATCGAGACCACCAGCTTCGGCCATGTGGATTCGCGCCTCTCCTATGGCTACGTCGCCTCGCCCGGCGTCTACACGACGACCATCACGCGCCCGAAGCTCTTCCGTCACTATCTGATCGAACAGCTCGGGCTCCTGATGCGCAATCACGGCGTGCGGGTCATCGTCTCGGAGTCGACGACGCCGATCCCGCTGCATTTCGCCTTCAGCGAAGGCGCGCATGTGGAGGCGGATGTGGCCGGGGGCATCGAGCTGCCGCTGCGCGATCTCTTCGACGCGCCCGACCTTTCCAACACCGACGACGAGATCGCCAACGGCGCCTATGAGCCAGGCCCCGGCGAGCCCTCGCCGCTCGCGCCCTTCACCGCGCAGCGCATCGACTATTCGCTTGCGCGCCTCAGCCATTACACGGCGACCAGCGCCACGCATTTCCAGAACTTCGTGCTGTTCACGAACTACCAGTTCTATATCGACGAATTCTGCGAATGGGCGCGCCAGCAGATGGCCGAGGGCGGCAACGGCTATACGGCCTTCGTCGAGCCCGGCAACATCATCACCTATGCCGGCGCCGACAGGCCGGACCCGGACATCACGCCCGGCCGCCTGCCGCAGATGCCGGCCTATCACATCAAGAAGAAGGGCCATGGCGGCATCACCATGGTCAATATCGGCGTCGGCCCGTCCAATGCCAAGACGATCACCGACCATATCGCGGTGCTGCGCCCGCACGCCTGGCTGATGCTCGGCCATTGCGCTGGCCTGCGCAACAGCCAGACGCTGGGCGACTACGTGCTGGCGCATGCCTATGTGCGCGAAGACCACGTGCTGGACGACGACCTGCCCGTCTGGGTGCCGATCCCGGCGCTGGCGGAAATCCAGGTCGCGCTGGAAGGTGCCGTGGAGGAGGTCACCGGCCTTGAGGGCTACGACCTCAAGCGCATCATGCGCACCGGCACCGTGGCGACGATCGACAACCGGAACTGGGAACTGCGCGACCAGCGCGGGCCGGTCAAACGCCTCTCCCAGTCCCGCGCCATCGCGCTCGACATGGAATCGGCGACCATCGCCGCCAACGGCTTCCGTTTCCGCGTGCCCTACGGCACGCTTCTGTGCGTCTCCGACAAACCGCTGCACGGCGAGCTGAAACTGCCCGGCATGGCCACGGCCTTCTACCGCACCCAGGTCAACCAGCATCTGCGCATCGGTATCCGCGCCCTGGAAAAACTCGCCGGCATGCCGACGGAAAAGCTGCATTCCCGCAAACTCAGAAGCTTTTTCGAGACTGCGTTTCAGTAAAAAACGGCAGTGGACAGACCGACCCTTAAGGTCTACTGAGCCGGTAACTTGAGTGCGTCGGGATATTTTTCGTCCCGGCGCGCTTTGCCATCCGCAGCGCGCGCCAAACGCCTTTCGGCGGGTTCTCGCACAGCCGATTTACCGCCCATGCCCGACTTTCAAAAAACCTTTTCCATCGTCAGGAATTTTCTGGTTTTCAGTGGCGGCTCGGTCGTCGGCGCTGTTATCGACTATGTGGTGACGCTCGGCGCGCATGGTCTTCTGGATACGCCACCCTCCCTTGCCCTGAGCCTCTCCATGGTGATCAGCGCCTCCGTCGTCTTCCTCTATCACGACAGGATCACCTTTCGCACATTCGGGGCAGGCTGGCTGAAGCGCTACGTCAAGTTCATGATGCTCGCGGCGATCGTCCTGGCGCTACGTGTCGTGATCCTTGAACTGCTCATCGCCGCGATGCTTCCGGTCTTCATCGCCGTGGCAGTGGCCATCGTGGTCGTTTCCGTCGCCAACTTCGCAGCCTCGTCGATGCTGGTCTTCATGAAAGGACGCCAATGACCTCCGGCCAAAGCCTGTCCATAGTCGTTCCTGTTTTCAACGAGGCGGAGAACCTCTCCTATCTCGTCAGCCGCCTGAACATGGTTTGCGAACGCATTCGCCATGAGTTCGGGATCGACACGATCCACTATGTCTTCATCGATGACGGCAGTTCCGATGGAAGCTTCGATGCTCTCGGTGCGCTCGATTATGCCGGGCAAGGCGTGACGCTCCTGCAATTCTCGCGCAATTTCGGCAAGGAAGCCGCCCTCTCTGCCGGCATCGATTCGGCGACCGATGCCGACGCGATCATCATGATGGATGCCGATCTTCAGCATCCGCCCGAGCTTCTCGTCGATCTCGTGCGCGTCTGGAAAACCGAGGGCGTCGATAGTGTCTTCACTTACAAAGAGCATCGCCGGACTTCGGAAGGCGCTCTCAAAGCCACGCTCTCGCATGTCTTCTACTGGGTCATGAACCGGGGCGCGCGCTTCTCGATCACCGAGAATGCGGGCGACTTCCGGCTCATCAGCCGGCGCTACGCCAACGCGCTGCGCCTGCTGCCGGAAAGCCAGCGCTTCATGAAGGGGCTTTACGGGTGGGTCGGCTTTGCCCAGCGCGGCCTGCCGCTCACGCCACCGCCGCGGGAGCGCGGCACCACGAGCTTCAATGGCGCACGGCTCATGGCGATGTCGTTCGACGCCATGACGAGCTTTACCACTGCACCCCTGCGCCTGATGGCGCTGGCCGGCCTCGTCATTGCCTGCGTCAGCGCGGTCTACGGCGTCTATATCGTCGTGGAGCGGCTGTTCTTCACCGCCAACAGCATCGGCATCGCCTCCGTTCTGGCGCTGATGGCCTTCTTCGGCGGCATGCAGATGATCTTCCTCGGCCTGCTCGGCGAATATATCGGCAAGACCGTCCTCGAAGCGAAGCGGCGGCCCCCCTACATCCTGGCCGAGAAGCGTGTCATATCACCGCCTGCCACGGACACGGCAGCGTCCGCACAGACAGAAATCTCCTCCTGAATGTTCAAGACCTTCTCCTCCAGGCCGGCCCTCTTCGTCGTGATTCACTGCTTCGTCTGGTGGATCATGATCCTCATCGCCAAGCCCAATCTCGATCGCTATGGCGACATGGCCGAAGTCTATGCCTGGTCGCAGCACTGGCTGGCGGGATCGAGCAAGCATCCGCAATTCCTGCCGTGGATGGCCAAGATCTGGTTTCTGGTCGCGCCCAAGACCGTGGCCTCGATCTATCTGCTGTCGGCCGTCAATCTCGCCGTGGCCATGCTGGGTATCCTCGCGCTCGGCCGCGCGCTGCGCTTGGGAGACCTTCAAGTGCTTGTCGCGCTGGCTCTCGGAGCGCTGGCCTTCCCGTACCTGACGCTTGCCGACAAGCTCAACATGAACGCGATATGCCTTTCGATCTGGCCCTGGACGGCCTGGGCGTTCGTGAAGGCGACATCGGAGCGGAGCGAAAGGCGCATGCTTCATGCGGCGCTGTTTGGCCTGCTGGCCGGGCTTTCCATGCTCAGCAAGTACTATTCCATCGTTCTCATCCTGCCGCTCTTTGCCTTCACGTTCCTGTCGAACCAGCGCTGGATCTGGCGCACGGCGACCCCGTGGGTGGCTATCGCCGTCTATCTTGCCGTGACCACGCCGCACATTCTCTGGCTGATGGCCCATCAGGATGCCATCGCCTATGCCCGCGAACAGGCGGGAGACGACCCGACCGGCAAGCGTCTCTACTACATCGCAAAATTCATCGCGGCCCCGCTCTTCTACTGGCCTATTCCGTTCATTCTGGCCGGGCTTTTTCTCGTCAAGGGCTCGTTCCTCAGCCGTTGCGCACAGCTGGCGCGGTTGCCGCGGGATAATGCCCTTCTCGGTGTGCTGGCGCTGGGGCCGTGGCTGCTGACGCTTTTCTTCGCGGTCGTCGGCCTTGTCGAACTGTCGACGCCCTGGGCGATCCCGATCGGTCTCGCCTTCATGCTCTATGGCATCGCCAATGCCGACCCGCAGCTTCTGCAGAAAAACGGACCGAAGATCATCGCGGCCTTTCGCTTCATCTGGCCGATCATGCTCATTGGCAGCGTCATCGCGGCAACGATGGACGCCTACAGCGACAACGTGAATTACTACCGGCCGGAACAGGAGCAGGCGGTGGCGGCCGTCGACCATTGGAACACGCGCCACGACATGCCGCTTTCCTGGGTCTCAAGCGGCAATCTCGCTGCCATGATCGCATTCTTCTCGCCGACGCCGATAGAAGCACTGCCGACGCCGCCCGATGCGCTGCCGTCCTACTATCCGGAGCGCGCGAACTGGAAGAACGAGGCCGGTATCATCGCCTGCCCCGTCGAGGTGGAGGGCTCCGACGCGTCGGACTGCATACGGGAAGCCAAGGCCTGGGCGTCGCTTCACGGACTGCAATCGGAAGAGGTCACGTTCACGATCGCACGCTCGGGCATTCGCTTTCCCCGCACGCTGCCATTTCAGATGCCGGTGGTGTATGTCTGGCCGAGATGACGGCCAGGGCAGGTGCGCATGCTGATTGCAGACGACTTCGGCCTCGGCCGGGAGCATGACAAAGTGATCCTCGATCTCCTCGAAGGAGGGAAGATCGACGGCACCTCCGTCATGGTCGACGGCGATATCGATCCGCGGGATATCGAGCGGCTGCGCCAGCTGCGGGAGCGCGGCGCGGCCATCGGGCTGCATCTCAACCTCACGCACGACTTTTCAGGCCGTCATTTTCACCGGCCAGTCGGCGATCTGCTGCGGCTCTGCCTCACCGACCGGTTGCCGCAACAGGCGCAAGGCGCCTTTCGCAGACAGGCCGAAACGTTCCACGCCACCTTCGGCTTTCTGCCGGACTATTATGACGGTCACCAGCACTGCCATTGTTTTCCCGGTCTTGACCGGATTGCGGCAACGCTGCCCCGGGAAAATCGCGTCTGGATGCGTGTGCCGCTGCCCCGGACATGGGCCGGCCGCATGCTCAACATGCGCGCAGGCGGGCCAAAGACCGTCCTGGTCATGATCCTCGCGCATTGCGCGGCAAGGACGTTCCGCAGGGCGGGCTGGGAGACGAACAGCGATTTTTCCGGCTTCTTGCCGCTCGACAGGCCGGACGCCGTCGCGCGATGGCTACCCACGCTCCTGAGCGCGCGCGCCGCCGACACATTGATGATGGTCCATCCGGGAAGCGCCGATGACCGGAGCCAATGCCCCGGCCATGCGTCGCAAAGCCGTGTCGTGGAAGCGGAAATCCTTTCGCTTCAGGCCTGAACCTCAGCCCTTCATCACCGTCCAAGCGTGCTCCAGGCCCTTGCGGGTGATGTCGATCATCTGGTCGACTTCGGCGTGGGTGATGACGAGCGGCGGGGAGAAGAGCATGCGGTCGCCGGTGGCGCGCAGCACCAGGCCGTTTTCCAGGCAATGGTTGCGCACGGTGACACCGGCCTTTTCCTTGTCTTCGAAGCGCTTGCGCGTCGTCTTGTCCTCGGCGAGCTGGACGGCGGCCATGAGGCCGACCTGCTGGACTTCGCCGACGATCGGCAGGTCCTCCAATGACTTCAGGCCGGCGGCGAGGTAAGGGCCGATATCGTCGTGCACGCGCTCGACCAGCTTCTCATCCTCGATGATGCGCAGGTTTTCCAGTGCCGCGGCGGCGCAGACCGGGTGGCCGGAATAGGTGAAGCCGTGGTTGAAGTCGCCGACTTCCTCGACCAGCACATTGCCGACGCGGTCGGACACCATGACGCCGCCGATCGGCAGGTAGCCGGAGGACAGGCCTTTGGCGATGGGCGCCAGATCCGGCTCGACGCCAAAATGCTGGTGGCCGAACCAGTGGCCGGTGCGGCCGAAACCGCAGATGACTTCATCCGTGACGAGCAGGATGTTGCGCGCCTTGCAGATGCGGGCGATTTCCGGCCAGTAGGTGGCCGGCGGCACGATGACGCCGCCCGCGCCCTGGATCGGTTCGGCGACGAAGGCGGCAACGTTGTCTTCGCCCAGTTCGTCGATCTTCTCTTCCAGCTGGCGGGCCATCTTCAGGCCGAATTCATCCGAAGTGAGATCGCCGCCCTCGCCGTACCAGAACGGCTGGTCGATATGGTGCACGCCGGCGATCGGCAGGTCGCCCTGCTCGTGCATCCACTTCATGCCGCCGAGCGAGGCACCGGCGACGGTGGAGCCGTGATAGCCGTTCTTGCGGGCGATGATGGCCTTCTTGGTCGGCTTGCCCATCGCGCCCCAATAGACGCGGGCCATGCGGAACCAGGTGTCGTTGGCCTCCGAACCCGAGCCGGTGAAGAAGACGCGGTTGATGTTGGGGCCGGCATGCGAGGCGATCTTCTGCGCAAGCAGAACGGCCGGCGGCGTCGTGGTGCCGAAGAAGGTGTTGTAGTAGGGTAGCTCGTTCATCTGCCGCACGACGGCATCGGCGATTTCCTTGCGGCCGTAACCGATATTCACGCACCACAGGCCGGCGAAGCCGTCGAGATAGCGTTTGCCGTGGTTGTCGAAGATGTAGCAGCCCTCGCCGCGTTCGATGATGCGGGTGCCGGCCGCGTTCAGTTTCTTCATGTCCGAGAACGGATGAAGATGGTGGGCGGCATCGAGGGCACCGAGGTTCGAAACGGCTGCTGCACTGGTCTGCGACATTTGAATACATCCTTGCAGGTGGAACCCGCCTTATTGAACGACGGGACAGAATGGGTTACGAAAATGCCCATGTAACAGGCATTTGGCAAGAGATGCTGCGCGAGCAAAATTTCCGGCCGGTGCTTCCCGCCAAACCAAAAGCAGGCACCATGACAAACGACAAGAAGGCTGCCGGTTCGCCGCCGGCCAACGCGCCCACCAATTCCCAGGCCCGTATCGAAATCCTTCTCGTCGGCATGAACGGCGACCTGCGCGGCAAGCAGATTCCGCCCGAAGCCGAGAAGAAGATCTGGGACGGTTCGGTTCGCCTGCCCTCCTCCACCCAATCGCTCGACATCTGGGGCGACGACAATGACGACATCACCGGCCTGTCGCTGTCCGTCGGCGACCCCGACGGCGTGTGCATTCCCGATCGTCGCTCGCTGACGGCAATGCCCTGGGCGCCCGAGGGCTCGCGCCAGGTGCTGGCCACCATGCACGAATTCGACGGCACGGCCTCCTTCATGGACCCGCGCGCCATTCTTGCCCGCATGGTGAAGCGCTTCGAGGACCGCGGCCTCACACCGGTCGTGGCGACCGAGCTCGAATTCTACGTGGTCGAGGACGACTGGCGCGAGACCGGCAAGCCGCGCCCGCCGGCCGCCCTGATGTATCGCGACGAGCCGAACGGCTTCCAGCTCTACGACATGCGCGCCACCGATGCGCTGGACGGCTATATCCAGACGGTGCGCGCCTGGGCGAAGGAGATGGACCTGCCGGCGGATGCGACCACGGCGGAGTTCGGCCCCGGCCAGTTCGAGATCAACCTGCTGCACCGGCCGGACGCGCTTGCCGCCGCCGACGACTGCATCTACCTCAAGCGCATCGCCGAACAGGCCGCACGCCGGTTCGGGCTGAAATCCACCTGCATGGCAAAGCCCTATGCCGAGCATGCGGGCTCCGGACTGCATGTACATTGCAGCGTCATCGACAAGGACGGCAAGAACATTCTCGACGCCAAGGGCGGCGATCCGGCGAAGCTCAAGTCGATCTGCGCGGGCATGCTGCAGACGATGCGCGACGCGCAGCTCGTCTTCGCACCGTTCGCAAACTCCTATCGCCGGTTCCAGCCGGGCTCGTTCGCGCCTGTCGACCTGACCTGGGGCTTCGGCCACCGCGGCACCGCGATCCGCATTCCCGACAAGGACGGCCCGGCGGCACGTGTCGAACACCGCGTGGCGGGCGCCGACGTGAACCCCTACCTGCTGCTGACGGCGATCCTGGGCGGCATCCTGCTCGGGCTCGACAACGAACTCGATCCGGGGCCGGTGACGGAGCCCGGCAAGGATGCGCCGCCGGCCACGCGCCTGACGCACGATTTCCTGACCGCGGTGGAAGAATTCTCGGCCTCGCCCTTCATCAAGGACGCGTTCGGCGAAGCCTACCAGAAGCTCTACGGCGACACGAAGCGCAAGGAGGCCATCACCTATCTGCGCACGGTCTCGGATTTCGACTACCAGACCTATCTGCCGCGAATCTGAACGGCTCGGCTCCGCCTGCCGACCATCTTCGCCCCGCATGCGGGGCGAAGGGACGAGCCTGTTTTCAGGCTGCCGCCGTCGCTGTCGTGGGCATGTTGCCCGCCTGCACCTTCGGCACGATGACCTTGAGTTCGCCGGGATGGAGGCGGATCGAAACGTCGCGGTCCATCGGCAGCAGCTCACCGTCGATGACGCAGTTGATCGACCGATCGACCCGCGGGAAGTGCAACTCGACTTCGCGGCCGGTCATCTCGCGCACATCGGCGTTTTCGCGCAGCTTGCCGCGCAGGATATCGAAGGCAAGCCGCGCCACGCCGGCGGGCTTCAACGGGCTGGTGGTGTAGAAACCGAGATGCCCGCCGGACAGGTCATCCGCATACAGCAGGCCGTTGTCGCCGAACCTGTTGTTGGAGACGTTGATGGCCGAGACCTTGCGGCTTTCCGCAACGCCATCGACCTCGAATTCCACCTCGAATTCCGGCGGATCGAGGATCACGCCCAGCGCCGCGCGCGTATTGGCGATGATCTTTCCCATGCGCGACCGGTAGGTCATGGCATTGCGCAGGCGCACCATGCGGGCGTGGAGGCCTGCGGAAAACTGATGCACGAACGGCCGGTCGTCCGCCGTGCCGATGTCGGCGGCGGAGATATCGCCGTCCGCCAGCGCATCGATCGCCTGCCAGATATCGAGCGGAATCTTCAGCGAGCGGGCAAAGAGGTTCATGGTGCCGGCGGGGATGATGCCGAGCGGCATGCCGCTCTGCCAGGCAAGCCCGGCCGCCGCCGAAATGGTGCCGTCGCCGCCACCGGCCAGCATCGCGTCCAGATCGGTGCGCTCCGCACAGCGGCGCAGCACCATCTCGATATCGGAGCTTTCCACGATGTCACAGTCGAGATGGTGCCCCGCCGCGGCGAAAACTTCTTCCGCATGGCGGGCATAGGCCTCCATGTCGGTGGTCCGAAACGTTCCGCCATCCCGGTTGAAAATCGCCTGAACTCTCATTCGTCTACTCCGCATCCTGGCCGAGAACGCCTGAAGGCCCTCTTTGGCTGCATTAGATAGGAGAGAAAGCGGCGATTCACAGGCGGGCGGACACGGGAATGCAATAAATCGTGAAGTCGTCGCGCGCCGCTTGACCGGCGCGGGCCAAAAATCACAGTAGGCATCCACGCCCGTTTTGCTATATCTCAAGCAGCCGCCTGCGTCGTGAAGACGCTGCCGGCCGATATCTATTCCGATTGCGGCCAGTCCGGCCGAACCGCACCGCAAAGCAGCCAGGAGGAGTGGCCGCCCGTGTGAGGGTTCATGGCCGGATGTGCCGCATGGCCACATCCTGCGGAGCCACCGTGTCCGAACATAAACTGCCCAATGCCGCCCTCTCCTCCGGGCAGCCGCCGCTTCCGGCCTTGACCGTCACCCTCATCATCCTGGCGCTGGCCGTCGGCAGCTTCGGCATCGGCACGGGCGAGTTCGCCATCATGGGGCTCCTGCCCGATGTCGCGGGCACGTTCGGCGTCAGCAACGCGACGGCGGGTCATGTCATCAGCGCCTATGCCTTCGGCGTCGTGGTCGGCGCGCCCGTCATCGCCGTCATCGGCGCGCGCTTTCGCCGCCGCGACCTGCTGCTGGTGCTGATGGGCGTCTTCGCCGCCGGCAATCTCGCAAGCGCGGCCGCCCCGAGCTTTCACAGCTTCATGCTGTTCCGGTTTCTCTCCGGCCTGCCGCACGGCGCCTATTTCGGCGTGGCCGCGCTGGTTGCGGCCTCCATGGTGCCGGTCAACAAGCGCACGCAGGCTGTCGGCAAGGTCATGCTGGGCCTGACCGTTTCCACCCTGATCGGCACGCCGCTTGCCGCCTTCTTTGGGCAGATCCTCAACTGGCAGTTCATGTTCGTGGCCGTCGGCGTGACCGGGCTTCTGACGGTGGGCCTGATCGCCGCCTTCCTGCCGCGCGACAAGGCTCCGAAAGGCGTCAATGCGCTGACGGAACTCGGCGCGCTCCAGCGCAAGCAGGTCTGGCTGACGCTCGGTATCGCGGCGACCGGCTTCTGCGGCATGTTCGCGGTCTTCACCTACATCTCGCCGATCGTGACGGACGTGGCCCGGCTCAATGTCGGCATGGTGCCGGTCTATATGGCGATCTTCGGCGCGGGCATGATTGTCGGCAACCTCTTCGGCGCCAAGCTTGCCGATCTCTCGCTGATGCGCACGATCGGCTGGTCGCTGGTCCTGTATTTCGGCGTTCTCGTCGCCCTGTCGCTGACGGCGCACAATCCCGTGCTGCTCGGGCTGTGCTGCTTCCTCATCGGGTGCAGCTTCGTGGTCGGCCCCGCCTTGCAGACGCGCCTGATGGACGTGGCCGGCGACGCGCAGACGCTGGCCGCCGCCCTCAATCACTCCGCCTTCAACATCGCCAATGCGCTCGGCGCCCTGTTCGGCGGCATGGCGATCAATGCCGGCTACGGCTACGAATCGATGGGTTTCGTAGGCGCCGCGACGGCGGTGGTCGGCTTCGGCGTCTTCCTCGTCTCGCTTGCGCTTGAAAAAGCGGAGCGGACCGCATCCCCGGCCTACCCGGCGGAGTAAAAACCCCGGTCAATCGCCAACCTTCAGGCGGCGTCCCTTCCGGGGGACGCTGTTTCCGTTTCATCGGCAAGGCGGATGACGTTGTGACCGTTATCGCAGACGACATTGCGCGCGCCCCATGCCGCAAGCGCCATGACGACCGGCTTGAGACTGCAGCCGACGGCCGTCAGCGCGTAATCGACACGCGGCGGCACGACGGGGAAAACGGTTCGCGACACGATGCCCGCCTCTTCCAGCTCGCGCAGCTGCTTGGTCAGCATGCGCTGCGTAACGCTCGGAAGCTTCCGGCGCAGTTCGTTGAAGCGCAGCTTGCCGTCCATCAGGTGAAAAAGGATCACGCCTTTCCATTTTCCATCCAGGAAGGACAGGGTCGATTCCACCGGGCAACCGGGGAAACTGCTGGTAAGCTTGGCGCGGGGACGCGACATCGACGGTATCCTTTTCGATACTATGGACACTATTTGTGCATTCTTGCGTGAAGCGACGTTACCTTTCATCTAGGTTCCATTCAACGCGAAAGGAACCCAAGATGCGCGCGATCGCCTACCAGACCCCACAGCCCATCACCGCCGAAACCGCTCTTGTCGATATCGAACTGCCGACGCCCGCGCCGCTGGGCCGCGACCTGCTGGTCGAGATCAAGGCCGTTTCGGTGAACCCGGTGGATACGAAGGTTCGCAGCAAGGCAGCGCCGCCGGAGGGCGAATGGCGCGTGCTGGGCTTCGACGCCGCCGGCATCGTCAAGGCCGTCGGGCCTGACGTGACGCTGTTCAAGCCCGGCGACGCCGTCTTCTATGCAGGCTCCATCGACCGGCCCGGCACGAATGCCGAATTCCACCTCGTCGACGAGCGCATCGTCGGCCGAAAGCCGGCCTCGCTCGACTTCGCCGCCGCCGCCGCATTGCCGCTCACCGCCATCACGGCCTGGGAAATGCTGTTCGACCGGCTGAAGGTGCGCGACGGCGTGCCGGGTGCCGCGAATGCCATCCTCATCATCGGCGGGGCCGGCGGCGTCGGTTCCATTGCCGTACAGCTCGCCCGCAGCCTCACGGATCTCACTGTCATCGCCACGGCATCGCGGCCCGAGACGGCGGCGTGGGTGAAGGACCTCGGCGCCCACCACGTCGTCGACCACAGCAAGCCGCTGGAGGCGGAAGTGGCCGCACTCGGCATCGGCGCCCCGGCCTTTGTGTTCTCCACCACCAATACCGCGCAGCACCTTCCCGCCATCGTCGAAACCATCGCGCCGCAAGGCCGCTTCGGCCTGATCGACGACCCGGCCACGCTCGATGTCATGCCCTTCAAGCGCAAGGCGGTGTCGACCCACTGGGAGCTGATGTTCACCCGTCCGCTTTTCCAGACGCCCGACATGATCGAGCAGCACAATCTGCTGAACGCGGTGTCGCAGTTGGTCGATGAGGGCGCGATCCGCACGACGCTCGCCGAGACGCTCGGCACGATCAACGCGGAGAACCTGCGCAAAGCGCATACCCTGATCGAGAGCGGCCGGACCCGCGGCAAGCTGGTGCTGGAGGGTTTCTGACCGCCCTCTGAAATTTATGAGGGTTGTTCTGCCGGCAGCACAACCAACGCCGAATCTCTGCTAGACAGGATCGTGCCGCTCCGCTTGCCAAAAGGCGCCGGAGCGGGCGAACCGGCCCGTCGTGGCCATGTCATGGGAGAGACATGAATGACTGCCCTCGTCGAAAGCATTACCGGCAGCCGGGCCTTCGGCTTGCTTGCCCGCCTCGTCCTCACATCCATGTTCTGGTTGTCCGGCATCGCCAAGCTGGCCGACTTCAATGGCGGCGTGGCGGAAATGGCGCATTTCGGTCTCGAGCCGCCCGCCCTCTTCAACATCGCCACCGCCGTGGTGCAGCTCGTCGGTTCGGCGCTGATCATCGCCAACCGCTGGACCTGGCTGGGGGCCGGCATGCTCGCCGTCTTCACCGCGCTGACCATTCCGATCGCCCACAACTTCTGGACCATGGAAGAGCCGATGCGCACCGTCGAGTTCTATGTCGTGATGGAACACATCACCGTCATCGGCGCCTTGATGGTCGTGGCCTGGAAGACGGCCCGCTGAACGAAAAAGGGCGCCCGCGGCCTTCGCCGGGGCGCCCTCGTCTTGCGAACCGATCGCCGATCAGCCGTGCACGATCTCGCGATGCTTCTGCAAGCGCTTGCCGAAGGCCTGGCTGACGCGGTCGAAGATGATCGCGATGCCGACGATGGCGAGTCCGTTGAAGATGCCGAGCGTGAAGTACTGGTTGGAAATCGCCTTCAGAACCGGCTGGCCGAGGCCCTGCACGCCGATCATCGAGGCGATGACCACCATGGCGAGCGCCATCATGATCGTCTGGTTGATGCCGGCCATGATGGTGGGCAGCGCCAGCGGCATCTGCACGTTCTTCAGCTTCTGCCAGCCCGACGACCCGAACGCATCGGCGGCTTCCAGCACATCCTTGTCCACCAGGCGGATGCCGAGATTGGTGAGGCGGATCATCGGCGGGATGGCGTAGATCACCACGGCAATCAGGCCGGGCACCTTGCCGATGCCGAGCAGCATGACGACGGGAATGAGGTAGACGAAACTCGGCATCGTCTGCATGACGTCGAGGATCGGGTTGATGACGTTCTGCACCCGGTCCGAGCGCGACATCAGAATGCCGATCGGAATGCCGATGACGATGGAGAGCACCGTACAGACGAAGATCATCGAGACCGTCTTCATCGTGTCGTCCCACATGTCGAGATAACCGATCACGAGAAGCGTGGCGACGGCGCCGACGACGATCTTCCAGTTGCGGCTGGCGAACCATGCGATGAGAGCGATGAGAATGAGGATGATCGGCCAGGGCGTGCGCGTCATGAAGCGCTCGGACCAGATCAGAAAATGCTGCAACGGCTCGAAAAGGGATTCGATGCTGTCACCATAGGCGCGCGTAAAACCGCGGAAGCCTTCGTCGATGGCCTTTTTCAGGTCCCGGAGCGATCCCGCGTCCATCGTCGGAAATTTTGTCAACCATTCCATGTCAGTCCCCTTCCGCTCTACCGGTCTTGCGCCGGTTTGCGAGCCCAACCCTGATGCATGCCGAAGGAAAGTGCGCATCGATTTGCGCCATGGGCATGCATCGAAACGAAACGTGGAGCGGCGGCACGCACTGCGCGCCGCCGCATCCTGTCAGGCGATCAGAGCGCTGCCTTGATCTTCTCGGCGGCTTCCGGCGAGACCCATTCCTTCCACATCGCCTCGTTTTCCTCGAGGAAATGCTTGGCGCCGTCGTCGCCGCTCGCCTGGTTATCGGTCATCCAGGCCATCAGCTTGTTGACCGTGTCGTTGGTCCAGGCACGCTTGTTGAGGTAGCCCATGACGTCCTCGCCGGCGCGTTCGGAAAACGCCTTGGTGACGAGCGTCTGGACCTTGTCCTTCGGCCAGTCGTTCTTCTTCGGATCCGGGCAATCGGCAACCGTGTTGCAACGCTTCCACTCGGCTTCGTCATAGGGAACGCCGTGCTCGAGCTTCACCATGTCGTACTTGCCGAGCAGCGCAGTGGGCGCCCAGTAGTAACCGACCCAGCCTTCCTTGCGCTCGTAGGCCTTGGCGATGGAGCCATCCAGGCCGGCTGCCGAGCCCGTGTCGACCAGCGTGAAGTTCGCCGCCTCACCGCCGTAAGCCTTGTAGAGCTGGCTGGTCACGACCGTGCCGCCCCAGCCCTGCGGGCCGTTGTGCACGGCGCCCTTGCTCTTGTCTTCCGGATCCGGGAACAGTTCCGGGTGCTTGAACACGTCGTCGATGGTCTTGATGTCAGGATGCGCGTCGGCGATGTATTTCGGGATCCACCAGCCCTGAACGGCACCGTCGGAGAGCGCAACGGCCGCACCAACGAGCTTGCCTTCCTCGATGCCGCGGTTGACGACGTCGGGCAGCAGGTCGACCCAGCCTTCCGGCGCGAGATCGGGATCGCCCTTCTCGGTCATCGAGGTGATGGTCGGAACCGTGTCGCCGACGATGACCTCGGCATTGCAGCCATAGCCTTCGCTCAGGATGAATTTGTCGAGTGCGGCGAGAACCTCGGCGCTCTGCCAGTTCATGCTGGCAATGGTCACGTTGCCGCATTCGGCGCGCGCCGCACCCGTCATGGCCATGAGACCGACGACGAGGCAGGTGGAAGCGAGAAGATGTTTCATGATGGTTCCCTTTTTATGGCGGTGTCGTTGTGCCCCATCGGACCCGCTGCACCGCCGCCGAGTCCGTTATCCTCCGCGGATCGTGTCCGGACAGGCCGTCGATGCAGGGCCAAATCCGCGATTACCGCATTCTCGACTTTTGCAGCTACTGCGTCGAATGCCGGTATGAATGCGTCTGCCACTAAACCCGATGCGTCATGTGGTATTAATTTCTTAATACCACCGAGAACGCGTCGGGCCCCGCAGGGACGCCCGCAATCCTATGATAAAGAACAGCTTTTTCAACCTTAAAAAGGAAAAGGTCGGCTTTCGCCGGCCTTATGCCCCTTTGCGACGGTGCTGTGTGCGCCGGAAAATCAGGCCTCGCGGCGACCCTGGATAACGTGCACGCGGCCACCGGTCTTCACGCGCTCGTAGAGGTCGATCACATCGTGGTTGAGCATGCGCACGCAACCGCTCGACATCGCCTGGCCGATCGACCACGGCTGGTTTGTGCCGTGGATCCGGAACATCGTGTCGTTGCCGTTCTGGTAGAGGTAGATGGCGCGGGCACCGAGCGGATTGTTCAGGCCGCCGGGAACGCCGCCGGCATATTTCAGGTTCTTCTGGGGATCGCGGCGGATCATATTCGGCGTCGGCGTCCAGCTCGGCCATTCCGCCTTGCGGCCGATATAGGCGCTGCCGGCCAGCGAATAGCCCTGGCGGCCGACGCCGATGCCGTAGCGTATCGCCCTGCCGTCGCCGAGCACGTAGTAGAGCCGGCGCGCCGGCGTATCCACCACGACGGTGCCGGGAGCGTGCGTCGTGGCATAGGCGACTTCCTGGCGCCGCAGCTCCGGCTTGATCTTGTCGAGCGGCATCGCCTTCAGCGGATGACGCTCATCCAGACGGTCGCCGTAATTGGCGCGGTCGCTGGTGCCGTTGGTGGCGCAGCCTGCGAGCAGCGCGGATGCACCGAGCAGGAATCCGCGGCGGGAAATCGACATGGTTAAAGCCCCCTGAATATACGATCCGTCGGGGCGAAAACTATGCAGTTATGGTTAATCGAGGGTTAATCGGCGCGCTGCGGTTGCAGGACGGATTAACCAGCGTGTCCAGAAAAAGACGCGATCGAACGAAAAAGGCCGCCTGGAGGGCGGCCCTTCGATCTCGGCAATCGCTGCGGGATCACATGTTCGGATAGACCGGCCCCTCGCCCCCTTGGGGCGGCACCCAGTTGATGTTCTGGTTGGGATCCTTGATGTCGCAGGTCTTGCAGTGCACGCAGTTCTGCGCGTTGATGACGTAGACGTCCTGGCCGTCCTTCTCGACCCATTCGTAGACGCCGGCCGGACAGTAGCGCGTCGAGGGACCGGCATAGACGTCGAGTTCGGATGTCTTCTGCAATTCCAGGTTCTTCACCTGCAGATGAACCGGCTGGTCTTCCTCGTGGTTGGTGTTCGACAGGAACACCGAGGAGAGGCGGTCGAAGGTCAGCACGCCATCCGGCTTCGGATAATCGATCCGTTGGTGCTTGGCCGCAGGTTCGAGCGAGGCCGCATCGGTCTTGCCATGCTTGAGCGTGCCGAAGAAGGAGAAGCCGAAAAGCGTGTTCGTCCACATGTCGAGGCCGCCCAGCGCCACGCCGACCGCCGTGCCGAACTTCGACCACAGCGGCTTGACGTTGCGCACCTTCTTCAGGTCCGAGCCGATGGCGCTGTCGCGCCAGCCCTGCTCGATCTCGATCGGCTCGTCATTGGCGCGGCCGGCGGCAATGGCATCGGCCAGCTTTTCGGCGGCCAGCATGCCCGAGAGCACCGCATTGTGGCTGCCCTTGATGCGGGGAACGTTGACGAAGCCGGCCGAGCAGCCGATCAGCGCTCCACCCGGGAAGGACAGTTTCGGCACGGACTGGTAGCCGCCCTCGGTGATGGCGCGCGCGCCGTAGGACAGCCGCTTGCCGCCCTCGAAGGTGCCGCGGATCGCCGGATGCGTCTTGAAGCGCTGGAATTCCTCGAACGGATAGAGATAGGGGTTCTTGTAGTTGAGGTGCACCACGAAGCCGACGGCGACCATGTTGTCATCGAGGTGGTAGAGGAACGAACCGCCGCCGGTCTTCATGCCGAGCGGCCAGCCGAAGGAGTGCTGCACGAGGCCGGGCCTGTGGTTCTCCGGCTTGACCTGCCAGAGCTCCTTGAGGCCGATGCCGAACTTCTGGGGCTCACGATCCTTCTGGAGGTCGAACTTCGCGATCAGCTGCTTGGCGAGCGACCCGCGCACGCCCTCGGAGATCAGCGTATACTTGCCGAGCAGCGCCATGCCGCGGGTATAGTTCGGGCCGGGCTCGCCGTTGCGCTCGATGCCCATATCGCCAGTGGCCACACCGATGACCGCACCCTCGTCGTTGTAGAGCACTTCGGTGGCGGCAAAGCCCGGATAGATCTCGACGCCAAGCTCTTCCGCCTTCGTCGCCAGCCAGCGACAGACATTGCCGAGCGAGACGATGTAGTTGCCGTGGTTGTTCATCAAGGGCGGCATGAAGGCGTTCGGCAGGCGCACGGAGCCGGCTGGGCCGAGGAACAGGAAATGGTCGTCCTTGACCTCGGTCTTGAAGGGGTGGTCGGCATCCTCGCGCCAATCCGGCAGCAGGCGGTCAATGCCGATGGGATCGACAACGGCGCCCGACAGAATATGCGCACCGACCTCCGAGCCCTTTTCGAGCACGACGACGGTGAGATCAGGATTGACCTGCTTCAACCGGATCGCCGCCGAAAGGCCGGCAGGCCCCGCTCCGACGATCACGACATCGAATTCCATGCTTTCGCGTTCGGGGAGTTCCATTTCTTCGCTCAATTTTCTCTCCTCGCCGCAACCCTTGAAAGCCGCGGAAATACCCTCTGGTTAACCCTCTCATGACAAATACCAGAATTCTTGTCGAGCCGTTCTGCGACAGAGCGTCCGCGCATTTGCGCATGAGATGATGACACTGGACGAATTTTTATTGACTTTAACGTAAACGTCAACTGCTCTGCGCCGCCCTGTACTTGATTCCGCTCCTTGGCAGGGCTAGGCATGCGCAGCCAAGCCGTCCGCCCAACACCGTGCCATCTGCGAGACTACCTGAATGCCCGGACTGGACTTCAACGATTTCGGCGGCACGATCCACCATATCGGAGGCGATGGCCCGGCTGCGGACCTGTCGTGCATCGGCACCGTCGAAGCCTGCCTCTCGCTCAAAATGCATCGCGGCACAACGCCATCGCGCCGACGGCGCGCCCAACGCAAGGACTGACATCATGGATCTCGGCATCGCCGGCAAACGCGCCCTCGTTCTCGCCTCGTCCCGCGGCCTCGGCAAGGGCATCGCCGTCGCGCTCGCCCGCGAGGGCGCGCATGTTCTGCTCTGCGGCCGCAGCGCGGAAACCTTGAAGGCGAACTGCGAGGCCATCAACGCCGAGGGGCCGGGCCGCGCGGACTGGGTGCAGGCCGATCTTTCGGACGACGGCTTCGTCGATACGGTGGCGAACGCCGTTGCCGAAAAGCTCGGCGGGGTCGATATCCTCGTCAACAATTCGGGTGGCCCGACGCCGGGTTCGACGGAAGACATGAGCGTCGAAAAGCTCACGACCTATTTCCAGTCCATGGTCCTGGGCATCATCACGCTGACGAACCGGCTCCTGCCCGGCATGAAGGCGCAGCGCTGGGGCCGCATCCTGACCGTCGCCTCCTCCGGCGTGATCGAGCCGATCCCGGGGCTTGCGCTCTCCAACACGCTGCGGGCGGCGCTGGCCGGCTGGTCGAAGACGCTTTCGGGCGAGGTCGCGCAATACGGCATCACCAGCAACCTGCTGCTGCCCGGCTCCATCATGACCGACCGCCTGACGAGCCTCGATGCCGCCGCCGCCGAGCGCAGCGGCAAGAGCGTGGAAGAGGTGCGCGCCGCCTCTGAAGCGGCGATCCCGGCCCGGCGCTACGGCACCGTGGCGGAATTCGCCGCCACGGCCGCCTTCCTGTGCAGCGCGCCGGCGAGTTATGTCACCGGCAGCCTCGTTCGCTGCGACGGCGGGGCGGCAAGCTCGCTCTGAGCCGACGCCCTCCCCTTGCCATCGCGCGCCGGCTGTGCCATCTGGCGCGCTCTCCAAAATCAGGGCGCGCCCGACGCGCCTCCTCGCGCGGGGCCAGCGGCCCCGGTTCAATCCATTTCGGCAATGACAGGGGCACGGCAATGGCAAGGGCACTCGGCCTCGATTTCGGCACGACCAACACCGTCATGGCGCTGGCCACCGGCGGCAGCGACACGCAATCCATGCGCTTCGAAAGCAGCGCCGGCGTTACCGACACGATGCGCACGGCGCTGTCCTTCATGAAGGATCCGGTCTTTGGCGCGCAGGCATTGAAGGTCGAGGCCGGCCAGGCGGCGATCCGCCAGTTCATCGACAATCCCGGCGACTGTCGTTTCCTCCAGTCGATCAAGACCTTTGCGGCAAGCGCGCTCTTCCAGGGCACGCTGGTCCATGCGCGCCGCCACAGCTTCGACGACCTGATGGAAATCTTCCTGCGCCGCCTGAAAACCTATGCCGGCGACGGATGGCCGGCGGATGTATCGCGCGTGATCGCCGGCCGGCCGGTGCAGTTCGCCGGCGCGAGCCCCAATCCGGATCTCGCGATCGAGCGCTACAATGCCGCGCTGACGAGGCTTGGCTTTCCGGAAAT
Source organism: Shinella oryzae (assembly GCF_023038235.1). Lineage (NCBI taxonomy): Bacteria > Pseudomonadati > Pseudomonadota > Alphaproteobacteria > Hyphomicrobiales > Rhizobiaceae > Shinella > Shinella oryzae. Next base: position 837,519 of record NZ_CP081987.1, on the reverse strand, counting down.
CCACTATGTCTACGAGCCGGTCGCGGCCGCCTATTACTTCGCGCAGACGCTGAAAAGCGACGCCACCGTGCTCGTCGCGGATTTCGGCGGCGGCACCACGGACTATTCGCTCATCCGCTTCGAGCGGCATGCGGGGCGGCTGACGGCAACGCCGATCGGCCATTCCGGCGTCGGTATCGCGGGCGACCATTTCGATTCCCGCATGATCGAGCATCTCGTGGCGCCGGAAATCGGCAAGGGTTCGCACTTCAAGAGCTTCGACAAGGTGCTGGAAGTCCCCTCCGGCTACTATGCCAACTTCTCGCGCTGGAACCAGCTGTCGATCTTCAAGACGACGCGCGAATTCGCGGACCTGAAGTCGCTGGTGCGCTCCGCGCTGGAGCCGGAAAAGCTGGAACTCTTCATCGACCTCGTGGACCACGACGAGGGCTACCCGCTCTATCAGGCCATCTCGGCCACCAAGATGGCGCTGTCGGTGGAAGAGGAAGCGGCCTTCCACTTCCCGCCGCTCGGGGCCGCCGGCCGCAAAACGGTGAAGCGTTCCGATTTCGAACAATGGATCGCACCCGACCTCGCCCGCATCGAGGGCGCGCTCGACGAGGTGCTGGAGAAGACCGGAACGCCGGCTTCGGCTGTCGACAAGGTGTTTCTCACCGGCGGCACATCGTTCGTGCCCGCGGTGCGGGGGATCTTCACGCGTCGATTCGATGGCGGCAAGATCGAAAGCGGCGGCGAGCTTCTGTCGATCGCCCACGGTCTCGCGCTGATCGGCGAAAGCGACGACATCGCGACGTGGGTTGCATGAGGGCGGCGCTTTCCTCCGCGCCGTCGCTTCGCTAAGGTGCGGCCATGACCACCGCCAGCGACCTCCATCCCGAGCAGCTTCGCGCGCTTCTGCATTTCTATGCGGATGCCGGCGTCGACTGGCTGCTGGAGGAGGAGGCTGTCGATCGCATCGCCGAATTCGAGGCGATGCGCGCGGCGCGCGGCATGCCGGCCCGGCAAGAGGCCGCACCGGAACCGCAGCGCCCCGCCCGCCAGGCACCGCAACGACAGGAACAGCCCCGCGCCGCCGCCCCTGCCCCCCTGCCGAACGTCGCCATCCCGGACAGCCAGGCGGTCGCCGAAGCGGAGTTTGCCGCCAGCAGCGCCCGTTCGCTGGAGGAACTGCGCACGGCGATGGAAGCCTTCAACGGCTGCAACCTGAAGACCAGCGCGCGCTGCCTCGTCTTTGCCGAGGGCAACGCCAAACCCGCCGTCATGGTGATCGGCGCGATGCCGAATGCCGAAGACGACCGCGACGGCCAGCCCTTTTCCGGCCGGCAAGGCGCGATGCTGGACCGGATGCTCGCCGGCATCGGGCTGGCGCGTGCCGACATCCTGCTGACCAATGTCGTGCCGTGGCGGCCGCCGGGCAACCGCCCACCCTCGCAGCGCGAGGCCGATATCTGCCGGCCCTTCATCGAGCGGCAGATTGCGCTTGCCGAGCCGAATCATCTGCTCGTTCTCGGCAATTTCGCCGCCCGTTTCCTGTTCCGGTCGAACGATACGATCCATCAGCTGCGCGGCGAATGGCGCGAAATCGATGTTTCCGGCCGCACAATTCCGGCTTTTGCGACATTGCATCCACAGGATCTGGTCACGGCACCGATCAGCAAACGGCTCGCCTGGCAGGATTTGCTCGCTTTTCGTGCAGGGCTGAAAGCCTAGGCATTTCACCCGGTCTCTTTATTTTCAATAACTTGGCGAACGTCACTAGACTGTGGTCAATCGCGTCGCCGCGATTCTGCCTCAAGCATGAACAGAATGTTTCATCAGCCATGCGAATTACACATATCTGCCGGGCGGAATGTCGCATTGCAAAATTCATGTTGCGGCGCAATATGTCGACATGGGAGGGACAGGATTTAAGGAACTGAACCCATGACCGCCCGCTTTCGGCCCATCCATTCGAGCTTTGAGACGCTCCGCCATTCCGGTCTTCGCACCGGCCGTGGTTTCGGCGGCATCTGCGCGCCGGCCAACGAGCAGCTTACGGCCATCGGCTTTTCCCGCATCAACCGTCCTGCCCAGCTCTTCGCCGAGTTCGTCACGCGCTGATGCGGACCGGGTGCGCAAGCGCGCGCCCGGCAGATGCACACAGGAGCAAGCCATGCTGAAATTCCGCCGACTGGTTTCCGACATTGCCGATATCCGCGCGGCCGTGAATGCCGCGCGCGAATATTCCGTCCTGGCATCGCTGCCGCGCGACGCCGCCCAGCGGCATGATCCGCTGAAGGCCTTCCTGCCGAACTGACCGGCTTTGTCCATGGCCAAAGCCGTGGTATGATCTGCGCCGTGAGGAGGTGAGACGCCTTTCCTCCGGTGGAGACCGGGCCGAAGCCCGATCTCCGTTCTGTTATCGGCTTACTGTCAGAGTCAGGCGCCAACCGAACAGTCTGACAATAACCGAAACCCGGATTTTCAAACGTCTCACCTCCTTTCGGTATGCCGGGCATTGCACCCAGCATCTTCTTCATAACACAACTCCTCCGCGAAATTTCCACGCTTCGGAAAATCTTCCTGGTTACGCCAACGATTGTCGCCATGGACAGAGCATGGCCGGCGCAATAGAGCGACATTCTGAAACCGGATGCCCTTCTGCGGAGCCCCCATGCTGGCAAGCCTTGTCTCCATCCTGAGCCTGATGCTGTCCACCCTCCTGATGATGGTGGCCTTCGGCCTGCAAAGCTATGTCGTGCCGGTGCGCGCGGTCGCGGAGGGATGGTCGACCCAGACCATCGCGATGATCGCCACGGGTTACACGGTCGGCTTCACGCTTTCCTGCATCGTCACGCCGAAATTCGTGCTGCTGGTCGGCCATGTCCGCGTGTTCGTGGCGCTCATCACGCTTCTCGCCATCGGCATCCTGCTCTGCGCGCTGGTGGTGGACTGGCGGGCGTGGATGATGTTTCGCGCCGTATCGGGCTTTGCCATCGCGGGCAGCTATCTCATCATCGAAAGCTGGCTCAACGAGCGCGTGACGAACGATAACCGCGGCTCGATCTTCTCCGTCTATCTCATCACCACGATGGTCGGCACGATCGGCGGGCAATATCTCGTGCCGCTCGGCGATCCCACCAACACTTCGCTGTTCATTCTCTGCGGCATCATCTTCTCCGTCGCCTTGCTGCCGACGGCGCTGACCTCCTCCCCGCTGCCGGCCCCGCCGACGCAGGCGCGCTTCAACGTGCCGACGCTCTATCGGCGCTCGCCCGTCGCCGTCATCGGCGCCTTCCTCGCCGGCGCGCTGTCCGGGGCATGGCTCAATCTCGGCGGCGTGTTCACCCAGCGCACCGGACTAACGACGGCCGAGGGCGCGACATTGCTCGCCTCCGTGCTGATCGGCAGCGCCCTGTCGCAGATCCCCATCGGGCGTGCGTCCGACCGCATGGACCGCCGGCGCGTCATGGTCGCCTGCGGGGCGTTCGGCGCGCTTTCCTGCCTCGTCATGGCCGCGGTTTCCGGCGGGCCGACGGTCGTGCTCTATCTGGTTGCGGCCTGCGTGGGTGCGGTCATCTTCCCGATCTATGCGCTGAACGTCGCGCATGCCAACGACCTCGCCCAGCCGGACGAATATGTCGAGGTCTCCTCCGGCATGATGATCGTCTACGGTTTCGGAACGATTTCCGGTCCTCTGATGGTGGGGCCGATCATGGACCGTTTCGGCCCCGGCTCGCTCTTTATCGTACTGGCCTTCTATTTCACCCTTTACGGGGCCTACGCCGCCTGGCGCATCAGCCGCCGCGAGGAAAACGACGGCCTCGTCGCCAAGACGGATTTCCAGGCGATGGCGGTGCAGCCGCTCGGCGCCGATGCAGCCGCTGCCGCCTTGCAGCCCGACGCGCCGACGGAGGAGCCGATGGAAGACACAACGACGCCGGAGTGGCGTCAGCCCTGAGGGGTGACGTGCTTGCGCGCCGCGCGGCGCTGCAGACCGAGCCGGTGTTCGCGCAGGATGATGAAGATGCCGGCGCTGACCACGATGGCCGTGCCGATCAGCATCGCCGATGTCGGGATATCGCCGAACAGGAAGTAGCCGACCGCCAGCCCGAGAACGATCGACGTGTATTCGAAGGGCGCGATGGTGGAGACGTCGGCATAGCGGTAGCTTGCCGTCAGCAGGAGCTGTGCGACCCCACCGCAGAAGCCGGCCATTGCCAGAAGGCCGAGCGCCTCCCAGCCGAGCGCATTCCAGCCGAAGGGAAGCGTGGCGAGCGAAAAGACGGAGGCGGAGAGCGAGAAATAGAGCACGATCGTATGCGTGCGCTCCGTCTTCACGAGCTTGCGGACCAGCACCATCGCAACAGCGCCGAGTGTCGCGGACAGCAGCACCGCGAGCGCGCCCATCGCCTCCGCCGAGCCGACGCCACCCTCGCGGAACAGGGTGAGCCGCGGCCAGGTGATGATGAAGACGCCCGTCAGCCCGACGAGCACCGCCGACCAGCGATAGATGCCGACCTTTTCCTTGAGGAAGACCGCTGCGATGACGACGGCGATGAGCGGCATGGCATAGCCGATGGCGATGGCCTCCGGCAGTGGCAGGTGCACGAGGCCGTAGAAGCCGAAGCCCATGGCAAGGATGCCGATGAAACCGCGCTTCAGGTGCCCCATGACATCGCGGGTGCGAAAGGCATCGACGAGTTGTCTCTTGAACGCCAGGAAGACGATGATCGGCACCATGGCGAAGGCCGAGCGCAGGAAGGTGATCTGCCCCGCCGCCATATCCTTGCCCGCCGCCTTGATCAGCGTGGACATGCACAGGAAGATCACCACCGAGGCGATCTTGAGGAAAATACCCCGCATGGGGTCGTGGTGCGGCATATCCATGAAAAGCTCTGCGCGACCGGCAGGTCGCGGCGTCAGACGGTTGGCGCATCGGGAATCGATCCGGACGCGACCACTCTAGCCGGACACGCCGGCCCATGGCATCAAATCTCATGATATGTCGCGGAAAAATGCTCAAGGCTTGCGCGCGGCCACGGGCCTTCCCATCCGCCGGACGCCTGAAACGTGTCTCACGTTAGCACAAAGTTGTGAACGGCGGTTCCGTGGAAATGAGATGTTAAGCGAATAAGCATATCAATCGGAGGAATTTGGGGGCAATGCGCCCGGCGGGGTGTCGCGTCATGCACGAGCGGGACAGGCCGGAGCGATAGGAACAGGACATATCCATGCGGACTGAGAACGGCCAGATCATCCATCTGGCGGATTATCGCCAGACTGACTTCGTTCTCGAGCGCGTCGACCTGACTTTCGAACTGGACCCCACGGAAACCAAGGTCGAGGCGCGCCTGATTTTCCACCGCCGTGAGGGCGCCGATGTGGCCGCCCCGTTGGTTCTCGACGGCGACGAGCTCGTCATGACCGGCCTGCTCTTCGACCAGATGGAGGTGGACGCGGCACGCTATGACGCCACGCCGGACAGCCTGACCATCCGCGACCTGCCGGCAAGCGAGCCCTTCGAAATCACCATCACCACGATGATCAACCCAGAGGCCAACACCCAGCTTATGGGCCTCTATCGCTCGAACGGCGTCTATTGCACGCAGTGCGAGGCCGAGGGTTTTCGCCGTATCACCTATTTCCCGGACCGGCCGGATGTCCTGGCCGTCTATACGGTCAACATCATCGCCGACAAGGCAAGCTGCCCGCTGCTGCTTTCCAACGGCAATTTCCTCGGCGGCGCCGGTTATGGCGAAGGCAAGCACTTCGCGGCCTGGTTCGATCCGCACCCCAAGCCGTCCTATCTCTTCGCGCTCGTCGCCGGTGACCTCGGCGTCGTGGAGGACGCGTTCACGACGATGTCCGGCCGCGAGGTGACGCTGAAGATCTATGTCGAGCACGGCAAGGAAGCGCGTGCGGCCTATGCGATGGACGCGCTGAAACGCTCCATGAAGTGGGACGAAGAGGTGTTCGGCCGCGAATACGACCTCGACATCTTCATGATCGTCGCCGTCTCCGACTTCAACATGGGCGCCATGGAGAACAAGGGGCTCAACGTCTTCAACGACAAATACGTGCTGGCCGATCCGGAAACGGCGACGGACCAGGACTATGCGAATATCGAGGCGATCATCGCCCACGAATATTTCCACAACTGGACCGGTAACCGCGTCACCTGCCGCGACTGGTTCCAGCTGTGCCTGAAGGAAGGCCTGACGGTCTACCGCGACCACGAATTCTCCGCCGACCAGCGTTCGCGCCCGGTCAAGCGCATCGCGGAAGTACGCCACCTGAAATCGGAGCAGTTCCCGGAGGATGCCGGCCCCCTCGCCCATCCGGTACGGCCGACGAAGTATCGCGAAATCAACAACTTCTACACGACGACCGTCTATGAGAAGGGCTCCGAGGTGACGCGCATGATCGCGACCATCGTCGGCAAGGACGGCTTCAAGAAGGGCATGGACCTGTACTTCGAGCGCCACGACGGCGATGCCGCGACGATCGAGGACTTCGTGAAGTGCTTCGAGGACGCCAACGGCGTGGACCTCGCGCAGTTCTCACTCTGGTATCATCAGGCCGGTACGCCGCTCATCAGCGTTTCCTGCGCCTACGACCAGGCGAAGGGCGAATTCACGCTGTCGCTGGAGCAGATGATCCCGCCGACGCCCGGCCAGAGCGTCAAGGAACCGATGCATATCCCGCTGCGCTTCGGCCTGCTGCTGGAGGACGGTTCGGAGGCGAAGGCCGCTGCCGTCAGCGGGGCCGATATCACCGGCGATGTGCTGCACCTGAAGGAGCGTCGCCAGACGGTGACCTTCTCCGGCATTCCGTCGCGTCCGGTCCTGGTGCTGAACCGCAGCTTCTCCGCGCCCGTCAACATGCATTTCGAGCAGGCGCAGGCCGATCTCGCCCATATCGCGCGCCATGACAGCGATCTCTTCTCGCGCTGGCAGGCGCTGAACGACCTCGCGCTTCCGAGCCTCGTCGAGGCGGCCAGCAAGGCGCGCGCCGGCGAGACGGTCGAGACGAGCGCAATGCTTGCCGATACGCTGATCGCCATAGCCGGCGATGAAAGCCTGGAGCCCGCCTTCCGTGCGCAGGCGCTGGCGCTGGCGTCGGAATCCGATATCGCCCGGGAACTGGGCAGCAACAACGATCCAGATGCCATCCGCGCCGGGCGCGAGGCCGTGCTGGCCTTCATCGCCAACCACGGCGCCGAGGTCTTCGCGACGTTGTTCGAACGTCACCGCACGCAAGGTGCCTTCACGCCGGATGCCGCAAATGCGGGCCAGCGCGCGCTGCGCAATGCCGCCCTCTCCTATCTCGCCGTCAGCGACGGCACGCCGGCGCGCGCGGCCGAGGCCTTCGCGAGCGCCGACAACATGACGGACCTCAGCGCTGCGCTGACGGTGCTGGCGCATCGCTTCCCGGCCGCGACGGAAACCGCGGAGGCGCTTGAAACCTTCCGCGCCCGTTTTGCGGACAATGCGCTCGTCATCGACAAATGGTTCGCCATCCAGTCGACCATTCCGGGCGACGGGGCGCTTGCCCGCGTCCAGGCGCTGATGACGAGCCCGCATTTCACCAAGTCGAACCCGAACCGCGTTCGTGCGCTCGTCGGCACCTTCGCCTTCTCCAACCCGACCGGCTTCAACCGGGCGGATGGCGCGGGCTACCGTTTCCTGGCCGAGCAGATCCTGGAGATCGACCCGAAGAACCCGCAGCTCGCCGCCCGCATCCTCACCTCCATGCGCTCCTGGCGCGCGCTGGAGGCGGTCCGGTCCGATCACGCCCGCAACGCGTTGCGCACCATCGCTGCGGGCGAGAAGCTCTCCTCCGACGTCTCCGACATCGTGGAGCGCATGCTGAAGGGCTGAGCCTCTTCGCTTACTTGTCCGGCGGGCAGACGCGGATGCGGTGGCCATCGGGATCGAGCGCGACGAAGGTGCGGCCGAAGGCGGCCGTGAACGGCGGCTGCTCGATGGCAACGCCCGCGGCGCTCCATTCCTGATGCAGCCTGTCGATCTGAGCATCCTCATCGACGACGATGGCGATCTCGCCGCGGTGACCCGTGCCGCCCGAGACGAATTCGGGCGAGCTGGTCGCCCACAGCCCGAGGCCGAGACCGTTATCGAACCGGAAGGATACGAAGCCCGGCGATTGAATGAGCGGCGCCGCGCCGAAGATCATCTTGTAGAACCGGGCGCTTTCAAGGGCATTCTCGACATAGAGGATCAGGAGGTTGGGAGAGGTCATGGAACGCGTCCTTTCGCTGTGTTGACGAAAGGATACTAGGCGACACCACTGCCAGAAAATGGCAGTATCGTGCCGTGGCCCGTTCCGAAAGACTGCTTGCCCTTCTCCAGCTTCTCAGGCGCCACCGGCATCCGGTGAGCGGCGCAACGCTCGCGGACGAGCTTGGCGTCAGCATTCGCACGCTCTATCGCGACATCGCCACACTTCAGGCCCAAGGCGCCGACATCGAGGGCGAGCCGGGCGTCGGCTATGTGCTGCGCCCAGGGTTCATGCTGCCGCCGCTGATGTTCTCGCAAAGCGAGCTGGAAGCGCTGATGCTCGGCTTCCGCTGGGTGCAGAAGTTCGCGGACATGCCGATGACCAAGGCGGCATCGGACGCGCTTGCCAAGATCTCCGCCGTGCTGCCGGCGGACCTGCGCGACGAGCTGGAAAACACGGCGCTGCTGGTGGGGCCGCGCCGGGTGGTGGATGCCGAAGTGGTCGATCTCGTGCTGCTGCGCAGCGCCATCCGCCGTGAACGCAAGCTGCGGCTCGCCTATGCGGACGTCGCCGGCACCTTCACGGACAGGATCGTCTGGCCGGTCGCGCTCGGCTATTTCGAGGAGACGCGCATGCTCGTCGCCTGGTGCGAGGCGCGCAACGACTTCCGGCATTTCCGCACCGACCGCATGCGCGAAATCACGCTTCTGGAGAGCCGTTATCCCCGCCGGCGCGCCCAGCTCTTGAAGGAATGGCGCACGCAGGACAGCATGCGATGGCGGCCCGAGGGCGGCCAAAGCGGCACTTAAGTGCCGGACCGGACTGCGAAATCGCACCCGTCAAAAATGGTTAAAAAAGTTTTACCTTTTTCTATGGACAAGCCGAATCACAATTGATTCATTAGGGCAGATTCGGGCGAGCGGCGCGCCGAATCACGAGAGGGTTACAAAGGTTTGAAGACTATGGCGGACGCGCAACGAGGACGCGCAGCCGGCGGGTGGACTCGTCTCAAATTTCCGGGAATGGCGGCCTGGAAATGCGAGGCGACGGGGCCAGCGAAGATTTTCGCGGGGCCAACCGCACGGCGTCTGTCACGGGCGGAGCCCGTGCTGAAGCGGTCGATACCGATCCTGATCATTGCATTCCTGCTTGTCGTGGCGATATCGCGGGTCGTCGGCATTCTGGTCGAACATGACCGGATGGAAACGAGCGTGCGCGACACGACCTCGCTGACGGCGCTGGCCGTCGGCGCCGCCTTCTCCGGCAAGATGGCGCAAAGCCTTGCCGAGGCCGACCGCATGGCGGTGGAGGCGACGCTGTCCGTCAACCTGCCGCAGGATCGCATGCAGCCGGGCGGCATCGTGCTGTTCGTTGCGGAAAACGGCCGCGTCTTCGGCAGCTCGCTGGCGGCGTCGCGCTATGTCGGCCAGTCGCTCGCGCGCTTCTCGCCAGAGCTTGCCGCCATCCAGTATTTCGGCGATCCCGCCACCGTCTTCCGCACGCGCATCGCCGGCGACGACTATTACGCCTCGCTCGTGGAAATGCCGCGCAAGGGCGGCTTCATCGTGGTGGCCAATCCGCTTGGCCAGACCGCGCTCTTCTGGCGCGACGAGATCGCCCTGAACGTGACGCTCTTCACCGGGATCTCCGCGATCCTGCTCGTCATTCTCTATGCCTATTACATCCAGGCGAAGCGCGCGCGCGACGCCGATGCCATCTTTGCGGAATCCAACCTGCGGGTGGAAACGGCGCTGGCACGCGGCCGCTGCGGCCTGTGGGACTTCGACCTGGAGAACCGCCGGCTGTTCTGGTCGAGCTCGATGTACGAGATGCTCGGCATGCCGGCCCGCGACAGCGTATTGTCCTTCGGGGATGCCGCGCGGCTGATGCATCCCGACGACGACGGCATCTACCAGGTGGCGCGCGCGGTTGCCCGCGGCGAGGCCAAGCAGGTGGACCAGGTCTTCCGCATGCGCCATGCCGACGGACACTATGTCTGGATGCGCGCGCGCGCGCAGCTCATCCGCATGTCCTCCGGCCGCATGCACATGATCGGCATCGCCATGGACGTTACGGAACAGCACCGCCTCGCCCAGCGCTACCAGGAAGCCGACGAGCGGCTTGCCGACGCCATCGAATGCACCTCGGAAGCCTTCGTGCTGTGGGACAAGAACGACCGGCTCGTCATGTGCAATGCGCATTACCAGCAGGCCTATGGCCTGCCGGACGAGGTGCTGGTGCCCGGCACGGAGCGCGCCGTGGTGAATGCCGCGGCTGCCCGCCCCGTCATCGAGCGGCGTATCGCCGATTCCGACGGCGCCGGCGTGTCGCAGACCACCGAAGTGCAGCTCGCGGACGAACGCTGGCTGCAGATCAACGAGCGCCGCACGCGCGACGGCGGACGCGTTTCCGTCGGCACCGACATCACCATGATGAAGCGCCACCAGGTGCGTCTGCGCGAATCCGAGCGCCGCCTGATGGCGACCATCGGCGACCTTTCGGCCTCGCGCGCCAAGCTGGAGCGGCAGAAGGCCGAGCTTTCGCTGGCCAACGCCAACTACCAGGCCGAAAAGGAACGCGCCGAGGCGGCGAACCGCGCCAAATCGGAATTCCTTGCCAACATGTCGCATGAGCTGCGCACGCCGCTCAACGCCATCCTCGGCTTCTCGGAAATCCTGCAAAACCAGATGTTCGGCCCGATCGGCTCGGACAAGTACCGCGAATATTCCCGCGATATCCACGAAAGCGGCAAGCACCTGCTCAACGTCATCAGCGACATTCTCGACATGTCGAAGATCGAGGCCGGGCACATGCGCATCAGCTGCGAGGCGGTCGACCTCGCGCCGCTGATCGAGGAGACGCTGCGTCTCACCATGCTGCAAGCCGAAAAGAAGAACATCACGGTCGAGCAGGCCTGCCCGGGCAACCTCGTCACGGTGGCCGACCGCCGCGCGATGAAGCAGATCCTGCTGAACCTCTTGTCAAACGCCATGAAGTTCACCAACGAGGGCGGCAAGGTGGAAGTGCGGGCGCGGCGGGTGAACGGCGCCGTCACGCTGACGATCGCCGACACGGGCATCGGCATTCCGAAATCCGCCCTCCAGAAAATCGGCCAGCCCTTCGAGCAGGTGCAGAGCCAGTATGCCAAGAGCAAGGGCGGTTCGGGGCTGGGCCTCGCCATCTCGCGCTCGCTCGCCCACCTGCACGGCGGCGCCATGCGCATCCGCTCCGACGAGGGCAAGGGCACGATCATCTCCGTGCGCATTCCCGACCGCGAACGGCTCGCCGCACTGCATCTCGCGGCGGCCTGAGGGGCGCGACGGTCAGCTCTTGACCGTCGCCAGGAAGATCTTGCGCACCGCCTTGGAGACACGGCGGATTTCCGCCTCCAGCGTGCGCAGGTCCGGGCTCTCGCCCGCCCGGCAGACGAGGTCGATGAGCCCGGCCGGCGCCTCCTTCGGATCAAAGCCGCCATCCACGCAAAGGCGCACGATCTGCGAGATTTCCGTATAGAGCGACAGCGCGCCCTGCACGGTCTCCAGGTCGTTCGGATCCATCATGGCGTGGCCGAGTTCGGCAAGCGCTTCCCAGGTCGGAAGCGCTTTATCCGGTTGCGTCGCGCCACGCGCCGGCGCGACCAGCGCGAGGAACTGGGCGATGAACTCGATATCGATCAGGCCGCCGGGGATGAGTTTCAGGTCCCAGATGTCCTTCGGCGGCTTTTCCTGATCGATGAGCGTGCGCATCTCCGCCACGTCCTTCGCCGTCTTGACGACGTCGCGCTTGCGGCCCAGCACGCCACGGAAGATTTCTCCCGCCTCGGCCACCAGGCTGTCATCGCCGCAGAGAAGGCGCGCGCGGGTCAGCGCCATGTGCTCCCAGGTCCAAGCCTCCTCGGCCTGGTACTTTGCGAAGGACGTGATGCGGGTGGCGACCGGGCCCTTGTTGCCGGAGGGCCGCAGGCGCATGTCCACCTCGTAGAGCACCCCCTCCGCCGTGGGCGCGGAAAGCGCCGCGATGAGGCGCTGGGTGATGCGGGTGAAGTACTTGATGTTGTCGAGCGGCTTCACGCCATCCGACTCGAAGGCGTCGCCGTCGTGATCATAAAGAAGGATGAGGTCGATATCGGAGCCGGCCGTCAGCTCGAAGCTGCCGAGCTTGCCCATGCCGACGAGCGCCACGCGCCCGCCCGGGAACTTGCCGTGCGCCGCCTCGACCTCGTCGAGCACCGCCTTCAGCGCCGCCGCGACGATGAGGTCCGCGACATGGGTGAAGGCGCGCGCGGCCTGCTTTCCGGTAATGGCGCCCGTCAGCAGGCGGATGCCGATCAGAAAGCGCTGCTCGGCGGCGATGATGCGCAGGCGGTCGAGAATTTCCTCATAGTGGCGCGCACCCGAAACGAAGCCCTCGATGCGATCGGCGAGATAGGCGCGCGTCGGCAACTCCGCCAGAAGGCCGGGATCCAGCATGCCGTCGAAGACATGCGGCTTTGCCGCGATCACTTCGGCAAGGCGCGGCGCGGACGACATGATATTGACGATGAGGGAGAGCAGCGCGGGATTGTTGCCGAGCAACGAGAACAGCTGGATGCCCGCCGGCAGGCCGGAAATGAAGCTGTCGAAGCGCAGCAGCGCGTCGTCGGCCCGCTTGCTCTGGCCGAAGACGCGCAGCAGTTCCGGTGTCAGTTCCGTCAGCCGCTCGCGCGCCTCGACGGACTGCGTGGCGCGGTAGCGGCCGTAATGCCAGGTCCGGATGGTGCGGGAAATGTCGGCTGGACGCTCGAAACCGAGCTTCTTCAGCGTCTCCAGCGTATCGGGATCGTCCTTCTGGCCGGTGAAGACGAGATTGCCGGCCTCCGACGACAGCTTCGCCTCCTGCTCGAACAGGGCGGCATAGCGGCGCTCGACGGTCTTCAGCACGGACACCAGCTTGTCGGAGAAGTGCGCCGTGTCCTCGAAGCCGAGCATGAAGGCAATGCGTTTCAGCTCGGCTTCGGTCTCGGGCAGGGTGTGGGTCTGCTCGTCGCGCACCATTTGCAGGCGGTGTTCGACGTCGCGCAGGAACCAGTAGGCCTCCGTCAGCTCGTCGGCGGTCGCCTCGTCGATCCAGTTGGCCTTGGCGAGTTCGGCGAGCATCGGTTCGGTCGCGCGCAGGCGCAGCGCGGGCACGCGGCCGCCGGCAATGAGCTGCTGCGTCTGCACGAAGAACTCGATCTCGCGGATGCCGCCGCGACCGAGCTTGACGTTGTGCCCCTTCACGGCGATCTCGCCATGGCCCTTGTGGACATGGATCTGCCGCTTGATCGAATGGATGTCGGCAATCGCGGCATAGTCCAGATATTTGCGGAAAACGAAGGGAACGAGACCCTTGAGGAAGTTGCGGCCGGCCTCGATGTCGCCGGCGACCGGCTTGGCCTTGATGAAGGCGGCGCGCTCCCAGTTCTGCCCGCGGCTCTCGTAGTAGAGCATGGCGGAATCGAAGGAGATCGCAAGCGGCGTGGCCCCGGGATCGGGCCGCAGGCGCAGGTCGGTGCGGAAGACGTAACCGTCGGCCGTGCGCTCCTGCATGATGCGGATGAGCCGGCGCACGAGGCGGGAAAACGTCTCCACCGCTTCCGTCGGATCCGTCGCGATGTCGGCCATCGGGTCGAAGAAGACGACGAGGTCGATATCGGAGGAGTAGTTGAGTTCCGCCGCGCCGAGCTTGCCCATGCCGAGCACGATGAGGCCGGATTTCTCGCCGGGATGGGCGGGGTCCGGCAGCTTCACCTTGCCGCTTTCATGGGCCGATAGCAGCAGATGATCGATGGCCGCCGACGTGGTGGCTTCGGCGAGCTCGGTCAGAAGCGCCGTCGTCCGGCGGGCATCGAAGATGCGGGCGAGATCGGCGAGCGCGGTGAGGAAGGCGACCTCGCGCTTGGCGACGCGAAGACGCGTCATCAGCACCGCCTCCGTCACCTCCCCCTCGCCCGGCTGCCAGGCTTTACGGGCGCGGGCAATGGCCGCTTCGATGGCGGGCAGCACCGGCTCCTCCAGCGCGCGTGCCAAGAGGGCGGGATCGATGCGGGCCGTGTCACGCAGATAGGGAGAGAGGGAGAATGCCGCGACGATGAAGTCCTTGAGCGGACCGTCCGTGGCGGCAAGGCTGGCAATCGCGGGGTGGTCGCGGCCCCAGTCCTTGAGATCGGACAGGACCGACTTGGCATCCGCCTGGCTCAGGGGCCGGATGGGAGAGGCCGCAAGATCGGATAGCCGCGTTGCCGTCGTTACGTTCATGATGTCTCCTCGCCTTTTGAGGAGGAGATGTATCAGTCCGGCAGGACGGGGAAAACCATTCTGACCGTCAGGCCACGGTTGTTTTCCCGGTCGGGATGGGTGGCGTCCAGCTCCAGGCGGCCGTGGTGCATTTCCATGACCGCCCCGACGAGCGACAGGCCGAGCCCCGTTCCGGGCTTGGAGCGGCTCGCATCGAGGCGCACGAAGCGCTCGACGACGTCGCCATACTTGTCTTCCGGCACGCCCGGGCCGCTGTCTGCCACGGCAAGCACGACCTCGTTGTCCCGCCTTGCCAGCGAGATGCGGATATCCGGCTCTCCGCCGCTGCCCTCGGCATATTTGATCGCGTTGTCGATGAGATTGCCGAGCGCCTGACCGACAAGCTCGCGATTGCCCTTCACCTCGATACCGTCTGCGATGTCGGTCGTGAATTTCAGGCCGCAATCCTCGGCGACGGGCTCGTAGAGTTCGGCGCTGTCATGCGCGATGCCGCTGATATCCACCGCGCTCATTTCCGCCGGCGCCTGCCCGGCCTCGACGCGGGAGATCATCAGGAGAGCGTTGAAGGTGCGGATGAGCTGGTCGGATTCGCCGATCATCTCCTCCAGTGCCGCGCGGTGGTCGGCCCCGTCCCCGCCGGCAAGCGCCGCTTCCGCCTTGTTGCGCAGCCGCGTCAGCGGCGTTTTGAGGTCGTGGGCGATGTTGTCGGAAACCTGCTTCAGCCCCTCGCCGAGCTTCTCGATGCGGCCGAGCATGGTGTTGAGCGATTCGGAGAGGCGGTCGAATTCGTCGCCGGATCCGCTGGTTGGGAGGCGTTGGGACAGGTCGCCGGCCATGATGCGCTGGCTGGCATCCGACATGCGGTCCATGCGCTTCAGCGCGTTGCGCCCGATGAGGTACCAGATGGCGAGCGCGCCGACGCCCATGACGCCCAGCGCCACCATCAGCGCCTGCCGCACCAGCTTGCGAAAGTTCTCAGGCTCGCCAAGGTCGCGGCCGACAAGGATGCGAAGCCCGTTCGACAGAACATTGACCTGCGCATAGGCCATGGGGCGGTTGGTGCCGCGCGTCTCCTCCTGATAGCGCTGGTAGCGGAAGGGCGTCTCCGTCCAGCCTTCCGTGTCCAGCACGCCCGGCTGGATGGAGGCGACGTTGCCGGCCAGCACCTCGCCGGTGGGGCTTGCGATGATGTAGAGATTGGCGCCCGGCTGGCGTGCGCGCCGCTCGAGCGTGCGCAGGAGGCCGTTCATGCCGTTGTTGTCGAAGATGCGCTCGATCTGCTCGGCCTCCTGCCCTACAGCCTCGCGCATCTGCTGTTGCAGCAGGCCTTCGGACATGGAGGAAACATAGAAGACGAGAACGGCCGCGCAGGCGGCAAACAGCAGAAGATAAACCGCCGAAAGGCGCACGGCGGTCGTGCGGTAGAGGGCGGTCAGCCGGCCAAGCAGTCGTTGCATGGGATCAGACCGCCGCCTCTTCCTTCATCATGTAGCCCGCGCCGCGCACGGTGCGCAGCAACGGCTGGTCGAAATCCTTCTCGATCTTCGAACGCAGCCGCGAGACATGCACATCGATGACGTTGGTCTGCGGATCGAAATGATAATCCCAGACGTTCTCGAGCAGCATGGTGCGCGTGACCACCTGCCCGGCATTCTTCATGAGATATTCGAGCAGACGGAACTCGCGCGGCTGGAGCAGGATCTCCTTGCCGGCGCGCTTGACGGTGTGGGACAGACGGTCGAGTTCAAGATCGCCGACCCGGTAGACCATGTCCTGTTCCGGCGTGCCCTTGCGGCGGCCGAGGACTTCCACGCGGGCGAGAAGCTCGCTGAAGGCGTAGGGCTTCGGCAGGTAGTCGTCGCCGCCGGCGCGCAGGCCGGTCACGCGGTCATCGACCTGCCCGAGGGCGGACAGGATGAGCACGGGCGTGTGGATGTTGCGCTGCCGCAGCTCGGAGATCAGCGAAAGGCCGTCACGCCGCGGCAGCATGCGGTCGATAACCAGCACGTCGTAGCTGTTTTCCGTTGCCAGGAAGAGGCCGCTCTCGCCATCGCTGGCATGATCGAGAACGATGCCGGCCTCGCGAAAGGCCTTCGCGAGATAGGCGGCCGCTTCCAGATCGTCTTCCACAATCAATAACTTCATGGCGGAACCTTACAGCATGTTCGGCGGGCTTTACCAGCAGCACGCGCCGGATACGGCAGCGCCGCGAAATCGTGCGATCCCGCGGCGCCGTCAATGCGATG
This sequence comes from Shinella oryzae, assembly GCF_023038235.1. Taxonomy (NCBI): domain Bacteria; kingdom Pseudomonadati; phylum Pseudomonadota; class Alphaproteobacteria; order Hyphomicrobiales; family Rhizobiaceae; genus Shinella; species Shinella oryzae. The sequence continues at coordinate 820,778 of NZ_CP081987.1, read as the reverse complement.
ATTTACGGAGCCGGTCAGCCCTGGTCGATGGGAAGCGCCAGGAAGCGGCTACCGTCCTTGGTCTCGACCTGGAACAGCGCCTTGGAGCGGCCGTCCTTGCGGGCGGCCTCGATCACCTTCATCACCTCGTCCGCGGACTTGACCGTCTGGTTGTTGACGGAGGTGATGCGGTCGCCTTCCTTGAGGCCGCGATCGCTGGCGTCGGAGTCCGGATCGACCGAGGAGACGGTCAGGCCGTCATTGCCGGGGGTGACGGAGATGCCGAGATCGGCGAGCGCCTGTTCACTGGACTCCTCTGCGGGAGCAGCGTCATCCGTGGTCGTGGCCGCCTCGATGGCTTCGCCGGCCAGCGTGCCGATCTCGACCTTGATCGTCTGCGACTTGCCATCGCGCCAGATGGCGACATCAACCGTCTTGCCGGGTGCGATATCGGCGACGCGGCGGGCGAGGTCACGCGGATCCTTGACCGGTTCGCCTTCAAGCGCGGTGATCACGTCACCTTTTTTGATGCCGGCCTTGGCACCGGGCGAGTCGGCCTGCGGCTCGACGACGAGGGCACCGGCTGCATCCGCCAGGCCGAGCGAATCGGCGATATCGCGGCTGACCGGCTGGATCTGCACGCCGAGCCAGCCACGGTCGACCTTGCCGTCCTTCATCAGGTTGGCGACGACGCCCTTGGCGACCGACGCGGGAATCGCAAACGCGATGCCGACATTGCCGCCCGACGGCGAGAAGATGGCGGTGTTGATGCCCACGACCTGGCCGTTGAGGTTGAAGGTCGGGCCACCCGAGTTGCCGCGGTTCACGGCGGCATCCACCTGGAGGTAGTCGTCATAGGGTCCGGAACCGATGTCACGGCCGCGGGCGGAAATGATGCCCGCCGTCACCGTACCGCCGAGGCCAAACGGGTTGCCGACCGCCACGACCCAGTCTCCGACGCGGATCTGGCTGTCGTCGGCGAAGCTGACATAGGTGAACTTGCGCTTGTCCTTCTCATCGACCTTCAGCACGGCGAGGTCGGTGCGGCTGTCCTTGCCGACGAGCGTGGCCTTCAGCTCGGTGCCGTCGTTCATGACGACCGTGAAGGCCGAGCCATCGCTGACGACGTGGTTGTTGGTGACGATATAGCCGTCTTCGGAGATGAAGAAGCCGGAGCCCTGTGCGGTCGGGCGAAGATGCGGCTTGCGGCCCGGGCCACGGCGGTCACCGAAGCGACGGTCCGGTCCGCGGTCGCCGCGGAACTGGTCCTGGCCGCCGAATTCACGGAAGAAGCGCTTCAGCGGGTGATCGTCGGGCAGCTCGTCAAAGCCCCGGCCGCCGAAGTTGAACGAGAAATTGCTCTCGTCATTGGCCGGCTTGGCATCGGATTCGACACGGACGGAAACCACGGCCGGGGAAACGGCCTGAACGACGTCGGCGAAGCTCGCAACCTGCGGCGCCTGGACGGAAACGGCTTCTGCATAGCTTTCGGTAACGCGCGCGGGGATGCCGGTCGCGAGCATGACGGCAGCAAGCCCTGCGACGGTGGTCGTCTGCAACGCGGCCTTGAGGCTCGGACGGAACGCGGAAATCTTGGCCATTCTGTGCACCTTCTCTCTTCTTTCAGAGGCTGCGCCAGGCAGCCGATGAAGAAGAGATAGGCGGTCGCACATTACGGCACACTATCCGCCGCATGAATTTTTCGTAATGTTGGGAAATCCGCTCAGTCGCGGCGCAAGGCGCGATCCAGTTCGGCCTTTTCGGCATCGGACAGCGGCGTTCCCGTGGGTTTGCCGCCGCGTTTGCGCACGAAGAGGACCATGGCCGCCGCACCCGCGAGAAACAGCACGATCGGCGCGCCCCACAAAAGCAGGGTCTCGCCACGCAGGCGCGGATTGAGCAGCACGAATTCGCCGTAGCGCGAGACGACATAATTCATGACGGCCTCGTCGCTGTCACCGTTCGTCAGCCGCTCGCGCACCAGAAGGCGCAGGTCGCGGGCGAGTTCGGCATTCGAATCGTCGATCGACTGGTTCTGGCAGACCATGCAGCGAAGCTGGGCGGACAGTGCCCGGGCGCGGGCTTCCAGCGCCGGATCGGACAGCACCTCGTCGGGATTGACCGCAAAGGCCGGAAACGCGGCGAGCAGGAACGCGGCGGCGAGGAGCAGGCGGCGCATCATTCGGCCGCCTCCAGAGCCGGCTTTACCTTGCGGGCCTTTTGCGGCGCGCCGACGCGCAGGCGCCGGTCGAACAGCGAGACCGCGCCGCCCGCCATCATGATGAGCGTGCCGATCCAGATGCACAGGATCATCGGCTTCCACCACACCCGCACGACGATGCCGCCGTCCGCCATCGCGTCGCCGAGCGAAACATAGAGCTGGCTGAACCAGAACGTACGGATACCCGCCTCCGTCGTGGGCATGCGGCGCGCCGTGTAGAATCGCTTCGACGACCAGATGTCGGTGACGGTCGTGCCGCCGCGGGCCACGGTGAAGTGCCCGGATTCCTCGGAATAGTTCGGCCCCTGCCCACGGCGCATGCCGTCGAAGGTCAGCGTGAAGCCGCCCGCCTCGACCTGCATGCCCGGCTTCATTTCCACGACATGCTCGGTCTCGAAGGCCGTGACGGCCACGATGCCGATGACCGTGACACCGATGCCGATATGCGCGAGCGCCGTGCCGAACGCCGAGCCCGGCAGGCCGACGAAGCGCCGGAACGCGACATTGCCGGCCACTTTGCCGATACCGGCGCGCAGCCACAGATCCGTGACCGCGCCGGCGATCATGTAAAAGCCGATGGCGATGCCGAAATAGGCCAGCACCGGCCCGCCGCTGTGGGCGTACATCACCGCCGCGGCCACCACGAGGCCGATCGCGGCAGCCGCAAACAGCCGCTGTCCCGCCGCAAGGATATCGCCACGCTTCCAGGCCAGCAGCGGCCCGAACGGCACCGCCAGCAGGAGCGGCAGCATCAGCAGGCCGAAGGTCAGGTTGAAGAACGGCGGTCCGACGGAAATCTTCTCGCCGGTCAGCGCCTCCAGCACGAGCGGATAGAGCGTGCCGGTCAGCACCGTCGCGGCGGCCGTGGTGAGGATCAGGTTGTTGAGGACGAGCGAGCCTTCGCGCGAGATCGGCGCGAACAGGCCGCCGGCCTTCAGGGTCGCCGCGCGGAAGGCAAAGAGCGACAACGCGCCGCCGATGAAGAAGACGAGGATCGCCAGGATGAAGACGCCGCGCGTCGGGTCGGTCGCGAATGCGTGCACCGAGGTCAGCACGCCCGAGCGCACGAGGAAGGTGCCGAGCAGCGACATGGAGAAGGTGAGGATGGCGAGCAGCACGGTCCAGATCTTCAGCGCCTCGCGCTTTTCCATGACGAGCGCCGAATGCAGCAACGCGGTGCCGGCGAGCCAGGGAATGAACGAGGCGTTCTCCACCGGATCCCAGAACCACCAGCCGCCCCAGCCCAATTCGTAATAGGCCCAGTAGGAGCCCATGGCGATGCCGGCGGTCAGGAACGACCAGGCGGTGAGCGCCCAGGGGCGCACCCAGCGCGCCCAGGCCGCATCGATGCGGCCGTCGATCAGCGCGGCGATCGCAAACGAGAAACAGACGGAAAAGCCGACATAGCCGAGATAGAGCAGCGGCGGGTGGATGGCGAGGCCGATGTCCTGCAGGACCGGGTTGAGGTCCTGCCCCTCGGCGGGCGCCGGCGACAAGCGGATGAAAGGGTTCGACGTCAGGAGGATGAAGAGTGCAAAGGCCGTCGAGATCAGGCCCTGCACGGCCAGCACATTGGCCCGCAGCCGCTCGGGCAGGTTGGCGCCGAAGCTTGCGACCAGCGCACTGAAGAAGACCAGGATAAGGAGCCAGAGCAGCATCGAGCCCTCATGGTTTCCCCACACACCGGAGATCTTGTAGATCATCGGCTTCAGCGAATGCGAGTTCTCCCAGACATTCGCGACGGAGAAATCCGACACGACATAGGCGAAGGTCAGCACCGAAAAGGAAAACAGCACGAGCAGGAAACCGGCAAAGGCTGCGGCCGGCGCCACGGCCATCAACGCGCGGTCGTTGCGGATCGTGCCGATGAGCGGCAGTACCGCCTGGATGATGACGGTCGCCAGCGCCAGGATGAGAGCATAATGGCCGAGCTCGATGATCATTTGATCGTTTCCTTGCCGGAGAGTTCCACGCCCTGCGCCTTGAGCCTGTCGGCCACATCCTTCGGCATATAGGTCTCGTCATGCTTGGCAAGCACCGTATCGGCGATGAAGAGCCCGTCGGTGCCGAAAGTGCCTTCGGCCACCACGCCCTGCCCTTCGCGGAACAGGTCGGGCAGGATGCCGGTATAGGTCACCGGCACCGTCGCCAGCGTATCCGTCACCGTGAAGGTGACGGTCGATCCTTCGCCCCGCTTGACCGTGCCGTCTTCGACGAGGCCGCCGAGGCGAATGCGCGTGCCGGGCGGGACGCTCGCCTTTGCCAGATCGCCGGGCACATAGAAATAGGCGATGGACTGGCTGAAGGCGAACATCACGAGCAGCACGGCCGCCACGAGAAAGGCGACGCCGCCGCCGATAACCGCCAGACGCTTTTGCTTGCGTGTCATTGTCCGCCTCCCCCGGTCGAGATCGACAGGTCCCGGGCGAGCGCCACGAGCTGCCTGCCGTTTTCGCTGTCCGCCGGGAACGTCTTGAGCGCCGTCTGTAGCGCGGCCTCCGCCTTCGGCCTTTGATCCAGCACAACATAGGAACGGATGATGCGCATCCATCCTTCGAAATTGTCGGGGTCGTCGGCAAGCTTGGCGGCAAGGCTGTCGACCATGCCCGCGATCATCTGCTGGCGGTCGCCGGCCGACATTTCTTCCGCCGCCGCCACGTCGCCCGCCGTCGGATTGCCGAGCGCGCCGCCCGGCGCGGTTTCCGTGCCCTCGGCGAGCGCCGCGATATGCCGGTTGACCAGCGGCAGCCAGGGCGCGTCCGCCGGGGCGTCCTTCGCCATGGCCTCGAAGGCGGCGCGGGCCTCGGCGCGGCGGCCGTCCTGCTCCAGCGCCAGCGCCAGGTAATATTTCGCACGCGGATTGTCGGCCTGCAGCGCCAGCGACTGTTCGAGCCGCGCGCGGGCATCCGCCGTCACGATGCCGTTCGCCTGGGCGATCAGCGTTTCGGCATAGCCGTCGAGCCGCTCCTGGTTGGGGCCGAGCAGCCGGATCGCCTGCGAGAAGGCGTTGGCCGCGTCTTCCATGCGGCCGTTGCGGTAATAGATCGGCGCCAGCAGATCCCAGCCCGCGCCGTCGTCGGGATTGCGCGCGAGATGGCTTTCCGCCCGCGCGATCAGGATATTCACGTCGTTTCCGGGATTGGCGAGACGCTCCGCCAGCGGCTGCGCCGGCAGGTCCGGCCGGCCGTTGGCGATGTAAAGACAGAGACCGCTGAGGGGCAGGATCACGATGACGAAGGCCTGCGCCAGCCGGTTGCGACGCGTCGCGGGTGCCGCCTTCTCCTTCGCTTCGGCCTTGCTCGCCGCAATCAGCCGGCGTGCGACTTCGGCGCGGGCGAGTTCCGCCTCGTTCGCCGCGATCAGCCCGGTGGCCTCGTCGCGCTTCAGCTCCTCGAGCTGGTCGCGATAGACCTCGACATCATGGCTGGCGTCGCCCGCGGCGGCCGCAGGCCGGCGCAGCAGGGGCAGGAGAAGGACGGCGGCGACCGCTGCCGTCAGGATGGCGACGAGAATCCAGAAAAGCATGCCCGTTCCATTACTGGAACATGCAGGCGTTTCCAATTCCCCAGGGAACAATGACGCGAATTTGAGGCGTTTCGCCGCAACGGGCCGTCAGGCTCAGGACAAGGGCGTCCAGGCACCCTCGGGATTGCGGCAGGCGGCACCACGCGTGGAGGTCTCGCGGCCCTCGACGGTCAGCGTGTGGCTGTACTGCCGGCAGTTCTGCGAGCCGACCTGGTAAGGCGCGGCCGCGACCACCGAACCACTGACGCCCTTGCCCTGCCAGACGACGGGCTGGCCGCCGGGAGCGGCTTCAAGGGCACGATATTCGGCCTCGAGCGCACGCTGCATATCGGCTTTCGAGAGCTCTGTTGCCGTGTTGCGGCTGACAAGGCCGCCCTGCAGGGCCGTGATATAGGCGCCAGGACCAGAAAGGCCGCCGGATGACGAGCCGCCGAGGGCGGTCTTTCCACCCGATGTGGTCGTACATCCCGAAACCGTCACTGTCGCCAGAAGGAGGGGGAAAAAGGCGCCGCGCAAACCCGTCTTCATCCGCTGGAACCGTCTCTCACGCAAGGGCGGCACGCCGCCGTCATTCTTCAATTCCGCGATCCTCATATCGCGGACCATCCCTTGTTGCATTGTCCGCCGTGTCAGGCAACATCCTTTGTGACGGCCGGCAGAACGAGACGCGCGAGTAGCCCGCCGCCCTCCCCGCGGGACAGTCCGAAAACACCCTGGTATTCCGACGCGATCTCGCTGACGATGGAAAGGCCGAGGCCGGTGCCCGGCTTGCTTTCGTCCAGCCGTTTACCGCGCTTCATCGCCTCGCGGATCTCGTCGGGCTCCAGGCCCGGCCCGTCATCCTCGACTTCGACGATGACCCAGCTCTTGCGCGCATCGTCGCTCCCGCGCAGATCGGCCGGCGCCATGAAGACGCGCAGGTTGACGGTGGTCCTGGCATAGCGCGCGGCGTTTTCCAGGAGGTTGCCGACGGTTTCCTCGATGTCCTGCTGCTCCATCGCCAGCATGATGCCCGGCGGGTCGACATGAAGGGGAAACTGCTTGTCGGCATTCAGCCGTCGCATCACGCGCACCAGCCGCTCCAGCACCGGCAGCGCTTCCGTCCGGGCCAGCACCGATTCGCGCTGGGCGGCGATGCGGGCGCGGTTGAGATAGGATTGCACCTGGCCCTGCATCGCCTCGGCCTGCGTCTTGACCAGTTCGCCCTGCGGCGCGGCGATCAGCCGCGATTCGTTGAGAAGCACGGCAATCGGCGTCTTCAGCGAGTGGGCGAGATTGCCCACCTGCATGCGCGCGCGCTCCACGATGCGATGGTTGCTGTCGATCAGCGCGTTCACCTCGCTGGCGAGCGGCAGGATTTCGCGTGGAAAATCGCCGTCGAGCTGCTCGCTCTCCCCGGCACGGATCTTTTCCAGCGCCTTACGGGCACGATCGAGCGGCCGAAGGCCGATCAGGATCGCCGCCGCGTTGAGCAGCAGGCTTCCGACACCGAAGCCCGCCAGCGCCAGATAAAGGCTGCCCGAGAAATCGCTGATGTCGCTTTCCAGCACGTCACGGTTGCCGACCACGCGAAAACGCGCCGTACGGCCCTCGTCGTCGAGCACCACTTCCGTCTCCCCCACCTCGACCTCGTTCCCGAAGGAATCGATGGTCGTGTAGAAGCGCTCGTAGCGGGTGTCGAAGGGAATGCTGTCGGTGTCGGGGATGGGAATGCTGCCCGTGCCGAGCGAGGAGGAGGTCAGCGCCTCGCCCTCCAGCGCGCCGCCGATCGGCTCGACGATCCAGTACCAGCCGGATTGCGGCTGGAAGAACCGCAGGTCGCCGAGCTGCGGCGTGCCGGCCAGACGCGTGTTCTCGCTGGTCGAGATCGAGTTGATGACGTTGTAGAGCTGCGCGCGCAGAAGGTCGCGGAAACTCTTCTCGGCGCTCTGCCGGTAAAGTGTCGAGATGACGACGGCAATGACGACGAGCGCCACCGCGGCCCAGAGGGAGGCGAGAAAAAGGACGCGAAAGGTGAGCGAGCGGGAGCGTCTGGCGTTATTTGCCATTGGCGGGGGCTTGCATCCGGTAACCGAGGCCGCGCACGGTCTCGATCAGGTCGACGCCGATCTTCTTGCGCAGCCGGCCGACAAAGACCTCGATCGTGTTGGAATCACGGTCGAAATCCTGGTCGTACATATGCTCGACCAGTTCGGTGCGCGAGACGACCTCGCCCATGTGATGCATGAGGTAGGAGAGAAGCCGGTATTCGTGCGAGGTCAGCTTAAGCGTCTCGCCGTTGACCGTCGCCTTCGAACCCTTGGTATCGAGACGCACCGGGCCGCAGACGATATCGGGGCTGGCATGGCCCGCCGCACGGCGGATCAGGGCGCGGATGCGGGCCAGAACCTCCTCCACATGGAAGGGCTTGGCGACATAATCGTCGGCACCGGCATCGATACCGGCCACCTTGTCGCTCCAGCGGTCGCGGGCCGTCAAAAGCAGCACGGGCATGCCCTTGCCGTCGGCGCGCCATTTTTCCAATACGGTGATGCCGTCCATTTCCGGCAGGCCGATATCGAGGATGATGGCGTCATAGGGCTCGGTGTCGCCGAGATAATGCCCTTCCTCGCCATCGAAGGCCTGGTCCACCACGTAGCCGGCCTCCTTCAAGGCCTCGCTGAGCTGTCGGCTCAGGTTGACGTCGTCCTCGACCACCAGGATTCGCATGCGCCCTCTTTCTATCAGCAATCCCCTCGCCGGGCCGGCTGGCCCGACGGTCTTACATCGGTACGCGTACCGTCACCTTGCGCGGCCGGGCATTGTCCTTGCCCGGCACCAGCACGGTCACCACGCAGCTGTCGCCGCTCGGCTCCGCCGAGAGCAGTTCGCCGCCCGTCTGGGCCACCACCTGCGCAGCCGCATTGCTGCAGTCGCCCGAAACCGAGACGACATCCCGCTGGATGCCCGCATCGAACGGGACCGGGTGCATCAGGCTGGCCGCAAGTGCGGTTATGAGAATTGGCGAGGCCATCGACATACTTTCAGGTGCTCATCAGTGTGACGCAAGCAATAAACGATCCTCGCTGAATGGCAAATGAATGCCGGGCAGACTTTCTGTAAAGCGTCACCCGACGCGCCGGCGTGCCGAAAGCCGGCCGACCAGCGCCACAAGCCCGCCCACGACACCGACGGCCGCGACGATCAGGTCGGCGAGTTCGCCCTCGTCGCCAGCCGTCACCTCGATCCCCAGCGCGTGGGCGAAGGAGGCGAGAATCGCGATCAGCGCGCCCCAGACGGTGCGGGACTGATACCAGGCTTTCACATCGTTCATGGTCTTCTCCTAGAGGCTCAGGGTTGCCTGCGCGGCAAGGCCAAGCGGGATTGCCCGGCCAAGTTGGTGCACACGAATGGTGATCGACGCCTGCGCGGCGCCGAAATCGGCAAGTTCGCTGGCGGATGGATAAAGGCAGGCCGGCGCCGTCACCTCGAAGCGCCGCACCACCGTGGAACCGGAGAGGATATCGAGGCGATAGGCCTCGTTCGGCTCGTCGAGCGGGATATCCGTCGCAAGCCAGGTATCCGAATCGATCCGCCCGCGCCGTGTCCACGAAAAGCGCGCCGCGCCGTCCGGCCCGCGTTCGCCGCGCAGATGCACGGGAGCGAGTGGCGTCAGCGCCCGTTCGCCGCCGGCGAAGGCATAGGGACCGGCCTGGCCTTCCGGGCTGCCGACGGCATCGACGATCCAGTTGGAGAGCCGTCCCACCTCCTCGACATCGAGGCCGAGCGGCCGCACCGTCTCGTCCAGCACCACCGCCTGCGTGTCCATGGCGTGGCCCCAGAGCATAACGTCCTCCGTGCCGTGCAGGGCGCGCAACAGGCCGGATAGCCGCCAGCGGGCGGCCGCGATTTCGCTCGCCTCCTGGAAGCCGATCACCTCCCATGCCCCGTTTTCACCGCGCACGGCGATACGGTTCGCGCCGCTGAGCACGCTCACCGTATCGGCCGAGGCAAGCTCGCCGCCCGGCAGATCGAGGACAATGACATTGGCGAGGTCGAACAGTCCCACCGGGCCCGGCGCAAGCGGCTCGACGAGCCGGCCGATCCGTGCCGGCCTGTCCAGCCGCACCCGCGGCCTGAACCCTTCCAGCCCCTCGGAACTGGAGACGACCATGGCGCGCCACGGCTTGGCATAGGCCGCGACACGCGCGAAATCCTGCGCCCCGCCGGAGCCGAGAACCGGCAGGTCGAGCAGGACGATTTCGGGCGCGAAGGCATCCGACGGGCCCGGACCGTTCACCGGGTCCGCACCGCCCTCGCCCAGCGTCGGCGCGCCGGCGTCGCCGGCGGCGATTGCCCGCGCCTCCACTTCGCGCACCAGCCCGTCGGTGATGTCGGTGATCAGGAAACGGCCTGCCGGTCCGTCCGCCAGCCGCACGACATCGCCGGGCGTGATGCCGAGCGCCGTCGGCGGCAGGCGGAACGTCACCCGCCGTTGTGCCGCGCGGTGGTCGCGCAAGGCCGTTTCCACCGCCGAGGCCGCCGCTCCCGCATGCAGCACGGCCGGCAGGCCGAGCCGCAACACCCGGTCCGTGCCGCCGGCCATGCGGCGCGAGCGCGTCGTGGCATGCGCATAGGCGCCGGCATCGTCGAAGTGATCGAGGATCGCTTCGCCGGCAAACTCGCTGATATGCGCGCGACTTTCCTCGAACAGCGCCTCGTCCGGCCGCTCGGCCAGCACATCCAGGTCGTCGGGCGGCAGCGCGGATTTCAGCCGCGAGCGGAAGGTCAGCCGCCCGTTCGCCTCCAGCGCGTCGATCTGGAACGCAGCCATGATCGGCTCGATCATCGATCGCGCCGAGGCCTGCTCGCCCTGCACGAAGCCCGGCAGGTCGCCGGAAACGCCCGATACGTCGAAATCCTCGAAGCCATGGTCGCGCAGGATGGCGGCGATGACATCGGCGACGGTCCCGGCACCCAGCCGCCCGCTCAGCCAGTGGCCGCGCTGCCAGTTGCTGCCGTCGGACCAGAGCCCGGTTTTCTGCGGGAAGGCCGGATAGGGCCGCGCGTCCCAGGTCCACAGGAAGATGCGCCCGGGATCGACCATGCCGGGTTCCGGGCCCGCCCCCTGCCACCAACCGTGATGCGCATCGAGGAAGCGGCGCTGGATCGAATCGGCGCGTGCACCGCCCGAATGATAGGGCAGCGCGTTTTCCGCGCTTTTCGGATCGACGAAGACATTGGGTTGGTTTGCGCCCTTGTCCACGGCCGGGCAGCCGAGCTCCGTGAACCAGATCGGCTTGGAGCGCGGCAACCATTCCGTCGGACTGGCAAGCTCGGTGCCGCCGGGGCCGCGCTCGTAATGGCGATTCCCCCACCAGCTTTCGATGTCCTTGTAGCGGTACACCCAGGGCTTGCCCGCCATGCCGTCGGTGATCGGTGTGCGGTTGCGGGCGCGGCGGTCGGCGGCGCTGGCATAATACCAGTCGAAACCCTCGCCGCTCGTGATATGGGCACGCATCGCGGCCGCATCCTCCGCATGGCGGAAGCCGTCCGGATTGCCGGCGACCGTGTCGCCGTCCTGCCAGTCGGCAAGCGGCATGTAGTTGTCGATGCCGACGGCATCGATGGCAGGCGAGGCCCAGAGCGGATCGAGGTGATAGCGCACCTCGCCGCTGCCATCGCCCGGCTGGAAACCGAAATACTCGCTCCAGTCGGCCGCGTAGGTGATCTTCGTGCCGGCGCGCAGCACCGCACGCACGTCGGTCGCCAGGTCGCAGAGGCCGTCGACGAAGGGAAAGCGCCCGGCCGCGTCGCGCAACCAGGTGAGGCCGCGCATCTCCGACCCGATGAGGAAGCCGTGCACGCCGCCCGCCACTTCGGCCAGGTTCGCGTAATGCAGGATCAGCCGGCGAAAACCGCTGTCGCCGGCCGGTCCCGTGACCGTCTCGCCCGAGACCGAGAAGTGACCGGCCTGGGCATTGCCGAGGAACGCCTGCACCTGGCTGCGCGCGGCGTTGGTCTTGTCCGCGCCTTGCGGATAACAGGTGATGCGGCCGCGCCAGGGATAGGGCGCCTGCCGGGCCGCGCCATAGGGATCCGGCAAGGCATTGTCGCCGGGAACATCCATCAGAAGGAAGGGGTAGAGATAGACCTCCAGCCCGCGGGCCTTCAGATTGCGGATCGCCGCGATCACCCCGGCATCGGAGGGCGTGCCGCCATAGGCGGGCGAGCCGCCGTTGCGGCTCACCACATGGGCGTTGCCGCGGGCAATGCCCGAAACGCACCAGGGCCGCGTTTCTTGCCCGCGCGCGGAAACCTCGACGCCCGGTACGATCCGGCACTGGCCTGCCCGCAGGTCCGTCCCGAACCATCCCACCACCAGCCCGACTCGCTTGAGGTTGGGGCACAGCGCCTGCAATTCGTCGATGGAGGCCTGCCAGTCGGTCGAGGCGGTCAGCGTGTTGCGGTTGACATGGCGTGCCGAGCCGTTGCCGAAGTTCTCCGTCACCAGGCCGGGATCGTAGCCGTGCTCGCTCGAGCCGGGAATGATCGTGACCGCCCGGATATCGGTTTCCAGCGCCCCGACCGGCCGCAGCACCTCGAATTGCAGCACCGGCAGGCGGTTGCCGTAGCTGTCGAGCGGCAGCCGCTCGAACACCGCATAGGCGAGCCCGCGATAGGCCGGCGTGTTGCCGGCGCCCTGCTTGGCCTCGATCAGAGGATCGGGCTGCTGCGTGCGGGTGCCCTTGTGGATGCGCATCTCGACCGAGCGCAGGTCGAGTTCGCGGCCGTCGGCCCATACGCGGCGCACCGCCGCGATCGGCCCCTCACAGATGCCGACCGCAAGGTTCGCATAGTAGCGATAGGTCTCGACGCGCGGTCCGCGGCCCTTGCCGCCCTGCCGCTCGACCGACACCTCCTCCTCGAAGCGCGTCGCCCAGATCAGCGTGCCGCCCACCCGCATCGTGCCGTAGACGCGGCCGATCGCCGTGCCCTCGTCCGCGCCCGGCAAGCGCGCATCGCCGAGCCGCGGGCCGGTAATCGTCTTAGAACCGTTGATGAGGGAGCGGTCCACAATGGAGCCCGCGAGCGCGCCGACGGCACGGCCGACGATGGCGCCGACGGGACCGAACACGCCGCCGAGGGCTGCACCCGCGGCCTGGAAGAGAATGGTCGCCATGGATCAGGAAAGCTCCGGGAAACGGAAGACGCCGGCAATGCGCCGGCGCCAGGAGGGAATGAGCGGCGATTCGATCACCGCCGCCTGCTCATAGGCGTGAATGAAGCGCGCATCCGGCGCGGCGATGCCGGCATGCTTGGCCGCCGCCCCCTCCTGCCAGCGGAAGATGAGGAGATCGCCCGGCCTGAGCGCCGAGGCGGGCAGCGCCGGCCCGCAGTGTCGCGCGGCGGCGAGCAGCAACCGCTCCTCGCCTGCACGCTCCGCCCAGTCGGGCGCATAGGGTGCGGGCACCTCCGGCTCGGCGTCGTAGAGTTCGCGCCAAACGCCGCGCACCAGCCCGAGGCAATCGCAGCCGACGCCCTTCCGCGATCCCTGATGCCGGTAGGGCGTGCCGATGAAACCGCGCGCCACGGCCACGACCCGGTCGCCGAAATCGTCAGCCATAGAGCGGCCTCCCGTCATGCACCGTCTGGCCGTCGGCATAGCCGTAGCTGAAATCGCTGCCCGGCATATGGGGAAAACCCTGGAAATTCAGCCGGTTGTTGAACTTCGCCTTGCAGGTGGAAAAGCGCTTGTCGCAGCCCGCCGTCACCTGCAACGTGTCGCCGACGGCCACGCCCGCCGCCATGGGCAGCCAGAGCGTGAGAGAATCGGCGCCGGCCGCCTTGCGGTGATCCTCGATATCGGCCGAAAGCCCGGCCGCCGCCCCGCCGGTGAAGGAAAGCACGCCGTAGCGGAAGAAACGCTCCGCGAAACCCGAGAGGCCGGTCACCTCGATGTGCATGTCATCCGTGACCGCGCTGACCGTCGCGCTCGCGCGGTAGGCCGCGAGATTGACGCCACAGCGCGCATCGCCCAGCACGGCGTCGCACTGGCGGCCATAGATGCGGCCCTTGACCTGATCGAGCGTGTGGGTCAGGCGCCGAAGCTCGGCGCGGAAAAGCCCGCCCTCGCGGCGCACTTCGCCGAGCTCGGCGGTGCGCAGAAGGAGCCGCTGCCCGGTCTCCTGCCAATTGACCAGGAACACCTCGACCTTCGCGCCGTCATAGCGCCCGGCCGACAGGTCCTCCGCCGTGATCGCATCCGCCGAGAAACCACCGGAGACATCGCCGCCCTCGGCGGAAAGGCTGTTGCCGTCCTCCGTCTCGCTCGCCTCGAAGCCGCTTGCCGCGAGATAGGTGACGCCGTCGAATTCAAGATCGCGGTCATGATCGGTAAAACCGAGAACGACGCCGTCGCGGCGCACGACGCGCCAGGCGTTGCACAATGTCGTCGCCTCGCCGTCGAGATGGGCCTGCAGCCCTGCCGGGATCGTTCTCATGGCCTGATCTCCACCAGCGGGATGGACGGGATGCGGCCGGCGTCGAACTGCGCGAGATCGATGTCGATCCGGTCGGTATCGAAGCGCACCGGCACGTCGAATTCGAAGCCCGCCCGCACCGCGCCCGCAGCCGGAATCTTGTCCGGCTTGAAGGTCACGAGACCGGCTGCGTGGTTGACGACATAGTCGCCCGCCGGCACCACGGCACCCCCCACCGAGACCACCACCGTGCCCGCCACGGGTTTTTCGATCGGCCGCACCGTCTCGCCGCCCGCATCCGCATAGCGCTTCACCAGCCGGAACATCGCCGTCGTCCCGTCGGCGGTGCCGAGCAACTGGTCGGTCGCGCTCACGGTCGCGCCGGGCGCGCAGGACTTGTGGTCGACGGGATCGCGGAAGCGGAACCCGTTGAACTGCCCGGCCCGCGCCTCGAAGAAGTTCAGCACCGCGTAGAGGTCGTCCACGGAGCGCACGCCCGAACCGGCGTCGTAGCGCCGGCGTGCATCCTGCCAGCGGCGGTTGCGGTTCTCGCGCCCGTTGGAAAGGCTGACGATATCCGTGCGCCGCACCGGCCCGCCGCTCGTGCCGAGCGCGACGCGCAACGGAAACCGCACATCATGAAATCCTGCCATCCGGATATCTCCAAAGAATATGGCCGCACTGCCGGCGCCTTGTCCCAAAAGCGAAGCTGGTTACAGCAACGCCATCCCCAACGATGGACGTCGGCAATCTGGGAAACCGACGCCCCCAGCCCCTTCCCCCCGCCCGCGGGAAGAAGGTCGCGGCAGCGGGATGAGAGGGGCCCGCGCACCTCGCAAACGCTCACAAACTCCGCTGCCCGCGCCCCACCGCACGCGTCAGCATGGCGGCGATCTGTCCCTCGGATTTGCGGAAGCTGGCCGCATCCTGCGTCGTCACGTTGAAGACGATCTGCCCCGCCCCGCCCCCGCCGGCGGCAACGCCGAGCGAACCGTCCGGGCCGCGCTTCAGCGGCAGGATCGCTTCCGCGCCCGCCTCGCCCATCAGCCCAAGCCCGCCGCCGCTGCCGAAATAGGTCGGCGCCGCCACGACGCCGCCCTTGGCAAAGGGCGTCGCACCGCCGAGCAGGTTGGAAATGCCCGAGGACAGCAACCCTTCCAGCGGCTTCAGGCCCACCGAAAGCGCGATGTCGCTCATGCGCAGCGCGAGCCCGCGCAGCACGCTGTCCAGCCCGCGTCCGTCCACCACCGCGCCCTTCAGCGCCGAGGTCAGCGCGAAGCCGAAGGAGCGCGAGCGCGTCTCCAGGTCGTCGAAGACGTCGGTCAGCGCCTCGGCCTGATGCCGCGTGTCGGCAAGCGAGGCGGATCGTCCATTGTCGTCCGAAGTCACCATGTTTCACTCCATCTCGTCGGGAAAGGCCTGCATCAGGGCGGTCAAAGCCCCGCGCCCCGGCACCACCGCCGAGGGCCGCAGCAGGCCGAGCGCAAAGCCCAGTTCGCGCGGCGTCATCGCCCAGAAATCGCGTGCGGAAAGCCGCATGCGGCACAGCCCGGCATGCAGCACCGCCTCCCAGGGGAAGGCAGGTGCCGCGCCGGACGCGCCGGATGCGGCCCTCAAGGGTTTTCGTCTTGCGCCGCCCCGCCGAAGGTCGCCTGCAGCAGTTCGGCGGCAATGCGCGCGAAACCCGCCAGCCCGTCCGCCACCGCCATGGCCGCCACCTCCTCGTCGCTGAAAAGGTTGCCGCCGCCGCGCAGGCCCGCGCCGATGATGCGGATCAGGTCGTCCGCCTTCAGCCGCCCGGAGGAAAAGCGCTCTGCAAGCCCGGTCAGGCTGTCGACGGCAAAGGCCGTTTCCAGCTCGGCGAGCGCGCCGAGCGTCAGGCACAGCACCCGCCGCGCGCCGTCGAAGTCGGCCTCGATCTCGCCGCGATGCCGGTTTGCCCGCGCGCCCATCACACCACCTCGAAGGTCAGTTGTCCCGCAGATTCAAGCGCGATCTCGAAAACCACCTCGCCGTCATGCGCGCCGGAATATTCCAGCGCCGCGATCTGGAAGGCGCCGGAGACCTTGCCGAAATCCGGGATCACCACCTGCCACGGCATGATCGTGCCGGCAAAGAACAGCGAGCGCACCAGCGCGTCCGACGCCTGGTCCTTGAAGATGCCGCTGCCGGAGATGGCCGCGCGCTGCACGCCCGCCCCGCCCAGCAGTTCCCGCCAGCGTCCCGCCGATTCGGCGTCCGTCACATCGACGAGCTGCGTGTTGAACGACAGCCGCTTGGAGCGCAGCCCGGCAACGGTTGCGAACCCCGTCCCATTATCGACTTTGAGCAGCAGATCCCGCCCCTTCTGTGCCACCATGGCCCTATCCTTTCCGTGAAACGTTGTTAGAGAACGGGCTCCGTCACGGCCCGAAAGCGCATTTCGGCGCGGTGGAAGCGCGACTTGCCGTCCCGCCGCAGCTGCGTGTCGCGATGCAGCAGGAAGACGAGGTGATGGCCGTCCGGTGCGAGCGCCGCATCATGCAGCGCCGTGCGAACCGCCGCGGCGATGGCCTGCACCGTCTTGTGGCCCGCCGCCTCGCTCCAGGCCTCCAGCAGCACCGTGTGCTGCTCGCCCGGCTCGCTCGCCGTCGAATGATCGATGCTGTCGATGCCGGCGATCACCAGGAGCGGCGCCGCGGACTGCGAAAGCCGGCGATCGGTAATGCCGCCGGGGCCGACGAGCGCCGTCAGCGCCGCATCGGCGGAAAGCCGCTCGTAGATCGCCTTCTGCAAGGCCGAGGCCGCGCTCATGGGCTCATCTCCTCGCAGTCGCAGAGCGTGTAGCGCCCGGTTTCGTCCGGGTCGCGGAAGGCGACGAGCGCGAAGATGCGCGCGCCCTTGCGCAGCCGCATGCCGCCGTTGAGATCGCCGCGCGCCCGCAGCCAGATCCGGTGCGTCACCCGCCGTTGCAGCGCGCCGGCCGCCTCGCCGGCGCCGGCCGATACCGGCTCGATGCGCGCCCAGAGCGTCGCGAGTGCGGCGAACCCGGTTTCCACGCCGCCCTGCCCGTCCGGTGTCTCGACCGGGTGCTCCAGCACCAGCCGCACGCTCAGCGCCCCGGGGTCGATGGGTTTCGTCATCACAGCCTCCGCAGGCGATGGGGTGCGACGAGCCGGTCGTAGCCCTGCGGCACCGCGCCCGGCTGGTCGTCCAGCGAGACGACGCCGCGCAGCTCGAACATCGCGGCCACATGCAGCAGCAGCGCCCGCTTCAGCGTATCGGGCACATCCGCGCCGCTTTCACCGAAGCCGGCAGTGAAATCGATTTCGATGCCGTTGAGCGCGCGCCTGGTCTCCGGACGGTCCGGCAGGAGGAGCCGCGCCGGGCGGGCGGTGCCGTCGAGCACGGCGCCGGCAAGCGCCACCTCCACCGGGTCGCCCAGCTCGTCGTAAACCGTCACGGTTTCAATGGCTTGCACCGGCCCTCTGGCAATCTGAATCACCTGTCCGTCCGGCCAGTCGTCGAGATAAAGCCTCAGCGTCCGCGTGATGAGGCATAGCCCCGTCTCACTTTCCAGGTGATTGCGGGCGGTGCGGATGAGTGCTGCAAGCAGCGCATCCTCGTCGTCGGTCTCCAGGCGCAGATGCGCCTTCGCCTCGGCGAGCGTGATCGGCTCGGCCGCGGGCGGCAGAAGTTCGGTTATGGTCATGGTCGTCCTCTTGCGATGAAAGGGATGCGGGCGCGGCCGGGAGGAAGAACCGCGCCCGCCGGCACCGGCGGCAGGGGACAACCGCCGGTGCGAGGGAAATTGCAGGAAGGAAAGCAGCGCCCCATAACCCCTTCGCCCCGCTTGCGGGGAGAAGGTGGCGGCAGCCGGATGAGGGGCAATCACCAAGCACAGGCCTGCCATGGGATTGCACCCAAACCTCTCCCCGCAAGCGGGGAGAGTGGCAAGGTGAAGCAGGCCTCAGCTCGCCGCGAACTTCACCAGCTTGATCGCCTCGAAGTTCTGCACGCCGCCGCCCACCGCTGCTGTGTGCATTATACACATGGCGTTAAGGCACGCGTCTTAGCATGCACATGACGGAGCAGATGATGACGATAAGAGCCTATTCCTACATTCGAATATCTTCGAAAGAGCAGCGCAAAGGCCGGGGAGAAGAACGCCAGTTAGAAGCGGCGCAAGCGTATGCTGCGAAACACGGCCTCGAACTCGATGATAGCCTCCGAGACCTTGGAAAATCAGGCTTTCACGGGGATCACATCAAGTCAGGCGCACTTGGTCGTTTTCTAGAACTTGTGGCGGCCGGTGAAATTGCGGTCGGTTCATATCTGCTTGTCGAGAACCTTGACCGTCTATCTCGCCAAACTCCTATCGACGCTCAAGCGCAGTTCATCGCCCTATTGCAAGCGGGCATTCGGATTGTCACGCTCACAGACGGCCAGATTTACGAGCGTGGCCGAGACTTCACGCAGATGATTATTTCTCTAACGATCATGTCGCGTGGCCACGAGGAAAGTGCTCGAAAATCCTACAATAGCAAAAAGAACCATGACGCGAATCGCAGAGACATGCTGGCGGGCAAGCCACGTTTCCAATCTGGTTGTGTTGGTTGGATCGATCAGACACGGATCGAAGGGAGCAAGGACGTCAAGTTCACACTCAACGAGCACGCCCGGACTGTTCAACGTATCTTCGAACTAGCAGATCAAGGCGTCGGACCTTTGAGCATTGCTCGTTTGCTCAACGAGGCAAACACGCCGACATTGAAGGCAACAGGTACCAAATGGTGGGAGAACACAGTTTCCCGCATCTTGAAGAACGAGACTGCTATCGGCACTCTCCAAGTTCACGACACGGTTGACGGCAAGTTGGTGCCGTTGGGTGAGCCCATAAAGGGATATTACCCTGCTGCGGTCAGTGAAGAACTTTTCTGGCGCGTTCAACGGAATAAGGCGAAAGCAGCCAAGACGGGACGTAAAGGCGCAAAATACGCGAACCTGTTCCAGACGATAACGCGCTGCACCCACTGCGGAGGCGGCTTGGGCTTGGTCCGGTCAACAAAAAACCACTACCAGTATTATCGCTGCAAAAGACGATACGAGGACAAGACTTGCACTGGACCATCGGTGCTGTTTCCGTACGACAAACTCGAAAACGGCATTCTCAACCACGTGACCGATTTCTATCTGGACAGCCAATTGGGCCATAATCGCAGTTCATCCAGCCGTGACGCGCTGGTTCAGCAAACCGAAACTGCTAAAGCCGAAATCGCGGAACTAGAGAAAAGGCGCAAAAACGCCATGCGCATGTCTGAACTTGTGGACGATGAGGAAACTCAGGCCGAGTACAGCGCCCGTTTGCGTGAACTGCGACAGGAAACTGAACAGCAGAAGGCAAGGCTGAATGAAGCGGAATCGGCTATCAAGGCAATCGACGATCAGACTGATAAACTTCTGAACGTCAGCGACATGATAGCGGCTGAGAGAAAACTTTGGACCAATGGCAACGCCGACGAAATCTTCGTAAGTCGAGCCAAAGTCTCACAGGCCATCAGGCGTTTCGTTTCACAGATACAGGTGGATTTCGAACAGCAAAACGCGACCGTTTATGTCGCCGGGTACACGCGAATATACATGTTTAATCGCGATGGCGAACTCACGACGACCGTGAATGGAACAGCAATGCCATTCTCAATGATCGAGGAAGTTCTAAAGGCTGACAACGCGGACGATACGGTCATTGCTACGGCGAAGGAAGCGCATGCAAAATTGCAAGCAGCGAGCAGACATTAGGTCCATGTGATCCTGATCCTGCCTACTGCACCGGTTCCGCCGTTTACGCCATTTGCCGATCCGCGCACGCCACCAGCACCGACGACCAGCGCAAGTACGGTGCCCGCGGCGATTGCACCGCGCGAGAATGTCTTCTGACAACGTGCGCCTCCAGCGCCGCCCCAGTTGTGATTGATTTCGCCGCTCGTTTTGTTACCACCGCCACCACCACCGGGCGCGCTGCCGTTGCCACCTTGACCTCCACCGGAGCCACCAGATGGAGATGAACCGCCTGTTGGACGACCACTATTGCCGCCTGATGAGTTGATGTCGCCGCCTGTAGCGGTGCCACCGACACTGGCGGAAGCGTTGTAGTAGCGACCACCTTGCCCGCCGCGTGCCGTGAGACCGAGCGACGCTATTGTGGTTGTTCCGCCTGTACCGCCGACGCCGCCTGACCCTGCGCCACCGCCTCCACCGCCCCATAGTTCGATAACAAGGCTGTTCTTATAGCGAGGAACGGTGAACGTGCTGCTTCCGGCCGTAGTGTACTGGACGGTTCCCGGATCATCGTACTTAATCCCGGCGTTGATGTGAGGGAATGGAAACGTCATTGCATGGCCTTTACAATTGCGGCCACTGCGCTGTTCGTCTTTGCAATATGCAGTTGGAACTTGTGCCCTGATGTGGTGGTGAAATTGTCGCCATCTCTGATGGTGAACCCCGTCAGCGTAACGGCACCAGCAGTCGTACTGTTCACGATCTCAAGAATGATCGTATAGACGCCTGCTGCGGTTGGCGCAGCAATTGAGACGGCACCGACATTCGTCATGTGCTGCATGTTGCCACCGGATGGTGTTAGAGCAACTGTTCCAGTCGGTGAACCCAGGTTCTTTGATGTGGCCGTGAAGCCGCCTGTTACGGCATCGCCTGTCCGCTGAGCCGCATTGACGATGCGACTGTCATTGCCTTGCGCCGCAGTGCCCGCCGTTGTCCCGTAGTTCACCGACAACGATCTATCAGCGGACAAATCACCGCCACCGGACAATCCCGTTCCCGTCAACACTGATCGACTTTTCAACACAATGTCCGCCGGGTTAATGCCGCCAACAGTCGACGCGTTAACGTTTGTCAGGCCCGAGCCATTGCCCGTGATGACGCCGCTCGCTGTAATCGCGCCTGCTGTTATCGTCGCCGTCGATGTGACGTTCGGAACAGTGAGCGTTCCAGAGAACGTCGGATTATTGACGATAGGTGTGATCAATCGGAAATTGGTGCCGTCGAACGCAAGTGCAGTGATCTGTCCGGCTTTGATTTGGCCCGCCGATAGCGCTGTGCCATCGTGTCGTACAATCGTTCTTGCTCCAAGCAGGTTGATATTTAACGTCGCTGGTCCCGCATTATCGACGTGCGGAAAGAACGAGAATACCTCACCTTTTGCATAAGCAGCCGGTCCAACCTCGTACGTCAACACGTATGCGCTCGCCGTGCCCGTCGAGACGTACATGGGATTGCTACGATTGAAGGAACGTTTTGAAGCGGCCATGAATGCACGCATCGTAGGCGCAACTGCACTCGGCTGTGATCCTGTAGGGAGACCATTAGGCGCGGGCGAGTTGTTCAGGTTGTCTTGTTCATTCCAATTGCTGGACGTAAAATCTGCCATTGATCACCATTTGTTGATTTGCACTGAGAGCTGACCCGGGATTGCGGGAAATTATCACTGAGATTTGACCCATGTTTCAATCATCCCTCGCGAGGTTTCAGCGGGGGCTCTGGAGTGATCGACATGGCGTTACTGAGCGTAATACGACGCTGGCATTTTCGAGAGCATCTATCGATCCGGGAGATTTGCCGCAGGAGCGGCCTGTCCCGGAACACCGTCCGCAAATACCTGCGCCTGGACGGCGTGGAGCCGAAGTTCAAGGTCCCGGAGCGACCGAGCAAGCTTGATCCTTTCGCGGATCGGCTGTCGGCCTGGCTGAAGACGGAATCGAAGAAGGGCCGCAAGCAGAAGCGCACCCTGAAGCAACTTCATGCCGACCTGGTGAGCCTCGGTTACGACGGCTCCTATTGCCGCGTTGCAGCCTTTGCCCGGGAATGGAAGTCAGACCGGCAGAGGGAATTCCAGACGACAGGGCGCGGAACGTTCGTGCCTCTGGCCTTCGAACCAGGCGAAGCGTTCCAGTTCGACTGGTCGGAAGACTGGGCCATTATCGGCAACGAGCGCACCAAGCTGCAGGTCGCACATACGAAGCTAAGCTATAGCCGTGCCTTCATTGTTCGGGCCTATCTCCTTCAGACGCATGAGATGCTGTTCGATGCCCACAATCATGCATTCCGCGTGTTTGGCGGCATTCCCGGCCGCGGTATCTACGACAACATGCGCACGGCGATCGACAAGGTCGGCCGTGGCAAGGAGCGCGACGTCAATGTCCGTTTCCTGGCAATGGCCAGTCACTATGTGTTCGAGCCCGAGTTCTGCAATCCCGCGTCCGGCTGGGAGAAAGGACAGGTCGAGAAGAATGTTCAGGATGCGCGTCATCGCTTCTTCCAACCTGTTCCACGGTTTCCATCATTGGATGCCCTGAACGACTGGCTGGAGCGTCGATGCAAGGAGTTCTGGGCAAAGACCCCACACGGACAGATGCGCGGCACCATTGCTGACATCTGGGCTGAGGAAGCTCTGGCGCTGATGCCTGTTACCCGCCTGTTCGACGGCTTCGTCGAGTATACAAAGCGGGTCACGCCAACCTGCCTCGTCCATCTGGAGCGCAATCGCTACAGCGTCCCGGCATCCTTCGCCAATCGACCGGTGAGCCTGCGGGTTTACCCGGATCGTGTCGTCGTCGCAGCGGAGGGGCAGATCGTGTGCGAGCATCGCCGCGTGATCGACCGTTCTCACGATCGGCCAGGACAGACCATTTACGACTGGCGGCACTATCTGGCGGTGGTGCAGCGCAAGCCCGGTGCTCTTCGCAATGGCGCTCCATTCGTTGAGCTACCGGAGGCATTCCGGGCCTTGCAGCAATATCTCCTGAAGAAGCCGGGTGGCGACCGCGAGATGGTCGATATCCTGGCCCTTGTTCTCCAGCATGACGAACAGGCCGTGTTGTCGGCCGTGGACATGGCGCTGAAGTCCGGCGTTCCGACCAAGACGCATGTGCTGAACCTGCTGCATCGCCTCGTCGACGGCAAATCCTTCACACCGCCCACCATCGACGCGCCTCAGGCCTTGACGCTCACCAATGAGCCCAAGGCGAATGTCGAACGTTACGATGCGCTGAGAAAGACGGAGGTTCGCCATGCGTCATAATCCGGCAAGCGGCGCTGTCGTCATCATGCTGCGGCAACTGAAGATGCACGGCATGGCCCAGGCCGTTGGCGAACTCACCGAGCAGGGATCGCCGGCGTTCGAGGCTGCCATCCCGATCCTATCGCAGCTCCTCAAGGCTGAGACCGCGGAACGTGAAGTGCGATCGACGGCCTACCAGCTCAAGACGGCACGCTTTCCAGCCTATCGTGATCTGAACGGCTTCGACTTCACCAGCAGCGAGATCAACGAGGCACTGGTCCGTCAGCTTCATCGCTGCGACTTCCTCGACGACGCCAACAACATCGTCCTGGTCGGCGGTCCCGGCACGGGCAAGACGCATATTGCCACGGCCATCGGCGTCCAGGCCATCGAACATCATCACAAGCGGGTTCGGTTCTTCTCAACCGTGGAACTGGTCAACGCGCTTGAGCAGGAGAAGTCCCAAGGTCGTGCAGGCCAGATCGCCAACCGCCTGGCACACTCCGATCTCGTCATCCTCGACGAGCTGGGCTACCTGCCATTCAGTGCTTCAGGCGGTGCGATGCTCTTCCATCTACTAAGCAAGCTCTACGAGCACACCAGCGTCATCATCACCACCAACCTGAGCTTCAGCGAATGGGCCAGCGTGTTTGGCGATGCCAAGATGACCACCGCGCTGCTCGACCGCCTCACACATCATTGCCACATCCTCGAAACCGGCAACGACAGCTTCCGCTTCAAAAACAGTTCGGCCCATGAGCCCAAAACGACGAAGGAGAAACGCAGGAACTTGACCACCCCAACCACGACGGACGATACCTAAGGCGGGTCACTTCTCGGCGCAAATCCCGGGTCAGCTCTCAGTGCAAATCAACAGCAAGTTGCGATCAATGGAATTTCGGTTTGTCGAGGAGAGCGATCCAGTTCGGCAAGCCCTTCTGGAAATCTACGTGAGCGTGGTCTCTGGAAGTCCGAACAACGATTTTGAGAACCACTGAGCAGTTGAAGTGCTGGGCAGCGCTAAGGGCATGAACGCGCTGTGTGGGCGTCTGCTCGCATTTTAGGGCTACTTGCGCGACAATCCAGCCCGGCCGCTTGTACAACAAACACTACCAGGTGCTTTTGCGAAAAAACGTTGTTGGCTTACCAACCAGCAATCGAATCGCCGCATGTTATCAGACGGCGATATATCGCCAAGTACCAACTCACGCAGAGGAGTTCCGCATGATAACGGAATCTGAGTTTATGCGCCAAGCAAGTGATGTGATGAGACGCAATGGTATTGATCCCGATTCACGGCCAACGCTACAGGAACTTCGCCATATCGGAGCGGAGTTTAAACGGGTTAGGCGACCCATCTTGGATCGCGAATTGCCTCCACATGGTGAACCCACCTGATCATCAATCGCCATAGGCGATAAAGCCCGGACCTTTCAATCCGGGCTTCCATCAGTTCGCGCTAACTGATGCCGTCGACTACTTCGCCTTCTTGGCCTTGCCTGCTGCCCTGCCCTTCTTGAGCCGTTCAGAGCGCTCCATTGAGTGTAGTGCGATGGCATCTTGCAATGCCGTGTCGGCCTTGATCGCGTCCTTCGCCGCACCTAGGACTTCCATCACGCCGTCCAGATCGGCGGCGCGGAACAACTTGCTGCCGGCGATCTCAAATGCGTTGCGCCCGATCCGGACCACGTAGTTTGCACCATCACGACGGAACCAGCACGACCGGCTGTTGATGTCCTTTCCGGCCTTGATCTGCTTGGCGTATTCGATCTGCTTGTCGAGTTTTTCGTAGAAGATATCCAGCGGGTTCTTATTGCCAACATTGCCGGTTGTTGCGGCTGCGCGGAGGAGTTCCAGAGCGATTGTCATTTGCTATTGCCTTTGCACCAGCAGCATCATTGCTGCTGTGCTATCCCATCAATAGCCTTTGAACGTGTCGGGCAACCGAAGACTTCCTATTTTTGCTCGATTCGATCCGTAGCGCGCTCAATCCTCGCTATCTGCGAGCGATCGTATAAGATTACCTCGTTGCCCACTTTCAAGAGGACACCGTTCGACGATGCTTTGAGAAGAAGCGCGTTGACATAACTACGGTCGCCAGCCGTGATGGAATACCTGGCTTCCGAATGATTCAAATCCTGTATTGCCTCGTACTTCCCCGTTTCATAGAGCGCCGGGTATAGCGTGATCAGAAAAGTGGCAAATGCAGGTGGATGAACCGTCCGATCCGCGGCATGCTTTTGTACTAACCACATTACAGCAAGACTTAGGTTCACGTATAGAAAGGCGACACGTATGACGTAAAAATCCCCTTCAAAAAGAAATGGGGATGCAAACAGTGCGACAAAGAAGATGACGAGCGGCAAAGTTCGCAGCCAAACTGGTAGGCGTCGTACGGCGGCATCAATGGGCATGATTACTCGGTCAACCTTTTCCTCATGAGCGAGCAAAACCGCTGCAAACCAAAATATCAAGTACACGAACGTGGCGCAGCCAATGACAAAAGGAGCAGCACGGATGGCACCCATAATTAAATCTGTCTCAATAAAGAAACCAAGGTATTCGGGAGCAATCACTGCAAAATAGCCCATGGTACGAACGACATATGTTATAAACGCGCAGCCGATAAGAAAACCGACTATGGATACAACCTTAGTGAAAGACATGTCTTCGAACATGTACTCATCTTTCTAGAATCATTGACTTCTGCAAAGTACCTCCCGATTCGCGTTACGAGCAACACAAAGTCGCCAGCCTGCGAACCGGATATCGCGGTTTTCCACCCTCGATTACTTAAAAAATTCGGGCATCGCCAAAAAAGCAGTTGAAAAGTCTGATTTTCATCGGCTATTCGGAGGATTTTGAAAGTCCAAGCCTTTGCCGATCAGTCGAATATCTCGAATATCGCGGTTAATCCTAAGAATGTATCGAGTGCCTTCCAGACGCATTAGCGTTACTGTCGAGATAGTTAAATGTGGACATACATTTCGCAATTTCTAACCTACGAGAACCTGAACTTCGCGATTGGCTTTATAGGTACCGCCCTCGCGTTATGGTCTGTATTCAAAGGCCGGGTTGCCCGCCGATTTCTCTACGCGCGCCATGACACAACCATCATTGGCGCGACCGACGAAACCTATAACGAGAAACTTGAGATTCATTTTGATGGTCAGGTTATTCCGCGTCTAACGAAGACTACAATGACCTTCTGGAATGACGCCGGTAAAACGGTTGAGCATAAAGATATCGCGCCGGCGGATAGACTACGGTTAAGCCTTCCATCGGATGCCAAGATTATATCTGCTTCCCTAACACACATGACCACCCCAGCAAACAATGCGAAGATCGAGATCGGTGACGGTGGAGAAGTATTCATTGATTTTGACTATCTCGATGTACGTCAAGGCTTTAAATTGAGTTGCCTTCACACCGGAAAACGTCGTGCCGCTCGCGTCAACGGAACTCTTAAGGGGCTAGGTGCGCCGCAAGATGACGACACTACATCTGGCCTTGGAGTGGTTTGGTTTTTGATCAAATTTTTTGCATTAATCGGCACTATCGTCGCATTAGGCTTCGCTGCGGCATTCGGCGTGAACCATTTGCTAGACCAATACCTCAACACATTTTTCAAAGTCGTGATCAGCGGTATATGCCTGATAAGCGTGTTTGTCGGTGTGCTAATGCTTCTTGACCGGCTCGGCTTTTTGGATGGAAAACGGCGGCATCCACGTTTCCCTGACGACGAAACACTATCTAATCCTAATCCACGAGACGACCTGCTTGAACTCGAAGAGACTTTGCAAAGCCATCTCAATTTGGAAAACGCGCCGACACGTAAACCGGCGTCAATATAGACGCTAAGGACTGTCTAAAAGACTATGACACTGCAAAAATTTGGACACGTATGTCATGAGGATTTGTCGGTGCCCATAGGGGGTGTATAGACGCCTTATCCAGCAATCCCCAACCGACGCATGACGCGCACGATCTGAATTGAGGTCCACAAACCGCCCATAGAGGTCCGTACAGCGCGTTCATTAAGCCCACGCGCAATTGCTGCTGGACCCTTGTAGCCGCTCTGAATGAGCGCCTGTATGTCTTCACGGATGTTCTCCGCGAACGTGTCGGCTTGATCCACCCTAGCAGCATTCGTTCCCCATGCATCACCACGCGCACGCTTTGCAGCAATTGCCGCTTTCGTGCGCTGGCCGATCATCTCGCGTTCTTTCTCCGCAACTGCTGCCATAATGTGGAACTGGAAGTTATCGGCGTGCGGCATATCACATGCCTTGATCGGAACATTCTGCTTGAGCAACCCGGATATGAAATGAACATCACGAGAAAGACGATCTAACTTTGCAATTACCAACACGGCATTGGCCTGCTTTGCTGCTGCTAGTGCAAGCGCTAACTGCGGACGATCATCACGTTTGCCTGACTCGACTTCCGTAAACTCCGCTAGCAATGCATGGCCTTGTGCGAATGCCTCGACTGCTGCGCGTTGCGCTTCTAGTCCTAATCCGCTCTTTCCCTGCATCTGAGTGGATACGCGGTAATATGCGACATACTGCTGTGGTTGCATTGGTTGCGCTGCTTTTCGGAACAGTGAACGGGTGTTCTTTGTTCCTACAGCCGCATACGTGAAGGGCGAGCGTAAAGATTGGTTGCCCTTCGATCCTAATGGAACACAATGGTCCGCCCTATCGCGGTCACATTGGAATTTCTGGACGGTTATCTACGCGGGCGGATCGGAATGTGTTGATTTATTTCCAACACCGCGATTAGGGCAAAACGCTCCGATTGCACATTAACTTGTTTCCGCTGGCTAAACTCTGTTACTATGATGTTGTTTCAGCGTGATCAGTCCTATCTCGGACTGCTTACCGCGACAAATTTGTGATTGGGAGAATTCCTAACAATATACTCTACCAACTTACTTGTGACGTCTATGGCTTCGTCGACCGAGTTTGTCTGGAAGAATTCTAAGCGAAGATTTTCATCGACCGTATACGTCTGTATCCCAGCGTGTTTCGCGAATTGCCTTGCTAGTCCGTCAAACTGCGGACTCCTGTTGGAGATCATAACAAAGATCATGCGATCAATGTCTTTTTCAACAGGAAATATACCTATCTCGGCTAATACGTCGTAATCACTCCCGACATATCCCAGGTATTTGATAGGTTTCCTCCTGTATGTGCTAGCGAGAATGTCCATTTGTCCGTCTCTTAACGGAGATCCGTGATTTGAAATTGCCCATCGCGCATACATTAGTTTGCCATCGTAAACTCCGCTCAGATTGTATTTTGCGTGAAGACGCTCGATAATCTCCTTTGACGATTTATCAACGTCAATCCTCGGCAACGATCTTATATGAGCGCTGCGCCGTTCAATCTCTTCTCGCTCCTCTTTAAGTCGCTTTTCTTCCTCCTTTTTCTGGGAACTCTCAGTGAGAAATCCGAAGAGACCCATTGGAGCCATTATGAGTATCGCGACGATTAGTATCGCTAAAGGCGTGAGCGCTATGAGCCACATATCAGAAACTTCTTCATTTGTTGATGGGAGGACTTTGAGCGAGGACGTAGTGGGGAGGCGATCAGAAAACTAAACCGTGAAATTCATCAACTGCTTGTCCATAAATTCCTTGCATACCATGTCATATTTGATTCGAATCTGCTGGCCATGCCATTTCTTGTGGACTGCACTAGGCGCGAATAACTTCGTTATCTTGTCTTTGAGCGTGTCATCAACGTCATCGGTTAGTCCTTTTCCTGTCGCGTAGACGCGCGTGTAATAAGGCTTCGCTTCCGTAACCTGTGCGTCGAGAAGTTTCATGTTTTGGTTTGCAAACGCAAAACCAAGAAATATGAGCGTTTTTGCTTCCCCAACTGCCTCTCTAATAGAGTCAATGAGCAAGTGATCGTCGATTGTTTCTGACCACGTAATTAGGTTCTCTACCACATCGTAGAGATTGGTCGTTTCGACCGGCGAGCCAAATGGAAGATCGTCCAGCGGCCCGAGTGAACCATAAGGATGAATTATGTTCATGCGATTTACGATTTCGCGAGCCATCACATGATCAACATCACGATATGCCCGTTGGATCGCATGCTCCAAGTAGTGCTCAATGCATCGGTCGTAGTTGAAGCATATGATCGTGATATTGCTGCCGATTTCCTCTACATCTTTCGCTCGAACACCATCAAATAGCGCCCTCGTGAAAGGCGCTATCCAGGTGCCCTCTAGAGGGTGCCAGTTCATCGGCTCAACTCCGGGCAACATCATCGCCGATTGGGATTCCGCAAGCAGTATCGCGTAAGCGATCTGGAGTTTTCCCATCTCCGCGATGAGCGAATTGTCGCTGTATCGGTTAATGTACTCGTCTATCGATCCGGCTGTTTCGACACCCCGATGAATATCGTCGAGCGCTTCGAATGCTTTCTTATGCTGGTAACTATCTAGATTATAGCGTCCATAGACAGTTCGGATGATCTTCTCGTTCCCGTCAGAAGCGCGAGTGCCTTGAAATTGAAAGCGGCTGTTATTTCTGATTTTCTCCAGCAGTTTCCATCCTACTGGCAACCCAAACTCCGCACTAGCGCCTGCGCCAACTACGAAAACTGTATCGTCCTGAAATGCCACTGCGAAACCTCTGCCACCTTCACTCGCTATAGGCTATTTGGGGTTGCGATCTTCTTCAAGTGCAATTCGGCCCACTTCGCTTGTCCGATGCGAACCACATCTCCTTACCGACAACGAATAGTTGAACTTACATGTGGTGATGATAACAATCTAGATGATTGCAGAGGAGATCACACGTGGCCACTGATAGCGGCGACCTGTTCGCGAGTTTCTTTCCTGACTTCAAGAAAATTCCGGGAGCGAAGGATGTCCCAGAATTACTTTCGCATTACACGAGCCTTGAAGGGTTTCTTAGCATAGTAAAGTACCATTCCATTTGGGCGTCAAACATACTATTCCTAAACGATAAAGAGGAGATGCAGTATGGGATAGATGTGGCGAGAGATGTTGTCGCGGAAATCGAAAAAACGACAAGCCGAGCAGATCGACCTCGTGTTATCCGTCAACGCGAGATCCCAGATGTCTATGCGTCCTGCTTTTGCGAACACCATGATTTGCTTAGTCAGTGGCGTGGATACGGCAATAGCAACCAAACTGTTTCCATTCAGTTCCGCGGACGAGACTTGTTCAGACTTGCACGGATCTACAACTTCGACCTTGAGCGTGTCATATATGGGCGGAAGCACACAATGGAATTGCTACGAGAGCGCCTTGCGATTGCTGAAGATGACCCATCACTCATACAGGCGATTATGAATGATAATAGCATCGGCCCAGATGAAATGCGTTATGCTCGCATTATCAACCTTGCGCCCAGATTTAAAAATGAAGCATTCGAAGAGGAGAAAGAGTGGCGAATTATAGCGAAGCAGCAAGTGGTCAAGGAAGTCCAATATCGCGTGCGCGATAATGTTGTGATGCCGTATGTTGTAATCTCAAACGTAGGCGCTGGCTTGCCGATACAAGGTGTCACTGTTGGTCCCGGCAAGGAGACGTCATTGACTGTCCGGAGCATTGAAAAGTTCCTGTCTAACTCACCCTTTTATCGTGACGTTCGAGTTAGTCCCTCGAAGGTTCCATTTCGGTCGTGATCTTTGGTCGTCTAGAAGCCCGGAATCCTGGCCTGACACATTCCCTGTCAGGCGTTTCGCCATTCGATACCGTGATTTTCGCACCAATCGCTGTATTTCGTTTTGCTGCCCTTTTTCATCGGTGCATTTGGATTCTGAAACACGCTGGTAATCTTGTATTCGGGGTTCTCTTGCTTCACCGCGAGCATCTTCGTGCGGTACTCGCTGGTAGCCTGCCTTTCACCTCAACGATCTGTCTGGTTTCCGTGTTGATGAAATCCGGAAGATAGGTCTTCACGAGAACAATGGGGAGTTTGACGGCTTCACGCGAAGCCCTCGGGTAACTGCTCGGCGACCTTTTTTTAAGCCTGCCCCTTACGCCGCTTCCCCATACTGGAGGCGGAACAGCATCTGCGTTTGGCGGTCTTCGATGCGGTAAAACTTCGCGAGGTGCACGGTGTTGTGTAGGACGACATAGTTTGCGGCGTCTTCGTCGTCCGCAATATCCGATACATCAGGAAACAGAGGGAAAAATACGATCTCAACTGGCAAGTCCAGTTCTTGGCCATTGATTTCAACGCGCTCTGTGCCGCGACCACCCGGCAATGCTCGATCCGTGAATCCCACGAAGAGCCAACTTGGATCGCTCTCAAGTCGGTCCAAGCGAGATATTGGATCAGTCCCATTGTTATATGGATTTTTGTTTGGGCCTCGACCCAAGCGCTTAACATAGAAGTCATCGATCGCGCACACCGAGGCGGCGATTGCTCGTCTAATTTCACTCACGTTGTTCATGATATCCTCCTGCTACTAGGAGTATTTACTCGGACCACGCCGCATGGGCCGGCCCGTGCCGAAGTTGAGTGCCAGTTGCTTTCGGCGCTGGCCCCGCATACTCACGCAGCACATTCGGCGTAACATTGTGCTGATTTGTTTTCGCTTGCGGCACATGCGCACTCGCCCACAAGCATGTGCAGACGATGATTGCCAATGCAGTTCGTGTTAGTGGTCCCATGGCGGCACCTCCATAAGTTGGTTCTTTCCCATACTTATTCAGGTGCATCGCCATTTGAGCCTTCTGGCTTCTTCATCTGCGCCGTGTGTGCGTGATCGTTCACCGCATCTGCTATGCCCTTCGCGTCCATCGAGCGCATCAGACGTGGGTTCCTGCTCCAATTGTGCGCGAGCGTAACAAGTCCCTCGGCTAGGCTCATTCCGACGAGGCCAATCCCGAATGACAGCGCATTGTTCACGGCAAGCACGCTCAGGTTCAAGCCGAGCCAAAGCCCGATGATCGGTGTGAGATAGATCGCACATAGAGCCCCAACAACGCTTGTTGCGAGTACCGCCCATGTCAACGGCTGCTTCTGAATTACCGTGCGTACGAACGCACCAGCGAGGCCCGCAAACAACTGGGCCGGATTGATTCCGAGGGTGGCGAGGAAAGCGGCGATATATTCAAACATGATGGGGTCCTTAGTCTTGGTGAACCACGTGGGATTCGCCTGCTGTGTCCGTATTTAATCGGGACGCTCGTTTTGGAGCCCACTCGCAAAAACGGCCCGCCTTTTGGGCGAGCCGTTTGCTGCGAGGTAGTGATGGACCTATTGCGTGTTGGTCCTGCGCTCGTTCGGGCCGGGTACACGCAGGCACAGATCACTCAACGAGCGCCTGGAATACTGCGCAGGCAATCAAGTGCGCTTAACCGGCAAAAAGTAGGACTGTTGCATTCCCCGCCGCATCATTCATATTTCCACTTACGAAGGGTTGTCTGTGTTACAAGCAGATAAAACTATTGCGCGATCCCACAATGAGACGGAGCCCGAATGCGCTATCTGCTGCTAATCATTGCGTCTTTGGTTTCAAGCCCGGCGCTTGCTGATCCCCTCATGGATGAAATCAAACGCTCGGACGATTTCGCCAAATACGGAAAGATCCAGACTGAAGCGCTCATGCGGCTTATCGATAACGGAACCTGCAAAGCCGAAGACATTATTAGCGTCGGCGCATGGTATCGATCGACATCAAAGAAGCCCGCACCGATCTTCTTCACGTATTGCGGGGGCATGACCGTGAAGAACCGGTACTATCTCGATGCACGTACCGGCCAAGTCTATCAGTGAGATGAACGATGGTTTCTGGATACGACAAATCGCCACCTGAGCCCGAGTACGAGCCCGAGACCAACTCAGGGGTTGGGCTCCTGTTGGGGTGCGCGATCGCTATTCTTCTCGTAGGGTCATTTGGTTGGCTGTTCCTCTAAGTCACCTATCTAATATCTCGTGCTTCTAATGTCTCAACTCGACCACTTACGATCCTTTGGCTTCACC
Organism: Shinella oryzae; assembly: GCF_023038235.1. NCBI lineage: Bacteria > Pseudomonadati > Pseudomonadota > Alphaproteobacteria > Hyphomicrobiales > Rhizobiaceae > Shinella > Shinella oryzae. The sequence continues at coordinate 787,560 of NZ_CP081987.1, read as the reverse complement.
CGTATCGGAACGTTCAAAGTCACTGATGCCCTTTGTCATCTTGAGGAAGCCGAGAGTTATGCAAACCGCGACAGCGTGTACGCGTTCGTTCACAAAGAACGGGTTATGTATGTAGGGTCAGCGGACAGGCCAAAGAGCCGCTTTCGATCCTACAGGCGCGCTTTTCACGATGATCGGAAAATTCGTCTTGTCCACCGTGAGTTTCGGAGCACGTTAAGTACCGACCTCATCGACGTCTACCTGCTAAACATCTACACCACCGTGGCACTAATCGACGGCCTGCCCGTCGGAATGCTGCTCGGAGTAGAAGCCGGCCTGATACTTCTATTCAACCCGCCTTGGAACCAACGAGGCACGAAGAAGCCCATGCTTATATCGCCGCGTTCATCCACCGGAGACGAAACCAGAGCGTTACTCGCTCTGGTTAATTCGTCGCAGACGACTGAGATTTAGAGCATCCCGCGGCTAGTAACCTCGCGTAGGCCCAATTCGTGACAGCCTGCTAGTCGCTTGCCCTTGCTGAGTTCCCGTATGAGAACCGGCAAGTGCTTCAGTTGCGCTTCGCTGTAATCCTGACGCGTTAGGGTCTTATCCGCATAGAGTTCGTCAACGAACTTCTGCCACGTCTGCTGCTTGCCGTTGCGTGGCTTTGCAGTGGACCAGCCCAACATGATAATCTTGTCTTCTCGATAGACATCACCGATCTTGGTAAGTTCCTCAATTAGGTGATCGATCCAACGACGATCACCTTTCGAGAAATCCATAAACGCAACTGTCGAGCGGGCGTAACGGGCTTTGTAATCGACCTCAACATGATCATGCATGAGTTCCGCCAGTGGGTCCAAACGTGTTGGGACGCTTACGCTGCGGCTCACCGTGATCGTCTCGACCTTGTAATTTGTGAAAATGTCTTCGTTCAAAATGCTCATTTCAAATACTCCTGATTTAACTACTTTCTATTCTGCGCCACTTGATTGCGCAGCATATTGATTGCGCGTTCCAGTGCATTATGCGCGTCATTGAGAGCGTCGATTAGTTTCTGATTTTCCTGCATGTCTTCCTCCTTGATTGCCTCCGATATTTATCTTCACCTCTTATAACCGCGGCCAAATAGGCCCAAAACCGGCCTTTTCGAATTCACGAGGAGCAACGAAAAACCCGGCCATTTCGGACCGGGTTCATACTGCTTGTTCTAGTTTTAAATTATTGATTCTGAAGTTTGAGCATAGTTGCCACATCTGGATCATCCACTAGCAGGTAGCAACCGATTAGATCGCCGTCGAGATTATCGCGGATTGGTTCAACCGGATATGCAAAAACGCTATGATCACCACTTTCGATTTCCATGCCATCGATCATCACATACCCTTTCTGTTTGATTGACCACGCTACAGCCATCGAAATATCTATGCCATAACGGTCCGCGACTTCTGCCTTCAAGGTGCTTTGCATGATCGTGTCAAACATCGGATCATCCACGTCATCGATATCGATTTCGTTTTCGTAACAGAATGTAATGAACTTCTGATCGAGTTCATCACTACGCTTTTGAACAGCGACCTCGTCAATCTCCAAGCGAACCTTATACACCTTCCGTCCCATTCTGTGCCTCCTTCGCTGCTCGTCGTGCAGCATGGTAAGCCTGCATTGCAGCGCGTTGCTTGGCTTTTGTCTCTTCGGAATGAGTTGTTCCAGTACGTGCATCGGCAATCGCTTTCTTTGTCGCCTTTGTGAGAACCTTTCCCTTGTTTCCTTCGGAAATCTTCTGCTTTGTTTCCTCGGTCTGGGTTGTGCCAGTGCGCTTGATCGACATGATCTCCTTCGACTTCTCAGAGTGTGTGTCGCCCTTGTTCATGCGGTGATTACGCAGGCTCTTATTGCGGTTCACAAACTCGACGGTCGTCGGATCATAAATCTTCGCCTTGTACGCGGTGCGGTTCTTTGTGGTCAGCACATAACCCTTCGCGCCCTTCATAAACTCCTTGAGTTTACCGGCCTTAAGTTCGGCTTCCATACGCTGCATACGGCGTTGAGTGATCAATTCGAGATATTCGTTGAATGTGAGATTCCAACTTACACCGTTTGCTGTCTGGTGCTGTTTGGATGCCTCAAACATGCGTTCAAGGTTCTCACGTAGTCGCTTTGAAGGCTGACGGCCGTGATTGCGAACATTGTAAATTACGTCCTGTGGACTAGGCTTCTTATCCATTGTATCCTCCGTACTACGGCTTCCTCTACCGTTGCTTTTATTTATCTTTTTTGATGGAAACCGGCCTGAAAGGGCAATATTTTTCGAGATTCACCGATCTGGACCTGAAAATCCTGAACAATCCGGAAATTTCACAGGGTAGTTAGAATATTACCCCTATAATATATTAACAGGCCACGTACTAAAGTAGTTAGAATATTAAGTCCACTTGTTCCTACGGAACAAGTGCTCTCAACATCCCAATTACCTCAGTGCGTAGCACTGGCTTCAGCGAGCGCCGCTCGTTTTTCTTCGGGGAAGAAAAAGCGCACGGCATCTCACAAAGCAGTCGCTTTCGCTCTCTTGGGGTTATCACCCCGACGAGTTCGGCAGAGCCGTTGTTCTTGCGGCATAGCCGATGGGAAAAGATTTTGGGTTATTAGGGTTATTGGAAGACGCGAACCAAATCCCACGTGCACCAGCACTTAGCGATACAGTCGTAGCAGCCCGCAGATGCGCCAGGAACGCCGTTTGACAGTTTCACGCAACACAAGTGCGCTTCTTGCGGAAAGCGCTGTACGGGCGTCTACGGGCATTTCCTCACGTCGCTAAATAGGACCGACACAGAAAGTGTTTGGCTGCTCAGCGGGTGGGAAATTCGGTCTCACCCGTAGTCATTTAATGACACACGCAAAGCGATGGCTGCATAATACGCAAATGGACAAAGAAACAGAACAGCGCATCAAAAAGGTCTTTCACGGACTCCGCAATTATCGAGTTAATCGCAGGAGCGAGGAGTTCGACATCGAAATGGGCGAGTGGTTCACGTGGATCACAGCGACGCATGACAGGCTTGAGAAAGTGACGGGTAAAGGAGGTACAAGATACCTTGATCGCAACGACAATAGGAAGCCATGGAGCATCGCAAATATCGTCGTACGAGATAGACCCGTTGGTATCAAATCCGGCTATTCACGACCGCAAAAGCGGGTGATCGAGGAAGACGATACCGTATATGTGACACTGACTAAAGCGGAATGGGTAGCCGAAATAAGCGGTCACATAAATAGACGTGAAGACGCAAATTCATCGTCTTCAAAGGCATGAAACACTCCGCATGCAAAGGCCCACTAGGACTTCCTCATTTGCCTAGTGGGCCATTTTACTACCGCGTGTATTTTTCAGAATTTCGGCTTCGTCGGCTGCGCCTCTTCAACCAGTTGAGGATTATACTCGACGACTGCTTTGAGGAAGTCGATATCAAGTTCACGACCGGACGTGTTTATCGAGTTATCATATACCGACAAATCGATTCTCGAAACATCGTTGTTTCCGCCGTCAACCCAGAATTTTGCATCTACAACGCCGCCACAGTTCTGTGAAAGATAGTTTTGGGTCGTCTTGAGAATCCGTTGCGATATGTGTGTATTACCAATCACATTCGGCACCGAGTCGCCAAATCCTTTGCAATACTTTTCACTCGGCAAAACCTTTCCATTGACATCATAGTACCAGATATATCTGTACATAAATGACCGCCGGCCAATTGGAATTGTCGGGGTACCGTATTTTTCATTGAGCCCCGCCATAACTACATCGACCTTCGATGGCACTTTCATATACATCGTCCGATTGATGTAATACAAAGTCGATTGAGAGACTTCCGATGTGAACGCTACGGAAATTTCTTCTTTTCCGTTGTCGTCTGTTTTCACGGCACCTGCGGAACTTTTGAAACGTGTGGACGCAACATGAACGCGCTTGCCGTTTAAGTCTATATCCGCCTCCGTCGGTGAAGTTGCGTACTTAACTTTAAAGCCTTCGCGTTCCAGGTTGTGGACCACACCAGCGTAGTTCATGCCAATGTTTAAAAATCCGGTCCCTTTTCCAATGATGGAACTCTTCGCTTGGCTCGGTGCCTCTTTGCTAAGATCCACAGCAAATGGGAAATCGACAGCGCTTGCGGGCGACGCAGCGACGAACATCAAGAATGACAAAATGTGGCGTGTTTTCATTTGCAACCCCTCACAATGAAGGACTTTCAATCAACTCTAGATCGTAGGGTGTCAATAGCCTGAGAGAGGCTTTGCATTCCATGAACATCAACACGCATCACGCTTTCGATCCATTTGCGTTCAGCGCGCCATTCAGCGACATCATCGAAGACCTGATCGAACTTCATTCCATTGATCTTTCCCCAAACGCGCAGTCTCATGTATTTCACTCCTTTAAGTTGCGTTTGCAACTCAAGGGATATTGCCGTTGAGCCAATAGGGCGAGCATAGATTTCCAAGTCATCCAAAATTGCCTATTCGAATACGCCGTTGTTTTTTTTGCCTAATCCAGCGTTTGCGCGTGTGTGCGTAATTCACACATTGCGCACGCGCTTGGTCGTGTAGAACAGCACATAGGGCTTGGCCGAATAGGGATCGCGCAGCACGCGAACGCCCGTGCGGTCGACGACGAGATAGCCGGCACGGAAATCGCCAAAGGCGATGGCGAAGCTGTCGGCCGCCACGTCGGGCATGTCCTCGGCTTCGGCGATGGCGAAGCCCATCAGCGAGGCAGCCTGGCCCGGCGTTGCCGGCGGGCGCCACAGATAGTTGCCGTCAGCATCCTTGAACTTGCGGATCGCCGCTTGCGTCTTGCGGTTCATCACGAAGCTGGCATTCTGCCGGTGCCCCGCCTTCAGCGCATAGATCGTGTCGATCAGCGTGTCGGACGGGCCGCTCGCCTTGAAGGCGCCGGCCGCCCCCGTGGCGATATAGCCGATATTGCCCCAGCTCCAGCTGGCATCCGCGACGTTGGTGTAGCTGAGGAAACCCTTCGGCTTGTTGGTGCCGTCGCCGGAGACGAAAGCCGTCCCCTCCTGCTCGCCGAAGACGATGTCCACCTCCGACGCGATCCAGCTTTCAACGTCCACCGCCGCATCGTCGAGCAGGGCCGCCGTCGCCGCCGGCATGGCGTAGAGTTCCATGGTCGGGAAGGAGAGTTCGGCGAGCTGCGCCGTGCCGGTCTGCGGCCGCGATGCCGTTTCGGACACCCAGCCGGAGGCCATGCCCGATGTGGCGAACGGCTTCTTCAAAACCGCGCCCGAAACCTGGCGCACCGTGGCGAGCGCCCGGATCGGCGATGCCGCGGAAAGCCGGCGGCCGATTTCGGTGTCGGTTTCCGGCGGCACGAGATAGCCGCCGTCGGCCGCCGAGCCGACCGACATGGCCTTTTCGTCCAGCGCGCGCAGGGCGCTTTCGTCGCCCCGGCGCATATAGGCGGAGAACGCCGCCTTGTGCTCGGCCGCTTCGAGGCTGACGGCGCCGCTGCCGCCAAGGGCCGGCCGCGCCTTCTTCAGCGCCAATTGGTCGAGCACGCGCTTGTGGTCGTCCATGGCGCGGTTGATGCGGTCCACCTTCTCGCGGGTCACCACGTCGGCGGTCAGTTTCTGCTCGATCTCGCCGAGCCTTCGGTCGTTGGTCTCCTTGAAGGATTCGAAGGCCTCCATGAAGTCGTCGAAGGCGGCGGTCATGGTTTCCGGCACGGCCTTGATTTCCGGCGCGGTCTTCGGTGTCTGCGTCATGTCGTGCTGTGCTCCTGTTAGCGTTGCATCATCCGGGCCGCCCGGCGCATGGTGCGCACGAGCTCCGTTTCCTTGTCGCGGAACCACCGCGCATTCTTCACGTTCGACACCCGCGCCGAAGGCAGCATGGGAAAGGTGACGATCGAGATTTCCCAGAGATCGGCCTCCAGGATGCGCCGCACGCCGCTCGAGCGGTCGGTCCGGGAGCGCACCGTCTGGAAGCCGATGGAAAGGCCGTCGAGCGCGCCCGACTTCATGAGGTTCAGCACCTCGCGGGCCCGCGCCACGCCGGGCGACAACACGCCCTCGACGTAAAGCCCGCGCTCGTCCTCGCGGATGGTGCGCCAGCGCCCGATGGGCTCGGCCGGATCGTGCTGGAAGAGCATGCGCACGCCCGAAGCGCCGCGCTTGGCGAGCGATTGCACGAAGGCGCCGGGCGCAATCGCGTCCTTGCCCAGGTCCACCTCGCCGAACAGGCTGGCATAGCCCGAAAACGCCCCGTCGCCGGAAACCCCGGCCAGCGTCAGATCGGCATACTTCTTCGTCCGCCAGACCGGCAGGTCGTCGGTTGTCATGGGTTGCTCCGATGTTTGGGATTGGGAAAAAGCGAATAGGGAGTAGCGAATTGGGGGACGGACCGGTCATCGCCTGCCGACCCCTATTCGCTATTCGCCATTCCCTATTCGCTCCCTCACTGCTTCATCCGCTCCGCCGCCCGCGCCAGAACGCCGAGGCCCCACCAGGCCGAGAGGCTTGCCGCAGCCGATCCGGTCAGCAGCACCTCCACCGGCCCGAGATAGCTCGCGATGCCGAGGCGGACGGCGATCCACAGCCCGGCCGGGCCGCCGAAGACGAGCCCGCAGGCAAGGCCGGTGAAGAACCGGCACGCCGCCTCGCGGCGGCTTTTGGGCAGCAGGTAGATCAGCGAGACGGCGGCACCCGCCGACGCCCCGACCAGACGAGCCGTCCACAGCCCGCCGTCGTTTCCGAAGTCAGCCATTGTTAAGCCTTTCAGATTATTATGAAAATCCAGAAGCATCGGCCAAACGGCCGAGAACACGCCGGCTTCTCTGCAGCGGGCGCGGCAAACGCTGAGTCGTTTGAATCCCTTGGCGCGCTTTCCTCGAAATCCGATTCAACGCGTTCAGATGTTGAATCCGGATGGCGGCAAAACGATTGCGGTCCTCCGGGCAACGTTCTGTTTTTCTGGCGTTTTTGGAGGATGCCCCCTCAATACCCCACCGCCCGCCGCTTCTCCTCGTCCGTCAGGAAGCCGGCCGCCCCCACGCGCGCCCACAGTTCGGAGCGCTCGGCGGCAAGGCCGCTTATCTGGTCGAGGTCCGGCACCAGCCGCAGCGCGGCCTCGCCTTCCTCGGAAAACCAGTTGGCGAAGGCGGCGGCGGTGCGGCTCACCAGCGGCAGCACCGTCAGCCGCCAGAAGGCGCGGTTGGCCTCCTGGTAGTTGGCGTAGGTCGCATCGCCGGGCACGCCGATCAGCATGGGCGGCACGCCGAAAGCGAGCGCGATGTCGCGCGCCGCGCCGTTCTTGGCCTCCACGAAATCCATCTCGCGCGGCGAAAGCCCCATCGCCTTCCAGTCGAGCCCGCCTTCCAGCAGCATCGGCCGCCCGGCACGCGCCGCGCCCGAATAGCCGTCCTCCAGTTCGCTCTTCAGCCGCGCATACTGGTCGGGCGAAAGGTTGCCGCCCTCCTTGGGCTGGTAGACGAGCGCGCCGGAGGGACGCGCCGAATTGTCGAGCAGCGCCTTGTTCCAGATCGCCGCGGCATTGGAGAGATCGAGCGCCATGGACGCGGCCTCGAGCGGCGCGAAGCCGAGCTGGTCGTCGAGCGGGTGAAACAGCCTCAGATGCAGGATCGCCTGCCCCTCGCCCGCCGCCCCGTCGCCCGCGCGGTGCCGGCGCACATGGTTGCCGGTGCGGTATTCATAGGCTTCCGGCCAGCCGTCGCGCCCCTCGACGATGCGCACCCGGTCGGGCCGCAGGAGGTGCAGTTCGCGCAGGTCCTCGCCCACCCGCACGCCCTCGACGAAGGCATTGCCGGCAAGCAGCAGGTGCCCGTAGAGCGTTTCGAAGAAATCCGTGCCCGCCATGCGCCCGTTCGGCCGCGACAGCAGCGCGAGACGCGCGTCACCCGGCCGCTCGCTCTCGCCCTCATAGGCAAGCCAAGGCACCGAAGCGGCGGCCTCCGCGATCATCCGCACCGCCCGGTGCGCGATCGGGTTCTTCATGAAGCCCTCGCGCGACAGCGAGGCATAGGACCGGCTCGACCAGTGCGCCCGCCCCTCGGCCGTCAGCGTGAAGAAGCCCGACGCCTTGGTTTCCGCCGGCGCCGCGCGCCGTCGGGAAAAAATGGATGGCAGTTTCATGATGCCCTCGGTTTATCGGATGTGAAGAAATAACCGCAGCGCGGTTCCCGTGGCACGGGTCCTCGGGTCAAGCCCGAGGACGACGGTGGGGAGGCTCTCTCTCCCACTTCTTGAGCAGATCGGCACACGGCGCGCCGCAGTGACGCTCGCACTTCCCTACTTTCGTCATCCTCGGGCTTGACCCGAGGACCCATGCCACGAGTGAAAGTCCTACCCGCCCAGCGCGGCGAAAAACGCCCGCCCGTATCCCGCCACGCGCTCGGCGCGGTCCAGTCCGTTGATGATGCGCCGTGCGCCGATCCAGTCGGCGCGGCCGGGTGAGAAACAGTCGGCCAGCCGCCGGCCGGTGAAGGCCCCGCGCAGCATACCGACGACGAGGATTTCCACCGACACCGCCATCTCCATCGCCCGCTCGGGGCGCTGCACGAGATCGACGCCGATCAGCGATGACAGCCGCTCGTAGTTGCGCCGGTGCGTGATCTGGACCAGCCCGCGCCCGAGCCAGGTTCTCCCGTCGGCGTCGCGCCGCCAGTAGGGCGCGGAGACCTGCGGCAGGCGGCCCTCGGCAAAGGCCCGGTCGAGGCGGGCGATCGCGGTGTCGTCGCTCGCCGCGAAGGTCTCGCGCACCGGCTGCATGCGCGCGCCCGTCTCGTGATGCGCCGTCGCCAGCATATAGGCGAGGAAACGCCGGTCTTCCGTCTCGCCGCCCGCCTCGAAGCGGTCGATGAGCGCCGTCATGCCGGCCACCTGCGCGCGCGCCAGCCGCCCGCCATAGAGCGGCCCGCGCACGCCGTCGAAAAAGCCCTTGCGATCGATCACCATCGTCATATCCCCCGCACGCGCGGTTCGCCCTGCCGGTCGAGCACCAGCGCCGTCAGCGCCCAGACGAGCGCATCGAGCCGGTCCGGCGAGCGGCCGGAAGAAAGCCCGTCCGGGCCGAAATCGCACATCTGGTCCTCCAGCTCGGCAAAGGCCGCCGCATGGGCCACGCGGCCCTGTTCGTAGAGGGCGGCCACAGGCTCGGCGCGCAGGAACTTGCCGCGCGTCGCCCGGACCGTCGAAACCGGCAGGTCGGCGTCGACGCTGCGCAGCATCGCCGTCACCATGTCGCCGCCCTGGTTGACTTCCGCCACGACGCGGTCCGCGTCGAAGCGCCGGAAGGCCCGCACCACAGCACCGGCCCAGCCCGCCGGGCTTGCACCCGTCACCGAGCAGTCGGCCAGCACGACGGCGCGCCCGGTCTGGTCGAGCCCCGCCACGACGATGCCGCAGACCGAGGCCGCAGACGCCGTCGCCGGCGGATCGACCGCCACGACGATGCGCGATAGCGGCCCGGGGTTGCGAAGGCGGATCGCCTCCAGCCGCGCGCGGCTCCACAGCGCATCCTCGCGGTCGGCGATCAGCTCGCCGTCCAGCTCCTGCCGGCCGAGCCGCGTGCCGCCGTACCGGTCAGCCATGGCGCGCAGGAAGCCGGGAGACAGGTTGTCGATATTGTCGTCGGTGCGGATGCGCTGCACGGCTGTCGCCCGATCGGCCGCAAGCGCCCGCAACAGCGGCACCGGCCGCGGCGTCGTGGTCACCAGCACGCGCGGATCCGCGCCGAGGCGCAGGCCGAACTGCAGCATGTCCCAGGTCTCCTGCGCGTGTTTCCACTTGCCGAGCTCGTCGCACCAGGCGAAATGAAACTGCGGCCCGCGCAGGCTTTCCGGATCCTCGGACGAAAAAATCTGCCCGATCGAGCCGTTCGGCCAGACGAGCCGCCGGCGCGAGGCCTCGAATTCCGGCCTGCCGCGCCCCGCGATCCGGCAGATGCCGGAGACGCCGTCGATCATCACTTCGCGCGCGTCGCCCAGCGTTTCCGCCACCAGCGCGATACGGATGCCGGGCTGCTTGAGCGCGATATCCTGCACCCACTCCGCCCCGGCCCGCGTCTTGCCGGAGCCGCGACCACCCATCAGCAGCCACACCCGCCAGTCGCCCTTTGGCGGCGTCTGCGCCAGCCGCGCGGTCAAATGCCAGCCACCAAGCCGCCGTCGATTGTCGAGAACGATCCGCTTTGTGGCATCCGAGAGCGCTTGCGACGCGCCCGTCGTTCGACCTTCACGCGCCTTCTCCCCGCCCGCGGGAGGAAGGTTCCGGCAGGGGGATGAGGGGTCATCCTCGCCGTCCGCGCCGCGCTGCCCCAGCCCCCCTTCGAGCGTATCGGCCGCATTCCGCAAGGCCGCCAGCCCACGATTTTCCTCGATCATGCTCAAGCCCGCGGCCGCCGCCCTCACCGTTCCGTCCGCTTTCTTGCCGGTCGCCCGGCAGGCCCGCCGTTCCTTACGGCCCGCCTTCCATTCCCGCGGCAGCATCGCCGCCAGCCCGGATTTCGCGCATCCATTCGCTTTTGGCGGCATCCATCCGCTCCTTCACGCGCACGTCGACAAGCCGCTCGAACTCTTCGATCAGCGCCGCCTCGTCCTCGTCATCACCGCCGGCCGCGTCCGCCTCGGCCCGCTCGTTGATCAGCGTGCGCTGCAGGCTGTCGATCTTCTCCAGCGTGCGCACGATGAGCGACACGGCCTCGATGGCCGCCTTGGCGTCGGTCTGGGCGACCTTGCGCGCCGCGTCGTCCACGGCCGCGGCCGCATCCTCTTCGGCCAGAACCTTCTGGCTCTGGAACCGCTGGAAGCGCTCGCGCAGCTCCTTCGTCATTTCGAGAAGCATCGCCTGCATGTCGAGAAAGGGGTCGCCCGGCGCGGCGGCCTTGGTGTCGAGCAGCGGCGCCGCGCCGCCGCCGAGAACGGCCCGGCGCGCGCCGAGCCCGTCATAGACCGCCATGTCGGCCGAAATGCCGAACAGGTCGAGATCGATCGTCGAAAACTGGTCCATCGCACACCCGAAAACGAAAAGGCGCCCGTCCATAGGAACGAGCGCCTAACAAAATTCTCAGAAGCCGGCCGCGGGCAGATGCCGCCGAAGCCATCAAGCCTCCGGAAAGCCCGGCGATCCGTCCGCCCGCACCTTTCCGACTATGCCATAACCCTATCAAACGACCGTCACGCCGTCAAGGACTATTTTCCTAATTATATACTTGACGTACCACGCGGCTCTTTGGTATAAGAATCCAAGGAGATAGCCCATGTTCGACATTACAAACGAAATCTACACTGACGCCGAGAAGGCCCGCGAACACCTTGAAGCTATCCACTGGCCTAATGGCCCGATCTGCCCCCATTGCGGCAATTGCGACACCACGACGATCACCAAGCTTGCCGGAAAGTCCACGCGCCCCGGCGTCTACAAGTGCAACGCTTGCCGCGATCCCTTCACTGTGACCGTTGGCACGGTCTTCGAACGCTCCAAGATTGCCCTGAATAAGTGGGTTCTGGCTGCGCACCTCATGGCCTCTTCCAAGAAGGGGATGAGCGCTCACCAGTTGCACCGTATGCTTGGCGTGACCTACAAGACCGCTTGGTTTATGGCTCACCGCATCCGTGAGGCCATGAAGGAGGACGTTAAGTCCTCTGGCCCGCTGGGCGGTGGCGGCAAGACAGTCGAAGCCGACGAAACTTACATCGGCAAGCGCGAGACGCCCCGCAAGCTCGCCCGTGGCCGCATCGCCAAGCCCACAAAGGGTGGCAAGTCTGGTGGCGCTGACAAGCGCATCGTCGTTGGCCTCGTGGAGCGCGGAGGCAAGTCCCGCATGTTCCACCTCAATGAAGCCACCCGTGATACTGTCCGCGAAGTTCTCGTTCGCAACGTGTCCCGCGATAGCAACCTCTACACCGATGAAAGCCGTCTCTATACGGTAGTCGGCAAAGAATTCGAAACACACAAGACGACTAAGCATTCCGCGAAGGAATATTCCCGTCGCGAAGGCGACGTTGTTGTTCACTCCAATACGATTGAAGGGGTCTTCTCTGTCTTCAAGCGTGGCATGGTTGGCGTCTACCAGCATTGCGGCGAAGCCCATCTTCACCGTTACCTTGCCGAGTTCGATTTCCGCTATAACCGCCGCGCTGCTCTTAAGGTCAGCGATGCAGAACGCGCTGAAGACCTGCTTCGCATGGCTCGCGACAAGCGCCTTACCTATCGGCGGATTGGTGAAGCCGGTCACGCTTAAGCAGAAAGCCCGAAAGCTGCTGTGGAAACGCAGGAAAAGCGAGTGTTCCGATGGATAACCGGAACATTCGTGAACGAAGCTATTGCCGAATCGATTTTGAATCTGGAGATTGCGGGATGGTGGCCCACTACAACCACCATCCCTACTCAAACCTAGCCAAAGGACGGCGAGGCATGAAAGCACTTCAGACTTTGATTCCTTCCGGAAGAGTCGTCAAGCCGTCCTGTGGTACATCACAGGAAACTTCTCCATGTCAATCTACTGCGTAACATTCCGCATCGCCAACGAAACAATTGGCGGTAAGACCTATGCCGACCGACGACAGTCCGTCGTTGAAGCGGTCAATTCAGGAAACGGCTACTGGGACGAAACGACTTCGTTCTTTCTAGTCGAGTCCGCTCTAAACACGCCAAATTTTACCAAGGCTGCATCGGCAGGATTGGATGCCCACAAGGACATGCTGGTAGCGTTCGACCCTAGTGACATGTCTATGGCCTATTTTGGCGCTGTTGAGACCCCAGACGTCCTGGCTTCGTTCTTCAGATCGGCCCAAAAGCTGTAGTTCAGGTCAATCGGCACTCTGAAGAGCCTTGCGGCCAAAAGGACAGCATTAAGTCTCAGTTTCTTCATTTTTGCCTCCATCCTTCCCAGGCTTCGGCTTGGGAGGGGTTTTCGGTTCAGGCGGGGTCTTCAGCATCCGCTTTAGAACGTCGTCACCCTTCTTTTCATCTGGCTTTTGATTGGTGTCAGCCATGCCAAATCCTATAGAAACTGATTTCAAACTTGCTCTCGCCCTTGGTCGCCTTGCAGGCCGATGGGGACAGGCAGAAATAGGCGTCGAGATGATCTATACGGCCCTATCTGAAATGCCTTATCGCAAAGCGATCATTTCGTTCTCTTTCCACAAAAGCGTGGCAACACAAAGAGATATAATCAGCCACCTAGCAGATGAGACTGCTTGGATAGCTGAGGAGCTACGGGCAGAAATCAAGTCGTCCCTGAAAGAGTTCGTTGACAAATCCGCTAAACGAAACGGCTGGATACATTTCCCCTTTGGGGTGTCCACCGCAGACGGGACAGACGAGATTTATAAAATGACGCGCGCAAGGAAAGGTGATGTTCTTTATTCGAAAACCCCGGCAAGCCATAAACTGATTACCGAATTCGCGAACGAGGTGTCTGAACTCACGTCTCGGCTTTATCGGGCACACAGCCTTCTAATGCTCTCATACGAGAATAAATCAGCCGCACAGCTTCTTGGTCATAATCCACAAGCGTCGTCCTCGCATCCTCATGATATCCGAGGACTTCTCGCAGCGCCTCAACTCCTGCCTCAATCATCTCAGAATTAGCCGAGACCACGTAAATTTCATCCGGCCTGTCACGCTCGGGAATCATGACATTTCCAATCTTGGTACGTCAAGTATATAATTAGGACTATTTTCCTATTATTTTGATTTTTCGCGTAAGCGCCTGGCAGCGCTACGTCTTCTCGCCCACTTCCAGCGGCCAGGTCACGAGGTAATCCTCGTAATCGTCGATATCGATGCCGTCCTCGCTGATCGTGCGGCCGCGTGCCGAAATGCCGGCCTGGTGCACGGTGTCGGGATCGCCGGAGACCAGCGGATGCCACCAGTAGAGGTCGAGGCCATCTCGCACGAGGCGATAGCCGCAGGTCGGCGGCAGCCAGGAGATTTCCGACACGCTTTCCACCGTCAGACGGATACAGTCCGGCACGGTCGCCTGCCGGTTCTCGTAGTCGGAGCAGCGACAGCTCTCGCCGTCGAGCAGCGTGCAGCGGATCGAGGTCCAGACGATCTCGCCGGTCTCCCAGTCCTCGAGCTTGTTGAGGCAACAGAGCCCGCAGCCGTCGCACAGGCTTTCCCATTCCGCGTCGTTCATCTCGGCGAGCGTCTTGGTCTTCCAGAACGGCAGATCCTGCGGGGTTTCGGTCATCGGCTTGGTCATGCGCGACCCCTGAACCCGTCGGCCGCAAAGGTCAAGAGGCGTGTACGCTAACCTTCGTGCGGAAAATCCATTCTTTGCCTTGGAAAAGACTGGTATCGTGCGAGAATAAGCCGGTGGTCACAGGACGTTAACCGGATGCGGGCAGGCTGCGGCCGCCTCCGACCAGGGAAGAGACGTGGAAGACGACAGCCCGACCCCAGAACGACCCCGCCGCCGCAAGCGGCATTTCCTGCTGCGGCTGGATTCGTGGATCGATTCCACGGTCTGGAACGCTGGGTTCCGCCTGGGCGAGATCTGGGAGGAGATCACCATCTTCTTCCGCCGCTTCCATGTGCGCGGCTGGAGGAAGGCGGTTTTCGAGCTGGCCGGCGAAGGCATGAACCTGGGCACGGCGGGCTTCGTGCTGCTGCTCGCGCTCGCCCTTCCCGCCTTCGAGGAAACCAAGGGCAACTGGCGCGCCCAGAGCGATTTCGCTGTCACCTTCCTTGATCGCTACGGCAACGAGATCGGCCATCGCGGCATCATCCACGAGGATTCGGTGCCGATCGACGAGCTGCCCGACCACCTCATCAAGGCCGTCCTCGCGACGGAGGACCGCCGCTTTTTCAGCCATTTCGGCATCGATTTCCTCGGCCTTGCCCGCGCGCTGAACGAGAATGCGCGCGCCGGCGGCGTCGTGCAGGGCGGCTCCACCCTCACCCAGCAGCTGGCGAAGAACCTCTTCCTCACCAACGAGCGCACGCTGGAGCGCAAGATCAAGGAAGCCTTCCTGTCGCTCTGGCTGGAGGCCAATCTCTCCAAGAAGGAAATCCTGCGGCTTTATCTCGACCGCGCCTATATGGGCGGCGGCACCTTCGGCGCGGCGGCGGCGGCGCAGTTCTACTTCGGCAAGAACATCACGGATGTGAACCTTGCCGAATCCGCCATGCTGGCGGGCCTGTTCAAGGCGCCGGCGCGCTATGCGCCGCATGTCAACCTGCCGGCGGCGCGCGGCCGCGCCAACGAGGTGCTGACCAACCTCGTTCAGGGCGGGCTGATGACCGAGGGCCAGGTGATCGCCGCGCGGCGCAATCCCGCCACCGTCATCGACCGCAAGGACAAGACGGCGCCGGATTTCTTCCTCGACTGGGCCTTCGACGAGGTCCAGCGCATCGCCAAGCCCTTCGCCCAGCATTCGCTGGTCGTGCGCACCACCATCGACATGGGCCTGCAGGCCGCCGCCGAAGAGGCGGTGGAAAGCGGCCTTCGCCAATATGGCGACAGCTACCGCGTCAAGCAGGGCGCGCTGGTCATGGTGGAGAACGGCGGGGCCGTGCGCGCCATGGTCGGCGGGCGCGATTACGGCGAAAGCCAGTTCAACCGCGCCACGCGCGCGCTGCGCCAGCCGGGTTCGTCCTTCAAGGCCTATACCTATGCGGCCGCCATGGAAGCCGGCATGACGCCCGAGACGACCATCGTCGATGGGCCGATCAGCTGGGGCGGCTGGTCGCCGCAGAATTACGGCCGCAGCTATGCCGGCCGCGTCACGCTGATGACGGCGATGGCGAAATCGATCAACACCGTGCCCGTCCGCCTCGCCAAGGACAAGCTCGGCACCAAGCGCATCGCCGCGCTCGCCAAGGAAATGGGCGTCGAAACGCCGCTGCGCACCGACAAGACCATGCCGCTCGGCACCACCGAGGTCACGGTGCTCGACCAGGCGACGGCCTATGCCGTCTTCCCGGCCGGCGGCAAAAAGGCGCGCCGCCACGGCATCAGCCAGATCATCAATTACGACGGCGATATCCTCTACGATTTCGCCCGCGACGAGCCGCCCGCCCGGCAGATCCTCTCCGACCAGGCGACGTCCTCGATGAACCGCATCTTCGTCACCATTCCCGTCAGCGGCACCGCACGGCGCGGCGCGCTCGACCGCGGCATCGTGTCGGGCGGCAAGACGGGCACCACGCAAGCCTATCGCGACGCCTGGTATGTCGGCTTCACCGGCAACTACACGACTGCGGTCTGGTTCGGAAACGACGACTACACCTCGACCAACAACATGACCGGCGGCTCCCTGCCCGCCATGACCTTCAAGCGCCTGATGGATTACGCCCACCAGGGTATCGAGCTTCGTCCCATTCCCGGCATCGAAAACCCGCTTCCGGATGGCAAGCAGGCCACGGAGGTCGCGCAGACCAATCCCGATGAGAGCGCCCTGCCCGCCCTCGTGCGCCCGCGCTCGCTGTCCACGGATGTCACGAAACTCCTCAAGGACGTCGCCCGCCAGTTCGAAGAGGCCAAGCCCCTCAAGCCGGATGGCCGCGTGGCCGCGCTGGACGATGCGCTTGACCTGCCTAGAGCGAACCGGACAGAGTAACCCGCAGCTGATTCCAACGGTCGATCGTCTTGTTCCGCACACCCCTCGTCATCGCCACAGCGCTCGCCGTCGCCTTCGGGTTCGGCATCCTGAGCTCGATCTACGCGCTGCGCGCGACGGTCGGCTTCGGCGCCATCGCGCTCGGACCGTGGACGGCCTTTCCCAATGCCCAGACGATCGATGCCGATCCCTATGCCAAGGCGCACCGCGCGCGTGACGGCAAGCTCCTGCTGGGCAGCGCTGAGGGCCTGACCTTCACCGCCGCCCGCGACAGCGAAAAGCGCACGCTGGTGGAAAACTGCCGCTACGAGATTACGGGCCTGACGCCGCCGGCGCGGCTGTGGACGCTGCATGCCGCCGACAGCGCGGGCAACCCGCTGGAAGGCACCGGCAATGGCCTGCCGACCGGCGTCAACGCCTGGTCGGTGCTGCGCGGTGCCGACAGCGCCTTTTCCATCCGCATCTCGTCCTCGGCGTCTGCGGGCAACTGGCTGGCCATTCCGGAAGGGCGTGCACCCTTCCTCCTCGTCATGACGCTGCTCGACACGCCCACCGCCGGCAGTTCCGGGGTGATCGACCTCGCCATGCCCGCCATCAACCGGCTGGACTGCGCGGATGCGTAGCTTTTTCTACGCCATCGTGATCGGGCTGGTCGGCGCCGCCCTGCTGCACATCGTCATCATCCTGTCGCTGCCGAGCTTCACCGGGCGCGACGCCTATACGCGCGTCCAGGCCTTCGACGAGCCCAACCGCTTCTTCCCGCTGGCCAACGGCGGACGGACGCTGCTGCCGATCAACGACGACCCGGCGATGCTGACGGCGGTCTGCGCGTTTTCGGTGGAGAACGGTCCCGTGCGTCTCTTCGCGGAAGGCGACGTGCCATTCTGGTCGCTCGCCGTCTATGACAGCGCCTCCAACGAGGTGTTCAGCATGAACGACCGCACGTCCGTCGGCGGCGCGCTCGATACGCTGGTCGCGACACCCGTCCAGCTGATCGCGATCCGCAAGGCGGTGCCGCAGGAGCTGGAACAGTCGATCCTTGTCGAAATGCGGGGAGAGGAAGGCTATGCGGTGCTGCGGACATTCGTGCCGAGCCGCAGCCGTCAGGAAGAGGCCGCCGCCTTTCTGGCGGGCGCAAGCTGCGAGCCGTTCACGGCCGACCGCTAGGAACGCGCGCGTCAGCGCACGTATCCGCCCGGGGCGCGTGACGCGCTCTAGGTGCGGCGGGCCGTGTCGGGGCCGCCGTGTTTTGCCGTCTTGCCGCGCGGCGCGGGCAAAACGGGGGCAAGGCGCTCGTAGCGCACACCCGTGAAGAGAAGAACCTGTGCCGGTTCCGCCGGACGGACGTCATCGCGCCTCGGCGTGCGTCCCATCCAATCCGTCAATCGTACCACGTCTGCCATTCTCGCCTCCAAAAGAAGAATCGAGACGGATGAAGTACTCTACAAATCTCACCCTGCCCGTTTTTTGCGAGCCGGTGCATCCGGTCCGTCCTCCGGATGCGACGTGAGCCTGCTGTCGCAGCCTGTCGCATACGGGTAGAAAACGGCGATACGGGACCAGAAGTTTTCCCATCACGGGAATGTGTCTGGCGACCGACCGGAAACCGGAACATCGCACCTTTCCCATTGACGGCGGTACGGGGACCACCACCATGGCCGGAGCCTACCACACCCTGTGCGGGAGACGAGCCGAACCACGTCCTCAAAACTAACGACAGTCTGGTTAACAGGCTATTAATACTCGCGTGATCTCAGCGTGAGCGCTGTTACCGCGGTGACAGGCGCATTCAGCGGCGGCGGCCAATGGGGCCGAGATGGGTTTCGTTGAAGGCCGTGACGGACTTCAAGCCATAGCCCAGTGCGCGGTCCAGCCCGATATGGGCGCTCCATATGCAGGCGACGGGAAACAGAACCGGCCAGATGAAGCCGAGTGCCGCGATGCCCGCAGCAAAGATATAGCTGTGCACGATATTGTAGCTCACGGCCCCCACCCTGGGACCGAAGGCGTAGCCCGCCATGGAAAGGTCCGGCGCCAGAATGAGAAGGGCGAGCAGTCCCCACCCGTCATGAAGCTCGAAATAGGCGGCGATCATGACCGCCGCGACGGCCAGCCCCTCGAGCCGCAGAAGGATGATGAACGCATCGGAGAGCGGCTTGCGCATGGGTTCCTGCCTTGGGAAAGGCCTATCGAATAGGCCGGGCCTCTTATAGAAGCTTTGCAGGGCCTTGTAAATTTTAGCGTTTCCGGGACGGCGATGCCGTCACAGCTTCCTGCGCAGCCGCTCGACGGCCCCCAACCGGTATGATGGCATCTTCCGCTTATCGCGGACGATTGTAATTGCCTTCTCAAGACGCGCTGCGGCTGTTTGCGCCAGGCGCCGGTTGCGATGTATTCCGCCCCGATTGTGCACAGGCAAGGGCAGTGCCTTTACCGTCCGTTAATCATGAAGGACCTACAGTAGGCGGGAGCGGCGGATGTCGTTCGCAGGAAAGTGATTTTCGGAAAGTCTATTGTTTTTCAAACGATTGCGCCAAATGCACATCGCGGCAACAGACAGACGCCTTTCCTTCGGTTTTCGGGAATGACGGTATGACCGGCCAGGGGCGGCCGGTCCGGGATGACAGGTGTTTCGTGGCGGACAGGTTTCGCGAACTGGAGAGACCGCAGGCGGGGCGGCCGAAGGACATCGTGCTGATGGCCACGGTCTCCAGCTTCGAGAGCCTGCGCTTTCCCTCCAAATCGGACCTGCACCAGTTCGGTGAACTTTTCCAGCCGCTCTACATAGCTTCTTCCGATGAGGCCCGGCGCCAGGCCGTGGCGGCATTGTCGCGCTGCCCGCAGATCCCCGAGGAAACCGCCCTCTTCATCGCCCGCCAGCCGATCGCCATCGCCGCGATCTTCCTCATGGGCGCCAAGACGCTCACCGATGCGACGCTCAAGCAGATCCTGCGCATCGCCGGCCCCGAACATGCGCGCGCCATCGGGCGGCGCGACGATCTTTCGCCGGCCATTATCGAGGCGCTGGTCGGCACCCACCAGGACCATGCCAGCCGCCGCACGGGCGAGGACCGCGACGCTGCATTGCGCGAAGCCGCGCGGCTCGACCGCGAAGAGAAGATGCGCGACGAGCTGCGCGCCCTCGTGCGCGCCGCGACACCCGCGGTCGAAGCGCCGATCCGCCTGTTTCCCGCAACCGAGATGCACCAGTCGCTGTTCGTGCGTTTCGCCCGCACCGGCGATATCGGCATGATCGCCGTGACGCTCGCCGACGCGCTGTCGTCCAGCCAGTGGCTGTCCGAGCGCATCCTGCTCGACGTTTCGGGCCGGCAGCTTGCCGAGACATTGCTGGCGCTTGGCGTGCCGGATGCCGACAGCCTTTACGTCCTGTCGACGATCTACCCGCACCTGGCCGACGGCGGGGCCGAAACCCTGCTTGCCGCGCTAGATGCCGCCGAGGCGGTGCGACGCATCGAAAGCTGGCAGCGGGCGGACAGCTACACGAATGGCGACAGCCTTCCGGCGGCGGCCAATGCCGATGACAGGGCCGCTACCATGGCCGATGACATGCAGGCGAAGGGGTTGGATAACCACGGCAAATCCTCTCAGGCGGGGCGGCAGCGCGCCGCCGGTTGACAGAATGTCAGAACAACCGGCGCTTTGCCGGTGCGCGAATTGCCGCTGCGTCATCCCGCCCGGCCGACAGCGCGGCAACCATCGTCACGACGAACATTCCCGAAATCAGCAGCGCAAGCGCGGGCAGCACGATGAACATGGGGACCTCCAGGGTGAAGCGCCGGCCCCTGCCGGCGTGACCCCGTTTTCCCATGGCGGCCGGTGCGCCGCTGTTTCCTTTGGAACAGGTCCGGCCTAGCGCCGGAAAAAGCCGTCGTCCTTCGGCTTGTCTTCCGCGAAATCGATCAGGCCCGCGAGATCGTCGGTCTCGACGGACACGAGCCACAGATCGCTGTCGAATCGCCGCTCACGGCCGATCGCCTCGGCGACCGTTTCCGCCGGCACACGCTCCAGCCGCGTCTCGAACAGGCGCGTATCGCTCTCCTCGCTGTCGAAGACGCTTTGCGGGGCCGGGGCATGCAGGCTCTCGGTGCCGTCGCGGAAGATCTGCCGCACGAAGACCGCGCCCGCCGCCTCCGCGCCCTTCACCTCCACGGCCGCGAAATCGCCGCGCGCGAAGACCCGGCGCATCAGGGCGGAAACGAAGATGTCGGTACGAACGCGCATCACGGCGGCATACACGGCGTGATGTATCGGAGCAAGCTGCCCCTCATCCGCCTGCCGGCACCCGCCTCCTACACCCGGATCGCCAGCCGCAGGCCGCCCCAGTGGCGGCCGTCGACGGTGATGGGGGCGGAAATGTCCTTCATCAGCACATATTGCCCACCGCCCATGTCGCGGCGATAGGTCTGGACCAGGAAGGGCTCGGTGTTGCGGCCGGCGGACAGGCCGACGCGGTCGTTGAAGATGCGCCGGTTGCGGCAGTTGGCGGTGTTCCAGGCCGGATCGTCCGGCCGCTGCGGCGCGGAGAAGGCGCGGTTGTGGGTGGGCAGGTAGCCGTTCTCGTCCACCGCCGCGCAGAAGGCGACGCGCTCGTCACCGGACACCACCGGCTCCTGGATCGCCGGCAGCACCCGGTCGGTGAAGTCTGTGAAGGCGGTCATCATCTGCACCGGGTCGGTGCCGGGGATCGGCCGGTACTGGCGGTCGAACAGCGCCGCAAGGCCGATCTCGCCCTGTCGTACCGCCGCGCTAAAGCGGCCGGATACGTCTTCGGCCAGCTGCTGCACGAGGCGGATATAGGGGCTGTCGGGCGTATCGATGCCCGCCCGCGCCGTCGCCTGGATGATGCGTTCGGAAATCGTCACCACCTCGCCCACCTTGGCGGACGCGCCCTGCAGGACCTCGTTGGTGCGGATGATATCCGTGGAGGCCGCGCCGATGGCGCGCGCGAACTCGCTGCATTCCCGGTCCACCGCGCCGGCGGTCGCGGCCAGCGAGGAGGCGCTGTCGAGGATCTTCGACATGACCTGCTCGACATCCGAGAACGATCCCTGCACCTCCGAGGCCGTGGTCTTCACATCCTCGGCGGAAACGCGCGCCTCCTCGCCCGCCGCCTCCAGCTTGTCGATGCGCGCGCGCAAGGCCTGCAAGGTCTTCTGGATCGATGCGGTGGTCTCGGACGTCTGGAGCGACAGCGTGCGCACCTCGGCCGCAACCACGGCGAAGCCCTTGCCGGCATCGCCGGCGCGCGCCGCCTCGATTGCGGCGTTGAGCGCAAGCAGGTTCGTCTGGCGCGCGATGGTGCCGATGGCGTCCGCCAGCCGGCCGACATCGGCCAGCGCACTGGCGAAGGCCGAGATTTCCGTTCCGATCTCGTGGGAGGCCGTGACCATGTGGTCGATGGCGGCAATCGAGCCGTCGAGCTGCGCCGCCTGCTCGCCCAGCACCTTGCGCGCGCTGCCGGCGAGCGCGTCCGTCTCGCCGAGCGCGCGGGCGATATCGCCGTTGGTACCGGCAATCGCGGTCGCCGACTGGTTGAGGCGGGTGAAGAGGGCGGCATGCTCGCGCGATTGCGCGGCGGTGTCCTGAATGGAGCCGGCGATATCGACGAGATGCACGCCGAGGTCCGACGCCTCCCCCGCCAGCGAACCGATGACCCGGCGCAGCGCGGCGGCGTCTGCCGGCGTTTCCTCTTCGAAGACCTGCGTCTCCTCGCGCAAGGCGGCGTTGGACATGGCTCGTCGATCCTCCCGATGATCGCGCAATCATCCGGGGATAGGGTTAACGCTTCCTTTAAGACAACCTGACGTAGCGGCGCGTTGTCGGCTTAAGACTTTCGTCTAATCCGCCCTTACAGCGCGCCGATATCCTTGAGCTTGGCAAGAACCTGCTCGTTGGGCTCGCCGGTGACCGGCAGCCGGTAATGCTTCTCGAAATGGCGGATGGCGGTGCGCGTCTTCTCGCCGATCAGCCCGTCCACGGCGATGTCGGCATAGGCGATGTTGCTCAGGCCCTTCTGGATCTGCATCACGAGTTCGCTCGGAACGGGCTTGGCCACCGCCGAGGTCACGCCCGGATCGGCTTCGGCGCGCAGGATGGCGGCAGCGACCGGGTCGGCTTCTTCCTTGGCGACAGGCACCTCGGCGGAGCTCTTCTCCACCAGTGCCGCGACCTCGTCGAAGGGGCGCTCGGCAGGCGTGACATCGGTTACCTCCGGCTGGTCGCCCTCCTCCCCTTCGCGCTCGATGACGAAGGTGGTGACGTCCTTCGGCTCCGGCTGCGTGGCCGTGAAGCCCAGCGAATTGTCGGCGGACCGGGTTTTCAGGAACGGCGACGGATGGCCGCCCGGCTGATACCACAGCGCATTGGCCGCCACGAAGGAGAAGACGACGACGAAGGCGGCGGTGCCACCGACAGTGCCGGGATAGCGCGCGACAAGGCCGCCCAGCGCCGAAAGCGCGGTGATCGCGACATTCGGCCGGCGCTGCGGCTGGTTGCGTCCGCCGGACCGGCCCTTGCGGGCCTGGCCCTTCGGCCCCCGCTCAGGCTGTCTTCTGACGTGCGCGTTCATCTTGCGTGTCCTTGCCATCGTTCGACGGCTCGTAAACGGTCTCTTTGTCGCTCGCAAGGCGGGGCGGGAAATCGACGGTGGACGACGCCGCCCGGCCGTTCGCGTCGCTCACGACGCCCGAACCATCCGCGGCGATGCGAACGGTGATGACGGTGCCTTCGCCCGGCTGGCTCTGGATCGTCAGGCTGCCGCCATGCAGGGCGACGAGCCCCTTGACCAGCGACAGGCCGAGCCCGGTGCCTTCGTATTTGCGCGTATATTCGTTCTCGACCTGCATGAAGGGTTGGCCGATCAGCGCCAGCTTGTCGGCGGGAATGCCGATGCCGGTGTCGCTGACGATGAGCAGCAGGTCCTTGCCCTCGCGCGCCGCATCGATGGTGACGATGCCGCCGCGGTCGGTGAACTTGATGGCGTTGCCGACGAGATTGATCAGGATCTGCTGGATCGCCCGCTGATCGGCCACGGCCTCGCCAACGGCGCGCGGCACGCGGCTCGTCAGTTGGAGCCCCTTGTCGCGCGCCTGGAGGCCGAGCATCTGCTCGCAGGCCTTCACGCTGTCGGCGACGATGAACGGCTCCGTCAGAAGCTCGTAGCGGCCCGCCTCGATCTTGGAGACATCCAGCATGGTGTTGACCACCGACAGCAGGTGCGAACCCGACTGGTGGATGAGCGCGACATATTCGCGTTGACGATCGTTTTCCAGCTTACCGAAATATTCGCCCGACAGCACGTCGGAGAAGCCGAGAATGGCGTTGAGCGGCGTGCGCAGCTCATGGCTGACGGCCGCAAGGAAGCGGGTCTTGGCGTCGTTGGCCGATTCGGCGTCGGCAGCGCGGCGCACGTTCTCGCCCTTCAGCCGGGCTTCGGCGGAAATGTCGTGCGACTGGGCAACGACGGCCATCAGCGCGCCGTCAGGGCCGGCAAGCGCCGTCATTTCCACGCGCATATGCATGAACTGCTCGGCATCGGCGCCAAGGCTCGGCCGGTCGATGCGGATGTCCACGGTCTCGCGCGTGGCGCCTTGGCGCAGGCGGTCGATCGCGGCGAGGAAGCCGATCCGGTCGGACACATGGATCTGGTCGAGATAGCCGCGGCCGGTGGGGTCACGCATCCAGGAAAGCACATCGGCCTTGTCGCGGCCATGCACGGCGGTCACGAAACCGCGCGCATCGTGCAGCGTCACCAGGCCGGCGAAGAGATCGTAGGGCGAGACGGCTTCCGGCGCAGTGACCGCCAGTTCTTCGGAGAAGCTGCGCACGGGTGCGGGCGCGGGCTTGCGCACGGCGTTTGCCGCCGTCGCCAGCAGCGCGCCGGCGCCGGCAAGCGCCACGCCGGCCGGAAGGGCCGCGGAGGCGGGCATGACGGCGGACAGCACCAGCGGCAGTCCGGGCACGGCGGCGAGAAGAGCAAGCGTGGTCGCGCGCAACGCGGCAGAGGGGCGCGTATCGGCACCAGCAACGCCGGCAACGGCGCCCAGACGGGCGGCCATTCTGTCAGCGATGTTGTTCATGTGGCGCAACGCAAAACCCTGCCGTTTATGTACTTTTTATGTGAGCCCAAAATCGCACCGGCGACTTAAGGAAACAATAAACGCGGGGGCCCGGAAGGGGGCGAAAAAGGCCGAAAAATCCCATTTCGGGGCAATCCAACGGCCATTCGTCCGGTGTGGTTAACGGGGCGTAAGCGCCTCATTTTGCGGCATTTTTCTGTTCATATTAACTTCTGGGGCAAAGCCGCCCCATGGTGCCCTCAGGCATTCCGGGGGCTCGCGGCTGTGGACGACGCCATCATCCTTAACGGGGAATGCTAAAATCTGCCTCAAATGCCCGGGAAGGTCGGATTCGTTCGAATTTTAATCAAAACTGGGCAAAACCCGAATGATTCTTGCAAAGGGGAATTTCCTTCCGGGCCCTATTCTCGCATCAACGGTTCGCCAAGGACCAATCAAGCCGAAGGCCGCAAAGAGCCGAGGCCCTAACGAGGATGGCAAGCGATGTGGTTTCTGATCAAGGGAACGTTCTGGTTCTCACTGGTTCTGGTCCTGCTCCCGTTCCTGAGCCCTGAATCGGCGTCAAAGCTGGAAAACGGCCCGACCGTGCAGATCGGCGACACCTTCACCGCCGCCACAGAAGCCGTTCACTACCTGACGGCGCTGTGCCTGGAAAAACCCGATGTCTGCGAGAAGGGCAGCGAAACCTTCGTTGCGCTCGGCCACCGGGCCCGCGAGGGTGCGCGCATCGCCTACCAGTTCCTCGACACGCAGTTCGCCGAAGACGAGGCCACCCAGACCGCCCATTCGAAGAAGGAAGCGCTGAACCAGCCGCTTCCGGCCGTTGCCACCATCAATGCCGAGGACGAGGTCATCACCGGCACCGTCGCCATCCCGACCCGTCGTCCCGATCGCAAGAGCTGAGCCTCTTTCCCCTTTTACTGCCTGCCTGACTCGTTGCATTGCAACCGCCGCACGGACCCGTTCCCTGCGGCGTTTCTTTTTCATGCGCCTCGAACAGGCGGTTTTCGGTTCAAATCGCCCGTGCGCTCGCCTATATGAAGGCGAACAGCGGAATGGACGGACCATGGCAGAGCTTACGCAGATCATCGACGACTTCGCCTTTCTCGACGAGTGGGAGGACCGCTACCGCTATGTCATCGAGCTCGGCAAGGCGCTGCCGGATCTGGCGGAGGACAAGCGCACGGCGGCCAACAAGGTGCAGGGCTGCGCCAGCCAGGTCTGGCTCGTCAGCCACAGCGCCGGCGGCGCCGATCCTGTCATGACCTTCGAGGGCGATTCGGATGCGCATATCGTGCGCGGCCTCGTCGCCATCGTGCTCGCCATCTATTCCGGCAAGCGGGCCTCCGAGATCGCCGCACTCGACGCCATCGACACGTTCAACGAGATCGGCCTCGTCGAACACCTGTCCTCCCAGCGCGCCAACGGCCTGCGCTCCATGGTCAAGCGCATCCGCGAGGAAGCGGCGATGAAGGCCGCGGCGTAAGCGTTCGCCGCCGCAAGGCCCTCATCCCACACTCACCGCCCCAGTTCCGGCCGATAGCCCTCCGCACCCCATCGATGCGTACGCGGCCCTCCGGCGGGCGGCGGCGGGGCGTAGTGGCGGGCGAGCGCCATGAGGGCGGCGCGCAGCATCAGCTTGGCGGAGCGCGCCGGCCATTGCCGTTCGCGCTCCACCGTTTCCAGCCCCTTCATGAAGCAGCAGACATCCAGCGCCACGCCCGACAGTTCCGGGCCGATGGCCTCCACGGCACGGGCAACGCGAAGGCGTGCCGCCAGCGCCGTGTCGCTGAGCTCGCGGGCCGCACCCGCCTCGCCCTTCTGGCGGCTGGCGATGCGCGGTTCCCAGGACATGGTCATGCGTGGCTGCAAGCCGCCGCGGGTGAAATCCGCATGCAGGCGCTCGCCGGCGGCAATCGCGATTTCCGGCAGATAGGCCTCGCCGGATTTCTCCTTCAGCCGGGCGATGCCTGACAACGGCGATTCCAGCCGGTTCATCACCGCCATCGCACGCGCACCGTCCTGCACCACCGTCACACCCGCGAGGTCGCGGTGCTGGCCGGCGAAAGACGTTTCGGCGGTGGCGAGCCGCCGCTTCAGATAGGCCCTCGCCTCGGGCGTCGCCTCAAGCCGGCTCGCTTCCTGCCGGAGCAGGCCGTCGCGCAGCGCCCGGGCGAGAACGGCAGATGCCGCAGGCATGGTGCGCCCGTCCCTGTCGGTCAGGCTGTCGTCATCACCGAGCGTCGCCACCCTTGCGGCGAGCACGAACCGCAGGAGCCTTGCGAGCGCCGCATCGTCCTTCCCGTTTACCGCCTCACGCATGGCTGCCGATCCCCGACGGACCGAAGACGGCGAGCACGGCGCGTTCGATCGACGCGACGAAGGCGTCGAAGGAGGCTTCGTCGCGGCGATCCTCCACCCTGTGGCAGGCGTGGCCGACCGTGGTGCGGTCGCGGCCGAAGGCCGCGCCGATCTCCGCAAGCGGCAGGCTCAGCACGACATGGCATATATACATGGCGACCTGGCGCACATGGCTGGTCGAACGGCGTCCGTCGCGGCGCCACAGCGGGCGGTCGCTCGCCAGCGCCGTCATTTCCAGCACGAGGTGGCGGACGATTCGGCAGGCGATGTCGGGCGGCACGATGGGCCCGTCCGGACCATCCATGGCCCGGCCCGGCGCGGGGCGGCCCAGCCGTCCGGCGCTCTTGGTTTCCGGCGCGGCCTCGGCGGAAACGGGCCGGCAGGGCGGGCGGGCGTGCTGGACAAGAAACTGATGCATGAAGAGCCACTCCGTTGATAGGAATTTATTCATACACCCTAGAGCGCGAACGGGGATGAATGAAGCGCTTTAACGCAACCTTTCCTTGAAAAACTTAACATTTTTTTGAAATTCATCCCCGCATATAGGCTTTTATTCCTTATTAACCCTTCCCTTTGGGGCATGAAAAAGGCCGGCGTCCTTGGAGATGCCGGCCTTTCGATCCCTGCGACGACGATGCGGCGCTTACTTGCCCTTGCGGCGCTGGCCGAGGCCCATTTCCTTGGCGAGGCGCGAACGGGCTTCCGCATAGGCGGGTGCGACCATCGGATAATCGGCCGGCAGGTCCCACTTCTCGCGGTATTCCTCCGGCGTCATGCCGTGGTGGGTCATCAGGTGGCGCTTGAGCGACTTGAACTTCTGGCCGTCTTCCAGGCAGATGATGTAGTCGTTCTGCACGGACTTCTTCACCGGGACCGGCGGCTTCGGCTTTTCGGCGACAACCGGCGCCTCGACGGCAGCGGCAGGCTGCGTCGTGTTGTTCAGCGCGGAATGCACATCGGCGATCAGGCCCGACAGTTCGGAAACCGGCACGACGTGGTTGCCGACATAGGCGGCCACGATGTCGGCGGTCAGTTCAACGAGCAGAGTGGAGCCGGAAGCAAGGGTATTATCAGTCATGTCTTTCTCCTGTCGCACGCGCGCAAGCCGATAGTCTCTTTCCATCCGCCTACACTTCAATTTGTGAACAAAGCCTCGTTCCCGGTGAGTGGGCCGCGAAACTACGCCGATTTGCGGGCGCGTCAGCCAAAACACCAGAATTTTACGCCAATATAATTCCCTCCAGCGCACAATCCGCTTCTGCACGGCGATCTCGACGAAACCTATAGCGGGCGAGCTAGATTACGAAGACGCACAACCTAAGCAGGAAAAATGGGCATGAATTAAATCAGCGCATCAGCTTTACTTCATCTGAAATATCATTCCACAATTCAATGTCCAGCATTATCTTGCAATCGCAAAGCGATAGATTTTCGCAAGTCTCCGCGTGCACAAGAATGTGAGAACTATTCCAAGTTTTAGAATATACTATTGAAAGCAATGTCAGCGTTTCTTGGCGTCCCGCTGTTCCGCATCGCGCATCTCGTCCACCGCCGATACCCTGGCGAGGCGATATCCGGCCTTGTGCGCGGCCCGGGCGAGCAGGTGGGCCGCCACCGGCGCCGTCAGCACGAAGAACACGAAGCCGGCGAAGGCCCGCATGAAGATCGCGATATCGAGCGCGTGGATGCCCGCCGCAAACAGCATGAGGCCGGAGCCCACCGTCCCGGCCTTGGAGGCCGCGTGCATGCGGGTATAGACATCGGGCAGGCGCACGATGCCGAGCGCCGCCAGGAAGACGAAGATGCCGCCGGAAACGAGCATGGCGGCGACAATGAGGGCGAGGACGATATCGAGCATCAGCGCGCCCTCCCCTTGCGCCAGCCCCTGCCGCGCGCCGGCCTTGCCGGTGAGGCTGCCGGCTCTTCCCCTTCGTCCGCCATGCCATGGCTCAGCACGAATCGTGCGAAGGCGACGGTGGCGAGAAAGCCGACCAGCCCGAGCGCGATGGCGATGTCGATATAGAGATTGAAGCCCGTACGGATTGCGATGACGGCGATGAAGCCGATGGCGATGCCCACCAGCATATCGAGCGCGACGATGCGGTCCGGCAGGGTGGGGCCGCGGATGACGCGCCATGCGGTCAGGAAGAAGGCCACGCACATCAGCGCGAGCGCGAGCGTCGAGGCGGCGGAGAGGATCGTTTCAGCGCCCATCAGCGGAAAGCCTCCATGATCTTTCTCTCAAAGCCGTTGGCGATATCGCGCCGCGCGCCGGCGGGGTCGGAGCAGTCGAGCGCATGCACGTACAGCACCTTGCGATCCTCGGAGACATCGACGGAGAGCGTGCCCGGCGTCAGCGTGATGAGGTTGGCGAGCAGCGTGATCTCGAAATCCCGGTCGACCGTCAGCGGGAAGGCGAAGATGCCCGGCTTCAGCGCCATTTTCGGGCTCGCCACCAGCACCGCGACCTTCCAGGCCGACAGCGCCAGTTCCTTGATGAACAGAACGGCGAGCGACAGCAGCTTCAGCGGCCGAAAGCGCCGGCCGTCGGGCCGGACATGGCCGCGGATGAGCCAGAGCGACAGCGCGCCGGCGGCAAGACCCAGCAGAAGGTTGGGAATGGTGAAGCTGCCGGAAACGGCAAGCCAGACAAGCGCGAAGAGCGCGACGGTGACGGCGGGCCGCATGTCAGGTCCCTCCCGGAAAGACCGAGCCGATATAGGCGCTCGGATCGGACAGCCCCTGCGCGGCCGCCTGGATGGTCGACAGCAGGACCTGGGGAAACAGGCCGAAGGCTACCGTCAGCGCCGTCAGGGCGGCCAGCGGCAGCAGCAGGCTTGCGGGAATGGCCGCGGCCGGCAGCGGTTCCGGCGCGGGCCGCCAATAGGCGAGCGCGAAGACGCGGCCGAGCGCGATGGTGACGAGGAAGCCGGTGAGGAAAACCGCCGCCACAAGCCACCAGGCGCCGATATCCAGCGCCGCCTTGGCGACCATGACCTTGGGCCAGAAGCCGGAAAAGGGCGGCAGGCCCGATGCGGCGAAGAACAGCACGAGCGACAGCGTGGAAAACAACGCCGAGCGACCGTAGAGCCCGCCGAGGCGGTTGAGGTCGAAGCTGCCGGCCAGCCGGCCCACCAGCCCCGCGGCCATGTAGAGCGCCGTCATCACCACCATGGAATGCAGCGCATAGAAGATCGCGCCGCCCACACCGCCCGGACTGCCGAGCGACAGGCCGGCGAGCATGATGCCGATGCCGGATATGACGACATAGCCGAGCACCCGGCGGATATCGCTGTTGCCGAGCGCACCGAGCGCGCCGACGATCATCGTGGCGGTGCCGGCAAGTGCGATGACGAAGCTCAGTTCCTCGCGCTCGACGGAAAACAGCATGATGAGCGTGCGCAGCAGCGCATAGATGCCGACCTTGGTGAGCAGGCCCGCAAAGAGCGCGGCCACGACGATGCGCGGCGTATGGTAGGAGGCCGGCAGCCAGAAGTTCACCGGGAAGGCCGCGGCCTTCATGCCGAAGGCGAGCAGATAGAGGGTAGCGAGCGTCATCAGCGGCAGGCTGTCGCGCCCGGCCGCCGCCTTCGTGGCGATGTCGGCCATGTTGAGCGTGCCGAAGATGCCGTAGAGATAACCCGTCGTGACGAGGAAGAGCGTCGTGGCAATCAGGTTGAGGAAGGCGTATTTGATCGCGCCGTCGATCTGGCGCGGCTCCGAACCCAGCGTGATCAGGCCGAAGGACGCGATCAGCAGCACCTCGAACCAGACATAGAGGTTGAAGATGTCGCCGGTCAGGAAGGCGCCGGAGACGCCGGCCATCAGCAGCAGCAGGAACGGGTAGAAGCCGTAGCGCCGCCCGCTGCCGTCGATATCGGCAAGCGCATAGACCGCGCCCGCCAGCGCCACCACGGCGCCGGCAAGCGCGAAGAGCACGCCCGTCAGGTCGGCGGTGAAGGCGATGCCGAACGGCGGCAGCCAGCGGCCCATCACCATGGTCACCGGGCCGTTGGCCAGGATGTGGCGCAGCAGCAACGCGTCGAGCACGACGAGGATGGCAAGCGCCGGCACGGCGAGCCAGGCCTGCAGGTGCAGCGACTTACGCAGCATCAGGAGAACCGCGCCGGCAAGGATGCACCAGGCGGGCGGCAGCACGACCAGCCAGTCGGCGGCCGGGACCGGCGTCATCAGGAGGGCTGCGGAAAGATCGGCGGGGCTTGCGGCCATTGGCGGGTCGGTTCCTGTCAGTAGCCGGTCGGCGGAAGGGGGTCGTTCTCCGGCTCGGAGGCACGCATCTCGTTGCCGTTATCGGTGCCGAGATCCTGATAGGCGCGATAGACGAGCACGAGCAGGAAGGCGAAGAAGGAGAAGGAAATGACGATCGCCGTCAGGATCAGCGCCTGCGGCAGCGGATTGGCCGTCAGCGCCGCCGGCACGTCGTGGCCGTCGGGGATGATCGGCGGCACTTCACGCAGGATGCGACCGTTGGTGAAGATCAGCAGGTTGACGCCGTTGCCGAGCAGCACGACGCCAAGCAGCACGCGCACAAGGAACTTCGACAGCATGAGATAGACGGCGGCGGCGAAGAACAGGCCGACGAGCAGCGCGAAGGGAAATTCCATCATGCGTCGTCCCCCGCCTCGAGCGCCAGCGCAATGGAAGTGATCGATCCCACCACGACGAGATAGACGCCGGTATCGAACAGCATCACCGACGACAGCGGGATTTCCACGCCGAGGATAACAGGCGTGATCCACAGCCCGGTCATGAAGGGCACGGCGAAAAACATCGACATCAGCCCGGCGAGGCAGGCGATGAACAGCCCGAAGGCCGAAATCGCCATCGGATGGAACCAGAGCGCACGGCGCACGGCCGCAATGCCGTTGGCGATGCCGAAGATCGCCAGCGCCGAAACGGCGATCAGCCCGCCGATGAAGCCGCCGCCCGGCTCGTTATGGCCGCGCAAGAGCACGAACAGCGAAAACAGCACCATGAGGGCGGTGAGGAAGGGCGCGACGGTGCGGAAGATCAGGGTGTTCATGCCCGTCTCCCCTTGCGGATGCGGATCAGCGAGAGGATCGCCAACCCCGTGACCATGACGACGGCGATTTCGCCCAGCGTATCCGTTCCGCGGAAATCGACGATGATGACGTTCACGACATTGGCGCCGTGGGCGATCGTCTTGGAATAGAGGTTGAAGAAATCGGTGAGCGCGCTGTCGAAGCGCCCCTGCGTGACCCGCAGCAGATAGAGCGCGAAGCCGAAACCGCAGGCGATGGCGATCACGGCGTCGGGGATCTTTTCGCGCAGCGGACGATGGTCGCGCGGCGTCAGCTTCAGCCGTGTCATGGCAAGCGCCAGGATGACGACGGAGAGCGTCTCGATCATGAACTGCGTGAAGGCGAGGTCTGGCGCTCCGAACAGCAGGAAGAGCATCGCGACGCAGAAGCCCTGGATGCCGAGCGCCACGATGGCCGTCAGGCGGTTGCTGGCCATCAGCACGGCGACGATGCCGAGCGCGGCCAGCGCCATGACCGCCAGTTCGTGGAACGGCATGTCGGCGGGCCAAACCGGCGCACGCGGCCATTCGCCGTACACCGCCGGCGGCACCAGGAGCGCCAGCGCGACCACGACGAAGGTCGCGGTCATGTAGATTTCCATGAGGCCGGGCTGGGTCAGGCGCGTGACCCGTGTCGCCATGCGCACGAGGCCGCGCATCGCCTGGTCGAAACCCCTGTCCGGGCCCCAGCCGATATCCTCGATCAGCCGGTCGGCCGCCGCGCGGGCCGCATCCAGCTTCAGGAAGACGAAGACGCCGATGGCGATGGTCAGCAGCGAGAGATAAAGCGCGATGCCCACGTGCGGTACGGCCGAGATGGCGATGGTCTGCGGCGTACCCGCTATGGCCGAGGCGAGCGGCGAGGTCATCAGCGCGTGCGCCAGGCCCGAGAAGATGCCGATGGCGAGCCCCTTCACTGCCAGCAGCAGCGGCCCGATCCAGAGCAGCGCCGGGCCTTCATGCGCCCGTTTCGGTGTCGCAACGGCAGTGCCGAAGAAGGGTTTCAGCGCAACGGCGAAGGCGACGGCAAACATCAGCGCATTGCCGAGGACGGCGGCTGTCGTGAAGGCGATGGCGCGCGCATTGCCGCCGGCCAGTGCAGCGTAGATTTCCTCCTTGGCGAGGAAGCCGAAGAAGGGCGGCAACCCGCCCATGGAGAGCGCGGCGAGAAGGGCGGCGAGGAAGGTTATGGGCATGGCCCGGCGCAGGCCGCCGAGCTTCGTGACATCGCGCGTGCCGGCCTCGTGATCGATCAGGCCGGCCACCATGAAGAGCGCGCCCTTGAACAGCGAATGCGCGACGAGATAGAGCGCGGCGGCCGCAATCGCATGTTCCGATCCAAAGCCGGTCAGCATCACCAGCAGGCCGAGCGAGGCCACCGTCGTATAGGCGAGCATCAGCTTCAGGTCCGTCTGGCGGATGGCGAGCACGGCCCCCACCAAAAGCGTGAGGCCGCCGATAGCCGGCAGGATCGTCTCCCAGGCGGGCGTTCCACCCATCACCGGATTGAGCCGCATCAGGAGGTAGACGCCGGCCTTCACCATAGTCGCCGAATGCAGGTAGGCCGAGACAGGTGTGGGCGCCTCCATGGCGTTGGGAAGCCAGAAATGGAACGGAAACTGTGCCGACTTGGTGAAGGCGCCGCCCAGCATGAGAAACAGGATCGCCAGATAGAACGGGCTTGCCCGCACCTCCGGGCCGAAGGACATGAGCAGCGAGAACTGCGTGACGTCGGTCACGTCCCACAGGAGCAGCAGGCCCGCCAGCAGGAACAGCCCGCCCCCGCCCGTCACGATCAGCGCCTGCAGCGCCGCACGGCGCGAGGCTTCCCGCGCATGGTCGAAACCGATCAGCAGGAAGGAGGTGATCGAGGTCAGCTCCCAGAAGACGAACAGCATCAGGAAACTGTCGGAGGCGACGAGGCCGAGCATCGCGCCCATGAACATCAGGATGAAGGAGAAGAACCGCCCCTGCTGCGGGTGCCCCTTCAGGTAACCGCCGGCGTAAAGCAGGATCAGCGTGCCGATGCCGGAAATCAGCAGCAGGAAGGTCAGCGACAGGCCGTCGATCAGCCAGGAAAAGCTGACATTGTAGGACGGAACCCACATGTAGCCGCCGGTCACGATACGGCCGTCCGCCACGGCGGCGTTGAAACCCAGAAAATGCAGGAAGATCGCAAGGGGAATGAGCGCCAGCGGCCAAGCCGCATTGTGCCCGAGCAGGCGCGTGAGGAAGGGTGCGACGAGCGCGCCGGCAAAAGGCAGGCAAAAGGCCAGCAAGGTCAAGCCCATGGTGCCCGACATCCCCTCTCCCTCCTATGCGGGCTTCGCCCGCCCTCTTCGATCGCTCCGGGGCCGTTTCTAGGATGCCCGTGCGAAAATGACCACCCTCGATCGGCACGACCGGGCCTTTGCTCACGACAATATGACGACGGGCGGGAGGGGCGGCGGAACGTCGGGCATGTTCCGAGGGGCCGATTGTCTTGCCACAATTGGCGTCCTATCTATGGAGCAACTGGAGGTTCCCATGAGCGAGACGACGACACTGAAGGTCAACAAGACCAAGGACGAATGGCGCCAGATCCTGACGCCCGAGCAGTTCCGCATCACCCGCGAGCACGGCACGGAACGCGCCTTCTCGAGCCCCGATTTCGACCTGTCGAAGAGGGGCACCTATCGCTGCATCTGCTGCAACAGGCCGCTCTACCGGTCGGAGGCGAAATACAATTCCGGCACGGGCTGGCCGAGCTTCTATGAGCCGATCGAGCCCGGCGCCGTCACCGATCATGCCGATTATTCTTACGGCATGACGCGCACGGAAATCCGCTGTTCGGATTGCGACGCCCATCTCGGCCATGTGTTCCCGGATGGCCCTCCCCCGACCGGCCTGCGCTACTGCATGAACGGCGTGGCGCTCAGCTTCGATCCGGACTGACGGCTTATCGCTTCGGCACCTTCAGCTCCATGCAGGTCAGGTCCAGCCAACGGCCGAACTTGATGCCCACCTCGCTGAAGCGGCCGACGGTGCGGAAGCCGAACTTTTCATGCAGCTTGATCGAGGCGGTGTTTTCCGCCTCGATGCCGGCGATCATGACGTGGACGCCGTTGAAGCTCGCCCGGTCGATCAGCGCCTTCATCAGCTTTCCGCCGGTTCCTGTACCGCGCGTATCGCTGCGCACATAGATGGAATGCTCGACCGTGTGGCGGTAGCCGTCGAAGGCGCGCCAGTCGCCGTAGGAGGCGTAGCCGATCACTTGTTTTCCGCGCAGCGCCACCAGGACCGGGAAACCCCGTTCCCGGCGCGCGGCAAACCAGGCCTTGCGGTTGTCGAGATCGACGACGGCCTCGTTCCAGATCGCCGTCGTGTTGACAACTGCGTCGTTGTAAATGTCCATGATGCCCGGAAGGTCACCTTCCGTGGCGTCGCGTATCGTAATGTCCATGGTTCCCCCGGCTTTCGAAAATGGATTACAGGAGGAGCGGGAAAGCTGTCCAGCCCGAAGAAATGGCCTGATCCATCCGTTCCCTGCCTGTTGATGACCGGAGATCTTACAACGTGCGCCTGCTTCTTGTCCTGATCGGTGTTTTTTGTCTGCCACTTGCCGCGCTTGCCGCAGACTGGACGCCCTATGCCAATGCCCGTTTCGGCTTTGCGGTGGAGATACCGCCGGGCTTTGCCCTGGTGCGCGAAGCCGACAACGGCGATGGGCGCAGCTATGCGAATGGCGAGGCGAGGCTTGCCGTCTGGGGCCACACATTGGCCGAGGGCGATTTCAAGGACGACGTGGCGGAACGGCGCGCGACCTATGCGCGCGAGGGCTGGGATCTCAGTTACGACCGGCAGACGGCCGGCTGGGCCAGCCTTTCGGGCACGCGCGGCACGTCGATCCTCTATCACCGGGCGATCGCGCTGTGCGAGGGTGCCGCCGCCTCCTTCGTGCTGGAATATCCTGATACGATGAAGGCGGAGATTTCGCCGCTGGTCGGCCGGCTGGTGAAATCGCTGCGGCCGGCGCAGGGCTGCACGAACGCGCAGGGCGCGGCACCCGCCGCGCAGTAGGCGGCGGGGTCAGACGCCGGCGACGACGCTCGTCAGGACGGCCGAATAATGCACGGCGGCGGCGGCCACGACGAAGCCGTGCCAGATGGCATTCTGGAAGCGCAGCTTTTCCCAGACATGGAAGATGACGCCGACCGAATAGAGCACACCGCCGACGACGATCAGCGCCAGCGTGGCGGTGGAAAGGTGCATGGTCAGCGGCCCGGCGGCAAACACGCCGCTCCAGCCCATGGCGAGATAGATGAGGATCGCCAGCCGGTCGTAGCGGCCGGGGAAGAAAAACTTCAGCGCCACGCCCGCCGCCGCCATCACCCAGATGCCGACGAGCATGGACGCCAGGAACGGATCGTCGATGCCGCGCTGAAGAAAGGGCGTGTAGGTCGCGGCGATGAGGATGAAGATCGCGGAATGGTCGAAGCGGCGCAGATGCCACTTCACCGTCGAGACCGGCCAGATATTGTAGGCGAAGGAAATGCCGAGCGAGAGCACCAGCCCCACGCCATAGACCCAGGCGGCGACAAGCTGGCCGCTGCTGGCCCAGACGGTCGCATAGAAGATCAGCGCCGTCACCCCGATCAGCGCGAAGACGACGCCGATGCCGTGCACGACACCGTCGGCGATCACCTCGTACCGATCATAGTTCCACTTGACGCCCTTGATTTCCACGATGCCCTGCCTGCGATGATACTCCCTTCTATGGTGGTATCTTTGCAGCGCGGAGGCAAGGGAGAGAGCGCCGAGGCGGGATCAACAATCATTGCCGGCTGAAACGCTGGCCGGTTCGTCAAGCCGTGTACGCATATCGTCAACGCTGCGTTGACAGTAAATCGCCGAAACACCATCTTTCGTGAACGATGCCGGCCAGCCATATTCAGCCCGACAGAACGGTTTCCGAGGGAAACCGAAACAGGGACATCATCATGACGGCTCTCGACAGACGAACCTTTCTCGGCGCAGCCGCCGCGGGCATCGCTGGCGCAGCCGCCCTCCCCCTTCACGCGGAGACCGCATCCATGACAGCCACGACCGACCATGCCGTCGATATGCCGGCCTTCGTCGACCATTCGCATCTCAACGTCATCGACCTGCCGATGGTCTCGTCCTTCTACCAGAAGGCCATGGGCCTGTCGGTGCTGGACACGTCCGCATCAGGCGAAACGCTCGGCGTGGGCGGCCGCCCGCTGCTGACGCTGACCACCGGCAGCAACGCCGCCCGCGCGCCGCGCACCGCACCCGGCCTGTTCCACACGGCCTTCCTCGTGCCGAACCGCAAGGAGCTCGGCCGCTGGCTGGCGCATGCCGCCCACAACAACGTGCCGCTCACCGGTGCATCCGACCATCTCGTCAGCGAGGCGATCTATCTCGACGACCCCGAGGGCAACGGCATCGAGATCTATCGCGACCGCGACCGCTCGGAATGGACCTATGTTCCCGACGGCGGGGTGAAGATGGCGACGAACCGGCTCGACCTCCAGGCGCTCTACGACGAGGCCCCGAAGGACGGCTGGACGGGCCAGGAAAACGGCACGGTCATCGGCCATATCCACCTGCAGGTCTCGGATATCCCGGAAGCCGACGCGTTCTTCCGCGACGTTCTCGGCCTCGACATCATGGCGACCTATCCGGGCGCGAGCTTCTTTTCGACGGGCAAGTACCACCACCATGTGGCGGCCAATGTGTGGAACTCGCGCGGCCGGCCGAAGCGGCAGGACGGCATGACCGGCCTTTCGGACTATACGCTGCGCTTCAACGACAAGGCCAAGCTCGACGCGGCCGTGGCGAAGCTGGACGAACTGGCCATCCCGACCACCCGATCCGGCGACACCGTCTCGCTCGTCGATCCCTGGGGCATCGGGCTGAAGCTTTCGGCCTAGGAAAGCGGCGCGGGAAGCCGGTGCGTCGCGCGCCCGCTTCCCGCGCCGGCCCGATCAGTCGTAAAGGTCCCGATCAGTCGTAAAGGTAATGCGCGGCCCATTGATCGTGCGGCACGGGCTCGCCGATCGTGTATTTGAAGGCGTTGATCTCCAGGCGGTCGGCGCTGGTCTCGCACTTGTAGGACAGGCGGTACCATTCGCCCTTGCTGCGGAACACCGCACCCTTCGTCTTCAGCGTCGTGCCATCGACCTTGGGATCGCCGAACGCGTAGGCGATGACCTTGTCGGGACGGTAGCCTTCCCTGGCGCCGCTGATCTTGTCCATCGCTTCCATGTCGCACCGCTGCTCGAGCCGTTCTTCCGGATCGAGCTTCTGCAACTCTCCGCGCACCCGGGCATCCAGCGCCATGGCGGGCGACAGGCCGACGGGCAGCAGCGCAAGCACGCACAGGGCAAGTCGAAGGCCGCGGGTCTGCCGGTTCACCATTCTCACTCCTCTTCGCCTTGTCGTTTTCGACGGCTCGTTGGGGTTTGCCCGGCAATATGTCGATTTGACGACGGCCGGCAACCCACCAGAGGTTACAACGGCATTTGCTTATGGAACTTCCACCGACCGGCGGCGTTTGTGGCGCAGACAGGGGGATCCTTCCATGCACGACATGTCCGCAAAGCCAGCCGAACGCCGCCTGCTGGCGAGCAGCCTCGAAAACGAAGACGACGTCGAGGACGTCTCGATAAGACGCGACGGGCTGCTGACCGCCTCGTCCTGGGCGATCATCGGCATCTTCGCCATCATGGCCATGGGCATCGTCTATCTGATGGCGCCCATCCTCATTCCGCTGTCGCTGGCCGTCGTCATCGGGCTGATCTTCGGCGTCGCCGCCGAGAAGCTGAACAAGATGGGCATTCCCCCGCTGCCCGCTGCCCTTCTCCTGGCCAGCGCCTTCGGTGTTGGCCTCTTCCTCATCGCCGGCGCGCTGGCCGAGCCGATCACAGAGCTCGCTGCCAACGCCCCGGATCTGGTGCGCGATGCCTATGACCGCATCACGCCGCTCTTTTCCCGTTTCGGCTGGCTCAACGTCAATCCGGCCGCCTTCGAGACCGGGCAGATGTCGATGGAGAAGGTGCTGGAAAACACCGGCAGCGTGCTGAGCATCCTGTCGTCCAGCCTCACGCCCGCACTGTTGCAGGGCATGATCTTCTTCGCCGCGCTCGTGCTGTTCCTCTCCGCACGGCTCAAACTGCGCCAGATGCTCATCATGACGTTTCCGCGCCGCAGCCAGCGGCTGACGACGATCCGCATCATGAACGCCATCGATTCCGCGCTCGGCTACTATTTCGCGACGGCGGCGCTGGTCTACGGCTCGCTCGGCGTGATCACCGGCCTCATCGCCTGGTTCGGCGGGCTCGGCATGCCGGTGCTGTGGGGCCTGTTTGCGTTCATATCCAGCTTCGTGCCCTTCCTCGGCGTGACGCTGATGACGATCGCGCTTGCCTCGGCGGGCCTTCTCACCCACGACACGATCATCATGGGGCTGATGCCGGCCTTCCTGTTCTTCCTCGTGCACCTTGCCATTGAAAACCTCGTCATGCCGGCGGTGATGGGCAAGCGGCTCGAGGTCAACGCCTTCATCGTCTTCACCGCGATCATCTTCTGGACATGGATGTGGGGAGCTGCGGGCGCCATGCTCGCCCTGCCGCTCTCCATCATCGCCAAGACCATCGCCGACGAACTGCGCCCCGCCAAGCGCAAGGCCGCCAAACGCATCCTGCCGGGCTGATGCAAAAACACCCCGGCGTCAAAAGCTTGCTTGATGCCGGGGGCGCGGCTCTCTATCTCTCTGGTCCCGCCTGTCGATCCACCGGAGTGAAATCGTGTCCGTCTTCAAGAACCTGCCCGCCGCCCCGATCGCTGCCAAGAAGCCGCAGGAGGATACGCGCCACGGCATCACCCGCACCGACGACTATGCCTGGTTCCGCGACGACAACTGGCAGGCGATGTTCAAGGATCCCTCGATCCTCCAGCCGGAAATCCGCGCACATCTGGAGGCCGAGAACGCCTATATGACGGCGGCGATGGCCGATACGGAGGCCTTGCAGAAGACGCTGTTTGCCGAGATGCGCGGCCGCATCAAGGAGGACGACAGCTCCGTGCCCGTGAAGGACGGTCCCTACGCCTACGGCACGGCCTATGTCACCGGCGGCGAGCAGCCGCGCTACTTCCGCGAGCCGCGCGACGGCGGCGAACGCGTCATCCTGCTCGACGGCGACAAGGAAGCCGAAGGCAAGGACTATTTCCGCCTCGCCGGCATCGACCATTCGACCGACCATTCCATCGGCATCTGGGGCTACGACGACAAGGGATCGGAATATTTCACGCTGAAGGTGCGCGATCTCGCGACCGGCGAGGACCGTGCCGATACGCTTTCCAACACCGCCGGCGGCGGTGTCTGGGCGCCGGATGCGCGGAGCTTCTTCTACACCGCGCTCGACGAGAACCACCGCCCCTCGAAGATCTTCCACCACATCCTCGGCGACAAGCAGGAGAACGACCGGCTGGTCTATGAGGAGAAGGATGCCGGCTTCTTCATGTCCGTCGGGGGCTCGCTGATCGACGACTTCATCTACATCGATATCCACGACCACGAGACGAGCGAATACCGCCTGCTCTCCACCAAGGACCTCACGGCGACGCCCGTTGTCGTCGCCCCGCGCCAGACGGGGCTGGAATATTCGATGACCGAGGGCGGCGACGTCTTCTACATCCTGACCAATGCCGACGGCGCCAAGGACTTCAAGATCATGCAGACGCCGGTGACGGCGCCGGGCCGCGAGAACTGGACCGAAGTCGTGCCGCACCGGCCCGGCACGCTGATCCTCAGCCACATGGCGTTCGCCCGTCATCTCGTGTGGCTGGAGCGTCACGAGGGCCTGCCGCGCATCGTGGTGCGCGACCGCGCGAGCGGCGAGGAACACGCCATCGCCTTCGCCGAGGAAGCCTATTCGCTCGGCCTGTCGGGCGCGGCGGAATACGATACCGACGTCATCCGTTTCTCCTATTCCTCGATGACGACGCCCTCGCAGCTCTTCGATTATAATATGGCGACGCGCGAGCGCACGCTGCTCAAGACGCAGGAAGTGCCGTCCGGCCATAACCCGGACGATTACGTCACCCGCCGCGTCTTTGCGCCCGCCTGGGACGGCGAGAGCGTGCCCGTCACCCTGCTCTACCGCAAGGACACGCCGCTCGACGGCTCCGCGCCCTGCCTGCTCTACGGCTACGGCGCCTACGGCATCACCATCCCGGCATCCTTCAACACCAACTGCCTGTCGCTGGTCGACCGCGGCTTCGTCTATGCCATCGCCCATATCCGCGGCGGCAAGGACAAGGGCTTTGCCTGGTACGAAGACGGCAAGATGGACAAGAAGACCAACACCTTCAAGGACTTCATCGCGGCGGCGGACTATCTGAATCAGGAGAAGTTCACGTCCTACGTCAACATCGTCGCCGAGGGCGGCTCGGCCGGCGGCATGCTGATGGGTGCGATCGCCAACATGGCGCCGGAGAAGTTCGGCGGCATCATCGCGGCCGTGCCGTTCGTCGACGTGCTCAACACCATGCTGGACGACACACTGCCGCTCACCCCGCCGGAATGGCCCGAATGGGGCAACCCGATCGAGAGCAAGGATTTCTACCAGCTGATGGCGAGCTACTCGCCCTATGACAATGTCGAGGCCAAGGCCTATCCCGCGATCCTCGCACTGTCCGGCCTGACCGACCCGCGCGTCACCTATTGGGAACCGACCAAGTGGGTGGCGAAGCTGCGCGAGAAGACGGCCGGCAAGGAACCGATCCTCCTCAAGACCAATATGGGTGCGGGCCATGGCGGCGCGTCCGGCCGCTTCCAGCGGCTGGAGGAGATCGCCTTCGAATATGCCTTCGCCATCAAGGTGGCGGGGAAAATGTAAGCCTCAGAGCGGCTGCGCCGCCAGGAATCTGGCAAGCGCGGCCGCTACGAGAGCGGGCGCCTCCCAATGGGGATTGTGGCTGTGGCCGGCGAGGATTTCCGTCGCGGCCTGCGGAAAAGCCGTTCGCAACGCCGCCCGGTGTGGTTCGTCGAACAGTGCGTCGTCATTCCCCGCCAGAAGCAGGACCGGCGCATCGATCCGCTCTCCCGCCCGCCGCAAATCGGTGGCTTCGATCATCGCGTAGAGCGCCTGCCAGACGGCGGCAGGCATGGTCGCCGCCTCCCGTGCGATCCATGCCATGAAATCCGCATCGACCGGCTGCGCGCATCGGTGCCACTCGCGCAGGAACGGGCTTTGCGAATCGATGGGATCGACAAGCGCATGGATTTCCGCACCGAGCGTCGTTTCCGCGAGCAGACCCGGTTGAAGGCTGCCGCAAAGACTGGCGAGCGCGGTGACGCGCGCGCCGTGCCGGGCTGCCAGCACAAAGGCCGTCATGGCCCCCATCGAATGGCCGATGACCGCGAAGCGCTCGATGCCCAGTACATCTGCCAGCCGGACGATATCATCGGCGAACGCTTCGAGCGTCGGCAGCGGCATGGCCGTCGAAAGGCCATGCCCCGGCAGGTCCGGCATCACCAGCCGGTGCCCGGCGAGATACGGCTCGATCAGCGACCAGCTGCGGCTGCTGTCGGTGTAACCGTGCAGCAGGAACAGGGGCATTTCCCCCTCGCCGCTGTCAATATAGGCGAGGCGCCGGCCATCCGTCGTCAGGACGCGCTTGCGGTCGTTCCAGCCGGCTTGATCGGCCACTTTCGTCACAGGCCGAGCGCCTTGCGGACGGCGGCAAGAGCGGGCTCGCCGTCGACGGTCGTCACGCCGGCCAGCCAGGCGTCGAGCCGCTTCGGCTCCTCGCCGATCGCCTTGCGGCCGGCATCTTCAGGCGCCATGCCGTCGTTCATCAGATAGCCCATGCCCTTGTTCTCGAAGTCGATGTCGAAGGTGAGGTTCTTCAGAAGCTGCGCGACGTTGGGGCATTCCGCGAGATAGCCCTTGCGGACCTGAGTTGACACGGTCGCCGCGCCGAAATCCGGGCCGTAGAACTTGTCGCCGCCGGTGAGGTAGCGGATGTCGTAGGCGGTGTTCATCGGATGCGGCGCCCAGCCCTGGAAAACGAAGAATGCCTTCATGTCGATGTGGCGGGCAAGCTCGGCCAGCATGCCCTGCTCGCTCGATTCCACGACCTCCCAGTCGTCGATGCCCAGCGACGGGTCGGCGATGGCGTCCAGCATCAGCTGGTTGGAGCCCGGCTCGATGCCGTACATCTTCTTCTCGAACTTGTCGGCATGGGTCTTGAGGTCGGCGAAATCCTTCACGCCGGCCTCCCAGACATAGGCGGGCACGGCGAAGGTATATTTCGCGCCCGTCAGGTTCTGCTTGACGGTTTCGACGGAGCCGTCCTTCTCGTAAGGCGCGAAATAGGTCCGCATTGCCGGATCCCAGTAGCCGAGGAAGACGTCGAGATCCTTGTTCTTGAGGCTCAGATAGATGACGTCGATGCCGAGCAGGTCGCTCTGCGTCTCGTAGCCCAGCGCGTGCAGCAGCGACTGCGCAACGCCGGTCGTAAAGGCGAGGTCGTTCCAGCCGGGCTCGGCGAGGCGCACCTTGCGGCAGCTCTCCTGTTCGGCCGCCTGGGCGGCCCCGATCGTCATGAGGCATGCTGCGGCGCAGGCAATGGCGCGTTTCATCGGCGTTCCCCTTTTTGAACTTTGTCCGATTGGATCAAAGATTGACCAATGGGACAATTCTTGAACTTCACGGAAAAAATGTCAATCTTCCCGCACCAAAAGCGGGAATCACATGGCGGGAAAGCTCACGAAACTGGTCGATATCAGGCGCAGGGA
This sequence comes from Shinella oryzae, assembly GCF_023038235.1. Taxonomy (NCBI): domain Bacteria; kingdom Pseudomonadati; phylum Pseudomonadota; class Alphaproteobacteria; order Hyphomicrobiales; family Rhizobiaceae; genus Shinella; species Shinella oryzae. The sequence goes on along the minus strand of NZ_CP081987.1, from coordinate 743,650 downwards.
ACTGCGGCAGGCCGCGTTCGAGGTGCTGCAACGCGAAGGCATGGCCGGCGCGACGCTGGAAAAGGTGGCCGCCCATGCCGGCGCCTCCAAGGGCATCGTGCTGCACTATTTCCGCAACAAGCAGGAGCTCTTCGAGCAGGCGATGCGCGAGGCGAATGCCAATCTGCGCGATGCCGTGGCCGAGCGGCTGCGCCGGGCGAAGACGCCGCGCGAGCGCATCGCGGCCGTGGTGGACGGCAATTTCGACCCGCGTTTCTACCAGCCTGAAATCGCCCATGCCTGGCTTGCGCTCTGCGCGGAGGTGCCGCGCGAACCGCAGCTCGCCCGCATCCAGGCGGTCATCCACGCCCGCATGCATTCGAACCTGATGTCGGCGCTCAGGCTACTTATGCCGGCAGAGGCGGCGCGCCGGACGGCACTCCTCATCAGCGGACTGATCGACGGCCTGTGGCTGCGGCATGGCCTGCAATCGGGCGGCGTGCCGCGCGCGGAAGCGCTGACGTTGATGTACGACTTCATCGACCGCCGGCTGGCGGAAGAGGCCGGGCGCGATCAGTCGCCGGAGGCGTAAAGCAGCGCGATATCGCGATGATGGAGCGCGCAGACATCGCCCTCGCTCTTCACCACCGCCCGGCGCGCCTCCAGAACGATGACGCAGCCGTTGCGGAAGGCATATTGCCGGTCGCCATTGGCAAGCTGCGTCTGGCGCGGCACCTCGTCCATAGGCCGCTCGCCGGCCGGCTTCTGCGTCGATGGCGCGTTACAGGCGGCCAGCAGGAGAAGGGCCGGCAGGGCGGGCAACAGGCAGGTCAGGTTCTTCATGCAACACTCCTTTCCGACGAGGATAGGGCGGGAGCCGGGAAAGGAAAGGCGGCCCGAGGCCATCCAGCGCTGCCGTGCATGAGGCATACGCCCCCCAAGCCTTTCGTTTGCCGCCCGGACGCCCTATCTGAAAGGAAAGCGGCAAAGGATGGATGGATCATGAGCACGGCAACGACGGCACAGGCGGGCGCGACCGGCGCCATCCCCTTCGACAACAGCTATGCGCGCCTGCCGGATGTGTTCTTCACGCCGGTCGACCCCACGCCGGTGGAAGCGCCGATGCTGATTGCCTTCAACCGGCCGCTCGCCGAGGAACTCGGGCTCGATGCCGACAGGCTGGAGCGGCATGGCGCGGGTTACTTCTCCGGCAACGTTCCCCTGCCCGGCTCGCTGCCGCTCGCCATGGCCTATGCCGGGCACCAGTTCGGCCAGTTCGTGCCGCAGCTCGGCGACGGGCGCGCCATCCTGCTCGGCGAGGTGATCGACCGCAACGGAAAGCGGCGCGACATCCAGCTGAAGGGCGCCGGGCCGACGCCCTATTCGCGGCGCGGCGACGGGCGGGCGGCGCTCGGCCCGGTCCTGCGCGAATACATCATCAGCGAGGCCATGCACGCGCTCGGCGTCCCGACGACGCGGGCGCTCGCCGCCGTCGCGACCGGCCAGCCGGTCTATCGCGAAAGGGTCCTGCCCGGCGCCGTCTTCACGCGCGTGGCCGGCAGCCATATCCGCGTCGGCACCTTCCAGTTCTTCGCCGCGCGCGGCGACACGGAGAATGTGCGCGTGCTCGCCGACCATGTCATCGACAGGCACTATCCCGCGCTCAAGGGCGCGGAAAAGCCCTATCTCGCGCTGCTCGACGCGGTCGCCGACCGGCAGGCATCGCTGATCGCGAAATGGCTTGGCGTCGGCTTCATCCACGGCGTGATGAACACCGACAACATGACGATCTCGGGCGAGACGATCGACTTCGGGCCCTGCGCCTTCATGGACCGGTACGACCCGCGCACCGTCTATTCCTCCATCGACCGCAACGGCCGCTATGCCTTCGGCAACCAGCCCGGCATCGGCCAGTGGAACATCGCGCGGCTCGCCGAGGCCATGCTGGCGATCCTGGACGACGACCAGGACAAGGCGGTGGAAGCCGCCAACGCGGCCGTCGGCCGGTTCATGGAGCGGTTCCAGGCGCACTGGACGCGCACCATCCGCGCCAAGATCGGCCTTGGCGACGACGCGCGCGAAGAGGACCAGGAGCTGATCCGCGAGCTTCTCGTCACGCTCTACGAGCAGAAGGCGGACTATACGCTGGCGTTTCGCCGGCTTGCCGACTGCGCGCAGGACGATGCCGCCGATCCCGCGCTCGGTGCGCTTCTCGAAGACCCGGCGTCGATTACCCCATGGCTTGCCACCTGGCGGGCGCGGTTGGCGCAGGAGGCGACCGCGCCGGCGGTGCGCGCCGAGGCGATGCGGCGCGTCAACCCGGCCTTCATCCCGCGCAACCACAAGGTCGAGGAAGCGCTCAACGCGGCCATAGACGACGGCGATTTCTCGCTGTTTACCGCCCTGAACGACGTGCTTTCCCGGCCCTACGAGGACCAGCCGCGCTTTGCCGCCTATGCCCTGCCGCCCGAACCGGGCGAGGAGATCGCGGCGACCTTCTGCGGCACCTGAGCCGCCCTTGCGCTACAGCCGACATGCAGTCATGGTAGCCCAGCCGTGCAATAACGTATGACCCGGGGCATTGAAGGGCCACCTTTTCGCCCTAATTCCTGAAGCGTCCGCTCTGCGGAGCCGGGCGTCATGTCGGCCCTCTTCCGGCCGCCATCACAAATGGAGTTTCCCATGTTGCTCACGCTGACTGCCGTCCTCTTTGCCATCATCGGAGTGGTGCTGACGGGCGGGGGCGGGTGGCTGCTGTCGCTCGGCGGCAGCCCCTATTACCTCATCACCGGCCTCGCCTTCCTCGTCACCGCCTATCTCCTGCTGCGCCGCTCGAGTGCTGCGCTGTGGCTCTATGCCCTCGTCATCCTCGGCTCGCTGGGCTGGGCGGTGTGGGAAGTCGGCTTCGACTGGTGGCAGCTCGGTCCGCGCGGCGGCATCATCGTGCTTCTCGGCCTGTGGCTGATGCTGCCGGCCATCCGCCGGCCGCTCGGCATCGCAAGCCCAACCGGCATTCGCTACCCGGCATCGGCCCTGCCGCTGGCCGTGGCGTCCATCGTGGCCATCGCGGTGGCCGGCTATTCCATGACGCAGGATCCGCACGATCTTGCGGGCGAGCTGCCGACGAACGTCGTCAACGCCACGCCGGCGCTCGGCGGCAACGTGCCGGCCGGCGAATGGCATCAATATGGCCGCACCCCGTTCGGCCAGCGCTACTCGCCGCTCGACCAGATCAACACGGACAACGTCAACACACTGAAGGTGGCCTGGCAGTACCAGACGGGCGACGTGAAGCTGCCCGACGATGTCGGCGAGACCACGTACCAGGTGACGCCGCTCAAGATCGGCGACACGCTCTACATGTGCACGCCGCACAACTGGGCCATCGCGATCGACGCGGCGACCGGCAAGGAAAAGTGGAAATACGATTCCAACTCCGGCATGAACCCCGACCGCCAGCACCAGACCTGCCGCGGCGTGACCTATTATGCCGATCCGGCCGCGACGGCAGGCACGACCTGCGCGACGCGCGTCTACCTGCCGACCTCGGACGCCCGGCTGATCGCGCTCGACGCCGAGACCGGCGACGTGTGCACCAGCTTTGCCCAGAACGGCGTGCTGCGCCTCGAACAGGGCATGCCGTACAATCCGGCCGGCTACTACTACTCCACATCGCCGCCCGTCATCACCGACGAGAAGATCATCATCGGCGGCGCGGTCAACGACAACTACTCCATCCATTCGCAATCGGGCGTCATCCGCGCCTTCGACGTGAAGACTGGCGCGCTGATCTGGAACTGGGATTCGGGCAATCCGGATGTCACCACGCCGCTGCCGGAGGGTCAGGTCTATACCGTCAACTCGCCGAACTCCTGGTCCGTCTTCAGCTATGACGATGCGCTCGGCCTCGTCTATATCCCGCTCGGCAACCGCGTGCCCGACCAGCTCGGCATGGGCCGCAGCGAGCATGTCGAGAAATACTCGTCCTCCATCGTCGCACTCGACATCAGGACGGGGGCCGTGCGCTGGGTGCGCCAGACTGTGCATCACGACCTCTGGGACATGGACGTGCCGGCGCAGCCCGCGCTGATCGACATCACCAAGGACGGCGCGATCATTCCGGCGCTTGTCGGTCCCACCAAGCAGGGCGACATCTACGTGCTGGACCGCCGCAACGGCGACCCGATCATCGGCATCAAGGAAATCCCGGCACCGACAGGTGCGATCCCGGAGGACTTCACCGCCCCGACGCAGCCGATCTCCGACCTCACCTTCTCGCCGCCGCCGCTGACGGAAAAGAACATGTGGGGCATCAGCATGTTCGACCAGCTGAAGTGCCGCATCGACTTCCTGTCGCTCAAATATGAAGGCCGCTACACGCCGCCGTCGCTCCAGGGCACGCTCGTCTATCCCGGCAATTTCGGCACGTTCAACTGGGGTTCGGTCGCGGTGGATCCGGAACGGCAGGTCATGTTCGGCATGCCGACCTACCTCGCCTTCACCTCGCGCCTCGTGCCGCGTGACCAGATCCCGCCGAAAGGGCAGGACGAAAAGGGTTCCGAACAGGGCCTCAACCGCAACGAGGGTGCGCCCTACGGCGTGTTCATGGGCCCCTTCCTCGGCCCGCTCGGCATTCCCTGCCAGGCGCCGCCGTGGGGCTATGTCGCAGGTGCCGACCTCGCCAGCGGCAAGATCGCCTACAAGCACAAGAACGGCACGGTCTACGACATGACGCCGCTGCCGCTGCCCTTCAAGGTCGGCGTGCCCGGCATCGGCGGGCCGATCATCACCAAGGGCGGCGTCGCCTTCCTGGGTGCGGCGGTGGACGACTATATCCGCGCCTATGACGTGACGACGGGCCGCCAGCTGTGGGAAGGCCGCCTTCCCGCCGGCGGACAGGCGACGCCGATGACCTACACGGTCGGCGAGAAGCAATATGTGCTGATCGTCGCGGGTGGCCACGGCTCCGTCGGCACCAAGCCGGGCGACTACGTCATCGCCTATACGCTGCCGTAAGGCGGGACGACGGGGCGGCTTCCGGGCCGCCCGTCGCAATCCATGGAAGGCCGGCGCAGGGTTGCTTCCCCGCGCCGGCCTTTTCATTATGCGGCCCCAATCCTCGGGAGATTCGCCATGAACGACGACTGGCGGCTGATCGCCGCGCCGGTGAGGATCATCCTTGCGAATTACTGGCGCGCCTCGCGCGGGCTTCTCGCGCTCGTCTGCGTCATCGTCTTCCTGTCGGCGGTGTCCGCCGTCGCCGCGCCCTACCTGTTCTCACGCCTCATCGACACCATGACGGCAGACAGGATGGCCGCCATGCTGGCCGTCGGCTTCGCCCTCTACGCGCTGCTCATCGGTGCGAGCGCCGCGCTCCAGAACATGGTGCAGTACCTCTCCTTCATGAGCGCGCAGAACCTGAGGTTCATCGCCAGCACCAGCCTGTTCGAGCGGCTGCTTCGCAAACGCGCGCTCTTCTTCGCCGAGCACAATCCGGCCGAGATCGAAAGTGCTGGCCGACGTGGCGAAAGCGCGATGATGACGCTGGTGCAGCTCGCCCTCATCGTCTTCGTTCCCGGCACGACCCAGATTGTGCTTTCGCTCGCCATGCTCGGCGCGGCGATCAACATGGAGGTCGTGCTCGTCGTCATCGCCTATGGCGTCGTGTTCATCACCCTGACCGCCATCGCCAACCACCGCACGCGCCGCTATCTCGACGCGGCCATCGCAGCCGGCCAGGAGAACGCCAAGTTCATCGGCAATGCCATGACGGCGATGGAGACGCTGCGCCATTTCGGCAGCCAGGACTGGATGCAGGCGCGCTTTTCCGGCAAGGCGCGCGAGGAGCGCGACAACTGGGCGACCTTCTGCCGCCGGCGCATCGGCTATTCCTCGCTGATGGGCGCGGGGCTTGCCGCGCAGTTCCTCATCACCTTCGTCCTGCTTCTGCCGCGCTACCAGGCGGGGGAACTCACGGTTGGCGACCTCGTGCTGTTCAACACGCTGCTGCTCCAGCTCAACCAGCCCTTCGAGATGATCGGCCATGCGATCGACGATCTCGTGCGGGCGCGCGCCTCCCTCCTGCCGCTCGCCCGCATATGGGCTTCGCCGGAAGAGACGGATGTCGCAACGCCGGGCGGGTTTATCGCAGGTGACGGCCGCCTCGCCTTCGAGGCCGTCTCGTTTTCCCATGACAACGGCCGGGGCGTGGCGGATGTGAGTTTTGCGGCCGAACGCGGCCGGATCACCTATCTCGTCGGGGAAACCGGCTCCGGCAAATCGACGCTGCTGCGGCTGGCGCTGAAATCGCTCTCGCCCACATCGGGACGGATCAGCGTCGACGGGCGCGACCTGGCGAGCGTGTCGCAGCGCGACTGGTATGCGGCGATCGGCATCGTGCCGCAGGAGCCGACGCTGCTCAACGACACGCTTGCCACCAACATCGTGCTCGGGCGGGCGCTGGACCAGGCGAAGCTGCGGCTTGCGGTGGAGAAGGCGGCGATCCTGCCCTTCATCGAAGGCCTGCCCGATGGCTTCGAGACGGTGGTGGGCGAGCGCGGCATGAAGCTTTCCGGCGGGGAGCGCCAGCGCATCGCGATTGCCCGCGCGCTCTATGCCGATCCGCAGTTCCTCTTCCTCGACGAGGCAAGCTCGGCGCTGGACGAGACGACGGAGGCGGAAATCATGCGCCATGTCCGCAGCCTCGCCGGCGAGGTGACGATCCTCGCCGTCACCCACCGCAAGAGCGTCATCGCGCCCGACGACCATGTCGTCCACTTGACCGGCGGGCATCGCGACGCGAGCGCCTGACCGAAAGCCTCGCAAAAGCTGCACCGCCTAACCATGCTCCCGGAACATTTTTCAGGGAGCCCTTTTCATGAAGATCGACGGCAATTCGCTTTCCGCCTATGCACTCGCCCGCCAGCAGCGCGCGCCCTCCGGCGACGTCGGCATTCCGGCCGGCCTCAGCGGCGGCGACGGCAATGGCGCACGCAACATCCCGACCGTCGAAACGTCCGCCTCCTCCATGCCCTCCGGCCTCGCCAACGCCCTTTGGCTGAACGCGTCCAAGCAGGACAAGATGCACGAGGAAAGCCAGAAAGTGCTGGCGGAATTCCTCGACCTCTCGAAGATGACGGCGATCGAGCGCCTGCGCAAGGAACTGCTGGAGGAGATGGGCCTCACCGAGGACAGCCTCGCCCAGCTGCCGCCGGAAGAGCGATCGGCAATCAACGAGCAGATCCGCCAGGCCATCAAGGAACGCCTCGGCGTCGACGAAACCGCACAGGCCGGCGCAACGGACGGGCAAGCCGCCGCCGGCACGCAGGAAGCGGAGGCCTGACCAGCCTCCGCTTCGATCCTACGTCGCGGTGAGAAAGGCAATTGACAAACGGCGCGAATTCGAGAATATCGCGTCCATGATCAAGAGCACGCACATCGCCGCGACGTATTTTTGGCTGTTCCGATAAGGAGCGGCTGTCTGATCATGTCAACAAGCCGCCATCAGGCGGCTTTGTTGTTTTAACGCTCCTGATGGCACGAAACCCTAGGAGCCCGAAATGCAAAATACCGTCATCAAGCTCGAACCGCATGCCGCCGAACGCCCGGCGATGCTGAACATCCGCACCGCCCGCCAGGGCGATCTGCAGCAGATCCTCGACATGATCGCGCTGCATGCCGAATGCCATGGCGACACCGCGAAGATTTCCGCCGCCGATCTCGACCGCGACCTCTTCGGCGTGCATCCCTGGATCACCGCCCTCGTCGCCGAAGCTGGCGGACGCCTGATCGGCTACGCCCTGCTCGTGCCGATGTACCGCGCCGGCGACGGCATGCGCGGCATGGAACTGCACCAGATCTTCGTGCGCCGCGACCACCGCGGACAGGGCATCGGCCGCCACCTCGTGTCACGTGCCCGCGACCATGCCCGCGTCGCCGGCTGCGGCTACCTCTCCGTCAGCGCGGCGACCGGCAATTTCGGCGCCCACCGCTTCTACGAGCAGATGAACTTCCGCGCCGGCCCGGTAACCGGCATGCGCTATGTGCAGGCGCTCGGCTGATGTCCGACCGGAGCCGGGGATGACCAGACGACGGGCCACGGTGCTGACGCCCAGCGGCGACGACGTTACCTCGCCTGGCGGCGTTTCCGTCCGCTTGTCGGGTAAGGCGGAGGATGCCGGCCCCGCCCGCCTCGGCGCGCCGGTCCTGTCCGGCGACGCGATTCGGAAAGCCGCGACCTGTCGGCTCCGGCCGGGCGCGTCGTAGCGGCCGGCAAGCCGGTGGCCGGCATCTGCGGCGCGACGCTCGTGCTCCGGTCTGCTCGACGACCATCCCGGCAATCATCCTCCCTCAACCCAGCCATCCAGATAAGACAAACCGCGTTGATCCCTTGGACATATTGATGTAATCGTTTTTTGATGTACGTACATCATTTGACGCCGAGGAGACGGGCGTTGACTATGCGGCGTGCGTGCTGAGGGAAAACCACACCGAAAACAGCCTGGGAGGCGGATCATGACGGCGGTGCAGCTCAATCCGGATTTCATTATCGCGGATGAACACTCGTTGCGGAGCCTGTTTGCGCCGACGCACGATCTCGCCGTGCAGAAGTGCCTGAAGTCATTGGGGAGACATGCACAGGACTTCATCCGGCGCTCGCCGTTCTTGTGCATCGGCTCGCAAGGGGCGGATGGGAAAGCCGATGTCAGCCCGCGCGGCGACCCGCCGGGCTTCGTGACGATCCTGGACGAGCGCACCCTGGCGATCCCGGATCGGCCGGGCAACAACCGGCTGGATACGCTGAGCAACATCGTCGCCAACCCGACCGTCGGGCTGCTGTTCGTCATTCCCGGTTTCGAGGACACATTGCGCGTCAACGGACAGGCGACACTCACGCGCGATCCCGCGCTCCTTGAAAGCATGGCCGTGGCGGGCCGGACGCCGAAGCTTGCCATTGTCGTCAGTATCAGCGAGGTCTTCCTGCACTGCGCCAAGGCTTTCCGCCGTTCCCGCCTGTGGAGCGCGGAGCATTTCCAGGACCGCGCCGCGATGCCCTCGCTGATCAAGATGATTCTGGACGACACGACCGGCGCGCCTGACGACAAGGACGAGATGCGGAAGATGGATGAGGGCCTGGAAGAGGACTACCGGCAGAGCATGTATTAGGCCGGCCGCCATTTTTGCCGGCGGCGGCCCGGTTTGGCAACAACCCTATCGCGCCGGGATTGCCTTGAGATAGGCGGCGATGGCGTCGCGGTCTTCCTTGGGCAGCTGCGCCATGTTCTTCTGCACCGAGACCATCGAGCCGCCGACGCTGTCGAAATCGGGCGTGAAGCCGGTTTCGAGGTAGTTGGCGATATCGCCGGCGCTCCAGCTGCCGAAGCCGCCTTCGGCCGGGGTGATGTTGGGGATGCGCCCCTCGCCTTCCGGATTGGGGCCGCCGGCCAGCCACTGGTCGGTCTTCAGGCCACCCAGCACATCGCGCGGCGTGTGGCATTCGCCGCAATGGCCGGGGCCTTCCACGAGGTACTGCCCGTGTTTCACCGTTTCGTCGGCATTGGCGAGGTCCACGCGCGGCGCCTCGTTGAGATAGAGGAACTTCCACCCGCCGAGCGCGAGCCGGATATTGAACGGGAACGGCAGCTCATGGCCGGGCGCGACATTGCCGCTCTTGGGCAGCGTCTTCAGGTAGGCGTAGAGGTCGTTGATATCCTTGACCGTCATGCGCGAATAGGAGGCATAGGGAAAGGACGGATAGAGATGCTCGCCGTTGCGGCCTGTGCCGCGCTTCATGGCGTCGCCGAATTCGGCAAGCGTCCAGGCGCCGATGCCGGCCGTCTCGTCGGGCGAGATATTGGGGGCGTGGAAGGTGCCGAAGGGGCTCTTCAGCGCCATGCCGCCGGCGAGAACCAGCTTCTGGTCGTCGGCCGCGCCCGGCGCCGCATGACAGCTCACGCAGCCGCCGGCATGGAAGATGCGCTCGCCATTGGCAAGGTCGGGTGCGCCGGCAGCGGCCCAGGTTTCCGCCGGCAGGCGCTGCGGGGCGGTGATGAACAGGAAAGCGCCCGCGCCGATCGCGCCCAGCACGACGATGCCGCCGATGATTTTCTTGAAACCCATGCGCCGTTTCCTCTCGCCGGTTGCGGAGATGTCGCCCCGCGACCCCACACCATGACACACCGCCCCGGCGGCCGGCGCCGGGACAGTGTCGCGTCTTCCAGGGGATTGTCGGGTCTACCGCCTACTTCTTGACGCGGTAGACCTCATGACAGCCACCGCAATTGGGGCCGATCGTGCCCAGCGCCGCACCGACGCCCGCCTGGTCCGCGGGCAGGTTCGCCAGCACCGCATCGACATCCGATCCGAACTTGGCGGCCTTCGCCTTGAAGTCGTCCGTCTGCTCCCAGATCTTCGGGCTCGCTTCCGTGTCGTGGCCCGTTTCGGAGCCCGCCGGGAACTGCTCCGGGAACGCCTTGGCGACTTCGCTCATCGTGGTGAGCGATGTCTTCACGACATCGGCGTCATAGGGCTTCTCGCCCTTGGCGATGCCCGACAGCGCGCCCATGGCGCCGCCGACCTTCTTCATCATCTGCGCGCGCACGACCTGCGGCTCGTCCGCCGCCACCACGGCGCTCGCGCCGATGATTGCGAGCGCGGCCGCTGTCGCCAAAATCCTCAACTTCATCGCGTTCTCCCGATCCTTGGCGGCGGGTTGATTCCACGCCGCCGGTTTACGCTAGCGCCGGCATGATGGCATTTTGCGAACCGCATGAAAGTAAAATCTTTTTGACGGCGAAAATCCTTCGGGATCGCCTGCTGACCCGGTGTCGCGAAAGGGCTGATGCGGCAAATCGGATCAAGGACACGCCAGCGGCGCCGCAAAATGAACGGAACGGAGGGCTGGCAGAGATTTGGAATCGCAATCGGCCCTAGGCCACGGCTCTCAGATCGAAATCGGCGTGGATGACATCGAAGGGGACTTCGATTTTCCCCTCGTCCGTCCGGTCGATGATGCCCCAGTCCACGAGCGCCACGACGTCCTCATGCACCCGCTTCACGTCACGCTCAAGCGACCGGGCAAGCGCACGGATGCTGCTTGGGCCGATCTTCTGCAAATGCTCGATCAGCTCCCATCGCTTCGGGCTGATGACCGAGAAAAGCTGCGCCGGCGAGCTGAAGGTGAAGGTCGCCACGGGATCGGAAGGTTCGCCGGTGGAAGCGGCCTTCCCGGCGCGGGCGAGACTTTCGGCGAGAGCCGCTTCGGCATCGCTGCGGATCTGGATATGTGCGCGTTTCATTCAAGACCTCCTTTTCGCGACCTCAGCCTGAAAATCCGCAAGCAAGGCGGAGACGGTCGTGAACGCGTAGCGCAGTTCGCGGCCGTCAAGATGACAATGATCGCCTTTGCCGCGCTCGTTGTCGAAGCCGACGATGCGCCGGCCGTCACGCCCGTAAAACAGGCGATATTTGTAGGAATGCGCGCTCCCCGCAACGGGTTCGGGAACCCGCCACAAGACGATCTCGATGATCGAGCCATCCGGCAGGACGGTCTTCGAACGTTCGAGAAGCACGGCGTCCATGTTGGCATTTATGCCATCAATATGGCTTCATGTCGACAAACAAAAACCCCGGCCGTTTCCGACCGGGGTTTCGTGAAATTCACATGTCAGCGAATTACTTCGTGGCGGCTTCGTAGCGCTCCAGGACGTAGTCCCAGTTGATCAGGCTGTCGACGAAGGCTTCGAGGTACTTCGGGCGGGCGTTGCGGTAGTCGATGTAGTAGGAGTGCTCCCATACGTCGACGCCGAGGATCGGTTCTGCGCCGTGGACCAGCGGGTTTTCGCCGTTCGGGGTCTTGGAGATGGCGAGCTTGCCGTCCTTGACGGAGAGCCAGGCCCAGCCCGAACCGAACTGCGTGGTGCCGGCGGCGATGAAGTCGGCCTTGAACTTGTCATAGCCGCCGAGATCGCTGTCGATCGCCTTCTGGAGTGCGCCCGGCAGGCTCTTGCCGCCGCCGCCCTTCTTCATCCAGTTCCAGAAATGGAGGTGGTTGTAGTGCTGGCCGGCATTGTTGAAGAGGCCCTGGTTGGTGCCGTAAGACTTCTTGACGATCTCTTCCAGCGAGAGGTCGGCGAGGCCGGCTTCTTCCGCCAGCTTGTTGCCGTTGTCGACATAGGCCTTGTGGTGCTTGTCGTGGTGATATTCGAGCGTTTCGCGCGACATGAAGGGCGCAAGCGCATCGTAATCGTAGGGAAGCGGCGGAAGTTCGAAAGCCATGGTGATGTCTCCTCTTGGCGACGGAATTTTTCAAGGAAATCCGTGAGCGGAACATAGGAGCGGCAACCGGAAGAGGCAACCCGCCCGGTTCCCAAATTTTCCCGACCTTCGACAAAATCCTTTCGTTTTTGCCTGTCAGATCAATGATGAAGCGGAACGAATTCCGATTCGGGACATTTCGCCCCTCACCGCAACACGGAGCCTGCCATGCGCGCCCTTCCCCTTGCCATGATCGCCCTTTCCCTCACCGCCCCGCTGGCGCATGCCTCCTCGCCCGAGGCCTGGGAGGAATTCCGCGCGGATGTGGAGAAAAGCTGCCTGGCGAGCCTGCCGGAAGCGCTCGGAACGCCGACGGTCTTCGTGGAGCCGACCGGCACGGAATCCTACGGCATCGCCGCCATCGAAGGCCTGTCGCCGGAAGCCAAGAGCCAGATCACCTATGTCTGCATCTACGACAAGCAGAAGAAGACGGTCGAGATGTCGCCCCCGATCACCGCGGACTTCCTGCATGTCGTGCGCGAAAGCGAGCGCGCCGCAGCGGCCGAGAAGAAGGCCGAAACCGGCGACAACACCACGCAGGACCCGGCCGGGCAGGAATAACGCCCGACAGACAGTCCCAAGCAGCAGAGCCGGTCTTTCGACCGGCTCTCGTCGTTCAGGCATCGCCGTTGGAATGCGCCCAGTCGAAATAGAGGTCGCGCGCCTTGGCGGTGATGGGGCCGGGCTGGAGGTCGCGGTCATCAAGGCGCGTGACGGGCACGACCTTGGAATAGTTGCCGGAGGTGAAGATCTCGTCGGCGGCCTGGAAATCGCCGAGCGTCAGCGCGCTCTCAATCACGTCGAAACCCGCTTCCCGCAGCAGGCCGATGACGCGCGCGCGCGTGATACCGGCGAGGAAGGTGCGGTTGGAGGCCGGCGTGAAGACGACGCCGTCCCGCACCATGAAGATGTTGGACGATGCGGTTTCGGCGACATTGCCCAGCATGTCGCGCACCAGCGCATTGTCGAAGCCGCGTTTGCGGGCTTCCACCAGCATGCGGGCATTGTTCGGGTAAAGGCAGCCGGCCTTGGCATCCGTCGGCATGCATTCCAGCGTCGGGCGGCGGAAGGGCGAGACCGTGAGCGACGAGGCCGCCTTCGGATCGCTCATCGGCGCCTCGAACAGGCAGAGCGCAAAGCGGGTCGATTCCGCGTCAGGCGCCACGACGCTGAACGACCCGTGCTCGGCCCAGTACATCGGCTTGATGTAAACAGCCGTCCTGCCGTCGAACCGCTTCACGCCTTCCCACGACAGCGCCTCGATCTCCTCGGCCGACACCGTCGCCTTGAGGCCCAGAGCCTCCGCGGAGCGGTTGACGCGCTGGCAATGCAAGTCGAGATCCGGCGCGATGCCGTCGAACCAGCGTGCACCGTCGAACACGGTCGAGCCGAGCCACATGGCATGCGAGGTGGGGCCGATGAGCGGGGGGTTGCCCGAAATCCACTCGCCGTCCACGAAGGTCCAGGTCGTCGAGCGCGGTGAGGTATCGACTGGCATTTTCAAAACTCCTTTTCACCTATCAAGGCCGGGCCGGCCGGGCCGGTCAAGTCTGCCTGACTTCGGACACAGCGCGCCCCTTGTCCATTCAAGATGTTGAATAGGTGCATCAGGTCTTATCATGGGTGGCGCGATTGAGAGGCCGCGGACCGCATGCGATAGAGGGCAAAAGGAGACAGCCATGCGCGCCATGTATTTCGAAGCCTTCGAAGCCACGCCCGATGTCCGCACCCTGCCGGACCCGACGCCCACGGAGGGCGGCGTGGTGATCAAGGTGGAGGCGACGGGCCTGTGCCGCAGCGACTGGCATGGCTGGATGGGCCACGACCCTGATATCAGACTGCCGCATGTGCCGGGCCATGAACTGGCCGGCAAGGTCGTGGCGGTCGGCAAGGGTGTGCGCCGCTTTCGCGAAGGCCAGCGCGTGACGGTGCCGTTCGTCTCCGGCTGCGGCCATTGCGGCGAATGCCGCTCGGGCAACCAGCAGGTTTGCGAAGAACAGTTCCAGCCGGGCTTCACCCATTGGGGCTCGTTTGCCGAATATGTCGCGATCGACTACGCCGACCAGAACCTCGTGCACCTGCCCGAGGCGATCGACTATGCGACCGCCGCGAGCCTCGGCTGCCGCTTCGCCACCTCCTTCCGCGCCGTGGTGGACCAGGCACGGGTGACGGGCGGCGAATGGGTGGCGGTGCATGGCTGCGGGGGCGTCGGCCTGTCGGCGATCATGATCGCCGCGGCCCTCGGCGCAAACCCCGTCGCCATCGACATTTCCGACGAGAAGCTCGATTTCGCGCGCAAGATGGGCGCCGTCGCCACCATCAATGCGAGGGACGTGGCCGATGTCGCGGACGCCGTGCGCGATATCACCGGCGGCGGCGCGCATGCCTCCGTCGATGCGCTCGGCTCGCCCGTCACCTGCTTCAACTCCATCAAGAACCTGCGCCGCCGCGGCCGCCACGTGCAGGTCGGCCTGATGCTGGCAGACCATGCCGCGCCGCAGATCCCGATGGCGCAGGTCATCGGCCACGAGCTGGAAATCTATGGCAGCCATGGCATGCAGGCCTGGCGCTACGACGCCATGCTCGCCATGATCGAAAGCGGCAAGCTCGCCCCGCAAAACCTGATCGGCCGCCATATCAGCCTCGACGAGGCCGTGCCGGCGCTGATGGCCATGGACAAGGCCACCGATCTCGGCATCAGCGTGATCACGCGGTTCTGACGCGGCGTCTGGTTTCGGTATCAAAATTATTCATCGCAGCGATAGCCGCGCCGCGATGGATTTCGCGGTCCGGCGACACTAGCGTGCGTGCATCACGTCAGCCGCCAGATTCACCGGAACGCCGCTTCGGCATGGCTGGATGGCGAAATGCCTGAAAGGTGCTCCATGACTCTTCTCGATGCGCAGGCCATCCATCCCATCACCCTGCCCGACGGGACCGTCTATCGGGACACGGTTTACCTGAAGAACGTCATCGATCATCCGCGCATGGAGATCGGCGACTTCAGCTATTATACGCATTCCGGCAGGCTCGAAGACACGGCTTTGGTCCTGGCGCCCTATCTGGGGCACGCGTGCCGCGAGAGGCTGGTGATCGGCAAGTTCGTTCAGATCGCGCGGGGAAGCTATTTCATCACCAGTTCCGCCAACCATCCGATGGCCGGCTTCACCACCTATCCGTTTCGCATCTTCAAGCCGGAGACCTTCGGCTACAAGGACCTGCCCGTCAAAGATACGATCGTGGACCACGATGTCTGGATCGGCCAGAATGCGGCCATCATGCCCGGCGTCCATATCGGTTCGGGCGCGATCGTCGCTGCCGCCTCGGTCGTTACCCGGGACGTTCCGCCTTACGCCGTTGTCGGCGGAAACCCGGCATCCGTCATCCGGATGCGTTATTCGAGCGACGTCATCGACGAGTTGCTTGGTCTCGCCTGGTGGGACTGGCCGCTCGACAGGATCGAAGCCAACCTACCGGCCCTGAGCAGCGGCGACATGGCCGCCCTGCGGCGGGCCTGAACCGGCCGCTCACGGGAAAAAATCCCGCGTGTGCCGGCAGGCGCACCATCAGCCGGAAAGCCGCCATGATTGGATGGTCAGCCTGTTGAAAACGGGAGGGGCCATGTTCGCTCGCTATTTCGCATGCCTGCTTTTCGTGAGCGTTCTCATCTCAGGACAAGCCCGCGCCCAGGCGTGGGAGGACGCCGATCCGGCCGCTGCCGGCTGGTCCGTGGAACGGCTTGATGCCGCGCGCCTGCAGTCGGAGAAACTCAAGCCGACCGCGCTGATGATCGTCCACGATGGTCGGGTCGTTGCCCGGTGGGGCGACACGTCGCGCAAGGTCAACATGGCGTCCGTGCGCAAAAGCCTGCTCAGCGCGCTCTATGGCATTGCCGTCGCCGACGGCCGCATCGACCTGTCTAGCACGCTTGCCGAACTCGGCATCGACGACACCGCGCCGCGTCTGACGCAAGAGGAAAAAACCGCGACGGTGCGCGATCTGCTGATGGCGCGATCGGGTATCTACCATAAAGCCGCCCATGAGACGGCGGCGATCAAGCGCCAGCGGCCGGAACGCGGCAGCCATCCGCCGGGGTCTTTCTGGTTCTACAACAACTGGGATTTCAACACGCTGGGCACGATCTACCGGCAGCGGACCGGGGAAGACATCTTCGCGAGCTTCCAGAACCGGATCGCCCGACCGATCGGCATGGAGGATTTCTCGCTTCGCGACGGCCGCTATGTCCTGGAGAAGGTGTCCGAGCACCCGGCCTATCCGTTTCGGCTCAGCGCGCGGGACGCCGCCCGTTTCGGCCAGCTTTTCCTTGACGACGGCATGTGGGGCGGCAAGCAGATCGTTCCGCGGGCATGGATCCGGGAATCGACGACAGCCTATTCGCAGGCGAAGCGGATACGGCAGGGCTATGGCTATATGTGGTGGACGCTTCCCGAGGATACCTGGGGACCACACGCCTTCTACGCGTCCGGTTACGGCGGGCAGATCATCGCCGTCGTACCATCGAAGCGGCTCGTCGTGGTGCAGACCGTCGATCTCAAACAGAACCCGTCGGGTGTGCGCACCAGCGCCTTCATCGACGTGCTGAAGACGATCGCTTCCGCTTCCCCGTGAAATGCAAGGAAGCGTGTCTCCCACGGTACAATTGACATTCCCTCGCCAATCACCGCCAATCGCAAGCGAGGAAACCGGGGGAATCGCCTGCCATGTCCCATGCCGCCTATGTGTTCGATGCCTATGGCACGCTGTTCGACGTGCATGCGGCGGTGCGGCGGCATGCGGGTGACGTGGGACCGGACTACCGGCTGTTTTCCGAGATGTGGCGCGCCAAGCAGCTGGAATATTCCTGGACGCGCGCGCTGATGGGCGCTTATGCCGATTTCTGGCAGCTGACGGAGCAGGCGCTGGATTACACGTTCCAGCGCGTCAGCGGCGTCGATCCGGCGCTGCGGGCAAAGCTGCTCGATGCCTACTGGACGCTCGACTGCTATCCGGAAGTGCCGGCGGTGCTGAAGGCGCTGAAGAGCCGGGGCGCGCATATCGCCATTCTCTCCAACGGCTCGCCCGCCATGCTCGCCTCGGCGGTGAAGAACGCTGCGCTCGACACCGTCATCGACGACATCTTTTCCGTCGATGCGCTGAAGACCTACAAGACCGCGCCCGCAGTCTACGATCTCGTCACGACCAGCTACCGGCTCTATCCCGATGCCGTGTCCTTCCAGTCCTCCAACCGGTGGGACATTGCGGGTGCGGCGAAATTCGGCTTCCGCACCGTCTGGATCAACCGCGCCGACATGCCGGACGAGTATTTCGACCTCGGCCCCGCGCTCATCCTTCCCTCGCTCGAAAGCCTCTGACATGGCCTGGTCCGCCGCACAGTACCTGAAATTCGAAGACGAACGCACGCGGCCGGCGCGCGACCTCCTGGCCCAGGTGCCGGCCGATCTGCCGGCCGGCACGGTCTACGACCTCGGCTGCGGCCCGGGCAATTCCACCGAACTCCTGGTGCAACGCTTTCCCGGGCGGGGCGTGAAGGGCGTCGATAATGCCGCCGACATGCTGAAGGCGGCCCGGGCGCGCCTGCCGGGCGTGGATTTCGTCGAATGCGACCTTGCGGCATGGCGTCCGCCGGCCCCCGCCGCCCTGCTCTATGCCAATGCCGTGTTCCAGTGGCTGCCGGACCATCTGGCGCTCATGGCGACGCTGATGGACGGGCTGCGCCCCGGCGGCGTGCTTGCCGTGCAGATGCCGGACAATTTCGACGAGCCCTCGCACAGGCTGATGGAGGAAAGCGCGCTGGCCGGTCCCTGGCAAAGCGCGTTTCCCGACGGCGCGCCGCGCCGAAAGCGCCTTCCCCCGCCCGCCGCCTATTTCGATGCGCTCGCACCCAGGGCCGCGCGCGTCGATGTGTGGCAGACCGCCTACAATCATCCGATGGCCGATGCCGGCGCCATCGTGGAATGGGTCAAGGGCACCGGCCTCAGGCGCTATCTCGACCCTATTCCCGCCGAACACCACGAGGACTTCCTTGCCGATTACGAAGGGCGCATCGCCGCCGCCTACCCGCCCCTTGCGGACGGACGGCTGCTGCTGCGTTTCCCGCGGCTCTTCGTCATGGCGGTCAAGGCCTGACGGCTTCAGATCTTTTCGGCCAGGAAATCGATGAAGGCGCGGATGCGGGCGGCGAGATGCTCGTGGCCGACATAGACGGCGTGCACCTGCTCCTCCTGCACGGGGTTGTATTCGGCCAGCACTTCGACAAGGCGGCCGGCCGCGATATCGCCGTCGACATGGAACTTGCCGATGCGGGCAATGCCTACGCCCTCCAGGCAGAGCAGCCGCGCGACCGAGCCGCTGGCCGCCATGACATTCCCCGGCGCCGGCACGGGGTAGACGGTGCTCGTGCCGGGATCGCGGAACGGCCATTCGCCCGGCGCACGCCCGAAGGTGAAGGTGATGCAGTTGTGGTTCGTAAGATCGGCCGGCACCTGCGGCGTACCGCGCGCGGCGAGATAACCCGGCGTGGCGACGGTGATGCGATGGCTGACCAGCAGCTTGCGCGCCTTGAGCGATGAATCGGCCATGGGTGCTGTGCGGAACGCGATGTCCGTGCGTTCCTCCACGAGATCGATCAGCCCGTCGCTGAGCGACAGTTCCAGCCGCACATCCGGATAAAGCGAAAGGAATTCGCCGACGAGCGGGATGATGTAGCACTCGCCGAACCCGATCGTCGCATTGACGCGCAGCAGCCCGCGCGGCTTGGCCTGCGCCCCCTGCGCGACCAGCCGTTCCATCTCGTCGATTTCCGCCAGCACGCGCCGGGCGCGCGCCAGATAGGTCTCGCCTTCCGGCGTCAGCAGCAGCGAGCGCGTGGTGCGCACGAGAAGGCGCGTGCCGAGCCGGTCCTCGATGCGCGTCACCAGCTTGCTGACCGCGGAGGGCGTGAGCTTCAGGCGGCGCGCCGTGGCCGAGAAGCTGCCCGTCTCGGCCGCCGAGACGAAGACCTCCATTTCGCCGGTGCGGTTGTCCATGACCCCATCCTGTGAATTTGTTTCACAGCCATTTATCCATTGCTGCCGATTATCATTCAAGTGGCAAGGTCGCATATTCGCGCCATCCGTTCCGCGCGGCGACCGGGCCATCTCCCAGGCCCACGCCCGTAACCCCGTAAAGGTGTTCCATGCCCCTTGCCCTCTTTGCCCTGACCGTCGCCGCCTACGCGATCGGCACCACGGAGTTCGTGATCGTCGGCCTGTTGCCGACCGTCGCCTCCGACCTCGACATCACCCTGCCGCTCGCCGGCCTCATCGTCTCCGTCTATGCGCTCGGCGTGACCTTCGGCGCGCCGGTTCTGACCGCACTCACCGGCAGGCTCGGCCGCAAGCCACTGCTCGTCGGCCTCATGGCGCTGTTCATCGCCGGCAACGCGCTGGCTGCGCTGTCGCCGACCTATGAGATGCTGCTTGTCGGCCGCGTGCTCTCGGCCTTCGCGCACGGCGTGTTCTTCTCCGTCGGCGCCACCATTGCCGCCGATCTCGTCGCGCCGGATCGCCGCGCCTCGGCCATCGCCATGATGTTCATGGGGCTGACCGTCGCCATCGTCACCGGCGTGCCGCTCGGCACCTTCATCGGCCAGACCTTCGGCTGGCGCGCCACTTTCTGGGCCGTTGCCGGCCTGGGCGTCGTCGCACTCGCCGCCATCGCGCTGCTTTTGCCCTCCGATCTCAAGCGCGAGACGCCGGCCGGCCTCATGCAGCAGGTGCGCGTGCTCGGCTCGGGCCGCCTGCTCATCGTCTTCGCCATGACGGCGCTCGGCTATGGCGGCACCTTCGTCACCTTCACCTTCCTGTCGCCGCTGCTGCAGGACATCACGGGCTTCTCCGCCAACATGGTCAGCCTCGTGCTGGTGCTCTACGGCGTCGCCATCGCCATCGGAAACCTCGTCGGCGGCAAGATCGCCGACCGCGATCCGGTGAAGGCGCTTGCGGTGATGTTCGCGCTCCAGGCGGCAGCGCTCGCCGTGCTGACGCTGACCGCACCGTCCCCGGTCCTGGCGCTGGTCACGCTCGCCGCCATCGGCTTCCTGTCCTTCGCCACCGTGCCCGGCCTTCAGCTTTACGTGGTCGACATGGCCCGGCGTCACCGCCCCGCCGCCGTCGATGTCGCCTCCGCGCTCAACATCGCCGCCTTCAATCTCGGCATCGCGGCCGGCGCGTGGATCGGCGGGCTCGTCGTCGCCTCGCCGCTCGGGCTTGGCGCAACGCCTTGGGTCGGCGCGATCCTCGTGGCCGGCGCGCTCGGCCTGACGCTCCTGAGCGGCGCACTCGACCGGCGCGAACGCAGCCAACCGGGCCCCGCAGCCGAGCTTGCCTGAAACCCCTCTCCCGCCGGACGATCCATTCCGGTCCGGCGGGCCACCAACCTCAAAAGGAGATCCCCATGCAAACCGTCAACGCCAATAGCGCCCACATTCCCCAGCTCGGCTTCGGCACTTTCCGCATGCCGGAAAACGACGTCCTCTCGATCCTGCCGAAGGCGCTGCAAGCCGGATTCACCCATGTCGACACCGCCCAGATCTACGAGAACGAGGCCGCCGTCGGCGAGGCCATCCAGCGCTCGGGTATCGCGCGGGAAAACATCTTCCTCACCACCAAGGTCTGGGTCGCGAACTACGCCAAGGCGGCATTTGCCGCCTCGGTGGAGGAAAGCCTGCGCAAGCTGAAGACCGATCATGTCGATCTTCTCCTGCTGCACTGGCCGAACGATGCCGTGCCGCTCGACGTGCAGATCGCCGAACTCAATGCCGTGCGCGAACGCGGCCTGACCCGGCATATCGGCGTCAGCAACTTCAACACCGCCCTGATGGCCGAGGCCGTGCGCCTGAGCCCCGCGCCGCTCGCCACCAACCAGGTCGAATACCACCCGTTCCTCGACCAGACGAAGGTGCACGCGGCCGCAGAGACCTACGGCATGGCGCTCACGGCCTACTTCGCCATGGCGGACGGTAAGGTGCCGGCCGAGCCCGTGCTGAAGGAGATCGGCGCCGCCCATGGCAAGTCGGCCGCGCAAGTCGCGCTGCGCTGGCTGATCCAGCAGCCGGACGTGGTGGCCCTCACCAAGACGGTGACCGAGGCGCGGCTTGCCGAAAACCTGGCGATCTTCGACTTCGCGCTGACGCCGGACGAGATGAAGCGCATCCACGGCCTTGCGCGCGCCGACGGCCGAATCGTCAGCCCGGACGGCCTCGCCCCGGAGTGGGACCGCGCCGCTTAATCGACTTTCGGCGGGGCGCTGTCTGCGCCTCGTCGACCAGCTTCCCAAAGGCGCGGCGGCCGGATATGGATGGAGCAGCCGCCGCGCGTGCGGTTGGGAGCCCCTCATGCAATCCTCGTCATCAACCGTCTTTGCGCCGGACTGGCCGGCCATCGTCGCCGTCGTGCTCGGCGTCACCGCGTTTTCCGTCGCGCAGGGGCTGACCTATCCGCTGATCTCGCTGACGCTGGAGGCGCGCGGCTTTTCGCCGGGGCTGATCGGCATCAACGCGCTGGCCTTCGCCGGCGGCCTTGCCGCCTCCACGCTGATGCTCGGCACGCTGACGGCCCGCTGGCGCGCCGACCGGCTGATCATCGCAAGCCTCATCGGCTGCTCGCTGTGCCTTGCCACCTTCGCGGCCTCCGGTTCCTTCGCCGTCTGGCTTGTCGCGCGCTTCCTGCTCGGCTTCTTCGCCAGCCTCATCTTCATGCTTGGCGAGGCGTGGCTGAACGCCGCCTGCCCGGACCGCCTGCGCGGCCGCGTCTCCGGCATCTATGGTGCCGGCATGTGCGCGGGCTTTGCCGCCGGGCCGCTCGCCATTCCGCTTCTGGGCAGCGCAAGCGGCATCGGCTTCGCCATGACGGCGATCTATCTCGCCATCGTCGCCTTCGCGACGGCCATGCTGATGTTCTCGACGAAGACGGTCCCGGAACCATCTTCCACCGGCGATGTCTTCCGCTTCTTCCGTGCCGCGCCGCTCCTGGCCGGCATGGTCTTCGTCTTCGGCTTTGCCGATATCGCGGCGATCTCCGCCATGCCGGTCTATTTCGTGAAGATGGGCTACAGCGAGGCCTTCGCGGCGGTCAGCGTGACCGTACTGGCACTGCCGACGGCCATCGCGCAGCCCTTCATCGGCGTGCTGCTCGACCGCTTCCCGCGCGAACGCGTCGCGCTCACCGCCGTCACCGTGGCGGCCGCAAGCTACCTGCTCCTGCCTTCCATGACATCGGAGATCGCCATCCTCTCCGTTTTCGCGCTGATGGGCACGGCCACCTTCTCGCTCTATACCTGCGCGCTCACCATGCTCGGCGAACGCCACAGCGGCGCCATGCTGGTCGCTGGCAGCGCGGCCTTCGCACTCGCCTACGCGGCCGGCAGCGGGGCGGGATCGGGCCTGACGGGCGCCATCATGGAGGCCGGCGGCCCCAAGGCCGGACCGCTCTCCGTCGGCATCGGGCTGGTGGTTTTCACGGCTTTCATGATGAAGGCGCGGAAGCGGTAGGCTGCGCACGTGGCTGAAGGCGCAGGCTGCGGCGTGAGGCGGCCATCCCGCCGTGAAGCGGGATGGCGATCGTAAAATCAGACGAACTGGCTGAGGCCCGGGACCGAATCGACGACTTCGTCGACCGTCTCGGCGCCGGCGTGTTCGCGGGCGACGGCGAGCGTTTCCTTGGCGAGGCCGGTGATTTCGCCCATGCCGAGGCCCTGGCTCATCAGCTGCTGGCCGAGACCCATGACGCCACCGCCGCCGAGGGCGCTCATCAGGCCCCCGAGCAGGCCCTTGCCCTCGCCTTCGCCGTTATACTGGGCGACGAGGTCGGAGGCGCCGGGAATGGCTTCGATCATGCGCGCGACCGGGCCGTCGGCCGCTTCGCGCTGCAGGAAACCCAGCATCATGCCGATGGCCTTTTCGGCAAGGGCGGGCTCGATGCCGACGGCATTGGCGACGCGGGTGACGAGTTCATTCATGGACGATCCTCCAAAGGAATTGACGTTAACGTCAAGGTAAATGAGTTCTCCGGCAAACTCAAGCCGGTGCGGCGCGGATTCGACCGCCGGGCGGCGGCCGTGAAAGCGTGTTGTTCCCGTGCCTGACTATCCTTATAAACTCCCTGAGACGATTCAATGAAAACCGTTCGGCGCGGCGATCCGCCCCGTCACGGGAATCGTGGCAGGAACCGGCAGTCAGGGAGTTTCAACGTGACGGATTCCATTCTTCAGGACGGAAAACTCTATATCGGCACCAGCCGCAAACCCGACGATACCAACAACAAGCCGGAATATCTCGAGCTGAAGTTCGGCAACCGCCACGGCCTCGTGACGGGCGCGACCGGCACGGGCAAGACCGTGACGCTGCAGATCCTCGCGGAAGGGTTTTCCAATGCCGGCGTGCCGGTGTTCTGCGCCGACGTGAAGGGCGACCTCTCGGGCATCGGCGCGATGGGCGAGCCGAAGGATTTCCTCCAGAAGCGCGCCGACCAGATCGGGCTCACGCCCTACGAATTCCAGGAATTCCCCGTGATCTTCTGGGATCTCTACGGCGAGAAGGGCCACCGCGTCCGCACCACCATCTCCGAAATGGGCCCGCTTCTGCTCTCGCGGCTGATGAACGCGACGGATGCGCAGGAAGGTGTGATCAACATCGCCTTCAAGATCGCCGACCAGGGCGGCCTGCCGCTGCTCGACCTCAAGGATTTCCAGGCGCTGCTCAACTATATGGGCGAGAACGCCTCGACGCTTTCCAACCAGTTCGGCTTCATCTCCAAGGCCTCGGTCGGCTCGATCCAGCGCGAACTGCTGATCCTCGAACAGCAGGGCGCCGCTCAGTTCTTCGGCGAACCCGCGCTGAAGATTTCCGACATCATGCGCACCACCAATGACGGGCGCGGCGCGATCTCGGTGCTGGCCGCCGACAAGCTGATGATGAATCCGCGTCTCTACGGCACCTTCCTGCTCTGGATGCTGTCAGAGCTCTTCGAGGTGCTGCCGGAAGTGGGCGATCCCGACAAGCCGAAGCTGGTGTTCTTCTTCGACGAGGCCCATCTCCTGTTCAACGATGCGCCGAAGGTGCTGATCGAGCGGGTGGAGCAGGTCGTGCGCCTCATCCGCTCCAAGGGCGTAGGCGTCTATTTCGTCACGCAGAACCCGCTGGACGTGCCCGAAACGGTGCTCGCCCAGCTCGGCAACCGCGTGCAGCATGCGTTGCGCGCCTATACGCCGCGCGAGCAGAAGGCGGTGAAGACCGCCGCCGACACATTCCGCCCCAACCCGGATTTCAACTGCGCCGAGGTCATCACCAATCTCGGCACCGGCGAGGCGCTGGTCTCGACGCTGGAGGGCAAGGGCGCGCCGTCCATGGTGGAACGCACGCTGGTGCGCCCGCCGGCCTCGCGGCTTGGCCCCGTCACGGATGCGGAGCGTCAGGCGATCATGAAGGTGAGCCCCGTCGCCGGACTTTATGACGAGGATTTCGACCGCGAGTCGGCCTATGAAATCCTGACGGCGCGGGCCAAGAAGGCGGCCGATGCCGCCGCCGCGCAGCAGCAGGCGGAGGCCGACCAGGCCAGTCAGCAATCCTCCGGCGGCAGCCGCTGGACCCTGCCCGGCTTCGGCGACGAGGAGCCCACTGCCACCTCCGCGCCCAAGCAGGCCAAGCCCCGTGCGGGCTACCAGCGCGAGACGGTCGCGGAAGCGGCAATGAAATCCGTGGCACGCACCGTGGCCTCCTCCCTTGGCCGCGCGCTGGTGCGCGGCATCCTGGGGAGCTTGCGGCGGTAGGGCTGCACAGCAGCCAACGCGGCCTGCCCCTCATCCGCCTGCCGGCACCTTCTCCCCGCAAGCGGGGCGAAGGGATGTGGCCCTGTCGAATGCGAACGTCATCGTTGCGACCCGCGGAATACCCGTGCAACACCACCTTTCTCCCCGCCTGCGGGGAGAAGGTCGCGGCAGCGGGATGAGGGGCAGCTCCGCGCACCAAGCTGTTACTGCCTGGATTGCTAAAAGCGCCAGCCGATGGTATTTCCACCCCGTTCGCAACACGTAAGAGAGGGCTGTGCCGTGAAGGTCGGCTTCCTGCCACAACGCACACATGGCCCTGGTTTTGCCCTGCAAATGCGTTTGCAGGGCTGATCGGAACGAACACACTTTCTTTTCTGGTCTGCCCTTCCGGCGATGCGGTCCACCGCATCGAATTTCCTTGCGCCTTCGCGTGACCGACGGCCGATGCCGCGCCGCGGGGCCTTGAAGACCAGAGAATTTTCATGTCGCTCATCGATATCCGTGCGCTCGGCGTCACGTTTTCCGCCCCGCTTTTTTCGAATCTCAACCTTGCCGTCGCCGGCGGCGACCGCATCGGGCTCGTTGCCGCAAACGGGCGCGGCAAATCCACGCTGCTGAAATGCATCACCGGCGCCTTCGAACCGACGGCGGGCGAGATCACCCGCGCCCGCGGCCTGACCATCGGCCATATGGAGCAGCAACTCGCGCCCGGGCTTGAGGCCCTGACCTTCCGCGAGGCGGTGCTCGATGCGCTGCCGGCCGAGCAGCGGGACAGCGAAAGCTGGCGGGCCGATGTCACGCTTGAGGAACTGGAGGTGCCGCAGGAGCTGCGCGAGCGTCCGCTTGCGGCGCTGAGCGGCGGCTGGCAGCGCATCGCGCTGATCGCCCGCGTGCGTGTCAGCGAGCCGGACGTGCTTCTGCTCGACGAGCCGACCAACCATCTCGACCTGGAAAAGATCGCCCGGCTGGAAAGCTGGCTCGCCACCCTGCCGCGCGACATGCCGGTCATCCTTTCGAGCCACGACCGCGCGTTTCTCGATGCGGTGACGAACCGCACGCTCTTCCTCAGGCCCGAGCGCTCGCAGCTCTTCGCCCTGCCCTATTCCCGCGCCCGCGCTGCGCTGGACGAGGCGGATGCCGCCGAGGAGCGACGCTTCGAGAAGGACATGAAGACGGCGGCACAGCTGCGCCAGCAGGCGGCGAAGCTGCACAATATCGGCGTCAACTCCGGCAGCGACCTGCTGATGATGAAGACCAAGCAGCTCAAGGCCCGTGCGGAGCGGATCGAGGATGCGGCGCGTCCCGCCCATCAGGAAAACGGCGCCGGGGCCATCCGGCTCGCCAATCGCGGCACCCATGCCAAGGTGCTGGTGACGCTGGAGGATTGCCCGGTCGAAACACCCGATGGCACGCTTCTCTTCCGCACCGGCAAAAAGTTCATCTGCCAGGGCGACAGGATCGTGCTGCTTGGCCTCAACGGCACCGGCAAGACACGATTGGTGCGGCGGCTGAAGGCGGCGATCGAAGGTGAGGCGCAGGAGGGCATCAAGCCGACGCCCTCGCTCGTGCTCGGCTATGGCGACCAGGCGCTTTCGGACCTTTCGGACGACGAGACGCCGCACGGCATGATCATCCACCGCTTCGATGTGGGCGACCAGCGGGCGCGCAGCCTGCTGGCCGGCGCGGGCTTTTCCATGGAGATGCAGGGCCGGCCGGTCGGGCTGCTGTCGGGCGGGCAGAAGGCCCGGCTCGGCATGCTGGTGCTGCGCCTGACCAACCCGAACTTCTATGTGCTCGACGAGCCGACCAACCATCTCGATATCGAGGGACAGGAAGCGCTGGAACGGGAGCTGACCGCCCAACAGGCGAGCTGCCTCTTCGTGTCGCACGACCGCGCCTTCGTGCGGACGGTGGCGAACCGCTTCTGGCTCATCGAGAAGCGGCGGCTGGTCGAGGTGGACGGTCCGGAAGACTTCTTCGCCGAGGCCGCGCTATTTGCGTAAGGCAATGCGCGGATCGCCTGCAAAATCCTCGCGGGAAAAGCCGATGCGTCTTGGCGGGTGGTCGCAGAGCGCCTGCACGCCAAGCGGCGAAAGCCGGATGCGCCAGGTCTGGCGCTCCACCGGCTTCGGCGCGGCAAAGCCTTTCGCCGTGAGCAAGGCCATGTTGCTGCCGGCACCGGGATCGCGTACCGAGCGATAGAGAATGGCGTCGATGCCGGCTTGCCGCGCGGTATCGGCCAGCGCCTGACAGGCGGCGTAATCGGTCGGGTGCGTCCATGAGGCCTCATCGCGGTCGAGCGGCGGGCGGGTGAGATCGATCGCCTGTCCGGTGGCGATGGCGGCGGAAAAGGCGGTGTAGTCGGCGGCGTTGGCCGGCAGCGGCGTCGCGGGGGATTCGGAAAAGAACAGCAGCCGGTAGAAGGCCATTTCAGCCAACGCCGTCTCCACCGTCAGGCCGGCATAATAGACGCCGAGCGTGCGGCCGGCCCGGCGGAACCGCGAGCCATGCGGATAGGCCGCGCCATAGCGGAAGGGTGTGGCAAGCAGGTAATCGAGGCCGGCGCATTCGGGCGGCAGCACGGGCTTGCTGTCTTCGAGCAGGTCCTCCAGCAGCGCCTGCTCGTCCAGCGTATCGACGAGCTTCAGCGTGGAGACGCGGTGCTGCGCCTCGACGAGCCGCCAGACCTCGCCTGCGAAGGGCCGCGCCTCAGACGAGAGCGCGACGCGCGTCCAGATAGGCAAGGACATCGACAAGGCCGGATATGGAAACGATACGATCGACGGGACGGGCCTGGAGAACCGTGTTCTCCGCGCTCATCCAGGCGCGGGCCACGCCCTCGTCACCGCCGGTGATGGCATCGAGCGAGCGGAACAGGCGCACGAGCAGCACTGCGAGTTCGAAGGGCTTGGTGCCGCGCTCCAGAAGCACATCCTGCCGCTTGAGCCGCGAGACCGTCGCCTCGGAAACGCCGATGACCGCCGAGAGGAGGCGCGCCGTCAGCCCGAGCCGCTCGGCCGCATTGACCGCCGCTTTGGTGAGCACGACGCCTTCGGCATTGGCCTGAAGAACGGGTTTGCGCTGCATGATGCGATCTCCTTTCATGGGAAAGAATATAGTCGATATTTTTCCAATGACAAGGGAGTGTGGGCCGCACGGACCCAATCGGCTCAAACCGTATCCACGTCAAAGAGCCCGGATGCAGGGACATCCGGGCCTTCGGGGAGGTCATGAACGACAAGGGTTACTTGCAGACCTTGATCTTCTTGATCACGACATTGCCGTAGTAATCGTAGGACTTCACCTTCTTGATGAAGCACTGGGGCTTGTAGCCGTAGCTGTAGTTGCCGGCCTGCGAGGGTGCGGCGAAGGAAACGGCGGCGACGAGGGTGATGGTGGCGGAAACGATGAACGTACGCATGGGTCTCTCCTGATCTCTGGGGCGACGAGCTGTTCTCGTCCGGTGATCAGAAGGTCTCACGGCGCGGCCGCCTGCGCTGTTTCCGGGGGAACAAGCAAAAGGCCGCCCGGACAAGGGACGGCCTTTCGAATTCGTGGCGCCCGATCAGACGACGGTCGTCTTGACGTCCAGGTTGCCGCGGGTGGCGTGGCTGTAGGGGCAGACGACATGCGCCTTCTTGACGAGGTCTTCCAGCACGGCCTTGTCGACACCGGGGGCGGACACTTCCAGCGACGCCTCGATGCCGAAGCCGCCGCCATCCTCGCGGGGGCCGATGCCCACGGTCGCGGTGACCTTGGCGTCATCAGGGACCTTCACCTTCTCCTTGCCGGCGATGAACTTGAGCGCGCCGAGGAAGCAGGCGGAATAACCGACAGCGAAGAGCTTTTCGGGGTTCGCGCCGGTGGCGCCATCGCCGCCGAGTTCCTTGGGAACGGTCAGCGTGACATCGACGGTGCGGTCTTCGGTTGCGCCATGGCCGGCGCGACCGCCGGTTGCAGAAGCCTTGGTCCTGTAGAGAATGGGCATGGGTGTCTCCTTTCCTGTGTTGATGATTGTTGATAGCGCAAAATTAGATTGTGCGCAATATGATTTTGCAAAATTGCAATTTCGGTCGTTCCATGCGACAATGGCACCATGACAGACAAACGTGACGAAGCCGAGACCAACGACATTCCGCCGGGCGCGCTGGCCCTCGACCAGCAGCTCTGCTTCGCCGTCTATTCCGCGGCGCATGCCATGAACCGCACCTACAAGCCGCTGCTCGATCCCTACGGCCTCACCTATCCGCAATATATCGTGCTGATGGCGCTGTGGGAGGAGGACGGCCGCACGGTGAAGGCGCTGGGCGAGACGCTCGGGCTCGATTCCGGCACGCTCTCGCCGCTCCTCAAGCGGCTGGAGGCGGCGGGCCATATCCGCCGCGCCCGTGACAAGGCCGACGAGCGGCAGGTGCTGATCACCCTCACCGACAAGGGCAAGGCGATGCAGGGGGCGGCCATCGGCATCCTCAAGGCGATCGGCCAGGCGACGGGCTGCACCGTGGAGAGCGTGCGGTCGCTGACGGGGGAGTTGCAACGGCTCACCGCACGGCTGGAAGCCGCCGCGCGGCACGATACGGCCGCCTGAACGCGGCCTTTCCCCAGTTCCTTCATCCGCAGACCTTTAGCCGGTCGCCCCTTCCCGCTAGAGTGCGCCACGCGGCGGATCAGAGCCGCGTCTGGGGGAACGATTGAACCGGCAGTGGTCCTGGCAACGGGCAAACATTGCGGCGGGCACTTGGTGCCTCGTCGTCGGCATGGGCATGATGACGTTCTGGCTCGCGGAGCCGACCGCTCTTGCCGCCCGCCTGCCCGCCCTTCTCGGCATGAAGTTCAATGCGGCTCTCGCGGCCGCCATGACCGGTGCCGCCGTCCTCTTCACGTCGCGCGGTTTGCGGACGCTGCCCGCGCTGATGTTGGTGGTGGTCCTGACCTACGGCGTGCTGGCCCTGTCGCAGCACGTCCTTGCGGTCGATATCGGCATCGACACGCTTCTGGACACGCCCTTCGTGGACATCGGCACCAGCCGGCCGGGCCGCATCGCCCCGAACACCGCCCTCTGCTTCATTCTCGTCAGCCTGGCGCTGCTGCTGCGTGTCATCAGGCGGAAGACCGACGCCGTGCAGGTCGTGCTCGGGCTCTCGGCCATCATCATCGCCGCCGCGGCCCTCATCGGCTATGCGATCGCGCTCGATATCGCGCATGACTGGATTCGCTTCACGCGCATGTCCATCCCGAGCGCCACCTGTTTCATCGCGCTTGGCATTTCCATCGTTTTCGTCGAGACCGAGGACACCGGCTTCCATCGCTCGACGCTCGCCAGCATCCTGGGCCTTTCGACCTATCTCGTGCTGCTGGCGATGGCCTATTACGAGCTGGCCCGCTATGAGGTCGCTTTCGGCATCACCTTCTCGGCGGATACCGGCAATGCGCGCTCCACGCTCACCTCGCTCATCGTGATCTCCGGCCTCCTCTATGGCGGGCTGGTCGCGCATCTCTATTTTTCATCGCGCCGGGCACGCGGCATGGCGGACGACCTTGCCGAAAGCCGCGCACAGCTTGCCGCCATCATCGACAATGCCGTGGACGGCATCATCCTGATCGACGACCGCGGCACCATCCTCAAGGTCAACGCGGCCTGCACGCGCATCTTCGGCTACGATCCCGACGAGATGATCAGCCAGAACGTCAAGATGCTGATGCCCGATCCCTACCACCGCGAGCACGACCGCTATATCGCCAACTACCAGCGCAGCGGCGAGGCCAAGGTCATCGGCATCGGCCGCGAGGCGGAAGGCCGGCGCAAGAACGGCGAGGTCTTCCCGCTCGACCTGGCTGTCGCCCGTATCGATCGCCACGGCTCGACGGTTTTTAGCGGTATCGTGCGCGACATTTCGGACCGGAAGGAGAGCGAGCACGCGCTGATCGAAGCCAATGCCGAGCTCGAGGAATTCGCCTATCGCACCTCGCACGACCTGCGCTCGCCGATCGCCTCGTCGATGGGCCTGCTCAACATTTCGCGCATGATGCTGGCCGACGGCGACCTCAAGGGGCTCGGCCAGACGCTCCAGCGCATGGAGAAGAATTTCGGCCGGCTCGACCACCTCATCCAGAACATCATCACCATTACGCGCAACCGCCTGATGGAGGAGGAAAAGCGCCCGATCGCGCTGCGTGCCGCCGTCTCCGATGCCGTGGATTCGCTCTCTCATCTGGAGGAATTCAGGCGCATCCACATCGAAAATCACATCGCAGCAGAATTGACAATTATCAGTAATCCATCGAAATTCGACGTCATCGTCGGCAACATGCTCTCCAACGCGATCAAGTATCACGATCCGCAGGAGCCGCAGCCGAGGATCGATATCCGCGCCCTCCGCTCCGCCGGCGGGATAAGACTGTCGGTGGAGGACAATGGTCTGGGCGTTCCGCCCGCCAGCCGCCATTTGTTGTTCAGGATGTTCAAACGGCTGCACCCCAACCGGTCCTTCGGCAGCGGGCTTGGCCTTTATATATTGAGGAAAAGCGCGGAATCGCTCGGCGGCAGCGCGCTTTACGAGGCAAGGGACAAGGGCAGCCGGTTCATCATCGAACTGCCCGTCGAGGAAAAACATGAAAATCCAGTCGATCCTGGTCGTCGATGACGACGAGAACGATCAGTTCATCTGCGAGTACACGATCCGCAAATACGACCCGGCCATCCATGTGCTGAAGGCCTTCGACGGTGCGGAAGCGCTCGACGTGCTGCGCGGAGACACGCCCGATGCCATCATCCTCGACATCAACATGCCCGTGATGAACGGCTTCGAGTTCCTGGACCGTTACGCGGAGGAATTCGAGGTCCACGCCCCCGTCGTCGCCATGCTGACCAGTTCGCGTCTCGGCAAGGACCGCGAGCGGGCCATGCAGTACGATTTCGTCAAGAGCTATTTCGAAAAGCCTCTGGTGCCCGACCACCTGCGCGTGATGGACGAGTTGCTGGGCTGACGCGGTTCGGGATGGCCGCAACCCAAACGATTTGCCCCCCGTTTCGCTTTCCCGCCTGCCTTTCCGTGAAAGCTTCGCCATAGTGGGCGCATGTCCACGATTCGCCCCCTGATTCCGCTTCTTATCACCGCCGGCATCCTGATCGGCGGCAATGGGTTGCAGGGCACGTTCATCGCGTTGCGCGCGGCCCATGAAGGCTTCTCGACTTCGGTGATCGGCATCGTCGGCGCGGGCTACAGCATCGGCTTTGCCATCGGCTGCATCTACGTGACGCGCGTGCTGCGGGCCATCGGCCATATCCGCACCTTCTCCGCCATGGCGGCCATCGCCTCCGCCTCGGCCATCGCCATGGTGCTGGTCATCGATCCCGTCTTCTGGTTCGCCATGCGGCTCGTCGCCGGCATCTGCTTCGCCAGCCTCTTCGCCACCGTCGAAAGCTGGCTGAACGCCGCCGTCACCAATTCCAACCGGGCGCGCACGCTCTCCGTCTACCGCCTGGTCGACCTCGGCTCGGTGACGGCAGCGCAATATGTCATCCCCGGCTTCGGCATCGGCGGGTTCGAGATCTTCGCCTTCATCGCCATGGCGCTGTCGCTGTCGCTCGTGCCGATCTCGCTTGCCGACCGCTCCAGCCCGACCGTGCCGGAGGCGATCCGCTTCGACGTGAAGAAGCTGTGGAACATATCGCCGCTCGCCACCGTCGGCTGCATCGTCGTGGGCCTGACCAATGCGGCCTTCCGCAATCTCGGGCCGATCTACGCCCACGACATCGGGCTTTCGGTGACGGCCATCGCGAGCTTCATGAGCGCGGGCATCGTGGGCGGCGTCGTGCTGCAATATCCGCTCGGCATCTATTCCGACCGGCTCGACCGGCGCCTCATCATCCTCGTCGCCACGCTGGGCTCGACGCTTGCCGCGCTCTATCTCGCCTTCTTCGCCGGCGGCAACGAGTGGAAGAACCTCGTCGGCATCTTCGTCTTCGGCGCCTTCGCCATGCCGCTCTATTCGCTCTGCTCGGCCCATGCCAACGATCATGCCGGCGAAGGCGAGCATGCGTTGGTTTCGGCCGGCATGCTGTTCTTCTGGTCCTGCGGGGCGATCATCGGGCCGCTCTTTGCCTCCGTGCTGCTGCAGTTCTTCGGACCGCAGGCGCTGTTCCTCTATACCGCCATCATCCTCTTCGCCTTCATGGGCTATACGGCGTTGCGCATCAGCGCGCGGCCGGGCGTTCCGACGGGCGCGCGCCGCAGCCGCTTCCGCAACCTGCTGCGCACCTCCTTCTTCTTCAACAAGCTAGCTGCCCCGGAAAAGGAGCGCGACACCAAGCCCTGAGCCTGCGGCAATCTGATCGCGCCCCGCTTATTGATGAGCGCTCAGGTCAGGTTTAGAAGCAGGCGACGCACCGGAGGGATTGCCATGCTGACACGCCGCACGCTGATGAAGGGCGCACTCGTCGCCGGCGCCTATGCGGGCGGCATGGGCCTTGCCGGCCAGTTCGGCAAACCGGCGAGCGCCAAGGCGGCAACCACACTTCTGACCCGCCGCACCGATGCGCTGATCACGGACAAGAGGCCGACCAGGGCCGCGATGACCTATGGCGATGCCGAGGTGCCGCCGGTGCTGCGCATGCGCCGCGGCGTGCCCTTCGCGCTGCGCCTCGAAAACGGGCTGGACGAGCCGACCACCGTGCACTGGCACGGGTTGCGCATCGACAACAGGATGGACGGCGTGCCCTTCCTCACGCAGCCCTATGTCTATGGCGGCGACGGTTTCGACTATGCCTTCACGCCACCCGATGCCGGCACCTTCTGGTATCATCCCCACTGCAACACGCTGGAGCAGATGGGCCGCGGCCTTGCCGGAGTGATCGTGGTGGAGGACCCTGCCGATCCCGTCTTCGACGCCGAGATCGTGCTCAACCTGCGCGACTGGCGGCTGGGCGGCGACGGGCAGTTCATCGCGCAGTTCAAGCCGCGCGACGCCGCGCGCGCCGGCACGTTCGGCACGGTGCGCACCGCCAACTGGCGCCAGACGCCGCAATATGATGCGCCGGCGGGCGGGCTCGTGCGGCTGCGCATCGCCGCCACCGACGTCACCCGCATCCTCACCCTCAATGTGGATGGCGCGGACGCCCTCGTCATTGCCGCCGACGGCAATCCCGCGACAGAACGGTTTGCGCTCGACCACCTGATGATCGGCCCCGGCCAGCGGCTGGACCTCGCGCTGCGCATGCCCGAGACCGAGGGCGCCATCGCCGCGCTGATGGACCTGCGCGGCACCAAGCCCACGACGCTTGTCACCTTCCGCGCCACCGGCGCATCGCTGAAGCGCAATCTCCAGGATTTGCCGGCACTCACTGCCAATCCCCTGTCCGAGCCGGACCTTTCGGCGGCGACGGAAATCCCGTTCATCCTGTCGGCATCGGCGGAAGAGCGCCCGAAGGACGGCATCTGCGGCTCGCTCGGCTATAATTTCTGGGCCATCAACAAGGTGCCGTGGGCCGACGACAGCGGCGACCCGACCGCGCCGCTCGCCGAGATGAAGGCGGGCAGGACCTATATCTTCAACGTCGAGAACCCGACGCCGCAGATGCACCCGCTCCACCTGCACGGCCTCGCCTTCAAGCCGATGAACTCCAACAAGCAGGCGCTTCGCCCGCATTTCTCCGACACCTATCTCATCCTGCCGGACGAGAAGGTGCAGCTCGCGCTCGTTGCCGACAATCCCGGCGATTGGGTCTTCCATTGCCACATCATCGAGCACCAGAAGACCGGCATGACGAGCTATGTGCGGGTGACGTAACGCGCGGCGCCCCGGCGTTAACCCGAAATTTTCGATTGTGGCAAAACCGTGGAACGTCTAAAGCTGCCCGATCAAAAAATTGAGAAAGCCGGCCAAGTCCTTATGCAGATCATCGAGACAACCGCAGCCCTTCGCGACGCCTGTGAGACGCTCGCCCGTTCCGAGTATCTGACGATCGACACGGAGTTCCTGCGGGAGACGACGTTCTGGCCGGAGCTTTGCCTGATCCAGCTTGCCGGTCCGGAGACCGAGGTCATCGTCGATCCGCTGGCCAAGGGCCTGGATCTTGCGCCCTTCTTCGAGCTGATGGCCAATCCCGATGTGCTGAAGGTGTTCCACGCTGCACGGCAGGATATCGAGATCATCTTCAACCGCGGCAACCTGCTGCCGCACCCGATCTTCGATACGCAGGTCGCGGCCATGGTCTGCGGCTTCGGCGACAGCGTGTCCTACGACCAGCTCGTGCAGAAGATCAAGGGCGTGCATATCGACAAGTCCTCGCGCTTCACCGACTGGAGCCGCCGGCCGCTCACCGAAAAGCAGCTGGAATATGCGCTGGCCGACGTCACCCATCTGCGCGACGTCTATCTGGCGCTCAAGGAAAAGCTGGAAATCGCCGGCCGCTCGCTGTGGCTGACGGAAGAGATGGCCGTGCTGGAATCGCGCGAGACCTATGACCTGCACCCCGACGACGCCTGGCGCCGCCTCAAGATGCGCGTCAAGAAGCCGGTGGAGCTCGCCGTGCTGCAGAAGGTGGCCGCCTGGCGCGAACGCGAGGCGCGCAGCCGCAACGTGCCGCGCTCGCGCATCCTGAAAGACGACACGATCTACGAGATCGCCCAGCAGCAGCCGGCCGATGCCGAGGCGCTGGCGCGCCTGCGCACCATCCCCAAGGGGTGGGAGCGCTCGCAGTCGGGCGCCGCACTGCTGGAGGCCATCGGCGAGGCGCTCGCAATCCCCAAGGCTGACCTGCCCCGCCTGCCGCGCCAGAACCATGTGCCCGAAGGTGCGGCCTCCGCCAGCGAGATGCTGAAGGTGCTGCTCAAGATCGTCTCCGAGAAGGAAGGCGTCGCGGCCAAGATCATCGCCAATTCCGACGATCTCGAAAAGATCGCCATCGAGGGCGAGGCCGCGGAGGTCGCCGCCCTTTCCGGCTGGCGCCGCGAACTGTTCGGTGAGACCGCCCTCAACCTCATCGGCGGCAAGGTCGCGCTGCGCTTCGTCGACAAGAAGATCGAGGCCGTCGAGCTTTAAGCCTCACGCATGCAGCCTGGCGCCCTTGGTGATGCGATCCACCGTCTTCCTGTCGGCATGCAGGGCGATGCCGACGATCTTGGCATCATCAGGGCCGAACGTCGCGAAGACCGCGCGATTGGCCTCGTCATGGCCGGTCGAGAACATCTCCTCGATATAGACGGATGCGGGCACCGTCCGTTCGAGCGCGCGGGCATGGATCTTCGACAGCGTCGCACCGTCGGCCGACAGCACGATGATCGGCTGCACGCTGAGCGCGTTATAGACATAGCCGGCCGCATCGCGATAAGCTTCGCCGATCAGGTCCGGCTTCTGGCCGATGATGCCGCTCGACAGGAACGCGGTGACATTGAGCTTCTGCCACACCTCCAGATCCTCGCGCAGCACGACGGCGAACTTGGTATCGAACATTCGGATATACTCCCGGGAAAAGGCTGCGGACCATTCCGCTGACAATGCGATAGCAGGCGCGGTCGAGGGCCCGCTTGAACGTTCGTGCACGGACAGGGACAAGGACCGCATCGTCGTGGCGCCCGAGCTTGCCGGCATCGAGCGCATCGAGGCGCGGTTCCGCGGCAAGGGCTTCGACCTGCACCGGCACGATACTTATGCGCTGGGCGTCACCATGGCCGGCATCCAGACCTTCCGCTATCGCGGCGCGTCGCGGTTCAGCCCGCCCGGCAATGTCATCGTGCTGCATCCCGACGAGTTGCACGACGGCGCGGCCGGGACCGATGACGGGCTGACCTACCGTATGATGTATATCCCGCCGGAACGGTTCCTGCCGGCGACGGCCGAGCGCGGCCGCGCCCTGCCCTTCGTGGCAAGCCCCGTCGTCGACGATATCGGGCTGGCGCGGCTGCTGCTCGAGGCCTTCGGCAGCATGGGTGAAGCGTTCGAACAGCTGAAATTCGACGAGCTCATGGCCGAGATCGCAACCGCGCTGCTCGACCATGCGGGTGCGCCACAGGCCCGGGCGGAACGGCTCGCGCAGCCGGAGGTGCTGCGGGCTTGCGCCTTCCTGCGGGAAAACATCGTGCGGCAGGTTAGCGCTCAAGACCTCGAAGAGGTGACCGGCCTCGACCGCTTTGCGCTTGCCCGGCAGTTCAGGCGGGTGCTCGGCACCAGCCCGCATCGTTATCTCGTCATGCGCCGCCTGGAATGCGCGCGCGCCCTGATCACCGCGGGCGAGAGCCTCGCAGAAGCCGCCTTCGCCAGCGGCTTCGCCGACCAGGCCCATCTCAGCCGCCACTTCAAGAAGGCGCACGGCATGACGCCCGGCCGCTTCGCAGCACTTGCCACCGGGCGCGCCTGATCCACACCCCGTCACGAAAGCGACAAGCAACTGTCAAGCAGCGGTCATGCACGCTGCCTATCAACTGGCGTCGCTTTGCAAACCCATGGGGATGATGATGACCAGGCACCTTTTCACCGCCGCTGCCCTTTCGCTGCTGATGACCACGACCGCGCTTGCCGCGGAGACCGAATTTACCGCCACGCTGAAGGCGCACGCCATCCTTCCGGCCAACACGATCCTCGCGGCACCCGATGATGCGGCCGAGTACCTGAAGACCTCGGGCAAGTTCACCACCGCTGACCGCAAGCGCGCGGAAGCGCTCGGCACGGTCATGGGCAAGGACGGCGTGCGCGAGACCGGCCTCGCCCTGCCCTTCGCCGGCCAGCCGATGCAGGGCTTATCCGGCATCAAGGCCATGGACGACGGCACGTTCTGGACGCTGTCGGACAACGGTTTCGGCACCAAACTGAACTCCTCCGATGCCATGCTGATGCTGCATCATGTGCGCTTCGACTGGGACAAGGGCACGATGGAGCCGATCACGACGCTCTTCCTGTCCGACCCGGACAAGAAGGCGCCCTTCCCCATCGTGATGGAGGGTGCGGCCAAGCGCTACCTCACCGGCGCCGATTTCGATGTCGAATCCATCCAGCCCGTCGCGGACGGTTTCTGGGTCGGCGAGGAATTCGGCCCCTATATCCTGAAATTCGACCTTGAGGGCCGGCTGACCGACGTCATCGCCACCGAGGTCGACGGCAAGCCGGTGGCCTCGCCCGACAATCCGACGCTTGCCGTGCAGGCCGATCCGTCCAAGGCGATGCCGGCCTTCA
Source organism: Shinella oryzae (assembly GCF_023038235.1). Classification (NCBI taxonomy): domain Bacteria; kingdom Pseudomonadati; phylum Pseudomonadota; class Alphaproteobacteria; order Hyphomicrobiales; family Rhizobiaceae; genus Shinella; species Shinella oryzae. The sequence goes on along the minus strand of NZ_CP081987.1, from coordinate 705,361 downwards.
ACCTCAAGCGCTCCGGCGGCTACGAGGGTCTGGCCCTGTCGAAGGACGGCTCGAAGCTCTACGGCCTGCTCGAAGGCCCGATCTGGCGCGACAATGCCACTGTCGAGCAGGCCGATGGCCGCCCGGCGCTGCGCATCATCGAACTCGACACCGCGTCCAAGGCCTGGACCGGCCGCAGCTGGCTCTATCCGCTGGCCGAAGGCGGCGAGGCCATCGGCGACTTCAACATGCTGGACGCCACGACGGCACTGGTGATCGAGCGCGACAACGGTGCGGGCACGGCCGACAGGGCCTGCGCCGATGCGAAGGACCCGAAGCCGGACTGCTTCGCCACGCCCGCCAAGGTCAAGCGCATCTACAAGATATCCATGACGGACGACAACGCCGGCAAGGCCGTGCGCAAGATCGGCTATATCGACCTCCTGAAGATCGCCGACCCCGATAACAAGAAGCGCCAGGGCGGCGGCGAAGGCTTCTACGACATGCCGTTCGTGACCATCGAGAATGTCGACCGCGTTGATGACACGCACATCATTGTCGGCAACGACAACAACCTGCCCTTCTCGGCCGGCCGCGCACTCGACAAGGCCGACGACAACGAATTCGTGCTGCTGGAAGCGGGCGCGTTTTTGAAGGCGGAGTAAGCCGCATCAGCCTTCTCCCCGCTTGCGGGGAGAAGGCTTAAAAGGCCTGACCATCATTCAACCGGAAAGGTCAATGCAGTTTGTTACCGCGGATCGACAAACTGCAGGATCAGCTGGTGGACATTTCCGCCCTCGCTCATTTCGACCTTGTCGAAATCGCGGCTGCGGGCGCGCTGGGCCTGCGAGAGTTCGCCGAGGCGGGCCTGGAGCGCGGGGCGGATCTTCTTGCAGCCCGGATCGTCCTCGACGCGCATGCCCACGCTCATCGCCTCGATCTCCTTCACCATGTCCTTGATGAAGTCGCCATGGATTTTCTCATGCGCAGTCACGCCGGCGATGAAGGTGTCCCAGCGGCTCTTCAACGGCTCGGAGAGCTTGGTCTTCAGCTGCGGCAACGTATAGGTGATGATGAGCTTCGGCTTGTTGACCGTGATGACGCAGGCATTGCCCTGCCGCTCGTATTTGCGCGTCCAGGTCAGCTTGAAGCCGGTATGGGCGATGACGCGGGCCACACCGAGTTTCGGGCCGCGCTCGCCGATGGAGCGGTAGATGTCGAGACCCGTCGCGCCCTGCACCGAATAGGGTTCGACACGCTCCACCGCCTGCCAGTCCTGCGCCATGGCGCCGGTGGCAAGAAAAAGGCCGATGAGAAAGCTCGTCATACGCATGGTCGGCCTCACTGGAACCTGTAAGCAAGCTTCTTGCCGGTGAGCCGTGCAAGCTGCTGGAGGCGCGCATCGAGCCGTTCGCCGGCGAGTTCCGCATGTTCCGGCGGCACGATCAGCTCGAGATCGACATCGGGCGTGCTCGACTTGCGGAAGGCGAGATGCGGCACGACGCCAGGCATGGAGGCCGAGAACGGATAGACGACGCGCAAGAGGCCGCCCACCAGCTTGGCGAGCTCGCGCAGGCGCGGCGTGGCGATGGAGGCGAGCGAACTGCTGACCGTATCGTCGTTCAGGCCCTCGAAGCGGTAGTAATTCGTCAGCGCGATGAAGGCGCGGCCGGGATGGGTGATGCCGATGAACGTGCCGTGCGCGATGAGGTTCAGCGCCTGAAGCCCGCGATAATCGGGATGGGCGCGCCAGCTGATATCGGCCAGCAGGCAGGCCGCCTCGCGATAGCGCCGCTCCTCCTCAGTCTCGGTCACGCCGAACAGCGGCATCGCGCGGCCGGTCCATTCGGCAAGCTCGCGGGCATGTTCGGGCGAGCGGGCGCGCAGGATGGCGAGTTCGCCGGCGGCGGCCAGCAGCGGATCGCGGGCCTTCTCGCGTTCGGGCAGCAGCGAATAGAGGTAGCCCTCGCGCACGCCCTGGGCGGAGAAGAGGACCCGCGACGGCTTCATGATCGCGATCGTCTCCTGAAGCGCCACGGCGCCGAAGGGCAGCAGGTTGCGACGGCTCTTGGAGATCGCCGCATAGGCCGGATCCTTCTGGTCCTTGGCCGTGACGATGTCGGTCAGGAAATCCATGGCGTCGGAAAAGCTCAGCTCGTAGCCCTGGATCATGTGGAGCGGATAGTTCTGCACTTCCATATGCAGGGCACCGATGGCGCGCCATGTGCCGCCCACGGCATAGAAGGTGCGGCCGGCTCCGTTCTTCAGGAGGTTGGCGGTGCGCAGGAACTTGCGCGCGACGATGCGCGCCTGCGCGGGCGAGCCGCCGGAAGCCTCCGACAGCCGGATACCGCCGAGCGGCAGGGTGATGCCCTTGCCGATCGCGCCGCCCGCGACATCGATCAGCTCCAGCGAACCGCCGCCGAGGTCGCCGACGATGCCGTCAGGATCATGGAAGCCGCTGATGACGCCGAGCGCGGAGAAATAGGCCTCCTCCTCGCCGGTCAGCACGCGCACCTTCTGGCCGAGGATCATTTCCGCCTGGTGGATGAAATCGGGGCCGTTTTCGGCCTCGCGCGCCGCCGCCGTCGCCAGCGCGAACATGGTGGTGGCGCGGGCTTGGACGGAAAGGGCCTTGAAACGATGAAGGGCCGCCAGCGCGCGGTCGACGCTCGCCTGGTCCATGCGGCCGGTCCGGGCCAGCCCCTTGCCGAGGCCGCACATGACCTTCTCGTTGAAGAGCGTGGCCGGCGACCGGCTCATGCCCTCGTAGATGACAAGACGAATCGAGTTGGAACCGATATCCACGACCGAGACCGGGGCAATTCCAGGCAAACGCCCCTGGGCTTCAGATTCGACCATGCATATCCAGTTTTACTTCTTGCGGCGGCCTTGCCAGCCCGCGATCGCCTTCGGTGCCGAGGACTTCAGGGCCTCGCCCCGGCCGGACAGGCTGGGGTTGGTCATGAAGTAGTGCTGAGCATTGAACGGCTCGGCACCGGGCTGCACTTCCATGCGCCGGGACGTTCCGTCGGGAAGAATCTCGTAGCTCTGCTGGTTGTCGATGAGATTGCCCAGCATGATCTGCGAGAGTACCTGCTCATGCACCGTCCGGTTGATCAGAGGCACGAGTGTCTCGACCCGCCGGTCCAGGTTGCGCGGCATCATATCCGCGGAGCCTATATAGACCAGCGCCTTGTCGGATGGAAGCCCGTGGCCGTTGCCGAAGCAGAAGATGCGGGAGTGCTCGAGGAAGCGGCCGACGATGGACTTGACGTGGATATTGTCCGAAAGGCCCGGCACCTGCGGACGCAGGCAGCAGATGCCGCGCACCACCAGATCCACTTCCACGCCCGCCTGGCTGGCGCGGTAAAGCGCATCGATGATCTCGGGATCCACAAGAGAATTCATCTTCATCCAGATCGCCGCCGGCGCGCCGTTCTTCGCATGCGCGATCTCCTCGTCGATGTGACGCAGGATGCGCGGGCGCAGCGTATAGGGCGAGAAGGCGAGCTTCATGCCGGCCTCGGGCTCGCCGTAGCCGGTGATGAAGTTGAAGATGTTCGCCATGTCATTGGCGATGGTCGGGTTGCAGCTGAAGAAGGACAGGTCCGTGTAGATCTTCGCCGTGACCGGGTGGTAATTGCCCGTGCCGAGATGGCAATAGGTGCGCAGCCTGCCCTCCTCGCGCCGCACCACCATCGACATCTTGGCGTGGGTCTTCAATTCGATGAAGCCGAAGACGACCTGCACGCCGGCGCGCTCCAAGTCGCGCGCCCAGCGGATGTTGGCCTCCTCGTCGAAACGGGCCTTGAGCTCGACCAGCGCCGTCACCGACTTGCCGGCCTCGGCGGCATCGATCAGCGCGCGCACGATGGGGCTGTCGTTGGAGGTGCGGTAGAGCGTCTGCTTTATCGCCAGAACGTCAGGATCGCGCGCAGCCTGGAGAAGGAACTGGACCACCACGTCGAAGCTTTCGTAGGGGTGGTGGACGACCATGTCCTTTTCGCGGATGGCGGCGAAGCAGTCTCCGGCGTGCTCTCGGACGCGTTCGGGAAATCGCGCATTGTAGGGCTCGAACCTCAGGTCGTTGCGCGGAGCCTTGGCGATCTCCGACAGCGTGTTGAGGGCAAGCAGGCCCGGCAGGACGGCGACGCGATTATCCGGCACGTTGAGTTCGCCGACGACGAAGCGGCGCAGCGATTCCGGCATTTCGGAATCGGTCTCGATGCGGATCACCGATCCGCGGCGGCGGCGCTTGAGCGCGGTCTCGAAGAAGCGCACGAGATCTTCCGCCTCTTCCTCCACCTCGATATCGCTGTCTCTGATGATGCGGAACGTGCCCGAGCCGCGCACGATGTAACCGGGGAAGAGCCGGCCGATGAACAGCCCGACCACATCCTCCAGCGTGATGTAGCGGATGGCGCCCTCGGCATCCGGCAGGCGGATGAAGCGGTCGAGCGCGACCGGCAGGCGCAGCAGCGCCGTCATCGGCTCCTTGCCCATCGTGCTTTCCAGTTGGAGGCCGATGGAGAAGCCGAGGTTGGGGATGAACGGGAACGGGTGGGCCGGATCGATCGACAGCGGGGTCAGGACCGGGAAGATCGACTGGTTGAACTCCTGCTGGAGCCAGACCTTGTCGTCGCTCGTCAGCGCCACCGAGCGCACGATGAGGATGTCTTCCTTGGCGAGGTACTGCTGGAGCACGGCGAGCGAGGCCTGCTGCTCCATCTGGAGATTGTCGATCTCCTTCAGGATGTCGTCGAGCTGCTCGGCCGAGGTCTTGCCGTCGGGGCTGCGGATGGCGATGCCCTGCCGCACCTGGCCTTCGAGGCCCGCGACGCGCACCATGAAGAACTCGTCGAGATTGGCCGCGGAGATCGACAGGAAGCGCACGCGCTCGAGCAGCGGATGGGCGGTGTTCAGCGTTTCCTCGAGAACACGGCGGTTGAACTGGAGCCAGGAGAATTCCCGGTTGATGAAGCGCTCCGGGCTCGCCATCAGCGCTTCCACATCGACGCTCGCGCCGTCCGGCTGCACATCCGCGACGGAATTTTCGGGGGAAATATCCGGGTTCGCCGTGTCCATGAGAAGTCCGTCCTGTCTGCCGCCATACACGACGGAAACGATTTCTGCTTTATCGCGAAGCGCTTAGCGCAGTTTGACGACAGAACTGTGACAGTCAATCCACAGAGTTGGCTTCGTCGGGAAATTCGCCGGCGCCCACCATCTCGCCCAGCACTTCCTGCGCCAGCTGGCGGGTGATGCGGCTGCCGCGGGCAAGGGCAAGCCGGTCCAGCCGGTCCACCAGCGTCTGTGCAGCCTCCAGCGAGCGCTCCATGCGCGCCACGATATAGGCGACCAGCCTGTCGTCGACGAAGAGCTGGCGGTCGGCGAAGAGCTTGACGATGACCTGCGACAAAAGCTCGCCGTCGGGCTCGCCGATCTCCACCACGGTCGCCGCCTTGAGGCGCGAGCGCAGGTCCGGCAGCTCGACGACCCAGGACATCGGCCAAAGCCGCGATGTCATGAGCAGGGTGTGGCCGTGCTGGCGCACATTGTTGATGATGTGGAACAGGGTGCGGTCGTCGAAGCCGGCGCGGTCGGCATCCTCGATGAGCACGGGCCCCTGTTCGGCCGCCTCTTCGGCGCCGGTTCCCGGCATCGCCTCGATGAGGCGTGCGCCGCTGCGCTCGCGCCAGATCGCGGCGAGATGGGATTTCCCCGAGCCGATTGGACCGGCGATGACGACGACGGGCGCAGGCCAGTGCGGCCAGGCATCGATCATGGCGACGGCCGCATCGACGGGGCCGGCGACCAGGAGGTCGTCCCGTCCCGTGGCGGGATCGTGCCCGAAGGCCAGCGGCAACTGTTCGGCGGTCTTGCGCGAGGTCATGCGTCTACCCGGGTACTCTGTCTCACTCACCGCGCGGCAGGCTTTCCTGCGGCAGGCTCTCCTCCAGGAGAATGGGCTTCTTGCTGCCGTAGTAGAGGTCGCTGTCAAGGTAGCGGTTGAGGCCGAAGCGGACAAGCACGCCCACGGCGGCGGCCGCCGGCACGGCGATCATCAGCCCGACGAAACCGAACAGTGCGCCGAAGGCGACCAGCGCGAACATCAGCCAGACCGGGTGCAGCCCGACCCGCGAGCCCACGAGCTTCGGCTGCAGGATATTGCCCTCGATGAACTGGCCGGAGAAGAAGATGCCGGCGATGAGCGCGATCATCCAGTAGTCGGGCCAGAACTGCACGACGGCCACGCCGATGGCCAGGATCAGCCCGACCAGCGAGCCGACATAGGGAATGAAGCTGATGATGCCGGCGAAAAGGCCGATCAGCAGGCCGAAATTCAGGCCGGCGAAGGACAGGCCGATACCGTAGTAAAGGCCGAGGATGATGCAGATGGAGCCCTGCCCGCGCACGAAGCCGGCGATCGCTGCGTCCATTTCCGAAGCGATCTGGCGGACATCGGCGACATGGTCGCGCGGCACGCAGCTGTCCACCTTCTCGATCATGCGGTCCCAGTCGAGCAGCATGTAGAAGGCGACGACGGGCGTGATGACAAGCAGCGAGACGATGTTGACCAGCGCCATGCCGGAATTCCACAGCTGCTTGAAGACCGTGCCGAGGAAACCCGCGCCCTCCGCGAGGATGGAGGAGAAGCTCTGCTTGATCGTGTCCATCTGGCTGCTGATCCAGCTCGGCAGCAGATCGGGATTGAAGCTCGCGACCAGCTGCTGGAGCTGCGTGACATAGGCCGGCAGCTTTTCCAGGAAATCGGCGGCCTGGGTCGCCAGAAGCGGGATGATGATCATCAGCGACAGCGCGAAGAGCACGACGAAGGCGACGAGGATCAGGACCGTCGCCATCATGCGGCTGAGGCCGAGCCGCTCCAGCCGGTCCGCCACCGGATCGAGGAAATAGGCCAGCGCCATGCCCGCGATGAAGGGCAAGAGGATATCGCTGAAAATCAGGAGGAAGATCACGAAGACGATGAGCGCGATGATCCAGAAGATCACCTGCCGCTTCAGTCCCGCGCCGCTGATATGGGCTGCCATCGCGCCTCTTCCCGTGTTTGCCGTTATATCAGCAGATAGGATGCGGGCCGGAGAAACGTCAAGGCTCGGCGGCTATAAGTGGAACTGGCTCGGCGTTTTCCTCGATTTCCCCATATCGCACTGGAATTCTTCTGGCCACAGGATGGGGCAAATCGGTGAAAAAAGCCCGGTTTTCCCGGCATTCGACTTGCACTTGCCGCGCCATCATGCCAATCGGGCGCGAACAGCCTGAACCCGGAGACGAGAGCATGAGCCAGTCGGAGAAGAACGGTCTGACCTATAGCGATGCAGGCGTCGATATCGATGCCGGCAACCTGATGGTCGAGAAGATCAAGCCGGCCGTGCGCTCGACGCGCCGCCCAGGTGCGGATGGCGAGATCGGCGGCTTCGGCGGCCTGTTCGACCTGAAGGCCGCCGGCTTCACGGATCCGGTCCTGGTGGCGGCCAATGACGGTGTGGGCACCAAGCTGAAGATCGCCATCGACGCCGACCGCCACGACACCGTCGGCATCGACCTCGTCGCCATGTGCGTCAACGATCTCGTGGTGCAGGGCGCCGAGCCGCTGTTCTTCCTCGACTACTTCGCCACCGGCAAGCTCGACCCGGATCAGGGTGCCGCCATCGTGCAGGGCATCGCCGAGGGCTGCCGCCAGGCCGGCTGCGCGCTGATCGGCGGCGAGACCGCCGAAATGCCGGGCATGTATTCGCATGGCGACTACGACCTCGCAGGCTTTGCCGTCGGTGCGGCCGAGCGCGGCCAGCTGCTGCCGGCCGGCGACATTGCCGAAGGCGACGTCATCCTCGGCCTCGCCTCCTCCGGCGTGCATTCCAACGGCTATTCGCTGGTGCGCAAGATCGTTTCGCTCTCCGGCCTCGCCTGGGATGCGGCCGCCCCGTTCGAGGCCGGCAAGACGCTCGGCGAAGCGCTGCTGACGCCGACGAAGATCTATGTGAAGCCGCTTCTCAAGGCGATCCGCGAGACCGGCTCCATCAAGGCGCTGGCCCACATCACCGGCGGCGGCTTTCCCGAAAACATTCCGCGCGTGCTGCCCAAGCACCTTGCCGCCGAGATCGACCTCGATGCCGTAAAGGCGCCGGCCGTATTCTCCTGGCTGGCCCGCACCGGCGGCGTGGAAGCCCGTGAAATGCTGCGCACCTTCAACTGCGGCGTCGGCATGATCGCCGTCGTGCCGGCCGACAAGGCCGATGCCGTTTCAGCCGTGCTTTCCGCCGAAGGCGAGACCGTCTTCCGCCTCGGCCGCATGGTCGGCCGCGACGAGGGTGCCGCCGGCACGATCTACAAGGGCACGCTCGCCCTATGACGACCCCGGCCCGCAAGCGCGTCGTCGCCTTCATTTCCGGCGGCGGCTCCAACATGCTGGCGCTGGCGAAGGCGGCGGAAGCGGCGGACTTCCCGGCCGAGATTGTCGCCGTCTTCTCCGACAAGGCGGATGCCGGCGGGCTCGCGAAGGCCGAAGCGCTCGGTATTGTGACGCGCACCTTCCTGCGGAAGGACTTTGCCGACAAGGAGGCCCACGAGGCGGCGATCCTTGCGGCGCTGGAGGCGCTTTCGCCCGATCTCATCTGCCTTGCCGGCTATATGCGGCTGCTCTCCGGCGCCTTCATCAACCGCTATGAAGGCCGCATCCTCAATATCCACCCGTCTCTGCTGCCGCTTTTTCCGGGGCTCCACACGCACCAGCGCGCCATCGACGCGGGCATGCGCCTTGCCGGCTGCACGGTGCATTTCGTGACGGAGGGCATGGACGAGGGTCCGGTGATCGTTCAGGCCGCCGTACCGGTGCTGCCGGCCGATACCGCCGATACGCTGGCCGCCCGCGTGCTGACGGTCGAGCACAGGAGCTATCCGCTCGCGCTGCGGCTCGTGGCGGACGGCAAGGTGCGCATGGAGGGCGGCAAGGCCGTGACATCCGGCGACCTGCCGCAGGGCGACGGCGCGCATCTCATTTCACCGGCGATTTAGGGGGATACCCCCCTCTGCCCTGCCGGGCATCTCCCCCACAAGGGGGGAGATTGAATCGCGGTTACGCCCCGCCCAACGCTATCGTTGCAAATGAAGAGATGTCCGAACGCCCAGCCAATCTCCCCACCTGTGGGGGAGATGCCCGGCAGGGCAGAGGGGGCCACAACGGAGCCTCCCATCAGATCACAAGAATCGGCGCCTTGCCCTTCACGCGGTCGTAGAGGTCCATCACATCCTGGTTGAGCATGCGCACGCAACCGGACGATACGGCCTTGCCGATCGATTTCCATTCCGGCGAGCCGTGCAGGCGGTAGAGCGTGTCCCGGCCGTTCTGGAAGATGTAGAGCGCGCGCGCGCCGAGCGGGTTGTTGAGGCCGCCGGCCATGCCGCCATTGGCGCCGGAATACTTTACCAGTTCCGGCTGGCGCTTGACCATTTCGTCCGGTGGCGTCCACTTCGGCCAGGCCTGCTTCCACTGGATGACGCCGCGGCCCGACCAGGCGAAGCCCTGCCGGCCGATGCCCACGCCGTAGCGCATGGCGCGGCCGTTGGCGAGGATCAGGTAGAGGAAGCGGTTGCCGGTATCGACGATGATCGTGCCCGGCCGCTCGGCGAAGGGGCTTTCCACCTCCTGGCGATAGAAGCGCGGATCGATCTGCTGGTAGGGCACGGCCGGCACCTGGAAGCCGCCGTCATAGACCGGGCCGTAGATCGCGGCATAGCGCGAGGAATCGGGCAGCAGGCCGGACGGCGGTGTCTGGCCGTAGATGCTGATCGGTCCGCGGTTGTCGATATATTCCGGCCGGCCCTCGAGCGCGGGATTGCGGAAATAAGGCCGGGTCTGCTCGCGGAACTCGTCGGTGTTCATGGACGAGGTGCAGCCGGCGAGGCCGCTGGCCATGGCAAGGCCGGAAAACTGGAGAAAGCGGCGGCGGGAAAGCGCGGTATCAGTCATGGAAGGGTCGGTATCCGTTTGACGGAGGCGGGAGAAGCGAGGCTGAATCACTAACGAATGCAGGGCGAATTAGGTCCACAACCCTGCCATAAATGTGGCAAATGCGGCTGGTGTCAGGCTTGCGCGCCACAATTGCGGCCGGGTGTCACCGATGCGTCACTCTACCAAAGTGGCCCTTTACGCTGTATCCCGGACGAATAGAAATGCCGCAACACGGGAGATGGCGACGGCATGGATGCGAGCATCTTGAGGACGGCGGGCTTTGCGCCCGTCGACGCGGCGGGCTGGAGGGCACTGGCGGAAAAGGCGCTGAAGGGCGCGGATTTCGACGCGACGCTGCTGTCGCACAGTGACGACGGCATCGCCATCCAGCCGATCTATCCGCGCCGCGAGGGCGCGCTGCCGATCGCCCACAGCCATGCCGCCACGCCGCATGCCGGCGACGCCTGGACCGTCAACCAGCGCCGCGACGATGCCGATCAGGCCCGCGCCCGCGCGCAGATGGCCGACGACCTGGAGAATGGCGCAACGGGCATCGCCCTCGTCTTCAAGGGCAGTGCAAGCACCCATGGCGCGGGCATGACGGCGAGCGGCGAAACCGCCTTCGCCAAAACGGCGGCCGCCCGCGCCGCCACGCCGTTTTCGCTGCGCCTCGAAGCCAACTTTCAAGACAAAGCGCTGTCCGCGACGCTCGCCCGCGCGCTGGACAAGGCGGATGCCCGCAGCGCGCCCGTGCATTTCGGGCTCGATCCCTACAGCGCGGCCCTTTCCGGCACCTCCAGTGAAGCAGGAGAATCCGCCGCCCGCGCCAAGGACTTGATCAGCTTCGGTTTTTTCGGAACGGTGCTGAATGCCGACGGCCGCCTTGCGCACAACGCCGGCGCGGGTGAGGTGCTGGAACTCGCCATCGTCGCGGCCGCGCTGGCGGAAAACCTGCGCCGGCTCAATGCCGCCGGCCTTGCGCCGGAAACGACGTTTGCCGCCACCGCGCTCTGCCTTGCGGCCGACCAGGACCAGTTCCTCACGACCGCGAAATTCCGTGCCGCGCGGCTCCTCCACGCGCGCATGCAGGCGGCCTGCGGCATTTCGGAAACGAAGCCGGCGCATATCCATGCCGAGACGAGCTGGCGCATGCTGACGCGGCTCGACCCCGAGACCAACATCCTGCGCAACACCATCGCGGTGTTTTCCGCCGGCACCGGCGGCGCCGACGAGATCACCGTGCTGCCGCACACGCTGGCGCTCGGCGTGCCCGATCCCTTCGCGCGCCGCATCGCGCGCAACACGCAGGTCGTGCTCATCACCGAAAGCCACCTCGCCCATGTCGCCGACCCCGCCGCGGGCGCTGGCGGCATCGAGGCGCTGACGGATGCGCTGGCGGAAAAGGCGTGGGAGGTGTTCGCGGATATCGAGAAGGCCGGCGGGCTTTCGGCTGCGATCGCCTCGGGCAGGATCAAGGCGATGGTGGAGGCAGCGCGTGCGGCGCGACGCGTGCGGCCCATTGTGGGGACCACGCTGTTTGCGCTGAAGGCGGAGCGTCCGGTAACGGTGCTCGGGCCCCTGTCGGACGTCGCCACGCCGGGGCTTCGGCCCGTGTTGCTGGCGGACTGCGTGGAGGCGGCGTGATGCGGATGATATACCCCGCTCTGCCCTGCCGGGCATCAGCCACTTCGACAGCTAGCGCCTATGGAAATGGCAACGTATCTCCCTCTTCCTTCTCCCCCACGGGGAGAAGGTGGCCCGAAGGGTCGGATGAGGGGGTGTTCACGACGGGTGGCGCCGGCGCCGCCCGCTCATCCGCCTGCCGGCACCTTCTCCCCGTGGGGGAGAAGGGGGAAGCGGCAACGTTACGCCAACTCGCTGATGGCGAGATACTCAGGGGGGCCTCATGCCACGGCAGACGCGGAGCCGCCGCATGAGCCGGATTCCCGACTTCTCATCCATCGCCTGGTCGAAACCCGCCGCCCCCACCGCCCCCGCCGGCGAGGCCGCATGGCAGACGCCGGAGGGCATTGCGGTGGCCGGCGCGTATGGCGAGGCGGATCTGGCCGGCCTTTCCTATCTCGATACCTGGCCGGGTGCCGCCCCCTATCTGCGCGGCCCCTACCCCACCATGTATGTCCAGCAACCCTGGACGATCCGGCAATATGCCGGTTTTTCCACGGCGGAGGAATCCAACGCCTTCTACCGCCGTAACCTCGCGGCCGGGCAGAAAGGGCTTTCCGTCGCCTTCGATCTTGCGACCCATCGCGGCTATGACAGCGACCATCCGCGCGTGGCCGGCGATGTCGGCATGGCGGGCGTGGCGATCGATTCCCTTCTCGACATGCGCCAGCTCTTCGATGGTATTCCGCTCGATCAGATGAGCGTGTCGATGACCATGAACGGCGCGGTGCTGCCGATCATGGCCTTGTTCATCGTCGCGGCCGAGGAACAGGGCGTGTCGGAGGACAAGCTGTCCGGGACCATCCAGAACGACATCCTCAAGGAGTTCATGGTCCGCAACACCTATATCTATCCGCCGCAGCCCTCGATGCGGATCATCTCCGACATCTTCAGCTATACCAGCCGGCGCATGCCGAAGTTCAACTCGATCTCGATTTCCGGCTACCACATGCAGGAAGCGGGCGCGACGGCGGACCTGGAGCTGGCCTATACCATCGCCGACGGCATCGAATATGCCCGCGCGGGCGTGGCCGCAGGGCTCGACATCGACACCTTCGCGCCGCGGCTTTCCTTCTTCTGGGCGATCGGCATGAACTTCTTCATGGAGGTCGCCAAGATGCGCGCCGCGCGCCTCATCTGGGCCGCGCTGATGAAGACGAATTTCGCGCCGAGGGATGCAAGGTCGCTGGCGCTTCGCACCCATTGCCAGACGTCCGGCTGGTCGCTCACCGCGCAGGACCCGATGAACAATGTCATGCGCACCATGGTCGAGGCGATGGCGGCCACGCAGGGGCATACGCAATCGCTGCACACCAACTCCTTCGACGAGGCGCTGGCGCTGCCCACCGACCATTCCGCCCGTATCGCCCGCAACACGCAGATCCTGCTTCAGAAGGAGAGCGGCACGACGCGGATCATCGATCCCTGGGGCGGCTCGGCCTATGTCGAGCGTCTCACGCACGATCTTGCCGCGCGCGCGCTCTCCCATATCGAGGAGGTCGAGGCGCTCGGCGGCATGGCAAAGGCCATCGAGAAGGGCATTCCCAAGCTCAGGATCGAAGAGGCGGCGGCGCGCACACAGGCGCGCATCGATAGTGGCCAGCAGACCGTCGTCGGCGTGAACTTCTCGCGGCCGGAGCGCGATATCGAGGTGGATGTGCTCAAGGTCGACAATTCGGAGGTGCGGGCCCGCCAGCTCGCCAAGCTCCAGCAGCTCAAGGGCACGCGCGACACGGCGGCCGCCGAAAGCGCACTCGATGCCCTGACGGACGTTGCGAAGAGCGGCGACGGCAATCTCCTGGAATTCGCCGTGAAGGCCGCCCGCGCCCGCGCCACCGTGGGCGAGATCGCGCTTGCGCTGGAAAAGGCCTTCGGCCGCCATGTCGCGGAAATCCGCACCATTTCGGGCGTCTACCGCAAGGAGATGGGCGCGGACGACCGGGCCTTCAACACGGCAATCGGCAAGGTCGCAGCCTTCGAAAAGGCAAGGCGCGAGAAGCCCGCCATCCTTGTCGCCAAGATGGGGCAGGACGGGCACGACCGCGGCCAGAAGGTGATCGCCACGGCCTTTGCCGATCTCGGCTTCAATGTCATCGTCGGCGCCATGTTCCAGACGCCGGAGGAAGTGGCGGAGCTCGCCATCCGCGAGGGCGCGCATATCGTGGGCGCCTCGTCGCTTGCCGCCGGGCACCTGACGCTGGTGCCGGAACTGAAGGCCGCCCTGGTCAAGCGCGGCGCGCGCGACATGCTGATCGCAGTGGGCGGCGTCATCCCGCCGCAGGATTTCGCCGCGCTGGAACAGGCCGGCGCCGACGCCATCTTCCCGCCGGGAACGGTGATCGCCGATGCAGCCTCGGCGCTGATCGACCGGCTGATGGCGGAAGGATAGCACCCTCCGCCGACGACAATCTCAGCGCAGACGGACGGCATGCCCGATACCTCGCCACTATCCCCCTTCTCCCCCACGGGGAGAAGGGGAAGCGTTGCACCGTCTTCGCGAAACGCAATCGTCGAACGGGAAGCAGAGGTTGGGGCGACAATCTCCACAGCACGGCGCCCCGCCCTGTGAACGCTGTGTCAATCTACACGCGAATTGCCGTTTGCACGCGCGCGGGATACGGCTGGAGCAGAGGCAAGGACATGAGGTGACACGATGCTCGTCAATGGCAAGTGGACGGAAGACTGGCAGCCGGTTCAGGCGACGGACGCCAAGGGCGGTTTCGTGCGGCAGGTTTCGAGCTTCCGCAACTGGGTGACGCCCGATGGCAGCGCCGGGCCGACGGGCGAAGGCGGCTTTCCCGCCGAAAAGGGCCGCTACCAGCTCTACGTCGCCTATATCTGCCCCTGGGCCTCGCGCACGCTGATCGCGCGCAAGCTGAAGAAGCTCGACGACGTGATCTCCGTCTCCGTCGTGCAGCCGGCGCTCTCCGACCAGGGCTGGCAATTCGGCGACTATCCGGGCTCCAACCGCGACGACCTGAACGGCGCGACCTATATGCATGAGCTCTATACCCGCGCCGCGCCTACCTTCACCGGCCGCGCGACCGTACCCGTGCTGTGGGACAAGGACAGGAAGACCATCGTCAACAACGAGTCCGCCGACATCGTACGCATGCTCAACAGCGGCTTCGGCCGCCTTGCCGATGAAAGCGTCGACCTCTATCCCGAGCCGCTTCGCGCCGACATCGATGCCCTCAACGAGCGCATCTATCCCGCGCTCAACAACGGCGTCTACCGCGCCGGGTTCGCCACGACCCAGGTCGCCTATGAGGAAGCCTATCAGGGCGTCTTCGCCATGCTGGACGAGCTCGAAACCCGCCTTGCCGACGGCCGCGCCTTCCTAACCGGCGAGACCTTCACGGAAGCCGATATCCGCCTCTTCGTGACACTCATCCGCTTCGACGCGGCCTATTTCGGCCTGTTCAAATGCAACCGCCAGCGCCTGGCCGACTATGCGGCGCTCTCAGCCTACACGAAGCGCGTGCTCGACCTGCCGGGCGTGCGCGAGACGGTCAGAATCGACCATATCAAGAACGGCTATTATTCGATCAAGTCATTGAATCCGAACCGCATCGTTCCGATCGGGCCGGACCTTTCAGCGCTGGGGCTTTAGTCGCTCAACCAATCGTCTTCGCCATCAAGGGATTGCGCTTGCTGGCGTCGATGATGGTCCAGCCAAGCCTCTCATAGAAGACGGTTGCGTCCTGCGCGGAATGGACGTTGATCTGTCGGACGCCCCTGCCTGCGGCAAACCGCTCGATCGCCTGCAACATCGCGGTTCCGATTCCGCGCCCCTGATAGGCGGGCAGGACGGCCACCATCCTCAGCGTACCGACCTCGCGTGCCTGGTCCAGGCGAGCGGTTCCCAAGGGCTCGCTAGTCCGCAGAAACAACAGCGGAATGTGCCCTTCGGCATGGTCGTCCGGATGGTGCTCGTCATAGTCGGCGCGACCGCGCAGCTCATAGAGCACGTGGCGGCGGATGAAATGGTAGGCGACCCAGTCAGCATCATGCTCGACCTGCCGGAGTTCTGCGTCCATCGCTCACGGCCCTTTGACGACGCCTTCGCGGGCGTCGATCATTGCCATCAGAGTCTCCAGCCGGTCCGCATCGGCCGGCAGCTTGTCCTGCCTTAGCCGTGCGATACGAGGGAAGCGCATGGCGACGCCGGATTTGTGGCGGTTCGAGCGGTTGATGCCTTCGAAGGCCACTTCCAGCACGAAGCCGTGGGCAGGTTCGGCGCGCACGGCGCGCACGGGGCCGAAGCGCTCGGTCGTGTTGTTGCGCACGAAGCGGTCGAGCACTTCGAGTTCGGCATCGGTGAAGCCGAAATAGGCTTTTCCGACCGGCACCAGCACATCGCCGTCGGGACCTTCCGTCCAGACGCCGAAGGTGAAATCCGAATAGTAGCTCGAGCGTTTGCCGTGGCCGCGCTGGGCATACATCATGACGGCGTCGATGTTGAACGGATCGCGCTTCCACTTGAACCACGGGCCCTTCATGCGGCCGGCCTGGTAGGGACTGTCGAGGCGCTTGATCATCACGCCCTCGATGACCGGATCGGGCGGATCGCGGCGGATGGCCTCCAGTTCCTCCCATGTCGCGAAGGGCACGAGCGGCGAGAGGTCGAAGCGGTCGTGCGGGGTCTTGTCGATGAGGCCGGCGAGCCGCTTCCGGCGTTCGGTGAAGGCGTCCGGGCGCACATCCACCTCGCCTTCGAACAGAACGTCATAGGCGCGCACGAAGGCGGGATAGTCCTCCAGCATCTTCGTGTTGACCGTCTTGCGGTTCAGCCGCTGCTGGAGATCGGAGAAGGTGCGCGTGGGGCTGTTCGTGCGCGCCGTGCCGCCGACAAGCAGTTCGCCGTCCACTACGCCTTCGAAATTCATGGCATCGAGCACATCCGGGAAGGCGGCGGAGATATCGTCGCCGGAGCGGGAATAGAGCCGCCGCGTCGCGCCTGAAGACGACATCTGCACGCGAATGCCGTCCCATTTCCATTCCGCGGCGAAATCGGCGGGGTCGAGATTGACGAGATCGCCGTCCCCCACTGGATTGGCCAGCATGACGGAATGGAAGATCGCCGGCGTGGCCAAAACCGGGCGCTCCGCCCTGCCCTCCAGCCAGGCGAACAGCGGCTCGTAGGGCGGCTCCAGTCCGTGCCACAGCGTCTCGATCTCGGTCACGTCCATGCCGGAGAATTCGGCGAGCGCCTGCTTGGCGAGACGCGCCGAGACGCCGATGCGCAGGGCGCCGGTGGCGAGCTTCAGGAAGGCGAAGCGGCCGGAGGGATCGAGCCGGTCGAGCAGATCGCGCACCGCGCCGCGCACCTCCGTGCGGCCGAGCCCGTTCATGCGGGTGACGACGGCGCTCAGGCTCGGCTCGGCTTCATCGGGCACGCGCTCCTTGCGCTCCTGGTCCCAGACCAGCGCGATGGTCTCGGCAAGGTCGCCGACATAGTCGTAGGAATAGCGAAACAGCACCGCATCCATGCGCTCGAGCACCAGCTCGCGCAGCAGCGCCGGCTTGACGCTCTTCAGGTCGAGCGTGCCGGCGATGGCGGCAAGGCCATAGCCCCGATCAGGGTCCGGCGTATCGCGGAAGTAATCGGCCAGCAGCTTCAGCTTGCCGTTGCGCGACGGGGTGAGGACGAGGCGGTCGAGAAGGGTGGAGAAGGCTTTCATGGGCACAACTCCGCGATGAACCCGCCCCGCGAGGCCTTTTTTTCGGAACCGACGTCTATTGCCCGAGGCTGCGCTTCTTGCCCCTTCTCCCCCGCGGGGAGAAGGTCGCGGCAGCGGGATGAGGGGGGTGCGCTGACGGTGAGGGTCGCGCAGGCCCCTTCATCCGACCCTTCGGGCCACCTTCTCCCCACGGGGGAGAAGGGAAAAGCCGCACCGCGCCTTCGGGACAGGCCGCCCACCATCAATCCCCCTCGTCCTCATAACCCACCAGATGCAGCGGTCGTGCCGGAAGGCCGGCGAGTTCGCACCAGCGCACCAGCGCCTCCTCGCGGCCGTGGGTGACCCATACCTCCTGCGGGGCGAGTTCGCGGATCGTCTCGGTCAGTTCCGGCCAGTCGCAATGGTCGGAGATGACGAGCGGCAGCTCGACGCCGCCCTGTTTGGCGCGCTGGCGCACCATCATCCAGCCGGAGGCGAAGGCGATGAGCGGTTCGTTGAAGCGGCGCGCCCATCGGTCGGCGAAGGCCGAGGGCGGCCCGACGATGACGGCGCCGCGGAAATCCGTCTTGTCGCCCTTCTCGACGGTCGCCGGGCGCAGGTCGCCGAGCTCGATGCCGCGGCTGACATAGTAATCGCAGAGCCTGGCGAGCGAGCCGTGGATATAGATTGGCGCATCGTAGCCGCAGTCGCGCAGCAGGCGGATGACGCGCTGCGACTTGCCGAGCGAATAGGCGCCGACGAGATGGCTGCGCTCGGGAAACTGCCGGAGCGAGGTGATGAGCTTTCCCATCTCCGCCTTCGGATCGGGATGGTGGAAGACCGGCAGCCCGAAGGTCGCCTCGGTGATGAAGATGTCGCAGGGCACCGGCTCATAGGCCGCGCAGGTGGGGTCGACCCCCCGCTTGTAATCACCCGATGCGACGATGCGCAAGCCGTCCTTCTCCACGGCGATCTGGGCCGAGCCGAGCACATGGCCGGCCGGATGGAAGGAGACGGTGACGCCGTTGACCTCGATGCGCGCGCCGAAGGCGGCGGACTGGCGCGTGCCGCAGAAATCCGCGCCGTAGCGGATTTCCATGATGTCGAGCGTTTCCTGCGTGGCGAGCACGGCGCCGTGGCCGGCACGGGCATGGTCCGAATGGCCATGGGTGACCAGCGCGCGCGTCACCGGCCGGACGGGATCGATATAGAAATCGCCTGCGGGACAATAGAGGCCGGCGGGGGCCGGACGGAGGAGCTGATCGGGCTTCATGCCAGGTAACGTTGGCGCCGCCACGGCAATGTCAAGGGGCGACCGCCGCGATGCCGGCCCGCATCAGCACTCGGACAGGCAGAGAAGGGCCTGGAGGGCCATCGCGTCGATGGGACGGCTGATGTGGTAACCCTGGATCTCGTCGCAGCCGGCCTCGCGCAGGAAATCCAGCTGCTCGCGCGTTTCCACGCCCTCGGCGATGACGCGCAGCTGCAGCAAGTGCCCGAGCGAGATGACGGCCGTGGCGATGGCGGCATCGTCGCTGTCGCCGGGCAGGTCCTGCACGAAGGAACGGTCGATCTTGAGACGGCCCACGGGAAAGCGCTTGAGCGAGCTGAGGCTGGAATAACCCGTGCCGAAATCGTCGATGGCCAGGTGAACGCCGAGCTGCTCCAGCCGGTGCATGGTCTCCACCGCCTGCTGCACATCCTCCATGATGAGGCTCTCGGTCAGCTCCAGCTCCAGGTAGCGTGCCTCCAGACCGCTTTCCTCAAGGGCTGCCGCGACGCGCTCGACCCAGTCACGTTCCTGGAACTGGCGAGCGGAGACGTTGACGCTGACGACGATGGGCGGCAGGCCGGACAGCTGCCAGGCCTTGTTCTGCCGGCAGGCGGTGCGCAGCGTCCAGTCACCGATCGGGCCGATGAGGCCGGTTTCCTCGGCAAGCGGAATGAACTCGCCCGGCGAGACGATGCCGCGTTCGGGATGGCGCCAGCGGATCAGCGCCTCGACGGCGAAGATGCGGCCGGTCACGAGGTCCATCTGCGGCTGGTACTGGAGGAAGAATTCGGTCTGGGCGAGCGCGCGGCGCAGCTCCTCCTGCCGCTCCAGCTTCTCGTGAGCGCGGTCGGCGAGCTCGAAGGTGAAGACCTGAACGGCGTCGCGGCCGATCTCCTTGGCGCGGTACATGGCCATGTCGGCGCGCGCCAGAAGCTCGCTGACATTGCGGCCGTGTTCGGGGTAGACGGCGACACCCATGCTGCACGTCACCTGGAACGACCGGCCGTCGATCTCGACGGGCTCGGCCACGGCCTCGCGCACGGAGCGCAGCCGGTCCTCGACCGCCTCGCCGCGGCGCATCGCCCCGCTGATGAGGATGACGAACTCGTCGCCGCCCAGGCGCACGATGCTGTCGCTTGCGCGGATACAGCCCTGCATGCGCGCCGCCACGATCTTCAAGAGTTCATCGCCCGCGTGGTGGCCGAGGCTGTCATTGACCAGCTTGAAGTTGTCGAGGTCGATGAAGGCGAGCGTCATGGAGCCGCCGCGATCGTCGGCCGCCTCGATGGCGGAGGCCACGCGCTCGTCCAGCATGCTGCGGTTCGGCAGGCCGGTCAGCGTGTCGTGATGCGCCATGTACTGGATGCTGTCTTCGGCTTCCTTGCGCTCGATGGCGATGCCGGCGATGTGGGTCGCCATGCCGACGAGTTTCGTGCATTCGGCCGACGGCTCCCCGGTTTCGCGGCTATAGAGCGCGAAGGTGCCGAGCACCCTGCCCTGATAGGACCGGATGGGCCAGGACCAGCAGGCGCGGGAAGCGATGCCCAGCGCGAGGTGCCTGAAATCGGCCCAGAGGGGATCGGTCTCGATATCGGCGACGATGACCGGTTCGCCACGCCACATGGCGGTTCCGCACGAGCCCACGGTCGGGCCGATCTCCAGCCCTTCGATCAGCCTGCAATAGCCGGCATCGAGGTTGGGCGCGGCCCCGTTGACGATATGCCGGCCATCCGGCGACAGCCGCAGGATCGATCCGGTCACGTCGGGCACATGCGCCTCGATCAGGAGGATAAGGGCCGAGAAGACATCGGTCAGCGGTTCGCCGAGCGCGATCATCTTGAGAAGGTCCGCCTGTCCGCGATGCAGGCTTTCCGCCAGCTTGCGTTCGGTAATGTCGCGCGCCGTGCCGACGATGCCGATCACCTCGCCGTTGCCGTTGCGCACCGGCAGCTTGGAGGAGAGCATCCATTTCAGGTTGCCGGCGGCATCGCGGATCTGATCCTCCATGTCCAGCATGGGCCGGCCGGTGCGGATGATCTCCTGCTCGGTGTTGAAGAAATGACGGGCCGTGGCCTCGGGGTGGAGTTCGAAATCGGAGAGGCCCACCAGGCTCTCGCGCCCGTTGTCGGCGGTGATCGCGCGGTTGGCGACGACGAAGCGACAGGACAGGTCCTTGAAATAGAGGTAGTCCGGCACCTCGTCGATCATGGCTTCGAGCCAGATGGTGCGCTCGCTCTGCGCCGCAGCCAGCGGAAACAACCGGGCCGCCTCGGCCATCAGGCGTTCGCTGGCCGACATCAGCCGGGCCGTCGCGTCGGCTTCATCGTTGCCAAGGTGAGACAGTTGCGTCGACATGAACCCTTGCATTCCCGAACGCGAGGATGCGCATTGTCGCCGCCTCCTCTCACACAACCGGGAAATCGTACACCTCGACTCGTTATCCAATCCTGAACGAAACCGGCGAAATACCGCGCATCCGGCGCATTTCGGGAAGCATGACAACCCACGCTGGCGGAAAAGCCGCCTGTGCCGTTTCGACACAAATCCATCTGGCACGCTTCCTGCAGCACGTCGGCAAAGGAGCTGTGATGGTTACCAGAAGGTCATTTCTGTCGGGTCTTGCGCTGGGAGCGGCCGGCGCCGCGACGGGCGCCCGCGCGCAGACGCAGCGCGTCCCGGTCCTGGATGTCGACCTGAGGGGCAGCATCGACGCGGCCGCACATGGCATTCGCCCCGGCGCGGGCGACCGCAAGAGCAAGGCCTTCGCCAAGCTGCTGAAGGATGCGGCGGCGAAGAACATGCCGGTGTTCCTGCCGCCCGGCGACTATGTGATCTCCAACCTGACCCTGCCCGACAACACGCGGCTGACCGGCGTACCCGGCGCGACCCGCATCGTCTATGGCGGCGACGGCCACCTCTTCGCCGCCGATGGCGCCACCCGCATCGAGCTTGCCAATCTCGTCATCGACGGGGCGAACCGCTGGCTGGACGACACCGTGCAGGGTCTGCTCAACGTCTCCGCCGTCGCTGACGTCACCATCGAGAACTGCGAAATCCAGGGCTCGGCCAAGAGCGCGATCTACATGGAGCGCTCGGGCGGGCGCATCGAACGCAGCCGCATTTCCGGCGCGGCCGACCACGCGATCCATGCGGTCGAAAGCCAGACGCTTTCGGTCACCGGCAACCACGTCTTCGACTGCGGCAATGGCGGCATCCTCATCCACCGCTGGCAGGCCGGCCGCGACGGCAGCATCGTCTCGGGCAACCGCATCGCCCGCATTTCCGCCACGCGCGGCGGCACCGGGCAATATGGCAACGGCATCAATATCTTCCGCGCCGACGACGTGATGATCACCAACAACTATGTCTCCGGCTGCGCCTTCTCGGCAATCCGCGCCAATGCGGGCTCGAACGTGCAGATATCGGGCAATACCTGCCTCGACAGCGGCGAGACGGCGATCTATTCGGAATTCGGCTTCACCGGCGCCATCGTCAACGGCAACCTGATCGACGGCGCGGCCAACGGCATCCTCATCGTCAATTTCAACGAGGGCGGGCGGCTTGCCACCGTCACCGGAAACGTCGTGCGCAACCTGAAGCTCGACGGGCCCTATATCCACGACGGCGCGGGCTTCGGCTTCGGCATCGCGGTGGAGGCCGATACGGTCCTGTCCGGAAACACCGTGGAAAACGCACCGAAATGGGGGCTGGCGCTCGGCTGGGGGCCCTATATGCGCGGCCTCGTCGTCAACGGAAACCTCGTGCGCAACAGCCCGATCGGCTGCGCCGTGAGCGTGGTGGAGGGCGCGGGCTCGGCGCTGATCTCCGGCAACATCTTCGAGGAAACCCGAACCGCCGCCATCGCCGGCTTCCGCTGGAACGAGCGCACGACGGACGACCTTGCGACGGCGTCAGAAAGCTATCCGCACCTGACGATCGAACGGAACAGGACGGGCTGAGCCCGTTTCGGTTGCGTCTCTTTTTCTGCCCGAACAAAGAGACGCATGGGACGAGGGGGTAGCGTCCGGGCCGCCCCCTCGTCCGCATTCATCGCGCGGCTCAGCCGCCGTGATTATGCCCCTCGCCCGCACCCGAACCGGGCTTGGCGGCCTCCACCTTGAAGTCGACGTCGACCGCGCCGGCCTTCTCGAAATTCAGCGTCGCCTTGAAGCTCTCGCCCTCCTTGAAGGGGCGCTTGATGCTCATGAACATCACATGCAGGCCGCCGGACTTCAGCGCGACGGTGGCGCCGGCGGGGATCTCGATGCCATCGGTCAGCTGGCGCATCTTCATCACGTCGTTCTCGACGGCCATTTCATGCAGCTGCACGTCATCCGACACCTCGGGCGCGGTGATGGAGACGAGGCGGTCGGCCTCGCTGCCATTGTTGGTGACGGTCAGGAAGCCGCCGCCGACAGGCTGGCCGGGCAGCGTGGCCTTGGATGCCGGGTGATGGATTTCCAGGTTGCCGAGCTTGTAATCATGGGCGAAGGCGACGCCTGCCGAAAGGGCGAGGGCGGCGACGGTTGCGAGGATGCGTTTCATGAGCGTGTCCTTTGTCAGTTCAGGATCGGAATGGGGGCCCGCAACGGCGGCCATGGCCGGCAGTCGATACCGTGCGGGTAGAATGGCCCTGTCAGGCCGGTTGCGACGCGCGACGGCGAAGGCCGGCACGCGGGCGGAGCATCAGGCGGACAGGAAAGGTGGTGCGCGGGGCGGCGCGCCGGGGCGATCACGCCTGGAATGCAGCGCCTCGGCCACGAGGGGACGAGCGGCGGTGACGCGATAGGCCAGCGCCACGCCGGCAAGATCGGACGGCTCGGGCATCAGCATGGCGCCGCCGATGCGGCAGGCCTCGCATTTGACGGGGCCGGCATGCTTCGCCTTGCCGTCCACGATGTTGCCGATGCACAGATCGGCCATGCTGCCATCGGGCAGGACATAGTCGGCAAGTTCGAGGACGCTGGGCTTTCCGGCCGTCGCCGGCTGATGGGCGAAGCCGACGAACAGCAGGGCAACTGCGCAGAGAATGCGCAGGCAGACAGCAAAGCGTGTCATGCGTCCCGTCATCGTTCGTCTCCATCCGCGACGGCGGATCCTTCGGCCTTAACCCCGTGCCAGGGCAAGGTCAATGCGACAAAGCGGGCAGCCATCACCACAATTCATGGATCGATCAGGCCCGCACGCTACTCCGGCACCCGCCCCTCGCCTATGGTGCGGCAGGATCGATATCGCCGCATCATCGTTCCAGACGGCGGCGAAGGGAACGCCTCGTTCTCGCGCAAACCAACGTTACCAGGAGGGCCCATGCTGACCATCTACGGCGTCTACCGCTCGCGCGCCTCGCGCAACTACTGGCTCGCCGGCGAACTCGGCCTGCCCTTCGTCTCCGTCCCCGTCATGCAGGCGCGGCGTGTCGCAGAGCCCTATGCGGCGGATGCGCCGCTCAACACCAAGTCGCCGGACTTCCTTTCCGTCAATCCGACCGGCCTCATTCCGTGCATCGACGACGGCGGTTTCGTCATGACGGAATCGCTCGCCATCAATCTCTATCTCGCTCGCAAGCATGGCGGCCCGCTCTCCGGCCAGACCGTGACCGAAGAGGCCGAGATGCTGCAATGGACGATGTGGGCGGCGACGGAAGTGGAGCCGCATGCGGTGAAGATCGTGCTGGCCTTCGATACCGGCATTCAGGACAGCGAGGAAGGCCGCAGCGTGATCGCCAAGGCCTCGGAAGCGCTGGCGCGCGGCTTCAAGAGGCTCGATCAGCATCTTGCCGCGACGGGCCACGTCGTCGGCGACCGCTTCACCGTGGCGGACCTCAACCTTGCGGAGGTCTTCCGCTATGCGATGGGCCAGCCGGCGCTGTTCGACGCCGCACCGAATGTGAAGGCATGGCTCGCGCGCTGCCAGGCGCGGCCGGCCTTCAAGGCGATGATGGAGACGCGGAGCGGCGAGCTGGAATGACGGCGCCGGAAAAGCCGTCCGCGTCCTCCGCCATGGCGGCACGCAGCCATTGCTTGAAGACGGTGACCTTGCGCGGCTCCGGCACGCCCGGGGCGGTCACGAAATAGTAGCCCATGCCGGTTTCCACCCGGATGGGGAACGGCGCGACCAGCCGCCCCTCGCGCAGCGCCCAGGAGGCGAGGACGGGAAAGGCGAGCAGCACCCCCTGCCCCGCCATGGCGGCATCGAGGCAGAGCGACGCATCGGAAAAGACATGCCGCGCCCGGGGCGGCGGCACGTCGAGGCCCGCGGCCTCCAGCCAGCGCTCCCAGGTGAAGGCCTCGTTGCCATCGACGACGGCCGGTTGCTTTGAAAGGTCCTTCGGCGTCCTGATCTTCTCCGCCAGCGCCGGCGCGCAGACGGGAAACAGCACCTGCGGCAGGAAATACTCCGTCTTCACATCCGGCCAGCCGCCCGGCCCGACGCGAATGCACAGGTCGACATCGGAACGGGCGAGATCCACCAGCATGGTCGTCGCCTCGATGCGCAGGCTGATATCGGGATGAAGGGCGGCGAAGCGGTCGATCCGGTGGATGAGCCAGCGGGAGGCGAAGATCGGCGCGACGGAAATGGTCAGGATCGCATCGTCGCTGCGCCGCGTGGTGGCGACCGCTTCGGACAACTGGCGAAAGCCCGCCGACAACGTGGCCAGAAACGGTCCGCCAAACGCCGTCTCGCGCAGCCCGCGCGCGGTGCGGTCGAAGATCGGGCGGCCCAGCTGTTCCTCTGCCCTGATGACCTGCTGGCTGACGGCGCCGACGGTGACGCCAAGCTCATCGGCTGCCGCCTGAAGCGAGCCGAGCCGCCCCACCGCTTCAAGCGCCCGCAGGCCGTTCAGATGCACCTGGTTGAGGTTCTTCATATAGATTTTCTATAATCTTGTCCCGAACTACTCGATTGCAGCTTTGGCGTTGCGGCGCGATTATCAGCCATCATCAATGGTAACGCATCGCGAGGAGAAGGCAATGTTCAAGATTTTCTCCAGGCTGGCGGATATGTTCAGGCCCGATGCCGACGGGTCGGACACGCCTGTCTGGGCGCGCGACCCGCTGTCCCATCCCGATATCAGCGCGATGGACGGCCGCGCCTTGGGCGACCTGCCCTTCGGCCTGTTTCGGCCGCGCGACAAGGCGGACGGCTTCGACAGACGCCCGGCCTGATAAGCGAATATGAAAAGGCCTGCGTCGTTTCCGGCGCAGGCCTTTTTGCTGTCAACTATGCGGACTCAGCCGCCGGTCTGGTCCATGTACATGATTTCCCAGACATTGCCGCTGATATCCTGGAAGGAGCAGCCGTACATCGAACCGAACTCCATGTTGGGCTTCCATTCGCGGCCGCCGGCGGCGAGCGCCTTGGCCTTGAGATCATCGACCTCCTGCCGGCTGGAGGCCGAAAGGCAGGTCAGGACCTGCGTCTGCTTTTCAGGGTCGCCGACCTTGCCAGTCACGAACTGCGCGAACTTCTCCTCCGTCAGGTGCATGACGTAGATGTTCTCGTCGACGACCATGCAGATGGCCGTGTCGTCGCTGTACTGTTCGTTGAAGGAAAAGCCGAGCGCGCCGAAGAAACGGCGCGTGGCGGCCAGGTCCTTGACGGGCAGGTTGACGAAGATCATGCGCATGGATGTCCTCCTTGTTGGTTGCGCGGCGGGGCGCGATCACCCCGTCATGCCACAAGGACGTGACGGCGGGCCCATTCCCGACATGCGGCTGCATTAATTTATGCGGCAGCGCAGCCCGGCACGTCCTCCAGCCGGTACCAGACCGGGATGCCGCGCTCCTGCGCGATGCGCACATCGTTATCCGCCCCCTTCGAGGCGCCTGGCAAGCGCAGAACACCTTCGCACAGTTCAAGCAGTCGATGGGCCACGGGATAGAATATCTCGTCGTGCAACGCATCACCGATCGTTTCGCCGCCTGCCGCATGCCAGACGGGCAGCGCCACCCATTCGCCGATCATCGGCACATGCCCCGCCTTGAACAGCGCATAGGACGGCGCCTCCAGTCGCTCCAGGTTCTCCGCCATTTTTTGCGGGTCGTCTCCCGTGCCCGAGCGATAGGGGCCCGCGATCAGGATCAGCATGTCGTACTCCTTACAATAATGCATGAAATATCCGGAAATTTCTGGATATTTCATGAATATTCGTGTAATTTCATGCAGAGTCAAGACGGAGCGTGAACATGCTGACAAGCCAGCGAAGGGCCATGATCGTCGAGAGGCTGAACCGAGACGGCGAGATCATCGCCAAGACGCTTGCCACGGAGTTGGACCTCTCGGAGGACACGATCAGGCGGGACCTGCGGGACATGGCGGCGGAAGGCCTGCTGAAGCGGGTGCATGGCGGAGCGCTGCCACTCTCGCCGCCGCTGCCGGATTTTGCGGCCCGCCAATCGCTTTCGACAGACGAGAAGGCCGCGCTCGGCGCCCGGGCGGCCGCGATGATCGAACCGGGACAGGTGATCTTTCTCGATGGCGGCACGACGACCGCGGCACTCGCCCGCGCCCTGCCCCGCAGTTTCGCCTTCACGGTGGTCACGCACAGCCCGACCATCGCCTGCGAGCTCGAACGCCACCCGAGCGCGGATGTCGTGCTCGTCGGCGGCCGGCTCTACAAACATTCGATGGTGGCAATGGGGGCACAGGCGCTCGAGACCATTCGCGGCCTGAAGGCGGATCTCTATTTCATGGGCGTCACCGCAGCCCATCCGAGCCACGGCCTCACCACCGGCGATATGGAGGAAGCCGCGACGAAGCGCAGCGTCGCGGAAAACGCGGCCGCGACCTTCGTGCTGCTGACCCGGGAAAAACTCGGCCTCGCCTCGCCGTGGAAGATCATGCCGCTCGCTGCGGCCAGCGGCCTCATCGTGCCGGCCGGTCTGTCTTCTGACGTGCTGACGCCCTATCGCGATATAGGCGTCGAGGTCATCGAGGCCTGATCAGGCGACCAGCGCGTCCGTCACGCGGATGTCGCCGACATGGATGCGGTTCCAGTTCGACATGGAGCGATTGGCCTGCGCCATCAGCGCGGCGTGGATATCGGGCTCTTCGGTGAAGAAGCGGGCGAGCGTGGCGGCGACCATGCTTTCGGCGGCGCGCGTCGTGCCGTCCTCGCATTTCAGCGCAATCGCGATGCCCTGTTCGGGAATGGCGGCGCAGAACACGCCCTCGGCGCCCGTCTTGGCGAAGATGCGGCCGGGCGCGGTTTCCATGAGGCGCGTGCAGGCGCGGCCCGTGCCGGCGACGAAGAAGGGTTCGGCCATGCAGGCCTCGATCAGCCGGCGCGAGGCCCTGGCGCGTTCGGGCGCGAGGCCCGTGCCCGTCGCCATCTTCGCGAAGCCATGCGCGAGGCTCTTCAGCGGCACGGCATAGGTGGGGATGGAGCAGCCATCGACGCCGCAGTTGTCGACCGCGAGTGCGGCCCCCGTCAGGCTTTCCATGACGCCGCGGATCTCGGCCTGCACCGGATGTTCGTAGCGCACATAGCCTTCGAGGTCCTTGCCGGTGTGGCAGGCGGCGCAGACGAAGCCGGCATGTTTGCCCGAGCAGTTGTTGTGCAGGGCGCTCGGGCGATCGAGCAGGCGCGCCTGGTTGATCAGCACGGGCTGCTCGAAGGACCAGTGCGCACCGCATTCCAGCACGCTTTCATCCACGCCGGCCGCCGCCAGCATCGTGCCGGCAAGGCGCGCATGGGCGGCCTCGCCGTTATGCGAGGAGCAGGCGAGCGCCAGTTCCTGGTTGCCGAAGGCATGGGCATCGGCCGCACCGCTCTCGATGAGCGGCAGCGCCTGCATGGCCTTGCAGGCCGAACGCGGGAAGACACCGGCCTCGACATCGCCCTGCGAAAACACCACCTTGCCATCGCCGTCGACCACGACGACCATGCCGCGATGGCGGCTTTCGACAAGATTGCCGCGCGTGACTTCGACAAGGACGGGGTTTGCCATGATGATGCCCTCAAATTTCCGGTTTCCGGTGCGGTATTATCCGAAAACACGGTTGCGCACACGCGATTTTCGGAGATGCCCCGCATGAAACTTCTGAGGAACGTCCTGGTCCTGTTCCTGGTCATCTATCTCATGCCGGCGCTCGCCTCGGCAGGCTACTGGTACATCAAGGACCGGCCGCACAGCTGGCGCGAGGCCAACTGGAAATCCGCCGGCATCCTGCCCGCCGCGAAGGACACGCCGCAGGCGACGATCCACATCTTCTCCGCTGCCACGGGCGGCATGAAGGGTGCGGTCGCCAGCCACGCCTGGATCGTCACCAAGGAGGCGAACGCGGCCGGCTACAACCGCTACGACAAGGTCGGCTGGGGCACGCCGGTGCGCAAGAACGGCTATGCGCCCGATGCCTACTGGTATTCCAACACGCCGCGCGTCGTGGTGTCCGTCAGCGGCGACGAGGCCGCGCGGCTGATCCCCAAGATCGAGAAGGCCATCGCCGACTATCCCTATGCGACGCCGGGCGCCTATCGCATCTGGCCGGGGCCGAACTCCAACACCTTCGTCGCGCATGTGCTGCGCTCCGTGCCGGAACTCGGCGTGGTGCTGCCGCCGGACGCCGTGGGCCGCGACTACCTGCCCGAGGGGAAGTTGTTCGCGCTCGACGCCGACGGCAGGGACGTTCACGCCACGCTCTACGGCCTGTTCGGGGTTTCCGCCGGCCTGCGCAGCGGCCTGGAACTGCACATCATGGGCCTCGTCGCGGGCGTCGACCTGATGCGCCCGGCCATCAAGATCCCCGCCATCGGCCGCATCGGCATCTGAGCGGTTTCCGTGCCGGAATGGGCCAGAAGAGGTTCAAGTTAATAGCGTATTAACGACAAATGCGCGGCGCAATCACGACATTGCTCGCTTCCGGTGCAAAGCGCCGCTATCGTCGCCGGCGGGTGGCGATTCTGTCGCTGGAGGAAAAGATGAGCGAAAACAGCCGGCAAGGATGGATCGAGCATGGCGAGATGCCGCTGGAGACGATACTTCCGCCGTCCCTGCTGCGTGACAGCACGACGACGGGCCTGATCCTCTCCGGGCTGGAGGCCTCCGGCGTCGCCTTCGCACTGTTTTCGCCGGATGACGAACTGTCCTACGGCTCGACCGCCTTCAAGCTGCTGTTCGACGTGCAGCCCGAGGCGCGCACCTTCGCCGACATCATGCGCCACTGTCATCTGGAGCGGGTCGGTCCGAAAATGGAGGCCCCGATCGAGGATTTTCTGGCCATGGCCCGGCTGAAGCGGCGCAGTTGCCCGCAACGTGTCTTCGAGATCGAGACCAGCGACGAGCGCTGGCTTCAGGCGGACGAGACGCTGCTTCCGGGCGGCTGGCTGTGGCATGTCTTCACGGATATCACGCTGCTGAAATCGCACGAGCAGGTGCTGCAGCGCGCGCATGAGGCGGCGCGGCATGCGGCGGATACGGACCCGCTGACGGGCCTCTTCAACCGCCGCGCGGCGATGGAGCGGCTGGATGCCGCCATGCAGCACGCCTTCCACAATTGCACGGCGCTGTCGCTCGCGCTCATCGATCTCGATCATTTCAAGTCGATCAACGACCGCTACGGCCATGCGCGCGGCGACGACGTGCTGCGCCATTTCGCGGCCACCGGCCGGCAGCACCTGCGCGGCGGCGACATTCTCGCCCGCGTGGGCGGCGAGGAATTCCTGGTGCTGATGCCCGACACGAGCCTCGGCGAGGCGACGGCCGCAATGGAGCGGCTGCGCCGCCACCTGCCGCGCGAGGAGCCGCAGCCCGGCCTCGACTGCACCTATACGATGTCGGCGGGCGTCGCCGAATATTGCGGCAACGCGGCCGACGACCTGTTCGAGCGCGCCGACCGGGCGCTCTACCGCGCCAAGCATCTGGGCCGCGACCGCATCGAGCGGGCACAATCGTAACCGTCAGAAGGTCAGCACGATCTTGCCGATGTGATCGCCCTCTTCCATCATCCGGTGCGCGTCCCCAACCTTGTCGAACGGCATGACGGCATGGATGACCGGGGCGACGCGCCCGGCCTCCAGAAGCGGCCAGGCCGTGGCCAGGAGCGCATCGCGGATCTCCTGCTTTTCCGCCGCCGTGCGCGGCCGCATGGCCGAGCCGGTGACATGCAGGCGGCGCGTCATGATGGGCACGAGGTTGACCTTTTCGGCCACGGCGCCGCCCAGGAACGCGATCATCGACAGGCGACCGTCGCGGGCGAGCGACTTCAGGTTCCGCTCGAAATAGGCGGCACCGATCATGTCGAGAACGACGTCGACGCCGGCGTTGCCCGTCTCCTGCGCGATAACCGCGACGAAATCCTCTTCGCGATAGTTGATGGCGCGGCTTGCGCCGAGGCCAACACAGGCCTCGCATTTTTCGGCAGATCCGGCCGTCGCGAAGACGCGCGCGCCAAGCGCGGATGCGAGCTGGATCGCCGTCGTGCCGATGCCGCTGGAGCCGCCGTGGATGAGCACGCTCTCGCCTTCCTTCAGCCCGGCCATCATGAAGAGGTTTGCCCAGACGGTGAAGAAGGTCTCCGGCAGCGCCGCGGCCTTGACCGCATCGTAGCCTTTCGGGAACGGCAGGGCCTGGCCGGCGGGCACCGCGCAATATTGCGCGTAGCCGCCGCCATTGGCGAGCGCGCAGACCATGTCACCCGGCGCGTAACCCGTCACGTCCTTGCCGACCGCCACGACCTCGCCGGCGATCTCCAGGCCGAGGATGGGGCTTGCATCCGGCGGCGGCGGGTATTCGCCCTTGCGCTGGAGCACGTCCGGCCGGTTGATGCCGGCCGCCGCGACGCGCACGAGGATTTCGCCGTCCTTGGGCTGCGGCACCGGGCCTTCCGTCACGGTCATGGCCTCCGGCCCGCCGAAGCCATTCAGGCCGACATGGAGCATGGAACTTGGATGGGGCATGGAAACCTCCCGGTCGTTTTCGCTGTCTTCCTTGTTGCAGCGATTCTAGCCGAAAGCGTGAATCCTTTGAATCGCTTGGCCCGGTTTGCGCATGTTTTCGCAGAGCTTCAGTAAAGCCCTGACCTCAAGGCCCGGCCAGGGGCTCGCCATGGGCGGATGTCGACGCCAGCACGAGCCCCGCGGCGCTCGCCTTGGCATCGGCTTTCAGCATGGCGATCCGGCTGCTGATCTGCCCGGCATCGCTGATGATCTCGCCTTCAGGCACGACGAGCACGACGGCCGAGCAGCGCATGAGCGGAAACCGCGCCGCCTGGCCCGCGCGGTCATGGCCGCGGATTTCGCCGGCGAGCTGGTCTTCCGGCGAATAGCACAGGCGCACCTCGCGGCTGAAATCGGCAAGCAGGCGCTCCAGGATGATGCGCACGTCCGCGACGGGCCGGCCGGAAACGCCGGCGAAGAAATCGTCGCCGCCGACATGGCCGATGAAGGCATCGTCGCCGACGAATTCACGGCGCAGCAGCGAGGCGAAGAGGGAGAGCGCCGTATCGCCCTTGTGGAAGCCGTAGTGATCGTTGAACGGCTTGAAATTGTCGAAGTCGAAGTAGCACAGGCAGCGCAGCTGGTCGCCGTCGAGCGCCTTGTCCTGAAGGTAATCGCGGATCGAGCGATTGCCCGGCAACCCGGTCAGCGGGTTCTGGTCTTCCGCCGTCTTCAGGCGCTTCTCGTTGATGATCTTGATGAGCGACGATGCCGAGAGGATGCCGGCATAGCGCATGCGCTCTGTCAGGATGACGCATTCGTTGCCGCCCATGCCGGTGAACACGTCGAGCAGCTGTTCGGCCGGCGTGTCGAGATCGGCAATCGGCGCCGTCGTGACGAAGTGCGAGAGGCCCTTCTGGTAGAGCTTGTTCTTCAGGAGATCGCGGCCGAAGGGATGATAGCTCAGCTCCTTGACATGATATTCGTGCACGATGCCGCGCGGCTCGTCATTGGCGTTCAGCACGGGGAAGAAGGTGCGCTTTGGATCGCGCCGGAAAAACTCGAAGACGGCTTCCAGGCTTTCATTCTCGCGCAGCACCGCGACATGCTCGATCTCGCGGCGGATGAGGATGCTGTCGAGCGTGCGGGAGTTGCGGCGGATGCCGCCGGCGCGGTCGACCTGCGGATAGACCGGGCTCAGCGCCGAAAAGTCGGTCACCGGCCGCGAGATGAACCAGCCCTGCACGAGATCGCAGCCGGCGTCGCGGCAGGCGATGAACTCCGCCTCGGTCTCCACGCCTTCCGCGATGACGCGGGTGCCCAGCACATGGGCGGCATTGACGGTGTGGCGCACGAGATGGCGCTTGCGCGCATCGGCTTCCATGCCGGAAATGAAATGCCGGTCGATCTTGAGATAATCCACCGGGTGATCGCACAGCAGTTTCAGGCCGTTATGGCCCACGCCGAAATCGTCGATGGCGAGCTTGAAGCCGGCAAGGCGCAGCTTGCGCACGAGATCGGCGAAGTCCGGCAGGGTATCGTTGTCGAAGCGTTCGGAGATTTCAAAGCAGATCGACGACGCCGGAATGCCGGCGCGCTGCAGATGGCCGGCCAGGCGATCGACAAGGACGGATCCCTCCGACACGAGGCGGGAATCGAGATTGACGAACAGCGTACGGGCGCGGAAATCCGGCAGTGCGGCGAAGGCGGCGATCGCCCGGCTGTTGACCATGTGCTCCAGCGCCATGAGCTGGCCGGCCTCGTGCGCCCGGTCGATGAGATCGAGCGGCGACTGGAAGCCGAGGCGATCGAAGCCGCGCATCAGGGATTCGTAGCCGAAGACCGAGCCGGTCGCGGCCTCGACGATCGGCTGGAATGCCGTTTCGATCACCAGCTTGGCGAGGGTGACGATCTCACCATCGCCAAAGCGACGAAGGGCTAGCAGTTCGGCGGCGGACATGGTGGGCTCCGGGGCTTTGACACTGCACCGAAGTCTCTCGCCCGATCCCTGAAAAAACCGTTTCCATAGTGTGACAGTTCGATGAAACTTCAACGACTACAAAGGGTTGAAAAAGAAAAACGTCATATGGGAAAAGCCAGCAGCAACGCGCCACCGCCAATCATCACCACCGCGATCCAGTGGGCGGTCGAAAGCTGCTCGCCGAGGAAGAGAACGGCGAAGACGGCGACGAGCACGACGGAGAGCTTGTCGACGGGCGCGACCTGCGCGGCCTTGCCGATCTGCAACGCGCGGAAATAGCAAAGCCAGGATGCGCCGGTCGCCAAACCCGAGAGAACGAGGAAGATCCAGCTCTTCACCGGCACCGTGCCGGGCGCCTGCCAGTTGCCGGCAAGCGTCAGCATCATCGCGATGGCCAGCAGGATGACGACGGTGCGCACGAAGGTGGCGAAGTCCGAATTGACCTCCGATATGCCGATCTTGGCGAAGATCGCCGTCAGTGCCGCAAACACCGCCGAACCGAGCGCCCAGACCTGCCACGACGCCAGCATCGCCTTCACAATGCACCTCCTGCGAGCATGAGGCGCGCCAGCGCAAGGCCGGCGGCGACGGCGAGCAGCGAAAAAATGACCGATGCGCCGACATAAAGTGCTGCCAGACCCGCCTCCCCGCGCTGCCAGAGCAGGGCCGCATCGAGCGAAAAGGCGGAGAAGGTGGTGAAGCCGCCGAGAATGCCCGTGGTCAGGAACAGCCGCGCCTCCTGCGGCAGGTTCACACGCAAGGCGAAGGCACCGGCGATCAGGCCCATGAGCAGGCAGCCGAGCACGTTGATGACGAGCGTGCCGGCGGGAAAGGCCGTGCCGACCAGCCGCGCGGCCAGCACATTCACCCCATGCCGGCCCGCGCCGCCAAGCCCCGCGCCGAGAAAGACGATCAGATAGTTCATGCGTGCTGCCTCATGGTCCGCTGTTTCGACATCCGGACAACAAAAAACCGCCCTCGGGCGGTCGCAAGACATGCGCCCGCCCATGACGGCCATCGTCGGCCGGTCCGGCAGGCGCTATCAGCCGATCGTCGGCGGTTGTCGGGGAACGCCATCCCCATCCCACGCCGGAATTTCTAGGCTTTGCGTCCCGGCGTGTCAAACGCCGCCCGCCGCGCCATTCCGGACGGCGGGCGGTCGTCGGGTGCCTACTTGCGCAGCGCGAGGCCGAAGGCGATGAGCGCCCAGCCCTGCATGGCGAGATCGAAGGCGAGGAACAGGCCGAGCAGCCAGAGGCTGTTGACCGGCCAGCCGAGGAAGAACACGATGCCGGCCAGCGCCGTGACGATACCGCCGGCCAGCAGCCAGCCCCAGCCGCTTTCCGGCCGCACGCGAAATGCCGCGAAGATGCGGAAGAGGCCCGCCACCAGCAGCGCCGCCGCCATCAGCAGCGTCAGCACCGCCGATGTCAGGATGGGATTGACGAAGGCGAGCACGCCGGCGGCGAGATAGAGCAGCGCACTGAGCGCCCAGGCGATCGTCTCGCGCCATGCCTTCACCTGGAACGCATGGGCCAGATGCACCGCGCCGCCGACGATCATCAGCATGCCGACATAATAGACGGAGGCGACGGTGGCGATGAAGAGATTGGCCGCGGCGATGCCGCCGAAGACGAGCAGGACGACGCCGAGGGCGACGAACCAGCCCCATTTCGCGCGCACTTCGGAGAGGGGGTTCATTCCAGGGGAGAGGACCATGATGCACCTCGAAGAATGGATGAGAACGCCCGACCCTAGCACGAAAAACGATCACGTCACGACATCTGATTGCGGTGCGAACGGCTCTAACTTTTTTATTGATTGATCGATCAATTAAAAATATTCTTGATGAACGTCAGGAGACCGCAATGCCCAAGATCGGAATGGAGCCGTTACGCCGCAAGGCGCTGGTGGACGCCACGTTGCGGGCGGTCGGCGACCATGGCTCGCTCACCGTCAGCATGTCGGAGATCGCCCGTCATGCCGGCGTGTCGCCGGCGCTTGCGCATCACTATTTCGGCTCCAAGGAACAGCTGGTCATCGAGACGATCCGCAGCCTGCTGCGCACGCTGCGCGAGGACGCCGTGGCAGGGCTTCGGCAGGCCGCGACGCCGCGCGACAGGATTTCGGCCGTCATCCGCGTCAATTTCCAGGCGCACCAGTTCGCGCCCGAGACGGTTGCGGCGTGGCTTGCCTTCTACACCGAGGCGCAACGGTCGGAAGAGTTGCGGCGCCTCCTCGTCGTCTATGCGCGGCGGCTGAATTCCAACCTGCTGTCCAGCCTGAAGCGGCTGTGCGCCCCACAGGAAGCCGCCGCCATCGCCGACGGCGCGGCGGCGATGATCGACGGGCTCTACCTCCGGCAGGGCCTTGGCTCCGCGCCCGTCAGCATCGAATCCTCCATCGCGCTGACGGAGAGTTATGTGGACGCGCAGCTTCGGGCTTGCGAGGCGGCGCGATGAAAGTATCCGGACAGACCCCACACACCGACACCGCCATTCCAAGGATTCACCCGTGACCGCCAAACCGAATATCCTGATCATCATGGTCGATCAGCTCAACGGGACGCTGTTTCCGGATGGTCCGGCGGACTGGCTGCATGCGCCGCACATGAAGGCGCTTGCCGCGCGTTCCGCGCGGTTCCGTAACAACTACACCTCCTCGCCGCTCTGCGCCCCTGCCCGCGCCTCCTTCATGGCCGGCCAGCTGCCGAGCCGCACGCAGGTCTATGACAATGCGGCCGAATACATCTCCTCCATCCCGACCTTCGCGCATCACCTGCGCCGCGCCGGCTATTACACGGCGCTGTCGGGCAAGATGCATTTCGTGGGGCCGGACCAGCTGCACGGTTTCGAGGAGCGTCTGACGACGGACATCTATCCCGCCGATTTCGGCTGGACGCCGGACTACCGCAAGCCGGGCGAGCGCATCGACTGGTGGTATCACAATATGGGTTCGGTGACGGGCGCGGGCGTGGCCGAGATCACCAACCAGATGGAATATGACGACGAGGTCGCCTTCCTCGCCAACCAGAAGCTCTACCAGCTCTCGCGCGAAAACGACGACGAGGCGCGGCGTCCCTGGTGCCTGACCGTCTCCTTCACCCATCCGCACGATCCCTATGTGGCGCGCAAGAAATTCTGGGACCTCTACGAGGATTGCGAGCACCTGCTGCCCGACGTCGGCATGCTGGACGAACAGGACCCGCATTCCGCCCGCATCCTGCATTCCTGCGACTATGCCAAGTTCGCCATCACCGGCGAGCATGTGCGCCGTTCGCGCCAGGCCTATTTCGCCAACATCTCCTATCTCGACGAGAAGGTGGGCGAACTCGTCGATACGCTGACGCGCACGCGCATGCTGGACCGCACCCTGATCCTGTTCTGCTCGGACCATGGCGACATGCTGGGCGAGCGCGGCCTGTGGTTCAAGATGAACTTCTTCGAGGGCTCCGCGCGCGTGCCGCTGATGATATCGGGTCCCGGCGTGGCGCCCGGCCTGCATCTTGCCCCCTCCTCGAATCTCGACGTGACGCCGACGCTCTGCGACCTCGCCGGCATTTCCATGGACGCGGTGATGCCGTGGACGGACGGCGAGAGCCTGCTGCCCGTCATCAACGGCGCGGAGCGCACGACGCCCGTGCTGATGGAATATGCCGCCGAAGCCTCCTATGCGCCCATCGTCGGCATCCGCGAGGGCAAGTGGAAGTACATTCACTGCGAACTCGATCCCGAACAGCTCTACGATCTGGACGCCGATCCGCACGAACTCAACAACCTCGCGATATCGGAGGACAGCGTCGTCAAGGCGACGCTCGATGCCTTCCGGCAGATGCGCGAGGCACGCTGGGACATGGCCGCCTTCGATGCTGCCGTGCGCGAAAGCCAGGCGCGGCGCTGGGTGGTCTACGAGGCGCTGCGCAACGGCAGCTATTATCCCTGGGATCACCAGCCGCTGCAAAAGGCATCCGAGCGCTACATGCGCAACCACATGAACCTCGACAATCTCGAGGAATCCAAACGCTACCCGCGGGGAGAATGAGATGAGAGCCCAACCAAAAGCATCGCACTTCATCGATGGCGAGTACATTGAGGATGCCGCCGGCACGCCGTTCGACAGCATCTACCCCGCCACCGGCGAGGTGATCGCGAAGCTGCATGCCGCAACGCCGGCGATTGTGGAGAAGGCCATCGCATCCGCCAAGCGGGCGCAGAAGGAATGGGCGGCGATGAGCCCGACGGCGCGCGGCCGCGTCCTCAAGCGCGCCGCCGAGATCATGCGGGAACGCAACCGCGAGCTTTCCGAACTGGAAACGCTCGACACCGGCAAGCCGATCCAGGAAACCATCATCGCCGATCCGACCTCCGGGGCGGACGCCTTCGAATTCTTCGGCGGCATCGCGGCGGCGGGCCTGAACGGGGATTACATCCCGCTCGGCCAGGATTTCGCCTTCACCAAGCGCGTGCCGCTCGGCGTGTGCGTGGGCATCGGTGCCTGGAACTATCCCCAGCAGATCGCCTGCTGGAAGGGTGCGCCCGCACTCGTCTGCGGCAATGGCATGGTCTTCAAGCCCTCGGAAAACACCCCGCTCGGTGCGCTGAAGATCGCGGAAATCCTCATCGAGGCCGGCCTGCCGAAGGGTCTCTACAACGTCATCCAGGGCGACCGCTCGACGGGGCCGCTGCTCGTCAACCACCCTGATGTCGCCAAGGTCTCGCTGACCGGCTCCGTGCCGACGGGCAAAAAGGTTGCCGGCGCGGCCGCCTCCGACCTCAAGCATGTGACGATGGAGCTCGGCGGCAAGTCGCCGCTCATCGTCTTCGACGATGCCGACCTCGAAAGCGCCATCGGCGGCGCAATGCTCGGCAACTTCTATTCCACCGGCCAGGTCTGCTCGAACGGCACGCGCGTCTTCGTGCAGAAGGGCATCAAGGACAGGTTCCTCTCCCGCCTGAAAGAACGTACGGAAAAGATCGTCATCGGCGATCCCCTGGACGAGGCAACCCAGCTCGGCCCGATGGTCTCGAAGGCGCAGCGCGACAAGGTTCTGGACTATATCGAAAAGGGCAAGGCCGAGGGCGCGACGCTCATCACCGGCGGCGGCATTCCGAACGATGTTTCGGCCGAAGGCACCTATATTCAGCCGACCGTCTTCGCCGACGTCACCGACGACATGACAATCGCGCGCGAGGAAATCTTCGGGCCGGTCATGTGCGTGCTCGATTTCGATCATGAAGACGAGGTGATCGAACGCGGCAATGCCACGGAATTCGGCCTGTCCGGCGGCGTCTTCACGTCCGACATCACCCGCGCCCACCGCGTCGTCGACCAGTTGGAAGCCGGCACGCTGTGGATCAACACCTACAACCTCGCCCCGGTGGAAATCCCCTTCGGCGGCTCCAAACAATCCGGCTTCGGCCGCGAGAACTCGCTCGCCGCGCTGGAACACTATTCGGAGCTGAAGACGGTCTACGTGTCGATGGGCAAGGTAGAGGCGCCGTATTGAGATAGCAGATCCCCCCTCATGCGCCCTT
The DNA here is from genome assembly GCF_023038235.1 of Shinella oryzae. Lineage (NCBI taxonomy): Bacteria > Pseudomonadati > Pseudomonadota > Alphaproteobacteria > Hyphomicrobiales > Rhizobiaceae > Shinella > Shinella oryzae. Next base: position 666,395 of record NZ_CP081987.1, on the reverse strand, counting down.
CGGGCACCTTCTCCCATGGAGAGAGGGGACGAAAGCGGCGCAACAATACCTTCTCCCCATGGGGAGAAGGTGGCGGTAGCCGGATGAGGGGGCCTGCCGAACGCAAGAATTCTAGGGGCTCAACCATGCAGAACGCAGACTATATCATCATCGGGTCCGGCTCGGCCGGTTCGGCCATTGCCTACCGGCTTTCGGAAGACGGCAAGCATACAGTCATGGTGCTGGAATATGGCGGCTCGGATATCGGGCCGTTCATCCAGATGCCGGCGGCGCTGGCGTGGCCGATGAGCATGAAGCGCTACAACTGGGGTTATCTCTCCGAGCCCGAGCCGAACCTGAACAACCGACGCATCACCGCGCCGCGCGGCAAGGTGATGGGCGGCTCGTCCTCCATCAACGGCCTCGTCTATGTGCGCGGCCATGCGGAGGACTTCAACCGCTGGGAAGAGCTCGGCGCGCAGGGCTGGGCCTATGCGGACGTGCTGCCCTACTACAAGCGCCTGGAGACCTCCCATGGCGGCGAGGCCGGCTGGCGCGGCACCGACGGGCCGCTGCACGTGCAGCGCGGCCCCATGACGAACCCGCTGTTCCATGCCTTCATCCAGGCGGGCCAGCAGGCCGGCTTCGAGATGACCGAGGATTACAACGGCTCCAAGCAGGAAGGCTTCGGCCTGATGGAGCAGACCATCCACAACGGCCGGCGCTGGTCTGCGGCCAATGCCTATCTGCGGCCCGCCATGAAGCGGCCGAACGTGTCGCTGGTCCGATGCTTCGCGCGCAAGATCGTCATCGAGAACGGCCGGGCCGTGGGCGTCGAGATCGAGCGCAACGGCGTCGTCGAGGTGGTGCGGGCCAACAGGGAGGTCATCGTCTCGGCCTCCTCCTTCAACTCGCCCAAGCTGCTCATGCTGTCCGGCATCGGCCCGGCGCAGCACCTGAAGGACATGGGGATCGAGGTGAAGGTCGACCGCCCGGGCGTCGGCGCCAATCTGCAGGACCATATGGAGTTCTATTTCCAGCAGATTTCCACCAAGCCGGTCTCGCTCTATTCCTGGCTGCCGTGGTTCTGGCAGGGCGTGGCGGGCGCACAGTGGCTGCTGTCCAAGGGCGGGCTCGGCGCCTCCAACCAGTTCGAGGCCTGCGCCTTCCTGCGTTCCACGCCGGGGCTGAAGCAGCCGGACATCCAGTATCACTTCCTGCCTGTCGCCATCTCCTACGACGGCAAGGCGGCGGCCAAGAGCCACGGCTTCCAGGTGCATGTCGGCTACAACCTGTCGAAATCGCGCGGCAACGTGACGCTCAGGTCCGCCGACCCGATGGCCGATCCCGTCATCCGGTTCAACTACATGAGCCACGAGGAAGACTGGATCAAGTTCCGCCACTGCGTGCGCCTGACGCGCGAGATCTTTGGCCAGAAGGCCTTCGACGAGTTCCGCGGCCCGGAGATCCAGCCGGGCGCGGCCGTCGAGACCGACGAGCAGATCGACGCCTTCCTGCGCGAACATCTGGAAAGCGCCTACCATCCCTGCGGCACCTGCCGCATGGGCGCGGCCGACGATCCGATGGCGGTGGTCGACCCGCAGACCCGCGTCATCGGCGTCGATGGCCTGCGCGTCGCCGACTCGTCGATCTTCCCGCATGTGACCTACGGCAACCTCAACGCGCCCTCAATCATGACCGGCGAGAAGGCCGCCGACCACATCCTCGGCCGCCAACCGCTTGCCCGCTCCAACCAGGAGCCCTGGGTCAATCCCCGCGCGGCCGTGAGCGATCGGTAAAGCCCGCCTCGTTGGCAGGCTGGATGCGGGAAAATTCGTTCCCGCGTCTTGTCGCCTGCGTGACGAACGTGACAGTGTGCCGCCATGTCGCGATATTACAGCAAGTCGAAACTCCTGCGCCGCGGCCGCGCGATGTGGGGGTCCTATCAGGTCTGGCGCATGCGCCTCGTGTTCTGGCTGGGCGCGCTGGCCATCGGAGCCGTCAGCGTCGGATTTGCACGGCTTGCCGATCTCGCGCAACATCTGTTCAGCACCGCGCGCACGGCCGGGGAATGGACCTTCCTGCTGCCGCTCGTCATCACGCCGCTCGGCTTCGTGTTTTGCGCCTGGCTGGCCATGCAGTTCTTTCCGAACGCGCAGGGCAGCGGCATTCCGCAGGCGATCGCCGCGCGGCATCTGCATGATCGCGAAGACCGCGCGCGGCTGCTCAATCTCAAACTCGCCGTCGGCAAGATCGTGCTGACCATCACCGGCCTCCTGTCGGGCGCTTCCATCGGGCGCGAGGGCCCGACCGTCCAAGTCGGCGCCTCGATCATGCTGCAGGCGGCGCGGTGGGGCGGCGTCGAGCAGGCCCGGGGCCTGATCCTCGCCGGTTCGGCGGCCGGAATTGCTGCAGCGTTCAACACGCCGCTGGCCGGTATCGTCTTCGCGATCGAGGAAATGAGCCGCAGCTACGAATCGCGCACCAATGGCGCGGTGTTGACCGCGGTGATCCTTGCCGGCATCGCCGCACTCGGCCTCAACGGCAACTATACCTATTTCGGTGGCGCGCCCTCCACCACCCTGCACGCCTCCGACTGGTGGATGGTCGTGATCTGCGGCATCGGCGGAGGCCTGATCGGGGCGATCTTCAGCACGGCAGCGCTACGCGGGGCGCGGCGCATCAAGCGCTGGGCGCAGCCTGATGTCCGCCGCCGCATGCTGATGCTGGCCGGCGCAAGCGGGCTTGCCATCGCGCTGCTCGGCATCCTGTCTTCCGGTGCGACCTTCGGCACGGGCTACGAGCAGGCACGCGCAGCCGTGGAAGGCACGGCCCCCTCGCCCTTCTTCTTTCTTGAGAAGCTCGCCGCCACCTTCATTTCCATGATGTCGGGTATTCCAGGCGGCATTTTCGCTCCCTCGCTCTCCGTCGGCGCCGGTTTCGGCAGTACCGTTGCGACCTTGCTGGGCGCGAGCATTTCGCTGGGGGCGCTTGTCGGCATGGCGGGCTATTTCGCCGGCGTGGTACAGGCGCCGATGACGGCTTTCGTCATCATCCTGGAGATGTCGGATAGCCGGGAAAGCGTCATCGCACTGATGGCGGCCTCCATGCTCGGTTATATCGCGGCACGGTTCATCTCATCCGAGCCGCTGTACCACGGCCTGTCGCGCGCCTTCATTGCCGACTCGATCCGCGCGAGCCGGGCACACCAGCGGGCCGACGCCGAGCGGCCAGCCGCACCGTGACAGCCTCTTGCTCACTGCAACCCGAATATAGTCTCGTGCAACCATAATTTTCTACTATTTATGTAGAATATAAAGAAACAAGCGTCTTTCGAGGCCGTGCGGCAGTATTTCTTCTCTTCTTGGCGAATGGAGAGATATTTGCTCCCGCGCCGACTTTTGAGAAATCTGTTTTGCTGTCTCGGCGTCCCTGCTCCTGCGATAATCCGCCAACTCTTCGCAAAGGCATGGACGCAATGACTGCTCTCACCGGAAACGGGACCGCGCGGGCCCTCAATGACAAACTCGCAGGCCTCGACCTTGCCGGGCGCCTCGCATTCGTGGCCGAACTTGGCGGCCGCGCCGTATTCACCACCAGCCTCGGCATCGAGGACCAGGTCATCACGGCGGCCATCGGCACCGAGCGGCTGGACATCGACGTCGTGACGCTGGAGACCGGACGCCTCTTCAAGGAAACCGTCGATCTCATTGACGAGACCGAGGGCCAGTACGGCATCACCATCGCCCGCTACGTTCCCGCGCAGGACGATATCGACGCCTATGCGGCGAAGTACGGCCTCAACGGCTTCTACGAGAGCGTGGAAGCCCGCCACGCCTGTTGCGGCGTGCGCAAGCTGAAGCCGCTTGCGCGTGCGCTCGAAGGGGCATCCTTCTGGATCACCGGCCTGCGCCGCGGCCAGTCCGGCAATCGCGCGGACACGCCCTTCGCCGAATTCGACGCCGATCGCAACCTGATCAAGATCAATCCCCTGGCGGATTGGGACATCGACCGCATCAAGGCCTATGTCGCCGACAACGCCGTGCCGGTGAATCCGATGCACAATCGCGGCTATCCCTCGATCGGCTGCGAGCCCTGTACGCGCGCCATCAAGCCCGGCGAGCCCGAGCGCGCCGGCCGCTGGTGGTGGGAAAACGACGAGAAGCGCGAATGCGGCCTGCACGTCCATGAGGCCGCCGCCTCCACCATCCCGGCCCCGAGCGCCGCCTGACAGACACCCGCCCTCCCAAGGCGCCCCATCCGGAGTTTAGAATTTCCATGTCCGACATCCGTAACGAGGCGGAAGCGAAGCAGAACGCAACGCCCAAGCCGCCGCTCGATCCGCACCTCAAGGCGCTGGAAAACGAGGCGATCCACATTTTCCGCGAGGTCGCTGCCGAATTCGAGCGTCCCGTCATGCTCTATTCCATCGGCAAGGACAGTTCCGTCCTGCTGCATCTGGCGCGCAAGGCCTTCTATCCCGGCCGCGTGCCCTTCCCGCTCCTGCACGTCAACACGGGCTGGAAGTTTGCCGAGATGATCGCCTTCCGCGACAACATCGTGAAGGAATACGATCTCGACCTGATCGAGCACATCAATCCGCGCGGCGCGGCCGAAAACGTCACGCCCTTCACGCATGGTTCGGCGCTCTACACCGACATCATGAAGACCGAGTCGCTGCGCCAGGCGCTCGATGCCGGCAAGTACGACGCGGCGTTCGGCGGCGCGCGCCGCGACGAGGAAGCCTCGCGCGCCAAGGAGCGCATCTACTCGTTCCGCACGCCCGACCACCGCTGGGACCCGCGCAACCAGCGCCCGGAACTGTGGAACATCTATAACGGCATGATCCGACAGGGCGAGAGCGTGCGCGCCTTCCCGCTTTCCAACTGGACCGAAGTCGACATCTGGCGCTACATCCAGGCCGAGGATATCCCGATCGTGCCGCTCTATTTCGCGAAGAAGCGCCCCTTCGTGGAGCGCGACGGCATGATGATCATGGCCGAGGATCCGCGCCTGGAGCTGCTGCCCGGCGAAGTCCGCCAGGAGGGCGTCATCCGCTTCCGCACGCTCGGCTGCTTCCCGCTGACCGGTGCCATCCGCTCCAACGCCGCCACGCTCGACGACATCATCGCCGAGCTGGAGACGGCCACCGTCTCCGAACGCCAGGGCCGCGCGATCGACCGCGACCAGTCCGGCTCCATGGAAAAGAAGAAACGCGAAGGGTATTTCTGAGATGACCGTTTCCGCCACTGCAACCGCCGAAGCGCTTCCGATCGAAGCGCCGGCCGCTGAACAGGCCCGCGCGATCCGCGATTCCCGCCCGCTTCGCCTCATCACCTGCGGCTCGGTCGACGACGGCAAGTCGACGCTGATCGGCCGCCTGCTCTGGGATACCAAGGCCGTCAAGGAAGACCAGGCCGCGACGCTGCACCGCGACAGCGGCAAGCAGAACGATCTCGGCCTGCCCGATTTCGCGCTGCTGCTGGACGGTCTCCAGGCCGAGCGCGAGCAGGGCATCACCATCGACGTGGCCTATCGCTACTTCTCGACGGACCGCCGCTCGTTCATCGTCGCCGATACGCCCGGCCACGAGCAGTATACCCGCAACATGGCCACCGGTGCCTCCACGGCGGACCTCGCCGTGCTCTTGGTCGATGCCCGCGCCGGCATTCTCGAACAGACGCGCCGCCATGCCACCATCGCTTCGCTGATGGGCATCCGGCAGTTCGTGCTCGCCGTCAACAAGATCGACCTGACGAATTACGAGCGCGCCCGCTTCCTCGAAATCGTGCACGATTTCAAGGAGTTCGCGCTGACGCTCGGTGTCACGCAGATCACCGCTATTCCGATGTCGGCGCTGAAGGGCGAAAACGTCGTTTATGACGGCCGCGCCTCTATGCCCTGGTATGACGGCCCGACGCTCGTCGAGACGCTGGAAAAGGCCACCACGCGCTCCAACCAGACCGTCGGCTTCCGCCTGCCGGTGCAGCGCGTCTCGCGTCCGGGCGAAAGCTTCCGCGGCTACCAGGGCACGGTCGCCGGCGGCTCGGTGAAGCCGGGCGATTCGGTCGTCGTCCTGCCGTCCGGCATGGTGGCGAACGTCACCAAGATCGTGACCTTCGACCTCGTGCGCAATGCCGCCGTCGCGGGCGATGCCATCACGCTCGTGCTCGACCGCCAGGTCGACGTTTCGCGCGGCGACATGATCGTCGCCATCGACAGCCAGCCGATGACCGGCCGCGGCTTCGATGCCCAGATCGTGGCGCTCCAGCCCGAAGGCATCGAGCTGGGCAAGCGCTACTGGCTGAAGAGCGGCTCGCGCCGCCAGCGCGTGCTCATCGAGCCCGTGAGCCAGCTCGACCTGAAGACCTCGAAATGGAGCTCCGCCGAACGGCTCGGCATGAACGCCATCGGCAAGGTGCATCTCACCTTCGACGAGCAGGCGATCTGCGACACCTACGAGCAGAACCGCACGACCGGCGCCTTCATCCTCATCGACCCCGACACCAACAACACGGTGGCCGGCGGCATGATCACGGGGCGGCGCTCGGAGCTGGGAGGCATCCACAAGGACGACCAGCGCGTGCTGCTCTCGCTTCCCGCCGATCTCGCCGAGAAGATCATGGCGAGCGAACTCTTCGCAAGCCGCCGCCAGGATGTCGACATTCGCCACACCACCGCCGGCCGCGCCGCGGAAATCCTTGGCGATCTGGACGAATAGGTCACGGTTCATCGATAGACGCAGAAGCGGCGCCCCTCGGGCGCCGCTTTTCGTTTCGGCTGTGTCACTACGGCACGACCGCAAAAGAAAGGCACCCTTCGCCAGCAAGCCTGGTGCGAGGGTGCCTTTCATGATCCGGGCTCCGGCTCCTGTGCGCCGACCGATCCGAAAATCCTCAGAAGAAGAAGTACCAGATCAGCAGGACTGCGAAGAGCGGAACGCCCATCAACCAGAGAATAAAAGCGCGAGCCATGGTTGTTTCCTTTCCTTTATTGCGTTGGACGAGGAATGCGCGCACCGTGATTTTGTTCCACCAAGGGTGGGTACCAGCTGGTGTAACGGCCGGCCGCGGGGCCTGCGTTTCCGTCTCCCGACACGGGCCCACGCCGTCCCCGGGCCGCGATTTGAGCCCGCGCGAGAAAAATCCCGCGGCCTCCCCGGGCTTTCCCCAAGATCGCGGATTTTTTTGAACTTTTCCGCTTGTCGAACGGCTGAGCCTGTTCTATAGAGGCGCCGCTGGTCACGGAGTGTAGCGCAGTCTGGTAGCGCACCACGTTCGGGACGTGGGGGTCGAGTGTTCGAATCACTCCACTCCGACCAGCTGAAACCGCTGGAAGATCAGGCGGTCGAATGTTTCCCGAACTTCTTCAGAATTGCGACGATGGCTGCGGCGGTTGCCGGTGTTCGTGTGTGTTGTTATCGTGCCGCAAACGCCTGAATCGGGAGCTTGGATGACGCGTCACACGATAGCGACCGCGCTTCTTTGCGTTTCGGCTGCCGGCATCGGGTTTGCCCTGCTCGCCTTCGTGATCGGCCTCTTCCCGTGGAGCCTGGCGCTGCTGGCGGTCATCGGGCTGGTGGTCGTGAGCCATCTTTTTGCCCGGCGGTAACGGTCGCGCAGCACTCAATTCCCTCACCGTAAATGGACTGACCCTATGCTGAAAGTGATTGCCCAGGACTTCGTCGATTTCTGAGACGTCGGTTCGGCCATGAAGCAGTCGCTTGGCGCCGGGCCGGCGGTTGCAGCCCACTGTTGCAAATCCGCACGTTTCCCGCCCCATGTCCGGGGATGACCACAAACTTGGCGTGGAGGTGATTCCCCTTTTGCGAGCACTGCGCTATGGCGAAATCAGGGGCCCGTCCCGAGTCACCGGGAACGGCTGAACGAAGTCCAAGGAAATGGCACATATGAACTCCCGCATCGCAATCCTGGCAGGCTTGGCGCTTGCCCTTACCGCATGCACCACCGTCAGCGTTCCCACGAACCCGCTGCAGGCGCGTTGGAACGGCAAGACCGCCGGCAGCTTCTTTGCCGCCTACGGCCCGCCGATTTCCGACACGAGCGCGGGCGGCACGACGCTCTACAAGTGGCGCGGCGGCTTCTCGAAGGGCCGTTCCTGCTCCGTCGAGCTGACCGTGAACGATGCCTACCGCATCACCAATATCCGCGCGATTGGCGACCGCGTCGACCCGAAGGGCGGCCCGAGCCATTGCGAGACCGTGCTCGACGCCGCGAACACGTGACGGGCGGCTGACCCCGCAGACCTGACAAGGGCCATGCGGCGACGCATGGCCTTTTTTCATGGAGGAAGACATGGAAGACCGCCTCTACCACGACCCCGCCCTTGCCGATTTCTACGATCTCGAAAACGGCTGGGACCGCTCCGAGGACTTCACCTTCTGCCGGGCGCTCGCCGCCGATGCCGACAGCGTGCTCGACCTCGGCTGCGGCACGGGGGAACTGGCGGTCGCGCTGTCCGGCGACAGGATGGTCGTCGGTATCGATCCGGCGCCCGCCATGCTGGAGATCGCGCGCGCCAAGCCGGGTGCGGCGCGTGTCGACTTCATCGAGGGAGATGCGCGCACGCTGCGGCTTGGCCGGCGCTTCGCGCTCGTCATGCTGACGGGGCACGCCTTCCAGGTGTTCCTCACGCCCGAGGACCGGCGCGCCGCGCTCGCCACCATCGCCGCGCATCTGGCGCCCGGCGGCCGCTTCATCTTCGACAGCCGCGACCCGGCCTGCCGCGAATGGGAGGAATGGGGGCCGGAGGGTTCGCGACGCCGCCTCGAGCATCCCCGGTTCGGCGCCGTGCAGGCGTGGAACGATGCGGCCTTCGACGCCGGCACCGGCATTGTGACCTACGAAACGCATTATGAGATAGAGCAGACCGGCCAGCGCCTGGCGGCCGCCTCGCGCATCGCCTTTCCGGCCAAGGAAGAGCTGGAGGCGCTGATTGCCGACGCCGGCCTGCGGGTCGAGCGCTGGTACGGCGACTGGCAGGGCAAGGCCTGGGCGCCCGGCGCGCGCGAGCTCATCCCGCTCGGCACGCTTGCCTGACGCCCCACAGGCGCTTCCTCAGACGGACCGCATCAGGCCGCCATCGACGCGGATGTTCTGGCCCGTGATGTAGCCGGCGCCCTCCGAGGCGAGGAAGGCGACGGTCGCGGCGATCTCCTCGCTGGTGCCGTAGCGCTTCATCGGCACGCTGTCGCGCCGCTCCTCGGTGCCCGGCAGGCTGTCGATCCAGCCCGGCAGCACATTGTTGATGCGGATGTTGTCGGCCGCATAGGTGTCGGCGAAGATCTTCGTATAGGCGGCAAGCCCTGCGCGGAACACGGCCGAGGTCGGGAACATCGACGAGGGCTCGAAGGCCCAGGCGGTGGAGATGTTGACGATCGACCCGGACTTCTGCGCCTTCATGATCGGCGCCACCAGCCGCACGGGCCTGACGACGTTCAGGAGATAGACGTCCATTCCCTTGTGCCAGTCCTCGTCCGTGATGGCGGTGATCTCGGCGCGCGGGCCGTGGCCGGCGCTGTTGACCAGCACGTCGATGCGGCCAAAAGTCGAGACGGCGAAGTCGACGAGCCGCTTGAGGTCGTCGTTGGACTGGTTGGAGCCGGTGACACCGATGCCGCCCAGCTCGGCGGCCAGCGCCTCGCCCTTGCCCGACGAAGACAGGATGGCCACCTTGAAGCCATCTGCCGCCAACCGCCGTGCCGAGGCCGCGCCCATGCCGCTGCCGCCGGCGGTGATCACCGCTACCTTGTTCTCGCTCATACCTGTCTCCCGTCTTCGAATGAGAACCGTTGATAGCACCTTCCGCCCCCGCGCGCGAAGCACCTTCCGTCGCCGGACCAATGCGATTATCAATCGAACAACCGAGCGCCCCGCCATGGAGCATGACAGATCGTGACTATGCCAGAAGACGCGCCCGCAGCGCGCCCGCGCCGGGCAACCCGCGTCACCCTGCTGTGCCGCGGCGCCACGGCTGCCAACCGGCAGGCACGGTTCTCCGCCGGTGATAGCCTCCTGCCGAAGGAGCCGGCCCGCGCGGCGGCTCTTGCCGAGAGCCTTCGGCCCTTCGACCGCGTGTTCTGCGCGCCGGAGGCCTGTGCGGCCGAAACGGCGGCGGCCTTCTCCGCCGCACCGATCCCCTGCCCGGCGCTGCGCGATCTCGACTATGGTTCGTGGAGCGGAGAGACGGTGGACGAAATCGCGAAGCGCTTTCCAGACGCGCTGCGGCACTGGATGGCCGATCCGGCCGCGGCCCCGTATGGCGGGGAAAGCTTCGAGACGGCGGCCAGCCGTGCCACGGGCTGGCTCGATGGATTGCACGGCACCGGCGGGCGCATCCTCGCCGTGACGCATGCCATGCTGCTCAAGCTGGTTTTCGCGCATGTGGTGGGCGCACCGTTGACGGCGGTGTGGCGCATCGATGTCGAGCCGCTCGGCTTTCTCGACCTGTCGAGTGATGGGCGCCGATGGGCGCTGCGCGGTTTCGGCGCCGGCCTGCCCCCGGCCGGTCCCGACAGCGGCGCGTGACGGTTCAGCCCGTTGCGGCGAGCGGCAGGAACGGCACGATGGCGCCCGTCGCCTCGTGGCCCGGCGCGTCCTCATCCGCCGCAATTCCCTCCGCGCCTCTGTCGAGCACGGCGCGCCATTGCGAGACCAGCGCCAGATAGGAGCCGCCGCCGAAGCGGCGCGCCATCCTGTCCTGCTGGCGCAGCGTGATGCGCACCGTCGCGCGGCTGAAACGATCGGTGTGGGAGAGGAAGGATTCCGGCTCGACACGCCGCGCCAGCCCATCCAGCACCGCCTTGCGCAGGATGGGCAGGTCCGGGCGGGCGAACTGCGCAAAGAGATCCTGGAAGCGCGCATGGTCGTCGATGTCGAAATCGAGATCGCGGCCCAGGCTGTCCATGACGGGATTGGCGGGATGCAGATAGCCGAGCGGCACATGGTATTTCGGGATCGGCGTGTTGGCCGAATGGGTGCGCCGCGAGCGGATGAGGTGCGGCAGGAGATGGGTGTGCGGCCCCGGCGGCGAGACACCGCCCGTATCCGGGCCGCCGATCTTCTGGAACACCTCGATACGGCCGAGACGGGTCAGCGCGACGCGATGCGGATGCGCCTTCAGGATGGCGGCCGTCGCCGGATTGTGCGGATCGAACAGGCTGCGGCCGGTCTCGGCGCGCAGGATGGCGAGAAGGGCCGGATCGTTGGTGCGGATGCAGAAATCGCATTGCGGCAGGGCAAGGCCGAGATCGAAGAGGATGGCGGCTCTGTCTGCCACGCGCACCGCCTCCGCGTCGGGGCCGAGTTCGGTCAGCGCTTTGCGGCCGTTCATCGCCGCGTCGCGCTGCGGCAGGCAGAGTGCTACGCCATGGCTCCAGCGCTGCGGGCGGCAGCTCAGCGCCTCATAGGCGACGAGCACAATCTGCCCGACCGTATCGGCATCGAGCCGGATGGCGCCGCGCGGGTGGCGCGCACGAAGAGCGTGGGCGCATCGGCCTGCAGATACTCGCCCGGGTCCTGGTGGAATTCCGCAACGGCGCCGTAAGACCCCATGCTCCACCCGGCCCGCCGGTCGATGAGATGATCGATCAGGACATCCCTGATATCCGCCATGGTTTCCTCCGTCTCGATTGAACGCCGCGGCGTTGCATCGGCGTGGACCGCGCCGGCCTTTTACTGCCGGCGCGATACCGGTTTGTCAGGCGGCCTTGAGCAGGTCGCCGTGCGGGTCGAGCACGAACTTGGTCGCCGCGCCCTGGTCGAAGCTCTCGTAACCCTGGACGGCATCGTCGAGCGCGATGATCTTCGCGTTGACGATGTCGGCGATGGGCAGGCGGTCGTGCAGGATGGCCTGCATGAGCTGCCGGTTGTACTTGAGAACAGGCGTCTGGCCGGTGTGGAAGGACTGCGCCTTCGCCCAGCCGAGGCCGAAGCGCAGCGAAAGGCTACCCTGCTTGGCGGCGCTGTCGACGGCGCCCGGATCTTCCGTGACATAGAGCCCAGGAATGCCGATCGAGCCGGCGGCGCGGGTGATCTCCATCATCTGGTTGAGCACGATGGCCGGCTGCTCGCCGCCCGCATGGCCGCGCGCCTCGAAGCCGACGGCGTCGATGGCGCTGTCCACCTCGTTCGTGCCAACGACCTCGGCGATCATGTCACCGAGACGGTCGCTCTTGGAGAGGTCGATCGGCTCGAAGCCCACCCGAGCGGCGTGCGCCAGACGGTCCTTGTTGAAGTCGCCGATCATCACGACCGCCGCGCCGAGAATGCGCGCGGACGCGGCCGCCGCAAGCCCGACCGGGCCGGCACCGGCCACATAGACCGTCGAGCCGACGCCCACGCCGGCCTTGACGGCGCCGTGAAAGCCCGTCGGCAGGATATCGGAGAGCATGGTGAGGTCGCGGATCTTCGACATGGCCTTGTCGCGATCCGGGAACTTCAACAGGTTGAAATCGGCATAGGGGATCGTGACGTAGCGAGCCTGACCGCCGATCCAGCCACCCATGTCGACATAACCATAGGCACCGCCGGCGCGCGAGGGATTGACGGTGAGGCACACGCCAGTGTCCTGCGACTTGCAGCAACGGCAGCGCCCGCAGGCCACGTTGAACGGCACCGATACGATGTCGCCGATTTGAAGCATCTCGACGTCGATGCCCTTCTCGATGACCTCGCCGGTGATCTCGTGGCCGAGGACGAGGCCAGGCATGGCCGTCGTGCGACCGCGCACCATGTGCTGGTCGGAGCCGCAGATATTCGTCGAGATCACCTTGAGGATCACGCCGTGTTCGATACGGCGGCCATCGGGGGCCTCCAGCTTCGGGTCGTCGATGTCGCGGACCTCGACCTTGCCGGGTCGCATGTAGACGACGCCTCTGTTCCTGCTCATGTCTGTCTCCTCCTGGGTTTTGCCTCGTCCAGCCCGCCTGATGCGCGCCGGATCCTCTCGGAACGACCGCGCAGGCCAACGGGCGGAGCGCGGACCGTCGCTCGACGAAGGATGGAGAGGAGAAGGAAACGGGCCTATCGAGAGGACGCCGTTCACCTCTCGATCGCCCACCGCAATCGGCCGAGTCATCGTTCCAGGGCTGGTTTCCGGGCTTCGGAACTGTCCTTTCGGACGCTGCCGGCACCTTCCCGGCCTGATAGCCAGTGGTCTCTGCCGGAGCTTCGTTCCGCTACCGTTGCGGGGGCAGCGCCGGTATTCGACCGGCTTCCCAATTATCCATCCCGACTTGGCCGGGACGGCACCCTGAACGCACCCAGAAAATCATCCGGCAGGCCGAAAGACCCTCGGGAATACGACATCGACGGCGCCCCGAGCGACACGCCGCCGAACCGGCCGCCGCGGCTCAGAAATCCCAGTCGTCATCCTCGGTCGCGACCGCCTTGCCGATGACATAGGACGAACCGGAGCCGGAGAAGAAGTCGTGGTTCTCGTCGGCGTTCGGCGACAGCGCCGAGAGGATCGCCGGATTGACCTTGCAGGCTTCCGGCGGGAATAGCGCCTCGTAGCCGAGGTTCATCAGCGCCTTGTTGCCATTGTAGTGCAGGAACTTCTTGACGTCCTCGCTGAGACCGACGCCGTCATACAGCTCTTCGGTATAGCGGGCCTCGTTGTCGTAGAGCTCCAGCAGGAGATCGAAGGCGAAATCCTTGATCTCCTGTTGCCTGTCGGCGCTCAGGCGCTCGGCGGCGCGCTGGAACTTGTAGCCGATGTAATAGCCGTGCACCGCCTCGTCGCGGATGATGAGGCGGATCATGTCGGCGGTGTTGGTGAGCTTGGCGCGGCTCGACCAGTACATCGGCAGATAGAAGCCGGAATAGAACAGGAAGCTTTCGAGGAAGACGGAGGCGACCTTCTTCTTCAAGGGATCGGTGGACGCGTACTGCTCCATGATCAGCGCCGACTTCCGTTGCAGGAACTCGTTTTCCTCCGACCAGCGATAGGCGTCGTCCACATCGGGCGTCAGGCAGAGCGTCGAGAAGATCGAGGAATAGGAGCGCGCGTGCACGGCCTCCATGAAGGAGATGTTGGAAAGCACGGCTTCCTCATGCGGCGTCGCCGAATCCTCCATCAGCCTGACGGAGCCGACGCCGTTCTGGATCGTGTCGAGCAAGGTGAGCCCGGTGAAGACGCGGATGGTGAGCTTCTGCTCTTCCGGCTTCAGCGTCGCCCAGGAGGGAATGTCGTTGGACAGGGGCACCTTCTCCGGCAGCCAGAAATTGCCGGTCAGGCGGTTCCAGACCTCCAGATCCTTGTCGTCCTCGATGCGGTTCCAGTTGATGGCGCGCACGGCGGCGGCAGCCTTTGGCGCCTTGGTCGTCACTTGGATATTCATGGTCTTCCCCGAAATCAAAGCGCACACGAGACACAGCCCTGCACTTCCGTGCCTGACAGCGCCATCTGGCGAAGGCGGATGTAGTAGATGGTCTTGATGCCCTTCTTCCAGGCGTAGATCTGCGCCCGGTTGATGTCGCGTGTCGTCGCGGTGTCGCGGAAGAACAGCGTCAGCGACAGGCCCTGATCGACATGCTGGGTGGCCGCCGCATAGGTGTCGATGATTTTCTCCGGGCCGATCTCATAGGCGTCCTGGTAGTAATCGAGGTTGTCGTTGGTCATGAAGGCGGCGGGATAGTAGACGCGGCCGATCTTGCCTTCCTTGCGGATCTCGATCTTCGAGACGATCGGGTGGATCGAGGAGGTCGAGTGGTTGATGTAAGAGATCGAGCCGGTCGGCGGCACGGCCTGGAGGTTCTGGTTGTAGAGCCCGCCGTCCATGACAGCCGACTTCAGTTCCTGCCAGTCCTGCTGCGTCGGGATGTGTATACCGGCTTCTTCGAAGATGCCGCGCACCTGCTCCGTCGCCGGCAGCCATTCCTGCCCGGTGTATTTGTCAAAATATTCGCCCGAGGCATATTTGGAATTCTCGAAGCCCTTGAAGCTCACGCCTTTCTCGACGGCCAGCCGGTTCGAGGCGCGCAGAGCGTGATACGTCACCGTGTAGAAATAGATATTGGTGAAATCGACGCCTTCCTCCGAACCGTAGAAGATGCGCTCGCGGGCAAGATAGCCGTGCAGGTTCATCTGGCCGAGCCCGATGGCGTGGCTGTCGTCGTTGCCCTTCTCCACGGAGGGGACGGAGGAGATGTGGCTCATCTCAGAAACGGCCGTGAGCGCACGGATAGACGTCTCGATGGTCCGTCCGAAATCCGGCGAATCCATCGCGGCCGCGATGTTGAGCGAGCCGAGATTGCAGGAGATATCCTTGCCCATCTTCGCATAGGAAAGATCGGCGTTGAACGCGCTCGGTTCGCTGACCTGCAGGATTTCCGAGCAGAGATTGCTCATGGAGATGCGGCCCGCGATCGGGTTCGCGCGGTTCACCGTGTCCTCGAACATGATGTAGGGATAGCCGCTTTCGAACTGGATCTCGGCGATGATCTGGAAGAAATCGCGCGCCTTGATCTTCTTCTTCCTGATGCGGCTGTCCTCGACCATCTCGCGGTATTTTTCGGTGACAGAAATCTCGGAGAAGGCGACGCCGTAGACGCGTTCCACGTCATGCGGCGAGAACAGGTACATGTCCTCGTTGTTCTTCGCCAGCTCGAAGGTGATGTCGGGAATGACGACGCCGAGCGACAGGGTCTTGATGCGGATCTTCTCATCCGCATTCTCGCGCTTGGTATCGAGGAAGCGCATGATATCGGGGTGATGAGCGTTGAGATAAACGGCGCCCGCCCCCTGCCGCGCGCCGAGTTGGTTGGCGTAGGAGAAACTATCCTCCAGCAGCTTCATGACCGGGATGACGCCGGAGGACTGGTTCTCGATCTGCTTGATCGGCGCGCCCATCTCGCGAAGGTTGGTGAGCGACAGCGCCACCCCGCCGCCGCGCTTGGAAAGCTGGAGCGCCGAGTTGATCGCGCGGCCGATGCTTTCCATGTTGTCCTCGATGCGCAGCAGGAAGCACGAGACGAGCTCGCCGCGCTGCTTCTTGCCGGCATTGAGGAAGGTCGGCGTCGCCGGCTGGAAGCGGCCGGAGATGATCTCGTCGACGAGATCGCGGGCAAGCTGCTCGTTGCCGCGGGCCAGCGCCAGCGCCACCATGCAGACGCGGTCCTCGTAGCGCTCCAGGTACCGTTTTCCGTCGAAGGTCTTCAGCGTGTAGGAGGTGTAGTACTTGAAGGCCCCCAGGAAAGTCGGGAAGCGGAACTTCCTGTCATAGGCGTGGTCGAAGAGGTCGCGCACGAAATTGAAGGAATACTGGTCGAGCACCTCCTGCTCGTAATAGCCCTCCGTCACCAGATAATCGAGCTTCTCCCGCAGGTTATGGAAGAACACCGTGTTCTGGTTGACGTGCTGGAGGAAATATTGCTTGGCCGCCTGCCGGTCCTTGTCGAGCTGGATCTTACCCTCTTCGTCGTAGAGGTTCAGCATGGCGTTGAGCGCGTGATAATCCAGCGCCGTGATTTCCGGCACCTTTGCCGGCTTGTCTATCGTCATCGTGTCCAAAATCGTTCCAGCCCTTGTCTGACGTTGTCGACATCCTCATCCGTTCCGAGCAGTTCGAAACGATAGAGGTACGGCACGGCGCATTTTGCGGAGACGATGTTGCCCGCAAGAGCATATCCGGTGCCGAAATTGGTGTTCCCGGCCGCGATGACACCGCGGATCAGGTTTCGATTGTGCGGGTCGTTCAGGAAGCGGATCACCGGCTTCGGCACCGCCCCCTTTTCCCCGCCACCGCCATAGGTCGGCGAGACCAGCACGAAGGGCGCCTGCGCCGGCGGCGGCTCGTCCCTCGCATCCACCGGCAGGCGGACGGCCGCGACGCCGAGTTTTTCGACGAAGCGGCGGGTGTTCTCCGACCGGCTTGAAAAATAGACGAGCCCGCTCATCGGCCCGCTCAGGCGAGCGCGCTGATCATGTCCGGGCGGAAACCGGCCCAATGCCGCTCGCCCGCGATGACGACGGGAACCTGGCGATAGCCGAGACCCTGCACCAGCGCGAAGGCATCGGCATCCTCGGAGACGTCGACGACCCTATAATCGATGCCCTGGCGATCAAGCGCGCGCGTGGTCGCGGTGCACTGGACGCAGGCGGGCTTGGAATAGACTGTTATGGACATGGTTTTCCTCGTTTTCGATCAGGCATGGGGAAGCGACCGGCCATCCGCCGATGACCGTTCGAAACAGTGCAGAGAAATAAGCGACCGCCCGCGGGACGACCGGTCAGGGGCGTCCGCCTAAACGCGCGGAGAGACTGTAAACAAGATCGACATGGCTTCACCCCGAGAGACAGTTTCAGCAGGGTGCACAGGGAGACGCGGGGGCGAGATCATTCGCGACCCGTCGCTCGCCATCCGGACACCCCGCCCGTGGACGTTCATGCGCGAGGCAGGTCTCCTGGCTCACGGGTCGACACGGTCATCCGTCTTCCCAAGGCATTGGCGCCTCAGTGACATCATCGGATGAACGCTCACCGCTTACAGTTGCGGGGGCAGCCCCGGATAATGCGGCCATCATGGCCGCCCCGGGTTCCCATCTTAGCCATCGACACTTTCGAATCGAAGGAACCTCGAACACAAGATATAGTAGACGAGGTAAAAAATGCGTCAACAGCTATGATCGGTTATCCAGTAATTCGTCGAGCTGTTGGGCGCGCGAAATGGTGCCCTGCATCGGAAATCGTCGCGCGCGACCTACATAGCGACGTCGCGCGCCGGCAGCGCGTCGATTGCCGTTATGATGCCGGGCATCCCGCGAAGGGAGCGATGGCCCGGACATTCCGAGCCGAGAGAACGATTACGGACGGCTGATCTCGTCCAGGTACCACTCGATGTAGCGCAGCTCGTTCTGCTCCATCGGCGCGATCGGTCCGGGCACGAAGTAGTGCGACTGCACGCCGCGTGCGGTGTGCTCGATGATCGCCTTGTCCTCTTCCGTCGTGACCTTCCACAGCCAGGTGAGCTTGGCGAGGTCGTAATCCCTACCCTCTTCCGCCTTGCCGTCGACGAGCCAGATCAGCTCCATCTCGCAGCTTTCCGCGGATTTCGGAATGAAGCGGTAGATCATGCCGTGATCGGGATAGCAGACGAGGAACGTGGTGCCGCCGAGATGGATGGAGGTGACGCCGCCATCGAAATCGGTGAAGCGGCCCATCAGCGGCGCGACCGCCTTGCCGTCCTCGCTGCCGCTCTGCACGCCGTCATACAGCGCATAACGGAAGGCGTGGATCGCCTCGCGGCCCTCGCGCGACGTCTGCCAGTGATTGCCCGAGCCGACCTCGATGCCGAGCGCGCAGGTGCGTGCCTCCATCGCCTCGTTCAGCGCCTCGATCATGTGCAAAGGCTGTTCCAGCGCATGGGTCTGCGAATATTCCGGATGCGCCGGGCCGCAATGATAACATTCGACATAGTTTTCGACGGCGAGCTTCCAGTTCGCCGCCACCGGATAGGTCTCGCGGTGCGCCACCTTCGCGCTCGCCCAGCCATATTGCCCGCAGGTGGCATGCAGCAGGTTCTCGACCTCGGAAAAATCGAGCGGCTGTTCGGCAAAGGAAATGAAGATCAGCCCTTCGACCACGCGGACGTTGAGCGTCTTCAGGCCATGATCCTCACGCCTGAAATCCTTCGGCATCAGCCGCGCGGCCTTGAGGCTGCCGTCGTTGCCATAGGTCCAGGCGTGGTAGGGACAGACGAAAACGCGCGCATTGCCCTTCTGTTTCGTGCAGACCTCAGCCCCGCGATGGCGACAGACGTTCAGCACCGCATGGACGCTGCCATCCGCCGCACGCGTGACGATCACCTGCTCGGTATCGATGCGGAAGACCTCGAAATCGTTGACGTTCGGGATCACGCTCTCATGCGCGATACAGTGCCAGTGCCGGCGGAACACCCGCTCCATGTCGCGCCGGTAAATGTCTGCATCCTGATAAAACGCCCGCGCCAGCCCATGCCCCGCCCGATGCCCCGCGACGAGACCATCGATGCGATCGCCAACACCATCGATTACAGCTTCAAGAGCACTCATCCCGCACACGACCCTCAATGACAATTTGACGCCAAGTATTCCGGGGTGCCGGACGACCGGCAAGATGCCGGAGAGAGGGGAATTAATCGAGTAGGTCGATTAGGGGGGCCACCTTTCCGGCTTGCGCAGGGAGCCGTAATCCGGTGGGTTTGCCGAGACGCGGGCTAAATCTTGACAGACAAACGCTCGAGGTCCTCACGTCGCATCCAATCTTCCTGCGCGAGACTGATCGCAAACACGGCCGCGGCGCCCAGAATGAAAAAGGATTCACCCAGAGCGAGACGGTTGTTGGAGTTCGTCGTTATCGTGCAGAAGAAGAAGAAGCCGAGACTGTACAAATAGGCTGTAAGGCTGGAGGAGATGACACCACTGCGGTGCGCAGCATGGATGCGGCGGACGGAGATCACCACGAAAACAAGCAGGAAGGCCATTCCGAGCATGCCGTGACGAACCATGATTTCAAGATAACCATTATGGATCAACGTGAAGTCGACGTCCGCGTAGGTCGTCTTGCGCCACTCACGCAGCCATTCATTGCCCCAACCAAAGAGCGGAGCGGCCCGGATCAACTCAATGGCATTCGACCACAATTTCAGACGTTCGCGCATGGGTGACGGTGTCGACGGGTCAGCGATCGCCCTTTGCATGGATGCAATCGGCCCCTCCGTCGTAACGGTGTCATCCGTCAGTTTCGCCGCGGCTTCGATCGTGGGGCCTGCAACCTTCTCGACATAGGAGGTTGAAATCAAAACCATCGCCACCGCAGTCAAGAAGAGGCCGCTCAAGAGATGCAACCGCCATCTGCCCGCATGATGGAGCAACGTTAGAGTAGCCATCAGAACCATGACGAAGACGAGCGCCAACCAAGCGCCTTTCGATTGCGCGCCAAGAGCGCCGAAAAGACTAAGAATGGCCGTGAGTACACCCAGCCCTAACACCGGCAACTTGAAACGGCCTCTCAAACGCCCGGTCTCCGCCGCGTAGAGCGACCAGAAGACTGAGGTCAAGAAAAGCATGCAACTGCCAATCCCCGCATGAATGGGATTGTTGTGAAATAGCGGCGCCGCCCTCGCACCTGCCAGGATCGTGGTAGGGCTCAGCGTGGTCAGGAGCGCCACGAAACCAACGAAAACAATCAACGTGGCGGCCGCGAACACATAGGCTCTGGTGGCGTAGAGGGCCACACCAACAATCGGAAACACGGCTGGGAAGATGTAGAGCCATTCCGATGTACCCTTCTCTCCGGCAACAAACACGCCAAAGAGAAAGCGGCCGGCCGCGTAAAGAGCCCAAACGTAGCAGGCGGTCGCCAACCAGTCCCGGGAAACGCGTCGAACGTCATCCTTCTGCCAGACAACGGCGAATACGACCAACGCGATGGAGATATAGCGATAGGCATCGCTCTCCACCAGCATGGCGGATGCCATGAGCGCCCAAAAAACACAAAACAGCACGGCATTCACACGAGTGCGCGATACCGAAGGTAGCTCAGCCATTTCGCGCATATCCGATCCTGCAAATAGTCTCCCGGATTCGGATAGCGTATGTCCTGAACCGCTTCCACCAGGGAAACTTGGTGGAACGGTATACAGAACTCGTGGCAATCGTCGTGCTATCACGGCCTGGAGCGGCCACGTCATAACGCGTCGTATAGATTTGCGCATCGTAAGCCCAGCCACGCTCCAAGGCGACATCCCACGGATATTCCATGATGTTCAGGCCTTCGAGCAAACGCTTGGCGCCTTTCCGTGTAACAACATAACACGCGGCGGATCCTTGCGGGCCATGCGACGCACGACCGATCTCATCGCCCGCTTCCGAAGTCGTGACATGCTTGAAACCGACAACGCGATGGTTGCATAGCTTCACGACATCCGCATCCGGAATGGCTTTGATAGCTGCGTCGGCACGCACAACAAGATCCACAGACAGCTTAATATCATCTTCCACAATGACAGCTGTGAGTTCACCCGTCGCGTAGAATGCGGCAAGTGCTCCCAAATGGCTTCGATAACAGCCGTATTCGCCAGGCAGCATGCTACGGCCATTGTTACGTTTGAATTTTTTTGAATTACAGTCGACGCGCTCTTCGGGCGGCGTTTCTGCACCATCAACCCCCGAAATTCGAACTAAATCAAAGCCAAAAGCGTCTGCACTTAGAGATAGACTCCTCCAGCGATCGACCGAACGGTCAAGATTGATCGCGTAGATACGAATGCTCATCCCAAACCATTTTCCTGATACACAGATCGTCACTGATACGGTCGCGAACGAGCCTCGCCGTCTTGCGGCTTGCGCGTAACACTCTCCGCCGCATGTCTGCAAGTGGCTTATGATAGAACGCTCATCCAATCTTGATAACACAGCGTTTCGTAGCGACCTACACTGCTCTGGAGCACTCCTTCGGCTACTCTAGCGAACGCCATTATCATGCATCGTGGCGCAGCGAAGGACGTGGCTGTGATGCCCCCGGCACCTGATGAAGCGGCTGCATCATATCACATCGCTTTGCTCCTGTTCCGATGGCTCCTATCTGCGCTTCATGACGCTGGTGATTGGAAGCAATTTGTCCTATTCACGCGCGGATTGTCTATCCGTAAATCCAGTTCGAGGCGATTAACGATGGTTTTGAAGCGTACATGCGATATCGCCCTGGCCTTCGTTGCGCTTGCCGCTCTCGCTCTGCCTATGGCTGTTCTTGCAGTTGCAGTCCGCACCACATCAAAAGGGCCGGTTCTTTACTGGTCGCAACGCGTCGGCCGTGGCAATCATCTGTTTTGGATGCCCAAATTTCGTACGATGCAGATCGATACGCCCGTCGTCGCCACCCATCTGCTCGGGGATCCTGCGAGACACCTGACCCCTCTCGGCAGCTTCCTGCGCAAGACGAGTCTGGATGAACTTCCGCAACTCTGGTGCATCCTTAAGGGGGAGATGAGCTTCGTGGGGCCCCGCCCTGCTCTTTTCAATCAGGAAGATCTAATAGCCGCACGCACATCGCGGGATGTACATTTGCTTTTGCCTGGGCTCACAGGCTGGGCTCAGGTAAATGGTCGGGACGAGCTGGCGATTGAAGACAAGGTCGCATTGGATACCGAGTACCTTAGGCGACAAAGCTTTCTTTTCGATTTGCGCATTCTGGCCATGACCGTCATAAAAGTGGTCGGCGCAACCGGCATTCAACATTAGCGAGTTTAGTGGCAGGATCATGTTGACCTCGGAATGGATCGACCGACCTCTGGTCAGGCGCCTTAGGGAAAGAATCATCCGAACGCCCCGCTTTTGGAAGCGGGTTTTGATGATCATTTTCGACATCATGGCTCTGATGTTCGCGCTCTGGGCAAGCTATGCCATCCGCCTGTCCATTTGGACGCCGGCGATAACAAGCGAGCGCTTGCTTCTTGCAGCGCTGGCTCCTGTGGTCGCGATTCCCGTGTTCATTCGGCTGGGCTTATACCGGTCCGTGATTCGCTATCTACCGGAGGCGGCGATCTGGACCATAATCAAGGCGATGCTCATCGCCACGATGAGCTGGGTCATTATCATCTTTCTAATGGAAATGGCAGGCCAGGGCATCGTCCCCCGATCCGTACCCTTCCTTTATTTCATCCTGGGAACACTCCTGATTGGCGGTATGCGCTTTGCTGCCAAGTGGGTCCTCGTTTCGGGTACAGGCTTGCGCCGCGACGAAGAACCGATTTTCATCTACGGTGCAGGGCCGGCTGCCGCCCAACTGGCACGTGCTCTTAAAGGCCATGGTAATCGCTACGTCATGGGGCTGATCGACGACGATCCTGCCAACCATGGCCGCGACCTCGGCGGTTACCGCGTCTTTTCTTCCAATGACCTGTCGTCACTCATCGATCGATACGGAATCAAGGAAATAGTGCTCAGCATGTCGTCCATCCCAGTGACTAGACGACAGGCCGTGCTTAGCCGCGTGACGGGCCTCGGCATCAAGATTCGTAGCCTGCCGGATATTTCGGACCTCGTGGACGGGCGCTACATCGTCAGCCAAATTCGCGAAATCGAGATTGATGAACTGCTCGGAAGATCTTTTGTGCCGGCCGACAATGAACTGCTCGACCAAGCGCTTACCGGCAAGACCGTCATGGTCACCGGCGCCGGTGGCTCCATCGGCTCGGAGCTGTGTCGTCTTATCGTCCGCCGGAAACCGAAGAAGCTCATTCTGTTCGAAGCGAGCGAATACTCACTTTACCGGATCGAGCAGGAACTGCTGGCGGCGGGAGACTACCCGATCGTCCCGGTTCTTGGCTCAGTGACAGACCCCAAGACGGTGGAACGAGCCATCAGGACCCATGGCGTCCAGGTTCTCTATCACGCCGCGGCCCACAAACACGTCCCGCTCGTTGAGGCGAATGTGCTTGAAGGAATCCGGAACAACGTTTTCGGCACCTTGACCGTGGCGACTATTGCGTTGGAGCAGAAAATCGAAAGCTTCGTGTTGATCTCATCCGACAAGGCGGTTCGGCCTACGAATGTGATGGGGGCAACGAAACGCTGGGCTGAACTCATCGTTCGGCAGATGGCGATTGAGGCGCATTCAAAATCGGAAAAGCAAGTCTTCTGTGCCGTTCGTTTTGGCAATGTAATCGGCTCGAACGGCTCGGTCGTGCCACTCTTCAAGCAGCAGATCGCCAAGGGCGGCCCTGTTACGGTCACCGATCCGGACATGACCCGTTACTTCATGGCGATCCCGGAAGCCGCAGAACTGATCGTCCAGGCAGGCGCTCTGTCTGTCGGAGGGGATGTCTTCCTGCTGGACATGGGCGAACCCGTGCGTATCGGGGACCTTGCCGAGAACATGATCCGGCTGGCCGGCTTCCATGTCCGGGACAGCAAGAACCCCGACAACGGCATTGCCATCGAGGTCATCGGTAAACGGCCGGGAGAAAAACTCTTCGAGGAACTGTTTTACGACCGCAACAACGCTCGGCCGACACGCCATCCGAAAATCATGCGGGCGGATTCGACCGGGATCGCTCGCTATGACATAGCAGCCTGGCTTCAGGATATCGAACAGGCGATACTTGCTGGAGACGAAGTGCAGGCCAAGAAACTTCTATTTGCCCTGATTACCGCCGAGGATCCGCCAGAACAGGCGATCGCGCACGGCTGACCGCAGGGCTGAGACAGATTTCCCATGGGAATAACACTGATCACAGGGGCATCGGGATTCATCGGATCCCATTTAATGGCCGAGATGGCGCGTCGCGGCTTGCCCGCCCGGGGTATCAGCCGACAAACGCTGCCGGGCCTGGTAACGGTGCCCTCCTACGGTCCCGAAATGGATTGGCGCGACTATCTGATAGGCGTCGATACTGTGGTGCATCTCGCAGCACGCGTTCATGTCATGCGCGAGACGACCACAGACCCGCTTGCTGTGTTTCGCGAAGCCAATGTCACCGCGACAACCAATCTTGCGCGTCAAGCTGCCAAGGCGGGAGTACGTCGATTCGTCTTCGTCAGTTCGATAAAAGCAATCGGTGAGCGGACCGAACCCGGAAAACCGTTCACCGCCATCGACCCACTGGATCCAAAAGACCCTTATGGTATATCAAAAGCCGAAGCAGAAGCAGCGCTTATAGCTTTGGGCCGGCAAACCGGCCTGGAAATTGCGATCGTCCGCCCTCCGCTCGTCTACGGTGCGGGGGTTGGTGGCAATTTCCGCAGTCTGATGAAATGGGCAGCCCTCGGCATACCCTCGATCTTCTCGGCCGTAAGGAATAAGCGCTCCTTCATTCATGTCGGAAATCTTTGCGATCTCCTGATCACAATGCTCGATCATCCCAACGCGGCGAACCAAGTGTTCTTGGCAAGCGACGGGCATGACCTTTCGACGCATAAACTGCTTTCACAATTGACCTTGGCAGCGGGGCACCGACCAAGGAGCATTCCGGTTCCTCCTGCCTTCCTACGTGGTATCGGGGTGCTTACGAGGCACCAAGAGGCTGTCGCGCGCCTGACGGAGAATCTTCAAGTCGATGCGGCACCTACCTGCCATTTGCTGGGATGGCGACCGCCATTTTCCATCGCCGAGGCGATGGAGTTGTGTCATGACTCGAAAGTTCGTGGTTGAGGAAGACCTGCCCCACGTGAGATCGGGCGCTGTTTGCGAACCGGATATGACCACAAGCGACCTCAGCCAAATTCGGCGCGCTTAACGTTCAATGGTCGCCGCACTTCACAAGACCGCATTCAATGCAGAATTGCTCGCTTAACGCGTCATTAGTCCCTTAAAAAAACATCACGCGTGTACACCTTGTCCCAGACGTCGTCGAGGTCCTCGGAACGGCGATTGGCGATGATGACGTCGGCGCGGCGCTTGAAGTCTTCAAGGTTGCGCACGATCTCCGAGCGGAAAAACGTGCCCCCTTCGAAATCCGGCTCGTAGATGATGACCGGGATTCCCTTCGCTTTGATACGCTTCATAATGCCCTGGATAGAGGACTCGCGGAAATTGTCCGATCCCTTCTTCATCGCCAGGCGATAAACACCAACAACACCCGGATCACGCGCCACGATATCTGCGGCCAGGAACTCCTTTCGTGTTGTGTTCGCGTCGACGATGGCGCGGATGAGGTTCTGCGGCACGTCGCTGAAGTTCGATAACAACTGTTTCGTGTCCTTCGGAAGGCAATACCCCCCATAGCCGAAGGAGGGGTTGTTGTAGTGCTGGCCGATGCGCGGATCGAGGCCGACGCCCTCGATGATCTGGCGCGTGTCGATGCCATGGGTCATGGCATAGGAGTCGAGTTCGTTGAAATAGGCGACGCGCATGGCGAGGTAGGTGTTGGCGAAAAGCTTGATCGCCTCCGCCTCGCCGGCGCCAGTGAAGAGCACTGGCACGTCCGCCTTCACCGCGCCCTGCTGTAAGAGACCGGCGAATTGGCGCGCCTCCGGAGTGTCCGCTCCCATGACGATGCGCGAGGGATGGAGGTTGTCGTAAAGCGCCTTGCCTTCGCGCAGGAATTCCGGTGAAAACAGGATTTTTTGGTCGCCACGGGCCGCGCGCAGCCACGCGGTATAACCCACCGGGATAGTGGACTTTATGACGATAGTGGCATCCCGGTTGACCTGCCGGACATCTTCGACAACGGCCTCGACGGTCGTCGTATCGAAGTAATTGTGGTCGGGGTCGTAGTTGGTGGGAGTCGCGATGACAACGAAGTTGGCCGTGGCAAAGGCTTCTACCTTGTCCGTCGTTGCCCGCAGATGCAGCGGCCTTGTTTTCAGGTAATACTCGATCTCCGCATCGGCGATCGGCGAAATGCCCTCGTTCAGCATCGCAACACGCTGAGCGTCGATATCGTATGCGATCACATCATTATGCTGGGCAAGCAGCACGGCATTGGAGAGACCGACATAGCCGATGCCTGCGACTGTTACGTTGATGACCATACGAGCCTCTGGCGAGAAAGGGACTGCTCTAACCACGCCAGATAAGCAGGTCTGTGATTCATCGTCCTAGTTCAACCCTCCGCCCACGGTTTTCTCGACTTCCCGGGCAATTTCGAACATATAACCAACACCGGTGGCTTAATTGAAATCAAGCGCCTCCCCCTTATCCCCCAAACCTATCTTGATACGTGTATTGCAGGTAAAAACTCGTTGCTCAGGCTACGCCTCCAACGACATCGATGCGGCTGGCTGAAGATTGCCAACATGTAAATTCTGCAACACACGCCGTTTTTCTCTTTTGTCCGCTAAAACTGATGACGACCTCGTACCTGCCCTGTAGATCTGATATCCATCTCTCTATATCGGATGCGGCATCTGCAACGAGGGGCGGTGGGAAAGATGCTTTTGCGGCAGGGTTTAGGAAGCAGCAGCACTTATTTCGATGAGATCGACGGTCTGCGGGCCATCGCCGTCCTGTCCGTTATTCTATATCACTTCGAGGTGCCCTTCCTAACGGGAGGTTTCATCGGTGTTGATGTTTTCTTTGTCATCTCCGGGTTTCTGATTTCCCGCATAATTCTGGAATCTATCAGTGCCGGCAGATTTTCCTTTATCGATTTCTATACCCGGCGGGCAAAACGGATTTTGCCCGCGATGTTTGTCGTTGTAGGCGCAACGCTGATCACCGGATATTGCGTATACCCGCCACAGGATTTCGTGGAATTCCGGGAAAGCGCATTCTTCGCAGCAACGTTTCTTGCCAACCTCTATTACAACGCCGGTTCCGATTACTTCGCCGCTGACACGGAAGCGCAGCCATTTTTGCACTTCTGGAGCTTGGCAGTTGAGGAACAGTTCTACATCCTCTGGCCGGCACTGCTCGTCGCAATTTCGCTCGTATGCCGCAAGCGTCCTGCCGTACTGCTTTCCCTCATTGCATTCATTGGCCTAATCAGCTTCATATACGGCCAATTGCAGATGCAGACTGACCCACGAGGGGCATTCTATCTGATCTTCGGGAGGGCGTGGGAGTTTTCACTTGGGGCAGCCCTTGTGCTTGCCCCCACCATAGCGACGCGCGAGACGTCGGCCTTAATGAGAGCCGCCGGCGTCATCCTGATCGCCATTTCGGTGCTGACTTTCACCTCTGCATATCCGTATCCTGGCTTTTGGGCGATCATCCCCTGTCTAGGCGCAGCGCTTATCATTTGGCCTGCCCATGAAGCCACGAGTTTCGTTAGCCGAGGGCTTAAGTGGTTTCCTCTCAGGTTTGTCGGACTTATTTCCTATTCAGCGTATCTCTGGCACTGGCCATTGTACGTCATTACGAAGTTCTATTTCGCTGGAAGTAGCCTGGGCGTTCTGGCTGCGCTCTTACTGCTGGCAATCACGATGGTGTTAGCCGCAGCGACTTGGCACTTCATAGAGAATCCGGTGCGCAAATGGCGGCCGCAGGGAATCTTCAAGCCGGCGATCGTTCTGGGAAGCTTCCTCCTGTTTGCAGGTGGCGCGACCACATGGATGGCAAGCTCCATCCCAAGAGAGTGGACATCGGAAACGTACATCGTGAGAGAACAACTGAAACGGGCAGCGCAGGGAGAGCAAACCAACGTGGCCTTTTTCGGCGACAGTTCGTGCCTTACGGGCATCCATCCGCCGACGATTTCGGAGATAACCGGAGATCGAGTCGCCTCATATTGCATGTTTGGGTCGGTAGGCGCCGTGGGGGATGCAGCAGCGATCAGCTTGCTCAAAGAACGTGGTAAGCTCCCTGATAAAATCATACTCGTAATCCACCCCCTGCAACTTTCCAGAGCGGCAATTCCGAAGCGGTGGAAGGACTTGGTTCGGGCGTGCTCCAGCGATCCGCTGTGCGGCTACTCCATCGCCCCTGAGTCGATAGATTTCGGCAGGCTGAAAGGGGCCTTCACGGCACGATATCCGACCGCTAGAGAACTTGTGCGAGAGATTGCGGCAAGTGGGTCGCTGGTCGATCCCAGCCAAAAAGCTCTCACCAAGGCAGTGATAGATCAAAATATGCCAGACTCGTTTCAGGAGCTACAGCAGCCGCTACTTCGTGCATTCAACGGCATAGATCGATCCACAGTGTATCTACTCATTCCTCCAGTTCCTCTCGGACAATCGGATGGCGGCTTTATAAGGGCGAAGAAGGCGATAGCTCGGCTCTTTAAAATCGATCCTTCGCATGTATTAAACACACCAAGCGAGTATCCCGATAGTTACTTTGCCACTCGTTCGCATCTAACCGAGAAAGGTAGAACGGAATTCTCAAAGGCGATCGCGGAAATTCTGATACAGCAGCGAGGGAATGCGACTGTCGCTTTATCTCGATAGGAGATCGGACACAACCTTTACTTTATCTGAGCAGGCCACTCCAAGCGCCGAGGCGTGATAATTTTTCCCTCGCGATTTCACCGCTCGCTGTTCATGAGAAAAAATCGTTGCGAATGGAAAAGAAAGGCGCGGCCGACAGTCTGGCTGATCGGCCTCGGGTGACGGCGGCAACAAAACCCTTGGCGAGAACTGTGACGATACTGGTCGTATTGCAGCAGACCATCAAAGCCACTAAAGGTTCTCCAAATTCGCAGACCTGCAGCTCGGCCCGCCGGTCGTTTCGGTGCCGGCAAGCGAAGCGGCGAGATCATCCTCTTTTGCAAGCACAAGGGATCGAAGCTTGAAACGAGACTATGCCAATCTATCGGTTTTGATTCCGGCACATAATGAGCAGGACGCTATCGCTTCCGTGATTGAAGACTTGCATCAGCATGTGCCCGGCTGTCAAATCCTTGTGGTCGATGATTGCAGCAAGGATAGCACGCCTGAGGTCGCGATGGCTTATCCGGACACAGAACTTTTGCAACTCTCCTACAACCAAGGTTACGGCGGTGCCCTTCGCCAGGGAACCTTGGCAGCAACGCGGGAACTCATCGCCTGGTTCGACGGGGACAACGAACACAGGGCCGAGGATTTGGCGCGGATGGTGGATCGTCTGGAAGACGAGCGCTTGGGAGCCGTGCTCGGGCAACGTGGAGGCTCGGTTTCCAGTACCCGAGGAATTGGAAAGATGCTTATCCGCCTGTTCGCGCTCCTCCTTGGGCTTGGCTATGTCAAGGATTTCAATTGTGGTCTGCGCGTGTTCCGGCGAGAAGCGTATTTCCGCTTCTTTTTGCTTTTGCCTACGGGATACAGTGCGAGCACCACCAGTACCTTCCTTCTCATTAAATCACGGATACCTTTCGCCTTCGAACAGATCGAGTTGCGAACAAGGGTTGGGCAAAGCAAGGTCAAGCTGTTTGACGGTTTCCGAACTTTGGTCACGGTTCTGCGGATTGCAAGTCTCCTGCAACCGCTGAGATTGTTCGGCAGTCTCGCCGGTGCCCTTTTTGCCGCCGGTCTTGCCTACAGCGCGCTGGTTATCCTTTATAACGGGCAGGGACTGCCGGTACTTGGTGCACTCCTGCTGATCTCTTCCCTGCTGGTCATGACCGTCGCAATCATTGCAGACCAAATCGGCCTGTTGCGGCTGCAGCATTGCGCCGCATTCGGCCTGAACTACTTGGCCAACTGGAAGAAGGGAAACTGAGCCATGACGGGGAACGCCAAGATAGCTCATGCCTTTCACTCAAATCCGCCGCCGGAATGGGCGTTGCGACACCGGAAATCACCCCCGCAGATGCTGTGGGATCTGATCGGAGCACCGCTCAGAATGGTCGTCCTGCCGGACTACCAATCCGAGCGATTCGGCTTCACCTCGCTTCGCGCCGAACGCCTGCGAATGGTGCTTCCGGAGCTTCGCGGTCGTGTTCTCGACGTCGGTTGCGGTGACAACATGCTGCTCCGCCTTTACCGGGAAAAGAATCGTAGCAGTGCTGCAACCGAAAGCGTTGGTGCGGATGTCACCGCTTGGTCCGATGACGTCATGCTGATCGAGAACGCTGCGCACTTCAGCTTTGATGACGCCAGCTTCGACACCGTCTCTTATATTGCCTGCCTCAATCACATCCCCGAACGTGTCGAGGCCATTCAAGAGGCCGCTCGCTTGCTGAGACCCGGTGGGCGTGTTGTAGCCACCATGATAGGCTCGTTCGTCGGCAAGATTGGCCACGCCTTGTGGTGGTACAGTGAGGACAAGGAACGCGAGATGCATCCCGATGAGCTCATGGGCATGGATACCAATGATGTCGTCAGCCTGTTCGAGCGCGCGGGCCTCAAGCTTACACTGCACAAGCGCTTCGGCTACGGGCTGAATAACCTGTTTGTCGCGGAAAAGCTCTGATCTCATGTGCGGTATCGCAGGCCTCATCCGATTTGATGGAGGACCGATTGCGTCCGAACTTACGGCAATGTCCGAGCTCATTGCGCACCGTGGACCAGATCAGGCGAGCATCTGGAGCACGGAAGGACACGGGCATACGGTGGGTCTTGCTCATCGTCGCCTTTCTATTCGCGACCTTTCGGAAAATGGCAGACAGCCGCTGGCGAGCCATTCCGGTCGTTCGATGCTCGTCTACAACGGCGAGCTGTACAACGAGACGGCCCTGATCCACGATCTTCAGAAAGCATCCGACTTTCAGATGCGGTCTCGTTGCGACTCGGAAGTGCTCCTAGCGGCAGTGGAGCAATTCGGTCCGTCATACATCGATCGCTTCAACGGCATTTTTGCTTTTGCTCTTTACGATCGCGAGACCGGCGAGACAATTCTCGCCCGTGATCCGATCGGTATCAAGCCCCTCTATATCTGGAAATCCCGATCAGGCTCGGCGATCGCTTTTGCCTCCGAGGTCAAAGCGTTCTTGGGGATTCCGGCCTTCGGCAGGGCAATCGACACCGTATCTCTTTCCACGTTTCTCACCCAGGGATATGTCGGCCCCAGTCGGTCACTGATGCAGGACGTGACGAGCCTGGCCCCCGGCCAAGTTTTACGCATATCTCCCGCAGGCCAGATATCGAATATTGGAACCCTCGCCCCACGGTGGTTCAGCGACAGTATCCACGCGTTTGATCCGGATGAGTTAAAAGCACAATTCGAAGCCGCGGTGATGCGCCAGCGCGTCTCCGACGTGCCGCTGGCAGTCTGGCAATCAGGCGGCATTGATTCCAGCTTGGTGAATGCTGCCTGCTCGACTCCTCGTCCCCGTTCGCTGATTTTTGCTAGCGACGTCGGGGACTTCGATGAAAGCAGCGACGCAAGCCTGGTCGCCGCTCATCTCAAGTCGGAAGCGGTCGTCGCGTCTTTTCACGACGATGAGGAGCCGGCTGAAACATTCTCCTCCGTCGTTTGGCATATGGACGGGGAGCTGGCAGACAGTTCCGCCTTGGCCGTCAAAAAGCTCTCTGCAGCAACGAAGCCCCACGCTACCGTGGTTTTGTCCGGCGACGGAGCAGATGAACTTTTCGGAGGTTATGCAACCTATGGAGCGACCCGCCTGGCATCCCGCCTCGCTCCTTTTATTCCACAGGCGCCTTCGCAATGGATGGCGCGACAGCTACTGGCGAAGAACAATACTGCCAGCATGCGTTACCCCGCAATGGAATTGGCCGGCCGCTTTCTGCATGGGCTTCCTTTGGGTCCCCATGCTCACGCGGAATGGCGACGGTATGGGATGCCTTGGGATCTCCGGGATATCGCGTCGTCAGAGATGCGTGATGTGATCGACGACGGAGCGCGCGCGTACTATGCGGCAATCGATACCGGACGGGGCAGGAGTTCGAGTGCTGATCCCGCCAGTTGGGGCCAGGATGCTGACCTGAGCTACTACCTTCCGGGTGACATGTTGATGAAAGTCGACAGGATGAGCATGGCACATGGCCTTGAAGTACGCGTACCCTTCCTGGATATCGAGTTCATAAAATACACGAGCCACATTGCAGGCAGCCTCCGATTGCCAAATGGCAAGCGGACGAAACCGGTGCTGCGTGATCTGGCTGTCTCCTATGCCTTGCCCGCCGCTATTACAGAGCGGCAAAAAACTGGTTTCAACGTACCTCTGGCCCATCGCCTCCGCACGGACTACAGGTCGGTCATCATCGACCTGCTCGTCCGCGAAGACTACGTATCGCCGTACTTGAACCCGAATGCCGTTCGCAGGCTGGTATCGGAGCATCTCAGCGGAAAAACGAACCGCGCTTACCTTCTCTGGACACTCATGACCTTCGCACAGTGGCGTCGGCATTTGGAGCGCTAGCCGATGACGAAAGATTTTCAGCAGGCGACACAGCAAACGATCGCCGATTTTGGAAACCAGTGGACGACCTACACCGAAAATGAGGGGTATTACGCCAGCCAAGACATGCTGCTTGACATTCTTGGGCCTCTATTGGACGCGAACGACTTGCAGGGAAAGCGTTGCGCTGAAGTAGGAGCGGGCACTGGCCGGATTAGTGCGATGCTGCTGAGTGCGGGCGCAGGTCATGTCACCGCAATTGAACCCTCAAAGGCCAAAACGGTTTTGGAACGGAATCTGGCCTCATTCCAAGAGCGGGTAACAATTCTGGCCGAGGCAGGTCATACGTTCGAGATAAAAGATATAGACTACATTTTTTCTATTGGCGTGCTGCACCATATTCCAGACCCTGCGTCCACCGTTGAGAAAATGCATGGCGCGCTCAAACCCGGCGGCAAAGCAATCGTCTGGCTTTACGGACGCGAAGGCAATTTCGCTTACTTGGCTGTCGTCGAACCATTGCGTTGGGTGACACGCAAGTTGCCCGTATGGATGAATTCAGCGCTGGCAGCCATCATGTATCCACCCCTGGCGGCATACATTGCACTTTGCCGGTTTCTTCCACTCCCAATGCGTCATTACATGCGCAACGTTCTAAAACCGATCGGTGGAAACGCAATTCGACTCGTCATCGTTGACCAGTTGAATCCCCGTTGGGCGAAGTATTACACTGAAGCCGAAGCGAGAGCCCTGCTTGAGAAGGCTGGTTTTGTTGATGTGCGCCTTTATCACCGCCACGGCTACAGCTGGACGGTAATAGGCACCAAGTAACCGCTACGCCGTGTGCTTGCTATCGCCCGACACGCCTTCTGCGGCTGTAAGTTTCTTGCGACCGAGCACGCGAAGCACCATTGCGCGGCCAAACTTCATGAACGGATAAAGAACGTTCGCTACCGTCGGCGAACTGAAGATCAGCGCGTTCAGCTTGTTGAACCAGCCTCGGCGCGAACTCAACAGAGCCAGACGATTCACGCAATCAGCGCCGTAATAAATCCGCCCGCCCATGATCAGCACCATGCCGTCATCAAGCGGCTTTCCTGCAGCCTCAAACTCGCGAACGAGACCCGGGACCGCTCGTGCATCAAGCAGTAAAACATTGCCCAAAGTCTCGCGAAGACGTTGAAATTTCACATAGTTTGAACAGAATGGGCATTCACCGTCATAGATCACGACCGATTTGCCTTCCCATTCAGGATGTGCCCCCAAGTCAAAGTTTGAATTCATATCTTTCTCGCCTGACTGGCTCGCGGATGACTTGGCCGTCCGTCCCGATGGATACACAACGGCTTTCGACAACGAAGAAATAGGAACGTATCTGACGAACATCAAGCTTCGCGAAATCATCAAAGAGCCAAGGAGCGGACCAGATATGATGCGGATAGAGATCATAGGCAACCCGTCCGCTTTCATCGGCGAGACGGACCACGAGCGCTTGATGCGCACGGACCATTTTGCCGAGCTGTGTTTTCTGTTCGTCTGAAAGCGCCCAATCCCGAGCTTCAGCAGAGCAATGGTCCCGCAAGGCAAACATGATAGAAGCCCGGCTGGTGGTACCCCAGGTGCCGGTGGGTAAGAAGCCATTTGTCGGTCGCGCAATTCGTTGTTGCGCAACATTAATGGACTTATTTAGGAAGAAGTTCGACGGAACCCGCAGAATCTCGCCCTTCTGATTGGCAACCTCGAAATAAGCATCGTTTACGCCTCCAGTATCGAACCAGGCCAACTTGACGATATGGAACGATAAAAGTGGAGCCACGAGAACGATAACACATCCCAGGCATCGAATAGTCACGCTTGGTCGCTCACCCTTTTGCATTTTCCGGAATGCCATGATGAACGCTACATTGAGAACAATCCACTTCCAAAAGAAAATTCCGGTTAGGACAAATATTCCGACATGCATCACGTCATAAAGGAACGTAAGCCATGCGCTACCGCGAAGCGAAAGCAGACTGACTAGAGCGTATAGCTGGATAACGAGAACCCACGCATTCAAGGGAATGTTAAGCCAGGTGAGAAAAGGTACCAGCGTGTCCCGATCGGGAAAGAGATCGAGGATCGTCAAGGCGCCTGCATCCGTCGAATGAATTGCCAGGAAGTAGGTCGGATTCTGCAAGACCCAGGTAAGTGGTGTGCTATCTGGCAGGAACAGTTTTTCCCAACCAGAATGAAAGTAGTTGGAGAGATGGATTCCCGATGCCATCATGATGCAGGCGTTGAAGAATGTCTCCTTTCGAACACGCGTGACGGGCAAACGATCTTCTAAAATTCGGTAGACGGCGTAGATGCTTACGGCGATCGATAGGAAGAGGGCGAGATCCGGAATAATGACGAAATCAGCGCTGTTTGGTGCGCCGAGGCCGGTTTCGAACTGTGTATGAAGTTTAGCCCAACGCGCGGCCAAAGCCGGGAAGGCTATAAGTGCAGGCCACCTGAATGCGAGCATCCCTACGAAGACAGGCACCCAGACACTGTTGAAGAGCGAGGGTAAACCGAGGTCATAGGTGCGATGCATCCCGATCAGATAAAAGACGCAGCATCCGTTGATCGCATAGGCGATCACTACAAATTGCGACGGGAGGTCTCTGGCTCGCAGTCGAATGGCGGGTAAGGCGACTGCGACCAATAGCACAATGCTTTGGGGCGACAACGGAGCGCCGATTTTCCCGATGACGTTCAAGACATAAAACAATCCGAAGCAGGCTGCCAAAAGCCCAAAAAGAGTGAGCGCGGGTTTATTTTCATTCGTAACGGCGGCTGCTGCGGTCATGTTCGGTCGTTCCTCGCCGAGCCTCACTTCAACGCTGGCCAGCATATCCCTGAATGGCAATACCAATGAGGATGAAAGATATCCCGACGGATTGCAGCATGGTCATACGCTCTCCGAAAAAAAATATACTGCACAAGGGTACCAAGACGAAAACCAAGGATAGGAACAGATAGCTGCTTCCCAGCGTGGAGACCTTGAGCACGTATAGCCAGACAAGTTGCCCAAGACACGACATAACAAAGCTAACAGCCACCAACGACAATACCCGAAAATGCATGAAGCCTCCGAGTTCATTGGAAGCTTGCGCCGCGAACTTCATGATGACTTGAGCAGCTGTGATCGTCACGGAAAGGCAAAGTAGGATTACAATCGACGGCATATTTAAATTCCGATTTCTTTGCGCACTATGCATGTGAGTATCACGGGTAAGCGCCGACTCAATACGTCATCACGAGATGTCCTTCTTTATTTGTGCAAACCAGCCCGACTCCCACAAAAAATGGATCGGTGCGCATCCCAAAAGTGACAATGCCGTGCTAGGCCTCGCCGAGGAAAGCGAAGCGAGGGCGCTACTTTGTCACAAGATGCAATGCGATATCGCCCGGAAGTCGACGGCCTGCGTGCCGTCGCAGTTACCCTAGTCCTCCTCTTTCACCTCGGCTCCACCACAGTCTCCGGAGGCTTCATCGGCGTTGACGTGTTCTTTGTGATCAGCGGCTTCCTCATCACCAGCAAAATCCTGCATGACCTTGAAAAAGGGCACTTTTCGATTACCGAATTCTACATCGCCCGTATTCGCCGGATTGCCCCCGCACTGCTTGCAACAATCATCGCCACCTGCGTCATCGCCGCTCTGATCTATTCACCGGCTGCTTTGAAGGAACTGGCCGAGAGTGCATTTTCGGCGATTTTGTCGGTTTCGAATATCTACTTTTGGCAGACAAGCGGTTACTTCGATGCAGCGGCAGATACCAAGGCCTTACTGCACACATGGTCACTTGGGGTGGAGGAGCAGTTTTATTTCATATGGCCGCTGCTATTGGTTTGGCTATTTCGGCGCAAGCTAGTTCGGCCTGTTGTTTTTCTGCCCCTGATTATAGCGTCCACCGTCGCGGCCGAGATTATACTCCAAAGAGACCCCACCGCCGCATATTTTCTTTTGCCTGCACGTTTTAGCGAACTCGCCTTAGGTGGACTTATCGTGCTTGCCGGTACAAGCCACCACGGCGCTCGGGTTCGCGAAGGCGGTTTCCTTCTGGGGCTTATTCTCATTCTCGTCCCGGCAGTCGTATATACGCAGGAAACGAGATTTCCAGGCATAACCGCGCTTCTTCCCTGCCTCGGCGCCGGTGCTGTCATATATTTCGGCTCAAAAGCGGCCTCGGCCTCTGTTCTATCGAACCGTTTGTGCGTCTTCGTTGGGAAGATCAGCTACTCACTTTATCTCGTCCATTGGCCAGTTATCGTTATGGCCAAATACTATTTGATGCGTGATCTCAACGCGACAGAGACGATGCTGGCCGCTGGCGCCATTCTTCTGCTTTCATTCCTGAGCTATCGTTTTGTGGAGATGCCATTCCGCAGACGGGGGATGACGAGCTTCAGAATCCCAACAAGACCCTTGCTGATTGCCGTTACCGCAACCCTCGCCGTCGCGTGCCTACCTCTTACCTGGGCTGCCATTGACGGAATGGCCTGGCGCAGCCCTTCCACGCTCCGGGAATTGCGCTATATCGGCAAACCGAAGAAATTCCATTCAGCCTATTACGGCGGGCATTCCTGTGAGATTCCGAGATGCGAGACGCAGCCAGGCTCAGGAAAGGCGACCATTTATCTACTGGGAGACTCTCATGCACGGGCGCTTGCTGAGGGACTCAAAGTAGAGATCCCTGAGATTAACTTCATCATATATGCTCCAAGCGCGTGCCTTTTCGTCTCGGAAACGTACATCACGGCACGGGGCTCAGCATCTTGTGCCGAGGCAAGACGAGACGCTTTCAACGAGATAAAAAAACACCCGGCACCAGTTATCATCCACCAATCCTGGCTGGGGCACGTGGAGCTACCTGTCTACAGCAACAAGAATCCTTCCGACGTACTCGACACTCGGGGACCGGAAAAATTTGCGCGCTTTGTCGCGGATCAAATCGATATCCTGCGGCGGGATTCAAAAACACCGGTCTCAGTTGTGGGGGCGGTCCCGATGAGCGGCATGACCGTTTCGCCAGTCGATTGCGCAACGCGGCCGCTCAAAACCGATTTCGACTGCAGCCGCGGCGACCGCTCAGCTCAGTCCATCGCCTCGAAAGAAGAGTTCAACAAGAGACTGAAAGCCGCCTTGTCGGGCATTGCGCGTTTCACCGATCCCTTCGATTTTATCTGCAACGACGGAAGCTGTATGAACTTCACCGCGGACGGAAAGCCAGTCTATTCCGACAATGGGCATCTTTCGATATGGGGCAGCAGACTTTTGATTTCCGGCATGCGTGACCGTGGATACCTGGTCATGCAAGAGCAGCCTGCCAGCTAAGCAATCACTTTTATCTAGGGATTTGAATAGATCGCCAGACCGCCAAACCTGCGCAGAGTTGGAAATGCTGGGTCAGAGAATCCAGCAATTGCGTCGACAACAACGACGCCGGCTCCGACGCTCGAGCCGAAAGCAAGCCACGCCCTTTGCTTTTCCGGTCCATCCGGCATCGAGGCTATGGCCTTGTAGGTTTCCATATTGCTCAAGTTATCTGTGAGTTTTTTATGGTTGGAATAGGCTAGCCATCCAGTGTCTTTCCAGTCAAATGCAAGCTCCCGGCGCGCATAGGAACGGATCTGCAAACCAAACTCTGGTGAGAAAACCTTGCCTGGAAACGCCTCTCTGTCAGATAGTTCGGCAAGGACACGCTGCAAGTCTGTTTCGCCTGTGGTCGGGCAAATCGGATGTGCTTTGAGCCAGCACTTTATCCCCGCCAGCACATTATCATTCTGGCGATAGCGGGGGCTAAGCTGGCTTGCAGCTATCCAGACGGCAGCAAGGGCGAGGGAAACGAAAATTTGCATCGCCTTGGTCGCCCTGACGTGATGCGCGACACTCCAGAATGCGATGAGCAGCAGCATAGGCACCAGATAACGGAGACCGCGGACGAGATCCATTTGCAT
The DNA here is from genome assembly GCF_023038235.1 of Shinella oryzae. Classification (NCBI taxonomy): domain Bacteria; kingdom Pseudomonadati; phylum Pseudomonadota; class Alphaproteobacteria; order Hyphomicrobiales; family Rhizobiaceae; genus Shinella; species Shinella oryzae. The sequence continues at coordinate 627,774 of NZ_CP081987.1, read as the reverse complement.
CGGGGTACGGCCCATCGCGCGGGCAACTCCCGCCTCAATGACAGGAACTCCTCCAGCAAGAAATGCAATCGCCAGAGTGAAGACCAATATCATCCTGACTTTCGGCCGTATCTCGCCATCATTTCGGCGAAGAAGCAAGCAGGCCCCAATCGTTGCAAAGATCGGCAGGACGAGGCGCCAGCCGCCAAAGGCACGCGTGACAGCGGCCAAAACACCGTTCACTGGATCGGTGTAGTCGCTGGAATAACGTAGTTCCCAAGCCATTCGTACGAGCTGCGGATCCGCGCCAACCGCCGCCTCCCGGATTCCTAAATAGTATTGCCAGATGTTCGGTAGAGCGAATGCCAGAAAGACGATCCCACCCAGGGCAGCGCGCAAAACGAGGAGCGGCAGCTGCTTCTTTTCGTATTGGGACGCCATCATGGATAGGAGCAGTGCAAGGGCGATCGGCGGCCCGGACGCGGGATGAAGCCACATGGCCATGCCCATGAGCAGGAACACACCCATCCAGTCCAGCACCCGCGGACGAGCTTCCAGGGCGGCAAGGATGATCAGAGGCAGGACGGCGCTGAACATTTGCCGCGCCTGAGGCTCATTGAACAACCCCCAGTAGTCCCCGCTTAAGACCGGGATCGCGACAGCGCAGCTCACCGTAAACGCTGCCGCACAAATGCTTGAGCGATAGAGCCGATACGCAAGGAAAAACCAAGAAAATAGGAACAGCGCCACCACGAGAATATTCAGTGCGCGGTACCAAGTGGAGAAGTTGCCGCTCCCCAGGGACTCAACGAGGTAGAAGAACCACACGCTTGCATTATTGTAGAATTTATAGTTTTGCGGCGAAGAAAAGAGAAAATCGCCCGCATAGATTGAAGGATCATACTGGGCGAGCGCGCGTGATATGGTTATGAGGGTGTCACTACCGAAATCCAGCACATCAACCTGCCGGAATGAGCCGGAAAAATCCGCTACGCCGACAACCAATGCAACTATGGCAGCGACGATCGAAACCGCCAGTTCTCCGCGCTGACCTGTTGCCACCGACATTTCAACTCCCTCTCGGATCTACTTTACTCAAAACGCGCTTGGCGACTCGCCGCCAAGACAAAGGCAACAGGCTCGTTATCAGCGGAACGACGACTCCCATGTAGGCGACAGGGCCAGCGCCGATCTTGCGGCACCCCCTAAGTCCGATCTTCGCCTGCTGCCACATGGCCGTGGCGCTGTTCTTGCGAAAGGTCTCAGCCGTTTCCCTATACAGCAAGAGAACCTCAGGCAAATTCTCGATTTTCATCCCGCTGGCGACCACCCGAAACCATAAATCATAGTCCTGCCGGCGGCGCAGTGTTTCATCGTATCCGGCCAGTTGCTTGATCTTGTCCGCTCGGAAGACAACCGTCGGGTGGATGACCGGGTTGGTCCAAACAAGGTCGGCGTTTTTGCGAACGCCCACCGGCATGCGCCTGATACGACCCGTTCGCCGCCCACTTTCATCTATGTCCTCAGAAAAAGTGCCCAGAACGTCGATTTCGGGATGTGCCTGCAAGTAATCCATCTGCCTCTGGAGACGCTGAGGCAACGCAATATCGTCGGCATCCATCCGCGCGACAAACTGTGCGCGGGTTTGCGCAAGACCGATATTAAGCGCGCGCGCCAACCCACCATTTGCTTCACAATTCACAACCCTGATTCGCGCATCGCGTGCCGCGCAGTGCTGTAGTATATCGACCGTACGATCGGTTGAGCCATCGTTAACGACCAGTAATTCGAAATCGGTATAGGTCTGATTGAGAATGCTGTCCAAAGCAGACTTTAGATACCGCTCATCGTTATATGTCGCCATCAACACACACAATTTCATACGCGACCTCTCATCAAGCTTCCAATGAGAGTCTCGTACTGAGCGAACACACGCTGCTCTGAGAAATCCTCCGACCGGGCTTTAAGCACATTCGCAGGCATTGGCGACTGCCATGCCGTCACCATCGCAGTTGATAGTGCCGGAACATCGTCGACCGGAACAAGATAGCCGTAGCGTCCGTCTTCAAGAATCTCTTTCGGCCCGCTCGGGCAGTCTGTGGCTACTGGCGTCGTGCCACAACCGAGTGCCTGGATAAGCGCGTTCGGCAAGCCTTCCCATCGGCTAGCAAGAACGAATACATTCGATTGGCGAATGATAGGCAAGGGATTGGAAACATAGCCGGCAAAGTCGACCGCTGCGGAGATGCCGAGGATCGATGCCAAGGCCTGCAATTCGGCCAGGAGAGCTCCCTCCCCCATAATGATTAAACGCGCACCGGCGACGCGATGATGAACATCGGCAAAAGCCCGCAGGAGAACATCGTATCCCTTTTCAGGACCTAATCGGCCGCATGCGACATAAAGGGGTCCTGCCGTCTCATGCTGAAAGCGATACGAGGCCTTTTCGAGTGATCTGCCATGAAACCCTTCGTCTATGGTCGGGTTGAGCAGGACATGGACCTTCCCGCGCGGCAGGCCTAGATTTCCAACGATATCTTGCGCGACTCCCTCCGAAGGAGCAATTACGGCATCCGCAAGCGGATACACCCACTTGGCGAGTTGACACAGCACACGACCCAATACGCCGCCGCGCCTTGATCTTGCTCCGATCGTTGTGGTTTCCCTGATAACGCATAAAATACGCTTGCCAAATGCAAGCCGGGCGGCAAGCAACGTGACGACATTCGCAACAAGCAATGTGCTTAAGACTATCGCAGGCTTCGAGTGGCGAAGCCGGAGAGCCAAGGCGAATATGCAGACTGGATAAAGCAACTTGTGGCCAATCGTACCCAGTATCCCTCTCACCCGAAATGGTTTGGCTTCATTCAAAGCCTGGCGTGTCGGATCAAGCAGCAAGACATCAATAAGATTATTCGTCGTTTCGAGATGCCGGGCAAATGCCAAGGCAATCTGTTGTGCGCCCCCTCTGGCGAGGTTGGTCACCACAACGACGGTCGAACGGTCGTTAACAGGCTTAAAGGTCATGATCTTTCGGCAATAAGCGAGCGAATGAGCGTCTCCCATTCGCTCGCGATCGCTTCTATATTCAGCCTCCGACTGACCGACGTCGCTTCCCGTCCCATTGCTTCACGCTGTTGCGGATGACAGATCATATTCTCCATTGCTTCGGCAAGTTTTTCCACGTTATCGGCTTCGACAAGAAGACCATTCTTACCATGGTCAATTAGTTCGCTGGGGCCGAAGGGACAGTCGAAGCTGATGCAGGGCAACCCCATGCTCATTGCCTCTACAAGTGCATTGGGAAAACCCTCATGCCTTGAAGACAGGACGAACATGCCAGCGGACTTGAGACACGTCTCCGGCGTCCGTGTGAAGCCTTCGAGAGTGATCCTGTCACCGTACGGGCTTTGCGCAATCTGTCGTTCAAGGTCCGGACGATAATCACCTTCACCATAGATGCGCAGACGCCAATCCGAGTAGGTTCCTGCAATCCTGTTGAACGCGTCGATCAGCATGTCATGACCCTTGACTTGGTTTAGTCGACCAAGGGTCACAATCGTCTTTTCGGCAACGCGATCGGTAACCGTCGCCGGCAATCGGATAGCGGGATTGTAAATGACCGCTTTCTTTTGGTCATCGAGCCACGGATAAGCTCGCCGCACGCCTTCGCTCACGAAAACGACCTTATCCGCAAATGGGTAGATCAGTCGGCGAACGCGCGCCCCCCGTGCGTTTATCTTCTGCTTGTCCGGGTTGGTCCGCTCCGAAATGATAAATGGCATGGAGAAGAACGGCTTTACAGCGAGGGCGCGGAAATTTATGCCCGTCACGAAACTGATGACGACATCAGGCTTGAACTCCCGGATAACCTTTCCGGTAGCATAAATGGTCTTGAAGTATTTTATGTAGCGCTGATGCCGATGGCGAACTGAATACCCGAGATCGAATGCTACTCTCGTAATCTGCGGTTCCAGCTTATAAAAGTCGCTTGCTTCTTCACGAACTGTCGCAACACATATCTGAAAGCCCTTTTGGCTCCAATAATTTGCCAACCGGCTTACCACGCGCTCTGCCCCGCCCATGCGCAACGAACCGACCAAGAACAGGATTCGCATTACCACTCCATTATTCGTTCGGACCACAATAGAACGGTCGTGCAACGCCTCGTCGAACGATCGTTAGCGCTCCCAGTCGACAAATGCGCGAGCCTTCCTCAATCCACCTGCTTGGGCGAACCGGACAAATCTATAAGTTCATCTGCTGCCGACAACGACTCCAGCCGATGAGCAATCATGATTACAGTCTTGCTGTGACCAATATTGTTGATTGCAGCCATGACCTCCCTTTCCGTGTCCATATCAAGCGCACTCGTGGCCTCATCCAAAACAAGCACAGGACGGTCAAGGTAAAGTGCCCGAGCAATTCCCACACGCTGCCTTTGCCCCCCAGACAAGCGCACGCCATTCTCACCTAGCAGTGTATCCAGCCCCTCAGAAAGATCGTTCTCTACGAATTCCTGCAGGGCCGTTAACCTTATCGCCTCCTGCAATCGTTTCTCATCAATCTGACTATCGGGTACGCCGAATGCGATATTCCTCCGGATGGAATCGTCGGAAAGATAGATGTGCTGGCTGACATAAGCGACATTCTTCTGCCATGCCCTTACGTTTTCTGGCCCCAGCTTAACTCCGTCGATGAAGATTTCCCCTCCCGTTGGCTGCAACAAGCCGATCAGCACGTCCACAAGAGTTGTCTTTCCCGCGCCACTTTTCCCGACGATGCCGACAATCGAGTTGGCACGGATTGTCAGGTTAAAATCTCGAAAAACGGGGCGTAGCGCCCCGTTATAAGAGAAGCTTGCGTTCTTAAGCACAATACTTTTTTTGAACGGCAGGCGGGGTTGGCGATCATCGACCGCATGCCTTCCGGAGGCCGGCAGCGTCGCGTGTAATTCTTGGTGTATGCGCGTCAGCACTATGCTGTTGAAGCGAATCTTGGTGACAGACGAGAAAATGGCCTGGAAGTTCGGCATCAGGCGATATCCAGCCACAGCGTAAAGCGTGACAATGGGGAGCGTTCCCTGCAAGTCGCTGGTTTGCGAAAGCTTATACAGGACGACGAACAACAGGCCTCCGAAGGCAAAACTTTCAAGGGCGTATCGCGGCAACTCAGCTGCCATCACGGCCAAGGCATTCGCACGGATCTGGTCCCGCGAAGGTCGCTCAAAGAGCTTCACATATAGACTTTCCTGCCCGGTAAGTTTTACATTCTTGATTCCCTGCAATGCTTCATTGACAATCTTGTGCCGGATCGTCTGGGCATTAGAACGAAGCATTCCGATGCGTGACAACCATCTGCGAATGAAGATGTAAACGAGGGCATAGGCTCCGCCAAGCACCAGCACTGTCGCGATGGCCAGGATCGGGTCAGCAATGAAGATCAGCCCGATAACCGCGATGCAGATAAGTGAGCGCGACAGCACATCCAGAACCGGGATGAGGTAGCTGCTGATCAGAATTTGGACTTCACCAAGGACGAGTTTCCTCAATTCAGAGGAATTGCGCTCAATGAAGAAAATATACGGCTGATTCAGGTACTGCTCGAATAGCCGGACAGAAATGCTGTGTCCCCAGCGTCCCGAAAATCTGTTGCTGGCCCAACTGCTGACGGCCTTCGCGGCATTTCCCAACATTAGCAAAGCAAATGTCAGAATCCCCAAAAATATCAGGAAGCTTCTTGAAGAAGAAAATCCTAATATGTCATAGACACCTTTGATAATCTTGTTAGTCGTTATCGTGTCCGGGGACGACAGAACGGCCATGAAGGGCAATATCGATGCGACGCCTACCAGCTCAAACATTGCCACGAAGGTCGTCAATGCAAAAAGTACAGCAGCCTGAAGCCTTTGCCGCTTTGTCAGCAGGCTGTAAATCTTGTGCATTTGCCCAAACATGAGAAGCTCAGTTGATATTATGGTATTGTTTGAACCAAGAAACGAACTTCGGAATGCCTTCGTCGATACTGGTCGTCGGCCGATAGCCGACAGCCTCGGTTGTCTCCGTCACATCGGCGTACGTTGCTTCAATGTCTCCAGGCTGCATCGGCAAGTACTCGATATCTGCCTTGCGCCCCATTTCCCGTTCAATGATCGCAATAAAGTCCATGAGGTCTTCACTTCGCGTATTGCCGATATTGAACACCCGGGCTGGAGGATCGACCTTTCCAGGCTCAGGGGGGTTGTCCAGGCAGGCGACGATGCCGGTAACGATGTCGTCAATGAATGTAAAATCGCGCTTCATTTGCCCGCCATTAAAAACGGGCAACTTCTTACCTTCGGCGATTGCCTTGGCAAAAATGAAAAGTGCCATATCAGGTCGGCCCCAAGGGCCGTAGACAGTGAAGAAGCGCAAGCCGGTCTGCTTCAGGCCGAATAAATGACTATAGCAATGGCTCATCAACTCGTCTGAGCGCTTCGTCGCTGCATAAAGCGAAATCGGGCGGTTAACGTCGTGCTGGATCGAGTAAGGCAATTCCTTATTCCCCCCATACACGGAACTTGAACTCGCATAGACAAGATGCTCGAAGCCTTCAGTATGCCGGCACATCTCGAGTACCGTGACATGGCCCATGCAGTTGCTTGTGATATAGCTATAGGGATTCTCAAGGGAATAGCGCACTCCTGCCTGCGCTGCGAGATGAATAACGCGCTTGAACGGTCCCTGCTCGCTCCAGACTTTTTCCATCGCCGCCTTGTCCGAGATATCGCCTCGGACGAATGTGAATTTCTCGAACTTCGCAAGTTCCGCCAGCCGCGCATACTTGAGCGTCGGATCGTAGTAGTCGTTGACAACATCATAACCGACTACAATCTCACCGCGTTCAAGCAAGCGAAGCGCGGTATGAAAGCCGATGAACCCTGCAGCTCCCGTTACAAAAACCTTGTTCATCAGAGGCTCCAGTTCAGGCGGTTCGAGGCGTCGAGAATCTGTTTGTCGAGAACCGATTTGATATCGATGATGACACCACCCTCTGCGACCTTGGCGATGTAGGAGTTGAAATCCCTAACGTAGCTTTCGTGCGGAACCGCAAGGATCAACCCATCCAATTGATCGAATTGAGCGAGAGGCTTCAGTGAAACATCGTACTCTTCAAGGGCCTCTTCGGCTGAAGCCAGCGGATCGTGCACAATGGGCTCGATGCCGAACTGGCGCAATTCCTTGATGATATCTGGCACACGGCTATTCCGTAGGTCAGGAACATTCTCCTTGAAAGTGAGCCCCAGAATTCCAATTCGAGCACCATTCAGTGGGCGCTTTCCGGCGACCAGCATCTTGATCATTTTCTGGGCCACAAACGCACCCATGCCGTCATTTATACGTCGTCCCGACAGAATGACTTGTGGATGGTATCCCAGCGATTCGGCCTTCGCGGTCAGATAATAGGGATCGACCCCGATACAGTGCCCACCGACAAGACCAGGAGTGAACGGCAAGAAATTCCATTTGGTACCGGCGGCGGCCAGGACTTCGCTGGTCCGGATGTTCATGCGCTCGAAGATGATCGCTAGCTCGTTCATGAGCGCGATGTTCAGGTCGCGCTGGGTATTTTCAATGACCTTCGCGGCTTCGGCCACTTTGATCGACGAGGCTTTGTAGATGCCGGCATCAACGACCGCTTCGTAAACAGCGGCAATCTCATCCAAGCTCTCCGCGGTGTCTCCCGACACGACCTTCGTGATCGTCTTGAAAGTGTGCTTCTTGTCACCGGGATTAATACGCTCCGGCGAGTAGCCGAGATTGAAGTCCACACCTTGTCGGAGCCCCGAAATCTCGGAAAGAATCGGACCGCAGACGTCCTCGGTCGCGCCTGGGAACACGGTCGATTCGAAAACGACGATATCGCCGGCCTTGAGCACCGAAGCCACCGTCCTGGACGCTGCAATGAGGGGAGCGAGGTCTGGTTGGCGATTGTCGTCAATGGGCGTGGGAACCGCGACGATATAGAAGTCACAATCCTTCACGTCGGCAATTTCATACGTCAGTTGCAGGGATGACCTTTTGAGTACCGCACCGTCGACTTCACCGGTCACATCCTCGCCCACTTTGAGGGCCTCGATGCGGGACTTCTTGACGTCAAATCCCACGACGAAGGGAAACTTCTCTGCTAGCGCCACAGCGACCGGCAAACCGACATATCCGAGACCGATAACGGCAATCTTTCGGGCCACCATGTCATCCTCATACTTTTCTGCCACCAGACCTTGCGTGGCACCTAAACGATATCGTCAAAGAAAGCTAGCTTACCGTCGGGTGAATGCCCCTGTTGCAAGCCCTTTCCGCTCGATACCAAAACCTTTCAGTTCGGCGAGATTGCCAACGGCATGGCCCTGCCCAGCCAGCACAAACCGCTGGAAATCCTGATCATCCGCCTGACAAAAGGGAAATGGCTGGGGCGCCAGGATTCGAACCTGGGAATGCCGGTACCAAAAACCGGTGCCTTACCGCTTGGCGACGCCCCAACTTGCGGGAGCCTGATAGCAAAGCGGGGGGGCGTGGACAATGCTTATGTTCGGCTTTTCTGCGATTATCTTGTGCCAAGCCGCGGCTCTGCGGGCTTGGTGCTTGGCAAGGGCGGGTGGCGGGCGGTAGGATTTGCGCCGGCCTCGCCTGCACGGCTTTGCGCGCGGGCGCACCCGTGCATTTCCGTCCCCGCCTCCAATTCCGCAAGGAGCCCTCATGTCCCAGTTCCGCGCCCGTCCGCCGGCCGTTCCCACCATTCTCCTCGACGATGCGATGGTGCGTGTCACGCGGTGGGATTTCGAGCCGGGTGCGGATACCGGCCATCACGTCCATGGCCTCGGCTATGTCGTCGTGCCGATGACGGATTGCGATTTCCTGATCGAGGACGACACGGGCGCGCGGCGCGTGCCGACAAAGGCTGGCGCCGTCTATCGCCGCGAGGCGGGCGTGGCGCACAATGTCGTCAATGGCGGCGACACGCCGATGAGCTTCATCGAGATCGAGTACAAGTGACACCTGCCGTGCGTGACGAGGACGAGAGCCCGCATTTCGAGCGTGATTTCAGGCCGGCCTATGGCGATGCCGTTGCGGTGGCGCCGGGCGTGCAGCGTATCACTGTCAACAATCCGAGCCCCTTCACCTTCCACGGCACCAACAGCTATATCGTCGGCAACCGCTCCGTGGCGGTGATCGATCCCGGGCCGGAGGACGAGGCGCATTTCCGGGCGCTCATGGCCGCACTTGCGGGGCGTGAGGTCACGCATATCGCGGTCAGCCATACGCATCGTGATCATTCGCCGCTTGCCCGCCGCCTGAAAGCCGAGACGGGCGCGATCATCGTCGCGGAGGGGCCGCATCGCGCCGCACGGCCGCTGCATGCCGGCGAGAGCAACCCGTTCGCCGAAAGCGCCGACATCGATTTCGTGCCCGACATCGCGCTGGCGCATGGCGAGCGGGTGGAAGGCGACGGCTGGGCGCTGACGGCGCTTCTGACCCCCGGCCACACGGCAAACCACGCGGCCTTCGCGCTCGACGGGCCCGAGGGCATCGTCTTTTCGGCCGACCACGTCATGGCCTGGGCGACCTCCATCGTCGCGCCGCCGGATGGCGCCATGGCGGACTACATGGCCTCGCTCGAGCGGCTGCTGGAGCGGGACGACCGGCTCTATCTTCCCGGCCACGGCGGACCGGTGACGGAGCCGGCGGCGTTCCTGCGCGGCCTGCGGACTCACCGGCGCATGCGCGAGCGGGCGGTGCGCGAGCGCATCCGCGCGGGCGACCGGCTGATTGCGGACATGGTGAAGGTCATCTACCGCGAGACGGATCCGCGCCTGCATGGCGCAGCCGCCCTCTCCGTGCTGGCGCATCTGGAAGATCTCGTCGCCCGCGGCGAGGTGGTGACGGACGGCGCGCCCTCGCTTTCGGGCCTCTATTTCCCGGCGCCGGGTCTCTGATCAGTCACCGGGATCAGTCGCCGGCGATGCCGAGCAACTCGGCGTCGAGCGCCTTCAGATAGCCCTCCACCACATCCGCGCCGATGCCGAGGTCGTGGCCGCCGGTGCGCGAGGCCGCGCGCATGTCGACCAGCGTGGTTTCGGCTTCCTCGCGCAGGCGGATGACGACGTCGAAGCGCAGGCCGAAGACGAGGCTGCGCCATTCGCCCTGCACCAGCACATCGCCGGCGCTGCCCAGACGCGGCGTCAGCGGCGTTTCGAGCGGGCGCGCCTCGGGGATCGGCACCTCGCCCAGCGCCTCGGCCCCCTGCCCCGCCTTTGCGGGATCGACGGCCAGATCCTCCAGATCGGTCAGGATGTTGTCCATCCCGTCTTCCGCGACGATCCTGATTCCATAGGCGTCGGACACCTTGCGCACACCCTGATAGACGCGATCGAGCGCGCCCTCGTAGCGCCGGCCGGACAGGGCGGGATAGGCATCGAGCTGCAATTGCCGGTCCTGCGGCGTGATCGTGTGGGCGCGGGCCGGCCAGCCCTTGTCCGCAACCGGCTCGATTATCCACGGCGGCGGCGCGTTCGTATCGGTCGTGACATCGTAGAGGGCGGGCTTGTAGATGTAGGAATAGACCGCAGCGGCCGCGACACCGAGCGGCAGGAGCGCGAAGAACAGCGCCGTGAGCGAGGCCTTGCCGCCGCGTGCGCCGACATGCCAGAGCCGGGCCAGCCCGACAGCCGCCATTAGGACCGCGAGGGCCGCCACGCCGCAGGCGAAGGCGGCAAGCACCAGGAAATGCGGCGTCGTCAGCGGGCCGAAGCGGTGCGCCGCGACGACGACGACAAACAGCGCGCAGGAAAACAGCGACAGGCGGCGCGCCCACTGCGCGGCGTAGGAAACGGGCCGTTCGTACTGGATCGTGATCGCCATGGCCTCACCGAATGCCGATGCGCCCCGGTGAAATCCGTCCACCGCAAGCGCCTCTTCCTGTTTCACGCCGTTCCGGATGCGAGGGGGCCGCGCGCCGGAACCGGATAGGCCGGCGGAAAGCCCGCGGCTCCCTTCCCTAGCGCAGGGAGGCGCATTTTTCCATCCGTCAGATAAGCGGGATCAGATGTTGTCCGGCGGCAACAGATGGCAGGAAAACGCGCCTGCCGCAAAATTGCCACGCTCCTTAACGAACTTTCCCGGGACGGGGGTAGTTCATCTTTACGCGATTCCGGGTGCAGGCCGCTTTTCATTCTTGCCGGGTCGCCTCAGGAGAAAGACAATGTTGCCGACGCCGACAGCCGCCGACACCACAACCGCCGCAACGAACGGCGAGACCGCCCTCCCGCTCGAACTTCTGGAACTGGAGCTTTCCCTCGACGGCTTTTCCGGCAATGCGGATGCGTTTGCCGATGCCGTGCGAACCGCCGCCAGCCAGCTCGATGGCGATTTCCTCTTCGAACTGCCGGCATCCGGCCTTGCGGATGACTGCCAGCGCATTGCGGCGCTCCGCGTACCCAAGGGCGAGAACGGCGCACTGGAAGTGGTTTTTGCCCTGCTCGATGCGGACGCGTCGTCCATTCGCGTGGAAAACCCCGACGAGAAGACGGCCGGCCTCAAGCGCTTCGCCGATGCGTTCATCGGTGTGCTGGAACGGATCTAGAGCATTCGCCGACGCCGAAGCGACCCCGCTTCGGCTGGAAATGCGCCTGCTCTTGCCGAAACGGCGCCGCTCGCCTAAGTCAAGCCAGCAACTGATCGCCGGAGCCAGAGCATGTCACCGATATCAACCCGCCTGATCGCCCTTACCGCGGTGATGCTCGCGCTGGCGGGCTGCCAGACGGCCGAGGAAATTCGTGCTTCCGACGAAAACCGCTGCGTCTCCTATGGCTTCCGGCCGCGCACGGATGCGTTCGCGGCCTGCCTGCAACGCATCGATCTCGACCGGCGGGCGGAACTGCGCGCGGCAAGCCGCGAGGCGCTGTTCATGCCGCAGCCGGTCTATGTCGTGCGGACCTACCGCCGCTGACCTTCAGGCCCAGCGCATTCAAGCCTTGCCGTTGGTGAACGCCGCCTGGGCAGCCGCGAGCCGCGCGATCGGCACGCGGAAGGGTGAGCACGACACGTAATCCAGCCCCGCATCCTCGCAGAAATGGATCGACGCCGGGTCGCCGCCATGTTCGCCGCAGATGCCGAGCTTGAGGTCGTTGCGCGTGCGCCGGCCGCGCTCCGCGGCAATGCGGATCAGTTCGCCCACACCATCGAAATCGAGCTGCACGAACGGGTCCTGCTCGACGATACCCTTCTGGATATAGGTCGAGAGGAAGGCGGAGGCGTCGTCACGCGAGATGCCGAAGGTGGTCTGCGTCAGGTCATTGGTGCCGAAAGAGAAGAACTCCGCCGATTCGGCGATGACATGGGCCCGCAACGCTGCGCGCGGCAACTCGATCATCGTGCCCACGAGATAATCGATCGTCACGCCGCTCTCGGCGATGACCGCCCTGGCGACGGCCTCGATGCGGCCCTTCACATAATCGAGCTCGGCCTTCAGGCCGACGAGCGGCACCATGATTTCGGGTACCACGGCCGCGCCGGTCTTCTTGGCCGCCTCCACGGCGGCCTCGAAAATGGCGCGCGCCTGCATCTCGGCGATCTCGGGATAGGAGATCGCAAGGCGGCAGCCGCGGTGGCCGAGCATGGGGTTGAACTCGTGCAACGTATCGACGCGGCGGCGCAGCACCGCCTCCTCGATGGACAGGGCCGTGGCGACCTCGGCAATCTCCTCGTCGCTCTTCGGCAGGAATTCGTGCAGCGGCGGATCGAGCATGCGGATGGTCACCGGCAGGCCGTGCATGATCTCGAAGAGCTCGGCAAAGTCCGAGCGCTGCATCGGCAGGAGCTTTTCCAGCGAGGCACGGCGGCCGGCCTCGTCCTCGGCAAGGATCATCTCGCGCATCACGTTGATACGGCTGCCCTCGAAGAACATGTGCTCGGTGCGGCAAAGGCCGATGCCCTCGGCGCCGAAGGAGCGCGCGGCGCGCGCGTCTGCCGGCGTCTCCGCATTGGTGCGCACCTTCATGCGGCGCGTGCGGTCGGCCCACTCCATGAGGCGGCCGAAATCGCCCGAAAGTTCCGGCTGGAGCATGGGGATCGCGCCCTTCAGCACCTGGCCGGACGAGCCGTCGATGGTGATGACGTCGCCCTTGCGCAGCGTCACGCCATGGGCGACGAGAAGTTCATTGCGCAGGTCGACGCGCAGCGTGCCGGCGCCGGAAACGCAGGGCGTGCCCATGCCGCGCGCGACGACCGCCGCATGGCTGGTCATACCGCCGCGTGTCGTGAGGATGCCCTGCGCGGCATGCATGCCATGAATGTCTTCCGGGCTCGTCTCGACGCGCACGAGAATGACCTTGCGTCCCTCGTCCTCCGCTTTCACCGCGTCTTCCGACGTGAAGACGATCTCGCCGGTCGCAGCCCCTGGCGAGGCCGGCAGGCCGGAGCCGATGACGTCGCGGCGGGCGCGCGGATCGATGGTGGGATGCAGGAGCTGGTCCAATGACGCGGGATCGATGCGGCTGACGGCCTCGCCCTGGCTGATCAGCCCCTCCGTCGCCATGTCGACGGAAATCTTCAACGCGGCCTTGGCGGTGCGCTTGCCCGCGCGGGTCTGCAGCATCCACAGCTTGCCGCGCTCGATGGTGAATTCGAGGTCCTGCATGTCGCGGTAGTGCCGCTCCAGCCGGTCGCAGATGGCGCGGAACTCGCCGAACGCTTCCGGCATGAGCTTTTCCAGCGACGGCCGGTCGGAGCCCGACGCGATGCGCGCTTCCTCGGTGATGTTCTGCGGCGTGCGGATGCCGGCGACGACATCCTCGCCCTGCGCGTTGACGAGGAATTCGCCGTAGAGCGCGTTCTCACCCGTCGAGGGATTGCGCGTGAAGGCGACGCCCGTGGCGGAGGAATTACCGAGATTGCCGAAGACCATGGCCTGTACATTGACGGCCGTGCCCCAGACGGCGGGGATGTTGTGCAGCGTGCGGTAGGTGACGGCGCGCGCGTTCATCCAGCTCGCGAAGACGGCGCCGATGGCACGCCAAAGCTGGATCTCCGGGTCCTGGGGAAAGTCCTCGCCCAGTTCCTCGCGGATGGCCTCCTTGTAGCGGGCGACGACCTCCTGCCATTCCCCGGCCGAAAGCTCGGTGTCGTGCTCGTGGCCGAGCCTGCCCTTCTCGTCCTCCAGGATTTCGACGAAGACCTCGTGATCGAGACCCATGACGACGTCACCATACATCTGGATGAAGCGCCGATAGCTGTCCCAGGCAAAACGCGCATCGCCGGCATCCTGGCCCAGTCCCTCGACCGTCGCGTCGTTGAGGCCGAGATTGAGAACGGTGTCCATCATGCCGGGCATGGAGGCCCGCGAGCCGGAGCGGACCGAAAGCAGCAGCGGTTTTTGCGTGTCGCCGAAGACGCGGCCGGTAATGGCCTCCATCCGGCGCAGGCCGGAGCGGACCTGATCCTTCAGGCCTTCAGGCAGCGTGCGGCCATTCTCGTAATAGTGGTTGCAGGCATCGGTGACGATGGTAAGGCCGGGCGGCACCGGCAGGCCGAGATTGCACATTTCGGCCAGGTTCGCGCCCTTGCCGCCGAGCAGGTTGCGATCTTCCGCACTGCCTTCGGCACGGCCATCCCCAAAGGTATAGACCCACTTCTCCATCAACGCCTCCCACATGCGCGCCCGCAATCTACAGGAAGTGCATCCCTTTGAAAACGCGGCAGGATAGGAATTATGCTGCACTGCGTCAAAAATGCGACGGCAATGCAATATGGCGTTGACGAAGACTGGAAAAGCCGTGCCTCCGGGCGGGACGGGGCGTCATGGGTCAAGCGCCGGCGTCAATTGCCCTCGATCGAAAGCCCCTGGTCGTTGAGCTTGATCTCCACCCCATCCGGCTTCTTTTCCTGCTGATAGGTATAGTAAGCGAACCCGGCCACCACGACGATAAGGGCGCCGATGATCATGTAGAGTGCGTTTCTGTTCACGTGTGATCCCCAATTGCGTATGCGCTGCAAACCGGCAGGCGGCTTTGAACGCACTGGAGAGGTTATTGTTCCTGATGTCAGGACGCTTCGCGCAGCTGTTCGGCGGTCTGCAGGTCGACGGAGACGAGCTGGGAGACGCCCTGTTCGGCCATGGTGACGCCGAAGAGGCGGTTCATGCGGGCCATGGTGATGGGGTTGTGGGTGATGATGATGAAACGCGTCTCGGTGGAGGCCGCCATCTCGTCCATCAGGTTGCAATAGCGCTCGACATTGTGGTCGTCGAGCGGCGCGTCCACCTCGTCCAGCACGCAGATCGGCGCGGGATTGGTAAGGAAGACGGCGAAGATGAGCGCCATGGCCGTCAGCGCCTGCTCGCCGCCCGAAAGCAGCGTCATGGTCTGCGGCTTCTTGCCGGGCGGGCGGGCGAGGATTTCCAGCCCGGCATCCAGCGGATCCTCGCTTTCGATGAGCTGGAGCTCCGCCGTGCCGCCGCCGAACAGGTGGGTGAAGAGGCGCTGGAATTGCGCATTCACCACATCGAAGGCGGCCAGCAGGCGCTCGCGCCCCTCGCGGTTCAGGCTCTGGATGGCGGAGCGCAGCTTGCGGATCGCCTCGATGATATCCTCGCGCTCGGTGACGATGACATCGAGCTTTTCGGACAGGTCACGCTGCTCTTCCTCGGCGCGCAGGTTGACGGCGCCGAGACGCTCGCGCTCGATCCGGAGACGGTCGAGGTCCCGTTCGGTCTCGCGCGGATCGGGAAGCGGCGCGCCGGCGGCATGGCCGGTCAGCCGCAGGGCCTCGTGCGGCGCGCAGTTCAGCGCCTCGCGGATGCGCGTCTCGCCTTCGATGCGGCGCTCGCGCGCCGAGACGAGGCGCTCTTCCGCGCGGCCGCGGGTTTCGCGCGATTCGGCAAGCTGCGAGAGCGCGGTCGTGGCGACGCGGTCGGCCTCGCGCTGGCGGTTTTCGGCCTCCTGAAGCGCATCGGCGGCTTCGCGGCGCGCAGCCTCCGCATTGCTGAGGCCGGTCAGCAGCTCGCGGCGCTTTTCCTCGATCTCGTCGGGCGCCTCGGCAAGCTCCTCCATTTCCTCGCGGGCTTCCGCCTCGCGCTCACGCAGCGTGGCGATGTGGTTTTCGGCGCTCGTGGCGCGGGTCGTCCAGGTCTCGCGTTCGGCCGCGATCGCCATCAGGCGGCGACGGCGGTCGGCCATTTCGCGGGCGAGGCCGTCATGGGCGGCGCGGGCTTCCGCGAGCGTCGCGCGGTCGGTCGCGACATCCATCGTGTGGGTGCGCAGGCGCAGGTCGAGATCGGAAAGGTCGGGCGCGTCTTCGAGGGCTGCGCTGGCATCCTCGAGCGCTTGCGCCGCCTCTTCCGCCTGCCCCTCGATCTGCGCGCGCGTCTCGCCGAGAACGGCGCGGCGGCGGATGAGATCGCCGGAGGCGCGCTCGGCCGTTTCCAGCGCCTCGCGGGCCTCGGCTAGCGTGCGGGTGGCGACGCGCTGCGCCTCGCGGGCGGCCTGCTGGCGCTGCATTTCGGCGCGGATCGTCTCGGCGGCGCGGGCAAGGTCGGCCTCGGCATCCGCAAGCGCCGCGCGCGCGTCGTCCAGTTCGGCTTCCAGTTCGGCCAGGCGGTTCTTCTGCTCCAGGCGCAGGGCCGCCGCACTTGGCGCATCGGCACCGGTGACGTGGCCATCCCAGCGGAACACCGCGCCCTCGCGGGTCACGAGCCGCTGACCGGGACGGAGCTGCGGCAGGAGGGCCAGCGCCTCCTCCACGCCGCCGGCAATCCCGACCTGGGCAAGGCGACGGTGCAGAATCGCGGGCGCGCGGACATGAGAAATGAGAGACGGCACGCCGCCCGGCAGGGCCGGATCGGCCGAGGCATCGCCCGACGCGCGCCAGTGAACGGGCGCATCGACGTCGGCCGGCGATTCGAGATCGTCGCCGAGCGCGGCGCCCAGCGCCGTTTCATAGCCGCGGTCGACCGCGACATCCTCGACGACAGGCGCAAACGAACCGGCGCTCGTTCCGGCCTCCAGCATGCGGCGGATGGTGCGGGCTTCCGTCTCGATGCCGGCCAGCCGGGCGCGTGCCGTGTCGACGGGACCGCGCAGGGCGGCTTCGCCGAAGCGGGCCTCCTCCAGCGCCTCCTCGACGGCGACCAGCATTTCGCCGGCGGCTTCCAGCGCTTGCTCGGCCTCCTGCACGGCGGCGCGGCGCTCTTCCGGGTCGGGCAGTGCGGCGATGCGCGCATCCATGTCGGCAAGCTCGCGCGCCTGGGCATCGAGCTGCTGGCCAAGCCGCAGATGGCGCTCGGAAAGATCGCGGATCGCCTTTTCCAGCTGGTTGCGCACGGCCTGGGCTTCGGCCCGCTCGGCGGTAACGGCGGCAAGGGCGGCTTCGCTCGTCGCAAGCTTCGCCGCCGCGTCATCCATCGTCTCGCGGGCCGCCTCGGCGCGCTCGTCGGCCTCGGCGAGGATGTCGCCGATTTCGGCTTCCTCGGCCTCCAGGCGCTCCAGCACGGCGGCATTATCAGCCACCATGCGTTCCTCGCGCACGATATCCTCGGCAAGCTGCGCCATGCGGCGGCCGAGTTCGTCGCGGCGGCGCAGCAGGCGGGCGGAATCCTCTTCCAGCTGGGCTCTTGCGATCTGGAGGCGCTGGAGCACGGCGGCGAGCTTCGCCTCGTTGTCGCGCAGCTCCGGCAGCTTGAGGCTGGCGACGGCCTGATCCTTGGCGGCCTGCATCTGCGCATTCGCCCGCTCGGCGACGAGCGATGTGGCCTGGTTGAGCTGGCTTTCGGCCTCGCCCTCCGCCTCCTTCGCCTGCACCCAGCGGATGTGCAGAAGCATCGCCTCGTGGCGGCGGATATCGGCCGACAGCGCCTTGAAGCGATTGGCCTGGCGCGACTGGCGCTTCAGGCTTTCGATCTGGCTTTCAAGCTGCGAGGTGACATCGTCAAGCCGTTCGAGATTGGTTTCGGCGGCACGCAGGCGCAGTTCCGCCTCATGGCGACGCGAATGCAGGCCGGAAATGCCGGCCGCCTCTTCGAGCAGCTGGCGGCGGGCCTGGGGCTTGGCCTGGATGAGTTCGCCGATCCGCCCCTGCCCCACCATGGAAGGCGAGCGGGCGCCGGTGGAGGCGTCGGCAAACAGCAGCTGCACATCCTTGGCGCGCGCTTCCTTGCCGTTGATGCGGTAGATGGAGCCGTTCTCGCGCTCGATGCGACGCGACACCTGGATCTCGTCCTCGTCGTTGAAGGCGGCCGGGGCCGTGCGGTCGGAATTGTCGAGATAGAGGCCGACTTCGGCGGTGTTGCGCGCCGGACGGTTGGCGGAACCGGAGAAGATGACATCGTCCATGCCGGACGCGCGCATGTTCTTGTAGGAGTTTTCCCCCATCACCCAGCGCAGCGCCTCAACGAGGTTCGACTTGCCGCAGCCATTGGGGCCGACCACGCCGGTCAGACCGCGCTCGATGACGAATTCGGTGGGTTCGACGAAGGACTTGAAGCCGAGAAGGCGGAGCTTGTTGAACTTCATGCGGCCGCCTTGGGGGTGGGGTACCCCCCTCTGGCCATGCGAAAGCCGCGCCCCTCACCTGCCTGCCGGCATCCTCTCCCCGCAAGCGGGGCGAGGAACGCAGGGCGCGCCGTTCTGCCCCTTCGCCCCGCTTGCGGGGAGAAGGTCCCAGCAGGGGGATGAGGGGCAGGCACTACAAAATAAAAAGCGGGCGCACGGCTTCCGCCGTCGCCCGCCGTCAATCCGGTCGAAGGATCAGAGCATGCTGTCGATGAGGGCCGACATGGTGCCAACCGACATGTCTCCCGAATAGCGCTTGCCATTGATCAGGAAGGTCGGGGTCGCTGCGACGCCGAATTCCTTGGCACCGCGTTCCCGTACCGCGTTCACATCATCCAGAAGCTTCTGGTTCGTCAAGCAGGCCTGGAAGCTCTCCTGTGTAAAACCGGCGAGTTTCGACATCTGCAGCAGCGCTTCGCGGCCATCCTGCGCGGCGGCCCAGACTTCCTGCTGCTTCATCAGCATGGAGATCATCGGGAAGTACTGCGCGGCGTCCGTCAGCTCGGCCGGGTTCTGCGGCTTGCAGCGCGCCAGCATGAAGGCTGCGGCGGCGCGCGGATCGAACGGGAATTCGCGGACGATGAAACGGACCTTGCCGCTGTCGACGTACTTCGTCTTGATCGCGTCGAACGTGTTGTTGTGGAAGGCGGCGCAATGCGGGCAGGTCGTCGACATGTATTCGACGATCGTCACCGGCGCATTGGCTTCGCCGAGCGCCATGTCCGGCAGGGCGCCGGGCTTCAGCACTTCGGCCATGTCGACGTCGCCCTCGGCGGTCGGCAGTTCCGCGGGCGCGGCCGTCGCCGTGTCGGCCTGGGCGACCTCGGTCGTTCCGGTCGTGGCGGCCGAGGTCGTCGAGCCCGTGGTTTCAGTCGATGTCGACTGCGTGGCCGCCGGATCCTGCGCAGCCTGTTCCTTCTTTTCGTCGGAGCAGGCGGCGAGCGTCACGGCAAGCCCTGCTACGGCAACGCCGGTGAGAAGGCGCTTCATCAGGCTCATTTCGGAAAGGGACATGGTCTCTCCTGTGGGATGGAAATTCTTGGGACGGACGCAATTCTTGAGGAAAGACGGTTCAAGTCTTTTCGCAAGAATTGCTCTTCGCACTCCCGATATACCTGCTTTGGGGCGCGAACAAGCTGCGTGGAGGCCAGTAACTTCAAAGAATTGTGACCGTTCGATGGTCCTAGCGACGCCGGCCGAGCACCGCCGTCCCGAGCCGCTTCAGCGCCGCCTTCAGGGCATCGCCCTCAATGCCCTCGACGAGCCCGTCAAGATGGCGGGCGGCCTCGCCGGTCAGCGGGCGCGGCTTTGCGCGGTGGCGCGACTGCTGGCTGACAGGCTTCTGGACGATCCGGACCTGATTGATCGCCGGGAAGCCGAAGAAGCCGTTGATGCGCTGGATGATCTCGCCCTGCTGGTGGCTGAGGAAGAGCGCGCGGGCGCCCTCGCAGGCAATGGTCAGCACGCCCGGCTGATGGCCGCCGCCCTCGCCCGCCATTTCCGATGCCCGGCGCGGCCAGGAAATGCGTTCAGGCCGCGTGCAGTCGGAAAACTGCGTTCCGGCAATCTCGTCCCACGAGCCCAGAAGCATCGTGTTGATGCCCGCACGCTTGGCCAGCACCGGATCGATGAGACCGTTGGCGACTTCGCTGATCTGCACGATGCCGCGTCTTGACGCCTTGTTGTTCACGGTTTACCCCTTGCGGGAAAATATTCCTGCCACGCCCGCGAAGCACCTTGAAGAGCGCGGACCACTCCGCCAGTTATAGAGCAATTCCAGCAAAAGTGTGCAGGGTTTTGCGCCGATCCAGCGATACAATGAGGGGCGATCCGACCCCGTTCAGGCCGATCATGACCAAGCCTCACCGAACGACGGCGCTCGCCGACCTGCTTCTCGTCTGGTACGACCGGCACCATCGCGACCTGCCTTGGCGGGTGAGCCCGCCGATGGCGGCGCGCGGCGAGACGGCCGATCCCTACCGCGTCTGGCTGTCGGAAGTCATGCTGCAGCAGACGACCGTCCAGGCGGTGAAATCCTATTTCGCCCTCTTCACGTCGCGCTGGCCGACGGTCACGGATCTCGCCAGGGCCGACAATGAGGACGTGATGAAGTCCTGGGCCGGGCTCGGCTACTACGCACGTGCGCGCAACCTCAAGAAATGCGCCGAGGCCGTCGCCTTCGAGCATGGCGGGGTGTTTCCAGATACGGAGGAAGGGCTGAAGGCCCTGCCCGGGATCGGCGACTATACCGCGGCCGCGATCGCCGCCATCGCCTTCAACCGCCACAGCGCCGTGCTCGATGGCAATGTCGAGCGCGTGATTTCCCGTCTCCATGCCATCGAAACGCCCCTGCCCACCGCCAAGCCTGAAATGCGCGCACTGGTCGCCGCGATGACGCCGCAGGACCGGCCCGGCGACTTCGCCCAGGGCATGATGGACCTCGGCGCCACGATCTGCACGCCGCGCCGGCCGGCATGCGCGCTCTGTCCCTTCAACGCGCAATGCCGGGTGCTCGGACAGGACGATCCGGAACTCTATCCGCGCAAGACCGCTAAGAAGGAGAAGCCGGTCCGGTTGGGTGCGGCCTTTGTGGCGGAAGACGAAACGGGCGCTATCTTCCTGCGTAAGCGGGTGGAAAGCGGCCTGCTCGGCGGCATGACGGAGGTGCCCGGCAGCCACTGGACGGCACGGATCGATGGCGACACCGGCACCGGGGCAGCCCCGTTTGCGGCTGCATGGCAGGTCTGCGGCACGGTCGTGCACGTCTTCACGCATTTCGAGCTGCGGCTGACCGTCTATCGTTCGAAGGCATCGCGCGATGCCGCGGCCGGCGAAGGATGGTGGCAGCCCAGGGAGACACTCGACGGCGAGGCCCTGCCGACCGTCATGAAGAAAGCCATAAAACAAGCGATACCCGACGCATTCGAAACGGCGAGGAAAGCATGAGCAGCATCGAAATCCGACATATCGTCTTCGACATCGGCAGGGTGCTGATTCACTACGATCCGCATATCCCCTTCGCCCGCCTCATCCCTGATGATGCCGAGCGCAACTGGTTCTTCAGCAATGTCTGCACGCACGACTGGAACCTGGAACAGGATCGCGGCCGGGCATGGGCGGACGCCGAGGCCCTGCTGATCGAGGCGCATCCCGATCGCATCGAGCACATCCGTGCCTTCCGCAAGCACTGGCACGAGATGGTCTCGCACGCCTATGTGGAGAGCGTGGCGATCATGGAGGCCCTTATCCAGGAGGGCCGCGACGTGACGATGCTGACCAATTTCGCGGCCGATACGTTCAAGGAGGCGCGCAAGCTCTTCCCCTTCCTCGACATGCCGCGCGGTGTCACGGTGTCCGGCGAGATCGGCCTCATCAAGCCTGACATCGCCATCTACGAGAAGCACAGCCGCGATTTCGGCCTGTCGCCGGCCCACACCCTGTTCATCGACGATGCCCCGGCGAATGTGGAGGGCGCGCGCCTGGCCGGCTGGCACGCGGTGCTGTTCACCGATCCGGAAAAGCTGAAGGCGGACCTCGCCGCCCACGGCATCGCGCTTTAAAGAGCGCACCTGAAACCGAAACGCCCGGAGCCTTTGGAGCTCCGGGCGTTTTCGCATTTCCGGGACTGAAGGTACAAAAACCGGAAAAGCGATATCCGGCCTGCCTGGCCGGTTGTTCGGCCGTGGCTTTCGCAACGATTTCCGCCGCTTGGCCTGATGTCCTCGTCGGCTTCAAAGTAAGCGCGCGTTGGTTAACATCGTCTGAATCGCACGAGGCCGAAACACAAAAGATTTCCGTCCCTTGAAAGCCACAGCCCCCGGTGCAGGGAACACCGGAGGCCGCAGCTGGAGAAACGGTCTTTCAGTCCTGGACAGGCCTATTCGAGGCCGGCCATCCGTGCGCGTACGATCGCGCGCAGATCGTCGATCGGCTTCAGTTCGGCGCCTTCCGCATAGTGCCAGAAGGTCCAGCCGTTGCAGGCATCGAAGCCTTGCACCCTGGCGCCGACGCGGTGGATGGAGCCGGCGTCGTTGCCTGCCACGAGCGTGCCATCGGCGCGAACGATGGCGCTGTGGCGGCGGCGGGCGTCGGTCAGCACGGTGCCGGGTGCGATCAGGCCGCTTTCGATCAGCGTGTTGAAGGCGACGCGCGGTTCGGCCTTCTTGCCGGTCATGACCGACAGCGTGCCGCTACCGAGCGGTTCGACGGCCTCGATGCGCTCGCGGGCGGCATCGATGTAAGCCTGCTCGCGCTCGATGCCGACGAAGTGGCGGCCGAGGCGCTTGGCAACGGCGCCCGTCGTGCCGGAGCCGAAGAACGGATCGAGCACCACGTCGCCGGGCTTGGAGGAGGCCATCAAGATGCGGGCAAGCAGCGCTTCCGGCTTCTGCGTCGGATGCACCTTCTTACCGTCCTCGCCCTTCAGGCGCTCGCCGCCGCTGCAGATCGGGAACAGCCAGTCCGAGCGCATCTGCACATCGTCGTTGGCGGCCTTCATGGCATCGTAGTTGAACGTATAGCCCTTGGCCTTCGGGTCACGCGTCGCCCAGATCATCGTCTCATGCGCGTTCTGGAAGCGGCGGCCCTTGAAGTTCGGCATCGGGTTGGTCTTGCGCCAGACGATATCGTTGAGGATCCAGAAATTGAGGTCCTGCAAGGTGGCGCCGACGCGGAAAATGTTGTGGTAGGAGCCGATGACCCAGATGGTGCCCGAGGGCTTCAGTACGCGACGGCAGGCCAGCAGCCAGGCGCGGGTGAAGGCATCATAGGCGCCGAAGGAGGCGAACTGGTCCCATTCGTCGTCGACCGCATCGACCTGCGACTGGTCGGGCCGGGTCAGCATGCCGCCGAGCTGGAGATTGTACGGCGGATCGGCGAAGATGACATCGACGGACTGGTCGGGCAGCGCCTCGAGCGCGGCGACGCAATCTCCCTTGATGATGGTGTCGAGCCACACGCTCTTGCGGGGCGCACGGGAGACGTCGGCAAGCGAAAGAACAGATGGCATTTGATACTCGCTGATACGCTTACTGGGAACTGAACTTGATGGGCTTATGGTTACCGAAGATGGTTACCAAAGGCTGAAGGCCCTGAAGAAAAAGCCGAAACCGCGTCGAGACGGGATTTCCGCTTCATTCAAGCACATGCGAATAAACGGCCGCTACCGAACGTCTTTTTCCGATATCGCCGCAATCGGCGCGGGAGCCCCCCGACATCACGAGGAGAGAAATGTGCGACTGAAAGCTGCATTCCTGCTTCTGGCGGGGCTTGTTGCCGCCACCCAGGCCATCGCCGCCGACAAGACGATGATCGTCCTGGATGCCTCCGGTTCCATGTGGGGCCAGATCAACGGACGTACGAAGATCGACATCGCCCGCGAAACGCTGGGGACGGTGCTGAAATCCGTTCCTGTGGGCTCCGAGCTCGGCCTGATGGTCTACGGGCATCGCGAGAAGGGGTCGTGCAGCGACATCGAACTTGCCGTGCCGCCGGGCGCCGGCACCGAGAATGCCATCAACGCCTTCGTCGCCGGCCTGAACCCGAAGGGCAAGACGCCGCTGACCCACGCCGTGGAAGAGGCGGCGGAAGCCCTGAAATACACCGAGGACAAGGCGACGGTCGTGCTCGTCACGGACGGGCTGGAGACCTGCGAGGCCGATCCTTGCGCGCTTGCATCCGCGCTGGAAAGCAAGGGCGTCGACTTCACCACCCATGTCGTCGGCTTCGGGCTGACGGCGGAGGAAGGCAAGAAGGTCGCGTGCCTCGCCGAAAACACCGGCGGCAAATATTTCCAGGCCTCGGACGCCACCCAGCTCGTCGCCGCGCTCACCGCGACGGTTGCCGAAGCGCCGATGTCCAAGCCGCAGGAAGAGGTGGTCGAAGCCAAACCGGCGGTCGAATTCAACACACTCTTCGACAGCGTGCTTTCGGAAGGCGGGCCGTCGATCGGTGAGGACAACCATGTGCAATGGCTGGTCTACAAGGCCGATGAGAACGGCCAGCGCACCGGCGACGACCTGACGAGCGAGTACAAGGGCGCCTATTCCGCGAACTTCCCGGCCGGCAAATATGTCGCCGTCGCCAAGCTCGACAGCGTCATCGAAAAACAGGTCGCGTTCGAGGTCAAGGACGGCGACGTCGCCAGGCCCTTCGTCAACTTCGACGCCGGCACGGTGATCGTGCATCCCAAGCGCACGCCCGATGCAGCAGAGGACGACCGCGAAATCCGCGTCGACGTCGCCTTCGGCGACTACACCACCACCTATTACGGCACGTCCAAATTCTATGCCGCGGCGGGGCAAGTGAAACTCAAGGGATCCGTCGGCCCGACCGCCGTCGAGGAAACCGTTACCCTGAAGGCGGGCGAGCAGCTGGAACACGACCTCATCGTCGGTTCCGGCACCGTGCTGAACAGCGCCATCTATGCCGAGGGCGGGCCGGCCGTCGATTCCGGCGATGTCTATTTCGAGGTCGTGGCCGCCAACAAGGCCATCGACGGAACGCGCAAGCAGATCGGCTACAGTTACGGCACCGGCAGCAAGATCGACGTGCCGCCCGGCGATCACGTCCTGACGGCCAAGCTCGGCGCGGCGACGGCCGAAATCCCCTTCACGATCAAGGCCGGGGAAATGGCCGATGTGTCGGTCAACCTCAATGCCGGGGTCCTGGCGATCACCGCGCCCGGCGCGAATTTCATCGAGATTTTCGGCGCCAAGAAAGACATCCAGGGCAATCGCAAATCCGTCTCGAACCACTACGGCGCCGAATGGCAGGAAACCCTTCCGGCCGGCGACTACGCGATCGCCGTGAAATATGAGGGCGATATTGCACCGAAGGAGAAGCCCGCCACGGTGAAGGCAGGCGAGCGCGCGGAAGTGACGGTGGAATAGGCCGGCTGAGCCTAGGCCGCATGGAAGGCCTGGCTGTCTTTCGGCGCCTCGTTGCGGTCGTTGAGACCGTAGTCACGCAGCACGCTGGCGACACGAAGACGATAGGCGTCCAGCACGCCGTCGCGGCCCATCGACTGGGCCGCGCGGTGTTCCTCCCGGGTCCGCCATGCCGTCACGGCCGCCTCGTCGCGCCAGTAGGAGAGTGACAGCAAGCGCGCCGGATCCGTCAGGCTGCGGAAGCGCTCGATGGAAATGAAGCCGTCGACCTCCGCCAGCAGCGGGCTGAGATGCCGCGCAGTGTCCAGATAAAGGTCCATGCGGCCCGGCGCGGGCACCACCTCGAAGATGACCGCGATCATGACGCCACCCCGGGTGCATGCGGCAGCGAGAGGTTTTTCAGGAAGATGCGATCTTCCCGCAGGATGAAGCGTTCGCGTCGTGCAAAATCGTAGTTCTCCCGGCCCAGCGGGTCGGCGGCAAGGCGGGCGCGATAGGCTTCGTATTCGGCGAGGCTTTCGATGTTGTAGACGCCGTAGGCCGCGGTGGCGGAGCCTTCATGCGGACCGAAATAGCCGATCAGGTCCGCGCCGCAGCGTGGTATGGCCTGCCCCCAGTTACGGGCATAGGCGGCAAAGGCATCCCTGCGGAAAGGATCGATTTCGTAGCGGATCAAGCAGGTAATCATGGTGTTATCCTCGTTGACGATGCCTCGCTTTCCCACATTGCCGGACGCGAATGCTTCGGCTATCATCGAAGTATGAAAGAAGGACCGGACATTTCCCAGATCGGCGCGTTGATCGGCGATCCCGCCCGCGCCAACATGCTGACCGCGCTGATGGGCGGGCAGGCGCTGACTGCGAGCGAGCTCGCCGGTGCGGCGGGCGTCACGCTGCAAACGGCAAGCGCCCATCTCGCAAAGCTGGAAGCCGGCGGACTGATCGCCCAGCGCAAGCAGGGCCGTCATCGCTATTTTGCGCTGGCCGACGACGAGGCCGGACGGCTGCTCGAGAGCATCATGGGATTTGCAGCCAACCGCGGCCATCTGCGCACCCGTCCCGGCCCGAAGGACCCGGCGCTGCGCAAGGCGCGCGTTTGCTACAACCATCTCGCCGGCGACTACGGCGTGCGCCTGCTCGACCGGCTGGTGGCAGACGGCGATGTAACGCTGGATGGCGATGACGCCGCGTTGACGCCAGCAGGCGAGACGCGCATGGCCGCACTCGGCATCGACCTGCCCGCGCTGAAGGCGCAGCGCCGCCCGGTCTGCCGCACCTGTCTCGACTGGAGCGAGCGACGCTCGCATCTCGCGGGATCGCTGGGCGAGGCACTGCTCGCCCGCTTCATCGCCGACGGCTGGGCAAAACGCGAAAAAGGCAGCCGCGCCGTCCGCTTCACCGGCGAAGGCGAACGAAAGTTCATGGCGCTGTTTCCATGATCCGAAGGGCTGGCGCAGGGAAGCCTTTCGGCAGGCGGCCGCGCATAGCTCCTTCCACCACTCCGCAATTGTCCCGGGTGGCCCTTTCGTGTAGGGATGCCGGGACCGTGCGGGCCCTGCCCGCCCCCTCCGATCTTTTCCCGGTTTCGGCAAGCAAGGTGTGATGCGCCTGCCGGCGCCGCCAGTTTGAAAGACAGCCCATCATGGAAGGTTTCGACCTCATCATCTTCGACTGCGACGGCGTCCTGGTCGATTCGGAAATCATCGCCGCGGAAGTGGAATCCCGGCTGCTGACGGAGGCGGGTTATCCGATCAGCGTGGAAGAGATGGGCGAGCGCTTTGCCGGCATGACCTGGCAGAACATCCTGCTCGCCATCGAGCGCGAGGCCGCCATCCCGCTTTCCGCATCGCTGCTCGACAAGTCGGAAAAGCTGCTCGATGCACGCCTGGCAGCCGAGGTGAAGGTGATCGACGGCGTGAAGCAGATGCTGTCGCGCATCCGCAAGCCCTATTGCATCTGCTCCAACTCCTCCTCGCACCGGCTGGACATGATGCTGACGAAGGTCGGCCTGAAGCCGGTCTTCGGCCCTTACATCTACTCGGCGAAGGACCTTGGGCCGGACCGGGTGAAGCCGAAGCCTGATATTTTCCTGCATGGCGCCAAGCAGTTCGGCGCCGATCCGGCGCGCACGCTGGTCGTCGAGGATTCGGTGCACGGCATTACGGGCGCCCGCGCCGCCGGCATGCGTGTCGTCGGCTTCACCGGCGCCTCGCACACCTATCCCTCCCATGCCGACCGCCTGACGGAAGCCGGCGCGGAAACCGTGATATCCCGTATGACGGAGCTGCCGGGCGTCATCGCGGCACTGGCCGAATGGAGCGAGGCGATCTGACGGTACGGATTGCCGGAAACAAAAAGGCCGCGGTCCTGATCGACCGCGGCCTTTTTATCTGGACTGCGCTTACTTGCGCTTTTTCGCCGGACCGTCCTCGAAGCCGACATAGACCTTCGTGAAGCCGCCGGAGCCGCCGGGAACGGCGATATTGTCCTGCTTGAAGACGAACTGGCCCGCAGAGCCATCGGCCGGGATGGCGACCGGATACTGCACCAGCTGGCTGTAGAGCGTGTTGGTGCCATCAAGCACCGAGACGCGGATCGGCACGTTCACGGTGCCCGACGCGCCGGCCGGGCCGACGACGACGCGGCCCTGCACCATCACGGTGATGGTGAGCTGGCTGGAATTGATCGTGCACTGGCGCGTCGTGTCGGCAAGCGTCACCTGGTAGGCGAGGTTCTGCGGATCATCCTTGGCGCCCCTGGCGTAACGCTGGAGCACGGCCGTGCCATCCTGCAGGTAGACCTGCGGGCACGAACCCTGGATGACGGCGACCTGCGTCTGCTGCTGCGTTGCCGCCTCGACGCCCGAGGGATCACTGGTCACGCCGAGATTGACAGGCTTGTCGGACTGGCTGCAACCGGCGACGGTGGCGAGAAGGGTGATGCCGAGAAAGCGGCGGATTGTCATTCCAAACACGTTACGTCTACCCCTGCGATCAGGCCCCGCCTCCGGCGTCCGAGCCTTTCGGAACTCGTTTTACGGGCCTTTTCACGACCCCAGGCGATGGTCTATAGCAGCGGCGCGGGGAAAAATCGATTGTCGAATGAAATCGCCCGCAGAATTTCGAAAGGTCCGCCATCGCGGGCCGGACAGAACGGCATCGTCACGAACGGCCGCAGGCAAAGCCCCGCAGCCCAACCATTCCAAGGACGTGTGAACGTGGACTATGTTTCGACGCGGGGCGAGGCCCCTTCCCTCGGTTTCTCCGATGCGCTCCTGGCGGGCCTTGCCCGTGACGGCGGCCTCTACGTGCCGCGCGAATGGCCGACCTTCTCGAAGAAGGACATCCGCGCGCTGCGCGGCAAGTCCTACCAGGACATCGCCTTCACCGTGCTTTCGCCCTTTGTGGAAGGCGATATCCCCGCCGACAAGTTCCGCGCGATGATCGACGAGGCCTATGCGACGTTCCGCCATCCGGCGATCGCGCCCGTCGTCCAGACGGGCCCGAATTCCTTCGTGCTGGAGCTCTTCCACGGCACGACGCTCGCCTTCAAGGATGTGGCCATGCAGCTGCTGGCGCGGCTGATGGACCATGCGCTGGCCGTCCGCGGCGAGCGCGCGACCATCGTCGGCGCGACATCGGGCGATACCGGCGGCGCGGCCATCGATGCCTTCGCCGGCCGCGAGCGTACCGACATCTTCATCCTCTTCCCGGAAGGCAAGGTCTCACCGGTGCAGCAGCGCCAGATGACGACCTCGAAGGAAAAGAACGTCCACGCGCTGGCGATCAAGGGCAATTTCGACGACTGCCAGAACCTCGTGAAGGCGATGTTCAATGACGGCAAGTTCCGCGACAGCGTAAAACTGTCCGGCGTCAACTCGATCAACTGGGCGCGCATCATGGCCCAGATCGTCTACTACTTCACGACCGCCGTCGCGCTGGGCGGGCCGGACCGGAAAATCTCGTTTACCGTGCCGACCGGCAATTTCGGCGACATCTTCGCCGGCTATGCTGCAAAGCGCATGGGCCTGCCGATCGACAAGCTGGTCATCGCAACCAACGAGAACGACATTCTCGCCCGCACGCTGAAGACCGGCCGCTACGAGATCAAGGGCGTGAAGGCCACCACCTCGCCTTCCATGGACATCCAGATTTCCTCCAACTTCGAGCGCCTGCTGTTCGAAGCCCTCGATCGCGATGCGGGTGCGGTGCGCCGCGCCATGGAGAGCCTGAAACAGTCCAACGCCTTCGAGATCGAAGAAAAGGCGCTGAAGACGATCCGCAAGAAGTTCCGTGCCGGCCGCGCCACCGAGAAGGAGGTCGCCAGGACCATCAAGACCACGCTGGCCGAGACCGGCTACCTGCTCGATCCTCATTCGGCGATCGGCGTGTTCGTTGCCGCCAAGCATGAAAAGCCCGGTTCGCCGATGGTGACGCTCGCCACCGCGCATCCGGCGAAATTCCCCGCCGCAGTAAAATCCGCAAGTGGTATTGACCCGGCGCTTCCGTCGTGGCTTGCTGACCTGATGCAAAGGGAAGAGCGGTTCGACGTGCTCGGTGCTGAGCTCGATGCGGTGGAAGACTTCATCGGCAAACACACGCGGGCGCGGGACTGAACGCAGAAAGTGCGCATGATGAGAGTTGAGTGCACCCGGCTTACATCCGGGTTGACCGTGGTGACGGAAGCCATGCCCCATCTCGAGAGCGTCGCTCTCGGCGTGTGGATCAAGTCCGGATCACGCAACGAAACCACGGACGAGCACGGCATCGCCCACCTCCTGGAACACATGGCCTTCAAGGGCACGGAGCGCCGCTCCGCCCGCCAGATCGCCGAGGAGATCGAGAATGTCGGCGGCGAGGTCAACGCCGCCACCTCGACCGAGACGACCTCCTACTATGCCCGCGTGCTCAAGGACCATGTTCCGCTCGCGGTCGACATTCTCGCCGATATCTTGACGGAATCCGTCTTCGACGAGGAAGAGCTTCGCCGCGAAAAGCACGTCATCCTGCAGGAAATCGGCGCGGCGAACGACACGCCCGACGACGTGGTCTTCGACAAGTTCTCCGAGGTCGCCTATCGCGACCAGATCATCGGCCGCGCCATTCTCGGCACGCCGGAGACCGTGCTCTCCTTCACGCCCGGCGAAATCCGCAGCTATCTCGACCGCAACTATACGACGGACCGCATGTTCGTCGTCGCGGCGGGTGCGGTGAAGCACGACGAGTTCGTGCGCCAGGTCGAGGAGCGCTTTTCCAGCCTTCCGACCGCGCCGAAAATCTCGCCCGTTTTCGAACCCGCCCGCTATACCGGCGGCGACATTCGCGAGACGCGCGACCTGATGGATGCCCAGGTGCTGCTCGGCTTCGAGGGCAAGGCCTATCATGCGCGCGACTTCTACTGCTCGCAGATCCTCGCCAACATCCTGGGCGGCGGCATGTCCTCGCGCCTCTTCCAGGAAGTGCGCGAGCATCGCGGCCTCTGTTATTCGATCTATGCCTTCCACTGGGGCTTTTCCGACACCGGCATCTTCGGCATCCATGCCGCGACGGGCGGCGAGAACCTGCCGGAGCTGATGCCCGTCATCTTCGACGAGCTGAAGAAGTCCTCCGACAGCATCCACCAGCAGGAAATCGAGCGCGCCCGCGCGCAGATCCGCGCCCAGCTGCTGATGGGCCAGGAAAGCCCGGCCGCCCGCGCCGGCCAGATCGCCCGCCAGATGATGCTGTACGGCCGCCCGATCCCCAACGAGGAGCTGATGGAGCGCCTGGAAGGCATCACCATCGAGCGCCTGACGGATCTCGCCGGACGCCTGTTCTTCGATACCGTGCCGACCATCTCGGCCATCGGCCCGCTGGAACACCTCGTCCCGGCCGCCGACATCACGCGCTCGCTGGCGCGCGGCAGCGTGCCCGACCGGGTCGCGAGTTAGCGGCCCCTCGAAGACCTCGCATACGCCGTAAAGCCACCGGACACTCCTCCTTTCGGTGGATGGTCTTTCCCGTCGATCGCAGCGATGGTACCCAAACCGGGTCTGTCGCGCCCGACGGGGAGACGTCGATGAGAGCAGTCGCCAGAAACCTGCTTCGATACGCCGGCTATACATTGCTCGAGCACATGCCGGTGCAGCAATCGGAGCGCAGCCGTGCACGCGAGGCCCAGAAATACTGGAGCGACGTGAACCAGCGGGCTTTCCACTCCAACTCCCACTGGAAAGGCGGCGAAGGTGTGCCGGAGCGCGTCTGGCTGGAACTCGGAAAACCGCATCTCAAGCTCATGCTCGACCACCTGACGCTCCAGGGGCGCAGCCTGCCGGTCGGGCGTGTCGTCGAATGGGGGTGTGGCGGCGGCGCGAATGCGGTGCATTTCGCGCCCGTGACAGCCAGTTTCGTCGGCGTGGACATCTCGCAGGCCACGCTGGACGAATGCGGCGCCGTGCTGCGCAGCATGAGCCAGGAAAACTTTCAACCCGTGCTGACCGACGTGTCCAATCCCGAGGCTGCGGCCGGCGCTTTGGCGGGCACGGCGGACGTTTTTCTCTGCACCTATGTTTTCGAGCTGCTTCCCTCGCAGGAGCATGGCCAGCGCATCCTCGACATCGCCAACCGGGTGCTGCGGCCCGGCGGGACCGCGATCATCCAGATAAAATACGAGACGGCCGACCGGAAGACGAAGTCCCGCCAATGGGGCTACCGCCGGAACCTCGCCAACATGACGACCTATTGCATCGACGACTTCTGGCAGAGGGCCGAACGCGCCGGCTTCACGCCGGTATCGATCTCGCTTCGTCCCAAGGACGACCTCATCGATGACGAGCGCTACGCCTATTTCGTGCTCGATAAGCCGGGCGGCTGAGCGGCCTGAGGCACACAGAAGCACGTGATCATGCCATGCCTCCCCTCTGATGGGGCGCCCAGAACGACAAAACCCGCCTTGCGGGCGGGTTATGGGCCGGAACCTGGAGGTGCGTTCCGGCGGTCCGACGGGATGCGGCGCTTGCCGCAATCCGCATCAGATGATGTCGCTTGCGCCCTTGACGGCAGCGCGGATGTTCGAGCGCGTCAGGCCGAGGTCCTGCAGGGTGCGGTCATCGAGAGCGCCGAGTTCGCGGATGGCGCGGCGGTCTGCTACATTCTTCTTGAGCTTTGCGAAAAGGTTCATGTTCATCTCTCCTTTGTGTTGATGAAAATATAGCCTTTCCTGTGCCTACTTAAAATGCACATGCTTTCAGCGCAGGCATGCGAATCTTGCATAGCAAGGCAAATCGGGCCGTCTCGCAGCCAATGGCCTCCCAACAGGATTTGACGCCGGTAACGCTGTCGTCATAATCTCGGACGAATGCGCGCCACCAGCCGGCGCGCGCGGAGGGCTGCATGACGAGGTCGGTTTTTCGGTTTCTGTCCCGGCAGTCCGATACGGTCGAACTTGCCGGCGACGGCTACCTTCTTCGCCTTCCCCGCTTCCACGATTATCGGCAATGGTATGCGCTGCGCTCGGAGAGCCGCGCGTTTCTTGAGCCGTGGGAGCCGACATGGCGCGGCGACGAACTGACCGAGAGCGCCTTTCGCGCCCGCGTCATCCGCAATGAACAGGAATTTTCCTCCGGCCAGGCCGTTCCGCTGCTCGTCTTTTCGCGCGAGGACAATGCCCTGCTGGGCGGGCTGACCGTCGGCTATATCAGGCGCGGGGCGGCGCAGTGCTGCATGATCGGCTACTGGATGGGCGCGCGCCATGCCGGCAAGGGCCACATGTTCGGCGCGCTCAAGCTCGCCATTCCCTATATCTTTTCGAGCCTTCAGTTGCACCGTATCGAGGCAGCCTGTATTCCAGACAATACGAGAAGCATTCGCCTCCTTGAAAAGGCCGGCTTTCAGCGGGAAGGCTACCTTCGGGAGTATCTGAAGATAAACGGGCAGTGGCGCGACCATGTGATGTTCTCGCTCCTGGCCGCCGACAGGCGGCCCTGAGCGACACCGGGCGCGACGGGACTGGGCAAGTACCGAAGGACAATGCGCTTTCAATGACGTCTTCAATCGTGCCGCTCGCGCTGCGTGCCAGCCGGTCCTCATATTTCATCCTGCTGGCGGCGATGGTGCTGTTCGCCTCGCTCGCCGGGCAGGCGTTTGCCGTCGAGCCCGTGCGGATCTCGCGTGACGATACCGCCCTCGACCTGACCGCCACGACGGAGATCTATACGGGCCGGGGCGAGGCCTTCCAGGTTTCCACCGCGCCCGGCACCGACGGCATCGTGCGCCGCATCGAGGTGCGCGCGACCTCCGACACGCACCAGGGCGACTGGGCCGTCTTCGCGCTCGCGAACGTTTCCGACGAACAGATCGACCGCCTGATCGTCGCCCCGCATTTCCGCCTCGTGCAATCCAAGCTGTTTTGGCCCGACCTCGGCGCCAAGCGCATCATCTCGATTACGCCGAGCCAGGGCTTCGCGCTGGACCGCCAACCGAGCGACGAGGCGGACGTCTTCCGCATCACGCTCGATCCCGGCTCCGTGGTGACCTTCGTCGCCGAGCTCGCCACGCCCGACCTGCCGCAGATCTATCTCTGGGCGCCGGATGCCTACAAGGACACGGTCAACGCCTTCACGCTCTATCGCGGCATCGTGCTCGGCATCGCGGGCCTGCTCGCCGTTTTCCTGACGATCCTTTTCGTGGTGAAGGGCACGTCGATGCTTCCGGCAACGGCGGCGCTGGCCTGGGCGGTGCTCGGCTATATCTGCGTTGATTTCGGCTTCCTGTCCAAGCTCATCAGCATCACCGCCGGTGACGAGCGCATCTGGCGCGCGGGAACGGAGGTGTTCCTCGCCGCGGGTCTCGTCGTCTTCCTCTTCACCTATCTGAACCTCAATCGCTGGCATGCGCATCTCTCCTACGCGACGCTCGCCTGGATCCTGGGTCTCGGCCTGCTGTTCGGCGTGGCGATCTACGATCCGCCGATCGCGGCCGGCATTGCACGTCTATCGTTCGCGCTGACGGGAACGGTGGGTATCGTGCTCATCGCCTATCTCGGCTTCAACCGATACGACCGTGCCATCCTGCTGGTGCCGGCCTGGGCGCTGATCCTCGTCTGGCTGTTCGGCGCATGGCTCACCGTCACCGGCCAGCTCAACAACGATATCATCCAGCCGGCGCTGGGCGGTGGGCTCGTGCTCATCGTTCTGCTCATCGGCTTCACGGTCATGCAGCACGCCTTTGCCGGCGGCGCCTACAGCCAGGGCCTGTTCTCCGACCTCGAGCGCCAGTCGCTGGCGCTGACGGGCTCGGGCGATACGGTGTGGGACTGGGACGTGGCGCGCGACCGCGTCGTGACCATCCCCGACATCTCCATCCAGCTCGGCCTTGCGCCCGGCGTCATGCACGGCCCCGCCCGCAACTGGCTGCCGCGCCTTCATCCCGATGACCGCGACCGCTTCCGCGCCACGCTCGACGTGCTGCTGGAGCATCGCCGGGGCCGGCTCAACCATCAGTTCCGCGTGCGCGCCGAGGACGGCCATTACCACTGGCTGTCGATCCGCGCCCGGCCGGTGCTGGGCGCCAACGGCGAGATCATCCGCTGTGTGGGCACGATCATCGACATCACCGAGCAGCGCAACTCTGTGGACCGGCTGCTGCAGGACGCGCTGCACGACAACCTCACGGGCCTGCCGAACCGGCAGGTCTTCCTCGACCGCCTGCAGGCCATGCTGTCGCTGACGTCAAGCTCGGATACGGTGCGCCCGACGGTGATGACCATCGACATCGACCGCTACAAGCAGGTCAACGATGCGCTCGGCATCGCCGCCGGCGACAATATCCTGATTGCGCTGACCCGGCGCCTCCGCCGCCTGCTGCGGCCGCAGGACACGCTGGCGCGCCTCTCCGGCGACCAGTTCGGCCTGATCCTGATGTCGGAGCGCGATCCCGCCAAGGTGGCGGATTTCGCGGATGCGGTGAGCAAGGCGATCATGGTCCCGATCAATTTCGGCGGGCGCGAAATCATCCTGACGGCGTCCATCGGCCTTGTGTCCTGGGTCGACCAGCAGGAGGATGCGGCGGGCCTTCTCAACGACGCCGAACTTGCCATGTACCGGGCCAAGAAGGCCGGCGGCAACCGCGTCGAGCCCTTCCGCCCCGCCTTCCGCACCTTCGGCGCGGACCGCCTGCAGATCGAAACGGACCTGCGCCGCGCCATCGAGCGCAAGGAATTGTCCCTCGTCTACCAGCCGATCGTTCGTCTCAAGGATGCGGAGATTGCCGGCTTCGAGGCGCTGATGCGCTGGGATCACCCCAAGCGCGGCAATATTTCTCCGGCGGAGTTCATTCCCATCGCCGAGGCGTCGGACCTCATCGGCCAGCTCGGCCTCTTCGCCTTCGACAAGGCGGCGAGCGACCTCATGGACTGGCAGTTGCACACCGGCGAGCTGCCGATCTTCGTCTCCGTCAATCTCTCCAGCTCGCAGCTTCTCAACAACGAGCTTTACAACGATGTGCGCGCCGCGCTCGCCCGCACGCGCTGCGAGCCCGAGAAGATCAAGCTGGAGCTCACCGAATCCGTCGTTATGGAAAACCCGGAACAGGCGCGGCTGATCCTGAACAAGCTGCGCGACCTAGGCCTTGGCCTGGCGCTGGACGATTTCGGAACCGGCCATTCGTCCCTGTCCTACCTGACCCGCTTCCCCTTCGACACGATCAAGATCGACAAGGCGCTGGTGCGCGACGGCTCGGACAAGCGCACCGTGCTGCTGCGTTCCGTCATCTCGATGGCGCGCGAACTGGAAATGCAGGTTGTCGCGGAAGGCATCGAGTCCGAAGAGGATGCCATCGAGCTCGGCAATATGGGTTGCGAGTTCGGCCAGAGCTATCTCTTCGGCCCGCCGATCGGCTACGATTCCGTCCAGCGGCTGCTCAAGGAGCGTTTCCCGCTGATGAAGAGGGCGTGAGAGGAATTAGGCAGTAGGAATTAGGCAATAGGGAGAGAAACTTCTCTATTGCCTATTGCCTCTCACCAGCCTGTTGATGAAATCCAGCTTGTCGACAACCGGCGGGGGCAGCACGAAGGGGTAGCTGTCGGGCTGTCCCACCGAGCGCTGGATGGCATTCAGCGCGACGCTGAGCGGGATCCAGGATTCGACGAGGCGGCCGGCATTGGCGGCGCGGTAGGGGTCGAAGGTCACTTCGGCCTCCAGTTCCTCGTGCCCCTTCGGATCGGTGTTGAGGCCGAAGCTGCGGGCCGTCTCCAGCGTATCGACGATATGGAAGAAATGCGCCCAGCATTCCGCGAAATCCTCGGCGGGATGCGCGGCGGCATAGGTGCTGATGAAGCGCTGCTGCCAGTCCGCCGGCGGGCCTTGCGTATAATTGCGCTGGAGGGCGGCGGCATAGTCCTCGCGCTCGTCGCCGAACAGGCGGCGCGCTTCCGCCAGCAGGGCATCGTCGCGCACGAGCTGCGTCCAGTAGAAATGACCGATCTCGTGGCGGAAATGGCCGAGCAGGGAGCGGTAGGGTTCGCCCATCGAAACGCGCACGCTTTCGCGCACGGCATCGTCGGCTTCCGCCGCCCGCAGGCTGATCAGGCCGTCCTCATGGCCGGTCATCGCCGCATTCACGACGTTGCCGTTCGCATCCAGTTCGTCGGCCAAGAAATCGAAGACGAGGCCGCCGGCGGGGTCGTCTTCGCGCGTCGGGCGCGGCAGGTTCCAGCGTAGGATGGAATAGAACAGATGACGCTGTGCGGCGCCGATACGCCGCCAGCGTTCCAATCCCTGCGGATCGGTAGTGGGCACGATGCGGTTATGGCGGCAGGCTTCGCAGAAGGCATGCGGCCCATCCGCCGGCACGAGCCAGTTGCAGACGTCATGGGCGGCGTTGTCGCAGAAGCGGAAGGCACCGTCCCGCCCCGCTATGTTCCACACCCCCTCTCCGGCCGGGAGCAGCGCATGGAGCGTCACGTCCTCTGCCAGGAAGCCGAGCGCGGAGCCGCAGCGCACACAAAACCGGTTGTCGAAATAAATCGTCTGGCCGCAGGTGGCGCAGGTAAAGAGCTTCATGGCAATACCGGAAAATGGGTTCTACAGAATGCCCGCGCCGGGAAACCGGCACGGGCATACATTCATTCGATGGCGGAATGGCTCGGCCATCCCGTCGGATTACATGCGGTCGACCGCGCCCTTGACGGCGTCCTTGGCCTTGCCCACGGTCTTCTGGGCCTTGCCCTTGCCTTCCTGGGCGGCACCTTCGGCGCGCAGCTTCGGATTGTCCGTGGCCTTGCCGGCGGCCTGCTTGGCCTTGCCGGTCAGCTCGTTTGCCGTACCCTTGATCTTGTCGCTCGTGCTGCCCATTGCGATAATCCCTTTGTTAGACACGCCGTCAGCGGCGCGTTCTACAAACGGCGCTATTCGCAAGTAGTTCCCGCAGTCCTGCTAAAATTCCACGTCGCTCAGGCGTGGCCGGCCTCGGTGGACAGCATGGCGGGGGTGATGCCCATGAGAGCGAGCGCCCGCTCGTATTTGCTGTCGAGATTGGTGTCGAAGATCAGTTCTTCCTGCGCCGGGCAGGTGAGCCAGCCATTCGCGCCGATTTCGTTTTCGATCTGTCCCGCGCCCCAGCCGGCGTAGCCGAGCATCATCAGTCCGCGCTGTGGCCCTCGCCCGTGCGAGATGGCGCGCACGATATCGAGCGTGGCCGTGAGGCAAATATCGTCGCTGACGGGAATGCTCGATTCGGACATGTAGTCGTCGGAATGCAGCACGAAGCCGCGACCGCTCTCCACCGGCCCGCCGCAGCGGATGGGGAAATCGCGCGTGGTGCCGGGCATGCGGATCAGCTCGTCCTCGTCGGCGATTTCCAGATGCAGCAGCACGTCCGAGAAGCTGAGCTGCTGCGGCCGGTTGATGACGAAGCCCATCGCGCCATCATCGGAATGTGCGCAGATATAGACCACGGTGCGGGCGAAATTCGCGTCGGCCATACCCGGCATGGCGATCAGGAACTGACCGTCAAGGAAACCGCGCTCGCGTCTGTTTTTCAGAACCGACATAGCCATAGTGCACCCAGCCTACCAATTCGCCGCCAAATGAAAAGCCTTCTTTTGGGCCGGGCGCATAACCGCGCTCGCGCCGATCAAGCTATTATGATCGCCACGCGCGCGTTTGCCGCTGGAAAGCCGCCTTGGCCGGCGTTAAATGTGCGTCATGAAACGCCTGAATGTCGCAGCCTTCCTCCTGCTTTGCGCCGCATCCCCGGCGCTTTCCGCCAGCTCGCCCTGGTTCGAGACGCCGGGCGGCGACGTGCGCCTCGTAACGCTGCCGCGCGCGGCCGACGGCACAGTGCGCGCCATGCTCGACATTCGCCTGCATGACGGCTGGAAGACCTATTGGCGCGATCCGGGCGGCAGCGGCATCCCGCCTGCGGTTTCCATCAGCGGCGCCGAACTCAAATCCATCGGCTTCCCCGCCCCGCGCCGGCTGGGCGACAAGGAAACCCATTACGTGGGCTACGATGCGCCCGTGCGGCTGCCGCTGACGCTCCATGCGAAAACGGGCGATGGCGCGATCACCGCGACAGTGTTCCTCGGCGTCTGCAAGGAGATCTGCGTGCCCGTGCAGGCGCAGTTGACGGCCGATGCCAGCGGCGAGGCTTTAGCCAATCCGCTGGAGGAAGTCGCGATCGCCGATGCGGAGGCGAGCCTGCCGCATGGCGCGGGCGACGGCTTCAAACCGCTCTCCGGCCGCTTCGCCGCCGACAACAAGAGCATCTCCGTACGCTTCGAGGCGCCTGCCGACGGCGCGCTGCCGGATGTCTTCCTGTCGGGTTCGTCCTCCTTCGAATTCGGCGCCGCCGGCCCCGTGCGCCGCGAGGGCAATGTCTTCGTCGCGGAGGTGCCCGTGCTCAACAAGCCGAAGGTCTACGATCTCGCGAAAGACCCGATCCGGCTGACGGTGCGCGCCGGCAAGAGGACGATGGAAAGCCCGCTTGCCATCGAATGAGCCTCCCCTATAGTGCCGCGGCAGGCCCCTGCGGGCCGCTTCGATCACAGAGACAGGAGAGACGCCGTGACCATTGCCGTTGGAGACAAGCTGCCCGACCTCAAGCTCAAGGAGCGCACGCCGGACGGTCCCGCCGACGTCTCGACCGCCGAGCTTTTCGGTGGCAAGCGCATCGTGCTCTTCGCCGTTCCGGGCGCCTTTACCCCCACCTGCTCGCTGAACCACCTGCCGGGCTACCTGGAAAACCGCGATGCGATCCTCGCCAAGGGCGTCGATGACATCGTCGTCGTCGCCGTCAACGACCAGCATGTCATGGGCGCCTGGGCGACCTCGACGGGCGGCACCGGCAAGCTGCGCTTCATCGCCGATTGGGACGCTGCCTTCACCAAGGCGCTGGGCATGGATATCGACCTTTCCGCCGGCACGCTCGGCGTTCGCTCCAAGCGTTACTCGATGCTCGTCGAAGACGGCGTGGTGAAGACGCTGAACGTCGAGGAAAGCCCCGGCCAGGCAACGGTGTCAGCCGCCGCCGCCATGATCGAACAGCTTTGATCTGATCGGGCGGGCCATAGCCGACGCCGTGGCCCGCATCAGCCTTGCGGCAGAACCCGCATTTCGCGGATGAGCCATCGCTCGAGCGCCAGCGTATCGGGATGCCCGGCGAGATGCGGGGCGATCCACAGCACCAGCCGGCGTGGCCCCTGGCAGAAGCCGAGCGGCGCCACGAGCCTTTTCGAGGCGATGTGATCGGCAACGAGCATCTGCGGCACCATGGCCACGCCGAGGCCGAAGATCGCCGCCTGAATCAGCAGATAGAAATGCGCGAAGCTGGAGCGCGGCTCCAGCGCAAGCGCCTCGCAGCCCGCCGCCGCCTGCCACTCGGCGAAGGCCTGGGCGCGCGTGCGCGTTCCCAGGAGCGCGGCATCGACAAGATCCGCCGGGTCGGAAATCGGATATTGCGCGAGATAGGAGGGCGCGCAGACGGGCCCGATCTCCTCGGCACCGAGATCGCGGATCACCGCACCGGGCGGCGGTTCGATGACGCTGGCGCGGATGGCGATGCTGATCTTGTCGCGCATGAAATCGATGCGGTCGTAGTTCATGTTGAACTGGACCTCGACATGGGGATGGCGCGCGTGAAACCGCCCGATGCGTGGAATGATCCACTCCATCATGATGGAGGACGAGCAGGACAGCGTCAGTGGCCCGGGCCTGACCCGCTCGATGCTCGTCTCGATGAGGGCGAAGGCGCTCGCCAGGCCTTCCGCGAGGCGCGCGCCTTCCATCGTCGGCTCGCTGGTGCGTGCGCCGCGCGACAGAAGCAGCACGCCGAGCGTCTCTTCCAGTGAGCGAATATGACGGCTCACCGCGCCGTGCGTGACGCAAAGCTCCTCCGCGGCACGCGTCATGGAGCGATGGCGCGCCACGGCCTCGAAGACCTTCAGGGCGTTGAGTGACGGCAAAGGACGCAAGCCAAACGGCTCCTTATCTCGTTATACCTGTGATCTGAAATCACAGCTTAACGAGAATAAATCGATTGTGGCCATAAGTCATCCCCCGTAGGGATGAGGGTATTGCGGAGGGGGAGGAACAAACCTTCGCACGGAAAACCAGGGTGGGACGCGCAGTACCTGGATTTTTCCCCGTCCCCCTTGCATCCGACAACGCACACGGGAGGGGCCTCATGGCTACAGCATCTCAGGAAATTTCACAGACCGAAAAGTCTGCCATTTCGAAAGTGGCAAAGCGGCTGGTGCCGTTCATCGCCCTGATGTTCTTCATCAACTTCCTTGACCGCACCGCGATCTCGTTTGCCGGTCCGAACGGAATGACGACGGATCTCGCGCTGACGGCCGCCCAGTTCGGCTTTGCCGCGGGCATCTTCTTCTTCGGCTACATCATCCTTGAAGTGCCGAGCAATCTCGCGCTTCACAAATACGGCGCCCGCCGCTGGCTGGCGCGCATCATGGTGACATGGGGCATCGTCGCCCTGCTGTTCACCTGGGTGTCCAGCGCCACGGAACTCTACATTCTCCGCTTCCTGCTCGGCGTCGCCGAGGCCGGCTTCTTCCCGGGCGCCATTCTCTTCCTGTCGATGTGGGTTCCCTCGCGCCACCGCAACAAGATCCTCGCGCTCTTCTATCTCGCCCAGCCGCTGACGATCGTCGTCGGCGCGCCGCTGGCCGCCCTGCTCATCGACATGCACGGCGCCTTCGGCCTCGCAGGCTGGCGCATCATGTTCTTCGGCGTGGCGGTTCCGGCCATCATCGTCGGCATCGTCACGTGGTACTACCTGCCCGATACGCCGAACGACGCGAAATGGCTGACGAAGGACGAGAAGGACTGGCTGAACGGCGCACTGGCGCAGGAAGAAAAGGTCAAGCAGAACGCGCATGGCCGCATGACGGGCCTCGCCCTCACCGACGGCCGCGTCTGGCTGCTTTCCGTGATCTATTTCGGGCTCGTCTACGGCCTTTATGCGCTTGCCTTCTTCCTGCCGACCATCATCGCCGGCTTCGAAACCAAGTTCGCCACCAAATTCGACGTGTTCGACAAGGGCCTCGTAACGGCGATCCCCTATCTGCCGGCCGCCGTGGCGCTCTACTTCTGGAGCCGTGACGCGGCCAAGCGGGGCGTACGCGCCTGGCACATCGGCATCCCGGCACTCGTCGGCGCCGCCAGCATTCCGGCCGCCCTCTACATGAACTCGCCGGAAGCGACGATCCTCATGATCACCATCACGGCCTGCGCGATCTTCTCCGCCCTGCCGAATTTCTGGGCCATTCCGTCGCGCTTCCTCAGCGGGCCCGCCGCTGCCGCCGGCATCGCGCTCATCAACACGATCGGCAATGTCGCCGGCTTCGCCGCGCCCTACATCACCGGCCGCGTCAAGGATGCCACCGGCGTCTACGAACTGCCGATGTTCATCGTCGGCGCGTTTCTGCTGCTCTCGGCGATCCTCGCCTTCTCGATCACGAACCGCGTGCGCGAGCCGGTGCCGAGCCCGGCCGAATAGGCCGATCGATCAGCGGTAAAAAGAAGCCCGTCCGGGAAACCGGGCGGGCTTCTTTCTTTGCGATGCAAAAACACGCGAAAGCTGCGCGTTCAACCCTTCTTGAACGGCGCCATGCCCTTGCGGGCGAGTTCGTCGGCGCGTTCGTTTTCCGGGTGGCCGGCATGACCCTTCACCCAGTGCCACTCGACCTTGTGGCGCAGGCGTGCGGCATCCAGCGCCTGCCAGAGATCGCCGTTTTTCACCGGCTTCTTGTCGGCGGTCTTCCAGCCGTTCTTCTTCCAGCCGAAGATCCACTTCGAAATGCCGTCCATGACATATTTCGAGTCGGTATAGAGATCGACTTCGCAGGGTGTCTTCAGCGCGGTCAGCGCATTGGTGGCAGCCATCAGTTCCATGCGGTTGTTGGTGGTCTGCGGCTCGCCGCCGTTCAACTCCTTCTCGACCTCGCCATAGCGCAGCACCGCGCCCCAGCCGCCGGGGCCCGGATTGCCCGAACAGGCGCCGTCCGTGAAAATATCGACATGCTTCATCGGGAAAGACCGTATTCGACCGGGTTTTCGACCGCGCGGTGGAAGCGCAGCTTGCGCAGATATTCCAGCGGGTCCTTCTTCACCACAAGGGCGCCGGCCGGCGTCATCAACCAGTCGTAGAGCCGCGTCAGGAAGAAGCGCATCGCCGATCCGCGCGCGAGCAGCGGCAGCGCCGCGGCCTCGTCGTCGCAGAGCGGGCGCACGCTCTCGTAGCCGGTAAGCAGCGCCATGCCCTTGGTGAGATTGTAGGCGCCGTCCTTCTCGAAGCACCAGGCGTTCAGGCAGATCGCGACATCGTAGGCGAGATAATCGTTGCAGGCGAAATAGAAGTCGATCAGGCCGGAAAGATCGTCGCCGATGAAGAACACGTTGTCGGGAAACAGATCGGCG
This sequence comes from Shinella oryzae, assembly GCF_023038235.1. Taxonomy (NCBI): domain Bacteria; kingdom Pseudomonadati; phylum Pseudomonadota; class Alphaproteobacteria; order Hyphomicrobiales; family Rhizobiaceae; genus Shinella; species Shinella oryzae. The sequence goes on along the minus strand of NZ_CP081987.1, from coordinate 584,415 downwards.
TGAATGACGCCTTCCGGAAGGTTGCCCGGCCAGTGCGCCTCCAGATAGTGCAGTTCCTGGCCGATTTCCTTCTGAAGCCCGGCTTCGACCTCATCGGCCCGCGCGGCGGATTTTTCCCACAGTGGCCGCCACCCTTCGACCGAAAGCGCGTTCTCGCGCCTGATCTGGAACCCGTCGCCAGCGAGATGCATCTTCGCCAGCGCTATGCCGACTTCCCGGCAATGGCGAGCGGACGGCTTGCGCAGCCACATGCCCTCCAGGAACGAGATCATCGCGGCCGGACGGCCGGACAATTCCCCGAGCAGCGCGCCGTCCTTGCGGGGCAGCGGCAGCGGGCAGGACAGCCCGCGCTCCGCAAGGTGGTGCATCAGGCCGAGGAAGAACGGCAGGTCATTACGATCCACGCGCTTTTCGTAAAGCGTCAGGATGAAAGGGCCCTTGGTGGTGTGCAGCAGGAAGTTGGAATTCTCCACGCCCTCCGCGATGCCCTTGTAGGACAGGAGCGTGCCGGCATCATAGGCGGTCAGGAAGCTGGAGAGATCGTCTTCGGTGATATCGGTATAGACGGCCACGGCGGGTCTCAGGCTTGAAGGAAAGACGAAGGAGAAACCGGGACGTATACCATCCCAGCCTTATTCTCCATTGACGAAGGCCATGTCGGCGGTGGTGAGTTCGATGGCGCGCAGTTCGCGGTTGACGAGGAAGTGTTCGTTTTCCTCGACCGTATCGGCAAGTTCCACGACCGCATTGTAGCGCGCGCGAAACGCCTCGATGATCTCGTTGACGATGACCTCGGGCGCGGACGCGCCGGCCGACAGGCCGACCGTGCGGATATCGCCGATCGTCTCCCAGTCGATCTCGGAGGCGCGCTGGACGAGCACGGACTTCGTCGCCCCTGCCCTCAGCGCCACTTCGACGAGGCGCTTGGAGTTCGACGAGTTCGGCGCGCCGACGATGAGGAAGAGATCGCAGCCGGGCGCGGCCTGCTTTACCGCTTCCTGCCGGTTGGTGGTGGCGTAGCAGATCGAATCGGCGGCGGGTGCCGTGAGGTTAGGGAAACGCTCGTGCAGGCGCTTGATGACGCCGGCCGTGTCATCGACCGAGAGCGTGGTCTGGGTGACGAAGCCGAGATTATCAGGATCGGGCGGGGTGTAGCGGTCAGCGTCCTCTACCGTCTCGATCAGATCGACCGTGCCTTCCGGCAGCTGGCCCATCGTGCCGATGACCTCCGGGTGGCCGGCATGGCCAATCAGCACGACATGGCGGCCGAGGCGCTGGTGGCGCATGGCCTGCTTGTGGACCTTGGAGACGAGCGGACACGTGGCATCGAGATAGAAGAGGTTGCGCGCCTCGGCATCCGCCGGCACGGATTTCGGCACGCCATGGGCGGAAAACACCACGGGCTGCTGGCGGTGTTCCGCCGGGATTTCGTCGAGTTCCTCCACGAAGATCGCGCCCTTGGCTTCCAGGCCTTCCACGACATAGCGGTTGTGCACGATCTCGTGGCGCACATAGACGGGCGCGCCATAGGCCTTCAGCGCCAGCACGACGATCTGGATGGCGCGGTCCACACCCGCGCAGAAGCCGCGTGGGCCGCAAAGCCTGATGGTCAAGTCCGGTCGGTTCTCGGTCATGCGTATCGGTTATCCGGCAATGAGGACGGCAACAAGGGCGATGGCCGCAGGAAGCGCCTGGATGACGAAAATTTTCCGTGAGGCCGTTGCGCCCCCATATAGGCCGGCCAACACCACACAGCCAAGGAAAAACAGCTTGAGCTGGAATGCGGCATCGGGATCGGGGTGAAGCAACGACCAGACAAGGCCGGCGGCGAGGAAGCCGTTGTAGAGGCCCTGATTGGCCGCGAGCGTCTTCGTCGCTTCGGCCTGCGCCGGCGTCATGCCGAAGGCCTTCAGGCCCCGCGGCGTCGTCCAGAGAAACATTTCGAGCACGAGGATATAGATGTGCTCGAGGGCGACGAGCGCCACGAGGAGGCTTGCGAGGATCTGCATGCGCTTGTCCTTTCGTTCCCGCGCCCGGCCTGGGTCAGGCCTCCGGGCGATCACCTTTTCGCCGGAAGCGCGCATAGAGCATCACACCCACCAGCGCGGCGGCAAGTCCATACCATGTCAGGGCATATTGCAGGTGATTGTTCGGCAGGTCGAACTGCGTGACGGCGCCGATCGGCAGGCCTTTCGGATTGGGTGCATCGCCGGCATCGATGAAGAACGGGACCAGCCTGTCGGCCGCGATGCCGGTGCTGGCGGCCATCGCGTCGAGATCCTTCCAGTAGAAGATGTTTTTGGCGAGGTCGTTTTCCGGCACGATGGCCGACGGCTTTTCGGCAAGGCGGGCGCGGGCAAGGCCCGTCACCGTCTGCTCGCCGGTCAGTTGCCCCTGCTTGCGCATTTCCGGTTCCTTCGCCTCGTAGGGCACGAAACCGCGGTTGACGAAGAGGAACCGGCCATCGGCCAGCTGGAGCGGTGTATAGACGTAATAGCCGGTCTGGCCACGCCAGGTCGCAAAGAAATGCCGCTCGCGATTGTTGGCGAAAACGCCCGTGACGGTGACGGGGCGGTATTCGATATCCTCGCCGCGCGCGGCCATCGCCTCGATCTCGCCGAGCGTCACAGGCGGCGCGACGCGGCGTTCCGCGATATCGGCGAGCAGCCTCTCCTTCCACTGGAGGCGCTCGACCTGCCAGGTCCCAAGGGACAGGAGGATGGCAAGCGCCGCCATGAAAGCGATGCCCGTCAGGATCGCCCTGCCCTTGCCGGACCGCGGCGCGGGATGCGCGGGCACTTCAGCCACGGTCGATTTCACCCGGGCGGGCATGGTTGCGGTACTGCAGCGCGATGAGCAGTCCCTTGAGGATACGGGTCACCGCAAGGCCGAGCACGATCACGAGCGGGATCCACAGCGAGAAATGCACCCAGAGCGGCGGATTGATGTTCACCTCCGTCCACAGTGCCGCGCCCACCACGATGAAGCCGACGATCAGAATGACGAAGACGACCGGCCCATCGCCCGAATCGGCGAAGGAATAATCGAGGCCGCAATTGGCGCAAGCCGGCTTCACCTTGAGCAGCCCGTCGAAGAGCTTGCCCTGGCCGCAGCGCGGGCAGCAGCCCAGCGCACCCGCCTTGAAGGGGTCCACAGGTGGGTAGAGTGCCTTGTCTTCGTCCATGATCGCTTCCGTCTCTCGCCGCCGTGCGGAAACCGCCGGCCGGTCACAACGGTTCTATATCGCCGCCACCGCCTCCGTCCAATCGAAAGTCCGCGACAAAGGGCGCAACGCAAAACGGCCGCATCGCTGCGGCCGTTTCGAAGGTCTGTTCGTCGTCGCGCTTACATATGCGCGATCGGTGCGCCCCAGCCGCCCCAGATGTAGATGGAGAAGAAGAGGAACAGCCAGACGACGTCCACGAAGTGCCAGTACCAGGCGGCGGCCTCGAAGCCGAAATGCTGCTTCGGGGTGAAGTCGCCGCGCATGGCGCGGATGAGGCAGACGATCAGGAAGATCGTGCCGACCAGGACGTGGAAACCGTGGAAGCCGGTCGCCATGAAGAAGGTCGCGCCGTAGATGGAATCCTTGAAGGCGAACGGCGCATGGGCGTATTCGTAAGCCTGCACGAAGGAGAACAGCACGCCAAGCGCAACGGTAAGCGCCAGGCCGTTGATCAGGCCTTTACGGTCATTGTGCAGCAGGGCGTGGTGCGCCCAGGTCACGCAGGTGCCCGACAGCAGCAGGATGACGGTGTTGTAGAGCGGCAGGTGCCAGGGGTCGAGAACCTCGATGCCCTTCGGCGGCCAGACGCCACCGGTATATTCCGCGCGGGCGGCCTGGATGGCTTCGCCGGGGAAGAGGCTGGCATCGAAGAAGGCCCAGAACCAGGCGACGAAGAACATCACTTCCGAAGCGATGAACATGATCATGCCGTAGCGCAGGTGCAGCGACACAACGCGGGTATGGTGCCCCTCATGCGCTTCCTTCACCGTGTCGGCCCACCAGGCATACATGGTATAGAGCGTGATCAGCAGGCCGATGTAGAAGACCCACGGCGTGGCGAAGTTCAGGCCGAACAGGTGGAATGCGCCGCCCGACAGGTAGCGCATGTAACCGATGCCGCCGAACGCCAGGACGAAGGCGCCGATGGATGCGAGCAGCGGCCACGGGCTGGGGTCGATGATGTGGTAGTCGTGTTTCTTCTGATGCGCATCGGCCATTTGACTTATCCCCGAATGTATCGCGTTCCGTTTCCGGCATAGCCGGAAACGCATGTCTTTCAAAGGTTATTTGCGTCGTCCGCCTTCACGTCCGCAGCCGCAGCCACCGGCTTCAACGCCTCTCGCGGAAAGAAGGTGTAGGACAGCGTGATCGTGTGGACGCCCTTGGTCTCCACCGGCTTGACGATCTCAGGATCGACGAAGAAGACGACGGGCATTTCCATTTCCTCACCGGGCTTCAGCGTTGTCTCAGTGAAGCAGAAGCACTGGACCTTGTTGAAATAGGCCCCGGTCGCCTCGGGCGTGACGTTGAACGTCGCCTGCCCGGTCGTCGGCCTGGAAGCATTGTTGCGGGCCTTGTAGAAGATTTGCACGGTCTCGCCGATCTTCAGCTCGACCTCGCGCTGGACCGGCGTGAAGGTCCAGGGCAGGCCGGGCGCGACGTTCGCGTCGAAACGCACCTTGATCGTCTGGTCGAGAACGACGTCGGAGGCCTGCTCGACGCGCTGCGTCGTGCCGCCGTAACCGGTGACCTTGCAGAACATCTCGTAGAGCGGCACCGCCGCATAGGCCATGGCGCCCATGCCGATGACGAAGGAACAGCACATGGCGACGACGGCGCCGTTGCCCATCCTGCTCTTTTCGGTCCTCTTCGGTTCGCTCATGGTCAGCCCGCCATTCCGCCGCCGAACTTGATCAGCGTGACGATGTAGAACAGGGCGACGAGGCCGAGAAGAACCGCGCCGAGCGCGAGGTTGCGGCCGCGGCGGGCCTTCTTCTGGCTATCGGTGAGCTTTACGGTTTCCATTACAGCACCCATCCAAACGACGCGATCAGGTGGTCGAGCATGAGGCCGGAGAACACGGCGAATAGGTAGACGATGGAGAAGGCGAAGAGCTTCTTGGCCGGCACCATCGCGCTGTCACCCTCCGGCATGCGCAACACGCCGATGGAATACCACACGAAGCCGAGGCCAAGCGCTGCGGCAAAGAGACCGTAGCCGAGGCTGGCGAAACCGAGGAAGGTCGGAACGACGGCGATCACGGCGGTGAGCACGGCGTAGATCAGGATCTGCACCTTCGTCGTCGCCTCGCCTGATACGTTGGGCAGCATCGGCACGCCGACGGCCTCGTAGTCGCGCATCTTGAACAGCGCGAGCGCCCAGAAATGCGCCGGCGTCCAGAGGAAGGTGATGAGGAAGAGCACGACGCTCTCGACCGACACGCCGCCGGTGACGCAGGCCCAGCCAATCATGGGCGGGAAGGCGCCGGCCGCACCGCCGATGACGATGTTCTGCGGCGTCGAGCGCTTGAGCCACATCGTGTAGATGACGGCATAGAAGAAGATGGTGAAGGCGAGCAGGCCGGCGGCAAGCCAGTTGACCACCAGGCCCAGGATACCGACCGAGAAGGCCGAGAGCGTCAGGCCGAAGGCGAGCGCTTCTTCGGGCCGGATACGGCCGGACGGAATGGGGCGCTGCGCGGTGCGGGTCATGACCGCATCGATATCGGCGTCGTACCACATGTTGAGGGCACCGGATGCACCGGCGCCCACGGCGATACAGAGGATCGCGATGGCGCCGATGACCGGATTGATCGAGCCGGGCGCAAGGACGAGGCCGGCAAAGGCCGTGAAGACGACGAGCGACATGACGCGCGGCTTCAGGAGCTCGAAGAAATCACGCGGCGACGCTTCGGAGAGGTAGACCTCTCCGCCGCCCGGAACCGTTTCGTGATGCTCGATGACCGCCATGATGTTTCCGTCGCTATCGGCCGATTCATTCGACCTTTTCTAGTGGCGGAGCCGCCGTTGCCGGCGGCCCCGATCTCAAGACCTTACTTGATGCGCGGGAGCTGTTCCCACTGGTGGAACGGCGGCGGCGAAGACAGCTGCCATTCCAGGGTGTTGGCACCCTCGCCCCACGGGTTGTCGCCGGCGACGCGCTTCTTGGCGAAGGCTTCGAAGACGCCGAAGAGGAAGATCAGCACGCCGACGCCTGCGATATACGAGCCGTAGGACGACACCGCGTTCCAGCCCGCAAAGGCATCCGGGTAGTCGATGTAGCGGCGCGGCATGCCGGCGAGGCCGAGGAAGTGCTGCGGGAAGAACACCAGGTTCACGCCGATGAACATGACCCAGAAGTGCAGCTTGCCGATGAACTCGGAGTACATGTAGCCGCTCATCTTCGGGAACCAGTAGTACCAGGCTGCGAAGATGGCGAAGACGGCGCCCAGCGACAGAACGTAGTGGAAGTGCGCAACCACGTAGTAGGTGTCGTGCAGGGCACGGTCGAGGCCGGCATTGGCGAGCTGGACGCCCGTGACGCCGCCGACGGTGAACAGGAAGATGAAGCCGATCGCCCAGACCATCGGGGTCGTGAAGCGGATCGAGCCGCCCCACATCGTCGCGATCCACGAGAAGATCTTGATGCCCGTCGGGATGGCGATGACCATCGTGGCGAACACGAAGTAGCGCTGCGTGTCGAGCGACATGCCGACCGTGTACATGTGGTGCGCCCACACGACGAAGCCGACGGCGCCGATGGCGACCATGGCATAGGCCATGCCGAGGTAGCCGAAGATCGGCTTGCGCGAGAAGGTGGACACGATGTGGCTGATGATGCCGAAACCGGGCAGGATCAGGATGTACACTTCCGGGTGGCCGAAGAACCAGAACAGGTGCTGGAAGAGGATCGGGTCACCGCCGTTTTCCGGCGCGAAGAAGGCCGTGCCGAAGTTGCGGTCGGTCAGCAGCATGGTGATGCCGCCTGCCAGAACCGGCAGCGAAAGCAGGAGCAGGAAAGCGGTGATCAGAACCGACCAGGCGAAGAGCGGCATCTTGTGCAGCGTCATGCCGGGAGCGCGCATGTTCAGGATCGTGGTGATGAAGTTGATCGCACCGAGGATCGAGGACGCGCCGGCAATGTGCAGGCCGAGGATCACCAGGTCCATCGCGGGACCGGGCTGGCCGGCCGTCGAGAACGGCGGATAGATCGTCCAGCCGCCGCCTGCGCCATAGGCACCCGCCGGGCCTTCGACGAACATCGAAAGCAGCACCAGCAGGAAGGCCGGGATGATGAGCCAGAAGGAGATGTTGTTCATGCGCGGGAACGCCATGTCCGGCGCGCCGATCATGATCGGAACCATCCAGTTGGCGAAGCCGCCGATCAGCGCGGGCATGACCATGAAGAAGATCATGATGAGCGCGTGCGCCGTCGTGAAGACGTTGAACATGTGCTTGCCGCCATCGATGGCAGCGTCGCCCTCGAAGCCGTAGACCATCTGCGCCAGACCGTGGAATATCTGGATGCCCGGCTCCTGAAGCTCCATGCGCATGAAGATCGACAGCGTGCCGCCGATGATGCCCGCACAGATCGCGAAGATGAGGTAGAGGGTGCCGATATCCTTGTGGTTGGTCGACAGGAACCAACGCTGGAAGAAAGTAAGCGGCTTGTGTTCGTGGTGATCGTGGTGATCGCCGTGGGCAGCGGATGTTCCGGCCATGGATCTGACTCCCTAGGTATTACTGCGCGGCGTTCTGGGCGACGTCTACGGACTTGGCCGCACCGTCGACAGACGCCATCAGGGCCTTGTTTGCCTCGCCGACATTCGTCGCGGCGGCAGCAAGCCAGGTATCGAACTTTTCCTGCGAGACGACGCGGATGGCGATCGGCATGAACGCGTGGTCCTTGCCGCAGAGCTCGGAACACTGGCCGTAGAACAGGCCTTCGCGCTCGGCCTTGAACCAGGTCTCGTTCATGCGGCCCGGCACGGCGTCGATCTTCACGCCGAAGGACGGCATGGCGAAAGCGTGGATCACGTCGCCGGCGGTGACGAGCAGACGGACATGCTTGCCGACGGGAACGACGACTTCGTTGTCGACGGCCAGGAGGCGCGGATAGACGGACTTGTCTTCCTTGCCGGCGGCCGCGCGGTCGTTGTCATGCAGAAGCAGGCTGTCGAAGGAGACCGGGTTGTCGCCGACCTGGTACTCGTAACCCCAATACCACTGGAAACCCGTGGCCTTGATGGTCAGTTCCGGCTCTTCCGTGGGAGCGAGCTGCTTGGTCAAGAGCTGGAAGGAGGGAACGGCGAGGAACAGGAGAATGACGACCGGGCCGAGCGTCCACAGCACCTCGATGGCCGTGTTGTGGCTGGTCTTGGACGGCACCGGGTTCTTGCTTTCGCGGAACTTGACGACGACGACGATGAGCAGGAGGAGAACGAACAGGGTGATCGGAACGATGAACCACAATGTGTACTGCTCGAACCAGCGAATTTCCTCCATGATCGGAGTCGCGGCGGGCTGAAGGCCCTTCTGCCAGTCGAACGGCTGATCAGCGAAGGCGGTCGAAGCAAAGAGCAGACAGCCGAGAGCGGCCAGACCTGCAAAAGCTTTGTTTTTCACAACGTATCTCCCCAAGGCGTTTGATCGGGATCAAACAGACGCGCAGAATCCCTGCTATACTGAGTGCTTAAAATCATAGTTTCATGTCCGCCGCAACCGCCATGGGGATGCCCCCGTGCGGCATTTTTGCGCAAACGCAAAGACATGGGGCCACTCCCCACAGTTTCTTCACATTTGTCTATAGCATGAAAGGTTTGGCAGCGGCGAGCCTGCTTCGGCCGGTCCGACCGTACGAAGCTTGGGGCAGCAGACACTCCCTATTAAATAAAGAGTGGCGTATGGCACGAAACTGCGCGATCGCGTCCAATTTCCGCCTTCAATCAATCGGAAAGCAGCGGCCGGGGCTTTTCATTTCGCCGCCGGCTATTCAAAGATAGCCCGACTGATTCGAGATTCCGAGGTTTTCATGGGTTTCACTCCCCTCTCCCGGCTGTCACGGGCGGCGTTCGGCCTTGCCGTCTTCGCGCTCGGCGCCACGGCACTCCCTTCCCTCTCCGCAGCGCAGCAGCCCGGAACGGTGAAATCCAACCATGGCGCCTGGTCGATCGTCTGCGACCAGCCGGCCGGCGCATCCGGCGAGCAGTGCGCTCTCATGCAGAACGTGCTGGCAGAGGACCGGCCGGAGCTCGGCCTTTCCGTCGTCGTGCTCAAGACGGCCGACCGCAAGGCGAAGATCCTGCGCGTCCTCGCCCCGCTCGGTGTGCTGCTGCCCAACGGCCTCGGCCTCAATGTCGACGGCAAGGATATCGGCCGCGCCTATTTCGTGCGCTGCTTCGCCGATGGCTGCTATGCCGAGGTGGTGCTGGAAGACGAACTGCTGAAAACCTTTCGTTCCGGTGCGACGGCGACCTTCATCGTCTTCCAGTCTCCCGAAGAAGGCATCGGCATCCCGGTCGACCTCAAGGGCTTCGGCGAAGGCTACGACGCGCTGCCGTAAGCCTTCCGCCGCGGGCTTGCCGCCCGCCGCCGGGGAACTTACATGAGCCCCGTCCACCATTGCTTGCGGAGCCCGCCATGAATACCGACCTTCTCTCCCTCTTCGATGCCGACGAGGCGACCGTGCAGGCCGTTCTGCGGGAAACGCTCAAGGGCGCCGATGACGGCGAGCTGTTCATCGAGCATGCCCAGGCCGAATCCTTGTCCTTCGACAATGGCCGTTTGAAGGGCGGCAGCTTCAACACCGACCAGGGTTTCGGATTGCGCGCCGTGGCCGGCGAAGCCGTCGGCTATGCCCATTCCGGCGAGATGAGCCTGTCGGCGCTGAAACGCGCGGCCGATGCCGCCGGTGCCGTCGCGCGCGGCTATTCCGGCGATTACGCCGCCGCACCGCAGGGCACCAACCGGCAGCTCTACAGCCCCGACAATCCTATCGGCGCGCCGACCTTCGAGGAGAAGGTGGCGCTCCTGACCGAGATCGACGCCTATCTGCGCGCCAAGGACCCGAAGGTGCGGCAGGTCACGGCCTCGGTTGCGGCAAGCTGGCAGGTCGTCAACATCCTGCGCGCGGACGGCCATCGCGTCAGCGATGTGCGCCCGATGACGCGCATCAACATTTCCGTCGTGGTGGGTGACGGCGACCGGCAGGAGACCGGCAGCTTCGGCACCGGCGGTCGCACCACCTTCGATGCCTTCCTGACCGAGGAAAGCTGGCATGCCGGCGCCGACGAGGCGCTGCGCCAGGCGCTCGTCAATCTGGAGGCCGTCGAGGCCCCGGCCGGCACGATGGATGTCGTGCTCGCCAACGGCTGGCCGGGCGTGATGCTGCATGAGGCCGTCGGCCACGGGCTGGAGGGCGATTTCAACCGCAAGAAGACCTCCGCCTTCGCCGGTCTGATGGGCGAGCAGGTCGCCGCCAAAGGCGTCACGGTCGTCGATGACGGCACCATCGACAACCGCCGCGGCTCGATCACCGTCGACGACGAGGGCACGCCCTCGGCCTACAACGTGCTGATCGAGGACGGCAAGCTCGTGGGCTACATGCAGGATCGGCAGAATGCCCGGCTGATGGGCATGAAGGCGACCGGCAACGGCCGCCGCCAGGGTTATGCCTACCGCCCGATGCCGCGCATGACCAACACCTACATGCTGTCCGGAGACAAGACGCCCGACGAGATCATCGCTTCCGTCAAGAACGGCATCTACGCCGTTTCCTTCGGCGGCGGACAGGTGGACATCACCTCGGGCAAGTTCGTCTTCGGCTGCACCGAGGCCTACCTCATCGAGAACGGCAAGGTGACGGCGCCGGTCAAGGGCGCCATGCTGATCGGCAACGGACCCGACGCCATGCGCCGCGTTTCGATGATCGGCAACGACACCAAGCTCGACACCGGTATCGGCAATTGCGGCAAGGCCGGCCAGTGGGTGCCGGTCGGCGTCGGCCAGCCGCATCTGCGCATGGACCAGATCACGGTGGGCGGGACGAAGGCCTGATTTTTTCAGGCCTGGTCGGCAGCGCCATCACGTTTCGCCCGACGCAGCAATCCTCTGCAACAACCACTGCCGGAAGGCGCGGGCTTCCGGTGAGAGGCGCTTGAAGCTGCGCGCAACAAGCCAGTAGGTGCCGTGGCGGATCGACAGGTCGAAGGGCTGCACGATCCGGCCGGCGGCGATGTCTTCGGCGGCCAGGAAGCGATCGACCAGCGCGACGCCGTGGCCGCGCAGCACGGCCTGAAGCACCAGGTTTCCTTCCGCGAAGATCTGCGCGCGGCCAAGCGGCGCGCCCTCCACGCCGGCGGCAGCGAACCAGCGCTCCCAGACGCTGCGGTTCTCCTCGTGCAACAGGGTATGCGCCAGAAGATCGGCGGGTTTCCGCAACGGCGGGCCGGATGCGAGAAGCGCCGGCGCGATCACCGGCACCAGATCGACCTCGACCACAGGATCGGCTTCCGTACGCGGCCAGGCCTTCGCATCCATGCCATGGCGGATGGCGATTTCCGCCTCGTGGGTGCGAAATTCGATGAGGCGCATGTCGGAATCGACGGCGACGTCGATCTCGGGGTGCCCCGCGCGGAAATCCTCCAGATGCGAGACCAGCCAGCAGGCCGCAAAGGATGGCTCGGCGCTGATTTCCAGGAGCCCTCCACAGCGTCGGCCGCGGATTTCCGAAAGGCTCGCGTCCATGGCATCGAAGGAGCGGGAGAGCACGTCGAGCAGGCTGCGGCCCGCCGCCGTCAGGCGCACGCTGCGGTGGCGGCGCTCGAAAAGCGGCTTGCCCAGTTCCGCCTCCAGTTCCTTGACCTGCCGGCTGACGGCGGCCTGCGAGACGGCAAGCTCATCGGCCGCAAGCGTGAAGCTTCCGAGCCGCCCCGCCGCCTCGAAACTCCGCAATGCCGTCAGGGGCAGCCGTCCGCGCTTCATTGCATAACCTCAAGTCATTCGAAATCGACGATAAACTCGTTTGAGGCTGACAGGCAAGCGGGCGGACAATCCATGCACATTCAACGCATGGAGCATAAAGACATGTTCGACACCCTTCTCGACATCGCCATGGAGGTGGTTCGCCTTCTCACCTTCCAGCCGGGTCGCGCCCCGCCGGTGCGTCGCAGGAAAGCCCCTGTTAACCACTCGGATACCGGCCCGGTGCGATAACGACCGCTCGAAATGACGCGGAAAGACCGAAACGACATGCCGATCCGAAATGCCATGCGACAAAGGCTGAAGCGCGCCGTCATCACGGGCGGGCTGGAGTTCGCGCACCTGGCCGAACGGGTCGGGCTGATGGCCTCGGCGCGCGGCATGGGGGCGATCTTCACGCTGCATCATGTCCGGCCGAAGACACCGCAGAGCTTCGATCCCAATGCGCATCTGGAAATCACGCCCGAATTCCTTGATACGGCCATCCGGCGCCTGACGGAGGAAGGCTATCAGTTCGTCGCGCTAGCCGACATGCCGGCGCGGCTCGCCATCGCGCGCGCCGGCGAGCGTTTCGCCGCCTTCACGCTCGACGACGGCTATCGCAACAATGCCGTCCATGCGCAGCCGGTCTTCACGCAGCACAGGGTGCCGTTCACCGTCTTCGTCGCGCCCGGCTTTGCCGGCAAGACGCATGGCATCTGGTGGGAGACGCTGACCGACCTTCTGCGCGCCGTGCCCCATCTCGAATTCGACTTCGGCTCCGGCCCGGTCACTCTGCCGCTCGCAACACCCATCCAGAAACAGGCCGCCTTCGACCGCTTCGCGCGCTTCATCCATTCCGAAACGGACGAGGCATCCGCGATCGACCGGCTCGATGCGGTAGCGAAGGCGCATGGCATCGAGCCGCTCATGATCACCGAGCGGCTTGTCATGCGCGAGCCCGAGCTCAAGAGCCTCGTGCTCAACCCGCTTGCCGCCATCGGCGCGCATACGATCAGCCACCGGGCGCTGGCCCGCCTGAGCGACGAGGAGGCGCGCGCGGAGATCGACCTTTCGGCCGAACGCATCGCTGCCATCATCGGCCGCCGGCCGGACACCCTCGCCTATCCCTACGGCGACAGGCCGTCCGTCTCGGCGCGCGAGCGCCGCCTGGCCAAGGAACTCGGCTTCCGCGTTGCCGTGACCACGGAGCCCGGAACGCTGTCGGCCCGCTCCTTCGACACGCCGACGTCGCTGCCGCGCATCTCGCTCAACGGCCTGTACCAGAAGCCGAAATATGTGGGCGCGCTGGCCTCGGGCATTCCCTTCCGGCTGATGCGGCGCTGACCGCTCAGGGATACATCCGAACCTTCGTCCAGCCCGCGCCGTCTTCCGTGCGGCGGAACTCCACCCGGTCGTGCAGGCGGAAGGGGCGGTCGTGCCAGAACTCGATCGAGACGGGTTTCAGGCGGAAGCCGGACCAGTGCGGCGGGCGCGGGATTTCGCCGATCGCGTAGCGCGCGGTGTATTCCGCCACCGCCTTCTCCAGCGCGAAACGGCTTTCCAGCGGCCGCGACTGCTTGGAAGCCCAGGCGCCGATGCGGCTGCCGCGCGGACGCGAGGCATAATATTCGTCGGCCTCCGCATCGCTTACCACCTCGATATCGCCGCGAATGCGGACCTGGCGGCGCAGCGTCTTCCAGTGGAAGCACATGGCGGCCTTGCGGGCAGAGAGAAGTTCCTCGCCCTTCCGGCTCTCGAAGTTGGTGTAGAACACGAAGCCGCGCTCGTCGAAGCCCTTGAGCAGGACCATGCGCACATTGGGCATCCCGGTCGCGTCGACCGTGGAGAGCGCCAGCGCGTTGGCATCGTTGAGCTCGGTCTTGCCGGCATCGTCCAGCCATTGGCCGAAAAGGATGTAGGGTTCGTTTTCCTCGGTGAAGTCACCGCTTGTTAACGCATTGTCACTCATATTTAACTCAATGCCGATCTATCTAGCTGTATGAGGCAGGCTGGAGTGAAAGACATAACAAAAACGCGACCGTACACAAAGCGATACTGGGTGCGCGGCCTTGGGGTTCTTGCCGTCATGATGTCCGGCACCGTCCTTTCCGGCTGCATGAGCGGCCTTGACCTGTTTTCCGACAGCAAGGTCGACACGTCGCTGCGCACCAGCACCGTATCCAACGGCAACACGGAACGTCTGACCGACGAGATCACCGTGCGCAACGCCGTGTCATCCGCAGACCTCGCCCGCACCGGCGGCAACGCCATCCCGTGGGCGAATTCCGCCTCCGGCAGCGCCGGCGTCATCAGTTCCATCGCCGAGAACCAGGACCGGTCCGGCCGCACATGCCGGGATTTCGTGACCACGAAACATTCCTACCAGGGCATTGCCAACTTCACCGGCCGCACCTGCATGGGCAATTCCGGCGAGTGGATGCTCCTGGCCTTCGACCGCCAGGGATAACACTTTCTAAACCCTGATCCGTAAGGGCCGATTAGGACGTTCGCCGCTACCATGGCGCCACAACGGAAACGGGTAGAAGTTATGCGTGATCCCTATTCGGTCCTAGGCGTGAAACGCAGCGCCGGGCAAGAGGAAATCAAGGCGGCCTGGCGCTCGCTCGCGAAAGCCGTGCATCCCGACCAGAATCACGACGACCCGCTCGCGACCGTGCGCTTTACCGAGGCCGGCCGCGCCTACGACCTGTTGCGCGATCCCGACAAGCGCAGCCGCTACGACCGCCAGCAGCGCGAGGCGGAAATGCGCCGCATGGAGCAGATGCGCCGCCAGCAGGCCGAGCGCAAGGCACGCAGCGAGCCGCCGCGCGCTAGCAAAGAGGACGCGGAGGACATGATCGCCCGCATCTTCGGCGTCGATTCGCGAAACGCGCAGGCCGATGCCGGCGCGCAGCCGCGTCCCCAGCCGCAACAGCAGGCCCAGCCGCAGCAAACCCAATCGAACGCCGCGCCCGCGCAGGATGCCCGCAAGGCCGCGGACGACAGCGACGAGGCCACAGCCGCGCAATCCGCAGCGCTGGGTGCCACTCTCATTTCGGCAATCCTTCGCCGTATCCGCGGCAGCCGCGCCAAGATGGACAAGGCGCCCGATCTCGTCACGGATGTCAGCGTCTCCGTCGAGGACATCCTGAACAAGGTGCGCCCGACCATCGAGACGCCGGAAGGCCAGACGATCCGTATTCCCGTCGGCGCCGGCACGACGGACGGCCAGGTGATCCGCCTCAAGGAGGCCGGTTACCGCATGGAGGGCCTGCGCCGCGGCGATGTCGTCGCCACCGTGCGTGTCACGCCGGGCCGTTTCCGCGTCGACGGCTTCGATCTCAAGGTCGACCTGCCCGTCACGATCGAAAACGCGGTCCTCGGCTGTGAAACGACCATCGAAGGTCCACTCGGTCCCCTCCCCGTGACGGTTCCGGAATGGTCCGGCTCGGACCAGGCGATCCGCATTTCGGGCGAAGGCCTGATCATGGAGAACGGCGAACGCGGCGATCTCGTCGCCGAAATCCGCCTTCTTCTCTGGGACAAGCCGGACGCGAGGATGATCGACCTGATGCGCTCCCAGCGCGAAGGCCTCTACCTTTAAAACGATTTGTGACGATGCGGTGAAACATGCACCCATTGTTACGAATGCTAACAGTTCCTGAACCCGAGCGCGCTTGAACCGCATAGCCGCCTATGCCATAGGCAGTCTCGACTTTAGTTTCAGGGGGCATTCCATGGTTCAGGCATCTGGTCTGATGAAGGGCAAGCGCGGCGTCATCATGGGCGTCGCCAACAACCGTTCCATCGCCTGGGGCATCGCAAAAGCCATCCACGCACAGGGCGCCGAGATCGCCTTCACCTATCAGGGCGATGCGCTCAAGAAGCGCGTCGAGCCGCTGGCCGCCGAAATCGGCGCCGTCCTGGCCGGTGACTGCGACGTGTCCGACGAGGCATCCATCGATGCCGTCTTCGACAATGTCGAGAAGATGTGGGGCAAGATCGACTTCCTCGTGCACGCCATCGGCTTTTCCGACAAGGACGAGTTGACCGGCCGCTATGTCGATACGACGCCGGGCAACTTTGCCAAGACCATGCAGATCTCGGTCTATTCCTTCACGTCGGTGGCCCGCCGTGCGGAAAAGCTGATGACCGATGGCGGCTCGATGCTGACGCTGACCTATTACGGCGCCGAAAAGGTCATGCCGAACTACAACGTGATGGGCGTCGCCAAGGCTGCGCTGGAAGCCAGCGTGAAGTATCTGGCGGTCGATCTCGGCCCGCAGAACATCCGCGTCAACGCCATCTCGGCCGGTCCGATCAAGACGCTTGCGGCCTCGGGCATCGGCGACTTCCGCTACATCCTCAAGTGGAACGAGTACAACGCGCCGCTGCGCCGGACCGTCACCATCGAGGAAGTGGGCGATGTCGGCCTCTACCTGTTGTCGGACCTGTCGCGCTCGGTCACCGGCGAGACGCACCACGCCGACAGCGGCTACCACGTCATCGGCATGAAGGCGGTGGACGCGCCCGATATCTCCGTCATCAAGGACTGACGCAGGGTTTTCAGCTTGCTCATTTACATGATCCGACACGGCCAGACCGCGTGGAACGCAGAGGGCAGGCTGCAAGGCCAGAAAGACATCCCGCTCAACGAGACCGGCCGCAAGCAGGCGGCCGGCAACGGTCTGGCCCTCAAGGGCATGCTCGGCGACACCGTGTGCGATTTCGACTTCGTGGCAAGCCCGCTCGGGCGCACGCGCGAGACCATGGAGATCATGCGCGGCGCCATGGGCCTCGATCCCCTCGCCTATCGCACCGATCCGCGCCTCGTCGAAGTGTCCTTCGGCGATTGGGAGGGCTTTACGCTTGCCGAACTCAAGGTAAGCACGCCGGAGCGCGTCGCGGAACGCGCCCGTGCAAAGTGGAACTTCATCCCGCCCGGCGAAGCGGC
Organism: Shinella oryzae; assembly: GCF_023038235.1. Lineage (NCBI taxonomy): Bacteria > Pseudomonadati > Pseudomonadota > Alphaproteobacteria > Hyphomicrobiales > Rhizobiaceae > Shinella > Shinella oryzae. The sequence continues at coordinate 567,494 of NZ_CP081987.1, read as the reverse complement.
GGAGAGCTACGAAATCCTCTGCTGGCGCATCGGCTCATGGCTCGCCGACGTGACGAAGCCCACGGTCTGCGTCAGCCATGGCGGCGTTTTCCGCGCCGCTTTCCGGCTCAATGGCATGGATGAGGAAGAGGCCGCCAACGTGCCGATCCATCAGGATCGCATCCTGCGCATCGACGCTGCCGGCATGCACTGGCTGTGAGGCAGGGCCTTACTGAACGACCTCAAGGTCGTTGATGACGCGCTTGCCGTCGACTTCCGTGTAGAACACCACGACTTTCACGCCCGGCGCCAGACCCTCGAAGTTGAACTCCTCGGGCGCCTGATATTTCTTGCCGTCATCCAGCGACAGGCTGAGACTGTTCGTATCGACACCGGTAATCGTCGCCTCGACATCCGCGCTTTCGGCGGATGCGGCAAGCGGCGACAGGAAGGTAGCCATGGCCATCAGCGCGGCGATCATCAAACGCATTCTGCGAACCCCTGGAAATGAATCAGTCTTCTTGCTGGCCACGTCAGATGCTCCCCAAATATGGCGAAATTCGCCCGCTTTTTGACTGCCCGTGACATGGATGGCCGGAAAGGCAGTGCGAATCAAGGCTCCCGCCGGCATCATCCCCGCTATTATCGGGCGCCCCGCCGGCATCCGCGCCGAACCGACGCCGCCTGGAGCGCGCAAAGCCCGGAATTCCAGCCGCTCATAAAGGCTATCTTAAGGGAAGACACCCTATTTTCCCTCGATAAACGAGGGCTTGCGCGTTGCCATCGACTGCCTCCATTCGCCACCGCATTGCATCCATCGCAGAATGGGCGCGGCCGTCGCTCATTCCTGCCGCAATCGCAGGCTGCGTCATTTTCGCCGCGACCGTCTTTTACGAGCGGCAGAACGAGCAGATCTACCGCAACGACCTCCAGATGCGCGTATCCGGCGATCTCGCCCTGACGGTCGCGCGGCTGCGCAGCGAGATGAACAGCGACGCGGCCGCCCTGCGCAGCGTCGCGAACATGATCTCCGTCGCGACGGGCCATGCGGCGGAGCAGTTCAGTGGCATTGCAGGTCGGCTGATGCTGCAGAACCGCCATATCCGCCGCATCGGCCTCGCGCCAGACAGCAAGGTCAGCCATGCCTTCCCGACAAGCGGCAACGAGCGGTATCTCGGCACCGATTTCAACCGCTTCCCCTCCTTTCGCCACGCGGTGCAAAGCGAGCGCGGCCTTGCCGAACCCCGGATCTTCGGTCCCGTGGAATTCGCCAAGGGTGGCCGGGGCTTCAACCTCTTCGTTCCCGTCTTCACGCAGGTCGGCGGACGGCAGCACCTGTGGGGCTATGTCGATGGCGTGATCGACGAGCGCAAGCTGCTCATCGATGCCGGCCTGATCACCGAAGGCCAGCGCGTGCGGCATGGAATCTCGCAACACGCCACGGACATGGAACTGGCGATCCGCGATGTCAGCGTGCCCGACAACATCAACGATCCCTTCTTCGGCAATGCAGAGGTTTTCGAAAGCGATCCGGTGGTGCAGGTTCTGAGCTTTCCCGGCGGCAGGTGGGAAGTGGGGGCGATCCCCGCGCAGGGCTGGCACCATCCGCCGGAAAACCTGGCGCAGATCCGCCTCACCGCTCTCGCCAGCGCGCTGGTCATCATCATACCGATCTTCCTGACCGGCGGTCTCATTTCCGAACGCCAGCGCAACCTCGCCCGGCTCCGGGCCCGTGACCGGCAGGTGGAGACGCTTTCGCAGCGTCTCGACATCGCGCTCGACGCCTCCAAGATCGGCATCTGGGAATACGATTTCATGAGCGGCGCCCGCCAGTGGGACGCCCAGATGCATCGCCTGCACGGCTTCTCGCAAAGCGTGGTGCTTACCGACGATCTCTGGCACGCCGCGTTGCATCCCGACGATATCGCACCCACACTGGCACAGATGGAGCTGATCCGCGCGGGTGCCAGCGATTACCGCGCGCAGTACCGCATCCGCATGCCGGACGGGTCATGGCGGCACATCCGAAGCATCGGCTCGCGCCTGGCCGGCCCGAACGGCAGCGAAACGCTGACCGGCATCTGCTGGGACGTGACCGAGGACGTCCTGCTGAACGAGGCCCTGAAGACGGCCAAGGAGCAGACCGAGGTTCAGAATGTCGAGCTGGCGCGGCTCACGCAACGCCTCGACCTCGCGCTCGACGCCTATCAATGCGGCCTCTGGGATAGCGATCTCGAAGACGGGCTGACGCTTTGGGACGAGCGCATGCACCAGCTCTACGGCGTTCCCAATACCGGCGAGCGCATTCCGCACGCGGTCTGGCTGGCCGCGCTTCATCCGGATGATCGGGCAGACGCCTTGCGCAAGGTGGCAGACAGTACGGAAAGAAGCCTGCCGTACATGCGTACCGCCCGTGTCCTGCTGCCCGATGGAAACATCCGTTACGTCCAGTCGGTCGGCAAGCTGCATGTCGAGGACGGCCGGCGCAAACTGGTCGGCCTTGCCTTCGACGTGACCGAAGACGTTCACATGACTGAAAGCCTCAAGGAGGCCAAGGAGCGCTCCGAGCGGCAGAATGCCGAATTGGAGCAGACGACGCGGCGTCTCGATCTGGCGCTCGATTCCTACCAGTGCGGCATGTGGGAAGCGGATCTGGATGGCGGACGCACCTTCTGGGACGTGCGCATGCACCAGCTCTACGGCCTCACCTTCACCGACGGCATCGTGACGCGCGAGGCATGGCTTGCCGCGATACATCCGGATGACCGCGACGCGATCGTGGACAATGTCGACCGGTGCACGGCGCTGGAGCAGCCCTATGTGCACGAGGCGCGCGTCGTGCTGTCCAACGGCGAGCTCCGTCACGTCCGCTCGGTGGGCAAGGTTCACCATGGGCATGGCGGCAGCCGCAAGCTGATCGGGCTTGCCTTCGACGTGACAGAGGACGTGGTGCTGCGCGACCACCTCAAGGCCGCCAAGGCCCAGGCGGATGCCAAGAACATCGAACTGGAACAGGCGCGGGTGCGCATCGAGCACAATGCGCTGCACGATCCGCTGACCGGGCTTGGCAACCGCCGCAAGCTCGACGACGTGCTGACCGCGATCTCCAGGAGCAGCGAGACGGACGAGGCGCAGGTCGCCATCCTGCATATCGACCTCGACCGCTTCAAGCAGATCAACGATACGCTCGGCCACGCCGCCGGCGACGCGCTGCTCGTTCACGCCTCGCAGGTGCTATCCGTCTCCACGCGCGAGAACGACCTCGTCGCCCGCATCGGCGGCGACGAATTCGTCGTCGTGGTCTCCGACACCACCGATGAAAACTATCTGAGCGGACTTGCGCGCCGCATCATCGCCCTGATGCAGCAGCCCGTCGATTACGAGGGCCATCTCTGCCGCTTCGGCGTGAGCATCGGCATCGCCTTTGCGTCAGGGCAGGCCATCGACACGGCGAAGCTGCTGGTCAACGCTGATATCGCACTTTATCGGGCCAAGGCGCTCGGCCGCAACCGCCATGAGTTCTTCACCGAGACGCTGCAGGCGGAGATCATCTCGACCAAGCGTATCGCCGACGACATTCTCGCCGGCATCGAGAACAACGAATTCGTGCCCTACTACCAGCCGCAGATCGATGCCGGCACGCTGAAGCTTGCCGGCGCGGAAGCGCTGATCCGCTGGAACCACCCGCGCGACGGCCTGCTGACGCCCGATCGCTTCCTCAAGATCGCCGAAGACCTCAACGTCATGGCGACGCTCGACCGGATCGTGCTGGAAAAGGCGTTGCTGGATTGCGCGCGCTGGGCGGCCAAGGGCCTGATCATGCCCAAGGTCTCCGTCAACGTCTCGGCCCGGCGCCTGCGCGACGAGAGCCTGATCGACAGCCTTACCGGCCTGTCGATCCAGCCCGGCCAGCTCTCCTTCGAACTCGTGGAATCGATCTTCCTCGACGAGAGCGACGACGTGGTTCTCTCCAACCTGGCGCGGATCAAGGCGCTCGGCATCGACATCGAGATCGACGATTTCGGCACCGGGCATACCTCCATCGTGAGCCTGCTGAAGCTGAAGCCCAAGCGGCTGAAGATCGACCGGCAGCTCGTCTCCCCCATTCTCAAGTCGCGAAACGAGCAGGCGCTGGTGCGCTCGATCATCGAAATCGGCCGCTCGCTCGGCATCGAGATCGTCGCGGAAGGCGTGGAAACGATGCAGCACGCGGAGATGCTCAGCATGCTCGGCTGCGATCTTCTGCAAGGCTATGCCTTCGCAAAGCCGCTGTCGCGCGACGCGTTTCTCGCCTTCAGCACGGAGATGCGCTGGAAGATGGCGTCGTAGGGCGCGTGAAACCCTTGTCCCGGCCGTGCCTTTTCCACTAAGAGAAGGCACACTTTTTTATCGGTCCGGTTCCGCTCATGTCGCACAACACTTTCGGTCATCTCTTCCGCGTCACCACCTGGGGCGAAAGCCATGGGGTCGCGCTCGGTTGCGTGGTGGACGGCTGCCCTCCCGGCATCCGCTTCACGCTCGCCGAAATCCAGGCCTGGCTCGACAAGCGCAAGCCCGGCCAGTCGCGTTTCGTGACGCAGCGCCGCGAGGACGACCTCGTCAAGGTGCTCTCCGGTGTGATGCTGGATGACGACGGCGAAACGATGATCACGACCGGCACGCCCGTCTCCATGCTGATCGAGAACACCGACCAGCGCTCCAAGGACTATGGCGAGATTGCCCGCCGCTACCGGCCCGGCCATGCCGACTATACCTATGACATCAAATACGGCATCCGCGACTATCGCGGCGGCGGACGTTCCTCCGCCCGCGAGACCGCCGCGCGCGTTGCGGCCGGCGGCCTTGCCCGCAAGGTCGTACCGGGCCTGACCGTGCGCGCCGCGCTGGTGCAGATCGGCAAGCACAGGATCGACCGCAACAACTGGGATTGGAACGAGGTCAACAACAACCCGTTCTTCGCGCCCGATCCGGCCATCGTGCCCGTCTGGGAAGACTATCTCGACGGCATCCGCAAGGCCGGCTCCTCCGTCGGCGCCATCGTGGAAGTCGTGGCCGAGGGCGTGCCCGCCGGCATCGGCGCGCCGATCTACGCCAAGCTCGACCAGGACATCGCCTCGCTTCTCATGTCGATCAATGCCGTGAAGGGCGTGGAGATCGGCGAGGGCTTCGCCTCGGCGGAACTCACCGGCGAGGAGAATGCCGACGAGATGCGCATGGGCAATGACGGCAACCCGATCTTCCTGTCGAACCACGCGGGCGGCATCCTCGGCGGCATCTCGACCGGCCAGCCGGTCGTGGCGCGCTTTGCCATCAAGCCGACCTCCTCCATCCTCACCGAGCGCCGCTCCATCGATGCCGACGGCAACAATGTCGACGTGCGCACCAAGGGCCGGCACGATCCCTGCGTGGGCATCCGCGCCGTGCCGATCGGCGAAGCAATGGTCGCCTGCGCGATCGCCGATCATTACCTGCGCGACCGCGGCCAGACCGGACGCCTGGCGTAACCGGCCGGCCATCCAAATGTAGGATGAGGGGCGGCTACGCGCCCTCGCCTTGCCAGCCGTCCAGATAGCGGACGTCCTCGACGCCCGCGAACCGAGCCACGCGCGCCAGTTCGGCCTCCAGCCGCTCCAGCCGACCGGCGGAACTGCGGACTTTCGGCTCCCACCACAGGCGCCGGACGGCGAGAACGCCCGCCTTGCGGTCGGCCTTCATGTCGATCCGGCCGACGAGGCGATCGCCTTCGAGCAGGGGGAAGACATAGTAGCCATATTGCCGTTTCGGCTCCGGCACGAAGATTTCGATGCGGTAGACATAGCCGAAAAGACGCTCCGTGCGGTTGCGGTCCCGGATCAGCGGATCGAAGGGCGAGAGGACGCGCAGGCGTGCCGGCGACTCGGGCACGTCACGCAGGCTTTCGGCCGAATGCGCGAAGGCATAGGCGGCGCGCGGCTTGCCGCCGTCGGCGGTCTCGATGGAAACCTGACGCAACTCCGCCTTGTTGGCGTCGACCCAGGCCTTCGCTTCCTCCGGCGTGACCAGCGCCCAGAAGGCGGCGATTTCGCCGTGGGTGGCAAAACCCAGCCGTTCCAGCGCGCTGCGGCAGGCCCAGTCGATGAAGACGTCATGCTCGACTGCGGGTTCATGATGGTGCTGCGGCAGGACACGCTCGGCGAGATCATAGACCTTCTGGAAATTCTCCCGCCGCGCGATGGCCAGCTTGCCGGTGTGCCAGAGATATTCGAGCGCCGTCTTGTTCGGATGCCAGTTCCACCAGCCGCCGGACTTGTGATCCTCCACCTTGAGGTCGCGCGACATCACCGCCCCGCTTTCGGCGATGCGCCGGTAGGTCTCCTCGAAGGTCGCGTCGAACCCCTCGCCCTGCCATTTGCGCCAGTTTGCCAGGATCGACGCTTCCTTGCGGCGAAAACGATGCTTCCAGTAGCGGAAGAAGGCGCTGGGGATGATGGAGGCGTCATGCGTCCAGTGCTCGAAGAGCTCGCCGTCCTTCTCCAGGAGTTCGGCAAGGTGCTCGCGCCGGTAGGTCTGGTTGCGCGAGAAGAGGATCTGGTGATGCGCCCGCTCGACGGTGGCGATGCTGTCCACCTGCACGAAACCGATATCGTGGATGAGCTGAAGCAGCCCCGCCTTGCCCAGCGCACGGCCGGGCGGGCTGCTCAGCCCCTGTCGCGAAAGGAAGATGCGCCGGGCCTCGGCATTGGAAAGCAGAATCGTCATGGCTGGATCATAGACACATATTCCCGGTTTGTTCCACCCGGTTTTCTTTGCGCCCCGTCATGTTATAGGTCCCGTCGACTTTCGCGAACCGGGAACCTGCTCTTGGACATCGTCTTTTCCGCCGCCACGGTGGCGTATGGCGCGCGCATCGCGCTCCAGCCGCTGACGCTCACGCTGTCCGAACGGCGCATCGGCGTCGTCGGGCTCAACGGATCGGGCAAGACCACCATGGCGCGGCTGATCAACGGCCTCGTCAAGCCGACCGCCGGCACGGTGACGGTGGACGGGCTCGATACCGTTACGGACGAAGTGGCGGCGCGCGGAAAGACCGGCTTCATCTTCCAGAACCCGCAACACCAGATGATTCTGCCGATCCTGGCCGAGGACATCGCCTTCGGGCTGAAGAACCGCAAGCTGAGCAAGGCTGAGATCGCCGGGAAGACCGACGCCATCCTTTCCCGCTTCGGCATTTCGCATCTCGCCCGCCGGCGCGTGCACGAGCTTTCCGGCGGCGAGACGCAGCTTGGCGCCATTGCCAGCGTGCTGGTCACCGGGCCGGACCTGCTGATCCTCGACGAGCCGACCAACCAGCTCGACCTGAAGAACCGCGGGCTGATCGAGCGCACCATCGCCGGCCTGCCCGAACAGGTGCTCGTCATCAGCCACGACCTCGCTTTGCTCGAAGACTTCGACCGCGTGCTGGTGTTCCACGAAGGCCGGCTTGCCGCCGATGATAGGCCGTCGAACGCCCTCGCCGCTTATCGGACCCTGGCGTCATGCTGAACGGGCTCGACATCGAGGGCAATTCGCCGCTGCACCGCCTGCCGGTGCGCGGCAAGCTCATCCTGCTGTTTACCGCCGCGATCCTGCTTCTGCTCATCTCGGATTTGCGCCTTCTCGCGCCCGCGCTGGCGCTGGCCGCCCTTCTTTACCTCTCGACCGGCATCGGGCTTGCGGAGGCGTTCCGGCGCACGCGCTTCGTGCTGTTCACGGTGCTGCTGGTCGCGCTCGCGAACTACCTGTTCCATTCGTTGCACGAGGCGTTCGTCGTGTTCTGCCGGCTGTCGGCGCTAGTGTTGCTGGCCGCCGCGGTGACGGCGACGACAGGCATTTCCGCCTTCATGGACGAGATCACGCGGCTGATTACCCCGCTCGAACGGTTCGGCTTCGTGCGGGCGGCCGATGTCAGCCTGGCGGTGGGTCTCGTCATCCGCTTCGTGCCGGAAATCTTCGCGCGCTACGGCGAGATTGCCGATGCGCACAGGGCGCGCGGCCTGCGTGTGCGGCCGCTCACGGTGCTCGTTCCGCTGATCATCCTGACGCTGAAGGATGCCGACACGATCGCCATGGCGATTGACGCCCGCGGTTTTCGGCGGCACTAAACCTTCTCTTTACCGTTTTTGGGGATTCGGACGTGACCACAAGAGACATCGTGCTTGTTGCCCTCTTCGCCGCCATCATGGTGGTTCTCGGCCTGCTGCCGCCGATCACGCTCGGCTTCATTCCCGTGCCGATCACGGCACAATCGCTCGGCCCGATGCTTGCGGGATGCATTCTCGGCGCACGGCGCGGTGCCGCCGCCATGCTGCTGGTGCTTCTTCTCGTCGCCATCGGCCTTCCGGTGCTTTCGGGTGGCCGCGGCGGGCTTGCAGTCTTTGCAGGACCGAGTGCCGGTTATATCTTCGGCTGGGTGGTCGGCGCCTTCGTCTGCGGCCTGATCTCGGAACGTCTCGTGAGGGAAGACCAATCGGAGCTCTCGCAGTTCCTGTCCTTTCTTCTGGCGTCGGTCGTCGGCGGCATCGGCATCGTCTATCTCTTCGGCATGCCCTGGCTCGCCTATATGAGCGGCAAGGCCTTTTTCGAAACGGCGGCCGCCTCGCTGGTCTTCCTGCCGGGCGACCTGATCAAGGCATTCGTCGCCATGCTTGCCGCCCGCGCGGTGCTTGCCGGCTATCCGCTTCTGCCGCAGCGCGCCTGAGCCGATGCCGCTTTCCGGCGCCATCGAACGGCACGCCGCATGCAATCCGCAGAACCCGGCTTTCCATCTGGAGGACCGGGTTCTTTCCTATGGGGCTCTCGCCGCGACCGCCCGGGCCTGCTACGGCGCCTTCACGAGTCTCGCTGCGGAAGGCCAAAGCATTATCGGCCCGAAGACGCGCCTGATCGCGCTCGTTTGCGGCAACCATGCGCTCTTCCCGGCCGCCTTTGTCGCCGCCACGGCGGGCGACAATTGCGCAGCGCTGATCGATCCGCATCTGCCGGACGTGATGCGCGGCCGGATGCTGGAGACGCTCGCGCCCGATATCGTAGTGACGGCAGACGGCGGCGAGCTTCTCGCCAGCGCGCCCCGCACGGGCGGGTCGCTCCGCATCGGAGAAAGCGCGACCACCGCCGCGCCGCCCCTGCCCGATGGGCACGATGACGACCCGTTCCTCATCGTCTTCACGTCAGGCACCACGGCCGATCCGAAACCGATCATCCGCGACCGCCGCTCCTGGCGCATCAGCCTTTCGGCAGGCGAACCGTTCTTCGGCATTGATGCCGAAACACGTAGCTACGCCCCGGGTCCGCTCGCCCACGGGCTTGCACTCTATGCCATGACCGAGACGCTGCTTGCCGGTGCGGCCTTCCATTCCGCGACGCATTTCGAGGCGGCGAGCGCCCGCGAAACGGTCCGGACAGCCGGCATTCGCCGTCTCGTGCTGGTGCCGACCATGCTGCGCCGGCTCTGCGAGGGGCCGCCGGTGGCGAGCGTCGAGGCCATCACGGTGGCGGGCGCCAAGCTGACGGCGGGCGACCATGCGCTCAGCCGCCGCCACTTTCCGCAGGCGGCGCTGCGCGAATATTACGGGGCGTCCGAATTGGGCTTCATCACCGTCACGCGGCCGGATGCCGCCGCATCCTCGACCGCCGTGGGCCACGCCTTTCCCGGCGTCGCCGTCTCTGTTCTCGACAAGGCCGGCGATCCGGTGCCGGCGGGCGAGACGGGCACGATCTTCGTGCAAAGCCCGCTTATCGCAACAGGCTATCTCGGTGCGGGCGACGGCGCGGGGCTCGCGCATTTCGGCACGCACGCGACCGTCGGCGACCTCGGCTTTCTCGATGCGGACGGAACGCTGCACCTGCTCGGCCGGTCCGGCGGCATGGTGCTTTCGGGCGGCAACAACATCTATCCGTCCGAGGTGGAGGCGGCCCTGCTCGGCCTGGCCTGCGTGCGCGCCGCCCATGTCTTCGGCCGCGACCACGCCGATCTCGGCAGCGAACTCGTGGCCGTGATCGAGCCGTCGGGGGCCGGCCTTGCGGCAGATGACCTGCGGGCGGGCATGGCCGCGGTGCTGCCGCGCTACAAGCAGCCGCGCCGGGTCTGGCTGTGCCCGGCGATGCCGGTCACGCCCTCCGGCAAGGTTGAGGCCAAGACGGTGCGGCAATGGGTTGCGGAGGGCAGCGATGCGCTTGAACGCCTCTTCTGATCCCGCGCGCATTCCCGTCGTCGCGGCGGCGTTGCGCACGCCGATCGGCCGCGTCAACGGCACGCTCGCCGCCATCGAGCCGGCAAGCCTTGCCGTACCGCTCATTCGCCGGATCCTGGCCGACACGGGCCTTGCACCCGATGCTGTCGATGACGTGATCCTCGGCAACGCCGCCAACAGCGCCGGCAACCTCGCGCGCCTCGCCGCGCTGGAGGCCGACCTGCCGGTCGCCGTGCCCGGTCTCACGGTCGACCGGCAATGCGGCTCCGGGCTGGAGGCGATTGCGCTGGCCGCGCGGCTGGTGCAGGCCGGCGCCGGCCGCTTCTATCTGGCGGGCGGCACGGAGAGCACCAGCCGCGCGCATCTGCGCCTGCGCCCGCCGGCAATGCCGGGCGGCATGCCGGAACCCGTGCCGCGCGCCCGCATGGCGCCGGATGCCATCGGCGACCCGGACATGGGAATCGCCGCCGAAAACGTCGCCGCCCATGCCGGTATCAACCGCGCGCGGCAGGACGCCTTCGCGCTCGAAAGCCACCGCCGGGCGGTCGCTGCGCGCAAGGCCGGGCGGTTCGACGGCGAGATCGTGCCGGTCGAGACACCCGGCGGCCTCGTCGCGCAGGACGAGTGCCCGCGCGAAAACACCTCACTTGAGAAACTGGCCGGCCTTAAACCCGCGTTCCGGCCCGAGGGCACGGTGACCGCGGGCAATGCCTGCCCGGTCAACGACGGGGCGTCAGTCGTGCTCGTCGCATCGCTTGCGGCGGCGCGAACGCTCGGCCTGACGGTGCTCCTGGAGATCGTGGACAGCGTCACCGTCGGCGTCGATCCCAACCTGCTGGGGCTCGGCCCCGTGCCGGCGGTGCACAAGCTTACGGCGCGCAATCCCGGCCTCGATGCCGCACGCATACCCTTCCTCGAATTCAACGAGGCCTTTGCCGCGCAGGTTCTGGCCTGCCTCGATTGCCTCGGCATCGACCCTGCCGCCGTCAACCGCGATGGCGGGGCGCTGGCGCTCGGCCATCCCTATGGTGCATCGGGGGCGATCCTCGTCACGCGGCTTTTCGCGCAGATGCGCGATGCGGCCGAGGGCACCGCGGCGCTGGCGATGATGGGCATCGGCGGCGGCATGGGCATCGCCACGCTTCTCCGAAAGGTATGAGGACCGACATGCGTAAGACGATCTATACCGGCGGCTGCCTGTGCGGTGCGATCCGCTTCGAGGCGGCGGCGCCCGCGGAAAAGCCGCACACCTGCTCCTGCCGGTTCTGCCAGCAGCATAGCGGCGCGCCGACCGCCGCATGGGTGGAGTTTCCGGCCGGGCGCGTGGCATGGACGGGCGCCGGCGGAAAGCCTTCGACCTGGCGTTCGTCGGATTATTCCAGCCGCGCCTTCTGCCCGGCCTGCGGCAGCTCGATTGGCGCCATTGATGACGAACCGGTCGTGGCGCTCCTCATCGGCGGCTTCGACGATCCGCGCGATCGCGCACTTGCGCCGCAATACCATTCCTTCGAGGATTGCCGGCCGGACTGGCTTTCCGTCGAAACCGCCTCAGGCGAGGAATGACTTCAGCCAGTCGCGCACCCGCTGCGGCACGTTGACCGGCTGGCGGCTGGCGGGGTCGACAGCGACCCAGACGATCTCGAGGTTGGCCACCGGACGCCCTTCGGATGAAATCGCGACGGTGAAGGTAAGCGAGGTCGCGCCGATCCGCGTCACCGCGACCTTGAACTGCGCGATATCGTCGAGCTTCAGGCCGTAATGGAAGGTGCAGCCGGACTTGCGCACGAAATAAACGGGGTCCTCCGGAGCCTGCGGCCGGTGGCGCCACAGGGCGGCGACCGCAGCCTCGGCATGGGCATAATAGGCGGCATTGTGCATGTGGCCGTGCATGTCTATATCGCGGAACGGTATCCTGATATCGCTGGCCGTGATGTCTGCCGCCTGTTCCACGTCGTATCCCGGGGTTAGACCATGCTTCGTGCCGTTGTTAGAGCCTTCGGCGACCCCCGGCAAGTGATCGACCTCGAAGAGGCCGATCCCGTGGCTCCCGGTCCGGGCGCGGTGGAAATCCGCATCCGGCGCGCGGCGATCAATCCCTCCGATCTCATCCCCGTCACCGGCGCCTACCGCAGCCGCACCACCCTGCCCTTCGTGCCGGGCTTTGAGGGCGTGGGCGAAATCACCGCTCTCGGCACAGATGTCACCGGCTTGTCCATCGGCCAGCGCGTGCTGCCGATCGGCGCGAGCGGGCTGTGGCAGCAGCGGCTCGTGCGGCCGGCGGCGTGGTGTTTTGCCGTGCCGGACGACCTGTCCGACGATCAGGCCGCCATGGCCTATGTGAACCCGCTCACGGCCTTTCGGCTCATCGATGCCGTGCAAGCGCATTTCGGCACGGCTGGCAGTCAGCGCGTGGGCGTGACTGCCGCCGCATCCGCCATCGGCCGGATGCTGCTCGTGCTGCTCGCCGAGGCGGGCTTCCACCCCGTCGCGCTCGTGCGCAGCGCCGCAAGGGCCGAACGGCTTGCCGAAACCTTCGCCGGTGAGATCGCGCTTGCGGCGGCACCCGATCTCGATGCCGTGCTCGATGCAGTCGGCGGCGAGGCCGGCAATGCGTTGTTCCGGCAGATCAGGGCCGGCGGCGCGTTCATCCAGTACGGCGCGCTTTCCGGCGCGCAGCTTAACCCGGCGCTGGTGGCGGATAGGCGCGAGGCGGTGGCGTTCTCCTTCCTCTGGCTGCGCAACTGGGTGCATGCCGCCCCGCGCGCCGATATCGAGACCGCCTTTGCGCGCAGCTTTGCGGGCATCCGCGCCGGTGTGCTCGGTTCCGCCATCGACGGGGTGTACCCGCTTTCACAGCTTGCCGCCGCACTCGACCGCCAGGATGACCCGGCGCGCACCGGCAAGCTGCTTCTTGCGCCATGACCGTTGAAAAGGCGTGGACACCGGCCCATTTCCCGTGGACCGCGCCAACCGCAATGGATAGCTTCCGGCCATGACGACGTTCCTTTTCGAGAACCCGATCTTCCTCGAGCATCACACGCCCGAGGGCCACCCGGAGCGGTCCGACCGCATTCGCGCGCTGAACCTTGCGCTGGAGCATGAGCGCTTCGCCCCGCTGGTGCGTGAAAAGGCACCCCAGGCGAACGAGGATTTCGTGCTGCTCGCCCATCCCGAAAGCCATCTGCGCGCGGTGATGGACGCAATCCCCGAGGAAGGCATCAACCATTTCGAGGCCGATACCCATGCCAGTCCCGCAAGCCTTCAGGCGGCGCTGACGGGCATCGGCGGCGCGGTAGCGGCCGTCGATGCGGTCTTTTCCGGCAAGGCCCACAACGCCTTCGTCGCGGCCCGCCCGCCCGGCCACCACGCCGAGCGCGAGAAGGCGATGGGCTTCTGCTTCTTCAACAATGCCGCGATCGCCGCCCGCCACGCGCAGAAGGCGCATGGCGCCGAGCGCGTCGCCATCGTCGACTGGGACGTGCACCACGGCAACGGCACGCAGGATATCTTCTTCAACGATCCCTCGGTGCTGTTCTGTTCGACGCATCAGATGCCGCTCTATCCCGGCACCGGCGCGAAGGACGAGACCGGTGCGGGCAACATCGTCAATGCGCCGCTTTCGCCCAACGACGGCAGCGATCATTTCCGCGACGCCTTCAAGTCGCGCGTGCTGCCGCGTGTCGCCGATTTCAAGCCGGACCTGATCATCATCTCCGCGGGCTTCGATGCGCATCACCGCGATCCGCTGGCGCAGATCAACCTCGTCGCCGACGATTTCGACTGGGCGACGGCGCGGCTGATGGAACTCTCCGAAAAATCGGCCGATCACCGCGTCGTCAGCCTGCTGGAAGGCGGCTACGACCTGGAAGGCCTTGCCGAATCCGCCGCCACCCATATCTATCGCCTGATGAGAGGCTGACCATGAACACCCCCACCCCCGCCACCGATGTTTCGGCGCTGTCCTTCGAACAGGCCGTCGAGGAACTGGAAAAGATCGTCGCGGCGCTGGAGCGCGGCGACGTGCCGCTCGACCGCTCCATCGAGATCTACGAGCGCGGCGAAGCGCTGAAGAAGCATTGCGAGACGCTGCTTTCGGCCGCCGAGAACCGCATAGAGAAGATCCGCCTCGACCGCGCCGGCAAGCCACAGGGCACCGAACCGCTCGACGGCGCGTAAGGGCCGGTCTCGACGGTCGTTTCGCCTTGTGGTAGAATTCAGCCATGACCAGAGACGAGATCATCGCCAAGCTTGTGGAGCACCGCGCCGAACTCGAGGCGGCGGGGGCGGAGCACATTTCGCTGTTCGGTTCGGTGGCCAGACAAGAAAACGGCCCTGATTCCGACCTTGATATTCTCGTCACCCTTTCCGAGCCGGTGGTGCAATCCGGCTTTGGCTATTACAGCGCCATTGAAATCCTGACGGACAAAATCGCCGCGATTACCGGGTTTGCGAATGTCGATGTCGTTGCGGAACCACTGCGGCGTGCGGCCGTGCGTGCGCGGGTGGAAAAGGATAGAGCGCTTGCCTTCTGAAAGACCGCTCGTCCGTCTCCGGGATATTCGCGACAACATCGAACGCATCCAGGATCATATACGAGGCCTCGATCTATCCGGCTTTTTGGCGTCCACGATCACAATAGATGCTGTAGAGCGTTGCTTGTCGCGCATATCCGAAGCGGCGACCAAGATAGGGCCCGTTGCGGAAGAAATTCTGCCGGAACACGACTGGCGCGGCATCCGCGGCATCGGAAACCGCCTGCGGCATGAATACGATGTCATCACCGATCCAGCGAACTGGGCGATCGCGACGCAACGCCTACCGGAGCTGCACGAAGCCATTTCAGCTTTTCTCGAGCGATATCCCGACGACCAAGAAGACTTCTAGCTTTTTCGCCGACAACACACCGTCAACATCCGCAGCCCTATCCCACCCTCGCACCGCCCGCTAGCATGGCGGCACGAACCAACAACAGGAGGGTGGCATGAGCTTTTTTCCCGGACAGGACCCCGAAGCCGGTGATGCGCCGGCCTGCGACGCGCTGGACCTGCTGATCATTCCGCGCACCAGCGATATCGGCGGGCTGGAGGTGCGGCGCGCGCTGCCAACGGCCAAGCGCCGGCTCGTCGGCCCGTTCATCTTCTTCGACCGCATGGGACCGACGCTGCTGCGCGCGGGCGAGGCGATCGATGTGAAGCCGCATCCCCATATCGGCCTGTCCACCGTTACCTATCTCTTCGACGGCGAGATCAAGCACCGCGACAGCCTGGGCACCGAAATGGTCGTGGCACCCGGCGATGTGAACCTGATGACGGCCGGGCGCGGCATCGTGCATTCGGAGCGCTCGCCGGAAAACCTGCGCGGCCGGCCGCAGTCGATCTCGGGTCTGCAGACCTGGCTTGCCCTGCCGGACCATCTGGAAGAGGCCGCTCCGGTCTTCGCCCACACCACCAAGGCGGAGCTTCCGGCCTTCTCCGCCGACGGCATCACCGGCCGCACGATCATCGGCCGCTATGAGGGGCATGCCTCGCCCGTCAGCGTGCCGACCGACACGCTCTATACGGACCTGACGCTCGCGCCGGGCGCTTCCGCGCCGCTTGCGGCGGACTGGGAGGAGCGCGCAGTCTATGTGCTCTCGGGAACGCTCGATGTGGCGGGCGATGTCTTCGCGTCCGACCAGCTTCTGGTTTTCCGCGCCGGCGACGCGATCACGCTCAAGGCCGGCCCGCAGGGCTGTCACATCATGCTGTTCGGCGGCGCGGCGCTGGGTTCCAAGCGCTATATCTGGTGGAATTTCGTATCGTCCTCCAAGGAGCGTATCGAGCAGGCCAAGGAGGAATGGCGCACCGGCCGTTTCGACATCGTGCCCGGCGACGAGGAGGAATTCGTGCCCCTGCCCGCCGGCTGACGGATTTGCCTGCATGGATGCGCAACAGAAGCGGAGGACCTGTATGACCGAGGAAAAGAAGGCAGCCGAATCGCCTTCCGTGTTGATCGACCGCCGGATTGCCGAACTGGCGGACTGGCGCGGTGAAACGCTGGCCAAGGTGCGTGCGGTGATCCTTGAGAGCGACCCCGATATCGTCGAGGAATGGAAATGGCGCGGCGTGCCGGTGTGGGAACACGGCGGCATCATCTGCACGGGCGAGACCTACAAGGCGGTGGTCAAGCTGACATTCGCCAAGGGCGCTGCGCTGGAAGACCCGGAGGGCCTGTTCAACGCCAGCCTGGAGGGCAATACGCGCCGCGCCATCGATCTGCGCGAGGGCGATGCGATCCGGGAGGACGCACTGCAAGGTCTGGTTCGCGCGGCCATCGCGCTCAATCGGGCATCCCGCAGTGCCAAAAAGCGGTGAGTGCCACCCGGGCGTGTCTGCAAAATGCCCCAATGCGCGCAGAGAGTCCGCGCCTGTGACGGATTGAGCGGTATCAATCCGCTGAAAACCAATCTAGACTTGCCGAAAAGGTTGAAATCGCGCTCGGCATTCTGCATTTGACAGGCAAGCGCGGTTGCAAAACCGCACGCCCGGGCCGCGCCTCCATGAGGGAGGTATCGCCGGCGGGCGCGACAACGAGGCATGAGAGTGACACAGACGCCAGCCACCCCCCTGCTTGACCAGGTCCGCATTCCCGCAGACCTGAAGGCCGTCGACGATCGTGACCTGCCGCAGCTCGCCAGCGAACTGCGGTCGGAAATGATCGACGCCGTTTCGCGCACCGGCGGACATCTCGGCGCTGGCCTCGGCGTGGTGGAACTCACCATCGCCATCCACAAGGTTTTCGATACGCCCAAGGACCGGCTGATCTTCGATGTCGGCCACCAGTGTTACCCGCACAAGATCCTGACGGGCCGGCGCGACCGCATCCGCACGCTGCGCCAGGAAGACGGCCTTTCGGGCTTCACCCGCCGCGCGGAAAGCGAATACGACCCCTTCGGCGCCGCCCACTCCTCGACGTCGATCTCCGCCGGCCTCGGCATGGCGGTCGCGGCCGATCTTGCAGGCGAGCATCGCAATGTCATTGCCGTTATCGGCGATGGTGCGATGTCAGCCGGCATGGCCTATGAGGCGCTGAACAATGCCGGTGCGCTCGATGCGCGCCTCATCGTCATCCTCAACGACAACGACATGTCGATAGCCCCGCCGACGGGCGCGATGAGCGCCTATCTCGCGCGCCTCGCCTCCGGCCGCACCTATATGGGCTTCCGCGAACTCGGCAAGAAGCTGACGGCCTATCTCGGCAAGACCGTCGACCGGGCGATCACCCGCGCCGTCGAGCATGCGCGCGGCTATGTCACCGGCGGCACGCTTTTCGAGGAGATGGGCTTCTACCATATCGGCCCGATCGACGGTCATTCCTTCGATCACCTGCTGCCGGTGCTGCGCAATGTGCGCGACAATGCCAAGGGCCCCGTGCTGATCCATGTCGTGACGCAGAAGGGCAAGGGCTATCCGCCGGCGGAGGCCGCCCCCGACAAATATCACGGCGTCAACACCTTCGACGTGATCACCGGCGCGCAGGCCAAGGCGAAACCGAACGCACCGGCCTACACCGCCGTCTTCGCCGAGGCGCTCGTGCAGGAAGCCGGCTTCGACGAGAAGATCGTCGGCGTCACCGCCGCCATGCCCGCCGGCACGGGCCTCGACAAGCTCGCCGCGGCCTTCCCGGCACGCACCTTCGACGTGGGTATTGCCGAACAGCACGCCGTAACCTTCGCCGCCGGCCTTGCCGCCGAGGGCTACAAGCCGTTCTGCGCGCTCTATTCGACGTTCCTCCAGCGCGGTTACGACCAGGTGGTGCACGACGTGGCCATCCAGGGCCTGCCGGTACGCTTTCCGATCGATCGCGCCGGCTTCGTCGGCGCCGACGGGCCGACCCATGCCGGCTCGTTCGACACGACCTATCTCGCGACGCTTCCGGGCTTCGTGGTGATGGCCGCCGCCGATGAGGCGGAGTTGAAGCACATGGTTCGCACCGCAGCCGCCTATGACGCCGGCCCGATCTCCTTCCGCTATCCGCGCGGCGAGGGCGTGGGCGTCGAGATGCCGGCGCGGGGCGAAGTCCTCGAAATCGGCAAGGGACGCCTCGTCAAGCAGGGCTCCAAGGTGGCGCTTCTGTCCTTCGGCACCCGCCTGGCCGACTGTTTGCTGGCGGCCGAGGACCTCGACGCCGCCGGGCTTTCCACGACGGTTGCCGATGCGCGCTTCGCCAAGCCGCTCGACCACGACCTGATCCGCCAGCTTGCCCGCCACCACGAGGTGCTGATCACCATCGAGGAAGGTGCGGTGGGCGGCTTCGGCAGCCATGTGCTGCAGTTCCTCGCCATGGAAGGGCTGCTCGACCACGGGCTGAAGGTGCGCCCGCTGGTGCTGCCCGATCTCTGGATGGAACAGGCCAAGCCCGACGCGATGTATGCCAAGGCCGGCCTCGACCGTGCCGGCATCGTGTCCACCGTCTTCAAGGCGCTCGGCCAGAAGGCCATCGGGGTCGGCGCGGCCGGCTGACCGGCCTCAGCCTCTCCCCGGCAAGACCGTGACGCGTCTTTCCCCGGCGCGTCACCTTTTCTCAACCATGCCGTTTTGCAACCGCGTAACCACATTCCTTGGCCGTTCCGAAACCTCCGGCTGCTAGTGTCCCGTCAAAGACAAAAAAGACCGGACAGGGATTTTCACCATGCGTTACGCGCGTCTTGCAGCTCTCGCCGCCGCCCTTTGCCATGCGCCGGCGATGGCGGCGGACGAGCGGCCGGCGCACGACCCGGCCATCGAGGCCGCGGCAATCGCTATCCTCCAGAAGAAGCTGCCGGATATCCGCAAGTCGCACGATATCGGCGAGGAACCCGTGATCGTTCGCCGCGAGCCGCCGCAGGCGACCTTGCAGGGTATTTCGGCGCTGATCGATCTCGATTCGGCGCACGCCTTTTCCCGCCGCATCATCTGGCTTTAATTCCGGGGCTTGCCTCTTGCCGCGCAAGGCGTCATGAGAGGCGATGTCCGAACCCACCGAAACCATCCGCCTCGACCAGCTCCTGCTGAATGCCGGCCTCGTGCCCAGCCGCTCGCGGGCGCGCGATTCCATCGCGCGCGGCACCGTGACCGTCAATGGCCGCGTCGTCACCAAGCCGAGTTCCTGCTTTCCCGCTTCCGCCGTCATCGCCATCGACGACCCCGCGCAGGACTACGTGTCGCGCGCCGCGCTGAAGCTGACGGCAGCGCTCGACCATTTCCGCCTCGATCCCGCAGGCCTCGACTGTCTCGATATCGGCGCCTCCACCGGCGGCTTCACGCAGGTGCTGCTGGAGCGCGGTGCCGCCCATGTCGTCGCCATCGATGTCGGCCACGACCAGATGCACCCGAAGCTGCGCGCCGACGCGCGTGTCACCAATCTTGAAGGCCTCAATGCGCGGGCGCTCACCCGCGATGACATTGACGACCGGCCGGTCGGCTGCATCGTCTCCGACGTGTCCTTCATCTCGCTGAAGCTCGCATTGCCACCGGCACTCTCCTTCGCTGAGACCGGCGCTTTCTGCGTGCTTCTCGTCAAGCCGCAGTTCGAGGCGGGCCGCGAGGCGATCAGCAAGGCGGGGCTTCTGAAAGACCCCGACAGCGCGCCCGCGGTCGCTGCCGAACTGGAACGCTGGCTGGTGGAGGACATGGGCTGGAAGAGCCTCGGCCTCATCCCCTCGCCGATTGCCGGCGGCGACGGCAATGTCGAATTCCTGCTGGGAGGCGTGAAGCCATGACGACCGAGACGCTGACCATCGCGCGGCTCGGTAGCGGCGGCGACGGCATTGCCGACACGCCCGCCGGCCCGGTCTATGTGCCCTTCACCCTGCCTGGCGAGACGGTCGCCGTCGCGCGCGTCAAGAACCACGGCACCGTCATGTCCATGTCGGTCGCCTCGCCCGAGCGGATCACGCCCGCCTGCGTGCATTTCGGCCCTGACGGCAAGAACGGCACCTGCGGCGGCTGCACGTTGCAACATGCAGGCGACGCGCTCTATCACGACTTCAAGCGCTCGCTCGTCGTCAGTGCCCTGAAATCCAAGGGGCTGACACCGGATGTGGCGCCGCTCGTCACGGCCGCGCCCGGCCAAAGGCGTCGCGTCACCTTCACCGCGCGCAAGACGGAAAAGGGCATGCTGCTGGGCTTCAACCAGGCCGGCAGCCACCACATCGTTTCCATCGAGCACTGTCCCATCGCCAGCGACGGCATCGTTTCCCGGCTAGATGCGATCCGGCAGGTCGCGGCGGCCATCGCCACCTCGGCCGAGCCGTTCCGCGTGACCGTGCTGGAAACCTTGACGGGCCTCGACCTCGCCTTCGAAGGGGTAAAGAAGGTCGGCACCCGGGAACGCCATGCCGTGACCGAAAGCGTGCTGGCGCTGCGCGGGATCGCGCGCGTGACCAGCGACGGCGAAATCCTGATCGAGCCGATGAAGCCGGAGATCGAATTCGGCGGCGTGCGCGTCTCTCCGCCATCAGGCGGCTTCACCCAGGCGACGAAACCCGCCGAGGAGGCCATGGCCGACCTCGTGCTGGCCGCGCTCGGCAAGGCCAAGCGGGTCGCCGATCTCTTTGCCGGCTCGGGCACCTTCGCCCTGCGCATCGCGCGCCAGGCCAAGGTGCATGCGGTGGAAGGCGATGAAAAGGCGATCAAGGCGCTGGACCATGCCGCGCGCAACACGCAGGGCCTGAAGCCCGTGACCATCGAAAGGCGCGATCTCTTCCGCCGCCCGCTGATGGCCTCCGAACTGAAGGTCTACGATGCCGTGGTCTTCGATCCGCCGCGCGCGGGCGCGGAAGACCAGTGCAAGGAACTTGCCCGCTCCGGCGTGAAGTCCATTGTCGCCGTGTCGTGCAACCCGATCAGCCTTGCCCGCGATCTCGCAATCCTCACCGCCGCTGGCTACCGGATCCGCCTCGTGACACCCATAGACCAGTTCCTTTGGTCGGCCCATGTCGAGGCGGTTGCGGTGCTGGAGAAATAGGATCGGCTCAACGGCGCGTCATGAAGGCCTCGAAGGCGGCGCGTGCCTCCGGGCTTTTCAGCTGCGCGGAGAAATGGCCGAGTTCTTCATCGATGCGTGCGAGCACATCAGACCGGTCGCCGCGAACGAGATTGCGGGCAATGGCCAGCGCCTTCGGCGGCTTGGCGGCGAGGCGGCCTGCGGCGGCGAGGGTTTCGCGTTCGACGGCACCGGGCTCGACCACCGCATAGACGAGGCCTGCCTCCTTCGCCGCGCTTGCGGAAAAGCCGTCACCGGCCGCCAGCAGCGCGAAGGCCCGCTGATGACCCATGACACGCGGCGCAAGCAGGCTGGAGGCCGCCTCCGGCACCAGCGCCAGGTCCACAAAGGGCGTGCGGAACTGCGTGCGCTCCGACGCATAGGTCAGATCGCAATGCAGGTGGATCGTGGTGCCGATACCGATGGCAAGTCCGTCCACGCCGGAAACGAGTGGCTTCGTGTAGGTGGCGAGCGCGTAAAGAAAATCGACCGCCTCGCGCGCCATGGCACCGCCCATCGCGACGGCCATGAAATCGGTGAGATCGTTGCCGGCGGAAAAGCAGCCTTCGGAACCGAGGAAGACGGTGGCGCGCACGCCCTCGTCCACGTCGCCCTCTTTCAGCGCCGCCGTCATGGCCTCGTACATCGCACGGGTGATGGCGTTCTTCTTGTCGGCGCGATTGAAACGGATCACCTGGACGCCCGGTGCGGCCTCGGGACGCTCGATCAGGATATGGTCGGTCATGTTCTCTTCCTTCTCAGCCCAGAACGGCGCGCGCTGCCGCAAGGCTCGCTGCGCCGCCGATCACCCGCTCGCGCAGCGCGGCGGTCTCGCCGATGACATTCTCCGCCGCAAAGCGGCAGAGCGCCGCGCGCTCCTCGTTGCGGCCATCGCCGCCATCGGCAAGCGCGCCCTTGGAGAGATAGGCGCCGGTCAACACCAGGCCGAAGAGGCGCTGATAGGGCGTGGCCCCGGCAAGCGCCTCGACCTGCCGGCCTTCCGCGACGGCGGCGAGCAGCCATTCGGTGGCGGTTTCCAGGTCGGCAATGCTGGCGGTAAGCCGTTCGCCGGTCTCGCCCAGCGCCGGCATATTGCTGGCAGCCGCCTTTGCGGCGATATCCCGCAATTCGGCGATGAAGCCGCGGATGTGGTTTCCCTCCGACAGCGGCAGCTTGCGCGTCACGAGATCGATGGCCTGGATGCCGTTGGTGCCCTCGTAGATCGGCGCGATGCGCGCGTCCCTGTAAAGGCGGGCGGCACCGGTTTCCTCGATGAAGCCCATGCCGCCATGTACCTGGACGCCGAGCGAGGCGACATCGACTCCGGCATCGGTGGCAAAGCTCTTGGCAACGGGCGTCAGGAGGCTCGCGCGCTCGGACCAGTGCCTGGCATCCGCACCATGCGCCATGTCGACGGCGTGGGCGCAGGCATAGGTGATGGCGCGCGCACCCTGTGTCAGCACCTTCATGGTCAGCAGCATGCGCGCGACATCCGGGTGCTCGATAATGGGGCTCATGCTCAAACCCTGCCAGCCGGGCGCCTTGCCCTGCGTGCGCTCCTTCGCATAGGCGATGGCCTTCTGGGTGGCGGCTTCGGCGATGGCCACGCCCTGCATGCCGACGGCGAGGCGCGCATTGTTCATCATGGTGAACATGCAGGCGAGCCCGCGGTTCTCCTCGCCCACCAGCCAGCCGATGGCGCCCGATTCCTCCCCGAAGCGGCCGTCGCCGTAGATCATCGTGCAGGTGGGGGAGCCGTGGATGCCGAGCTTGTGTTCGATGGAATGGCAATAGGCGTCGTTGCGCGGGCCGAGCGAGCCATCCTCGTTGACGAGGAACTTAGGCACCAGGAACAGCGAGATGCCGCGCGTGCCGGCCGGCGCATCCGGCAGGCGGGCGAGAACGAGATGCACGATATTGTCGGTGAAATCGTGCTCGCCATAGGTGATGAAGATCTTCTGGCCGAACAGGCGGTAGGTGCCGTCATCGCGGCGCTCGGCGCGGGTCTTCATCACGCCGAGATCGGACCCCGCATGCGGCTCGGTGAGGTTCATCGAGCCCATCCATTCGCCAGAGACCATTTTCGGCAGATAGGTGTTCTTCAGGTGGTCGGAGCCATGCGCCGTCAGGGCCTCGATGGCGCCGATGGTCAGCGTCGGTCCGATGGCGAAGGCCATGGAGCCGCTGTTCCACATTTCCAGCGCGGCGACGTGCAGCATATGCGGCAGCCCCTGCCCGCCGAAATCCGGCGACGCGGTCAGCGAGTTCCAGCCGCCGTCCGCCCAGGCCTTGTAGAGCGCCGGCCAACCAGTCGGCATCGTCACCGCGCCATCGGCGAAGCGGGCGCCCTCGGTGTCGCCGATCGCGCCGAGCGGGGCGATCTCCTCGCTCGCGAAGCGGCCGGCTTCGGCGAGGATGGCGTCAACAAGATCGTCGGTGAGGTCGCCGAGATGGCCGCCGTCGAGCGCGGGCGCGAGGCCCGCCACGTGCTTGAGGGTGAACGCAATCTCCTCGACCGGCGCCTTGTACATCTCTATCCTCCTCTGCGCGCGCTCAGCCGAAGCGCGGCTCCTTGGCGGGCAGATTATTGATTTTTACGTAAACGTCAATGTTTGGCCCGCCCCCCTTGCCGGGCTTAGTAAAAGAAAAGGCTGACCGGTTACCCGGTCAGCCTTCGTTTCGATTCCTTCGGCCGAATGCGCTCAGCGATAGGGCGAATAGCACTGGCGGCGCGGGCCGTTATAGGGCTGGAACGTGTTGTCGTAGGCGCGATACGAGCGGTAGCGGTTGGCGCACCAGCTGACATGGCTGCGGCCGCCGGAATAGACGCGCCGGTCGCGGGCGACGGAACTGCCCACCACCGCCCCCATGCCCAGGATGGCGAGCGGCACCCAGGCATTGTCGCGATGGCGATAGTAGCGGCCATAATGGCGGCGATGATGCCAGCGGTCGCGGTAGTAACGCCCATGGTGGCGGTGCCAGCCGCGATTGCCGCGCCAATGACGGTCGCCACGCCAATGGCGATTGCCGCGCCAGTGCCGGCGATGATCAACGAGTTGAGCGCCGTTGCTTGTTTCAGCCGGCTGGACCTTCACGACCGGCAAGGGCATGGCGCCCACTGGTGCGACCGGGGTTGCGGCAAACAGCGCCGAAAGCGCAACGACAAGGCACTTGCTGGTCAGTCTCATGGCGTTTCTCCCTGGTCTCGCCGGCATCATAGGACGGCATAATTGCCAGCGAAACGCGAAAGGCCGGCGATTGTTCCCGCCGCCAAGTTTCAACGTTCCTTAACCATGTCTGCCGCACCATCGAACTTCGCGAAAAACCAGCGATTCGCGAAGGAGCGTCCATGCATTCCGCGCAGTTTTCCGGCCTTGCCGCCCTTCTCCTTTCGACGGCCCTTCCGCTTGCCGCGGCGGCCGCCGACGTCGAACCGTGGAAGAAGCCTGAGAACGCCATCGTCATCGACGCCTATGAGCTGAACGAGATCGACTGGTCCGACATGCTGACGGACAAGCGCATCGCGGGTTTCATCTCCAAGGCGTCCGACGGACTGCCGGAAAGCTATAGCTGCCAGGGCGATCATGGCGGCGACACGTTCGCGCACTGCAAGACCATGTGGCGCAAATATGCGGTGAGCCGCGAGCTCTACGAAACACGGCGGCTGCTCGCCCGCTCAAAGGGCCTGCTCTGGGGCGCCTATCACCTCGCCCGGCCCGGCAACCCGATCGAACAGGCCAACCATTTCCTCGACTATGCCAATCCCCAGGATGACGAGATGATGGTGCTCGATATCGAGGGGCTCGATCCGGACCGCTACATGTCGCTCGAAGACGCGCAGGTCTTCGCTGGCCATGTCCGCACGCGCACGGGCCGCTATCCCGTGCTCTACACCAATCACATCACGGCGCTGCACATCGCCACCAACCGCGATCGCTACCGGATCCTTTCGCGCCTGCCGCTCTGGTATGCCCGTTACAAGCCCGGCATTACCGGCAGCTTCCCGATGGGCAACTGGGACAACTACGCGCTCTGGCAGTTCTCGGCCGCCGCCAATTGCACGAAGCGGCGCTGCCCCTACCGGGTGAAGGGCGCGCTGAACGACATCGACGTGAATGTCGCGCCGATGACGAAGGCGGAGCTGAAAGCCGTCTGGGCCTTCGGTAGCCTGCTGCCGGAAAAGCCGCTCGAACCCGTCGACGATATCCTGACCGCCTCGATCCCCGCCGCAAGCCTGCTTAAGGCCACCGCCGAGGCCGCCGTTTCGGCGGGCACCGAGGCGCAGACGAGCGGTGTCGTGACCCTTGCCGGCGGCACGGCGGCCACCTTCTCCATCACGGTCTCGGGCGAGGCGAAGGCCGGCCTCTCCGCCGCTGCCGGCGTTACGGCGAAGCCCGGGCATCGCCTGGTCGAAGTGACGCCGCTGAACTATCAGGACCTCTGAACTACCAGCCGCCGCCACCACCGCCGCCACCGCCCCCGCCGGAAAAACCGCCGCCCGACGAGAAGCCGGAGGACGAACTTTTCGGCGGATCCGGCAGCGAGGACTGCATGGTGCCGGCCATGGACCCGGCGAAATCGCCCATCCGGTCGGAGAAGCGGCCCGAGGAGAAATCATCGCCGTGATACCAGGCCGGCTGGTAGGCGGTCGCCGCCGCGCCCGCAGCGGCAGCCGACAGCAGCCAGCGGTCGAAGGTCTGCGACCAGGGTTTTTCCACGCCGAGCGCCACCGCATAGGGCAGCAGCGTCTCGAAATGGCGGGGCGACATTTCCGGCGCGCCGGCCATGTTCATGCGGTCCTTCTCGGCAAGCGTCAGATACTGGCGCAGTCCCTCGATGCCGTCCATCATCCGGCGTCCGAGCGGCGTGGGTGCGCCCATCAGGAAGAAGAAGACGATATTGGCGACAACGATGCCGCCGACCGCAACGAAAAGCGGCATCTCGCCGGCCGCTTCGGCCTCGGCGAAGACCGCAATCGCAATGCCGCCGAAGACGGTGAAGAGCACGAAGCTGACAAAGGCGATCATGGCCACGGCGAGGATGCGCGCGCCGAGCGTTTTGGCCTGCCGCAGGCTGCGGCCCAGCGCCATGGCGAAGATCGACACGAAGACGGCGGCGAAGACCGGCAGGATGACGAGGGCAGCACCCTCCTCCGGCAGGGAGCCGAAGATCAGCAGCGCGGCAAGGCAGGCAAGCGAGAGAAGGATGCCGCCGATCACCTGCGGCCAGTTCGCCAGATAATATTTGTGGCGGTGCTCCTTTTCCATCGCATCGCGGAAACCGCCGCCGAGCGTCTGCACCCGCTTGCCGTTCGCCTTCTCGATGACGAAATCGCCGCCATCCGACGGCAGCGCGGCAAACAGCACAGCCTCGCCGATGGGCAGGGCGCCGGAGGGCGATTTGCCCGTGCGGCTGACGACGATGGATTTCTTGAGATCCTTCAGTTCGACGAGGCCCTTGACGGCAAGGCTGAGGAAAGCCGCGGCGACGGCCGTCCAACCCTGCCCGCCAAAGCCCTTGCCGTCGATATAGTTGACGAGCGCCGGCGAAATGCCCTCGGGTGCATCCCAGCGCGGCACCATGACGCCGGGCGGCGGATCGCGCCCCACGGAAAGCCACGCCCAGAGATAATAGCCGACGACGAGCACGAGCCCGCCGAAGGACAGGAATAGATTGCGGTTGTCGCTGAAGAACAGCGCGCGCTCCTCCTCGGGCGTCGGTTTGTCGATGCTGCCCGCCGGCATCTTCACGGCGATCGTCAGACCCTCATAGGGTGCAAGCGCATGCGTCGTTTCGAACAGCGCGCGATTGCCGCGGTTTTCGGCACGCGCATTCTTGTCGCCCGAGCCGAACTCCCCGGTGAAGGCGGTCAGCTCCTGCGCCGTGACGCCCGCCGGCAGCGTGACGGTGGCGCTCGCCGCCCGGATGGGGAAGGCCCATTCCGTGCCGGTGACGTTCCAGTAGAGCTCGTCATGCGTATCGAAGAAGCGGATCTGCCGCGTCGTCTCGTAGGTCAGACGGTATTCATGAAAGCCCGGCGACAGCAGCCTGTCGCTCGAGCCGAAATAGATGCGCACACCGCGGCGGATGGTTTCCGTGCGATAGGGCTCGGGCTGGCCGTCGCGCTCGACGCGCAGCACCTTGAAGCCCACCTCGCGCTCGCGGCCACCGGCATCCATGAAGGTGAGCGGGAAATCGCGATAGATGCCGCGACGGATCTTGTCGCCTTCGGCATGGACCCGCATCGTCTCCGTCACGGTCAGGACGCCGTTCTTGGCCACCGTGATGTCGGAATGGTAGCGGTCGAAATATTCTTCCGCCTGCGCGGCGCCCCCGACCAGCAGGCACAGCCACAACGTCAGGAAAGCCGCGATCCGCGTCATGGGGGTCTCCGGTATCAGAACTTCACGCTCGGCACGGCCCTGTCGGCCGGGTTGTCGATCTCGAAATAGGGCGCCTTTTCGAATTTGAAGACGCTGGCCACAAGATTGGAGGGAAAGCTCTCGACCTTGACGTTGAGGTCGCGCGCCGCGCCGTTGTAATAGCGCCGCGACATCTGGATCTCGCCTTCGATGGTCTCCAGCGTCTGCTGCAATTCGGCGAAGTTCTGGTTGGCCTTGAGGTCGGGATAGGCCTCGGCGAGCGCGAAGAGCCGGCCGAGCGCCTGGCTCAGCATGCCCTCGGCCTGGGCGCGGCCGGCGATATCGCCCGCCGGCACGGCCTGCGCGCGGTTGCGCAGTTCCACGACCTTTTCCAGCGTTTCCTTCTCGTGCGCGGCATAGCCTTTGACGGTTTCGAGCAGGTTGGGGATGAGATCGGCGCGGCGCTTCAGCTGCACGTCGATGCCCGACCAGGCCTCTTCCTTCACCTGCCGCGCGCGCACGAGGCCGTTGTAGATGACGATGGCGTAGAGGACGACCACCGCCGCAATTGCCAGACCGATCATGGGCTTCTCCGCTCCTTCATGGCGTTTGCAGCGACCTTAGCATCGAACGCGCGGCTGGAAAGCCCCCTGCGGGCGATGCCGGCGGCCTTGTCACCAGGGGAACCGCGCGCGGCCGCGCTTTGCCCGATAGTGGCTTCATCGCCAACCGAACCTTGAAGCCGCCGCCATGAAAGCCCTCGCCCTCTCGCTCAACGTCCTCGGCTTCACCGCTCTCTTCCTTGCCTACACGATGGGTGCGGCGATCGACCGGCCGACGGGTGTGCGTCGCGCGCTCCAGACTTATGCCGGCCAGCTGCCGACCGGCGCCTTCCCGACGCTCAAGCCGGTCTGGGAACTGGGTGTGAAGGTCACGACCGTCGCCTGAGCGCAAAGAAAAAGCCATCCGGCCTGGCGGATGGCTTTTTGCTAGGTAGTGCATTTTGGGTGTCGCCCGGACGGCGCATCCCCTCTGTCGTCATCCTCGGGCTTGACCCGAGGATCCATCCACATCCGCCGAGTTTGCCGCGTGGATCCTCGGGTCAAGCCCGAGGATGACGGAGGAGAGGTGCGGTGGCGCCGGCAACAGAAAGACCGACTCTCAGGCGGCGTCCTTGTTCCAGTTTGCCCCGCCGGCATCCGTCAGCAGGAAGGCTTCGCCACAGGCCTTGGCGAGCGTGCGCACGCGCAGGATGTAGCTCTGGCGCTCGGTGACGGAGATCACGCCGCGGGCATCGAGCAGGTTGAAGACGTGGCTGGCCTTGATGCACTGGTCATAGGCCGGCAGCACGCATTTGTGCAGGGCGTTGCTGTCGCCCGGCGCACCGGCGGCGAGCAGGGCCTGGCACTCCTTTTCCGCATCGATGAAGTGGCGGTGCAGCATGGCCGTGTCGGCATATTCGAAGTTGAAGCGGGAATATTCCTGCTCGGCCTGCAGGAAGACATCGCCATAGGTGATCTTCTCGTCGCCCTCGCGGCCGTTGAAGTTCAGGTCGTAGACGTTGTCGACACCCTGCACATACATGGCGAGGCGTTCGAGGCCGTAGGTCAGTTCGCCGGCGACCGGCGCGCATTCGATGCCGCAGACCTGCTGGAAATAGGTGAACTGCGAGACTTCCATGCCGTCGCACCAGCATTCCCAGCCGAGGCCCCAGGCACCCAGCGTCGGGCTTTCCCAATCGTCCTCGACGAAGCGCACGTCGTGCAGGAGCGGATCGAGGCCGATGGCGGCGAGCGAGCCGAGATAGAGCTCCTGGAGGTTCGACGGGTTCGGCTTCAGGATGACCTGGTACTGGTAATAGTGCTGGAGACGATTCGGGTTTTCGCCGTAGCGGCCGTCCGACGGGCGGCGCGAGGGCTGCACATAGGCGGCCCGCCACGGGCGCGGCCCGAGCGCGCGCAGCGTGGTTGCCGGATGGAACGTTCCCGCCCCCACTTCCATGTCGTAGGGCTGGAGCACCGCGCAACCCTTGTCCGCCCAGTAGTTATGCAGGGTCAGGATCAGCGCCTGAAAGGAGCGGGTCGGGTTCATGTGATCAGGCAGGGCGGCAGAGGTCATCGGTCATGTCCGGACATTCATAGAAGCTGGCGGACTGGTGCCACGATGCGCCGGAAGGGTCAAGGGAAAGAGGAATTAGGCGGTAGGCAATAGGCAGTCGGCAATAGGTGTGAAATCGTCGGGCAAAGACTTGTACAACTCCCCTTAAACCCTACTGCCTAAATCCTATTGCCTACCGCCTCCCTTTCAGTGCCGCTCCAGCGAGCGGAAGAGCCCCGACCCCGCCGTCTGCGTGACGACCTGCACGCGTTGCGGTGCGAGGTCGGGCACCTGTGCGAGGCGGCGGCGTGCGCCCCCGGGAATGCGCGCGCCATACCAGGCGGCGAGCGCCGGCAGTTCTCGGCGAAGCGATCCCTTCGCCTGCCAGCCGAGCGCTTTCAGCGCGCTCGTATCGAGCGGCGGGCGGCTGGCATTCTTCGGGCGGCCGGCAACGAAGCTCACGCCGGCAACGGGGTCCTGCACCGTCTCCAGTACCATGCGCGCGACGGAGAGAATATCGACGGGGTCTTCGCCTGCGACATTGTAGGTGGCGTTTTCCGCGCCGTGCGTGACGACGGTGCGCAGCGCCGTGCAGAAATCCGCGATCGTCAGGAAGCTGCGGCGTTGCAGGCCGTCGCCGTGTACCGGCAATGCGCGGCCGACGGCCGCCAGTTCCAGGAAGCGCGGCAACAGCTTCTCCACGTTCTGGCGCGTGCCGATCAGGTTGACGGGCCGCAGCACGCGGATATCGAG
Source organism: Shinella oryzae (assembly GCF_023038235.1). Taxonomy (NCBI): domain Bacteria; kingdom Pseudomonadati; phylum Pseudomonadota; class Alphaproteobacteria; order Hyphomicrobiales; family Rhizobiaceae; genus Shinella; species Shinella oryzae. Next base: position 537,091 of record NZ_CP081987.1, on the reverse strand, counting down.
GCCGAAGGAGCGGGTCAGGCCGGCAATCAGCATTTCGGCCGCGGCCTTGGAGGCGCCGTAGGGATTGTCGGGCATCAGCGGCGAACGCTCGCCGGCCGGCGCATTCTCGCCCGATCCATAGACTTCGGCCGAACTGATATGGATCATCAGCGGCACGCTGCGCCGTCCCATCGCCTCCACCAGCACCTGCGTGCCCAGCGCATTGGCGAGCGTGAAGCGCTCGGGAACCGAAAAGGCGCGTTCGACATGGCTTTCGGCGGCGGCATGCACCACCAGATCGGCCCCCTTCAGGACCTCCGTCACCAGGTCGAGATTGCAGACATCGCCTTGCTGGATCGTCACCCGCCCGGAGCGCAGGGCCGCATCGAGATGCGACATATCCGCGGCATAGGTGAAGGCATCGAGCACGCGGATGCGCGCCATCGGACAGTGCGCCAGAAGATCGTCGACGATATGGGAGCCGACGAAGCCGGCGCCACCCGTCACGACGATGGTGCGGATATGGTCGAGGTCGAGCGAGGCCATGGTGTACTCCGATCAGCGCAGAGGCATTGCAATCCGCCCTCATGGCGGCCATGCCCTCAGGATCGGCCGTTACGCGCGCGGGCTCAACACGCGCCAGCGTTGCACAGCGATAAATCCGGAATTAACCTTACGAGGCTTGGTTAACGTGCAAAAACAACGCGTAAGCCTTCGTTTCATTGCCCCGGAACGGGATGAAACCGTGCCGAAACGCTACTCGTCGTCGCGGCGTACGCGGTACTCGCCCGTCTCCGGATCCTTGACGAGCGTGCCGGTCGCGCCGGTGCGGCGCTCCTCTTCGGTGCGGCGGCGCAGGCGGCTCAGGCGCTCGGCATCCGACACGAATTTGCGGTAGCCGAACCAGGCAAGGCCGACGACCAGAAGCAGAAAGATAATCTGGGCCATGCCCTCCCCCGTTGTTCTACGCGCCTTATCCGGTCAGGCCGAAGCGGCCCCACAGCGCCTTTTCTTCCGCAAGCTCGGCCACGGCCGAAACACCGGCCGACCCTATACGGTCTGCCATGTCGAGGGAAAGCCCCCCGACGCCGGGCGTCTTGCGTCCGAACAATCCCTTCGGAGTGGAGACGAGTTCGAGCCGCGTCGTCGGGCCATAGCGGCGCTTGAGCTCGGAGCGCATATCCGACAGCCCGTCGACAAGCCCGAGCGCGCGGCCGCGACCGCCGGTCCAGAACAGGCCGGAAAAGAGATCGGGGTCATCCGCAAGGCGTGTGCCGCGCCGTGCCTTCACCATGTCGATGAAGACCTGATGGATTTCGAGCTGCAGCGACTTCAGGTATTCGATGTCGCTTTCGCGCTCCGGCTGGAACGGATCAAGGATCGCCTTGTTGGAGCCGGCCGTGTAGACGCGCCTCTCCACGCCGATCTTCTTGAGCATCTCCGGAAAGCCGAAACCGCCCGAGACGACACCGATCGAGCCGACGATGGAGGTCGGATCGGCGAAGATTTCATCACCGGCGAGCGCGATCATATAGCCGCCGGACGCCGCCACATCCTCGACGAAGACAAGGACGTGCTTGTTCTTCTCAACCGCAAGGTCGCGAATGCGCTGGAAGATCAGCCGCGACTGCACCGGCGAGCCGCCGGGCGAATTGATGGAGATCGCGACGGCCGGCGCATCCTTGTAGGCGAAGGCCTTTTCGAGGGCGGGAGCGGCGCCCGCGAGGTTCAGCGCCGGGCGAAACTGGCTGCCGCCGGCCATGATCGCGCCATGCAGCCGGACGACGGGAACGACGACGCCCTCCTTGCGGAACTTCTTCGGCACCAGCCTCTTCAAAAATCCGGCCATGCGGGTCGTGTCTCCTGTTCTTTCGTCCGGCTGATGTATGCACGGGACGGCAAAACGCAATGGCGCACCGGAAAATTCAGGGGCGGGAGAGGCGCGCATAACTTGCGCGGCCGTTGTTCAGATCGTTGACGAACGGGCTGAAGGCATGGCCGGGCCCGTCGTGCATGACGAGTGGCATGCGCAGGTTCAGCCGGGCGCGCGAGCCCTTGATCGCCGTCAAGAGGATACGCAGCGCACTCTCACCGGCACGGGGATGGATCGGCGTGATCTCGATGCCGCCGAAGCGCCGGCCGCAGGCGGCGATGATCTCGGCGATGGATTGCGGCCGGGCGATCAGCGAGAGCTGGCCGCCGGGCTTCAGGATGGCGCCGGCCGTGCGGATCCAACGCTCGAACAGGTCGTCCTCCATGGCATGCGCCGCCGCCTTCAGCGCATCCGGCGCGCGGCGGTCCGCGGCATCGTTGAAGGGCGGGTTCATGATAACGTGATCGTGATCGTCATCGGCCAGGCCGGCCACCACACGGGCCCGTCCGGTCAGCGTCACGTCCGCCTCCAGCACGCTGACACGGCCGGCAAAGGGCGCATTCTCTTCAAGCGCCAGCGACTTGCGGGCAAAGGCCGCCATGAGCGGCGAGCGCTCGACAAGCAGCACCTGCGCCTTCTCGATGCGGGCCGCGACGGCAAGGCCGGCAGCGCCTGCCCCGGCGCCGAGATCGGCGACGCGCATCGGCCCCTCGCCACCGACCAGCGACGCCAGAAGCATCGCATCCATGCCCGAGCGGTGGCCGACGCCCTTCGGCTGGACGACATGGAAGCGGCCGTAATGGAAGGCGTCGACGGTTTCGCGGATGGTCATGGCCCGGGAACCTTGGCGCCGCTGAATGCCGCATACCCCCCTCTGCCCTGCCGGGCATCTCCCCCACAAGGGGGGAGATCAAAGCGTGGCACCGCCTTGCCCCAGGTCGATCTCCCCCCCTGTGGGGGAGATGCCCGGCAGGGCAGAGGGGGGTGACACCACCGCACTCCGCAAGACAAAAAAGACGCCTCGCTCACGGGCGCAGCTCCGCGGCAAGCCCGGCGTCGCGCAGAATGCGGCGCGCCTCGTCCTCCCGGTCGCTCTCGACCAGGAAGCGGCGGGGCAGCATGCCAAGCGAGCCTTCAAGGATGCTCATCCCCTGATCGGCGATCAGGCAGTGGATGCCGGCCTCCTTCATCAGGCTCTCCGCGAAGGAGAGCAGAACGGCGTCGTTGGTGCGGATCAGTTCGATCATTCGGGTCTTTTCCAGCCTTAATTCCGGAGGCGGGACAATTCGCCTCTTGCCGCATGAGGCCCCGCTTTCTATTGTCTTTCAACAAAAATGAACAGGAGTCCGGGCATTTGGGCGTCGTGATACCGCTTGAAGAAGGCAAAAACAAACAGGCATCGGTGAAGCCGCTCGTCGACCTTACAAAAGCCGACATGGAACGGGTGAACCAGCTCATCCTGTCGAAAGCCGGTTCCGACGTGCAGATGATCCCCGAGGTCGCAAACCACCTCATCTCCTCCGGCGGCAAGCGCCTGCGCCCGATGCTGACGCTCGCCGCGGCCTCCATGTTCGGCTATGGCGGCGATCATCACGTCAAGCTCGCGACCAGCGTCGAGTTCATGCACACCGCCACGCTGCTGCATGACGACGTTGTTGACGAAAGCGACCTGCGCCGCGGAAAATCCACGGCCCGCATGATCTGGGGCAACCAGGCGAGCGTGCTTGTCGGCGACTTCCTGCTCGGCCAGGCCTTCAAGATGATGGTCGAGGTGGGGTCGCTGGAGGCGCTCGACGTGCTCTCGACCGCCGCCACCGTGATCGCCGAGGGCGAGGTTCTCCAGCTTTCCGTCGCCAAGAACATGGAGACGACCGAGGACGACTATCTCGAAGTCATCCGCGCCAAGACGGCCGCGCTCTTTGCCGCCGCCGCCGAAGTGGGCCCGATCGTCGCCAATACCGGCAAGGCCGAGCGCAATGCGCTGAAGTCCTACGGCATGAATCTCGGCCTCGCCTTCCAGCTGGTCGACGACGCGCTCGATTATGGCGGCAAGGCCGCAGACCTGGGCAAGAACACCGGCGACGATTTCCGCGAGGGCAAGATCACGCTGCCGGTCATCCTGGCCTGGCGGCGCGGCACGGCCGAAGACCGCGCCTTCTGGCGCGAGGCGATCGAGGGTGGCAAGAGCGACGACGCCAATCTGGAGCGCGCGTTCGGCCTCATCACCCGCTATGGCGGCCTGACGGACACGATCGCCCGCGCGCAGCATTACGGCATGATCGCCCGCGATGCGCTCGCCCCCCTTCCGGCAAGCCCCTGGAAGGACGCGCTGCTCGAAGTCATCGACTTCTCGATCGCCCGCGTGAGCTGACCGCATTCGGCCAAATCCGGCGTGGCAGGATTATCTTGCCGCGCCGCGCCAAAAAAGCCATTCTCTGCCGTCATGAGTCCATGACTGATTTGGGCGCTATCGTGGCGGGACGTGCCGCGCTGGGCGCCGGGGCGACCTTCATACCTTCCGGTGAAAGGCATTTTGATGCGGCATTTCTTCCTTCTTCGGCTTCTTTCCGGCGTGGCGATTGCTGCCAGCATCACGCTCGCCGGCCCCGTGGCCGGTCCGTTGGCCGCTTATGCGCAGGACAAGCCCGCTGCCGAGGCAGCCGATGAGACGCCGTTCGATCCGCTGAGCGTCAACACCTTCGCCGGCGCCTTCCTGGCCGCCCGCACCGCGGATTTCGACAAGGATTACGCCACCGCCGTCAAGCTCTACAAGATCGCGCTGCAGTTCGATCCGACGAACAACGACGTCAAGCAGCGCCTGATGGTCACGCTTTTGATGAGCGGCGACTTTGCCGAGGGCGTGAAGATGGCGGACACGCTGAAGAACGACCCGGCCGTCGAGCGCATTACCTCGACCGTGCGCGGCATGGAGGCGATCCGCAAGCGCGAATACAAGTCGGCGGAAAAGATCCTCGCCTACAAGGGGCCGAACGATCTCGACCGCATGATGAACGACCTCCTGCTCGCCTGGGCCAAGTTCGGCGACGGCAAGCCGAAGGAGGCGCTCAAGCTCATCACCGGCATGCAGGGGCCGGAATGGCTCGCCATCTTCAAGAACTACCACGCCGGCGCGCTTGCGGCCGCTGCGGGTGACAAGGCGACCGCCCGCGCGCGCCTCAACGAGGCAATCCTCGACCGCAACGGCGCGGGTGCCGCACCCGACACCTTCATTCGCGCCGTCATGGCGCTGGCCCGTCTCGAAGCCCGCGACGGCAACAAGCAGAAGGCGCTCGACGCCATCTCGGTCGGCGACAGCTTCGTCACCAGCTACGCGCCGCTGAAGGCATTGCGCCAGAGCATCGAGGCCGGCGAAAAGCAGGACCAGCAGGTTCGCACCGCCGCCCAGGGCGCGGCGGCCGTGTTGTTTTCCATCGGCGGCGCACTGAACCGCGACGGCGCGGAAGACATCGTGGCGCTCTATCTACAGGCCGCCCGTGCGCTCGATCCTGACAGCGACGACGTTCTGGTGCTTCTCGGCGGCATTGCCGAAAACCAGAAGAAGCCCGACATCGCCATCGATTATTACCGGGCCGTGCCCGAGAAATCGCCGATGCGCCGCATTTCCGAATTGCAGCTCGGCCTCAACCTCGCCGACACGGGCAAGGTGGAGGAGGCCAAGAAGCACCTCCAGGAACTGATCGATGCCGATCCGGCCGACCTGCGCAGCTATCTCGCGCTCGGCAGCGTCCTGTCCGACGCCAAGGACTATCGCGCGATGGCCACGCTCTACGACAAGGCCGTCGGTGTCATCGGCTCGGTCCCGACGCGCAATCACTGGAGCGTCTTCTTCCAGCGCGGCATTGCCTATGAGCGCCTGAAGGAATGGGACAAGGCGGAGCCGAATTTCCGCAAGGCGCTGGAATTGAACCCCGACCAGCCGCAGGTATTGAACTATCTCGGCTATTCCTGGGTGGACATGAACCGGAACCTCGACGAGGGCCTGGACATGATCCGCAAGGCGGTGAGCCTCAAGCCCGATGACGGCTATATCGTCGATTCGCTCGGCTGGGCCTATTACCGCCTCGGCCGCTTCGACGACGCCGTCGCGGAACTGGAGCGCGCCGCGGAGCTGAAGGCCGGCGATCCCACCATCAACGATCACCTCGGCGACGCCTATTGGCGCGTCGGCCGCAAGCTGGAAGCGACCTTCCAGTGGAACCGCGCGCTCGGGCTAAAGCCGGAAGACGCGGAGATCGTCAAGATCAAGGACAAGATCGAAAACGGTCTGGCCGATATCAAGCCGTCGGACCCGGCCTCGGCTGAGGCAAAGGAAGACAAGCCCGCGCAGAAGATCGCGCCGGAAGAAAAAGCCGCGGACCGCAAGTCCTGACCGCATGCCCGGCGACACCCTTTCGGGCTTTGCCGTTATCGAACCGGCGCCCGCCAAGATCAACCTCGCGCTGCACGTGGTCGGCGAGCGCGGGGACGGCTACCATCTCCTCGACAGCCTGGTGACCTTCACCGCCTTCGGCGACCGCATCGCGCTGTCACCGGCCGGGGAAGACCGCTTCACGCTGTCCGGCCGCTTTTCCGCTACGCTTGCGGCCGAGAACGACAATCTCGTCACCCGCGCGCGGGACCGCCTGCGTGCGGCGCTGGAAGCAACCGGGCAATCCGCCCCGCCCGTGCATATCCATCTGGAAAAGAACCTGCCCATCGCTTCCGGCATCGGCGGCGGCTCGGCGGATGCCGCCGCGACGCTGCGCGGCCTGCTTGGCCTGTGGCAGGCAGGCTTGCCTCGCGACCGACTCGACGCCATCGCCATCGGGCTCGGCGCGGATGTGCCCATGTGCCTTGCCGGCCGGCCCTTGCTGGCGCGCGGCATCGGCGAGGACATCACGCCCGTGGCGCTTCCCGCGCTCTCCATGGTGCTGGCCAATCCGCTTGTCGGCGTCTCGACGCCGGCCGTGTTCCGTGCGCTTGCCTCCAAGCGGAATGCGCCGCTCGTTCTACGGGATGCGGCCGTTGACTGGCTGGATGCCATTGCCGGCCTGCGCAACGACCTGGAGCCGCCCGCCCGACGCCTCTGCCCGCAGATCGGGGAGCTCGCTGATGATCTCGCCGCGACGGATGCGCGCGTCGTGCGCATGTCCGGTTCCGGCGCCTCGTGCTTCGCGCTATACGATTCGGACGCGACGGCCGAGGCGGCGGTGGCCCGGCTCAGGCAGCAGCACCCGGACTGGTTCATCACCGCCACCCGAACGCTGGAGGGACACGATGGCACGCCTTGACGAAACGAGACCCTTCATCCCCGTCGGCATCGCGGTGTTGACCGTCTCGGATACCCGCACGCCCGAGACCGACCGGTCGGGGGATACGCTGGTCGCGCGCATCGCGGACGCAGGCCACCGGCTGGTCGCCCGCGCCATCGTGCCCGACGATATCGCCGCCATCCGCACGCAGGTCGAAGCCTGGACGCGCGAGGATGCGGTCGACGTCGTCATCACCACCGGCGGCACGGGCTTTACCGGCCGCGACGTGACGCCGGAGGCGCTGGAGCCGATCTTCGAGAAACGCATGGACGGCTTTTCGGAGGTCTTCCATCGCATCTCCTATGACAAGATCGGCACCTCCACGATCCAGTCGCGCGCAACGGGCGGCGTTACCAACGCCACATTCATCTTCGTGCTGCCGGGCTCGCCTGGGGCCTGCAAGGACGCCTGGGACGGCATCCTCAAGGCGCAGCTCGACTATAGGCACATGCCCTGCAATTTCGTGGAAATCATGCCGCGTCTCGACGAGCACCTGAAGCGCTCGGCCGGCTGAGCCGCCTCAGCCCGCCACCAGCTGCGCGCGCATCGCCCTGATCGCCCAGGCGGGCACGATCTCGGCAACGAGCGAAAAGGTCTTGGTGCCCTTTGCGATGTCGGACAGGGACATGCCCGTGCGCACGGCGGCCGCAGCCTGCCGCTTGCTGACGAGATAGCCCTGTTCGAGCGGAGAGACGCGGCGGCCGAAGCGTTTCAGGAACGGCCTGCGGTGATTGCGCGAGCCGGTGAACCGCGCCGGGCCGGCGCTGACCGAGACATGGTCGACGATGGCATCGACCCAGCCGGCCATCGGCCGCGCCCCGGGTTCGAGCAGGAGCAGCCAGTCGCCGCGTGCGGCGCGCACCACATCCTTCATGTCCCAGCTGGTGAGAAACCGGCACCCTGCGGCATCGGCCACGCGGGCGGAACCGTCGCGCGAGCCGTGATCGAGCACGACCACCTCCCGCACGACTCCCTCGACCGCGCCCGGCACGAGCGCCGACAGCGTCTGTGCGAGCTCGGCCTCGTTGTCCCGGCATTCGATGATGATCGTCAGCATATATCTCCCTACCGCATCGCAGCATCAATTTCCACCGTCGCAAGGCAGGCACATCGCCGCATGGTTAGGCGACATGGTTAGCGGGCACGATTTTGTTCTTGCATTGTTCTCGTTTCGATTATAGGAATATAGTCATTGAACCGGGGCGAGACGCCCCGCCGGAGATAGCCATGAACGATCTTGCAAACCTCAGGCAGGGCGCCCTTGCGCCCGGCCATACGAAGGATGTTGCCGAAGCGCTGCTGGCTGATACGGGCATGCGCGTCGATGGAGAGCGCCGCCGCGGCCGGGGCGCCGGGCTCAACTTCACCGGCCGCTTCGAGCCGGTGACGCGGGAGAGCTTCGACGACGGCTGGCAGACGCTGGAGGAACTTCCGCCCTTCCGCACCGAAGTCCAGGTCGAGAAGCCGCGCACCATCATCACCCGCAACGAATCGCCGGATATTCCCTTCGACCGCTCTATCAATCCCTATCGTGGCTGCGAGCATGGCTGCATCTACTGCTTTGCGCGCCCGACCCATGCCTTCATGGGCCTCTCCGCCGGCCTCGACTTCGAGGCGAAGCTCTTCGCCAAGCCGGATGCGCCGAAGCTGCTCGAACGCGAATTGTCCAAGCCCGGCTACAAGCCGCGCGTCATCGCCATCGGCACCAATACCGATCCCTACCAGCCCATCGAGAAGGAATGGCGCATCATGCGCCAGATCCTCGAAGTGCTCGACAAGGCCAACCATCCGGTGTCGATCGTCACCAAGTCGGCACTCGTCATGCGCGACATCGACATTCTCTCCCGCATGGCCGCCCGCGGCCTTGCCTGGGTCGGCATGTCGGTGACGACGCTCGACCGCAAGCTCGCCCGCACCATGGAACCGCGCGCGGCGACCCCGTCGCGCCGGCTGGAAGCAATCCGCGCGCTTTCCGATGCGGGCATTCCGACCGCCATCATGATGGCGCCGATCATTCCCGGTCTCAACGACCACGAGATCGAGAAGGTGCTCGATTCGGGCAAGGCGGCGGGGGCGATGGAGGCGAGCTATGTGCTCCTGCGCCTGCCGCTGGAGGTGAGCCCCCTCTTCCGCGAATGGCTGCTGCGCAACTACCCGGACCGCTACCGCCACGTCATGTCGCTCGTGCGCTCCATGCGCGACGGCAAGGATTACGACGCGGAATTCGGCAAGCGCATGAAGGGCGCCGGTCCCTATGCATGGCAGATCGCCCGGCGCTTCGAAATGGCCAGCAAGCGGCTGGAACTGACGCGGACGCGCCGCAACCTCTCCGGCGACCAGTTCGTTCCGCCGTCGGGCAGCGGCGTGCAGTTGTCCCTGCTGTGATGGCGCCGGCGCGACGCGCGCACGGGTTCGAGGTCGTTGGGACAGGCATCGCGCTCTTGAACTGAATGTGTGAGACCCGCGCCGCGTCGGTGCAGATCTTGCAAAACCTCTTCCGGTCGCGTCATCCCCTGGACGCGCCGGGTGTTCCTCCGACCGCCGCCCCTGTCGGAGGACTTGCAGGGAATCGGACGGATGTGCAAGGTCCCCGCATGGCCAAGAGCACATCCTCCGATTCCCGCCTTCTTTTCGATATGCCCGAAGGGCCCGACTTCTCGATGGAAATGGCGGCGAAAAAACGCGGCCTCTGGCCCGTCGCCGGCACGGATGAGGCCGGGCGCGGGCCTCTCGCCGGACCCGTCGTCGCGGCGGCGGTCGTGCTCGACCCCGACAATATTCCCGACGGTCTTCACGATTCTAAGCAATTGAGCGCCGCCAGACGCGAAATGCTGTTCGCCCGTATCATGGAAACCGCCTTCGTATCCGTCGCCTCCAGCTCCTCGCGGCGCATCGATACGATCGATATCCGCAAGGCGAGCCTCGATGCCATGCGCCGCGCTGTCGCGGGCCTCGAAGTGGCGCCGAAACTGGTGCTGACGGACGGCCGCGACGTGCCGCCGGGCCTTGCCTGCGAGGGCCGCGCCGTCATCAAGGGTGACGCGCTTTCCGTTTCCATCTCGGCCGCATCGATCGTCGCCAAGGTGATGCGCGACAGGATGATGGCGCGCGCGGAAGAGACCTATCCGGGATACGGTTTCGCCGTGCATGCCGGTTACGCGACACAGGTGCACCGCACCGCCATCGAATCGATCGGCCCCTGCCGCCTCCACCGCATGAGCTTCCGTCCGTTGCGCAAGGAGTGATCCGCCCCCTCCGTCGAGACGCCGATCATCCGCTCCGGGCGGGATATCCCGACGCGCGCACGCTTGGCTGCCATCCGGCAGAGGTGCGACAATTTCGCGTCTGCCTGCCGACATGGAGGCCCCAGCACACATCGAGGCGCGGCACAAGCCGGACGCAAAAAAGGCCGGATCGCTCCGGCCTTTTTTAAGACATCGGTGATAGCGGCCTCAGTTGAGGCGGCTTTTCACTTCGCTGATCGCGTTGTTGAAGAGCGCGTTGCCGGTTGCGGCATCGGCCTTTGCGGCGATGACCTTCTCGGCGGCCGCGACAGCGAGGTCGACGGCGGCGGCGCGCACGGCGTTGATCGCGTCGGCTTCCGCCTGCTTGATCTTCTGCTCGGAGAGCGCCGTGCGGCGGGTCACGTATTCCTCGGTCTTCTGCTTGGCGTCGGCGGTCAGCGCGCTGGCTTCGCGTTCAGCGGCCGCGACGATGCTTGCGGCTTCCGCCTCGGCATCCTTGCGCTTGCGCTGGTATTCGGCGAGCAGGTGCTGGGCTTCCTCGCGAAGACGCTTGGCTTCCGCCAGCTCGTTCTGGATCTTCTCGGCGCGGGCGTCGAGACCCTTTGCCATCATGCCCGGAACCTTGAGATAGGCGATGAGGGCAAGGAACAGCAGGAGGCCGACAAAGGCATAGAATGTTGCGTCGAATGCCATGGTATCCTCCTTATTCGCCCGCTGCCGACTTCACGGCCGAAGCGATCTCGGTCTTGCTGGCCTTGGCGCCGATCAGCTGTTCGACGACGGCTGCTGTCGTTTCCTCGGCGATCGTGCCGACATCGGCAAGCGCCTTGGCCTTGATTTCGGCGATACGCGTTTCCGCGCCGGCGATCTTGTCCTGCAGCGAGGCTTCGATCTGGGCGCGTTCTGCGTCGGCCTTGGCCTTGGCTTCGTCGCGCGCGGTCGCGGCGATCGCATTGCCCTTGGCGCGGGCCGCGGCGAGTTCCTGTTCGTAGGAAGCGATCGCTGCGTCGGCTTCCGCCTTCAGGCGGGACGCTTCGTCGAGATCCTGCGCGATGCGGTCGTGACGCGTCTCCAGGATGCCGCCGATGCGCGGAATGACGACCTTCGACATGAGAAGGTAGAAGAGACCGAACGTGATCGCGAGCCACAGAAGCTGCGATGCGAACGTGGTCTGGTCGAACGGGGGGAAGACGCCGGAAGCGTGCTCGCCGCCATGGGCAACACCCGTTTCGGTGTGCACTTCGCCTGCCGGCTGAGCCGCATGCGCATCCGCAGGGGTCTCATGCGTATCCGCAGGAGTTTCCGCCTGGGCGATTTCGAAGGGGGTGGACTCGGCCGATGCCAAGGTCACAGACATGCTGACCTCCAGGGGGCACTCTCAGATCATGTACGGAACGTACGATGGACCACGGCCCTTGCGGGCCATGGTCCAGTCCTCAGCCGATATCAGACGGCGAAGAGGAGAAGGAGAGCGATGAGCAGCGAGAAGATGCCCAGAGCTTCCGTAACGGCGAAGCCGAATACGAGACGGCCGAACTGGCTGTCAGCAGCAGACGGGTTGCGCAGAGCGCCGGCCAGGTAGTTGCCGAAGATGTTGCCGAGGCCGAGAGCCGTGCCGGCGAGACCGAACGTGGCAAGACCTGCGCCGATGTACTTTGCTGCTTCCGCTTCCATGTTGAACTCCTTGAATGGGTTGTTGCGGCTTGTGAGCGGCGCCCGGAGGCACCGACGACTTTATTCCCTAGTGACCACCCGGATGCACGGCATCGTTGAGGTACATGCATGTCAGAACTGCGAAGACGTAGGCCTGCAGGAACGACACGAGGAATTCGAGACCGGTCAGAGCGACGGTCATGAGAAGGGGCAGGATCGCACCGGCGACGCCGACGGCGCCGAGCGCGCTGAGCGAGGTGACGAAGCCTGCGAAGACCTTCAGCGTGATGTGACCCGCCAGCATGTTTGCGAAGAGACGGATCGAGAGGCTGATCGGACGCGAGAGGAACGAGATGACCTCGATCGAGACGACCAGTGGAAGAAGCGCACCGGGAACGCCTGACGGCACGAAGAGCTTGAGGAAGCCGAAGCCGTGCTTGTAGAAACCGTAGACCACCACCGTGCCGATGACGAGCAGCGCCAGCGCGAAGGTGACGATGATCTGGCTCGTGACGGTGAAGAAGTACGGCACCATGCCGAGAAGGTTCGCCGTCAGCACGAACATGAAGAGCGAGAAGACGAACGGGAAGAACTTCATCCCGTGGCTGCCCGCCCCTTCCCTCAGCATCGAGGCGATGAACTCGTAGGACATTTCCGAGACCGACTGCATGCGGCTCGGCACCAGGCCGCGCTGGCCGGTGGTGAAATAGAGGAAGCCGATGCCGGCCGCGACGGTGGCGACCATGAACAGCGAGGCGTTGGTGAACGAGAAATCGATACCGCCGATTTCGATCGGAACAATCTTGTTGACCAGGAACTGATGGGTCGGATCGTTGGACACCGCTTATCTCTCTCGCTTGCCCGCCTTGCGACGGAAGTCACCCACTATGCGGACCGCGTCGTCAGACGCCGTCCTTCTTTTCGGTCTCGTCCCGTCCGCTGCCGGCCTTGCCGGGCTGTCGCCCGGCCAGCCTGTCGACCGGATGGGGCGAAGCCACCATGCCGGCGGCGCGCATGACGTTCAGAACGCCGGCACCGAAGCCGAGAAGGAGGAATGCGATCATTCCCCACGGCCCTGTACCCGCAAAATGGTCCAAAAGATAGCCCAGAAGCGCCCCGACGATCACGGCAGCGACGAACTCGCTCGAGAGCTTCATGGCGACCGCATAGCCTGAACGGCTCGCAGCTGCCCTCGCCTCGGCGGCTTCTTCCGCCCCGTCTGACTTGCGCTTGTCCGCGAGTTCCGCGTCGAGCCGCTTCAGCCGGTCTTCCAGACTTCCCTTTTGATCGTCGGCCATGGCATCCTCCTGCTCGCTTCCGATAAGGCGTTCGCCCCAATGCGGACATATTGAAGGCTAGGATTCAAGCCAAATCCGACCCCTTTCGAAGTCGGGCGCAACATAGTTTTAGGTGCCGGCATAGTCAAGGCGTGGCGGAGCTTTGCGCCGCAGCAAATATATATAATAAAATCAATGGATTGATCGAAAATTCACGGGAAGCGCGACTCTCTGCCCCGGGAATCGCCTGCGCTGTGGCGCGGACTCACCACAGCGCCCAGCGGGCTCAGCTCCAGCCACCGCCATAGGTGCGGTAGAAGATGTGCTTGCCGATCTTTGCCACGCGCTGCATGGTCCGGCCCCACGGCGGCTTGACGTAGGTGGCGTGGTAGTGGGTCGAGGAACCGACCTCATCGATCCAGATCTTTCCGGCCGTGACCGCCATGGCGATTTCCTTGGCCGTCTTCCAGTGCCAGGGCGACAGGATGAGATCGGGAATACCGTCGCAGGCGAAGGAGAACTGGCAGCGGTTGCGCCAGTTCTGGTTCTGGTAGACCACGCCGCAGATCGTATCGGGATAGGCGGGGTTGCGCACGCGGTTGAGGATGACCTGGGCGACGGCGGCCTGGCCCTTCAGCTCTTCGCCGCGCGCTTCGAAATAGATGCCTTCCGCCAGGCACTTCTGCTCCTTCTCGGTGAAGACGCCCGGCGGCAGCGCGGTGGCGGCCCAGGCATGATCCTCCGGCGCGATTTCCGGGATGAAGCGGCCGGTCTCGTCCTTCGGCTTCAGGATCGAATCGAAGGGCGATTCCCGCGCATAATCCGGCTCGACGCGGGCATAGGCGGTGGCAAGGATATCGGCCTTGTCGCTGGTGACGAGATCGGCGATGACGGGCGATACGCCCGGGTTCTTGCGGACCGGTGTCTTCTTGTAGAAGGCCGTGGCGATCTGGATTTCCTTGCCGCGAATGTCGGCCCGCGCGAAGACCATGCGCTGACCGTCGTTGAAGACCGGCGACAGGAGCGAGGACGTGCGTTCCAGAATGGAGCCGGCGGTGAAGTCCTTCGGCGGGCTGACGGGCACCACGGCGACGATACGGCCCTTCTTGTCGCGGCGGTTGATGCGGTCCTCGTCGGGAATGCCGCCCTGGCCCTTGTGTTCGCTGCGCAGCGCCGCCTTGCCGCCATCGGGCAGGTCGACACCCGCGCCGCTCTCGACGCCACCGGTAATCATCGCATCGGCAAAGGAGATTTCGATTTCATGCACCGAGCCGGCGGGCGAACGGGTGAGCACCATGTTCTGGTTGCCGCCCTTGCGGTTGAGCCCCGCCAGATAGGTGGCAAGGTCGGTATGCGCGGCCTGGGTCGGCACGCTGGCGACGAGGCAGGCGGCCAGGACCAAAGGCATTTTCCATTCCCGCTTCAGATAGTCGAAGACGCGGCCTGCCCCGGCATGACGAATGTTACGCTTACGCAACTGACTACTCCGCACGCATGTACGGGCGACCGCGCCGATGAACGACCGGCGTGCCTGCTGCCCGGATATTTTTGTATGGGAGCCAAGCCGCGCCGAGGCACGGGCCCGAAGCGGCTCGCTGTCAGGGTAAAATGAAGCATTAACCTTGATGGTTGGTTAATGCTGATAAATGGTTGGAGGGGAGGCACGGGCCCTCCCCTTCACGTTTTTGTCAGAAGGTCGCGAAAACAGCCGAGCGGCGGCTCAAATGACGACGTGCGAGCCGAGTTCCACCACGCGATTCGTCGGCAGGCGGAAATAGTCGGAAGGGTCGGTGGCGAGGTCGGCTAGGGCGATGAACAGGCGGTCCTGCCACATGGGCATGCCGGATTGCGCATCGGGCACCAGCTTGCGGCGGCCAAGGTAGAACGAGGTCGACATGATGTCGAACTTGTGCCCCGCCTTGCGCATCACGCCGAGCGCCTGCGAGACATTCTGCGTTTCCATGAATCCGAAGCGCATCTCGATGCGCGAGAAGCGCTCGGAGATGCGCTCCACGGTAAAGCGGTCGGCCGGAGCGACGCGCGGCTTGTTGGCCGTCGTGATGGTCAGCACGAAGTTCTGCTCGTGCAGGACGTGGTTGTGCTTGATGTTGTGCAACAGGGCCGCGGGCGCGAAATCCGGGTCGCTCGTCAGGAAGATCGCCGTGCCGGGAACCTGCACGGGGGCATGCGTGCTGTGCTTTTCCAGCGACTTCACGAAGGCCGACATCGGCACCTCGATGCGGCGCGTCTTGTCACGCAGGATGCGTGTGCCGCGCGTCCACGTCCACATGATCACCACCACGCCGGCAGCGATGGCGACCGGGACGTAGCCGCCGTCATGGATCTTGAGCAGGTTCGCGCCGAGGAAGGTCAGCTCCAGCAGGAAGAGCGGCAGAAGCACCATGGCGGCGGTGAGAGGCTTCCAGTGCCAGCGTGCACGCAGGAATTCGAAAGCGAGCACCGTCGTCACGACCATCGCGCCGGTCACGGAGATGCCGTAGGCGGTGGCGAGCGATTCGGAAGAGCCGAAGAGGAAGACCAGCAGCATGACGCCGAGCAGCAGGACGGTGTTGACCGCCGGCAGGTAGATCTGCCCGGTCTGCGTCTCGGATGTGTGGAAGATCTCCATGCGCGGCAGGAAGCCGAGATGGATGGCCTGGCGGGTGAGCGAGAAGGCGCCGGTGATGACCGCCTGGCTGGCGATGATCGTGGCAGCCGTGGCGAGGATGACCACCGGCAGCAGCGCCCATTTCGGGAACATCAGGAAGAACGGGTTGGAAATCGTTTCCGGCCGGGCCAGCACCAGCGCGCCCTGCCCGAGATAGTTCAGGGTGAGCGCCGGGAAGACCAGGCAGAACCACGCCCACTGAATGGGCCGGCGGCCGAAATGGCCGAGATCGGCATAAAGCGCCTCCGCCCCGGTGACCGTCAGGAACACCGCACCCAGCACGACGAGGCCGAGATAGCCCTCCGTCGCCATGAAATGCACCGCGTAATAGGGATTGAAGGCCGCGAGAATCCCGAGATCATCGGAAATATGCGTGATGCCGCCGAGACCCAGCACGATGAACCATATGGCGGTGATCGGCCCGAAGAATTTCGAGACGGCGGCGGTGCCGAGCGACTGCACGGCAAAGAGCAGCACCAGGATGACCACCGATATGGGCACGACATAATCGCCGAAAGCCGGCGTGACGAGCGTCAGGCCCTCGACGGCTGACAGCACCGACAGCGCCGGCGTGATCATGGCATCGCCGATGAAGAGGGCCGCGCCGGCCGCGCCCATGAAGAAGAGGATGGGCGCATGCTTGCCGGCCGTCTTCATCAGCAGGGCCAGCAGCGACAGCGTTCCGCCTTCGCCGTGGTTGTCGGCGCGCAGCAGGAAGAGCACGTATTTGAGGGTGACGATGATCGTCAGCGTCCAGATCATCAGCGAGATGAGGCCGATGACCTCCTCGCGCACGAGGCCATCGCCGGACACCGGCCGCAGCGCTTCGCGGAAGGCATAGAGCGGACTGGTGCCGATATCGCCATAGACGACGCCGACGGAGCCGAGCGCCAGAAGAAACATTGCGCGCGGGCGGCTTTCGGGGTGCGCTGCGCTGCCGGTACTTGCGTGCATGGGACGATCAGGCGTCAAAGCCAGCCTTTCCAGCGGAAAAAGAAAAACGGAAGGATCGCCGACAGGACCATCGCCCCAAGGGTGAGCGGATAGGCATAGGCGACATGCAGTTCGGGCATGAATTCGAAGTTCATGCCGTAGATGGAGGCGATGAGCGTCGGCGGCAACAGCACCACCGAAGCGATCGAGAAGATCTTGATGATCGCGTTCTGCTCGAGATTGATGAGACCGAGCGAGGCGTCCAGCAGGAATGTGATGTTGCCGGCAACGAAATTGGCATGCTCGGACAGCGACTGCACATCCCGCGTCACCGTGCGGCAAAGCTCCAGGCTGTCGCGATCGGACTGCAGCGCGGGCAGGCCATGCAGGAAGGTCAGGACGCGTGAGAGCGACAGCAGGCTGTCGCGCGTCTTCGCAATGAGCCGGTGCAAAGCGGAGACCTGCACGACCCGATCCTCCAGGTAGCGCGGAGGCCGGCGCGCCAGGTGCCGCTTGTCCCCGAAGACTTCAAGCGAGAGCTTGTCGGCCCGCGTCACGGCAATCTCAAGGATTTCGGCGGTGCGGTCCACGATGGTCTCGAGCAGCCGCGTCACCATGACCGTCGGCGAGGAACAGCCGCCGGGAATGCGGCGCATGGCGGTTCGGAATATCTCGAAGGAGCGCGGCTCCGCATAGCGCACGGTCAGCAGTCGTTCCGGCGTCAGGATGAAGGCGACGTCGGTGAGAAACGGCAGGTCGCTTTCGGCCTTCACCATCAGCGAGGCCGTCATGTAGGCGGCACTGCCATCCGTATAGAGCCGGCTGGATGGCTCGATGTCCTTGAGTTCGTCGCGGGTCGGGATTTCGAGGCCGAGCATGCGCTCGGCCAGCGCCTCATCGGCACGGGTCGGCTCGACCAGATCGACCCACACGGCACCGGCAAGGGCCTCCGTGGCGGCAGAATCGGTCTCAGCGGGCAGGGCCTGCGCCGCGCCATCGGGACGGAAGACGGTGATCACCGGCGAATGGCTCCGAAACGGACCATCGCACACACTCCTGTTACATACCGGCTGGCGGCAGGCTGGGGATATTGCGCGGCGCAACATAAAAATCAAGGCCCCCTCCCCCACCGCGTATTCGGCGGCGGAGGTCGGGGACCTTGATCATAGTGTCAGCAATCGGGAGCGGCGGGCAGCCAGCCTATTCGAAGACGATGGCGGGCGCACCGCGGGCACCCTTGCCCTGCACGGTTTCGAGTTCCTGCCAGACGCGGGTCGCGATCTCGCGATAGGTCTTCGCCGCCGCGCCCTCCGGGTTGGAAACCACGACTGGCGTTCCGGCATCGGAGGTTTCGCGGATATCCATGGTGAGCGGAACCTCGCCGAGGAAGGGCACGCCGATGCGCTCGGCCTCCTTGCGCGCGCCGCCATGGCCGAAAATGTCGTAGCGGTTGCCGGTGTCGGGCGCGATGAAATAGCTCATGTTCTCGACGATGCCGAGCACCGGCACCTCGACCTTGGAGAACATGTTGAGGCCCTTGCGCGCATCGATGAGCGCAAGGTCCTGCGGCGTCGAGACGATGACGGCACCGGCCAGCGGCACCTGCTGCGCCATGGTCAGCTGGGCATCGCCCGTGCCGGGCGGCATATCGACGACGAGCACGTCGAGCTCGCCCCAGGCGACCTCCCGCAGCATCTGCATGAGCGCGGACTGGATCATCGGTCCGCGCCAGATCATCGCCACCTCCTCGTCGACGAGGAAGCCCATGGACATGACCTTGATGCCGTAGTTTTCCATCGGCTTGATGATGCGGCCTTCGATCTGCTGCGGGCGACCGGAGATCTTCAGGAGGCGCGGCATGGAGGGGCCGTAGATATCGGCATCGAGGATGCCGACGCGCAGACCGTTGGCCTTCAGCGCGAGCGCCAGGTTGACCGAGGTGGTCGACTTGCCGACGCCGCCCTTGCCGGAGGCGACCGCGATGATGGCGCCCACGCCGGGAATGCCGGATTTCGCGCGCTGCGAGGGCTGACCCGGCGCGGCATGGGCGTGGCCGGCGTGATCGTGCGCAGCGCCACGGCCCGGCGGCTGCGGGTTCGGAGCGCGGGCGGCAGCCGGGCCGGATGCGGCCCGCTTGTCCGCGGTCAGCGCCACCATGGCGGCCTTGATGCCGGGGATTTCCTTGACGACCCGCTCGGCGGCGGCGCGCATGGGATCGAGCTCACGGGCGCGCTCGGCCGGCACGGTGATGGAGAAATAGGCCTTGCCGTCGGAGATGAAGACATCGGAAACGAGGCCCATGTCGACGATGTTGCCGTCCATATCCGGGCCACGCACCGTGCGCAGCCGTTCCAGCACCTGTTCCTTGCTTACATCCGTCATGACATCCTCTTGAGACCCCGCCGTGCGATCGCCGGCCTTGTCCGTAGATAATGCACGCGACGGCTGTCGCCAACGACTTTGTCTGCGGCGGAAGGCTCAAGGCCTGCGGCAAAAATGGCGGCGTCAGGTGATGAGGCCGCGGCGGATCGCCTTCACGACCGCCTGGGTGCGGTTGACCGCTTCCAGCTTGCGGGTGACCTGATTGAGGTAATGATTGACGGTGTGCTCCGACAATCCCAGGATCTCAGCGATTTCCAGGCTCGTCTTGCCGGCGGCGGTCCAGCTGAGGCACTGGACTTCACGCTCGGTCAGCACGACCTGGCCGGTCTTCCAGGCAGAGCCGATTTCCGCAAGCCGATTGAACAGATGTACGGAGATCATCTGCAGCATCAGACGGTCTTCGCGCTTGAGCGCGAAATTGTCGCCGCCCCAGACGACGGCGCCCCGATTGCCGAGCGCATCGTGCACCGGGAAGAAGTGGCCGACCAGCATACCGTGATCGGTCATCATCTCAAGCAGGTCGCCGAATTCCGGATCCGCGCTCGCCTCGCCGAGCCAATCGCGCATGTCGTAGGAGAAGGGCACGGTGGTCAGCCGCAGCTTACGGATGCCGGCGCTGTGGCGGACCATGCGCATGGCATCGTATTTGGCGAGAACTTCCTGGGGCCAGTTGCTGACGATGGAATAGGCCGAGAGCTTTTCCGCCTCGAAACCCGGCAGATTGAAGACGATGAAATATTTCAGACCATACTGTTCGCAGCGCCGGCGCATGTAGCGCACGATGTCGAACTGGGTCGCCAGCCCGGCAATCTCAGCAGCGTCGTCGTTTACCTGGTATTCCTCGCTGCTTTTTTCGTCAGCAGTCATTGGTGCCCCGCACTGTTCATGTCTTCCCTTGAGCATTTGGAGCGGGACCACGCGCATTCCAGACAGTCACAAGGTGTCTTCCCGTCAGTTCAATAGCCCGGCCCTGATCGCCTTGACGACGGCCTGGACCCGGTTGACCGCATCGAGCTTGCGCGTCGCGCGGTTCAGGTAATGGTTCACGGTATATTCCGAGAGACCGAGGATTTCCGACATCTCCACGCTCGTCTTGCCGGCCGAGGCCCAGGACAGGCACTCGATCTCGCGGCGTGACAGCGACACGTTCTGGCGCCGACGCGCCCGCAGTTCGAGAACCTGGGTGAACACGAGATTGGCGATGGCGTTCAGTTCCGCCATCTCGTCGGGCCGCAAGGCCTCACGCGTGCCGCCGAAGGCGAGCGCACCGCGCAGGCCGGCGGAATTGTGCGCCGGAAAATAAGCGCCGCGCGGCAGGCCATGGCCTTCGAACAGGCGCATGGCGATCTCCGACTTGCCATCCGCACGGCGGCGGTTGGTGCGTTCGGCATCGTAGGAGAAGGGGGTCGTGCTCTGCCGCAGATGCTCGATGACGGGACTGCAGAAAATGAGGCCCGCATTGTCGTAGGCCTGGAGCATGTCCTTCGGCCAGGACGTCATGAGAACATGCGAGGAGAAATTCGTCGGCGCTTCCGACGGCACGTTGATCAGGATGTAGCCGTTGAGGCCATGGCGATGCGCGATCGCCAGCAGAGTGTCGGCAATATCCGATTCCGATCCCATCGCCGACGGGCCCGAATCCCACCGCTGATGAAACTTCGCAGAATCCGTATGAAGTCGATCCGCCATAATCACCTTCCCTCAGCACGCATGCGAAAGTGCGGCAGGTCTGCCAACACGATACACTGCTTGCTTCAGGAACCCCCGTATCCCAATGCAAGTATTTCCGATGGATCGCGCCTCAAGCCGCGATGAGCGACGCAGCCCGCAGGCTTGTCGACAATGAAGCTAATGAGCCCCTCCGCTCACGTCCAGCGCGATTTTCTAATTTACCGTAAAATGCGGTGATAAGATGGGTTTTGTCCGGTTACGTACACAGCGATCGCGTCAACGTTGTGGACCAAGGCGCGCATCCAACTCATTCTTGATGGCACCGGCCGCCTCTCTGACCAGCGGCACCCAGGCCTCCAGCTTTTCCTGCCCCACGCGATAGGCCGGTCCCGTGACGGAAATGCCGGCGACCAGCGAGCGGGCGGCATCGCAGACCGGCGCGGCGACGCACCGGATGCCGGGCTCGTGCTCTTCCCGGTCGAAGGCCACGCCGCTGCGGCGCACCGCCTCCAGCTCGCCGAGCAGCGCCGCGCGGTCGACAAGCGTCTGCGGCGTGAAGCGGCGGAATTCGATGCCTGAGAGAATCACCTCCAGCGCGGCATCATCAAGGGTGGAGAGCGCGGCCTTGCCGACCCCCGTGCAATAGACCGGCGAGGCATTGCCGATCTGCGAATTCATCCGCACCGCCTGACGGCTTTCCACCTTGTCGAGATAGATGATCTCGCGGCCACGCAGCACACCGAGATGCACCGTCTCGCCCGTTTGCGCGTGCAGCGCCTCCAGGAACGGAGCAGCCACGGCGCGGAACTCGTTGCGCGCCCAGCTCGCCGAGGCGAGTTTCAGGAGGCGCAGGCCCGGCACGTAGACGTGATCGGCGCGAAGCTCCAGCAGGCCCTCCTGTACGAGATGGGTCAGCTGGCGGTGCAGCGTGCCGCGCGGCTGGCCGCTGACCGCGAGGATATCCGTGAACCGCATCGGACGCTCGGCGAGCGCCACGGCCTCCAGCACGGCCATGGTCTTGCCCAGCGTGCCGGTGCCGACCGTCTCGTCCTTCTGCTCCGTCGCCATCTGCGCCGCTCCGCTCAACCCTTGACAGGGCGGCAGCCTAGCGAAATAATTCCGAATAATCAAACTCAGTTCCAAATAATGGAACTGCACGGGAGGATACGATGGCGAGCCGCTATCCGGACCTGGCGGGACAGGGCGTTCTGATCACCGGCGGCGGCTCGGGAATCGGGGCGGCGCTGGTCGCGGCCTTTTGCGCCGAGGGCGCCCGCGTGGCCTTTCTCGACATCGCCGAAGCCGAAAGCCGCGCCCTGGTCGCGCAGCTGGCCGAAACGGCCGCCCACCGGCCTCATTTCATCAACGCGGACCTGCGCGACATCGCGGCCCTGCGCGGCGCGGTCGATGAGGCGATCTCCGTGCTCGGCGGCATCCGCGTGCTCGTCAACAATGCCGCGCGCGACGACCGGCAAGAGCTTGATGCCATCGAGCCCGATGGCTGGGACGAGAGCCAGGCGGTAAACCTGCGCCACCAGTTCTTCGCCGCGCAGGCGGTCGTGCCGGCCATGCGCAGGGGCGGCGGCGGGGCCATCGTCAACTTCTCCTCCATCGCCTACCTGCTCAATATGGGGGAACTGCCCGCCTATGCCACGGCGAAGGCCGGCATCATCGGCCTGACGAAATCGCTCGCCGGCAAGCTCGGACCGGACAATATCCGCGTCAACGCCATCCTGCCCGGCATGGTGCTGACCGAACGGCAGAAGCGGCTCTGGGTGGACGAAGCCGATGCCGCCGCCGGCATCGAGCGGCAATGTCTGAAGCGCTCCCTCGTTGCCGAGGATATGGTGGGCCCCTGTCTCTTCCTGGCATCGGACGCATCCGCCGCCATCACCGCACAAACGCTCATTGCCGACGGAGGCATGCTCTGATGACCCATACCGCTTCCCCCACCGACGCTGCCTATGTGGCCGTGGACTGGGGAACGTCCAGCTTTCGCCTCTGGCTCATCGGCCGTGACGAAACCGTGCTTGCCGAACGCCGCAGCGGCGAAGGCATGACGACCGCCGCCCGCACCGGCTTTGCCGCGGTGCTACAAAGCCATCTCGCCGCCATTTCCGCGCCCGAGGACCTGCCCGTGCTGATCTGCGGCATGGCCGGCGCGAAGCAGGGATGGGTGGAGGCCGGCTATCTCGACACGCCGGCTGCCCTTTCCGCCATACCCGCCGCCGCCGTGCGGGTGCCAGGTGTCGCGGCCGACATCCGCATCCTGCCCGGCCTCGCCCAGCGCGACGCGGTCGCACCCGACGTCATGCGCGGTGAGGAAACCCAGCTTCTCGGCGCAGCCGCCGAACTCGGCAACGGCGACCATCTCGTCTGCATGCCGGGCACCCACAGCAAATGGGTGCGGCTCTCGGCGGGCAAGGTGGAGGGCTTCTCGACCTTCATGACGGGCGAACTGTTCGACGCCATCGCGAAGAATACGATCCTCAGCCACGCGGTTGCCGATGCCGGCGCGATCGCTCCCGACAATGCCGCCTTCAGGTCGGCCGTCACGCGCATGGTCGCCAATCCGGCGCTAGCGACGAGCCAGATGTTTTCCGTGCGGGCGGGCTCGCTGATTGCGGGGCTGTCACCTAACGATGCCAAGGCGCGCCTGTCGGGCACGCTGATCGGGCTCGAAATCGCCGGCGCCCTGTCGCTGGCGGCGAAGGACACGCCCGTCACGCTTGTCGCGTCGGGCTCGCTCGGTATGCTCTACGAACAGGCGCTTGCCGCCGCCGGCCTTATCCCGACCGTCATCGATGCCGATACGGCGGTGCGCAACGGCCTTGCCGCCGGCGCAAAGGCCCTCTGGTCGCTCTAGTCATTAAGTAGCCGACCTCGTCGGCTGGAACGCTCGAAGAAAGTCGCAACAATGAGCCGCATCCCCTTCCCGCCGATGAAGTATCCGTTGATCGCCATCCTGCGCGGCCTGAAACCGCACGAGACGGAGGATGTCGTCGGCACGCTGATCGAGGCCGGCTTCACGGCCATCGAAATTCCCCTGAACTCGCCGGAGCCGTTCAAGTCCATCGAGATCGCCGTGAAGATGGCGCCGGAGGGTTGCCTCATCGGAGCCGGCACCGTGCTGACCGTCGAGGACGTGAGCCGCCTTGCGGATGTCGGCGGGCGCCTGATGGTGAGCCCGAATGTCGAGCCTGACGTCATTTCCACCGCCGCCGCCAAGGGCATGGTCACGATGCCGGGCGTCTTCACGCCGACCGAGGCGCTTGCCGCCGCACGGGCCGGCGCGACGGGCCTGAAATTCTTCCCGGCCAGCGCGCTCGGCCCGTCCGGTATCCAGGCGATCCGCGCCATCCTGCCGCCGGACCTGGAAATCGCCGCCGTGGGTGGTGTATCGGATCAGAATTTCGGCGACTATGCCGCCATCGGCATCCGCAGCTTCGGCCTTGGCTCCAGTCTCTACAAGGTGGGCATGGATGGCGCCGCGGTGCGCACGCGCGCCAAGGCCACGCTCGACGCCTATGATGCCGTTTATGGAGGAAAACGATGACAGATACCCATGCATTTACCGGCCGCGTCCTGTGCGACGTCGACAGCGCGCTGGGCGAAGGCCCGACCTACGATCCGGCGACCGACACCGCCTTCTGGTTCGACATCATCGGGCAAAAGCTGCATGAGCTGCAGCTTGCCACCATGAAGAAGACCGTGCACGACCTGCCTTTCCTCGGCAGCGTGCTGGCCGTGATCGACGCCGATCGGCAGCTCATCGCATCCGACAAGGGCCTCTTCATCCGCACGGTGGCCGATGGCAAGCTCAGCCCCTTCGCCAGGCTGGAAGACAAGCCGGGCAACCGCTCCAACGACGGACGCGTGCATCCGTCAGGCGCACTCTGGATCGGCACGATGGGACGCAAGTCCGAAACGCATGCCGGCGCGATCTACCACGTTGCAGGCGAGCGGGTGACGAAGCTTTATTCCGATATCACCATTCCCAACGCCATCTGCTTTTCGCCGGATGGCAGCGTCGGGTATTTCACCGACACGGATGTGAACCACCTCATGCGCGTCACGCTCGATCCGGCCACCGGCCTGCCGACCGGCGCGCCGCAGGTGCTGAGCGACGAGTCGGGAACGCCCGGCGGCGTTGACGGTGCGGTCTGCGATGCGGACGGGCTGATCTGGAACGCGCGCTGGGGCGCCAATGCGGTGGACGTCTATACGCCCGACGGCACGAAGATCGCCCGCCATCGGGTGCCTGCCTCGCAGTCGAGCTGCCCCGCCTTCATCGGCGCCAAGGCCGACCGCCTGCTGGTGACCTCCGCCTGGCAAGGCATGGATAAAGCCGCCCGCGACAAGGATCCGCATGCCGGCCAGACCTTCGAACTGGGCGTTACGGTGAACGGCCGTTTCGAGCCGCGTTTCAAACTCTAGGGGCGATCCTGACCGTCGATATGCGGGAGCGGCTGCCCGGGACCCGACCGGGCAAGAGCCGCTCCTTTTGCATGGCGGACATCAAAAATGAGGCAAATTTTATCGGAACCAAACCCCGGAGTCACCGTTGTGTGTGCATCAGCCGGTGCGGAGGATACTTTGAGACCGCCGCGCCTTGATACCAACGAGACGAAAGGCAGGTTTATTATGAGCAAGAAACTTCTTACCTCCGTTGCCGCTGGTGCACTCTTCCTTGGCGCAGCCCTGGCTCCTGCGGCATATGCACAGGACACCAACCAGCCCGCAGCCGGCCAGACGATGGAACAGCAGCCGGGCATGACCAACGATGACGCCACGGGCACGACCCCCGGCGACACCGCTGCGACCCCCGGTGCAACGACTGACCAGAACACGGCCGAAACGCCGGCAACGACCCCGACCGAAGACACGGCCCAGGCTCCGGCCGCTGCCGGTGACGAGTATCTGACCGCCCAGTCGGACGAGCAGATCAGCGCCAACACCTATATCGGTCAGTCGGTCTACAACAGCGCCGATGAAAGCATTGGCAAGATCTCCGACCTGATCATGGAAAAGAGCGGCGGCATTGACGCTGCGGTGATCGGTGTCGGCGGCTTCCTGGGTATCGGCGAAAAGTGGGTTGCCGTGCCGTTCGAGAAGATCTCGATCACGCAGGTTCCGGATTCGGACGACGTCAAGCTGACCACGACCGAAACCGCCGAAAGCCTGCAGGCAGCGCCGGAATTCAAGACCAAGGCGCAGCAGGTCTCCGAGCGTCAGGCCAACCAGCCGGTCGACAATTCGACCACGTCGTCGACGACTTCGGGCACCCTGCCCTCCACGACGCAGCCGGCTGAATAAGCCTCAGGCTGAACGAAAGAAGCCCGGTGGCGCTCGCCACCGGGCTTTTTCGTGCACGCAAATGGCGGGCGTCAGCGGCGCAGGACCGGACGCACCTCTTCGTGGAAGAAACGGAAATAGGACGTGATCTGAGCAAGCGCGTTGGTCGACAGCTTGTACTGGATGCCGAGACGGCCGTTGGAATACCAGCGCACGGTACCGCTGAGACGGCCAAGCTCCTCGCTTTCGACTGTCACGAGCTGCCCCGGCATGACCTGAAGGGGCTTTTCGATGTCGAAGGCCATGCCGCTCGGCGAGAGATCGACGACACGCGCCCGCGTCGACTGGTGCATGATCTTCACCGTCGCGAAAAGCCGCACGCTGGAACGATTGCTTGCCCGGACGGGCATATCCTTGATCGTCGTCATTCAGCACACCCCCATCGTTGCCGACATGAACGCAGGGTAGTGAGAAACACTTGCTGCCCCGCTAATGGACAGCGTTGAGAATTGGTAAATGCACCCTCAGGATGCGGCGCGGCCCTCGACGGTGACATAGCGATCGGCAAGGTAGCGCATGGTCGCCACCGCATCCGCCGGCTTTCCATAGAAATAGCCCTGCCCCATGCCGCAGCCGAGCGCCTTGAGCTTCAGCGCCTCGGAGAAGTCCTCGATGCCCTCGGCCACGACGGCCAGATCAAGCCCCTCGCACATGGTGACGATGGCCTTGATGATGTGCTCGGATGCCTTGTCGTTGGAGATACGCGAGACGAAGGCGCGGTCGATTTTCACCTTGTCGAAGGTGAAATCGCGCAGCCGCCCGAGGCTGGACTGCCCTGTCCCGAAATCGTCCAGCGAGATGCGCACGCCCGCCGCACGCAGCTCGCAGACGATCTTCTGGGCCGTGTCGGCATCCGTCATGACGGCGGTTTCGGTGATTTCCAGCTCCAGCCGGCGGGGATCCAGCCCCACGCGGTTGAGGATCGCCAGCGTGTTGAAGGCGGTCTTCGGATCCATCAGCTGGGCGGACGAGAGGTTGAAGGAGAGGAAGAGTTCCTTCGGCCAGGAAAGGGCTGCTTCGGCGGCCTTGCGCAGCAGCGTGTCGGACAGCGCATCGATGAAACCGCGCTCTTCGGCGAGCGGTACGAAGACGGCCGGCGAGACATAGCCGAGATCGGCGTCGCACCAGCGCGCCAGCGCCTCGAAGCCGACCACCGTATCGTCGCGCAGGCTGACGATCGGCTGGAAATGCACATCCACCTCGTTGGCGATGATGGCGTTGCGCAGCGCCTGTTCGAGCTGCGTCGCCCGCTTCATCTCCTGGGCAATTTCCTGGGAATAGACGGTGATCTGGCCGCGGCCGCGTCGCTTGGAGCGATAAAGCGCGGTGTCTGCACTTTTCAGGAGCTCGGTGAAGTCCTCGCCGGCGAAGGGGTAGATCGCAAAGCCGAAGGAGGCGGACAGACGCACGTTGCGGTCGCCCAGATCGAACGGCGCCGACAGGACCTCGCGTAGCATCTGGCCGATCTTCTCCGCGCCCTTGCGTTCGAAGACGAGAGGCAGCACGAAGGCGAATTCGTCGCCGCCGTGGCGTGTGACCGTGGCACCATCCGGCACGCAGGCCCTCAGGCGATGGGCGACTTGGCAGAGTATCTCGTCGCCGGCACGGGGACCGAATAGATCGTTGATGGGCTTGAAGCCGTCGAGATTGGCGATGCCGACGGCGAAGGGCGCGGGGTCCTCCTCGCGCTCCTTGGCGATCTGGCGAACCTTGTCACGCAGCCGATACAGATTGCCCAGCCCGGTCAGCGGGTCGGTATAGGCCATGGCATGGAGGTCAGTCTGGGAAACATCCAGCGCCGCGTGATCAGCAGACTTCATTAATGATTACCCGTACTTGCACTCGACCTCCGGAGACTGCTTCACGATGCGGCATGAGCGTTAACAAATGCATAGCGCCAAGTCGTCAGTCCTGCCCACCAACCTCCCTAAATATGGGGGGTTGACCCTTCCTCTCCCCATCTATGCGACGGATTTTTCGCCCATTCGGCTCACATAGCGCCGGTAGATGGCCTCGATCATGTCGGGGCTTACCGGCTTGGTGATGTAATCGTCCATGCCGGCATCCATGCAGTTCTGCATGTCCACGTTCAGCGCCTGGGCGGTGACGGCAACGATGGGCGTGCGGGCGCCCGTCAGCTTTTCAGCCTCGCGGATCTCCTTCGCCGCATCGATACCGTTCATCAGCGGCATGGAAATATCCATCAGCACGAGGCGCGGCTGGTGCTTGCGCCACAGCATGACCGCCTCCTCGCCGTTCTCGGCGATGCGGTGCGAGACGCCCATGCCCTCGAGGATCTGCGAGAAGACGAACTGGTTGATCTGGTTGTCCTCCGCCACCAGCACCTCGACGTCGCCGACCGCGCCGGGCAGCATCGTCGTGATGTCGGTCGCGATGTACCAGTCGTCGGCGAAGGTCGCCGGCGTGACGACGATCTCGCCGAGCGGCGAGGCGTCCTCCGACAGGAGTTCGTGGCTGTCGACAAGAGTCCGCATGAAATCCGGCCCGATATCGTCGGGCGTGATCAACCGTGTCTCAATGCCGAAGTCGTTGACAGAAATCGTGTCGCACCCCGGCAGGTTCCTGTCGATGACGATGTAATCCAGAGCCAGGCTGCGGGCAGCGGCGGCGGCGAGGAAGGCCTGGTGTTCCGCGACGCTGCGAACGGCGCAGCATTCCGCGCCGCGCGCCTTGAGTGCTGCGACCAGAATATCCTCGATGTGCGGATTGTCGGTGACGACAAGCACGCGCTTTCCGGCGATCGTCCGCAGTTCGTCGGGGTCCAGCTGGTCGAGCAGCAGCCGGTGTTCGGCCTCGCGAACGGGATCAAAGCAGTTCTGCGCCTCGATGAAGCCGCCGGCCACGCGCAGCACCGCGTCGGCCGACGCAAGGTCGGCAACCTGATCGCGCGCATAGGCGGTGACGTCCTGCATGACGGTCACGACGACGTAATGTTCGGGTGCGCCGATGCGGTACTTGTGGGTGATGGTGTAGAGATCGGAACCGTCGGCGCGAATGATATGCTCGGCCAGGCTCGTCGGTTCGCCGGTCTCCAGGACCGTGCGATCGCCCTGCTCGATCCGTTCAGCGGTTTCCGGATCGGCAAAGGCCCAGCTAGAGCGTCCGACGATGGTTTCGGCGCTCGCTCCATAGATCGCGCAGAAAGCCTTGTTCGCCGCGATGTAGGTCAGGTTGCGATCCTTGATCACGACCGGGGACGGCAGGGTTTCCAGGATATCCTCGGTCAGCGCGATACGCTCGAGGTCAAGGCGCCATTGCTCTTCCTGCTTCTTCTGCTCGGAGACATCGATGAAGGTGCTGACACTGTAGCCGCTCGGCAGGCGGCGCTTGCGGAAATGGATCCATCGGTCGCGGCCAACCCGCTCGACGGCGTCGTGCTGCTCGCGCCAATGGGCGGAGATGCGGCTGGAGATCCATTCCTCGCGGTTGATCGCCTTGTGTCGCTGCTCCGGCGTGATGCCATAGCGCATGCCGCTGTCGAAGATCGCGCCCAGCACATCGCGCAGGCGGGTTCCGGGGGTGAGCATTTCGACGGGAATGGGAAAGTAGCGAAGGGCCTGGCGGCTGGCGAAGACGAGGCAGTCGTTCTTGTCGTACACGATCACGGCCGCAGCGAGGATATCGCACGCGGCCTCGAACATTCCCAGCCGGATGTGCGCGTCTGACGGCGCTACATCATTCATATTGGCCACCCCTGCCTGTCTGGCATTCCCGCTAACATGCTGATCGGCGCTTCACGCGCTCTTGGACATGGGAATGACAGCGGCCAGCCACGCTGAAATCGTCCGCCGGGCGACCGGCACGCTTGTGCTCATACAAGCCAAACAGCACGTTCGCAGCATTTTATTAAAGCCTGATTAAATCTCTTGGCCACATCAGGCACGCGCAAGCCGGGATAAGCGGCCAAGACCACTGGCGGGGGCCGCGCGAATCCGCGAAAATGGCGCCATGACCATCAGGCAGCTTTCCGAAACCCTCATCAACCAGATCGCGGCCGGCGAAGTGATCGAGCGCCCGGCCAGCGCCGCCAAGGAGCTGATCGAAAACGCGCTGGACGCGGGCGCGACGCGCATCGAGATCGCCACCGCGGGCGGCGGAAAGACGCTGCTGCGCGTCACCGACAATGGCTGCGGCATGGCGCCCGGCGAGCTGGAACTGGCGATCCGCCGGCACTGCACCTCCAAGCTCGACACCGACCTGCTGGATATCCGCACCCTCGGCTTTCGCGGCGAGGCGCTGCCGTCCATCGGCTCGGTCGCCCGCCTTTCGCTGCTCAGCCGCACGGCGGAAGCCAGCGAAGGCGCCGAGATCAGCGTGACGGGCGGCAAGGTCGAGCCGGTGCGCCCGGCGGCGGCCAACCGCGGCACGGTGGTGGAGGTGCGCGACCTCTTCTTCGCCACGCCGGCGCGGCTGAAATTCATGAAGAGCGAGAAGGCCGAAGCGTCCGCGATTTCCGATGTCGTGCGGCGCATGGCCATCGCCTTTCCGCATGTGCGCTTCGTGCTATCCGGCTCCGACCGGACGACGCTCGAATTTCCCGCGACGGGGACTGATCGCCTTGCGCGCATCGCACAGGTGCTCGGCCGGGATTTCCGCGACAATGCCATCGAGATCGATGCGGAGCGGGAGAGCGTGCGGCTGACGGGCTTCGCCGGCCTGCCGACCTTCAATCGCGGCAATAGCCTGCACCAGTTCGCTTTCGTGAACGGCCGGCCCGTGCAGGACAAGCTTCTCTGGTCGGCGCTGCGGGCGGCCTACGCCGAAACCATTCCGCATGGCAGGTACCCGGTCGCGGTGCTCTCCATCGAGATCGACCCGGCACTTGTGGACGTCAACGTGCATCCGGCCAAATCCGACGTGCGCTTCCGCGATCCGGGGCTGGTGCGCGGCCTGGTCATCGGTGCGATCCGCGAGGCGCTCGGACGTGAGGGCGACCGGGCGGCCACGACGGGCGCCAGCGGCCTGATGCGCGCCTTCCGGCCGGAAGCACAGCGCCCCACTGCACCCTGGACGCCTGCCGCCTCGCCCTATCGCCCGTTCGAGCCGGCAGCATCGATGCCGCTTCGCGCCGCGCAGGCCGGCTTTGCCGAATTCGCAACGCCATCGGCGCGCAGCGAGCCGGTTTTCACGGCGCAGCAGCCTGTGCCGGACGACGCGCCGCCGCAGCACCACCCGCTCGGGGCGGCGCGCGCGCAGCTGCACGAAAACTACATCGTCGCGCAGACGCAGGACGGGCTTGTTATCGTCGACCAGCACGCGGCGCATGAACGGCTCGTCTTCGAGGCCATGCGCAACGCGCTGCATTCCCGTGCCGTGCCCGCGCAGGCGCTGCTTATCCCTGAAATCGTCGACCTGCCGGAAGACGATTGCGACCGGCTGGTCGCCCATGCCGAGGAGTTTGCCACGCTCGGGCTCGGCATCGAGCGCTTCGGACCGGGCGCCATCGCGGTGCGCGAAACGCCCGCCATGCTGGGCGAGATGGACGCGACCGGCCTCATCCGCCAGCTGGCGGACGAGCTTGCCGAATGGGACACGGCAAACGGCCTCAAGGCAAAGCTCGAATATCTCGCAGCGACCATGGCCTGCCATGGCTCGGTGCGCTCCGGGCGGCGCATGCGGCCGGAAGAGATGAACGCGCTGCTGCGGCAGATGGAAGCCACGCCCGGCTCCGGCCAGTGCAATCACGGCCGCCCGACCTATATCGAACTGAAGCTGTCGGATATCGAGCGTCTGTTCGGGCGCAGTTGAACGGCGAAAGCGCTGGAAATTTGGCCCCCGCCGCGATATGCACCATGAAGCTTTCTTGACGTAATTCCGGATACGGACCGTTTGCCGAAGCGGAATTGCCAGCAGTGATACGGATACTGAAATCGATGATGAACCGTTTTGAAGGCCGCAACGGCAGTCGGGAAGCGAAGATCCGCTACCTCGACGGCGATTTCCAGATCCTGATGCCGGGTTCGCACGTCATCTGCGCGATGACCGGCGAGACGATCCCGCTCGAAGAACTGCGCTACTGGAGCGTCGCGCGGCAGGAAGCCTATATCAGCTGCGCGGCCTCGCTCGATGCCGAAAAGCGCGCGGGCGCGCTGCCGACGCAGAAGCGGTAGAGCATTTCCAGCCGAAGCGAAGTCGCTTCGGCGTCGGATAATGCGGTAAAAAGAGGAATCTAGAGAATTTCCGGTGAACCGGAGTTCACCCCGCCGGGCGTTGCAGCTTGCGCTGCCGCGCATTGGCGATGGCCGCGTCGATGATCGCGTCCGGGCCCTTCGGGTCATCGAACCGGATTTCCACCTCGATCACCCGGCTCTTTTCCTGCAATTCCTCGGACCGCCCGTGCCCGCCGCCGAGCCGCACGCTGTCCTTGGCCGTGGTGACGAGCCCGCAGCCCAGGTCTTCGGCCTGCTGAAGCAGCTCGGCCACCTCGTCCTCGCCGAGGAAATGGTGATCCGGGAAGGACCGCGTCATCTGGAGCTGCGCGCCGGTTTCCCGCACGGTCCGGAAGAACTTCTCGTTGTCGGCGATGCCGGACCAGGCCATGACGGCCTGCCCTTCGAGATCGCCGGCAGCGACCGTCACCAACGTCGCGGGATGGATGGCCTTGCCGGCGCGCGCGGCCTGGCGGATCAGCCGGTCGGCCGCCGCGCCGTCGCCGATCGCAAGCAGGGCGCTTGCCTGCCGCATCTGTTCACCGAGCGGGGCGCGCACCGGTCCGCCCGGAACGAGGTGGCCGTTTCCGATGCCGCGACGGGTATCGATGACGACAAGCGCGTAGTCGAAGACGAGCCGCGCGCTCTGGAAACCGTCGTCCATGATGATGAGGTCGGCGCCCTCTTCCACCAGCTTCAACGCGCCCTTGATGCGCTTTCGGGAGATGACGGTCAGCGCCTCGCGGGCAAGCAGCAGCGGCTCGTCGCCAACGGCGCGGGCGCGGTGGTGCTGCGGATCGACGACGGTGGTGACATCGAGCGAACCACCATAGCCGCGCGACAGGAAACCGGGTTTCAGGCCCCGCGCCCTGGCGGCGCGGGCAAGGGCGATGGCCGTCGGCGTCTTGCCGGCGCCGCCCACCGTGAAATTGCCGACGCAGATGACGGGGACCGGCACCTGCGCGCGGCGGCCGCTGCGCATGCGTCGCCCCGCAATCCACCCGTAGAGGTGCGAGATCGGCCAGAGCGCCCGGGCTCGCCAGTCGGGCTTCGTCCACCAGAACGGCGGCGCTTCACTTACCATTTCATCCCCCGCAGGCACCCCTGCCCGTTCGACGGCACAAGAAACGCGAGAACGGTGCGGAAATCAACCATCGTGCCAATGAGCGGGTGCAGCGCCGCGGCGGCGTTCACGCCACCGGGCGCGCGGCGGCAGCGCCCGAGAAGAGCGGCACCAGTTCGGTGATGTCGTTGAGGCAATAGTCCGACGCCTCCGACAGGGATTGCCGCGAGCCCGTGCCCGTCAGCACCGCGACGGTGACGCCGGCACCGGCGCTGCGCCCCATATGGAGATCGTGGTTGTTGTCGCCGACCACGGCGACCTGATGCGGTTCGAGCCCTGTGGCGGCGCAGAAGCCCAGCACCATGCCCGGTTCGGGCTTGACGCCGTAGCCGCTGTCATAGCCTGCGACATAGTGCAGGTAGCCGTCGAAGCCGAAGCGCTTGGCCGTCGCACGGATGGAGGCCTCGTTGTCGGAGGAGGCGACGCCCAGCCGGTAGCCGCGCGCATGCATGGTGGCGAAGAAGGCGGCAAGATCGGTGACGGCAACGGCCAACTGCGCCGAATTGGCGAAAAGCCCGTCGAAATGGGTGGTGAGCGTTTCCACCGTGAACGGCGCGCCCGCCGCCACGAAGCCCTCGGCGATTTCCACCGTATTGCCGGCGGCCAGGAGGCTGTCGGGCGTGACATAGCCGGTATCCGGATCCATGCCGCCGGCGACGAGCAGCTTGCGGGCAAGGTCCTCATCGCCTTTGGCGGCGATGCGGCCGAGCTCGTAGTTCACGGGCACCCAGCTCTTGGCATAGTCGAGCAGCGTGCCGTCCTTGTCGAACAGGATACCGGAGATCGCGTCGGCCTTCGTCATGTCGCGTCCTTTCAGGAGGCCTGGCGCGGGTGGAGCCGCGCCTTCACGGTGAGGGGATTGATATAGGGTTCGAGCCCCTTGACGGTGGCGCGCAGCGCGCCGCGCATTTCCTGCACCGTCTCCTGGCCCGCATCGATCATCTGCCGGCGCATCTCCTCGTTGTTGAGGAGATAATGCACGCCCTTGGCCAGCATCTCGACGTCGCGCACCATCTTGGCGCTGCCGTTTCTGGCAAGCTTCTGGTAGGTCTCGCGGAAATTCTGCACATTGCCGCCCGACAGGATCGCGCAGCCGAGCATGGCCGGCTCCAGCGGGTTCTGCCCGCCCTCGGCAAAGAGCGAACGCCCGACGAAGGCGACCTCCGTCATGCGCAGGTAGAGCCCCATCTCGCCGATCGTGTCGCCGAGAAAGATATCCGTCTCCGGCGTCAGCGGTTCGCCGGAGGTGCGCCTGACGACCTTGAGGCCCCGCGCCGCCAGCATATCCGCGACGGCGTCGCTGCGCTCGGGATGGCGCGGCACGACGATGGTGAGCAGGCCGGGCGTACGCTCCTTCAGGGCGCGGTGCACATTGCCGGCGGCGGCCTCCTCGCCCTCGAAAGTCGAGATCGCCGCCCAGGTCCGGCGGCCGGCAATCTGGCCGAGATAGGTCGCGAGCGCCTCGGCGTCGGCCGGCGGCGCATCGGTATCCACCTTGAGATTGCCGGATACCGTCACCGGCAATGCCCCGAGCGCACTGAAGCGCTCCGCGTCCACATCCGACTGGGCGATGACCAGCGCGAAATTTTCGAACAGCGCCTCGGCGAAGGCCTGGCGGCGCTGCCAGCGCGGGAAGGAGCGATCGGAGATGCGGCCGTTCACCAGCACCTGCGGAATATGGCGCCGGCTCAATTCCAGGATGGTCATCGGCCAGATTTCCGATTCCGCCATGATGGCGAGGTCGGGATGCCAATATTCGAGGAAGCGGCTGACCGCCGGCTTCAGGTCGAGCGGCACATACTGGTGGATGACGTCGGAGCCCAGTCGGTCGTGAACGACCTTCGCGGAGGTGACAGTGCCGGTCGTCAGCACCACCGCGATGCCACGGCGGCGCACTTCCTTGATGAGCGGAATGATCGAGTTGGTCTCGCCGACGCTTGCGGCGTGGAACCAGACCAGCGGGCCGGCCGGGCGCGGCACGCCCGCCACGCCGTAGCGCTCGCGGCGGCGCGCGCGCTCTTCCTTGCCCTTGGCGGCGCGCACCGCCAGATACGGACCGATGACGGGGTAGAGCGCGACGCCTCCCCAGCGGTAGATCGAAAGCGTGAGGCGGGCAAGCCGGCTGCTCATCGGCAAGACACCTTCGTTGGGGCTTTCGGGCTATGGAGGATCATGAAGGGTCCGGTCTTTCTGTCCGGCGCGGTCAGGCCGCGCGGGACGGGGTCGGTGACGTCGGCTCAGCCTTTGCGCGGGTCCAGGAGACGGTGCATGTGCACGATGAAGTAACGCATATGCGCATTGTCCACGGTCTGCTGGGCCTTGGATTTCCAGGCGACGAGCGCGCTCGCATAATCGGGGTAGATCCCGACGATATCGAGGCTGTCGAGGTCGCGGAACTGCAGGTCGTCGAGGGTCTTCAGTTCGCCGCCAAAAACGAGATGAAGGAGTTGCTTGGGTTCGGACGTATCGGTCATGTCTTCTCTCTTTATTGTGCCGAATTCGGCTCACGGTTTGCGGTATTCCGCATGAAAGGTCAATGGTCGGAGAGGTCGCGTGCGGCCTCGACAAGCCCGGAAAGCCGGGACAACCCGGCAGCGCACAGCGTCTCGTGGCTGACGGCCGGCCGGTTGTAGACCAACGGCTCACCGTCCAGCGACACAAGCGCCCCGCCGGCCTGCGCAAGGATGAGATCGGCGGCCGCCAGATCCCAGTCGTGCGCGTTGCGTTTGACCAGCGTCGCGTCGATGCGGCCATCCGCCACCATGGCGAGACGATAGGCAAGCGACGGCACATGGGCGATACGACTCATATCGCCGATCTGCCGGCGATCGATGTCGCGCACCATGTCCTCGGGCGCCGCCACACGCATCGCACGCGTATCGTCCGGCCCGGTCACGGCGATGGCCGCGCCGTTCTTCAGCACGGGTCCGCCGGCCGATGCCGTGAACAGTTCATCGAGCGCGGGCGCAAAGAGAACGCCGGCAACCGGTCGTCCCTCATGCACGACGGCAGCGCTGACGCACCAGATGTCCTTGCCGCCGATAAAGGCGCGCGTGCCGTCGATGGGATCGATGACGAAGACGGTTTCGCAGCAGAGGCGCGCGGCATCGTCGTCGGTTTCCTCCGACAGCCAGCCGTAGTTGGGCCGGGCACCGAGCAGCTGCGTCTTGAGGATATCGTTTGCCGCGAAATCGGCGGCGCTCACCGGCGAGCGGCCGCCGTTCTTCCACCAGACTTCCGGCCCCTTGCGGAAGAATTCCAGCGCCTTGGCGCCGGCCAGCCGCGCGGCCCCCACGAGGAGGTCGAGATCGGCGGCCCAATCTCCGGCGGGGCGCATGGGGTCACGTTCCCGCAAGCGTCATGCCCTCTATGGCAAGCGTCGGCGCCGCCACGCCGAACGAGCGGTCGATGTCGTTTGCCGGCGTGATGCGAAGGAACATGTCGACGAGATTGGAGGCGATCGTCACCTCGGAGACGGCAAAGGTCAGTTCGCCGTTTTCGATCCAGTAGCCGGAGGCGCCGCGGCTGTATTCGCCGGTCACCATATTGACGCCCTGGCCGATAAGCTCGGTGATGTAGAAACCGTTGCCCACCGAGCGGATGAGGTCTTCCGGAGACATCTCCCCGGGCTCCAGCGCAAGGTTGGTGGAGGCCGGGCTGACCGATGTGCCGCCGCGCACGCCGCGGCCGTTCGTCTTCAGGCCGAGTTCGTTCGCCGTGGAGGTGGAGAGGAACCAGTGTTGCAGCACGCCGTCCTCGATCATCGCGAGGCGCTTGCCGGTGACGCCTTCGCCATCGAAGGGACGCGACGAGGGACCGCGCACGATGAGCGGATCGTCCGTGACGGAAAGCCCTGCCTTCAGGACCTGTTTGCCCATGCGGTCGCGCAGGAAGCTCGTCTTGCGGGCGACGGACGCGCCGTTGATCGCACCGGCGATGTGGCCGGCAATGCCGCGCGCCACGCGCGGATCGTAGACCACCGTCACGTTCTTCGCTGTCGGCACCTGTCGTGGATTGAGGCGGCGTACGGCGCGGGCGGCGGCCTCGCGGCCGATTTCCTTGGCATCGCGCAATTCTGCGAAATACAGCGCGGAATCGAAATCGTAGTCGCGCTCCATCTTCGTGCCTTCGCCCGCAATGACGCTGACGGAACGGCCGAAGCGGCTGGCGCTGTAGGCGCCGGAAAAGCCGTGGGAGGTGGCCAGCACAAGGCCGCCCATGCCGGCGGATGCGCCCGCACCGCCGGAATTGGTGATGCCGGAAACGGCGAGCGCCGCGGCCTCGGCGGCAAGGGCCGCTTCGGTGAGCTGGTCGGCGGAGACTTCGGTCGGGTCGAAGAGATCGAGGTCAGGCCATTCCTTCGCCAGGTCACCTTCGGCGGCGAGCGACGCGAAGGGATCTTCCGGCGAGGCCTTGGCCATGGCTACGGCGCGCTCGGCGAGCACCTTCAGGTCGAAGCCCGGATTGGCCGAGACGCTGGCGACGCGTTTTCCGACGAAGACGCGCAGGGAGAAATCGTCGCTTTCGGAGGCCTCGGTGCCCTCGACCTTGCCGAGGCGCACGCTCACCGACGAGGACCGGCCACGGACGACGACGGCATCGGCCGCATCCGCCCCCGCTTGAATGGCGCGGTCGATAAGTTCACCGGCGCGCTCGAGAAGGCTTGCGGAATCGATTGTCTGTGACATGACTTGGCCTTTCTTTGATGCCCCATTTATTGTGCGCCGACACAGGCATCAAGGGAGGTCGTTCCTTTTTTGCCGTGCAGCCGCCACCCCGCAGAGAAAGCCTTCCGCATGCAATATACCCACAGCTCGTACAACGAGGTCCTGATGATGCTCGGCGGGGCGCTTCTTGCCGCGCCGATCTTCAAGCGGCTGGGGCTCGGCACCATTCTCGGTTATCTCGCAGCCGGCGTGGTGATCGGCCCGATCCTGCACCAGATCCGCGATGGCGAAGAGCTGCTGGGCGTCGCCGAACTCGGCGTGGTGTTCCTGCTTTTCCTGATCGGGCTGGAGCTGAAGCCCTCGCGCCTGTGGTCGATGCGGCACGACATTTTCGGGCTCGGCATCGCGCAGGTGGTGGTGACCGGGCTCATTCTGGCGGGGCTCGTGCTGCTCTTCGGACTGGAGGAGTGGGACGGTGCGCTGATCATCGGTTTCGGCCTTGCACTGTCCTCCACCGCGTTTGCCATGCAGATCCTCGATGAGCGGGGCGACACCAATACGCGCTACGGCCAGCGCGCCTTTTCGCTGCTCCTGCTGCAGGACCTCGCCATCGTGCCGCTCCTGGCGCTGATACCGCTGCTGGCCGAACAGGCGCCCGAGGACACGACAAGCGCCTTCCACGATTTCATGGTCGCGGTCGGGGCGATCGCCGCGCTGCTGGTCGCCGGCCGCTACCTGCTCAACCCGCTGTTCCAGATCATCGCGCGCACCGGCGCCCGAGAGGCCATGATCGCGGCGGCGCTGTTCGTGGTTCTCGCTGCCGCCATGCTGTTGCAGATGGCCGGGCTTTCCATGGCCATGGGCGCCTTCCTCGCCGGCGTGCTGCTTGCCGACTCCTCCTATCGCCACGAATTGCAAGCGGATGTGGAGCCCTTCCGCGGAATTCTGCTCGGCCTCTTCTTCATGGCGGTCGGCCTGTCCCTGCATCTCGACGTGATCTTCGCGAGCTGGCTGACGATCCTCATCGCGACACCGGCCGTCATGCTGGTGAAGGGCCTCGTCATCTACTGTCTCTGCCGCTTCACCGGCTCCGTGCACAACGATGCGGTGCGGATCGCGCTGGTGCTGCCGCAGGGCGGTGAATTCGGTTTCGTGCTCTTCACGGCGGCAGCCGCGGCCGGCATCTTCTCCAGCGGGCTCGCCTCGCTGCTGATCGCCGTCGTGACCGTGTCCATGGCGCTGACGCCGATTGCCGCCGCCCTCTCCCGTTTCCTGCTGGTGGAGGATCCCGAAGAGGAGATGGAGGAGGATTTCGAAGGTGCTGGCGCCGACGTGCTGATGATCGGCTTTTCGCGCTTCGGCCAGATCGCCGCCCAGATCCTGCTGGCCGGCGGCCGCGAGGTGACGGTCATCGACCATTCGACAGACCGCGTGCGCCAGGCCGCGAATTTCGGCTTCCGCATCTATTTCGGCGACGGCACGCGCAAGGACGTGCTGCGGGCCGCAGGCATTGAACGGGCGAAGATCGTCGCCGTCTGCACGCACGGCAAGGCCACCACGGACCGCATCGTCGACCTCGTCCAGTCGGAATACCCCAACGCCACCGTCTTCGTGCGCTCTTACGACCGCATTCACACGCTCTCGCTGCGCGCCCGCGGCGTGCAGCACGACGTGCGCGAAACGTTCGAATCCGCGCTCGTCTTCGGCCGCGAAACGCTGGAGGAACTCGGCGTCGAGCCCGATGACGCGGTGGCCATCAGCGATGACATCCGCCGCCGCGACGAGGCGCGGCTGGAGCTCCAGGCGGTGGAAGGACTGGCGGCGGGGCGGCATATGCTGCATTCCGCGCCGGTGAAGCCGGAACCGCTCGTCAGGCCGAAGAACCAGATGGCCGACGCCGACGAGGATGTCTGAGCCCTGCCGGCTCGCTGGCTTCAGCCCGTACGGGAGAGTTTTTCGTCAAGCGCGCGCCTCAGGACATCGCGGATACCCTCCGACGCTTTCAGCACCTCCTCCGCCTTTGCGAAATCCAGCACCCGGAAACGACCAACCTCCGGCTGGAGGAAGATGTCGGGTGCACCCTTTTCAAGCTTCAGCGTGACGATGGACCGCATGGTCAGCTGCGTGGCGCCGTAGAGGCTGTCGATGCTGTTGGGCAGTTCGGCCGTGCCGGCCGGCGGCTGGCCGATCACGTCGACGCCGATGGTGATATCGGCCCGGCCGGCGAGATGGTCGAACGGGATCGGATTACACAGGCCGCCATCCATCATCACACGGCCGTCGATGACGACAGGACGGAAGACGGCGGGCAAGGCGGCGGATGCGGCAAGGGCCGGGAACAGCGGGCCGCGCTCGCAGACGCATTCGCGCTGCGCGTAATAGTCCGACACGATGATCTTCATCGGGATATCGAGCGCTTCGAAGGTTTCCGGCACGCGGTCGGGCAGGAAGGCCTTCAGCATGCGTTCCAGATTGAACTGCCCGAACTTGAAACCGCCGGAGACCATCTGCGAGAGCCCTGATGGCCGCAGGCTCCAGAGGCGGTTCATGATCTGGCCGGGTCTGCCGATGGTGGCCATCGTATGCTCGCGGATCTCACGGCCCGTCATGCCGGAGGCCATGGCCACCCCCATGATCGCGCCGATGGACGCGCCCGAGATCAGCACCGGACGGATGCCGAACTCGTCGAGAACTTCGATGACGTGGATGTGGGCGAGGCCGCGCGCGCCACCACCGCCAAGCGCGATGGCGACGGTCGGGCCGGCGGGGCGTGGCGCGATCGGGGAAACGAGGGCATCGGTCATCGCTCAGGTCTCCGCGGCCGGCACCGGTCAGCCGGGCCGGTAACGATAGAAGTGCATGCGCGTTTCGCCGAACGTCCTGACTTCGAGAAGCTCGAAACCGTCGACGGTGGCGGGTTGAATATCGGCGCGCTCCTCGAGGATCGCAAGGGCGCCCTCGACGAGCCAGCCGCCGCGGGCGGCGGCATCGAGCGCGCGCTCGCCGAGACCCTTCGCATAGGGCGGGTCGGCATAGAGGAAATCGAACGGCTCCATCGTGCCGATGCCGCCGAGCGACGTGGCGTCGCGGCGGAAGATCTTGGCGCGGCCGATCACGCCGAGCGATTCCGTGTTGGCGTGCAGCAGCCCCCTGCCCTCCACGCCCTGCTCGACAAAGAGCACGGCGCGCGCGCCGCGCGACAGCGCCTCGAAGCCCACGGCACCGGTGCCCGCGAAGAGATCGAGCACGCGCGTTCCGTCCAGCGCCTCGGGATAGGTGTGGGAGAGGATGTTGAACAGGCTTTCGCGCGTGCGGTCCGTCGTCGGACGGATATCGTCCGACTTCGGCGTTGCAAGCGAACGGCCGCG
Organism: Shinella oryzae; assembly: GCF_023038235.1. Classification (NCBI taxonomy): domain Bacteria; kingdom Pseudomonadati; phylum Pseudomonadota; class Alphaproteobacteria; order Hyphomicrobiales; family Rhizobiaceae; genus Shinella; species Shinella oryzae. Next base: position 495,415 of record NZ_CP081987.1, on the reverse strand, counting down.
AAATTCTCCGCCGACGATCCGCACGGCGGATTACTTGCCCTTGCCGCGCGGACGGCCGCCGCCGGCAGGACGGCCACCGCCGGGCTTGCCGCCACCGGGCTTTCCGCCAAAGGACTTGCCGCCGGGTTTGCCACCGAACGACTTGCCACCGTCGCGGCGCGGCGGACGGTCGGAGAACGAGCGTTCGCCCTCTGCCCGTGGCTTGCGGTCGCCAAAGGAGCGTTCACCCCCGCCGAAGGAACGCTCGCCCTGCGCACGCGGCTTGCGGTCGCCAAAATCGCGGGGTGCGCGGTCATCGCCGGCGCCGGAGCGCTTGCGTCCGAAGCCGCCACGGCCGCCATCATCACGGCCACCGGCCTCCGGCTCGGAGGCGCGGATCCATTCGCCGTCCTCGTCGCGCGTCTTCAGGATGCGGGGCTTTTCCACACGATCATCACCGGGGCGGCCGCGGGCCGGACCCCTGCTGTCGAAACCCTTGCGGTCCGGATCGAACTTCTTGGCCGAACGGGTCGGCGCGCCATCGGCCGTGCGGCCGTAACGCTTGGTCTTGGGAGCGCCTTCGGGACGCACGCGCGGCTCGCGCTTCACGCCTTCCGCCGACGCATCGGCTGTTTTTTCGGCAACGGGACGGGCGCCGGGCGCCATCCAGACATTGGACTTGCGGGCACGGTTCGCAGGTTCGCGCTTCGGCTTGCTTTCGAAGCGGTCGCCGTCGCGATCCCGGTCGCGCGGACCCCCGCGCGGCTTGTCACTGAACCGGTCGTCGCGCTTGGTATCCAGCCGGGCGCGGGCCTGCTCGCGGCGATCGCCATCGCGGCGGCCGGCGGGCTTCTCGCGGCGCTCTGCCGGACGCTCGCTCCAGGCGGACGCCTCCTCGCGGGGCTTCACCGGCTTGGCGGCGGCATCCTCATCCGCCTTGTGGTCGAAGAGCGGCGCGTCGAAATTCGCACCGGATTCCTCGATCAGGCGCGGGCCGAGCTGGTCACGCAGCGTGCGACCGCGGATTTCCTGAGCATGGCCTTCCGGCAGCTCGCCGAGCTGGAACGGGCCGTAGGAAATGCGGATCAGCCGGTTGACGTCAAGGCCGAGCGCGCCGAGCACGTTCTTGACTTCGCGGTTCTTGCCTTCGCGCAGGCCGAGCGTCAGCCAGACATTGGAGCCCTGCGCCTTGTCGAGCGTCGCGTCGATCGAGCCGTAGAGCACGCCGTCGACGGCGATGCCTTCTTTCAGCTTGTCGAGATCGGCCTGCTCGATCTTGCCGTGGGCGCGCACGCGGTAGCGGCGCAGCCAGCCGGTCGTCGGCAGCTCCAGCATGCGGGCGAGGCCGCCGTCATTGGTCAGCAGCAGCAGGCCTTCGGTGTTGATGTCGAGGCGGCCGATGGACATGACCCGCGGCAATTCTTCGGGCAGGTTGTCGAAGACGGTCGGGCGGCCTTCCGGATCGGCATTGGTCGTCACGAGGCCGGCCGGCTTGTGGTAGAGCCACAGGCGCGTGCGCTCGATGCCGCGCACCGGCACGCCATCCACCTCGATGCGGTCGGCGAAGCTGGCGTTGAGCACCGGGGTCTCCAGCACCTTGCCGTTCACGCTGACGCGGCCTTCCATGATCATGCGCTCGATATCGCGGCGCGAGGCCACGCCCGCGCGGGCGAGCAGCTTGGAAATGCGTTCGGGCGCGAGTTCGGCCCCGGCCGGTGCGGCAGGTGCCGGCTTGGCGGCACGGGCGGGCTTGCCGTCGCGCGGCGCCGCCTTGCCGGCAAACGGCTTCTTGCCCGCCGGCTTGCCGCCGAAGGATTTCTTGCCCGCGGCCACCGATGCGGCGCCACGCGGCTTGGTATCGCGGCCCGCGGGCTTTGCGCCCGGCCGTTTTGGCTTGTCTTTGGATGTCATTTGTGTTGCCTGCGTTTTCGCGTGTCCTATCAGGTCAGACGCCCCGGGTTAAGAGGAATTCGTTCCACTATGACAAATCGCTTCATGGAGATCGCGCTGGCCGAGGCCCGCGCCGCCGGCAAACGCGGTGAAGTGCCCGTCGGCGCCGTGCTCGTCATGGATGGCGCGGTCGTGGCGCAGGCGGGTAATCGCACGCGCGCCGACAACGACGTGACGGCCCATGCCGAAGTCGCCGTCATCCGCGAGGCTGCCCATAAACTCGGCCAGGAGCGGCTGACGGGTGCCGACCTCTACGTGACGCTCGAACCCTGCACGCTGTGTGCGGCCGCCATCTCGTTTGCCCGCATCCGCCGGCTTTATTACGGCGCGGAAGACCCCAAGGGCGGCGGCGTCGACAACGGCGTGCGCTTCTTCGCCCAGCCCACCTGCCATCATGCCCCGGAAGTCTATTCCGGCATCAGCGGCATGGAAGCGGCGGAGATCTTGAAGGATTTCTTTGCTGAACGGCGCTGAGCGGCCTCAGCCCTCGGCAAACTGTTTCAGGCGGTCGCCCGTCAGGCGATAGCGCAGCCACTCCGTCTGCGGCTCGGCGCCGATGGCGTCGTAGACGCGGATGGCGGGCTCGTTCCAGTCGAGCACGCTCCATTCGAAACGGCTGCAATCCTGTTCGATGGCAAGGCGCGCCAGGTAACGCAGCAGCATCTTGCCGACGCCGCCGCCGCGATGGGCCGGCGTCACATAGAGGTCCTCGAGATAGAGGCCGTTCTTCGACAACCAGGTGGAATAGGTCTTGAACCAGACGGCGGAGCCGGCCGGTTCGCCGTCTTCCGTCTCGCAAATGGCCGCGTAGCTCACCGAGCCCTCGCCGAAGAGGGACACCACGACGCTTTCCTCGGTCGCGGCCACTTCGGACAGGGCATTTTCATACTCCGCAAGCTCGCGGATGAAGCGCAGGATGACGGCGGCGTCATCGACCGTCGCCGGCCGGATTCGATAGGCCGTCATGATGTCAGAACGGCCACCAGCTGGAACCGCCCTGCTTGGCGGCCCTGGCTTCCTTCTTGCGGCGGCGTTCCTTCTGCCTCTCAGGCTCGCCGAGATCGGCCTGGGCCTCCTCGGGGATCCTGCGGTATTCGGTCGGCGGGTCGCTCAGGTAGCGGCGCTGGTCGGAATAGGCGCCCATCTGCAGGCGGCGTGCTTCGCGATAGGCCTGCGTCTGCTCTGCCGTGCTCATCTGGCGCGCCGTCGTATTCTGGCCGGCGAGCGGCGAGCGGTAGCGGGGATCGTTGGCGTTCTCGTCCGCCTCGGCGCGCAGGCGCTCGCGCATGTCTTCGGGATTTTCAAGCCACTCGGGATTGTCCTTGGACGCGACGGATTGCTGCGGGTTGGCCAGCGCCGTCTTATCCCTCGGCACGACCAGGCCGCCGCGCGGCTGGTAGCGGACCTTCTTGGCGTCCTTGTTTTCCGGCTGGATCATCACGGCGTTGCCGAGGTCGTCGATCAGCTGCTCGCCGGCGGTCTTGTCGGTGCCGTAGGTCGGGCCCATGCAGCCGGTCAGAAGGAGGCTGCCGCCGAGAAGGCCGAACAGGCCGGTCCGTACCCGAATATTTCGCGTCATTCCCATGAATACCCTTCCAGCAGAGCCGGTACGCAGAAAACTCATTCCACGGCAAAAGTCCGCCGTGCCATGGCGGAACAATCCGACCATTTTCAGGCAGCATTACCGGATGAAGCCACCAAGTGCAATTCATGCCGGCAAATCGACGGCCGGAAAGAACCGGCCGTCAACAGAGCGGGCGCTTATGCCGCGCGGCGGAAACCGATTTCGCGCAGCGCAGCCGCATCGCGGGCCGAGACGTCAGGATATTCCGGGTCGGAACCGACATCCGTCGTGATCCGCCAGGAACGGGCGCATTTCAGCCCCTCCGCCAGCTTCGGCTCGACCGAAACCTTGGGGACTTCCGCAAGGCGGAAGGCGTCCGCGGGGCCCTCGCCCGCAACCAGCGTGATGGCCGAGGTGATGCAGATTTCCGCGAAATCCTGGCCTTCGAGGGCAGCCAGAAGCTCGGGGTCGGCGATGTAGACGACCGGAGCCGCCTCCAGCGAAGCGCCGATGCGCTTCTCGCGACGCTCGATTTCCAGCGCGCCCGTGACGACCGAGCGCACCGCACGGATCTTCTCCCACTTGGCTTCCAGCGCATCGTTGCGCCATTCGGCCGGCACGTCGGGGAACTGCTCCAGATGCACCGAGACGGCATCCGGCTTGCGCGAGAGCCAGGCCTCTTCCATCGTGAAGGGCAGCATCGGGGCGAGCCAGGTGACGAGGCAATCGAAGAGCTTGCGGATGACGGCAAGTGCGGCGCGGCGCTTCAGCGAGGACGGGGCATCGCAGTAGAGCGCATCCTTGCGCACGTCGAAATAGAAGGCCGAGAGCTCGACATTCGAGAAATCGATGAGCGCGCGGGTGATCTTCTTGAAGTCAAAGGCATCGTAGCCCGACCGCACGAGCGCATCCAGTTCCGCCAGCCGGTGCAGCATGAGCTTTTCCAGCTCCGGCAGGTCGGCATAGGCGATCTCCTCGCCCGTGTCGTGCGCCAGCGTGCCCAGCATCCAGCGCACCGTGTTGCGCAGCTTGCGGTAGGCATCGATATTGGTCTGGATGATCGTCTTGCCGAGGCGCTGGTCTTCCCAGTAGTCGGTCGTCATGACCCAGAGGCGCAGGATATCGGCGCCCGATTCCTTCATGACGTCCTGCGGCGAGACGACGTTGCCCTTGGACTTCGACATCTTCTCGCCCTTCTCGTCCATGGTGAAGCCATGGGTGACGACGGCATTGTAGGGCGCGCGGCCGCGCGTCGCGCAGCTTTCAAGCAGCGACGAATGGAACCAGCCGCGATGCTGGTCGGAGCCTTCCAGATAGACGTCGGCCGGCCATTTCAGGTCGGGGCGGTCCTCCAGCGTGAAGGTGTGGGTCGAGCCCGAGTCGAACCAGACATCGAGGATGTCCATGACCTGCGTCCAGGCTTCTCCCGCACGGTTGCCCAGGAAGCGCTCGCGCGCGCCTTCGGCGAACCAGGCGTCGGCGCCTTCCTTCTCGAACGCATCGAGGATGCGGGCGTTGACGTCCTCATCGACGAGCACGTCGCCCTTTTCATCGGCGAAGACGGCGATCGGTACGCCCCAGGCGCGCTGACGGGAAAGAACCCAGTCCGGGCGGCCTTCGATCATGCCGCGAAGACGGTTCTGGCCGGAGGCCGGCACGAAGCGGGTCTGGTCGATCGCGGCAAGCGAACGCGAGCGCAGCGTGGTGCCGTCGCCGAGTTCCTTGTCCATATAGACGAACCACTGCGGCGTGTTGCGGAAGATGACCGGCTTCTTCGAACGCCAGGAATGCGGATAGGAATGCTTGAGGCGGCCGCGGGCAAAGAGGTTGTTTTCGGCGATCAGCGCCTTGATGACGCGGTCGTTGGCGTCGCCCTTCTTGCCGTTGTCGTCCATGACGCGCGCGCCTTCGAAGCCGGGGGCTTCGGCGGTGTAGAAGCCGGCGTCGTCCACGGTGAAGGGGATCTTCGCGGAGATGCCGCGCGCCTCGAGGTTGCGGGCCTCGGCCATCCAGGCATCAAAGTCCTCGCGGCCGTGGCCGGGGGCCGTGTGCACGAAGCCCGTGCCGGCATCGTCGGTGACATGATCGCCATCGAGCAGCGGCACCTGGAAAGTGTAGCCGAGCGGTGCGAGCGGATGGGCGGTAACGAGTGTCGAAAGCTCTTCCGGCGCGACATCGCGCAGGAACTTCAGCGTCACCTTCGCCTTGGCCGCGCAGTCATCGGCCAGGCGGGTTGCGAAGATCAGCTTCTCGCCCGGCTGCGGGCCGAAATCGTTCGTGGCGCTTTCCACCTCGTAGAGGCCGTAGGGGAAGCGCGACGAGAAGGAGATGGCGCGGTTGCCCGGGATCGTCCAGGGCGTGGTCGTCCAGATGACGACGAAGTTGCCCTTGAGGTCGGCAGGCCCCTCGGTTACCGGGAACTTCACCCAGATCGTGTCGCTCTCGACATCGGCATATTCGACTTCGGCTTCGGCCAGCGCCGTACGCTCGACGACCGACCACATGACGGGCTTGGAGCCGCGGTAGAGTTGGCCGGACTTGGCGATCTTCAGCAGTTCGCCGGCGATACGGGCTTCGGCGTGGAAGGCCATGGTCGTGTAGGGATTTTCGAAGTCGCCCTCGATGCCGAGACGCTTGAACTCCTCCGACTGGACCTTGATCCAGCCGCTCGCGAAGTCACGGCATTCCTGGCGGAACTCGTTGACCGGAACCTCGTCCTTGTTCTTGCCCTTCTCGCGGTACTTTTCCTCGATCTTCCACTCGATGGGAAGGCCGTGGCAGTCCCAGCCGGGCACGTAGTTGGCGTCATAGCCGCGCATCTGGAACGAGCGGGTGATGACGTCCTTGAGGATTTTGTTCAGCGCGTGGCCGATATGGATGTTGCCGTTGGCATAGGGCGGGCCATCGTGCAGCACGAATTTTTCGCGGCCGGCGGCGGAGGCGCGCAGCTTCTTGTAGAGGTTCATCTGCTGCCAGCGGGCCACCGTTTCCGGCTCCTTCTGCGGCAGGCCGGCGCGCATCGGGAAATCCGTCTGCGGCAGGTTGAGGGTGGACGAATAATCGACTTTTTCAGGCGTATCGGTCATGGATATGGCTATCGTCTTTGTTCGCGCGCTTTGTGCGCATGCGGGGAATATCGGTCAGTGCACCGGCAATGACGGCGGGGGCGCTTCGGGAACGCCCGAAATCCCGGACCTTCCGGCCTCGCTCAGAGCGCGCGGAAGGCCGGGCCACTAATTCGCAGATCGATGGTCAGCCGGTGGAGCATCATGCGCGCGGTCTTACGGGGTTTTCGGCGGTTTGAAAAGACATATCGCAAACCTCTTCTTCGTCGTGGCGAGGTGCGACGGCCGCGCAATCGGGCCGACGCATCGTCAACCTCCGTCGCCGCGGTGCTGCGGCGGGTGCTTGCCTTGAGCACTCCAGACTATGAGCCGCGCATCCGGCGCCTCCCGCCTGAGAACGACATCCATATGCTCCCGCATCTCGCGGCGGAAGCGCGACGCGTTTCGCGTGCCCCAGACGCCGGCGAAGATCGCGCGCGTTTCATCGTTCCTGAAGATCGCCGCCCCGCCGAAGGCTGCGGACAGTTCATCGGCCTCGAAAGCGCCGCCACCGCCATAGACGGAAACGACCCGTTGTCGCGGCGCGACGCTAACGACGGTGTCTCCCGATGCCGCAAACCCTTTTGAGCGGAAGAAGTAGATTGGACAGGGCTCGCCGCTCATCACGCCGTTCAGAAACAGAGGCGCTGGTCGATGGGCCCGAGCGGCCGCACGCCGGCAAGCAGCGCGCGCGCTTCCTCCTCGTCGCGCTTCATCTGCACGACGAGGGCGTCGAGGCCATCGAATTTCAGTTCGTCGCGCAGATGACCGAAGAAGGAGACGGCGGAGATTTCGCCGTAGAGATCGCCGGAAAAGTCGAAGAGGAAGGTTTCGAGTAGCGGCGCGCCGTTCGATGTGACCGTGGGGCGGCGGCCGAAGCTTGCGACGCCGTCATGCAGGCTGCCGTCGGGACGGCGGAAGCGCACGGCATAGATGCCGTTGCGCAGTTCCACTTCCGGCGGAAGCGCCATGTTGGCGGTGGGATAGCCGAGGGTGCGGCCGAGCTTCTTGCCGTCGATGACCTCGGCCTCGACGGTGTAGCGGTAGCCGAGCAGGCCGGCGGCTTCAGAAACGGCACCCTCGCCGAGCAGGGAGCGGATGACGCTGGAGGAGACGACCGAGGCGTTCTCGTCGCGGAAGGCATCGACCAGCGTCACGCCGAAACCGTTGTCCTGTCCGGCGGCCATCAGGAAGGCGGGGCCGCCTTCCCTGCCCTTGCCGAAGTGGAAATCGAAGCCGGTGACGACCTCCGAGGCGTGCAGCCATTCGAGCAGGACGGCGCCGATGAAATCGTGTGCCGACATTTCCGAGAAGGTGCGGTCGAACGGATATTCGATGACGGCGGAAAAGCCCATGCCCTCCAGGATACGGGCCTTGAGGGGGGCAGGCGTCAGCCGGAAGACGGGCGTATCCGGCCGGAAGATCGTGCGCGGATGCGGCTCGAAGGTGAGCACCAAAGCGGGGATGCCGCGGCTTCTGGCAATGTCTAGCGCCCGTTGCAGCACGGCCTGGTGGCCGCGGTGCACGCCGTCGAAATTGCCGATGGCGATGACGCCGCCGCGCAGATGCTCCGGCAGCGGCTGTTTCGTCTCGTTCCTGTGAAATACCGTCATGACGACCGTCTCCGTCCCGTCACTGTAGCCGGGGCATCCACCATTTCGGGTGGGCCCGTTCCTGATCCAGGAAGGCAGCGAGCTTCGCCTCGTCGGTGCGGCCGCCTTCGACATAATGCTGGGCGTGGATGCCGCCGGATATGTAGAGCACATCCAGGCCATAGGCCTCGGCGCCGCGCACATCCGTCGGCATGCCGTCGCCGACGGCAATGACGCGGGACAGATCGACGTCGCCACGCACGTCGCGCGCCTCGGCGATCGCCTTGTCATAGATCGGGCGGTGCGGCTTTCCGGCAATCTCCGTCGTGCCGCCGAGCTCCTCATAGGCCTTGGCGAGCGCCCCGGCGCAGACGATGAGCCTGTGGCCACGCTCGACGACGAGATCCGGGTTGGCGCAGATGAAGGGCAGCTTGCGGGCGGCCAGTGCCGCGAGTTCCTCGCGATAATCCTCGACGGTTTCCGTGTCGTCCTCGCGCAAGCCCGCGCAGACGACGATACCGGCCTCGTCCATACCGACAGGCTCAACGTCAAGGCCATCGAGCAACGGCAGGTCCTTTTCGGCGCCGATGAAATAGACCTTCCTGGCCCCCTTGGCGATCAGCGCGCGGGTGACGTCGCCGGAGGTGACGATGCGGTCATAGGCATCGTCACGCACACCCAGTCCGCGGATCTGCACCTTCACGCCCGGATGGGGACGCGGGGAATTGGTGATGAGGACGACGGTCATGCCGGCCGCGCGCGCTTCGGCAAGCGCTTCCGACGCGTAGGAAAAGGCCTCCACCCCGTTGTGCAGCACGCCCCAGACGTCGCAGAGCATCACGTCGTAGCGGTCGGCGATGTCGCGGATGGATTGGATGCGCTGGGCCATAAGGGGAGTTCCGTATCGAAATCAGGCCCGCGTGACATCGCAAAGCGACGCCAAGAAAACAAGTCTCTCCCTGCAATTTTGGCGCATCCACAGACAAAGTTGCGAAAATTCACACGCGTGCCTTGATGGCGTGGCAGGAGGTTCCCATCTGCCGGCCGCGGCAACCGCCCATGGCAAAGAATTTTGCGAAGGCGGTTCTTGACTCGAGAGAAAGCCACCCTTATCTCGGAGCCGCTAGCACTCTCCATCGATGAGTGCTAACAATAATCCATCGGACCTGTTCGGGTCCGCAATGTCATTTGATCGAGGGATTAGACAATGGCAAGCACCACCTTCCGCCCGCTTCACGACCGCGTCGTCGTTCGTCGCGTCGAATCCGAAGCCAAGACCAAGGGCGGCATCATCATTCCGGATACCGCCAAGGAAAAGCCGCAGGAAGGCGAAATCGTCGCTGTCGGCACCGGCGCTCGTGACGAGTCCGGCAAGGTTATCCCGCTGGATGTCAAGGCTGGCGACCGCGTCCTGTTCGGCAAGTGGTCGGGCACCGAAGTCAAGCTCGACGGCGAAGACCTTCTGATCATGAAGGAAGCCGACATCATGGGCATCATCGGCTGATCAGCCGGTAACCCGTTCCGCAATTCGCTGATATCAATTCAGGAGTCCTCACAATGGCAGCCAAAGAAGTCAAATTCGGCCGCACCGCGCGCGAAAAGATGCTGCGTGGCGTCGACGTTCTCGCAGACGCAGTCAAGGTGACGCTCGGCCCGAAGGGTCGTAACGTCGTCATCGACAAGTCCTTCGGCGCACCGCGCATCACCAAGGACGGCGTTTCCGTCGCCAAGGAAATCGAACTGGAAGACAAGTTCGAGAACATGGGCGCCCAGCTCGTTCGCGAAGTCGCTTCCAAGACCAACGACATCGCCGGCGACGGCACCACGACTGCAACCGTTCTTGCCCAGGCTATCGTTCGCGAAGGCGCCAAGGCTGTTGCCGCCGGCATGAACCCGATGGACCTGAAGCGCGGCATCGACCTCGCCGTCGCCGAAGTCGTCAAGGATCTCCAGGCCAAGGCCAAGAAGATCACCACCCCGGAAGAAGTCGCCCAGGTCGGCACGATCTCGGCAAACGGCGAAAAGCAGATCGGCCTCGACATTTCCGAAGCCATGCAGAAGGTCGGCAACGAAGGCGTCATCACGGTTGAAGAAGCCAAGACCGCCGAAACCGAACTCGAAGTCGTCGAAGGCATGCAGTTCGACCGCGGCTACCTGTCGCCCTACTTCGTGACCAACCCGGAAAAGATGGTCGCCGACCTCGAAGACGCTTACATTCTCCTGCACGAGAAGAAGCTCTCGAACCTCCAGGCCATGCTCCCGGTTCTCGAAGCCGTCGTCCAGACCGGCAAGCCGCTGGTCATCATCGCTGAAGACGTCGAAGGCGAAGCCCTTGCTACGCTCGTCGTCAACAAGCTGCGCGGCGGCCTCAAGATCGCTGCCGTCAAGGCTCCGGGCTTCGGCGACCGCCGCAAGGCCATGCTGGAAGACATCGCCATCCTGACGGGCGGCACGGTCATCTCCGAAGACCTCGGCATCAAGCTCGAAAACGTAACGCTCGACATGCTCGGCCGTTCGAAGAAGGTTTCGATCTCCAAGGAAAACACGACGATCGTCGACGGTGCCGGCCAGAAGGCTGAAATCGAAGGCCGCGTCGCGCAGATCAAGGCCCAGATCGAAGAAACCACCTCCGACTACGACCGCGAGAAGCTGCAGGAACGTCTTGCCAAGCTCGCCGGCGGCGTTGCCGTCATCCGCGTCGGCGGCTCGACGGAAGTCGAAGTGAAGGAAAAGAAGGACCGCATCGACGACGCCCTCAACGCGACGCGCGCTGCCGTTCAGGAAGGCATCGTACCGGGCGGTGGCGTAGCCCTGCTCCGCTCTTCCACGAAGATCGCCGTCAAGGGCGAAAACGATGACCAGGAAGCCGGCATCAACATCATCCGCAAGGCCCTTCAGGCCCTGGTTCGCCAGATCGCGGACAATGCTGGTGACGAAGCCTCCATCGTCGTCGGCAAGATCCTCGAGAAGAACGAAGACAACTATGGCTACAACGCCCAGACCGGCGAATACGGCGACCTGATCGCCCTCGGCATCGTCGACCCGGTCAAGGTTGTCCGCACGGCTCTGCAGAACGCTGCTTCGGTTGCCTCGCTGCTGATCACGACGGAAGCCATGATCGCCGAACTGCCGAAGAAGGACGCTCCGGCCGGCATGCCCGGCGGCATGGGCGGCATGGGCGGCATGGACATGATGTAATAGGCGAAAGCCTATTGCAGCGTGACCATCAAGCTTCGCCCATGCACTAAAGTTGGTTCAGCGCGTCAAGCGCGCTGAACTGGCGGCATGGACATGATGTAAGACCTTCGGGTCCTTACATCTGAGCCAACCGGTTCAGTTATGAAAGGGCGGTCTTCGGGCCGCCCTTTTTGTTTTGCCGCAGTCGGACCTGCATCGTTTCCGGAAGAAGAATTTTTCCGCCCGTACAATAATTTTCAAAAAGCCGTTGATGGCTCTAAAAAACCAACTATAAAGGCGCCCCAAGTGAGCTTTAAAGATTCACAGGGGGCCTAAGGCGCTGAAAACCCGGCATCATTGCTTCCGGTAATCCGCCTGCGACTATCCCCACGGTATTACGAAACCGCCATGGCCTTGACGGAGAGGCAGCGACGGTCTTCTCCGCATACGTCCGAGCCGACATGCACAGCGGCGCCGGATGCAGTTCAGTTCATAGAGAAGTGTGGCGGCCAGCTTCGGGGAGCTCGTCGATGCACGCTTTTAGCATGTCGTGAGGCGCAATCGCCCATGGCATCTCTGTCAAATTCGAGCAACTGCCTGAGGTCGTAGGTGTTCAAGATAATCAAGACTGATCTCTCGTCGCCCTTTCTGCCGGGCTCGATGGAATTCGACGAGACGGACAATGAGCTCCTCACCCAATATTGCGTGACGGAGCGCTGGACGGGCGATCTTTCCAACGGTCTCTTCACGCTCGGCGAGAAGGCGACGCTGGCGCACGGCATGACGGAGCGCACTTGCGGGCTGCTCAACCTCATCCGGTGCTACGAGCCGCTGGATCGCACCCGCGTGCTGGAGCTGTTCGAGCAGGCAGCCGCCTCCTCGTCCTCCTTCTGCTTTTCCACGACCATTCATCTGGACGGCACACCGCGCCAGCCGGTGTTCTGTGTCGGTGAATCGACGGGGCTGGAAGAGAAATACGCCGGCACGATCATCGGCGTCTTCATCTTCCCCCGCTTCCAGATCGACCTTGCCGGCCGGCGCTTCAAGCGGCAGTAGGCGAAACGGCTACGCCGCCTCGCTCGCCTTGCGGGCCGCGCGGATGCGCTCCATCGGCATGGGGCGCCCAAGGAAATAACCCTGCGCTTCGTCGCAGCCCTCGTCGAGCAGGATATCGAGCTGGTTGCGTGTCTCCACGCCTTCCGCCAGCACCGGGACGCGCAGCGTGTGGCCGAGGGCCAGGATGGCGCGGATGATGGCCTTGGCCTCCGGGCTCGACTCCACCTCGCTCATGAAACTGCGGTCGAGCTTGATCTTGTCGAAGGGGAAGGAACGCAGCGTTTCCAGGGACGAATAGCCGGTTCCAAAGTCGTCGATGGCGATGGTAACGCCGAAAGCCTTGATCCGGCGCAGCGTTTCGAGCGCCCGTTCCTTGTCGCCGATGATGGTCGATTCCGTGATTTCCAGCTCCAGCCGGCGTGGGTCGAGACCCGTTTCCTGCAGCACGCGCTGCACGAGGTCGGCGACGTCGGCATTGCCGAGCTGGACCGGCGAGAGATTGACCGCGATCTTGTGCGCATTGTCCCAACTGGCCGCCTCGCGGCAGGCTTCGCGCAACACCCATTCGCCGATCGGCAGGATGGCGCCGCATTCCTCGGCGATCGGAATGAAATCCGACGGCGGGATGGTGCCGCGGACCGGATGGTGCCAGCGCAGCAGAACCTCGTAGCCGAGCGTCTCACCGGTATGGACGGCCTTCTGGACCTGATAGTGCAGTTCCAGCTCATCGCGCCTGACAGCCTGCCACAGGTCGTTGGCGATCAGGCGACGGCGGCGGGCCGCCTCGTCCATCGATACCTCGTAGAAGCAGACGGTCTGGGTCAACGCCTCCTTCGCCCTGTACATGGCGAGGTCGGCATTGTTGAGCAATGCGCCGATATTGTCGGCATCCTGGGGATAGATGGCGACGCCGAAGCTGGCGCCCGGCCGGATATCGTAGCCGTCGATGCGGATCTGTTCGCTGAGGCACGTTTCCAGGCGCTGGATGAAGCCCGTCAGCTCGGTCATGTCCTCGAAGCGCTTGGAGGCGGCGAATTCATCCCCACCCAACCGTGCGATCGTCTCATTGGCGCCAAGGCTCGCCTGCATGCGGCGCGAGAGCGTCGCCAGCACTTCGTCGCCCGCGGCATGGCCGCGCGTATCGTTGATCTCCTTGAACTTGTCGAGGTCGATGGCGATCACCGCGACCTTGCCACCGGAGCGGCGGGCGAACGATAGATCAGCCTCGAGCCTGTCGTTGAAGCTCGCGCGATTGGGCAGGCCCGTCAGGCTGTCGTGACGCGCCAGGAAGGAGATCTGCTCTTCGGAACGCAGGCGCTCGGACACATCCTCATAGGTCGCGACCCACGAACCGTCGGGCAGGATGCGATGATAGAGCTGCACGGAGACACCGCTGGAGAATTTCTCGACGATGGCATCGACGTCGCGCGTCTGGAGCGCAGCGCGGCGGCGCGCATAGATATCCCGCGCCCTTGCCTGCCGCGCTTCCGGATCGGAGAGGAAGCCCGCCACGCCGAGGTCGATGATTTCCCGAAGGGTCATCCCGGGCTTGATGCCGCCTTCGGGAAAGCCGAAGATTTCGCTATAGCGCCGGTTGGCCAGCAGCAGACGCTCGTCCTTGTCGAACAGGCAGAGCCCCTGCGACATGTTCTCCAGCGCCAGGTCGAGGTTCTTCGTCACCTCCGCCAGACGGTCTGCATCGGCCTTGTCCTGCGTGATGTCCTTGGTGATGTTGGCATAGCCGACAAGATCGCCGCTCGTGTCATGGATCGGGTCCATCACCGTGTTGGCCCAGAAACGGGATCCGTCCTCGCGGTAGCACCAGCCCTCGGTCTCGAACTTTCCCTGCTCGCGCGCGATGCGCAGGGCGCGCTCGGGCTCGCCCGCCGCACGATCTTCGGCGCTGTAGAAGCGTGAGAAGTGCTGGCCGACGATCTCGCCGGCCGTAAAGCCCATCTTGCGTTCGGCGCCGTCGTTCCAGTTCGCCACCCGCCCGTCCGCGTCCAGCATGTAGATGGCGTAATCCTTAACGCCCTGCAGAAGCATGGAGAAGCGGCGCGTGTTCTCGCTCGCGGTCATCTCGGCCTGGCGGGCGAAAACTGCGGCTGTCAGTCCTGCGACAAGCAGCGAGAACGCAACGATCGCAATAAGGGGCACCATGATGCCCGTCGACAACATTGTCTGGCCGTTCACCGGCATCAGGCCGGGTTCGATGCGCACGGCGGCCATGGCCGTGAAATGCAGCGAAACGACGCCGAGCGCGATCAGGCCGGTGGCCAGCGCGCGATCGCGCGCACGCGGTGCCGGCCGCAGGCAGCAGATCAGCCCCAGCGTGCAGAAGAGCGCGGCGCTGACGACCGAAGCGGCGACATAGGTCTTGTCGAAGAAAAGCGTGCCCGGCAGTTCCACCGCCGACATGCCGATATAGTGCATGGAGGTGACGCCCGCTGCAAGCAGCAGGCCGCCGGCCAGCACCGCGCTGCGGCCCGAGACATAGGTCGCGACGCCAAGCCCCGCCGCCGTTACGACGATGGCGACGCCCAATGAAACAAGCGTCGGCTCCATGAGGAAACCCATCTCCATGCCGGGATCGTAGGCCAGCATGGCGATGAAATGCGTGGCCCAGATGCCGAAGCCGCTGGAAGCGCCTGCCGCACCGAGCCAGAGCATCCGCGCCGCGCCGCCGGAGACGAGCGCGCGCTGTGTGAGCACCACCGCGACGTAGCAGGACAGGAAGCAGATGAGAGCGGCGAGCAGGACGAGGCGAAGATCGTGCTCAACGGTCAGGCAGGTAAGGATATACAGCATGAAGACGGTTACCGGGTGGGGCTATGTGGCCGCTAAAAACGCCTTTAATCCTGAAGAATCGATAAATCCTTCACGTTACGGAAGCCGGCTGCCGGGTTCCATCTGCCGTCATACTTAATAGATTTCGGAAATATGCAACTGCGTGCAAGGGCGCCCTGCACGCAGCACAACCACCGGGGCTAAAGCCTAGAGAGTCAAGGCCTTGAGGTCGGTCGCCGAATCTTCCAGCGCTGCGCGCTCGGGGGTGCGCCCCATCTCGATCAGCTTCTTGCCGACGACATAGGCCTTGGCGTCGTTGACGGCATCGACCGCGATCAGCCGCCCCTGCCGGAAGTACCAGACGGAAACGCTGCCTTCGCGCTGGCCGGGGCGCACGAACGTGTCGTCGAAGCCCGCGCAGAAGCCGGCGATCTGGAGCTTCACATCATACTGGTCGGACCAGAACCAGGGCTTGGGCTCATAGGGCGCGTCGCCGCCAGCGATGACGGCCGCCGCCGCCTCGGCCTGATCGACCGCGTTCTGGACGGATTCGAGCCGGACGCGGTTTCCCTCGAAGGGCAGGACCGCGCAGTCGCCCATGGCGAAGATGGCGGGGTCGGAGGTGCGGGCGCGTTCATCCACCACGATGCCGTTGGCCACCTCAAGGCCCGCGGCGCGCGCGAGCTGGTCGTTTGCCGTAACACCGATGCCGGCGATCACCACATCGGCCGGCAGCACGAAACCGTCGGTCAGTTCCGCGCCGGTGACACGACCGTTCTCGCCAAGCAGGCGTACCAGGCCGGTCTTCTCGCGCACATCCACACCGCGGGCGTGATGGATGGCCTTGAGGATCGTCGCCGTCGCGGGCGAGGCGACACGGGCAAGGATGCGTTCGGCCATTTCGATGACCGTGACATGCAGCCCCCTGCCCCGCGCGACGGCGGCCGCTTCCAGGCCGATGTAACCGCCGCCAATGACAAGCGCCCGGCGGCCTTCCTGCATTTCCAGACCGAGGCGGTCGGCATCGCGATAGTCGCGCACGGTAAACACGCCTTCCAGGTCGCCGCCGATCTCGGCGGGTAGGCGGCGCGGCGTGGCGCCCGTGGCGAGCGCGAGGAAGGCGTAATGCAGCGTCGAGCCATCGCTGAGCGCGACGGTCCTGGCCGCCCGATCGATCGCCGTCACCTCGGTCGACAGGAGGATTTCGACATTGTTTTCGGGATACCAGTTCTCCGGGCGGAACATGAGGCGGGAAAGGTCCGCCTCGCCGAGCAGATACTTCTTGGAGAGCGGAGGCCGCTGGTAGGGATGGCTTGCCTCAGCCGCGACGATGGTGATCGGCCGCTCGTCCTTCAGCGCACGCAGTTTGGCAACGAGGGCAAAGGCGGCCTGACCGCCGCCCACAACAACCAGTCTTCCCGTCACGATGTTTCCGTCCCGCTCTTGTTTTCCGAGAGGTAGCCCGGCGTACCCGGTGGCGTCAACAGGCGCCGCGCCACCGGTTTTTGCGTTTGCGTCAGGCGCTGGCCGGGATTTCAAGACCCTTCGCGGAGGCCGGGCGGGCGACGCAACGCTCGATCCATGCACGGACGGAGGGGAAGCCCGCATAGTCGAGCGCCTCGCTGCCGCCGTAGAAGATGTCGGCGCCGCGCACCCAGGGGAAGGTGGTGATATCGGCGATGGTGTATTCGTCGCCCATGATCCACTGGCGGTCCTTGAGACGGGCTTCCAGCACGGAGATCAGGCGCTTGGACTCGTCGCGGTAGCGCTCCATCGGATAGGAGTTGTTCGCGACCTTGTCGGCGGCATATTTGAAGAAATGGCCGAACTGGCCCAGCATCGGGCCTACACCCGCCATCTGGAACATCACCCAGCACAGCGTTTCATAGCGTCCGGCGGCATCGGCCGGGATGAGCTTGCCGGTCTTCTCGGCAAGGTAGACGAGGATGGCGCCAGATTCGAAGAGACCAATCGGCTTGCCGTCAGGGCCGTTTGGATCGATGATCGCGGGAATGCGGCCGTTCGGGTTGAGCGAAATGAACTCCGGCGATTTCACGCCATCCGGGCCGAACTCGATGCGATGGGCCTCATAGGGGAGGCCGAGCTCTTCAAGCGCGATCGAGACCTTCACACCATTCGGCGTGGGCAGCGAATAGAGCTGGATGATATCGGGGTTCTTGGCGGGCCACTTCTTGGTGATCGGGAAGGCGGAAAGGTCGGACATGAACGGCTCCTTGGACACGGGAGCTCATAGATAGGACAGGTGGACGGACGATGTCAGGGTGCCTCGACAAAATTCCGGTGGAAGCCGGACAGCCCCTGCCCGTCAGAGCGCCCCACGCACCGCGTCGATGATCTCAGCCACAACCGGATTGCCCTCATGCTCGGGCTTGCGGGCGCGCACGAGGCAGGCTTCCGATTTCAGGATCACGCCATCGGACAGGATCTTGAGGTGATTGGCGACCAGCGTCGACCCGGTCGAGGTGATGTCGACGATGATGTCCGCCGAGCCGGAGGCCGGTGCGCCCTCCGTGGCGCCGAGGCTTTCGACGATGCGGTAGAGCTGGATGCCGTGATTGCCGGAGAAGAACTGCTGCGTGAGACGCCAGTACTTGGTGGCGATGGTCAGGCGGCGGCCGTGGCGGGCGCGGAAATCGGCGGCGACATCGCCGAGATCGGCCATGGTATCGACATCGAGCCAGATTTCCGGCACCGCGACGACCACATCGGCATGGCCGAAGCCAAGGCGGGCGCAGAATTCGACACGCGCATCGGCCTCCGCCAGCCCTTCGCGGACCAGATCCTCACCGGTCACGCCGAAATCGACGGTGCCGTTGGCGATCTCGCGCGAGATTTCCGAGGCGGAGAGAAAGGCGATCTCGATATCGTCGCGCCCTTCGACGCGGCCGCGATAGGACCGGTCGTTGCCGACGGCGACAACGGAGAACCCCGCACGGGCGAGAATCGCGGACGAATCCTCCTTCATGCGCCCCTTGGAGGGAAGGCCGATGGTGATGGTCATGCCGCAGCTTCCTTCACGCTTGCGATGCGGTCTAGCCACAGCGAGAAGCCGACGGCGGGAATACGCTCCCTGGCGCCGAGCAGCGTGAGCAGCCGGTCGAAGCGGCCGCCACCGGCAAGAACCAGCGGATCGCGCTCAGGCGTGATCTCGAAGACGAGGCCGGTATAATAGTCGAGCGGGCGACCGAAAGCGGCGCGATAGATCACGGCGGACGGGTCCACCCCGGCCTCGCGCAAAGCGGCAACGCGGCTTTCAAACCGGGCGAGCGCCTCGCCGAGCGAAAGGCCGGCCTTCTCGGCAAACGCGGCGAGTGCCTGTGGTGCATCCGCAAGGCTCAATTCAAGTGCCAGGAATTCCCGAAGCAGCGCAAGCGTGCGCGCATCAAGACGCGTGCTTGCCAGTTCCATCTTCTCGCGCAGGCGACGCGCGATATCGGCGGGGCTGCGGCTGGCATTGGTGGAATAGCCGGTCGCTTCCATCGTCGCGTCGATATGGGCGATCAGCGTCGCTTCGTCGTCGAGCTTGCCGAGAATGGCGAGGCGTTCGACTTCCGGACCGAAAATGCCCGACGGGGCGGGATTGGACAGCGTGTCCATCAGCCGTTGCAGCTGCGTCTGGTTGCCGAAGGCGTGGACCAGCCGCTTCTGCCAGCCGGCCGGCAGGCCGCAGGCGGCGACCACCGCTTCGAACACCGACTGGTCGCCCAGCACCACGGACAGGGAGACGCCCGGCAGGCGGTTGGTCAGCACGGCAATGGCGTCGCCGACGGCCCGGGCATCGGCGCGCGCCACATCCGGCTCGCCAAGATCCTCGATGCCGGCCTGGTAGAATTCGTTCGATCCCTCGCGGCGCTGCCGGAAGACCTCGCCGAGATAGGCATAGCGCCTCGGTGTGCCGGTCGCCGTCTCGATATGGCGCAGGCATACGGGAATGGTGAATTCGGGACGCAGGCACAGGCTCTTGCCCGTCTCGCTCTCCGTTATGAAGATGCGCCGGCGCAGGTCCTCGCCGGCCATGTCGAGGAAAGGCTCCGCCGGCTGGATGACCGGCGTATCGACGCGCTCGGTGCCGCGCGCTTCCAGATCGGCGATGAGGTCGGGCGCGAAGGCGGGTAGATTGACGAGAGGCATCTCAGCCGGCCCGCGCCCGGTCTTCGGCCTGCGCCTCGAGGATTTCGCGGACCTTTGCCACCAGCTCGGCCTCCGGCACGGACACCTGGGCCACGCGTGCCTCGCGCCAGGACGTGTTGTCTTCGATTTCGCCGGAGAGGCGCTTGCCCTCGATCAGGTCCTTGATCTGCACCACGCCTTCGGCGCGCTCGTCACCGCCCTGGATGATGGCGACGGGAGCGTTGCGGCGGTCGGCATATTTCAGCTGGTTGCCGAACTTCTTCCAGTTGCCCTGGTACATTTCGGCGCGAATGCCGGCATTGCGCAGGTCCTGGGTGAAGCGCTGGTAACGGCCCATGCTCTCGACATCGCCATCCATCACGGTGACGAGAACGGGGGCAACGACATCATCCTGGCCGAGCTTGCCGAGGTTCTTCAGCGCCGTCATCAGGCGCGAGACGCCGATGGAGAAGCCCGTGGCCGGGACCGGCTGGCCCATGAAGCGCGACACGAGACCATCATAACGGCCCCCGCCGCCGACGGACCCGAAGACGACCTTCTCGCCCTTCTCGTTGGTGACGGCAAACTGCAGCTCGGCCTCGAAGACGGGGCCGGTGTAATATTCGAGGCCGCGTACGCAGGACGGGTCGATCCGTATCCGTCCGTCATTGTAGCCGGCCGCCTCGAACAGAGCAGCCATCTGCCCAAGTTCGGCCACGCCCTGCGCACCCGCCTCCGTCTCATCGACGATATAGGATATCCTTTTTACGGCGGCGGCCATGTCCTGGTGCATGTCCAGGGTTTCCCGGCGCAGCTGGGGGTTCCTCACATCGGGCTCAGGCGTGTCCGGCGTCGCCAATACGGCGCCGGCACCGACAAAGTGAAGAATGCGGTATATGGACATCTCATCCAGTCCCGCGCCCTTCGTGAAATCGCCGGACTCATCCTTGCGACCCTTGCCGAGCAACTCTGCCACGCCGTCAGAGCCGAACTTGTCGAGCTTGTCGATGGCGCGCAGCACGGTCAGGCGTGCGCCTGCCTTGTCATCGCCGCCGAGGCCGATGGCTTCCAGCACGCCGTCCAGAACCTTGCGGTTGTTGACGCGAATGACATAGTCGCCACGCTTGATGCCGAGGGCTTCCATCGTGTCGGCCATCATCATGCACATCTCGGCATCCGCCTGGACACCGGCGGCACCGACCGTGTCGGCATCGAACTGCATGAACTGGCGGAAGCGGCCCGGGCCGGGCTTCTCGTTGCGGAAGACATAGCCCGCGCGGTAGGTGCGGTAGGGCAGCTGGATCTCGTTGAAATTCTCCGCGACATGGCGGGCAAGCGGCGCCGTCAGGTCGTAGCGCAGGCTCATCCACTGCTCGTCGTCGTCCTGCAGCGAGAAGACGCCTTCGTTGGGGCGGTCGCTGTCGGGCAGGAACTTGCCGAGCGCATCGGTATATTCGAAGAGCGGCGTTTCAACGGGATCGAAGCCGTAGCGCTCATAGACCGCGCGAATCTTTGCGGTCATCTCGTTGACGGCGCGGATATCCGCAGCCTCGCGGTCGACAAAGCCGCGCGGCAGGCGGGCTTTCAGCTTCTGCGGTTTCTTCTGCTTTTCGCTCATCGGGACGGCCGAAATTCCTGTATTTCCGTTGCGGTTTCCCTAGCGGATTGGGCCGGAAGCGGCAAGGGCGCAAAGACACGCCCTTTTTGATGGAGCCGAACCGGCCGCTCTCCTTTTAGTGGATTTCGGCTGCGGCTCGGCGTATGAAAGCGAACGCTCATTCGCGCAGTCGTTGCTGCCGGTGAACGTATATATTAAAAGACGGCGACCATACGCAGGGCTGGGTGTGGTTTGCCGCCGCCCGCGTGTCCTCCCGGACAGCGACGACAGCAGCCCGGACCGACCGAATGGCATCGAAATCGACAATCTCCCGCGCGCAACGCTCGTCCGTCGCAGACTTCATCGGCATCAAGTCGGATCAACTGGACGACATGTTCGTCTGTGAATCCTGGAGCGCGGACCTCGCGACGGGCATTGTCTGGATCGGACCGCAGACCGCCGCCTTCCACGGCGTGGCCGGCCAGACCTGCGGCATCCTCGACATCATCCAGCCCTATGATCCCGCCGACTGGCACAAGATCCTGCTGGCGCTGGAGGAAGCCGCCACCGTGGCGACCGATATCAGCTTCGGAACCTCGATCCGCCCGATGCCGGGGCTCTACCGCCCGGTGTTCTGCTTCGGCCATTCGGAAATCACCGCGACGGGCGGCGCGATCGTCGGCACCTTCGCCACCGCGCGGCGCTGTCTCGAAACGACTTCGACCATGCCGGCCCTGCTGAACTGAGGTCTTTCCTTTTGCGCCGCATGCGCCTATCTCTGATGCATGCGGAAGCTCTTCCTCATATTCGCCATTCTGGGCGCCGTTCTCGCCGGCTGGGTGCCGGCAATGGCGGGGACGCTGCATGCGGCCCAAATGCCGGCGGCGCAGGCCGTGCAGATGCATGATCACGGCTCCGGCGAACATGGAAAATCCAAGCCGGCCGCCCATCCCGTCGCATGTGCCGCGTGTTTTGCGATAGAGGCCGGAACGCTTTTCCCCGAAAGCCGGCGGCTCGACATTTCCGCGCGCATGTCCAGCGCCGAGCCGCGCCTTGCGGGCCGTGCGCTCTCGCCGCTCGATCCCCCTCCCCGATCCTGAACACGATGGCATGACATGCGGACGCGCCTTGCGTCCGATCATCAACCGTTTTCAGAACTGGAAAAGACAATGAACGCAAAGACCCTGTTTCTTGGCGCAGCCCTCACGCTCGCCTTCTCCCTGCCGGCCGTGGCGCAGGAGGCCGATCACTCGGGCCATCAGATGGCGGCAGAGCCTTCGGCCAGCGCATCCACGCAGGCCTTCATGGACGCCAATGCGAAGATGCATGAGGGTATGGATATCCCGTTCTCCGGCGATGCCGACGTGGATTTCGTGCGCGGCATGATCGCCCATCACCAGGGCGCCATCGACATGGCGAAGGTCGAGCTGGAACACGGCAAGGACCCGGCCATCCGCAAGCTCGCCGAGGAGATCATCACCGCCCAGGAGAGCGAGATCAGGATGATGGAAGCGTGGCTGGCGAAGAACGCCAAGTAGACCGCATCAGAGAAGACCGGGAGGCTCGCCGCAGGGCGGGCCTCTCTCGTTTCGTCCCGCGTGCGATGACCATATGACCGAATGAAAAACCCGCCGGAACCGGCGGGTCTTCAATCGCTCACTCGCCCGCCGGCGGCCGGCTCGTCGCCGAGGCCTCGACAAGCGAGGCGGCGATCGCGCGGGCCATCATCAGGCTCGTTTCGCGCAGTTCGGTGTTGGAGCCGCTTCGTGCGGACCGGATGAGACGAAAACCCTCGCGCAACATAATCTCCTGCGCCTTGTCACAGGCCCAGAGCTCCAGCCGGGTATCGTCGATTGCAGATCGGTTTGGCGCCATGAATCCCCCATGCCAAATCATTCAGCACAAAGCGGCACCGCGCGACCATACGTGTACACGTCGCCCCAGACTTGTCGATGTATGAATTCGCCGCTCAACCATAAGCTACATGATTCGTCGTAAATTCAAATAGCGCTTCGCCAGATCAAGTCCGGATTTATGGCCGTATGAGCGCTTTTCTCTTCAATTCTACTTCCGCACGGCAGCAACAACCTTCGATGTGGTCGTTCACCAGCCCCATGGCCTGCATAAAGGCATAGACGGTCGTGGGGCCGACGAAGGTCCAGCCGCGCCTCTTCAGGTCCTTCGAAAGGCGCACGGATGTCGCCGTCGTCGGGTTGGCGGAAAGCGTCACCCAGTCCACCCGTGCCGGACGTTCCTCGGGGGCCGGCTCGAAGCTCCAGAAATAGCGGGCGAGCGTGCCGAACTCGTCGCGCAGAGCCTGCGCACGGCGCGCATTGTTGATGGTCGAGACGATCTTGCCGCGATGGCGCACGATGCCGGGGTCGGCCAGGCAGCGCGCGATATCCTCCTCGCCGAACGCCGCGACGCGGTCGAAATCGAAGCCGGCGAAGGCGGCGCGAAACCCTTCCCGCTTGCGCAGGATGGTGAGCCAGGACAGCCCCGACTGGAACCCTTCCAGGCAGATCTTCTCGAAGAGGCGGATATCGCTGGTGACGGGCTGGCCCCATTCCTCGTCATGGTAACGGCGGTAGTCGTCGAGGTTGCCGTGCCAGGCGCACCGCGTCTTTCCGTCCTCGCCCACCGTCAATCCGCGTTCTGTCATCGCCGCCTCCGTTTCCTGTTTGTTCGCGTTTACCACTCATCAACCAGTTTTGGAAAGCCGGCAATAACCCTACTCAACGCTTTATCGGCATCGTGCATGTTTAATGAACGGCCGTTTACCATTCGCTTCATCTGACGGTGCAAGCATTTTGGCGAACCGGCGCCGCATTGGGGCGGCGCAGACCGGCGACGATCAGTAGCGAGTACGTCCGATGTTGATACGAACCCTTCTAGCAGCAGCCCTGCTGAGCACCACGACGGTTGCCCACGCCAACGACCGGTACGGCAGCCGCCCGCCCGTCATCGTCAGCCCAGACCTCACCGCGCCGTGGCTGATGCAGCTGACTGGCGAAGGCGCGCAGCCCGCTGCCAATACCCGCCGCATCATCCAGCGCCAGCGGGTGGAGCAGCGCCGCGTCATCCGCCGCGACGGCGTCGCCCGCGTGGAGCAGGTGTCGGCGACCGGCCAGGCGCAGAGGCCCGTGCGCTCCAAGCTCGACCCGATGTATCTGCCGCAGATCGTTTCCTACGACAGCAAGCACAAGGCCGGGACGATCGTCATCGATACCAACAACCGCTTCCTCTATCTCGTGATGGGCGACGGCAAGGCGCGCCGCTATGGCGTGGGCGTCGGCAAGCCCGGCTTCGAATGGGCCGGCACGCACACCGTGACCCGCAAGGCCGAATGGCCGCGCTGGACGCCGCCCAAGGAAATGGTCGCACGCGAAGCCGCAAAGGGCCATTACCTGCCGGCCTCCATGGAAGGCGGCCCCGAAAACCCGCTCGGTTCGCGCGCCATGTATCTCGGCTCGACACTTTACCGCATCCACGGCACGAATGCGCCCTGGACGATCGGCTATGCGGTCTCCTCCGGCTGCATCCGCATGCGCAACGAGGATGTCGTCGATCTCTACGAGCGCGTGAAGGTCGGCACCAAGGTCATCGTGATCTGACACCGCACGACACCAAGCAATTCGGACATCTCCGGCCGCCCCGCTGCCGGAGATGTTTTCGTTTTACGCAGGCCCCGTCGAAAGAATTCGAAGAAATCCGCCCTCGCAACCGTCCTGCTTCCGGCGGGCCGACTTGAATTTGATCAGGACTCGGCTAGCCTTGCGGAATTGAGGATTGAGAGGGACTTCAACATGCGGACATACGCATCGATCTTGCTGGCGGCCGCCGTCGCCGTCACGGCGATCATGCCGGCGACAGCGGCCAGCGCCTTTCCCGGCACGCGGCAGGAGAACCAGGCCGGCCCCGCGCGCGACGTCGTGCTCGTGCAGCAGAGCAAGAAGCAGGTCGCCCAGAAGTACAAGCGCACCAAGGTCCGCTTCGTCACCGACCAGGCGCCGGGCACCGTCATCGTCGATACGAACAACAAGTTCCTCTACTATGTCGAGGGCAAGAACCGGGCGACGCGCTACGGCATCGGCGTCGGGCGTGACGGCTTCGGCTGGTCGGGCGTGGTGAAGGTAGGGCGCAAGGCCGAGTGGCCGAGCTGGACGCCGCCGGCCGAAATGCGCCGCCGCGAGGCCAAGAAGGGCCGTATCCTGCCCGTCGTGCAGGCCGGCGGCGAGGACAACCCGCTCGGCGCGCGCGCCCTCTATCTCTATCAGGGCGGCCGCGACACCATCTTCCGCATCCACGGCACGAACCAGCCCTGGACGATCGGCCAGACCATGTCGTCGGGCTGCATCCGCATGATGAACAAGGATGTGGAGCACCTGTACGCCCGCGCCGATATCGGCACGAAGGTCATCGTCGTCGGCCCCGGCAACCGGCAGGGCGCGGTCGACTACAACGATCGCGGCGTGGATTTCTTCGGCACGCTGTTCGGCTTCGGCGGATAACGGGCCAGGACTTGCCTGGATCAGAGAATGCCGGCTTCAGGCCGGCATTTTCGTTGCAAGGCTTGAGATCGCCACGGGCTTCTCACCGCCATAGGCCCAATCGAGCAATTCCACCGTATGCAGGATGGGCACGGCGGTTCCAGTCGCGATCTGCGTGATGCAGCCGATATTACCGGTGGCGATGAGGTCAGGCTTCGTCGCCTCGATGTTCCTGACCTTGCGCGCCTTCAGCTTGGCCGAGATTTCCGGCTGCAGGATATTGTAGGTGCCGGCCGAGCCGCAGCAGAGATGGCCTTCCGCAGGATCGCGCACCGTAAAGCCCGCCTTTTTCAACAGCGTCTTCGGCGCCATGGTGATCTTCTGGCCGTGCTGCATGGAGCAGGCCGAGTGATAGGCGACCGTCAGCCCCTTCGCATCCTGTTGCGGCAGCTCGAGGGTCGCGAGATATTCCGTCACATCCTTGGCGAGGGCCGAGACGCGCGCCGCCTTGCCCGCATAAACGGGGTCGAGCCGCAGCATGAAACCGTAATCCTTGATCGTCGTGCCGCAGCCGGAGGCGGTGATGATGATGGCGTCGAGCCCACCCTTCTCCACTTCCGCAAGCCAGACATCGACATTGCGCCGCGCGGCCTCCAGCGCCTGCGCCTCCCGGCCCATATGGTGGACGAGCGAACCGCAGCAGACCTCCCCGGCCGGCGCCACGACCTCGACGCCGAGCCGGGTCAGAAGCCGGATCGTCGCTTCGTTGATGCCGGGCTTGAGCACCGGCTGGGCGCAGCCGGACAGGATCGCCACCCGCCCGCGACGCGTGCCGGCGGCGTCATATGTGCCCGGCTTCGAACTGGCGGAGGCCTTCGGCAACGTCTTCGGCGCCAGATCCAGCATCGCGCCGAAGGGTTCGAAGGCCTTGAAGCGCTTGAAAAATCCGGCAAAGGGCCGGCCGAGCGCCGCAGCCTTCAGCGCGAGGCGAAAGCGCGATGGATAGGGCAGCGTCGCCGCCAGGATATTGCGCGTCAGGCGGTTCCAGAACGGCCGCCTGTAGGTCTCCTCGATATGCATGCGCGCGTGATCGACCAGATGCATATAGTCCACGCCGGAGGGACAGGTGGTCGTGCAGGCGAGGCAGGAGAGGCAGCGATCGATATGGGTGACCACCTCGGCATCCGCCGGGCGTCCGTTTTCCAGCATGTCCTTGATGAGATAGATGCGCCCGCGCGGACTATCCAGTTCATTGCCGAGCGTCACATAGGTCGGACAGGTCGCCGTGCAGAATCCGCAATGCACGCATTTGCGCAGGATCTTTTCCGACGTCGCGACATGGGGATCGGCAAGCTGTTCGGCGGTGAAATTGGTTTGCATCAGCGGGTGTCCTGTCAGCCGATCATGCGGGATCTGAAAAGCCCGGCCGGATCGAAACTTGCCTTCACGGCGGTCTGGAGAGCGGTGACGGCGTCGGTTTGCGGCTGGAAGATTTCCGTCGTGGAAAGCACCTCCGGCCGGGCGCGCAGCAAAGTGGCATGGCCGCCGCCGACGGCCTTGATGTAGCGGCGCAGCAAGGCGGCTTCCGGATCGCTTTCCATGCGCAGCCAGACCAGACCGCCCTGCCAGTCGTAAAAGGCATCGACGCCCGCTTCGAGGCGCAGGGCCGCGACAAGCTGCTGGCCGGCCGTGGGCGCAACGGAGACCCGCCAGAGCGGGCGCGACGTGCCATCCGCATAGGGCGCGGCATCGCGGATTTCGCGCCAGAGGCGCTGCGTCAGACCGGCATCGCATTGCGAGACCGCACCGAAGCCGGCCATGGCATCGGCAAGCTTCTGCGCCCGGACCGAAACGGACGCGGCAAGGCCTTCGAGACGCAGCACGGTCGCCGCTCCGTCCGGCAGCGCGCCGCCGGCAAACCGGCCCCGCACGCTTTCGGGCAGATGCGCGGCACCGGAGACTTCGACCGGCAGGCCCATGGCGGTGGCCATCGCCGCCGTGGCCTCGGCGTCGTTGAGACCGGAGATGACGATGGTGACGGCGGTCTCCGGCATCGGCAGGACCCGGAAGGTGACTTCCGTCAGGAGCGCGAGCGAACCGTGCGATCCGGCAAGCAGCTTCGCGAGGTCGAGGCCCGTGACGTTCTTCATCACGCGGCCGCCGGCCTTCACGATCTCGCCCTTGCCGTTGACGAAGCGCACGCCGAGCAGGCTGTC
Organism: Shinella oryzae; assembly: GCF_023038235.1. Lineage (NCBI taxonomy): Bacteria > Pseudomonadati > Pseudomonadota > Alphaproteobacteria > Hyphomicrobiales > Rhizobiaceae > Shinella > Shinella oryzae. The sequence goes on along the minus strand of NZ_CP081987.1, from coordinate 467,772 downwards.
GCGCGCCGCACCCGCCACGAAGCGGCGCGGGCCGGAGGCGTTGGTCGCAAAGACGCCGCCGATGGTGGGAATGCCGGATGAGCCGAGAACGCCGCGCAGATCCACCGGCTCGAAGGCCAGCATCTGGCGGTTTTCGGCAAGGGCTGCCTCGACCTTTTCAAGCGGCGTTCCCGCCCGCGCCGTCATGGTCATCTCGGCGGGATTGTAGGCGACGATGCCGTTGAGGCCGCGCGTCGACAGTTGCTCAGCGCCATCGGCGGCCGGCAGCAGGCTGCGCGTGCCGCCACCGGAAATGGAGAAGGGCGTCGCGGACAGGCCGGCGATCATGACGAGGCGCGCTGCGGCCTCTTCGGAGAGCGGTTCATGGATCGGTGTCATGCGGCGGGGCGCCCTTCGAGCGGGAAGACCTTGGAGGGATTGAGCAGCCATTGCGCATCGAAGGCGGCGCGGACGGCCATCTGCTGGGCGAGATCGGCCTCGCTGTACTGGTGGCGCATCAGGTCGCGCTTCTCGATGCCGACGCCATGCTCGCCGGTCAGGCAGCCGCCGGCATCCACGCACAGTTTCAGGATTTCGTTGCCGGCGGCTTCCGCCCGCGCGGCATCGTCGGGATCATTGGCGTTGAAGAGGATGAGCGGGTGCATGTTGCCGTCGCCGGCATGGAAGACATTGGCGACGCGCAGGCCGTATTTCGCGACGATCTCGGCCGTACCGCGCAGGACATGCGGCAGCTGGCTGAGCGGCACGGTGCCGTCCATGCAGATATAGTCGGCGATGCGGCCCGTCGCGCCGAAGGCCGACTTGCGGCCCTTCCAGATGAGCGCCGCCTCGGTCGCGGACTGGCATTCCTTCACGACCTTGACGCCATGGCGCCCGGCGATCTCGATGATGCTGGCCAGCATGGCGTCCATTTCCGCCTCGGAGCCCTCGACCTCCACGATGAGCAGCGCCTCAACATCCATGGGATAGCCGGCCTGCGCGAAGGCTTCGCAGATCTCGATGGCCGGCTTGTCCATGAATTCGATGGCGACGGGGATGATGCCGGCGCCGATGACATCGGCTACACAGGCGCCGGCCTCTTCCGACGTATCGAAACCGAAGAGGACGGGACGCGCGCCTTCCGGCCGGGCGACGAGGCGCACGGTCGCCTCCGTGACGATGCCCAGCTGGCCCTCGCCGCCGCAGACGACGCCGAGAAGATCGAGGCCGCCGGCATCGAGCGCCTTGCCGCCGAGATCGACGATCGTGCCGTCGATCAGCACGAGCTTGACGCCGAGCAGGTTGTTGGTCGTCACGCCGTATTTCAGGCAATGCGCGCCGCCGGAATTCATGCCGATATTGCCGCCGATGGTGCAGGCGAGCTGCGAGCTCGGATCGGGCGCGTAGAAATAGCCGTCGGCGGAGACGGCATCGGATATCGCAAGATTGGTGACGCCGGCCTGGACGGTCGCGGTGCGGTTGGCGAAATCGACCTCCAGGATGCGCGCCATCTTGGAAAGACCGATGACGACGGCATCCTCCTGCGGGATCGCGCCGCCGGCAAGCGAGGTGCCCGCGCCGCGCGGCACGACCGGCACGCCATAACGGTGACAGTATTTCAGCACCGCGGCGACCTGCTGCGTGGTCTCGGGAAGGGCGACGGCGAGCGGCAGGCGGCGATAGGACACGAAGGCATCCGTCTCGAAGGGAACGAGTTCGCGCGGCTCATGCACGAGACAGCCTTCGGGCAGGAGATCGAGGAGATCGGCGACGATTTCACGCCGGCGCGAAAGAACCGCCGGGCGCGGCTCCAGAAACGCGATCTGATCCATATTTCGCCTCCCCAATCCAAAAGTGGTCTGTTTTCTTTACCACTTTCTCTCGGCCGGTGCAAATGATAAGCATTTTATCCGCTACGGAAACAATGGGCGCGACGGAATGACCAATCTCGGCGATCTCGAAATCTTCTCTCGCGTCATCTCCATGGGAAGTATGTCGGCAGCGGGGCGGGCATTGGGTCTATCCCCAGCCGTCGTGTCCAAGCGCGTGAAAAGGCTGGAGGAGCGCCTCGGCACCCGCCTCTTCCAGCGCACCACGCGGCAGATCTCGCTGACGGAGGCCGGACAGGGTTTCTACGAGCGCATCGTCGGCATTCTCGCCGGCATCGAGGAGGCGGAAGCCTTCGTGTCCGGCCGGTCCGGCGCGGTGCGCGGGACGCTGCGCCTTTCCGCCCCGACATCCTTCGGCCGCCTGCATATCGCGCCGCATCTGAAGGGCTTCATGGATGCCTATCCGGAGCTGATCGTCAATCTCGTGCTGACGGACGACTTCTCCGACATCGTCGGCGACGGCTTCGACCTGGCGATCCGCATCGGGGAGCTTTCCGATTCCTCGCTGGTCGCGCGGCGGCTTGCGCCGGTCCGGCGCGTGCTTTGCGCCTCGCCCGATTACATCGCCCGGCACGGCATGCCCGCGACACTTGCCGACCTCGCCGCGCATGTCTGCCTGCCGCCGCACACGCAGGACCTCTGGCGGCTCGAAGGCCCCGAGGGCAGCGTGAGTTTCCGGCCGCAGGGGCCGCTCTACACGAACTCCAGCGAGGTGGTGCGCGAGGCGGTGTTTTCCGGCATGGGGATTGCGCTGCGCTCGAGCTGGGATGTGGGGCCGGCGCTGAAGGATGGCGGCCTCGTGCAGGTGCTGCCGCAATATGAAGGCTCGCGCAACGTGGTCCTGTCCGCCGTCTATCCCAGCCGGCAATTCCTGCCGATCAAGGTGCGGCTGTTCATCGACTATCTCGCCGAACTCTATGGTTCCACGCCCTATTGGGAACATTGACCACAGGAGGAAGACATGACTGGCAGACTGAGCATGCTCGCACTTGCCTTCGGGCTCATGGCCTCCCCGGCGCTCGCCGCGCCGCTCGATCCACTGCTCGAAGGGTTCGATGACGCCTGCGACTACAGCGACGGGCTCGCGACACTGCTTCAATCGAGCTACGCCTTTGCCCGCAAGGAAGGCGACATCATCATTCCGGCAGGCTACGAGACGGTCTTCGGCCCGCCGACCGTCGCGCCCGTCGACGAGTACCTGCACATCACCCTGCCGGTGAGCGGCGGCACGTGGCGCGGCGTACCCGTGCAGGAAATCGAGGTCTTCATCACGGCGCTCGAAAGCGGCTTCAGCTCCCACGCCGTGATTTTCCCGGCAGGCGCGGTGAAGCAGGCGGAAGAGACCTTCAAGGCGCGGGGCGAGGCCGCGCAGGCGAAACTGACGGCGCAGGATGAGTCGGGCCTCGGATGGCAGACCGGCTTTTCGGTCATCGATGGTGTGCCGCGCTATATGTGCGACCTCTCCACCTGAGCCGGCGCAATCGTCTCAGTGCTTGTCTTCCTCGGCATGCCGGTTGCGGATCGCGCGGACGAGAAGCCACATGCCGACGATGACGAAAGGCACCGCGATGCCGGTCGCCGTTTCCGGCTTCACCGGCACGCCAAGCCCGTGCGCCGCCTTGGCGACATAGCCGAAGAGGCCAACGACGTAATAGGAGATCGCCGCCACCGAGAGGCCCTCGACGGTCTGCTGCAGGCGGAGCTGCAACCGTGCGCGGCGATCCATGGAGTTCAGCAGCGACGTGTTGAGCTGCTCCAGCTCCACGTCGATCCAGCTGCGCAGAAGCGCGGTGGCGCGGGCGAGCTTGCGCGACAGGTTGGCCTGCCGCTCCTCGACGGACTGGCAGGTCCGCATGGCAGGCGCCAGGCGCCGCTCCAGGAAGAAGCCGAGCGTCTCATAGCCGGGCACGGCGGTTTCCGCGAGCGTGCGGATGCGCTCCTGAACGATGCCGTAATAGGCCCGGCTGGCGCCGAACCGGTAGAGGCTGAGCGCGGCATTCGCCTCCAGTTCCGCGGCAAGGCGCGTGATCTCCGAGAGAAGCGCATCGGCCTTGTCGCGGGCGTGCTGCTTCATCGCATTGGTGATGCCCGTCAGCCCGTCCTCGATGCGGCGGATTTCCGGCGACAGCGACTGGGCGAGCGGCAGGCCCATCATGGCGAGCGTGCGGTAGGTCTCGATATCGAGCAGGCGCTGGACGAGCGCGCCGCGCCCGGCTTCCGTCATGCCCTTGTCGATGACGAGGATGGGGGTCAGCCCGTCGCCGTTCTGGCGGAAATCCGTGACGATGACGCCCTGGCCGTTCTTGATCTCGCTATAACAGAGACTGGTGGGATCGAAGGTGGCGATCGCCGCCCGCGTTTCCGGCGAGTCCGGGCGGATCTCCAGGCGAATGCCCGATATCAGCGTGCCGGGCGGCGAAAAGCTGTCGCCGAACGGATGGACGGGCACCTCGCCGCCGAAGGTCTCCGGCGCCGGCGCATCCCAGAAATAGGTCGAGAACTCGGTGTGCCGCTCCCAGCGCAGCGTGCCCTGCCCCCAGCTCAGCGCGTGGTGGTTGGAATCGCGGCCGGGCGGCGAGACCCCGCGCGAACGCGACAATTCGCCCATCACGGCGTGATCGACGGCCGAGCCCCCCTCGGTCAGGAACGCGAGCTGGAAAATGACGCGCGGCGACGGCACGAGCGCATACGGCCGTGCATGGATCTCTCCAAGAGCCTGCGCACGCATTGTCGCCTGCGGAAAGGCGAAGCTGCCCTTTGCCATGTCTGCACCTTCCCCTCACGTGCAACAGATCTTTCTTAACAAATGTCAGGGCGGCGGTGATGAGGCGCATTGACGCAGGCCACCCATGAGGATTGGACAAGTTTGTTGACCACTTTCCGTGTCGGTTGGTACTATCGCGCCGTGACCGAAACCGCGTTCGACCTCTTCGCCCCCATCAGCCATGACCGCACCGCCGACGAGGTCGTGCGGCAGATCGAGCTTTTGCTGCTGGAAGGCGTGCTGCGCGATGGCGACAGGCTGCCGGGCGAGCGCGAACTTTCCAAGCGCCTCGACGTCTCCCGGCCGATCCTGCGCGAGGCGCTGAAGGCGCTGGAAACCCGCGGCCTGCTCATCAGCCAGCACGGCGGCGGCACCTATGTCGCCGATATCATCGGCCAGGTTTTCTCGCCGGCTGTCGTGGACCTCATCGCCCGTCACCAGCGCGCGACCGGCGACTACATCGAATACCGGCGCGAGCTGGAGGGCATCACCGCCGAACTCGCCGCCCGCCGGGCGACGGACTATGACCGCCAGATGCTGACCCGCATCATGGACGCGATGCGGGAGGCCCACGCCGGCGGCTCCTTCGACGATGAACTGGAGACGGATGTCGAGCTGCACAACGCCATCGGCGAGGCGGCGCACAACATCGTGCTCCTGCACACGCTGCGCTCCTGCTACCGGCTGCTGGCGCAGGGGATCTTTTTCCATCGCCATCTCGTTTTCTCCTCGCAGGAAGCCCGCGAACACCTTCTCGCGCAGCACGAGGCGATCTACGCCGCCATCATGGCCCGTGACGGAAACGCGGCACGAAATGCCGCTCAGGCGCATATGGACTATATTGCCGTCGCTATCCGCGAAGCCGAACGCAGCGGAGAATGGCAACGTATTTCCCAGCTGCGCATGCAAAAGCGCAATCTTCCCGCAAAAGCCTGACTTGCGCTGCAATCTGCGCGCAAGCAAGATATGTCACAAAGCGACTCGACACGCACGTCCCGACACGAGGAATGAAAAAGACCTTGAACATTCTCAGCCGCATCGCAAGCGACGTCCAGCTCATGTTCCGCAGGCCCGTCCGGGAACAGTATGGCGCGCTGTGCTATCGGCTGAAGAAGAAGCGCTCGGCGGTCGAAGTGCTGCTGATCACCAGCCGCGATACCGGGCGCTGGGTCATACCGAAGGGCTGGCCGATGGACGGTAAGAGCGCTGCCGCCGCGGCCGCGCGCGAGGCCTGGGAAGAGGCCGGCGTCAAGGGCGTGATCACCCAGGAGGCGGTCGGCGACTATCATTACATGAAGGGTCTGCCGGAGGGGCTGAAGGTGGATTGCCGGGTGCGCGTCTTTGCGCTCGCCGTCGACGACATCTGCAAGAACTTTCCGGAAAAGAACCAGCGGCGCGCCGAATGGGTCGATTGCACCGAAGCGGCCAACCGCGTTCAGGAACCCGGATTGAAGAGGCTCTTGCTCGCCTTCGAGCAGAGAATCCTCTCCGGGCTTCCCCCGATCGCGAAAAACGGCACGACCGGCGCCTGACACGGCCTTCGCCATATTGCCGCCTATGCCATGAGGCGTTACTGCCTCTCGGCAAAACTGGAGCAGCATGAATGGCCAATTCTCAAGTCCAGCTTCGCAAGCCGACGCTGGACAAGGACCTGGAAAAACTCACCTTCACCGAACAGGCCACGCATTTCGTGCTGCGCTCCTGGACGGGTGCGGGCATTTCACTGGTCTTCCTGCTCCTGACGATGGCCATCGCCCATACATTCGCCACCGGCACGCCCGGCGTTCTCGTCATCGCCGTCACCGCTGCGCTGGCCGCCTACATGGCCATGAACATCGGCGCGAACGACGTGACGAACAATGTGGGCGCGGCCGTGGGTGCCCGTGCGATGAGCATGGGCGTGGCGCTCGCAATCGCCGCCGTCTTCGAGATCGCGGGCGCGCTTCTGGCCGGTCGCGGCGTTGCCGAGACCGTCGCCTCCGGCATCCTCGACCGCGCGAACTTCCCGAGCCCCGAAGTCTTCGCCTGGGCGATGATGGCCGCCCTCGTCTCGGCTGCGATCTGGATCAATATCGCAACGCTCGCCAACGCGCCGATCTCCACCACGCACGCCATCATCGGCGGCGTCATCGGCGCGGGTGCCGCGGCAAGCGGCCTGGACAGCGTGCAGTGGGAGGCGATGGGGCTCATCGTCGTGAGCTGGACCGTCTCGCCGATCCTTGGCGGCGTCATCGCCGCGCTGTTCCTGTTCTTCATCAAGGAACTGATCATCTACCGCGAGGACAAGATCGCGGCGGCAAAGACCTGGGTTCCGGTTCTTGTGGCCGTCATGGCCGGCGCATTCTCCGCCTTCCTCGCCACGGGCGGCACCAACGGCTTCTATCATATGCCGATCGGTGACGCGTTGATCGTGGGCCTCGTCGTGGGTGTCCTGACCTATGTCGTGACGCGGCCGATCGTGCGCCGCCATGCCGAGGGCCTGGACAATCGCAACCAGTCGCTGCGCACGCTGTTCCGCCTGCCGCTCATCTGTTCGGCGGCACTTCTATCCTTTGCCCATGGGGCCAACGACGTATCGAACGCGGTCGGTCCGCTCTACGGCGTGGTCGCGGCACTGGGCGAGAATGGCGGCGGCCCCGGTGGTGCGGCCATTCCGCTCTGGGTGATGGTCATCGGCGCCTTCGGCATCTCGCTCGGCCTGCTGCTGTTCGGCCCTCGCCTCATCCGCATCGTCGGCAGCGAGATCACAAAGCTCAACCCGATGCGCGCCTTCTGCGTGGCGCTCTCCTCCGCCGTGGCGGTGCTGACGGCATCTGCCTTTGCCATTCCGGTTTCCTCGACACATATCGCCGTCGGCGCGGTGTTCGGGGTCGGCCTGTTCCGCGAATGGTACACGCGCAATTCGCAGCGCCGCATCGACTATATCCGCAGCCGCGGCAACGGCATTGCACCCGAAGAGCCATCGGCCAATCCCGAGGAGACACGCCGCCGCTATCTGGTCAGGCGTTCCCACTTTATGACGATCGTCTCCGCCTGGATCGTGACGCTGCCGATCTCGGCGGTGCTGTCCGCCGTCGTCTTCCTTGCCCTCAACGCCGTGTTCAGCTGAGAGACCGATCATGCGTGCCAATTACCGGATGCAGCGCCTCTTCGTGGACGATGCGCTTGCGGCGGACCAGCCGTTCGAAGCCTCCAAAGACCATTTTCATTACCTGACGAACGTGCTGCGCATGGGCGAAGACGACGCGGTGCTGCTGTTCAACGGGCGGGACGGGGAATGGCGCGCCGCGCTGTCCTTCCCCACCCGCAAGCGCCTCGTGCTGACCCCCGTCGAACAGACGCGCCCGCAGCCCGCCCCTTCCGACCTGCATTACCTGTTCGCGCCGCTCAAGGTCGGGCGGCTGGACTATCTCGTGCAGAAGGCGGTGGAAATGGGCGCAGGCGTGCTTCAGCCGGTGATGACCCAGCACGTGCAGGGCAAGATTACCAATCTCGAGCGGCTGGAGGCGAATGCCGTGGAAGCCGCCGAACAATGCGGCATCCTGGCCATCCCGCGCGTTGCCGCCCCGCGCAAGCTGGACGATCTCATCTCCGACTGGCCGCGGGACCGCCGTATCATCTTCTGCGACGAGGGGCATGGCAGCCAGAACCCCCTGGCCGTCCTGCGTGATGTCAAGGAGCGCAAGCTCGCCCTTTTGGTCGGCCCCGAAGGCGGCTTTTCTGACGAGGAACGCGCGCTGCTGCGGGGGCTGGATTTCGTGACACCCATTCCGCTCGGCCCGCGAATCCTGCGCGCCGATACCGCGGCCGTCGCGGCGATGGCCGTGATCCAGGCGACCATCGGCGACTGGGAATGATTTTCCCCAAAAGTCGAATGGGTTTTTTTGAATCTGCCTTGAAAGGAATTTGCTTGCACCGCATTTAATTCCGGTTCAAGCACCCTCCCAAGGCCCTGCGGTTCTGCCGGGCATATCCGTTCAGAAGAAGACGCCCATGGCCCGTGACACCACCGACCAGACGCCGATCCGCACCGTTGCGGAAATGGCGGACTATCTCGCCGCCGGCAACAAGCCGAAGGAGAAGTTCCGCATCGGCACCGAGCACGAGAAATTCGTCTTCTTTACGGCCGACAACAGCCCCGTTCCCTATTTCGGCGATGCGAGCATTTCCGCACTGCTCAACGGCATGCAGGTCAAGACCGGCTGGGAGCCGATCATGGATGCCGGCAAGATCATCGGCCTTGCGGAACCCTCGGGCATGGGCGCGATCTCGCTGGAGCCGGGCGGCCAGTTCGAGCTGTCGGGCGCGCCGCTGGAAAACCTGCACCAGACCTGCAAGGAATCCAACCAGCATCTCGCCACGCTGCGCGAGGTCGCCGAACCGCTCGGCATCCGCTTCCTCGGCATGGGCGGCAGCCCGAAATGGTCGTTTGCCGAAACGCCGCGCATGCCAAAGAGCCGCTACGACATCATGACCCGCTACATGCCGAAGGTCGGCAGCCAGGGCCTGGACATGATGTACCGCACCTGCACGATCCAGGTGAACCTCGATTTCTCCTCCGAAGCCGACATGCGTCGCAAGATGCAGGTGTCGCTGAAGCTGCAATCGCTCGCGACCGCGCTCTTCGCCTCCTCGCCCTTCACCGACGGCAAGCCGAACGGGCTCCTGTCCTGGCGCGGTGACATCTGGCGTGACACTGACAACCAACGCGGCGGGCTCATTCCCTTCGCCTTCGCGCCGGATTTCGGCTTCGAGGACTATGTGACCTGGGCGCTCGACGTGCCGATGTATTTCATCGTCCGCGACGGCAAGTACCACGACTGCACGCATGTCACGTTCCGCCAGTTCATGGCGGGTGCGCTGAAGGGCGAGGTCGCGGATTACGAGCCGAATTTCGGCGACTGGACGAACCACCTCTCCACGCTGTTCCCCGATGTGCGCCTCAAGCGGTTCCTGGAAATGCGCGGCGCCGATGGCGGCCCGTGGCGCCGCATCTGTGCGCTGCCCGCCTTCTGGGTGGGTCTGCTTTATGACGACGGCGCGCTCGACGCCGCCGAGGCACTGACCCGCGACTGGACCTTCGAGGAGGTCTCGGCGCTGCGCGACGCCGTGCCGGCGCAGGGGCTGCGCGCCGAATTCCGCGGCAAGCCGCTCTTCGATGTCGCCCGCGAGGCCCTCGCCATCGCCCGCCAGGGACTTGTCGCGCGCGCGCGCCTGAATGGCGATGGCGTCGATGAAAGCGTGTTCCTCGCACCGCTCGACGAAGTGCTGGCCAAGAAGGCGACGCTCGCGGAAGACATGCTGGCGCTCTACCATGGCCGCTGGAACGGCTCCGTCGAGCCGGTCTTCAGTGAGTACCAGTACTGACATCACGCCAGAAAGCGGTTTGCGCGGCGGAAATTCCCATTATACTCAAGGCGCATACACGCCTGCCAGGGGAAGGGTCTCGCCGATGCAATCGCTCTACGACATGATCATGCAGGCCCAGAACGGCAACGCGGTGGAGATCATGGCGCGGCAGTTCGGGCTTGCGCAGGAGCAGGCGGCGAAGGCCGTCGCCGCCCTGATGCCGGCCTTTTCCGAGGGCTTCAAGCGCAACGCCGCAAACCCCTATGACATGGCCGCCTTCATGAAGGCGCTGACCACGGGCGAGCACGCCAAGTATTTCGAGGACGTTTCCAAGGCCTTCACGCCGCAGGGCCTTGCCGAGGGCAACGGGATCCTCGGCCACCTCTTCGGCAACAAGGACGTGTCGCGCGCCATCGCCGCGCAGGCCGCGCAGATGACCGGCATCGGGCAGGAAATCTACAAGCAGATGCTGCCGGTCATGGCCAGCACGCTGATGGGCGGCCTCTTCAAGCAATCCTTCGCCCCGTTCTTTCCCGGTGCGCAGGCTGGTGGCGCATCCGCCAATCCCTTCGCCGACATGATGCAGCAATGGGCCGAAGCCTCGGGCCTTGCGAAGAAGCCCGAGCCGGCCAATCCCTTCACGCAGGCCGCGCAGGAGTTCTTCGGCACGAAGAAGGAAGCGCCTGCCGCCAATCCCTTCACCGACAATCCCTTTGCAAAAGCTTTCCAGGACATGATGGCCGGAATGGCGGGCCAGCCCGCGGCAAGCGAGAAACCGCAGGAACCGAATGGCGCCCCCGCCGACGCGCTCAAGTCGCTCGTCGGTACGATGTTCGATACCGGGCTGGAAATGCAGAAGGACTACCAGCGCAACGTCGAGGCGATCTTCGAGACGATCCGCAACGGCATGGACAACGAGAGCAGCAAGGCCTGACGGCCTCACGCTGCCCTGAAGTGAGGGCCGCGGCCGCGACTTCCACCGTGAACTCTACGCCGCAGCCCGCGTCCGCGCCGCATCGCCGGGCAGGTTGAAGCGTTCGACGATGGCGGCCAGCGCGCGCGTATCGCCGGCGAGGCCGGACATGCCGGCCGCAGTCTCGGAAACCGCCTGGCGGTTCTGCGCCGTGACCTGCTCCATCTCGTTCATCGACCGGCTGATATCGCCGAGGCTGGACGATTGCTGGTTGGCGGCGGCGGCAATCGAGTGGATGTGGTCGCTGATGCGGGTGACCTGCTCGGCGATGCCCGAAAGGGCCGACCCGGCCTGCTGCACGAGATCGACGCCCTTCGCCACTTCCGTGCCGGATTTAGTGATGAGCGCCTTGATGTCCTTGGCGGCATTGGCCGAGCGCTGGGCGAGTTCACGCACCTCCTGCGCCACGACGGCGAACCCCTTGCCGGCCTCGCCCGCGCGCGCCGCCTCCACGCCGGCATTGAGCGCCAGCAGGTTCGTCTGGAAAGCGATCTCGTCAATGACGTTGATGATGGAGGAGATCTCGCGCGAGGCGCCCTCGATCCGCTCCATGGCGGCCACCGCATCGGTGACGACGCCGCTCGAAAGGTCCGTGCTGCGCTTGGCGTCCGTCGCCATGCGTGACGCTTCGTCGGCGCGCTCGGTGGAATTGCGAATGGCTTCCAACATCTGGCCCACGGCGCCGGAGGTACGCTCCAGTGCCGCCACCTGGCTTTCCGTGCGCTCGGCGATGTCGCGGGCGGCGGCATCGACATGCACGACCTTGCTGTCGATCGAGCGCGCGCTGGAGGAGACGGCGGCAATGGTTTCCGCAAGGCGGCGGACCGACGTGTTGAAATCGGCGCGCAGCTCGTCCAGCCCGTCCGCGAACGTCCGGTCGATGACGGTCGAGAGGTCGCCGGCCGACAGGCGCTCCAGCGCCGCACCGAGTGTGGCGACGGCCTCCTGAACCTCGCGCTGCTGGGCGGCCTTGGCCGCTTCCTGCGCCGCCTGTTCGCGGGCGGACGAGGCGCGCGCTTCGGCGGTCGACCGTTCGAGTGCGTCCTTTTCCAGCGCGGCGGTGCGGAAGACCGCGACGGAACGCACCATGTCGCCGATCTCGTCGGCGCGGCCTTCCTTCGGCAGGTCGATCTGCGTGTTGCCGGCTGCAAGCGCCGTCATCGCCTTGACGAGCTGGTGGATGGGACGCGTGAGCGCGCGCGAGAAGATCGTGGCCGCGAGAATGGCAAGCGCGATGATGGCGGCGGTGACGCCGAGCACGACGAGCGTGCCGCGCATCAGGCCGGCGGTCGCTTCCGCCCGGCTGATCTTCGCCACGACGGACCATTCGGCACTGCCGAAGGATAGCGGTGCGGCTGCGGCAAACAGTTCCGTCCCCGTCGCATCGGTGATCGTGCCGTGGGTTTCGCTGCCGACGGGCAGGTTCGTGATGTCGAGGCGAACCTTCAGCGCATCGTAGTCGGGCGTGCGGGGTGCATCCGTGAGGACCATGCCGTCGGCGCGCACGAGCACGGTTTCCCCGGTTTCGCCGAGGCCCTTGCTGTTGGCGAAGATCGTGTCGAGCTTGGCGTTGGGCACGCGGATCGCCATGATGCCGAGCGTGCGGCCGTTCATGGTGATGGGTGCGGCCAGAAACGCTGCCGGCGCACCGCCGAGCGCCGCATATTCGGCGAAGTCGGAAAAGACGGCCGCCCCGGGCTCCTTGAGGGCCATGGCCTGCGTGAAGGCCGCTGCCAGACCGCTGCCCTTGTAGGGGCCGTCAACGAGGTTCGTGCCGAAATCCTCGGCCTTGGCCACCGAATAGAGCACGTTGCCCTTGGGGTCGATCATGTAGATATCCGCATAGCCGAGCGATTCGAGATGCTTGCGGAAGGTCGCGTGATACTGCTTGTGCGACCGGTCGAAATTGTCCTTCTTGGCGGTATCGAGCAGGTAGCGCGCGGACGGCGGGTTCGGATTGTCGGCGATGTAGCGCTTGTGCAGCTCCTTCGAGGGCTCCGCGCCCAGCGCGCCCCACGCGCCGGCGAACCCGTAGAAGGCCTGCGTGGTCGGCATGGCGCTCGCCATGCTGATGAGGTCGAGCTTCATGCCCTCCAGATAGGCGCGGGTTTCGTTGCGCCGGCCGTCTGCCGTCGCCTCCAGCTTCTGCATGACCTGGTTCGTCACCGTTTCGGCGCTGACGACGAGAGAGACCGCGCTTGCGGCACCGATGGAAAGCAGCGTGAGCACGGCCGCGGCAAGGGGCAGTTTCCGGGAAATCCGCATGACGATCCGTCCAATAGAAAACGAGGCGGTGACCGGGTTCATCCGGAAGGCAGGCGGCATCATGCCCGTGGAGCGCTCCACGACTGCTGCGCAGACGGTATCCAAGTGTGGTTTACGTTAGGTAAAGCCGATTTGCCGGGCCGGCGGCATGAAAAAGCCCGGCGCGGACCTTGGAGTCGCACGCCGGGCAAGCAGCAGGGTTATTGGCTCTCACCCTGCGGGGAAGTCTGGCGGCGCCCGCGCGAAAGAGGGCGTGGCCGGGAGAATCAGTCCAGGCGGCCGGCGCGCAGGTGGCGGCGGGCGCGTTCGCGCGAGGCAAGCGTCAGGTGAAGGCCGGCATCGGAGAAGAACGAAGCAGCCCGCACGGCGTGCACATCACTGCGGCGCAGCCCCATGTCCAGAAGCTGGTGGTCGTCGAGCTCGTTGAGCCGGTTGACCATGCGGTGATTGCGCCAGGCGCGGAAGAATCCGGAGGCAGCGGTACGGACACGCGCCAAGACGGTCGGGACCGGGCGGCGTGCTGCAGTCGTCTCAATTTCAAAGTTACGGTCGATCATGCGCATGGCACTTCTCCTTTCCGGCGCAGCGGTCCATCGTCTTCGATGGGGTTTCGCGGGACGCCAATGATCGTTCGCCATCCGCAGGGGATCGGACGGCGGTTCGGGGTCTCGGTCTCATAAGGGACGCCCGCGGGAGGTCGAAGCGAGCGGCATATCTGCCGAACGAAGGCCCGGCGGACGGAGCAATCGTTCAACAATTGCTTTTTCGCAGAATCCCATTGATCAGTCCAACGAATGTTTCTAATAGTATCAATCAAACAATCTGATGAGTTTATCCATGTCCGCTCCGCTCGACATCGACCAGCTGCAGACCTTCGTCTCGATCGCAGATACCGGGAGCTTCACACGCGCCGCCGAGCGGGTGTTCAAGACCCAGTCGGCCGTCTCCATGCAGATGCGCCGCCTGGAGGAGCGCATCGGCAAGCAGCTCTTCATGAAGGATGGCCGCGGCAACCGGCTGACGGCCGAGGGCGAACGACTGCTGAACTATGCCCGCCGGATGCTGCGCCTCAACAACGAGGCCATCGCCGCCTTCGATGACAACCGGCTGGAAGGCATGCTACGCATCGGCACGCCCGACGACTATGCCGACCGCTACATGCCAGAGATCATCATGCGGTTCGCCAAGACGCATCCGAATGTCGAGCTCTACATCGTCTGCGAGCCCTCGGTGGATCTGGCCGAGAAGATGGCGAAGGGCGAGCTCGATATTGCGCTCGTCACCCACAATCCGCGCCAGCGCCACTCCGACGTCGTGCGCACCGAGCCGCTCTGCTGGGTGATGTCGGCGAACCATCCGCTGCCGGAAAACGCGCCCGTGCCGCTTGCCGTGGGCCGGCGCGACTGCCAGTGGCGGCAGATCGCCTGCGGGGCGCTCGATTCGGTGGGGCGCGACTACCAGGTCCTGTTCACCAGCTGGTCGTCGACCGTCGTCGCCGCCGCCGTCATGGCCGGCATGGCCGTGTCCGTCTTGCCGGAATCGGCGCTGCGTCCCGGCATGAAGGTGCTGACGCAGGCGGACGGCTTTCCGTCTCTCGCGCCGGTCCAGATCGGCATCATGCGCCGGCCGGGCCTGTCGCCGTCGCTTTCCAACGCCATTACCAGCCATATTACCGCTTGCCTCGACAACATCACGCCGATGGCCGCCGCCGAGGACCTGACGGATGCCGAAGTCAAAGTGTTTCCGCGTCTTCCGCGGCATCGGCCGGGACAGATCCTGCCCGGATGGTAACGCAGCTTCCGCTTGATGGCGCCCCTCTCGTCAAGAACGGGCCGACCGGTGTCATCACCCGGCTCGCCCGCGACGACGAGGCGGAAACGCTCTGCCAGATCGAACGGTCGGCCGCGCAGGCTTTCCGGCTGATCGAAGCCTTCTCGTGGCTGTCGGTCGGGGATGTGCAGAGTGCCGAAACGCATCGCAGGCTCACCGCCGCCGGTACCAACTGGGTGGCGGCGGACGGCAGCGGCCGGCCGCTTGGCTTCCTGAGCGCGGAAGTCGCCGGCAGCGACCTCCATATCTGCGAGATATCGGTGAGCCACCTTCACCAGGGATTCGGACTCGGCCGCAGGCTCATCGAACACGCCATCGAAAATGCCGCGGCGCGTGGCCTCGAGGCCGTGACGCTCACGACCTTCCGCACCATTCCCTGGAACTGCCCGTTCTACGAGCGGCTCGGATTCCGCATTCTGGAGGACGGCGAACTCTCGCCGCGCCTGCTCGAGCTCATGGACCGCGAGGATGCCGACGGTCTTTCGCGCGATACGCGATGCGCGATGCGGCTGGACATCAGCGCCTGAAAAGACGGCGCCGCCTGTATCAGGTGAAGGCGAGCCAGACACCCAGCCACGCCCACAGGGCCATCAGCACGAAAAGGCCGGCGATGAACAGCGGCCGACGATAGCGCAGGCGGTTGCTCGTGACATGCACCCAGGCATGGGCATAGCGCAGGGCCACGAACAGCCAGCCGCCCGCCACCGTCACCGGATTGTCGGCATCGACCAGATAGAGAAGGATGCTGACGGCGTAGAAGAGGACCGGCAGTTCGAACTGGTTGGCGATGGCGTTCTTGACGGTGAGGCTTTCGGCCGGCTCCTCGCGGTTTTCGCGGAACTGCTCCGCGCGGGCTGTACCATTGCGCACGGCGCCGATGCGGCGCGAGGAGAGCAGGACATAGAGCGCGAAGACGAGCGTGACATGCGCGATCATCGGCCAGATCGTGGCTTCCGTGGGAGACATGAAAATCCTTTGGCTTGTCGTATCGTCCCGCGTTCATAGGCGGTTATGGCCAGGGCCTCAACCCGCAGCGGCCGATCCGACAAGCCGAAAGCATGACTCTACTGGGGCGTCAGGGTTTCCGAACCGGAACCGTCCTTGCCGCTGATCGTCCAGGCGCCTTCGAGCGAGCCGTCGGCCTTCACCTCGTAGACGATGAGCCCGACCGCGTCTTCCAGCACATAGGCGGCGGCAAATGCATTGTCGTAGAGCATACAGATGCCGTTCGACGTGACGGCACCGGTGTTCCATTCGATGGCGCAGGTCGTCTCGCTCGTCAGCGTGATCGTCGCCGTGCCGCTATAGGCCGAGCCATCGAGGTTCGTGCCCTCGACATTGTAGGTGCCGGCATTGACGGTTTGCGCGTGAACGGGCGCAACCAGCGCAAGGCCGAGAAGCACGCCAGCCAGAATCGTTTTCATGATGTCCCCCGAGAGCGGCGAGATTGCCGCTATTTCATCCTATGCACATATATGCAGGAACGAAATGGGAGAACGGGCGCCAAATACGAAAATGCCCGGCAAGCCGGGCATTCCATCCTGTCGTCTGGGCGTGCGGATCAGACCGCGCCCGGGTAATTCGGGCTCTCGCGGGTGATCGTCACGTCATGCGCGTGGCTTTCGCGCAGGCCCGCGCCGGAGATGCGCACGAAGGTGGCGCGCTCCTGATATTCCTTCAGGTCCTTGCCGCCGACATAGCCCATCGAGGCCTTCAAGCCGCCGGCGAGCTGGTGCAGAACGCCGGAGACCGGGCCCTTGTAGGGCACCTGGCCCTCGATGCCCTCGGGCACGAGCTTGAGCGTATCGCGCACTTCCGCCTGGAAGTAGCGGTCCGCGGAGCCCCGCGCCATGGCGCCGACGGAGCCCATGCCACGATAGGCCTTGAAGGAGCGGCCCTGGTACAGGAATACTTCGCCCGGGCTTTCATCCGTGCCGGCAAGAAGCGAGCCGACCATGACGGCCGAGGCGCCGGCGGCGATCGCCTTGGCAAGGTCGCCGGAGAACTTGATGCCGCCATCGGCGATGACGGGGATGCCCTGGGCCTGCGCGGCCTCGACCGACGACATGATGGCCGCGAGCTGCGGCACGCCGACACCGGCGACGATGCGCGTGGTGCAGATCGAGCCCGGGCCGATACCGACCTTGACGGCATCCGCGCCGACATCGATCAGCGCCTTGGTGCCGTCGGCGGTCGCGACGTTGCCGGCCATGATGCGCACGGAATTCGAGAGCTTCTTCACCCGGCCGACGGCGTCGAGCACGCGCTGCGAATGGCCATGTGCGGTATCGACGACGATGAGGTCGATGCCGGCATCGATGAGGCGCTCGGCGCGTTCAAAGCCGTCATCGCCGACCGAGATGGCGGCGGCGGCGCGCAGGCGGCCCTGCGAGTCCTTCGAGGCATTCGGGTTCAGCTGCGACTTTTCCATGTCCTTGACGGTGATGAGGCCGACGCAACGGCCATCGCCATCGACCACCAGCAGCTTCTCGATGCGGTGGCGGTGCAGGAGGCGCTTGGCTTCCTGCTGATCGACCGTTTCCTTGACCGTGATCAGGTTCTCACGGGTCATCAGTTCGTAGATCTTCTGGGCCGGATCAGAAGCGAAGCGCACGTCGCGGTTTGTCAGGATGCCGACGAGGCGGCCGGCCTTGCCGTTGCCGCCGTTCTCGACGACCGGGATGCCGGAAATGCCGTGTGCCTTCATCAGCGACAGCGCCTCGGCCAGCGTGGCGTCCGGGCCGATCGTGACCGGATTGACGACCATGCCGCTTTCGAACTTCTTGACCTGGCGGACCTCCTCGGCCTGCTCGGCAGGCGTCAGGTTGCGGTGGATGACGCCGAGACCGCCGGCCTGCGCCATGGCGATGGCGAGACGGCTTTCCGTGACCGTGTCCATCGCGGAGGAAAGAATGGGCAGGTTGAGTTCGAAATCGTGGGCGATGCGGGTGGCGATATTCGTCTGGCCCGGCATGACCTCGGAGTGACCGGGTTGCAGAAGGACGTCGTCGAAGGTCAGGGCTTCGAGACCGGTTGCCGTTTCAATGATGCGCGCCATGGGCCAAGTTCCTTCAGGGTAAAGCTTACGCACCAAGGGGAACATTGGGAGTTGTCCGCCTCGGTCGCTTGCAAGAAATTCTTGGAAGTTGGCGAGGGCTGGTAACACGTTCATGACGGATTGCAAATAGCAAAATGCCCGGAATCGCTTCCGGGCATTGCGCGTATCCCGAAGGTGTCGCTCAGATGTCGAACTGGTAGCTCGCCGGCACGAAGCGATAGCCCTCGCCCGCCGTCTCGACGAAACCGACGGCCGGAAACGGCATGTGATAGCCGATGAAGGGAAGCCGGTCGGTCGCGATCATGTCGAAGACCTTCTTGCGGGTCGCGGCGGCTGCCGCCTTGTCCATGTCGAAGCGGACTTCCCAGGTCGGCCGCTGCAACGAAAGCACATAATGGTTGGCCGTGTCGGCGGTGAGCATCAGCGCCTTGCCCTCCGATTCCACGCGGAAGATCATGTGGCCCGGCGAATGGCCGAAGGCATCGAGGCCGGTGATCCCGGGCACGACTTCGCCCTCGTTCTCGATGAAGGTGAGCTTTTCGGCCAAAGGCTGAACCTTCGCGAGCACGCCCTGATGGCCCTGTTCGGCCGGCGTGCCCATCCGCTCCGGATTGACCCAGAAATCGTATTCAGTACGGCCGGTGACATACCGCGCATTGGGGAAGGCCGGCTTGCCGCCCTCCAAGAGCCCGCCGATATGGTCGCCGTGCATATGGGTGATGACGACCACCGACACCTGATCGGGCGTATAACCCGCATATTTCAGGCCCTCGAGAAGGCGGCCCATGCCGGCTTCGCGCCCGCCCTCGCCCATGCCGGTGTCGAACAGCACCACTTCGGAGCCGGTATCCACCAGTGCGGGGGTGAAGCTGTTGACGAAGCTGTCGGCGGGCAGGAAATTTTCGGTGAGCAGCGTGCCGACCGCATCGGCCGACTGGTCGGTGCCGAAGGTCTCGTTGGGCGCGCCGGACGGGCGTATGCCGTCGCGCACCGTGAGAATACGGAAGCTGCCAAGCTTGAGGCTGCGCGCCTGGAGCGGGCTCACACGCATATCGGTCGCCTCTTCTGCGGTCTTGGTCTGTGCGGTTGCGGCTGCCCGGCCGAGCAGCACGGGTGCGGCCAGCGTACCCACACCTGCGGCCAGGAACAGCGTCCGGCGCGAGATGGTCGAAGGATTTCCCATGGTTGTTCCTCTTTCATGCATGAAGGGCCTGGGCAAGAATGCCACGGCGAAAGCTAGGGCGCTCTCACATTCCGGTCCCGCCCTATCACGCGCTTGTGATGCCCGTGCGCGGCCGCCTGCTATTTGACAGAACGCAGTACGAGGCGCAGATATTGCCGGATGTTTCGGCTTGGCACTCCAGATGCACAGCCGCCGCCCTGCCCGCCGGGTCCGCCCGGCACCTCGCACGCGACATACCGATGAACCGTATCGTTCCGCTTATCCTTGCCGTCGCGCTCTTCATGGAGCAGATGGATTCCACCGTCATCTCCACCTCGCTGCCTGCCATCGCCGCCGATCTCGGCGTGGGGCCGATCACGCTCAAGCTCGCGCTCACCGCCTACATGGTGTCGCTCGCCACCTTCATTCCCCTGAGCGGGTGGATGGCGGACCGGTTCGGCGCCAAGCGCGTCTTCCGCCTCGCCATCCTGGTGTTCGTCGCAGGCTCCATCTTCTGCGCGATCTCCGGCAGCCTGCTGTCCTTCGTCGTCGCGCGCTTCCTGCAGGGCATGGGCGGGGCGATGATGACGCCGGTGGCTCGCCTCGTCCTGGTGCGCAGCACGTCACGCTCCGAACTGGTCTCGGCCATGGCGCTGCTGACCATTCCCGCGCTGGTGGGGCCGCTCGCCGGCCCGCCGCTCGGCGGCTTCATCACCACCTATTTCACCTGGCACTGGATCTTCCTGATCAACCTGCCGGTCGGCATCATCGGCTATGTGCTGTCGGGCATCTACCTGCCCGAGATCGAGGCCACGCCGCCGCCACCGCTCGACTGGGTCGGCTTCCTGCTCAGCGCGGTCGCAGCCTCCGGCACGATCTTCGGCCTTTCCGTGGTCAGCCTGCCCGCCCTGCCGCCGGTTATCGGCATCGCCGCCACCATCGCCGGCATCGTCTGCGGCGTGCTCTATGTGCGCCATGCTCGCCATCATCCAGCACCATTGCTCGACCTCGGGCTCTTCCGCGACAGCGCGTTTCGCGCCGCCGCCATCGGGGGCACGCTGTTTCGCATCTCCGTCGGCGCGGTGCCGTTCCTCATGCCGCTGATGCTGCAGGTGGGCTTTGGCTTAACGCCCTTCGAATCCGGCCTCGTGACCTTCACCGGCGCGATCGGCGCAATCACCACCAAGTTCATGGCAAAGCGCGTACTGGTCTATGCCGGTTTTCGCACCACACTCATCGTCGCCAGCATCTGCGGCGCGGCGCTGACCTTCGCCAACGGGCTGTTCACGCCGGCCACCCCGTTCTGGTTCATGGCTGGCGTTCTGCTCATCGCCGGTCTCGCCCGCTCGCTGTTCTTCACCAGCGTCAATGCGCTCTCCTTCGCCGACATCGCGGATGCGGATGCGAGCAAGGCCACGTCGATGAGCGCGGTCATCCAGCAGATCAGCCTTGCCATGGGCGTTGCGGTGGCCGGCGCCATTCTGGAAATCGAGACGACCCTCACCGGCTCGCCGCTCGAACTCGCAGACTTCCAGATTGCCTTCATGATCATTGCCGGGCTGACGCTGCTGGCCGTCCTGCCGTTCATTTCCATGGCAAAGAATGCCGGGGAGTCCGTCTCCGGTCACAAGCTGAAAGCGGTGGAAGAGGAAACGGTGGGCGTGAAGTAACACGCTCAGGCGGGTTTTTCGCAGACGGCGACGAGCTTGTTTCCGTCGGGATCGCGCACGAAGGCCGCATAGAAGCTGGCGTGGAACGGCCGAAGTCCCGGTGCGCCCTCATCCGTACCGCCTGCCGCAAGGGCGGCCGCGTGGAAGGCATCCACGGATGCCCGGTCCGGCGCCTCGAAGGCGATCGTAGCGCCGTTGCCGTAGGTCGCCGGTTCGCGGTTGAACGGCTCCACCACCCAGAAGCGGCAGCGCACGTCGTCATCCGCCCCATAGCCGATCTCGCCTTGCGCCTCCTTCTGCCTGCCATAGCCGATGAGCGGCAGGATGGCGTCGTAGAAGCGGCCGGCGCGTTCGAGATCATTCGTGCCGACGGTGGTGTAGAGAAGCATCAGGCGTCCGCTTCGGCCGCGTCGGTCGTTTCAGGCGCCTTGCGGCCCTTGAAGCCCTTGGCAAGCAGGAACATCTCCACCGACTCGGCGCGCGAGGCGCCCGGCTTCACGTGAATGACCTGCCGGAAATTCTGCTTGAGCATGTTGAGCAGGTCGCGCTCCGTGCCGCCCTGGAACGTCTTGGCCAGGAAGTGACCGCCCTCTGCCAGCACCTCGACGGCGAAATAGGCGGCGACCTCGCACAGATGCATGGTGCGCAGATGGTCCGTCTGGCGGTGGCCGGTCGTGGGGGCCGCCATGTCGGAAATGACGAGGTTCGGCGTGCCGCCGACCGCCTCGATGAGCTGCCGCGGGGCATCGGGATCGAGGAAGTCCATCTGGAGGATGCGCACGCCCGGCAGCGGGTCCATCTCCAGGAAGTCGATGGCCGCGACGCGCGGATCGGCATCCGTGGAATTCGTCACCTTGGCGGCGATCTGCGACCAGCTGCCCGGCGCGGCGCCAAGGTCGATGATGCGACGGGCGCCCCCCAGAATGTTGTGCTTCTCATCGATCTCCAGCAGCTTGAAGGCCGCACGGGCACGATAGCCCTCCAGCTTGGCGCGCTGCACATAGGGATCGTTGATATGGCGTTCCAGCCAGCGGCGCGAAGAGGCCTTCAGCTTGCCCTTCTTGACCTTCTGGCCGATCTTTCGGCCGATAGGGGGCTTTGTCATGACGCCTGTCCTTCGGGCTTTGCCGGATTGCGCGGGCCGGCGCGATGATTGCGGCGGTGGCGGCCGCGGCGCCACACGCCGTCATCGGCCATCATGTCGGTGAGCAGGCCTTCCCGCAAGCCGCGGTCGGCCACGCGCATGCGCCGCGACGGCCAGCGCTTGCGGATCGCCTCGAGGATCGCGCAGCCGGCGAGAACGAGATCGGCCCTGTCGGGCCCGATGCAGGGATTGGCGGCGCGCGCGTTGAAATCCCAGGAGAGCAGCCGCGCCTGCATGGCCGTGACCTCATCGTCCGAAAGCCACACGCCGTCGACACGGCGGCGGTCGTAACGCGGCAGATCGAGGTGCACGCCGGCCAGCGTCGTCACCGTGCCCGAGGTGCCGATGAGATGGAAATCCTCCGGCGCATGCACGATATCGCCGGGGCAATCGAATTTCGCCAGCATGCCCTCGACCTCCGAGACCATGCCCTGGAAGCTTTCCGGCGTCACGTCGCGCCCGCCGTGACGCTCGGAGAGCGTGACGACGCCGACGGGCAGCGAGGTCCAGTGCGTGATGTGATTTGCAAGCCGGCTGGACCGGTTGTCGCCGATGCGGATGACGGCGATTTCCGACGAACCGCCGCCGATATCGAAGAGCACGACGGATTTCGCCTCGCGCCCGACAAGCGACGAGCAGCCCGAGACTGCGAGCCGTGCCTCGGTCTCGCGGTTGATGATTTCGAGATCGAGGCCGGTCTCTTCCTTCACCCGCACGAGGAAGGTTTCGCCGTTTTCGGCCGAACGGCAGGCTTCGGTGGCGATGAGGCGCGCGCGGCGGATATTGCGGCTCTTCAGCTTGGTGGCGCAGACCTTGAGCGCCTCGACGGAGCGATCCATCGCCTCCTCGGAAAGCCGCCCGCTCGCGCCCAGCCCTTCCCCGAGCCGAACGATGCGCGAGAAGGCATCGACGACACGGAACTGTCCCGGCCGCGTGGGCTGGGCAATGAGAAGGCGGCAATTGTTGGTGCCAAGGTCGAGCGCCGCATAAAGCGGCATCTCGAAGCCGTCACGCTCGCCGCCACGCGGCGCCGAACCGGCGTCGCGCCGCGGTTCATGCGGGATGGAAGGACGCTGCTCGGTGAAGGCCTGCGCGGCCGGCTGCACGACGGCGCTGCCGGGCACCGGCTGCGATACACGCGCGGACGCCTTCTTTCCGCGATGCTTGCGGCGGTTTCGCCGGCCTTCGGCGTGGCGCTCGTCGGGATGCGGCGATTCGCTCTGCCCCACCGGGACAAGCGGGCGCACATTCTCGCCACCGGCGACCTTGCCGTGCCTGCGGCGCTTGTTGCGGCGCGCATTGCTGCTGCCACCGGGGGCGGACTGGGGGCGCTCGGCGGTTCCGGTCGAACCGTCCACCTGGCCTGCGGACAGGGAGGCGACAGATGGAGCTGTGGCGCCCTTCTGCTTTCCCTTGCGACGGCGCGACCGCTTCGGTCGCCCCGCTTCACCCGCAACTCGCGCCCCGGAAACGGACGGCTTTTCGCCGCTGTCGGGGTCGTTCACGTTACTGCCTATGGCGCCGCGCAAAGCCTTGAAGCTGCAAGCAGGCGCTCTCTCGATCTTCGTTGGGGCGACATTACCAGCGCGCGCCCCGTTCGCCAAATTCTTTTTGTGACGCCACGACGACAGCCCGCCCGGTCACGCGCCGGTCGCGTCCCCCATCCCCCATACCGCCGACGGCGCCATCACGATTTTCCGGAAAAAACCATTTGCATCTCGCCATCTTTTGTTTATAAGCCCGCCTCACAGGCGCCGGCCAAGCCGACCCGCCATGCTGGGGAATAGTTCAACGGTAGAACGACGGACTCTGACTCCGTTAATCTTGGTTCGAATCCAGGTTCCCCAGCCAATCTTCCTCCCGAAAATTAGACCAGAGAGCCTTGCCGCCGAACCTGCCGTGTTCGGCAGAACGGTCGTTGCGCCTTCTTGTGTGTTTCCTCTGCCGGATCGGCGAATCGCGCCATATCGGCCTTGCCTGCGGGGCGGGGCGTGGTTATTTTCCCTGCGGAAATCATGAGGGAAATCAAGCATGTCGACAGTCAGGAACCTTGTCATTGCCGCCGTCGTGGGTGTTGCCGTGGGGGCGGGCAAGATGGCGTATGACACGTGGCGCGGTGCGGAGTGGGAGGTTTCTCCCCAGCAGATCGCGCAGGCCCAGGCAGAGGGCAAGGCGGGGCTCGAGACGCGGCCCGGCACCGTGGCCTACCTGCCGATCCGCAGCGAGACTGCGGACCTTCTGCCCGTCGAATGGACGCTTTACGGGCTGGGTGCGGCCGCGCTCACCTTCTTCTCGCTTCGAAAGAAAAAGGCCGCCTGATGCGGCGCGCCTGGGTTGTGGCGGGCGCGGTGCTGCTGGCATCGCCCGCATTGGCAAACTGCGTTCCGCCCTGGCAGACGCAGTTTGCCTGTGCCATTCCGGAGCGCGATGCCCGGGCGGAATTCTGCCGCATCGCCGAGCCCGCGCAGCATCCCGGCAAGAAGGAAGCCTATTATTCCTATGTCGTGGGGACACAGCCGGCGGAGCTCTATTTCGAAACCGATTCGACCTGGTTTTCCACCAAGGACACCGACATCGATCATCCGACGGACCTCACCATGGCGGTCGGTTATGCGCGCGGCGCGTATGTCTATGCCTTCGTCATCACACAGGACAAGCGCCTGGACGACCGCATCCGCGAGGCGGATATCCGCGTCTACAATTCGACCGATGCCTTTACCAATGCGGTGAAGGGCAATGAAGTTCTCCGCCTTTCGTGCGATCCGGCATCGATCATCGCCGATCTTCCCAGCATCCGGCCTTGAACGCCGCTCGCGGCGCGGCGCTCTTGCTCGGTTTCTAATAAACAGGTGGACCGGCGCGGACCTGCCTCTTGTCAGCGCAGGCGCCGGCTGGCACGTTGTGGTTGCCTGATTCACAACTGCGTAGAGGGAAGCCCATGGCGCACAAGTTTGAAATCTACAAGGACAAGGCCGGCGAGTTCCGTGTTCGCTTCAAGTACAACAGCGAAGTGATGTTCTCCACGGAAGGCTATTCCAGCAAGGCCAGCGCACAGAACGCCATCGATTCGATCAAGAAGAATGGTCCCGACGCGCCGGTGGAAGACAATACCGCACCCAAGGCCTGATCGGCCCGTTTTCGGAAAGCCCGCCACCGGCGGGCTTTTTGTCGTTCAGAAGGTCGGCGGCGTGCAGGCGCTGATGACCTCGCAGGGCACCGGGCCGACGCAGCGGAAGCGATGCGGACGCCGGCTTTCGAAGTAATAGGCATCGCCCTGCCCCAGGATGCGCCGCTCGTCATCCACGGTCACTTCGAGGCGGCCCGACAGCACGATGCCCCCCTCCTCGCCATCGTGCACCAGCGGCACTTTTCCCGTATCGGCGCCAGGCTGGTAACACTCCTTCAGGATCTGCAGGCTGCGGCCGAAGAGGTTGTCGCCCAGCTGCCGGTAGGAAATGCCGCCCTTGCCGATCTCCGTCAGCTCGTCCGCGCGGTAGAAGGCCTTCTTCGGCCGGTCCGGTTCGAAGGCGAAGAATTCCGCAAGGCCGATCGGGATGCCGTCGAGAATGCGTTTCAGGGCGCCGACGGACGGGTTGGACGCGTTCGATTCGATCAGCGAAATGGTGGAATTGGTGACACCGGCGCGCTTGGCGAGTTCGCGCTGGGAAAGGTTGTGGGCCATGCGCAGGTAACGCAGCCTGCCCCCGATATCGACCGACATGGCCTCCGCCTGTTCTATATGTTCGAAATAGCGAAACTCTCTCGTCCTCCATCCTTTCTTTTCAATCGCTTGGCGTCAAGAAGAAAAGGACTTGTTCGGCCTTGCAAATCATGGCGACAATCCCGCCAAGCAGAGCATTTCCGACATGCTCTTCCTTTCGAATTTCGCAATTCCGGTGATGCGCCGTTGCGCCCTTGCCGGATCCGCCCTCTGGAGGACTTCGCCATGAACGTGCACAACAAGCCCAATGCGCCGGTGCTCGACAGCTACTGGATGC
This sequence comes from Shinella oryzae, assembly GCF_023038235.1. Classification (NCBI taxonomy): domain Bacteria; kingdom Pseudomonadati; phylum Pseudomonadota; class Alphaproteobacteria; order Hyphomicrobiales; family Rhizobiaceae; genus Shinella; species Shinella oryzae. The sequence continues at coordinate 441,691 of NZ_CP081987.1, read as the reverse complement.
CCTTTACCGCCAACCGCCAGTTCAAGGCCGCGCCGCGCCTGCTCGCCGCCGCCGAAGGCATGTACTACACCAGCAGCGACGGTCGGCAGGTGCTGGACGGCACCGCCGGGCTGTGGTGCGTCAATGCCGGCCATGGCCGCCGGCAGATCGCGTCTGCCGTTGAGCGACAGCTGACGCAGATGGATTTCGCGCCCTCCTTCCAGATGGGCCATCCCATCGCCTTCGACTTCGCCGAGCGGCTGGCCGAAATCGCGCCCGGCCCTGATGGCGCCAAGCTCGACCGCGTGTTCTACACGGGCTCCGGCTCGGAATCGGTGGATACGGCGCTGAAGATCGCCATCGCCTATCAGCGCGCCATCGGCCAGGGCACGCGCACGCGCCTCATCGGCCGCGAACGGGGTTATCACGGCGTCGGCTTCGGCGGCATTTCGGTGGGCGGCATCGTCAACAACCGCCGCGTCTTTCCGCAGCTTGCCGGTTCCGACCATCTGCGCCACACGCATGACCTCGCAAAGAATGCCTATGTGAAAGGCCAGCCGGAGTATGGCGCGGAGCTTGCCGACGACCTGGAGCGCCTGGTTGCGCTGCATGGCGCGGAAACCATCGCCGCCTGCATCGTCGAGCCGGTCGCCGGTTCCACCGGCGTGCTGATCCCGCCGAAGGGCTATCTCGAAAAGCTGCGCGCGATCTGCGACAAGCACGGCATCCTGCTGATCTTCGACGAGGTCATCACCGGCTTCGGCCGTCTGGGCGCGGCCTTCGCCACCGACTATTTCGGCGTGACGCCCGACCTCGTGACCACGGCCAAGGGGCTCACCAACGGCGCGATCCCGATGGGCGCGGTGTTCTCCAGCCGCAAGGTGCACGACGCGCTGATGCACGGCCCGGAAAACGCCATCGAACTCTTCCACGGCTACACCTATTCCGGCCATCCCGCCGCCTGCGCCGCGGGTATCGCCACCCTCGACATCTACCGTGACGAGGGCCTGTTCACCCGCGGCGCAGAGCTGCAGGACGACTGGCATGCGGCGATGCATTCGCTGAAGGGCCTGCCGCATATCATCGACATCCGCACGATCGGCCTTATCGCCGGCATCGAGCTTGCCGCGCGCGAGGGCGCGCCGGGCGCGCGCGCCTATGATGTCTTCGTGGATTGCTTCGAGAAGGGCCTGCTCATCCGCGTGACCGGCGACATCATCGCGTTTTCGCCGCCGCTGATCGCCGAGAAGAAGCATTTCGAGGATATCGTCTCGATCCTCGGCGATGCGCTGAAGCGCGCGGCCTAAAGCTTTCCTGCGCGGAAAACGCTGTTATATCTGGGCCCGTCATCAGCACGGGCCCTTTTCATGTCAGCAGCCGGCAAGCGCGCACCCAAACTCATCTTCCGCCTCCAGTTCGAGCCGGAGGGTCGCATCGGGCGCGGCAAGATCGAACTTCTGACGCATATCCGGGAGACCGGTTCGATTTCCGCCGGGGGCCGGGCGATGGACATGTCCTATCGGCGCGCGTGGCTGCTGGTGGACGAGATGAACCGCCTGTTTCGTGAACCCGTGGTGGAATCGCAGCGCGGCGGAAAGCAGGGCGGCGGCGCCATGCTGACACCGTTCGGCGAGGCGCTGGTCGCACATTACCATGCCATGGAGCAGAAGGCGGAAGCCGCCCTTGTCGACGACATCGGCTGGATCGTCGCCCACCTGGCGAAGTGAGGCCTATTCCAGCGCGACCGTCTTGATCACCGCGTGGACCGGCAGGCCCGGCGCAAGGCCGAGGCGCTCGACCGAAAGCGCGGTGATGCGGGCGCGGACATGATCGCCGCCGCAGGCGATGCGCAGGCTTGCCATGCCCTCGCCGTCCGGCTCGATCGCTTCCAGCGTGCCTTCGAGGATGTTCAGCGCGCTCAAGCCTTCCGGGCGGGCCGTGGCCACCATGACATCGCGGGCGGGAATGCGCAGCCGCACCGTCTCGCCGGGCGAGACCTTGGCGCAAGGCACCAGCAGCGCGGCACCGCCTTCGAGGCGGATGGTGGCGAGACCGTGGGCCGCGTCGTTTGCCTCGACGCGGCCGGTCAGGACGCTGCCGGCTTCGCGGCGCTCGATGGCGGAGGCAAGGCGCGGACCGCCCAGCACATCGGATGCCGGCCCGATGGCCTCGATGCGTCCTGCGGCCATCAGCACCACCGTGTCGGCAAGGCGGGCAACCTCGGCGACGGAGTGGCTGACATAGACGATGGGAATGCCCACCTCGTCCCGCAGACGCTCCAGATAGGGCAGGATTTCCGCCTTGCGCTCGTCATCGAGGGCGGCCAGCGGCTCGTCCATCAGCAGAAGGCGCGGAGACGACAGGAGCGCGCGGCCGATGGCGACGCGCTGTTTTTCACCACCCGAGAGATGAGCGGGCTGGCGGTCGAGCAGGCTCCCGATGCCGAGCAGATCGATGATGCGACCAGGGTTTTCCGCCCGTGCACCTTTCGGCGCGAACCAGCGGCCGTAATCAAGGTTCCGGCGCACCGTCAGATGCGGAAAAAGGCGCGCCTCCTGGAAGACATAGCCGAAACGGCGACGATGCGGCGGCACGAAGCGACGGGCCGCAGTGTCGACTAGCACGTCATCATCGAGCCGGACACGGCCGTCCGCGGGCCGCGTCAGGCCGGCAATGATGCGGATGAGCGAGGTCTTCCCCGAGCCGGACCGGCCGAACAATGCCGTCACGCCGCCATCGGAGGAAAAGGCGGCTTCCAAGGAAAAATCGCCGAGGTGGTGGCGGATATCGACGACGAGGCTCATTCGAGATGCACCTTGCGGCCAATACGCTGGGCGAGGATTTCCGACGCGAGCAGCGCGGCCATGGAAATGGCGATGGCGACCAGCGTGAGGCGCATGGCGCCCTGATCGCCCCCCGGCACCTGCGTGAAGGTGTAGATGGCGGCCGACAGCGTCTGCGTTTCGCCGGGTATGTTGGAGACGAAGGTGATGGTGGCGCCGAACTCGCCCATCGCCTTGGCGAAGGCGAGGATCAAACCGGCGAGTACGCCGGGCAGGATGAGCGGCAGCGTGACGGTGAGGAAAACCCAGAGGGGACTTGCCCCGAGCGTGCCGGCGGCCTCCTCCAGCTTGCGGTCGACCGCCTCGATGGAGAGCCGGATGGAACGCACCATCAGCGGAAAGCCCATGACACCGCAGGCCAGCGCCGCGCCCGTCCAGCGGAAGGACAGGACGATACCGAACCAGTCATCGAGGAAGGAGCCGACCGGCCCGCGCCGGCCGAAGAGGATGAGCAGGATGAAGCCGGTCACGACCGGCGGCAGGATGAGCGGCAGGTGCACGATGCCATTCAGAAGCGACTTGCCCCAGAAGCGGCCGCGTGCCAGCGCCAGCGCGACGAGAATGCCGAGCGGCAGGCTGACGAGCACCGCCACCGACGAAACCCGAAGGCTCAGCCGGATCGCGGTCCATTCCTCGGCGCTCAGCGCTAGCCAGTCCACGTTGCCGCTCCCGGCTCGTGGGTATCTTCGGAGGCGGTGCGATGGGGGTGCCACAAGGTCATACGATCGCCAATCGCAAATGAAATGGAAACAGCCCCGACCGTACATCGCAGGGCTATCGCGAGGCTCGCGCTATTTCAGGATGGTAAAACCCTGCCCGGTAAAGAACGGCGCGGCCTTTTCGGATTTCAGGAAGTCGAGATAGGCGGCCGCCGCCGGGCTGCGGGACTCCGCGAGGATGGCGACGGGGTAGATGATCGGCGGGTGGCTGTCTTCCGGGAAGGTGCCGACGATCGCAACGCCCGGATCGGCGGCGGCATCCGTTTCATAGACGATGCCATAGGGTGCCTCGCCGCGTGATACCAGCGCGAGCGCGGCGCGCACGCTTTCGGCGCCTGCGACCTTGCTTTCGACGGCCGGCCAGACGCCGAGCTTTTCCAGCGCCGCCTTGCCGTATTTGCCGGCCGGAACACTGTCGACCGCACCCATGGCGAGCTTTCCGTCACCCACCAGGCCGGCCAGATCGAAACCTTCCTTGATGTCGACCGCTTTGGCCGCATCCTTCGGCGCCACGAGCACGATGCGGTTGCCGAGCAGGTTGGAGCGGGTGTCGTCCCTGATCAGCTTCTTCTCGGCCACATAGTCCATCCAGGCGAGATCGGCAGAGATGAAGAGATCGGCGGGAGCCGCTGCTTCGATCTGCTTGGCGAGTGCCGAGCTTGCCGCGTAGGAAACGGCCGTCTCATTGCCCGTTTCGGCCTGCCAGGCGGCATTCGCCGCATCCAGCGCATTCTTGAGGCTGGCGGCTGCAAAGACCGTGACCTTCTCGGCAGCAACGGCCGGCAGGGCCAGCGGCAGCGCGGCGAAGGCGGCGACGACGAGTTTCAGAAGCAGACGACGGTTCATTCCTGTTCTCCCATTTCCGCCTTCCGGCAGCGTGATATCTTCGTGAATATATCGCTGCCCGCCATTTTGCCAGCGTTATATTTTCAAGAACACAATGATGCCGATAACGCGATGCAATGCGGATGGCATGCAAACGAAGCATCGGGAAAAGCGTGGCGAGAAGGAAGGGCGCGGCGTTGCCGGGGTCCAGAAATGGAAAAGCCTGCCGCGGGAGGAGGTGCGGCAGGCTTTCCGATAGAACCGAATGGCGACTGGGAGGAGGAGTGTCGCCATTCCCGCAGTCGGCCTTGGGAGGAGGAGTAGGCCTTCTGCAAACATCGAAGCTTCGTGGGAGGAGGTACGTTGCTTCGATAGGTATGACTATATCCGATTCCTGATGATTTCATAGGCATCGTTTTGCAAAGCAGCCATGCGTTATGCGCGTAGCGAATGCCTGAAGACATCCTGCCGGCCCTGCCCTCGCCGGCGTCCTTCGCAATGCAAAAACGCCCGCTCAAGAGCGGGCGTTTCCAAATTCCTGCCGTCGTGCGGCCAGTCGGTCAGAAGCCGACGGCGTTGCGGGCGACCTGACGGATATCCGAGCGTGCGATACCGAGATCGTTGAGTTCCCGCTCGGTCATGCGGCCGAGTTCGGTGACGGTCTGACGATATTTGCGCCAATTGCTGAAGGAACGTGCCATGTTCATGATGATCCCCTTTCCTGAGGCTCTCTGTTCGGCACCGATCCGTGGCGCCGCGTCTTTCGATGACTGTGTTGTACCGCAATGCTGCACTGCGGTACAGCGCAAAGCCCGCACGTCACCCATGCAGCAAACGCATGGGTTCGGACAGGTCAGTTGCCGCCGGTCAGCAGAACCCAGCCGATTCCGGCGAGTGCGGACAGGCCCAGCGTCACCGGCACGGTGCTTTTCAGCTTGAAAAGGGCAAAGGCCGCCGCCGCGGCCATCAGGGCCGACGGCAGGATCAGCGTCGAAAGCACCGGGAGTTCGATATGCAGCGGCCCGGCCGAGAGTACAGTCACTGTCCGGAACAGGGTATGCACCGCAAGCCAGACGGCCAGGTTCAGGATGACACCGACCACGGCGGCGGTGATGGCGGACATCGCGCCCGATAACGCCGCGTTGCCGCGCAGCTTTTCGATGAAGGGGGCGCCCAGGAAAATCCAGAGAAAACACGGCGTGAAGGTCACCCAGGTCGTGAGGATCGCCCCCGACGTCGCCGCCACCATCGGGTTCAGGCCGCCGGGATCACGATAGGCGCCGAGGAAGCCGACGAATTGCAGCACCATGATGAGCGGTCCCGGCGTCGTTTCCGCCATGCCGAGCCCATCCAGCATTTCACCGGGCCGCAGCCAGCCATAGTGCTGCACCGCCTCCTGCGCGACATAGGCAAGCGCGGCATAGGCGCCGCCGAAGGTGACGACCGCCATCTTGCTGAAGAAGATGCCGATATGCGTGAAAACGCTGTCCCCGCCCGCAAAGAACCAGATCAGCGCGATGGGGCCGAGCCAGAGACAGAGAAGCACGCCCGAGATCTTCAGCGACCAGCGCAAATCCGGCCGGGCATGGGCAGGTGTCGCCTCCCCCAAAAGCGAATCGCGGTCCTGCAGCACCGCGCCGCGGGTGGCGGCATGGCCGGCGCTTACGCGGAAAAGCCGCATCCCGGATTTGGATCCGAGATAGCCGACGAGGGCCGCGGCAGCGACGATGAGCGGAAACGGCACCTTGAAGGCAAAGATGGCGATGAAGGCCGCGCCGGCGATCGCGATCATCGCGGGATTGGCCAGGGCGCGGCTGCCGATGCGGAAAACTGCCTGCACGACGACGGCGAGCACCGCCGCCTTGAGGCCGAAGAACAGCCCCTCCACCACGCGCGCATCGCCGAAGACGACATAGACATAGCTCAGCGCCAGAATGGCAAGAAAACCGGGCAGGATGAACAGCAGGCCGGCGATCAGCCCACCCAGCGTGCGGTGCATCAGCCAGCCGATATAGACGGCAAGCTGTTGCGCTTCCGGGCCCGGCAGCAGCATGCAGTAGTTCAGCGCATGCAGGAAACGGCTCTCGCCGATCCAGCGCTTCTCTTCCACGATGATACGATGCATGACCGCGATCTGCCCGGCCGGGCCGCCGAAACTCAGCGCCGCCACCCGCGCCCACACGCCCACCGCTTCGCCGATGGAGACACCGTGCGCGTGGTCGTTGGACGGGGCATCCGCCCGGACCGCCGTATCGCCTACCAATATCTCCCCTCCCTCGTCGCTGCGCCCCCCGGCGCTTTAGCCTGTCGATATATAGCAAGTGTGACATGCCGGTCATCGGCATGGCTTTCCAAAGAAGCGCAGACCCGGGCAAAACCTGACCAGCGCCTGATGTCACGAATTGCGTTGCGCCGGCGGCATGATCGGCTAGGGTCGTGCTGCCATTCCCGCGACTGTCGGAACTGGTCGCGGAGCCGTCGCAGACAGGCTGCAATGGCGCAGAACGAGGCCCTAAAGTCGGCCTCAAATTTCTCATCGGGGTCCAGCACATGGCAGAATTTCCGCAAAAGGCGAAGGTCGTCATCATCGGTTTGGGTGGCATCGTGGGCGCGTCGATCGCCCACCATCTCATCGAGCGCGGATGGGACGATATCGTGGGCATCGACAAGTCGGGCATCCCAACCGACATCGGTTCGACGGCGCATGCCTCGGACTTCTGCTACACGACGAGCCATGACTATCTCTCGGTCTGGACGACGCAGTATTCCATCGATTTCTTCGAGAAGATGGGCCACTACGCCCGCATCGGCGGCCTCGAGGTCGCGCGCACCGGCGACGATACCTGGATGGAGGAGATCAAGCGCAAGCTGTCCTCCGCCAAGGCGTTCGGCACGCGCGCGCACTACGTGTCGCCCGCCGAGATCAAGGAAAAGTTCCCGCTGATCGAGGAGGACCAGGTGCAGGGCGGCCTGTTCGATCCGGATGCCGGCCTTGTCATCCCGCGTTCGCAGACCGTCGCCGGCAAGCTGGTCGATGCGGCCGAAAAGACCGGCATGCTCCAGGCCTTCGCCAACACGCCGGCAAAGTCGCTGATCGTTGAAGGCGGACGCATCAAGGGCGTCGTCACCCATCGCGGCACCATCATGGCCGACCATGTCATCGTCTGCGCCGGCATCTGGGGCCGCCTGATCGCTGAAATGGTCGGCGAGGACCTGCCCGTCATGCCGGTCGACCACCCGCTGACCTTCTTCGGCCCGTACAACGAGTTCGAAGGCACCGGCAAGGAAATCGGCTATCCGCTGCTGCGCGACCAGGGCAACTCGGCCTATATGCGCGACACCGGCGACCCGAAGACCACCGAAGGCGGCCAGATCGAGTGGGGCTACTACGAAACGACCAATCCGCGGCTGTGCCACCCGCGCGACATTCTCGAGAAGAACGAAGCCCGCCTCTCGCCCTCGCAGCGCGATCTCGACATGGAGCAGATCCTCGAGCCGCTCGAAAAGGCAATGGAGCTGACGCCGATCCTCGGCGAACTCGGCTACAATGAAAGCCATTCCTTCAACGGCCTCCTCCAGGTCTCGGCTGCCGGCGGCCCGTCCTGCGGCGAAAGCCAGAAGGTGCGCGGCCTCTGGTACTGCGTCGCCATCTGGGTCAAGGACGGCCCCGGCTACGGCAAGCTGATCGCCGACTGGATGACGGATGGGCGCACCGAGATCGACCACAACTCGATCGACTATTCGCGCTTCTACCCGCACCAGCTGGAAGAAAAGTTCATCGAGGGCCGCACGTTCGAAGCCGCGCAGAAAATCTACTTCCCCGCCGTGCACAACCGCGAACCCTATGCCTCGGGACGCGGCGTCAAGCGCTCGCCCTTCTACGAGCGCGAAGTCGAGCTCGGCGGCTACTTCATGGAACTCGGCGGCTGGGAGCGTGCGCACGGCTACAAGGCCAACGAGCATCTCCTCGAAAAGTACGGCGACCGCGTTCCAGTCCGCGAGAACGAGTGGGACAGCCGCCACTTCTGGCGTGTTTCCAATGCCGAGCACCTGGCGCTCAGCGAGGATTGCGGCATCATCAACCTCTCGCATTTCCACATGGTGGATATCGAGGGTCCCGATCATGTCGAGCTTCTCGAATGGCTCTGCGCCGCCAAGATCGGCGGTGACGGCAACATCGGCAAGGGTATCTACACCCACTTCCTCGACGATGAGGGCATGGTGCGCGCCGACTTCACGGTCTTCCGCATGGCCGACCGCTGCCGCCTCGTCAACGGCGCCGACGCCGGCCCGCGCGACTTCCACTACATGAAGCGCGTCGCCGAAGATCGCGGCCTTGATGTCACCATCACCGACACCTCGGAAAAGTACATCACCATCGGCATCTGGGGCCCGAACGCCCGCGAAAACCTCAAGAAGGTCGTCGCGGATCCGGCCGGCCTCGATATCGAGAACTTCCCGTTCGCGGCCATCAAGCCGATCGAGATCGCCGGCAAGCAGGTCACAGCCTTCCGCATCTCCTATGTCGGCGAGCAGGGCTGGGAACTGCACATGAAATACGAGGACGGTCTGGCCGTGTGGGATGCGCTGCGCTCCACCGGCGCCATGGCCGTCGGTGTCGAGACCTATGCCAACTCGCGCCGCATGGAAAAGAGCCTGCGCCTGCAGAACGCCGATCTGCTCACTCAGTACAACCTTATCGAGGCCGACCTGGCGCGCCCGAAGGTCAAGGAAGCCGACTTCCGCGGCAAGGCGAAGCATCTTGAATACAAGGCGCGCGATCACCAGCCCGCCATGCTCTGCACGCTGGTCATGACGGAGAATACGGACAGGAATGGCGTGAAGCGCTATCCGCTCGGCAACCTGCCGGTCATGGATCCGGAAACCGGTGAAGTGCTCATCGACGAACTCGGCCGCCGCTCCTACACCACGTCGATCGCCTTCGGCCCGACCATCGGCAAGAACATCGCGCTGGCCTACCTGCCGCATGCCTATTGCCAGGAAGGCCGCAAGCTCAACATCTCCTATTTCGACGAGATCTACCCGGTCGAGGTGGTCAGCATCGGCTACAAGCCGCTCTACGACCCCGAAAACCTGAAGCCGCGCACCTAAAGCGGCTTCGCAGACGGAAAAAGGGCGTGCCGGCAGCTGCGGGCACGCCTTTTTTTATTGCCTCGGCAAATCTCAGTAGATCAGTAGACCGGCGTGGCCTCGTCATAGACGGGCATCGGCTGATCGACCGCCGCCATGGCGGGTGCCGCGGCACCGAGCACGACGATCGGCGTGCCGCTCTGCACGCGGTTGTAGAGGTCGACCACGTCCTGGTTGATCATGCGCACGCAGCCCGACGACACGGACTTGCCGATCGTCCACCATTCCGGCGAGCCGTGGATGCGGTAGAGCGTATCCTGCTTGTCGCGGAAGATGTAGAGCGCACGGGCGCCGAGCGGGTTCTTGAGGCCCGGCTCCATGCCGCCGTTACGGGAACTGTAGGGTTCCAGCTCGGGCTGGCGGGCGATCATCTCGTCCGGCGGCGTCCAGCGGGGCCATTCGCGCTTGTACTGGATGACGCCGCGGCCCGCCCATTCGAAGCCGGCGCGGCCGAGGCCCACGCCATAGCGCATGGCCTGACCGTTCTCATATGTCAGGTACAGGAAGTGGTTCGCCGTATCGACGACGATCACGCCGGGGCGCTCGCCGGTCGGGTTCGGCACCATCTGGCGGTAGAAGCGCGGATCGATCTTCTGATAGGGAATGGCGGGCAGCGGGAACTGCTCGTCATCCTTGGGCCCGTACATGGCCGCATAGATGCTGTTGTCGACGACAGGCTTGGGCCTGACCTCGACCCGTTCCCGGGCCGTGGTGCAGCCGGCGAGCACCGTCGTCGCCAGTCCGGTACTGCCCAGGAGGAAAGACCGGCGGGTTACGCTTTCAAATGTCAACGAACGCCCTCACACCTTACTTGTCATAGGGATCGGCAAGCGCGGCGTCTGGCCTGCTCACCGGATATTTGGTGCGAGAGATGCGTGATGCCATGCCCTTCGCGCCCTGCTGCTTCAAAAGCGAGCGGAAGCTAGGATGCATGCCGCCGTCCACATAGGCGAAGCTCGAAACCGGTGTGGCAGCGGCGAAAGCCGCATCCAGCTTCTTTTGTTCCGCGCCGATCTTGGCGATCACATCATTTTGTACACCGTCGACGGTCGCCGGGCATTGGGCGAGCGGATCGCTCGGCTCGCCGTTCACGAATTCGCGGTTGAAGACATAGCGTCCGCCGCACACCGAAACCTTCGGCTGCTGGCGCGTAAAGGCGAAGGCGTCGTAGCCTTCCTTGAGCGTGCGCCAGAACGGCATATTCGGGTCGCCGCGATGCTTGGCCATGTTTTCCATCGTCATGCGGAAGGGGAAGGCCTGCACCTGGAAACGCTGCTGGCCGCCTTCGAGCGCCTTCTGCACGATGGCGTAGATCTCGCCGACGCCCTGGTCCGTCATGGCATAGCAGCCGGACGAGGAGCAGGCGCCATGCACCATCAGCGCCTCGCCGGTATAGCCGAGCGCCGATTCGAGACGGTTCGGATAGCCGAGATTGAACGATACGTAATATTGCGAGTTCGGGTTCAGCATGCCGGCGGAGACATGGTAGAAGCCTTCGGGCGCCTGGCGGTCGCCGCTCTTCGTCTTGGGGCCGAGCTTTCCGGACCAGCGGCACATCGGATAGGTCTTGAACAGGGCATATTTGCCGCTGGCATCGACCTTCCAGACCTCCAGCTCGCTCTCCTGCTTGAAGATGCGCACGAGGACCGGGCTTTCCGGCCGCATCTTCTTCTTCGACATTTCCGCCTTCACCTTGTTGGAAAGCTTGGGCGCTTCCGCAAGCGAGGCGACATCCATGGCCATGCAGCCGGCAAGCAGGCCACCGGCAACCGTAGCGGCTGCGAGGCGCGCGAGCAGGGAAAGGCGCGGGCGGGCGGATTTGGTATCGGAGCGTTGGCGAAGCACAAACATCGGTCTGTTTCGGTTGTTAGAAGTTCGGCGCGCCGCAATCGCGCGGCGCCCGTTTCGTCTAGAGTCCAAGCGATTGCTTAGAACTTCGTTAATCTTGTCCGTTTGCGGCTTCATGCCGCGGTCGGCGACGCGGAGCCGACCAGGATTGGCCGGAGCTTAAACCCTCTTGCCACCAGAGCTTCAACCCCAGATTTGCGGCATTCTTTCGTCCAACGATCACGGCACGTACAAAAAAACGTCAGAACCTTGCCGCGCGCTGTCCGCACGATGGGGAGAGCCGGAAAACTTGATTTTCGCACCATCCATGTCCATCTGTCGGCGAGTGCATACGACGAGGCGAAACGATGCTGACCATCGGCGATCTTTCCAGGGCAACGGGCGTCAAGGTTCCCACGATCCGCTACTATGAGCAGATGGGGCTGATCGCGCCGGCCGAACGTTCCGAAGGCAACCAGCGGCGTTACTCCAGCGACGAACGCGACCGGCTCGCCTTCATTCGCCATGCGCGCGATCTCGGCCTCACCCTCGATGCCATCCGTGAACTGATCGATCTCAGCCAGCATCCCGAGCGCCCTTGCCACGATGCCGACCGCATCGCCGCCGAACAGCTTTCTGCCGTTCGCCGCAAGATCGCCCGGCTCCAGAAGCTGGAAGCCGAGCTGGTGCGCATCACCAGCCATTGCCATTCCGACCAGGTGCGCGACTGCTATGTCATCCGCGCGCTCGCCAATCACGAACTCTGCCACGACGACCACGACTAGATCTGAGCCAGCAGCTTCAGTTTTTGAAGCTGGACCGCGCGCGGCTCGTGCATGTCGAGCATGCCCTGCAAACGCCCGTCCGCGCGGATGAGGAAGAGCCCGGCGGTGTGCTCCATCGTGTAGCTGTCGGACGCCGTCTCCACCTTCCTGTATGTGGCCGAGAAGGCATCCGCAGCCTGCCTGGTCCGGACCGCATCGCCCCGCAACGCGACGATGCGGGGATCGAAGGACGTCATGTAGAGCTTGAGCAGTTCCGCCGTGTCGCGTTCGGGATCGATCGAGACGAAGAGCGGCGTGATGCGATCCGCGGCCGGACCGATCTCCTTCAGGAGACCGCTCAACTCGAAAAGCGCGGTCGGGCACACATCCGGGCAATGGGTGAAGCCGAAGAAGACGAGATAGGGCTTGCCGGCGAGGTCGGCGGAACCGAACGGTGTTCCGTCGACGGTCGTCAGTGTGAAGGTCCGTTCTTTCGATGGGGCGGCGGTCGGCATCTGTGCGGCGACCGTCGCGCCGACGATCGCGGCCAGCACTGAGAGGCCAAGGATTGTCCTGCGCCGCATCACTTGATCGGCCTGAGGAGACGCAGCGCGTTCAACGTGACCAGCACGGTGGCACCGGTATCGGCGAGAATTGCCGGCCACAGACCGGTGATGCCGACAATCGTCGTGACGAGAAAGACACCCTTGAGGCCGAGTGAGAGCACGATGTTCTCGACGATATTGCGCATGGTGCGCTTCGAGAGGTCCGTCATCAGCGCCACGTCGGCCACCCGGCCGTGCAGGATGGCGGCATCGGCGGTTTCCAGCGCCACGTCCGTTCCCCCGCCCATGGCGATGCCGACATCGGCGGCGGCGAGTGCGGGCGCGTCGTTGATGCCGTCGCCGATCTTGCCGACGACGAAGCCTTCGCGCTGCAATTCGCCGACGATGCGTTGCTTGTCCTCCGGCATCAGTTCGGCGCGTACCTCGATACCGAGCTGGGCGCCGACGGCCTTGGCGGTGCGGGCGTTGTCACCCGTCAGCATGATGGTCTTGATGCCGAGGTCCTTCAGCGCTTTCAGCCCGGCGGCGGCATCCGCGCGCGGTTCGTCGCGCATGGCGATGGCGCCGGCCAGCACGCCGTCGACGATCAGCATGGAAACGGTCTTGCCGTCATCGTTAAGTGCCACGGTCACAGCTTGCACCTCGTCCGACAACGGCACACGCTCTACCGCGGCCTTCGGCGAACCGAGAAAGACGTTCCTGCCCTCGACGGTGGCAGCGACACCCTTGCCGCCCAGAGCCCGCGAACCGGTGGCGACCGGTGCCAGGATGCCGTCCCCGGCGGCCTTGGCGAGGATGGCAAGCGCCAGCGGATGGCTGGAGCCTGCTTCCAGCGCTGCGGCGAGGCGCAGCACCTCTTCGGCCGGCGACGAGAAGGCGACGACATCGGTGACGACGGGTTTTCCCTCGGTCAGCGTGCCGGTCTTGTCAAAGGCGATGGCGGTGAGCTTGCCCAGTCCTTCCAGCACCGCGCCACCCTTCATGAGCAGGCCGCGGCGGGCGCCGGCGGAGAGAGCCGCGGCGATGGCCGCCGGCGTGGAGATGACGAGCGCGCAGGGGCAGCCTATCAGCAGCACGGCGAGGCCCTTGTAAACCCACTCGCTCCAGACGCCGCCGAAGGCGAGCGGCGGGATGATCGCGACGAGCGCCGCGACCACGACCACGCCGGGCGTGTAATATTTCGAGAAGCGATCGATGAAGCGCTCGGTCGGCGCCTTGGATTCCTGGGCTTCCTCGACCAGCTTGATGACGCGGGCAATCGTGTTGTCGGCGGCTGCCGCCGTGACCCGGATACGCAATGCCGCGTCGCCGTTCACTGTGCCGGCAAAGACCGTGTCGCCGGTCTCCTTGCGGACCGGTGTGCTTTCACCGGTCACGGGTGCCTCGTCGATGGCGCTTTCGCCCTCGATGATCGTGCCGTCGGCGGAAATCCGGTCGCCCGGGCGCACGAGGATGACCGCGCCGACGGGAAGCGCCTCGGCCGGCACCTCCTTGGTGCGGCCGTCCTCCTCCAGCAGCGCCGTCTTCGGCACGAGGGTCGAAAGCGAGCGGATGCTGTCGCGCGCCTTGCCGGCGGCCACGCCTTCCAGAAGCTCGCCGACGAGGAAGAGGAAGACGACCATCGCGGCCTCCTCCGTCGCATTGATGACGACGGCACCGACGGCCGCGATGGTCATCAGCATTTCGATGGAGAAAGGCGTGCCGGCAAGCGCCGCCATGATGGCGCGCCGCCCGATCGGCACGAGGCCGACGATCATGGCGATGAGAAAGGCGTAGGATGCAATGGCAGGAAACAGGTGGCCGACGCCGTAGGCGATCACGAGCGCGCTGCCGGCAAGAATGGTCAACCGGCCCTTCTTGCCCTTCCACCAGGGACCTTCCGAGGGGCCGTGATCGTGGCCGTGCAAGCCTTCGATGGCGACGGCCTTTGCTTCGTGGTCGTGGCCATGCGAATGGTCATGGTCGTGCGCATGCGCATGGCCGCAGTCCGGCCCATGTGCGTGTTCCGATGCCGGCTTGCCTCCCGCAAGGGCAGCACCCGGCGTCACGACATAACCGAGGCCCGACACTTTCCTGCGGATCGCTTCAAGATCGCTCGCCGGATCGTGCTGCACCCGCATCGTACCGGCGGTGACGGAAACCGAGACGTCGGACACGCCAGGCATGCGGCGTACCGCCGTATCGATCTTGCTGGCGCAGGACGCGCAATCCATGCCCTCGACCCGGAAACGCGTCTCTTTCACATCGGACATCATACAATCCTCTTCATTGTCGCAATCCTGGTCTACGACCTCTAGCGACTAGAGGTGCAAGAGCAAAAACGAAAAAAATCGCAGCGGAAGCCACATTGATATTTCCGGCCGCCTTGTGTTAGAGAGCGCCACTTGTTGCAGGTTTCATCTGCTGGTTGGGGAGGACGCCATGTCTTGGCACGCCCTCTTCCAATCGGGGATGGGCTCGGATGCCCCCCGAACGGAAGAACGCTTTTCGATCAGTGCCCATGGGGCACGGTCTGGCTTTTATGCCGTTACGCCGGCCGCATCGTTGCGTCCGGTGAAGACGCCACGCCTGCCCAATCTCTTCCTCGCCAGGTATCGCGACCGGGGCAACAGCGCCAAGGCGCTGTCACATCGCCGTGTCCGCACGACGATACCGTAACAGCGGCTTTTCCCTTTCCTGAGCCACGCGAAGCGGACGGTTTGCGCCGCCCCTCGCGTTTCGTCGCATTGCCGGTTTGCGCCGGCGGCCATCCACCCCACAAGACAGGTCCCGCATGTCCCTTACGACGCCGTATTATCTGATCGACAAGTCGAAGCTTCTCGCCAACATGGAAAAGATCGCGCGGCTGCGCGAGCTGTCCGGCGCGAAGGCGCTGCTGGCGCTGAAGTGCTTCGCCACCTGGTCGGTCTTCGATTTCATGCGCGACTACATGGACGGCACGACCTCCTCGTCTCTCAACGAAGTACGCCTGGGGCACGAGCGGTTCGGCAAGGAGACCCACGCCTATTCCGTCGCTTATGCCGATTACGAGATCGACGAGGTCATCAGCCACGCCGACAAGATCATCTTCAACTCGATCGGTCAGCTCGACCGGTTCTCCGACAAGGCGGCCGGCATCGTGCGGGGCCTGCGTCTCAATCCCGGCATCTCCTCGTCGAGCTTCGACCTTGCCGACCCTGCCCGCCCCTTCTCGCGCCTCGGCGAATGGGATGTGAAGAAGGTCGAGCCCGTCATGGACCGCGTCTCCGGCTTCATGATCCACAACAACTGCGAAAACGGCGACTTCGACCTCTTCGATCGCATGCTGGGCACGATCGAGGATAAGTTCGCACCGCTCCTGAAGAAGGCCGAATGGGTGAGCCTCGGCGGCGGCATCCATTTCACGGGCGAGAACTATCCGCTGGAACGATTCGCGGAGCGGCTGAAGCGCTTTGCCGGTGAATACGGCGTGCAGGTCTATCTCGAGCCGGGCGAAGCCTCGATCACCAAGTCGACCTCGCTGGAAGTGACGGTGCTCGACATCCTCAACAACGGCAAGGACCTCGCCATCGTCGATTCATCGATCGAGGCGCACATGCTCGATCTCCTGATCTACCGCGAGAACGCCAAGCTTTCGCCTGATACCGGCCCGCACCGCTACATGATCTGCGGCAAGTCGTGCCTGGCCGGCGATATCTTCGGCGAGTTCAACTTCAAGAACAAACTGAAGGTCGGCGACCGCATCTCCGTTCAGGATGCGGCCGGCTATACAATGGTCAAGAAGAACTGGTTCAACGGCGTGAAAATGCCGGCGATCGCCATCCGCGAACTGGATGGCAGCATCCGCACCGTCCGCGAATTCGACTACGCGGACTACGAAGCAAGCCTTTCCTAAAATCTCCCCCATCAACCCAGAAGGAGCTATTCCGGGACATGAAGAAAAACGTGCTCATCATCGGCGCCGGCGGCGTTGCACAGGTCGTGGCGCACAAATGCGCCCAGAACAACGACGTGCTCGGCGACATCCATATCGCTTCGCGCACCAAGGCGAAGTGCGACAAGATCATCGCGTCCGTTCATGAGAAGAACGCGATGAAGCAGCCGGGCGTTCTGGAAGGCCATGCGCTCGACGCGCTGGACATCGAAGCCACCAAGGCGCTGATCACGTCCACGAAGTCGCAGATCGTCATCAATGTCGGCACCGCCTTCCTCAACATGTCGGTGCTGCGCGCCTGCATGGATACCGGCGTCGCCTATATTGACACGGCGATCCACGAAGAGCCGGGCAAGATCTGCGAGACGCCGCCGTGGTACGGGAACTACGAGTGGAAGCGTGCGGCCGAATGCGAGGAGAAGGGCATCACCGCCATCCTCGGCGCCGGCTTTGACCCGGGCGTCGTCAACGCCTATGCCAAGCTCGCCAAGGACGAATATCTCGACAAGGTGACGGATGTCGACATCGTCGACATCAATGCCGGCAGCCACGGCAAGTACTTCGCCACGAACTTCGACCCGGAAATCAACTTCCGCGAATTCACCGGCGTCGTCTATTCCTGGCAGAACGGCCAGTGGCAGACCAACAAGATGTTCGAAATCGGCAAGGACTATGACCTGCCGGTCGTCGGTACGCGCCGCGCCTATCTCTGCGGCCATGACGAGGTGCACTCGCTCGCCAAGAACATGGACGGCGCGAACGTCCGCTTCTGGATGGGCTTCGGCGATCACTATATCAACGTCTTCACGGTGCTGAAGAACCTCGGTCTGCTCTCCGAACAGCCGGTCAAGACCGCTGAAGGCCAGGAAGTCGTGCCGCTCAAGGTGGTCAAGGCCGTGCTGCCCGATCCGGCGTCGCTCGCGCCCGGTTACGAAGGCAAGACCTGCATCGGCGACTATGTGAAGGGCCTGAAGGACGGCAAGGAAAAGACCGTCTTCATCTACAACGTGGCCGACCACAAGGAAGCCTATGAGGAAGTCGGCAGCCAGGGCATTTCCTACACCGCCGGCGTGCCGCCCGTCGCCGCTGCGATGCTCGTCGCCACCGGTGAGTGGGACGTGAAGAAGATGGCCAATGTGGAGGAACTGCCGCCGAAGCCGTTCATCAACCTCCTGAACCGCATCGGCCTGCCGACGCGCATCCAGGACGAGGACGGCGATCGCGCCGTCAGCTTCTAAGATATGAGAAGGCCGGCGCAAGCCGGCCTTTTTCGTTTCAGGCGATGGTCTCAATCTCGAGTTCCTGCTCGCCCACCGTGACGACATCACCGACGGCCTTGCCCATCAGCTTGCGCGCGACGGGCGAGACATAGGAGATCGAACCCGCCTTCGGGTCGGCCTCGTCCTCGCCGACGATACGGTAGGTCTGCACGCGTCCGTCGTCGCGGCTGAAGGTTACGGTGCTGCCGAAGGCGACGACATCGTTTGCGGTCGGCGCCGGCACGAGCTGGGCGGTGCGCAGTCGTTCTGCGAGATAGCGCAGATCACGCACGGGACCTGCCGTCTGGCGGCGGCGTTCGTTCACGTCCTCAAGCGCATTGGCCGCCTCGAACGCCTCGCGCGCGGCCTGCATCTGCGCCTCGAGCGCCTTCAGGCCCGTTTCCGTGACGAGGTTCTGATGCGGCGAGATGGGCCGATCCGGCAGCTGGGTTTCCGCTGCCGTTTCCGCACTCTCTTCCTTGACGAAGGCGACGCTCACACCTGAACTCCGTTTGACGACCAACGCCCATATGTAGGATCGTTCGGCTGCTTTGCAAAGCGCCGCTTGCGGGCGGGATGCAAGGGATTTCAGACGAAGCGGCGGCGGTGGACGCTGTAGGCGGCGAACGCGCTCATCACCGCCAGCGCATACCAGGTGAGCGCATAGACCAGGTGGCTGTTGCGGAAGGTGACGACGGTCAGGCCCCCGACCGGCAGGCCGCCGGGATTGGGCGTAGCATCCGCGTCGATGAAATAGGGCGCGACATTCTCAAGCCCCTTGGCTGCAGCGATGGCGGCCACGTCGCGGGAGAACCAGCGGTCGGCCGCGGGATCGTTGGCGCGCAGGAAACCGCCGCCCGACTCACTGATCCGCAGCAGCCCCGTCACCGTGACCGGACCGGCGGCCAGTTCGCTGCCCAGGCGTGCATTCGCGCCGCTGCGGTCGGCGGGAACGAAACCGCGATTGACGAGGATCGTCCGGGCGCCATCGGCCCGAAGCGGCGTCATCACCCAGAAACCCGCGCCGCGCTCCGTGACGGCCTGGACGAGCACGGTCCTGTCGTGTTCGAAAAGACCGGTGGCTGTGACATGGCGATATTCGTCCGCGGCGGCATCCACGGCGCCCGCAGGCGCCGGCACCGGTGCGGCATGGACACGGGCATCCACCCGCGCGATCAGGTCGAGCTTCCAGAAGAGCCGCTGCACCTGCCAGGTGCCGAGCCCCACGAACACCGCCACGAGCAGGACGAGGAACGCAGTGAGAACCCTGCGGGCGCGCGGCGATGGTTGCCCGCCCTCCTGCGGCCTTGCCTGATCCACCTGCATGTCGGCCCCGCCCGTCAGGGCATGTTCTTCATCATCTCGTGGGTCATCGGCATCATGTTCGTGTTGAGGTGATGCATGACCCAGAGCGAACCCGAAATGGCGATGCCGACGATGACGAGCGTGAAGATCAGCGCCATCATCGTCCAGCCGCCCTCGGAACGCGTGTTCATGTGCAGGAAGTAGATCATGTGCACGAAGATCTGCACGACGCCGATGCCCATCACGAGAACGGCGGTCAGGAGCTTGCTGTCGAGCACGCCGCCCATGACCAGCCAGAAGGGAATGGCCGTCAGGATGACCGACAGGATGAAGCCCGTCACGTAGCTCTTGAAGGACCCGTGGGCGGCCTCGTGACCATGGCTGTGGGCGTGATGCACGTCAGACGCGCTTTCGTGATGCGAGCTCATCCGAGGACTCCCAGCAGATAGACGAAGGAGAAGACGCCGATCCAGATGACGTCGAGGAAGTGCCAGAACATCGAAAGGCACATCAGCCGGCGGCGGTTTTCCGGGATCAGGCCGCGTTTCGACACCTGCACCATCAGCGTGACCAGCCAGATGAGGCCGAAGGTGACGTGCAGGCCGTGCGTTCCCACCAGCGTGAAGAAGGACGACAGGAAGGCCGAGCGGGTTGGGCCCGCGCCTTCGGCGATGAGATGGTGGAACTCATAGATTTCCACCGCCAGGAAGGCCGCGCCGAAGAGGCCGGTAATACCGAGCCAGACGAGCGTTTCCATCCTGGCGCCACGCTCCATCTGCAGCATGGCAAAGCCATAGGTGATGGAGGAGAACAGCAGCAGCGCCGTGTTGATGGCGACGAGGTTGAGATCGAACAGGTCGGCCGGCGACGGACCGGCCGCATAGTTGCGGCCGAGCACGCCGTGCGTGGCAAACAGCACGGCGAAGATGAGGCAGTCGCTCATCAGGTAAAGCCAGAAACCCAGATTGGTGCTGTTTTCCGGGTGGTGGTCTTCCGTCAGGTAGAACTGCGGCTTTTCGGTCTCTTGGACTTGGGTCGCGCTCATGGCTCAGGTCCGTTCTGCAAGCAGTTTGGTGCGCGCATCTTCCGTGGCCGTCACGGTCTCGGCGGTGATGAAGAAGTCGCGGTCGTAGTTGAAGGTGTGGGCAATCGACACCGCGACGAGCGCGATGAAGGCAACGGCCGCCAGCCACCAGATGTACCAGATCAAGGCGAAGGCCAGCACGATGCTGATGCCGGAAAGGATGACGCCCGTGCCGGTGTTCTTCGGCATGTGGATCGGCTTGAAGCCTTCGAGCGGACGCTCATAGCCGCGGTTCTTCATGTCGTACCAGCTGTCGTGATCGTGCACGACCGGCGTGAAGGCGAAGTTGTAGTCCGGCGGCGGCGAGGACGTCGACCATTCCAGCGTACGGCCATTCCACGGATCACCGGTATCGCAGCGCAGCTGGTCGCGCTTCAGGTAGCTCACGACGAGCTGGATGATGAAGGAGGCGATGCCGATGGCGATCAGCGCGGCACCGAAGGCGGCGATGATGAACCAGATCTGCAGCGACGGGTCCTCGAACTGGCTGACGCGGCGCGTGACACCCATCAGGCCGAGCACATAGAGCGGCATGAAGGCGAAGAAGAAGCCGATCTGCCAGAACCAGAAGCTCATCTTGCCCCAGAAGGGATCGAGCTTGTAGCCGAAGGCCTTGGGGAACCAATAGACGACGCCCGCCATCAGGCCGAACAGCACCCCGCCGATGATGACGTTGTGGAAGTGGGCGATGAGGAAGAGCGAGTTGTGCAGCACGAAATCGGCCGGCGGGATCGCGAGCATCACGCCCGTCATGCCGCCGATGACGAAGGTCACCATGAAGCCGATCGTCCACAGCATGGGCACTTCGTAACGGATGCGCCCGCGATACATGGTGAAGAGCCAGTTGAACATCTTCGCCCCCGTCGGGATCGAGATGATCATGGTGGTGATGCCGAAGAAGGCGTTCACCGATGCGCCCGAGCCCATCGTGAAGAAGTGGTGCAGCCACACGAGATAGGACAGGATCATGATGACGCAGGTGGCGTAGACCATGGAGGCATAGCCGAAGAGGCGCTTGCCGCTGAAGGTGGCGACCACCTCGGAGAAGATGCCGAAGGCCGGCAGGACGAGGATATAGACCTCCGGATGCCCCCAGATCCAGATGAGGTTGATATACATCATCGGGTTGCCGCCGAGGTCGTTCGTGAAGAAGTTCGTGTCGACGTAGCGGTCGAGCGACAGCAACGCGAGCGTGGCGGTGAGGATCGGGAAGGTCGCGACGATGAGGATGTTGGTGCAGAGCGACGTCCAGGTGAAGATCGGCATTTTCATGAAGGTCATGCCGGGTGCTCGCATCTTCACGATGGTCGCGATGAGGTTGATGCCTGAGAGCGTGGTGCCCACGCCCGCCACCTGAAGGCCCCATATGTAATAATCGACACCGACGCCCGGACTGTAATCGGCGCCCGACAGCGGCGGATAGGCGAGCCAGCCGGTGCGGGCGAACTCGCCCACGAACAGCGACATCATGATGATGACGGCACCGGCCGTCGTCATCCAGAAGGAGAAGTTGTTGAGGAACGGGAACGAGACGTCGCGCGCGCCGATCTGCAACGGCACGACATAGTTCATGAAGCCGGTGACGAACGGCATCGCCACGAAGAAGATCATGATCACGCCATGGGCGGTGAAGATCTGGTCGTAGTGGTGCGGGTTCAGGTACCCCTCGTTGCCGTTGAAGGCGATCGCCTGCTGGATGCGCATCATGATGGCGTCGGCAAAGCCGCGCAGCAGCATGATGATGGCGAGGATGATGTACATGATGCCGATCTTCTTGTGATCGACGCTCGTGAACCACTCGTTCCAGAGATAGCCCCAGAGCTTGAACTTCGTGATCAGGCCCAGGACGGCGAGGCCGCCGAGCGCCACGACCGCAAAGGTCACGACAAGGATCGGCTCGTGATAGGGGATCGCTTCCCAGGTAAGCCGGCCGAAGATGAATTGCGTGAGGCTGATGTCACCGAACATGGGGTGGTCCAAACTTTACAGACTGCGGCCCGGGACTGGCAGGCCATGGGTTTCTACACAGGCGCCGGAACCGCGGGAGCCGGTTCCGGCAGGCGCGGGCGCTACTGCGTCGCGCGCGGGCTGTATCTCGTGAACTCGGTCGCCGGCAGCTTGCCGTCCGCATCCAGCGTCAGGGCCTCGCCGGGCTCGGTGCGGCAGATATCCTGCTCCAGAGAGGCGACCAGCTGTTCGACGGGGATGTCGCTCTTCGGGCGGGCCTCGCTGACAAAGCGGTCGTCGTGGCGCAGGCGCTCCTTGTTGTCGTGGCTGTCCTTGCCGCCGCCGCCCATCATGTCGATGTGCATCATGTCCTTCATGCACATCTGGCCTTCGCGCACGCACATATTGAGAACGGCCTCGTAGAGCCCGTCATCGACGGTGGCAAAGTAGCGGACGGGTTCCTTCGCGCTCGGCTTTTCGAGCTTCAGGTAAGCGTCGCGGTTGAGCGCGGTTCCGTTCTGCTTGACGCGGGCGACCCAGGCATCGAAGCCCGCCTGGTCGACGCCGTGGAACTTGAAGCGCATGTGCGAGAAGCCGTCGCCGCTGAAATTGGACGAGAGGCCGTCATACTCGCCGGGCTTGTTGATGACGGCGTGCAGCTTCGTCTCCATGCCCGGCATCGTATAGATCATGCCGGCAAGTGCGGGGATGTAGAACGAGTTCATGACCGAGGAGGCCGTGAGCTTGAAGTTGATCGGCACATCGACGGGGGCCGCCATCTCGTTGACGGTGGCGATGCCGTAGTCCGGATAGAAGAACAGCCATTTCCAGTCGAGCGCGACGACCTCCACGGTGATCGGCTTCATCTCTTCCGTCACCGGCCGCGCCGCGTCGATGCGGTCGAGCGGACGATAGGGATCGAGCTTGTGGGTGCTGACCCAGGTGATGGCGCCCAGCGCGATGATGATGGCGAGCGGCGCCGACCAGATCACCACTTCCAGGCCGGTGGAATGATGCCATTCCGGATCGTATGTGGCGGCCGTGTTCGACTGGCGGTATCGCCAGGCGAAAAACAGCGTGAGGAAAATCACGGGAATGATGATCACCAGCATCAGGATCGTCGAGATGACGATCAGGTCCCTTTGCTGCGCCGCAATATCACCGGATGGAGACATGACGACCAGATCACAACCGCTCAGGGTTGCGAGCATAAGGGCAAAAACGGTGAATCGACTGGCTAAACTGAATTGCTTCGGCATTTCGGCCTCAACTTGCGTTCTGTCTAGTCGGCAATAATCGGGCACAGACGGCTTTGGAAGTGAGGTCCATCGTCGCAGCGCAGCATTCTGTCGCAGGAGGGTAGTCAATAAGGGGCTATCTGTCGATGCGCGATTGTACTAGCGCAATAGAAATGCCCTCTGTCAATTCGCAGGCCCGGTGACTCATTTGCAAGGTAGTCCTTGCCATCGGCCAACGATTGATCAACATTCTAACCACATGACGCAAATCCATACGGAGGAGTTCATGAGTTCGGCCGTCAATCCCACCTCGTCCGGTCTGGAGCGCGACGCGCGCCGCATGCATGAGGACGACAAGCCGCTGTCGCCCGGCAGCGTCGCCATCGGCGTGGTCATCGGCCGAACCTCCGAGTTCTTCGATTTCTTCGTCTACGGCCTCGGCTCCATCCTGGTCTTTCCCAAGCTCATCTTCCCCTTCGCGCCCAATCCGGTGGTCGCGACGCTGATGTCCTTCGCGCTGTTTCCGCTGGCCTTCCTCGCCCGCCCGGTCGGCTCCTTCGTCTTCATGTGGATCGACCGCAATTACGGACGCGGCACGAAGCTGACGACGGCGCTCGTCATCCTCGGCGGCTCGACGGCGTCCATCGCCTTCCTGC
Organism: Shinella oryzae; assembly: GCF_023038235.1. Taxonomy (NCBI): domain Bacteria; kingdom Pseudomonadati; phylum Pseudomonadota; class Alphaproteobacteria; order Hyphomicrobiales; family Rhizobiaceae; genus Shinella; species Shinella oryzae. The sequence goes on along the minus strand of NZ_CP081987.1, from coordinate 417,615 downwards.
CGGGTTACGACACGATCGGCTACTGGGCCGTGGCACTTCTGGCGCTCTTCCGTCTCGGACAGGGCTTTGCGCTGGGCGGCGCGTGGGACGGCCTCGCCTCGCTGCTCAACCTCAGCGCCCCGGAAAACCGCCGTGGCTGGTACGCCATGATCCCGCAGCTCGGCGCGCCCATCGGCTTTGCGCTCGCCAGCGTCCTGTTCGGCTATTTCGTCAGCACGCTGTCGCAGGAGGACTTCATCTCCTGGGGCTGGCGCTATCCCTTCTTCGTCGCCTTCGCCATCAACGTTGTGGCGCTTTTCGCGCGCCTGCGTATCGTCGCCAGCAAGGAATTCGGCGCGGCGATGGAAGCGCAGGAGTTGCAGGCGCGGCCGGTGTTCGAAATGCTGAGCAAGCACAGCACGGACGTCGTGCTCGGCGCCTTCGTGCCGCTGGCAAGCTTCGCGATGTTCCACCTCGTCACCATCTTCCCGCTCTCTTGGATCACATTGACGGGCGGGCAGTCGGCGGCACAGTTCCTGTGGGTGCAGGTTGCGGGTGCAGCACTCGGCGCCGTCGGTATCGTGCTGTCGGGCGTGCTCGCCGACCGGATCGGCCGGCGCAACCAGCTGATGGCCGGGGCGATCCTGATCGCGATCTTCTCCTTCTCCGCACCCTTCCTGCTGGATGCGGGCGGCAAGGGGCAGGATGCCTTCATCCTGATCGGCTTCTTCATCCTGGGCCTGAGCTTCGGCCAGTCCTCGGGCGCCGTGTCCTCGCGCTTCTCGCAGCCCTACCGCTATACCGGCGCCGCCCTCACCTCCGACCTCGCCTGGCTGGTCGGCGCGGGCTTCGCACCGCTGGTGGCGCTCGGGCTTGCCAGCAGCTTCGGTATCATCTTCATCGGCGGCTACCTGATCTCCGGCGCGATCTGCACCATTGCAGCGCTCACCCTAACAAGGGCGCTCGACCGCACCTGACGCCAGTTCGGCGTCAGTCCGTGCTCAGCGCAACCGCCGGCTGGAGACGCGAGGCGTTGCGGGCCGGCAGATAGCCAAAGACCAGACCGGTGAGGAACGAGCAGGCGAAGGCCAGCGCGACGGGTCCGACGGTGAAGCTCACCGGCATGCCGAAGGCCTGGGCGATGCCGCCAATGGACAGGCCCAGCACGACACCGATGGCGCCGCCGATCGCCGAGACGACCAGCGCCTCGATGAGGAACTGCAACAGGATATCGCGCTGACGCGCACCCGTCGCCATGCGCACGCCGATCTCGCGGGTGCGCTCGCGCACGCTGACCAGCATGATGTTCATCACCCCGATGCCGCCGACGAGCAGCGAGATGGCGGCGACCGAACCCAGGAAGAGCTTCATCGTGTTCGACGTCTCGGTAAAGGCCTCGCGCACCGAGGACATGTTGGTGATCTGCGTATCCTGCGCCTTGTGGCGCTCGTCGAGCAGTGCCTGAATGGTGTCCTGCGTCTGATCGATGGCGGTGGCGTCCTGCACCTGCACGGTAATCGTGCGCACGTTTCGCTGGCCGAAGAGGCGCATGCTGCCGGTCGACAGCGGCACCAGCATGACGTCGTCCTGATCGTTGCCGCCGGCGGTGGCGCCCATTTCCGCCATCACACCAATGACCTGGAAAGGAATCTTGTTGACCAGGACATACTGGCCAAGCGGGTTTTCGCCATTGGTGAACAGCGTCCTGGCGACCGTCTGGCCCAGCACGACGACCGGCGCATAGGTGCTCATGTCCTCGGCATTGATGAATTCGCCGGAGGCCACGGCCCAGGATTTCGCGCGCGGAAAGGCCGGCACCGTGCCGTTGGCGGTCGTCTGGTAATCGATATTGCCGTAGCGCACGGTGACCGTGCTCGTCATTTCCGGCACGGCGAAGGCGACGTTCGGCACTTCCAGGATCGCGTCGGCATCCGCCGGTATGAGCGTCACCGGCGCGCTTCCGCCACCGCGGAAATTGGCCATGCTCGGGCGCACCAGCAGCAGGTCCGATCCCATCGCCGAGATGCGGTCGAGCACGGAATTCTGCGCGCCCGTGCCGATCGCCAGCATCGCCACCACCGAACCGACGCCGATCACGATGCCGAGCAACGTGAGGACCGTGCGAAAGAGGTTTGCATGCAGCGCCCGGAACGCCATCTTGACCGCTTCGGAGAGGTCGGCAATCGCGGCCGATCCCTCACGCACCGCCTTCTGCAGGCCGGCGGCGGCTGATGACGCGGACCGCGGCTTTCGCGCCTGGTCGGAGATGATCGTGCCGTCGCGGATCTCGATCAACCGGTCTGCGGCTTCCGCCACCTCGCGCGAGTGGGTGATCAGGATGACCGTGTGGCCGTCCTCGTGCATCTTGCGCAAGAGCGCCATGACCTCCTGGCCGCTCTGGCTGTCGAGCGCGCCGGTCGGTTCGTCGGCGAGGATAACACGGCCGCCGTTCATCAGCGCGCGTGCGATGGAGACGCGCTGCTGCTGGCCGCCCGAAAGCTGGTTGGGCCGGTGGTCCAGCCGGTCGCCGAGCTTCAACGAGCCGAGCAGCATCTCCGCCCGCTCCTGCCGGTCACGCGCCGGAAGGCCGGCATAGATCGCGGGGACCTCGACATTCTCCAGCGCGCTCGCCGTCGGAATGAGGTTGTAGCTCTGGAACACGAAGCCGAACGTGCGGCGGCGGAGCGCCGCGAGGTCGTCGCTGTCGATATCGGAAACCGGCTCGCCGTCGATGCGGTAATCACCGCTCGTCGGCTGGTCGAGACAGCCGAGGATGTTCATCAGCGTCGACTTGCCGGAACCGGACTGGCCGATGATGGCGACGAATTCTCCGGCCTCGATATCCAACGAGACGCCGTGCAGCACCTCCACGGCGAAACCGTCGTTGAAATAGGTCTTGGTGACGTCCCGGAGCGAGATCAGCGGTGCCATGTCAGCACCTCAGAACATCGGCGGCATGCGCATGCCGCGACCCTGCCCGCCCCTGCCGCTACGGCTCGAACCGCCTTCCGATGTCGGGGTCACGACGACGCGTTCGCCCTCTTCCAGCCCGCTCTTGATCTCGACGCTGACGCGGTTGCGGATGCCGGTTTCGACGGAACGGGTCTCGGTTGCGCCGTTGGGCTTGACGACCGTCACTTCCGCCTGCGGCTTGCCGCCGCCTTCGGCACGCTTCATGCTCACCGCACCGTTCGGCACGATCAGCACGTCGCGGGCGGCGGCCTGCACGAAGAAGACCTGCGCGCTCATGGAGGTCATCAGCTCGCCGTCGGGGTTCGGCACGTCGAATAGCGCGTTGTAGAGAACAACGTTGTTTTCCACGGTCGGCGTCGGCTCGATCTGGCGCAGCGTGCCGGTGAAACGCTTGCCGGGCTGGCCCAGCAGCGTGAAATAAGCCTCCATGCCGACCTTCAGGCGGCCGACATCGGCCTCGGAAACCTCGGCCCGCACCGTCATGGTCGAGAGGTCCGCAATGGTGACGATGGTGGGCGCCGACTGAGCGGCGTTCAGCGTCTGGCCTTCCTTCACCGGATTGGAAACGACGGTGCCGGCCATGGGCGCATAGATCTTCGTGTAGCCGAGGTCCACATCGTCGCCGGCGATGGTCGCCTGCTGCTTGCGGATCTGCGCCTCGGTCGCGTTCACATCGGCCTCGGCGGCCGCCAGATCGGCGACGGCCTGGTCCAGCGCCTGCTGGGCGGCGGCGCTGCCGGCCACGAGATTGCGCTGGCGGGCGATATTGGCCTGTTTGAAGGTGAGCTGCGCCTTCTTGGATTCAAGCTGGGCCTGGAGATTGGCGAGTTCGGCGCGATTGATCTCCATGCGGTTCTCGATGGTCGCGGGGTCGATCTCGGCAAGCAGCGTATCCTTGTCGACCGTGTCGCCGATGGCCACGTGCAGCGCCTTCAGCTGGCCGGAGACCTGCGCGCCGGCATCGACGGACTTGACCGCTTCCAGCGTGCCAACGGCGGTGACGGCGTTCTCGATATCACCGCGCACCACAGCCTCGGTGACGACGGCGGCTGCTGTCTCGGCGGGCGTGTAGGCCCGCCAGCCGTAGTAACCGGCCCCGGCGACCAGGACGGCAAGCCCCAGCCACAGCCATGCCCGCGAGCGTTTGCGCCGCCGCAGCGGCACCGCGCCGGGCATGAAGGTCACATTGGTCCGGCCCGCATCCTCGGCGGTCCTGGCATCCTCTTTCGGTCGTGCGCTCTTGCTCATCCGTTTTCCAATGGTCGAGGCCGTGCCTCCCTGTCCCTTACAAAGAGATGTGGCACCGATGTCCCGAAAGGAGAACCCTTTGGGATCATTATATTTTCGTAATGTTTCCTGTAAGCGTGCCTGAAGGCCTCGGCCGTGCCGGCTCAGCGACGCTCGGCGCGCAATTCCGCCAGCGCGCGGATTGCGTCCTGCCGGCCCGTCTCGCCCAGCGCCTCAAAGAGGCGGAAGGCGTCTCCCCGCATGCCGAGATTCTTGTAGGCATAGGCGCGCATGACCATCAGGTCGACCGGCTCGGCGCGGATTTGCCGGCGCTGGTCGAGATAGGCCAATGTCTCGCGGTAACGCTGCGCACGGAAGCTCGCGACGGCACGGTCTGCGAGGATGGCGGACTGGAGTTCGGCGCCACGCCGCTGCTCGAGCTTCGCCTTGGTGGCGGCGACGGCAGCATCGCTGGTCAGGCCGGCACGCAGATAGGCGAGGCTCTGGCCATAGGCCGCATCGCTGCGCACCGTGCCCTGCCCGCCCAGCGCCACCTCGAAGGCCTGCGCGGCCTCCATGGGGCGGTTCCTTTCCATGAGGCACCAGCCCAGCGATAGCGCGCTGGCCGGCGGAAGGCCTGCCGGATCGCGCGTCGAGCGGCAATCGGCGCTCGCGGTGCTGCGTGTCGTCGTACGGACGGTGCGTTGTGTCCTCGTGGCAACCTCCTCGACGACCGCAGGGCGCTCCTCGGCCACGACATCGCGCGCGGGCAAGCGGCGGTCGGCCTGCACAACGCGCTGCTCGCGCTCGCGGCGAAGGGGTGCCGCATCCTCGCCGGTATCGGCTTCGCCCAGCCGGGCGATGCGTTCCGAACGGCTTGCCCAGGCCTGCTTCACCGCCGCAAGCCCTGCCCTGTCCTCAAGACGAAGACGTGCGACGCCCAGACCATAGGCGGCGGGCTCGTAGTCTGCCTTCCAGCGCAGGACCTGCGAGAACCATTCCGCCGCCGTGCGTGGCTGGTCCATCGCGAGCGCGTACCAGCCGAACTGCTCGCCGGTCTCGGGATGCTTTTCCTCCACCGTCACCTGCGCGATGCGGTTGAGCACCTTTGCATCGATGGTCGGCATCGGGTCGAGCGCCATCAGGTTGGCGGTCGCAGCGAGATAGGTTTCCATCGCCTGGTCGGAACTGGTGCGCCAGGCATACATCACGTCCTCCGCCTCCGCCGGCTGCTTGCGGGCGAGCAGGATGAGCGACAGGCCCTGGGCGGCCGAGGCGGAATCCTCGATCGAGCGCGCCTTGCGGAAGAAGGGCTCGGCCAGCGCATTCTCGTCGCGACGAAGGTGATACCAGCCGAGCAGCAGCGCATCGGATGCGAGGCCGTCATCCGCCAGAAGCTTTTCGACAACCTTCAGATATTCCGGCGCGACGGTCAGCTTCGGCTCGTCATCGCCTTCGCTGACGAAACGGCGCGCGAGATCGGGACGGATAGGATCGAATTCCTTGGTGCCGTCGGCAGCGACGCGCTCGCGCGCCAGGAGGTCCTGCATGTCGGCATAGCCGAGCACGGCGGCAGCCTTCTGCACCGTCGCAAGCCGGACCGGTCCATCCGTGCAATTGTCGAGCATGTAGCCGAAGGCATCCTTGGCGCGCGGCACGCGATCGACCTTCACGAAGGCCTCGGCGACGCGCCAGAGCACGTCGGCATCGCTGCAGGTCAGGAGGCTCGGCGTCTCTGCCCCGAGACGCACGACTTCCTGACTGTTGCCGGCATTGGACGCCGCGATGAGAGCCGCCCGCTTTTCAGCGATATCGAGGCGCTCGACGAGGTCGGCCGGCGGCGTCCACTGCGGATCCTCCTTCTGGCGGGCGGCGATCGCCGCGCGCACGTCGGCATAACGCGACTGGCTGTAGAGCGCCCACATCGCCTCAAGCTGCTTGTCCTCGTTCTCGGGAATGGCAAGGGGATTTTCCGGCGGGGTCCAGGTCGGATAGAGCGCGCGCAGGCGGGCGATCTCGGCGTTCAGCCGCACCGTGTCGCCGCGCGAGGCAAAGTAGCGCAGGGCGCTTTCATCGACCGCGGGCTTGGCCTGCGTCGTCTCGGCGGCCTGCATGGTCTGTGTGGTTTGCGCCGTCTGGGTGGTTTGTGCCGTCGTCGTGGTCTGGTTGGCGGGAACCTGCTGCGCGTGTCCGTCGGATTGCGCCAGCTCCACGCGCGGGCTCTTTTCCGTCTTCCCACGTCCGTCTGCGCCCGCAGCCATGCGCAGCACATCCTGCGGCTGATCGCCGGGCAGGCGGAATGACAAGCCGGCGACGCTTGCCGCGCCGGCGGAAACGAGGACGAGCGCCATCAGGATCGACTTCATCCCGAATTTCCTTCGGTCATTATCCACATCCGGCTCCGGCTTACCCCGTGACGACACCATGCGTCATGAACGGCGGACACGGTCCTGTGTCCGTCATAAAGAGCCAACTCGCACCGATAAAAGCCCAGTAGGGTTAACCGACGGTAAACAGCGTGATCACAACTGCCGCCCGAACCGGCGCAAAAGCCCCCAGGTCGCCATGCCAAGGAGCAGCGAGAGGCCGCAAAACGCCAGCGCATAGGACAGGATGTTGGAGGACAGCCAGTTCGCCGCGATCAGGCGCATGTTCGAAAAGCTCCACGGCTGGGTCGGCACGAATCGGGTTTGGCTGACCGGCCGCGTGTCGAGGCTGTCGGAGGCCTTGTCGTCCAGCGACGCGTAGCCATCCAGCTGCTGCCAGCGGGCATCCTGCGCCATCGCAGCCATGCCCGCCTTGAGGCTCGCGCCCGTCGGCGCCGAAAGCACGGTCCATGTCGCCGTATGGTCCGGGCTGTCACCCTGGGCGATGAGGAACTGGGCGCTATCGTCTGGCACCACCTCTTGCTCTTCGCCCGGCAGCAACCGGAGCGACGAGAACGAGATGTCGAAGGTTTCCTGCAGCCAAGCCTGGAACGCTGCCACCTGGCTGCGCCACGCTCCACCACGCACGCGTGACTGCCATTGGTCGATGGCCTCCTGCGTGCCGGCCTGCTGATTGTCGCCCGTCACCGGAGCGCCCCAGGTCGACGCACTTTCGGCGGCGATATGCGTCTGGCTGAGCACCAGCGGCGGAAGCTGCGACAACGTGCCGATCAGGATGGCGTTGCGATCGCCGATGGCAAGCGCCGAGGATTCCGGGCGAACCTGCAAGGCCCGGCCACCGGATACCGCAAGCCGTCCAAGGAACGTCGCGCCCGTCGAAAGCGTGTCGGAATCCAGGCGGTCGAGATAGAGCGCTGCCGGTTCGGGCTGGCCGTTATAGGGGAACGCGGTTCCCGACAGCGCAGCAAGGTTGGGCATCTGCCCGATACGGGCGAAATTCGGCACGCGCAATTCAGAGGTGTCGAACAGCGCGAAGCGTGGCTCCTGCAAGGCGCTGGCGCCCGGCGCGCAGACCGCATCGGCCTGCGTCAGAAGAATCGCCTCGATGTCGATTCTATTGGGACCGGGCCGCAGGTGCCGCATCGTCACGCGAATGGGAAGGTGACGGAAAATGCCGCCGTTCCGGCTGTTGAACGGCACCGTGGAGGCGAGGTTACCGTTGACATAGACATCGAAATGGCTGCCGGGCAGCACATCGGGCGCATAGGCGGCATCGAGCAGCAGCGTCGCCTCGCCATAGGCATCGGCGTAGAAATCCGAGGGAATGCCGATATCGAAGCCCGTCCGGAAACGGCGCCCGCTGAATTCGCCGGTGCGCACGCCGAGCGCGGCAAGTGTCAGGGTCGCCTCGCCGTAGACAAGCGGCATTTCCGTGGCATTGCGCTGGCGAACGCTGAGCGCTTCGCGCAGGATCCCGAGCGGCCGGTCGATGGGCGAGACGATGCCTTCCACCGCACCTTCGATGGACGGCCAGTCGGGACCGCTGACGACAAGCACCTTACCGTCACCTGCGGGCGCATCGACAAAGGTCGCGATGGCGGAGCTTCCGGCCGTTGCCGGCAGGCGTGGCAGCATCGGCGTCAGATCGCCGGCCGTGCCCATCACGACCGCCAGCTCGCCGGCGCCGAGCGTGGCCGGCATCGTGTTGACGACATCGAAGGTCTGGTTGGGCATCTTCGCCATCATGGCGAGGCCCTGGCTGAGTCGCATGAGCGCGTTCGTGGCGGCGGGCTGGCCCATTTCCGGCAGGACCAGGATGAACTTCGTCTGCCCGGTCGGCCCAACGCCGATGGCGGGAATATCGTCCATGGTCTGCAAGCGGCCCGCCGGAGTGTCCGGCAGGGTCAGGAAGGTGCGCGCGGGATCGATCGCCGTCCAAAGGTCATAGGTCGAGCGGATGGTGCAATCGGTGCGGTGGCGGTGTGTCGCGTTGAACGTGACGCGGTTGACGCCGGGACGCAGCAGGCCCGCCGGCAGTTTCAGCTGCACATCCTTCGTGCCTTCGGCCGATTGCACCGGCATTTCGCCGATGGGCACGTCGTTGACCACGATCGTCAGGCGCGAGGCCTCCGGCGCGACGACGACGGCGTTGGAATAGCCGAGGTTCAGCGCATCGGCGCCCGCTGCCTCATCCTTCGTGAGATAGATCGGGAAGGAACGGCTGGCGACCTCGCCTTCCAGCATCAGCGACGGGGCCGACACGATGTAACGCCGCGCGGGCGGCTTCACGACCGGCTTCTGTTCCACCTGGGTCGTCGTGGGCGTGGTCGTGGTCGTGCCGCTGTTGCCCTCGTCCGGCTTCTTGTCGGCGGTCGGGCCGCGCTCGCCCGACATGTCGAAGGGAACGGCGGCCTCCTGCGCGAATGTCGTGGAGGCCGAGAGCGCGAGAAACAGGCCGAGCCCCACGGCCGCTGCTGGAGCCAACTTCACGACGTCGCCTCCCCCTTGCGCCCGCCCAGGCTGCGCAGGAAGTAGATCAGGCCGCGGCTCGTCTGATAGGCGGCGATCCCGAGGAACCACAGCGTGCCACGGAAGATGCCGGGATTATAACGGCGCGACACCTGGAAATCGCTCCACTGGTTGGAGTTGGCAAAGATGAGGTCTGCGACGAGCGAGTGGTGGCGGGCGTCCCGCGGCGTAAACCGGCAGCCGATCACCATGACGTTGCCGGTCGTCTCGGCGTTGCGGATTTCGACCGGCAGCGCTTCCTCGTGCTCCCCGCCATAAGGCTTGAAACGCAGGGCGCCCTCGGCGCCGGTCGCGATATGGTCCTCGAGGCCGAAGACCTGCACGCGGGCGCCGTTCGCCGAAACGTTTTCGAGCGTGGCGGGATATTCGCGGCCCTCGCTGAGGAAAGTACAGCGGCGCTTGACGGTGACGCGCCGGCTGGCCGCCTTCTCGCTACGCTCGGAGACGACGCCGAGCGCACAGCCGGCAATCAGCAGGTTGAGCAGGTTCCAGGCGCCGACGACGAAGGTGACGTCCGCCTTGTAGGGCTCTGCATAGAACCGGTAGATGCTCATGAGGAAGGCGATGAACAGCACGGCGAAGATGACGAAGAACGGACGGCTGATCTCCGACAGCCGCGCCACCGCGATCGACTCGTCCTTCGCCGTGACCTTGAAGGTCGGCTTCGTGGGGTTGAGCATTACCGACACGACGGCCGGCAGCAGATGCACGCTCTGCACATATTCATACAGTTCCGAAATCCACGGCCAGCGGAACGAGCCGTAGAGATAGTTCTGCATCATCAGGTTCACGAGCATGTAGGCTAGCGTGTAACCGAGGAACTCGCCGCCCGATGCGGTGAAGATCTCCAGATCGAAGAACAGGTAGAAGAGCGGCGCGAACAGGAAGATCGTGCGCGGGAACGGAAACAGCCAGAACAGCATGGACGACATGTAGCAAAGGCGTTGCGGCAGCGAGAGCCCGCGCTTGAAGAGCGGGAAGCGGAAGCGCAGGATCTGCATCATACCCTGCGCCCACCGGCTGCGCTGGCCGATGAAGCTGGCGAAGGTGGCGGGCTGGAGCCCGGCGATCAGGGGCTTGTCGACATAGACGCTGTTCCAGCCGCGCGAATGCAGCGCCAGCGCCGTCTCGCAGTCCTCGGTGATCGAAAGACCGCTGAAACCGCCTGCCTCGTTGAGCGCGGTGCGCCTGAGGACCGCGGCCGAGCCGCAGAAGAAGGACGCATTCCACTTGTCGAGGCCGCGCTGGATGATGCCGTAGAACATCTCGTTTTCGCTGGGCATCTTCTCGAAGGTGCGCAGGTTGCGTTCCAGCGGGTCGGGGTTCAGGAAGAAGTGCGGCGTCTGGACAAGGAACAGCTTCGGATCGTCGGCGAAGTACCCGACCGTCTCGCGCAGGAAGTCGCGCGCCGGCGCATGGTCCGCATCGAAGATCGCGATCAGCTCGCCCTTCGAATGGAGCATGCCGTTGTTCATGTTGCCGGCCTTGGCGTGTTCGTTGCGCGCACGCGTCAGGTAGTTGACGCCGAGATCGCGGCACAGCGCCTGCAACTCGGCATGGCGCGCCGTCGCGATCTGCGCCTCCACGACCGCGGCCGCATTACGCTTCTGTTCCGTGCCGCCGTCGTCCAGCAGCCAGATCGTCATCTTGTCGGCGGGGTAGTCCATCGCCTTGGCGGCAGCGAGCGTATTGGCGAGAAGGCCGATATCCTCGTTGTAGCTCGGCACGAAGACATCGACGCTGGGCAGCCTTTCAAGCGGCGTGACGCTGCCCTTGCGCGACGGCAACGGCAGCGCGACCACGAACAGGCTGAGCGCCAGCATCATCACGCTGTACATTTCGGCGAGATAGAGCAGGAAACCCGGAATGAAGTTTTCCAGCTGGTTGAGCGGCGGCAACGTGCTGGTGGTGCGCCAATAGACGTAGCGCAAGACGATGGCGGTGCCGAAGGCGAGCGCGATCAGCCGCCAGATGCCTTCCGCGCGCAGCACCTTGATCACCGCCATGAAGGTCACGACGGCAATGCTGGCGACAAGCTGGGTCTGGAGATTGATGGGGAGCGTGATGACGAGAATCACGAGAGCGGACACACATGCCCATAGTATGACGGTACCGCTATGTCTCATTTACCCACCCTTCGCCGTCATGGCGTGATCGCGAGACACTACCCGCAAGACGGTTAAGGAGAAATTTAGGGCTCAACCGACTTCAGTTGCAGCTTGCCGCCCCGCTCTCGCCCGTGGCGCAGACAGGCGACGGCACGACGACCGCCTCGCCGCCGGAAACCGTAGCACCACCCGACGGCGATGGAACGACGACCGCGTTCCCGCTCGTATCGACGGCCGTCTGCGTCTTGCGCACCGGCGTTTCCGCCACAGTCCGCCGCGTTACGATCGCGCGATTGCGGGTGGGCGTGACCACCGTCGTCGTCGGTTCCTCGAAGACCGGCCGCAGGGGCTCACCACCGCCGATCTGGCTGTCGACGGGGGCAGGCCTGCCATACGGGTTCCAGGCGGCGCCGGCAAAGCCGCCGACGACCGTATAGCCATACATCAGCTCGACCAGTTCCCTCTCCGAGGCACCCGATTGGCACACGCGCAGGCGGATCTGGAGCATGCCGAGTTCGCGCAGTCTGTCGCGATCGGACACATCGGAGCGAACCTGCTGCCATCCGTAGAGGCAGCCGTCGTCGCCCGCGCCCCGCCCATAGGCGTAGCCGAACGGGCCATAGCTGTTGCGCACGAAATTCGTGGAGATCACGAGCTGGCGGCCAGGAAAATACTTGCGGATCTCTCCGCGGATCGCGCCCTGCTGCACGGGCTTGAAAGCGAGCGCGCCCGCGGGCCGCGCCACGGTTTCCGCCGGGCCGAAGGCCTGAATGCTGATGAAATTCTGCCCGGATGTGGCCGCCGTCGTCGAAAGCGCGATCTGCTGTTCGATGGCGTTGGTATATTGACGCTGGATGACGCTGACGATCGAAAGCGTGCCCGGAGCGGGTAGCACAAGCGCGCTCGTCGCGGGAACCGTTGTTGACATCGAGTCCACGCCAGCGCCGGGGCGCGCCGCACAACCGGCGCCAACCAGCGCAGCAAGAACCGTCAGCAGCGACGCCGCACGAAGCAGCCGGCCACCACGACGGAAAAACAGAATCGCCGCCGAATCATCCATGACCTAGTCATATTTCGCTGCGCGGCAAATAGAAATCCCAAGATCTCACGTCACGGAGGCCTGATCGAGCCGCATCCTCATGCGTATGAAAGTATCGAAGGCGCTGCCGCCTTGCCGTCTAGTGAGAAACAAGTTCGTGCAGCGACAGAACTCCACCGGCCGACCGCCCCGGCATCGACGCCCATACCCCTCAAGAGAAAATCGAGAGTGCCGACGGGAAGCCTGCCTATACGCTTCAGGCGGCCGGCAGTGCGAACGCTCCTTTGGCGAGCGACCCGAAGGGCACGCTTTAAGCCATAGCACTAGCAGCGTGACGATTGGCGGGAGATATCCCAGTGGAAAGAAGACCACATCCCATGACACCACGCCAAGACATGCGAGCGGATGCGCGCGCAACGCCTTGATTTGCCTGATGTTCCATACCCGACGCGACAATTTCTATTTTGCGTTTTCCGGAACCATGCGACCGGCACGGTGTTCCTAAAAGGCCTGCATTCAGGCTCCAACGAGGAAAACGATCATGAGAAAACTTCTTCTAGCCGCCGCTCTTGTGAGCGCATCCGCCCTTGGCGCCTTTGCCCAGACGGCCACCACGCCGACAACGGATGGCGATACGCCGGCCGTCGCGACACCGGACAGCAAGAACGCGACCGCTCCCGTGGAGGGCGCGAACAGCTTCACCGAGGAGCAGGCGAAGGAACGGATTGCCGAGGCCGGCTACAGCGACATCACCGGCCTGATGCTGGACGACAAGGGCGTCTGGCAGGCCAAGGCCATGAAGGATGGCAAAGCCGTCGGCGTCGCCCTCGACTATCAGGGCAACATCGTCGCCAACTAATCACACACTCAGGAGGTTCCCATGAAGACCGTCACAGGACTTTTCGACGACTATTCCGATGCGAGCTCTGCCGTCAGCGCGCTTGAGGCGCGCGGCGTGCCCTCGAGCGATATCAGCATCGTTTCCAACAATGCCGGCGACCGTCATGGCCGGGAAAGCAATGCCGCCGAAGGCGCAGGCGCCGGTGCCGGCATTGGCGCTGCGGTCGGCGGTGTCGGCGGCCTGCTGACCGGGCTGGGCGTCATGGCCATTCCGGGCGTCGGTCCGGTCGTCGCGGCCGGCTGGCTCGCTGCAACGGCGGCCGGTGCCGTCGCCGGCGCCGTGGCCGGTGGCGCGGCCGGCGGCCTCATCGGTGCGCTGACCGAATCCGGCGTTCCCGAAGACCGTGCGCATGTCTATGCGGAAGGTGTCCGCCGCGGCGGCACCCTAGTCACGGCGAAGGTAGACGACAGTCTCGAGAGCGAGGCTGAAGCCATCCTTCGCAACGCCAACTGGGTCGATCCCGACCAGCGGCGCGCAGCCTATGCCGAAAGCGGCTGGAGCCGCTTCGACGACACGCTCGATCCGTATGGCCCGGCCGAAGTCGAACAGGAACGCCTGCGCTACAGGCGCTGAACGTGAAAAAGGGCTGGCGATCTGCCGGCCCTTTTTCACAGCCTCAAACGCCAAAAGCCCTCTCTGACGAGAGGGCTTTTGGGTTTTAGGTATTTGGTTGCGGGGGCAGGATTTGAACCTGCGGCCTTCAGGTTATGAGCCTGACGAGCTACCGGGCTGCTCCACCCCGCGCCAAGCGTAAATCCCTATGGGATTTATCGCGATTACGCCATCGCGTTGCGATGGCGGACTGTGCCGGAGCAAATTGCCGAAGGCGATTTGTCTCCTGTCAGGGGCGCACCGGTTTCGATGCTTCGTTCCCTGAGATGCGGTTTCATTCTGCAAACAAAAAAGGACCGCTTGATGCGGCCCTTTGGTTTCGGCAGGGCCGAATGCGTGTCGAGAAGATTGTTTGCTTCGTTTGAAGCGCATTGCCTTTAGCAGACCTGGCAGCGACCTACTCTCCCGCGTCTTAAGACGAAGTACCATTGGCGCTGGGGCGTTTCACGGCCGTGTTCGGAATGGGAACGGGTGCGGCCACCCCGCCATAACCACCAGGTCGGCTAAGGGCAATGTAATGAGAAGCTGGATTTTGAGCGAATAGGGAGTGGCGAATAGCGAATAGCTATTTTTCATCCGGTTTCGCTGGTCATGAACACGTCTTTTCGATCTTCTCCTTCGCTGTCGGCCGCAAGCGCAAGGCGCGTCGCCAATCCCGGGTTTTCGCTTCAGCAAAACACCCTAGATGGCGCGCCGTCCGCAGGGCCTACAGCCCTTGAGGACAAAAGATCAGCATCATCAGTGCGCCTTGGCGCGCTGATGAGCATGAACAATGAGAACGATCAAGCCAATCGAGCTATTAGTACCGGTAAGCTTCACACATTGCTGCGCTTCCACACCCGGCCTATCAACGTGGTCGTCTTCCACGGCTCTCAAGGGAATACTCGTTTTCAGGTTGGTTTCCCGCTTAGATGCCTTCAGCGGTTATCCATTCCATATATAGCTACCCTGCTATGCCCTTGGCAGGACAACAGGTCCACCAGAGATATGTCCATCCCGGTCCTCTCGTACTAGGGACAGATCCTGTCAATATTCCTACACCCACGGCAGATAGGGACCGAACTGTCTCACGACGTTCTGAACCCAGCTCACGTACCGCTTTAATTGGCGAACAGCCAAACCCTTGGGACCTGCTCCAGCCCCAGGATGCGATGAGCCGACATCGAGGTGCCAAACAACCCCGTCGATATGGACTCTTGGGGGTCATCAGCCTGTTATCCCCGGCGTACCTTTTATCCGTTGAGCGATGGCCCTTCCACGCGGGACCACCGGATCACTATGACCGACTTTCGTCTCTGCTCGACTTGTCAGTCTCGCAGTCAGGCTGGCTTATGCCATTGCACTCGACGACCGATTTCCGACCGGTCTGAGCCAACCATCGCGCGCCTCCGTTACTCTTTCGGAGGCGACCGCCCCAGTCAAACTACCCACCATACACGGTCCTGGACCCGGATAACGGGCCGCAGTTAGACATCCATGACGATAAGGGTGGTATTTCAAGGATGGCTCCACAGAAACTGGCGTCCCTGCTTCAAAGCCTACCACCTATCCTACACATGCCGACACGAATGCCAGTGTAAAGCTATAGTAAAGGTGCACGGGGTCTTTCCGTCTAACCGCAGGAACCCCGCATCTTCACGGGGAATTCAATTTCACTGAGTCTCTGCTGGAGACAGCGGGGAAGTCGTTACGCCATTCGTGCAGGTCGGAACTTACCCGACAAGGAATTTCGCTACCTTAGGACCGTTATAGTTACGGCCGCCGTTTACTGGGGCTTCGATTCAAAGCTTGCACCTCTCCTCTTAACCTTCCAGCACCGGGCAGGCGTCAGACCCTATACGTCGTCTTGCGACTTCGCAGAGCCCTGTGTTTTTGATAAACAGTCGCTACCCCCTGGTCTGTGCCACCCCAAAACACTTGCGTGCCTTGGGGTCACGCTTCTTCCGAAGTTACGCGTGCAATTTGCCGAGTTCCTTCAGCAGAGTTCTCTCAAGCGCCTTGGTATACTCTACCTGACCACCTGTGTCGGTTTCGGGTACGGTCTATACGGTGGAGCTATTTCCTGGAACCGCTTCCCTGCACACCCAATCCAATAAGAATGTACAAGTTACGCAATCCGTCACTACCACCAGGCCCACGAATATTAACGTGGTTCCCATCGACTACGCGTGTCCGCCTCGTCTTAGGGGCCGGCTAACCCTGCTCAGATTAACTTTAAGCAGGAACCCTTGGTCTTTCGGCGAGAGGGTCTCTCACCCTCTTTATCGTTACTCATGTCAACATTCGCACTTCCGATACCTCCAGGAGCCCTCACGGGTCTCCCTTCACAGGCTTACGGAACGCTCCGCTACCACTTGCAGTAAACTGCAAATCCTCAGCTTCGGTGCATGGCTTTAGCCCCGTTACATTTTCGGCGCAAAGACCCTTATTTAGACCAGTGAGCTGTTACGCTTTCTTTAAATGATGGCTGCTTCTAAGCCAACATCCTGGTTGTTTTGGGATCCTCACATCCTTTCCCACTTAGCCATGACTTGGGGACCTTAGCTGGAGGTCAGGGTTGTTGCCCTTTTCACGACGGACGTTAGCACCCGCCGTGTGTCTGCCGACTAGTACTCCTCGGTATTCGGAGTTTGGTTAGGATCAGTAAGACGGTGAGTCCCCATAGCCCATCCAGTGCTCTACCCCCGAGGGTATTCGGTCGACGCTCTACCTAAATAGATTTCGCGGAGAACCAGCTATCTCCGAGTTTGATTGGCCTTTCACCCCTAGCCACAAGTCATCCCAATCTATTGCAACAGATGCGGGTTCGGTCCTCCAGTTGGTGTTACCCAACCTTCAACCTGCTCATGGCTAGATCACTCGGTTTCGGGTCTAATGCAACTAACTCAATCGCCCTGTTCAGACTCGCTTTCGCTGCGCCTACACCTATCGGCTTAAGCTTGCTAGTTACACTAAGTCGTTGACCCATTATACAAAAGGTACGCCGTCAGCCTTGCGGCCTCCGACTGCTTGTAGGCAACCGGTTTCAGGTTCTATTTCACTCCCCTTGTCGGGGTGCTTTTCACCTTTCCCTCACGGTACTTGTTCGCTATCGGTCATGCACGAGTACTTAGGCTTGGAGAGTGGTCTCCCCATGTTCAGACAGGATTTCACGTGTCCCGCCCTACTCAAGGACAATGCCTGTTCTACGTGTACGGGGCTATCACCCGCTAAGGCCGGACTTTCCATTCCGTTCCACTTTATTCAGCATTGCCACTGGCCTGGTCCGCGTTCGCTCGCCACTACTTGCGGAGTCTCGGTTGATGTCCTTTCCTGCAGGTACTTAGATGTTTCAGTTCCCTGCGTTCGCTTCTTACCCCTATGTATTCGAAGGTAAGATACCTTATTTCAATGCTTGGAAACCTGAACTGTTGTCCTCACGGCCGTCGCGATCTTTACAGATCGCTGCCTGCGGACGGCGCGCCGGATAACCGGCGACGGCCTCTGGCCTTGCGAAGTCTTCGACTTCGTTCGCCCAAAAGCCAACAGAACAGATTTTCCAAGCATTTAAGGTGGGTTTCCCCATTCGGAGATCCATGGATCAAAGCTCATTCGCAGCTCCCCACGGCTTATCGCAGCGTATCACGTCCTTCATCGCCTGTGCATGCCAAGGCATCCACCAATTGCCCTTACGACACTTAATCGTTCTCATTGTCTATGCTCATCACTAGCCTTCGCTAGAAGGCGATTGGACTACCTTTTACAATCCAATCAACTCATGATGCCATCGACGTGTTCGATGGACATGCTTTATCGGAGCCACGCCGAGCGGCTCGCTTGCAGTCCATCTTTAAGACCAGCTTCTCGAGATCAAATCCGGT